>NZ_CAXQVB010000007.1:0-48754 GCF_964227205.1 Qipengyuania sp. | reverse complement strand
TTAACACCGGGGGACCGGCTATCCGTCTCTGTTGGCGACCATCGCGGCAGGCTGTCGAAACCGCCAGCGCCGCGTCGGTGAGCGCCATCTAGGCGCGACCCGGGATTCGGTCAATGGCTTTTTGCAGGATATTTCCACGAATGGCGAAAAACAGCGGAATTCCGCCATTCCCAGGCCGCGCCTCCCCAGGCCACCTCACCACACCTGCGGTACGCCACCACCGCGAAGGCGCCTTGAACGGAGAATCGCGGCTGCAAACGAGCGGGAGTCGGAGACGATTCCCGCTTCGAGAATCCAGTCCCGGGAGGCGCCGTCTCCGCTGTCATCCCCCGATCGAGGCGAAGTGCGGCGGCAGATCGCGCAGGCCGACATCCCGCTCGTCGAACAGGCAGAGCTGGCGCCGGGCAGCGCACCGTCGACCGGCAGCTGGCAGCACGCGGTCAGGCGGCGCGGATATCTTGGGTGCCGCGCGCGCCGCCATCCTTGGCGTCGAGCCCGTCGAAGATCGCACCGACGATCAGCGCCAGCTTCTCCTCGCTCAGCCGGTCGTCGATCATCGCGATCATGTAGGGCTGAAGATAGCAGTTCACCATCTGGTTGATGAGCGACATCGCCGTGTCGACATCGAGCCCTGCGAGGAACCCCTCGGCCTGCGCTTCGGCGACCAGTTCGCACAGATAGTGGTCGCCGAGGTCGATATAGCTGCGCGCATATTCGAAATAGCGCTCGCCCATCTCGACATAGAGGTTGAAGGTTGCCGGATCGTCGCGGAAGTTCTGCCGCAGCAGGCGGAAACGCCGGGCGAAAAATTCGTACATCTTGCGCGGCGGCGGCAGGTCGGAGGCCATGACCTCGTCCATCACCGCCAGCTTGGGCGCGAACCATTCGCCGGTTACCGCCTCGAGCAGGTCGCCTTCTTCGGGAAAAACAACGTCGAGCCGGGCGCGGGCGATCTTCAATTCGGCGGCGAGCCGCGTCCGCGTGACCTCTTCGCCGGTACGCTCCATCAGCGCCATCGCCTCGCGCGCGAAGCGGCTGCGCAATTCGTCGATTTCCTTCTCGCTCACGCCTCGCGCGCTCCCATCGGTTCGACTCGCAAATTAGGGACGCTTTGGGGCGGGTGAAACCCCTTTCCGGTCTAGCGGGCGGATTTCTTCGGCGGGAGCGGGATGAAGGCCGAAGTGCGCGCCCGATAATCGGCGTAGTCGGGGCGCGATTTCTTCATCCCGCCTTCGAGCAGCGGCGCGCCCGACCAGCGGGTGAGCGTGAAGGTCAGGAACAGCGGGCCGATCACCGTCGCCGCCGCGACCCACCAGCCGGCCGAGGCGGCCGCGATCCAGATTCCCCACCAGACGCAGGCATCGCCGAAATAATTGGGGTGGCGGGTATAGCGCCACAGGCCACGGTCCATCACCTTGCCGGCATTGGCAGGATCCGCCTTGAATCGGGCGAGCTGCCAGTCACCGACCCATTCGAAGAATATCCCCAGTGCCCAAAGGGCCACGCCGACCAGCGCCAGTCCGCTGACCGGGGTCAGCGCACTGGCCTCGAGAATGCCGTATTGCGCGGGGCTGGAAACGATGAACAGCAGCACCGACTGGCCGAGGAACACCTTGGTCAGCGCGGCCACGGCGAAGCGCCCCTTCTCGCGATCCTTCCTGAGGATGCGCGCATAGCGCTTGTCCTCGCCCTCGCGCCGCCAGCGCAGCAGCAGATAGAGGCACAGCCTCAGCCCCCAGATCGCCGTCATAGCCATCAGCAGCGTTGCCAGCGGGCCGGGATCGTAGAGTCGCAGCCAGCTGACCAGCGCCAGCAGCGCCATGCCGCCGCCCCAATAGGCATCGACGAAGCTGACGTCGTCGATCTGGATGGCAAGCACCCACAGCAGCAGTGCCAGCCCGACGAGGATCACCGCGTTGGCGATCAGCGATTCGACGATCATGTCCTCTCCTTCCCCTGCAGCCCGATACTGTCTTCCAGAGCGCGGAAGCGATCGCAATCGGGCATTTTGCGGCGGTAGAATTGCGCCAACCGGGCGAGATCGGCCTCGTAATCGCCGCTCGGCATCAGCGGTTCGCCCATTCCGCCGCGCATGGTTTCATTGTTGACCCATGCCGGAACGATCGGGACGCCCGCGGCCATTGCGATGTGGTAGAAGCCGCTGCGCCAGCCGCCCTTGAAGGTGCGCGATCCCTCGGGCGCGATGACCAGCGCGAGATTGTCGGCCCGGGTGAAGGCATCGGCGACCTGCTCGACGTAATTGCCGCTCTTCGAGCGGTCGACCGGGATGCCGCCCATGTCGAGCATGAAATTGGTCGCGGGCCATTTGAAAAGGCTGAGCTTGCCCATGAAGCTCGGCCGGATGCCGAGTTCATGCGTCGCGCCGAGAAAAAACACGAAGTCCCAGTTCGAGGTATGCGGCGCACCGAGGATGATGAACTTGTCGCAGGCGGGCCGGCCCCCCTCGAGCTGCCAGCCCTTCCAGCGATAGAGCGCCACAAGCATGCGCCGCACCAGGCGCGACAGCAGCGAAGGCTGACGGTTCGGATCGGTCGGCATTGTCTCTCCCCGCTCCCGCCTAGCACAGAGCCGGCGGATTGCGAGCCTACATCCGGAACACGCCGAACTGCGGGCGCTCGGGGATCGGCGCCTCGAGGCAGGCAGCGAAGGCGAGGCCGAGCACGTCGCGGGTCTGGACGGGATCGATCACGCCGTCGTCCCACAGCCGCGCGGTGGCGTAATAGGGGTTGCCCTCGTCCTCGTATTTCTGGCGGATCGGGGCCTTGAATTCCTCTGCCTGTTCGGGGGTCCAGCTGTCGGCGTCGCGGTGGACGGTGGCGAGGACGCTTGCGGCCTGTTCGCCGCCCATTACGCTGATGCGCGCATTGGGCCAGGTGAAGAGGAAACGCGGCGAATAGGCGCGGCCGCACATGCCGTAATTGCCCGCGCCGAAGCTGCCGCCGATGACCACGGTGACCTTGGGCACGGTGGCAGTGGCGACCGCTGTCACCAGCTTGGCGCCATGCTTGGCGATGCCTTCGGCCTCGTACTTGCCGCCGACCATGAAGCCGGAGATGTTCTGGAGGAACAGCAGCGGGATGCGGCGCTGGCAGGCGAGCTCGATGAAATGCGCGCCTTTCTGTGCGCTTTCGGAGAACAGCACGCCGTTGTTGGCGAGGATCGCCACGGGCATGCCCCAGATATGCGCGAAGCCGCAGACCAGCGTGCTGCCGTAGTGCTGCTTGAATTCGTGGAACTCGCTGCCGTCGACAAGGCGCGCGATCACTTCGTGCACGTCATAGGGCGCGCGCACGTCTTCCGGCACGATGGCGTAGAGGTCCTCGGCGTCGAACTTGGGTGGGCGCGGTTCCTTCAGCTCGACTGCCTTGGCCGCCGCATGGTTGTCGCCGAGATGGCTGACGATATCGCGCACTATGGTGAGCGCGTGTTCGTCGTTTTCGGCGAGGTGATCGACCACGCCCGATTTCTTTGCATGGAGGTCGCCGCCGCCAAGATCCTCGGCGCTGATTTCCTCGCCCGTCGCCGCCTTAACCAGCGGCGGTCCGGCAAGGAAGATCGTGCCCTGATTGCGCACGATCACCGTCTCGTCGGACATTGCGGGGACGTAGGCGCCGCCCGCGGTGCACGAACCCATCACGCAGGCGATCTGCGGGATGCCGAGCGCCGACATATTCGCCTGGTTGAAGAAGATGCGCCCGAAATGGTCGCGGTCGGGAAAGACTTCGGCCTGGTGCGGCAGGTTCGCGCCGCCGCTGTCGACGAGATAGATGCACGGCAGGCGGTTTTCCTGCGCGATCTCCTGCGCGCGCAGGTGCTTCTTGACTGTCATCGGGTAGTAGGTGCCGCCCTTCACGGTGGCATCGTTGCAGACGATCATCACCTGCCGACCCGAGACGCGGCCGATCCCGGCGATCATCCCCGCGCCGTTGATTGCGTCCTCGTACATGCCGTTGGCGGCGAGCTGGCCGATCTCGAGGAAGGGGCTGCCCGGATCGAGCAGGCGTTCGACACGCTCGCGCGGAAGCAGCTTGCCGCGCCCGACATGCCGCTCGCGACTTCCCTCGGATCCGCCCAGCGCGGCAGCTGCCACGCTCGAGCGCAATTGCGCGGCAAGCGACTGGTTGTGCTCGAAACGCGCCTTGGCGTCGGGGGCATCGCGGTCGAGCGTGGATGTGAGAACGGGTGCGGTCATCAAAAAGTCCTGTGGTGAGAGCGCGTCACCTAGCGGCGCCTCACGGCCAAGCCAAGCATGCCGGGCTGAAATGACATCACCTTGCGAATTTGGTATGGGCGCGCGCACCGCAAAGGCACCCCCGGGGATCGCGAAGTGGAGGGTGCCGGCGGATTCGATCAACCAGGGGTCGCGGAAAGGAAGCCATCATGGCACCTGCCGTAGAACGCTTGTCGCCTTCGATCCTTGCGAGCCTGATCGCAGCGGCGAGCCTGTCGATCCCGTCTGCCTCGCTCGCCGACCCCGGTCCGGACGAGCCGACCCTTGCCGAGATACGCGCGGCGACCGAACGTTTCCGCGATGTCGATGTTGCACTGGCCGAAGGCTACATCCGCGACCCGGCCAACCTGTGCGAGACCGCCGAGGACATGGGTCGCGATCCCGCGCTGGGCGCGATGGGCGTACACTATTTCCGCCCCGATATGCTGGGGGTCGACGGACCGCCCAACCCGCGGGTGGACGGCACAGGGACGCATACCGATTTCCGCGATCCGGCGATCCTCATCTACGAGCCGCAGGCCGACGGGTCGATGGAGCTGGTCGCGGTCGAGAACCTCGTCTTCCGCAAGGCCTGGCACGAAGCAGGGCACGATGCACCGCCGAGCTTTCACGGCCTCGCCTATGACGCGATGGAGGACAATCCGGAGACAGAGGCCGACGAAGCGCACAATTTCATGCCGCATTACGACCGGCACGTCTGGCTCTATCGCGACAATCCCAACGGCATCTTCAAGCCGTTCAACCCGGATGTGAGCTGCGAACATCATGCGGGTGCCGATTAGGGCAAAAGCCGCGTTCGTTTTATAAGCTGACAAGCCGATTATCGCGCCGATTGGGAAGGGGGCCTGATGACCGATATCGAGATCATCTACGGGTTCTACGGACTGCTGCTCGGGCTGGCCGTCGCCACCATCACTACAAATCTCGCCGATGCACTGAAATCCCGGCGCCAGGTGAAACTGGGATATGTGCCGATCCTCATCGGCGCCTACATCCTCCTGTGCGTGGTGGAACAATGGACGGCGATGGCCGTGCTTCGAGACGTCTTCACTTTCTCGCCATTGATGCTGGTCACCATGCTGTGCATGGCCTTGCCCTACATCTTCGTGGGCCGGGCGATGATGCCGGAAAGCTTCGCTGAAGTCGGTGAGATCGAAACCTTCTATCTCGAAAACAAGATCGAGATACTCATCGCCCTGCTCATCCCGCCGCTGGCGGCCTCGGCCTTCAATCTTTTCTATTTCAACGACATGTTTCCGGCGATCCTGATTGCGACCGCGGTTTTCAAAGCTCCGCTGATCGTCATTTTCGTCTGGCTTTTGCTGACCCGTAATATCCGGTTGCACCGTGCTGGATACGCCCTTGCCTGCCTCCACCTGGGCGGAACGATGATCCTTCGAACGCTTTAACCCGCCGCCCCGATCAGTTCGCGCCCGATCAGCATGCGGCGGATTTCGTTCGTGCCGGCGCCGATATCGAGCAGCTTGGCATCGCGCATGTAGCGTTCGACCGGCCAGTCGAGCGTGTAGCCTGCACCGCCCAGTGCCTGGACACTTTCGGCGGCCACGCGGAAGGCATTTTCCGACGCCAGCAGGATGGCGCCCGCCGCGTCGAAACGGGTGGTGTGGCCGGCGTCGCAGCTCTTGGCCACCGCATAGGTGTAGGCGCGCGCCGATTGCAGCGCGACATACATGTCGGCGACCTTCGCCTGCATCAGCTGGAAACTGCCGATCGGTTTGCCAAACTGGGTACGCTCGCGCAGGTAGGGAAGGACCGTGTCGAGGCAGGCCTGCATGATGCCGAGCTGAAGCCCGGCAAGCACCACGCGCTCGTAGTCGAGCCCGCTCATCAACACGCCCACGCCGCCGTTGACGGGCCCCATCACGCGGTCCTCGGGCACGAAGCAGTCGTCGAACACCAGTTCGGCCGTGGGCGAGCCGCGCATGCCGACCTTCTCGATCTTCTGGCCGATCGAGAAGCCCTCGTCACCCTTCTCGATCAGGAAGGCAGTGATGCCGCGGCTGCCGGCATTGCCGTCGGTCTTGGCATAGACGACCAGCGTATCGGCATAGGGCGCATTGGTGATCCAGAACTTGGTGCCGTTGAGGACGTAGCCGTCCACGCCATCGCGCGAGGTGGCCTCGGCCTTGAGCTTCATGGAAACGACGTCCGACCCGGCGGAGGCTTCCGACATGGCGAGACTGCCGACGTGCTCGCCGCTGATCAGCGGGGCGAGGTATTTGGCCTTCTGCTCCTCGTTGCCCCAGCGGCGGATCTGGTTGACGCAGAGATTCGAGTGCGCGCCATAGCTGAGGCCGAGCGAGGCCGAAGCCCGGCTGACTTCCTCGACCGCGACGACATGTTCGAGATAGCCGAGGCCGAGCCCGCCGTCTTCCTCGTCCACGGTAATGCCGTGCAGGCCGAGCTCGCCCATCGCCTGCCACAGCTCGTCGCGCGGGAACCAGTCCTCGCGATCGATCTTCTCGGCCAGCGGAGCGATCTGTTCGTCGGCGAAGCGGGCGACGGTGTCGCGGATCATCTCGGCGCTTTCGCCGAGCTGGAAGTCGAAATCGGGGGTCGCGCGCATGGTGTCTCCTCAAATGCCTCGCGAAAATCGTATGCGGGCGAGCCGATAGCCGAGCGTGCAACGAGGGGCAATTCCAATAGCAGCCGCTTTCTGCCTTCGTTCGGAAAAGCTTTACCGGATTGGCGCTGGCGCCTAGACGCGCGAGAAGGGTCATGTACCGCAGCGATACCTTCCTGTGGCCCGAGGGCACACCGCCCTCGGACGCTTATTGCGACGAGGACGAGCGCCTCGCGATTCTGGCCGCCTATGGCACGGCGTCGATGGTCGATGATCCGGAGCTGCAGGAAATTGCCGAGCTCGCCGCCAGGATCTGCAATACGCCGATGGCCATGGTCACCATGGTTGAAGAAGGGCGCCAGCAGTTCCTGGCGCGAACCGGGCTCGAGGCCCGCGAAACGCCCCGTTCGACGAGTTTCTGCGCCCACGCCATGCTTGGCGCCGAACCGCTGGTGGTTGCCGATGCCCGCGAGGATGCGCGCTTCACCGACAATCCGCTGGTGACCGGCGAGCCGCATATCCGCTTCTATGCCGGGTATCCGCTCGTTTCGGCCGAAGGCGCACCGTTCGGCGCGCTGTGCGTGATCGACACCGTGCCCCGCGCGGAAGGCCTTACCGCGCTGCAGCGCAACACGCTGGCCGTGCTGGCCAAATCGGTGATGCGGCGCCTCTCGCAGCATCGGCTGGGAGCGACCGCCAAGCAGGCCGTGCACTTGCGCGAAAGCTATCTCAAGCGGATGATCGACAGCGTCCCGGGCATCGCCTGGTCGACCGATGCCGCGGGCAAGTTCGACTACATCAATCCGCAATGGACCGAGCTCACCGGCTTGCCGGCACCGCGAACGCTGGCCGACTGGCGGGCGGCGGTCCACCCCGAGGACTGGGAGAATGCGGCGGGCGCCTTCCAGCATTCGCTCACCAGCGGCGCGCCCTTCGAATACGAATGGCGGCTGAAACTGGCCGATGGCGCATTCCGCTGGATGCTGTCGCGTGCGGTGAAATCGGAGGTCGGCAATGGCGAGAGCCGCTGGTTCGGCACTGTAATCGAGATCGACCGCCAGCGGCGGCTGTCCGAAGCGCGCGACCTGCTGGCGAACGAACTGTCGCACCGGATCAAGAACATCTTCGCGGTCGTCTCGGGCCTCGTCTCGATCCGCGCACGCCGGCGTCCCGAAGCCGCCAAATTCGCAGACGAGCTCAACCAGGCGATCCGCGCGCTCGGTGCGGCACACAATTACGTGCGGCCCGACCACGGACATCGCGAAGGCACGCTCACCGGCCTGCTGAGCGACCTGCTAGCGCCCTATGGTTCGGCCGAGGAGACGCGCTTCACTATCGCCGGCCCCGGCATTGCCATCAGCCCCCGGGCAGCGACGCCGCTGGCGCTGATCTTCCACGAGCTGGCGACCAATTCGGCAAAATACGGCGCGCTTTCGTGTCCCGAGGGCCAGGTGACCGTCCTCGTCGAGGAAACGGGCGCGGATGGAGGCGATATCAGCGTCGTCTGGGAAGAGAGTGCACGCAGCTGCGACATTCCCGCGCCAGGCGCGCACGAGGGCTTCGGTTCGCGATTGCTACGCATGGCCGTCGAAGGGCAGCTCGGCGGGACTTTCGAGCGCAGCTATTCGGACGACGGGCTGCACGTCAGGATCGGCTTCCCGCGCAAGTCGATCGATAGCTGATCGTCCGCGCGGCTTGCACCGCATGGCCGCCTGTGCTTTGCCTCCTTCCATGCGACGGGGTGTAACAATTACGGGACGCTGGCTGGCCGCGGCGATCGGGCCGCTCGCGCTCGCCGCCTGCACCGGCCAGAAGGCGGACCAGCCGTTGTCGACAGACACGGGCGAGACCGGTGCGAGCGCCACGGCCACGCCATCCGGCGAACCGGCTCCCGAAGCTTTCGCCGCCACCGGCTGGCGTGCGCTTGCCGAGGACGGGGCACGCTATACCACCTATCTCGACCCGGACGGCACCTATCGCGACTTGCGCAACGGCGATCCGTGGCAGACCGGCAGCTGGCGCTATCTCGATAGCGAGGGCGACAAGCGGCTCTGCTTCAAGCCCGATGACGAAAACGGCCTCGAGCGATGCTGGCAACCGGGCCGCATGTCGGGCGATAGGCTGCGCGCCAAGGGCGACGGCGGGGTTACGATCGAACTCAAGCGGGTAGAATACCAGCCTCCTGCGGAAGCCGACGACGCAGCGGCGTGAACCACGCGCAGCAGGCCCCGCTCGAATTCCGCGACCTGCGCAAACGTTACGGCGCCACACCCGCGGTTGCCGGTATCTCGCTCGCCATCGCGCCCGGCGCCTTCGTGGCGCTGGTCGGCGCTTCGGGGTCGGGCAAGTCGACGCTCCTCAAGACAGTCAACCGGCTGGTCGAGCCGAGCGGCGGCACGGTGCTGTTCGAAGGTGCGGATGTTGCCGGCCTCCCGCTGGCCGCCCTGCGCCGCCGGATCGGCTACGTCTTCCAGTCCGTCGGGCTATTCCCGCATATGAGCGTCGCCGAGAACATCGCCATCGGCCCGCGACTGGTCGGCGAACGGCTGCCCGCTTCGCGCATCGCCGAGCTGCTCGAGCTGGTCGATCTCGACCCCGCCATGGCGCCGCGCATGCCCGACGAGTTGTCGGGCGGCCAGCGCCAGCGCGTCGGTGTCGCGCGGGCGCTGGCGAGCGAGCCGCAACTGCTGCTGATGGACGAGCCCTTCGGCGCACTCGACCCGGTCACCCGCGACGCACTCGGCCAGCGCGTGCGCAAACTTCACGCCGAACTCGGCCTGACCACGGTGATGGTCACGCATGACATGGCCGAGGCGCTGCTGCTCGCCGACCGCATACTGGTGATGGACGGTGGCAGGATCGTCGCCGACGAGACTCCGCATGCGCTTCTCGACGGGGCCGGCGGTGAGATCGCCCAGGCGCTGGTATCGGTCCCGCGCGGTCAGGCCGACCGACTGGCGGAACTCGCCCGGTGAACAGCATCTGGGCCACCTTGCTCGGTCTCGGCGACAAGCTCGCCGCGCATGTCCTGCTGTCGTCCGCGGCGATCGCGCTGGGCATCGCGCTTGCGCTGCCGCTGGCAATCTGGGCGAGCCGTTCGGAAACGGTCGCGCGCGCCACGCTGGGATTCGCCAGCCTCGTCCAGACGATCCCGGCACTCGCGCTGCTGGCGCTGTTCTTCCCGATCCTGCTGAGCCTGCGCGCGGTCTTCGGCGAGGGGTTGCCGACGCTCGGTTTCCTCCCCGCACTGCTCGCGCTTGCGCTCTATGCGCTGCTGCCGATCCTGCGCAACGCGGTGACCGCCCAGGCCAATCTCGATCCCGGCGTGATCGAGGCGGCCGACGGAGTCGGGATGAGCTTCTGGCAGCGCCTGCGGCTGGTCGAGGCCCCGCTCGCCGCACCATACATCATGGCCGGCATCCGCACCGCAGCGGTGTGGACGATCGGGGCGGCGACCCTGTCGACAACCATCGGCCAGCCGAGCCTGGGCGATCCGATCTTCGCCGGTTTGCAGACCCAGAATTGGGTGCTGGTACTCGCCGGCTGTATCGCCAGCGCCGGACTGGCACTGGTGGCGGACGCGCTGCTCGGCACGATCGAACGGGGCCTGAGGACACGCCGACGGCTGCTCACTGCCGGAGGGCTCGGCGCGGTGGCGCTCGGCATCCTTGCCGCACTAGCGGTCCAATTCGCCGGGCGCAGCGAGGATCGCATCGTCATCGGCGCCAAGGGCTTTTCCGAGCAATACATCCTCGCCCGGCTGATCGGCCAGCGACTTGAGAAGGCGGGCTATGCGGTCGGCTATCGCGACGGTCTGGGATCGGCAGTGGCGCATCGCGCGGTGTCGACCGGGGCGATCGACATCCTCGTCGACTACACCGGCACGATCTGGACCAACCAGATGGAGCGCAGCGACAACCCCACGCGCGATGCGATGCTGGCCGAAATCATCGACTGGGAAAGCCGCACCAGCGGCACGCATGTGCTCGGCCGGCTGGGCTTCGAGAACGCCTATGGCCTGGCCATGCCGCGCGCCGCGGCGGCGAGCGCGGGCATTTCCGGGATCGGCGATCTGGCGACAAAGGGGCAGGGGATGACAATCGGGGGTGATCCCGAGTTCTTCGAAAGGCCCGAATGGATTGCGGTGCGCGATACCTATGGCCTGCGCTTCGCCGCGCGGCGCAATTTTGCCCCCACCTTCATGTACAACGCGCTGCAGTCGGGCGAGGCCGACGTGATCGGTGCCTATACCTCCGACGGGCGTATCGCAGCGGACGACCTCGTGATCCTCGACGATCCGCAGGGCGCCTTCCCCAATTACGATGCTATCGTCCTCCTCGCACCCGAGACGGGCAAGGACGAACGCCTGCTCGAGGCCCTCCGCCCGCTAGTCGGCGCGATCGATGTTGCGGCAATGCGCGAGGCCAACCTCTCGGTCGACCGCGAGGAGAACAAAGTCTCGTTCGAAGAGGCAGCGCGCCGGCTGGCACAGCGTGCGGGGGTCGAGACCCCCTAACCCTTGCCGGACTTGCGGCGTTCGCCTTCGGGGAAGCCGGCCCCGCGCGGCCAGTCGCGCGCACCCAGCGCCATGCATTTGAACAACTCGCCCATGTCACCGGGCTGGACGAGGCGGTCGTGCGCCGCCGCCAGCTCGCCGGCGCGATCCGGTGTCGCCCTGGCCAGCGCCTGCGCGCGCAGGCCGATCCCCATCGCGGTGAGCCAGGCGCCCTGCGTGGTCAGCGAGCTGGCGACGCCCTCACGCCGGGCGATCGCATCGAGCGTGGCGAAATCGACATGCGCGGTGAGGTCCATTTCGCCCGGCGCGGCGAAAACATCGACCTTCTCGTGCGCGCGGACCGCCTGCAGGGTCGAGCCGCTGCGCGGCGCGAGGTGGCCGTAGTCGATAAACAGCGCCGCCCCGCCCTGGAGGTCGAGCCGCCGGGCCAGCGCCTCGACCAAGGTCGCCGCCGCCGGACAGGTCTCTATCACCGTGCCTGGTGGTGCGGCGCGCTGCGCTTCGGGCACCGCATCGTCAATCGGATTGGGCCCCGTGACGAAGGCGAAAGCCCCGCTATCGTCGAGTCCAACCATACGCTCGCGCCAGCCCTGCTCGGTCATGACCAGCTGGCGCACCGGCAACGCGTCGAGGAATTCATTCGCCAACAGCAGGATCGGTCGGTCGTCGGGCAGGGTATCGAGCGTGTCGTGGAACCGCGCATCCGCCAGCGCCCCGCCCTGGATGCGGCGCAGCGCCTCGGACCCCTCGACGAGATGCACTTGCGGCCGCAGGCTCTGGCTCGCCATTGCCCGCAGCGCATCCTTCGCCAGCGTCCCGCGACCGGGGCCGAGCTCGATATAGATCGCCTCTTCCGGTCGCCCCGCACGCGCCCAGATATCGGCCAGCCACAGCCCTGCCATTTCGCCGAACATCTGGCTAATTTCGGGCGCGGTGGTGAAATCGCCCGCCGCCCCCAGCGGGTCGCGCGTGGTGTAGTAGCGCGCATTGCTCTCGCCCATGTAGCGCGACACGGGCATCGGCCCATGCTGCGCGATCAGCCGGCGAAAGCTTGTCGCGAGCCCGGTCTCGCCGCCCTCGTTCATGCCGAAGGCGACGCGACCTTGGGCGCTCCGCCGACCGGCGGCTTCATCAGCGCATAGACCAGCACCACGATCCCGATGCCGATCATCGGCAAGCTAAGCCATTGCCCGCGCGACAGTCCGGTTTCGGTGACGACATAGGCGAGATAGGCATCGGGTGCGCGGAAGAATTCCATCAGGAAACGGCCCACCCCCATGCCGATGGTGAAAATCGCCACCAGCAGGCCGGGCCGATAGCGCGCGCGCGTCTTCCAGAACAACGCCAGCAGCAGCAGGCCCAACAGCAGACCTTCGAAACCCGCCTGGTAGAGCTGGCTGGGATGGCGCGGCAGCTGGTCGGGATCGGTCGGGAAGACCATTGCCAGCGGGAAATCGCTCTCGACGGGACGCCCGTAGAGCTCGCCATTGACGAAGTTCGCCAGCCGCCCGAGCATGTAGCCGATGGGGACGTTGACAGCGATGTAATCGCTCACCCGCAGCCAGTTCAGCCCGCCCCGCCAGGCGACCCAGCTGATCGCCACGATCACCCCGATCACCCCGCCATGGAAGCTCATCCCGCCTTCCCACAGCTTGAACATATCGAGCGTGCCGAACAGTTCGGGGCGGTAGAAAGCGACATAGCCGAGCCGCCCGCCGAGGATCACGCCGAGCGTACAATAGAAGAACAGGTCGTCGGCGTGGCGCTGCGCCATCGGTGCGCCGGGCGCCTTGATCATCTTCGACAGGTGCCAGTAGGCGAGGAGGATGCCGAGCAGGTAGGCGAGCGAGTAGAAGCGGAGCTGGAAGCCGCCGATCTCGAAAAGATAGGGCCTGAGGCCGAGATTTTCCCAATAGATCGGTTCCGCCGCGCCCGATGCAGCCAGTAGTGACAGCAAGTGCTTATCCCCTTAGAGGTGGTGCCAAGGCCGCGACCGGCGACCCATCGGGGCGGCTTTTGGCATAGCAGGGGTTTTGGGGAAAGCCTGCGTCGAGCCGCAGTTCATGCGCGAGCCTCGGGCCCGAGGCCGCGCGCCGATTGGAGAGGACACGAAACAACCCATGCCGACACAACTCGACAAGGACATCCACCGCATCACCGAGGCCGTCACCGCACCCGGCCAGATGTTCGAGCTGACCGAAGTCACCCGTCGCGGGGTCGCCATGCCCGCGTTCAAGAACGCCCCGCCGAGCCTCGCCCACTACTTCGCGCATTTCTGCAACGAGAAGAAGGACGAGCTGTTCATCGTCGATGGCGAGATGCGGCTGACATTCGGCGAGGTCTGGCAAGCCGCCAGCCATGTCGCGCACGGGCTCGCCACAACCCACGCGATCGAGAAGGGGGACCGCGTCGGCATCGCCGCACGCAATTCGGCCAACTGGATCATCGCCTATATGGGCGTGTTGATGGCCGGCGGCTGCGCCACGCTCTTGAACGGCTGGTGGACCGGCGAGGAGCTCGCCTACGGCATCGATCTGTGCGAGTGCAAGCTGGTGCTCGCCGATCCGCAGCGCGCGGCCCGGCTCGAGGGAATCGCGCATTCGGCCAAGCTGATCACCTTCGACCACGGCCAGCCGGCCGAAGGGCTCGCGCCGGTCTGGGCCGAGGGCGATACGGCAATGCGGATGCTCGGCCAGATCGGGCCCGACGATCTCGCCACCATCCTCTACACCTCGGGCTCCACCGGCCATCCCAAGGGCGCCTATTCGGACCATCTCGGGGTGGTCTCGGGGACGATGAACTACGTCTGCCAGACGGCGATGATCCTCCAGCTGCTGACCGAGCGTAACGAGGCGCCCACCGTCCAGCCGAGCGCACTGGTCGCGGTGCCGCTGTTCCACGTGACGGGCGAGGTCCCGCTGCTGCTGCAGAGCTTCGCCATGGGGCGCAAGCTGGTGCTGATGCCCAAATGGGACGCGACCGAAGCGTTGCGCCTGCTCGAGAAGGAACAGATCACCTATTTCGTCGGCGTGCCGTTGATGAGCTACGAGATCGCGGTCCATCCCGAGCGCGAGCAATACGATTTGTCGCAATGCAAGACCTTCGCCGGCGGCGGTGCCGCGCGGCCGATCGAACACGTCAAGAAGATCAAGGACGCCTTCCAGGACGGCTATCCGGTGCTCGGCTACGGCCTTACCGAAACCAATGGCGTGGGCGCGGGCAATTTGAACGAGAATTACCTCGCCAAGCCGAGCAGCACAGGCATGCCCTCGCTGCCGCTGGTCGACATGGCGATCCTCGACGACGACGGCCAGCCGATGGCGCAGGGCAAGGTGGGCGAAGTCTCGATCCGCTCGGTGTGCAACTTCCTCGGCTATTGGAAGAACGAGGAAGCGACCAGCGCCGCCTATTCGGACCAGGCCTATTTCCGCACCGGCGACCTCGGCTATCTCGACGAGGACAATTACCTGTTCATCGTCGACCGCAAGAAAGACATCATCATCCGGGGCGGCGAGAACATCTCCTGCCTCGAGGTCGAGGAAGCGATCTACGCGCATCCGGCAGTGGCCGAATGCTCGGTCTTCGGCCTGCCCGACGAACGCTTCGGCGAGATCCCCGCGGCGGTCTACTACACGCATGAAGGCAAGGATGTGACGGTCGAGGACCTGCAGGAATTCCTGCGTGAACACATCGCCGCCTTCAAGGTGCCGACCGTGGTGTGGAAGAGCGAGGAGCAGCTGCCGCGCCTCGGCACGCAGAAGGTCGACAAGCGCAGCGTCAAGGCGGCCTTTGCCAAGGAGCATCTCGCCGCTTGAGCACCGCCCGCATTCCCCGCCAGCGCGCGATCGTCGACCGGCGGCGGCTGGCTGCCGAGATCGACTCGCTGGCGGGTGAGCGGGGCGACAAGGCCCGTCCGGAGATCGTCGCGCTGCTCAAGGGTGCGCTCGACAGCGGGCGCGCCGAGCTCGCGCGCCGGCTCGAGGAAAAGCCCTCGGCCGGCCACGAGAATGCCGGGGGCTTCGCCTTCCTGATCGACCAGCTGGTCCGCGTGATCCACGACCATGCGGTCACGCACCTCTATCCCAGCGCCAACCGGTCGCAAGCCGAGCGGCTCGCGATCATGGCGGTAGGGGGCTACGGCCGCGCGGAGATGGCGCCGCATTCGGACGTCGACATCGCCTTCATCGTCGGCGGGCGCAAGACCGCCTGGTGCGAACAGGTGGTCGAGGCGATGCTCTACCTGCTGTGGGACCTGGGGCTGAAGGTCGGGCATTCGACGCGCACGCTCGACGAGGTGATCCGCCTGTCGAAGAGCGACCTCACCATTCGTACGGCCCTCCTCGAAGGGCGCTATGTTTGGGGCGACCAGGAACTCTACGATGAAGGATCGCGCCGGTACACCGCCGAGGTGGTGCGCGGGAACGAACGCCAGTTCGTCAGCGAGAAGCTGGCCGAACGCAATGCCCGCCACAAGCGGATGGGCGACAGCCGCTATGTCGTCGAACCCAATGTGAAGGACGGCAAGGGCGGCCTGCGCGACCTCCACACGCTCTACTGGATCGGCAAGTTCATCCACCGCGTGCGGACCGCGTCCGAACTCGTCGATGTCGGCCTGTTCACGCCCGAGGAATACCGCAGTTTCCGCAAGGCGGAAAACTTCCTCCTCGCGGTGCGCAGCCACATGCATGTGGTGACCGGCCGGGCCGAGGACAGGCTGACCTTCGACCTGCAACGCCGGATCGCCGAACGGATGAATTTCGCCGAGCGGCCGGGCAAGAGCGCAGTCGAGCGCTTCATGCAGTTCTATTTCCTCCAGGCGAAACGCGTCGGCTCGCTCACCGGGGTGTTCCTCGCGCATATCGACGACGAGTTCGAGGCCAAGACCGCCCGCCGCGGGTTCTTCGCCGGCTGGAAGGCCAAGGCACGGCAAATCAAGGGGTACCGCGTCCATGGGGGCAAGATCGGCGCCCCGTCGGACGACTGGTTCAGGCGCAATCCGGTGCGGTTGATCGAGATCTTCCAGCTGGCCGAGGCCGAGGGGCTCGAGATCCACCCCGAGACGATGCGCCAGGCCAATCGCGACAGCGGGCTGATCGACGCCGCGATCCGCGAGGATGCCCGCGCCAACGCGCTGTTCCTCGATCTGCTGTGCGGGCGCAACGATCCCGAAACCGTGCTGCGCTGGATGAACGAGACGGGCGTGTTCGGGAAATTCGTGCCCGATTTCGGCAAGGTCAACGCACAGATGCAGTTCGACATGTACCACCATTATACGGTGGACGAGCACACCATCCGCGCGATCGGCCTGCTCAACCGGATCGAGAAGGGCGAACTGGCCGACGACCACCCGCGCGCCACGCGGCTGATCCACAAGGTCAATTCCCGCCGGGTCGCCTATGTCGCGGCGCTGCTGCACGATATCGCCAAGGGGCGCGGCGGCGACCATTCGGTGCTCGGCGCCGAAGTGGCAGAGGAATTGTGCCCGCGCTTCGGCCTGACCGCGAGCGAGACCGAGATCGTCGCGTGGCTGGTGCGCAACCATTTGCTGATGAGCCACACCGCGCAGAAGCGCGACCTGACCGACCCCAAGACGATCGAGGATTTCGTCGGCCAGGTGCAGAGCGCCGAGCGGCTGCGGCATCTCGCCATCCTTACCGCGGTCGATATCCGCGCAGTCGGGCCGGGCACGTGGAACAGCTGGAAGGGCCAGCTGCTCGGCGAGCTCTACGATATATCGAGCGAGCGATTGCGGCTCGGCCACATGCGCCATGGCCGCAAGCAGAAGATCGCCCACAAGCAGGCCGAAGTGGCCGAGCTGCTCGGCGCGAAAGCGGGGCTGGTCGAGGACCTCGCCAAGACCATGGGCGATGCCTACTGGATCGCCGAACCGGTCGATATCATCGCGCTCAATCTGGTCCATTATGCTGCGGCGCGCGAACTCGAGCACGAGTTGTCGATCCACTGCGAGTTCTACGAAGCGCGCGGGGCGACGCTGGTGACAGTCATCGCCGCCGACCACCCGGGCCTGTTCTACCGCATCGCCGGCGGCATCCATCTCGCCGGGGGCAACATCATCGACGCCCGCATCCACACCACGCGGGCTGGCTGGGCGCTCGACAACTTCCTCGTCCAGGACCCGCATGGCGAACCCTTTGCCGAAGACAGCCAGCTCGCGCGGCTCGAACAGAGCATCGCCGATGCGCTCGCCAACAAGGTCGACCTGGCACCGCGCCTGGCCCAGCGCCCGCTGGCGCACAGCCGCGCACGCGCCTTCGACGTCGCCCCGCGAGTGCTGTTCGACAACAAGGCATCGAACCGCTTCACCGTGATCGAGGTCAATGCGCGTGATCGTCCGGCGCTGCTCAACCGCCTCGCGCGCGTGCTGTTCGAAAGCCGGCTGGTGGTCCAGTCGGCCCATGTCACCAATTACGGCGAACGCGCGGCGGACACCTTCTACGTCACTGATCTCACCGGCGGGAAGCTCGAGCCCGGCGAGCGGATGAACCGGATCGAGGCGCGGCTGATGGAAGCCGCCAGCGATGCGCTGCAGGACCGGCTCGAGAACGCGTAGGGATTCTTGCAGCCCTACCGCTTCGCTACGTGAGGGCGGGGCGCTCGCCGAACAGCGCGGTGCCGACGCGGACATGCGTCGCCCCGAGCTTGATCGCGGTTTCGTAGTCGCCGCTCATGCCCATGCTGCGGCCGTCCAACCCGTGATCTCGCGCGAGCTTGTCGAGGAAGGCGAAGAAGGGCGCGGGCTCGATGTCGAAAGGCGGGATGCACATCAGCCCGGCAAGCGGAATGTCGGCCGCGCGCGCTTGTTCGAGCAGCGCGGAAAGCTCGGCCACCGGACAGCCGCCCTTTTGCTTTTCCTCGCCGACATCGACCTGGACGAAGCAGGGAACGCGCCGGTCGAGCTTGTCCATCGCCTTGGCCAGAGCCTTGACCAGGCTCGGCCGGTCGAGCGAATGGATAACATCGAACAGTGCCACGGCATCCTCCGCCTTGTTCGACTGGAGCTGACCGATCAGGTGGAGCTGCACTGCGGGAAAGGCCTCGCGCAGCGCGGGCCATTTGCCCTGCGCTTCCTGCACGCGGTTCTCGCCGAAATGGCGCTGGCCTTGGCGCAGCAGCGGCTCGATCGCCTCGGCGGGATGCGTCTTGCTGACTGCAACGAGGGTCACCTCCTCGGCTTCCCTACGGGCAATTTTGCAGGCCTTGGCGATATTCGCCTGTACCTGCTGAAGCGGGGTATCTGCCTTTTCCATCGCGGCGCGCTATAGCGTGTGCGTGACACGAGAACAGCCCTCCCTTCCCATGCTCTGGCTGCTCAGCGATGCGCGCAACGATACGACGATCGAGGAGGCGCTGCGCGCACTGCCGCGTGGATCGGGCTTCGTGTTCCGTCACTACCACCTCGATCCCGCAGCGCGGTACGCTCGCTTCACCGCGCTGGCCGATCTCGCGCGGCAATGCGGCCATGTGGTGATACTGTCGGGTGCGCAGGACTGGGGAGCGGACGGGCATTACGGCCCTCCCCGCAGCCTCGGCGCGGGGCTCCGCCTCGCCACTGCGCATGATGGTGCGGAACTGCAGGCGGCCATTGCGGCGGGAGCAGACGGGATATTTCTGTCGCCGGTCTTCGCCACAGCCTCGCACCCCGGCGCCGCGACACTCGGCGTGCACGGCTTTCACGTGCTTGCCCAGCAATCGCCCGTGCCGGTCATCGCGCTCGGCGGGATGACGCACGAACGCGCGCGCGACCTCGACTGGCCGCGCTGGGGGGCGATCGACGGACTCGCTTCGGCGAAGGTCGC
The DNA here is from genome assembly GCF_964227205.1 of Qipengyuania sp. Taxonomy (GTDB): domain Bacteria; phylum Pseudomonadota; class Alphaproteobacteria; order Sphingomonadales; family Sphingomonadaceae; genus Qipengyuania. Next base: position 29,585 of record NZ_CAXQVB010000007.1, on the reverse strand, counting down.
TTGACGCGCGAGTCCCCGAGGATTCATACTGCGCGCATCCGACGGATCAGGGGAATTTTCATGGCTACGCGCGCAGGCGCAGCACCCGATTGGCGCGCGGCCTTCCGCCGCAGCTTCCGCCGCGCCACGCATATGGCGGGCGCGGGGCTGCTGTTTGCCATGCTCGTATTCCTCACGCTGGCGCTGGCGAGCTATACGCAGACCGACCCCAGCCCCTCGACCGCCGCGAGCGGCACGGACATCCGCAACTGGATGGGGGCGAGCGGCGCCTGGATCAGCGAGCGCGCGCTCAACTTCTTCGGCATCACCGCCGTGCTGCTGCTGCCGCTGCTGTATATTTCGGCGCGCCGGCTGTGGAGCGGTGTCGAGCACGAGGAAGAGCAAGAGACGCCCGGTCGCTGGTGGGGCCCCTTCGCGCTGCTGCTGGCGGCGATGGGCTTGCTCGGCACGGTCCTGGCGCTGGTCTTCGAGGAAACCGGCGGGAGCCTTCCGGCCGGTTATGGCGGTCTCTTCGGCCAGCTCGGCGGGCTAGGTATCGAGGCGGTGGCCGATCGCTTCGGCGGCGATTTCGCCGGCTGGATCGTGCTTGCGCTGGCGCTGGTCGCGCTCGGCGGCGGGATCGCGCTGGTAACCCGCGTGTTCGCGATCGACTGGGCGCAGTTCCTGACGCTGCCCGAGTTCGTGAAGCGCAAGGCAGCGTTGCCGGAACTCGACCTGCCGCTCGCGCCCAAGAAACAGAAGCGCGCCAGGCTGCTCGACGACGAGGACGAGGACACCGACACCGAAACGGCTCAGCCACGCGAATCGCGCCGTGCGCCCGAGATCGCCGATCCCGCGCCGCTGCCCGCGCAGTCGAAGCCGGCCAAGCCCAAGCAGCGCGACATGTTCGCAAGCTTCCAGCTTCCGAGCCACGATTTGCTCGACGACGCGCCCGAGAATTCGGCGCCCAAGCTCGACAAGATGGCGCTCGAGCGTAACGCCCGACTGCTCGAAAACGTGCTCGACGATTTCAACGTGAAGGGCGAGATCACCGCGGTGCGCGCCGGCCCGGTGGTCACCATGTACGAACTCGAGCCTGCACCCGGCATCAAGGCCAGCCGCGTGGTCGGGCTGGCCGAGGATATCGCGCGCAACATGTCGGCCATCTCCGCGCGCGTCTCGCCCATTCCGGGAAAGACGGTGATCGGCATCGAACTGCCCAATGCCGACCGCCAGATGGTCAGCTACAAGCAGCTGGCGAACTCCGCCGCCTTCGTCGAGCACAAGGGCAGCCTGCCGATGATCCTCGGCAAGGACATCGCGGGCGAACCGATCGTCGCCGACCTCGCCGCCATGCCGCACCTGCTGGTCGCGGGAACCACCGGCTCGGGCAAGTCGGTCGGCCTCAACGCGATCCTGCTGTCGCTGCTCTACCGCTTCACCCCCGACGAGTGCCGCCTGATCCTGATCGACCCCAAGGTGCTCGAGCTCAAGACCTACGACGACATCCCGCATCTGCTCAGCCCGGTGGTGACCGAACCGCACAAGTCGGTACGCGCGCTCAAATGGGCGGTCGAGGAAATGGAGAAGCGCTACCGCATGATGAGTAGCGTGAACTCGCGCAACATCGCGGGCTTCAACGAGAAAGTGAAGAAGGCGATCGAGAAGGGCAAGCCGCTCGGCCGCAGGGTGCAGACCGGCTTCGACCCCGAAACCGGCGAGGAGCTCTACGAGGAAGAGCAGCTCGATTACGAACCGCTGCCGCTGATCGTCCTGATCGTCGACGAGCTGGCCGACCTCATGGTCACCGTGGGCAAGGAAATCGAGGTGCTGATCCAGCGGCTGTCGCAGAAGAGCCGCGCGGCGGGCATCCACCTCATCATGGCGACGCAGCGCCCCTCGGTCGACGTCATTACCGGGGTGATTAAGGCGAACCTGCCCACCCGCATCAGCTTCAAGGTCACCAGCCGCATCGACAGCCGCACGATCCTGGGCGAACAGGGTGCCGAACAGCTGCTGGGCAAGGGCGACATGCTCTACAAGCCCAACACCGGCGCGATGATCCGCGTCCACGGTCCCTTCGTCAGCGACGAGGAGGTCGAGCGGGTCGCCGATCACTGGCGCGCGCAGGGCAAGCCCGATTATGTCGATGCGGTTACCGAGGAGCCCGAGGACGGCGGATTCAACTTCGAGGACGAGTTCACCGCCTCCGACAATCCCGAGGAACGCAAGTACCGCCAGGCCTGCCAGATCGTGATCGAGAACCAGAAGGCTTCGGGATCGTGGCTGCAGCGCCAGATGGGCGTCGGCTACAACACCGCCGCAAAGTGGATCGAGCGGATGGAGAGCGAAGGGCTGGTCGGCCCGGCGAACCATGTCGGCCGCCGCGAAATCTTCCGCGACCAGGACGGCAACCCGATCTGACGATCCCGCAGATGAGGCGGGACTTTCACGAGTCATGCCGCTAAATCGCCCGGCGATGGCTCATCCTTCCGACATTCCCGCCGACGACTGGTCCGAAGAAACCAACGGCAAGCCCGGCGCCGACCACCCCAAGCGCCGCCCGATCAGCCGGTGGACGATCCTGCGCGCGCTTGTTGAAATCCGCATGTGGTGGCGCGACGGGGTAATCGCCGATCTCGACCATGTCGCGACGATCGAGCGGGTGCGCGGCGAATCGCTGCTGACCAGCCGCTATATCTTCATGACCGCGATGAGCGCGGGCATCGCCATCCTCGGCCTGCTGCTGTCCTCGCCTGCGGTGGTCATCGGCGCCATGCTGCTCTCGCCTTTGATGAACCCGATCATCGGCACCGGCTTTTCGCTCGCCACGGGCGATGTCGCCTGGTTGCGCCGCTGCGGCAAGGCGCTGGTCGCGGGCTCGCTTTTCGCGATCCTCTTCTGCGCCCTGATCGTCTATCTCTCGCCGCTGCAGACGGTGACCGAGGAGATCGCCGCGCGCACGAGACCCAACCTGTTCGACCTGCTCGTCGCGCTCTTCTCGGCGCTCGCCGGGTCCTATGCGGTCATTCGCGGACGCGAGGGTACCATTGTCGGGGTGGCGATCGCCACCGCCCTCATGCCGCCGCTGGCGGTGGTCGGTTTCGGCCTCGCCACCTTCAACTGGACGGTGTTCGGCGGCGCGCTGGGCCTGTTCATCACCAACCTTATGACCATCGGCCTGACGGCCGCGGTGATGGCGCGACTCTACGGTTTCCAGACCGACCTGACCGAGCGCCAGACCAGGGTGCAATCGCTCGGTATCCTCGCCATCTTCGTCGCGCTGGCGGTGCCGCTGGGATTTTCGCTGCGGACCATTGCCTGGGAAGCCAATGGCCAGCGCATCGTCAACCAGGAGGTCTCCGAGGCCTTCACCAATCGCGCCCGCGTCGACCAGCCGATCGTCAATTGGGCCGCCGAACCGATAACGGTATCGGCGAGCGTGTTCACGCCCGAGTTCAATCCCAATGCCGATGCCGAGATCGCGCGGCGGCTCGAATCGCGGCTCGGCCGGCCGGTGCGGGTGGCGATCGACCAGTTCCAGGTCGGCACCGATCCGGGCGCCGCCGAAAAGGCAGCACTGGCGCAGGCCCGCGCGCGCGAGGCGGCCGAGGCGAGCGAGCGGCAGATCGCCGCGCTGGGCCGCAGCCTGGCGTTGATTGCCGGCGTCGAACGCGCCGATGTGATGCTCGACCGCGAGCGCAACCGGGCGCAGGCCACTGCCCGCCCGCTCGATGGCCTGTCGCTGGCGGGCTACCGCGAGCTCGAACGCCGGCTCGAACGGTCGACGCCCGGCTGGACGGTCGAGCTGCGTCCTCCCCTCGTCGCCCTGCCCTCGATCAGCGTGGGCGAAGCGGGGCTCGACGGCGAGAACCTGCGCCGCGTGGCGCTGATCGGCTGGGCCGCGCGGCGGACCGGATTGCGGATCGGCCTGAGCGGCAGCGCGGATGCGCTGGCCGCCGTGCAACAGGCGCTGGGCGATAGCGCGGGACTGGTCGACATGCGAACCGTCGACAATGGCTCAGTGGTCACCGCCAACTGGTCGATCGCCGAGACGCCGCAGCCCTAGGAGAGGGCGCGGGCTTGCCCCGACTTGGTTGCAGTTGTAACGGGCTGCCGCAGACAAGGAGTCCCCCAATGCTCATCGGCAGCCCCAAGGAAATCAAGAATCACGAATATCGCGTCGGCCTGACGCCCGAGAGCGCGAAAGAGCTCGTCATGCAGGGCCACGAGGTGTGGATCGAGACGCAGGCGGGCTGCGGCATCGATGCGACCGACGAGCAGTATATCGCCGCCGGCGCCAGGATCGTCGACGGCCCCGACCCGATCTTCGCCGAGTGCGAAATGGTAGTGAAGGTCAAGGAACCGCAGGCGATCGAGCGCAAGAAGCTGCGCGAGGGGCAGATCCTCTACACCTACCTTCACCTCGCCCCCGATCCCGAGCAGACGAAGGACCTGGTCGATAGCGGCGTGACCGCGATCGCCTATGAAACCGTCACCGGTCCGCGCGGCCAGCTGCCGCTCTTGAAGCCGATGAGCCAGGTCGCCGGGCGCATGAGCGTTCAGGCAGGTGCCACCGCGCTCGAAAAGGCGCATGGCGGACGCGGCGTGCTGCTCGGCGGCGTGCCGGGTGTGATGCCGGGCAAGGTCGTGGTGATCGGCGGCGGCGTGGTCGGCTTCAATGCCGCGCAGATGGCGGTCGGCCTCGGCGCCGACGTCACCATCCTCGACCGCGACCCCGAGGTCCTCGAGAAGGTCGGCACGCATTTCGAGGCGCGCGCGGCGACGCGCTTCTCGAACGCGGCCAATCTCTACGACGCCGTGACCACCGCCGATCTCGTCATCGGTGCGGTCCTCATCCCCGGCGCGGCGGCCCCCAAGCTGGTCACGCGCGACATGCTCAAGGACATGCAGAAGGGCGCCGTGCTCGTCGATGTCGCGATCGACCAGGGCGGCTGTTTCGAAACCTCGGAGCCGACCACCCACGCCGATCCGACCTATGTGGTCGAAGACGTCGTCCACTACTGCGTCGCGAACATGCCCGGCGCGGTGGCGCGCACCAGCACCTATGCGCTCAACAACGTCACCCTGCCGCATGCCCTGCGGATCGCGCGGCTGGGCTGGAAGGCGGCGCTCGCCACCGACCCGCATCTCGCCGAAGGTCTCAACGTCCACAAGGGCCAGGTGACCTACGAAGCCGTCGCCAGCGAACTCGGCTACGACTACCGCCCGGTCGCTGACCTGCTCGGTTAGGCGAAGGGTTCGAGCACCTCGGGCCGGACGCGGACCAGCCGGCCCGAGGCCCGATCGAGCATGGCCCAGGTCGTCGCCGCGCTGACGATGACCTTGCCCGCCGCGTTGCGGAAATCGACGCGGCGGAGCGAGGTCGCGCCGCGCGCCGGCCCCTCGATCCAGGTTTCGCCCGTCACGCTTTCGCCCGCATCGATATTGCCGCGATAATCGATCTCGTGGCGGGTCACGACCCAGAAGAAGGCTGCGCGGTCTTCCGCCCGCGCCACCGCATCCCAATGCGCGGTGGCCATGTCCTGGATCCACTGCACCCAGACCGCATTGTTGACGTGGCCGAGTTCGTCGATGTGCTCTGCCTGGGCGGTGAAGACACGCGTGAAGATGTTCGTCATGCGGCCACCCCGAGCTGCCACAGCACGAAGGCGACCTCCTCGGCGGTCTCGCGGATCGATTCGAAGCGGCCCGACTTGCCGCCGTGGCCCGCGCCCATGTTGGTCTTCAAGAGCAGTTCGTTGTCGTCGGTCTTCAGCTCGCGCAGCTTGGCGACCCATTTGGCGGGTTCCCAATAGGTCACGCGCGGATCGTTGAGGCCGGCGGTCACCAGCATCGGCGGGTAGTCCTGCGCCACCACCTGGTCGTAAGGGCTGTAGCTGAGGATGTAGGCGAAGGCCTGTTTCGACAGGATCGGATTGCCCCATTCGGGCCATTCGCCCGGGGTCAGCGGCAATTCGGCATCGAGCATGGTCGCAAGCACGTCGACGAAGGGAACATGCGCCACCACCGCGCCCCACAGGGAGGGATCGGTATTGGCGACGACACCCATCAGCCCGCCGCCCGCAGAGCCGCCCGAAATGCTGATCCTGCCCTCTTCAGTATAGCCCCTGGCCGCGAGCCCCTTCGCCACGTCGACGAAATCGGTGAAGGTGTTGAGCCGATCGTTGAGCTTGCCCTGGAGATACCATTTGCGCCCCAGATCGTCGCCGCCGCGGATATGCGCGATGGCATAGGCGAAGCCGCGGTCGACGAGGCTGAGCCGCGTGGTCGAGAAGCCCGGCGGCACGGCATAGCCATAGGCGCCATAGGCATAGAGATGCAGCGGGCCGCCCCCGTCGGGGTATCGCTCGGCACGGTCCTTGCGCATCACCACGCTCACCGGGATCATGGTCCCGTCGCGAGCCTCGATCTCGAGCCGCTCGGTGACGTAGAGCGAGGGATCGTAGCCACTGGGAATTTCCTGCTGCTTGAGCAGTTCCAATTCGCCGCTTTCGACATGGTAGTCATAGACCGAATCGGGCGTGACCATGCTCTGGTACGACAGCCGCAGCTTGTCCTGGTGGTATTCGGGATTGTTGGTCAGGCCGGTGGTATAGCTCGCCTCGGCAAAGGCGATCGGCTTCACCAGGTTGGGATCGGCGTAGGAACGCAGCTGGATCTGGTCGAGCCCGTTCAGCCGCCCTTCGGTGACGTAGAAGTCGCGATAGAGTTCGAACCCGTCGAGGTAGAACTCGTCCGACCCCTCGATCAGCGTTTCCCACGTGCCGGGATCGTCGAGCGAGGCGGTCGCCAGCCGGAAATTGATATGCCCGTCATTGGTGTGGACCCACAGTGTGGTCTTGCCTCCGTCGGTCCGCAGGTCGACATCGTATTCGACGCCCTTCGCGCGCGGGCGGACGAGGATCGGCTCGGCTGTCGGATCGTTCGCCGGGACCAGCCTGACCTCGCTGGTCTCGTTGTCGCCGGTGGCGATCACGAGCCAGTCTTCCTGCGCGCTGAGCCCCGCGCCGACGCGGAAGCCCTCGTCCTCGTTCTCGCGATAGAGTTCTACGTCCTGGTCGAGCGGAGTGCCGAGCACATGCAGCGTGGCATCGTGGACGCGCCAATGTTCGTCGGCGCGGCCGTAGACCAGCGCGGTGTCGTCCATCACCCAGACGAGGTCGGACAGAGTGCCGGGTATCTCGTCGGGCAGGTGCTCGCCGGTTTCGAGGTCCTTGATCCGCGCGGTGAAGCGTTCGGACCCGTTGGTATCTACCGAATAGGCGAGCAGTTTCCCGTCCCTGGAGACCGAAAAGCTCCCGAGGCGGAAATAGTCGTGACCCTCGGCGAGCGCATTCTCGTCGAGGATCAGCACGCCCTCGCCCCCGTCCACCGGCCCCTCGGCGCCGCCGGGGACAGGCTTGCGGTAATATTTGCGATACTCCGCGCCCTGTTCGAATTCGGACCAGTAAAGCCACTCGCCACGGCGTTGCGGTACGGTCGAGTCGTCTTCCTTGATGCGCGCCTTCATCTCCTTGAACAGCGTTTCGACCAGATCCTTGTGCGGCGCCATCCGCGCCTCGAACCAGGCATTCTCCGCCTCGAGATGCGCGAGCACCTCCTTGTCGGTCACCTCCGGATAGGCAGGATCGCGCAGCCAGGCATAGGGATCGGCGATGGTGATGCCGTGATGCGCATAGGAAAAGTCGCGTTTCTCGGCCCGGGGCGGGGTGGTCGGCAGGGCGGCGGGGCGGCTCGTCGAAATGGGGAGACTCCTGAGCTTGGGAACGGGTGGAAAAGGGCGACCAAGGGGCCTAAGTGGGGCGCATGACTATGCGCGCCCCGATCTAAGATGGCAGGGGGTGCGCCGCAAGCGCCGGGATGCAGCCGACGCCACCACTGGATACAAAGGATACCCCGCCCATGCTGATGCAGACCTATGAAGCCCGCCTCGACGGATTGCGCAAGGAACTGGGCAAGCGCGGGCTCGACGGCTTCGTCATCCCCATTTCCGACGAGCATATGAGCGAATATGTCGGCTCCTATGCCCAGCGGCTCAAGTGGCTGACGGGCTTCGGCGGCAGCGCGGGCAGCGCCGCGGTGATCAAGGACAGGGCGGCAATGTTCACCGACGGCCGCTACACCGTGCAGGTGCGTGAGCAGGTCGACGGCAAGCTCTACGATTACGAGAACGTTCCCGCCACTTCGCCCGCGAAGTGGATCGCAGAGCACGCACCCGAGGGGGCCAGGATCGGCTACGACGCCTGGCTCCACGGCATCGGCTGGGCCGAGGATGCGGAGAAGCTTTTCGCCAAGAAGGGCATCGAACTGGTCCCGGTCGACGGCAATCCGATCGACGCGATCTGGGAGGGCCGCCCGCAGGCCTCGCTCGCCCCGGCCGTCCCCCATGCCGACGAGCACGCCGGTCGCTCGAGCGCCGACAAGCGCGCAGAGGTGGCCGACTGGCTCAAGCGCGAAGGCTATGACGCGACCGTCATCAGCGCGCTCGATTCGGTCGCCTGGCTGCTCAACATCCGCGGCGAGGACGTCGAGAACACGCCCGTCGCATTGTCCTATGTCCTCGCGCATGCCGACGGTACCGCCGAGCTGTTCATCGCGCCCGAAAAGGTCACGCCCGCACTGATCCAGCATCTCGGCAATGCGGTGACCGTGCGCGATCGCCACGAATTCGTCCCCGCGCTCGAGAAGCTTGCCGGGAAGAGCGTGGCGGTCGATCCGAACCATGCGGTGGCGGGCATCTTCCACGCGCTCGCGGCAGGCGGCGCCAAGGTCGTGCGGACCGACGATCCGACAGTCCTGCCCAAGGCGATCAAGAACGCAGCCGAACAGCAGGGCCATCGCGACGCACAGGCGCGCGACGGGGCGGCGGTGGCGCGCTTCCTGCGCTGGCTTTCGATCGAGGCGCCCAAGGGCGGGATCGACGAACTGACCGCTGCGGCCAAGCTGCGCGAATTCCGCGAAGCCTCGGGCGTGCTCAAGGATGCCAGCTTCGACACGATCAGCGCCGCCGGCCCGCATGCCGCGCTGCCGCATTACAAGGTCGATGAGGACAGCAATATTCCGATTCCACCGTCCTCGATCTACCTCGTCGATTCGGGCGGCCAGTATCTCGACGGCACCACCGACATCACCCGCACCGTGTGGGTCGGCCCGGGCGAGCCCACGGCGGAAATGGTCGAGCGCAACACGCGCGTCCTCAAGGGCCATATCCAGCTCGACATGCAGAAATTCCCCGACCGCACCACCGGTGGCGCGCTCGACGCACTGGCCCGCATGCATCTGTGGAACGGCGGAGTCGACTACGGCCACGGCACCGGCCACGGTGTCGGCAGCTTCCTTTCGGTCCACGAGGGGCCGCAGCGCATTTCGAAGCCCGGCGGCGCCTTCCCCGGCACCGAGACCCCGCTGCGCGAAGGCATGATCCTCTCGAACGAACCCGGCTATTACAAGGCCGGCGCCTATGGCATCCGCATCGAGAATCTCGTGCTCGTCGTCCCTGCCGGGATCGAGAGCGAGGGCGACTATCTCGGCTTCGAGACGCTGACCTTCGTCCCGCTCGACCGCCGGCTGGTCGACAAGGACCTGCTTTCGCCCGCCGAGATCGGCTGGTGGAACGATTATCACGCCAAGGTGTGGGATATTCTCTCGCCGCAGCTCGAGGGCGAGGACCTCGCCTGGCTGAAGGCCGAATGCGCGCCCTTGTAGGTTTCGCCATGTTCCCGTAATGTTCCGTCAGGGTCGCGAGCGATCGCGAGTCGCCAACAAGGAGCATTGCCATGATCGGATACGTCACCCTCGGGTCCAACGACCTCGAGCGTTCCGCCAGATTCTACGACCCGCTGGCCGCCGAGATGGGCGTCGGGCGGATGATGGAGTTCGAGACCTTCATCGCCTGGGGCGAAATGGACGGCGGTGCCGGGATCGCCGCGACCAAGCCGTTCGACGGCAAGGAAGCGAGCGTCGGCAACGGCACGATGGTCGCGCTGCAGGCGAAGGATCGCGACCAGGTGAAGCGGCTCTACGACATCGCGCTCGCCAATGGCGGCAGCTGCGAGGGCGAACCCGGCCCGCGCGGCGAGCCGGACGGGAACGGCATGGTGTTCTACGCTGCCTATTTCCGCGATCCGGACGGCAACAAGCTCAATGCCTTCGTGATGGACAAGGGGTGAGCTCTCGGGCCTTCCTTGCGCCGGGGTGAATGGCGGCTTGCGTCCTGCTGAACGATCTGCGCCTGCCGGTGCAAAGCGTTACAATTCAACCCCGGTTCGGGATAGTTGTGCGACATCGGCGCTCTAGAAGAGGCTCACGAGCTGCGGCGGGCTGTTTGTACTTCCCCTCAGACCCCCGGTCCGTCGCAGCTCTCCAGCATTCGGAGAAACGCAGATGAACAGGACATTCCTCACCCTTTCCGCCGCGGCGCTCGCGCTGACCGGCACGGCCGCTCTCGCCCGCCATCATGGCGAGCACCCCGATCCCGATGCCAATGGCGACGGGGTCGTAACGCTCGACGAGATCCGCGCGCAGGCCGCCGAAGGCTTCGCCAGGATGGATGCCAATGGCGACGGCGTGATCGATGCCGCCGACCGCGAGGCGCGCGCCGCCGGAATGTTCGCCAAGGCCGACACCGATGGCGACGGCGAGCTGTCGCAGGCCGAAATGAAGACCATGCGCGAAGCGCGCATGCAGCGCCACGAAGAGCGCCGCGAGGCGCGTGCCGAACGCCGCGCCGAGCGCATGGCCGATCATTTCGCCAAGATGGATACCGATGGCTCGGGCGGTCTCTCGGCCGCTGAGATGAAGGCCATGCACGAAGCGCGCGGCGAACACGGTCGGCGCGGTGAAGGCAAGCGCGGCCACCGCGGCATGCACGGCGGCGCGGGCGGTCCCGGCCACATGATGGTGCGCATGGCCGACGCCGATGGCGACAAGTCGGTCACCCGCGCCGAATTCGACGCCGCGATCGCCGCCCATTTCGCCAAGGTCGATAGCGACGGCGACGGGCGCATCACCAAGGCCGAGCGCAAGGCCGCCCATGACGCGATGCGCGCCGAGCGGAAGGCCCGGCGCGATACGCGACGCGACCAGTAGGCGCTTGATCCGGAAGCGGGGCGGGCGGTAGGCCCGGACGAAGACAGACCATGACCACCCCCGCCCCCACTTCCATCCTGCTCGTCGACGACGAGCGCACGCTGCGCGAACCCCTGGCGGAGTATCTGTCCCGCCAGGGGTTCGCCGTGCAGGAAGCCGAAAGCGCCGCCGCGGCGCGCACGCTGCTCGCTCGCGAGACGCCCGACATCGTCCTGCTCGACATCATGATGCCGGGCGAGGACGGGCTCTCGCTGTGCCGCCACCTGGTCGAGGCGCGCCGCTTGCCGGTCATCCTGCTGACCGCCAAAGGCGAGGCGATGGATCGCATCATCGGGCTCGAAATCGGCGCCGACGACTATGTCACCAAGCCTTTTGAACCGCGCGAACTGGTGGCGCGGATCCGCTCGGTGCTGCGCCGCGCCGAGCGCCCCGCACCCGCGCCTGCGGAAGAACTACCCTATGAATTCGAGGGCTGGCGGCTCGATCCGCTCAAACGCCGGCTGACCGATCCCGAAGGCGCGCTGGTGCCGCTGTCGACCGCCGAATTCCGCATGCTGCGCGCATTCTGCGACCATCCGCGCCAGGTGCTCGACCGCGACCGTCTGCTCGACCTGGTCCAGGGCCGCGAGGCGCATCTGTTCGACCGCGCGGTCGACAACCAGGTCAGTCGCCTTCGCCGCAAGATCGAGAACGACAGCCGCAATCCGCATTTCATCCAGACCGTGCGCGGTGGCGGCTACCGGTTCGGCGCCGAGGTCACCCGCGCGGCGCGCGACGGCGACGGCTGATGCGCCTCGGGCCGCGCAGCCTGCTCGGCCAGGTGATGCTGGCGCTCGCCGCAGCGCTGCTGATCGCGCAGGCGATTTCGGCAGGCATGCTCTATCGCGCGGCCAACGAGCGGCGCGAACTCGCCTTCATGAACGCCGCCGCCTTCCAGTTGCTGACCGGAGCGCGGAACAGCAACCAGCATCATCGGCGCGCTCACATGTTGCCGCGCCACCGGTTGCGCGCCGAAGAAGGCGGCCTGCGGCTTCCGCACGGCTTCCGCTACAGCGAGACCGCCGCCTTTCCGCTGCCCGCCGACGCTCCGCGCGACGAGCGGCGCGAATCCGTGCTGGCAAATCTGCTCGAAGCGCGGGGGATGGCGGTGGAAAGCCTCGCCATCACCGTCCGGCCTCTGGCAAGCGAACCCGGCATCGGACGCGCACTCGCGCATACCCGGCCGCGCCTCCCGCGCGACCTCATGGTCGTCGCGCTCCGCCAGCAGGGCAGCGACGTCTGGCAGGTGGCGCGCCTGCCCGTTCCCCCGCCCGATCGCGGCGTGGTGCGCACGCTCGCGCTGCAGACCGCGATCCTCTTCGCGGTGCTCGTCGGGCTGCTCTATGTCGTGTTGCGCCGCATCACCCGCCCGCTCCATGCACTGGCCGAACGCACGCGGCGCTTTGCCGGATCGGGTTCGGCCGAACCGCCGCTGCCCGCCTCGGGGCCCGACGACGTGCGCAAGCTGATCGAGGCGCACAATGCGATGCAGGCGCGGATCGTCACGATGCTCGACGAGAAGGACGTCATGCTCGGTGCCATCGGGCATGATCTCAAGACCCCGCTCGCCGCGCTGCGCGTGCGCATCGAAAGCGTCGAGGACGACGCCGCACGCGCGCGGATGGCGGCGAGCATCGAAGACATCACGCAGACGCTCGACGAAATTCTCGCGCTCGCGCGCATCGGACGCAACGGCACATCGGCTGAGAGGACCGAACTCGGCGCGCTCGCGACTTCGGTGGTCGAGGAATTCGAAGATATGGGCCGCCCGGTAACGCTCGCGACCCGGGGGCGCCTCGCGGCGCCGGTCCACCTCACCTGGCTCAAGCGCGGGTTGCGCAACCTCATCACCAATGCGCTGCGCTATGCCGGCACGGCGCGGGTCGAAGTGCTGCACGCCGACGGCATGGCGATCCTCCGCGTCGACGACGACGGGCCCGGCATTCCCGCGGACCGCATCGACGCGATGCTCGAGCCCTTCACGCGCGGCGAGGCGAGCCGCAATCGCGATACCGGCGGCGCCGGACTGGGCCTGACGCTGGCGCGCGCGGTGGCCGAGCAGCATGGCGGCACGCTGGTGCTCGCCAATCGCCCCGAGGGCGGCCTGCGCGCAGAATTCCGTATTCCTTTGTAAGCGAGCGAGCGGTAGCGGCCCGCACCCGATCAGGATGTCATGAGTGGCCTGGCGGGGGTGCGGGCTGGTGCCGCGATCGAAGGCTCAGCGCATCAGCCCGCCGATGATGTTGCGCACGAAGGCATTGGCGCCTGTCCGGATCGGATCGGCACTCGACTTCTTGCCAAGCGCCGCTGCCACGCCGATCGAGACGAGCGATCCGGACGCCGCCCTGATCGCGCTCTTGCCCGCCTTGCCAATGTCGATGCCCCACAAGGTGGTCGATTTGCGCTCGCGCTTGCCCACTTCCTCGCGCCCCTTGGCCTCGACCTCCTGGGCGGTTGCGGCGGCATCGGCGGCCTTCTGCGCGAGCACTTCCTCGGCGCTCTCGCGATCGACCGCAGTATCGTATTTGCCGTCGAGATCGCTCACCGAATTGATGATCTTGCGCTCCTTCTCGGTCACCGGCCCCAGCCGCGAGCGCGGCGGCTTGATCAGCGTGCGCTGGACCACGGTGGGCGCGCCATCCTCGTCGAGCGTCGAGACCAGCGCCTCGCCCACCTTCAATTCGGTGATCGCCTGCGCCACGTCGAGATCGGGGTTGATGCGGAAGGTTTCCGCCGCCGCCTTGATCGCGCGCTGGTCGCGCGGGGTGAAGGCGCGCAGGGCGTGCTGCACGCGGTTGCCCAGTTGCCCGGCGATCTTCTCGGGAATGTCGATCGGGTTCTGGGTGACGAAATAGACCCCCACCCCCTTCGAACGAATCAGCCGCACGACCTGTTCGACCTTGTCCTCCAGCGCTTCGGGGGCATCGTCGAACAAGAGGTGCGCTTCGTCGAAGAAGAAAACCAGCTTGGGCTTTTCCGGGTCGCCCACCTCGGGCAGGCTCTCGAACAGCTCGGCAAGCAGCCACAGCAGGAATGTCGCATAGAGCTTCGGCCCACGCATCAGCCGGTCGGCGGCGAGCACGTTGATCACCCCGCGCCCCTGGTCGTCCACCTTTAGGAAATCGTCGATCTCGAGCGCGGGCTCGCCGAAAAACAGGTCGGCGCCCTGGCTTTCGAAGCTCAGCAGCTGGCGCTGGATCGCGCCCACGCTGGCCTTCGACACATTGCCGTATTTGCCCGAAAGGTCCGAGGCATTGTCATAGGCGAAGGTGAGCATAGCCTGCAGGTCGCCGAGGTCGAGCAGAAGCAGGTTGTTCTCGTCGGCATAGCGGAAGACGATGTTGAGCACGCCCTCCTGCGTCTCGTTCAAGTCGAGCAGCCGGGCGAGCAGCAGCGGGCCCATTTCGGAAATCGTGGTGCGGATCGGGAAGCCCTGCTCGCCATAAAGATCCCAAAAGACCGCGGCGTTGTCGGCATAGGCATAGTCGTCCATGCCCAGCTCGCGCGCACGCCCCTCGAGCTTGTCGGCATGCTTGAACTGCGGCGATCCGGCCATCGAGATGCCGGCAAGGTCGCCCTTCACATCGGCGACGAAGACCGGGACCCCGGCGGCGGAGAAACTCTCCGCAAGGCCCTGCAGCGTCACCGTCTTGCCCGTGCCGGTGGCGCCAGCGATCAATCCGTGGCGATTGGCCTGGCCCAGCCTGAGGTGCTGGCGCTCGCCATTGGCACCCAGTCCGAGGAAAATTTCGCTCATCCGCATTCCGCTCCCGCTGCCCGCAAGTCGCGGGGGTGTGGCGCAGGCTTGTGGGCGCGGTCAAGCAATCCCTCGACAGGCGCGCGACAGGCGGTAAAGGCTGGCACCGATGGCGGAACGGCATCCCTTTGTCCTGCTCGACGATGCGCGCGAAAGCGGCGCTGCGGATGGCTTGCTGTTCGAGAACCCGCACGAGGTCTTCGTCGCGCACCGCCCCGAACAGGTCGAATCGGTCCTCGCCGCCGCCGAAGCGGCACGCCTGGCGGGCGGCGAACTGGCGGGGTATATCGCCTATGAAGCCGGGCTCGCGCTGGAAGAGCGGCTGCAGCCGCTGGCCGGGGCGCGCAGCGGCGGCGCGGGGCCACTCGTGTGGCTCGGCCTGTTCGATACGCCCAGCCGCATCGCCGCAGAGCAGATGCCCGAATGGCTCGCGACGCATGCGCAAGGCGGCGGCAGCGTCGGTCCGCTCGACCCGCAGATCTCGCCCGGCGGCTATGCGAAAGCCTTCGAAACGCTGCAAGAGGCGATCCGCGCAGGCGACATCTACCAGGCGAACCTCACGTTTCCGTTGGCGGGCAATTTCACCGGCGATCCGCTGGGCCTCTATGCCGCGCTGCGCCCTGCCGCGCAGGCGGGCTACGGTGGGGTCATCTTCGACGGGTCGCACTGGCTGCTGAGCCTCAGCCCCGAGCTGTTCGTTTCGCTCAAGGGCCGCGAGGCCAAGGCCAAGCCGATGAAGGGCACGCGCCCGCGCGGCGGCGACGCGGCGTCCGACCGCGCGCTGGCGGAGGAACTCGCCGGTTCGGTCAAGGACAAGGCCGAGAACCTGATGATCGTTGACCTGATGCGCAACGATCTCGCACGCGTCGCCGAGGCCGGCAGCGTGCGCGTCGACGAGCCGTTCGCGGTCGAGAGCTATCCCACCGTCCACCAGATGGTCAGCGTGGTGCGCGCGCGGCTGAAAGAGGGCGCGGACGCGGTCGACCTCGTCCGGGCGCTGTTCCCCTGCGGTTCGATCACCGGCGCGCCCAAGATCCGCGCGATGGAATTGATCGGCGCGGTCGAGCGCGATCCGCGCGGCCCCTATTGCGGGGCGATCGGGCGCATCGGCGCCGATGGCGATGCCGCCTTCAACGTCGCCATCCGCACGCTGCGCCTGACCGAGATCGAAAACGCCCGCGGCAAGGCGGTGCTCGGCGTGGGCGGCGCGATCGTCGCCGACAGCGAACCGCGCAGCGAATGGCGCGAGGCGCTGCTCAAGGGCGCCTTCACCCGCACCAGTTCGCCCGACCATCGCGCAGCGCAGTTCGACCTGATCGAGACCATGCGCTTCACCCCCGAGGGCGGCATTCCCTTCCTCGAGACGCATCTCGAGCGGATGAAGGCGAGCGCGGCGGCGCTGGGCCTGTCCTTCGACCGGCACGAGGCGCGCAACCAGCTCCATGCGCTGTGCTTCGTGCTCGAAAAGCCGAGCCGGGTGCGCTTGCTCGCGGCGCGTTCGGGTGCGCTCGCGCTCGAAGTGCAGGACATGCCCGACCCCTGGCCGCAGCCCGCGCGCTGCATCGTCCTGCCGCTGCCGGTCGATGCGGGCGACTGGCGCCTGCGGCACAAGACCACCGATCGCGGCTTCTACGACGAGGCGCAGCGCATCGCCCGCGATCACGGCGCTCAGGAAGCGCTGTTCGTGCGCGAGGACGGGTTGCTGACCGAGGGCAGCGTGACCAATATCTTCGTGCGCGGCGAGGATGGCGTGCTGCTCACCCCGCCGGCGTGCCTCGGCCTGCTGCCCGGCGTCTTCCGCCGGACGCTGCTCGACGAAGGGCGCGCGCGCGAAGCCGAATTGCGAATCGAGGACTTGGAAAAGGGCTTCTTCCTCGGCAATGCGCTGCGCCTGATGATCGATGCGAGGCTTGCCGAATGACCCAGATACCGATCCTGTTCGAAGACGGCGAGGCGCTGATCATCGACAAGCCCGCCGGCCTCCCGGTCGAGCGCCCGCGCCGCGGCGGGCCCTGCCTCGAGGACCATTTCGAGGAACTGAAACTGGGTTTCCAGCGCGCGCCCGTACCCGTCCACCGGATCGATACCGACACCAGCGGCTGCCTGCTGCTGGCGCGCAATCCCAAGGCGCTGAAGCGCTTTTCGAAGAGCTTCGAGGATCGGCTGGTCGCAAAACGCTATCTCGGCGTGCTCGCGGGCGTGCCCGAATCTGCCGAAGGGACGATCGAGCTGTCGCTTTCCAAGATCAGCAGCGCGGGCAAGGGCTGGCGGATGATCGCGGCGAAGAAGGGCAAGCCCTCGATCACCCACTGGCGCGTGCTTTCGGAGGTGGACGGCAAAGCGCTGGTCGAATTCCGTCCCGAAACCGGCCGCACGCACCAGATTCGCGTCCATTGCCAGGCCGGGCTCGGCCTGCCGCTGCTCGGCGACCCAGTCTATGGCGATGGAAAGGGTGCGCCGCGCACCATGCTCCACGCGGCCGCGCTCAGCGTCCCCCGCGAGGGCAAGCCGCCGATCGCCGCCAGCGCGCCGCTGCCGCAGGATTTCGCGGCGCTCGGCTTCGTGGACGGCCCGGTCTGAATGGGGCGCATCGCCGACAGGGCCCTTGAAATCGCCGAGGAGAAATTCATCGCTTCCTCGGGCCCCGGCGGTCAGAACGTCAACAAGGTCGCTACCGCCGTCCAGCTGCGCGTGGACGTGTTCCAGCTCGGCCTCCCGCCCGAAGCGTTCGAGCGACTCAGGGAGATCGCCGGCAGCAAGCTCACCAAGGGCGGCGAAATCGTCCTCACCGCGAACGAATACCGCACGCAGGAGCAGAATCGCGAAGCGGCGCGCGAACGGCTGCTGGCGCTGCTCACCGACGCGCTCACCCCGCCGCGCAAGCGCAAGAAGAGCCGCGTCAACCGCGTCGGCAAGGTCAAGCGATTGAAGGCCAAAAAGGTACGCGGCGAGGTCAAGGCCAAGCGCGGCAAGGTCGACTGGTAGAATGCTTGACTTTTGCCGGTGAATCACACAAAGGGCGCGCCGGAACGGCGGTGCTGTGCGCGCCGCCCTTGTTTTTTCGGGCCCAGCGGCCCCTTTCAGATCTTTAGGAACACGCCATGGCGAAGCCCGCAACCGTCAAGATCAAGCTCGTCTCGACCGAAGGAACGGGCTTCTATTACGTGACCAAGAAGAATCCGCGTAACCACACGGAAAAGTTCACCTTCCGCAAGTACGATCCCGTCGCGCGCAAGCACGTCGAGTTCAAGGAAGCCAAGATCAAGTAAGCTGCTATCAAGCTGAACCGCGGGAACGAGCCGGGTTCAGTGATGGTTCAATGCTCCGACCCTAATCGCAGGAGCATGAGCACCTTGTCTTCGAAAAAGAACACCCCGATCCGCGCCGCGCTGGCCCTTGGGCTGGCTGCGGCGCTTCCCGCATCCGCCATCCTCGCCCCCGCGCCTGTCGAAGCCGCCGAGGGCGATCTCGACAAAGCGGTCGCCGCACTGCGCGGGATCGCCACGATGAAGGCCGATTTCGTCCAGACCGACCGCAACGGCCAGACCGTGCGCGGCGTGATGACGCTGAAGCGCCCCGGCAAGATCCGTTTCGAGTACGAGAAGGGCGTGCCCATGCTCGTCGTCTCGAACGGCAAGTCGATGTACATGGTCGACTACGAGGTCAACCAGGTCCAGCGCTGGCCGATCAAGAACTCGCCGCTAGGCGCGCTGCTCGATCCCAGCCGCGACGTGAAGAAATACGGCCGCCTCGTGCCGACCAGCCATCCCGATGTCGTCAGCGTCGAGGTGCGCGACACGCAGCGTCCCGAATTCGGCGTGATCACGCTGATCTTCGCGCGCGATGCCTCCGCACCAGGCGGCCTGCGCCTCACCCACTGGGTGGCGCTCGATTCGCAGAACCACCGCACCACCGTGCGGCTCGCCAACCAGCGCTATGGCGTGGCGGTGGCCGACAGCGCGTTCACCTTCCGCGACCCGCGCCGGTCGTCCCGTCGCCCGGGCTGAACGGCTCGGCGGCGAGTGGAGCGATCCATGCGTTGGTTCGCAAGGGGGCGTTCATAGAACAGCAATCGCCGCCGCCTTATTCTCCAGCTTGCGAGACGACACGAGGAGGGTTTCCCCCCTGTTGACCCCCTCGACCTGGTTCTTCTCGTTCCAAGCGTGACGAACGCTCACAGGAAACCCCCGCGCCAATGCCCCCGGCGCGGGGGTTTTTTGTGCTGGGGGGGTAAGCCGGGCGAGTGCCGCCGCAATGTCGGGGACAAATGTCCCGACCGCACGCACTACAGTTCTTCAGATCCCCGAACCCGAACGCCGGGTTCTTCAGTCTGCCCAGCCAAACGCCTTCCTGATCACATCGTAGATCAGGTTCTGCTCCATCACCCCGCGCACGTTTTCCGCCCCCGGGCCATTGGCATAGAGCGCCACGTCCTCGCCGGCATGCGTTTCCGAACCGGTCGGAACGAGCGACTGCTGGTGCGCGTGCACGCCGGTCTCGGGCACCGGACGACCACCCTCGGCATCAGGCTTCACCGCGCCCGGCCCATTGGCGTAGCCGAGCGTGGTATAGGGCTTGCCGTCGGCGGCAAGCGTCGGGCCTTCGGCGGCATCGCCGTCCTCGCCGCCGCCATCGGGCGGGACCACCAGCCCGAGGATGTCGTTGCCGCGCCGCGGATAGCCGGCGATGGTGAAGACGTGGCTGTGGTCGGCGGTCACCAGGATCAGCGTTTCTTCGGGGTCGGTGTTGTCGATCGCCCACTGGATCGCGCGGGCGAATTCGACCGCTTCCTCCAGCGCATAGCCGGCTTGCCCGGCATGGTGGCCATGATCGATGCGCCCGCTTTCGACCATCAGGTAATAGCCGTCGGGATCGCTTGCGAGCCGCCCGATCGCTGCCCGAGTCATCGCGGTCAGCGTCGGTTCGCCAGTGTCGGGCTTGCGGTCGACCATGTAGGTCATGTGGCTCGGCGAGAAGAGCCCGAGCACCGGCTTGCCGGCCGGGGCCGCCGCCATCTGGGCGGCGCTGGTGACATAGGTCCCGCCGGTCGCCGCGGCCCAGGCCGCCGGAAGATCGGCACCATCGTCGAGCCTGCGTCCGCCCTTGTCCCTGCCGAAGAAGGCGACACTGCCACCGCCGAGCGCGACGTCGAAGGGGGTGGCAACGAGCTGGCGGGCGATATCGCTGCAGCCGAGCCCGCGCTGGTCTTCCGGAATCGCCGAATCGCCTTCCCAGTCGCGATTGACGCTGCGGGCATAGACCGCTGCCGGGGTGGCATGGGTGATGCGTGCGGTGCTGACGATGCCGAGCGCCTTGCCGTTGGCGCGCGCCTCTTCGCTGACCAGCGGCAGTTCGTGCCCCCTGCCCGAAGCGCAGTCGCCATGATGCGCCTTGGGCGCGTAGCCGAGCATTCCTATATTGGTCTTCACCCCGGTGTTCATCGCACTGGCCGTCCCCGCGCTGTCGGGCACCTGCGCGTTGACATTGTAGGTCTTGACCAGCGCGAGATGCTCGAAGGTCTCGAACGGGAGGACATATTCCTCGCCGGTGTGCCCCAGCTTCTGCCCGGCATAGATCCGCGCTGCGGTAACGGTGGAGACGCCCATGCCGTCGCCGATGAAGAGGATCACGTTCTTCGCCCTGGCCGGCGCCGGGGCGGGTGCGGCGACGGTGGCCGGCACATCCTGCGCGCTGACGGTGGTGCAGCCCCCCAGCGCCAGTGCGGCCGCGGTGGTGGTGGCGAGGAAGATCGTGCGGATGGTCATAAAGGCTCTCCCGGCTGGTTCGTGGCGCCGCCCTATATCAGCGCGGTGTGCGAAGGAAGTATGACGCTTGCGGGAGCGGGGGCGCTCACCTAACCCGCTCGGCATGGTTTCTATCGCTACCTGGAACATCAATTCCGTCCGCCTGCGCATGCCGATCGTCGAGCGCTTTCTCACCGAACAGGCGCCCGACGTGTTGTGCCTGCAGGAGATCAAGTGCCAGGAGCACCAGTTCCCCTACGAGGCATTCCGCGCGCTCGGCTACGAGCATATCGCGGTCCACGGGCAGAAGGGCTATCACGGCGTCGCCACCGTTTCGAAGACCCCGCTGAAGGAGTTCTCGCGCCACGACTGGCAGGACAATGGCGAGGCGCGCCATGTCGGCGTCGAGCTGACCGAGCACCAGGGAATGATCGTCGAGAACGTCTATGTTCCCGCCGGCGGTGACGAGCCCGACCGCGAGGTCAATCCCAAATTCGGCCAGAAGCTCGACTTCCTCGAGCGGATGACCCGCTGGGCCGATGCGGTCGACCGCCCGACGCTGATCGTCGGCGATTTCAACATCGCGCCGCTCGAAAGCGACGTGTGGAACCACAAGCAATTGCTCAAGGTAGTCAGCCACACGCCGGTCGAGGTCGAGAGCCTCCAGCGGTTCATGGATGCGCACGGCTGGGCCGACATCGGGCGCGAGCACATCAAGGCGCCCGAACGCTATTACAGCTGGTGGAGCTACCGCGCGAAGGACTGGAAAGCGAACGACCGCGGCCGCCGGCTCGACCATATGTGGGCGAGCCCCGAGCTCGCGCGGCAGGCGATCGGGCATTCGGTTCACGAATATGCCCGCGACTGGGAAAAGCCGTCCGACCACGTCCCGCTGGTGACGGAGTTCACGCTCTGAGCGAGCCGAGCGCCTCCCGCCGTGCGGCGCAGGCGGTAGACGCGCTGCGCCATGGCTGGCCGCTCGCCATCGCGGGCGCACCGCTGCTCCAGCCGGTCGAGACCGCGTTCGGCGATCTGTCGGGCGAAGCGATGCTGATTTCGGCAACGCGCGCGGCGACATTGAAGCTCATCAACCAGATCGAAGCCGCCGCACCGCGCCAGCCGGTGCTGATGCGCGCAGCCGAGCGGTTCGATCTCTCCGCCGCGCTGGCGGTGGCCGACCCCGCGCTCGACATGGCGCATCCCATGAAGGGTCCGTTCAAGGCGCTCGCGCTCGCATGGGAAGAGCAGGCGCGTGCCGCGCTCGAACTCGCGCGCCTCGCGGGCGTGCTCCCGGCCTTCCTCGTCGATCCGCAGGGCGCCGGCGAGGCGGTTGCGCTCACCGCCACCGACGTCGCGGCCTATGCCGATGCCCGGCGGTTGCAGATCGCATCGCGCGCGCGGCTGCCGGTATCCGCGGCCGAGGATGCGCGGATCGTCGCCTTCCGCAGCCCCGACGACACGCGCGAGCATGTCGCGCTGGTCATCGGCGAACAGTCCTCCGACCGCGCCCCGCTGGTGCGGCTGCATTCGGAATGCCTTACCGGCGATATTCTCGGCAGCCTCAAATGCGATTGCGGGCCGCAGCTCGACGCCGCGCTTCATGCCATGGCCGAAGAGGCCGACAGGGGCGGTTGGGGCGTGCTGCTCTACCTGCGTCAGGAAGGGCGCGGGATCGGACTGATCAACAAGCTGCGCGCCTATCGCCTGCAGGATCAGGGCTACGATACGGTCGATGCCAACACGAGGCTCGGCCTGCCCGACGAGGCGCGCGACTTTCCCACCGCCGCACGCATGCTCGAGTTGCTCGGGATCAAGGCGATCCGCCTGATGACCAACAACCCGGCCAAGGTGTCCGCGCTCGAGGCCGAGGGCGTCTCGGTCGCCGAACGCGTGCCGCACACGCTGCCCGACAATCCGCACAACGCCCGCTATCTCGGCACCAAGCGCGACCGTTCCGGCCACCTCCTGTGATCGCAGCGACGATCCGCCCCGAAGCGCCGGGCGACGCGGCGACCATATCCGCGCTGACCGAGGCGGCCTTCCGCAACATGCCCTTCAGCGACGGCGACGAGGCGCAGCTGGTCGACCGCCTGCGTGCCGATGGCGACCTCGCGCTCTCGCTGGTGGCCGAGGATGCCGAACAGATCGTCGGCCATATCGCCTTTTCGCCAGTGACGCTCTCCGATGGCAGCGAGGGCTGGTTCGGGCTGGGACCCGTCAGCGTCTGGCCCGAATTGCATGGTCGGGGCATCGGCTCGGCGCTGGTGAAGCGCGGAATTGTCGATCTGCGGGTGCGGGGCGCGCGGGGAATCGTGCTGCTGGGCGACCCGGCCTATTATGCGCGCTTCGGTTTCGAAGCGGATCCGGCGCTGCGCTATCCCGGACCGCCGCCCGAGTATTTCCAGCGGCTCGTACTCGATGGCGAGCCGCCGAGCGGTGTCGTATCCTACGCGCGGGCGTTCGGCTGAGCGCGCTCGGCGCCTAGCGACGCTCGAACCGGCGGACGCCCGGTCCGAGCGTGTTGTTGCCGAAGACCAGCGTATCGCCGGTCCAGTCGGCGACGAAGGCCGGGCTGCGCGCAAGGCCGGGCACGAGCCGCGCGTCGTTGTCGGCGATCACCAGCCCGTCGGAGGTGTAGCGTGCGCCTTCTGCGCCGATCGCGATCATGGCCGACCAATTATCCTTGTCGCGCCCCTGGACGAACCAGTTGCCGCGAATCGCGCCGCTGCCGCCATTGGGCAGGTCGATGAGATAGTTGGTGCCGTGGCCGTTGGCATCGTCGAAGCTGCAATCTTCGACCACGATACGCGCCGCGCGCGATTTGAGGTAATGCCCGCCGGTGCCCTGTTCGAAGCGGCTGCGGGTCACGGTAACGCGGCCATAATCGCCGGCATAGATCGAATGCGCGCAGCCGGCAGAGTTCTCGCAGGTGCCGAGGCGGGTGAAGGTCGACTTGTCGACCACCAGTTCGCTGTCGACGCCATTGGTGGTCATGATGCCCTGCTGGCTGTCGCGGAACCAGCTCTGCGAGACGCGCAGCGGCCCGCGTTCCAGGCGGATGCCCGCGCCATTGCCGTCATCGACTGCCAGATCGGCGAAGACGAGCCCCTCGACGCTCGCGCCGCGTCCGCGCAGGACCAGCGCGGCCTTGCCTTCGCAGGCCTTGCCGCCGAGTAGCGCCTTGCCTGGTTCGGCGGCGCGGAAATGGACCACGCCGGCCTGCTGCACGGCGCACTGGTTCCAATTGCCCGAAGCGATCACCACGGTGCCCTCGCGATCGCCGATCGCATCGACTGCGTCCTGCAGCGAGCCGTAGCCGCGCCCGGTTTCGGCGACGGTGAAGCTGGCCGGCCCGTGGCCCTGTGCGAGCAGGGCGGCGAGCGGAATGGCGCTGACTGCGACGGCCCCGACCGCGGCGAGGAGCCAGCGCGGCAGGCGTGATGCGGGCTGGGCGAAAGGCGAGTCCATAGCAGCGGGATAGATCGGCATGGTTAATATCGGGATAACGCGCTGCCGGCCCGCGCTAGTCGTCTTCGCCGTCGCGCCAACGCCAGCCGCCGCGCGTCTTGCGCTTGGCGATGACGATCACGGCGATCGTCGCGACGAACCAGATGCATATCGCCACGCCGGTACCGATGATCGGATCCCACTCGATCAGCGGCGCCGGGGCCAGCATCACGGCCATGTAGAGGGCGAGCAGGACCCAGCCCTGCCACGCGATCGGCCACCCTGCGCCATAGCCAAACCGCTTGGCGGCGAACCACGCGCGGTCGTTCGAACTGCTCATTCGCCTGTCTCCTGTGCTGATCCGTCGAGGCCGTCGACAGCCAAGGGGCCGGCGGCGAAAAACAACCGCGACGCAGTCATCTCAATCGTCCTTTCTGGGTCGACCCCGGCGGGGCGGACGCGATGCGGGCACTTCGATCCCGCGCTGGGCGAGCGCTTCGCGCAGGAGCATTTCGATCTGCGCATTGGCGCTGCGCAATTCGGCCGCGGCCAGCCGCTCGATCGCGGCGTGGACCGCCGAATCGAGCCGCAGGGCGAAGGCCTTCTTCTTGCTCATGCCGGACCGCGCGGGACTTCGTTCAGTAGAGCGTGCCGGTGTTGACGACCGGATGCGCTTCCTTGTCGCCGCACAGCACCACCATCAGGTTGGAAACCATCGCCGCGCGGCGCTCGTCGTCGAGGTCGACGATGTCGTCCTGCGCCAGCTTGGTCAGCGCATCCTCGACCATGCCGACCGCACCCAGCACGATCTTGGCGCGCGCCGCGATGATCGCATCGGCCTGCTGGCGCTTGAGCATCGCGCTGGCGATTTCGCTGGCATAGGCGAGATGGGTGAGGCCCGCCTCGTCGACGAGGATGCCGGCGACCCTGAGCCGGTCGTTCAGTTCCTCCAGCAGCTCGCGGTTGATGACCTCGGCGCTGCCGCGCAGCGTCACCTCCTCGCCCTCGAAATCGTCATAGGGATGGCGCGATCCCACGGTGCGCAGGCCGGCCTCGATCTGGATGTTCACGAACTCCTTGTAATCGTCGACGTCGAAGCTCGCCTGCGCGGTGTCGGCGACGCGCCAGACGACGTTGCAGGCGATCTCGATCGGATTTCCCCGCAGGTCGTTGATCTTGACTCGTTCGGAATGGATGTTGTGCGCGCGGACCGAGATCTTGGCCTTGCCCATCCATGGCCACACCCAGCGCAGCCCCTCGCGCCGCTCGGTCCCGCGATAGGCGCCGAACAGCGTCAGCACGACGGCCTGATTGGGCTGGATCATGAAGAAGCCGGCGGCGAGGAAACCCAGCACGAGCAGCGGCCCCACCAGCAGGCCGGCAAAGGTCAGCTTCTCCGCCTTGGTCGCGTCGTAGGGCGGCAGGCTGCCCGCGACGTTCCACACCATCAGAGCCAGCAGGACGAGGATCAGCGCGAGCACCGGGTAGCCGCTGAAGCTCGACCCGGCGCGCTCGGTGCTGGTGTTCATTCCCTTGAGTTCG
Organism: Qipengyuania sp.; assembly: GCF_964227205.1. Classification (GTDB taxonomy): domain Bacteria; phylum Pseudomonadota; class Alphaproteobacteria; order Sphingomonadales; family Sphingomonadaceae; genus Qipengyuania. The sequence continues at coordinate 3,965 of NZ_CAXQVB010000007.1, read as the reverse complement.
ACCGACATGACGAATCGCTCCTTCGATATAATTATGATATCATATTTATATCAGCCGGCGGCTACCGTCAATGGCGGGCGATCTCCATCAGGAAGCGCTCGCCATAGGCCTCGAGCTTTTTCGCCCCCACGCCCGGCAGTTGAGCCAATTGTGCGAGCGTTGCGGGGCGGTGGGCGGCCATTTCGCGCAGGGTCGAATCGTGAAAGATGACATAGGGCGGCACCTGCCCCTCCTCGGCGAGCTCCTTGCGCAGTCCCCGCAACGCCTCGAACAGCGGGTCTCCGACCGGGTTGGGCGTTGCATCGCCGCGCCGCCCGCGCCCCCGCTGGCGCTTGGGCGGGACGACGATCTCGACGCCGCTCTCGCCCTTGAGGATCGACCGCGCCGACCCGCCCAGCGCGAGCCCGCCATGCTCGGTCGCCACCAGATCGCCGCGCGCCTGCAATGCCCGCGAGAGCGGCTGGAGCAGGCGCGCCTCCTCGCCCTCGACGATGCCGAAAACGCTCAAGGTGTCGTGGCCGCGCTGGCGCACGCGCTCGTCCGCGCTGCCGGTCAGCACCTTCTGCAAATGACCCATCCCGAAGCTCTGCCCCGTGCGGTAGACCGCCGAGAGCAGCTTGCGCGCGAGTTCGGTAACATCGGTCACGCTCGGCTGTTCGAGGCAGTTGTCGCAATTCCCGCAGGCCTGCGGCGGCTCTTCCCCGAAATGCCTGAGCAGCACCGCGCGGCGGCATTCGGCGGTCTCGACCAAGCCCGCAAGCGCGTCGAGCCGCGCGCGTTCGGCATTGCGGCGCGCCTCGTCGACCTCGGCGAGCCGCTGGCGCGCGGTGACGAAATCGCCTGCGCCCCAGAACATCACTGCCTGCGCCGGGTCGCCGTCGCGCCCCGCGCGGCCGGTCTCCTGGTAATAACCCTCGATCGACTTGGGCACGCCGACATGCGCGACAAAGCGAACGTCCGGCTTGTCGATGCCCATGCCGAAGGCGACCGTGGCGACGATCACCATGTCTTCGCTGGCGACGAAACCGGCCTGGTTGGCCGCGCGCAGATCGGCATCGAGCCCCGCATGATAGGGCAGCACCGGCCGACCGGTCGCCGCGGCAAGCTTCTCGGCCAGATCCTCGACCTTGCGCCGCGTCGGCGCATAAACGATCCCCGGGCCCGGTTCGCTCGCCATCAGACCGGTCAGCTGGCGCACCGGATTGTCGCGGTGGCGGATCGCATAGCGGATATTGGGACGGTCGAAGCCGGCAAGCACGAGCCCGTCCTCGGGAATGCCGAGCTGCGCCATCACGTCGGCGCGCGTCTGGCGATCGGCGGTGGCGGTCAGCGCAAGCCGCGGCACGTGCGGGAAGGCATCCATCAACCCGCGCAGCAGGCGGTAGTCGGGACGGAAATCATGCCCCCATTCGGAGACGCAATGCGCCTCGTCCACCGCGAAGAGGCACAGCGGTGCGGCGGAAAGAAACTCGCGGAAGGCAGGCTGGCTGGCGCGCTCGGGCGCGACATAGAGGAGGTCCAACTCGCCTGCCCGGAACGCGTCCTGCGTTTCGCGCCAGTCGGCATCGACGCTGGTCAGCGTCGCCGCGCGGATGCCATTCGCGCGCGCGCTGCGCAGCTGGTCGTGCATCAGTGCGATCAGCGGGCTCACCACCACGCAGGTGCCGGGCAGCATGACTGCGGGTAATTGGTAGGTCAGCGACTTGCCCGCCCCGGTCGGCATCACCGCAAGTGTCGAGCGTCCTTCGAGCACGCGCGCGACGACCGCCTCCTGCCGTCCACGGAACCCGTCGAAGCCGAAGACGTCCTTGAGGGACTGGTGTACACCCGCGATCGCATCCATGCCCGCCTGATGCCAGATGGCGGCGCGGGTTCAACCGGCGCGAGGCGATTTTCCCTTGCCCCCGGCCCCGCGCTTGCGCTTTATCCCCTGCGCAACCCACCCCATCCGGAGAGAAGACCCATGAACTTTCGTATCGCCCTGACTGCTGCCGCCACGCTCGCGCTTGCCGCCTGCGGCAGCACTGAAGACGCCTCCACCGAAGCCGAGGCCGACACCGTCGAAATGCCCGCCGACGAGGCGCTGAGCGATGTCGAGGCAATGCCGGTCGAAGATCCTCAAGCCAATGCCGAACCGGTCGCCAGGGAAGACATGTCGCCGAGCGAACAGGCCCAGATCCAGGAAGCCGGCGACAAGGCCGCCGATACCGCGGCGGCCGCCATGGATGCGATGAGCGAAGACGCAGGCAACTGAGCGGATTTCGGGCGGGCCCCGCGCCCGCCCGCACACAGCCGCGCCGTAGCGTCCTTTGCGTGACGCGCGGCTGCGCCTAATTTGCGCCGCATGATCCGACTCGCGCCCCTTGTCGCCGCGCTCGCCGCGCTGTCCGCATGCTCCGGCAACCAGGAGGCGGACGAGCCGATCGGTGCGGTCAGCCAGAGCGAGGCGGCCGCGCTAGACGATGCCGCCGAGATGATCGAATCGCGGCGGCTGCCCGACGGGGTCGTTCCGGTCGAGGACGGCGATTCGTCCACGCCCGCTGCGGTCGCCGATCCCGCCGATCCCGCGCCACGCGAATCGGGCGGGCCGGAAAAGATGGAGCTTCCGCAATGAGCGACGCCGTGAACCCGGGCATGGACGCCGATGTTTTCGACCAGTTCCTCGAACAGCTCGAGCGCTATGTCCGCGAACGGTTGATCCCGGCGGAAAAGCAGGTCATCGCCGACGACAAGATCCCCGACGAGATCGTCGAGGAAATGAAGGAAATGGGGCTGTTCGGCCTGACCGTTCCGGAAGAATTCGGCGGCGCCGGCCTCAACACGACGCAGTACGCCAAGGTCGTGAAGACCATGGCCTATGCCGCGCCCGCATACCGCTCGATCTTCTCGATCAATGTCGGCATGTTCAATTCGGCGATCAAGAACGGCGGCACAGACGGGCAGAAGGCGGAGTGGTGGCCGAAAATCGCCGAGGGCGCAATCGCCTGCTTCGGCCTGACCGAGCCCGGTTCGGGCAGCGACAGCGCCGCCATGGCGACCACTGCACGGCCCGATCCCGATGGCAACGGCTGGATCCTCAATGGGACCAAGCGCTACATCACCAATGCCCCGCATGCCGATGTCGGCCTGATCATGGCGCGCACCGAGAAGGATGCGCTGCCCAAGAACGCGCATGTCAGCGCCTTCATCGTGCCGATGGAGACGCCGGGCGTGTCGACCGGCAGCCCCGACGAGAAGATGGGCCAGTCGGGCAGCCATATCTCGGACGTGATGCTCGACGACGTGCATGTGCCGGGCGAGGCGCTGCTCGGCGGCGAGACCGGCAAGGGCTTCCGCTTCGCGATGATGAGCCTCGACAACGGCCGCATCTCGGTCGGCGCGGCGAGCACGGGCTATGCCCGCCGCGCGCTCGACAGCGCGATCAAATATGCCAACGAGCGGCAGGCCTTCGGTGAACCGATCGCCAATTTCCAGCTGATCCAGGCGATGCTGGCCGACAGCTGGACCGAGATCTACGCCGCCGAGGCGATGATGGCCGACGTCACCGCACGCGTCGACAGGGGCGAGAACACGGTCAAGCACGCCGCCGCGTTCAAGGTCTTCGCTTCCGAGATGTGCGGCCGCGTCGTCGACCGCGTGGTGCAGATCTACGGTGGCGCAGGCTATCTCGCCGAATACGATGCCGAACGCTTCTTCCGCGACGCGCGCATCTACCGCATCTACGAGGGCACGACGCAGATCCTCCAGCTCCAGATCGCGAAACATATGCTGCGCGAATATGCGAGTGGCCTTTGATTTGCTCGCGCGCATTCCTGTTGTGAAGGCGCTTGCGCGCCCGGCACCGGCCCACTCCTCCACCCGGCGTTTTTGTCGGGTGCGGACCGGACATCCGTCCGGTCCTTGCTGTTCCGTCCCGCTCCCCCTCCCGGCCACCCATAAGATACAGTGCCGTGGGTGGCCGGGAG
>NZ_CAXQVB010000006.1:0-230508 GCF_964227205.1 Qipengyuania sp. | reverse complement strand
CCCCCCCCCCCCCCCCCCCCACCCCGGCGCCCCCCTCTCCCCAACCCTCTCCCGCGAGGGGAGAGGGAGTCAGTGCTTGAAGCAGTGCTCGCGATGCCAGGCGAGGAATTGCGGATGCGGCCGCTCGGCCTCGCGCCCCGGTACCAGCGCCTTGCGCGTCGAATTGATCATCGCGGTGATGCTCGTGGGATCATTGGCCTGCCGCGACACTAGGATGTCGAGCTCGTCGGACAGCCCGATCAGCCCCCGGTCGAACATCCAGTGCGCCGTCCCCGACAGCGCCAACCCGTTGCGCAGGCTGTCGGGCCCGCCTTCCGCCACCGGCTTGATATGCGCCGCCTCGGCCTCCAGCCGCCCGCCGCCATTGACCAGCTTCCACCCCGTCACCGCACAGCGCCCGTCATAGGCATGCAGCACCGCGCGGCGGAAGGCGCGATCGCGGAACGGGCGGTTGAGCAGCGTCTGCACGATGGGCCGCTCGAACTGAAACGGCACATGCGGTTCCTGCACGCGCCATTCGTCCTCACTGGCGCGCGGCTCAAGCTCGCCAACGCGCGGCAGCGTCTCATCCTCGGGCAGCCCCAGCGCGATGATGCGCGCGAAATCGGCATTGGATAGTGGCCGCACCGCCGCCTGCGCATTGGCCAGATCGCGCTCCACCGGCTGGCCATCGACCTTATGGGGGACGGCCGGCTCGAAGGGCAGATAGCTGCCCTCCTCGATGATCGCGCGATAGCGATCCGCCACATCGGGATCGGGAATGATCCGCTCAACCTTGGCGACGGCAAAGAAGCCCTTCGACTGCGGCAGCTTCACCGGCTCGCGATAGACGATCCAGTCGCCGACCATCTGCCGGGCGCGGCTGAGATAGATTTTCGGAAACTGGTAATGCACCTCGGGGATGTCGTCGTAGATCGACCCATCCTTGTGCATGAAAACGCCGAAGGTCACTGCTCAGGATGTCCGCGCCACAATTCATATCTCCCTAGGGTCCTTGCAATTTTCACTATTCTCAAACACATATACTATAGTGGACTACTCCGATTACATCGTATTCGCCGACGAAAGCGGAGATCATGGCCTGACCAGCATCGATCCCGAATTTCCTGTCTTTGCACTGGTGTTCTGCGTATTCGAAAAAAATCGCTACCTCGAAGAAATAGAGCCGGCATTTCGGCCCTTGAAATTCAAGTATTTTGGTCACGATGCTGCGATCCTGCATGAGCGTGAGATCCGAAAACAGCAACCGCCATTCGCATTTTTACGAGAGAGTGAAGCGGTGCGCGAGGCATTCATGGCCGACATCGACGCAATCATGCGCGACGTGCCATTTCACGCATATTGCGCAGTGATCGATAAGTTGAAGCACAAGGCACGCTATTCTGATCCTTGGAACCCTTACGAGATCGCCATGCAATTTTGCATGGAAAAGCTCAGCAATAGGCTAGTCGCGGACGGTCAACGCGGCCGTTTGACCCATGTTTTGTTCGAAGCGCGTGGTCGCGAGGAGGACCGGCAATTAGAACTGGAATTTCGTCGGGTTGCGGCGAATGGGAAACGTTGGGGTTGGCGTGCGGTCGATTTTTCTCGTGCACCACTCGAACCATTGTTCGTTCCCAAAGCAGCTAATCTAGCTGGGCATCAGCTAAGCGATTTGATTGCACGTCCACTCGCGCTGCGTGCGCTACGACCGGGACAATCAAATCGCGCCGCCGAAGCTGTTGCAAACCGGATATGGGACTTCAAAGTCTTTCCTTAAGCGCCGAAAAACGAAAGGGCCTCGGTAATCCGAAGCCCTAGCGTCGACCGGGAAAGCCCAATCCTTGTCACTATAGATAGCATAATTTGCGAAAATAGCAAGGCGCGAACTACTCCTCGCCCTTCCACAACGCCGCAAAGAACGCACTTTGCGATATAGCACACTCCTTCGCGCCTACGCGGGGGCAGGCCGCCCTACGGGCGCTCCCGCTTCCTTGGCGTTTTAGCGTCTTGGCGCGAAAACTAGGTTGGTCGCTCTTCGCCACGCGCCGTTCCGCGATTGCTGGCGCAATCGCTCCATGCGCCACGTGGCGTCGTCAGTCGGGTTGCGCTGCGCGCACCCGCTGGCCGGAGTTACAGCCTCTCGCTTCTAGCTTGCCGTTTGCTGTGCAAACGCCTGCGCTAGGCGCGGGGCTTCACTCCTCCCCCATCCGCAGTGCAGCAATAAACGCCTCCTGCGGAATGCTCACATTCCCATACTCCCGCATTCTTGCCTTGCCCTTCTTCTGCTTTTCCAACAGCTTTTTCTTGCGCGTGATGTCGCCGCCGTAGCACTTGGCGGTCACGTCCTTGCGCAGGGCGGCGATGGTTTCGCGGGCGATCACCTTGCCGCCGATCGCGGCCTGGATCGGGATCTTGAACAGGTGCCGCGGGATGAGGTCTTTCAGCCGCTCGCACATGCCGCGGCCGCGTTCCTCGGCCACGCTGCGGTGGACGATCAGCGAGAGCGCGTCGACCGGCTCGGCATTGACGAGGATGTTCATCTTGACGAGGTCGCCCTCGCGCAGCCCGATCTGCTCGTAATCGAAGGAGGCATAGCCGCGGCTGATCGACTTCAGGCGATCGTAGAAGTCGAACACCACCTCGTTCAGCGGCAGTTCGTAGCTCACCTGCGCGCGGCCGCCGACATAGGTGAGGTTGGTCTGGATGCCGCGGCGGTCCTGGCACAGCTTGAGGATTGCGCCGAGATACTCGTCGGGCGTGTAGATCACCGCCTTGATCCACGGCTCCTCGATCGTCTCGATGCGGTTGACGTCGGGCCAGTCGGCGGGGTTGTGGATGTCGATCGTCTTCGCGTCCTCGGTCTTCGAATGGCCGAGATGGACGCGGTAGACCACGCTGGGGGCGGTGGTGATGAGGTCGAGATCGTATTCTCTGGAGAGGCGCTCCTGGATGATCTCGAGGTGCAGCAGGCCGAGGAAGCCGGCGCGGAAGCCGAAGCCCAGCGCGGCGCTGCTCTCCATCTCGTAGCTGAAGCTTGCATCGTTGAGGCGCAGCTTGCCGATGCTCTCGCGCAATTTCTCGAAATCGGCGGCGTCGACCGGGAAGAGGCCGCAGAAGACCACCGGCTGGACTTCCTTGTAGCCGGGCAGCGCCTTGTCCGCCCCGCCCTTCACCGTGGTGATGGTATCGCCGACGCGCGCCTGTTCGACTTCCTTGATCTGCGCGGTGATGAAGCCGATCTCGCCCGGGCCGAGTTCGGGCAGGTCGGTGCGCTTGGGGGTGAAGCAGCCGACGCGGTCGATCAGGTGCTGCGTGCCGCCCTGCATGAATTTGACCTGGAGGCCCTTTTTGATGACGCCGTCCATCACGCGCACGAGGATGACGACGCCGAGATAAGGGTCGTACCAGGAGTCGACGAGCATGGCTTTCAAGGGCGCGTCGCGGTCGCCGCTGGGAGCGGGAATGCGCTTGACCAGCGCCTCGAGCGTGTCCTCGATGCCGATGCCCGACTTGGCGGAGGTGAGGACGGCGCCGCCCTCTTCCCACGGGCCGGTCGCCTCGATGCCGACGATTTCCTCGATCTCCTCCGCGACCCGCTCGGGCTCGGCGGCGGGGAGGTCGATCTTGTTGATCACGGGGACGATTTCGTGGTCGTGCTCGATCGACTGGTAGACATTGGCGAGCGTCTGCGCCTCGACCCCCTGCGCGGCGTCGACCACCAGCAGCGCGCCCTCGCAGGCGGCGAGGCTGCGGGAGACCTCATAGGCGAAGTCGACGTGGCCGGGCGTGTCCATGAGGTTGAGCTCATAGGTTTCGCCATCACGCGCGGTGTACTCGAGGCGCACGGTCTGCGCCTTGATGGTGATCCCGCGCTCCTTCTCGATGTCCATGTTATCAAGCACTTGCTCGGACATCTCGCGCTCGGTCAGCCCGCCGCAGTGCTGGATCAGCCGGTCGGCGAGGGTCGACTTGCCATGGTCGATATGGGCGATGATCGAGAAGTTGCGGATCTTGGAAAGGTCAGTCATTGCGCCGCCCCATTAGCCGCGCCGCACCCCGCTGTCAGCAGGCAAAGCGCAAGCGTCAGGCAGCGTCCTTCCTGCCCGTCTGGCGGGGTGCGTTGGGCGAAAGCGCGAACTGGGCGAAACCGGTGCCCGTCGCATTGTCGGGCGCCATCGCATATTTGCCCGGCGGCAAGGCGGCAAGCGGCGCTCCGGCTGCGGCGAGTTCGTAGGGGCTCACGCGATGCCGCGTGCACAGCCCCCCTGCCCCGTCGTCGACTAGTTCCTGCTCGAACTCTACCCCCTGCGTATCCCCCATAGTGCGCTTGACCGTGCAGACGGCTAGTTGGCCCTGGCCGAAGTCGAGCACGAACGGCGTTCCGATCGGCACGCCCTCCAGCCCCTGGATCATCGCTCCGGAGCGCGAGAGGTTGCGCAGCGTCACGTCGCAATAGTGATCCTCGTGGATCAGCCCGATCCTGCGCAATAGCGTGCGCCTGCTGGCACGCTGCGCCCCGCTGTCGGTGGGCGCCAGGGTCCATTCGCCCTTGGCGATCTCCTCACCGACCTGCTCGGCCGACAGCGCTTCCGAGTAGACGAACCCGCTGACCTGATCGATGCCGAGCCGTTTGAGCTCGTGCATCAGCTCGAGCGCATGGACGCCCGATGCGACGGTTTCCATGCCCATCGCCCCGCCGAGCGCGACCACCGCCTTCACGAGTTCCATATCGCCGAGGTCGTTGCCCATGACCGGCTCGAAGAACTCGCCGCCGATGCGAAGTGCGCCGAGAGGCGCCCGGCGCAGGTAGGACAGCGAAGACAGGCCCGAACCGAACTGGTCAAGGACCAGCCGGATACCGAGCTTGAACAGCGTGGCGAGCGCCTGGTCGACCTTCGCAGCCTCGCCGAGCAGCACACTTTCGGGCAAGCGCAATTCGAGCCGCGCCGGATCGACCCCCGTATCTTCGAGGATCTTGTCGATCGCTGCAACAAATCCGGTCGCCTCGAATTGCACCGGGCTGACAGGCAATGATATGCGCAGGCACTCGGGCCAGCCAAGCGCGTCTTCGCAGGCCCTACGGATGGCCCACTCGCCGATGGGGACGATCAGCCGACTGCCTTCGGCGACCGGCAGGAAGGTTTCGGGCGCCACGCGGCCGCGCTCCTCGTCGGCCCAGCAATATTTGGCCTCAAGCGCGACCACGCGATTGTCGGTCGGCGTTACGACCGGCTGGTATTCGAGCGCAAAGTGCCCTGCCTCGATGGCTTCGGCGAGGTCTTCCTCCATGCGCTTGCGCAGATTGGCTTCGTGCTCGAGGTCGGCGGCATAGAAGCGGAACTGGCCGCGGCCGCCGTTCTTGGAGGCATAAAGCGCGAGATCGGCCGCGCGCGTCAGTTCGTCGCGTGCAACCCCGTCGTAGGGTGCGATGGCGATGCCCACCGAACAGCCGATAATCGCGCGCCCCTCTTCCACCGGATAGGGTTGCGAAAGCATCTGGATGATCGTCTTGGCGATTTCGCCCAGCTCGCCGCGATCATCGATGTCGGGGACAAGAACCTGGAATTCGTCGCCGCCGAGACGGCCGATCTCGCCGCGCCCGCCGATGACACTGCGCAGCCGCTCGGCGACCTGCTGCAGCAGCTGGTCGCCGGCCGCATGGCCGAGCGTGTCGTTGACCTGCTTGAACTTGTCGAGGTCGAGCATCATCAGCGCGGCGCAACGCTTGGCGATCTTGAAAGCATGCAGCGTCGAATCGATCCGTTGCTCCATCCGGTGGCGGTTGGCGAGACCGGTCAGCGAATCGAATTTAGCGAGGCGATCGGCCTCTTCCTCGCTGCGGAATTCCTCGGTAATGTCGAGCGCGGTGCCCCGGAATCCGAGAAACTCGCCGGCATCGTCGCGCAACGGACTACCGGCAAGCTTGAGCACGACATCGTGCTGCTCGTCTGCCGACCGGACCGTGAGGTTGGAAAAGCGTTTGCGGGTGGTGAGCTTGAGGCCGAGCGAACGCCCTTCGCCATCTCCGTCCACCGGAACCAGCAGACGCTGGAGTTTCTCTTCGATCGGACATTCGGGAGGAACGCCCAGCCGTTCGCGAACCGAGGGACTGAGATAGACGGTGTGCCCGTCGGCGTCGGTCGCCCAGAACGCCAGTGCGCCGCTGCGTTCAATCTCCTCGACAACTGCCAGCTTGCCCGAATCTTCAAGGGTTTCGCATGGCCGCGACTGCTGGGTTTCGACCGGAGTTTCTTCTACGCCCCTGCCGCTTCTGAAATATTCGGTGAAGGGCAGAGCCCCCATCGCTTTCCTGCCTTGCAAGAGGTTGAATTCGGTTCGTTACGGCTAGGTCGCAATGGTTAGTTTTGCCCTAATGGGAACGGCTAACGATCAGTAACCCGAACCCGGCTTGGGCGCGCCGACCTCGACTTCGATGAATTTCTTGCGCGCATTCGCTCCGATCTGCTCGGCCATGATCAACGAGTACGGATCCTGCGGCAGCGCGGCGAGTGGCCGACCAGCGGCTTCGATCTGGTAAGGGGACACACGATGGCGCGTACACAGCCCGTCGGCACCGTCGCTGATCAGCGGGGTTTCGAACTCCACACCAAGCATCGCGCCCTTGGACCGGCGTACAGTCGCAACCGCCAGCTGGCCGCCGCCCAAGTCGAGCACCACCTGTGTTCCGAGCGGTACTTCGCGCAGGCCTTCGATCATCGCCCCGGTCTTCGACAGGTTGCGCATCACCACCTTGTAGCGACTGTCCTCGTGGATCAGACTGATACGGCGGAACACAGTCTTGCGCGCCGCACGATACTTGGCTGGCCCACGCGGCTCGTACTTCAGCTTCCCCTCTCTCAGACGCTCGAGGAAGTCCTCGCTAGAGAGGGCACGCGAAAAGATGTGCCCCTGGATCAGCGTCGCGCCGCGTTCGGTGAGCAGATCGAGCTCGTCCTTGGCCTCGACCCCCTCGGCGACGGTCTCCATGTTGAGCGCATCAGCCAGGCTGACAATCGCGCTGAGGATGGCTGCGTTGTTGTTGCCTTCCTCGGTTGCTCCGCGAACGAAGCTTTGGTCGATCTTGATCTTGTCGAAGGGCGCGTTGCGCAGATAGCTCAGCGAACTGTAGCCTGTCCCGAAATCGTCGAGCGCCAACTTGACGCCCAATTCCTTGAGTTCGCCGAACATGCGCTGGGTCCGGCCGGTATCGCCAAGAAAGACACTCTCGGTTATTTCCAGTTCAAGGCGGTCTGGCGCGAGACCGCTCTCCGCCAGCGCCTTTTTGACGATCCCGGGGAAATCGTCCTGGCTGAACTGCATGGCTGAAACATTGACTGCCACGCGTAAGTCCATCGGCCAGCCGGTCGCTTGTCGGCAAACCTCGTTGAGGGCCCATTCCCCCATCTGACGGATGCAACCGATCTCCTCGGCTACAGGGATGAAATCGGAAGGCGCAATCTGGCCGCGGTCGGGATGCGTCCAGCGCATCAATGCTTCGCAGCCCCTGACCATGTGGGTCTTGGAGCAAACCAGCGGCTGGTAGTGCATTGCAAGCTGGTGGTTGTCGATCGCGTCGCGCAGGTCCTCCTCGATCTGGCGCCGGTTCTTTGCGCCATCCTTGAGGTCGCTAGAGTAGAAGCGGTATTGGCCGCGGCCGCCCACCTTCGAGGCCTGGAGTGCGAGGTCTGCGGCCGTGGTCAGTTCCTCGGTATCGAGACCGTCGTAGGGTGCAATCGCAACGCCGATCGACGCCCCGATGATCGCCCGCGAGCCACTGACGATATAAGGCTGCGAAACCATCTGGATCAGACGCTGGCCCAGATCGCCGAGCGCACCGCGATCGTCGATGTCGGGAAGTACGATCTGGAACGCATCGTCGCTCATGCGGCCGATTTCGCCCTTGGTGCCCACAATTCGCCCCGCACGCGTCGCGACCTGCTTGAGAAGCTCGTCGCCGGCTGCGCGCCCAAGTGAATCGTTGACGTGCTGGAAGCGGTCGAGATCGAGAATCATGAGCGCGCAGGACCGCTTGGAATTGCGGTACGCCTTGAGCATTTCGGTCAATCGCTGACCCATGCGCTGGCGATTGGCGAGCCCGGTTACGGGATCATATTGCGCCATGCGCCGCTCATCGCGCTGTTGCTCGCGAACCGCAGTGATGTCCTTGGCGCTGCCGCGATAGCCGGTGAAGCGATCTTTGTCGTCGAACTGGGGCTTGCCGGCAATCTCCCACCAGACTTCCTTGTCCTCGATAGCCAGGCGCACATTAAGCTGGCTGATCGAATTGCGCGCTCTCAGCAGGAAGGCCAGGGGTCTTTCGGGCTTGTCGGGATCGTCGATCTTCTCGGGGATGAAGAGCTCGCCGAGAGACTTGCCGATCACTTCGTCATCGCTCCAGCCGAGCTTTCTGGCGGCCCCCTGCGACAGGTAGATGATACGACCTTGTGCATCCGTCGCCCAAAACCAGCCGAGACCCGCCGTCTCGAAGCTGTCGAGCAATTCCACGCGGCGCGCTGCGTCGGAGGCAACGATAGGACGGAGAGGAGGGGAATCGAAAGTCGCATCCTCCTCAGCCGTGGCCCGCGCCGAACGCGAGAAGAACCCTGCCATTTGCGCTTACGCTCCTGAATGTTGACCAGGCTTTGATTGCTCGATGCCTGCGACGGCACCCCAGGGGCATAGGCGCAATTCCTTTCCAAACGCATAACCATGTTTGCGAGCGTCGGCCTCGGCCCGTCCCAACTTGCCAGCTGTGCGACGCGCGTGCATGACCTGTCGGTCTTGTGGGAGAGGGGCATGCGGCACATCGCGATCGTCGGTTCGGGCCCGGCCGGCTATTACACCGCAGAAGCGGCAGTGAAGAAATGGGGGGAGGACGCACGGATCGACGTCATCGACCGTTTGCCGGTCCCTTTCGGGCTGATCCGTACCGGCGTCGCCCCCGATCACCAATCGATCAAGGCCGTCTCGCGGCGCTACGAAAAGACTGCCATCGGCGACACCGTTCGCTTCATCGGCAACGTCGACATCGGCACCGACATTTCGGTCGCCGATTTGCGGTCGCTCTACGACGCCGTCATCCTTGCGACCGGCGCGCCCAAGGACCGCGAACTCGCCATCGCGGGCGCGGAAGCGGCGAATGTCTTCGGCAGTGCGGCGTTCGTCGGGTGGTACAACGGGCATCCCGATTTCGCCCACCTAGCCCCGGATCTCTCCGGTCGGCATGCGGTGGTCATCGGGATGGGCAATGTCGCGCTCGACGTCGCCCGCATTCTTGCCAAGACCGAAGGCGAGTTCGCCGGCTCGGACATCGTTTCGCATGCGCTAGAATCGCTGCGGGCCAGCCGGATCGAACATATCACGATCCTGGGCCGCCGGGGACCACACCAGATCATGATGACGCCGAAGGAACTGGGCGAGCTGATGCAGCTCGAGCGCGCAGCCCCGCAAGTCGATGCCGCAGACCTACCGCCTGCGGGGGATGATGCAATACTCGAGCCGGGCCTGCGGAAGTCGGTCACCCTGCTGCGCGAGTTCGCCGCGCTTCCCGCGGCTGCATCGCCCGACAAGCCGATCACGATCGCGTTCGATTTCTTCGCCAGCCCGCGCGCCATCGTCAGCGACGGCGGCGGCATTGCCGCGATCGAGGTCGAACGTACCAGGGTCGAGGCTGGGCGTGCGGTTGGGACGGGCGAAACCTACCGCCTGCCGGCGGACCTCCTGGTCAGCTGTATCGGCTATCAGACTTCGGCGATCGAAGGTGTTCCCTTCGACGAACGCGCGGGCCGTTTCGCCAATGACGAGGGGCGCATCCTCCCCGGGCTCTATTGCGTCGGCTGGGCCAAGCGCGGTCCCAGCGGCACGATCGGTACCAACCGCCCCGACGGCTATGGCGTGATCGACCTCGTCGACGAAGATATCGGCACCGGCGCGCGCAAACGCGGGCGCGACGGCCTCGATGAACTGATCGCCAAGCGCGGACTCGATGTGGTCACTTTCCGTGACTGGCAGAAGATCGAGGAGGCGGAGATCGCCGCCGCGCGCGAGGGCGCCCCACGCGAGAAATTCGTCGATATCGAAAGCATGATCGCCGCGCGCGGGGTCTAGGGCCGCTTGCAATCCCCCAGCGAGCAAAGCATGACCGTCAAAGCAGCACCGCCGGAAGATCCCCATCACCCTGGAGATAGCGAAGAATATGGCCCAGCTCGAGGATGAAGCCGCCCAGCATACCAGCGCGCTGGGCCCACTCGTCGGACTGACGCGCGAAGACATTTTCGGGGCGGTCGCCGTCATGCTGCGCGAAACGGCTTCCGACCCGCAGCGGCTGATGAAACACGGCCAGGCGATAGGCGAGGACATGGTCAAGATCATGACCGGCAAGAGCGACCTCGCCCCCCACCCCAAGGACAAGCGCTTCCAGGACCCTGCGTGGCAATACAACCCCTTCATGCGGGCGGGCATGCAGTATTACCTCGCCGTGCAGAAGGGGGCCGCGCACTGGCTCGAGGACCTCGAGCTGGACGAGCTGGAGAAAGACCGCGCTCGCTTCATTTCGAACATCATCATCGACTCGCTTGCGCCGACCAACACTCTGATCGGCAATCCAAGCGCGCAGAAGATGGCGATCACCAGTGGCGGGCTCTCGCTGATCAAGGGCCTGAAGAATGCCTATGACGATATGGTCAACAACAAGGGGATGGTCAGCCAGGTCGACAAAAAGCCTTTCAAGCTGGGCGAGAATGTCGCGACCTCGAAAGGCTCGGTGGTACTGCGCACCGAGATGATGGAACTGGTCCACTATGCCCCGACCACAGACGAGGTATATGCAGTCCCGCAGCTGACGATTCCGCCCCAGATCAACAAGATGTACATCAACGACCTCAGTCCAGAGAAGTCGGTGGTGAAATACCAGCTCGACAACGGCATCCAGACCTTCGTGATCAGCTGGAAGAACCCGTCGAAGGACCAGGGCCATTGGGACATGGCCGACTACGTCAACTCCTGCCGCGAGGCGATGGAGGCGGTGTCGAAGATCACCGGCAGCAAGAAGGTCAATGTCTCGGCCGGATGCTCGGGCGGCCAGACCGCGGCGATGCTGGCGAGCAAGCTGGCCGCAGACGGCGACGACCTGCTCGGTACGCTGACGCTGATGGTTTGCGTCTTGCATCCCAAGCAAAACGATATCGAGGCCGGATCGCTGGTCAGCAAGAACGGCCTCGAGCTAGCCCGGCGCCGGGCGGAAAAGAAGGGCGTGATCAAGGGTGACGACCTCGCCCGCGGCTTTGCCTGGCTGCGCCCCAACGACCTGATCTGGAACTACGTCATCAACAACTACCTGCTCGGCCAGGATCCGCCGGCCTTCGACGTTCTGTTCTGGAATGCCGATGCGACCAATCTTTCGGCCGCGCTGATGGGCGATTTCCTGACCGTGTTCGAAACGCTCGCCTTTACGAAGCAGGGCGAGGTAGAGATGGTCGACCACAAGATCGATCTTTCGAAGGTCACGAGCGACCTGTTCATCCTCGGCGGGGTAACCGATCACATCACACCGTGGAAGGCGACCTACCGCTCGACCCGCCTGTTCGGCTCAAAGGATGTAACCTACGTGCTCAGCCAATCGGGACACATGCAGGCGATCCTCAACCCGCCAGGCAATCCCAAGGCGAAATACTACGTTCAGAAGGGCGCGGCCAAACCGCTTCCCGACACCGCCGAAGAGTGGCTCAAGGGCACCGAGGAAGTCGCCGGAAGCTGGTGGCCGTTCTGGATGGAATGGGTCCAGCAGCGCAGCGGAGAAAAGAAGCCGGCTCCGGCAAAGCTGGGCAACGCAAAATACAAACCGTTGGACCCCGCGCCGGGTCTCTACGTTATGGAACCCTGCTGAACAGCAGAACAAAGGACCCCAGCTTGACCGCATCGAAACCCCAGACCCCGACTGCGACCATGCGCATGATGGACGCCGGTGGACGGAGCTTGCGCGTGGCGCATTGGCGGCTGGACGAGCCATCGGACCATCCGCCGATCCTGTTCTTCAACGGCATCGGCGCAAACATCGAGGCGGTTGCGCCTCTTGCCGAAATGCTCACCGAGCGCGCCTTTGTCATGTTCGACATGCCGGGTACGGGCGAAAGCCCCGACCCTACCTTGCCATACAATCCGTTCACCATGAGTTGGACCGCACGCCTGATCCTCGACCAGCTCGGTCTCGACGAAGTCGACGTGATGGGCGTTTCCTGGGGCGGTGCGATGGCGCAGCATTTCACACTGCAATATCCCAAGCGCACCCGACGGCTCGTCCTCGCTGCGACCACGGCGGGCATGCTGATGGTGCCGGGTAATCCCGCGGCGCTGACCAAGATGGCGAATCCGCGCCGCTATATCGATCCCAAATACATGAACGAGCATTTCCAGACGCTCTATGGCGGCATCGATTCCGACGGGCAGGCGCACCAGAAGGACAGCCATATCGGGCGGCTCAAGCCGCCGTCCCCGCGCGGCTATTTCTACCAGCTGATCGCCATGCTTGGCTGGACCAGCCTTCCCGCCCTCCCCTTCATGAGCAAGGAAGTGCTGGTGATGATGGGAGACGACGACCAGATCGTCCCGCTCGTCAACGGCCGCATCCTCGCCGGGGCAATCCCCAATGCGCAGCTCGAGGTGATCGACGGCGGCGGCCACCTGTTTCTACTGACCCACGCCGAGGAGAGCATCGCCAGACTGCGCGCATTCCTCGATGCTCCGGCCACGCAAGCGGAGCTCGACCGGGCAGCCTGAGCAGGGCGGACCGCGGGGAGAAAGCGACGATGGCCACAGACCCCGCACTTGCCGCAAACTCCCTCGCCAACCAGCCGGTCCGACAATCGACCGGCAATGGCGGCGCGCTCGGCAAAACGGGATTTGCCTGGGCGATTTTCGAATGGGCCCGCAATCCCTACTACATCCTGATCGTCATCTATATCTTCGCGCCCTATTTCGCGCGCGACATCATCGGAGCCGATTTGCTCGCCAGCGGCGCGCTCGACGGGCTCCCCGCTGACAAGGCCCTCGCTACTGCCAATGCTCAGGGCCAGGCGACTATCGCCACGGTTACCAAATGGGCGGGTTTCATCGCGGCGCTGACCGCGCCGTTGCTGGGTGCGGCGCTCGACCGCGGGGGACGGCTCAAACCGATCCTTGCCGTCTTTCTCGGCTCTATCGTCGTCTGTTCAGCCATGTTGTGGTTTGCAGAGCCTGGTGGCCGCGGGCTAGGAACCGGCACGATCATGGCGTTGCTGGTGATCGCCTACGTCAGCTACACCTACTCCGAGGTCACGCACAACGCGATGCTCAGCGTTTCGGGCGAGCCGAAGAAGCTGGCGATGATCTCCGGCCTCGGTCTCGGACTCGGCAATGGTGCGGCGACGCTGATCTTCGTCGCGATCGCCCTGCTCTTCGTCCTGCCCGCAACCGTCGGTTGGCCCTTCGCCGAGCCTCAGTTCGGCGTCGATCTCGCCAAGTTCGAGCATGCGCGCCTCGCCGGCCCGATCTGCGCCGCGTGGCTCGCGCTGTTCTCGATTCCCTTCTTCCTCAATGCGCGCGATCCGGGTGTTCCGGGCGCAAGCTGGACCAAGGCGTTCCGCGAAGGCGCGGCGAGCGTTTGGCGTACGATCAGGGCGGCAGCGCATTACCGCCAGCTGATGAAGTTCCTTATCGCGCGCATGTTCTATGCCGATGGAATGGCGGCGCTGCTTGCGCTCGGCGCGGTCTATGTCGCGCTGTTCCTCGGGTGGAATTTCCTCGAGATGCTCTGCTACGCCATCTTCGCCAGCGCCTGCGCCTTTGCAGGCGGCATCTTCGGCGGCTGGCTGGAAGGCAGGATCGGGGTCAAGCGAGCGCTTGCCGTCGAAATTCTGGCCATGGTCGTGACCGGCCTCGTCCAGCTGAGCATCACGCAGGAAAGCCTCTTTCTCGGGCTCGTCGAAAACCGACAGGTATGGCAAGCGCCGGTGTTTCCGACGCTCTCCGATCTCGTGTATCTCGCGCTCATCAGCGTGGTCGCAGTCACCGCCACGGCGAGCATTTCCTCGGGCCGCACCATGCTTGTCATTCTCGCCCCGCCAGGTCGAAGCGGGGAATTCTTCGGCCTTTATGCCATCGCAGGTACCATCACGGTGTGGATGGGGCCGTTGCTGGTCGAACGGTTCACACTATGGTCGGGCGATCAGCGCATTGGCATGGTGTCGATCAACCTGCTCTTCTTCATCGGTCTGACGGTATTGCTGACCGTCCGCATGCCCGAACGTACCGCCTAAACACTGCTGGACTCATCGGTTGCATTGTGGAACCTTCTTGCATGGAGAGAGGAGCACGTCGCCATGCCCGCATTCGACCTGATCATTCGCAACGGTACCATCGTCGATGGGACCGGCCAGGAACGCTTTACTGGCGACATCGCGATAAAGGACGGGCTGATAGCCCAGGTGGGCGAGGTCAGTGGCGATGCGGCGGAGGAAATCGATGCGGGCGGCCACCTCGTCACGCCAGGTTTCGTCGACATCCATACCCATTACGACGGCCAAGCGACCTGGGACCAGGAAATGGCGCCTTCGAGCTGGCACGGCGTGACCACCGTAGTCATGGGCAATTGCGGGGTCGGTTTCGCGCCTGCCAAGCCCGACAAGCATGAATGGCTGATCGGCCTGATGGAAGGGGTCGAGGACATTCCCGGCACCGCGCTCGCCGAAGGCATGAGTTGGGACTGGGAGACCTTCCCCGAATACCTCGACGCGCTCGAAAAACTGCCGCGCACGGTCGATGTCGGCACGCATGTCCCGCACGGTTCTGTGCGCGCCTATGTCCTTGGTGATCGCGAGCGCCCCGGCGCAGTCCCAACCGGGGACGACATCAAGGAAATGAGCCGCATAGTCGAGGAAGGAGTGCGGGCGGGCGCACTCGGCTTTTCCACCTCGCGCACCGTGCTCCACCGCGACATCGATGGCGAGGTCGTCCCCGGCACCACCGCCACCGCCGAGGAACTGGTTGAGATCGGCCGGGCCATGGGCCGCGCAGGTCACGGCGTGTTCGAGATGGCCAGCGACATGATGCGTGAATGGGACGAATTCGGCTGGATGGGCAAGATGAGCCGCGAGACCGGCCTTCCCGTCACCTTCGCCGCGCTCCAGTCGATCGCCAAGGAGCTGCCGCTTGAAGAGCAGATCGAGAGCATGCGCGCCGAGAACGACAATGGCGCCAACATCGTCGCGCAGATCGCCCTGCGCGGCAACGGCATCGTCATGGCCTGGCAGGGCACCGTCCATCCCTTCCGCCTGAAGCCCAGCTGGAAGGAAATCGAGGACCTTCCCTGGGAAGAGCAGATGGCCATGCTCTTCGATCCCGAGTTCAAGGCGAAACTGCTCGCCGAGGAGCATGACTTCTCCGAGGTCAACCAGGACATCATCGGGTTGATCATGGTCGTCTGCGGCGGCTGGAACCTGCAGTTCGAAATGGATCCCGATTTCAACTACGAGCCCACCGCGCAAGAAAGCATTCTCGAGCGCGCCAAGGCGGCGGGCGTATCGGGCGATGAATACGCCTACGACCTGCTGTGCAGCGACGATGGCAAGGGCTTCATCTACCTTCCGATCCTCAATTACGCCGACGGCAATCTCGATTTCCTGATGGACCTCCAGCAGTCGGACGACACGGTCAATTCGCTGTCAGACGGCGGCGCGCATTGCGGCACGATCTGCGATGCGGCCTCGCCCACCTTCATGCTCCAGCACTGGGTGCGCGACCGTTCGCGCGGGACGATTACGCTAGAGAACGCGATCAAGCGCCAGTGCAGCGACACCGCGCGGCTCTACGGCCTGGAAGACCGTGGCGTCCTCGCCCCCGGCTATCTCGCCGATCTCAACATTATCGACATGGAGCGCCTCAAGCTCGGCAAGCCGTGGCTCGCCTTCGACCTGCCCGCCGGGGGCAAGCGCCTGCTGCAGAAGGCCGATGGCTATGTCGCCACGATCAAGAACGGCAAGATCACCTTCCGCGAAGGAGAATGGACCGGCGAGACCCCGGGCGGGCTGATCCGGGGCCCGCAGCGGGCCGAGATGCTGGAGGCAGCCGAATGAAGGCGATCCGCACTGGCGCGACACCTTCGACCCTCGAAACCCTCGACTATTGCGACATTGCCGATGCCCCAGCACCCGGCCCGGGCGAGATCACCGTCGACATGAAGGCGAGTTCGCTCAACTATCACGACTATGCCGTGGTCAAAGGGATGATCCCTGCCGAGCAGGGCCGCATACCGATGTCCGACGGCGCAGGCCTGGTCACTGCCGTCGGCGAAGACGTGAGCGAATTCGCGGTGGGCGACCATGTCGTCAGCACCTTCTTCCCCGACTGGCTCGACGGAGCGCCGCCGGCGACCGCCTTCACCCGCGTGCCGGGCGACGGGATCGATGGCTATGCGCGCGGGGGCGTGACCGCAGCTGCACACTGGTTCACCCGCACGCCCAAAGGCTTCAGCCATGCGGAGGCGGCAACGCTGACCTGCGCCGGTCTCACGGCATGGCGCGCGCTGTTTGTCGACTATTCCCTGAAGCCCGGCGACACCGTGCTCGTCCAGGGAACCGGCGGCGTATCGATCTTTGCATTGCAATTCGCCAAGGCGGCGGGTGCGACGGTGATTGCCACCAGTTCCTCGGACGAGAAGCTCGAACGCGTGCGGAAGTTGGGCGCCGACCACCTGATCAATTACAGGGAAGTTCCGGCCTGGGGGCCCAGGGCGCTTGAGCTGACCAGTGGTCGCGGGGTCGACTGCGTGGTCGAGATCGGCGGCGCGGGCACGCTAGACCAGTCGATGCTGGCGACCCGCGTGGGCGGGCATATCGCGCTGATCGGCGTGCTCGCAGGCTTTGCCGGACCGGTCCAGACGGCCCTGTTGTTTTCGAAGAATCTCAAGGTTCAAGGCCTGACCGTGGGCAGCCGCGCGATGCAGCTGGACATGATCGCCGCGATCGAAGCCAACGGCATCCGGCCGGTGATCAGCGACACCTTCGCGCTCGAAAACCTCGCCGATGCCTTCCGCCATCAGGAAAGCGGCGGCCACTTCGGCAAGATCGCGGTCGAAATCTAGGGCTCGATGACGATCCCCTTGGCGGGATCGACCTTCCCGCCGACCATCGCGACGAAAACATCCCGCGCGGCGGCGAGCCCCCTGCGGCGCTCGATCGTCACGTTGTCGCCCGCATCGGCGAGGAAGGCGCGCCAGCTTTCCGCCAGCATTGTGCTCGCTTCCTCTGGCCCGACGCTCTTGAACAGCGCCACGGCATGGTCGGGCGCGAAGAACAGCGTCGGCGCGGGGCCGGGAATGTCCTCGGTCCCGCCGGCGCGTTCCTCGATATGTGTCACCCCGACAAGGCAGGAGTATTTGAGCGCTTCGCCCAGATGCGTGTGGATCGCCTTCAAGAGCCCGGAATTGCCCGCGAAATCGACAGAAACGCTGGTCTCTGTCGCAATCGAGCCGACGTCGTCATAGGCCACAACCGTGTCGTAAAGATCGCTAGCCTTCACGAACTCGACATTGCCAGCCGAGGTCAGCCCTATCCGCTTCACCTGCGGCGAGCGATGTTTCGCCACGCTCGCAAGGCCCATGGCAGTCTTGGACGAGGCGCTGGTCAGGATCAGCTGCGAGGCACCGAACCAGTCTTCCGACCGGAAGAAATACTCGATCAGGAAACCCGTCTTGAACAACGGCCCGAAGATCATCCGCTCGCCTTCACGGGCCGGATCATGCTCGGGATCGGCGGCAAGGCGCGAGTACTGGTTGTAGATCGGGCTCATCGGCTGGCGATGTTCGGCCATGTCGGTGAATCCCGAGGCCGAGACCTTGCCCGGCAACACATCGAGATGCGTGGCCATCGGGAGGTAGCCATAGACGCGCTCGCCCACGGAGAATTCGGGATGGTTGCTTTCCACGACGCGCGCATGGCCCCACATGGGGACGATGCCCTTGTCGCCGGGCGCAGGGAAGAAGTTCCAGTAGCCGAAGTCGTCGCCGACGACGGCGTAGGTCACGTTGTTGGAAGTGACCGAGAAGCTCTCGACGGCGAGCCGCAGCGCACCCTCGCCCAGTTCGCCGGGGTCGCTTTCGACGAGTTCGGCTTCCCCGATGGCATCCTTGCGGACATGGATCTGCTGCATGCGTCTCTCTCCTCTGTGAGAGACGCTAGCGCCAGCCTGTTCGCAATGCGAGTGCTTAGACCCGCATCGGCATCAGGACATAGAGCGCGGGCGAGTTGTCGTCCTTGCGGATCAGCGTCGGCGCGCCGGCATCGGCGAGATGGATCTCGACCGTGTCCGAATCGATCTGGTTGAGGATGTCCTTGAGATAGCCGGCATTGAAGCCGATCTCGAAACCCTCCGCCGCATATTCGGCGGGCACTTCCTCGGTCGCGGTGCCGTTGTCGGGGCTGGTGACAGTGAGCGTGACCTTGTCCTTGTCGAGCCCCATCTTGACCGCGCGTGTCTTCTCGGTGGCGATGGTCGCGACGCGGTCGACACCCTCGTGAAAGCTCTTCGGATCGAGCTTCAGGAGCTTGTCGTTACCCGTTGGAATAACACGCGAATAATCGGGGAAGGTGCCATCGATCAGTTTGCTGGTCAGGACCACTCCGCCCTCGCCGCCGAGGGTGAAGCGGATCTTGCTGGCCGAAAGGTCGATCTGGACGTTGCCGTCCATCGATTCCTCGAGCAGCTTGCGCAGTTCGGCCACAGCCTTCCGCGGCACGATCACGTCGGGCATGCCTTCGGCGCCCTCGGGTCGCGGCAGGGTAAAGCGCGCCAGGCGGTGGCCGTCGGTCGCGGCCGCCTTGAGCACCGGCTCGGCATCGTCCGACACGTGGAAGAAGATGCCGTTGAGGTAGTAGCGCGTTTCCTCGGTCGAGATCGCGAAGCGCGTCCGGTCGATCAGCTCGGCTAGCGTCTTGGCAGCCAGTTCGAAGCTGGTCGGCAGGTCGCCCTCGACGATAACCGGGAAGTCGTCGCGCGGCAGCGTCGGCAGCGAGAAGCGGCTGCGCCCGGCCTTGATGGCGAGGCGGTTTTCCGCGGCCTCGAGGCTCACTTGCGAGCCTTCGGGCAACTTGCGCGCGATATCGAACAGGAGGTGCGCCGAGACGGTGATCGCCCCGGGGCTGTCGACGCTGGCGCCCATGTGCTCGATCACCTGCAGATCGAGGTCGGTCGCCATGACCTTGAGCGAATTGTCGCCTTCCGCCTCGATCAGCACGTTCGAGAGGATGGGGATGGTGTTGCGGCGTTCCACGACCGACTGGACGTGGCTGAGACAACGCAGCAGCGTCGCGCGTTCGATGGTGGCCTTCATGGTCCTACTTTCGTCCCTCTGGGGCACTGGGCAGGCCGGAATCGCCCCACCAGCGCCGGAATACGGATAGTCACCCTAGCGGGGGTTGCATGGGGAGCAAGGCTGCGCCCACGCGAAAGCTGATTCCTTGGGGAAAAGTTGGAGGTTTTTTGTCGGGTGCGCCCTCGACATCCGTCGAAAGCCTGCTGTTCAGTCCCTCTTCTTTTACCCCATCATCGCCATGCCGCCATTCACGTGCAGCGTCTGGCCGGTGACATAGGCGGCTTCGTCGCTGGCAAGATAGGCCACGGCCGCACCGATCTCGTCGCCTTCGCCCATGCGCCCCACCGGGATGCGCGCATTGATCGCAGATTTCTGGTCGTCGGTCAGCGCATCGGTCATGGCGGTGCGGATGAAGCCCGGAGCAACGCAATTGACAGTGATGTTGCGGCTGGCGAGCTCCTGCGCGAGGCTCTTCGACATGGCGGTGAGGCCGCCCTTGGCCGCAGTGTAGTTCATCTGGCCCGGATTGCCCGTGTGGCCGACCACGCTGGTGGTCGAGATGATGCGGCCGCCCTTGGCCTTCATCATCGGGCGCGCGCTGGCACGCATCAGGCGGAAGCTTGCCTCGAGATTGATGCGGATCACATCGTCCCATTCCTCGTCCTTCATCCGCATGGCGAGATTGTCGCGCGTAATGCCGGCATTGTTCACGAGGATGTCCATCCGCCCGAGCGTGTCGACCGTGGCCGGGATCAGTTCCTCGACCTGCGTCGCGTTGGACAGATCGCAAGTGATCTCGACATGGTCGTGGCCGAATTCATCGTTCAGCTGCTCGCGAAAGGCGCGCAGCTTGGCCGCGTTCGAGCCCGACAGCGCGAGCCGCGCCCCCTGCTTGGCAAGGGCATAGGCGATCGAGGACCCGATCCCGCCGCTGGCACCGGTGACGAGGGCGGTTTTCCCTTCGAGGCTGAACATCACGCGTTCTCCTTCGCAAAATTCTCGAGATCTTCCATGGTGACGAGGCTGATCGTGGTCGCCTCCTTGTCGATGCGGCCGACCATTGGGCCGAGCACCTTGCCGCCGAGTTCGACGAACCGCTCGATTCCCGCTTCGCGCATGGCGAGTACGCTTTCGCGCCAGCGGACGCGGCCTGTAACCTGCTCGACAAGCAGAGCCTGTTCTTGCGCCGGGTCGGTCACGCGTGCGGCGGTGACGTTTGCGTAGAGCGGGACGGTGAAGGCCTGCGGGGGTGTATCGGCCAGCGCGTTCTTCATGCGCAGCGCAGCAGGTCCCATCAGCGAACAGTGGAACGGAGCGGAGACGGGCAACTTGATGCCGCGCTTGATGCCATGATCCTTGGCCATCTCGATTGCGCGGTCGATCGCTTCGGCATGGCCCGAAATGACCACTTGCGTCGGGTCGTTGTCGTTGGCGACTTCGCAGACCTGGCCCTGCGCCGCGGCTTCGGCCAGCGCGGTCGCCTTGTCGATATCGGCGCCGAGCAGCGCGGCCATGGCACCGACGCCGATCGGCACGGCATCCTGCATGGCGATCCCGCGCAGGCGCAGCAGCTTAGCGGCATCGGTCAGCGAGAAGGCACCCGCGGCGCACAGGGCGCTATATTCGCCGAGCGAGTGCCCCGCGACGCATTGTGCGACATCGGCCAGCGCCACGCCGAATTCTTTCTCGAGCACGCGCGCGGTGGCGACCGAATTGGCCATGATCGCGGGCTGGGCGTTCGAGGTCAGCGTCAATTCGCTTTCCGGCCCGTCCTTCATCAGCGCCGAGAGGTTCTGCTTCAGCGCCTCGTCGACTTCCTCGAAAACCTCGCGGGCATGCGCGCTCGCTTCGGCGAGTTCGACGCCCATGCCGACCTTCTGGCTGCCCTGCCCGGGAAAGATGAATGCAGTCATGAATATCTCCTCAGACGGCGCGCCTAGGCGCGTGGGGCGCGCGCCTCAAGTCCGAATGGGACAATCCTGTTGGCAGCATCATGGCCGATTTCCGCGCGGCCAAGGTAGGGGATGCCGCTGCGCGCGCACCAGTCCTGCGCGATCGCAACTTCGTCGGTGCCGAATGGACGGTCGTTCTGGGGGACCTGGCCGATCCGGCCCAGGCGAAGGCCGGCAATCCCCCGCAGGTGCTGCGTGACATGAAAAAACAGCCGGTCGACGGCATAGAGGTGTTCGGCCACCTCCTCGACCATCACGACATGCCCGGCGAGATCGGGCGCGAGGTCGGTACCCACGAGCATGGCCAGCGTCGTCAGGTTGAAGGCGACCGCAGGGCGGTTGTCGAGATGCGGTTCGAGTCCTGCTTCGCCCCCTTTAAGCCAGTCGAGCGCGCGCTCGATCGTTTTCGCTCCGCCCTCGTGCTTGATATCCCCCGCCAACGGGCCATGAGCCACGCGACCGATGCCATGCTTGTACAGCGCGGCGAGCAGGAAACCGGTGTCCGAATAGCCGAGGTAGGACTTGGCGTTCGCCGCATCGTCCATCTGCGTGATCGCCTGCGCCGCGATGCGATTCGAGCCGTAACCGCCCATCGCGAACCACACCGCATCGAAAGCCGGATCGTTGGCGCATTCGAGCAGTGCGGCGAGGCGCACCGGGTCGCTGCCGGCAAAATGCCCATCGTGGATAAAGCACTGATCGTGGAAATGGAGCGACACGTCGTCGCGCCCTGCCACGAGCGCCTCGACGGCATCGGCTCGGTCGCGCTTCAACGGTTTTCCGGGGGCGCAGATCGCAATTCTGACCATGCGCCCTGCTAGCCCGCTTGTATCACGCGGCACAACTCAATAGCTGCACCCGCATGAGCGATATGCCCACCCCTGAAGATTTGTTCGCCCGCCCCTTCTTCTTTTGCGGCATCGGCGGATCGGGAATGCTGCCGCTGGCGCAGATCCTCAAGGGGCGCGGATGCACGATCGAGGGATCGGACCGCAGCAACGACCAGGGCCGGACGCCGGAGAAATTCACCGCGCTGGAACGACAGGGCTTCGCGCTTCACCCACAAGACGGCAGCGGGATCGTATCGAGCGAGCAGATCCTCGTCGCCAGCGCGGCGGTCGAAGACAGCGTGCCTGAAGTGCAACGCGCCAGGGAATTGGGGTGTCTGCGCCTGACACGGGCGGAGCTCAACTCGATCCTCTTCAACACCAGCGGCGCGGGGCTCGCGGTAGCGGGAACCAGTGGCAAGTCGACCGTCACCGGCATGCTCGGCTGGATCCTCCACGCCTGCGGGCGCGATCCGACGATCATGAACGGCGCGGTGATGAAGAATTTCGTCTCGCCCGAGCGCCCCTTCGCCAGTGCGGTGGTCGGCGGGCAGAGCCTCTATGCCAGCGAGGTCGACGAGAGTGACGGGTCGATCGCGCTCTATCGCCCGGCAGTGGGCGTGCTGCTCAACGTCAGCCTCGACCATATGGAAATGGCCGAACTCCGCCAGCTTTTCGGCGATTTTCTCTCGCGCAGCCGCATTTCGGTGATCAATGCCGACGATGCCGAAGCGCTGGCTCTTCTGCCCCACGCGAAAGACGTGATTACCTTCGGAATCGAACAGGAGAAGGCGCAGATCGGCATCGTACCGGGCTCGGTCGCCGAGGGGCCGCGACGGCAGGCCGCACTGGTGGTCGACCGCCACGACGGCAGCGAACATGCGCTGACGCTGAACCTGCCCGGGCGGCACAATCTCTCCAACGCGCTCGCCGCCATTGCGGGAGCAGCTGCGGCGGGCATCCCCGTGGCCAAGGCGGTCGAGGCGCTGTCCGGCTTCGAGGGCCTCGCGCGGCGCTTCGACGTGATCGGCACCAGCGTCTCCGCCATCACCGTGATCGACGATTTCGGCCACAACCCCGAGAAATGCGCCGCCACGCTGCGCACGCTGCGCGCCCATCCGGGCCGCGTGCTCGCCTTCTTCCAGCCGCATGGCTACGGCCCCCTGCGTCAGATGGGCGACGAACTGGCCGAGACCTTCGCGACGGAACTGGCCGAAGGCGACCGCGTGATCCTGTGCGACCCGATCTATTTCGGCGGCACTGTCGATCGCAGCGAAGGTAGCGAGCGCATCGTACGACTGATCGAAGAGGCCGGTGGTCATGCCGAATACATCCCCACGCGCAAGGCCGCTGGCGACCGGCTGGTCAATGTTGCGCGGCCCGGAGACCGGATCGTCATCATGGGCGCACGCGACGATTCGCTGAGCAGCTTCGCGCGCGACGTGTTCGGCAGGCTTTCCTAGAGCGCGGCGGGGCCGGCGGCCTCGCGCTCTACCGCGCGGCGATATCCCTCGCGTTCCACCAGCCTCTCGCGGTACTCCCGCAGCACCTGGGGGACACCCTCGTCGAGCCCCACCTTGCCGGCAAGAATCAGAGCATAGCCGCAGCAGATATCGGCCACGGTAAAGCGGTCGGCGCAGAGGAATTCGCGGTTTTCGAGCCGCCCTTCCAGCTTTACCAGTCGTTTCCAGAACCATTTGGCATAGGCCTCGCCCGCCTCGCTCCAGCCCTTGTCCTTTTCGAACAGGGCGAAGCGCATATAGACCGTCTGTGGAAACGTAATCGTCGCATCGGCGTGATAGGTGAAGTCGAGATAGGCGGGATAATCGCCCTCGTCCGGCGCCACGACCAGCGATGTGTCGCACCCCTTCGTCGCGAGGTAGTGCGCGATGGCGCAGCTTTCGGTCATCCGCGTCTCGCCCTCGACCAGCAGCGGGACCGTGCCAAGCGGGTTGCGATCGAGATATTCGGGCGCCTGGTAGCGCGGTGGGAACGGCAGGAGTTCGAGTGCGATATCGACGCCTCCCTCTTCCGCCGCCCAGGTGGCGCGCAACCCGCGCGACCCGGCGCAGGTGTAGAGGACGGGCCGCCCGTCCATATTCAGTGCGCCTTGCCGAGCTTGAGCACCTTGTGCAGCAGGATCGTGAGGATGAATCCCAGTACCAGTCCGATGAGCGCCGAAACAGCTGCATAGGTGAGCCAGCCAAGCACGCCCGACAGCGCTCCGGTGGCAGCCTTCACCGCGTATTCCGCGCCATGGGCGATGTCGTAGAAAACGTCGAACCCCAACTCGTGCGTACCGTGCAGGATGATCCCGCCGCCAACCCACAGCATCGCGATCGTGCCGACGAACGACAGAATGGTCAGCAGGTGCGGCACCGAGTTGACCAGGAACCTGCCGAACGCTTGCGCCCCCGACGACTCCTGTTTGCGCAGGTGCAGGCCGATATCGTCGAGCTTCACGATCAGCGCGACCGTCCCGTAGACGACAAGGGTCACCGCAATGCCGACGATGGCGAGCACGCCTGCACGCACGACGAGATCTTCGTTCGCCACTTCGCTAAGCGTGATCGCCATGATCTCCGCCGACAGGATGAGATCGGTGCGGATCGCGCCTGCCACTCGCTGTTTCTCGAAGGCGACCGGATCCTCGATCACGTCGTCGACGGTCTTGCCGTGCTTCTCGCCGCCGAGCTTTTCCATCACCTTTTCCGCACCTTCATAGGAGAGGTAGGCGCCGCCCAGCATCAGGATGAAGATGATCGCGCTCGGCAGCAGCCAGCTCAGCAGCAGTGCGCCAGGCAGCAGGATGATCAGCTTGTTCTTCAGGCTGCCCTTGGTGATGTTCCAGATGATCGGCAGCTCGCGCGCGGGGCTGAGGCCGGTGACGTAGCTTGGCGTTACGGCCGCGTCGTCGATCACCACTCCTGCCGTCTTCGATCCCGCCTTGCTGGCGGCCACACCGATATCATCGACCGAGGCCGCGGCAGTGCGGGCGATGATCGATACGTCGTCGAGCAGGGCTACGAGTCCACCTGGCACCGGGCAGTTCTCCTTCGTTTTTACACCCAATGCGCCCCTGCCCGCCCCGTTCCACCCTGCCAAGACTTGCATTCCCCGTTATTCCCGCTATGTGCGCGCATCCCTCGGCTCCGCCCGGGGATTCGAAGAAAGCCGGAGGGGCCCCGCAATCCCGCGGATCAGCCAGCGATCGGCCCGAAGTGAAAGGAAGACCACATGGCTCTTTACGAGCACGTGTTCCTTGCGCGCCAGGATCTGAGCCAGGCTCAGGTCGATGCCTTGGCGGCGCAGGCTACCGAAATCATCGAGAAGAACGAGGGCAAGGTCACCAAGACGGAGACCTGGGGCCTCAAGAACCTCGCCTACAAGATCGACCGCAACCGCAAGGCGCATTTCGTGATGCTCAACATCGAGGGCCCCGGCTCCGTTGTCGCCGAGCTCGAGCGCCAGACCCGCATCAACGAAGACGTCATCCGCTACATGACCATCCGTGTCGATGAGCACGAAGATGGCCCGAGCGTCATGATGCGCAAGAACGAGCGCGATGCGAAGAAGCGCCGCGACCGCGAGGAGCGTAACTGATGGCCCGTCCGTTTTTCCGCCGCCGCAAGTCCTGCCCGTTCTCGGGCAAGAACGCCCCCAAGATCGACTACAAGGACGTCCGCCTGCTGCAGGGCTTCATGTCCGAACGTGGCAAGATCGTCCCCAGCCGCATCACCGCCGTCAGCGCGAAGAAGCAGCGTGAACTGGCCAAGGCCATCAAGCGCTCGCGTCACATCGGCCTGCTGCCGTACATCGTGAAGTAAGGAGAAAATCCATGGATATCATTCTCCTTCAGAGGATCGAAAAGCTCGGCTCGATCGGTGACGTCGTCACCGTGAAGGACGGCTATGCCCGCAACTTCCTGCTCCCGCAGAAGAAGGCCCTGCGCGCCAACGAAGCCAACAAGAAGGTCTTCGAAGCGAACCGCGAGCGCCTGGAAAAGGAAAATGCGGAACGCCGCAGCGAAGCTGGAAAGGCCGGCGAAAAGGTCAATGGCGAAGAGATCGTCCTGATCCGCGCGTCGTCGAACACCGGCCAGCTCTACGGCTCGGTCAACGTGCGCGACATCGCTGCTTCGCTGGCCGAAAAGGGCCACGACATCGACAAGAAGCAGGTCATCATGGGTGACCCGATCAAGACGATCGGCATGCATGAAGTCCGCATCGACCTCCACCCCGAAGTCTCGGTCTCGATCAAGGCCAACGTCGCCCGCTCGGAAGACGAAGCCGAACTGCAGAGCCAGGGCATCGACGTGATGGCGCAGATGTTCGAGGACGAACAGCGCGAGATCGAGGAACAAGCCGAAGCCAACCGCATCGACCCGACGCTCGAGCCCGGCGAAATCCCCGCCGACCTGCTCGAAGACGCAGACGAAGCGAACGAAGAGACCGCCGAAGGCTGATCTTCGAAACGGCAATGAACCATGAAAAGGGCGCGGCGGCTTCGGTCACCGCGCCCTTTTTGTAAGAAGCGTGCGCACACCCTATGAGGGATCGTGACACAGTACCGAAAACAACAAGAGGCAGGAGAAACGCCCATGGATTCGATCGACCAGACTCTCGACCGGCTCGAGAAAATGTATGACGCCGCCGTCGAGCGGCTGCGCGAGGATGTCATCGCCTTCGGCCGCGAGCGTACTTTGCCCGCGCCTGAACGCCGCAGCGACGGCAGCTATGCCTATCCCGAGCTGCGGCTGCGCTTTCGCGGCGGCGACCAGCCCGAGGACCGCAACCGCGCCTTCGGCCGGCTCAACGCACCGGGGCTCTATGCCACCACGGTCACGCGCCCCGCGCTGTTCCGCGATTATCTGCGCGAACAGCTCGAGCTGATCGAGGAGAATTACGAAGTCGAGATGGAAGTCGGCTCCTCGCGGCAGGAGATCCCCTTCCCCTATGTCCTCGACGGCGAGGCCGGCGCCGAATTGGTCGGTGTCGATCCCAACCTCATCGCGCGCCATTTCCCCTCGACCGAACTGGCCGACATCGGCGACGAGCTGGCCGACGGCATCGTGCTCGAAAGTGTCGACGACCCGATCCCGCTGTCGCTGTTCGACGGGCTGCGCACCGATTTCAGCCTCGCGCGGCTGGCGCATTACACCGGCACCAGCACCGAGCATTTCCAGCGCTTCATCCTGTTCACCAATTACCACCGCTATGTCGACGAATTCGTCGACTGGGCGGGCGCGCAGCTCGGCGCGAACGGATACACGGCGCTCGCCGGCGCGGGCGGGCTGATGCTGACAGAGAAGACCGACAATGCTCGCGCGCAGCTGTCGGACACCGCATGGCGGCGACACCAGATGCCCGCCTACCACCTCGTCGGCCCGAACCGTGAAGGGATCACGCTGGTCAACATCGGCGTCGGCCCATCGAACGCCAAGACGATCTGCGACCACCTTGCGGTGCTGCGGCCCGAGGCCTGGCTGATGATCGGCCACTGCGGCGGCCTGCGCCCGAGCCAGAAGATCGGCGACTACGTGCTCGCCCACGCCTACCTCCGCGACGACCATGTGCTCGACCCGGTGCTCCCGCCCGAAATCCCCCTCCCCGCGATCGCCGAAGTGCAGCAGGCGCTCGCCGGCGCGGCCGAGGAGGTGTCGGGCGAACATGGCGCGGACCTCAAGAAGCGCATGCGCACCGGCACCGTCGTCACCACCGACGACCGCAACTGGGAACTGCGCTACACCAGCTCGGCGCACCGCATGAGCCTTTCCCGCGCGGTCGGGGTCGACATGGAAAGCGCCACCATCGCTGGCCAGGGTTACCGCTTCCGCGTCCCCTACGGCACGTTGTTGTGTGTCTCCGACAAGCCGCTTCATGGCGAGATCAAGCTGCCCGGACAGGCCAACGCCTTCTACGAGGAAGCGATCGCCGCGCACCTCGAGATCGGCGTAACCGCCTGCAAGCTCCTGCGCGAGGAAGGTCCGAGGCTCCACAGCCGCAAACTGCGCGCTTTCAACGAACCGCCGTTTAGGTAAGCTCGCTCCCCACAAGGGAGAGAGGCATGACCGTAAAACCCAACCGCTCGCGCTCGATTGCGGGGCGCGTCGCCATCGTCACCGGTGCCGCGAGCGGAATGGGCCGCGCCACCGCACTTCTGTTCGCGGCTGAAGGCGCGCGGGTGGCGGTGACAGATCTCGACCTGGTGGCCTGCGAGGAAGTGGCGCGCGAATGCGGGGCGGAGGCCCGCGCCTATGCCCTCGACGTCGCTGACGGGGACGCGATCGCGCGCGTGGTCGCACAGGTCGCCGAGGATTTCGGCGGGATCGACATCCTCGTCAACAATGCCGGCGTATCGAGCTTCTGCGCGCTCGACGAGGATGCCTATGAGGAAATCTGGCACCGTGCGCTCGCGGTGATGCTGACCGCGCACCAGCGCATAGTGCGCGCTGCGCTACCGCATCTACGCCGGAGCGACGCCGCACGGATCGTCAACATCGCCAGTACCGAGGGCCTCGGCGCGACGCCCGGCGACACGCCCTATGTGGCGGCCAAGACCGGCGTGACCGGCCTCACGCGCGGTCTCGCGGTCGATCTCGGGCCCGAGGGCATCACCTGCAACTGCATCTGTCCCGGTCCGATCCGCACCGCGATGACCGACTCGGTGCCCGACGAGCACAAGGCGATCTTCGCCAAGCGTCGCACCGCGCTGAGGCGCTACGGCGACCCCGAGGAGGTCGCGCATATGACGCTGTCGCTGGTGCTCCCCGCGGCGAGCTACATCACCGGCGCGGTGATCCCCGTCGATGGCGGGCTGATGGCGCGGAACGCGTAGGGGTCGGCATTTATTGGGTAGCGGTCGCTGGACTGCGCCTTGCTAGGACCTACCATATTGCCGATTGCAACTGGGTGAGAGCTGATGCCGAGCCGGACATTCATCGCGCGAGTAGACGACAAGGGGTCGACGACCACCATCGCGTTCTACAAAGAGATGCCAGGGGGCTGGAAGCTCGACTTCAGGGACGGTCAAGGCAACCACATCGCCAATGGCAATCGTTGGGCCGAAACCTTGGACGATTTAGTGCTTCAGTTGGCCGATTTCACAAAGGAAGATCTGCACTGGCGCGCAGAGGATAACGAGCCGATTTCGTTCTACGCCGCCGTTCAAGAATGCATTCTGAGCTCTAGTAGCCATTGAGCAGGCATCCGCGTGCGGATCGTTAGCAGTCGAGCCGCATCACCCCTGCCCCTTGGTCTTGGTCTTGCCGTCCTTGGCGTTCTTCTCGATGTAGTCGATGATCATCCCGGCGATGTCCTTGCCGGTGGCGTTCTCGATACCTTCGAGGCCGGGGGAGGAGTTTACCTCCATGATCACCGGGCCGTGATTGCTGCGCAGCATGTCGACGCCGCAGACGTTCAGGCCCATGCGCTTGGCCGCGCGGACGGCGGTGCTGCGTTCCTCGGGGGTGATCTTGATAAGCTGCGCGCTGCCGCCGCGGTGGAGGTTGCTGCGGAAATCGTCGGGCGCGCCAGTGCGCTTCATTGCCGCGACCACCTTGCCGCCGACCACCAGCGCGCGGATGTCGGTACCGCCCGCCTCCTTGATGAATTCCTGGACCAGGATGTTGACGTTGGCCCCGCGGAAGGCTTCGATCACCGACTTGGCGCTGCTCATCGTTTCCGCGAGCACCACGCCAATGCCCTGCGTACCTTCGAGCAGCTTGATCACCACCGGCGGACCCTTCACTGCCTTGATGATCTCCTCGGCGGCCTTGGGATCGTTGGCATAGGCGGTCAGCGGCAAGCCGAGCCCGTGCTTGGCGAGGATCTGCATCGAACGCAGCTTGTCGCGGCTGCGCCCGATGGCGACGCTTTCATTGAGCGGCCAGCAGCCACGCATTTCGAACTGGCGCAGGATGGCGAGGCCGTAATTGGTGATCGAAGCGCCGATACGCGGGATCACTGCATCGTAGCCGACGCAGGGTTCGCCATTGTAATAGACCTCGGGCCGGTGGCTCGCGATGTGGACGGTGCAGCGCGTGGTGTTGAGAATATCGAGCTGATGCCCGCGCTGCTCCGCCGCCTCCTTGAGGCGCTGATGCGAGTAGAGGTTGGCATTACGTGCCAGCATCGCGATTTTCATGATGTGTGACCTTTTTCCACGTCGCGGGCCGGGCTCTGGAGCCAGGAATGGCCCGAGTCGACGACGAAGCGGCGTCTTAGCGCAGATCGCCCAATCAGCATCGGGAATTTCATGTCGCTCCGGTCGGCTAGGCTGATCTCGGCGCGAAATGTGACATCGCCGATACGCAGCGGCGTCTTGACGATCATGCGGCGCTGCGTTTCGCCGTTGGAGCTGGTGATTCCGCGCCAGTCGATATGCACCGCCTCGCACACCTGGCGCACGTGCTGGCGTTCGAAATCCACCGCGAAACGGACGTAGCGTTCGCCGTCGCGCTCGAACTGCTCGAGGATTGTCGCGTGGAGCGAGGAAGTTCGCGCGCCGGTATCGATTTTCGCCGGCAATTCATGCAGGCCGAGATCAGGCAGATGAACCAGCTCGCGCCAGCCCACAACCTCAAGCTTGGTCTTCTTTTCTCCCATGATGCAAGCTGTTAGCGGCTTGGCACCCGGATTGGCAATGCGGGGCGGCCGATCGATGCCGCCGCCCCGACATGCCGCTTACCAGCCCTGCGGCTTGCCCGCGTTCTGCTTGTCGAGCCAGGCCTTGAGCGGGGCGAAATATTCTACCATCGCCTTGCCGCTCATCTGGCGCTCGCCGGTGAAGGCCTCGAGCGCGTCGGGCCAGGGCTTGCTCGCACCCATTTCGAGCATCGCGTCGAGGTTCTTGCCGACTTCCTCATTGCCGTAGAACGAGCAGCGGTGCAGCGGCCCTTCCCAGCCGGCCTGGTCGCAGGCGGCCTTGAAGAACTGGAACTGCAAGATGCGGGCGAGGAAGTAACGTGTGTAGGGCACGTTGCCCGGGATGTGGTACTTGGCGCCGGCATCGAAGCCGCTCTCGTCGCGCGCCACCGGCGGGACGATGCCCTGGTACTGCAGGCGCAGATCGTTCCAGCCCTTGTTCAGCTCGTCCGTCGGGATCGAGCCATCGAACAGCCCCCAACGATAGCGGTCGACCATCAGGCCGAAGGGCAGGAAGGCGACCTTGTCCATCGCCTGACGCAGCAGCAGGCCGATATCCTTGTCTGCGCTCGGCACGTCCTGCTTGTCGAGCATGCCGATCTGCACGAGATATTCGGGCGTGATCGACAGCGCGACCATGTCGCCGATGGCCTCGTGGAAGCCGTCGTTCGCGCCGTTGAGGTGCAGATAGTCCTGCTGGTTGTAGGCGCGCTGGTAGTAATTGTGGCCGAGCTCGTGGTGGATGGTGATGAAGTCGTCGGCGTTCTTCTTGATGCACATCTTGATGCGCAGATCGTCGACATTGTCGACGTCCCAGGCGCTTGCATGGCACACCACCTCGCGGTCGCGCGGCTTCACGAACTGGCTGCGCTCCCAGAACGTCTCCGGCAGCGGTTCGAAACCCAGCGAGGAGAAGAAGCCTTCGCCGACCTTGACCATGCCCACTTCGTCGAGGCCCTTCTTTTCGATCAGATCGGTCAGGTCATAGCCGATGTCACCCGCGCCCGCGGGGGCGACCAACGGGTAGATGTTGCCCCATTCCTGCGCCCACATATTGCCGAGCAGATCGGCGCGGATCGGACCGGTCGCGGGCTGCACCGCATCACCGTATTTCTCGTTGAGCTTGGTCCGGACATAGGTGTGGAGCGCCATGTAGAGCGGCTTCACTTCCTGCCACATCCGTTCGGTCTCGCCGGCGAAGGCATCGGGATCCATATCGTAGTTCGAGCGCCACATGGCGCCCAGATCGGCAAAGCCGAGCTCCTTCGAACCCTCGTTGGCGATACCGATCATGCGCAGGTAATCCTCACGCATCGGCGCGCCGACATTGTCGTGCCAGCTGACCCACATCTCCGCCTTTTCGGCGGGAGTACGCTCGAGATTGCCCATCTCGGCCTCGATATCGCTGCCGCTGATCTCCTTGCCGTTGAGCGTGCCCTTGCCCTTGCCATACTGGCTGTTGAGACTGGTCGCGATCTCGTTGAGCTCGGTCGCTGCACCGTCGCGAACCGGGGCGGGCATGACGATACCGTTGCGCAGTATGTCGAGCTTGCGCGCCACCTCGGGGTCGAGCCCCTTCACCTTGGCATATTTCGCCGCCTGATTGGCGTAGCGCACCGACATTTCGGTCGATTCGGCGCCGTATTTCGCGGCCAGCGCGTCGGTATCCTCGGTTATATAGGTCGAGTTGACCCACGAGATCCGGGCGTATTCGACGCTGAAATCGCCCATCTTCTTCTCGACCATAGCGACCCAGTTCGCCGCGCCCTGCGGGGTCATCGGATAGGCGGCCTTGGCCATCTCGGTCTTGGCGTCGTGATGATCGGCCAGCGCCGGACTGGCGAGGGAAATGGCAAGCGCAGAGAGCGCGACGGATGCAAGTTTCATGATTATCCTCTCAGGAGTGAATTCTGCGATGTGGTTACACGTGCTACCGGATTGCACCTGTGCCGACGCTTAATCAAGCGCCGGGCGAACTCCATCGGCGAATGAGCAGTGCCGTGGCGATCGCGAGGAAACTGCTGATCCATGCGGCCAGTTTGGGAATTTGCATCGCCGCCACGATCGTCGCCAGCCGGTCGCTGCCTTCGTCAGCGAGCAACTGGTAAAGCTGCAGGCCTGTCT
This sequence comes from Qipengyuania sp., assembly GCF_964227205.1. GTDB lineage: Bacteria > Pseudomonadota > Alphaproteobacteria > Sphingomonadales > Sphingomonadaceae > Qipengyuania. Next base: position 197,636 of record NZ_CAXQVB010000006.1, on the reverse strand, counting down.
CGATCGTATCGGCAAGGTAGAATGCCGGAGCAGACGCCATGCCCACCAGACCGGCGACGCGTACCACGCCCCCCGCCCCAAGCAGGCTGCGCCCCGCGACGAAAGCTCCGGCGCTGTACAGCGTAATGAACACCATATCGCCCAGCATCGCCACGATGGCCAGCCATCGCAGGCCTGCCTCTCGCCAGGCGCGCTGGATGGTCTCGACGCGGTCGGCGCTGCCCGCCTGCTGGTGATCGAGAATGCCGTAATCCGTCGCCGCCAGAAGCATCACGCCCAGCGCAATCAACGGTATGAACAGCGCCAGCCCGATCAGCCACAGCCGCACATCGGGCTTCACGGCGCCTATCGCCGTTCTCCCAGCCAGTCGGCTATCGCCTGCCCCAGATCGGGCTTGGTCACACTGCTCATATGCGTGCCGGGCACTTCGACGAAGGTCGCGTCGGGCAGCATGTCGGCAAGCTCTTCCGCCGAGCCGTTGTCGCGGTCCTCGTCGCCGCAGACCACCAGCGTCGGCATGGCGATATTGTCGAGCAGCGCGAGGTCGAGATCGGGCATGGTGTCGAGCAGCAGGCGTGCCGCCACGCGGTCTACGCCCTGCGACTTGAGGAATTGCATCGAGAAATAATCGGGGTCGCCGCGGGGAATGGCATCGAAAGTGTCGATCACGCGGCGGAACTTGGCCGCCCTGCGATGCCATTCGCCCAGTCCCGCCGTGCCCATGCCACCGATGACGAGGTGGGCGGGTTCGAGCATACCATGCGCCACCGCGTGGAGCGAGGTGCGCGCACCGAGCGAGAAACCGCCGAGATCGAATTCCGCAAGGCCAAGATGATCGACCAGCGCCGCGACATCGCGCACCAGAACGTTGACCGGATACTTTTCCGGATCGTGCGGCGCCGCGCTTTCCCCGTGAACGCGGAAGTCGAGCATGATTACTTCATAGCCCTGCGCCGCGATCGCTTCGTGATGGCCCCACTTGATCCAGTTCATCTGCGCGCTGGAGAAAAGGCCGTGGAGCAGAACCAGGGGCCTGCCCTCGCCATGCCGATGGAACGCCAGCCGGGTACCGTCGAAGCTGTCGAAGAATTCGGTTTTCACTCGGGCACCTCGCCCGTCGCATCGATCCAGCGTTGGCTCAACACCGTGTGCTCGCTCAAGGGAATGCGCTTGAGGCTCGATGTGTCAATCCAGGCCTCGTGGATCTTCTCCGCGGCGAAATGCCAATGCGGTTCGATGCCGTAGGGATCGTCGAGACTGCCCACGGTGATGTCCATGTTCTCGCCCTCGTTGAAGGCAAAACCGAGCGGTGTGCCGCATTGTCTACAGAAAGGCCGGCGCGCGATGGGCGAACTTGCGTACCAGTCGGGACCGCTTTCCCAGGTCATGTCCTGTTTCGGCAGGTTGATGAAAGCGATCGAGACCCCGCCGGTCGCGCGCTGGCACATGCGACAATGACAGAGATAGGCCTGCTCGGGGTCGATCCGCGCAGTGTAGCGCACCGCGCCGCACTGGCAGCCTCCGCTCTTCGTCACCTTCATTGCCCTGCAATCCCCACAAATGTGACCCAGTCCTCGCTGGTTCGCGGTTGCTCGTCCATCGTCTTCGCATCTTCCGGCAAGCGGATCCAAGGCTGCTTGCTCCTAACCCACAGGTGAGCGGCAGGGACGAAGGAGGCACTGTTGTCGAGCGTGCCGCAGCGCAGGCTCGCAAGGCCGTCGCGACTGTCGTTGACGGCGTAGATCCGCGCCTTGCGCTTTGCGCAGCCGAAGATGCGTGAGTGCGCTCCGCTCGGCTGGTCGTAGTCGCCCGCATCCAGATCGCCGGAAATCTCAAGATCAGCCAGGGTGAACAGCAAGTGTTCGCTGAATGCCGAGCCGGTCCGGCTCTGGCACTCGGTGCAATGGCAGGCATAGGGATTGAGGCGGAAGCCATCGCGCAGGGTATAACGCACCGCGCCGCACAGGCATCCTCCGGTCAGTTCGCCCTTCATCGCCTCGCCAACCCCTGCTGCTCCATGCGCCACTGCGCCATTTCGATGCGGTCCTGGCCGAAGAAGGGCTCGCCATCGAAAACCAGGGTCGGCACCCCCCAATGGCCGGCGGCCTCGAGCGCGTCCTGGTTGGCGGCGATCTCGGCGTCGAGTTCCTCCGCCTGCGCCGCCACCTCGGCCTCCACTTCCTCCGCCTCCAAGCCCGCCCTCGCCAGCGCACCCGCCAGATGACTGCCCTCGTGCCAGCCTTCCTGACCGCCCCAGATCAGCTGACCTGCCTCATGCGCGAAGACGAGCCCCTTGCCGCGCCTTGCCGCGGCCTGCCCCATCCGGGTGACTCGGCGGATATAGGGCTGTTCGATCGCGATCTCGCGCGTCGCCGGGTCCTGGACGATCGGGTCGGGCCTCGGCGGGCCGAAGGCGATCCCGTGGAACTGCGCCACGCGCATCATGTCGCGGATGGTGTAGGCCATCCAGTTGGGATGATTGCGCTCGAAGAAATCCGGTTGCCTGATCGCCAGCGGATAGACCGGCCGCAGCGCGATATCGACGGCATACTCCTCAGCGAGGGCGCGGTACCGCCCTACTGCCAGGAAGCTATAGGGCGAGCGGAAACTGAAATAGAGATCGGCGGTCAGTGTCATGGGCCCTCCTAAGCATGGATTGTGGTTTTTCACACAGGGCTTTCTTTAATTGCAACTTGCAATAATAAGCTATGTTATTATATGCGCCGCCATGGAAACGAACATCGGCTATCTTCTCTCGGATAGCGGTCGGCTGCTGAGAAAGACCTTCGACGAGCGCGTGCGAAGCCTCGGTCTCACCGCCGTGCAGGCGCGTCTGCTGATGAGCCTGGTCAAGTTTCCGGACAACAATCAGGCCTTCTATGCCGAGCGGATCGAGGTCGAGCCGATCACCCTCACCCGCATCGTCGACCGGATGGAGGAAGCCGGCTGGGTCGAGCGCGTGTTCGACCCCCACGACCGACGCGCACGCCTGCTCCATCTCACCGACAAGAGCCGCGAAATCGTCGAACCGCTGCGCGGAATCGTCGATGCGCTGGTCGAGGACATGGCGGAGGGGCTCACTGCGCAGGAGCAGGACATGCTCGCGCGGCTACTCGAAAAGGTTTCGGCCAATCTTTCGGCCGAACGTGAAATCAGGAATGTCGCAAATGGCTGAGGCCGATCCGCAGATCCCGGTCGACACCGTGGAACCCGCCGAAGCTCCCGCTCCCAAGCGCAAGTGGGGCCGCATGGCGCTTATGTTTAGCGTTCCCCTGCTATTGCTCGTTGCTGGAGGGATCTACTGGCTCTCGCTCCAGGGCAAGGTTTCCACGGACAATGCCTATGTCCAGCAGGACAAGGTTTCGGTCAGCGCGCAGGTTGGCGGCGAGATCGTCGAGGTCCTCGTCGGCGAAGGCGACACGGTGCAGAAGGGCGACCTGCTGTTCCGCATCGATCCCGAACCCTACCGCCTGCAGATCGCGCAGGCCGAAGCGGCCATCGCCGGGGCGCAGGCCAATGTTACCGCGCTGGCCAATTCCTCCGACCTGTCGGGTGCCGACATCGCCGCCGCGCGCGAGGATATCGCCTTTGCCCAGTCCGATTTCGAACGCAAGGACGCGCTGTTCAAGCGCGGCTTCGTGACCAAGGCGGATCACGATGCGGCTCGCCATCGCGTCAACCAGGCGCGCGAAGCGCTGCGTCAGGCCGAGGCCCGGCGGCAGGCCGCGCGCGCCAAGCTCGCTACCGGCAGCGCCGTACCGGGTGAAAATCCACAGATCGCGGCAGGCAAGGCACAAAGGGCCGTTGCCGAACTCGCCCTGCGCCGCACCGAAGTGCGCGCACCGGGCGCCGGCCGCGTCGCGCAGGCCGATCGTCTCCAACGTGGCCAGCAGGTCGTCCAGGGGCTTCCCGTGCTCACGCTGGTCGCCGACGGAAGCAGTTATGTCGAGGCGAATTTCAAGGAAACCGACCTTGCCGACATGCAGGTGGGCCAGCCTGCCGAAGTGCATTTCGATGCCTATCCGGGGCTCACGCTCAAGGGTCACGTCGAATCGATCGGTGCGGGTACCGGGAGCGAGTTTTCGGTCATCCCCGCGCAGAATGCGACCGGCAACTGGGTCAAGGTGACACAGCGCGTCCCGGTGCGCATCGCCATCGATCAAAAGAGCCCGCGCCCGCTGATCGCCGGCCTGTCGAGCGAAGTGACCGTCTATACCGACGGCAAGAAGCACTGATCCATGGCCAGCCGTGCGGTTCCCGCAGGTGGCGCGAGCGCGCCCGATCCGGCGCATGACGTCGCGCAGCTGCCGGTCGCCAATCCGGGCATTCTGATCGTCGGGATCATGGCGGCCTCGCTGTTGCAGGTTCTCGACACCACGATCGCGAACGTCGCGATCCCGCACATGCGCACCGCGCTCGGCGCGACGACAGAGACGATCACTTGGGTGCTGACCAGCTATATCATCGCCAGTGCCGTGGCGCTGCCGATCACCGGCTGGCTGGCCGACCGAGTAGGCGCGCGACGCCTGTTCATCCTGTCGGTCGCAGGCTTCATCCTCTCCTCGATGCTGTGCGGCATGGCGCAGAACCTCCAGGAGATGGTGATCTTCCGCGCGCTGCAGGGCGTGACCGGGGCCTTCATAGCGCCGCTCAGCCAGGCATTCATGCTCGACACCAACAAACCGAGCAAGCACGCCCAGATGATGGCGCTATGGGGCATGGGGATCATGATCGGTCCGATCCTGGGACCGGTTCTCGGCGGCTGGCTGACCGAACAGGCTAACTGGCGCTGGGTGTTCTACGTCAACCTGCCCATAGGCATTCTCAGCCTGACGATCCTGTTGACGCAGCTGCCGCACCGCGATGTGGTCAAGCGGCGTTTCGACCTCGCGGGCTTCGTCCTTCTGGGGGTGGCGCTGGCAAGCTTCCAGATGCTGCTCGACCGGGGCCAGACGCTCGACTGGTACGACAGCTACGAGATCTGGCTGTGGACCTTCCTGTTCATTTCCGCGACCTGGATGGCCGTGATCCATCTGGGCACGGCGGACGACGGCCTGTTCGACCGCGCGCTATTTCTCGACCGCAACTTCGCCATTGCCATGGGTTTCATGCTGGCGATCGGAGTGGTGATGTTCGCCACCATGGCATTGCTTCCGCCGATGTTGCAGCAGCTGATGGGCTACGACGTGATCGATACCGGGCTCGTCCTCATGCCGCGCGGTATCGGCGTGCTGGTGTCGATGCAGATCGCCGGAATGGCGATGCGTCGCAATCTCGACCCGCGGCCCGTCGTTGCAACCGGGTTCATCATCTGCGCGATCTCGCTTTACGAAATGGCGCAGTGGTCGCTCGGAGTGGACCGCTTCCACATCGTCGCTTCGGGGCTCGTACAGGGGCTCGGCATGGGCCTCGTCTTCATTCCGCTCAACGTCAGCGCCTTCGGCACGCTGCCGCCACGCCTGCGCACCGACGGGTCGAGCCTGCTCAACCTGTTCCGCTCGCTCGGTGCTTCGGCGGGGATCTCGCTCACTACGGTCATGCTGGCGCGCAATCTGCAGACCGCGCATGCCGACATCGCCTCGAACGTCACCGGCGCCTCGGTGTCGAACATGATCGACGTCGGCACGGTCGACCGCTACCAGAACCTGGGTGAAATCGCGCTCAAGCTACTTGATCTAGAGGCCAACCGGCAGGCCGCCATGGTCGCCTATATCGACGATTTCTGGATGATGATGTGGATTACGCTGGCCGCCGTTCCACTGGCCTTCGTCATGCGCAAGCCGCAGCCGCGACCGGGCCCCATGCCTCCGCCGGACGATTGATCAACGAAAGAAGCAGCTCACCCCGGCCTGCAGCGCGGTGACGGTGACCCCGTCCTCGGCGAAGCCGGTGATCGTCCCGAAATCGGCAGTGGTATATTCGAATTCGCCCGGCAGCGTCGTATCGAGTTCGCGCACCTGCCGTTCGAGCTTCAATCCCTCCAGCGTCGTCACGCCGGGGCGTACACCGTCCGACGTCGCCATGCCCTCGCCTGCGCGCAGGAACCAGCCGCGGAGCACGCCATCCATATAGGCGAGCTGCAGCGGGCCAAACTGGCTGAAGTCCATCGGGCCGGCACCGCATTCCTCGTTCCGCGAGGTCTCGGGCGAGGAGCCGAGAGCCCTGGCGATCGCCCCGTCGACCTCGTCGCGCGGGGCGCCGAAACGCAGTGGTTCCGCGCCCATCGCGCGGAGACCGTCGGCGTCGAGCACCACCTGCACGCCGGCGAGCGGGTCGTCCGCGGGCGCGACCTTTTCGGAGGTTTCGGTCGTAGGTTCGGACTGGCCGCAGGCCACGAGCGCCAGCGGCAGGACAACGAGAGCCGCTTTCCGGATCATCCCTTCTTGAGGCATTCGCGACCGAGAAGTTCGGCGATCTGCACCGCATTGAGCGCCGCACCCTTGCGGAGGTTGTCCGAGACGCACCATAGCGTGATGCCGTTGTCGACCGTCGGATCGTCGCGCACGCGGCTGATATAGGTGGCGCTGTCGCCGGCGCTCTCGACGGGGGTGACGTATCCCTCGTCCTCGCGCTTGTCGATCAGCATGATCCCCGGAGCCTCGCGCAGGATCTCCTGCGCCTGCTCCGCGCTCAGCTCGTTCTCGAACTCGATATTCACGGCTTCGGAATGGCCAACGAAAACCGGCACGCGCACGCAGGTGGCGTTGAGCTTGATCTTGGGATCGAGGATCTTCTTGGTCTCGACCACCATCTTCCACTCTTCCTTGGTCGAGCCATCGTCCATGAAGACATCGATGTGGGGGATGACGTTGAAGGCGATCTGCTTGGTGAACTTCACCGGTTCGATCGGGTCGCCGACGAAGATCGCACGGCTCTGCTGGAACAGCTCGTCCATTCCCGCCTTTCCGGCGCCCGAGACCGACTGGTAGGTCGAAACCACCACGCGCTTGATCGTCGCGGCATCGTGCAGCGGCTTGAGTGCCACGACCAGCTGCGCGGTCGAGCAATTGGGATTGGCGATGATGTTGCGCTTCTTGTAGTCGTGGATCGCGTCCGGGTTCACCTCGGGCACGATCAGCGGCACGTCCGGGTCCATCCGGTATAGCGAACTGTTGTCGATTACCACGCACCCCGCAGCGGCGGCCTTGGGAGCGTATTCCTTGGCCGGGCCGCTACCCGCGGCGAAAAGCGCGATGTCCCAGCCCGCCCAGTCGAAATGCTCGATATTCTTGCATTTGAGCATCTTGCCCGTATCGCCGAATTCGACCTCGGTTCCATGCGAGCGGCTGCTGGCGACGGCTGCCACCTCGTCGCAGGGGAACTCGCGCTCGGCGAGCACCTGCATCATCTCGCGCCCGACATTCCCGGTCGCACCGACCACGGCAACACGATAACCCAATTCAAATCTCCACTATGAGTGCGTGGCCGAGATAGCGATTGCTTGCGCGCCCGCAAGCTCACATTCGATTGCGTAGGCGAAAGCTCAGACAATCCCTGCAAAATGCGCGATCAGGACGAGAAGCGCACCGAACGCCCCCACCGTTCCCGGGAGCGTGATCCAGCGCCGTCCGACTCCCTCTTTCAAAGCCAGCGCATTGAGCGTTCCGAACACCAGCAGGAAGACAAGGCTGGCGCCACTCACCAGACCGTCGAGACCGCCAAGCAAGGCCAGCGCTAGGGCGAGTGCCGCAAGCGCCAGCACTGCCCACTGGGGCGCCCCCTTGCGGTTCCGTTCTCCCAGGCGTTTCGGCAAGGCGCCGTCCTCGGCCACTTCGCGGGCAAGGCGGGCGGAGGAAAACAGTGTGGCATTGATCGCGCTCGCGGTCGAAAGCGCGGCGGCGAGCGTCACGAGGACCAATCCCGGCGTTCCCAAAGCGGCCTGTCCCGCCTGCGACAGCGCGACTTCCCCGTCCTCGATCACCGCACGGGTGCCTGTCAGCATAGGCACGGCCAGCGCGACAAGAACATAGATCGCCGCAGCGCTGCCGATGGCGAGCGGCATGATGCCCCCCATGACACGCTTGCGATCCTTCATCTCGTCGTAATCGTAGGCGACGAGCTCGAAGCCCTCGTATGCCATGAAGACACTGGCCGCCCCCACCACCACGCCGAGCACACCGGGTTGCGCATCGATCGATAGCTTCGCCACGTCGAAATGCGCCAAGCCGAACACGGCCAGCCCGGCAAGGATCGCGAGCTTGACCACCACAATGGCGATTTCAAGGCCCGCCGCCTGCCCCGCCCCGCGCAGGTTGATCACGGTCATCGACAGGATTGCAAAGGCAGCCATCGCCTGGGGCAGCCAGCCTGGTCCGCCGACCGCATGGCCGACATAGGCCCCGAAAGTGTAGGCATAGACCGCGCAGGTCAACACATAGCCGGCCAGCAGGATCCAGGCCGACCACTCGGCGAGACGCCTGAATTTCAGATCGCGCAGGAAGCTGTAGATGCCGCCCGGCTCGTCGCGACTGACGGTGAGCGCCGCGAGGCTGTGGCCGGTCGCGTAGGCGACCAGACCGCCGAGCACGAAGCTGAGCGCGGCCCAGCGCCCGGCGCTCGATATGACCACGCCAAGCGTCGAAAATATGCCACCGCCGACCATGCCGCCCACGGCAATCGCCCAGACGGCCGGAAGGCCCAGCGAAGCCTTGCTATCGGCATGTCCGCTCATTGCGGCGGTGTCACCCCATGGGCTTCGAGAAAGCGGAACACGGTGTTGTAGCGATGCGGTGAAATCAGCTCGCCCGCCACACGATGGGTATAGCCGGGATAGAGCATCATCTCGAAAGGCACATTGCCCTCCTGCATCTTCGCAATGATTTCGGTTGCGTTCTCGAACACGACATTGTCGTCGGCCATGCCGTGGATGATCAGCAGCGGATCGGCTATCTTGGTCGCATCGGGAATGGCGCTCGACGTCGCATAGGCGGCGCCGTCGGCCTGCGGCGTACCCATGTAACGCTCGGTGTAATGGGTGTCGTAAAGCTCCCATTTGGTCACCGGAGCGCCCGCTATCCCCGCCGCATAGAGGCCGGGATCGGCCTGCAACTGCTTCAATGTCATGTAGCCGCCGTAAGACCAGCCATCGATCGCGATCTTGCCGGGATCGACGAAGTCGAGCGTCTTGAGGAACTCGGCCCCGGCCTTCTGGTCGCGCACCTCGACACCGCCCATGGCGCGGTAGATCGGCTGTTCGAAATCGACCCCGCGGTTGGCGCTGCCGCGATTGTCGAGCGCGAACCAGATATAGCCCTTGTCGACGATCGCTTGCCGTAGCGCACCGTCCCAGCCCCTGGTGACGATTTGAGGTCCTGGCCCGCCATAGTGGTAGAAGAACACCGGATAGCGCTTGCCCGGCTCCAGCTCGGGCGTGACCATTTCCCAATGGAGCGGCGTCCCGTCCTCGGCGGGCAGGGTCCCGTATCGCGTCGGCCGGTGGCTGGCGAGGTAGCGAGCGTAGGGATGATCGGCGTCGAGCGCATTCTGCTCGATCCAGGCGAGGCGATTGCCCTGCTGGTCGGCGATATAACTCTGCGGCGGGGTCGCATCGTTCGAGCGCGTGACGACGAGCGTCTGCCCTTTCTCGTCCATCGTCGCCGAATTGGCATAGTCCGCATCGGTCAGCAGCTGCGGCTCGCCCGGATCGGCGAGGTCGAGTGCGTAGACTTGCTGCGCGAGCACATCGTCCTTCGTGCCCTGGAAGAATATCCGGCCCGTCGGCTGGTCGATCCCGACGAGCTTCGTCACCACCCATTCGCCGCGGGTCAACTGCCTCCAGTTGCCATCGGCGTAGTGATAGAGATGTCCGAAACCGTCGCGCTCGGACCACCAGACCAGGCTGCCGTCATCGAGCCATTTGTAATTGTCGGACAGGTTGACCCAGTAATCCTCCCTCGCCGCGCGCTCGGTGAACAGCACCTCGCTCGTGCCCGTCGCGGGATCGACCTCGAGCATGTCGAGCACGGTCTGCGCGCGGTTCTCGCGCTGGACATAGAGCGCACTGCCATCGGGCGCCCAGTCGACACGGGCCACGTAGATGTCGCTCTCTTCGCCGAGATCGACCTTCACCCGGTTGCCGCCGTCCGGATCCATCACGAAGAGATCGACTGCCGCATTGGCGCTGCCGGCCACCGGATAGCGCTGCTCGTAGACCTTGGTGCCCGTTGCGCCGATCGCCGCGCGCGTGACCACGCCGACCATGCTTTCGTCGAAACGCTCGACCGCGATACGGCGGTCGTCGGGGCTCCACCAATAGCCCGTGTGCCGGTCCATTTCCTCCTGCGCGACGAATTCCGCCTCACCCCAGCGCACGTCTTCGCCTTCCTGCGGCGTGATCGGCCGGGCCTCCCCGCCCACCTCGCCGACCCAGAGCTGACGGTCGCGCACGAAACTGACATAGGCGCTCGTCCCGCTGAGCGAGGGATTGAGCTCGCTTTCCTCGGTGTCGGTAAGGCGTTCCACGCCGCCGCCGATGCGCGCGAAATAGAGGTCGCCATCGAGCGGGACGAGCACCCCATCGCCCTGCCGGGTCCACTGGTATTCGATGATGCCGCGCAGATTGCCGACACGCGCGCGTTCGCGCTGCATCTTCTCGTCCTCGGACAATTCGCGGCCCGTGCCGAGCGCCTCGCTGTCGACCAGCATCGCCCATTCGCCCGCGTCGCGGTCGTAGGCCCACAGATCGTAGCGCTCGCGATCGTCCGCGCGATTGCGCAGGAGCGTGAGATAGCGCCCGTCGGGAGAAAGCTTCACCTTGCGCGGCGCCGGCCCGTCGAGGCTGGGCGAGGCGAACACGCGTTCGAAACTCAGTTTCATGGGCGCGGTCTCCGTGTCTTGCGCAGTCTGGGCGGCGAGAGGCGCGGCGAGGCAGGTGCCGAGGGCCAGAGCCGCGGCGAATGTCAGGTGACGCAAAGATATCTCCCCATCGATGTCGCGGGAGTGATGGAGAATAGCGTCTCCCCGTGCAAGCCGGGGCGCGGCCTTCATGCCTAAATTCAGGTTAAGCGCGAACGGTATGGTCCGGCTAACGCCTGGTCGCGACAAGGTAGCGCGATCCCGTGCGGCCATTGCGGCTCAGTGGCCGGGCGGGGTTGTGCCAGGGAAGCCAGAATCCGGTCTACGATCACGGCTCCTGCGAAAAAGGGCGGCCTTCCCACCGGAAGGCCGCCCCAATCCACTCGCGAAGAGTGATGCTTGCGTACTTACGCCTTGGGCGCGTTGTCGCGACGTTCGGCGATACGCGCGCGCTTGCCGGTACGACCGCGCAGGTAGTAGAGCTTGGCGCGACGCACGATACCGCGGCGGACCACGGTGATGCTGTCGACGATCGGCGAGTAGAGCGGGAACACGCGTTCCACGCCTTCGCCGAAGCTCATCTTGCGCACGGTGAAGTTGCTGCCCATGCCGCGGTTCGAGCGGGCAATGACAACGCCTTCGAAATTCTGGACGCGTTCGCGGCTGCCTTCGACAACCTTGACGCCGACGCGCACGGTGTCACCGGCGCGGAATTCGGGAATGTCCTTCCCGAGGTTCTCGATAGCTTCTGCTTCGAGCTGCTGAATGAGGTTCATCGAACCGTATCCCTAGTCTTTTCGCCGCGCGCCAGAGGCAGGTCGGTCCCGATCGCCACTGTAGCGATCCCAAAGGTCCGGCCTGCGTAACCGTGTGTCTTCCTCGCTCCTCGCCTTGCGCCAGGCAGCGATTTTCGCATGATCCCCCGATCGCAGCACTTCAGGGATCGTGCGCCCTTCCCATTCCTGAGGTCGGGTGTATTGCGGATATTCGATGAGCCCGTTCTCGTAGGACTCCTCGACTCCGCTATCGGGCGCGCCCATTACTCCGGGAAGCAGGCGAATGCAAGCGTCGAGAATCGCCAGCGCGGCGGTCTCTCCGCCCGACAGGACGATATCGGCAAGGCTGACCTGTTCGATTTGCGGATAGGCCTCGAAAATCCGCTCGTCGAAGCCTTCGAAACGGCCGCATAATATGGCGACACCAGGTCCAGCCGCGATCTCGCGGATGCGCTGCTGCGTGATCGGCTTCCCGCGCGGGGTCATGGCGAGGATGGGGATAGCCTCCCCCACCGGGGGAGGAGGACCTTCCGCAGGATGGTGGAGGGGCACGGACTGCTGCTCGGAACCGTTCTGATCAGGCGACAGTGCCCCTCCACCGTCTGCGCCGGTTCCCCTCCCCGTATCGGGGAGGATGCTGGCGATCGCCGCGCCGATGACATCGGCCTTGAGTACCATGCCAGCCCCGCCGCCTGCGGGCGTATCGTCGACGGTGCGGTGCTTGTCGCTGGCAAAGTCGCGGATCTGCACGGTTTCGCACGACCAGTCCCCACGCTCCAGCGCCTTGCCTGCAAGCGAGACGCCCAGCGGCCCGGGAAACATCTCGGGATAGAGGGTCAGGATGGTGGCGGCGAAAGTCATGGGCCGCGCCTTTAGCGGGACTCTTCCGCCAGTTCCATACTCGGAACAGTAGCTCAGCGTGCGGTAAGCTCACGGACCTTCGTCGTTTCCGTGGGGACGAGCTTGCCAACCACGCTTGATGTCACCACGCCGAACACAACCAGACCGCCTGCCGCAAAAAGGTCCATGCCTTGCAGCGTGACGCTGTCGGCGGCGGTCAACCGGGTCGCGAGGACCGCCGCCAGCGGAGCAGCACCCGAAAACAGGTGACGCAGTTTCGGGCCGATGGTCGGTGAAACCTTGGCTACCGTAGCGCTGAGACCCGCCGCCATCGCGCCGTAAGTTCCGATCAGGAAGGCTGCATTATCGATCATTCCACTCCACCCCATGCCTCGCCCGCGTGTCGACGCGCAGCTCGAATACGTCAGGCCGCGAATAATGCCCGTCGGTGTCGAGCGATGCCAAGCCTTCCTCTATCTCGGTCAGATCGAGCTCTGCGAACAGCATCTCCTCGCCCTCGCCCGCCTGCGCGATGATGCGGGCATCGGGCGCGATGATAAGCGAGCCACCGCGATTCAGCACCTCGCCTTCGATTGCCTCGATCAGCTCTTTCGCCGCGGCATCGCCTCCTGCACGCTCCAATCCGTCGAACAAGTCGTCCTTTGCCTGCACCAACCCTGCCGCCAGCACAAAGCAGCGCCCCTCCATGGCATAATGCCGCGAGGCGAGCGCGTATTCCTCGCGCACGGTGGGCCAAGCCGCGACATGCACGCTCTCGCCGAGATTGTGCATCGCGGCGCGCGCTAAGGGCATCCAATGCTCCCAGCAGATCAGGCTGCCGATCTTGCCCCATTCCGCCTGGTGCACGCCGAGCGTCGAACCGTCGCCGCGCATCCAGACCAGCCGCTCGCCATGCGTGGGGACGAGCTTGCGGTGGTCGAGCACCGGCAGCCCGGGCCGGAAGGTCATCTGGTTGTTGTAGAGGCTCTGCCGCACCCGCTCATGCGCGCCGATGCTGATCACCGCGCCGCTCTCGTCGCACAGCTCCTGCAGGGGCAGCAGCCGCTCGTCCTGCGCCACCACCGCCTGTTCGAGCAGGATCCGGTGCAGCGCCTTTGTGCCGGGATGGTCCCACAGCGCCGCGCCGGGCGCCTCGTCGAGCCACAGCGGGTAGCCGCCGAGGAAGGTCTCGCCGAAAGCGACCAGCTGCGCCCCGCCCTCGATCGCTTCGCGCGCGAGACGCACCGCCTTCGCGATCCCGTCTCCGATGGCGAGCGGTATCGGAGCGGCCTGTACGATGGCGACGGGTAGCTTGGTCATGACGTAGTTTCCGCGAATTTATTGCTGACAATCTTGTGAGCGACCGGCCAGCCAATCCCGAAAGCCAAACCTAGAACAACCAGAAGTATGAGAATTCCTTGCGCTTCTGGGCCCGATGGTCCGCCGTCGGACGTGTCCGTCAGGAAAGACAGGCTCGTCCAAGCGCCTAAGAGAACTGGAAGCCATCCCGACGACAATAACGCTACGTTCTTGTCGCTTAGTTCAATTCCGAGCTTCTTGATGCACCACGCCGTCAGCAAGGCGACAACGATCAGCACAGCAATAACGCCAACACCGATGCATGAGGCTATAAGGAGCAGCGTGAGCATAATCCCTCGCTAGCTCTACGCGGCACGCTTTGCCATCCCGTGCGTATCGTCGGCATGGAAACGGACGGCCAAGAGATCGACGACTGCATCATCGTGGGCGCGGGCCCCGCCGGGTTGACCGCGGCGATCTACCTCGCGCGCTATTATCTCAAGATTCGCATGTTCGATTGCGGCACGAGCCGTGCGAGCTGGATCCCGACCAGCCACAACCATGCCGGCTTTCCCGACGGCATCAACGGCGAGGAACTGCTCGACCGGATGCGCGAACAGGCGGCGAAATATGGCGCCATGCGGGAACCCAAGCGGGTCACCGACCTCAAGCGGGATGGCGAGCAGTTCAGCGTCTGCTGCGACGACGAGGAATATCGAGCTCGCACCGTCCTGCTCGCGACCGGCGTGGTCAACAACCGGCCCGAGGGTATCGGCGAGGATTTGCACGACGAGGCGCTGCGCCGCGGCCTGATCCGCTATTGTCCGGTATGCGACGGCTACGAGGTTACCGACAAGCGGGTGGCGGTGATCGGCACAGGCGAGCACGGCACGGCCGAGGCACAGTTCATCCGCACCTATACGCGCGATGTGACGCTGGTTGCCCCGAACGGCGATCACGAGCTGACGGAGCCATGTTCGAAGGCGCTCGATATAGCGGAAATCGCGCGCGTGGCGGGGCCTTGTGGCAATTTCGCAATCGAGAACGGGCGGATCGCCTTTGACACGGCGCAAGGGCGCATGGCGTTCGACAGCCTCTATCCCGCACTCGGCTCGGTTGTACGCTCGGGATTGGCCGCCAAAGCCGGCGCCCGGGTGAGCGAGGACGACTGCATCCTCGTCGACGACCATCTCGAAACCAGTGTGCCGGGGCTGTTTGCCGCGGGCGATGTGGTGATCGGACTCGACCAGATCAGCCATGCGATGGGCCAGGCGGGCGTCGCGGCGACGACAATCCGCAACCATCTGGCCGAAAAGCGGCCGCTGCGGCGCTAATCCCGAAAACTGAACGGGTGCTCCTCAAATTCGCCAGCGAGTGCACACAAATCTACTTGAAGTTGCTGGAAAATTTCCGGCAGCTGTCCGCGATCTGCAATTTCGAACGTAGGAATTGACCCCGTCTCATTTGGAAGAGAATGCATCTCGCCGAAACCGTCAGCTCCGAAAGAGAGCCAAACATTACCGGTAAAGCGATAAGAGAGTGACAGAAAGCCTTCGAGCGGGTTGTTCGTCGCATCTGAGACCTTCGATATTCCGGTCAGGAAATTTGCCACGAACCCGAGAAACCATTCATAATGAACAGCTAAGCCGTCCGCAGGGGTATTGTCGAATTTAGTGCGAGCCGAAAAGTCAGCCACTAGTTCACCGCTTTCGAATATCTGTCGACGAGCGAACATCTCTCGGTCTTCACCGCGAAAATGGTCTTGCTGGCTCCGCCCACGAAGGACAGGTTTCCAAAGTCCATGTAATCTACGTGAAAAGACATCATTGCTCGTTTCGTAGTTGCCCGATTTCAATACTGGCTGTGTCCCTCGAAACGCTGACAGTACCTCTGGTTCGAGCGCTAGCGCTAGTGGGCTGCTCGGGATATAACAGAGTCGAAACTGCGCACGGTCATGTCGAAGCTCTACCCGACCAAGAGTGTTTGAATGAAGCTCGTCTGCATAATCGGCAAGACGATTGAGCCTGTCATTTCGCATATCTTTTCGCCTCAGGGTGAGGTCCTGAATCTCATCCATCGACATTGGGACAGATTCTCGACCACGACGAATATAGCATTCCTTTTTTCGCGACGATCGATGAGGGGCCCTGAGTGAGCTTCTAGCCCGCACAATTATGACCCCAGAGGTCGCACCCTCCTGCGTCACCGCCCTCACGCCCAGAAGGTTCTGAGATGGTTCGATAACCGCCGACACTGCTTGGGCCAGACGATCGGCCAGACTGTGAACATCTTCAAGCTCGGCAAACGCTTCGATTACAGGCTTTTCGTTGGAAGCTTCTCTTGCCCCTATGACGATATCGCCCCCGTTGGCATTCAGAAACGCGATCGCTTCTTTCGCAATCGAATCAATTGCTTTGATCTTTTGACTGTCACTCAAAGCGGTAAAATTCGCCCCACCGGATAGGCTACCTTTATATTCAATGGTCTCATCTTCCTCTCGAGCGCTTTGCTGCAAAGCCTCAAGGTCTGCCCATTCAATTTCCGACAGTGGCTTGGGAATCATTCGATGAAGTCCTGCGATACAGTGAGTTCTGTGTCAGTCCAGCCCGGCACCGCCTGCCTGGTCAGCGGGACCATGAATTTCTTGCCGTCGGGCTTCTCGATCTCGACGATGTCGGTGGCGCCGTAATTCTCGACCGCGCAGACGCGACCTACGGCATCGCCCGTGTCGGTGACCACGGCGAGATCGATCAGGTCGGAGAAATAGAATTCCCCCTCCTCCAACGCGGGCAGTGCCTCGCGCGAAACCGAGAGGGCGGTGCCGCGCAACTGCTCTGCCGCGGTGCGATCGGTCACCTCGGCAAAGCGCGCGATGGCACCGCCCTTGTTGTCGCTGCGGATCTTGGTGAGAGTCAGCCTCGCCCCCGACTCCCCCGCGGTGAAGCGTGTCTGCGGCTTGAGCGTATCGACGCCCTCGCCGAACAGCTTCAGGCGGACTTCGCCCGTCACGCCATGCGCACCGGTGACGGCTGCCAGCGTGACGGGCTTGTCCGACATGGGCGCGATTACTCGCCCTTGTCTTCGGTGGCTTCTTCAGCCGGTGCTTCTTCGGCAGCGGCTTCTTCGGCCGGAGCCTCTTCGGCAGCAGCTTCTTCAGCCGGAGCTTCGGCGGCAGCCTTGGCTTCTTCCTCGGCAGCCTTTTTGGCTTCTTCGGCTTCAGCGATCTTGGCGGCCTTTTCCTCGGCGCGTTCCTTGGCGGCTTCGCCCGGTTCGCCCTTCTTCGGGTTGTTCTTCGGCGCACGCTCGAGGATGCCGGCGGCATCGAGGAAGCGGTGGACGCGGTCGCTCGGCTGCGCGCCGACCGAGAGCCAGTGACGCGCGCGGTCTTCGTTGAGCTTCACGCGCTCGCCCGAATCCTTCGGCAGCATCGGATTGTAGGTGCCGATCTGCTCGAGATACTTGCCGTCACGCGCCGAACGCGAGTCGGCAACGACGATGCGGTAGTAGGGGCGCTTCTTGGCACCACCACGCGAAAGACGGATTGCAACTGCCATTTGGTATTACCTTTCGAATGTAAACGTCTGAAACTTATTTCTTCTTGAGCATGTCCTGGAGGTCGGGCGGGAGCGTGTCCATGTCCACGCCGGGTCCCTTGCCGCCGCCCAGCCCAGGCATGCCGCCCATGCCAGCGCCAGGGCCGCCGAGCCCCGGCATGGCAGCCCCCATGCCCCCGCCGCCGAACAGCGCACCGAGGCCCTTGAGGCCGCCCATCTTCTTGATCTGCTTCATCGCGCGGCCCATCTCCTGGTGCATCTTGAGCACCTTGTTGACGGTCTGCACGTCGGTGCCCGAACCGGCTGCGACGCGCTTCTTGCGCTTGGCGTTCATCAGAGCCGGGTTCTTGCGCTCCTTCGGCGTCATCGAACCGATGATCGCATCCATGTGCAGCAGCACGCGATCGTCCATGTTCGACGCCGCCATTGCCGCCTTGGCCTTCTTCATGCCCGGCAGCATCCCCGCAAGCATGCCGAGGCCGCCCATGCTCTGCATCTGCTTCAATTGCATGCGCAGGTCTTCGAGGTCGAACTGGCCCTTGGCCATCTTCTTGGCGAGCGCTTCGGCCTCGTCGGCCTTGATCGTCTCGGCCGCCTTTTCGACCAGGCTGACGACGTCGCCCATGCCGAGGATGCGGCCGGCGACCCGCTTGGGATCGAAGGCCTCGATCGCGTCGAGCTTCTCGCCCGTGCCGGCGAACTTGATCGCCTTGCCGGTGACATAGCGCATCGACAGCGCCGCACCGCCGCGTGCATCGCCGTCCATGCGGGTCAGCACCACGCCGGTCAGCGGCACTTCGCCGGTAAAGCTCTGCGCGACATTGACCGCGT
This sequence comes from Qipengyuania sp., assembly GCF_964227205.1. Classification (GTDB taxonomy): domain Bacteria; phylum Pseudomonadota; class Alphaproteobacteria; order Sphingomonadales; family Sphingomonadaceae; genus Qipengyuania. The sequence continues at coordinate 179,542 of NZ_CAXQVB010000006.1, read as the reverse complement.
CCTGGCCGGTCAGGCTGTCGACCACCAGCAGCACTTCGGTCGGCGCGGAGACGCTGGCGATGGCCTTCATCTCGGCCATCAGCGCTTCGTCGACATGCAGGCGGCCTGCGGTGTCGAGCAGCAGCACATCGGCGGCCTGCAGCCTGGCGCTTTCCATCGCGCGGCGGGCGATATCGACCGGCTGCTGGCCCTCGACGATCGGCAGCGTGGCCACTTCGACCTGCTCGCCCAGCACCTTGAGCTGTTCCTGCGCCGCCGGACGGTTGACGTCGAGCGAGGCCATCAGCGCCTTCTTGCCATGCTTCTGCTTGATCAGCTTGGCGAGCTTGGCGGTGGTGGTCGTCTTACCCGAGCCCTGCAGGCCGACCATCATGATCACGACCGGCGGCTTGGCGGCGAAGTTCAGCTCGCGATCCTTGGGATCGGCATCCTCGCCGCCGCCGAGCATGGCGGTCAGCTCGTCGTCGACGATTTTGACGACCTGCTGGCCCGGCGTGACCGACTTGAGGACTTCCGAGCCGATCGCCTTTTCGGTCACCGCATCGATGAAGCGGCGAACGACGGGCAGCGCGACATCGGCTTCGAGCAGCGCGATGCGGATCTCGCGCATCGCTTCGCGCACGTCGTTTTCCGACAGCGCACCCCGCCCTTTCAGGCGGTCGAAGACATTACCGAGGCGGTCGGACAGATTGTCGAACATGCCTGTTACTCCTCATCGAACCATTGCTGGGCCGATTAAACGCGAAAAACGCCGGCGGACGAGAACTCGTCGGCCAGCGTGGGGAATTCCCCGATGAAACCCAAACTCATGCCCGGGTGTGGTGGAAGCAAGCCGCAGCCGTCGCCACGGCCTGCTACCATCGCACCCGAAGTGCCATTTTGCCGATTTGAGGTTCAGGTTGGAGCGAAAATGGTGGGACGGGAGAACCGGAGCGGAGCGGCCATTTAGGCCGTGAGCACCGGAAGCGCACCGAGCCGCCATTTGCAGCCCGACCTGGGCCTCAAAGCGGTGAAATGGTGGAGCCTAGCGGGATCGAACCGCTGACCTCTACAATGCCATTGTAGCGCTCTCCCAGCTGAGCTAAGGCCCCGAACCATTTTTCAAACGACGCATCCTGGGAGGTGCGTCACCCTTGCGGGAGGCGCCCAATATAAGCAGCCCTCCCGCAATGCAACAGCTAATTTACGCCAAATCAGCTTTCGTCGGCGTCGTCGTCGTCGCCCGTCGATTTGGTCTCGACGCCGAGGTCGTCGTCGCCCCCGAGATCGACCTCGTTGTCGGGCGAATCATCATCCTCGTCGATGTCGATATCGAGATCGTCGTCGTCGTCGCCGCCCAGATCGCTGTCCGCCTCGGCGTCCTTCTTCTTCTTGGCTTCGTCCTCGGCGAGGATCGGCTGCTTCGACTTGAGCACGGGCTCGGGGGTCCACTCTTCACCGCATTCGATGCAGGTGACGGGATCTTCCTTGTTCAGATCGTAGAAGCGGGTGCCGCAGTTCGGGCAGGTCCGCTTGGTGCCCCATTCCGGTTTGACCATGTGTAATCCTTGGATTTGCCGCCCCACGCGGTCTGCGCGGGGCCGTGAATTCGTAATTGTATTGATGGGAACCTGCCGGGCAGGAATCAACAGCGCGCGCGCCTTGCCAGAACCCATGTGCGCTGTCAAAGCGCCGCCTTCATATGGATATGCCTTCGTGACCGCCCACCGCTTTCTCCCCTCAGGCCCGCTGACCGGTCGCATCCGCGTACCGGGCGACAAGTCGATCAGCCACCGTGCACTGATGTTCGGCGCGCTGGCCGTCGGCCGCAGCCGCATTTCGGGCCTGCTAGAGGGAGAGGACGTCCTTGCAACCGCAGCGGCTCTGCGCGCCATGGGCGCGACGATCGAGCGCACGGGCGAAGACTGGGTGGTCGACGGCGTCGGCGTCGGCGGATTGCTGCAGCCCGAACAGGCGCTGGACATGGGCAATTCGGGCACTTCGACGCGGTTGCTGATGGGGCTCATCGCAAGCCACGGCATCACCGCCGCCTTCACCGGCGATGCGAGCCTGTCGAAGCGCCCCATGGGCCGGGTGATCGACCCTCTATCGACCATGGGCGCGAGCTTCACCCCATCCCCCGGCGGCACGCTGCCGCTGATTATGGAAGGCATGCAGCCGGCGGTGCCGATCGCCTACCGCCTGCCCGTCGCCAGCGCTCAGGTAAAAAGCGCGGTGCTGCTCGCCGGGCTCAACACGCCGGGCATCACAACGGTGATCGAACCGGTCCCCACACGCGATCACACCGAGCGCATGCTGGGCGGCTTCGGCGCCAAGCTGGAAGTCGAGGAAAAGGATGGCGAACGAGTCATCCGCATCCACGGCCCTGCCGACCTCAACCCCTGCGACATTGTGGTTCCGGGCGATCCGTCATCGGCAGCCTTCTTCGCCGTGGCCGCCAGCATCGTGCCGGGCAGCGATCTGGTGATCGAGAATGTCGGCCTGAACCCGACGCGCGACGGGGTCTTCCGCGTGCTCGCGCAAATGGGCGCCAATATCGAGAAGCTCGACGAGCGCGACGTGGGCGGCGAACCCGTTGCCGACCTGCGCGTGCGCCATGCCAAGCTCAGGGGTATCGAGGTTGACCCGGCCATCGCGCCGAGCATGATCGACGAATTCCCCGTCCTCTTTATCGCCGCCGCCTTGGCAGACGGAACGACCGAAACCACGGGACTCGAGGAGTTGCGCGTCAAGGAAAGCGACCGCCTTTCGGCGATGGCCGAGGCGCTGAAGTTGGCTGGTGCCAATGTCGAGGAGACTGACGACGGCTTGGGTATCGAGGGCACGGCAGGCCAGCCCTTGCCCGGAGGGAGCCCCATCGCCACCCATCTCGACCACCGTATCGCCATGAGCATGGCAATCGCCGGATTGGTCAGCCGCGACGGAGTCGAGATCGACAGCATCGAACCGATCGCGACGAGTTTTCCGAATTTCACCGCCCTGCTGAACGAGGCGGCCAAGTGACCGACCAGCTCGACATCTATACCCTTGTCGGTTTCATCGGCATGGCCTGCATTATCGCCGCTTATGCCTACCTCACCTGGAAAGACGAGCCGAATCCTTTCGTCCTGCACGGCACCAATCTTGCCGGCGCGGCGCTGCTGACCGTATCGCTGCTGGTTCACACCAACTGGCCGAGCCTGGTGCTCGAAGGGTTTTGGGCGGCGATCGCCCTATGGGGCATCGGGAAGGCGCTGAGGGCGCGGAGAAATAAAGCATGATCATCGCCGTCGATGGACCGACCGCCAGCGGAAAGGGCACGATCGCCAAGGCGCTTGCCGCGCATTTCGGCTTGCCACACCTCGATACCGGCCTGCTCTATCGCGCGGTCGGGCGGCAGGTGTTCCTCGATGGGGGCGACCCCGACGATGCCGGCGATGCGCTGGCAGCGACAAGCTTCCCCGACAGCCTGCTCGATGATCCGCACCTGCGCGACGAGCAGACCGGCGGGCTCGCAAGCCGCGTCTCGGTCCACCCTGCTGTCCGCCAGGCGCTTTACGAACGCCAGCGCAGCTTCGCCACGCAGGAGGGCGGCGCGGTGCTCGACGGACGCGACATCGGCACCGTCATCGCACCCGAGGCCGAGGCCAAGCTGTTCGTCACCGCCAGCGTCGAGGCGCGCGCGCAGCGCCGCTTCCTCGAAATGCACGAACGCGGTGCCGGGGTGACCCTGCTGGAAATCCAGGACGATCTGCGCCGCCGCGACGAACGCGACCGCAACCGCGCGGTCGCCCCGCTGGTACCCGCCGCAGACGCGATGGTCATCGACACCAGCGCGCTCGGCAAGGACGAAGCCATCGCCGCCGCGATCGAGGCGGTCACTTACGCAATTTCGTAAAGGCGGATCCAAGCGCTTGCCGAGCCGCGCGGTGATATATATCGTGTTATATATCACGTTATGGAGATTCGCATGATCGATGTCGTCGCGCAAATGGGCCCGGCCTTCCTCGGCAGCCGGCTGAAGCGCCTGGGCGAGCGTATGCAGGCGGGTGCTGCCAGCGTGCTGAGCGATGCCGACATTCCGCTCCAGCCGGGCCATATGCCCGCGATGGCGGCGCTGCGCACCGGCCCCAAGACTGTCGGGCAGCTGGCCGAAGCGAGCGGCACCAGCCAGCCGGGTATGACCCGCACCGTGAGCCAGCTGAAACGGCTCGGCCTCGCACGCGATGAGGCCTGCGATGACCAGCGTAGCAGGATGATTGCGCTGACTGACGAGGGAGAGCGCATGGCTCGCCGAATCGCCGAGCTGGTCTGGCCCCGCGTAGGCGCAGCGGCCGAGGAAATCCTCACGCTGGTCGAAGGCAACTTCCTTCGCCAACTGGCGGTTATCGAGGATGCGCTGGCCCAGGCATCGATCGCCGAGCGCGCGACCCGCGCGCGGCCCTGCACGCTCACGTTGCGCGAATATTCTCCTGCCCTCGCCCGCGAATTCCACGACATAAACGCCGAGTGGATCGAGAGCATGTTCGTGATCGAGGAGACCGATCGCAAGGTGCTCGAGAACCCTCAAGAACACATCCTCGATCCCGGCGGCGATATCCTGTTCGTCGAGGCCGGGGGGCTCGGCATCGTCGGCACCTGCGCGCTGCAGAAGACCGGACCGGGCGCCTTCGAGCTGACCAAGATGGGCGTGCGCGAAAGCGCGCGCGGGCTGAAGGCCGGCGAGTTCCTGCTACAACACGTGATCGACCGGGCCAGGGCACTGGGCGCAGAGAAGCTCTATCTCCTCACCAATCGCAAATGCGCCGCCGCCATCCATCTCTACGAAAAGCTCGGCTTCGTGCACGACGCGGGAATCATGGACGAATATGCCGCGCGCTACGAACGCTGCGACGTGGCCATGCTCTACAAAGGCGGCTGAGCGGTTCGCTTCAGCCGGCGAGCGCGGCAACGGGCTGTCGCGCCCACTCGGCGCCGCGCAGATGTGTCTCGTTGCACAGCTCGGGAGCGATTCCGTGGGCCTGCGGATCGGCGGGGGCGATAATTGTCACGCTGTCGCGCTTGCCCGAGGTGGTCGCGTCCTTCGCTACGATCGGGCTCCTGCTGGCGGTGCAATAGAACACCAGCACGCGCGACCGCTGCCCTTCGACCCGGGGAGCAAGGACCAGCCCGAGCCTGTCGCCGTCGAGCTCGACCACGAGGCCTTCGGGGAACACACCGACGCTCTTCATGAAAGCGAACAGCAGCTCGCGGTCGAACTGCCCCTCCCAGCTCCACATCGCCGAAATCGCCTTGCTGGGCGTCCAGGCGTCCTTGTAAGCGCGGTCGGAAGTCAGCGCGTCATAGACGTCGCAAATCGCCCCCAGCCGCGCGGCCTCCGTCAGCTCTGCCCCGGACAGGCCCGAGGGATAACCCTTGCCGTCCGGCCGTTCGTGATGGTGGCGACAGACATCGAGCGCAATTGCAGGCACACCGGGGGTGCGCGCCAGGATGTCGTAGCCATGGACCGGATGGCTGCGGACCTCGTCGAATTCGGCATCGTCCAGGCTGCCCGGCTTGTCGAGGATCGCCTGGTCGACACACATCTTGCCGAGATCGTGGAAGAGGCCGGCCAGGCCGTAGTCGAAGATCTCCGCCTCGCTCTTGCCCAACTGGCGCGCGACATTGATCATCAACGTGCAGACGGCGACCGAATGGAGATAGGTATACTCGTCCTTCTGCTTGAGGCGCAGAACTTCGAGCAGGGCGCGCGGGCATCGCACGGTCGATCCGACGATATCCTCGACGACATCGCTCACCTCTGCCATCCGGATCGGCTTGCCCGTCCGAATGTTGGCGAAGGTAGTGCGTGTTACCTCGAGAGACCGGGCGAGGAGGCGCTTGGCTTCCGCCCGCCTGTCGTTGCGCGCCGGAGTGCTCGACCAGCTCGCCGGACGGAAAGACTTGTTGCTTCTCCGGGGGCGGATCAATTCCTTTCCCCCGATACGCTTTGCGTCCGGTCCGGAGGCTCCGGCTTCGGAGGCGCAATCCGGAAGCCCTTCAGCTAGCCCTGCCCCTCTTTCGTCATCGATAATCACGAAAGGTACCGCCGAGTCCGCGAGCCGGGGCAGATGCCTGGGCTTGACCTCGAAACGCTTCACCCAGAAGGGATGGTCCAGCCAGCCACCACCGAAACCGCATATGTACATGCCGGCCGTGACGTTCTGGGGCGATATCCTGTGTTTCATGTGCGCTCTACCGGGTAGCCTGGATCCACTATTGAGAGTTCATCGGTCGATTGCACCTTGTGACGGGAAGCAGAAAACAATTTCCTAACCAGGCATCCGCATTTCTCCGAGGGGAGCAATTTCCTTGCCTTTGGCGGCGGTTTGGCCTAGGCGCGCGCCCGTTCTCGCAATCTGTCGATTGAAAGGACCCGCGCGACGGCAATCGGCCCCGCGCGGCATCGGCCCTCTTGCCCCGTACGGCCCGTGCAATGGTGCGCAGGCAGACGGGTAAAGACCCCGGGAAAACCGGCGGCCGGTAGCAAAACGAACGTTAGGACTACTCAACTATGGCAACTGCAGCCAATCCCACTCGCGACGATTTCGCGAAAATGCTCGACGAGCAGCTCGGCGGCGCAGATGACGGCGGCTTCGAAGGCCGCGTCGTCAAGGGCACCGTCACCGCCATCGAAAACGGCATGGCGCACATCGATGTCGGCCTGAAGAGCGAAGGCCGCGTCGATCTCAAGGAATTCCAGCGCGGCGAAGGCGATGTCGCCCCCGGTGTCGGCGATGAAGTCGAAGTCTATGTCGACCGCGTCGAAAACGCCGACGGCGAAGCCATGCTGTCGCGCGACCGCGCCCGCCGCGAAGCCGCCTGGGACAAGCTTGAAAGCGAGTTCGGCGAAGGCAAGCGCGTCGAAGGCCGCATCTTCGGCCGCGTCAAGGGCGGCTTCACCGTCGACCTCGACGGCGCCGTGGCCTTCCTGCCCGGCTCGCAGGTCGACATCCGCCCCGTGCGCGACGTCACCCCGCTGATGGACATGGCCCAGCCCTTCCAGATCCTCAAGATGGACCGCCGCCGCGGCAACATCGTCGTCTCGCGCCGCGCGGTGCTCGAAGAAACCCGCGCCGAACAGCGCAGCGAACTGATCGACAAGCTGGCCGAAGGCCAGGTGATCGACGGCGTGGTCAAGAACATCACCGACTACGGCGCCTTCGTCGACCTCGGCGGTATCGACGGACTGCTCCACGTCACCGACATGAGCTACAAGCGCGTCAACCACCCGAGCGAAATGATCGAAATCGGCCAGACCGTGACCGTCCAGATCATCCGCATCAACGAAGACACCCAGCGCATCAGCCTCGGCATGAAGCAGCTGGAATCGGATCCGTGGGATGGCGTTTCGGCCAAGTACCCGGTCGGCATGAAGCTGACGGGGACCGTCACCAACATCACCGAATACGGCGCATTCGTCGAAATCGAGCCGGGCATCGAAGGCCTGGTCCACGTTTCGGAAATGAGCTGGACCAAGAAGAACGTCCACCCGGGCAAGATCGTCTCGACCTCGCAGGAAGTCGAAGTCATGGTCCTCGAGGTCGACAGCGAGAAGCGCCGCATCAGCCTCGGCCTCAAGCAGGCCCAGCGCAACCCGTGGGAAGAGTTCGCCGAGAAGCACCCGGTCGGCTCGAAGGTCTCGGGCGAAGTCAAGAACGCCACCGAATTCGGTCTCTTCATCGGCCTCGATGGCGACGTCGACGGCATGGTCCACATGTCCGACATCGCCTGGGGCATCTCGGGTGAAGACGCGCTCGCTCTGCACCGCAAGGGCGAGCAGGTCGAAGCCGTCGTTCTCGACGTCGACACCGACAAGGAACGCATCAGCCTCGGTATGAAGCAGCTCGAAAAGGGTGCGCCGACCGAAGCCGGTGCCTCGGGCACGCTCCGCAAGGGCGAAACCGTCACCGTCACCGTTCTCGAAGTCCGCGATGGCGGCCTCGAAGTGCAGGTCGGCGAAGACGGTGCGACCGGCTTCATCAAGCGCAGCGACCTCGGCCGCGACCGCGACGAACAGCGCCCCGACCGCTTCCAGGTCGGCAGCAAGGTCGACGCGATGGTCACCGGCTTCGATCGTTCGAAGAAGCCGAACTTCTCGATCAAGGCGCGCCAGATCGCCGAAGAGAAGGAAGCCGTTGCACAGTTCGGTTCGTCGGATTCGGGCGCCTCGCTCGGCGACATCCTCGGCGAAGCGCTGAAGAAGAAGGAAGACTAAGCAGCCCGGGTCCCCGCGCAGGCGGGGACCTCAGGCAGCTTGGCACCAATCCGGCTGAGACCCCCGCCTTCGCGGGGGATCGCAAGACAAGGGAAGGCCCGCTTGCTCGCAGGAGCAGGCGGGCCTTTTCTGTTTCGGTGAACCGGCGTAGGCTCGCGTCCATGCTCGAAGTCCACCAGTTCCCCTGCCTGTCCGACAATTACGGATTCCTCCTCCACGATCCCGACAGCGGCGAGACCGCGGCGATCGATACGCCCGACGGCGCCGAATACCTGCGCCAGGCCGCCGCCAGGGGCTGGACCATCACGCAGATCTGGAACACGCACTGGCACCCCGACCATGCTGGCGGCAACGCAGCGATCGTCGAAGCGACCGGGGCCACCATCGTCGCGCCGAAAGAGGTCGAGAAGCTCAGCCCGATCGACCGCGTGGTGGGCAATGGCGATGCTGTGAAACTGGGCGAGTGGACGGCGCGCGTGATCGACGTCTCGGGCCATACCAATGGCCATGTCGCCTATCACATTGCCGCAGCCGACACGGCCTTTGTTGGCGACAGCGTCTTCGCGCTGGGCTGCGGGCGGATGTTCGAGGGCCAAGCCGAACAGTTCTGGCACAGTCTCGAACGCATCCGCAGCCTGCCCGAAAACACCATGCTCTATTGCGCGCATGAATATACGCAGGCCAACGCGAAATTCGCGCTCCATGCCGATCCCGACAATCCGGAGCTGCGGCTCTATGCCGCACGCATCGATGAGAAGCGCGAACGCGGCGAGTCCACCGTGCCGACCGTGCTGTCGCGCGAGCTGGCAACCAATCCCTTCCTGCGCGCCGACGATGCCGACCTGCGCGACCGGTGGGGCGGAACGAGTCCGGCGGAGACCTTCGCAGCATTGCGCGCCGCCAAGGACAATTTCTGAAGCCCATGAGGGCCCTCATCGTACGTGAGCTGTCGCCCGACCTGTCGGGGGTCGAGCTGGCCGACATCGAGCGGCCGCTAGGCGAGGTCCTGGTCCGCGTTCGCGCCGCCTCGCTCAACTATCCCGACCTGCTGATGACGCAGGGGAGATACCAATTCAAACCCGAACCGCCTTTCGTCTCGGGTCTCGAGATGGCGGGTGAAGTGGTGGAGGCTCCACCAGGCAGTGCATTCGCGCCTGGAGACCGGGTGCGCGGCGGAGCAAAGACCGGTGCCTTCGCCGATTATGTCGCCCTGCCCGCTGCATCGCTGCGAAAGATTCCCGACGGCCTGGATTTCGCCACCGCCGCCGCGATGGGGGCGGCCTACCACACCGCCTATGTCGCATTGGTCGAGATCGGCGGGCTCGAATCCGGTCAGACCGTGCTGGTGCATGGGGCAAGCGGCGGAGTCGGCCTCGCCGCCTGCGACCTTGCCAAAGCGATGGGGGCCAAGGTCATCGCCGCCACGCATCGAGAGGACAAACTCGAGGCCTTGCGCACCATCGCGCGGCCCGACGCGGTCATCCTCAACACGGGACATTTCCGCGAGGAAGTCGCGGAGCTGACCGAGGGGCGGCTGTGCGACCTCGTCTACGATCCCGTGGGCGGCGATGTGTTCGACGAAAGTACGCGCTGCGTGACATTCGGCGGCAAGCTTCTGGTGATCGGCTTCGTATCGGGCCGCATCCCCGAAATTGCGGTCAACATACCGCTGATCAAAGGCTTCTCGGTCGTCGGCGTGCGTGCCGGCGAATACGCGAGGCGCTTTCCCGAGCGCGGAGCGAGGATCGCCGATGCGGTCGATGCACTCGCGGCGGAGGGGCGCATCAGGCCCCATGTCGACCGCACGCTCTCACTCGACTGCTGGCGCGAGGCCTTCGTGACAATGCAGCGCGGCGAAATCATCGGGAAGCTCGTACTCGAGCCCTGAATCGAAAAGGGCGGCCCCGCAGGACCGCCCTCTCGATTTTTCACTGGTGCCCGAAGGATCAGATCCCGGCGATCACCTTGTCGGCCAGCGCCTTGTCGGCTTCGGCATCGTGCTTCTCGGCAATCAACTTGCGGCTCGCCATGGTCGCGGCATTCACTGCGCGGTTGCGCACGTCCTCGACCGCCTCGCGCTCGGCTGCGGCGATCTTGTCCTCGGCCATGCGCTTGCGGCGCTCGACCATCGCCTTGCTGTCGGCTTCGGCCTTCTCGAGGATCGCATCGGCTTCATGCTGCGCATTGGCGAGCATGGCTTCGGCGTCCTTTTCGGCCCCGGCGATCTTGTCGGCATATTCCTGGCGCAGCGCCTCGGCTTCGGCACGCAGCTGCTTGGCTTCGTCAAGCTGTTCCTTGATCGCTGCGATCTTGCCGTCGAGCCCGGCCCCGATGGTTTTGTGGACCTTGGCGCCGAAGAAGGCGATCAGCAGCAGGACGAACATCGCGACCGAGACGATCTGGTAGGGCGCGAGGCCGAACAGTTCGGGCTCGACATGCGTCGGAGCGCCGCCGTGACCGGTTTCGGTGTTCACTTCGACCGCTTCGGTGGCGAAGACTTCGGGGACGGGATTAGCCATGGCTCATCGCCTCCTTCACGGCCTTGGTCGCAGCGGGCTTGGTCACCTTCGCTCCGGCGAGGCGGGCGACGATATCCTGCGCGGCTTCCACGGCAACCGATTCCACTTCGGCGAGCGCGGCAGTGCGTGCTTCGGCGATGCGGGTTTCGGCTTCGGCGAGCTTCTTGTCGAGACGCGTCTGCGCCGCCTTCAGCTTGCTCTCGGACTTGGCGGCAGCCTCGTCCTTGGCCTTGGCGACGATCGCCTGCGCCGCGGCGCGGTTCTCGTTCTCGCGCACCCGCCAGGCCTCTTCCTGTTCGTCGGCGGCATCGCGCGCGGCCTTGGCAGCGGCGAGGTCGGCGGCGATCTGGCCGTCCCGTTCGGCGACGGTTGCCATCACCTTGGGAACCATGCCCTTGCCGATGACGAAGAAGGTGATGCCGAAGAAGACCAGCAGCCAGAAGACCTGGCTGGACCATGTTTCGGCAAGCTGTGCTATCTGGGGCATCTCAGCTCTCGAAGACGGGGTACGAAAATTCGTGGGCCGGCCGGGAATGCCCCGGCCGGCTCAAATCCAAATTCGTCGATTAGGCGACGAAGATCAGGATCATGGCAACGACGAACGCCAGCAGGCCGAGAAGTTCGGCAGCGGCGAAGCCGATGAACAGGCGGCCCTGCTGGCCGTCGGCAGCACCCGGATTGCGCAGGGCGCTTTCGAGGAACGAACCGAAGACGTTACCAACGCCGATCGCGGCCATACCGGCACCGATCGCAGCGAGGCCCGCACCGATGAGCTTTGCGGCTTCCATTTCCATGACAAACTCCTTTGGAAAATCAGATAGATTGATTGATGACTTAGTGAAGATTCTCGGCGTCGTTGATGTACAGCGACGTCAGAAGAGCGAAAACATAGGCCTGGATGCCGGCGACCAGCAGTTCCAGTGCGCAGATGCCGACCATCAGGATGAAGCTCGGCAGGCCGACGACACTGCCCCACAGGGCACCCGCGTTGGTCCCGTCGATCACGAAGCTCGACAGCACTTCGAGCAGCACGTGCCCGGCCATCATCGCGACGAAGAGACGCAGCCCGAGGCTGAAGGGGCGCACCATGAACGAGATGAACTCGATCGGCGCGATGATCGGGATCATCGGCAGCGGCGTACCATGCGGCACGAACAGGCTGAAGAAATGGAGGCCGTGCTTCCAGAAACCGACCAGCAGCACGATCGAGAAGCTGATGATCGCGAGTACGCCGGTTACGGTGAAGTGGCTGGTGAAAGTGAACGGGTGCAGCCCGATCACGCCAAGCGGCAGCAGGCCGAGGATATTGGCGAACAGGATGAACATGAACAGGCTGAAGACATAGGGCACATACTTCCGCCCGGCCTTGCCGATGTTCGCTTCCAGCATGTTGTCGATGAAGCCGGTGAAGGTCTCCACCGTCATCTGCCAGCGCCCGGGCACCAGTTCGCGCTTCATGCCGCCAAGGACGAAGAGGAAGAGCACCACGGTGGTGATCAGCATCCACAATGCGGAATTGGTGAAGGCGATGTTGTAGCCTGCGAGTTCCCAGCCCCCCGAACCGGCAAGCGGTTCGATGGTGAACTGGTGCATCGGATCGACTTTGGCCTGCTCGGCTGCCACGTCTGTCTAGTCCCTAGATCCTGTAACTAACGCCCCGGACGCCCCTTTCGGGATCACTCTTCGGGGCGCTGGTTTGCCGCACGGATAATGTTCCTGAAGGCGACCACGATTCCGAGGAACAGGCCGACCAACAGACCCCAGGGATTGGTACCGGTAAAATAGCCGATGGCATAACCGATGACCGCACCGCCGAGAATCCCGCCCAGGAGGTCCCCCAGCACACGATTGCCGCTGCGATAGTTCGCATCGGCCCCCGAAGCCCTGGGACGGTTACGCTCCTCTTCGCGCTGCTGGGCGGCCGCAAGCCGCTGTTCCAGCGCGTCGATCCGCGCATCCTCCTCGATTGGTTCCCGTGCGGGTTCGTCGTCGCTCATGCCTTGCTCCTTTTCAGGGGGTTGCGCGGCACGGGCACGGACTTGCCCGCCGAGGGCGCCGCCCCCTTAGAAGGGGGGTGGTGGCGAGTCAACACGGAGCACGGCACCGGCGCGGCGCAGGATGCAAAAAAGCCCCCTTCCCACGGATGAGGCAGGGGGCTGTTGCGATTCGGGTTGCCGCAGCGGCGCTACGGACAGCGCGGATCGCGCAGCGGGGCGGCGACGGTGCGCGTCTGCCAGCTGCCGTCGGGCGCCTGGTATTTCTCGCCCGGCTCGGTCGCGAGGATCGCCTGGCACCCTGCGGTCAGCGCATATTCCTCGATCGTGGCATTGTTGGCCTTGGCCCGCTCGGAATAGACCGCGCGGCGCTTGATATTGATGTCGTTGACGATCCGCCGCAGGTCGGGCGTCTCGGCCACGACGATGCCGAGATAGCCATCCATCCGCTCGCCCACCTGACCGGCGGCACGCGCGGCGGCGTAAGCCGGATCGCGCTGCGCGAAGGCCGGCGACGCGACGGCGCCCAGCGATACGGCCGCGACCGCAGCCGCCAGAACCGATTTCGAAATCCTGCTCATAATCTCACCCATCAGAAGATATCCGCGTTTTCCTCGATCGTATTGCCCGCATCCTCGGCGAGGCGATAGATCACTTCCTGGCGGATGTTGACGTTCAGCTCGATCACGATCGGCTCTTCGGGCGCGTTCACCGTAATGCACCCGCCCAGCGCAGCCGTGGCCAGCATGATCGCCGCCACCCTCCAGGTCGATTTGCCGTAATCCATAGCCCTCACTCGCTTTCCTGGTCCTGAATAGGGGGTTCATCGGGGATGATGTCCCCCGGGTCGATATCGGGCTCGGCTTCCTCGGCGGTAACCGAGCGGCGCAGCAGCCGCTTGCCGTCGTCGGACAGCAGGCCCAGTTCGCGCGGATCGCGCACCGAGGCCGGGTCGTAGAGCGACTTGAGACTGGTCATCAAGCGATAGAACTGCGCCTTGATGTTGATGCGAAACTGCAAGGGCAGCGCGGCAAGCTGCCGCGTGACGAAATTGGACTTCGCGCCCTCGCCCTGGCTGACCCCGTCGAAGCGCACGCGAGTGACGATCTCGCCCGTCAGCGGTCCTTCCATGATCACCCGCATCTGCGAATAGTCGAGGCTCTTGAGCGCTTCGAAGGCAAAATTGGCGATCGGCGAGAGGTCTTCGTAGGTCAGCTTGCCGACATAGGAGATATTGCCGCCTGGCGGGCGCGAAATCAGCACGCCGGTGTCGATCCGGCCGGTCCCTTCGGCATCGAAGACGATCGGCACGGTGCCGTCGAACAATCCGGTGGCGGAAATGTTTTCCAGCTCCATCTTGCTCACGAACGCCCCGGCATCGAGCCCGACGATTTCGAAGATGTAGCGCCGTTCCTCGCTCGCGCCGAGTTTGAGGTCGACGTCGCGCAGGATCAGCCGGCCGCCCATGAAGGGCCAGCTGCCCCCGGTCACCGTAAGCAATTCGCCATTGCGCAGCTGGAAACCGACCTCGCCGTCGAACACTTCGACCCCGGGATTGACCGATGCCACGCGGATCGTCTGGTTCGGCGCGGTGGTGAGGTTGAGCAGGTCGGTGAACTCGATCGTCCCGCTGGCGCCCTTGACCGGCCCGAAAGCTGCGGCGAAGTCGAGATCCTTGCTTGCGAAGCGCCCGGTACTGGTGACGGTGCCGTCGGGCGCCCAATCGATCCGCCCCGTGCCGGTCACCACCCCATCGGCATTGGCAATGACCCCCTCGGCCAGCCGCGACAGCTGTTTGGGCTGCAGCGTGCGGTCGAACAGGACGCCCGGAATGTCGAGTTCGGCATAACCGCCGCCCCGGGAGAGGTCGTGATGAATATCGACCCTGGTGACAAGGCGGTCGCTGGCCGGATGGCGCAGGTCGGTCCGGGCATCGATCCGGTTATCGACCAGCGTCAACTCGGCCCCACGTGCGACGAGCGGCTCGAAGCGGGACGGTTGGCGGCGATCGACCAGCGTGAAATCGGCGTCGTCGAGCACCAGCCGGCCATCGGCGTAACGCCAGTTGCCGTTCGCGCCGGTCACGTCGAGCGGAACCGCGGCCAGCGCGACATCGGCGCCGCTGAAGGTCCCGGCGATATCGCCGCCAAGGCGCGCATCGAGGCCGGTGATGCGGAAACGGCTGGCCGTAGCCGCAGGACCCAGCGCTACCTCGATCGAGCGCGCGGTCAAGACGCCGGGATAGGCGAATCCGACCGGGCCGCTGGTCAGCCGGATGGGCGTCTCGCCGAGACGACCTTCCAGATCGAGAGCGGGCGTTCCGGCGGCGATCCGCAGCGAAGCGGGCCCGCCGGCCAGGATTGGACGCCCGCGCGGCGGACACAGCGTCAACCCGCGCTTCTCGAATGCAAAGCTGGCGAGCGCGAGGCGATCGAAGCCGATATCGATGCAGCGCCGCCAGAGCGCGTATTGCCCGTCGGCGTAGCGCCCCTCGAGCGGAACCCGCAGATTGGTGGCGGACCCACCCGGCAAAGGCCCGCTCGCCACGACGCGACCCGAAAATCCGAGTGCGCCGCTGGCACCCTGCGCGATGACCAGTTCGGGCACGGCAAGCGCGCTGTCGCCCGCCGCATAGCGCTCCATGGCCAGCCGGAAGACCGATCCGCCCGATCCACTGCGCTCCATTCGCCCGGTGATGCGAGGCATGCCGGCACCACCAGTGGCGATATTGCCCGACAGGCGCGGCATCTGGTCGGCCAGTGCCGCAATCTCGACGCGCGACAGCGAGACGAGGCGCGCGCCGCTGCCCCCACGCAGCTCGGCACGCGGGAAGAGCAGCGAATAGCCCGCCGGATCGCGTCGCAGGCGGACGTCGGCTGCCAGCGAGCTGCCGCGGGTCTCCGCCTGCAGGGCGCCCGCCAGCTTGCGCGTCAGCGGCGCAAGCAGCGTGCCCTTTCCGCCCCCAGCCAGCGCGTTGACGGTATCGATCAGCGAGCGGCCGAGCCGAAGCCCGTTGCCCTCGACATCGCCGTCGAGCTGGATGCGGGCGAAACCGTCACTGGCCCGCAGCTGGCCTTCGGCAGTCAGCACCGCCGCCAGGGCTTGCGGGGTGCGTACGCCCCGCGCCGCCAACGAGAAACGGGCGGTGGCAAGCCGGTCGCGTAATTGGGCTCGGACGGTCCCCAGGACCGCCGCGGCGGAGTTATCCGCATAGCGCGTTTCGCCCCCTTCGAGCCGCGCCTCGATCGATGGGTTGGCGAGTCGCGTATCGCCGGTCACGGTCACGTCGATCGCATAATCGGAGAGGACTAGGTCCTGCGCCGGGCAGGTGAGCGCAGCCAGCCGCAAAGGCCCGGAAAACTTCGGTTCGCCGGAAACGGTGGTGACCTCGCCGAACGCGCTGGTGCGACCGGTCGTGCATCCCGGCAACGCCAGTTGCGGCGCCACCGCCGCAAGCGTGCCCTTCCAGCCGTGACTGACCAGGCCCGAACCGACCATCTTGAAGCCGACCGGGCCGTAATCGGTCTCCAGCAATCCGCGTCCGTCGCGTATCGCAAGCGTGAGGTTGGGCAGCGCAGGGGCCTTTTCGCTCGGCCCGAAGACGAGGGGATCGAGACTGCCAAGACTGAGCTTGCCGTCCCTGAAGCTGCCGTAGAGCCGCGGTTCGACCAAGGCCACACCGGCAATTTCGGGAATGCCGAACCGGTGGCGCAAGGTCACAACCACCCGTTTGGCGGTAAAGTCGGGCGCGGCCGGATCTCCGATTACGACATCGGTGAGGACCTGCTTGCGTCCCCCGACCCGCTCGATTTTATAGCTTGCCGGGACACCGCTGGCCTCGAGCTGGCCCTGGATAATATCGTCGACTATCCGCTCGCGCGAAAGCCACGCCACGAGGCCCGCGACCAGCAAGGCGACAGCAAGCGCGAGCACGACCAGCCACCGCTTGCGGCGGCGCGCTGCGGGCGTCCCCGAATCGCCCTCGACCATCGTCTTCATGTCGTCTGCGACCCGTTCCATCTATCCCACACTTGCGCCCAATGCCCTGCAAAGGCAATGCAAGTGCCTGAAACGTCGCGTACGGGGGTATGGTTGCCGGGGGACGGAAATAAATCGGCCGACGGGTCCGGTTCCGGGCACCGGCAGCGCTTGCGCCAGCGACTTCTCTCGGGCGGAGCCGAGGCGCTGGCCGATTACGAGTTGCTCGAATTCCTGCTCTTCGCCGCCATCCGGCAAGGGGATACCAAGCCGGTGGCGAAAGCCCTGATCGGACGTTTCGGATCGTTTGCCGCCGTGCTGGCTGCCGATCCGCAGGCGCTGCGCCAGGTCAAGGGGATGGGCGAAGCAAGCGCGGCCGCGCTCTATGCTTGCAGCCTCGCGGCACGGCGCATGGCGCGGGGGGCGGTAGAGGACAGGCCGGTGCTCGGCAGCTGGCAGGCGCTACTCGATTATCTCGCGATCGACATGGCGCATCTCAATCACGAACGTGTTCGGGTGCTCTATTTCAACGCCCAGAACCGGCTGATCCTCGACCACCTGCTCGGCGAAGGATCGATCGACGAGGCGGCGATCCACCCGCGCGAGGTCATCCGCAAGGCCTTCGACGTCGGGGCCACCGCGCTGATCCTGGTGCACAATCATCCGAGCGGCAATCCCGAGCCGAGCCGCGCCGACATCGCGATCACCGCCCGCATCGCGGAGGCCGGGCGGTTGCTCGGCGTGACTGTGCACGACCATGTAATCATCGGCCGCGAGGGTCACGTCTCGCTGCGCGCCAAGGGACTTGTCTGAGCGAGGGGATCAGCGCGTCGGCGCGATCCCGTAGCGCTTGTACCGAACCGCGATATCGGGTGCCAGCCGCAGCGCCTGAAGGATGTCGTCCCGGCCTTCGCTCTCGCCCCGACCGAGCCGGATGATCCCGCGGAGATAGCGGCTCGCCGCCTGACCGGGCTCCTTCTTCAGCGCGGCTTCGAGGTCCGCCAGCGCCTCTTCCTCGCGTCCGAGCCGGTGGAACACCAACGCCCGGCTATCGAGCGCCGCGGCGCTGTAGCTGGCAGCCTTGACCGCGCGGTCGCAGAGTTCGGCACTATCATCGAGGCGGTAGCTCCAGGTCCCCATGAACCAGCACTGCGAATTGAGCAGCGAATCGTCCCCCGGCCGCTCGGCCAGGGCATCAGCGAGCATGGCCCAGCCCTCGTCGCTGCGGTCGGTGGTACCGGCGATCTCGGCGAAGATCTGGGCCACGGTCGAGCGGTCCTCGCCGCTGACGTCGATCGAGTCGAGCAGGTCGAGACCCTCTTCCGCCCTGCCTGCCAGCGCCAGGGCATGTGCGTAGCCAGTGGCATCGGCGAGGTTGCCGGTGAGCTCGTAAGCCGTGCGCATGGCCGTTGCCGCATCCTCGAAACGCCCCATCCGGGTGAGAATTTCGGCACGCCCCGAATAGGCATTTGCGGTTCCCTCGAGCGCGATGGCCTCGTCGATATCTGCAAGCGCTGCGGGATAGTCGCGCCCCATCGAATTGAGGGCGCTGCGCAACATGAGGAAATTGCCTTCGTCCGGCCACAGATCGACCAACCTGTCGGCCGGCACGATCAGCCCCTTCACCCGCTGGGCCACTTCCTTGTCCGACAGCTCCCACAAGCGGCGCGGCTGGGTGATGCGGATTTCGGGGTCGGCGCTGTTCATGGCGCGCATCGCAGCCTTCGTCGCGGGGATCTCGGCTGCGGGAATTTCATGCGGAATGTAACTGGCCGAATCGGTCACGCGCACCACCCCGCCATCGAAGGTCAGCGAGCGCTTGAAGCGGGTGCCCGCGACCGTCTGCTCGGCGAGATCCCCCGATCCAACGATAGCAGCGCCCGCTCCGCCATCGGGGAGGCGATAGGTAGCCTCTTCGACCGAGGTCATCGGACCGCCGACGCGATAGGGAATGTCCCGCCATGCCGCGCGGCCACGGTCGGGATTGAATTGCCAGTTGGTCGATGCAGTATAGATCTTGTGGCTCGCCGTATCGCGATCGAGCCGGAAGGCATCGGTCAGCACCCCCTTGGCGCGCAGATGGCCGATACCGCTTTCGGGATCGTAGCTGTAGCTCGCATCGTAGACGAAGCCATCGAACAGCTCCTCGGTGAACTTCTGCGCATGGCCCAGCACCTCCTTGGGATCGGTGATACTGGCCTTGGCCTCCACCCGCGCTGCCAACAGGCCGCGCGTTTCGACATCGAGTTCGTAGAGCGCCGGCATATCGACGCCCCGCGTAAAGTCGTAGGTCACGCGCATGGTGCGATCGGCGTAATCCGGCCAGCGCTGCTCCAGCTTGACTAGATCGGCGCCGCTTTCGCGAACCGGAAGGGCATAGCCGAAATCGGGCACTTCGCGGATCGTTGCGAGACGCGAGCCCGCCGAGGTCCCGTCGAGCCAGTAAGGAGTCCCGTCGATGGTGGCGCGGACCACCACATGGTCGAAGGCCCCGGGCAGCGGCTTCCACAGCTGGACCGCGTCGCCATATTCGGAATTGACGAGCATTGCCTCTGCCTCGATGCCGAGTTCGTGCAGCATGGCGAGGAGCAGCAGCGACTTGGCCTTGCAGTCGCCATAGCCGAGAGTCCAGGTCTCCATCGGCGCCTGCGGCAGGTAATTGCCCCCGTCCATGCCATTGAGGAGATAGTTGATTTCGTCTTGCACCGTGCGCAGCGCCAGCGCTGCGCGTTCGAGCGGATCGGCGGTCGCGGCGCGAATGCGCTCGACTTCGGTCGCCAGCGCACTGCCCGGCTCGATTACACCGTCGGCTGCGTAATGGGGCGCCATGACCGCCGCCACATCGGCCCAGGTCGCAAAGCTTCCGGTCATGATCGCGGGGTGCGCCTTGTAGCGGACCGGCGCATCCTCGGGCATCTCCTCGACCTTGTCGATCGGCAGGACCAGCTCGACCGTGCGATAGCCGTTGACCTGGCTCACCTTCGGCTCGGGCGCCTGGCCCAGCATGGCATGGGATACGCCCGAAGCCTCCGGCCACGACATGCGCAAGCGTCCATATCCCAGCCGCGTCGGCTTGGCCGTTAGTCCCTCGGTCGCCTGCATGGCGCCAGCCAGCGCCTGGTCGCGATTGGTGGTGGTGCTGGCAAAGCGCAGTATGTCACCCACCTTGAGCCCGGGAATCTTGAACAGCGCGGTCAGCGCGCCATTCACCGTGCGGCGCTCGAGTTCGGTCTCGCGCCGGATGACCTCATGGCCGATACCCTGGGCAAGCAGGTCGATCACCGTCCCGTCGCGGACGATCTCGATCCGGTGGACGGCCAGGTCGCCCTTGTCGGGCAGCCAGCCGAACTGGAGCGTTCCAAGCTGCGAGAGCACTTCCGAATTGCGCACGTCGTAGGCGATGTCGGTGAACCGGTGCACCACTCCGTCCTCGAGCCGCAGCTGGCGGTCGAACAGCACGATCTCCTCGCCCTTCTCGACAGCCGCGTCGAAATCGACCGGCGCCACCCACAAAGGCGCCGCTTCGAAGACAACAGTATCGCCGGCCCATGCCGGTGCAGCAAGAATGGCGAGCGGTGCGACCGCGCCAAGACAAACGGCTCTCAAGACGAATTCCCCCAAGTAAAATCGAACGGCAAGAGTAATTGGGAAGCGCGCCAACGCAAACAGAATATCGCTCGCCATGAACAGTTTGTCGCGGAATGGACAAAACGGTCACACCGCCTTGCCGCTTTTGCAGGGGTTGCGGTTTGGCCTCCTCGCGCCTAGCGGCAGCGCCACGTTCCCGCTGCAATCGAACCGGAGTCTCGCCCGCCATGGTCCCCCGCTACGCCCGTCCCGATATGACTGCCCTGTGGGAGCCCGAAGCGAAGTACCGCATCTGGTTCGAGATCGAGGCGCATGCGACCGAAAAGCTCGGCGAATTGGGCGTGGTGCCGGTCAGTGCCGCGAAAGCCTTGTGGGACTGGTGGGCTACCGACCCGAAGATCGATGTCGATGCGATCGACGCGATCGAGGCGGTGACCAAGCACGACGTGATCGCCTTCCTGACCTGGGTGGCAGAGAACGTCGGCGACGAGGCGCGCTTCATGCATCAGGGCATGACCAGCTCCGATGTCCTCGACACGACATTGGCGGTGCAACTCGCGCGCTCGGCCGATATCCTGCTCGCCGATCTCGACGCCCTGCTCGCCGCGATCAGGCGCCGGGCCGAAGAACACAAGTTCACCCCGACCATCGGCCGCAGCCACGGGATCCATGCCGAACCCGTGACATTCGGGCTCAAGCTCGCGCAGGCCTATGCCGAATTCGATCGCTGCAAGACCCGCCTCATCGCGGCGCGCGAGGAAATCGCCACCTGCGCTATTTCGGGCGCAGTCGGGACCTTCGCCAATATCGACCCGCAGGTAGAGGAGCACGTTGCCGAAAAACTCGGCCTGTCGGTCGAACCGGTCTCGACGCAGGTCATCCCGCGCGATCGCCATGCGATGTTCTTCTCGACGCTGGCGGTGATCGCCGGGTCGATCGAGCGGCTGGCGGTGGAAATCCGCCACCTCCAGCGGACCGAAGTGCTCGAGGCGGAAGAGTATTTCTCGCCCGGCCAGAAGGGGTCGAGCGCGATGCCGCACAAGCGCAACCCGATCCTGACCGAAAATCTTACCGGGCAGGCGCGCATGATCCGCGCCTATGCCCTGCCCGCGCTGGAGAATGTCGCGCTGTGGCACGAACGCGATATCTCGCACTCCTCTGTGGAGCGCTTCATCGGGCCGGACGCGTGCATTACGCTCGATTTCGCCCTCGCACGGCTGACGGGCGTGGTCGACAAGCTGCTCGTTTATCCCGAGCGCATGCAGGCCAACATGGACCGCATGGGCGGCCTGATCCACTCGCAGCGCGTGCTGCTGGCGCTGACGCAGGCCGGTGTCAGCCGCGAGGACGCCTATCGCCTGGTCCAGCGCAATGCGATGAAGGTGTGGGAATCGGACGGTAAGCTGATGCTGCTCGACCTGCTCAAGCAGGACGAGGAGGTCACCGCGGCACTTTCGGTCGAACAGCTCGAGGAGAAATTCGACCTCGAATATCACTTCAAGCACGTCGACACGATTTTCACGCGGGTCTTCGGCTAGACGCGCGCGGCGCTGCGGCCTAGCATTGCATCAAAGGTTACAAGGGGGGGGAAGGCTTCATGCAGATCGTGCGCACTATCGTCTGGGTCCTGCTGCTGTTTTCGCTGCTCGCTTTCAGCTTCTTCAACTGGAAGCCGGTCGAAGTGCAGATTTGGTCGAACCTCGTGCTCGAGACCAAGCTTCCTGCGCTGGTGATCGTCTCCTTCCTGCTCGGGCTTGTGCCGATGTGGTTGATCCACCGGACCAGCAAGTGGCGCTCCACACGCCGAATCAGCGCGCTCGAGGCAGCGACCACGCGGCTGGCCACCCCCGCGCCCGCACCCAAGCCTGCCGAGCAGGCGCAGCCCGCCGATCCTTCTCCCGAACCCGACGATCCCATTTCAACAGAGCCATCGCAATCCGCATGACCAACCCGATCTATCTCGCCCTCGATGTCCCGCGGCTGCGCGACGGGCTCGACCTTGCCAAGCAGGTCAAGGGCCATGTCGGCGGCATCAAGCTGGGGCTCGAATTCTTCTGCGCCCACGGCGCCCACGGGGTTCACATGATCGGCCAGCTGGGCCTGCCGATCTTCCTCGACCTGAAGCTCTACGACATTCCCAACACCGTTGCCGGCGCGATGCAGGCGATTCACGTTCTCGAACCGAGTATCGTCACGGTCCACGCAAGCGGCGGGCGGGCGATGCTGGAAGACGCCAAGGCGGCCGCGGGCGAGAACACCAAGGTCGTCGGCGTCACCATGCTCACCAGCATGGACGACCGCGACCTGCAGCGCACCGGAATCGAGGGCAGCGCGCACGACCATGTCATGCGGCTGGCCGATCTTTCGCGCGAGGCAGGCCTCGACGGAATCGTCTGTTCAGGGCAGGAGATAAAGGCCGTCCACGACCAGTGGCGGGACGGCTTCTTCGTCGTTCCCGGCCTGCGCCCCGCAGGCAGCGCGGTGGGCGACCAAAAGCGCGTCGTTACCCCGCGCCAGGCCCGCGACGACGGCGCCAGCGTGCTGGTGATTGGCCGCCCGATCAGCCGCGCCGACGACCCGGCCAAGGCTGCGCGCGAGATCGAGGCGACGCTTTGACGGCAATCGAGGCGGCGCAGCCCGCCGATGCCAAGGCTCTCAAACTGCTGATCGAGAGCGCCTATCGCGGCGACAGCGCACGGCAGGGCTGGAATCACGAGGCCGATATCCTCGACAACGAACGAATCTCGCTGGCGGAAGTAGAAGCCATGCTCGCCGATCCAGCGGTGAGCATGCTGGTCGCGCGATGCGCCAATGGCGAACTGACGGGTTGCGTCGCGGTAACGCGCAAGGACGACACCATGGGCTATCTCGGCACCTTTTGCGTCGATCCGCGGATGCAGTCGGCGGGCCTTGGCGGCAAGCTGCTCGATGCGGCGGAGAAACAGGCGCGATTGTCGGGCCTCGGCGCCATGGAGATGACGGTCATCACCCAGCGCGAGGTGCTGATCGCCTGGTACGAACGGCGCGGGTATCGCCGGACGGGCGAGACACGCCCCTTCCCCGTGCCGCGCGACCCGCCGCTCCGCTTCGCGGTGCTGGAAAAGCCGCTGACCGAAGCCTAGGACGCGGCAATGGCGACTGCACGGATCAAGATCTGCGGAATTTCGAACGTCGACACGCTCGATGCAGTTGTCGCGGCGCGCGCGGACTTCGTCGGTTTCAACTTCTTCCCGCCGAGCCCGCGCCATGTCGACCCGGCCACTGCCGCGACGCTCGCCGCTCGGGCGGGATCAACGATTGGCAAGGTCGGCGTCTTCGTCGATCCCGATGACGCGCTGCTGCGGGAGGCCGTGGCTGCGGGCCGGCTCGATGCTATCCAGCTCCATGGCGAGGAAACTCCCGAACGCTGCGCCGCGCTACGCTCGCGCTTCGACCTGCCGGTGTGGAAGGCGATGCCCGTCAGCAATGCCGCCGATGTCGCCCGCGCCGACGCCTATCGCGAGGCTGCCGATTTCATCCTGTTCGATGCCAAGACGCCCAGCGACGCCGCGCTGCCCGGCGGCATGGGCCTGCGCTTCGACTGGTCGCTTCTGTCCGGCCTTAGGCTATCCTTGCCTTGGGGTCTTGCCGGGGGCCTCTCCGCTGCCAATGTGGGCGAGGCGATAGCGGCAACCGGCACGCCGTTGGTCGACACGTCAAGCGGAGTGGAAAGTGCTCCGGGAGTGAAGGACGCGGGCAAGATTGCTGCCTTCTGCGCCGCGGTGCGGGCATAAAAGCGGCGGCCCCGCAGGACCGCCCCTCGCGAATTCGCCGAAGCGCCACGATGCGACGAGAACGAATTTCCGCCCTGCCATCATAGCTTTCTGGACAACCACGCCGGTGGATGCGAAGCGCGGCAGGAGATGACGCAAGACGCCCCCAACTCCTTCCGCAACCAGCCCGACGATCGCGGCCACTTCGGCGATTACGGCGGGCGTTATGTCGCCGAGACGCTGATGCCGCTCGTCCTCGACCTCGAACGCGAGTATCGCGCGGCGCAGGCCGATCCCGAATTCCAGCGCGAGTTCGACGACTTGCTCGAACATTACGTCGGCCGCCCCAGCCCGCTCTATTTCGCCGAGCGGCTGACCGAGGCGCTCGGGGGTGCGCAGGTCTGGTTCAAGCGCGACGAGCTCAACCACACGGGCGCACACAAGATCAACAATTGCATCGGGCAGATCCTGCTCGCGATCCGCATGGGCAAGACGCGGATCATCGCGGAAACCGGCGCGGGGCAGCACGGTGTCGCCACCGCCACCGTCTGCGCGCGCTTCGGCCTGCCCTGCGTGGTGTTCATGGGCGCCGAAGATGTGCGCCGCCAGTCACCCAACGTGTTCCGGATGAAGCTGCTGGGCGCCGAGGTCCGCCCCGTCACCAGCGGCCGCGGCACGCTCAAGGATGCGATGAACGAGGCGCTACGCGACTGGGTCGCGAACGTCCATGACACCTTCTACATCATCGGCACCGCCGCAGGCCCGCATCCCTATCCCGAGCTGGTCCGCGATTTCCAGAGCGTGATCGGCAAGGAAGCGCGCCAGCAGATGCAGGACCGCATCGGTCGCCTCCCCGATCTGCTGGTGGCCGCGATCGGCGGCGGCTCGAACGCGCTCGGCCTGTTCCACCCCTTCCTCGACGACGCGGACGTCAAGATGCTCGGGGTCGAGGCGGCGGGGCACGGCCTCGATGGCGACGAACACGCCGCCTCGCTGCTTGGCGGGTTCCCCGGCGTACTCCATGGCAACCGGACCTATCTGCTGCAGGACGAGGACGGCCAGATCACCGAGGGGCATTCGATCAGCGCCGGCCTCGACTATCCCGGCATCGGCCCCGAACATGCCTGGCTCAAGGACATGGAACGCGTCGAATATACCGCCGTGACCGATGAGGAGGCGCTCGAGGCCTTCCAGCTGCTTTGCCGCACCGAGGGCATCATTCCCGCGCTCGAACCCAGCCACGCGATCGCGGCCGTGGCCAAGCGCGCGAAGGAGATGTCGAAAGACAGCGTGATCCTCGCCAACCTCTGCGGGCGCGGCGACAAGGACATCTTCACCGTGGCTGAGAAGCTTGGGGTGGAGATGTGAGATTGCTTGGACACATCTTTGCAGCAGCAGTTGCTGTCTGTCTCGTCATAGCCATTTGGGCATGGGCTTTCACTAATCGAGCCGAAGCAGAGTTCATCCGAAACACCGCTATCCTTATCTCGCTCCTCTTCGGACTTGCGCTTGGCGTTGTCGAAAATTGGGAACGCAAGCGTCGTGCGTGATCGCCTGGCCAGCGCCTTTGCCAAGCCCCACCCCACCACCATCGTCACCCCGGACTTGATCCGGGGTGGTGCTTCTTTCCGCGCAACGCTCAAAGCAGCCCGACCCCGGCTCGGGAGCCGGGGTGACGATCATTTGATGGAAAAACTGAGAGTGGTGCTTTGAGCCACCGCCGCAAACGGCCAGGTAAGCGTAAACAGGCTAACAAGTCCAAGGGTCGAACAAAGACCGTGCGGATTTGGGGACGTGAGGTTCCGTTTCGACCCAAGATTGGCTTGTTCTGGCTTGTGATTGGTTTTCCGCTGTTCTTCGGCTTTCGGATCCTTGGCCAATCCGCTTCAGGCGATATGGAAAATATGAACCGCTACTTTTGGTGGGCGGTAGCTATGACGGTAATCTTCGCTTTGATAGGCATGTTCACGAAAGTGCTAGATGACTGACCACTTCAATAAGCGCCTGTCCTACACGGTCGTGTCCGTGCCAAGACTCTTGCATGAACCGTCGACCTTCTTCCTGCCTCCGGACCGAAAGCAGCCCACTTGCACCCCCTCAGCTTTTTTGCCCTTGGACAGTGTAACACCCGGTCCATGTCTCAGACTTCTGCCGAGTTAGATGAACGAACCTGACCTCATGAACACCCCGAATCGCCTCTCCGCAGCCTTCGCCAAACCCCACCCCGCGCTCGTGTGCTTCCTCACCGCAGGCGATGGCGACACGGCTGCCAATCTCGACGCGCTGGTCGAGGGCGGTGCCGATGTGATCGAGCTGGGCATGCCCTTCACCGATCCCATGGCCGATGGTCCCGCGATCCAGCAGGCCAATATCCGCTCGCTCGGCGCGGCCACGACCACTGCCGACGTGCTGCGGATCGCGACCGAGTTTCGCCGGCGTCATCCCGAGGTGCCGGTGGTGCTGATGGGCTATGCCAACCCGATGATCCGGCGCGGGCCCGAATGGTTCGCCGCCGCGGCGAAAGACGCCGGCGTCGATGGCGTGATCTGCGTCGACATCCCGCCCGAGGAGGACGATGCGCTCGGCCCCGCACTGCGCGCTGCCGGAATCGCCCCGATCCGCCTCGCCACACCGACAACCGATGACAACCGTCTGCCCGCCGTGGTCGAGGGCAGCCAAGGCTTCCTGTACTACGTCGCGGTCGCGGGCATCACCGGCATGCAGCAAGCGGCAATCGAATCGATCGAGGCCAATGTCAGCCGCATCAAAAGGGCGACCGACATCCCGGTCGCGGTCGGCTTCGGCGTGCGCACGCCGCAGCAGGCCGCCGAAATCGCGCGTGTGGCCGATGGTGTGGTCGTGGGTTCCGCGCTGGTCGAGCTTGTGGCCGAGCATGGTGCGGAAGCGCCTGCCAAGCTGCGCGAGTTGACCTCGGCCTTGTCGCAGGCCGTCCACGCCGCCCAGTGAGACAGTGATCAGTCGTCGCGACCGTAGCGAAGCAATCCAGTCCCACGCTATCCGGATTGCCGCGTCGCCTGACGGCTCCTCGCAATGACTGGGCTTTTTTTAGCCGCGAATGCAGACTAAGGCGGCCGCATGAACTGGTTCACCCGCGTCCGCAATTCGATCACCTCGCTGTCCAAGCGCAGCACCGACAAGGATCTGTGGGTCAAGTGCCCCGGCTGCCAGCAGATGGTATTCGCACAGGAGTATGCGGACAATTCCTTCGTCTGCCCGCGCTGTGAGCACCACGGCCGGATCGGTGCCGACGAGCGCCTGCGCCAGCTGCTGGACACCGGCTACGAGGTTCTCCCGATCCCCGAGGTGAAGGAAGACCCATTGAAGTTTCGCGACACGTCGAAATATACCGACCGCCTCAAGAAGGCGCGCGCCAAGAGCCCGCACAAGGACGCCTTCCTCGTCGGTTCGGGCGCGATCGAGGGCAAGCCCGCGGTCGTCGGCGTGCAGGATTTCGGCTTCATGGGCGGATCGATGGGCATGGCGGTGGGCACTGCCTTCTGCCAAGGCGCCGAACGCGCGCTGACGCGGCACTGCCCCTATATCGTCGTCACCGCCGCCGGAGGCGCGCGGATGCAGGAAGGCATTCTCAGCCTGATGCAAATGCCCAAGGCAACCGTGATGACGCGCCGGCTGAAGGAAGCGAGGCTCCCCTACATCGTCGTGCTGACCGACCCGACCACGGGCGGCGTCACCGCGAGCTACGCCATGCTCGGCGACGTGCATATCGCCGAACCCGGCGCGCTGATCGGCTTCGCCGGCCAGCGCGTGATCCAGGACACGATTCGCGAACAGCTGCCCGACGGCTTCCAGCGCGCCGAATACCTCCACAAGCACGGCATGGTCGACATGGTGGTGCACCGGCACGACCTCAAGGACACGCTGGCGACGCTGCTCGACTATCTGGCGCCTGCAAAGGCCGCCTGAGCCAGATCATGCGGGACTTCGCGCGCTCCGACAGCGCCGCTGTCCAAGAACAGCTCGACCGGCTCGCGCGCCTCTCGGTACCCGATGGCAGGCTTGGCCTAGGCACGATCCGCGCGCTGCTCGAGCGGCTCGGCAATCCGCATCACCACCTGCCGCCCGTCCTCCACGTTGCCGGGACCAACGGCAAGGGATCGACCTGCGCCTTTCTTCGTGCGATGCTGGAAGCGCAGGGTCACACGGTCCACGTCACCACCAGCCCGCATCTCGTGCGCTACAACGAGCGCATTCGCGTGGCCGGCAAGCTGGTCGAGGACGACCGCCTCGCCGCACTGCTTGCGCAGGTGCTCGATGCCGGCGAAGGCCTCAACCCGAGCTTTTTCGAAGTCACCATCGCCGCGGGTTTCACCGAATTCGCCCGCGTTCCCGCCGACGCCTGCGTCGTCGAGGTCGGTCTCGGCGGGCGGTTCGATGCTACCAATGTAATCGAAAGGCCCGCCGCCTGCGGCATCGCCGCACTCGGCATCGATCACGAACGTTTCCTGCTCGCCCCCGAGAAGGATGTTCCGCAGCGCCCGCTGGCCCGAATCGCCTTCGAGAAAGCAGGGATCGCCAAACCCGGACGTCCGCTGGTTACTCTGCACTATGCGGACGAAGCGGCGACGGAAATCGAGCGGATCGCCGAGGAACGGACGGCAATCCTCGCCATGCGTGGGCGCGACTGGACGTCAAGCGCCCTCGGCAACGTACTGCATTACAGCGACAGCCATGGCGAGCTGCACCTGCCCGTGCCGTCAATGGTCGGAGCGCATCAGGCGGAAAACGCCGCGCTGGCGATCGCCATGCTTCGCCACCAGAGCCTGATCCCCATTGCCGAGGAAGCGATCGTTTCAGGCTTGCGCAACGCCCATTGGCCGGCGCGCTTGCAGCGGCTCCGCCCGGGTCCGCTGACCAGGGAGCATGAGGTCTGGATCGATGGCGGGCACAATCCCAGCGCCGGCGCGGCCTTGGCGCAACATTTCGAGGGCCAGCGGCTGCACCTCATCCTCGGCATGCTCAAGAACAAGGATCCCGCAGCGATCATCCGGCCGCTGGCGGGCAATCTGGCGAGCATCACCGCGGTACCGGTGCCCGATCACGAATTCCATTCGCCGCAGGATTTCGGCAAGGGCACCGGCGCGGCAGAATCGGTCCCCGAAGCGCTCGAAGCCCTGCCCAAGGGCAGCCTGCCCGTCCTCATCGCGGGCTCGCTCTATCTCGCCGGTGAGGTGCTGCGCCTCAACGGCGAATATCCGGACTGATCATTCTGCCGGAGCCACTTCGCCGGCCTCGGGCGCGACGATACCCGCGGCGGCCTTGCCCCGGCGTTCGCGATACCATTCGAGGCACACCAGCACCGAGGCGGCAAGCCCGATCCAGGTGGTGAGGATGAAGACATCGTAAAAGCCCTGCTTCTCGATCATCTCGCCCAGCGCGCCGCGCCCGAGCGTCCCGACGAGCAGCGTCAGCGATGATAGCAGCGCATACTGGACCGCGCTGAACTTCTTCGAGACGATCGAGGACAGCCAGGCGACATAGGCCGCCCCGGCAATCCCGATGGCCAGGTTTTCGAAGCCGATGGTGATGGTCAGCTTGGCCAGATCCGCATCGCCGATCCCCGGCACCTGCTCGATGAGGTAGGTAAAGCCGACCGCATCGCTGAAGGCCTGCATGTGTGCCCCGCCCAGCGCCATGTCGGCATAGAGCAGATTGGTCAGCGCGGCGAGAATGCCGCCGATCAGCAGCGTCGCCATGCGGCCGAGCACGGTGAGCATGAAGCCGCCGAGCGCCAGCCCCGCAATGATCGCGCCAACGCCGAAGAACTTCGAGGCGAAGGCCACGTCGTCATTGGTGTACTGCAGCTCTCCAAGATAGAAGGGGTAGGCAAAGGTGCCCCAGATCGCATCGCATATGCGATAGGTCAGCACCACGGCGAGGATGAGCACCAGTGACCAGCCTATCCGGCCAACGAATTCGACCAGCGGCAGCACCAGTGCGCGATAGAGGTGGTCGAGCGCGTAGGCACCGCCCCGGGCCGGCGGCGCATCCTCGGCGAGCAAATGTTTGCCCTGCTTCTTCTGCCCGGCCAGCCATCCCGCGATAAGTGCGGGAAGGATAATCGTCGCGACGATTATCCACGGCCCCCAGGTCAGCGTGAACTCGGTCGGATTGGGCCGGTTCTCGGGCGCATTGGTCATCGACATGATCATGAAGGTCAGTACCGCGCCGATTGCCACCGCCCACAGCAGCCCGACAGCGGCGAGCGCCCGGTTGCGGATCGCGGGTGCCAGCTCGCCCGCTCGACGCAGCGCGCGGACCTGCTCGTCGCCCTCGCTCGCCTCCGCCGAGCCTTCCGCATTGGGAGCGAAAAGACCCACGGCTCCGACGGCGAGCAGGATGCCCCCCATCATCATGTAGGTTTCGGGCCAGCCGATCCGCGCAGCGATGATCAGGCCGAGCGCGCCGCCGACCAGCGAGGAGAGACGGTAGCCCATCTGGTAGACGGTCGAGAGAATGTCGATCGTCGCGCGCTCGTCGGCTACGTCGATACGCCAGGCGTTGATCGCAATGTCCTGCGTGGCGCTGGCGAAGGCGCCGATCCCGGCGAGCAGCGAAAACAGGCCCAGCTGGCTCTTGGGTTCGAGCAGGCTCATCGTCACAAGTATCGCGCCGAGCAGCATCTGCATCGGGACGATCCACTGCTTGCGCCGTCCGAGCCGTCGCAGCAACGGTATGTCGAGCTTGTCGATCAGTGGCGACCACAGGAACTGGAAGGCATAGGCGAGGCCGATCAGTGAGAAGATGCCCATCGTCTCGAGATCCACCTCGGCCTCGGTCAGCCAGGCGAACAGCGTGCCCAGAAAAAGCGCGAAGGGCAGCCCGCTGGCGAAGCCGAACAGCAGCATGAATCCGGTTTTGCGGTTGCCCAGTGCCATGCCGAGCGCACGCCAGGCAGATATCTTTCGTGTCTCTTGCGCGACCTCGGCCATGCCCTAGCGTCCTTCCGTTTGCGCCATTTTTTTGCGACACTAGCGACGAGAGAGAGCGAGAGGAACAGCGCAAATGAGCGATGTCGACACCAAACCCACAGCAGGTCGACCAAGCGAGGGTATGCTCGCGCTGGCCCGTGACATTGCCGAAGGACGCAAGCGCGACACGAGCGCCATGACCAAGGTCCCGGCAAGCGTCTATATCGATCCCGAATATTGGGCGCGCGAGAAGGCGGCGATCTACGACCGCCTGCCGCAGATCCTCTGCCCATCGGCGCTGTTGCCCGATCCCGGCATGGCGGTTCCGCACGATGCGACCGGGCGCCCGTTGCTGATCACGCGCGACGCGGAAGGGCAGGCGCATGTTTTCCTTAACGTCTGCCGTCATCGCGGGACTCGGCTGGTCGAAGGTGACGGGGTGCACTGCACCAAAAAACTCGTCTGCCCCTATCATGCCTGGACCTATGCGGTGGACGGGCGACTGCTGGCACTGCCGCGCCCCGACACTTTCCCCGGCCTCGACAAGGAGGACCACGGCCTTGTCGAGCTGCCGAGCCGCGAGACCGGGGGGCTCATCTGGTTCTGCCCGCAAGCGGAAACGGCGGATTTCTCGATGGCCAACCAGCTCGGCGAGGATTTCGACGCGCTCGGCATGGGCGACCAGGTGCTCTTCCGCCGCAAGACGCACGAGGTCGCGGGCAATTGGAAGCTGATCATGGATGCCTTCCTCGAAAGCTACCATGTCACCCGGCTGCATGCGAAGACGATCGGCCCCTTCTTCAAGGACGGCGTCACCAGCGGCGACATGATCGGTCCGCATTCGCGTGCCGCGGTCGGGCGTCTGGAAGAGATGGTGGGTGTCGACCTCGAAGACATGGCCGCACTGCGCCGCGTTGTAACCTTCGCCTATCAGCTGCTGCCCGGCGCACTGATCATCCCCAGCCCCGACTACATCAACGTCATGGTGATGATGCCGCAGGCGCACGACCGCACGCTGGTCGAGGACTTCATGCTCATCCCCGAACATCCTGCGACCGACAAGGCGCGCGATCACTGGGAACGCAGCTGGGCGCTGCTCGACGGCGGGGTCTTCGCGAGCGAAGATTTCCGTGCGGCCGAGCTCGGCCAGCAGGGCCTGGCGACGGGCGCGGTGCCGCATCTCACGCTCGGCACGATGGAAGGCGGCATCCGTCGCTACCACGAGACCGTCGAAGAAGCCTTGCGGGCGGCCGATTGAAGGCCTAGCTGCGCGGCCATGGCCGACAATCGACTACCCGAGGAAGGCGACCGGATCGCCAAGCTGCTCGCACGCGCGGGCGTCGCCAGCCGCCGCGAAATCGAGCGCATGATCGCCGACGGGCGCGTGGCGATCAATGGCAAGGTGCTCGACACGCCGGCGGTCAAGCTCACCGGCCTGGGCGGCGTAACGGTCGACGGAAAGCCCGTCGGTACGGTGGAAGAAACCCGCCTGTTCGCCTTTCACAAGCCGGCCGGAATGCTGACGACCGAGCACGACCCCAAGGGTCGGACGACGATCTACGCCGCGCTGCGCAACGCCCTGCCCAAGGATGCCGGGCGTGTCATGCCGGTGGGCCGCCTCGACTACAACACAGAAGGCCTGCTGCTGCTCACCAATGACGGCGAGATGAAGCGCGCGATGGAACTGCCGTCGAGCGGCGTCCCGCGGACTTATCGCGCGCGCGCCTTCGGCAATGTCACCCAGGCCGATCTCGACAAGCTGATCGAAGGGATCGAAGTCGACGGCGTGCGCTACGGCAGGATCGAGGCCGATCTCGAGCGCGGATCGGGCAGGAATCGCTGGATCGAGCTGACCCTGCGGGAAGGCAAGAACCGCGAAGTCCGCAGGGTGCTCGAACATCTCGGGCTCGAAGTAAACCGCCTGCTGCGCATCGGCTACGGCCCGTTCCACATCGGCGACCTCCCGCGCGGACAGGCGCTGGAGATCAAGCGCGGCGATGTCATGGCGTTCAAGCGCGAACTCGCCCGCGGTGGCCGCAAATGAGGATCATCGCGGGCGAATGGCGCGGGCGAAAGCTGGTCGCGCCCAAGGGCGAGCTGACCCGCCCGACCGCCGATCGTACGCGCGAGACCCTTTTCAGCATGCTCGCCAGTCGATTGGGCAGTTTCGAAGGACTGAGCGTCGCCGACCTTTTCGCCGGCTCGGGAGCACTCGGTCTCGAAGCGCTGTCGCGCGGAGCCGGCTCGTGCCTGTTTGTCGAGCAGGACAGCGCGGCGATCAAGGCGATCCGAAGCAATATCGATGCGTTCGAGGCGCGGACACGGTCGACTGTACAGCAGGCCTCTGTCATGTCGCTGGGCCCTACAAAACAGCCGCATGATCTCATCCTGCTCGATCCGCCCTATGACACCGGCGCCGGACAGGTCGCGCTCGACCGCATGCTGCGGCTCGGATGGATCGGGCCTGTAACCTTGATGGCGCTGGAGACCGGAGCGAAGGAAACGGTTTCGGTGAAGGGCCTCGCCATCGACGCCGATCGCAAAGTCGGCAAAGCCAAGCTTACGCTACTCCGGCTCGAGAGCTAGATGCGCGAAAGGGGCGAGGCCGCCATGGCAGCCCCGCCCCCTCCAAGCGTCGCGCCCGGGGCTCCAAGGGAGCCAAGCGCGCGCGGAAAGACCTGACTATGTGCCGGGCTTCTTCGCCGGCAGCTTGCCCGGGATTTCGCTGGCCGGCTTGCCGGGCCAGTATTCGAGCGGGCGGTGGCCGGTCTTGTTCTTGGCCCAGCTGTTGATGCAGCCGTCCTGCTGGTCGCCCTTGCACACCGGCAAGTCGTCACCCGAAGCCGCCATATAACCGGCCGGGGTCGTCTGGGTCACTTCCTTGCTGACAAAACGCGGGGTCATGGTGCTGGCCGAGGCCGCAGCGCTCGTGGCAGCGGTTGCGGTCGCGTTCGGCACCTGCGCCTGGACCTGCATCCAGGCTTGCGCACGCGCTTCGGGGGTCATCTCGTAAATCCGGATGCGCTGGTCGTCGGTCAGCAGCCACCAGCCCTTCACCTGCACGGGCGTCAGCGTCCAGTAATACTCCTGAACATCTGCGGGCCATGCGTCATAGGCAGCCTGGCGATCGGCGGGCCATGCGTCATACATGGCTTCCTGCTCGGCGCTCCAGGTGAAGCCCTCGTCGTCCATATGATGGTCGGCGAAAGCCGGGGTCGCGGTGAAAGCCAAGGCGGCAGCGCCGGCGAGAATGATGGTACGCATTGGAGAACACTCCATTTGTCGTTGTCATTGCCCGTCCTACGCAGGAAATGCCGCGTCGGTTCCGACGGGGGGCAGGCTATGGGGCTTGTGTTGCGGGCAAGCGTTCCCTAGCTGTTCCATACCGCATGACCGAGCTTTCCACCCCGTCCGACGCGCCAGAAAAAGCGCAGATTCCTGCCTATGCTGCACGCCTGAATGCACCCCAGCGCGAGGCCGTCCTGACGACCGAGGGCGCCGTGCTGATGCTGGCCGGAGCGGGCACCGGCAAGACCGCGGCGCTTACCGCACGGCTGGCACATCTCATCGCAACGCGCCGGGCATGGCCGAGCGAGATCCTCTGCGTCACCTTCACCAACAAGGCGGCGCGCGAGATGCGCGAGCGCGTGGGCCGGCATATCGGCGATGCAGTCGAAGGCATGCCTTGGCTCGGTACCTTCCATGCGATCGGTGCGCGCATGCTGCGCCGGCATGCCGAACTGGTCGGACTGAAGTCCAACTACACGATCATCGATCCCGACGACCAATTGCGCCTGCTCAAGCAGCTGATCCAGGAAAACGATCTCGACGAAAAGCGCTGGCCGGCGCGCCAGCTGGCAGGGTTGATCGACCGCTGGAAGAACCGCGGGCTGAATCCCGGCGATCTCGATGCTGTGGAGAACGAGGCATACGCCAATGGCCGCGGGGCGCAGTTCTACACGCTCTACCAGGAGCGGCTCAAATCGCTGAACGCCTGCGATTTCGGCGATCTTTTGCTGCACATGCTCAATATCTTCCGCCAGCATCGCGACGTGCTCGAGCAGTATCAGCAGCGCTTCAAATATATCCTGGTCGACGAATATCAGGATACCAACCAGGTCCAGTACCTGTGGCTGCGCCTGCTTGCGCAGACGCGCAAGAACATCTGCGTGGTGGGCGACGACGACCAGTCGATCTATTCATGGCGCGGCGCAGAAGTCGCCAATATCCTCAAGTTCGAAAAGGATTTTCCCGGCGCCGCGGTGATCAAGCTCGAGCAGAACTATCGCTCAACACCGCAGATCCTTGCGGCCGCATCGGGCCTGATCGACGCCAATAGCGAGCGGCTCGGCAAGACGCTGTGGACCGAGCTTCCGGCGGGCGACAAGGTCCGCGTGATCGGCGTGTGGGATGCGCCAGAGGAAGCGCGCCGCGTGGGCGAGGAGATCGAACGGCTCGAGGCCGAAGGCGCTCCGCTCGACCAGGTCGCGATCCTCGTGCGCGCGCAATACCAGACGCGCGAGTTCGAGGACCGATTCATCCAGATCGGGCTCAACTATCGCATCGTTGGGGGCTTCCGCTTCTACGAACGCGCCGAAATCCGCGATGCGCTCGCATATCTGCGCACCATCGCCCAGCCTGCAGACGACCTTGCCTTCGAGCGCATCTACAACCAGCCCAAACGCGGACTTGGCGCCAAGACGCTCGAAGCCATGCGACGCCATGCGCGCCGGACGCAGGCCCCGCTCGCTGCTGCCAGCCTCGACCTTTGCGACAGCGACGAGCTGCCCGCACGGGCGAAGAACAGCCTCGTCGGACTGCTCGGCCAGTTCGTTCACTGGCGCGAGATGGCGGAAAAGGTGACGACTTCCGAATTGCTGCGCACGGTGCTCGCCGAGAGCGGCTACGAGGACATGCTGCAGAAGGATCGCAGCCCCGAAAGCGCCGGGCGGCTGGAAAACCTCACCGAGCTTGCCCGCGCAATGGAAGAGTACGAGACGCTTGGCGATTTCCTCGAACATGTCAGCCTGGTGATGGACAACGACCGTGCCGACGATGGCGAGAAGGTCACCATCATGACCATGCACGCCGCCAAGGGGCTCGAGTTCGATCATGTCTTCCTGCCCGGATGGGAGGAAGGGGTCTTCCCCAGCCAGCGCGCAATCGACGAAGGCGGGCTCGCAAGCCTCGAGGAGGAACGCCGGCTCGCCTATGTCGCGATCACCCGCGCGCGGCGCCGGTGCACGATCCTTCATGCTGCAAACCGGCGCATCTACGGCCAGTGGACCAGCTCGATCCCCAGCCGTTTCATCGAGGATTTGCCAGAAGAGCATATCAAGAGTGAAACCACCATGACTGGCGGTGCCTCTCTGTGGCGCGCCAATTGGAGCGAGACCGAGGATCCCTTCGCGCATGTCTCCTCCAGCCGTCCCGAGCGGTCGGGCTCACGCGGCCCCGGCTGGCAGCGCGCGCTGTCGAGCGGCTACGACTCAACGCCCAAGCGACTTGCCGAGCCGGGCCGGAGCGCCGCCAGCTTCGCCGCCAAGCCGCGCAGCGACATCGCGATTGGCGCACGCGTGTTCCACGACAAGTTCGGTTACGGCTGCGTCACCGATCAGGAAGGCAACAAGCTGACTATCGAGTTCGAGAAGGCGGGCGAGAAGCGCGTACTCGACAGTTTCGTGAAGCTCGCCGACTAGCTTGTCAGCCTGCCCTGCCGCGTGCATTCCTTCGGCAAATCAGGGGGAATGAGATGACCGGACTCACACGCTTTCCAACCGACCGCCGTACGCTGCTGCGATCGTCCATGCTGCTTGGCGCGGGAGCAGCATTGCTGCCGCGGACCGGTTTCGCGCAATCCGACGCCCGCGCGGCGATCCGAGCGGCGGCAGCGGCGAACAAGGCAACCGACATCAAGCGCATTCAGGAGTGGATCGCCCTGCCGACCATCGCCGCGGAGAACCGCAACGTCCCGGAAGGCGCGGCCTATATGGAAGACCTGGCCCGCGCTGCGGGCTTTACCGGTGTCCGGCAGATTCCCACCGACGGGATTCCCGGGGTCGTCGGTTTCATGGACAATGGCGCACCGCAGACCCTGGGCATCTATTTCATGTACGATGTGAAGCAGTTCGATCCCGCCGAGTGGTCCTCGCCCCCGCTCGCGGCACAAATCGTCGACAAGGCCGACTGGGGAAAGGCGATCATGGGCCGTGGTGCGGTCAACCAGAAGGGCCCCGAGGCCACCTTCCTCGCCGCGCTCCACGCGATGAAGGCGGCGGGCGTTACCCCTCCGGTCAACATCGCGCTCATCTGCGAGGGCGAGGAGGAGATCGGCAGCCCCCACTTCCGCCAGATCGCCGAGACGCCCGACGTGCTCGCCGCACTCCGGAAATGCGCAGGTATCTTCATTCCGGCCAGCTGGCAGGGACCGACCGGGGCAGTGAACGTCAATCTGGGCTCGAAAGGCATCGTCGAGCTCGAACTGGTGGCGAGCGGTGAAAAATGGGGTCGCGGCCCCAAGGGCGACATCCATTCGAGCCAGAAGGCCGCGGTCGATTCGCCCGTCTGGCGACTTGTCCATGCGCTCAACACGCTCGTCACGCCCGACGGCAACACGGTGGCGATCGATGGCTGGTTCGAGAACGTGCGCCCGCTGACCGAGCGCGAGAAGGAACTGGTCCGTCAGGCCGCCGCCGCCGGAAA
This sequence comes from Qipengyuania sp., assembly GCF_964227205.1. GTDB lineage: Bacteria > Pseudomonadota > Alphaproteobacteria > Sphingomonadales > Sphingomonadaceae > Qipengyuania. The sequence goes on along the minus strand of NZ_CAXQVB010000006.1, from coordinate 141,823 downwards.
CGAGGAACTGACCAAGGCAAGCCTCGGCATCACCCACTGGATCGACGATTTGTCGTTCGAAGACGCGATGATCCGCCTGGCAGGGCAGCCAACGGTCAATATCGAAGGGCTCGTCGCGGGCTACACCGGTCCGGGCGGCAAGACCATCCTGCCCGGTCGCGGCGTAGCGAAACTCGACCTACGGCTGGTGCCCAGCCAGACCCGCGAAGAGGCAGTGCGCAAGCTGCGCGCGCATCTCGATGCGCAGGGTTTTCCCGATGTCGAAGTGAATGTTTCGGGCGGCTACGACCCGACCGAGACGGCCGAAGACAGTGCGCTCATTCGCGCCGAGCTGGCCGCCTACGAGGCGCTGGGGGTCGAGGCGAGGCTCAATCCACGCCTTGCCGGCTCGTGGCCAGGCGCGACATTCACAGCACCGCCGGTGAGCATCCCTGCCGGACACTTCGGCCTCGGTCATGGCTCGGGCGCGCATGCGCCGGACGAGTATTACGTAGTGGAATCGAGCAATCCCAAGGTGGCCGGGATTACCGACGCGACGATGGGTTACGTCGAGATCATGTACCAGCTGGCGGCGCTGGCCTAGGCTCTACCGCACTCGCACCCACCCCGATGCGGTAGCGCCGCTCGAACGGTCGGCCGAGTTCGCCGAGGAAGCCGCGCGTGCCCTCGGCAATGCCGGTCTCGCAATCGAGATACGGCGCCGGATCGACATAGGTGCCGAACAGCCTGTCCCATAGAGTCACGGTGTTGCCGAAATTGCTTCCCATCAGCGCCTCGTCGCGGATGTGGTGCAGGCGGTGTGCAGCGGGCGATATCAGTATTTTACCGAAGATTCCGAGAGTCCATGGAACATCGGCATGGATGAAAAATCCCCACCAGCTGCGGAGGAAGGCCGCGCCGGCAATCGCCCATTCGGGGAACCCAAGGAGGAACAAAAGCCAGATGTCCACAAGCACACTGAGCAATTTGCTGAGCGGGTGCTTGCGATGGACCGAAAGCCAGTGCAGCGCCGTGTCTGCGTGGTGAGTGGCGTGGATCGGCCACAGCAACCTGTGGTGTTCGGCGCGGTGCCGCCAGTAGACAACGAAATCGTAGACCAGGATGGCGCAGAAAAGCACCGCCAATTCGTTGATCCCGCTCCAGAATGCGCCCAGCGCGGGGAGAGCCACCAATTGGTCGCGGATCAGGCCCTCGGGCACCGCGAACAGCGGGCCCAGCAGCACGAGGTTGAAGAGCAGGAGGCCGAGATTGGTGGCGAATTCGCCGTGCACCCGCGCCAGCGCCGCACCGATCGCTCGCCGCTTAACGAGCAACGCCAGCAGGCCGAACACGCCGGCCGTCATGGCCAGCATGGTCAGCGTCACCTGCGCATGATGGGCGAAGATTTCCATTGCGCCAAGCTATGGCGCGAACGTGGTTAGGAAGGCGTTAAATCAGGTCGCCGAAACGTCGAGGAAGCCAGGGCGCGGACCGTTCCATTCGCCCGCCGCAACCGGCGCATCATCCGAGTCGCGCTTGCGCCGCGGCTCGCTCTTCGTTCTCGGCTTGCGCGCTGGCTGTTCGTCCCGGAGCTCGTCGTTCCCGCGCTTTTTCCGCGCGCGCTTGGGCTTTTCCTCTGGCTCGGACGTCTTCTCGACCAGATCGACGCGAACGTCTTCCTTGCCGAAGACCTTGACCTTCGACCCGGTCAGCTTTTCGACATTGGCGATCGCTTCCGCGTCTTCTTCCGCAACGAAGGTGAAGGCGCGGCCCTTGGCCCCTGCCCGCCCCGTGCGGCCGATCCGGTGGACGTAATCGTCGGGATGCCAGGGCGTGTCGAAATTGAACACGTGGCTGACGCCCTTGATGTCTAGCCCCCGCGCAGCGACGTCGGAGGCGACGAGGATATTGATCTCGCCCTTCTTGAAGCGGTCGAGCTCCTTCAGGCGATTCGACTGGTCCATGTCGCCATGGATCTCGCCGCTGCGGAAGCCGTGGCTCTGCAGGCTCTTGTTGAGTTCGCGCACGGTGGTCTTGCGGTTGGCGAAGACGATTGCGGTCTCGACATGATCATGGTCGAGCAGCCAGCGCAGCGTCTCGCGCTTCTGGCGGCTCTTTACCGGAATCTTGAAAGCGGTGATGTCCTTGTTCGTGGTCGCGGCACGGCTGACCTCGATCCGCTTGGGATTGTTGAGAAATTTCTTGGCCAGCTTCTCGATCGGCGGCGGCATGGTGGCCGAAAACAGCATGGTCTGGCGCGCTTCGGGAAGCTTGGAGCAGATGAACTCGATATCGGGGATGAAGCCCATGTCGAGCATACGGTCGGCTTCGTCGATGACCAGCAGTTCGCAACCGTTGAGCAGGATCTTGCCGCGCTCGAACAAATCCATCAGGCGACCGGGCGTGGCAATCAGTACGTCGACGCCCTCGTTCAGCGCCTTGACCTGGTCGCCCATCTGCACGCCGCCGATGAGCAGTGCGAGCTTAAGATCGTGGTTCTTGCCGTATTTCTCGAAGTTTTCCGCCACCTGCGCTGCGAGTTCGCGCGTCGGCGCGAGGATCAGCGAACGCGGCATCAGCGCGCGACGACGGCCGGCAGCGAGGATATCGATCATGGGCAGCACGAAACTGGCGGTTTTGCCCGTGCCGGTCTGCGCGATTCCGATGATGTCCTTCATCATCAGGACCGGCGGAATCGCCTCGCGCTGGATGTCTGTCGGCTCGGTATAGCCGGCTTCGCTTACTGCCTTGAGCAAGTCTTCGGAAAGGCCGAGATCGGCGAAAGTCATGCGGTTCGAAACTGTCCCTGGAACAAAGGCCGAGAAAAAGCCGCGCATGTGCGGCATCGGCTAGGCGCGCCCTTTGCCGGAATTGGCGGAAAAGTCAAGAAATCGGCGCGAGCGCGGCCTCAGTCCTCCTCGCTGACCGCAACCAACCGGCTGAAATTGGAAATGCGGCACTTGGCCCCGGCCCGCGACAGCAGCCGGTCACGCCCGACGCACAGCTTCCCGTCGGAGGTCCGCTCGACGTAGAAACCGAGATAGAAATCGCGCGGGCTGCAGGCATTCTCGAGCTCGGCCGAGATGATCTGCCTATTGCGCATATACATCAGCAGGCGCGTGCCGCGATCGGCCACGCCGACAATGTCGCCCACGCTGAGACACTTGCCAAAGGGGCGCTCGACCAGCCGTGTGGGAAACGACTGCCGCGGTAGATCCGCAAGAAAATCTTGGCGCAACCGGCCGGGGTGCGGGCTGATTCGCAGGATCACGCGCTGTTCGATCCGCACCTGGTTGGCGACCGGCCCGCCGCCATCGTCCAGCGTGCCGGGCCAGATCGGGTCATGTTCGCCGAGAGCGGCCGAACCGGGCGTCACGCCTCCGGCAGCAGTTGATCGTTCGATGTCGGCGCCCGTCGCCGCGCTTCCCGGAGCGCCCAATGCCATCAGCATGGCGATCAGGGGAGAAAGCAGGGACATGGGCTGTCTACGAACGCTCCTTCGTCGCGGATCGCGGGTGCAAGCGGAAAAACGACGGAGTTGGCCCTTGCCTTCCAATGCTTGAATGCGGGCTTAATTATTCTGGGTACGATGGCAAGTGGTGGCAATCGCCGGCCGGGCTGTGGCAAGATGGCGGCCATGACCGAGCTCGAATCCTTCCGGCACGCCGCCACCGAACTGCTCGGCCAGCGCGGCTTCACCAGCGACCCTGAACTGGTCGAGCCCTGGCTGACCGACTGGCGCGGCCGCTATACCGGCAAGGCGGTGGGCATGGCCTCCCCGGCCTCGACCCGCGAAGTGGCCATGTTCGTGCGGCTCTGTGCCGAGCACCAAGTCCCGATCGTCCCCCAGGGCGGCAATAGCGGAATGTCGGGGGGTGCCACGCCCGACGAAAGCGGTGCCAGCGTGGTCCTCTCGCTCCGCCGGATGGATGCGATCCGCGATTTCGATCGCGCCGCGCGCCAGATCACCTGTGATGCGGGCGTCATCCTGCAGACCCTGCACGAGAAGGTCGAGGCGGAAGGGCTGCGCTTTCCGTTGACGCTGGGCGGCAAGGGCTCGGCAACGATCGGGGGGCTCATCTCGACCAACGCCGGCGGTACGCAGGTCCTTCGCCATGGCACGATGCGCGCCCAGGTGCTCGGGATCGAGGCGGTGCTCGCCGATGGCGCGATCTTCTCGAGCCTCGTTCCGCTCAAGAAGGACAATCGCGGTTTCGACCTCAAACAGCTGCTGATCGGTTCGGAGGGCACGCTGGGAATTGTCACCGCCGCCACGCTGCGCCTTCTGCCCGCGATCGGCGAGCGCCGCGTCGCCTGGATCGGGCTCCCCAGCATTTCCGCTGCGCGCCAACTTCTGCTTCACTGCGAAGAAACCGCGGGCGAGGCACTCGAGGGGTTCGAAGTGCTTCCTGCGCATTGCCTGCAGTCGGTCCTCGCCCACCTACCCGATGCGCGCAGTCCGCTTTCGGGCGAGCATGCCTGGCATGCGCTGGTTGAACTCGTCGAAACGGCCGAGGGGGCAGACAAGCTCGACGGCCTGGTCGAAACGGTCTTCGCCGGCGCGATGGAGCGCGGGCTCGTGGAAGATGCCGTAATCGCCACCAGCGAAACCCAGGCCGAAGCCTTTTGGCAACTGCGCGACAGCATCGCCCCGGCCGAGCGCGCCATCGGGCCGGCAATGCAGCATGATATTTCGGTACCGGTAGCGCGGATGGCCGAATTCGTCGAAACCGTCTCGCCTCAGGTCGAGGACCGTTTCCCCGGCACGCGGGCGATCGGATTCGGCCATCTCGGCGACGGCAACATCCATTTCCACGTGCTCGCCCCGAGGGGCGCGACGCGCGGGAAATGGGAGGCAAGCGAGGGCAAGGCGATCAGCGCCTATGTCTATAACCGCGTCACCGAATTCGGTGGGTCGATCAGCGCCGAGCACGGCATCGGTCAGGTGAAACGCGAGGAGCTCGCCCGCCTTGGCGATCCCGTATCGCTCGCTCTGATGCGCTCCATCAAGCGGACGCTCGACCCGCTGGGGATACTTAATCCGGGCAAACTCGTCCCGCTTGCACCCCAGCCCGCAACGCCGTAAAGCCCGCGCTTCGCGCGTATGCCTCCTGGGCATGTCGCCCAATCCAATCGAATTTCGGAGAGATCCATGGCCAGCGCGCCGCAGCCCAACTTGCCCCTGTTCTTCAACGACCTCATGCCGCTCAACCGCAAGGACCACGCGAACCTTCGTTCGCGTCCGGTGAGCAAGGCCCCCTGGCTTGCCAAGCAGCACGCCGTGCCGCTGACGGTCGACGAATTCGTCCAGGCACAGCGCGACCTGCCGATCGTCTTCTCGACCGGCCCCGATGCCGTTCCGCTGGCGCTGATGGGCCTCAATGACGGCGTGAACACCTTCGTCGACGAGGAAGGCACCGTTACCGAGCAGGTCTACATTCCGGCCTATGTTCGCCGCTATCCCTTCATGCTCGCGCGCCTCAAGCCCGACGGCGACGAGCTTTCGCTGTGCTTCGACCCCACCGCCGACAACATCGGCGAGTTCGAGGACGGCCAGCCGCTGTTCGACGGTGACGAGCCGAGCGAAGGTACCAGGCAGATCCTCGAATTCTGCGAGCAGTTCGAGCAGGCAGGCCAGCGCACGCAGGCCTTCATGAAGGAACTGAAGGATCACGACCTGCTGATGGAAGGCGAAATCTCGATCACGCAGGAAGGCAATGACAAGCCCTTCGTCTATCGCGGCTTCCAGATGATCAATCAGGATAAGCTGCGCGAGCTGCGGGGCGACCAGCTGCGCAAGTGGAGCGAAAATGGCCTGCTGCCGCTGATCTGGGCGCAGATCTTCTCGATGGACATGATGCGTACCATCTTCGGCCGCCAGCTCCAGCAGGGCAAGGTTCCCCTGCCCGATGCCGCGACCGCCGGTGTCCCGACTGCCTAAGCCGGCAAGCATGCGCGCGCGGTTCAAAACGATCCGCGCGCGCCTGTTCCTCTTGCGGTTGCTGCTGCCGACGCTTTTGTCGGCGGCGCTGGCCGGCCCTGCCTTGGCCGAAAGGACCATCGATACGGCAGACCGCACACCGCCACCTCTCGAATTATTCCAGCAAAGCGAAACGCGGCTGTTCCAGCTTGGCTATCGCCTGGCGACGGCCAATGCTCCATTCTGCGACCGGGCGATCAAGGTTTCCGGCCTGCTGATTCACGACGCCGACAGTTACGGCGATCCCGCAGCCGTGCGCAGGCTGTTCCATCTGAGCGACGACATCGGCGTCCAGGCAGTCGCGCCGCAATCGCCCGCCGCACTGGCCGGCATCCGCCAGAACGACACTATCCTGGCCATTGACGGCAAGTTGATCGCAGACCACTGGCCCAGAACCGATCCGCGCTGGCAGCGATCCTTCGCCTTGCGTGACGCGATCGACGCGGCATTGGCGCGCGGCCCGGTCGAAATTACCTGGCAAACTCAGGCCGAGCCGCCCAGGACGGCCATGATCGACGGAGTCCCAGCCTGCCCGACGCGCTTCGAATTGGTGGATTCGAAGGCCAACGCCGCGGCCGACGGCAAACGCGTGCTCGTTGGCGAGAAATTTCCCGGCCTCGCCTATGACGAAGCCGCCTTCGCCGCAGCGATCGCCCACGAAATGGCGCACAACATCCTGCGGCACCCGCAAACCTTCCGCGAGATCGGCTGGAAGCGGAGGCTGGTGCGCCTTTCCGAGCGCGATGCCGATCGCCTGATGCCGTGGCTACTCGAGAATGCCGGATACGACCCAAGCGCGGCTGTGCGGTTCATGCGCACCTGGGGGCCCAGGCATGGCGGGTGGATATTCCGATCGCGCGACCACGACGGCTGGGACGAACGCGTCGAGTTCATCGCGGCCGAACTGCCGAAAATCGAGGCTGCGATCGATACCGGCGGCAAGGCCGACTGGTCCCGAAATTTCGAAAGCGAGTTGTCGGCGAAACTTGCGGATAAGTAGGCCAATGGACACCTGAATCCGATCCCTGGCAATTCTGACTTACCATAGCTTGTATGATCTGGCAGGACCCCGCCGAAAGTCGGATGGAGCAAGCTTTGATAAATATCGTACCGGTAATACTTTGCGGCGGCAGTGGAACCCGCCTTTGGCCGCGGAGCCGATCGACCAAACCGAAACCTTTCATCCCTCTGCTTGGCGACCAAACACTGTTTCAGGCGACCATTGCGCGCTGTACGGATAGGACCCAGTTTTCGCCCCCCATCGTGGTGGTCGGCGAAAAGCATCTCGAATTTGCGAAGCCGCAAACTTCTGAGACCGCCCCTGACGCTCGGTTCGTCGTGGAACCCATGGGCCGCAATACGGCTCCTGCCATCGCGCTCGCGGCCCTGGCGCTCGATCCGAACGAAGTCATGCTTGTTTGCCCGAGCGACCACCATATCATCGATACACAGGCCTTCCGTGCCGCAGCGCAATCGGCAGCGGAGATCGCGAGCGAGGACTGGCTCGTTGCATTCGGCATTGCGGCCACCGCACCCGAAACGGGCTATGGCTATATTCGAAGAGGCGAACCGCTTGGTGGTGGTTACCGGGTACACAGCTTTGTCGAAAAGCCCGACCTCGAAACCGCTCTGCAATTCCTCGCGGAGGGAAATTATGCTTGGAATGGCGGCATATTTGCCTTCCGAGCGGGTTTCTTCCTGGCAGAACTTGAACGCCACCGTCCCGACATGGCCGAAAAAGTGCGCGCTGCATACGCGCGGCGCGACGCGAATAGCGAGGACATCCGCCCCGATGCGGAGAGCTTCGCCAAGGTTGAGAAGGAGTCAGTCGACTACGCGATCATGGAAAACACCGACCGCGCCGCGATGGTTGATGTTTCCATGGGCTGGTCGGACATCGGCAATTGGGACGCTCTCTACGCTGAGCGCAAGGCTGGCGCCGACAGCAATGTCATCATCGGGCCCGGAGAGATCATCGGGGCTCAAGGATCGATGATCGATAGTGATGGTCCCCATGTCACGCTTATTGGAGCCGACGACGTCGTGATCGTTGTGGATGGTGACGATGTGCTCGTCACTGCGCGGAGCGCAGTACAGCGAGTAGGTGAGGCAAGCCGATGCAAGAACCCGTAATCCGCAAATTGTCGAGCACCTTTGTCGAGAAGGTATGGGGTGTAGAGAGCCTGCCGCCTCCCTTCCCCCCCCAACCGGCGGGCAAACGGATCGGCGAAGTCTGGTTCGATCCCCCCGCCGAATTCGATACGCTACTGGTCAAACATATTTTCGCCAGTGAGCGCCTTTCGGTTCAGGCCCATCCGGATGACACCCAGGCGCGATCCATGAACGTTGGGCGCAATGGCAAGAGCGAGTGTTGGGTGATCCTTGACTCGGAGCCGGGAGCGACGATCGCGGCCGGCTTCCGGAATAAGATTACTCCGTCTGAAATGCGTGAAGCGGCCCTCGACGGAAGCATCGTCGATCAGCTCGTTTGGCACGAAGTACGCTCTGGAGACGCATTCTTTATCCCCGCCGGCACGGTGCACGCAATTGGCGGTGGTGTCAGCCTGATCGAAGTCCAGCAAAACAGCGACATCACATTCCGCCTCTTCGACTATGGTCGACCACGCGAGTTACATCTCGAACAGGCCATGAAAGTGGCCGACACGGGCCCATATCCATCGAAGTTTCGTAGCCAAATGGATTGCGAAAGCGGTGTACTGGTCGACGGCCCCCATTTTCGCCTGACCTACTGTCGCATAGCCGCCTCTGGTCCACAGCCTTCGCTGGAAGATGGCCCCGCCCTGCTCATCCCTTTCTCCGGCCAAATTTCGATCGATGGCCAGACCTTGGCATTGGGCGAATGTGCGCTGGCGTCAAACCTCGGTCAGCAACGCATGGAGGGCGATTGCCTGCTGCTGATCGCCCAACCGCCTCCCCCCTGTGACCTCGCCACCTAGAAACGCGCATATTTCACGTTGAACCGTGCCAAGGTTGCGGCTGCCACAGACTTGAAATCGAAAGACGTCAGCCCCATTTCAATCGTGCCGGACGGGCTTCCCCTCATGGCCCTTCCCGGCAGATGCACGTGAGTGCATTTCCTCCCTGAACCTTGGCCACCTCGCGCAGATTGCGCGGGGTGGTTTTTTGTACCCGGCTATTCGGCGGCTTGGGCGATGGGGCCGCGGCGCGCCATAGTCGCGGCTTCCGCACCCAGCGTACGCACAAGGCCTGCCAGAAGCTTCACGATCGCGGGCAGGCGCGCGCTGGGCTGGTCGAGCCGTGCATCGAGATAGGTGCTGCGGCACACTTCGATCTGCAGCGCATGGATTCCCCGCACCGTCTGGCCATAGCGGTCGAGCACATATCCCCCCGAATAGGGCCGGTTATGTGCCACGCGCCGGCCATGATTTGCGAGATAGCGCAGCGCCAGATCGACCAGGCCGGGATCGCAGGACGCGCCGAAACGATCGCCGATGACGAATTCTGCCGGCCGGTCCTGCGGGTGGTGAGGCTTGAGCGGAGGCATCGAATGGAGATCGATTAGCAGGGCGACGCCCGAGCGATCGCGAAGGCGCTCAAGCTCGCCGCCCAGCGCGGTATGGTAAGGCTGGTAGATCCCGGCGATCCAGGCGTCGAGCTCGGTCCTTGCCAAAGGCCGGCGCCAGAGTTCCCCCATTCCGGGAATGCGTCGGGGGACAAGGCCGAGCCCGCTGCGCGAGCGGCGATTCGCCAGCGAATGCCGCAGGGGCTTCGGCTTGGAGCCCTTGATCATGCCCCAATCTATATCATCGACCGATCGGTTGAGGTCGATCATCGCGCGCGGCGCCTGCGCCAGCAAGAGACCGGCGGCGTTGGCAGCAGCCACCGGGTAGGCAACCGCATCGATGTAACGGTCTTCCAGACGCAGACGCGCTTCGTCTGGTGCACGCAACGATGCGAGCGTGCTTTCGGGGTAGGCACGCCCGCTGTGCGGGACTGCAAGTAGAACCGGTATCGTGTTGCCGCCGAATCGCCAGAGCCGGTACGATGGCCCCGGCCCTCCGGGGATGTCTCCGCCGGACAGATGCAGGGCACTCGCCATCGATTCCGTCGGCGTTTCGGTCATGGCCGCATCGTCGGGGGCGTGCCCGCATTAATCAAGTCCGGAGTGGCTCGCGCCGCCCGATCTTCGCGCCCACTCCACCCCACATCGGGGCCGCCACCGCCGGCCCCCGGGGACCGCCCCGCCCCTGCACCTGCCCCCACGTTAACAATGATCGTTTTGGATACATGCTTTTTTAAAGCCCCCGCGCTAGACATGCGCGATGACGCAAAACCAGCCCCCCCGAATTCTTCTGGCCGAGGATGACGACGCCATGCGCGTTTACCTGGCGCGCGCACTCGGCAATGCCGGTTACGTCGTCGATTCGGTCGATCGGGGTACCGATGCCGTCCCGCTTCTCGAAGACGGCAGCTACGACCTTCTGCTGTCGGATATCGTAATGCCCGAGATGGACGGGATCGAACTGGCCCAGCGCTGCAACGAGGTTAGTCCCGACACTAAAGTCATGTTCATCACCGGCTTTGCCGCGGTGACGCTCAAGGCAAGCCGGGAGCAGCCGCACGCCAAAGTGCTGTCGAAACCGTTTCATTTGCGCGACCTCGTGCTCGAGGTCGAACGCGTGTTGGAGGACCCTGTCGGCGCGCGCCTGTATTAAGTGCGATTAGGGCCTTGCGCGGTTTTCCAAGCCTCGCTAAAGGGCCCGCCTACCCCGCGAGGGGCGGACGATGGTGCGGGCGTATAGCTCAGTGGTAGAGCACTATGTTGACATCGTAGGGGTCCCAAGTTCGAACCTTGGTACGCCCACCATCGAAGCCTCTCGAGGCAAGAAAAAGCCCGCCGGATCGGCGGGCTTTTTTGTGGTCGGCATTGGATTGAGACCTGAGCCGTTGGCTGGCCGTATCCACCAAAAGGACTAGGCTGGAGATCAGAGCGTCTCGAACGTCGGCAGATAGTCGCAGCCGCTTTTGCAAACGGCGTTAGGCGATCGGACATAACCCGCCTAAGTGCATGGCCTTCACACTGGAATCTGAGACATACGCGCTCGCAACCGACCTCAAGGCACGGGATGGGAGCTGGTGCTGCATTCATTTGCTTGCCAAAGAACGATCGGCAGAGATCCGGTCCCCATCGAGCAAAGCATCATATGCAGCCCCAATGCAGCCCTGCCTCGTACTAGACAGTTGGCGCTTGTCGATCAGTGCCGGAGCCTGATCGACTTAATTTTCGCATCGAGCGCAGAACGCCCCGACCAAGCCCTCGCCTCTATGACCAATTCTACGAACGAGCAGGATGCAGGCAGCTTCTTTATCTCGAACTCGCGCTTCAGATTTGCAAGGCTTCGATCCAATATCACAGATTTACCCGCAGTTCCGCAGTAAAGACCTACGTCTATATCCTGCAATGCTTGTTCAGACTTGATGTCGTGTTCCACACCAAATACGAAGGGTCCTTCGGGAGTCTTTATGAGCCGTCGAGCCACGACGCCCCCTTCACCGGGTTTCGCAGAAATTTCGAGTTCCGCCGAAGTTCGACTTGGTTGAGCCCGGAGACCTGCCCGATCAGTCAATTTCCAATCGAAAGGCGGATACATCGTATTCCAATCGAGTGCGCCGTCGCTTTTGCTGGATTGCCCTTCCTCACCCAGTCGCTTGTAAAATTTGTAGGCGACATCGAGTTCGTCTTCGAGCACGAGATTTTTTAAAAGAGTTTGGTCCAGTTCTTGGTCGTGGAATGAGACTCGCTTGCGCAATTCAACAAGGTTTAAAAGTGCCGCGGGCTGCCTGACCGCATAGCGGAAGAAAGTTTCATGCCAAAGCGAGCTACCGTCGAGTATTCGAGCGAATTCATCGACTGCACCTTCTCTAGCAAACACCGGCAGCAGTGTCGGAAACAGTTCGGGGGATCGCGAGGGTCGGACACGCAAAATCCTGTCCAACGTCGCTATAGCTCCCGGGTAATCCTGGTTGACCACTTGCCCTTGGAGGACAACCGCTTGGAGCCTTGAGTTCCTTCGGTTCAATCGCGCTGCGACGCTCACGATTTCCGACTGAACCTTTTCATCCTGTTCGGCCAACGCAAGAATTGCATGCGCTTCCGGCGCAAGGGGTTCACGTCGGTATGCCGCCAGAGCTCTGTCTTTAGCTCTGGGTGCGTCAACCTCCTTGGAATCCTCCCCTTCGGCTGCCGAGACGAACGTCAGGGAAGCAAGTTCTTCCTCAGCCCGGCCGTTCAGCGGAAACAACGATAACGCAGTTCCGGGTGTTTTGTGTGTCAGGGCAAGACCGGCAGATTGCGCTGCAAGGCCAATCGCAAGAGCCAAACCGGCTATCGTCGAGAGAATTAGACGGAGTGGACGTACCGACTTCATGGCCTCGAGCAGGTCGTTTAGACCTGATCCTCGCGTTTATCTTCCCCGTATCCGTAGCCATAGCCATAGCCGTAGCCATAGCCGTAGCCGTAAGCGGAGTTTTTCTGGCTGACCTTGGTAACTATTGCGCCAAACACCTGCGCACCCGAGCGGCGTAGGCGACCGATTGCATTCTCGATGCCCCTGAGTTTGATCCGCTCTGCCTCGATCACGAAGATTACGCCATCGACGACCTTCGACATTTCGACCGCGTCAGCCAGTGCCAACATCGGAGCCCCGTCGATAATGACCTGGTCGTAGGTACCCCTGGCAGTCTCCACGACCTCAGCGAACTTCTCACCTGCCAAGAGTTCGACCGGGTTCGGCGGGGTCCGTCCCATCGGCAAGAAGTCGAAACCAAATTGATCGAGCGTGACAATCTGAGACGCCATGTCAGCCTCTTGACTTGCCAAGAGAGGAACCAGGCCGCCCTTGTCGTAGCCATGCAGTTTCAGGGTATCCTTGAGCTTTGAATTGCGCAGGTCGGCATCGATCAGGAGAGTGCGCTTGCCAAGTTGTGCAAAGCTGGTGGCGATCCCGGCGGATGAGATGCTCTTACCTTCTGCAGGCACTGAAGACGTTAACATGAGGACCTTCGGCGCTCCTTTAGGAGTCAGGAAGTTCATGTTTGTTCGAACCGTCGTGTAGGCCTCGTTGATCTCGGAAGAACGCTCCGTGAGACATTCAACCAATTCGCCGTTCATCTCGCGAGGAATGGCGCCCAGCAGAGGCAGGCCGAGACGCCTGCGCACATCCTCAGGATCCTGCAAAGTCTGGCTAAGGGCAACCTTCAGATAGACCAATGCCACTGCCAGAGCCACGCTCCCGATGATCGCAAACAGGAGGTTGAGCAGGAGCGAGGGTGCATACGGCGCGCCCGGTACATCGGCCAAATCGATGATTTGAATGTTATTCTCACCAGCCCCAGATGCCTCCAGCTCTTTAAAGCGCTGCAGCAATGCATCGTAGATTTGCCGGTTGGTCTCGACCTCACGCTTCAAGATCCCGTAACGAATGCCCTGACCTTGCTGCCCGAGAAAGCGCTGCTTCGCCTGCTCGACCTGTTCACGCAGCTCCGCTTCCCTGACTCTGGCCGACCGAAGAAGATCGCGTGCACCTCCTGAAATAGCGGCGCGAAGTGAATTCACCTCGGCCCGCTTTTCCTGAACTTGCGGATAATCCGGCCCGTAATTCGCACGCAGAACCGCCAGTTCGGCCTCGGCCGTGCTCAAGTTCGTCAGCAATTCGTTGCGGGGGTCCGTACTGGGGAAATTGCCACCGACAACCGCCGCTTGCGCATTGATGCGATCCGCAACGGCTGCAGCCAAGGCGGTATTGAGCGCCTGCAGATCGGCGCCGATCAAGGTCTGCCCGGCCGATTCGGAACCCGATTCCTCTCCAGCGCTGAGCACAAGTATCCCGTTCGCGTTCGCATACTCGACAAGGTCCTGCTCCGATCGGGCAAGGCGTTCACGAAGTTCTGCAATCTGCTTCTGGAGAAATTCTCTGGCCTCGATATTGGCACCGAAGCGCTTTTCGTAGTTCGCCGCCACAAACTCCTTGACCCACAGATTAGCGATTTCGGCCGAAACGACTGGATCAGGACTGGAGAATTTCACATCGACCAAGCTCGACTGCGTAATCGGACTGATACTTATATTGTCGAACAGTACCCCTTCGATTTTCGCTTCGAGATTGCCGCCGTCCTCGAGTGCGAAGGCATTGCGAAACGCTTCATCGCGGGTCAGATTGCCGGCCTCCATGACCCGCTTGGCCATGAATTTCGAAACGAGAAGCTCGTACTGGGTATTGAGGTACTGGAGCTCGGAAATTTTACTGTCGACCTCGAGCGAATCGAGATTGGTCACATCCGCCGTAACCTGCGAAACTTCGAGGCGCGCACTTGCTTGGTAGAGGGGCGTAGTCAGCAATGTAACGAGGACGCCCAGCAGAATGCCAAGCGCGACTATGCCTGCAAGCCAATACTTTAGGCTGACAGCCTCGTGCCAATAGCGCTCGATGTCGAGAGCAAACGAACCGTTGCCGTCGGGATTGTCGACAAGAGCATATCCATCATCCTGCCTGGCAAGCTCGGGCGAACCAAAATTAAGATTGTTCAACGTCCGATCCGATCAATCAAAATGGCAGAAGTCGAAAGTAGCGGAGCAAATCGCAAAATACTGTCCAAACGCCTTCGACTTGGCGAGTCCCCGACGATGACGATGTCATTGGGGTAGACGGTGGGATCTCCGTAGTTTCCGCGTTGAATAGCCTGGATGTTATACGCGCCAATATAGCGCTGACCATCGACCGTACGCAGAACCAGGACATCGTCCAGCTTGGCATATTCAGCGAGACCACCCGCTTGGTTGACGACACGCAGAAGCGTTTGCCGACCAAGAACCGCATATTCCCCCGGCTTATTCACCTGGCCGCCCACAGAGACCGTGGGTGGGGGAATTTCAGAAGGGATCACTCTTACCTGTGGATTGAGAAGATAGCGTCCCTCGAGAAATTTGGCGATCAAACCTGCGGCATCGCTGGGCGCGAGGCCATTGAGATCGAGGATGCCTACCAGCGGGAAGTTGATCCGCCCCTGACCGTCCGTGAGGTAGGTGCCGCTCAGACGCTCCGCACCCACGACGTCCACCTGCAACCTTTCTTGAGGGCCGATAACATAGAGATTTTCGACACCTGGCGCCGGCAACTCTTCGAGCTCCGCAATCTCAATACCCGGCGCCTTGCCATAGCTTCGGTCCGTAGCACATCCCGACAAAACGAGGACGAGCGCCAAGCCACTGATGGCCGCTCTGAATTTCTTCACCGAGTTGATCTTCTTCATGATGAGCGCCTTAGCGCAACTCCGATACGACGACAGCTTTCAAGGCACACGGTTTGCCGCATTCACTTCCCTCCCATGCCGGTCGCGCATGTCTCGTGAAAGAGCCACGAGAAGCCAAATCGCAACCAGTTGGAAGATCGGCGTCCTTAGGGGGTAATCGACCAACGAAGCAACCCCAACGATAGCGAAAATACTCACCCAAAAAAGCGCATTTACCCTCGCCGAATTCTTGGCGGCAATCTTCACGATTGCGCGGGCCATCCAAACGAAAAGCGCGATTAGAATCAGCACCCCGGGAATCCCGCCCTCAATAACGAACTGAGCCCAGTCGTTGTGCGCCTGATTCACGTATTGAGGCATCAGCAATTCCGATGGCTCATAAATATTGTAAACCTGCTCGAAAGATCCAAACCCCGTGCCTAGCGCCCAGTGAGTGGCAATCATCGCCGCGATGACTGGCCACAAGGACCACCTCAAATCTGCCAAACTGTCTCTCGAAAGCAAATCCTGAAAAGCTGGCGTTCGATCGAGCAACATGAAGGTCGCCGCAGTGAGTGTTATGGCGACGACCGGCACTATCACCACCAGGCCCGAATGCTTGTCGAGCCAGCGCCTCACAGGATCGTTCACCGAATGACCTCGACTGGTGCGCGGCGAAAGAAAGAGCATGACAAGCGAAATGACGACCGCACCGAGAGTGGCCGCCAGGCCGGCACGCGAAGCACCGACCAGTGCTGTTAGGAGGATAAATACGAAAGCGACGGGGTAGATCAGACGCTCCCAACTCGCACTCTGCACTTCACGCGCCCTCAATGCGAGCGAGGTGACAACCAAAAGGGAACAGGCGGCAAAGATTGCTGCATGATTCTCGTTCGCAAAAATGCCGACCGGAGAGCCCCTATTGGTGAGCTCGTAGAAGTAGAAGACACTGGATTTCCCGGTAACGATCTGGAGCAGTCCCAGTACGGCATTGAGAACGCCAAGCCCCGCAATCACCCGCAAAATCACACGCGCCGACCCGCGCAAGGCAACCGCGAGTAGTAGACCTGCCGCCGGGACGACGAGGCTACCCAAGACATTCCAGCTGCGCATCGGGGTCAAGGTGAGGGGGCGCCAAACGTCTTGGAAACCGAGAGCCGAATCCAACTGGGCCAGATCGCTTCGATCCGGAAGTCCCTGCCAGAGTGAAGGTGGAAGAGGTACCAGCTGAACCGAGACCAGCAGCGCATAACAACCGAAGAGAATGAACAGCGCGCGCTGTCCCTTGATGCTTTCCAGCGTCAGATAGTAGAACGCGGGAATCAAAAAGAGAGCGGATAATGCTCGCAATGGAACGATTTGAATCGCGTCATATCTCGACGCACCGCCGGTGAGCGCGACCAAAGCGGCGAAGAGGCTCAATATCAGCCAACCTTGCGCTCGACCGCTGCTAGAACTTCCTGTCCGGCGAACCGGCACGCGACCACTATCCATGCAAATTTGCCCATCCCGTTTGGCGCCGACTGCGCGACCTTCGGTTCGTCGACCATCTGCGGACGTAGCCGAACGATGACCTCATTCTACTATCCACAGGTACAATTCCGTCATTGCTCACCCCCGCAACCGCCTATCTATCCCATCAGCAGATTGCACTGGGTTTGCCAATCTGAAGCCTGGCTGAAAATGGAAGTTGCCATCCCGGTTGCATGATTGCTCGATGCTTGTGACATTGCCCATTCGGCGTTTCCTGAAAAGGTGGCCAAAACGCGGCATTTGAATTCCCTTCTTCGCCAGTCATGCCGGTATTGCCTCGAGCCTAAGACGAGATACTCTCTCCCAGCAGGTCCTCAAGATAGCGGCCATAGGCGTTCTTCCCGAAAATTTCCGCCCGCTCGGCCAATTGCTGCGCGGAAATCCACCCCAGACGGTAGGCGATCTCGTCGGGGCTGCCGGTCTGGAGACCTTGCCGCTCCTCGATAGTGCGCACAAAGTTCCCCGCATCCAGCAGGCTGGCGTGAGTGCCCGTGTCAAGCCAGGCATACCCTCTTCCCAGGAGCCCGACTTTGAGCAGGCCATCGTCGAGGTAGCTGTCAAGAAGAGAAGTAATTTCAAGTTCACCACGGGCAGACGGCTTCACGCTCGCCGCGCGCTGGGGTGCGCTCCCATCCAAGAAGTACAGACCGGTCACCGCGAAATTGGAGGCCGGCACTTCTGGCTTCTCGACAATCGACCGCACCGACCCATCGCTGGCGAAATCGACCACGCCATACCGCTCGGGATCCGCAACCCTGTATCCGAAAACGGTGCCACCTTCGGCCTGATCGGATGCAGCCGAAAGTTGCTCGGGCAACCCATGTCCGAAAAAGATGTTGTCGCCGAGCACCATCGCGGACGGGGCGCCATCCAGGAAATCCTCCGCCAACAAATACGCTTGGGCCAGACCGTCCGGGCTCGGTTGCTCGATAAATGTCAAGCTTATGCCCCACTGGCTGCCATCGCCGAGCGTGCGGATGAATTGCGCCCGATCTTCCGGTGTCGTGATGACCGCGATTTCGCGGATACCCGCCAGCATGAGTACGCTGAGCGGATAGTAGATCATCGGCTTGTCGAAGATTGGAAGGAGTTGTTTCGAGACCCCCAAGGTGACGGGATAGAGCCGGGTACCGGACCCTCCAGCGAGAATGATGCCCTTGCGCTGCATCGTCATGGTGCGATCTCCATTTCGTCCAGTATCTGTTTGACTGCCTGACGCCAGTCGGGTTGCGCGATGTCGAACGCCTCGACAGTTGCGCTGCAATCGAGCCGCGAGTTCAGCGGCCGCACCGCAGCCGTCGGATATTCGCTGGTCGGTATCCCGAGAACTGACATTTCCCTGCCTGCCACGTCAAAGATCGTACGGGCGAAGTTGGCCCAGGATACATTGGGGGCGCCACTGAAATGATACAGGCCCGATTTTCCGGCATCCTGCTGCAACTCTCGAGCGATCCGGAGGCACGCGTCGGCGATGTGGGCTGCCGGCGTCGGTCCGCCGATCTGGTCATCGACTACCTTCAGTTCCGAATGAGTTTCGGAAAGGCGAACCATTGTCTTGAGGAAATTATTCCCGTGGCTCGAAAAAACCCAACTGGTGCGCAGGACTGCGAAACGCCCCCCCGCCTCTTCCACACCTCGCTCGCCCTTCAGTTTACTGCGACCGTATGCGTTGGACGGATGGCGAGGATCGCGCGGTTGCCATGGCCGGTGTCCCGAGCCGTCGAATACATAATCGGTAGATATGTGGACGAACGGAATGTCGAGGGCTGCGCAAGCTTTCGCCATGGCCGTTGGAGCCTCGCCATTGACGAGGGTCGCAAGGGCTTCCTCTTCCTCCGCCTTGTCTACGCCGGTGTATGCGGCCGCGTTGATCACCGCGCTGGGCAATCGAGAAGCGATTACTGCAGCGCAAGCCACCGGATCCGACAAGTCTGCCTCGTCGCGCCCGATCGCCAGAACGGGCGCGCGTGCTTGCAACTCGCGCGCCACCTGGCCGGTCTTGCCGAAAACGAGAATCGCCATGGCGGTTACCGTTTGCCTGAGCCCAAACGCTGTCCCACGCCCTGGCGCTGCATCAGTGGACGCCACCATTCTTCATTGTCGAGATACCATCGGACAGTCTTTTCCAAGCCTTCTTCGATCGTAACCGATGGTCGCCAGCCGAGCTCTTCGCGGATACGAGATGGATCGATTGCGTAGCGGGCATCGTGGCCCGGCCTGTCCTCAACGAACGTAATCAGTTCGGAATAGGGGCGACCGTCTGCACGCGGGCGGAGCCGGTCGAGTATTTCGCAAATCGTCGTGACCAAGGCCAGGTTGGAACATTCGTTCTCCCCTCCGATATTGTATGTGCGGCCGACCGCCCCCTTCTCCAGCACCAGCAGCAATGCATCCGCGTGGTCTTCCACATAAAGCCAGTCGCGTACATTCGACCCGTCACCGTATATCGGCAGCGGCTTCCCATGAAGCGCGTTGATAGTGACAACCGGGATCAGTTTTTCCGGAAAGTGGTAGGGGCCGTAATTGTTCGAACAGTTGGTTACCAAAATGGGCAGGCCATAGGTTTCCGCCCACGCCCGGACCAGATGGTCCGAACTGGCTTTGGATGCCGAGTATGGGCTACGCGGATCGTAGGGCGTGTCTTCGGTGAACTGAACTTCGGGGTCGGCCGGCAACGAGCCATAAACCTCATCGGTACTGATGTGGTGGAAGCGGAAATTAGCGGATTTGCCCTGCTCGACCCAATATTTCCGAGCAGCCTCCAACATGTTGAACGTGCCGAGAATATTGGTTTCCATGAATTCGCCCGGCCCGTCGATCGAACGGTCCACGTGGCTTTCCGCAGCGAGATGCATCACCGCATCGGGGTGGTGGTCAGCGAAAATTCTGTCGAGCGCCCCGCGATCGCGAATATCCGCGTGAATGAACGCGTAGGCCCGATCGTCGGCGACAGATGCGAGATTTTCGAGGCAAGCAGCGTAGGTCAACGCGTCGACATTAACCACGCTATGGCCGCGGCCAATTGCAAGGCGAACGACCGCCGAGCCGATAAAGCCGGCGCCGCCGGTAACCAGAATTTTCATGATGCCCGCTCATATGTGAAGGGTGAATGCCAGTCCGCGAAGGCCGGTGCCACGATATCCTTGTCAGACAGGATCGGCCTCGATCCGTCGAGCCCCCAGTCAATATCCAGACTGTCCCAGGCAACCGACCCGTCGCAATCCGCATCATAGAATTCGGTCACCTTATACTGCACTTCGGTATCGGGAGCCATCGTGACGAAGCCATGAAGGAATCCCTTGGGCACCAGAACCTGGCGCCCGTCTTCCGCCGAGATCTCGATCGCCACCCATTTTCCGAAGGTGGGCGACCCGTTGCGCGCGTCTACCACAACGTCGCGGATTGCTCCCCGGCTGCAGCGTACCAGCTTGTCCTGCGCGCGCGGCGGCGACTGGTAGTGCAGCCCGCGAAGCGTCCCGACGTCGGCCGAAAAGGAATGGTTATCCTGCACGAAAACGAAATCGAGGCCGTGCTCGCGCATCCTGCCTGAATTCCACGTTTCGCAGAACCACCCCCTGTCATCGCCGAACCGGCGTGGTTTCAGGATGAGAACATCGGGAAGCGGTGTTGCCTCGACTTCCAGCATTATGCCTCCAACAATTCGAAATAGGCCCGTCCGATAGAGGCCCAGGTGTAACGACGCGAGGCGATCTCGCACATTGTTTCGCCGATGGCCTTGGCCTCTCCAGCGGACATTTGCGAGAGCAGCGCACGCAATTCCGCTGCACTGGTGAAATAGAGCGCCCGGCCTTCGGTCGTATGGCGGTTGAAGGCGCAGCCATGTGCCGCGATCGGAATCCCGAAATGCATCATTTCGACCAGCGCCGGATTTGTTCCGCCGGCCGAGTGTCCGTGCAGGTATAACGAGGCCCCATCGCGAATTGCCCGCAGGCCGCGCGGATCGTAAACCGGATCATGTATCGTGATGGTGGGATGCCCGGCGTACTTGTGCTTGAGTTCGCGGCCGTAGCGGCTCTTGTCCCAATTGCCGACGAATACCAGCGGCATTCCCAGCCCGTCGAAAGCCTCGAGTATCATCGCAATGTTGTTTTCGGGCTCGATCCTGCAAAGCCCCAAGGCATATCCATCTGGCAGATTCGCCACGGCAAGGGGATCGGGATCGGCCTCAACGGCATGGTCTCCGCCGTAGGGGATCACGTGCGCCTCGCAGCCATAGGCCTCCTTCAAATAGTCGGCGATCGCCTGATTGTCCGCGATGACCTCGTCCGATGCCTTGACGGCGACAAACTCGGCAAAACGCAGATAGTGCTTGGCCAAGCCTTTCCACTTCTCTCGTTTCCACTCGATCCCATCGACGTTGGTTATGACGCGCGCGCGAGAGAAGAGCTTGAGCAAGGGCAGGATCAACGCTCCCGAAACGCCCAACAGCAGCAGCCTGTCGTGCCCCTTTCGCACGGCGTCGAACAGACCGACCATGTCATAGGGTATCGACTGTACACCGTTCGCGTCGAACCCGACGTACTCCAGCGCTGCACTTCGATAACGCGCCGGTTGCGAGTCAGCCCCTTTCGAAGAGCAATAGACCGTCAGCTCGAGCGAGTTGCCGGTCTCCTCGTGATAGCCCACAAGGTTCTCCGCAAGCGTTTCGAACCCGCCATAATTTGCGGGAACGCCGACGGTGCCGAGGATGGCGACCCTGTGCTTAACCAAATCAGGCACGGAGCGCCTCGATCAGAGCATGCGCGGATGCCTTCCACGAGAAGGTTTCCAGCATCCGCTCGCGAACCCTATCGTCCGAATCCCGGCGGCTCTCCCCAAATGCACGCCTCACAGTAGCCCTGATCTGCTCGGGATCATCAGGCTCGAAGCTCCCGTGGACGTAGGGGACCAGTTCGGACATGGCGGTATTGTCGGCGCAATAGGATATGCCTCCGGCCGCGACGGCTTCGATGATCGGCATGCCGAAGCCTTCTGCATGCGAAGGATAGATCGACGCACAGGCGTTTCGATAAAGCCACGTGAGCTGCGCGTGGCTGATGTTGGAAAGGTGGCGCACACGATTTCCCGCGAGCGCCAGGGCATCTTCCAGTTCCGGATATTCGAGCGCGGGAGAACCGACCAGAACCAGCGACTGGTTCCGATCGAGCTCGCCCAATATTTCGCGAAAAGCCCGAACCAGCGCATGCTGGTTCTTGCGCGGCTCGAAACGGCTGACATAGACGACGAAACGTCCGGGCGTCAGGTCGGGAACCGCGGAGTCTGGCGCATCGACAAAGGCATCGGGCGCCGCCGGCACGACATGCACGCGCTCAAGCGGGATCCCGAAGTGGCGATGGATCGCATCGCGAGAGTAGTGCGAGCTGGTAATGACCTTCTCGCTACGCATCGCGCTGATGCGAAACAAGGTGGCGTTCTTGAGCCGATAGCTCAGAGGGAAGTACTGCGGGTGGTCGAGGAACAGCAGGTCGTGGATCACATTGATCCAGGGCCCGGTTTTTCGAAGCGGGCAGATATAGTTGAAATGCGCGAAGTCGGGCTTCAGCCTCGCTTGGAGCCGCGGCAGCTCCACTGCCAGTCGCTTGAACCGGCCGGTCGAATGCAACGGCTGCCACTCGATATCCGGCGCATCTGGAAACCAGCGCGACAGACTTTCTTCCTTGTGACAGCACAGCACCACTCGCGCCAAACCCTCGCGCGACAATTCTCCATACAGACCGGCAAGATAGGCGCCGCTTCCTTGCGGCGATCCATCGAGCACATGCCCATCGACCATTATCGTCGGCTTTACCATCGAACCCTAGTCTTCCTTCCGGACCGCCGGGTCATGCCCCGGCGGTGACCACGATCAGTGGTTGAGCCGACCGGCCTTGAGCAGGTCGTAATCTTCGCGCACCATCATCTCGACCAGCTGCGGGAAGCTGACCTTGCGTTCCCACCCGAGTTCGTTCTCGGCGCGGCTCGCGTCCCCCAGCAAGAGGTCCACTTCGGCAGGCCGGAAGAACTTCGGATTGACCTGAACGATCGTCCTGCCGGTCTTGGTATCGATACCCTTTTCTTCGACCCCTTCGCCTTCCCAGGCGAGTTCCATTCCGAGCTGAGCGCCGGCGAGTTCGGCGAATTCCCGGATCGTATGGGTCTCGCCGGTGGCGAGAACATAATCGTCTCGCGGCTCGGCATTGATAATGCGCCACATTCCTTCGACGTAATCGCCAGCAAAGCCCCAGTCGCGTTGCGCGCCGAGATTGCCGAGTTCGAGTACATCCTGCTCCCCGAGCGCGATGCGCGACATCGCCAAGGAAATTTTGCGGGTCACGAATTCCCGTCCGCGCAGGGGGGATTCATGATTGAAAAGGATCCCCGAACTCGCCTTCAGGTCGAAGGATTCGCGATAGTTCTTCGTGATCCAATGCGCGAAAAGCTTGGATACTCCGTAGGGGCTGCGCGGATAGAACGGGGTCGATTCACGCTGCGGAGCTTCGATGGCGCCAAACATTTCCGAGGTCGACGCCTGATAGAAGCGCGTCTGGGGGCTGAAAGTCCGGATCGCCTCGAGCAGGCGCAGCACGCCATTCGCATTGACGTCGGTCGTGGTGAGCGGCTGCTCCCAGGACGTACCCACGAAGCTCTGCGCCGCGAGGTTATAGACTTCGTCGGGCTGCTCATCCTGGATCAGCCGGGCAATGTTGGTGAACTCGCTAAGCTCCAGATCCACGCGCTCGACGTCATCCGCAATTCCCAGGTAATCGAGCCGGGTCGACTGCCGCGAGCTGCGGCGATCTCCGCCGAGGACGCGATATCCTTTTTCGAGTAGGAGCTTGGCCAGATAAGCGCCGTCCTGCCCGGCAATGCCGGTTATGATTGCCTTTTTGGTCATTCTGAGGGAATCCCTGTCTTTCTTTAGTCTTTAGCTGTCGAGCCGGGTTCGGTTTTGTCGCCAAAGCGACTCTTTATCATTCGCGCCGGATTGCCCACGATGACGCTTCCTTTGGGAAAGGACCGCGTCACCACGCACCCTGCCCCTATTACGGAATCGTCGCCGATCTCAACACCGCCCAAAATGGTGACGTTGCTGCCAATCCAACACCGGGCGCCGATCTTCACCGGCAATCCTGTCGTCGCCTGGCTCCTAATCGCTTTGGTCTCGTCGTCAAAATCGTGGTTGTCGCTGTGCACGGTCAGTCGTTCGCCAACAATGGTTTCGGATTCTATTTCAATCCCGCCGAACGCACCGAGATAAAATCCGTCGCCCAATCCCACGAAGTCGCCGATTCTGACGCCCGCTCCCAGTTCCGTGAGGGTAGCGGTTGCGCGGATCCGCCCTCGCCGCCCAAGAGACACGCCGCGTCCGATCGTGATGCCATCGCGTGAAAGTCCTTCGATCAGGCTACCCGCCCCGATTTTGCTGAAGCGTCCGATCTGGATGCGGGCGGAACTGCGAAGCTTCACGCCACCATCGAGAAACACCAACGGCCGACCACGAACAACGCCACGAAACAACGCCATGGACTGCCGCGCCGCCAATCCCACCAATTCAGCGGTACCGATCGCCGGGTCGATACGATATTCCAGTCCCTTGGAACGCGACAGGAAGCGTTCAAGAAGTCGCCGGAGCATGAAACTCTCCCCTCGTGACATTCACGGTAGGACCAGTCATACGCCTTCATCCTCGAGCATACGCCGCGCTGCTCCCTTCAACTTCATTGCACCCTCTTTGCTGAGATGATCGCCATCCCGGAACAAGAGAGTATCGCCATCAAAGAGTGGGCAACGCACCGCATCGCAAAGGCTAACGAAAACTGGTCTGTACGCAATCCGATCGGTGCTGCTTGCCAACCTGCGCAGGTCAGGTTCATAAGTGGCCCGCTGCTCGTCACTTTCCGTTTTCGGGAGCCCCATTTCATCTGTAGGCTTCAAACCGAACCGCTGAACCCTCAGCTGGGTAGGCATGTGGAGAGCGTCGCCTGTGGGTACGTCATCCAATATAACAATTCGGCGACCAGGAAGTGCCTCTGCAAGCCGGCGCAATCCATTTAGGGTGGCAATACGATTATATGCGGTTCCTTCACCGTTGTAGTCTTTGTCCACCCATATAGTACCACGATGACGGTATGTATAACCGGTCATCTGATGCTGCCAATACAACGTTAGATAGATTGTGCGTAGATTTGGGCGTTCCAAGACAAAATCAATAAATGCTGCAACATCACTTTCGAATGACGCATCCCCCCGCTGCGACACGCCTTTGAGCGGGCGAAATCCAGCATCCGTGTACTGATAGCCCGAAATCCCCAGATCGGTAGCAGCGGCAAAAAGCGCAGGACTGAACGCGTCCGCATGGCTGTCGCCGACCAGAACAAAGCTCGGTGTGGTATTTATCGCGCCCCTCACGCAAACGTCGCCGCTTCGAGCACGCTCGGGTGTCACAAAGTGGCACTCGCGACGATCGTGAATATGATTGCGGTAATCCGCCAAGGCATTCATCTCTTGGGGCAGCCGGTCTGGCAAACCGTCAAGGCGGAAGAGGGCAAGCCCCAACGCGACGAAAGCGACCATTACGGCGGCCGACCAACCCATGACAGCCGATCGTGATACTCTTTTGCGATCTCGAACAGGTTGCTCAACATAGCGCCAAGATAAATAGGCCGCCGCTCCAGAAGCCGCGAGACACATGAGACCGCTAAATACACTCAGCTGTGCGGTTGCATAATATGTGAACGCGATAAACGGCCAATGCCAAAGGTAGAGCGAATATGACAGTTTGCCGACAAAAGTCATCACCGGCAACTCGAGGAGTGTGCGGATCGGTGTTGTACCTTGTTCGCCGGTAGCGATCAGCAAGGCTGTTCCGAGACAGGGGAACAAGGCACTGAGCCCTGGAAATGGCGTTTCCGGACCAAACCCGATTACGGCGTAGAGTATGAGCGCTAATCCTAGGACGGATAGCGATTTGTTCAACCAAGAGTGTCGACCAAGGCCCTTGAGCCAGCCGCGAGCGGAGGCAATCGCCAAGAGCGATCCCAGAAAAAGCTCCCACGCGCGGTACTGTGGAAGATAGAAGGCTGCAGCAGAGTTACTGGATAGTGCCAGCTGTGCCATGGCCAGAGAGATAATGCCAACGATGGCAATTAGTACTGCCGCACCGATTGCACGAAAGATGCGGATGCCAAGCCACAATAAGAGAGGGAAAACTACGTAAAATTGCTCCTCGACGCCCAGTGACCAAGCATGGAGCAAGGGTTTCAGTTCCGCTGCTTCAGTAAAGTAACCTTGCTGAGTGTAGAACCACGCATTGGCCAAGAACATCGTCGTAGCGGCGACGCTCTTTCCGTAACTTGCTAGATCGGCCGGAACCATGATCACGACAGCTGCCAGACTTGTGACCGCGATCATCGCGAACAGTGCAGGAAATATTCGCCTTGCTCGGCGCTCGTAAAATCCAAGCAGCGAGAAACGGCGTTCTTCCATCTCACCCAAGAGAAGACCAGTGATTAGGAAGCCGGAGATCACAAAAAATACGTCGACCCCAACAAACCCACCGCTGAGTCCGAGACCGGCGTGAAAAATTAGTACCGGAATAACTGCGACCGTGCGCAGGCCATCGACATCGGCCCGATAAATCATGAAGCGCGCACCCTCTGCTCAAGGAGTGCAAAGGTACCAAAAATTATAAATAGATATGTACCTATACCAGTATTAAGTATGATCGCGATCGTCATCAGAACAAAAAGACCGTGATCAATATTTCCTCTTGGACGATTCCAGAGGAATATGATTGGTATAACTGCTAGTAAACCGTAGTCATATATCGGGCCAGCCATGTGAACCGAGAGGAAATCGGCAACTGTAGCGTACCGTCCCATCGCATGAAAGAATCCAGCCTCAAGGGCGCCAGCGCCAGCCCCGAAAAACAGGGGCAAGGGGTTATGAGGTAAAATTTGCCCCATATAGATATACGGGAGCAGCCTTACGGTCCCTGTCCCCAGCCCCTCCGCACCACGTGTGAAATCCAGCGCCTGGAGTCGACCCGTAAAGAAGTCTGTGGAAGTGGAGACGAAAAGCAACAAACTCCCGCCCACAACGACGATAGCCATAGCGCGAATATCACCGCGGCGATTCAGGTACATCGCAAGTAGGAGAATTGCTGATATCAAAGCAAACAGAGAGAGCGTCGCAAGAAGGGCCGCCAAAATCAATCCGAACCGAGGCGGGGACAGCCAGCCTATATCAAAACAGATCACAAATCTCGTCAGAACAAGTATAATCATAGCCGCATAGGACGGT
Source organism: Qipengyuania sp. (assembly GCF_964227205.1). Classification (GTDB taxonomy): domain Bacteria; phylum Pseudomonadota; class Alphaproteobacteria; order Sphingomonadales; family Sphingomonadaceae; genus Qipengyuania. The sequence continues at coordinate 114,759 of NZ_CAXQVB010000006.1, read as the reverse complement.
TCCGTAGCGAATGCCGAAACCCTCAAAGCACTTGCACCATCCTTCACTACGAGAAGCCACTCCACCCACGAGGCGAAGCCAAGCACAATTGAGGTTTGCGCAAGAAGAATTGCCGCGACGTACGCCAGAATCGTGAATTTCGCGAAACGCAAAGCCAGAACGCCGGAGCAGCCCGCCAACAATGCAATCGCCACAAGATGCAAACTATGGAACCCAGCAACTAAAAGATTAGTGCTTGTGATATTGATTAGAGTCGAAATAAATATCATGGCAAGCACAGGAATTATTGGCTTTACTGTCGACCAGCACGCTTGCCCCGTTAGAGTTAGGATCGGTATAATAACTGCAAGCGCGATATAGTGTGGAAATATCACGCGACCGGCAATTTCCGACATTAATAGCGTAGGAAATGCCAGCGCGACCAGCGCGACTACGGTCGCCCAATTCCTGATCGAAAGCGCGACGGCGCCTGCCGACGTCGATTGCTGCCTGAAATCCTTGCCCATGCCGTAAGCTGGGCGCTGCGGAATCACATGTGTGGATTCCCTATTCATATCCGGAGACCCCAACTTCGCCGAACGCGTAACCATGCCAAGAACTTGACGGTATTGGCCCCGGCTGCGATGCCCAGCGGTATGGCCAGAGTGGTGCCCTGCACGAATAGAATGCTGGCCACAAGGCCGAACACCACGATTCCACAGAAGTAATATCGGATCAGTCGGCCGGCTTCATGACCTTGTACAAGAAACATGTTCGCCGGCCCCAACATTCCTTGCAGCCAATAGGAACCCACCACCACGAGAAAATAGGGCCAGAGGTCTTTCGCAGGCAGGTCGACAATCCAGGCATAGAGCGGGAGGGTAGCGAGCAAAGCCAAGAGCAACCCCGTACTGCTGAATCGGACCAATCTGACCTGGCGACGCATGCTTGCAAGGCTTACCTCTCCCACATCATCACCGGCTGCAACCTTTGCGACGTGTCGGACCATTTGTGCGTTCCCGGCAAGTAGCGCCACGTTGACCAGCATTCCGAACCGGCTGCTGGCACCGTAGATGCCAGTCTCAGATGCGTTCTCCAGAAGTCCGAATAACACCAGGTCCATTGCGCCAAAGACCAGGCCTAAGGCTTCCAGTCCGAAAACTGTCGGCAGGTCGCGGGCGCGCTCTCTTACATATGCGGGGATGTCTGCATCCGAGCTACGATCCTGGGACAATGCCCCCCATGCGAGCCAGAGCACAACCGCCAACGCTCCCAGTACACCGACCGGGACCGCCCAGTGTGCATGGATACCTGCCAGCAACAGGAGCAATATCAGCGCCGGACGCACGAGATTGCGCTGCACTTCCGATAGCTGTGGGCCACGGCTAACTCGCAGCGTCTCGATCAATACCAGGGTCACTGCAAACCCTACCGCGGCTGCCGTTAGTATAACCGCACCAAGTAGCGTGAGCGGCCGATCGGCGTCGAGGGCAAGCAGCACGATTGCACCGGCGGCGGCCATAGCCGGTATGAGTAACCCCCGACCGCGAAAGGCGATCACGGTGCCTGCGCCAATGCGGTCAGCTTCCAATCGAGCACTCAGTCGTTGCACTAGCGTCGGCAGCCCCAGGGCTGACAGAGTTCCCAGGACGACAATGCTGTTGAGCAAAAACAAATATTGTCCCAGCTCGGCAGGGCCCTGGGTGCGGCTCAACCAGACTATCGCGGCATAGCCCAAGGCCAAGCCGCCGACGCGCATCGCCTTGAGCGAGAAGAAAGTTACAATCACAGAAACCGGCGCCTTGCCGCATCGACCAGGTTCCCGTAGCCACCCGCCGAATAGTACAACGCCATGGCTAGAGCCCGCGGTAGACTGAACAATAGCCCCAACAACTCACCGACTCGCGGACGCGCACCCGTCGCGGGCATGACGAGTTCGTCCCGATATAGGCGCTCGGTCAACCAGATTTCAGTTGCCGTAAGGCTTTTTCGCCAACCCTCGAGGCGCTGTGTATCGAAGCCCGTCCGCCCTCCTTCGGGCGTGTGCGACGAGCCCCCGTCGCTGACATCGCGCATCGCAGGATCGTATTCGTGTCCAAGCCTCTCGGCCAGCTCGGCTAACTTGCGATCGGGGTCGGTTACCAGAACTTCGTAGGCTATGGGAACCACATCGGGCTCGCCCATTGCCAGGCGCACTTCTTGCAAAGTTTTGCGCAAGAGTAAGAGTTGCAGAATCGGATGCCCGCTGTGGCGGACACGCGCCAAGTCTCTAGCCGGGATTTCGCGTTGCCCGTGCGCACCGACTTTCCAGCGCATTTTTTGCGAGGCGATGATTGCGCGCGGATCGCGACGCATCAGGAAGAAGAGAGCATCGGGAAAGTCGCGGCGTATCTCGTCGCGATAATAAAGGTTCATCGGAGTTTGTTCGACCACCGTCGCCGCCCCTGCGTTCCGCGCGAGACGGTCGAAGAAGCCTCGTAGCAAGGGCGTCTCGGCTCCGGGCAAATCTTCCGACGCGGGATTGGGCAGTTCGGCAAGGCTACCGCTTTTTATCTCGAAGAACCGCCCTTCGTCCTGAATCGCGCATAGCCGGGCCCAGAGCCATTCCTTTCCGTGACCGTCAGCCACGGCAGCCGGTTGCAGTAGATTGTAGAAATGGAGTTCCTCGGTGGCCTCGATCCGTGGATGCCGCCCCAGTGCCAGAGCGAGCACCGAAGTTCCGGAGCGCGAGGGACCGATGATAAACGCCGCGCGGGTCACGCGTATTGCTCCGTTACCTGTTCCAGAACCTGTTCGAAAGCCCACGCCACGCGCGCCAGATTGCGGGGCTCCCAGCTCGCGGGATTTGCGATGGCGTCGCCTTCCGCATCCCCGGGATAGGCGAACCGGGCCAAGTGTGCGGCGTACTCAGCCTGACTCCACCCCCCCTGCTTTTCAGCGCGCAACGTCTCGTATAGTTCATCGATAGGTCCACAACGGCGGAAGTCGGCTATCGTGGGCGACACGACGTTCTCCAAGCGGTCGTATGTGGTTGGTGCAAGACATAGCACCTTCCCCCCGGCCAGTGCGGCTTCCAATCCCATGGTGCCGGAAATCGTGAAAACGTAGTCGATCTTCTCTAGCAGCTCAGGCACCGGCGCAGTGTGATCGAGCAGGTGGAGGCCTGGGTAGGCCAGCAGCCGTTCATACCAGGCTCTACCCCGATTTCCGACCGCAACGGGGTGCTCCTTGATAAACAGTGCGTCGTCGGGGCCGAGCTGGCGCCAGATCTTGAGGATCGTTTCGGCCTGATTGTCCCAATAGCGCCCGCAGGTATCGATGTTCAGCTCTGGCTGAAGGTGGAGCGGGAAGATCACACTCCGGCCGCGACAGGCCTCGATGGCCTCGATACCGACCTTCGGAACACGGCTATAGCTGCGACGGTTCGCCAACCAGCTTGCGTTCTTCGCAAGCTTGTCGCGGCGCCGGTTGCTTTTCCAGGTAGGATCTTCCGGATCGAAATCCTGCAACGACAGGAATCTACGAATTTTCTCGCGGAAAAATCCCGCAGTACCCTGCCGGGCAATATGTTTGCGGTTCATTTCCGCGTAGCCGATTTCTTCGGGGTCGTCATCCGTTCTCGCTTCCCGCGGCTCCCCCTCTTGCGGCACAGGCCAGACCTCGCGAGAAAATGCCTCGTCGGCGAAGAAAGCGAAATATCCCGCAGGTACTCGAGTCAGGAATGGCGAGACCCATTCCGCCTGAGGCAAGATCGCTTGCACCAGCCGATGTGTCAGCACCTCGTAGGCATAGGTCAGCTCTCCCACCACCAGCGTCGGAAGGTCAGTTTCGAGAAAATCGATGATCGGAGCCTGTATGGCGCGCAGATAGTCAAGCCCGTGTTGGCGCATGTGCATCAATCTTCGGTCGCAAAAGACCAGATCGTTGATCTTCACCGGATAGGGCGCGCGTACCGGTCGGGTGGAAAGCGGGAGATACAAGATGTCCCGCTCGTCATAGCCATCGGCGCGCAAAACTTCCCTCTGTGCAGCGTTGACGACAATCCAGCTTATCCTGGTGCTGCTACGATCGATCCGCTTTGCGATGTTCTGAAAGAATGCCGTCCGGCTCTGATTGCCCAAGAAACACAGGCGATTGCGGTAAGTCACTATAATATTTTCCGTTTCCCGCTTCGACCTCAGATACCCCAGCGCCGGGCCAAGTCCATTCCGACACGCTCCGAAACCCGCTCGATGTCCGAGGAATAGAGCGCATAGAGCCGGGCACGCTCGGCGGGAGCCATTTGCTGACTTTCGATATTGAAGTTCTTTACCCGCTCCGCGACGCGCTTGCGCGTGTACGGGTTGCGAAGTACGCTGCGATAGAGCGGACGCAAAGCATTCTTGATCGGGTTTTCCTGCAGGATGAAACGATGCAGCGCGGGAAAACGTGGCAATCCCGATTTATTGAGCTGGATAGCGTCGCTCCGGGGCTTGAACTCCGGATTGATACCGAGGAATTCGGCGATCTCGTTGAGAACCAGGTGGATGTCGGTCACTACCTGATCGTAGGTGACGACTTTCACATGCTCGAAAGCGGCCAGATAGGCGGCGACCTGCGCGTCATAAAAGCCCGCCCGAACGTAGTGGAAGAACGGGTGCATCGGAAAGCGTTCCGTCTCCTCCCATTGGTCAATGCAGGACGAAAAACTTCGGTTTTCGAATCCATCCTTCACATTATGGTTGAAATTTGAGAATGCTCGGTCAGCAGGATTTCGTAAGATGATAACGATTTTGGCATCAGGATTGTCCGCCTGAATCGCCGGGATGGCCTGCTCGTGGCAGTAGAGGTACAGGGGCGTGGCATCGCATTTCAGTGCCTTTCCCACCGGTTCGTAAAGCGCTTCGAATTCAGCGCGCGCATAGGTAGCGTGAGAATGCTGATGCTTGAGAAATTCCTCCGGACCCTCAAGCGACCGAAAAAAGCCCCCTACATAGTAGTGTGGATCCTTGGGCTTGGGCACGAAAACCTCCGAGTGCTTGGCTAATTCATAGCTCAGCGTTGAGGAGGCAGCCTTGAATGTGCCCGCGATAACGAAGTCGATCATCTGATCGATTCTCCTTTTTAGCCCCGGTTGGAGACTTTTCATTTCAAATTGGCCGGCCTGCGGTTCGCCGGGCTAAGGCGACATCAGTACGGCGGACATCGGCGCATAGTGCCCCCCCCGGTAGATCGCCTGGGTCGAGGCCAAATCGTTGAACGACATCGAAAGAATGATACGATCACCGCTGACAGGCACCGTCCCGCGATGAAACGCAGTCGTGTTTTCGATGAACCCTGAGCCGGCCTTGCCGGTGACCTTCTTGAGTTCTGCAGCGACGCCATTCGCTTGCAAATCGGCCTCGGTATAGCGACGGATCAAGCGCAGCCCCCATGGAATCTTCCGATGAGTACCAAGATATACCTCGTGGTGGCCGTAGCCCTCTTCTACATCTTTTAGGTAGTAGAAGGCCTTGACGAATTTGAGGCTGTCAACGTCGCGGTGAATTTCCAGCGCATCGTCATAGCCGTCTACCAAGGTTCGATCTGTCGATATGCGGACTAGAGTGTCAATCTTTGCTTGGAACATCATCTGGTCGCGATCCAATCCAAGAAACGCCTCCGCAAGATCCACAAGGCCCGATTCAGCAAAAATTCGGCCTATGAGTTCTCGCTCCAATGGCACGTCCAGACCCGCCGGGCGCACCAGACCCTCGCCACGCTTGCTTTCGAAATAGTCGGCTAAACTGCCGTAGCTAATGCCGGGCTCAACATTCGCGAGATAATGGTCCACGAGAGCCCGCGTTAGGTCGGGTGAGAGCGGCGGCAGCGGTTGGTAGCCGGTCTCGGCCAGGGGCTTGACCTTTTCTGGGACTTGGGCGGCGTAGTTGCTGCCGGGACGGAGCGAGACGAGATTGCGGGCATAAATCCAGTAGAATGCGCCCCTAAGATCCGTTTTGTAGGTCTGGACTGCCTGACGCGTCGCAGTGTAGAACTGCCGCAGAAGGGCAAACCAAAAACCGGGCTGGTGCTGAGAAGCATGCATAGAAGGTTCCTAGTCTTCAGAGGGAGAGATACGGGATCCGGTTGGTGCAGTCTTGCGAGGAATACCCTTGAGTTTCTTTGCCGGGACACCGCCATAGACGGTGCAGGGCGGCACGCTTTTTGTCACCACGCTCCCGGCGGCGACCACCGAGTGGCTCCCTACGGTAACGCCCGGCAACAAAACGGCGTTTGCTCCGATCCAAACATCGTCTTCTATCACAACGTTTTCAGAGGGATAGTACCCCTGATCTGCGATCTTGATGTCGGTGCGGTCGAAGCGGTGGTTATTGACGTAGACGTGCACGCCCGCACCGATCAGGGCGTCGTCACCAATAATGATCCGGGCATCGGCATCCGCCATAAGCATGGTATGGGGTCTGATCACCACACGATCGCCGATTTCGATATGCTGGGTCTCGACGAGATAGCTATGCGGACGAATACTGCTGCCCTCCCCGAACCGTGCCAGCTTCCGCGTAGCCAATCGCTGAGCCAGCTGCGGGAAATAGAGCATCCAATGCGTAAGGGGGATATCTGGCCCAATCCGCTTAGTCTTGGCCCAAAACCGCAATCGCGCGAACAATCCAGTCACGATATCCTCCTCACCAAGCGCCCCAGCCGCCATCGACTGCGAGCACCTGCCCAGTCACATAGGCAGATAGATCGCTTGAGAGATAGGCGATCGCGCCGCGGAAATCGTCTTCGCTGGCCATCCGGCCCAGCGGGGTACGCGCGACATACCGCTCGATAAAGCTGGATGCCTGGCCACGAGCTATGCCTCCGGGCGAGATTGCGTTCACCCGCACATCGGGTCCCAAGGTCGTGGCCAGCCAGCGGGTGAACTGGATCAGCCCTCCCTTGGAAGCGCCATAGGCCGCGGGATTGGCCATTGTCGTGCCCTCGTAAAGCGACCAGTCGGGGCCCCACTCTCCATAAATCGAGGCGATGTTGACTACGCTGCCTCCCCGATCGGCTCTCAGCGCGGGCGTGAAGAGTTGCGAAAGATGGAAAGCCGCTGTGAGGTTGACTTCGAGCGCTCGGCGCCACGTTTCGACGCTCTGGCTCTCGAATGGCTCGGACCAGCCGCTCAAGTTCGAATCTCCCACGAACGCCGCATTGTTCACCAGGACGCTCAAACCGCCTTCAGCCAATACCGTCCCAGCCATCGCCGTTCGCTGATCTGCGTCCTCGAGATCGCAAGCTAGCGCAGTGGCTTTGACTCCGTGACGAGCGCAGATTTCCTCCGCCAGACCGGGCGTTGACGCCCCTTCCCGATCGACGAGCAGAAGGTCGGCGCCCAGTTCGGCCAGACTGTCGGCCATGACGCGCCCCAAGCCGCCAGCGGCACCCGTTATCAAGGCGCGACGACCCGACATGTCCATCAGTTGACGCAAAGCAGTCACTTGGCCTCCAGCTTCCGGTTCATGAGGAACTCTGCAATTTCGAAATCGAAAGGGGTATCGATATCAATCGACCGTTCGACCGGCACCTCGACCGCGCGCACGCGGCCGGAAAACACTCCTCGCGAACGAAGCACATAGTGCGGATCGGCTACGTAAGCGAATGTCGTCATGTCGAAAACCGCTGGAGCGTCTTGCCGACGAACCACTGTACCGTCCGGATTGTTGACCGGGGCAACGGTGCCATCATCCCGGGCGCTCACCATGTTGAACCAGGGGTTGCGGTGCGCAGCCGTGACCGCGACTACCATGTCGGCGTCGCCTTGGGCGTACCGTGCCAGACAAGCGGCAATATCCTTCGGCAGTCGCAGGGGAGATGTGGCCGGGACCGAGATGAAGGGGTCGGGGAGCACGCCTTCTGCCTTACGCATTTCCTCGAGCGCGTGGCGCCACGCATCCCACTCCGAGGCAGTATCGCTGGCGAGCGACTCCGGCCGCAGGAACGGAACCTCTGCTCCGCAAGCGCGTGCAGTTTCGGCTATTTCCGCATCGTCGGTCGAAACTACAACGCGACCGATCTGCTCAACGCCTAAAGCCTGCTCGATCGCCCAACCGATCAGCGGTTTTCCCGCCAAAGGCTTGACATTCTTGCCGGGCAGCCCCTTGGATCCACCACGCGCAAAGATGAACGCAGTGAGGCTCATGCGGGGCTTCCTACTGCGATGCGCCGCCCATCCTGATCGTGCGACAGGCGTGCCGCCTCCACCAGTTGCATCACTGCCAACCCATCGCAACCCTGCGCGGCAGTGTCGCCTGGAGTATTCGCCTCGATAGCGCCAATCAGGGCGGCGATCTGGGCGGAATAAGTGAAATCGCGGTCGGGGCTCTCCGACCGCAAATCGATCCAGCTCCCGTTTTCGGGATCGAACAATGTCGTCCGTCCCGCCACCGCATCCCAGGTCAAACTCCCCTTTTCACCGATCGCCGTACACATGCGCTTGGTGTCGCGACGCAGGAAATCCATACCCAGTTGCGCAACCGGACCGTTCGCAAAGCCCATCTGAAGCATGGCGGTGTCGTCAACATCGATTTCGAGAGCGCTCTGACGCCCACTCCAGGCCGACACCCACGACACCTCACCGAATACCCACCTAAGCATGTCCAGCTCGTGGCTAAGTTCGAGGAGGACGCCACCTCCCAGATCGCGTCGCGCTGAAACCGTCGTGCGATAATCCGCTCCGCTGCGCCATCCGGGCAGATATTGGCCGATCTCACAACGAACCCCGTAAACCTGCCCGATCCGGCCATCGGCAAGGGCCGATCGAAATTGCTGGAGGGTATGCAGAAATCGCAGATTGTATCCGACGTGGAGCGCCCGCCCCTCAGTTTTGCAAAACCCGATCAGGTCGGCCACGCCTTCGACGCTGTCCGAGATGGGCTTTTCTACCAGCAGATGCGCGCCCGACTGCGCGAGCGCTTTCGCGGTCGGGATATGAAACGGAGCCGGGGTCGCAATGATCGCCAGCTGCGGCGCGAAGTCACAGGCCGACTCAAGCCGGTCGAAACAGCCGTCGGCATATTCTATCGAATCGTCGCAACGCGCGTGGCGCAGCACCCGGATATCGGCTTGGGGCAGGGCAGCACGCAACAGGCGCAAGTGCCGTTTGCCGATGCTGCCCAGGCCAGCAATCAGGGCGCGATCGATCATGCCCCTGCCCGTTCGTGACCGCTGAGATCAACGGTCCCCTTGTCGGGCCACTGCGCCAGTTCAATTCCGCCATCCAGCAGTGCGTGTCTCGCCTTCTTGAGACCATTGCCGACGAAATTGAACAGATGAGCGGTAGCCACCGCGTCGACCCGCTCGTCGTCAAGTCCTTCGGCAAAATGCTTCGCATTTCCGACACCGCCGGCCAGGATTACCGGGAGCGACCAGCCATCGGGCAGCAAGTCGAGCGTCGCAAAATCATAACCCTGCCCTGTACCATCGCGATCGATGCAATTGAGATACAGTTCACCCACATGCCCTTCCGCGTGTCCGTCGAGCATCTCTTCGAGGGGCATGTTCAGGCGCTCGCTCCCGTTGCGGATGTAGGCGGAATAACCTGCTTCCCCTTCCTTTTTCACATCGACCGATCCGACGACGCATTGCTGCCCGAATTCTTGGGCAACGTCCCGGACCAGCGCGGGATTGTCCGCCAACGCCGAGTTCAGAACCACCTTGTCCGCGCCCGAACGCAGCAACCTGCGCGCATAATCGACACTATCGATACCTCCCCCGGCAGCGATCGGCGCGAAACAACCCGCCGATATTCCTTCGAGAGCGGCGCAAAAGGCATCGGGATCGCGTTCCTCACGGCTCACATCCAGGACGATGAGCTCGTCGATGAAGAAGGCGACGTCGGCAAAATTGTAGTTGCGCTGGAGCCAGCTGAGATTGCCTACGTTCTGCAGCCTGAAATTACGGCTAAGCATGAACTGGCCGTTGTCGAAGAGGAGGGTGAAGATAATGCGTTTCTTGAGCATGCAATCCTCACGCTGCTAGGAAATTGGACAACAAGCGCAGGCCATTCGTTTGGCTCTTTTCGGGATGGAACTGGGTGGCGAAGACGTTCTCGTGCTCGTAGGCGGCAACGAAATCGCCACCGTAGTTGCACAGGGCTGCCATTCCTGGGCGTTCCTCCACTCCAAGACGGTACGAATGCACGAAATAGACATCCACCGTCTCGCCCAATCCGGCGGCAAGGCGGCTGTCGGATTCGAAGCGAACGGTGTTGAAGCCCACGTGAGGAACCTTGAGTCCGCGCACAGTGGGCAGCCGTGTGACGGGGCCAGGAACAAATCCCAGCCCCGCCTGACCACCATCCTCTTCGCCATATTCGGCCATGAGCTGCTGGCCGAGGCATATACCGAGAATTTTGCGTTGCCGGATCATAACCGCCTCGTTCAGGGCATCCGCCAACCCTGTCTCGTTGAGGCGCTCCATCGCCTTACGGAATGATCCCACACCAGGAAGCAACAGGGCGTCTGCGCCGGCCACTGTGTCGGGATCGCTGCTGAGCAGCGGCTCGACACCCAGATAGCGCAGCGCACTCAACACGGAGTGCAGGTTTCCCATCCCGTAATCGACGACGACGAGCCCGGTCATGGTTCAGACAACAGTGAAGAGCGGTTGCCAGCGACCATCGACCTTTTCGAAGAGGTCCTGGTTGGCCCAGCGATCCAGCGCAGCGTCGAACTCCTCCTTGGTCATCTGGTAGTATTCGAGGTAGGTGTCGAGGAATTCCTCGGGATAATGCCCGTCATAGAGCCGCACGAGATTGACCGCCTGGTCCCGGTCCATCGCGCCGCGACGAATTTCGATAGACGCATCCTGATTGGCGCGACCGAAACCGAACTTGAGGAACATCAGGTAGGTGTGGAGCGAGTAAAGCGCCTGATCGTTCTGGGAGAAATTCGTAAAGGTCCCGACGTTGCTGTCCTTGGCCTCCTCGAGGCCGCAATGCTCCTTGGCCACCAAATAGTTCCGGTAAGGATCCCAATTCTCGAAATACGACCAGTGGGTGATCTCCACGGGGCAACGGGCCAGTTCTTCGTCGGTCGGGAAACGAAAGAAGTTCAGATCGGCATCTGGAATGTCGTGAGCGCGTTCGACGATCTTCTCGTAGCCGCCTTCCAGGTAGACCTTCTTCATGTAAGCGACGTCATAGATTGGGTTCTTGTCGGTTTCAGTGGTCCCACCGTATTCGACCTCGCCGTCCTCGCCGTAAAAGATCAGTCCGATGCCTAGACGCGCGGCCATCCGTACGGGTGCTGCCTGCATCGCGGTCAACCATCCGAAATAAGGAAAGCCCAGGTCGACAAGGCCACGGCGGTTGAGCTTGCGCACAGCCTCATGCGCGACGTTGATGCTGATATGGTTGTAGCCCGATTCAACGAAGTTTCGCAGGTTGCTGTCGCCCAGCGGCAACGGCAACGGAGGGGTCACCGTCACACACAGCGGATGCATGCCGTACTTGTGCTTGAGGTTGTAGGCCACATAGGACCCGTCCTTGCCACCCGAAACCGGCACGAGAACATCGAACTCGCCATCGTCTCGGCGATGCTTCGCCAGCAACTCCTCGAGCTCCTTTTCCCGCGCGCCCCAGTCGAGGGTCTGCTTCTTTTCCATCCACTGGCAGGCATTACACCAGCCGCGCTCATCGAAGCCGATACGCGGCCGCGTGGACATAGCCAGGCAATTCGAACACCAGTGCACCTGGTTCGTCGCAGTTGTCGTCATTTTTTCACCCTGAGGTCGGATCTGTGTGATTGAAGTGGGAAAGTTTCCGGTTGGCGCGTTCAAGATCGTCGGGACGACCAACATCCAACCAAGGTTCGTGCATGGGATAAGCTACGGTGCGGCGGCCCTTCTCGCGCAGACGGTCGAACAGCGTCGGCATGTCGCAGTGGCGCTGCGCCTCCAAATGGTCAAGTGCGCCGGGGTCGAACGCGTAGACACCCGCGTTGATATGACTGCGTGTGACCGGCTTTTCGGCAAAACCGGAGATGTCGACACCGTCCATTTCCACGACGCCATAAGGATTGGTCCAATCATACCGTCGGACGGCCATGACCGCCTGTGCGTCGAGGCGCTCGCGAAATTCAATCAATTCGCGATAATCGATGTCGGTCAGCACGTCTCCATTGGTGACGACGAACGGCGTATCCGGTCGCGGATCGATGAGCGACAAGGCGCCCGCGGTGCCCAAAGGTTCGTCTTCGGTCACATAGGTGATGGTGGCGCCTAATGCGGAACCATCACCAAAATGATCGCGGATCATGTCGCCGAGATAGTTGAGGGACAGGTAGAAGCGTGAGAAACCCTGACTTTGAGCGCGCTCGATGATGTGCTGCAGGATCGGCTTACCGGCGACCGGCAACATCGGCTTGGGGCAATTCTCCGTGTAAGGCCGCAGCCTGGTGCCCTTTCCGCCAGCCATGATGACCATGGGATGATCGTGAGATGCAGGCGTGGTCAGTTCATCCCACAGGTGCAGCCCCACGACTCGCCCCTGCGGGTCAACTACGGGAACCTGTTGTACCTTGTTGGCCTGCATTAGAGCGCGCACCAAGTCACGGTCGGCGCTCTCCGGAACCACCATGGGACTGGGATTGGCGATTTCCGAGACCGGATCGTCCATAGCCAGACCGCGCAACAAGCCTCGGCGAATGTCTCCGTCGCTCACCGAGCCAAGCAGCTTGCCCTCGGCATCGACGCAAAGCGCGAGCTTGATGCTGACCTCGTTGAGGTTCTCAATCGTCTGCGCCAAAGTAGCATCAACCGGCAAAAGAGCACGGCGCCAGCGGGGGTCGTTCTCGCTCATGATCCAGAATGCTCCGCTTCTTGCCCGAGCGCGTCCATCGGCAGATCGTAGAAACGCTTTGGCCGGTCTGTCGGGCACCAGGACTCGATCACAGCCACGGTCCGTTCGCTCGCACCGCCATCGCCATAGGGATTGGATTGCCCCTTCACCTCGGCACGAAATGCCGGGTCGAGCACCCGGTCGATAGCTGCGGCGATATCGTTACGGTCGGCTTCACAGTCGACCACGCTCCTTGCCCGCAGTCGCCCGTCCTGCCGCGCGCCGATATTCACAGTGCCTTTTTCGAATGCCGGCGCCTCGATCAGTCCGGAAGATGAATTGCCTACAACCGCATCGACTTCCGCGAGCGCCGACAGATACCGCCGCTGTCCCAGCGAGACATGCGCGCATGCCCGGTCCGGGTGGCGAGCCACGAACTCCTCGATCATGACGAACAATGCACGCCCCTCGTTGTCGGCGTTGGGCATCGTGAAGATCAGCTTCTCGCGCCTGTCCTCGAGCGCAGCCAAGAGTTCGGCCATCTGCGCGCGGGGGTCCGCTGCGCTCGCGGTTTCAGGATGGAAAGTCACCATCAAACTGCCATCGCCCAGCTTGATTCCCAAGCTCTCTTCGAGATCGGCCCGGGACATCCGATCGCATTTCATCACACCATCGAGTCCGAAACCGCCCACGCACCAGACTCGATCTGGATTTTCGCCCATCTGGATAACGCGGTTGCGATACGGTTCTGCTGCGGTGAAATGCAGGCATGCCATCTTGGTCACTGCGTGACGGATTGCATCGTCATAGGCACCCTCGGTTACCTCGCCACCATGCAGGTGAGCTATGGGTATGCCGGCGATCAGCGCAGCCGAGGCCGCGGCAAGGATCTCGAACCTGTCACCAAGAACAACCACGAGGTCCGGTGCTAGGCGGTCGTAGGCATCGGCAAAACCGCTGGTCCCTAGGCCTACGGATTTCGTGACTGCCACCGCACTGTCAGAACCCAACAGCATTTCAACCTTCCAGTCGATGGTAAAGCCGTCGGCAACGAGCGCCTGCCAAGTAGATCCGAATTCAGGTGACAGGTGCATACCAGTAACCACGGTCTGCAATTCACAGACTGCGGAATCCTGAAGCCCCTGCATCACCCAGCGCAGCAGCCCATACTCGGCGCGCGACCCCGTTACGACGCACACCCGCTTCACAGTTCGATTTCCTCGTCCGCTGCGAAATCGCGCGGTGCCGGACGACCAATCACGTCATCCCAGCGCATTGGCGAAATGCCGGTGCCGGGTCGCTTGGCGGTCAGATTGACATCGCTGAAGGGTTCGCCCTTCGCAATGGACCGGCTCGCCACTATCGACTTGCGTGCCACTTCCACATTTCGGGCTTCCGAGGCAGTCCGGCGCTTCTGGCCTGCCCCCAGGGCGGCCTCGATCTTGCGGATGCCACGCACCATGGAGGCGAGTTCGTCCGGCTCCAGGCTGGCGGCGTGGTCGGGACCCGGCAAGCCGCGGTCGAGCGTGAAGTGCTTCTCGATCACGGTGGCGCCCAGCGCCACTGCTGCAATCGATACCTCTATTCCTTCGGTGTGGTCGGAGTAGCCGAAAGGAACTCCGAATGCGCTGCCGATGGTGACCATGGCGCGCAAGTTCACCTCCTCGATCGGAGCTGGATATTCAGTCGTGCAATGCAATACGGTGATTCGGCTGCGCGGTACGCCCGCGGCCTCCAGAGCTTCGATCGCCATTTCGATCTCGCCCAAGGTAGCCATGCCGGTCGACAGGATCAGATCGCGCCCGAACGCCCCTAGCTTGCGCAAGTATGGCAGGTTGGTGATTTCGCCCGAGGGCACTTTGAACCGCTCCAGCCCGAGGCCGTTGAGGTAATCCAGGCTGTCGAGGTCAAAACCCGTAGAAAAGAAGCCTATCCCACGTTTCGCGCAATGGGCGATGAGCGCTTCGTGCGCGGCCTCATCGAGTTCCAGCCGCTCTAGCATCGCCAGTTGACCGTCATCGACACGGTCGCCCTCGTTGCGGGATTGGTAGGCAGCCTTTTGCGCTGTAGCCGAGGCGAGCTTGCTGGCCTTGAAAGTCTGGAATTTGACCAGGTCCGCTCCCGCTTCGGCGGCGACGTCTACCAATCTTTTCGCCATATCGAGGGAGCCATTGTGGTTCACGCCGGCTTCGGCGATCACAAGGACACGCGTTCCATCGCTCACGACCGGATCCTTTCAGGCGTTGCGGTGACGAAGCTACCTTCGGGAACGTCATCGTAGATGAAGCAACCCGCCCCAACTACCGACCCTTTGCCGATACGAACGCCGTTCTTCAACACTGCGCCCGAGCCGATGAAACACCGCTCGTCGATCGACACGTCCCCGTTGACCCGTGCTCCGGTAGAAATGTGGCAATGGTCGCCAACCCGAGCGTCATGCTCAACCAGTGTCAGGGAGTTGAGGATGACGTTGCGCCCGACATGTGCCGCAGCATTAACCACTGCGCCATGCATGACGAGCGTTCCCTCCCCGACCGTGGCATGGCGCGACACATGAGCCCGAGGCGATATCACGCACGGAAGCCTTGCTCCTGCACCAATCGCAGCCTCGAAAGCACGAATGCGGGCGGCAGGCGACTTGATCTGCCCGATCGTAACCAGCGCCTCACCGTAGCGCGCCACCAATTCCGGAAGATCGTCGTCGCTGCCCAGCACGGGATGCCCGAGAACCTCCGTCAACTCGCTGTCCCGGCGGTCGAGGACGCCGGCAATCGACATGCCCGCCTCTTCGATTACATCGATAGCTGCCCTGCAGTGCCCTCCGCCTCCGATAAGCAACAATCCCATGTTACAGTGCCTTCCCAGCGAGTTTCGCAGAGGACGGCACATTGATGATCCGGCTGGCTAGGCTCTTCGTTACCGGCAGCGCCGCGCTTGGACATTCGCAATAGATGTCGAGCGTGTGGAGGGGCTCCCAGACGGGACGTGCCATAAAACCCCCATCGTTGAGGACTCTCAAGACGGTGTCGCGCGCATCCGCAGTTTCAGGCTCAAGAAGGATGGTGTTCAACCAGTAATTCGATCGCGTACCCTCCCGTTCGGCGAAACCCGAGATGCCGTCCAAGTCGGCAAATGCGGCAAGGTAGCGCTCGGCAAGCGCGCGCTTTTGGGCAACGCGCGACCCGAGCTGGGCCAGCTGCGCTACTCCGAGAGCGGCATTCAAATTCGGCATGCGGTAATTGTAGCCGATCTCGTCGTGATGGAATGCCCAGGCATGGGGAACCTTGGCAGTCGTAGTCAAATGCTTGGCGCGTGCCGCCAAATCCGGGTCGTTGGTAACGATTGCGCCGCCACCGCCGGTAGTCAGAATCTTATTGCCGTTGAAACTGAGCGCGGCAATACGGCCGAGACTGCCGCAAGGGCGCCCTCCAAGCGCGCTACCCAGCGCTTCTGCCGCGTCCTCGACCACCACCAGCTCGAACTCCCGCGCAACCGCCCCGAGTTCATCCATATCCACCGGGTGACCGAACGCATGCATCGGCACGACCGCAGCCAGCCGCCGACCCGTTCGACCATTTATCGTCACACCGCTGCGCCGCTCGGCAATTTGCTCGAGATGTTTGCGGAGCGCGTGTGGAGCTAGCCCCAAGGTGGATTCTTCGACATCGACGAAATGCGGAATTGCACCAAGATGATGCGCTGCGTTGGCAGTCGCGACAAAGGTGAGAGACGGTATCAGAACCTCGTCGCCAGCCCCGACACCAGCAACACGCAAAGCCACCTCGAGCGCGGCCGTGCCATTTACCGCCGCGACGCCATGAGCAACCCCGCAGGCGTTTGCCAGTTCGCTTTCGAAACGATCGACGTACTCTCCGACCGACGAAACCCAGCCCGAGCGTATACAATCCGCGACGAGCGCTTCCTCGTCCCCGAGGAACTCCGGCTCATGCAGGGGCACAAAGCCCCCGGCGTCACCAAGAACATCGCTGATGCGACTCTTGATCCCATTCGCCAATGTGTCCGGACAGATCATGATCGGCTCAAATGTTGTAGTGGTCGGTCTTGTAGCGGGCGAGGTTGGCGGGGTTCTGGAACCATTCGGCGGTTTCGGCCAGCCCCCGTACGAACCCGTCACGGCCCGAGAATTCCGGTTCCCATCCGAACAGGCGTTCGGCCTTTTCGGTGGCCGCGAAAAGACGCTCCACTTCCGATGCTGCAGGACGGATGCGATCGTCATCGGTGACTACCTCGACCTGCTTACCCATCGCTTCGGCGATGAGCGCCACGGTGTCACCGATCGAGATTTCGAAGTTGGAACCGATGTTGACGACCTCGCCGATGCAGGCCTCGCAGTCCATCGCCTGAATGAACCCCCGAGCTGTATCGCGAACGAAGGTAAAGTCGCGCGTAGGATGCAATGCGCCCAGCTTTATCTGACGACTTCCTGCAGCTATCTGTCCGATGATAGTCGGTATCACGGCGCGTGCAGACTGACGCGGACCATAGGTATTGAATGGGCGCAGTACCGAGACGGGCATCTCGAAAGAGCGCTGGAAAGAAAGGGCCATCTGGTCCGCGCCGACCTTAGTGGCTGCATAGGGCGATTGCGCGTTGAGTGGGTGCTCCTCGGTAATCGGAACAAACTGCGCGGTCCCGTATGTCTCCGAAGTCGAGGTGCAAACGACCTTCTCGACATCGTGTCGGCGCGCCGCCTGCAGCACGTTCAGCGTACCCGTAACATTGGTCTGCACGTAGGCGTCGGGCGCATGGTAACTGAAGGGAATTGCGATAAGAGCCGCCAAGTGGAGCACTCGGTCGCACCCTTGGATAGCCGCATCGACCCCATGCGGATCGCGAATGTCGCCCGCAATGACCTCGAACTTACCAGCAACGTCGCTCGCCGCAGCGTCGAGCCAGCCCCAGCTATTGAAGGAATTGTAATAAACGAACGCCCTTACGTCGTAACCGTCCCTTACAAGACTTTCGACAAGGTGAGAGCCGATAAACCCATCAGCACCTGTGACCAGTATTTTCTTCGTCATTCCCAGCCTTTGCTCAAATCAGGAGAAGCCGACCAATCGGGCCCATAGGTAGACCCCCCCGGCCTCTGCAATACGCAGATTGGAAAGGCGCCCCCACCGGGCACCAATCCCTTGATCGGATTTCGAGCCGCCCTAGCCGTAGGGAAGTGGCTCGAACAGTTTCCTTTTGACGGTTTCCCACGGCTGCCAGGCAGACAAGCTGTGATCGAAATCGCCCGGAGCGCCAAAACCGTGCTGTCATTGCACACCTTGATCGTCAGACGGAGGCACCACCTCGCCGCTCCGCTCACGTGAATTTAGCTCACCTTTCAGCTCCTCGATTTCAGCCGTCAAAGCCTCGTACTCGTCCAACATTCGCACCAAGAATCCTTTCGTGAGCGCCACCTTTTCAGCCAGCCCCTTTGGAGTGAGGATATAGGAATACCGGCGCTTGTCTCTTGATGCCCTGAAGTTGCTTAGCTTGACCAAGCCCTTGTCGACCAATGCTCGCAAGACGTAATTCACACTGCCAACGCTGATTCCGATTTCCTCAGCGATTTCGCGTTGCGAGACATCAGGCCTTTTTTCGAGCAATCGCAGAACACGAAAGCGAGCATTGTCATCAAGCTTGGTTGGACGACCGCCCATAGCCTAAAAATAGCTCGCGCAGGCTACCGCACGGAGCTCGACAAGCACCAGCGTCGCGCGAGATCTCGCAGAACAAGAAAGCAGTACAGTCATATCGTTCAAGATTGAGCGATAACAGGCTAAACCGACGGGTCAAGAACAAGCAAGCTTCCAGGCGGAATGCGTAAACAGCAGTACCGCCTAGGTGATCACTACCTACGAATGCACCCTCGGCGACAGAGGTGTGCGGGAAACCGTCTCGTTCATTCCAGCTGGGCGAATTAGAAATGAAGTGCGAACACAGTTCGCTTTGGCAACTCTCATAATCAATGCCCTAGTTCGAGCGCCATTGCCGCGCCCCTCCCGAACATCGAGAACATGGCCAACTAGAGCACAATCAGGTGACACGAGATCGTGGAGATATCCAGTGACTAGGCCCGCCAATCGAGCGAACGTGATGCTCTCCCCCTCCCCTTTCCGCACCCAACCCTTTCGCGGTGATCCATCAAATTTCGGAATTGTTCGCCCGGAAATCCGCGGCCCACAGATATTTACTTCGAACCGAATCCGGAGAATATAACCTTGATCGTTCTCAACAAAATCACGATGTCCAGCCAGTATGAGAGATTTTTTATGTAGTAGAAGTCATACTGAAGCTTTTCATCGACTTCATCCAGATCGGCCACATGGCCTTGGTTTACTTGCGCCCATCCGGTGATACCCGGGCGCACGATATGCCGATAACGGTAGAACGGAATCTCGCCCTCATACCATTGCGACAAACCTACGGCCTCTGGACGTGGCCCGATCCAACTCATTTCCCCACGGAAGATGTTGAGTATTTGAGGTAGTTCATCGAGCCGCGTACGGCGCAGAAAGGCTCCCACCCGCGTAATACGTTTGTCTCCGGACTGCGTAATCGACAGGGCCCGATCCTCGCCGTTACACCCCTCGCTCATTGTCCTGAGCTTCAAGACATAGAATTCATTGCCGCGAAACCCCATGCGCCGTTGGCGAAAGAACACCGAACCCTTGCTGTCCAACTTGATTGCCACCGCGCTAATTGCCAGCAGCGGAATGATGATCGGCAAAGCCAGCATCGAAAGTGCGAGGTCGATCGCGCGCTTCATCTTCTGATACGCGAAGCTTGGTACGAGCGCTCCGAATCCGTTTTCAGACATTTGTTCGATCTGTACTTTCCCGGTTTCGGCCTCCCATACCTGCTTGTAATGATAAACGGGGCGGCCCGAAATCGCCGCCTCTGCGAGAAACCGCTCCCATTCAGGTTCAAGATCGGCATACAAGTCGGCGACCACGGCGCAGTCGGGCAAGCTTTCGAGAGAGGGATTGTCCAAGACGAAAACCGGCGCGGATCGCAGTTCGCAGACAACATCCGCCCGCCCCCCAGGGACCACGTAGTACAATAGCCCCTTCGCGCGTGAGCGCATCGCCGTAACCGCGAAACGTGCTGTCACCACACACAGGAAGCACGCGATGATGAGTTTGTTGGAGTACTCAAGCCTCAGGCTGACGATCGCTGCAATCAGTAGACCAAAGGATATCCCCAGGACCGGCAGGATCGATTTCGCCACAGCGACACCCGGATAAAAACGCAATCGCCGCAAGATAGCGGTCGCTACGATCGTGCAGATCATGACGCCCAAAATCGAGTTCGCAACAACAGGCTGAACAATCCAGTCGAATATCGCCGCCTGGCCAAGAGGTATCCCCGCCTCGAATACCGCCAACGCAAGAACGGGCACTGCTACGCCCAATAGCAGAACGAAAGTGAGCTCGAAGCGCAATGAATGGAATATTCCGCGACGCACAATCGCCGAGGGGAAGTTCACGGACAAGATATTCCTCCAGAAGCCCTTCGGCCCATTGGCTCGTTTCTAACTGGATTGGTTAACGGAACCAGCAGGGGCCATCGAACTGAAAGCTAATTCGCGTGGCACGCTGCATATCCATGCGATCGGTATCCAGCAAGGGTCAATAGCACCCTCAAGGCGCAGTGTGCCCAGTCGGCGCCTGGAATATTGGATGGATACGACACGACTTCGTGCGACGGCAGCAGTCGATATGCTATTTCCGCATCTCCGCGTTCCCAAACATGCTTGATTCATGAAGGCTCCAGGTCACACCCCGTAAAGGATGACCAGTTGAAGCGCAGCGGTTCCTCGAGATGCCGATAATCGCTGGCCGAGCATGCAGCACCCGCCTATTGATCGTTCCGACAGCCATTTCGCGAGCAGCCCCGCGGAACTCGGCAAACGAGTTATGGGGTTGCGCCTGAGGATGACGATCTATCAGGGGCCAAACAGTGCCGAAGCGCCACCTCCGTTTTCGACAGGTTCGCATGTCACCTAAGGTCCACCCCTGGTTTGACAGGTTTCTCGACAGGGGACCGGGTGGATGAACGATCGCTCCAGGATGCTTCACGCCATGCGTCGCCGCCCTCGAGGGTCCGGCCATTTTGATTGCGGGTGGTTGGCTTGAAAGGCATCGACGCCAGCCCAATTCTCATGCCGGATACGAAACGTTTGCACGCAACGAGATGGGCCTCGCCGCCACGTCCCACGCCGAACCGCTGGAAATATATCGAGTTGTCAACATTCTGGGAACTTATCCGCTCTAAGTCGGCTCCCTCCGATCACAGGCTGCATTTTTGCGACGAAGCGGGTTGCTAACTCTCTTTAAATCCAATAGATAAAGATTCGAGAACGGGCGCAATCGGCGCATTTGTCTGTGTGTCGGTCGTAAAACGGAATTAGCAATGGAGAACAAAATGATTGCGAAGAAGATCTTGATTTCGGCTTCGGCCGCCGCGATGGCCTTCGCGCCGATGGCCGCTTCGGCTGCTCCGGCTGTCGAGCGTCAGACTGCGGTTTCGAAGGAAAATTCGGAACTCGGCGGTACCGGCCTCATCATCGCCATCCTGGCTGGCCTCGCTGTGATCGGTGGCATCATCGCCGCCGCCAGCGACGACGACGATACCCCGGTGAGCGTCTAAGCAAGCGCCTTAGCTTGATAGAAACCGGCCGCGGAGAGAGACTCCGCGGCCGGTTTTTCTTTGTCTGAAGTGGGTCGATCGCGAGCCCGAGCACCGCTCCGTGCTCTTTCGCCCGAAGGCCATTCCCGACCGGTCGGTGCCTGCAGCACGATTCTGTGGTTCGTAGCGAAATATCGGCCTGCATTCCGGCAATGCATTTCGGGGGCCTAGCCACCCACTTGGCGGGTCCAACCTTGCCCCTTCCCGCCTGTCTGCTATGGCGCGCGCAACTCACCTACGAACGAACAGGAAACCCATGGCGAAGATCAAGGTTGCGAACCCGGTCGTCGAGCTCGACGGCGACGAAATGACGAAAATCATCTGGCAGTGGATCCGCGAGCGGCTGATCCTTCCCTATCTCGACGTCGACCTCAAATACTACGATCTCTCGATCGAGAAGCGCGACGAGACCGACGACCAGATCACCGTCGATGCGGCGAATGCCATCAAGCAGTACGGCGTCGGCGTGAAATGCGCCACGATCACGCCCGACGAAGCCCGCGTCGAGGAATTCGACCTCAAGAAGATGTGGCGCTCGCCCAACGGCACGATCCGCAACATCCTCGGCGGCGTGGTCTTCCGCGAGCCGATCGTGATCGACAACGTGCCGCGCCTGGTGCCGGGCTGGACCGATCCGATCGTCGTCGGCCGTCATGCATTCGGCGACCAGTACCGCGCCACCGACACGCTGATCCCGGGTGCCGGCAAGCTGCGCCTCGTCTTCGAGGGCGAGGACGGCGAGAAGATCGATCTCGACGTCTTCGAATTCCAGAGCCCGGGCGTCGCCATGGCGATGTACAACCTCGACGATAGCATCCGCGACTTCGCGCGCGCCAGCTTCTCTTACGGCCTAGACCGCAAGTGGCCGGTTTACCTGTCGACCAAGAACACCATCCTCAAGAAGTACGATGGCCGCTTCAAGGATCTGTTCCAGGAAGTCTTCGACAACGAATTCAAGGCAGAATTCGACAAGCACGGCCTGACCTACGAACACCGTCTGATCGACGACATGGTGGCCGCAGCCCTCAAGTGGAGCGGCAAGTTCGTCTGGGCCTGCAAGAACTACGACGGCGACGTGCAGTCGGACATCGTGGCGCAGGGCTTCGGCTCGCTCGGCCTGATGACTTCGGTTCTGATGACGCCCGACGGGAAGACCGTCGAAGCGGAAGCCGCGCACGGCACCGTCACCCGTCACTATCGCCAGCACCAGCAGGGCAAGGCGACCAGCACCAACCCGATCGCCAGCATCTTTGCCTGGACGCGCGGCCTCATCTACCGCGGCCGTTTCGACAACACGCCCGAGGTGGTGAAGTTTGCCGAGACTCTCGAGCAGGTTTGCATCAAGACCGTCGAAAGCGGCAAGATGACCAAGGACCTCGCGTTGCTGATCGGTCCGGACCAGAGCTGGATGACCACCGAGCAGTTCTTCGAGGCGATCGTCGAAAATCTCGAGAAGGAAATGCAGGCTTGGGCCTGAAACTCTTCGGCTACTGGGTCATTACCCAGATAAGCCAGATCAGCGGGGTCGGCGAGAGCCGGCCCCGTTTCTGTTCGGGGTCGCAGCAAGACTAGACGGGGGTCGAATGGCCAAGCAGGCACGAAAGAAGCGCAGCATCCGCCGCAAGGGCTCGGAAAAATTCGGCCAGCGCCGTCTCGAAGTCCGCAATGCGATGATCAAGGACATCCCGGGCATCGCCCATCTGGTGCGGCGGGTCTACGAGGACATGCCCGCCTATACGCACGGCGAGATCCGCGGACAGATCAACAATTTCCGCGAAGGCTGCTTCGTCGCGCTGCTCGACGACGAAGTCGTGGGATATTGCGCGACGATGCAGCTGGCAGAGGCGCTCGCCTTCCAGCCGCACGACTGGGACGAGATCACCGGCAACGGATATGGCAGCCGCCACGATCCTACCGGCGACTGGCTCTATGGCTACGAGATGTGCGTCGACCCGCAGGTGCGCGGCGTGCGGATCGGGCGGCGCCTGTACGAGGAACGCCGCGCGCTGGCCGAGGAGAAGGACCTAACCGGCATCGTATTTGCCGGACGCATGCCCAATTACCGCCGCTTTCGCCGCCGCGTCGATGGCCCGCAGGATTATCTCGACAAGGTCGTCGAAGGAAAGCTGCACGATCCCGTGCTGCGATTCCAGCTCGCCAACGGCTTCGAGCCCGAGCGGATCATGGAAGGCTATCTGCCCGAGGATAAGGCCTCGATGGCGAATGCTGTGATGATGGTCTGGCGCAACCCCTATGTCGAACGCGACCAGCCGGTGAAGAAGCGCCTGCCGCGCGGTGTGGAATCTGTCCGCGTGGCAACCTGCCAGCTTCAGGCCCGCCAAGTCGCCGACTATGACGAGTTCCTGCGAACCGTACAATATTTTGTCGATGTCGCAAGCGATTACGAGGCTGACTTCATCCTCTTTCCAGAACTCTTCACGCTCATGCTGCTGAGTTACGAAGAAAAGGAGTTGTCCCCCGTCGAGGCGATCGAGCGCTTGTCCGAATACACGCCGCGCCTACGCGCCGATATTTCCGAGATGGCAATGCGCTACAACATCAACGTCATTGCCGGATCGCATCCAACGCGGATGGAAGACGGCGACATCCACAACGTCGCCTATGTCTGCTTGCGCGACGGGTCGGTCCATGCCCAGGAGAAGATCCACCCTACCCCCAACGAACGCTACTGGTGGAACATCAAGGGCGGTGACAAGGTCGAGGTGATCCAGACCGACTGCGGCCCGATCGGCGTCCAGATCTGCTACGATAGCGAGTTTCCCGAACTCTCGCGCCGCCTCGCCGACGAGGGCGCGCGGATCATCTTCGTCCCCTTCTGCACCGACAGCCGCCAGGGCTATTTGCGTGTCCGCTATTGCGGTCAGGCACGCGCCATCGAGAACCAGTGCTTTGTGGTGCTCTCGGGCAATGTCGGCAATCTGCCGAATGTCGCCAACATGGATATCCAGTACGCGCAGAGCTGCATCCTGACGCCTTGCGACTTCCCTTTCGCGCGGGACGGCATCGCCGCGGAGGCGAGCGAAAATGTCGAGACGCTGACGATCAGTGACATCAACCTTGCCGACCTCAGCTGGGCGCGCGCCGAAGGGACCGTGCGCAATCTCGCCGATCGTCGCTTCGACCTCTACCGCATCGAATGGGACGAAGACGGCAAGCATCCGGGCAAACCCAGGCCGCGTCGCGAGCCATTGGGCCCCGCACACCCGGGCGGGGGGTAGCGCGCACAGGTGTCGTGACACCGTCGCGCGGCGCGGTTACGGGTAGCCCATGGCATCCGCTGAATTCGCAAGTCCGGCAGTCTCGGACGCGCTGGTCATCCTCGGCGCGGCCGGGCTGGTCATTCCGGTCTTCACCCGCTTTCGCGTGACCCCGATCATCGGCTTCATCCTCATCGGCATCGCGGTGGGTCCCTATGGCCTCGGACGGCTCGTCTTCGAGCATCCCTGGCTCAATTACATAACCATTTCGGATCCCGAGGCGCTGGAGCCTTTCGCAGAGTTCGGGATCATCCTTTTGCTCTTCACAATCGGTCTCGAACTCAGCTTCAACCGCCTGTGGCAAATGCGAAAACTGGTCTTCGGCTTGGGCGCGATGGAGCTGCTGATGATCGGCAGCTGCCTCGCCATCGCGCTGTCGATGATGGGCCAATACTGGACCGGCGCGCTCGCGCTCGGCTTCGCTCTCGCCTTCTCCTCGACCGCGATCGTCCTGCCGATCGCCGGCACCCACTCGCCGGTCGGCCGCGCGGCCCTGTCGATGCTGCTGTTCGAAGATATCATGATCGTCCCGATCATCTTTGTCCTGGGCGCCATGGCGCCCAATGCTGCGGGCGAAGGCTGGGAGGGCATGCTGACCACGCTGTGGCAGGGTGGACTGGTGATCGCGGCGATGATGATCCTCGGGCGCTTTGCCCTCCCCCGCCTGTTCGGCCAGGCCGCGCGCACGAAAAGTCCCGAACTCTTCCTCGCGGCTTCGCTGCTGGTGGTCATCGGGGCGAGCCTCGCCACCGCGGCAGTCGGCCTCTCGCCCATCGTCGGGGCGCTGATCGCCGGCTTGCTGATCGCCGAAACCGAATACCATGCCGAGGTCGAGACGATCATGGAGCCGTTCAAGGGGCTCGCTCTCGGGGTCTTCCTGATCACCGTCGGCATGAGCATCGACCTGGCGACGATCTGGGACAATTTGGGCCTTATCGCCACGGCGGTCCTCCTGATCCTCCCGTTCAAGGCGCTCATCACGGGGTTCCTCCTGCGCCTGATGGGCGCCCGACGGAGCACCGCAGCGGAAACCGGCATCCTGATGGCCAGCCCTTCTGAAACCACGCTGATCATCCTCGCCGCGGCCAGTTCGGCGCTGCTGATCCAGCCGGGAACGGCGCAATTCTGGCAGATCGTTACCGCAATCGGCCTGACGGTGACGCCCCTGCTCGCTCGTCTCGGACGGCTGATCGCGCGCCGTGTCGAGCCGGTTCCCGAACTCCCCGAGACCAGCGGCAACGAGCCGCGTGTGATCATCGTCGGTGCCGGCCGCGTCGGCCTGCTGATCGCTCAAATGCTCGATGCGCACGCCAAACCCTATGTTGCGCTCGATTCCGATCCCGACCTGATCGAGAGCGCCAAGCGCGAGGGATTCCGCGCGGTCTTCGGCGATGCGGCCCGTGGCGATTCGATGGATCGCCTGGGCGTGGAAAATGCGCTTGCTGTGGTGCTTACGATGGACGAACCCGTCCTGGTCCAGCGCCTCGTCGCCAAACTGCGTAGGCAGTACCCCGATCTCCTCATCGTCTGCCGCGCGCGTGACGTTCAGCACGCCGCGGAACTTTACCGCGCCGGTGCCAGCCACGCCGTTCCCGAGACGCTCGAGAGTTCGCTGCAATTGTCGGAAGCGGTCCTGGTCGACATCGGTGTCGCGATGGGGCCGGTGATCGCCTCGATCCACGAAAAGCGCGACGAGTTTCGCGAACAGATCGAACAAGAGGGCGCCTTGTCCTACAAACCCAAGCTGCGGACCAGCACCGCAGAGGTCTGACCATGGCGTCCGTCCTCGAAACGCGCTCGGACTGCAGCCGGTGTGCAGCGCTGTGCTGCATTGCCTATCCGTCCGAAGAGATGCCGGGCTTTTCAGCGGCCAAGCAAGCCGGCCAGGCCTGCCCCAAGCTCGGGTCCGACGGGCTGTGCACGATCTATACGCGCCGCGCGGAGGAAGGCTTTGCTGGCTGTATCGCGTTCGAATGCTTCGGCGCCGGACAGCACGTGGTCCAGCATCTCTTCGCCGACAGGGACTGGCGCGAGGATCGAGCGGTGCTTGGCGCGATGGTCGACGCCTTTCTCGCGATGCGCCCTGTCAGCGATCTCAACTTCCTCGCCAAGCGGATCATGGACAGCGCGCAGGATAGGAAGGTCCGCGCGGAAGCAGCCGCGCTAGCTGATCGGCTGCGGACGATTGCGGCGAGTCACGCCGGCTTGCACGATACCGCAGAAATCGGGGCGGTAGAGCGCGACCTGCGCGCCCTCTACCTGCGTCACGGTCGCTAGCCGGCAATCGCCTCGCGAACGGCAGCAAGCGCCGCACTGGCCTTGCTGCCGTCGGGGCCGCCACCCTGCGCCATGTCGGCGCGGCCACCCCCGCCCTTGCCGCCGAGCGCTTCCACACCAACGCGGACAAGGTCGACTGCGGTGAAGCGGTCGGTCAGGTCCTCGGTCACCGCCACTGCGAAAGCACCCTTGCCATCGTTGACCGCGCAAATCGCGGCGATGCCGGAACCCATGCGATTTTTCGCCTCGTCGAGCAGCGGACGCAGTTCCTTGGGGTTCAGCCCCTCGATCACCTGGCCGGAGAAGGTCACGCCGCCGAGATCCTCGTCGGCAGGGCCGGCATCGCCGGCCACCCCGCCGCCCAGCGCCAAGGCACGCTTGGCTTCGGCGAGTTCCTTCTCGAGCCGCTTGCGCTCCTCGACCAGCGCCACGACGCGCGCGGGGGCCTCGTCCGGCGAGGCCTTCAATGCACTGGCAATCGCGCGCACCGCCTCGTCGCGCGCGGCCAGCCACTGGCGCGCCGCCTCGCCGGTCAGTGCCTCGATCCGGCGCACGCCCGAACTGACCGCGCTTTCCGAAACGATCTTGAACAAGCCGATGTCGCCCGTCGCCTTGACATGCGTCCCGCCGCACAGCTCGACCGAATAGGTGCGCCCTTCTTCGCCCTTGCGACCCATCGAGAGCACCCGGACCTCGTCGCCATACTTTTCGCCGAACAGCGCCAGCGCGCCGGCGGCAACCGCATCGTCGGGCGTCATCAGCCGTGTGCCGACCTGCTCGTTGGCGCGAATTTCGGCATTCACCTCGGCCTCTATCGCGGCGATATCCTCGTCCGAGAGCGGCTTGGGGTGCGAAAAGTCGAAGCGGAAGCGATCGTCCGAAACCAGCGAACCCTTCTGCGTTACATGTCCGCCGAGACGGTTGCGCAGCGCGGCGTGAACAAGGTGCGTCGCCGAGTGGTTTGCACGGATCCGGTCGCGACGCTCGACATCGATCGACAGATGGACTGCGTCGCCTACCTTCACCGTGCCTTTCGCGACCTTACCGACATGGGTGTGCAGCCGGCCGAGCGGCTTGTTGGTCGTCTCGACCGTGAATTCGAGACCCTCGGGCGTCCAGATACGACCGGCATCGCCCGTCTGCCCACCGCTTTCGCCATAGAAGGGCGTCTGATTGGTGAGAATGACGACCTCATCGCCCTCGGCGGCCTCCTGCACTTCGGCGCCGTCCTTGACGATGGCGACAACAGCCGCCTCGCCCGTGGTCGAGCTGTAGCCGGTGAATTCGGTCGATCCTTCACGTTCGGCAATGTCGAACCAGACTTCCTCGTTGGCCGACTGGCCCGAGCCCTTCCACGCGGCGCGGGCGGCTGCCTTCTGCTGTTCCATCGCGGCGTCGAAACCGGCCTTGTCGACCCCGATTCCGCGACTGCGAAGGGCATCCTCGGTGAGATCGTAGGGAAAGCCGTAGGTGTCGTAGAGCTTGAAAGCGGTCCCGCCGTCTAGCGTACCGCCCTCGCCCATCTCGCCGGTCGCCTCGTCGAGCAGCCTGAGCCCCTTGTCGAGCGTACGGCGGAACTGGGTCTCCTCGCGTTCGAGCACCTCTTGGATCAGCGCCTGCCCGCGCTGGAGTTCGGGGTAGGCCTGGCCCATCTCGGTGACGAGTGCGGGCACAAGGCGATGCATCAGCGGTTCGTTCGCACCCAGGAGAT
Source organism: Qipengyuania sp. (assembly GCF_964227205.1). Classification (GTDB taxonomy): domain Bacteria; phylum Pseudomonadota; class Alphaproteobacteria; order Sphingomonadales; family Sphingomonadaceae; genus Qipengyuania. The sequence continues at coordinate 86,009 of NZ_CAXQVB010000006.1, read as the reverse complement.
GCGCGTGGCGCATTGCGCGGCGCATGATCCGGCGAAGGACATAGCCGCGCCCTTCGTTCGATGGCAGGACGCCATCGGCCATGAGGAAACTGGTCGAGCGCAAATGGTCGGCGATCACACGGTGGCTTGCGGTTCGTTCGCCCTCGGCCTTTACCCCGGTTAGGCTCTCGCTCGCGGCAATCAGATTTCTGAACGTGTCGGTGTCGTAATTGTCGTGCACGCCCTGCAGCACCGCCGCGACGCGCTCGATCCCCATTCCGGTATCGATGCTCGGCTTCGGCAGGTCGCCGACGATCTCGTCGTTTTCCTGCGTGAACTGCATGAAAACGAGATTCCAGATTTCGACAAAGCGGTCGCCGTCTTCTTCCGGGCTCCCCGGAGGGCCGCCCCAGATATGCTCGCCATGATCGTAGAAGATCTCCGAGCACGGGCCGCAGGGACCGTCCGAGCCCATGGCCCAGAAATTGTCCTTGGTCGGGATACGGATAATCTTCTCGTCGGCGAAACCGGTCAACTTCTTCCACAGGTCGAAGGCTTCATCGTCGGTGTGATAGACAGTGACCAGCAGGCGGTCCTTGTCGAGACCCCATTCCTTCGTCAGCAGCGTCCATGCATGGTGGATCGCCTGCTCCTTGAAATAGTCGCCGAAGCTGAAATTTCCGAGCATTTCGAAGAAGGTGTGGTGCCGCGCGGTGTAGCCGACATTGTCGAGATCGTTGTGCTTGCCCCCGGCGCGAACGCATTTCTGCGCGCTGGTCGCGCGTGGCGCGGGCGGGGTTTCGAGCCCGGTGAAGGCATTCTTGAACGGCACCATGCCGGCATTGACGAACATCAGCGTCGGATCGCTGAAGGGCACGAGCGGCGCGCTCGCAACTTCGGCGTGGTCGTTGGACGCAAAATAGTCGAGGAAGCTGCGGCGGATGTCGTTGGTCGAGGTCATGAGCGCGCAGTTAGGCAATCGCGCCGCAGGCGACAAGCGCGAATGCCCGGCCAGACTGTGCAGGAGAGGCGATCAGCCGGGCGCGCGGGCAGTCACGATCCAGCAGGCGGCCGGCAGCGTGACCCGGCCATCGACCAGCTTTCCATGAAGCATGGTACGCAGGCGATCGAGAACCTCGTCGCGCCGATCATCCTCGAGCGCGGCCACCGCGCGCGCCGCGGGCCCTATGCGCAGGAAATAGGAGAGGGCGTCGTCGACCGCGTTCTCGCCGTCACCGGCCACCATGCCGTAGTCGATGGCTTCGAAACCGATGTCGCGCCAACCCGCCCGCGACAGGATGCCCTCGACCCGGTCGCGCCGTCCGAACGCGAAGGGGCCGGGTGCATCGGGATCGGGTACCGGTGCGTCGCCGGACGGAACGACGGAGGCGAGGCTTCGAACCCAGTCGTTCTCCGCACGTTCGCGGAAACAGGAGAATACGAGACGCGCCGACCCGACCGCCTGCCCTGCGACATGCGCGAAGGCGGCCACCGGGTCGGCAAAGAACATGACGCCGTGCCGCGAGACGATGAGGTCGGGCCTTTGTCCATCCGCCGGAGCCCAGCGTGCCGCATCGCACTGCTCGAAATGCAGATTGGACTGGTCTTTGCCCCGCTCACGAGCGGTTTCGAGAAGATCGGAGCTGACATCGACTCCGGTCACCCGCGCCGCGGGGGCGCCCCGCGCCAACTTCAGCGAAATCTCGCCCGCGCCGCAGCCGATATCGAGCGCCTGCGAGAACGGTGACGCCCTTGCCACCTCAAGCAAGCGCGCGGTCAGCGACACGAAACTGCGATCGGTGCGCTGCCATTCACGGGCCCAGACATTGCCCACATTGCCGGTCCATTCGGATTGGTCGGTCATCGCCTCAAATCTCGTAATAGTCCCGATACCACGCCACGAAGCGGGCTACGCCTTCGCGAATATCGGTGTTGGGAACATAGCCGGTGAGCATCCGGAGCAGGCGGGCATCGGCCCAGGTGGCCGGCACATCGCCGGGCTGCATCGGCATGAGATTGCGCTTCGCCTCGATGCCCAACGCTTGCTCGAGCGCGGAGATCATGTCCCCGAGCTGGACCGGTTGCGAGTTGCCGATATTGACCACGCGCCAGGGCGCGACCGGCGAGAGGCTGTCACCCGCGGCGATGTCGTCGGGCGGTTGCGGTCGCTCGGGAGGTGTCTCGATCAGGCGACGAACTGCCTCGACGAGGTCGTCGACATAGGTGAAGTCGCGCATCATCTCGCCGTGGTTGTAGACGTCGATCGGTTCACCTTCGAGCATGGCGCGGGTGAACTTGAACAGCGCCATGTCGGGCCGCCCCCACGGGCCGTAGACGGTAAAGAAGCGGAACATCGTCACCGGCAGGTCGAACAGATGCGCATAGCTGTGCGCCATCGCCTCGGTCGCCTTTTTCGTGGCGGCGTAGAACGACATGGGGTGATCCGCCCTCATCGTCTCGCGATAAGGCATCTCGGTATTCGCGCCATAGGCCGACGAGGTCGAGGCGAGCAGCATGTGGTGCGGCGGATGCGCGCGCGCTGCCTCGAGCAGCTCGAAGGTTCCGACGAGATTGCTGTCGAGATAGCTGCGCGGATTGTCGATCGAATAGCGCACACCGGCCTGTGCGGCGAGGTGTACGACGATATCGGGCTGGTTGTGCGCAAACAGTTTGGCGAGCACGCCAGGCGTTTCGATCGGCTCGTTGATCGCGGTGAAAGCCGCATTCTGCAGCAGCGCTGCCTGGCGCCTGCGCTTGAGCTCGGGATCGTAATAGTCCGAAAGGCTGTCGATCCCGATTACCGTGAAACCGTCGGCCAAAAGCCGGCGGCAGGTAAAATAGCCGATGAAGCCGGCCGCTCCGGTAACCAGCGCTGTGCGGCTTTCGCCCATCAATCCGCGCCGAACAGGTCGCGGGTGAAGACCTTGGCGGAGACGTCCGCGAGGTCGGGATCGAGACGGTTGGCGACGATCACGTCGGCCTCGGCCTTGAACCGTGCGAGGTCGCGCTCGACCCGGCTGCCGAAGAAGCTGTCGTCCTCGAGCACCGGCTCGTAGACGATGACTTCGATCCCCTTGGCTTTCACGCGCTTCATGATCCCCTGGATCGAGGATTGGCGGAAATTGTCGGATCCCGCCTTCATCACCAGACGGAAAATGCCCACCGTGGTGGGTCCCTTGGCGATTATCCGGTCGGCGAGGAAATCCTTCCGCGTGCGATTCGCATCGACAATCGCGCGGATGAGGTTCTGCGGGACTTCGGAATAGTTCGCGAGCAGCTGCTTCGTGTCCTTCGGCAGGCAGTAGCCGCCATAGCCGAAGGAGGGATTGTTGTAGTGGCTCCCGATACGCGGATCGAGCCCGACACCCTCGATGATCTGGCGCGTGTCGAGGCCGCGCGACAGGGCATAGCTGTCGAGTTCATTGAAGAAGGCGACGCGCATGGCGAGATAGGTATTGGCGAATAGCTTGATCGCCTCGGCCTCGTCTGCATCGGTGAGGAGGACGGGGACGTCCTTTTCGAGCGCGGGCTCGAGCAGGAGATCGGCGATTCGGCGCGCCCGATCGGACTGCTCGCCGACGATGATCCGCGAGGGATGGAGGTTGTCGTAGAGCGCCTTGCCTTCGCGCAGGAATTCGGGACTGAAGATAATCCGGTCGCTGGCAAAGCGCGCGCGGGCCTGGCTGACATAGCCGACGGGGACGGTGGACTTGATGACCACGACCGTGGTGTCATTGGCCGCCATGACCCGCTCGATCACCGCATCGACGGCCGAAGTATCGAAGAAATTGGTTTCGACGTCATAATTGGTCGGTACCGCAGCGATCGCGAAATCGGCGCCGCCGATCGCCGCCGCGGAATCAGTGGTGAACAACAGGTCGAGATCGTCGCGACGCAGATATTCCTCGACCAGCTCGTCCTGGATCGGCGAGCGGCGCGCGTTCAGCATCGCCACCCGTTCTTCCGAAATATCGCAGCCGACCACCCTATTGTGCTGCGACAGCATGATGGCATTGGAAAGGCCCACGTAGCCGAGCCCGAAAACCGCGATCTTCATCGAATAATCCGTGCCTTCTTGTCGAGGCCGTTCACGACGGCTGCGGCTGCCTTCTGTGGGGTGGGAGACCCGATTGCAAGGTCGACTTCGCCCTTGGTCACCACATGAAATAGGGCCCACCCCGTTCACGCGCGCGCTGCCAGGCGGGGCGCGCGTGGATCGCCTCGACGAATTTCGCCAACCTGGGGGCTTTCTCCACATAGCCCTGCATGACGGCGATCTCTGCCGGGAAGCTCATCATGACATCGGCGGCCGACCAGTCATTTCCCACGAAATGGAGGTCGTCGGAAATGTTGTCCTCGGCAAACTGCACATGCGCTGCGAACTGTTCCTCGACGCGGGGCATGAGCGGCGCGGCGGCATCTCCGAGGCGCGCGGCATAGAGCTTGAGCATGACAGGTACGAAGAAACTGCTCTCGCCGAACTGCATCCATTCGAGGTGGCGGACATGGTCTTCGCTCTCTGGCGCGGGCAGCCAGGCCTCCCCGCCGTGCTTTTCGCAAAGATACTGGATGATGGCACCGCTCTCGGCCACGCACAGGCCTTCGTCGACGATCAGCGGCGACTTGCCGAGCGGGTGCGCCTGCTTGAGTTCGGGTGGCGCGAGGTTGCTCTCCGGATCGCGCTGGTAGTGCTCGATGTCGTAATCGGCGCCGAGTTCCTCGAGTAGCCAGAGGATCCGCTGCGAGCGGCTGTTGTTGAGGTGGTGAACGGTGATGGTCATCGGTGAGCCTCCCATGACCCGGCGAAAGTCCGGGCGATTCGCGGCGTAGCCTAGGGGAGCCGGTTCGGCCCTGCCACAGGTACGGAAAAGCCGGTGCGGCCAAGGCGTGGCGCGCACCGGCTTTCCGTTTTTCCGGGAGCGCCGGGGGACAGTCCGGCCGGTACGCCGACCCGGGGTGACCGAGGTCGGCGCGCTCCCGCTTGAAGAGGGTCAGTCCTCGTCCGCGTCCGGACCGGTCATCATCTCTTCGGCGACCTCGTCGGTGCGGCCGCGGATCGCGGCTTCCAACTTGGCGCACAGCTCGGTGTTTTCCTTGAGGAAGGTCTTGGCGTTCTCGCGACCCTGGCCGATGCGGATGCTGTCGTAGCTGAACCAGCTGCCCGACTTCTCGACCACCCCGGCCTTGACGCCGAGGTCGAGGATCTCGCCGATCTTCGAAATACCCTCGCCATACATGATGTCGAATTCGACCTGCTTGAACGGCGGAGCGACCTTGTTCTTTACCACCTTTACCCGTGTGGCGTTGCCGATAACTTCGTCGCGATCCTTGATCTGGCCGGTGCGGCGGATGTCGAGACGGACCGACGCGTAGAATTTCAGCGCGTTGCCGCCGGTGGTGGTTTCCGGATTGCCGTACATCACGCCGATCTTCATGCGCAGCTGGTTGATGAAGATCACCATGCACTTGGAGCGGTTGATCGAGCCGGTCAGCTTGCGCAGCGACTGGCTCATCAGGCGGGCCTGGAGGCCGACGTGGCTGTCGCCCATCTCGCCCTCGATCTCGGCGCGCGGGACGAGCGCGGCGACCGAGTCGACCACCAGCACGTCGATCGCATTCGAGCGCACCAGCGTATCGGTGATCTCGAGCGCCTGCTCGCCGGTATCGGGCTGCGAGACGATCAGTTCGTCGATATCGACGCCGAGCTTGCGGGCATAGACCGGATCGAGCGCATGTTCGGCATCGACGAAGGCGGCGGTGCCGCCGGCCTTCTGCGCCTCGGCGATGACATGCAGCGCCAGCGTGGTCTTGCCCGAGCTTTCGGGGCCGTAGACCTCGATCACGCGACCCTTGGGCAAGCCGCCCACGCCCAAGGCGATGTCGAGCCCGAGCGAGCCGGTGGAGATCGCTTCCACCTGCATGGCTTCCTTCTGGCCCAGCTTCATCGCCGAACCCTTGCCGAACGCGCGATCGATCTGCGCGAGTGCGGCGTCCAATGCCTTCTGGCGGTCTGCGTCCACTTTCTTGTCCTCTACGAGCTTCAGACTTGCCGCCATGACATCACCTCCTGCGCTTGGCCAGAGCCGCATCCCGACTCTTCAACTGGCGCAGTGTGTATCGGCTTTGTTCTCATGGAACAAGTAGGGAACGGAAATTTTTTTCCGGTTTTGTTCCAAAAGCCCCACTGGCTCGGGCGGCCACGCCCCTCAGCGCTGTTCGCTCAGCACCTCGGAAACCTTGGCGTTGATCTGCTGCACGCTGAACGGCTTGGGGATGAAATGCATGTTGTCGATGTCGATCTCGCTGCGCAGCTGTTCCTCGGCATAGCCCGACATGAACAGGAAGGGGACATCGGGCTTCACCTTGCGGATCGCGCGGGCCATCGCCGGACCGTCCATCGTCGGCATGACCACGTCGGAGACGATCAGGTCGAATTCGGTATTGCCATTGGCGATCGCAGCCAGCCCTTCCTCGCCATCGGCAACCGCGGTCACGGTATAGCCCGCGCGGACCAGCGCGCGCTCGGCCACCGCCCGCACCGTGTCTTCGTCCTCGACCAGCAGAAGCTTGCCCCCGGCCGACCATTCGGTCGCCTTGGGTTCCTCGGGTTCTTCGCCGCGCATGTCGGCAGGCAATTCGCCCTTGTGCACCGGCAGGTACATGGTGAAGCGCGCCCCGATCGGCGTCCCGTCGGGACCCTGGACATTGTCGGCGAAAATGAAGCCGTTCGACTGCTTGACGATACCGTAGACGGTCGATAGCCCCAGCCCGGTGCCCTTGCCCTGTTCCTTGGTGGTGAAGAAGGGTTCGAAGATCTTGTTGAGATGCTCTTCCGGGATGCCGCCACCGGTATCCTGCACGATCAGCACGGTATAATCGTCGGCGGGCATGATATCGATGCCCATCTTGCGCACGTCGCGCGCGGAAACCCGGCGGGTGGCGAGCGTCAGCCGTCCCTTCCAGTCGTGCTTGCCGCGTTTCATGGCATGCGCCTGCATCGCGTCGCGCGCATTGACCGCGAGGTTGATGATGACCTGCTCGAGCTGCTGCGGATCGGCGCGGACAGAGCCGAGCTCGCGATCGTGGCGGACCGAGAACTCGATCTTCTCGCCCATCAGCCGCTTCAAGAGCTGGCTGACCTCGCTGACCACATCGGGCAGCTGCAGCACCACCGGGCGTAGCGTCTGCTGGCGGCTGAAGGCGAGCAATTGCCGCGTCAGGCTGGCGGCGCGGTTCGAATTGGCCTTGATTTGCTGGATGTCGTCATAGTCGCTGTCGCCCGGCGTGTGGCGCAACAGCATGAGATCGCAATAGCCGATGATCGCGGTCAGCACGTTGTTGAAATCGTGCGCCACGCCGCCGGCCAGCTGGCCGACCGCCTGCATCTTGGTGGCCTGCGCGACCTGGCGACGAAGGCGCTTTTCTTCCGACGAATCGGAAATCGACAGCAGCACTGCGGCGTCGCCCAGCCCGCGCACCCCGGCGAGCCCGATCGAAACCGGCTCTTCCTTGTCGTTGGCCAGCCGCACCGCCATGTCGCCGCTCGCGGTGGCCCCCTTGGCGAAGCGCCGCACGGTATCGGCCATCGCCGCCTTGTCCTCGCGCACGACCAGATCGGAGGGAAACTGCGGCAATCCCTGATCGACACGCTCGACCGCGCGCAGAAACGCCTTGTTGGCGAACAGGAAGCGGCCGTCGCGATCGGTCAGGGCAAGCCCCAGCGGGAGCGCGGACAGCAACGCCTCGAGTTGCGGGATCGCCGCCTTGCCATTGCCTTCCCAGCCGCCGCCGATCCCCACCGAGCTGTCGACCAGCAGCATCATCGAGAGGGCCTGGTCGGCATCGCTCAGCCTGGCGTTGTGCGGCGTATCGAGCGGCACATGCACCAGCGTCTGCGGCGATCCCTGCTGCCCTTCGCGGGCGAAGAAGATGCGGTCGCGATCGTCGGAGCGCAGCAGCTGGACGAACTCCAGCCCGGCGAGCGACGTGTCGCGGCTGCCGGTCGCGCGTTCGGCCAGCCCCGGGGTGGTGGTTACCACGATGCCGTCGGGTCCGACCAGCGCAAGCTCGAGCCCGGCGCGCGAAATCACGTCGCCCAGCCGGCCTGAAAGACGCTCGGGCAGGCCTTCGTAGCTGCGTTCCTCACGCAGTTCGGCGAAGCGCCAGACAAGATAGGCCTCGCCCCGCCCGCTGCGGTCGATATGCAGCCGATAATGCGCCTCCGAACCTTCAAGCATCACCAGATCGAGACTGGCGGTGCCGTCTCGCCAGGCCTCGCGCACGGCCGCCATCACTGCCTCGCGCGACTGCGGATCGAACGCCAGTTCGGGCGGCGCGGACTCGGCGCCGAACCAGGCCTCGTAGGTCGAGTTGGCGCACACCAGCCGATTGGCCCGGTCGATGATCGCCACGCCGCGGCGGCGGTTTTCGATCGCGGCGCTGGTCACCGCCCAGTCGGGTTCGAAGACGGTATGATCGGCCGCCGGCGCCTTGAGGCGGGCCACAAGCAGGAGCGTCAGGAGCAGCGCCACCAGCGAACCGCCATAGGCCAGCGCGACCAGCGTCTGCTGGCCGACCAGCCAGACCAGTGCGATCGAGACAATGCTGGCTGCGGCGACACCAAGCATGAGCGGCAGAGGCGGCAGTCCGGAAACCGCGCTCTCTTCGCGCGCGATCATTCGCCCGTGCCCTGGTCCAGGCGTTCGTCGAGGCGGCGCTGCATCGCCAGCAACCGACGACGGCGCTTGCGTGCGACGACGAAGCGCCAGACCACGCCCGCCAGCAGATAGCCGACCGCGGCACCGACCACCGCCAGCACGATGAAGCCGAAAATCGTGACCAGCACGGTCACGCCGACACCCTCGAACATGGCCAGGAACCAAGCCCAGCGCCCGCTGGTGATCTCGTCCTGCGCCGCGCCGCCGGTGGCCGCGAGGTCGATCTTGAGAATGAAGGCGCCGAGTTTGTTCGCCACCACCGCCCAGAAGGGGAAGGTGAAGGGATTGGTGATGAAGGTCACCAGTGCCGACAGCGGGACATTGGCCCTCGCGGGAAGCGCCATGAAGGCGGCGAGGAAGATCTGGCCGACGGGAATGATGAAGCCGGCAAAGATACCCAGCGCCACGCCGCGCGGCACGCTGCGCCGGGTGAAGCGCCACAGTTCGGGGGTGAGGAAACGGTGCGCGATCGGGCGCAGGTATTTGTTCTGCGCCATTTCCTCGCGCGTCGGCATGCGAAGGCGGATCCAGTCCGCCAGAAAGGTCTTCGATCGGTGCCCGGTCATTGCCACGCCTCCGCCATGCGCCGCCTGCCGGACGAGTTCAAGGGGGCGAAGCTGGCGGCGGGCGAAGAAAACGGCATGGCTGGCAATGTGGTTAACCGGCGGATGCTTTGTAAGGGGTGAACGGGCGCAATCAGCCGCGCTCGCGCAACAGGCGGGCCTTGTCCCGCTGCCAGTCGCGATCCTTGGTCGCCTGGCGCTTGTCATGCGCCTGCTTGCCCTTGGCGAGCGCGAGCTCGACCTTGGCACGGCCGGTCGAATTGAAATAGATCGACAGCGGCACCAGCGTCATGCCCTTGCGCTCGACCGCTCCGAACAGCTTTTCGATCTCGCGCGCATGAAGCAGCAGCTTGCGCGGCCGCCGGGGTTCGTGGTTCAGGCGGTTGCCGTGCGAATATTCGGGAATGTTGGCATTGATCAGCCACACCTGCCCGTCGCGCACCTCGGCATAGCTTTCCTTGATGCTCGCCTCGCCGGCGCGCAGCGCCTTGACCTCGGTCCCATGCAGCGCGAGGCCTGCCTCGAAAGTATCCTCGATATGATAATCGAACCGCACGCGCCGGTTGTCGGCGACGGTCTTCTGCTTGTCGAAAGTGGCGGGCTTGGGACGGGCCATAGGCAGCGGGCATGTAGGCGAGCATGCCGCGCTTGGAAAGGGTCGGCGGACGAAACTGCTTGCCAAGCACGGACCGATCGTGGCGAATGGCGCCGATGCATAGCCGGACTTCGCACGAACCATTCGCCCTCTATGATCGTATCGTCGCACCGGGGACGCGCGAAATCGTCTCGATTCCCGTCAGCCAGCAGGTAACCGGCCTCGACTCCGCCCTTGCCCTGCAGGTGCTGCATGGTTCCGGCCATGGGCCCTGCATTTTCGTAAGCGGCGCGATCCACGGCGACGAGATCATCGGTACGGCGGTGATCCAGCGACTGCTCGAACGCCTTTCTCCCGACCAGCTAGCCGGAACGATCATCTTCGCGCCCGCGGTCAATATCTACGGTTTTGCCGCGCACAGCCGCTACCTGCCCGACCGGCGCGACCTCAACCGCAGTTTTCCCGGCGCCGAGCACGGCAGCCTCGCCGCGCAGCTGGCGCATTGCTTCCTCACCCATGTCATCGACCGGTGTTCGCTCGGCATCGACATCCATTCGGCCGCGGTCCACCGTTACAACCTGCCGCAGATCCGCATCGCCTCGGGCAGCCCTTACCTGACCGAACTGGCGATGGCCTTCGGAGCCCCGATCATCATCGAAAGCCCGCTGCGCCCGGGCTCGATGCGTGCGCTGGCGGCCGAGCGCGAAACGCCGATGCTGCTGCTCGAGGCGGGCGAAGCGCTGCGCTTCGACCGTTTCGCGATCGAGGTCGGCATGGCAGGCGTGATGCGCGTGCTCGCCCATATCGGGATGATCGACGCCGACGATGGGCTCGCCGATGTCGAGGTGCCGATACGCTCGAGCCGCTCGAGCTGGGTGCGTGCGCCGCGCGGCGGCGTGTCGCGGCGCGAATGCCGCTCGGGCGATGTGGTGCGCACAGGCGATCTGCTCGCACGGGTCGGCGGGCTGTTCGGCGAGGACCCCGAGGATGTGGTCAGCCCGACCGACGGCGTGGTGATCGGCCACGCCACGCTGCCGGTCGTCAACCAGGGCGACGCGCTGTTCCATATCGCCGAGATCGATGGCCACGGCCATGCAGGCGAGCGCGCAGGAAGCATCGTCGAAGCGCTGGCCGTCAGCGAACCGCCCTTCCCCGCCGCGCCGCTGCTCGACGAGGACGAGGTGCTTTAGCTCAGATCAGTCCCGCGATCGCCAGCGCTTCGTCGACTGCCTTGCGGCTCGCCTCGCTGGCGTTGACCAGCGGCAGGCGCACGTCGGGCGAGAACCAGTCATGCACCCGGCTGAGCGCGTATTTGACCGGCGCCGGGCTCGCGTCGGAGAACATCGCATAATGGAGTGGGAACAGCCGGTCGTTGAGTTCGCGCGCCTTGACCAGGTCGTTGGCCGCGATCGCCTCGTGGAATTCGGCGCACAGCGCGGGCGCGACATTGGCGGTGACCGAGATGCAGCCTGCCCCGCCCGCTGCCGAGTGCGGCAGCCACAATTCGTCATTGCCCGACAGCTGGCAGAATTCGTGGTCGAGCCCCATCCGGTGGTCGGCGACGCGCGAGAGGTCGCCGCTGGCATCCTTGATGGCGACGATCCGCTGCGGATATTTGCGCACCAGTTCGACCACCGTCTCGTCCTCGATGTCGGTGACCGTGCGGCCGGGTACATTGTAGAGCACGATCGGCAAATCGCTGTTTTCGGCAAGGAAGCTGAAATGCGCGATCAGCCCGGCCTGGCTCGGGCGGTTGTAATAGGGGGCGACGCACAGCCCCGCCGCGGCGCCGGCCTTGCGGGCGAACTGCATGTGCAGCAATGCGTTGCGCGTATCGTTCGACCCGCACCCCGCGATCACCGGCACGCGTCCGGCGGCCTGCTCGATGCACACCTCGATCACGCGGTGGTGCTCGGCATTGGAGATCGTCGAGGCCTCGCCGGTGGTGCCGCAGGGCACCAGCGCCTTGCTGCCGTTGTCGATCTGCCAGTCGACCAGCTTGCGGAATGCGGCTTCGTCGAACGATCCGTCGCGAAAAGGAGTCGCCAGAGCCGGAATCGAGCCTGAGAACATTTACGTCGGTCCTGCGTTAGAGCTATGAAACAAGGCGAGTTTTCGTGGGCGCTGCCACAATTCATTCAGCGCCTGATAAGGAGGGGCCGGGCACGATGTCCAGCATGGGCAGAAAAAGACTTTTTACAGTGACACTTATGGCCGGCGGCATGCTGGCCATCCCTACCATGGCGCAGGCACAGGATGCCCCACGCAATTACATGGTGGCACAACAGCCGGGCGCGGTCGACCGGGCAGTGGGCCAGTGGGAATATCTGACCAAGCAGGACAAGCTTCCCTTCGCCTCCTACGCGGATTTCGTCTCCGCCCATCCCGATTTTCCCAAGCAGGAGCTGCTGCGCCGCCGCGCCGAAGCCGCGCTCGAAAACGATGCACCCAGCCCTCAGGCGCTGGTCGCTTTCTTCGACCGCTTCCCGCCGCTGACCAACAGCGCCCGCGCCCGCTATGCGCTGGCACTCGCCTCGCTCGATCGCCCGCAGGCATTCGAGACCGCGCGCGCGGCTTGGTGCGGGGGCACGATGAGCGGGCCCGCCGAGCTTTACATGCAGGGCCTGTTCGGCAGCCGCTTCGCGCCCGAGGATCACGATGCGCGGATGGACGCGCTGCTGTGGCAGGGCAATTACGAGGCCGCCGCGCGCCACGTCGGGCGCGTGTCGCCCGCCTATCGCCCGATGGCCCAGGCGCGGCTGGCGCTGCTGCAGGGCAGCACGCCGTCGCAGGCCGGCCTGCCCGTGCCGCAAGGCGCCTCGACCGATGCGGGCTATGTCTACAATCTCTCGCGGCACTATCGCAATTCGGGCCAGCCCTATGAAGCGGTGAACCTGCTTTCGACCCGCGCCGCCTTCGCTGCCCCGGCCTTCGACGGCACGCAATTCGTGGCCGAGGCACTGACGGTTGCGAAAAGCGCCGGCGCCACGCAGGCGGCAAGCATCGCGGGCAAGATCGACGACGTGTTCGCGCCGGGAACCGATATCTCGGACGGTTCCTTCGCGCTGCGCGACAAATATACCGACCTCATGTGGCTCGGCGGGACCAAGGCGCTGTGGTCGCTTGGCGACGGGGCGCAGGCGGCGCCGCTGTTCTATCGCTATGGCACCGCGGCCAAGACCCCGTTGACGCGCTCGAAGGGCTTCTACTGGGCCGGCCGTGCCGCTGCCCGCGCGGGCGACCGCGAAGGCGCGCAGCGCTATTGGGAGATGGCGGCGGACTATCCCGAATGGTATTACGGCCAGCTCGCGCTCAAGGAGCTCGGGCGCCCGATGCCCACCTTCGCCGCGCTGCCCCGGCCCGACGCCTCGCAGCGCGCCGCCTTCGAAGCCGACCCGCTGACTGCGGCGCTCCGCTCGATCGCACGCAACCGGCGCGACTGGCGCACCGAACGCGCCTTTTTCGAGGCCATCGCCGACAAGGCCAAGACTCCCGGCGAAATGGCGCTGGTCGGCCAGCTGGCGCGCGAGACCGGGCTCGACGAACTCGCGGTGGTCGCCGGGCTGGTGGCGGGCGAGCACGGGCTCAAGGGCTTCGAGCGGCTCGGCTTCCCCACCGTCGAAACGCACCCCGGTGCCAACTGGACCATGGTCCATGCCATCGCCCGGCAGGAAAGCGAATTCGATCGCACCCGCGTCAGCCATGCCGGCGCGCGCGGGATGATGCAGCTGATGCCGGGCACCGCGCGCGAAGAGGCGGGCAAGATCGGCGTCAACTACATGTCCGCCAGCCTGACCGACAGCCCGAGCTACAATATCCGTCTGGGCGATGCGCATTTCGCCCGGCTGATGGATCGCTACGGCGGGGCCTACCCGCTCGCGATCGCGGCCTATAACGCCGGGCCCGGTCGGGTGAACGAATGGCTTCGGCTCAATGGCGATCCCCGCACGGGCGCAGTCGACTGGGTCACCTGGATCGAGCAGATCCCGTCTAACTTCGAAACGCGCTACTACGTCATGCGGGTGATCGGCAACGCGGTAGCCTATGCCAATATGCATCCCGACAAATCGGCGGGTTACGAGCGCGATATCGGCAATTACCTGCGGCGCTGATTTGCGCTAGGGGCGCTCGCCTCATGCAAGGCAAGACCAATCCCGTCACCCCCGCCGGCTATGCGGCGATGAAGGCGCGCTACGACCACCTGCTCGGGACCGAGCGCCCCGAGATCGTCGAGATCGTCAGCTGGGCGGCGGGCAATGGCGACCGCAGCGAGAACGGCGACTACCTCTACGGTCGCAAGCGCATGCGCGAGATCGACCGCGAACTCGCCCATCTCGCCCGGCGAATGAAGGCTGCGCGCGTGATCGACCCCGCCGAACAGCCCGACAAGTCGCGCGCCTTCTTCGGCGCCAGGGTGACGCTCGCCGACGAGGATGACGAAGAACGCGTGGTGACGCTGGTCGGCGACGACGAGCAGGACGCCGGCGCCGGCCGGATCGGCTGGTCATCCCCCCTCGCCCGCGCACTGAAAGGTGCCGCAGTCGGGGATTTGCGCAGCGTGAGGCTTCCCGGCGGGCTCAAAGAATGGGAAGTCGTGGCCATCGACTATGCGTAAACTGGCCGCCTTGCTGCTGATCGCCCTCGCCGCCCCGCTCGCGGCCAAGGACAGTCTCGGCGTGTTTTCCGACTGGGGCGCATTTCGCGATGCCTCGGTCCCGCGCTGCTATGCCATCGCGGTCCCTGCTGCGAGCCAGGCAAGCCGAGAGTTCGAGCCCTATGCCACTATCGGCACCTGGCCACGACGCAATCTGCGTGGGCAGGTCCATTTTCGCCTGTCTCGCAGGCTGGCCGAGAGCGCCAAAGTGGCGCTTTCGGTCGGCGGCAGGAATTTTCGTCTCACCGGCGGCGGGGCCGATGCCTGGGCCGAGGATCGCAGGATGGATGCGGCAATCGTCGCCGCCATGCGCTCGGCCAGCCGGATGACCGTCCGAGCCACCGACACGCGCGGGCGGCGCTTCGCCAACAGCTATTCGCTGGCAGGGGCCGCGACTGCAATGGATGCCGCCACGCTCGCCTGCGCGCGCAGATAGGCGCAGATCGCCAAAGGGCCGGGGAGCGCGCGACGCTCCCCGGCCCCCGATCATGAATGGCGCGATCGCTTAGAAGCGCACGCCAACGCCAGCCATGATCTGATGACGGTCGAGATCGACGTCGAACCGGTCGCCATCGGGCAGGTCGCCATCGAAATCGACTTCGCCCTTGCTGTAGTTCGAATAGCGATATTCGATGTTCATGAAGGTGCTCGGGTTGATCGCATATTCGACGCCCGCGCCCGCGCGCCAGCCGTCGAGGTCGAAGTCCTGCTTGTACTCGGTGGTGCCGTCGTTCGAGAGGATGTTTAGCTTGGCGTTGGTATAACCGCCCTTGGCGTAGAGCAGCAGGTCGGGCGCGACCTTGGCGCCGACGCGCGCACCGAGGAACAGGTCGCGACCGGCGTCGACCCGGCCGAAGCCGAAGCCTTCGAAATCGCCATTCGAATATTCGGTTTTCGCGGTCGAATCCGAAAGTTCCGCCTCGAGCCCGACAACAGCGCCACCGAGGTCGAAATCGTAACCCGCCTGGACGCCGTAGACGACGCCGTCGATCGACTGGTCGTTATTGTCGACCCCGTCGTCGTCGACGCTGCTGCCGGCCTGCAGCGCATCGTAGCCGGCCACGCCCTGGAGGCGGAAACCGTCGAAATTGCCGCCGGCATCCTGTGCCATGGCGGGGGCGGCAAGGGCCGCGAGCGAACCTGCAACGAGAAGGGTTGAGATCTTTTTCATGTGCGAACTCCGTTTTCGTAACCCGCAGCTTTCGTGCTGCGTGGACCGGGAAAACGTCGCTCGAAGCCGAACAGTTTCATTAACCTCTCACAACAGGAAATTGTTGCAGATTGAACACATGTTGCGCGACGAGAAGTGTACGACAGGCGATGAATCGTGCCGTGGAGCAGCGCTGGAAATCCGCGCGCGGATTTACGCCGAACCGCGGGAACCCGCGCGCGACAGTCGCGTTTTGCCCGCCCGCGCGCATGCTTTGCTTTCGCTGCAGAAGGCACTATATGCGCGGCTCCCATGGCCGATACGACACTCATGAGCATCCCCGGGCAGGTGGACCCGGTTCCCGTCGCGCGCGACATCACTCCGCGCGAGGACGGTCGCGTCGACCTGATCGGCCTGCCCAAGGACCGCATCCGCGAACTCTTCGAAGAGGCGGGTCTCGATGCGCGGCAGGCCAAGCTGCGTGCCAAGCAGGTGTTCCACTGGCTCTATCACCGCGGCGTGACCGATTTCGAGGCGATGACCGACATCGCCAAGACCATGCGCCCATGGTTGGCCGAACGCTTCTTCATCGGGCGTCCCGAGGTCGTCGAGGCGCAACATTCGACCGACGGCACGCGCAAGTGGCTGCTCAGGACCTCCGACGGCCATGAATTCGAGATGGTCTTCATCCCCGATGCCGATCGCGGGACGCTGTGCGTCTCCAGCCAGGTCGGCTGCACGCTCAACTGCCGCTTCTGCCACACCGGCACGATGCGGCTGGTGCGCAATCTCACCCCGGGCGAGATCGTCGGCCAGGTCATGCTCGCGCGCGACGCGCTGGGCGAATGGCCCAAGGGCTCGATGGCGGGGCTCGATACGGTCGAAGACAGCGCCGAATACACGTCCGACGGGCGCCTGCTGACCAATATCGTGATGATGGGCATGGGCGAACCGCTCTACAATTTCGACAACGTCAAGGGCGCGCTCAAGCTGGTGATGGACGGCGACGGCCTCGCGCTGTCGAAGCGTCGCATCACGCTCTCGACCAGCGGCGTCGTGCCGATGATGGACCGCTGCGGCGAGGAGATCGGGGTGAACCTCGCGGTTTCGCTGCACGCGGTGACCAAGGAAATCCGCGACGAGATCGTCCCGCTCAACAAGAAATACGGCATCGAGGAACTGCTCGAGGCCTGCGCCGCCTACCCCGGTGCCAGCAACGCCCGCCGCATCACCTTTGAATACGTCATGCTCAAGGACAAGAACGATTCCGACGAACATGCGCGCGAGCTGGTGCGGCTGATCAAGCAATACAAGCTGCCCGCCAAGGTGAACCTCATCCCGTTCAACCCCTGGCCCGGCGCGGCCTATGAGTGCTCGACGCCCGAGCGCGTGAAGCGCTTTTCCGAGATCGTCTTCGAACACGGCATCAGCGCGCCGGTACGCACCCCGCGCGGGCGCGATATCGACGCCGCCTGCGGCCAGCTCAAGACTGCGGCGGAAAAGAAGAGCCGCGCCCAGCGCGACCGTGAAGCTGCCGAGGCCGCCGAGGCCGCGGCGGGATGAGCGCCGGCAAGTGAGCGCGGACGGGGCGACGATCGCTTACTACCAAGCGAACGCGCCGCGCTACACGATGAGCTTCGGCCAGGCGCCGAGCCGGCACCTCGACCGTCTCGAGCCCGGCGCGCGCGTGCTCGAACTCGGCTGCGGCGGAGGCCGCGATTCGGCGCGCATTCGCGAACGCGGTTTCGATCTCGATGCCACCGACGGCACGCCCGCCATGGTGAAGAAGGCAAACGAGCGCTTCGCAGTCGGCGCGCGCGTAATGCGGTTCGACGAGCTCGAGGCGATCGCGGCCTACGACGCGGTATGGGCGCATGCCTGCCTGCTGCATGTCGCGCGCGCGGACCTGCCCGCAGTGCTCGCCGCAATCCGCCGCGCGCTGCGTCCGGGCGGATGGCATTTTGCCAATTACAAGCTCGGCGACGGCGAAGGGCGCGATCCGCTGGGGCGTCTGACCAATCTGCCCGACGAGCTATGGATCGAGCGCGCCTATCGCGACAGCGCATTCGAGCTGGTATCGAGCGAGCGCTATCCAGGCGAGGGCGCCGACGGCGTCCAGCGCGACTGGCATGCCTTGACGCTGCGAAAGGAAGACCGCCCATGATCGACGTGTTCGCGATCTGCACCGGTCAGCCGAAGCGCTTCAGGGGCAGCGAAACCAGCGCAATCGACAAGCATCCGGTCGAAGGCCGGGTTGGCATCGGGACGATCGGCATCGCCGGCGATAGCGTCGCCGACACGAAGCATCATGGCGGCGTGGAGATGGCCGTGCACCAGTACCCGCACGATCACTATGCCGGATGGCGCGAGTGGCTCGGCGACCATCCGCTGCTGGCAGGTCCGGCGGCCTTCGGCGAGAACCTGATGGCCAGCGGGCTGACCGAGACGGAGGTCCATGTCGGCGACCGGTTCCGGCTCGGCAGCGCGCTGCTCGAGATCAGCCAGCCACGGCCGCCGTGCTGGAAGATCGAACACCGCTTCGGCCGCAAGGGCATGGTCGCACACATCATCGCGGGGCACCACTGCGGCTGGTACTACCGCGTGATCGAAAGCGGCGAGGCACAGGCCGGAGATGCACTGGCGCTGGTCGAAACAGGACACGATGGCTGGAGCGTCGCGCGCCTTTTCGCTGCGCTATACGATCCGGCGCAGCCTCCTTCGCGCGCCGATCTGCAAGAGATCGCCGCGCTCGAACGGCTGTGCCAGCCGTGGCGCGCCAAGGCCGAAAAGCGGCTCGCAACCTAGCGCTTCGTCGCGCGTGAGCGTTCGGCTCGTCGCGAATTGCGCCTCGATATCGCTCGTTCATCCGAGGTTGTGGACCTCCTCAGCAGGGTCGCGGTTGTACAGCCGATACACGGGCAATGAGGTAGCAACGATGAAGAAACTCGCTCTCGCTTTCGCCGCCGGCGCCATGGCATTGACCGGGCTCGGCATGGCCGCTCCCGCAGCGGCGGACCCGCCACGCTGGGCGCCCGCACACGGCAAGCGCGCCAAGGATCGCGCGATCTACGACAGCCGTGGCTATTACGTCACTCCGCGCCGGATAACGCGCGACGACCGGATGTGGCGCGGGCGCGACGGCCGCTATTATTGTCGGCGCGACAATGGCACCACCGGCCTCGTGATCGGTGCGGGTGTCGGTGCACTCGCGGGCCACGAGCTTGCCGGACGCGGCGATAGGACGCTCGGCGCGATCCTCGGCGGCGCTGTCGGCGCGCTGGTCGGCCGCGAGATCGACCGGGGCAGCCTGAGCTGCCGCTAACCGGATAGGCCAGCCGCAAGGCTGCGCAGCGGACGCGCCGTCACCCCTCCCTCTGGTGACGGCGCGTCTTTTCTTTGGCCGGAGCGCCGCTATGGTCGTGCGCGATGACCGACAGCAGGCCAGCAGTGCTCGTGACCGGGGGAGCCCGGCGGATCGGCGCGGCGATCACCCGTGCCCTTGCCGCCTCGGGCTGGCACGTAGTGATCCATTTCGGGTCTTCGCAGGAAGAGGCGGAAGCGCTCGCCGCCAGCCTGCCCTCCGCCGAAACGGTGCAGTGCGATCTTGCCGACGACGATGCCGCCGTGGCCATGATCGAGATGCTGGCCGACCGGCTCGCCGACTGGCGTGCGCTGGTCAATTGCGCGGGCGTGTTCGAACCCGACGCCGTAACCTCGCTCGACCCGCAGACGAATGTCCGCGCGATGCAGATAAACGCCCGCACCCCGGCGCGCATGGCGCAGGCCTATCTCGCGCATGCCCGCGCCGAAGGCGGGCGGCGCGTGATCCAGCTGACCGACCAGAAGCTCGCCAATCCCAATCCCGATTTCTTCAGCTATACGATGAGCAAGCACGCCGTCGCTGCCACCATCCCCATGCTCGCGATGGGCGCTGCAATGCCGGAGGACCGCGTCTATGCCCTCGCTCCCGGCGCCATCCTCGCCAGCCATGACCAGAGCGAGGACGAAACCGAGGTCTCGCACCGGATGAACCTGCTCGGCCGTAAGACCGGCGCGAATGAAGTCGCCGATGCCGCGCTGTTCCTCGCTCAGGGCCATCTCGCCAGCGGACAGACGCTCTATGTCGACAGCGGGCAGCACCTGCTCGCCCAGCCCCGCGACGTGATCTATCTCGCGCGCGAGCGGCAAGGCACATGAAGCGTCACGCCCTGTCCACGCGGGTGTGGCACTGGCTCAATCTGCTGTGCGTGGTCGTGCTGTTCATGTCGGGCCTGACGATTTCCAATGCGCATCGCCGCCTCTATTGGGGCGATTGGGGCTTTGGGGCGGAACAGGCCTGGCTCACCGTGCCGCGCTTTCCCGACTGGATGACGATCCCCGGCTATTACAGCCTCGCGGTGGCGCGCGACTGGCACATCCTCATGGCCTGGCCTTTCGCGCTGGGCCTCTTGTTCATCTGGATCGCCATGCTCGCCAACCGCCATTTCACGCGCGACATCGCCACCAGGCGCAGGGAATGGAAGCCGGGCGCGGTCTGGCACGACATCGTCCGGCACCTCAAACTCGATTTCGACCACGAGGGCGGCAAGTACAATTTCCTGCAAAAGCTCGCCTACGGCCTCGTGCTGGGCGTCTTCCTGCCGATGATGGTCTTCACCGGCATCGCCATAAGCCCAGGCATGGAACCGACCTTCGGCTGGCTGGTCGAGCTGCTGGGCGGGCGGCAGTCGGCGCGCAGCCTGCATTTCATCTTCGCCTTTGCCATCGCGGCCTTCTTCGTGGTGCATGTGGTGCTGGTGATCCTCGCCGGACCGGTCCGCCAGATCGGCGACATGATCACAGGAGGGCGCGAGCCGTGAAGCGCAGGAACTTCCTCGTCGCCGCAGGTGCCGCCTTCGTCGCGGGCTGCAACAGGATCGCCGAGACCGATGCGGGAAAGTCGCTGCTGGGCGCGGCGGAGAAGTGGCACGAGCGCGCGCACCGGCTGCTGACCGACCGCAAGGCGCTCGCTCCCGAATATCCACGCAGCGCGATTTCGCCCTATTTCCGCGGCAATGGCTCGACCGACCCGCAGAACGGCGATTATCCTCGCCATGTCGAGGAAGGCTTCACGAACTGGCGGCTCGAGGTGCGCGGACTGGTCGAGCATCCGCTCAGCCTCAGCCTCGAGAATATCCGCAAGCTGCCGCAGCGCACGCAGGTCACACGCCACGATTGCGTCGAGGGGTGGAGCGCGATCGGCGAATGGACCGGGCCGCAGCTGGCCGTGCTACTCGAGGCGGCAGAGCTGAAGCCCGAGGCGAAGTTCATCGTCTTCCGCTGCGCCGACGATCTCAACGGGCAGGACTATTACGAGAGCGTCGATCTCGAAGACGCCTTCCACCCGCAGACCATCGTCGCGCACAGCCTCAATGGGGAGCCGCTGCCGATCCGCAACGGCGCGCCGCTGCGGATGCGGATCGAGCGGCAACTGGGCTACAAGCACGCCAAGTATCTGACGGCGATCGAAGCGGTCGCCAGCCTCGACGACATCGGCAAAGGCCAGGGCGGCTATTGGGAAGACCGCGCCGGCTACCAGTGGTACGCGGGCATCTAGGCCTTGAGCGCAGCGAGCCCCGAAAGAAGCGCGGCACCGGCAAGAAAATAGACCGGATAGAAGGCGAACGGGTCGCCGAGTGCCGATGCGGCCATGTAAGCGGTAATCGCCCCCGCACCGCCGAGAATGACCATGGACAGCAGTGCCGCCCCTTTGGCAACGGGCCTGCTCGCGCGGGCCGAGGCGAGCAAGGCCGCACCGAGCACGGCCATGGCGAAGGTCAGCGAGTGCCAGACGATCGCGATCATCGCGCCCTGCGCCGGGTGAGCCAGCTGCGCGACGATGCGCGGCAGGCCGTCGAACCCGCGCATAAGCTGGACGCCCGCCGCGGCCAGCGCTGCGAGACCGGACACGATTGAAAGGGGCCTCGTCCGCTCACGCATCTGGATACCTCCGCTTCATCTCGTCCCAGTCGGTGCGCAGCATCTCCTCCAGCACATCGAGGTCGATATCGGCCAGCTTGTTGACGTAGAGACAGCTCTTGCCGCGCGAATGCTTGCCCAGCCGCTCGAGCGCAGCGGCATGCTTCTCGCCGGTCTCGGGATCGCAATAGCCGCCCATCAGATAGAGCGAATGCTTCGCCTTGCGCGGGCTGAAGCCGGTGCGCAGCCAGTGCACCTCGCGCCCGCTGGCATAGGTGGTGCGATAGCTGCCGTAGCCGATGATGCTCGGCCCCCACATCTTCGGCTTCTCGCCCGTCACCCGGCGGAACAGCGCATCGAGAACCTTGGCTTCCTCGCGCTTGCGCTCGGGCTCGACCGTGGCGATGAACGCGGCCGGATCGACATCGGTTACCTGCGTTTTCGCTTCGGCCATCGCGCGTCGCCTCCATCCAATTGACTTGCCGCAATGTGTGCCACAGTCTTCCCCGGGGGGAAACAGAGGGGAGAGAGGCGCGCATGTGGTTGCTCGACACATTCCTGAAGGCCGCGATCAGGCGCGGGCAGATGATCGTCACCGACCATGACGGCAAGACCTACGAGTACGGCGCGCCCGGGGACGGCACACAGCCACTGCGCATCCGTCTGACCCACCGCAAGGCCGCCAACCATATCGCGCGCTATCCGCAGGTCGGTGCGGGCGAGGCGTTCATGTGGGGCTGGCTCGAGGTGGAGGAGCCGCACGATATCCGCGACCTGGTGCTGTTCGTCACGATGAACGCCAAGCGCGAGGCGGGCGCATCGCTCAAACCCAAGGGCCCCTTGCGCAAGGCGGCGCAGAAGCTTCTCGCCAAGGCCGACAGCGTGAACCTTCGCGGCAAGGCGCGCAAGAATGCCGAGCACACCTACAACCTCACCCGCGAGCTGTACGAGCGTTTCCTCGACGAGGACCGCCAGTACACCATGGCCTATTACCGCGAGGACCCCGAGACGACTTCGCTCGAAAAGGCGCAGCTCGACAAGAAGGCGCATCTCGCCGCCAAGATGTATATCCAGCCCGGCCAACGCATCCTCGACATCGGCTGCGGCTGGGGCGGCTTCGCGCTCTATCTCGCGCGCCATTACGACGTCGAAGTAACGGGCGTCGCGCTCGCACCAGACCAGATCGCCTTCTGCAGGGAACGCGCCGAGGACGCGGGCCTTGCCGATCGGGTGACGTTCGAGCTGATGGACTATCGCGACGTGGGCAATGGGAGAGCGGGCATCTTCGACCGCATCAGCTCGGTCGGGCTGCTCGAACACGTCGGCACGCCGCACTACCCGCAGTTTTACGAACACACCAACCGCCTGCTCGCGCCCGACGGGGTGATGATCAGCCACTGCTGCGGCCGCGCGGGCCCACCGGGTTTCACCGACAAGTGGACGCGCAAATACATCTTTCCCGGTGGCTATATCCCCGCCCTCTCCGAACTCGTCACCCAGAGCGAGAAGCATGGCTGGCAGGTGATGGATGTCGAGGCGATGCGCTTCCACTACAGCCACACGCTGGAGGAATGGTACAAGCGCACCGTGCTGCACCGGCGCGAGATCACCGAGCTGTACGACGAGCGCTTCTACCGCATGTGGCTGTTCTACCTCGCCGGCGCCGAACAGAGCTTCCGCCACGGCAATATGGTCAACTGGCAGATCCAGTATGTGAAGGACCGCGCGGCGATCCCGATGACGCGCGAGTATATCGAAGCCGAAAGCGCCCGCCTGCGCGCCGCCGACGAAGGCAATGTGCCGCGCTGGCATCTCGACCCGGCAGCGAAAGAGGCGGCGGAGTAGAAGCCGCTACGGCCAGATCTGGGCGCCCTTCGCGGAAAGCCGACCGTGCTGAAGGCCCCGCCTCTTCGGAACTGCGTCCACTATTGCTGAGATCGGCATGCATAAGCGCCTGCTTATGGCCGAACTGCCCGTTCCCCACGACTGTGTCGCTCATGTGCCCAGCGGCACAATCGATGCGAGGAAAGCGACATGAAAAACCATCAACATCCGCAGGTGAGCAAGGTCCCCGCCGCCACAGCCGCCTTTTGGCTTGTGAAGATCCTGGCGACCACAGTCGGAGAAGTCGGAGGAAATCTGCTGAGCATGGACTGGAACCTCGGTTACCTCGAAGCCACCGCCATACTCGGAGGGGCCTTCGCCACGCTGTGCCTTATGCAAATCCATGCCCGTCGGTTCCATTCCGGACTCTACTGGGCGACCATCATCGCATCGACGACAGCGGGGACAACACTCGCCGATTTCACGACACGTTCGATCGGGCTGGGCTACTCCGGAGGCTCGTTGCTGCTGCTGGGCCTCGTCCTGGCATCATTGTCCGGGTGGAAGCAGGCCACGGGCGGGGTCTCCGCCGATCTGATTACCGATCGCAAGACCGAAGCTTTCTACTGGATTACAATTACCTTTTCGCAGACACTCGGGACGGCGCTCGGCGACTGGTTCGCCGACACGGCCGGCTTCGGTTACGGCGGTTCGGCGGTGATCTTCGGCGCGATCATGATGGCGTTGCTGGCGCTGCATTATGCTCGGGCATTCGACCGGGTGATCCTTTTCTGGGCAGCCTTTATCCTCTCGCGCCCTCTCGGTGCCGTGATAGGCAATTTCTTCGACAAACCGCTCGACAATGGCGGCCTAGCAATGAGCCGCCCCCTGATCGTGGTCGTCATCTCTCTTGCGATCATCGTTGCCCTGGCGGCGATTCCCCAAAAGGCGGGGCATCACCGGAACACCCACGGCTAGCCTCCTGAATTTCCCCGCGCTCGCAGCAGGCTTTACCGGTCGGCGCGGGCCGTCGATCCTGTCCCGCACGCTGGACGCATTGGACGATTGAATGCGCCGATCGATTGATCTTCTCGCCTTTCATCCCATCTGGATGGTGAAAGGACATGGCCATGGCAGGCGGATGGGCGCGCGACGGCGCGGTTCAGGACCAGATCGACGACACGGTCTCCGATGCGGTGAGCGCGGCGCGCGCGCGGCTGCCTGTGGGCGAAAGCGAGCGGTGGTGCGTCGAATGCGGCGAGGAAATCCCCGAGAAGCGGCGCGCAGCCCTCCCTGGCGTCAAGCGCTGCATCGCCTGCCAGTCGGGTAGGGACGCCAGCGCGCGTTCCTCCGGAATCAACCGTCGGGGCAGCAAGGACAGCCAGCTTCGCTGAGAGGAGCCGCTACGTCGGCACACCGCTAGCAGTGCCGCGTGAAACGATTGCGCAGAGCCCCCCTCCCCTGCTAGCGGCGCGCGCAAAGCAGCAAGGTACCCGCAATGTCCGATATCAAACGCGTCGTCCTCGCCTATTCCGGCGGCCTCGATACTTCCGTCATCGCCAAGTGGCTCGAGGTGGAGCGCGGGCTGGAAGTGGTCACCTTCACCGCCGATCTCGGCCAGGGCGAGGAGATCGAGCCGGCGCGCGCAAAGGCCCGCGCGATGGGCATTCCCGACAAGCACATCTTCATCGAGGATCTCCGCGAGGAATTCGTGCGCGATTTCGTCTTCCCGATGATGCGCGCCAATGCCCGCTACGAGGGCGACTATTTGCTCGGCACCAGCATCGCACGGCCGCTGATCTCCAAGCGCCTCGTCGAGATCGCGCATGAGACCGGCGCCGATGCCATTGCCCACGGCGCGACCGGCAAGGGCAACGACCAGGTGCGTTTCGAGCTATCGGCCTATGCGCTCGACCCGGACATCAAGGTGATTGCCCCGTGGCGCGAGTGGGACCTCACCAGTCGCACCGCACTGATCGCCTGGGCCGAAGATCACCAGATCGCCGTGCCCAAGGACAAACGCGGCGAGAGCCCTTTCTCGACCGACGCGAATCTGCTGCACACCTCGTCCGAGGGCAAGGTGCTCGAGGATCCGTGGGAAGAGACCCCGGACTATGTCTATTCGCGCACCGACCACCCGGAAGACGCGCCCGACACGCCCGAGTATATCACGATCGAGTTCGAGCGCGGCGATGGCGTTGCGCTCAACGGCGAGGCGATGAGCCCTGCGACGCTGCTGACCGCGCTCAACGATCTTGGCCGCAAGCATGGGATCGGCCGGCTCGACCTGGTCGAGAACCGCTTCGTCGGCATGAAGAGCCGCGGCATGTACGAGACCCCGGGCGGCGAGATCTACGCCCGCGCGCATCGCGGGATCGAGCAGATCACGCTCGATCGCGGCGCGGCGCATCTCAAGGACGAGCTCATGCCGCGTTATGCCGAGCTGGTATACAACGGCCTCTGGTTCAGCCCCGAGCGCGAGATGCTTCAGGCGGCGGTCGATCTCAGCCAGGAGAAGGTTTCGGGCACCGTTCGGCTGAAGCTCTACAAGGGCAATGCCCTGGTGGTGGGACGCAAGTCCGACCAGTCGCTCTACTCGGAAGCCCACGTCACCTTCGAGGACGACGCGGGTGCCTACGATCAGAAGGATGCCGAAGGCTTCATCAAATTGAACGCGCTGCGGTTGAGGCTGCTCGCCAAACGCGACCGTTGATTGCGCTGCAATACGATTGTGCGGTGCAATATTGCGCGCGCAGCATGATCCAAGATCGAATTTTGCGATGAAGCGTTGACTTATCCACCCCACTCCACAGAGGAATCGGGGGAAAGTGGAAAAGTCGGGCCTTGTCGGCTGGACGAATCGGCCGATCAGGCGCAGCTTCAATTCATCGGAACGGCGAGGAACTTCCACCGGATCGACGGCTTAACGGCCTGAAATCAAGGAGAAATTCCACACCGGAAAGACATGGAGGATGCTGTCCATGTGTTTTCGAGACCGTCATGCGGAGGGCTTCGGTCCAAGGCAAGAGGGTCGATGACGGAACACACAGTACGTCTTTCATGGATCGGGCCAACCCGGTCGGTTGCCGAGGAGGCATCGCAGAGACGGTCTTCGGACCCGATCAGCGGTGCAGCCGCTCGAGGCTCCGGCCATCAACGGAAAGTTCGATCGCGGCGCCGCCTGTCGAAGGCCGGCCTGCGACGGAAGCGAGGGTCTTCGGACCTGGCGCACCCGAGCGGGGCGACTGGAGGGTGGAGCCGGATGCCGGTGCGAGCGCCGGTGACAGAACCGGAAGCGGTGTCTTCGGACACAGCGGAAGGGAAAACATCGGATGCCAAGTTCCTGTCTTCGGACAAGACCACGCATCGGTGAGAGTGGGGTCGGCAGCGATGCCGGCCCCATTTGTCATGCGCCGCCCCCGTGTACGAATGTCGGGGGGCAATCGGGGCGATCCATCGATTGTGGGAATGCGCGCCGAGACCCCCCAAATGCTGTTATCCACGCCGCGATCGTTCCCGAAGCGCGATGAACTGTGGCAGAAATGGGGCCGCCGCCGCCCGGACCGAGGACTCCGCCGCCCCTCTCGCCTATAGACCTCCCATCCGAACGGGAGGTCCAAATCATGGCCAAACGCGCGTTTCGCAGCCTGTGTTTCCTTGCCGCCCTGGCGCTACCCGCTACCGCGGCGCAGCCCAAGGAGCACGTTCACACCGCGCAGGCTCAGCCTGCCGATTTCGATGCCAGCTTCGCCGCCTTCGAAGCGCTGCCGCCCGCGCCACAGCCGGCCGCGCGCGCAGTCGACCTTGCAACGATCGAACCACCGGTCGAATTGCCAACCGCGGCAACCCCGATCGAAGGCGGGATCGCTTCCTATTACGGCAGGCGGTTCCACGGCCGCCGCACGGCGAGCGGTGAGCCTTTCGACATGAACGCGATGACTGCGGCGCATCGCACGCTGCCTTTCGGCTCGCTTGTCGAGGTGACCAATCCGCGCACCGGCAAGACCGTCACCGTGCGGATCAACGACCGCGGGCCCTTCCACGGGAACCGTGTCATCGACGTCAGCCGTGCTGCCGCCGAAGAGCTCGGCCTTGTCCAGCGGGGCCGGGGCCCGGTCGAGCTTGCGCTGCTCGCCGGCTGAGCGCCGGTCCGTCCACTAACCTAGACCACGCGCCGACTGGCGACGTCAGGCTGCCAGTTCGCGCTCGTCGGGCGATACCGGCGACGGGGCGAGTTCGGCTTCGACCGAAAGGCGCACCGCGGCGGCGAGATTGCGCACGCCGAGCTTGGTAAGCACATTCGCGCGATGGAGTTCGACCGTGCGCGGGCTGATCCCCAAGGTGCGTGCCACCTCCTTGCTCGAAAAGCCCTCGCAGACCCCGTGCAGGACCTCCTTCTCGCGCGGCGAGAGCGCGCCGATGCGCTGCTTGGCCTGTGCCTGTTCGAGCGTCGCCGCGGCGCTCTGCCGCTTGCGGCTCATGATGTTCGCGAGGCAGCGTCGCAGCTCGTCGCCGGCGGTCGGCCATTCGAGATAGCCCACCGCGCCGCCGCCCAGCACGTCCATCACTCGCGCGATGCTCGCCTGCTCAGCATAGGCGACTAGCGGGTAGAACTTGCCCGCTGCGTGCAACGCTTCCTGCGTCGTGGCGAGAAGGTCCCCCCCGTCATGGACAAGCATCCAGGCGTGGTCAGGCCAGCGCCCTCCCAGATCCTCGAGCGTGTCGGCGGGCACGACATAGCCCGCATCGCCAAGCGCAAGAGTCAACTCGTGACGATTGCGATAATTTCCGTCGACAACAATAAATGTCGTGTCTTGCATCCCGATACGACCCCCTGGTTCCGTCTTACACCAGATCGGAGAAACCCGTCCTTTCCCCAACTGTTAGGGGAATAGCTATCGAGACCTTGGTGTTTCCCCCAGTCACCATGTTGGAGGTCACCATTGTGGATGACCTCCATATAGAC
The DNA here is from genome assembly GCF_964227205.1 of Qipengyuania sp. Taxonomy (GTDB): domain Bacteria; phylum Pseudomonadota; class Alphaproteobacteria; order Sphingomonadales; family Sphingomonadaceae; genus Qipengyuania. Next base: position 57,603 of record NZ_CAXQVB010000006.1, on the reverse strand, counting down.
TACTAATGAGAGGGCGACCGCAAGCTTGTGCGGTGTTATTTTACCCATCTGGCCCGTTTGTACCCGCTTACCGCAGGCTGCGACCTTGCCTGTAATCCTGTTGGATGACATTCACTCGAATCACACCCTTCCGAGTCCCGCCTCCACAAAGGATTCACCCGCGATGGACGACAGCAGAGCGATCCGCCGGCTCGCCGCCGCCGAGACCCGCGCCGACGCCTTTGCGATCGCCCGCGCCTTCTTCCGTGGCCAGGGCTTCCATGCGCTGAGCTACGTCCGCCCCTCGCGCCAGGAGCCCGGCCGCGCCGATGTCGAGAGCTTCGGCTTTCCCGAGGCCTGGACCGCACTCTACGACGAGGAGCTCAACCGCATCGACCCCTTCCCCGCGCTGGTCGCGCGCGCCGGCCGCCCGATCCGGTTCAGCGAGATCGCCGCCGTGCGCCCGGTCAACGCCGACCACCAGCTCTTCATCGAGCGAGCGCGCGAGCACGGGGTCACCGACGGCTTCGTCTTTCCCACCTTCGGCCCGCGCCTGCAGGTCGCAGCGATCGGCATCTCGATGGCCGACCACCCGGATCGGGTCGACCATGCCGACGTGCCGGTCTACCACAGCATCGCGCAAGCGCTGCACCTGCGGATCGACCAGCTCGAGCAGGGCGCGGGCGAGCGCCCGCATCTCGCCCCGCGCGAGGTCATCATCCTGCACTGGATAGCGCGCGGCAAGAGCAACGAGGAGATCGCGCTGATCCTCGGCAACAAGCGGCCGACGATCGCCACGCATATCAAACGCATCTTCGCCAAGCTCGACGTGACCGACCGCGCCTCGGCCGCGGTCCAGGGGCTCAAGCACGGGCTCATCAGCGTCTGACTCCGCACAGCGCGCCGCCGGAGGGGGCGGCATGCGCGCCATCGCGGCTGCGCGGGGGAGCCCGGTGGTGCGGGCCGGCCGACTGCGCGCCGCCCTATGCCGCGCGCCCTACCCAACCTATGCCGCGCGCCCGGGGCCGCCTCCCGCGCCCGAGGGGTGATCGCCCGCTAGTCCGACAATTGCCCGCGCAGCGCGCCATCGGGGCGCGCGCCGGTGTGGATGTCGACGTAATAGTCCTCCGGATCGGCGGCGATCCTGCGGGCGAGCGCGGGATCGAGCGTGACGCACAGCTCGTCGTCGGGCGCCATGGCGAGCGTCGCCACCACCGGCCCGTTCCTCCCCTCGCGCCCCTCGTGGATATGCGCCCCGACGATCTCGCCGACCCCCGAAGCCTCGAGATAGTAGCACATCCGCCCCGTAGCCGGCTCGAGCAGTGCATTGATGTCGCCGCTCGCCTTGTCGCCGGCCCCCTTGCCGACGACGTTTTCGCCATAGAGGTTGGCGCCGACCACCGCGTTGCGCGGCTGCGCCCCGGCCGGTGCGGCGCCGGCGAGAGCCAGCGCGATGGCGGGAGCGCCGAACAGCGCCGCGGCCCGCGCCGGGCGCGGCAATCGCATGCCTGTCAGTGTCATCCTGCAGTCCCTTCTTCCCGCGGGGACCGCAGCGAACCGGGCGAAGCGCCCTTCGCGGCGGCCTCGGCAGAGCGGGCAGGATACGCCTTTTCGCGCGATTCGGGAACCGCGCGCCCGGCTCAGGCCGCGCCCGGCTCAGCCCGCGAGATAGAGCCCGACCTGGAACGCCGCGAAGGCCAGCGCCGCGAGCGACACCGCCGAGACGACGTGCGGCGGGAACAGGCCCCCCGCAATGTCGGCCGCCGCCCTGTCGAGCGCGCGGTCGAACGGCAGCGCGTGCTCGCCCGCCGGGTCCACCCCGAGGGGCGGCGGCGGCGCATCCGCGAGCGGGGCGGCAATCGTGACATGCTCGAGCTTCGACATACAGGCTCTCCTCGCGGCGAGGTAAAGCGCACCGCCGCTCGCCATTCGGTTAAGCAACAGGGTTACCCGCACCTTGATCCGCGACCCGACTTGGCCCGCAGCGCAGCCGCCGATCAGTCGCCCGGCATGGCGCCGCCCGGCGGCAGCTCGTCTCTCCGCATGTCTCCGGACACCGCCACCCGGCGCGCGCGGAGGCGGACGCGGCGCGCCAGCCATTCGGCCATCAGGCCCACGGTCAGGAGGCAGGTGAGAACGGTTATGGTGACTATCAGCCAGATCGGCATGGAATGCTCCTCAGCACAAGGCGGGAGCAGTGCCGTAGCTTCTCTCAGTCGCCGAATGGCCCAAATACGGTCCGGCGATGCGCAGCCTCTAGCACAGCGCGGACCAAGGGCCTAATCGACTGCGCTTGGCCGCGGTGAAGCTGCGGTTTGCCAGCCGAGCCATCGACGAGGCCTGCCGGCCCGCACCCGCCCGCATTCTCACCCGCCCTGTCCCATTTCCGCTTCCCCCGGCACCCATGCGCCGCGCGCATCGCGGCGGTGGAGCACCCAGTCCGCGCCATAGCGCCACCAGTCCTCGTCGCCCGCCTCGAAGGCGGCCCACTGACACGCTTCCACCTCTGCCGGATCGCCGCCCAGCTCGTGCAGCGCGGGCGCCTCTTCGGGCCGCGCCTCCGCCATCTCGTGGATCTGCCGCGAGACCGGCGGGTAGTGCGGGCAATCACGGCAGTCGGGCCAGCACGGATCGTCGCAGCACGGCCCCTCGCCCGCCACATTGCACACCGGCTCGGGCCCGCGCGCGGTCATGCGATAATGGCGCTGCCCGCCATGGCTCCCCTGCCGCGCGCCGACACAGTCGCAGGCCGGCTCGACATAGCCCCCCTCGCCCGGAGACATGGACCGGGTGTTACACGGTCCAGGCGAAGAATTCTCACCCCGCTCGCCCCGAGCCTGTCGGGAGCGAAGCTGGCCCCCGGGGTCTACGCTCCCCGCGCCCTCCCGGTCCCCTGCGCAGGCACGGGCCTCGTGAGGCTGCGCTCGACCGCGGGAGGTCCCTGCCTGCGCAGCGAACCATGCGTTCTCCGCGCCCTCCTCCTCGATCGCCTCGCCGCGCCGCATCCGCGTGAGCATCCCGTCGAAATCCTCCGCCAGCGCCTCGATCCGCGCGTCGCCGCGCATCCGGTCGAGCCGCCCGAGATGCGCGAGCAGCAGCCGGTCGGAAAAGCGCCGGCGCTGGCCGACGAGGTCGCCGTGATACCACACTTCCTCCTCCACCCCGTTCATCGCGTAATCGGCGAGCTTGGCCTCGGCCGCCCCGCGCGCGACCACCAGCGCCGCATCCCAGGCGCGCCCGAAGGCGGCGGAATTGCGCCGCGCGCGGTAGCAGGTCTGGTGCGACACCCGCGCCCGCCGCGCCGCCGCGCGCACGCTGCCGCTGGTGGCAAGCGCCTCGAGAAAGGCGACCTGCCGCTCGGCCACGAACTGCGTCTGCGGCGCCCGCTCGTCCTCGGCAAAGAGGTCGGCGTGGAGGATGATGGGGTGCGAGGCCATGTCGCTCATGCCGCGCCTCCTGCCGGTGAGGCTGGCGAAAATATCCGAGCCAAAGGCGAGGCAAGGCCGGAAGCGAAGTCGCAGACGCAGCTGGCCAAAGACCACCTGCACAGCCGCCCGAGCTTATGCGAAGAAGCCAAGCGACGCGGACGCGTCGCGCCCGGCGATTGAGGGCGTAAACAAAAAACGGCGTTCATGGTTCACCTCAGTGGTTTGAGTGAACCGGGTTAGTTATATCAACAACTTGATGTAGGACAGCAGAGAACATCGCGTTGCAAATTCATCTAGATTTGGCAATTCTAAAACCATGCACCCCGACCTCGCAGCCATACCGGACCGAATTTTGTCAACAGCTCTTGGGGCATTGCGACAGGCGAACACTCAAGCTGTATTCGCCGATCCAGGAATGGAGCATCGGGACTATCTTTGTATTTCAAGTTCGGCATTTGCGGGCGAGCTCATCATCAAAGCGGTGATCGCCAAAGAACACCCGCTTCTGATTTTCCGAGACCTATTCCACCTCGAGAAACATATACGGGAAGATTATGAGTTCACTGAAATTTTGCTAAATGCGAAGACCTATCAGTTCGACAAACTTCCCGAATTGTTGTGGGTCACAACGGGTGAGCGAATTCCTGATTTAGACTTATTCCATCGCGTTCGGCGTGCCCGAAACTCCGTGCAACACTTTTCCGCTCCGGATGCGGGTAGTTTCCGAAGGCTTTCATTAGAGTTCCTGTATAAGATCGTGGATCCCCTGTTGCATCGGCACTTCGGCCTCTTTGCAGTAGACTACCACGAAGATTACAGCATCGGATATGACTACGTAGTCAACTGTCTGATTGCTTATGAACTTGAATTCTCCGTGCCAAAACCACTATGTATAACCGAGTTTGATGTCCGTCACGAACTTTCGAAATCCGCTTCTGACTATCGGGATGGATTTGGTCGAAAATTACTTAATCTGTTGGATCGATAATATTGGCCTACGAAGACATCCCACTCGATCATCTATTGGTAAATCCCGCCAACGACCGACACGGCGAACTGGAGAATGAAACGGCCGCTATTGCGGAGCTTTTTAGGCTACGCGAAGCGCACATGAGACGACTTGCTGAGGATATTCGAGAGCAGGGAAAGGTCTACGATCCACCGCTAGTATATCAACACGAAAATAGGTTTGTGGTTTTCGATGGAAATCGGCGTGTGACATGTCTCAAATTGATTGCTCACCCTGAGCGAGCTCCAAGTCAGGACCTGCAGGTTTTCTTCAGAGAATTGCGTGATAATTGGGACGGCGATTTCCCTGCCGATATCACGTGTCAGGTAGAACCTGATCGAGATGAGATCGACAGCATTATATTTCGCCGACATACTGGTTCACAAGGTGGCGTAGGGCAATCGAATTGGGACGACAGAGCTAAGCACAATTTTGTCGAGAGGACCGGCCGTGGTGGTCGTGTTGACGTTGCGGTTCGCATCGAAGACTTCTTGAAGCAATTAAGCCGCGTCGTGCTCCAAGAAGAGGTCGGCCCCCTGTCCGTCGCCGGCCCCCGAGTCTCATTTCCGCAGATGAACCTGAAATCCCATGGCGCGCAGATCAAGCGCGCATTCGAGCAGTTTGGCACGAGTTATCGACGCTAGATATGAATCAGCATCCGAACGCAATCTCTGCTCTTCTCCGTATCCTTGTTGAGCTTTCGACTGAGTCGCTACTTCGCAATTCCGATATTGACCTCGCCCAAGGGCTTGCAGCTAATTTCCGACGGGCGACGACATTTCTCCACCAGAACGAAACTATCGAGCAAGCCTACTTCGAAGAACTTGACCGGATGCGGCAACACTCGGAGATCATTTCAATTCCCAGCATGCAAAGGTATATTCATTCGGCAAGTTTCGCACCCTTGCCAGACGAACTAGTGGCAATTTGGACCCGGTTGAGAACTTACATTATCTCTTGCCTTACTCACTAAGCTGCTCGCCATCTTCGAAGACGTCTGAAAGATCATTCATAATAAGAAGTCCATCATCTCCCAAATCAACGACTTCGTAAAATATCTCAGAGCCCAATACCTTCCAAATTCTATGATTTGCGCGATTAAATATTATTTCGTACACTGCCAGAGTGCGTGAGTGTTCAAGCAACCCTTCAGCAGGCAAATCGCCCGGCCATAAGTTGTCGTCAAAAAAACGGTGTACGAAACGATCTCTCATACGTTTGACAAACTCAAAGTATGAAATGGCTTCTTTTGATACCCCGTTTGATTTCAGAACGCTTATCAAATTCCCGAAAGTTTGATCCTTCAAGATCCCCTTGCGCTTGTCAAATTCCCGAACGCGTGGAAGCTGCTTCTTCTTCCCATCTAATTTGACATTCTCACACATCCAAAGTGCCGAGACGAAAGTGTCCTCGACGAGAGCCAAAGCTGTGAAAACTCGGCCAATTTGAGAAGTATAAATAGTCGCAGCCACGTCATCATCAGAAGAAGCGTCAAGATACTCTGCAAATTGATGACGGTCCCGAAAATAGAAACTTGGAAATCTCTTCTTTCCAACCATCGACCTACTCCGCCGCCTCCCGCTGCCGCTCCAGCATCGGCTTGAGATACTGCCCCGTATAACTCTCGTCGACCGCAGCAACCTCCTCCGGCGTGCCTTGCGCAACGACCTCCCCGCCCCGAACACCGCCACCCGGACCCAGGTCGAGAATGTGATCCGCGGTCTTGATGACATCCAAATTGTGCTCGATCACCACCACCGAATTCCCCTGGTCCACCAGCCGGTGGAGCACTTCGAGGAGTTTGCGGACATCCTCGAAATGCAGCCCCGTGGTGGGCTCGTCGAGAATGTAGAGCGTCTGCCCGGTGCTGCGCTTGGACAGTTCCTTGGCCAGCTTCACCCGCTGCGCCTCGCCGCCTGACAGCGTGGTCGCCTGCTGGCCGACCTTGACGTAGCCCAGCCCGACCTCGTTGAGCATATGCATCTTGTCGCGGATCGGGGGGACGGCCTTGAAGAAGGTTTCCGCGTCCTCCACCGTCATGTCGAGCACGTCGGCGATCGAGTGGCCCTTGAACTTCACCTCGAGCGTTTCTCGGTTGTAGCGCTTGCCGCCGCATTCCTCGCAGGTGACGTAGACGTCGGGCAGGAAGTGCATCTCGATCTTGATCAGCCCGTCGCCCTGGCACGCCTCGCAGCGGCCGCCCTTGACGTTGAAGCTGAAGCGGCCGGGCTTGTAGCCGCGCGCCTGCGCTTCGGGCAGGCCGGCGAACCAGTCGCGGATCTGCGTGAAGGCGCCGGTATAGGTCGCCGGGTTGGAGCGCGGGGTGCGGCCGATGGGCGACTGGTCGATCTCGATCACCTTGTCGCAATAGTCGAGCCCGGTGACCTTGTCGTGCGCGCCCGCGACCACGCGTGCGCCGTTCAATTGGCGCGCGGCGGAGGCGTAGAGCGTGTCGATGGTGAAGGAGGACTTGCCCGAGCCCGAGACGCCGGTGATGCAGGTAAAGGTGCCGAGCGGGATCGAGGCGGTGACGTTGTTGAGGTTGTTCGCGCGCGCGCCATGGACGGTGAGCTGGTGCCCGTTGCCGGTGCGGCGCTCGGTCGGGACGGCAATCTCGCGGCGGCCGGTGAGGTAATCGGCGGTGAGCGATTTCTTGCTCTTGAGCACCTGCTTGAGCGTGCCCTGCGCGACCACCTCGCCGCCATGCACGCCCGCGCCGGGGCCGAGATCGACCACATGGTCGGCGGCGCGGATGGCGTCCTCGTCATGCTCGACCACGATCACCGTATTGCCGAGATCGCGCAGGCGCTTCAATGTTTCGAGCAGCCGGTCGTTGTCGCGCTGGTGGAGGCCGATGCTCGGCTCGTCGAGCACGTAGAGCACGCCCGAGAGGCCCGAGCCGATCTGGCTGGCGAGGCGGATGCGCTGGCTCTCGCCGCCCGACAGCGTACCTGAAGTCCGGTCGAGGTTGAGGTAGTCGAGCCCGACATTGTCGAGGAAGCCCAGCCGCTCGTTGATTTCCTTGAGGATGGCGGTGGCGATCTGGCGCTGCGTGTCGGTGAGCTTTTCGGGCAGGCCGAGGAACCAGGCCTTGGCATCGGCGACGCTCATCTTGGTCGGCTCGGCGATGTCGGTGCCCGCGATCTTCACCGCCAGCGCCTTCTCGTTGAGGCGCTTGCCATGGCAGGTCTCGCACGGCTGCGCGGTCTGGAACTTCGACAGCTCCTCGCGCATCCACGCGCTCTCGGTCTGCAGCATGCGGCGGTTGAGATTGCCGATCACCCCCTCGAAGGGCTTCCCGACCGTGTAGCTCTTGCGCCCGTCCTTGAAGGTCAACGGGATCGCGCGGCCCTTCGTCCCGTAGAGGATGATGTCGCGGATCTCGCGGTCGAATTCCTCCCACGGCGTCTCGAGGCTGAACTCGTATTCGGCCGCGAGGCTGGCGAGCACCTGCATGTAGTAGGGGCTTGGCGGATTGCTCTTCGCCCAGGGCACCACCGCGCCCTTCTTGAGGCTGAGCGCCTCGTTGGGCACGACCAGCTGCGGGTCGAACAGCTGCTTTTCGCCGATACCGTCACAGGTCGGGCAGGCCCCCTGCGGCGCGTTGAACGAGAACAGCCGCGGTTCGACCTCCTCGATGGTGAAGCCGGAGACCGGGCAGGAGAACTTCTCGGAGAACACGATGCGGTTGGCGGGCAGCCCCGCGCCCTTCATCGCGCCGCCACCCTCAGCCTCGTCCTCGCGCCCTGGCACCACGCCGTCCGCAAGGTCGACATAGGCCAGCCCCTCGGCGAGCTTGAGCGCGGTCTCGAAACTGTCGGCGAGGCGCGTCTCGATCCCTTCCTTCACCGCGAGGCGATCGACCACCACCTCGATGTCGTGCTTGAACTTCTTGTCGAGCGCGGGCGCTTCCTCGATCGGGTACATTTCGCCATCGATGCGCACGCGGGTGAAGCCGGCCTTCTGCCATTCGGCGAGCTCCTTGCGATATTCGCCCTTGCGACCGCGCACCACCGGCGCGAGCAGATAGAGCCGCGTGCCCTCGGGCAGCGCCATCACGCGGTCGACCATGTTCGAGACGGTCTGCGCCTCGATCGGCAGGCCGGTGGCAGGCGAATAGGGCACACCCACCCGCGCCCACAGCAGGCGCATGTAGTCGTAGATCTCGGTCACCGTCGCCACGGTCGAGCGCGGATTGCGACTGGTGGTCTTCTGCTCGATCGAGATCGCGGGGCTGAGCCCGTCGATATGCTCGACATCGGGCTTCTGCATCATCTCGAGGAACTGCCGCGCATAGGCGCTCAGGCTCTCCACGTAGCGCCGCTGGCCCTCGGCATAGATGGTGTCGAACGCCAGGCTCGACTTGCCCGACCCCGAGAGCCCGGTGATGACGATCAGGCTGTCGCGCGGCAGGTCGATATCGACGCCCTTGAGGTTGTGTTCGCGCGCGCCGCGGACGGAGATGGTGGTGAGGGCCATGTGCCGTTCTGTTCCCGTTGTGTTCAAAAGTGTCAAGAGCGACAGACGGCGGTTCCCCAGCCGGACATCGATGATCCCGCGCGGCTATAGCGCGCGAGTTCCAGCAATATGGAACTTGCGCGCCATTATCCAATATTACAGGTGCAAGACCGATCCGTGGCGGGCCAGCCCGCGCTTTGGAAAGGCAGCCTCCGACTACGGCACGAACGGGAACGTCAGATCGTGTTCAAGGAACACGCCGATATTTCCCTTGGCGGGAATTTTCTCGCCGAAATAAGTTTCCCCGCTGGAGCTGTAGCTGAATTTCAACCCGGCCTTCAGCTTACCCTCTTTGTCCACAGCAAAGGCTACGGGCACCGATGCGGTCCACTGGTCAACAGCCGTGTCGTAAGAGACGAACGCGCCGACGTAGGGTCTGCCGATCCAGGTTCGGGGAGGACGGAAATTGAATCCGGTTCCGAACACGAGGCCGTCCGTCTGGTAAGGCGCCGCGATATTGATCTCGTCGCATTTCGAGAATCCGAACGTCGGACTGCCAGCGGCAACATCCTCGTAGCAAATCGACACGTCTTCTTTCCCGTCGGGATAGCGTACGGCGCGCTGCCAGCCGATCGATGCAGCTATACCGACTTCCCACACCTTGTTCGCATCCTTGCCATAGTCGGCCATTGCCAGAGCGTGGCCGCCATACAGCGTCACCTCGATCGGGTTGAAGTTGCGGGTCGTCTTCGCGTCTTTGGACAGATCCACCGGTAGATCGGACAATAACTTGACGCCGGTGTTCGCAGGGTCCTCTAACGCGAAAAATGTTTCCCTGAGAAATCCAAACTTCCCCTTGGCCCCGACGTAGAACTCGGGCGAAAGCGCGGCGCCGTCCTTGTCGAAGCCCCACAACGGGAGAACATAGTCGCTATAATATTTGGACTGTCTGTCCGCGTCTGCGGCCACCCACTCGCGACATTTTGCATCCGCAAACAGCGTATCGGCATAAGGCCGGTTCAATTCCTTTGCGCAGTCCTGGCCGATCTTGGTGAGCATATCGACCAGGCGTTTCTTCGCTGCTTCGAACGGACGTTCCGCCGTCCAGCTACGACGCCAGTCAAATCCGATCGCCATGTCGGAGTTGCCCGACACGCCATCGCTTGCCGACCAGCTTCCCAAGGTTATGGAATCATCATCGGCAATGCTTGCAAAGCCCTTGATGCCGATGCGATCGATCCGAGCTCGGTATTCGCCAGTCCCTGCGGATCGGATGGCACGACGGACAAAGACCGGCCCTACGCTGGCATAATTGCCTTCCTTTCCGCCCTGCAGGTGAAAGGCCAGCTCGCTGGTATTGCGGTGGTCTGCCAGCCGGCTAATCCCGAGCTGGCCTTGCGCGAGATCGGACAGGCCGTGCTTCGATGGACAACTGTCTCCAAGGCACAACGCTTGTTCGACAACTTCATCCATAGCCAGTGGGGTGATCGCTACATCGCCCGTTTTGCTTGCGACGAGTTGCCGTGCTTCCCGCAGCGCGTCGTCCGCTTTTGCCAGCGATGCCAATGCCTTCTGGCGTGCCGTTTCGGCCTGCTTCAGTGCAGTTAATGCCGCGTCGTTGGCCGCATCCTGTGCGACGACCGGCGTCGACAGAGACGTAAGCAACAATATCGCGATTGTCGAACTGCGCATTGTAAAACCCTCACGAAATGAATTTCCTTCCGCTTTCTAGGGTTTTTGGTTTGGCGCCGATGTGACGTACGTCACGGTCGGTGGCCACATGTCGTCGCTGACTCGCTTCCGCAGACGCAGATCAGCAGTTCGTCTAACGCCCTTCCCTCTCCCGGCTTCTTGCGCCTAACCACACCGCACGAATCACACTCGGGGGAACTGCCGTGTCCAAACTCAATCACTTCACAACCCGCGCTGCCGTTTCGGCGCTGGCGCTGGGCCTCGCCCTTTCCGTACCCGCCTACGCGCAGGGAGAAGACGCCACCGCCGCTTCGAACGGCGAGAACACCATCGTCGTCACCGGCCAGGCCAAGATCGGCGACTATGGCCTCGACCTGACCGCGCGCGACACGTCCGCCAAGCCGGGCGACGATTTCGAACGCTATGCCAGCGGCGCCTGGATCGACCGCACCGAAATCCCCGGCGACCGCCCTTCGGTGGGGTCGTTCTACAATTTGCGCGAGGACGTGACCGAGCAGGTCAACGACCTCATCACCAAAGCGCCCGCAGGCACGCAATACGGCGCGCTCTACGCCAGCTTCATGGACCAGAAGGCCATCGAACGCGCCGGGATCAAGCCGCTGATGCGCGATCTGGCAGCGGTCGACGCGCTGTCCGACAAACGCGAATTCGCCCGCTTCATGGGATCGACCTATGGCAAGTTTGGCGGCACGCTGTTCGGCGCCGGCCCCTATGCCGATCCCGACGATCCGACGATGAACGCGCTGTGGATGTTCTCGAGCGGCCTCGGCTTGCCCGAGAAGGACTATTACTTCGCCGAGAAATTTGCGCCGCAGCGCAAGGCCTATATGGACTATCTCGAGCGCACCTTCCGCAATATCGGCGTGAAGAACCCGCGCGAGGCGGCGAGCCGCGTGATGACCTTCGAAACCTATGTCGCCGAGCTCAACTGGGACGTCGAGCTGACCCGCGACATCGACAAGATCAACAATCCGATGTCGGCCGCCGAACTGGCCGCCTATGCGCCGGGCGTGGACTGGGATGCCTTCTTCGAAGGCCACAACATCCCGCCGCAGGACCGCATCATCGTGACCGACAATACCGCGATCCGGGGCATTGCCGCGCTGTTCGCGAGCACCGATCTCGACACGCTCAAGCTGTGGGAAAAGGCCCGCATCGCGCACCAGGCCTCGCCCTATCTCAACAAGAAGATGGTCGACAGCCGGTTCAAATATACCAGCGCACTCAACGGCACGAGCGAACAGCGTGCCCGCTGGAAGCGCGCGGTCGACACGATCGACGGATCGCTCGGCGAGCTGGTCGGCGAGACCTATGTCGCCGAATATTTCCCCAAGATCGCCAAGACGCGGATGGACGAGCTGGTCGCCAATCTGAAGCTCGCCATGGCCGACCGCATCCGGGGCAACGACTGGATGAGCCCCGAGACCAAGGAAGCCGCGCTCGAAAAGCTCGCGCGGATGGACGTGATGGTCGGCTATCCCGAAAAGTTCCGCGATTATTCGCAGCTGCCGATGTCGTCCGACGACCTCTACGGCAACATGGTCGCCGCGACCCAGTTCAACGCCGATTACGGGATGAGCGATCTCGGCAAGCCGGTCGACCGCAAGAAATGGGGCATGAACCCGCAGACGGTGAACGCCTATAACGGCGGGCTAGAAAACAAGATGGTCTTCCCGGCCGGCATCCTCCAGCCGCCGTTCTTCGATCCCTGGGCCGATCCCGCAGTGAACTATGGCGCGATCGGCGTGGTCATCGGCCACGAGATCAGCCACGGCTTCGACGACCAGGGCCGCAAGATCGACGCGACCGGCGCAATCAGGGACTGGTGGACCCCCGGCGATGCGGCGCGCTTCGAGGCCGAGGCGAAGAAGTTCGGCGACCAGTATGCGAAATTCGAAGTGGTCCCGGGCAGCTTCATCAACCCCGATCTGACCATGGGCGAGAACATCGCCGACCTCGCCGGCGTGCTGGTGGCCTATGATGCCTACAAGAAATCGCTGAATGGCAAGGAGGCACCGGTGATCGACGGGCTGACCGGCGACCAGCGCTTCTTCCTCGCCTATGCACAGGTGTGGCGGGCCAAGGCGCGCGAAGACAGCCTGCGCAATCAGGTCGCCACCGATCCGCACAGTCCCGCGCGCTATCGGACGATCGCGCCGCTGCGCAATGTCGATGCCTGGTACGACGCCTTCGGCATCACGCCCGACGACGCCATGTATATCGCGCCCGAGGACCGCGCGCGGATCTGGTAAGACGGTCCGGGGCGGCGCCCGGCCACCTGGCTTTGCGCGCCGCCCCGCCCCGACATCGCCACCCACGGGCGAAAATATGAATGCCGTGGGCGATTTCGTTAAGGAATTCTCGTTACAGGTGGTAGTTGCCCGTAGGGAGAGGGACTTAAGGGACGCCAGAAGGTGCAGATCGCCAAGCAATCCGACGACGATTCTGTCGGCGTGTTCTCGCGCGTCCCGGTCGACTCCTACGAGGTCGAACGCGAGGCGGTCATCGCCATGCTCGAACGCGAGCGGCGCTCGCTGACCTCGAGCCTGATTGCAATCGGCCTGATGGCGGTGGCGGTGGCGATGCTGCCCGATGCGAGCTTCATGGCTGCACTGCTGGTGCTCCGGCTGGCATCTTTCCTGTTCACCCGCAGGGCGGCTTCGATGCTCGAGGACCGGGTGCGCGCACGCCTTCCGCTCAGGAATTCACGCCGGGTCCTGCTCTGCGCCATGTCGCTGACGGGGATCACACTGGCGCTCATGCTGTGGCCGCAGCCGCCCGACAGCCCGCTCGGCGCGGTGCGCATGATCCAGCTGGTGGTGGTCGTCGCGGTCACGCTGATCGCGGTTACCCTGGCGGCGCTGCCTGGATCGGTCGACGCGATGCTGACAACCTTCTGGGCGACGGCCTGCGCGCTGGTCCTGTTCCATCCGGGGGGCGGCGACCCCGTCATGATCGGCGTTCTCACACTGCTGATTCTCGGAATTCGAATCTACAGTGCTTCGGCCGGGCATCACATGCGCAGTTCGGCGCGGATCCTGGTCGAGAACCGGCAGTTGTCCGAAGACCTTGCCGACGCCCTGGCGCATGCCGAATTCCTCAGTTGGCGCGATCCGCTGACCGGCTTGTTCAACCGTCGCAAGCTGTTCGAGGAAACGCGGCTCGACAGCAGCGGGCTTGCCCGGCACCTCCTGACCATCGACCTCGACCGCTTCAAGGCGATCAACGATACCTATGGCCACGCCGTGGGCGATCGCGTGCTGATCGCCGCCGCCAACGCCATCCGCGATTGGTGTCGCACGCTCGGCGAAGACGGCACGCACCAGGCCTTCCGCCTCGGCGGCGAGGAATTCCTCGTTCTCGCGCGCGGTATGGACGACGCGGAGATGATCGACGCCGCCGAACAGCTCCGAGCGCAGATTTCCGAGCTCGGCGAGCTTTTTCCCGACCACCCCGAGATCGCCATTTCGGCCTCGCTCGGGCTGACCGGATGGCGCTTCGGCGAAGGTCTCGACGATGCGCTGCAGCGCGCCGACGGCGCCTGCTACCAGGCCAAGGATCACGGTCGAAACCGGGTTCGCCGCGCCGCCTGAGCGGGCAGGCGCTGCCGCCCGGACGTGGCCCTGCAGCGACGAAGCGGGGACCGATCTGCCCCGGTCGACCGTTGTCCCCATGAAACCCGCCCCCCGCGCCGCGCGTGCGAATTCGCTTTCGCAACGCCGCGGCGCCGGTCCGGCGACCCGATTATCCGACGAAAGGAACCCGGCCCATGGCCACGGATCCCGCGCGGACAGGGAACCAGCCCGACAAGTCACGCCGGGCCCCGGCGCGCACAGACATTTCGAGCGATGCGCTTCGCTGCATTCTCGCCGACCTCGATCGTCCGCTCGACGATGTCGAGTGGTCGGACGAACCGCAACGGGCAAGCGACGAAAGCTCGCCCGGCATCATCGCCCGGATCGGGCGCGAGCGGCGCCACCGGCGCGAGCTTCGCCGCGCGCGCAAGGCCGCGGCAAAGGCCTTCGGTGTGCGCCCGAAACTTTCCGCCCGCAGGCGCGCCACGCTCATGCTCGGTGCGGGCGCACTCGGCCTCACGGCCTTCACCGGTCCGCCAAAGGCGCGCAAGCCGGGTACCGAAAACGCCGCCCAGCTGGTCGTCGACGAGGTAGAGGGCGCACGCAAGCCCGCCGCGTTGCTCAAGGCCAGCGATGCCTTCAAACAGGCACTGATCGAGGAAGAAGGCGTGCGCTACACGGTCTATCGCGATGTCGCCGGATACAAGACCGTGGGGGTGGGCCACCTGGTCCGGCCCGAGGACGACCTCGAGGTGGGCGACCGCGTGAGCGAGAAGCAGATGCTCGAATTCCTCGCGGCCGATCTGGCGGAGGCCGAACGGGGCGTGCGGCGGCTGGTGGGCGACTTGCCGCTGCACCAGCACGAATTCGATGCGCTGCTCGACCTCGTCTACAATGTCGGCTTCGGCAATGTCGCCCGGAGCGAAAGCCCGCGTCTCAACGCGGCGATCGCCCAAGGCGACTACGAGGCGATCGCGGCCGAGCTCAACTACACGCATGCCGGCGGCCAGTTCGCCCGCGGCCTGCTGCACCGTAGCGACCGGCGCGAACGCATTTTCTCGCGCGCGGTCTATGACGACCCGCGCACGAGCAACGCCGACACTTCCGCCTGATCGGAGCGAGCTTACTCCCTCTTTACCTATCCCGGTCTATGGGTTGCGAGAGCATCTCAAGGGGTAAGCTATGTCCGAAGCTGGAACGGACGAAACGGAAGATCACCAGTGGCGCCGCGAGCGCCTGCGCGTGCTCATGGAGTCGAGCGCCGAGCTCGAACGCCGGACTATCATCGCCAATGTGGTGGGAACGGTCCTGATCGTGGCGGCCGCACAGTGGTTGCCCAACGCGCGCGATTTCCTCGTGCCGCTGCTGCTGCGCCTGATCGCGATCCTGTGCAACGCGCTGCTGTACGACAGGATTCGCAAGCGGATGCGGGCCAGCGCCGGTACACCGGTGCCCCTGCGCCTTGCAGGGGTGATGGCGGCCTTCGGGGGAGCCAGCTGGGCCAGCCTGATCATTCCGGTATTCATGCAACCCTATCTCCACCCGGCCTCCTACATCGTGACCACGGGCGTGTTCATCGGGGTCGCGCTGATCCTGACCAACTCTGCGGCGATCACGCGTATCGCCCTGCCCTTCGCCGGCGGTTTCGTGGTGACCTTCCTCGTCGCGGCGGCCTTTACGCCGTGGAACACCGCGGTGTGGCTGATCGGCGGCCTCACCTTCATTGCCACGGGGATCGGCACCTTCTGCATCGGTAGCGCGCGCCAGCGGCTCGACGCAGCCGATACGCTGGTCGAGAACCAGCGCCTGTCCGAGGAGCTCGAGGAAGCGCTCGCACGGGCCGAATTCTTCGCCGAGCACGATCCGCTTACCGGCCTGTTCAACCGCCGCGCGTTGTTCGAGCGGCAGATGCACCTCGACGCGCCGGGCGACAAACACCACATGCTGTTGATCGATCTCGACAATTTCAAGCAGGTCAACGATCGCTTCGGCCATGAGACGGGCGACCGGGTGCTGATCGGCGTGGCGCAAGTGCTCGGCGATTTCGTGGCAAAGGCGCAGGGGGAGAGCCATTTCGCCGCGCGCCTGGGCGGCGAGGAATTCGCCGTTTTCCTCGCCGTTTCGGACGAGCAGGAGGCCGACCGGATCGCAGCGCAGCTGCATCTGGCGATGAGCAGCATCGCCATCGGTCTCGGCCTGCCGCCTAAGCTGGGCACGGCCTCGATCGGCATTTCGCCGATGTATCGCGGCGAGCAGGTCTGCGATGCCTTGCATCGCGCGGATCACGCGCTCTATCAGGCGAAACGCGACGGCCGCAACCGGGTTTGCCGCGAGGCCGCCTGATACTCCAGCCATGCGCCGAAGAACGGCGCCCCACCGACCATGTCCCACCGCCTTTTCGTCGGCATTCGCCCACCCGCCCCGATCCGCGACGCGCTGATCGACCTGATGGAGGGGATCGATGATGCCCGCTGGCAGGACGAGGACCAGTTGCACCTGACGCTGCGCTACATCGGCGAGGTCGACAGCCACACCGCCGACGAGCTTGCCGAGAGGCTGCGCGCCGCCGCCACCCCCGCCTTCGACCTGGCGATCGAGGGAACGGGGATCTTCGAACGCAAGGGGCGCGCGCATACGCTGTGGGCGGGCGTGGCGGCCTCGTCGGCCCTCGCCCGGCTGCAGCAGCGCGTCGAGAGGCAGTGCATCGCTGCCGGGCTCGAACCCGCGCCGTGCAAATACCATCCGCATGTCACGCTGGCGCGGCTCAACCGCGCATCGGGCCCGCTCGGCCCGTTTCTCGCGCAGACCGCAGCATTGCGGCTGGGACCCTGGCCGGTCGATTCCTATATCCTCTATGAAAGCACCTTGCGTCCCGAGGGCTCGCTTTACGAACCCGTCCTGCGCTATTCGCTCGAACCCGCACCATGACCCGCACGTCTCTCGCCCTCACTGCCTGCTTCGCTGCCCTGATCACCGGCTGCGCACCCGCCGACGAGGCTGCGACAGAGCGAACTTCCGACACGCCCGAAATCGCGGAACCGCAGCCGGACGATTGCCTGCTGCTGGTGTGGTCGAACCAGAAGGAACGCGACGCGCGCTTCGACCGCGACCACGATTTCGTCGATGGCGGGGCGATTTCCTGTGCCACCGGAACCAGCGCCAGCCAGTTCGATGCCGCAATCCGGGCGCTGCGCGAAGCGGCGAAGAGCGGCAACAAGGCGCGGCTGCTCGAGCAGCTCGGCCTGCCGTTGCTCTATATCGACGCGCAGGGCGAACGCCGCGAGATAAAAGACCGCGCCGAGGTCGATGCCGTATTCGACGAGATCTTCGACCCCGCCATGCTGGCGCTGCTGCAGGGGCTCGACCTGTCGCGGATGAGCGTGGCGAAGGACCAGGGCGGCTATTTCGAACTCGGCGCGCTGTGGCTTGTAGTCGACGAAAACGGTGGCCGGCCCCGGCTGATGACGGTCAACCGGCAGGCGCTCGACGAAGCCCTCGAGGCCGCGCGCGAGCAGGCCGAGCGGAACCAGGGCGACCCGCTCCCGTTCGACTAACGTCACCCTTGCGCCGACCGGCGACATGCACGCGCTTGCCTAGCCGTGCGAAGCGGTCCAAGCGCGCATCCATTATCGCATTCCTGCGCCCGGCGTCCGTCGGGCGCACCCATACGAACTCGAGGGGAAAAGCATGAAGGCCCGCATTTTGGCCACCACCGCCGCAACCGCACTGTCGCTCGTCGCATTCGTGGGAACTCCCGCCATGGCCCAGAGCAAGCAGGACAGCCAGTCGCTAGACTGGGCGGTCGCCTATTTCGCTAATGACAGCGTGCTGCCGTTCCACGCACCCGATTTCACCAAGATCTCCGAGGACGCCTATCTCCCGGCGTTCGAGAAGGGAATGGCGATCCACCAGGCGGAGATCGATGCGATCGTCAACAACCCCGCCCCGCCGACCTTCGAGAACACCATCGTCGCGCTCGAGAAATCGGGCCGCATGCTCGGCCGCGTGGCGCGCGTCTTCTTCGCGCTGACCGGGTCGAACACCAACGACAAGCTCGACGACATCAATACCGAAGTCAGCCCCAAGCTGACCGCGCATGGCGACGCGATCGCCCTCAATCCGGCGCTCTTCGCACGGGTGAAGGCGGTCTATGACCAGCGCGCGGCGATGACGATGACCCGTGAAGACGCCAAGCTGCTCGAAGACACCTATGACGGCATGGTCCATGCGGGCGCGCTGCTGACCGCGGCCGAACGCGAGCGCGTGAAGCAGATCAACACCGAACTGTCCGAAGTCACCACCGAATTCGGCCAGGCCGCACGCGACGCCATGGCCGACCAGCCGGTGATCTTCGATACGCGCGAAGAGCTCGCCGGCCTGTCCGATTCCGACATCAAGGCGGCCGCCGATCTCGCTACCGAGAAGGGTTTCCCGGGCAAGTATGCCATCGCCCTGCAGAACACCACGCAGCAGCCGCTCCTGCCCAGCATGAGCAATCGCGCCGCGCGCGAGAAGCTGTTCAAGGCGAGCTACCATCGCGCCGACGGCACCACCGATATCGACACGCGCCCGCTGGTGGCGAAGATCGCCGCGCTGCGCGCCGAGAAAGCCGCGCTGTTCGGCGAGCCCGACTGGGCGAGCTATGCGATGTGGGACCGGATGGCCGAAAAACCCGCCACCGCGCTGGGCTTCATGGAACGCATGGTGCCTGCGCTTGCCGCCACGCAGCGGCGCGAGGCGGCCATGCTCAATGCCGCGATCGCGGCCGATGGCGGCGATTACGAAGTCAAGCCGTGGGACTGGTACCGCTATGCCAACAAGGTCAAGGCCGAGCGCTACGACCTCGACGAAGACGCGGTGGCCGAATACTTCCAGCTCGACAAGGTGCTGGAAGACGGCGTGTTCTATGCCGCCAACAAGCTCTACGGGCTCAACTTCAAGCGCCGCACCGACCTGCCCGTCTATCATCCCGACGTGTCGACCTACACCGTCTACGACCGCGACGGCAGCGAACTCGGCCTGTTCTACTTCGACCCGTTCCAGCGCGAATCCAAGCGCGGCGGGGCGTGGATGAGCAATTTCGTCGACCAGAGCCATTTGTGGGGCACCAAGCCGGTAATCTACAACGTGCTCAACATCCCCAAGGCCCCCGCGGGCGAAACGCAGCTGGTCAGCTTCGACAACGTCAACACGCTGTTCCACGAATTCGGCCACGCGCTGCACGGCTTCTTCGCCAACCAGCGCTATGAAAGCCTCTCGGGAACCGCGACCGCACGCGACTTCGTCGAATATCCGAGCCAGGTGAACGAGATCTGGGCCACCTATCCCGAAGTGCTGGCCAACTACGCCAAGCACTACAAGACGGGCGCCCCGATCCCGGCCGCCATGATCGACAAGATCGAGGCCTCCTCGAAATTCAACCAGGGTTACGACTTCGGCGAAGTGGTCGAGGCCGCCCTGCTCGACATGAAGTGGGCGGCGCTGTCGGAAGAAGAGGCCGCGGCGATCGACACGCCGGAAAAGGTCGATGCCTTCGAACGCAAGGCGCTCGGCGAGCTGGGGCTCGAGATCGACCTCGTGCCGCCGCGCTATCGCAGCACCTATTTCAACCACATCTTCAGCGGCCCGGCCGGCTATTCGGCGGGGTATTACAGCTATCTGTGGACCGAGATGCTCGATCGCGACAGCCGCAAGTGGTTCCTCGACAATGGCGGGCTGACCCGCGCCAATGGCGACCATTACCGTGCCACCGTGCTCAGCCAGGGCGGGACGATGGACTATTTCGAAATGTTCAAGAACTTCGCCGGGCGCGCGCCCGACGTGACCCCGATGCTCGAAGCACGCGGGCTGGTCGGCGGCGACGATGCGGCCGACAGCGCGGTCTCGGACGACGGTCCGGCCGAAGTCGGCGATGCGGGCACCGATGTGACCGGATAATCAGCCGCTGACCAGGGCGCGGTGGCCCGGTTCGCCGATCCACCGCACCGGCACTTTCCAGACGCGCTCGATCACCCGGTGGTCGAGCGCGTCTTCGCATGCGCCGTCGGCGGCCACGCGGCCCTCGTCGAGCACCACCACGCGATCGGCGTGGTTCATCGCATGCGCGAGATCGTGGAGCACGAGCACCACGCCGGCACCGGCGTCGGCCGCCCTGCGCAGGTGCTGCAACAGCGCGAGCTGGTGCGCGATATCGAGCGCGGCGAGCGGCTCGTCGGCAAGGATCCAGCGCGGCTCTCCCGCAAGCACGCGCCCGAGCAGCACGCGCGCGGTCTCGCCCCCCGAGAGCGACTGCGCGCGGCGCTGCGCGAGATGCGCGATGTCGAGCGCGGCGAGCGCGGCATCGACGGGTTCCGCGCGCCGGTCGTCATGCGGCATCCGGCCGAGTTCGACCAGGCTGCGAACAGGAACATCCCACGCGATTTCATGCGCTTGCGGGAGGTATCCGAGAAGTCGTGCACGCTCCTTGGCAGGCAGCGAGCGAAGGTCTGTGTCGCCGAGTGAAACGCTGCCCTCATCCGCTGGCAGGAGCCCCGCGAGCGCTTCGAGCAGCGTCGACTTGCCCGCGCCATTGGGGCCGCAGATGGCAGTGATCGAACCGGGGGTAAGCGCGAGCGAGACCCCCGCCAGCCGCTCGGCGATCGACAGGTCATGCGCCGCCAGCCTCATGCGAGCCCCCGGCGCAGCCGCAGCAGCAACCACAGGAAGAAGGGCGCACCGAGCAGGCTGAGCGCGATGCCCAGCCGCAGCTCGGTGACCAGCGGCAGCACGCGCACCACGCTGTCGGCGAGGAGCACCAGCAGCGCGCCGGCAAGCGCGCTGGGCACGATCAGCTGCGAGGGGCGCCGGTCGGTCAAGGGACGGACGAGATGCGGGACGATCAGCCCGACAAAACCGATGATTCCGGCCACCGCCACGCTGGCACCGACCGTGAGCCCGACACCGGCGATGAGCAACCACAGCAGGCGCCCGGTATCGACACCGAGCGAGCGCGCCACCGGCTCGCCCAGCGTGAGCGCGTCGAGCGCGCGCCCGCTCCGCCACAGCAGCAGCACGCCAAGCGCGACCAGCGGCGCGGCAAGCCAGACCTCGCGCCAGCTGCGGTCGGTCAGCGCGCCGTTGAGCCACATCACGATCTCGCTCATGGCGAAGGCATTGGGCGCAAGGCTGATCGCCAGCGCGGTGAGCGCGCCCGCGAGGCTCGCCACCATCAGCCCGGCGAGCGTGAACAGCGCGATCCCGCCGGTGCGCCCCGCAATCGCAGCGAGCAGCGCCATCGCCCCGCCCGCGCCAAGGAGGGCGAAGAGCGGCAGCAGGAAGGGCGCGGCGGCATAGCCGAACCACAGCGCGGCGACCGCGCCCAGCGCCGCCCCCGGGGCAATTCCAAACAGGCCGGGATCGGCGAGCGGATTGCGCAGATAGCCCTGCATCGCCGCGCCGCTCGCGCCCAGCCCCGCACCGACGATCACCGCAAGCAGCGCGCGCGGCAGGCGCAAATCGGCGAGGATCAGCGCGGCGTTGGGGGTGGTCGCGGGATCGAGCCAGACCCGCCCCGCGAGCAGCGAGAGAGGCAAGGCCAGTGCGAGCAGGCCGGCGAAGATCCACATTGCGCGGTTCATGAACCCGATCCACCGCGCAGGCGGGGGCCTCCGTCTGTCGGGCGGAGCGCCTGCCGATTGCGGCCCCCGCCTTCGCGGGGACTCACGGACTTCCGAATTTCGGCCAGCCGTTCTGCGGCGCGGATGATCGTCGGCCCGCCGCAATAGAGCAGGCTGGCGTCGAAACTCTCGCGGCGCATCCGCGGCAGGCGGTCGAGCACGGGATGGCGCTGGCCAGCTTCGCTACCCGCCACCAGCAGCACGCGCGGCGGCGCGGCGACCACTTCCTCGAGCGCGACGTAATCGGCCTGCCCCAGCCCGCGCGCAGGCGCGACATTGGCGAAGCCGGTACGCCGCAGCAGGTCGCTCACCAGTTCCTGTTCGCCCGCGACGATCCCGCCGGGCTGCCACAGCAGCACCTCGACCGGTTCAGCCGCGCCGGGCGCCGTCGCTCGCAGCGCGCGTTCGATCCGCGCAACCAGCGCCTCGCCCGCCTGCGGATCGCCCGCCAGTGCCGCGAGTTCGCGCACCTGCGCCTCGCTTGCCGCAACGTCGCGCGCGATGTCGAACGTGACCACATCGACCCCGAAGTCCTCGAGCGCGGCGCGCGTGGCAGGGGCGAGGAAGCTCCCTGCCACGACCACGTCGGGATCGAGCGCGAGCACTTCCTCGACCGTCCCTCCGGTCGCGGCGAAGCGCGCCGCGTCGCGCGCATCCATCGAGCTGGAACGCGGATCCTTGCTGTAATGCGAGATCGCGAGCAGCTGGCCGGGCCCAGCGACTTCGGCAAGCACCGCGTCGGTGCAGGGATTGAGGCTGACGATGGTCGGCCGATCCCCCTGCGCAACCCGCGCCGGCTCGCTCCCCCCGCATCCCGCAAGCAGCAGCGCCAGCGCGGGCAGCAGGCGGCTCACATCCGCGCCCTCACCCCGACGAAGGCGCCGCGACCGGGAGAGGCGTAGCCGGCAACAGTCTGGTAGTCGGCATCGAAGACATTCTCGATCCGGCCATAGATCTCGATCGCCTCGGACAGTGGCATGGCAGCGCGCAGGTCGAGCACCTCGTAACCATCGAGCCGCACCGCATTGCCGGCATCGTCGTAGCTTGCGCCGACCAGCCGCAGGTCGGTGCCGAGCTTGAGCCCGAAGGGCGCCTCGTAATCGGCGAAGAGCGTCGCGGTGTGGCGCGGCCGGCGCGCAAGCTCGAGGCCCGTCGTGCGATCCTCGGTATCGATGAAGCTGTAGACGCCCGCGAGGCGCAGCCCCGGCGCGAGGTCGAAGCCGGCTTCGGCCTCGATCCCCTGCGCCCGCGCGCGCGCGGTGTTGTCATAGGTGCCGAAAGGACGGTCGGTGCAGATCCCGCCGTTCAGACCGAAGCACGATAAGAAGCCGATCAAATCCTCGCTGTCGCGGCGGAAAGCGGTGAGCGCCAGATGCGTGCCACGCCCGCGCGTTCCCTTTTCCAGCCCGAGGTCGAAACTGGTGCTCTCCTCGGGCTGGAGCAGCGGGTTGCCGAAATCCGACAGCAGCTGGAACACCGTCGGCGCCTTGAAGCCTTCACCCAGGCTCGCCCGCAACCGCCAGTCGTCGCCGAAGCCATAAGACAGATCGGCGCCATAGCTGGCGTTGCTGCCGAACAGCGAATGGTCGTCCACGCGCGAGCCGACATGCGCGGCGACGCGGCCCATGACGAAGCCCAGCTGGACATAGGCGCCGAAGATGTCGGCTTCGCCCGCGGGGCTGAAGCTCGCTGCATAGTCGGTCCATTCCTGCTCCGCGCCGAAGGCCACGGTGACCGGCCCGATCGCGCGGTATTCGCCGCGCAGGCTCACGCGCTGCGAATGGCCGTCGGAGGCGAAGGTGGTCGCCCCGGACGCGTCGCGATTGTCGCGCTCGGTGTCGGAAAGGCTGTAGGCGCCGCGCAGCGTCAGATCGTTGCCGTAAAAGGCGAAGCCGAGATCGCCCCAGTGGCGACGCGTCTTCTGCGTCTCGAGCGTGTCGGCGAAGGCATAGGTCGGCGGCGGGAAGCCGTCGAGGTCGAGATCGCCCTCGCTCCAGTTCGCGTGGGCGAAGACCTCGAGATTGCTGGTGACGTCGACGAATAGCTGGCCGCCGAGCGCGACCTGCTCGAACCCGTCGGGTTCGCTGCCCGAGGCTGCGGTCGAGAAGCCGTCGGTGCGGTACCACGAGCCGGTCAGGCCGGCGTAATAGCCCTTGCCGCTCAGCCCGCCCGCCGCGCTGGCGAAGAGCGTGTCGCGTGCGCCATATTCGACATTGCCGCTGGCGCCGGTCTCGCCGCGGGTCGAGATGTCGATCACCCCGCCGATGGCGTCCGAGCCCCAGATCGTGCTGTTCGACCCGCGCAGTATGTCGAGCTTGCCCGCGGTACCGAGCAGCAGATTGCCGAAATCGAATCCGCCGCCCGGCGCGGCCGGGTCGGCCACGCGCACGCCGTCGACCAGCACCAGCAGCTGTTCGCCATTGGCTCCGCGGATGTTGACCGCGGTGAAACCGCCGACGCCGCCGCTGCGACTGAACGACAGCCCGGGCGTGCGTTCGAGGACGCGGGTCGCATCGGCGCCCTGCACGGCTACGATTTCCGCGCGATCGAGCACGGTAACCGCCTGGCCGGTATTCTCGACATTGGTGCCCAGCCCGTTTGCAGTGACGGTAACCGTCGGCCGGACCGTGTCGGCCAGAACGATCGCAGGATCCTCGCTCTCCTTGGACTGCGCGAAAGCAGTCGAGGAAAACAATGAAACAGATGCAAGAAACAGATATTTACGCACAAAACCTCCCATCATGGACGAAGTGCCGTCCATGACGGGAAAGGGCGGAATTGCGCCTTTCCGCGTTTGCCACCGGTACACCCCGCCCGCGGCCGAACGACGGTCATGGGCAGGTCTCCTGGCTCCCGGATCGACGCTCTCCCGCCGCCTTCCCGGACATGCGCCCAGTGGCCTGTGGCGGGATCGCTCCCCGGTCACAGTTGCGGGGGCAGCGAGGGCCTACGGAGACAGGTCTCCACCCTCTTCCCTCTTCGGGCCTGCGCGAACAGGCCAACCCGTGACACGCCGATGCGCTTACCCCCCGATTTCGCTTCGCACAAGACGCTCTTCGTTAAGCAATGCCGTGCTAGGACCGGCTCGTGGCACCGTCCCGCAACGGGATGATGCGGCCCTGCGCCTACCGAACTGGCGCGGGAATGCCTATGTTCGGGCTGCAATGCGAGGAAGCGAATTGGCCGGAATCGACGCGAGGAATCGAAAGGCACGGCGCGGGGCGCCTGCCCCCTCGCCGCGCATTCAACGTCGCCAGGCGCGACGGCGCGACCGCCGCCAGCTGATCGCGCGCGGCGCGCTGCTGGCCGGCGCCGTCGCCCTGCCGACCGTTGCCGCGCAGGGCGAATGGGAAGATTTGGGTCGCGTCCTGGGCCTCGAGCAAGAGCGCGTTGCCTTCGCTCCCATGCCTTTCGAGACCGCGGGCGAGAGCTTCCCCGGTTCGGCATTCTACTATCTCGAGGATGCCCCCCGGCTGACGATGGACCTCGCCGATTTGCGCGAAAGCGAAGGCACGCTGGAAACGGTCGAATTCGCCGAGAGCCACGGCGCGGGCGCGGCGGCGCAGGCCTTCCGCCAGGCGGGCAGCGGGCTCGACAAGGCGCGCGCGCTGCAGTGCCTGTCGATGGCGGTCTATTACGAGGCGGCGAGCGAGAGCTATTCGGGCCAGCAGGCGGTCGCGCAGGTGGTCCTCAACCGCGTGGCGCACCCGGCCTATCCCGCCAGCGTGTGCGGCGTGGTCTTCCAGGGTTCGGAGCGCAAGACCGGGTGCCAGTTCAGCTTCACCTGCGACGGATCGCTGGCGCGCAAGCCTTCGCGGCGCGGCTGGGCGGTGGCGCAATCGGTGGCGCTCGCGGCACTGGCGGGCGAGGTCTACAAGCCGATCGGGCTGGCGACGCATTATCACACCAATTACGTCAACCCCTATTGGGCGGCGAGCCTCGACTATATCGGTGCGATCGGCGCGCACCGCTTCTATCGCTGGAAAGGCGGCGCGGGCACGGCGGGCGCCTTCACCGATGCCTATGCCGGCAGCGAACCGCTGGCCGCGCCCAACGTCCGGCGCGCCGAAGCGCAGGTGCCGGGACCGGTGGCCCCCACCCCGCCCTCGAACGAGGCAATCGGCCTCGGCCGCGCAGCCGAGCCGCCGGTGGGCACCCCTGCCGCCACCCCGGCCCCGTCGGCTGCGGCTGCGCCCGCGAACAGCAAGCTTCCGCAATCGGGCCGGGTGCGCGAGGAATATGCCAATTCGGGCAAGTGGATCAGCCAGCCGGGCAAGCAATAGGCGGGCCCAGCGGGGCGCCAATCCTTTACGCCTCCACAACCATGTCGCAAAACCGATGCTTAGCGCGGCGCCGCTAGAAGCGCCGGGTACCCCCGGTCGTTTCACGAGGACTCCAGGCATGCCGCTCCGTTTTGCCGCCGCTCGCACCCCCGCGACATCGGCGATCGCCCGTGTTCTGGCGCGAAAGGCACTGCGCCGTCCCGCGAACGACAATGGCGACATGCCGTATGCCGCGAGCGGCCCTATCATCGATCCGGCAATGCGTGCCGCGCTCAGGCACTTCGCCGCGCATGGGCTGGCGGCGGCGGGGATGGCCCGCCAGGAAGCCGAAAGGGCCCATGCCGCCGGCGAGGCGGATGCCTGCCGCTGGTGGATCGAAGTGTGCCGCACGCTCGATGGGCGCCTTGCCCACCGCCTCGAACGCTCGCTTGCGATGCGCGAACTGCTGACCCACTGAAGGCGCGGCGGCGATCGCCGCCGGTGCTGTCGCTTGCCATCCGTCGCGCGCGGGCAACGCTCCGCGGAATCAATTATTGCAATTGCGAACCATTTGCAAAGATAGTTTTGTGCCGCCGATCATTGGCGGTTGCATTCACCCCTGTGCCGTCCTAGTGCCCCTCTCGCAATCGACCGGGTGCCGTGCCTCCTTTGCGGGACACTTGATGCATGGCCCAGCATCGGTCCGGGTATCATCACTGTCCCGCACGGCAGGAACAAGGACCCTACCTCCATGGCACGCAAGAAGATCGCCCTAATCGGCGCCGGCATGATCGGCGGCACGCTCGCCCATCTCGCCGCCAAGAAGGAAATGGGCGACATCGTCCTGTTCGACATCGCCGAAGGCATGCCGCAGGGCAAGGCGCTCGATCTCAGCCAGTGCGGCCCGATCGAGGGCTTCGATGCGAAAATCACCGGCTCGAACGACTATGCCGACATCGCGGGTGCGGACGTGGTCATCGTCACCGCCGGCGTGCCGCGCAAGCCCGGCATGAGCCGCGACGATCTGCTCGGCATCAACCTCAAGGTGATGAAGTCGGTCGGCGAAGGCATCAAGAACAACTGCCCCGACGCATTCGTGATCTGCATCACCAACCCATTGGACGCGATGGTCTGGGCGCTGCGTGAATTCAGCGGCCTGCCGCACAACAAGGTCGTCGGCATGGCCGGCGTGCTCGACAGCGCCCGCTTCGCCACCGTCCTCGCCTGGGAATTCGGTTGCTCGGTGAAGGACGTCAACGCCTTCGTCCTCGGCGGCCACGGCGATACCATGGTCCCCGTCACCAGCTACACCACGATCAACGGCATCCCGGTCAACGACTACGCCAAGATCAAGGGCGTGTCGGAAAGCCGCATCGACGAAATCGTCGACCGCACGCGCAAGGGCGGCGGCGAGATCGTCGGCCTGCTCGGCAACGGCTCGGCTTATTACGCACCGGCCACCAGCGCGATCGCGATGGCCGAAGCCTATCTCGGCGACCAGAAGCGCATCCTGCCCTGCGCCAGCTATGTCGAAGGCAAGTACGGCCTCGATGGCCTCTATGTCGGCGTTCCCACCGTGATCGGCGCGGGCGGCACCGAGGAAGTGATCGAAATCGAGCTGTCGGACGAGGAAGCCAAGAACCTCAAGGTCTCGACCGACGCGGTCGAGGAACTGCTCGAAGCCTGCAAGGGGCTGGACGAAAGCCTGAAGTAATTCGCGAGCCCCCGCGCAGGCGGGGGCCTCAGTCGGCACGCTCCGACTAACCTGCCTGAGACCTCCGCTTTCGCGGAGGATCACATCGAGAGGATCAACATGAGCATTCTTGTCGACAAGAACACCAAGGTCATCACCCAGGGGATGACCGGCGATACCGGCACCTTTCACACGCAGCAGGCGCTCGCCTATGGCACGCAGATGGTGGCGGGCGTGACCCCCGGCAAGGGTGGCACCGAGCACATTGGCCTGCCCGTCTTCGACACCGTCGCCGAAGCGAAGGCCGAAACCGGTGCGACCGCTTCGTGCATTTATGTCCCGCCGCCGTTTGCCGCGGATTCGATCCTCGAAGCGATCGACGCCGAGATCGAACTGATCGTCGCGATCACCGAGGGCATCCCGGTGCTCGACATGGTCCGCGTCAAGCGCGCGCTGCAGGGCTCGAAGTCGCGCCTGATCGGCCCGAACTGCCCCGGCGTCCTCACCCCCGGCGAATGCAAGATCGGCATCATGCCCGGTTCGATCTTCAAGAAGGGCAGCGTCGGCGTCGTCAGCCGCTCGGGCACGCTGACCTATGAAGCCGTCCACCAGACCACCATGGTCGGCCTCGGCCAGACCACCGCGGTCGGCATCGGCGGCGACCCGGTCAACGGGACCAACTTCATCGACGTGCTCGACCTGTTCCTCGACGACGAGGAAACCAAGTCGATCATCATGATCGGCGAAATCGGCGGCAGCGCCGAGGAAGAAGCCGCCGAATTCATCAAGCAGGAAGCCGCCAAGGGCCGTTCGAAGCCGATGGTCGGCTTCATCGCCGGGCGCACGGCGCCTCCGGGCCGCCGCATGGGCCATGCCGGCGCGATCGTCTCGGGCGGCCAGGGCGGCGCCGAAGACAAGATCGCCGCGATGGAAGCCGCGGGCATCCGCGTCAGCCCCTCGCCTAGCGAACTCGGCACCACGCTCGACGCGCTGCTGAAGGAATTTGCCTGAGGATATCACCATGAGTCCCAGCGAAGGCTGGGACCTCCCTCGGCCTCTTACAAGGTCGACGAAGATCCCGGCCTGCGCCGGGGGTCGTGAGTGGAGGAACGGTTGAAGGCTGGCTTCGTCTATATTCTGACGAACCGAAAGGACGGAGTGCTCTATCTCGGCGTATCCAATGACCTGGCGACACGCATCGAACAGCATCGCTCCGGCGCCGTCTCAAGCTTCACGAAGAAGTATCAGTGTCATCGGCTCGTCTGGTTCGAGCAGTTCGAAAATGTCCACGACGCCCGCGAGGTCGAACGGCGGATGAAGGCATGGAAGCGCGAATGGAAGGTCAGGCGCATCGAGGAGATCAACCCGCAATGGGACGATCTCGTCGTGCATCTGTAGGTCGCGCCAACCCGAAGGAGGCCCCAGCCTGCGCTGGGGCTCATGAGTGACGTAGAGATGGGTAACGAGAGCCACGATTTCCTGCCCGAACTGGGCAACCAGGACGGTCCGCAGCAGGGCCCGAGCTGGGGCAACCCGCGCTGGCTGGCCGAAGTGGTCGACAGCGGCGCGGATCTGACTGCCGCGCTCGACCCGACGCAGATGCGCATCGCCGTCGCCCAGGCGGCGGAGAAGGCGGGCAAGGCGCTCGATCCCAAGGCGGTCGAACAGGCGGCGGACGATTCGATCCGCGCGATGCTGCTGGTGCGGCTCTATCGCGTGCGCGGCCATCTGGCGGCCAATCTCGACCCGCTGCACCTGTCGCACCGCGAGGTGCCCGAAGACCTGACGCTCGAATGGCACGGCTTCGCCGGACAGGAAGCCAAGGAAGTCTATGTCGGCGGCGTGTTCGGCTTCGAATGGGTTACCGTCGGTGAGCTCTATCGGGCGCTGCGGGCCACCTATTGCGGCAATGTCGGCCTCGAATACATGCATATCTCGGACACCGAGGAACGCCGCTTCCTGCAGGACAAGTTCGAGACCCCCGAGGACACGATCCAGTTCACGCCCGAAGGCAAGAAGGCGATCCTCGCCGCCGTGATCCGCGGCGAACAGTACGAGGCTTTCCTCGGCAAGAAATACGTCGGCACCAAGCGCTTCGGCCTCGACGGCGGCGAATCGATGATCCCCGCGCTCGAAGCGGTGATCAAATACGGCGGCCAGCTGGGCGTGCGCGAGATCATCTACGGCATGGCCCACCGCGGCCGCCTCAACGTGCTCGCGAACGTGATGGGCAAGCCCTACAAGGTCATCTTCCACGAATTCTCGGGCGGCAGCGCCAACCCCGACGATGTCGGCGGTTCGGGCGACGTGAAGTACCACCTCGGCACCAGCACCGACCGCGAGTTCGACGGTATCAACGTTCACATGTCGCTGGTCCCCAACCCCAGCCACCTCGAAGCGGTGAACCCGGTGGTGCTCGGCAAGACCCGGGCGCAGCAGGCGATCCGCGACGATCTGAAGCAGCACGAGCAGGTCCTGCCCGTCCTGCTGCACGGCGACGCAGCCTTTGCCGGCCAGGGCATCGTGTGGGAATGCCTCGGCTTCTCGGGCGTGCGCGGCTACAACACCGGCGGCTGCCTGCACTTCGTCATCAACAACCAGATCGGCTTCACCACCAGTCCGCAATTCGCGCGCAGCTCGCCCTACCCCTCGGACGTCGCCAAGGGCGTCCAGGCACCGATCCTCCACGTCAATGGCGACGATCCCGAAGCGGTGACCTTCGCCTGCAAGCTGGCAGTCGAATACCGCCAGACCTTCGGCCGCGACATCGTGATCGACATGTGGTGCTACCGCCGCTTCGGCCACAACGAGGGGGACGAGCCCAAGTTCACCCAGCCGCTGATGTATGACGAGATCCGCAAGCACCCCAAGGTGAGCGAGATCTATTCGGCACGCTTGGAGGAAGAGGGCGTGATCGAGGCCGGCTATGCCGACGGACTGTGCGCCGAATTTACCGACCTGCTCGAGAAGGAATTCGCGGCCGCGAAGGACTACAAGCCCGACCAGGCCGACTGGTTCGGTGGCCGCTGGTCGGGCATGAACAAGCCCGCCGATCCGGAGACCGCGCGCCGCAACGTCGAAACCGCGATCGAGAAGAAGCTGTTCGACAGCCTCGGCCGCACGCTCACCGCCGTTCCCGACGACCTGACGATCCACAAGACGCTGGGCCGCGTGCTCAAGGCCAAGGAGGAGATGTTCTCCAGCGGGACCGGCTTCGACTGGGCCACCGCCGAGGCGCTCGCCTTCGGCAGCCTCGTCACCGAAGGCTTCGGCGTGCGCCTGTCGGGCCAGGATTCGGGCCGCGGCACGTTCAGCCAGCGCCATGCCGTCTGGGTCGACCAGAAGGACGAGCACAAGTACATCCCGCTGACCACGCTGCCGCACGGCAAGTTCGAGGTCTACGACAGCCCGCTGTCCGAATACGGCGTGCTCGGCTTCGAGTACGGCTTCGCCATGGCCGACCCGAAGAGCCTGGTGATGTGGGAAGCGCAGTTCGGCGATTTCGCCAACGGCGCGCAGATCATGATCGATCAGTTCATCGCCGCGGGCGAGGTCAAGTGGCTGCGCGCGAACGGACTGGTCCTGCTGCTGCCGCACGGCTTCGAAGGCCAGGGTCCGGAACACAGCTCGGCGCGCCTCGAACGCTTCCTGCAGCTGTGCGCCAACGACAATATGTGCGTGTGCAACATCACCACGCCGGCGAACTATTTTCACGTCCTGCGCCGCCAGATGCTGCGCAGCTTCCGCAAGCCGCTGGTCATCATGACCCCCAAGAGCCTGCTGCGTCACCCGCTGGCGAAGTCGGAGGCGGAGGAATTTCTCGGCGACCATCACTTCATGCGCATCAAGTCCGACATGACCGAGATCGCCGACGAGAAGGTGAAGCGCCTCGTGCTGTGCAGCGGCAAGGTCGCCTACGACCTGATGCAGCGGCGCGACGAGGCGGAACTCGATGATGTTTCGGTGGTCCGCATCGAACAGCTCTATCCCGTCCCCGGCGAGCCGCTGGCCGTGCGCCTCAAGCGGATGACCAATCTCGAGCAGATCGTCTGGTGCCAGGAAGAGCCCAAGAACAACGGCGCCTGGTTCTTCGTCGATCGCCTGATCGAGGAAGCCGCCGAAGCCGCCGGCAAGACGGGCATGCGTCCCTGCTATGCCGGCCGCGAAGTAGCCGCCTCGCCCGCCACCGGCTACGCCAGCCGCCACCAGGTGCAGCAGGAAGCCCTCGTCAACATCGCACTCGGGCTGAACGGCGAAGCGCCCAACGTCCGCAGTGACTGCAAGTAATCCGGGAAGACGTAACCATGGCCACCGAAGTCAAAGTTCCCACGCTGGGTGAATCCGTTACCGAAGCGACCGTCGGCGAATTGCTCAAGAATGTCGGCGATGCCGTCGCCGTCGACGAGCCGATCGTCAGCCTCGAGACCGACAAGGTCGCGGTCGAGGCGCCCTCGCCCGTCGCCGGCGTGATCAAGGAATTCAAGGTCGGCGTGGGCGACACGGTCGAGGTCGACGCGGTCATCGCAGTGATCGAGGAAGGCGCCGCTCCGGCGAAGTCCGCGGGCGGCGATGCGCCCAAGGCCGCCGCACCCGACGCAGGTGTCGAAAAGGCCGCTCCCGCGCAGGCCAAGGAAGCGACCGGATCGGACGCTTCGCAAACGCTGTCGCCGGCGGTGCGCCGCGCGGTACTCGAACACGGCGTCGATCCCTCGACCATCAAAGGCACCGGCAAGGACGGCCGCCTGACCAAGGAAGACGTGATCGCGGCAGCCGAAACCAAGAAATCGGGAGGCGGCGCGTCGGCACCCGCCGCATCTTCGGCCCCCGCCTCCACCGGTGGCGAGCGCCGCGAGGAGCGCGTCAAGATGACGCGCATGCGCCAGACGATCGCCAAGCGTCTGAAGGGCGCGCAGGACAATGCCGCGCTGCTGACCACCTTCAACGATGTCGACATGTCGGCGGTGATCGAGGCGCGCAACAAGTACAAGGACCTGTTCGCCAAGAAGCACGACATTCGCCTCGGCTTCATGGGCTTCTTCGCCAAGGCCGCCTGTCTCGCATTGAAAGACGTGCCGGCGGTCAACGCCTATATCGAGGGCGACGAGATCGTCTATCACGACTATGTCGACATCTCGGTCGCCGTCTCTGCGCCCAACGGCCTCGTGGTCCCGGTCATCCGCGACGCGCAGGACAAGGGCTTCGCGCGGATCGAGCAGGACATCGCCGACTTCGGCAAGCGCGCCAAGGACGGCACGCTGACGATGGAAGACATGAAGGGCGGCACCTTCACCATCTCGAACGGCGGCGTCTTCGGATCGCTGATGTCGACCCCGATCATCAACCCGCCGCAGAGCGCCGTTCTCGGCCTCCACCGCATCGAAGACCGGCCAGTCGTCGTGAACGGCGAGATCGTCATCCGTCCGATGATGTATATCGCCCTGTCCTACGACCACCGCCTGATCGACGGGCGCGAGGCGGTGACCGCGCTCAAGATCATCAAGGAAGCGATCGAGGATCCGACCCGGATGCTGATCGACCTCTGACGGCTTCGCGGGCGAGGCGCAGCGCGACGTCCAGCGCCTCGTCCTGCGGAACCGCGACGTCGGGAATGACACCGACATCCTGCCAGTTGGCCCCGGTCAGCGGATGCTGCGACGTCCCTTCGGGCAGGTCGAGCGCGAAATGCGCGCTCACGCGCCGGTATTCGAAGGGATGAGCGCCGCCGCCCGAAGCTTCGCCCACGATCGTGGCGCGCCCCATTGCCTGCAAGCTGTATGCTAGCGCCTCTGCCGCGGAGAAAGTGCGGCTCGAGGTCAGCACGTAAAGCGGCTTTTCCGCCCCGAAGCGGCGACCGGGAACCCATGCAGGCACGCTCTGGTGGGTCCACTCGTCGCGCGGTCGGTTGTATGTCGACATGAAAGGACTACCCGGCTCCACGAGATAGCCCAACACCAGCGACACTGTGTCCGCGCCCCCGCCGTTCTTGCGCAGGTCGATGATCAGTGCGTCTCCCTGCGCCACCAAGGTCATTGCGGCGGCGATGACGTCGCCCCCCATCTCTGCTGGCGGGAAGACGCGCAGGTCGAGCAGCATGATATTGCCATCGAGCCGCTCGATCCGCTCGACCCCGTGATTTACCCCTGTGCCATACCATTGGTCGAAGTCGTCGTTCAGCGTCACCGGATCCTGGGCGTCCGCGGCTTCGGGGATCGGCGCCTGGCTATAGGTCAGGCCGAGATGGCCATCACGCGACGCCTGCCGCAGGTGCTGGGTCACGGTGCGGGCGAAGTCCGCTCCATCCACGGCGCCGGTGGCGGTTGCCTCCAGTTCGCGCAGCGCCGCCACCGTAGCTGCGACCCGCTCCACCGCGACATAGCGCGTTTCGATCAGCTCGATGGCGGAACGAAGCGCCTCGCGCTGTTCGGCGGCATCGACCGGCGCGGCTCCGGCCGGATGTGCGAGGATCATCAGCGGGGCGAAGAGGAATGCGATCCGTGTCATTGGCGCGCTCGTTCATCCCCGGCGATCCGCATGGCGAAATCCCGGTCTTCCAGCGCCGAGAGCGCCTGCTCCAGTATCTGGGCGAGCGGATGGCCGATATCGCGCTCGAGCGACTGCGCCGCCCCCGCGACGTTCCGCCAGACCGGCCGCAGGCGTTCAATCGCCGCCCAGCCGTGATCGGACAAGCTCACCATGCGCGCGCGGCGGTCTTCGCCAAGGTCCACCTCGAGGAAACCATCCTCGACCATCTGCCGCACCGTCTGCGTGATTGCGGGCTGGCTCAGCCCGACGGCGGCAGCAATGTCGCTCACCTTCGCCGCGCCCGCTATGAGTTGTCGTATGATCGGATAGTAACGCGAGCGCATGCGCGGTTCGGCCTCAGCATAGGCCCGCTCGACCGCAGGCTCGAGCTGCGCCAACACTGCCCTCAGAAGCGTCCCCAGCCCTTGCGGCGGTATCGTGAGATGATTTTGCATAAGCCCTTATATAAATAATCCGCATAACTGGCAATGGTTGCCTTCACCGGGCGAATCTCTATGTCGCAGCCAGCATCGGAATCCTGCAGACGCAGCACACGAAGGTTGAGTTTGAAATGGCTGAATACGACTACGACGTCCTCGTCATCGGCGCTGGCCCGGGTGGCTATGTCGCTGCGATCCGCGCTGCGCAGCTGGGTCTGAAGACCGCCTGCGCGGAAAGCCGCGAGACGCTCGGCGGGACCTGCCTCAACGTGGGCTGCATCCCGTCGAAGGCGATGCTCCATGCGTCGGAATATTTCGATGCCGCCGCGAACGGCACGATGGAGCACATGGGTATCGAGGTGAAGCCGAAGCTCAACCTCGACGCCATGCATGGCCAGCGCCGCGATGCGGTGAAGCAGCTAACCGGCGGAATCGAGTTCCTGTTCAAGAAGAACAAGGTCGACTGGAAGAAGGGCCACGCCACCTTCCAGGACGCGCATACGGTCAAGGTCGGCGACGAGACCGTCACCGCCAAGAACGTGATCATCGCCACCGGCTCGTCGGTCACCCCGCTGCCCGGCGTCGAGGTCGACAATGACAAGCAGGTGGTCGTCGATTCGACCGGCGCGCTCGAACTCAAGTCGGTCCCCAAGACAATGGTCGTGATCGGTGGCGGCGTGATCGGGCTCGAGCTCGGCTCGGTCTGGCGCCGCCTCGGCGCGCATGTGATCGTGGTCGAATTCCTCGACCAGCTGCTGCCCGGCATGGACAGCGACGTGCGCAAGGAAGCGGCCAAGATCTTCAAAAAGCAGGGCATGGAACTGCGCCTGTCGACCAAGGTCACCGGCTGCACGGTCAAGGGCAAGAAGGCGACGCTCACGCTCGAACCCGCCGCGGGTGGCGACGAGGAAACGCTTGAAGCCGACTGCGTGCTCGTCTCGATCGGGCGCCGCCCGAATACGGACAATCTCGGGCTCGAAAACATCGGGCTGGAGCTCAACAAGCGCGGCCAGATCGAAACCGATCACGATTTCCGCACTTCGGTCGACGGCGTCTGGGCCATCGGCGACGTCGTCCCCGGCCCGATGCTCGCGCACAAGGCCGAGGACGAAGGCATTGCCTGCGCCGAGAACATCGCCGGCCAGACCGGCATCGTGAACCACGATGTCATCCCCGGCGTGGTCTATACCTGGCCCGAATTCGCCGGCGTCGGCCTGACGCAGGAAGAGGCGGTGGAGAAGCTGGGCGACAAGGCACGCGTCAAGGTCGGCAAATTCCCGATGATGGCCAACAGCCGCGCCAAGACCAATCACGAGCCCGACGGCTTCGTGAAGGTCATCGCCGATGCCGAAACCGACCGCGTGCTCGGCGTCTGGGCGATTGCCAGCGTTGCCGGCACGATGATCGCGCAGGCCGCGCAGGCGATGGAGTTTGGCGCCACGAGCGAAGATATCGCCTACACCTGCCACGCCCACCCGACGCATTCCGAAGCGATCAAGGAAGCGGCAATGGCGGTCCAGGGCAAGCCGATCCACATCTGACATGGCCGACCGGGCGGACCTCATCCATTCCAGCGGGGTCCGATAGATGCGCGGGCGCGGGATTTCGGTCCTGTCGCTCGCGCTCCCCGTTCTGGCGGGCATTGCCTATCTCGCGCTCGCCGGGGCGCCCCAAACTTATGTCTTCATCAACGGTCTGGCCGCGCTGGCTGCAGTTGCAGCCATCCTTTTCGTGCCCGGCTTCGAGGCAGAACGGACCCGCCGCCTGATCGCAGTCGCGCTTATCGCCGTGCTGTTCATCCCGCTTGTCACCGGCCCCACCCTCAACGGTATCGCCCGCTGGCTGCCGTTCGGCGGCGTCATCTTCCATTCGGGCGCGTTGTTCTGCCCTGCAATCGTCGTGCTTGCCGCGCGTGACGAGGACTTCGCCCCGCCGATCCTGCTCGCCGCGCTGCTCGCCGCCTCCCTCCAGCCCGATGCGGCGCTCAGCCTCGCGGTGATGCTCGCCGCGGTCGGGCTCTACAATGCGTCGCGCGACTGGCGGCTCGTCCCCGTCGCGGGAATCGCCTTTTTCGCCAGCATGGTCGCGGGACTGCGCGGCGAATTGCCGGCCCAGCCGCATGTCGAGCGCATCCTCGTGCATCTCGCCATGACCACGCCGCTTGCGGCCTTCGCGCTGACACTTGCCTTGCTGGCGAGCTTCTTCCTGATCGCCCATGCCATCGCGGCGCCCAAACCCGTCCGCCACGCGCTGGCGGGCAGCCTGTTCGGCTTCTCGCTCGCCGCACTGGTGTCGAACTATCCCAGCGTACTCATCGGCTATGGCGCCGCGCCGATCATTGGCTACGGGCTGGCGCTCGGGCTTGCCGTTCGGCCGGACCGAGGCCCCAACGACAATCCGAACTCATCCGGTTGAACCTCCATAGATTTGGTGTATTATCACACTAACTCACGGGGGAGGTACAATGTTTGCAATTCGCCGGGCGGCTCTCGCCCTTTCGCCGCTCGCCCTGCTTTCGGCGGGCACATCCGCCGCCGCGCAGGATCCGGCTCGCATGGATGCGCTTGTGGCCGCATCCACCGAAGAGAAGGTCTATATGGGTGCGGCCCTCGTCGCGGTGGGCGACGCAGTGGTGTTCGACAAGGCTTATGGCTCCGCCGACCTCGAATGGGATGTCGCCAACACGACCGACACCAAGTTCCGCATCGGTTCGGTGACCAAGCAGTTCACCGCCGCATCGATCCTGCTGCTGCAGCAGCGCGGCCTGCTCGACATCGACCAGCCGGTCCGGACCTACCTGCCCGACAGCCCCGCAAGCTGGGATGCGATCACACTACGCCACCTGCTGCAGCACACTTCGGGCATTCCGAACCTCACCCATTTCGACGATTTCGGCACATGGAAATACCAGCCGACCACGCTCGATGCGCTGCTAGCGCGCTTTTCGGACAAGCCGCTGGACTTCGCGCCGGGCGAAAAATGGTCCTATTCGAATTCGGGATACATGGTCCTGGCAGCGGTCGCCGAAAAGGTCAGCGGCCGCTCGTTGGGCGCCTTCATGGCCGAAAATATCTTCACGCCGCTGGGCATGGAAAACACCGGGATCGACCGGAGCGAGGAAATCCTCCCGCACCGCGCCGCGGGCTATTCGCCTTCGAAACAGGGCATCGTGAATGCCGACCATGTCGATATGAGCATCCCGCAGGGCGGCGGGAACATCTATTCGACAACGCATGACCTGCTCGCCTGGCAACGCGGCCTGTTCAGCGGCCGCCTGCTCGACGCGCAGACCCTTGGCGAGATGACCGCGCCGGGAGTGGCGGCGATCCCCGGATCGACCTACGGCTTCGGGATCATCCGCACCGACGACGAAAGCGGCACGCTGATCTGGCATGGCGGCGGGATCGAGGGTTTCAACGCCTATCTCGCGCACGACCCCGATCGCGCCATCACCGTGGTCGTGCTCGCCAATCTCAATGGCGGTGCAGCCAACAAGCTCGGCCAGTCGCTGCTAGCCATGGCCCGCGGCGAAGCAGAATAGGCGTGGTACGGGGCGAAGCAGTGCTCCGCCTCCGGGTGGCCTACACCCCGTCGGGATAGATCGGCTGGATGTCGACGGGGATGTCCCCCATCGCGGCGAACCGCCCGCGCGCCCAGTCGTCGAGCTTGGCATAGCGAGCGAAGATGGCCTTGGTACCTTCGTAATCGCCACGCGCCTGCAGCATCAGCTGGTCGTGCAACAGGTCGCGGAGGCCGCTTTCCATCTTCGCGTAGTCGACCACGTAGCGCTGAGCCGCAGCATCCCAGGTAAAAGCGCCCTTCTCCTTCAGATAGCCATATTGCAGTGCCGCGCCCTTGCCGTGCGCCTCGTCGATGCCGAAGCGCATCGCGCGGAAGATGCCGGCGAAATAGGTGTTGAGCATCTGCTCCTTCTCGGCCGCGGGCAGCTCGCCCTTGTCCATCATGAACAGGATGTTCCACACGCCCATGACGTCGGCCTTGCTCTCCTCGAGCGCCGAATACTGGTCCTTCAGCTCCTCGTTGACGGTGGTCTGGCGACCATCCACGGTGATCGTGCCCGGGCCGAGGCTGTGCGAAAGCTCGTGGAACAGCGTTTCGAGCTCCATGTATTTCTTCGCCACCTGTCCCGCCTGGTCGGGCTTCATGATCAGCCCCGCCATGGGTGCAAGGATGCGTTCGTATTTCGCGCCCAGCACATTGGCGAGGATGACCTTCTTCGCGCCCTTGGCTTCGCGCACGCGCTCGTCATTGGGCAGGTTGAAGGCGATCGTCTGCACGCCGGGAACATTGTCGCCGCCGCCGTGAATCTGGTCGGCCACCGCGATCGGGCTTTCGAAGCCGCGCTGGAAATTCTTGTACCGGTCCTCGATCGGGAGATTACCCTCCATGTCGCGGAGGTAGTGCTTGTACTTCGCCAGCGCCGCGCTCTCTTCCGGGTTGCGCAGCGTCACGAAGCTCTCAAAGGCGGTTTTGGTGCCATAGAGCCGGTCGGTGTAAACCTCGTAAGGCCCGATCGCGACCTCGATCGGCGTATCGGCGAGGTCCATCCACGCCATCTCGCTTTCGTAATAGTCGTCGGTCAGGAAGCTCGCCGCGCGCAACGAGAGGAATTTCTTGAGGCTGGGGTTGCTGGTGCGCTGCGCCGCCTGTTCGAGCAGCCGCGCCGCGGGCACGAGGAACTCGCGATATTCGACCGAATAGGGCACCGCGACCAGCCGGTCGCCCTGCCGCTTGACCACCGTATAGGGGCTCAGCAGCGCCTCCTTCTGCTCGGGATGTGCGGCGAGATAGGCGTCGAATTCCTCGCGCGTCAGGTCGGCCGGATAAAAGCCTGCGCCTTCGGGCAGCGGGTCGCTGCCCCAGAAGGGGTGGAATTCGGCAAGATCGTCCCAGGCGCCGTAATAGCGGTCGAACATCTTGAGCAGCAAATCGCGGTCGGCGCGCTTGCTGCGCTCGATGGCGCTGCGGATCTGCGGGTTGGCAGCGAAGCGCTGGCGCAGGTAGATTTCGTCCATGTACCCGCTGGCCTCGATCAGCAGGTTCACGACATCGCGCTCCTCCTCGGTGAGATAGGAGGTATCGGGTGTCATCTCGATCCGCGCGAGCTTGGCGTATTGCGCGGCGAGGTCGTAGCTTTCCTGCGCCGGCGGCGGGGCCTCGGTCGAGGCAACCTTGGTTTCGCTGGCAATCGGGGCGCAGGCGGTGCTGGCGAGCAGCAGGGGCAGGATGGCGCGGCGCATGAAGGATCCTCCAACTTCTCGTGATTTTGCTGGTGAAACGCCATGCGGCGGCGATGTGTCCCATGCAAGAGCGCGATTGACCGCGACGCGGGCTTGCCCGACATTGCGGGCACAGGGGGAGACACGCATGGCCTATCCGAGACTGACCGACAAACCCGGCGCAATCGAGACTGCGGCGCAGATTGCACGTGGCGACATTTCGCCCAGCGAGGCGGTCGGGGCTGCGATTGCACGGATCGAGCATCTCGACGCGCATATCAACGCGGTGGTGGTCACCGACTTCGATCGGGCGCGGGAGACCGCACGCGCGATGACCGAGCGCGGCCCACAAGGCAACCAGCCGCTGTTCGGCGTGCCCATGACGGTCAAGGAAAGCTTCAACGTCGCGGGCCTGCCGACGACATTCGGGCACGAGCGGTTTGCCGACAATATCGCCGCGCGGGATGCAGTCGTGGTGCAAAAGCTCAAGGCAGCCGGAGCGATCATCCTCGGCAAGACCAATGTCCCGCCCGATCTGGCCGACCTGCAAAGCAACAACCCACTCTATGGCCGGACCAACAATCCCCACGACCATTCACGCGTTGCCGGCGGGTCTTCGGGCGGCGGCGCTGCGGCCGTCGCGAGCGGCATGGTGCCCTGCGAATACGGCAGCGACATCGGCAGCTCGATCCGCAATCCGGCGCATTTCAACGGCATTTTCGGCCACAAGACAAGCTTCGGCCTCGTCAGCCGGCGGGGGCACACGCATCCCATGGCCGACGGCCGCGATGTCCATGACGGCCCGCTCTCGGTGGTCGGGCCCCTCGCCCGCTCGGCTGCCGATCTGCGACTGCTGCTCGAAGTCACCTCCACCCACCCGATGAGCTCGCGTGACAAGCCGATCGGCGAATGCCGCTTCCTCGCGCTGCTCGACCATCCGCTGAGCGAGGTCGATGCGGGTGTGCGCACCCCCATCGAAGCCGCGCTCGAGGCGGTTGCGGCAACCGGAGCCACCGTCGATCGCCGCAGCGAGCTGGTCCCCGACCTCGCCGAGCAGCAGGAGGATTACCTCCGCCTGCTCAATGTCGCGATGGCGCGCGGGCGTCCCGCACCTGACGGCAAGGCGATGGCGCTAGCCGATTACTACCTGCTGCGCGACCGGCAGGCGCGCTGCGAATATGCCTGGCAGGCGCTGTTCGAAACCTACGACTTCGTGCTTGCCCCGCCGCTGCCCTTCCTTGCTTTCGAGCATGACGCAACGCCGATCGGCGAGCGACGCATCACGATCAACGGCAAGGACAGCGCCTTTGCCGATGGCCTCGCCTGGGCGGGCCTCGCGACCTATCCCAACCTTCCCGCTACCGTCGTGCCTGTGGGCGAAACGGAGGGGCTGCCTTGCGGGATGCAGGTCATTTCGCGCAGGTGGGCGGACCTCGATTGCATCGCCGCGGCAGACGCGATCGGGCACGTTCTGCACGGATAAGGGATCGCACGAGGCATGGGCCACCAGCGTAGGATGAGGCGCTTCGCCAAATGGCATATCTGGCTGGGATGGCTGGTCGGCTTCCCCATCCTGATGTGGACCGTCACCGGTCTCGTGATGGTCGCCAAGCCGATCGAGGAAGTGCGCGGCAACCATTTGCGCAAACAGGTGCCCGATCGCGCCCTGCCCGCCGATACGCAGATCGCGGTCGCGCTGCCGGCGGAAAGCACCAGGCCGGTGCGTTCGGTCACCACGCAGGTCGAGCGCGGCGAGACGGTTACGCGCATCGCCTATATGGACGGATCCACCGCGCGCTTCCGCCCCGACGGCAGCACCATGGGGCCGCTATCCGAGGTCGAGGCGCGGCTGATAGTCGCAGAGAACGTCAAGGGAGGCGACAGGGTCGTCAGCACAAACCGGTATGAGGCCGATGCCGTACCATTCGATTTCCGCCGCGCGATGCCCGTCTGGCAGGTGGCGCTGGAAGACGGGACCCATGTCTATGTCGGCACCGAAACCGGGCAGATCGAGGCCGTGCGTACACGCTGGTGGAGGGTCTTCGATTTCGTCTGGGGCCTGCACATCATGGACTTGCAGACGCGTGAAGACACGCATCATCCGATCCTGATTGCCTTCGCCCTGCTGTCGGTAATCGGCGCGCTGCTCGGCTGCGTCCTGATGTTCCGCCGGCGCAAGGCGCGCGTGGTCGCAAAGTGAATGCCGAAGTCCTCACCCCGGTCCTCGACTGGCTCGACCTGGCCGGCGTGGCGATCTTTGCGCTGACCGGCGCGCTGGTCGCCGCCAAGGAGCGCCAGACTTTCGTCACCCTTGCCTTCTTCGCACTGCTGACGGGTGTCGGCGGGGGCACGGTGCGCGATCTTTTGATCGGTGCGCCGGTGTTCTGGATCCACGATGCATGGGTCGCCGCGATCTGTCTGGTCATGGCGCTGTTCGCCTGGTTCACCCCGACGCGCTGGTGGGACGGCCGCCGGTTCCTCTCGATCGCCGACGGTCTCGGACTTGCCGCCTATGCGGTACTCGGTTCGGCAAAGGCGCTCGAATACGGCCTGCCGCCGACCCCGGCGATGCTGATGGGGGTGATCACGGGGTGCGTCGGCGGGATCATCCGCGACGTCATCGCCGGACGCCCTTCGATCCTCATGCGGCCCGAACTCTACGTCACGGCGGCGGCACTATCGGCGAGCGTGACCGTGCTGGGCGACCTTGCCGGGATCCAGCGCGAGTGGGCGTGGCTCGCGGCAACGGGCGCAGGGTTCGGCCTGCGCCTTGCCGCGATCAGATGGAACCTGGCGCTTCCCGCCTATCAGCGGGACTAGATCGAGCGGCCCTGATAGCCGGTACCGATTTCGAGATCGGCGTCGACCTCTCCCTGCTCCTCGCCGGGCAGCGGCCCGCCGGGATAGGCCGGCTCTGCATCGTCCGCGCGCGCGCGGGCTGCGGCATAGGCATCGTCGCCGTACTGGCGGTCCTCTTCCGTGCCGTAACCGGTATCCGCCCCGCGGTAGACCTCGGTCCCCTGGCCATAGTCGATCGCTTCGATCCGGCCGGTCTCGCCGATCGAACAGGTGAAGCCCTGCCCGTCGTAGAGCGAACCGCTCACGTTCCAACCCTCGGCATTGCGGGTGACCGCATCGACGGTTTCGACCCTTGCATCGCGTTCGATCGCATCGACACACATCGAAACCGCGCGGTCGATGCCGCGCCCGTCGTCATAGCGATAGTCGCCCCGGCGCGGGTCGGGATAGCGCATATCGCGCGGGTAGCTATCGCGCGCGCCCTTTGTTGCGCTGGCGACCGCAGCGATGCCGCCGAGAATCAGGATACCCGCCAGCACGTCGCCCGCATCGACGCCGCGATTGCGGCGATAGCGACGGTGGGCTGCGGCGCTGTCGGCGCCGGGCGCCCAGGCTGCGGTGGCAAACGAGGCCGACGGCGCGGCAGGGCGCGGCAATTCGGCAGCCTGCGCAGGCACGGCGACCAGCGAGACGAGCGCCACCAGCGACGGCGTGGCGGAAAGCTTCTTGATAGACGGCATGGCCCGGTACCCCTTTGAGCGAGCCCCCACCATGGCGCGCAAGTGTCGATCGAATGAAAATAGGCGGTCCAGGCTAAATGCTACCTGAACCGCCTATTTGAAGCTTGCGGAAGAAATCAGCGAAGACCGCGGATCCCCCGGAAATCGAGATCTGCAACACGGCCGCGCTCGACATAGCAGGTGAAGCTGCCGCTATCGCGGTCGTTCCAGCGCTGGTAGCGGTTGTGGCGGTCGCGATAGCCATAGCGATCATAGCGGTCGCCGCGATAGTTGCCATCGACGACCATGCGCCCCTTGACGCGCCAGCCGTAACGCGTGTCGTCGACATCGCGGATGTCGGTCACCTGGGCATAGCGATAGCCATAGCGGCGAGCATCGCGTTGGGCGGCGCGGACACAGCGGTCGACCGCGGCGCGCGGATTTCCGCGGCGTGCATAGTGATGACGTCGATAGT
Source organism: Qipengyuania sp. (assembly GCF_964227205.1). GTDB lineage: Bacteria > Pseudomonadota > Alphaproteobacteria > Sphingomonadales > Sphingomonadaceae > Qipengyuania. The sequence goes on along the minus strand of NZ_CAXQVB010000006.1, from coordinate 13,636 downwards.
CGCGACCGTCGCGGTAGTAGCGGCCATCGCGATAGTAGCGGCCGTCGCGGTAATGGTCCCGATCCTTGCTTGCGGCGCTGGCGACGGCGGCAATGCCGCCGATAATCACGGCACCGGCGATCACGTCGCCGACCGAAATGCCATCGTCGTTGCGGTCGCGGGCCTGTGCGGGGGTGGCTCCGGCCAGCGCCATCGCGCCGACGGCAGCCGTTGCGATCCCACCCTTCGCAAACGTCCTGGTCAGAAGTTTCATCTCGAGGTCCTCCTCATTGGGGCCGCGGCGGGACTGCCCCGGCTTTGGAAGTGTTCTAGAGGACGGGCAGTGAGACGACGCTGAACTCCGGCTACAGCCGTCATTCAGCTACGCAATGGTTTTTCTGAATATCTAATTTGCCATGTTTTCAATCACATCGCGTGTGAACGCGGCGATATCGAAGCGCGAACCGGTCGGATCCTCGCCGCGTCGCACGATCACCACATTCAGGCTCGGGACGATGACGATGAACTGCCCGCGATTCCCCATGGCGGCGAAGGTGTCGGCGGGAACGCCTTCGGACTTGTTGAGCAGCCAGAAGCCCGCGCCATAACCGAAGGACCCATCGGGCTGCGGGCCCGAGGGGGCGGAAACGTATTCCACCCACCCCTCGGGCAGGATGCGCGTGCCGTCGCCGAGCACGCCTTCGTCGAGATAGAGCTGGCCGAGCTTGGCGAGATCGCGCGCGGTCGACCAGACCTGGCTGGAGAGGATGTAGTCGCCGCGCCAGTCGGTCTCGGCGACGGTATCGTGCATGCCGAGCCGGGAGAAGAACTCGGCCGGCGGATGATCTTCCAGCGAGGCCCCGATCGCTTTCACCGCCGCCAGCGTATCGTTGTTCGCATAGCGGAAGACAGTGCCGGGCAGGTGGACGAGCGGCCAGTGCAGCGCGGTCTCCTCGACGGTCGAGCCGCCGAAATAGAGCGGGTCGGTACGGTTGCCCGGCGTGTCCGAATAGCGGCCCGAGGCCATCCGCAGGAGGTTGTCGACGGTGATCTGCTCGCGGCGGTCGTTGACGAAGAGGCCCAGCCCCGCAGGCTTTGCAACATCCGCTTCTCCGCGCTGCACCGCCGTGCCGACGAGCGTCGCCGCGATGCTTTTGGCGACCGACCAGGTTCGCTGCGGGACCGCGGGCCCGAAATCCGCGGCATAGGCCTCACCCAACAGCGCGCCGTCGCGCATTGCCAACACCGCCGTGGTGCGCGTGCCCGCGCCATAGGCCTCGCCGAAGGCTTGCGAGAAGCTGCCCGCAAGCGCGCCTTGTGGAGCCACCACCGGAGCGTGTCCGGTCGCCAGCGCCGGTCGCTTGGTCACGATGGGGACCGGAACGCCGTCGATCGGCAGCTGCGAGCAGCCCATTTTCGAATTGTGCACTGCCATGCGCGGACGCATGCCATCGGCCCATGTGACCGAGACATTGGCGAGTTCGCCATCGCCGTCGCGCGCGATCTGATAGGGCATGTCTCCGACCAGCTCGTCGAGCGGCGCCTGGATGCCCGTCAGCTCCCACTGCGCCACGCTCTCCGGCGTCCGCGTCGTACCGTTGCGTTCGGCATTGGCGATCGCGCTGCACAGGAACAGCGCCTTGTAACCGGCTGCCAGCGCGCGGTCGTAACGGTCGTCGAGTTGCTCCTGCGTGGTCGATTGGGCAGCGAGCGGAGCGGAGGCGAACAGCGCGGCGGCTGCGAAGGCATGTCTGATCATGTCCGCCTTGTGGCACGCCGCGCGCAGAGCGCAAAACAAATGGGCCGGACAGTTTCCCGTCCGGCCCCGCTTGTCTCTATCGAGGAGCGCCTCAGGCGTCTTCGAATTCTTCCTCGGTCATCACCGGACCCGAATCCTGGCCCTTGGCATCGACGTCGCGGTCGACGAATTCGATGACCGCCATCTGGGCGGCGTCGCTTGCGCGGTAGCCGGCCTTGATGATGCGGGTGTAGCCGCCGTCACGGTCGGCATAGCGCTCGGCGAGGACGTCGAACAGCTTCTTGAGCTGCGTTTCGTCCTGCAGGCGGCTCTGGGCCAGACGACGGTTCGAAAGGCCGCCACGCTTGGCCAGCGTGATCAGCTTTTCGATGTAGGGGCGCATTTCCTTCGCCTTGGGCAACGTGGTGACGATCTGCTCGTGCTTGATCAGCGCGGCAGCCATGTTGCGGAACATCGCATTGCGGTGGCCGGTCTTGCGCTGCAGCTTGCGGCCGGAAATCTTGTGACGCATTGTAACTCTTCCTTCGTTCGATAGGGGCCCGTTCTAGGTAGCCCGTAGCCGGTGACCGTTGGTGGCCGTCACCTTCGCCAATCGCGTGTCCCAGCGCAGGCTGGGACCTCCATCGGCCAAGCGCCGGATGGAAGGAAGCCCCAGCCTTCGCCGGGGCTCACCTATCGCTTCAGCCGAGCAGCTCCTGTTCGAGCTTCTTGGCCATTTCCTCGATGTTTTCCGGCGGCCAGCCGGGGATGTCCATGCCGAGGCGCAGGCCCATCGAGGAAAGGACTTCCTTGATCTCGTTGAGCGACTTGCGGCCGAAGTTCGGCGTGCGGAGCATCTCGGCCTCGGTCTTCTGGACCAGGTCGCCGATGTAGATGATGTTGTCGTTCTTGAGGCAGTTCGCCGAACGGACCGACAGTTCCAGCTCGTCGACCTTCTTGAGGAGGTAGCGGTTGAGCTGGTTGGTGTCGCTTTCCTGCGGTTCCGCGGCCTGGCCGATCATGGCCGAGGTCGGCTGCGGGATGCCGTCTTCGAAGTGGACGAACAGCGTCAGCTGGTCCTGGAGGATGCGCGCGGCATAGGCCACGGCGTCTTCCGGGGTGACGGTGCCATCGGTTTCGACGGTCAGCGAAAGCTTGTCGTAATCGAGTTCCTGGCCGACGCGGGCGTTCTCGACCTTGTAGCTCACCTGGCGGACCGGCGAATACAGGCTGTCGACGGGGATGAGGCCGATCGGCGCATCGGCCGGGCGGTTCATCACGGCCGGACGGTAGCCCTTGCCGGTGTCGGCGGTGAGCTCCATGTTGAGCGTCGCGCCTTCGTCGAGGTGGCAGATCACGAGGTCCTTGTTCATCACCTCGATGTCGCCCGAAACGGCGATGTCGCCGGCCTTCACTTCGGCAGGACCGGTGGCGGAAAGCTGCAGGCGCTTCATGCCCTCGCCTTCCATCTTGAGCGCGATCTGCTTCACGTTGAGGACGATGTCGGTCACGTCCTCGCGCACGCCGGCGAGCGAGCTGAATTCGTGGAGCACGTTCTCGATCTTGATCGAGGTGATCGCGGCGCCCTGGAGCGAGCTGAGCAGCACGCGACGCAGCGCATTGCCGAGCGTCAGGCCGAAGCCACGCTCGAGCGGTTCGGCCACGAAGGTCGCCTTGCGGGCCTTGTCGCCGGAATCCTTGATATCAAGGACATTGGGTTTCTTGAGTTCCTGCCAGTTCTTGATGTTGACGGACATGAAAATCCCCTGGTTCGGATGCGGGCAGGACCGGAGCTCTTTATGGGAGCGTCCGGTCCGTGAGGGTGTGTCGGCGGCCCGCTAGCGAGCCGCCAGGCAGGTACGGATCAGACGCGACGACGTTTGGAAGGACGGACCCCGTTGTGCGGGATCGGCGTCACGTCGCGGATCGAGGTGATGGTGAAGCCCACCGCCGCAAGACCGCGCAGCGCGCTCTCGCGGCCCGAGCCCGGGCCCTTCACTTCGACTTCGAGGGTACGCACGCCGTGTTCGGCGGCCTTGCGGCCCGCGTCGTCGGCGGCGACCTGCGCGGCATAGGGAGTCGACTTGCGGCTGCCCTTGAAGCCCATCATGCCGGCGCTGGACCAGCTGATCGCATTGCCCTGCGCGTCGGTGATGGTGATCATGGTGTTGTTGAAGCTGGCGTTGATGTGCGCAACGCCCGAAGAAATGTTCTTCTTGTCGCGCCGCCGAATACGGCCGGGTTCGCGTGCCATGGTGTATATTCCTCTATATTCTCAAGAAGGGAAAAGCGTACGGACGAGCCGCGCTTACTTCTTCTTGCCGGCGATCGGCTTGGCCTTGCCCTTGCGGGTACGGGCGTTGGTGTGGGTGCGCTGGCCGCGAACGGGCAGACCGGCACGGTGACGCAGGCCGCGGAAGGACTTGAGGTCCATGAGCCGCTTGATGTTCATCGCGGTTTCGCGACGAAGGTCGCCTTCCACGGTGAAATCCGCGTCGATCGTTTCGCGAATGCGCAGGACTTCCTCGTCGGTCAGGTCCTGCACGCGGCGCGCATGATCGATGCCGAGCTTGTCGGCGATCTCGACGGCCTTGGTCCGGCCGATTCCGTGAATATAGGTGAGCGCGATGATAACGCGCTTGTTGGTGGGGATATTTACCCCGGCAATACGAGCCACTTAAATCTCCATGCTCCACAGGGGCCGAACAGTCGGGATCCCCTATCTCATCGCTCAATTCACCGGCATTTGCGGGACTTGCCTAACGCAAAAAGCCCGGATGGCGCACATAGGCTGCCGCCTGCCGGACTCACCGCAATGTCGAATGAACCGCGCGCTTAGGAGGATTCGCCGGACGCGTCAACCGTCCTGCGCGCGCAAAGCGAGGGAGCCGCCGTCGCGGGCGGCGACCGTTTGACAGCTTGCTTGTACCCCAGCGCGTTCGAAACGTCAAAGCCCTCACATCACGCCGAAGGCAAGCATGGCATCGGCGACCTTCTTGAAGCCCGCGATATTGGCCCCACGAACATAGTCGACATAGCCGTCTTGCTCGCCATACTCGACGCACTTGTCGTGGATGCCCTCCATCAATTCGGTCAGCATCTGGCCGAGCCGTTCGTGGTTCCAGCTGATCCGCTCCGAATTCTGGCTCATCTCGAGGCCCGAAACCGCGACCCCGCCGGCATTGGCGGCCTTGCCCGGGCCATAGAGGATTTGGGCATCGTGGAACACTTTCACGCCCTCGAGGGTGGTCGGCATGTTGGCACCTTCGGCCACCGCCATGCAGCCGTTGTCGACCAGTTCGCGCGCCTCGGCCACGTTGAGCTCGTTCTGCGTCGCGCACGGGAGCGCGACATCGCAGGGCACATCCCACGGGCGCTTGCCTTCGTGGAAGCTGGCGCCGGTGAAGTGGTCGACATATTCGCTGATCCGCCCGCGCCGTTCGTTCTTGAGCGTCTTGACCCAGTCGATCTTTTCCTGGTCGATACCGTCGGGATCGTGGATGAAGCCGCCGCTGTCGGACAGCGTCAGCACCTTGCCACCGAGCTGGACGATCTTCTCCGCCGCATGCGTGGCGACATTGCCCGAGCCGGAAACGACCGCGGTCTTGCCCTCGACATCCTGCCCCTGGTGCTGGAGCATGTTGCGCAGGAAGTAGACCGCGCCGTAGCCCGTCGCCTCGGGCCGCATCTTCGACCCGCCATATTCGGTGCCCTTGCCCGTCAGCACGCCCTCCCAGCGATTGGTGATCCGCTTGTACTGGCCGAACATGTAGCCGATCTCGCGCGCGCCGACGCCGATGTCGCCCGCAGGCACGTCGGTATCGGGCCCGATATGGCGATAGAGTTCGGTCATGAAGCTCTGGCAGAAGCGCATCACCTCGCTGTCGCTCTTGCCCTTGGGGTTGAAATTCGCCCCGCCCTTGCCGCCGCCCATCGGCAGGCCGGTGAGCGAATTCTTGAAGGTCTGTTCGAAGGCGAGGAATTTCAGGACGCTTTCGTTCACCGTCGGGTGAAAGCGGATGCCGCCCTTGTAGGGCCCGATCGCATTGTTGTTCTGGACTCGCCAGCCCCGCTGCACCCGGACGCAGTGGTTGTCGTCCTCCCAGCAGACACGGAAGCTGACGATCCGGTCAGGCTCCACGATCCGGCGCAGGATCTGCGCCTCGTGATATTCTTCCTTGTCCTCGATGAAGTCGAACACATCTTGCGCCACCTCCTGGACCGCCTGGACGAATTCGTCCTGCCCCGGATTGCGCCTCTTCACCCCTTCCATGAAAGTCGGAAGGTCCACGTGCCTGTCGTAAACGGATGCCATGCCGCAATTCCCCCTCGTACCCTAGCGGGCCAGTTGACCATTGCGACCCCGGCGCCCTTGTGACGGGCGCTCTTCAGTCTCTGTTATTCGGTATCCTGCAAGGCATCGATCTGCGATTCGATGCTCGGTTCCTCGACTGCGTCATTCTCGTGTGATCCGGCGTCGGGCGCCGCTTCGCCGACCAGGGCCCCGAGATGGTCGCGCAAGGCCGCGAGCTGCTGGCTCATCACGCCATCGACGGCCTTTGAAATCGTCGGGATTTCGTACCGCATGTAGCCGCCAACGACATATTCCCAGCGAATGCGAGTGCCGCCTTCGATTTCCTCGAGCGAGATCGTCAACACGCCGGTGGCGGGCTCGCCCTGGAGCGGCCCCAGCCCGCCGCGCATGCGCAACGCCTTGAGCGGATAGGCCTGGATGACGGTCATGTGCTGGACACTGCCGTCGAGCGAAAAGCCGTCGGCGCGGTCCTCTCCCGGGATACGTTCGCAGAAGCAGCCGCCCGCCTGCGGGGTCAAGGCCATGTTGGCGGCGTCGCCCGACCATGTATGCGCGTCGGTCCACCACCCGCCCGGCCGGATCAGCGCCAGCCAGGTCTCCATCGGCGTAGCGGCGACATCCGCCATGTCCTGCGTGGAAAAGCCCGTTTCGCTCGTCTCGGCGACCTTGGCCGACAACGGCGGTGCGCCGGCCAGCATGGCAGCACACAGGACGGTGACGGCTAGGCGCATAATTCCTCTCTCCCCTTGGTGGGAAGAGGTCCTAGGCGATGTCGACCTTCTTTGAAAGACGCGTGTCGGCTCAGCGCGCCAGGATCGCGTCGATCGCGTGGGTCACGTCCTCGATCGAGGCCATGCCATCGACACGGTTGACGATTCCGCGCGCTTCATAGCCCGGCAGGATCGGTGCGGTCTTGCCGCGATATTCCTGCATGCGGGTGCGCACGGTTTCCTCGTTGTCGTCGGGACGACGCTTGAACTCGGTCGAGCCGCACTTGTCGCACACACCGGCAACCGCGGGCTGCTTGAAGAGGTCGTGATAGCCCTCGCCGCATTTGGCGCAGGTGTAACGGCCGGTGATGCGTTCGACGAGCGCGTCCTCGTCGACCTCGAGTTCGATCACATGGTCGAGCTTGCGGCCGTGCTTGGCAAGGATCGCGTCGAGCTGTTCGGCCTGCGCCGCGGTGCGCGGATAGCCGTCGAAGATCGCGCCCACTTCGGGGCCCATCTCGGCCAGCTTGGCATCGATCATCGCCGAAACGATCTCGTCCGAGACGAGGCCGCCCGAATCCATGATGTCGGCGACCTTGCGGCCCAGCTCGCTGTCGGCCTTGCGCGTTTCGCGTAGCATGTCGCCGGTCGACAGCTGGCGCATGCCGTGATGTTCGACGAGGCGCTGGGCCTGCGTTCCCTTGCCAGCGCCCGGAGGGCCCAGGAGGATGATGTCCATTGCGTAAAGTCCCCTTCGCCCGTGCCGTGCCTTAACGCAGGCGTCCCTTCAACTTCGCTTTCTTGATCAGGTCGCCATACTGGTGCGCCAGCAGGTGCGACTGGATCTGGCTGATCGTGTCGACCGTCACATTGACCACGATCAGCAGGCTGGTGCCGCCGAGGAACAGCGGAACACCGGTCTGCGCAATCATGTATTCGGGCAGGACGCAGACGATGGTCAGGTAGATCGCGCCGATCACGGTGATACGGGTCAGCACGTAATCGAGATATTCCTCGGTGCGCTTGCCGGGACGGATACCCGGGATAAACCCGCCGTTCTTCTTCAGATTGTCCGCGGTCTCTTCCGGATTGAAAACGATCGCGGTGTAGAAGAAGCAGAAGAAGATGATGCCGATGGCATACAGCGCCATGTAGAGCGGCTGGCCATGCTGGAGGTATTGCAGCGTCGACTGCAGCAGGCCGCCCGCAGTGCTCTCGGTATCGACCGAATTGCCCGCGAACTGCGTGATCGTCAGCGGCAGCAGCAGCAGCGAGCTGGCGAAGATCGGCGGGATCACGCCGGCGGTGTTGAGCTTCAATGGCAGGTGCGAACGATCGGCCTGCATCATGCCGCGCTGCGTGGCACGCTTGGGATACTGGATCAGCAAGCGCCGCTGGGCCCGTTCCATGAAGCAGATGCCGAGAATCAGGATCACGACCATGGCGATCAGGCCGACCACGATGCCCGTCCCGATCGAGCCTTCCGAATAGCCCGACCCCATGTTCGATACGAAGGTCGGGAACTGGGCGACAATGCCCGCCATAATGATCAGCGAAACACCGTTGCCGATGCCGCGGCTGGTGATCTGTTCACCCAGCCAGAGCAGGAACATGGTCCCGCCGACGAGGCTGACAACCGCACCGACGCGGAACATCATGCCCGGGTCGACCACCGCCTGCAGGCCGCTCTGTGCGCCGTAGCTTTCGAGGCCCGAGGCGAGGAACCAGCCCTGGATGGCGCAGAGGAAAACGGTACCGTAGCGCGTGTACTGGTTGAGCTTCTGCCGCCCGACGGTGCCCTCTTTCTTGAGCGCGGCCAGCGTCGGATGCAGCGCAGCGGCGAGCTGCACCACGATCGAGGCGGTAATATAGGGCATGACGCCGAGCGCGATGAGGCTCATGCGCTCGAGGCTGCCGCCCGAAAAGGTGTTGAACAGGTCGAGGATACCGCCCCGGGTCTGGTCGTAGAGATCGCTCAGGATCAGCGGATTCACGCCGGGCAGCGGCACGAAGCTGAGAAAGCGGAAAACGATCAGGGCCCCGATGGTGAACCAGATGCGGTTCTTGAGCTCGGTGGCCTTGGAGAAGTTTGCGAGGCTCATGTTGCTCGCGAGATTGTCGGCGCGTGATGCCATGGGAATCTGTTCAATCCTGAATTGGCGCCGGTCCCTCCCGGCACAGGAAGGCTAGATAGGGAGCGGGGGGCGGAATGTCGAACCCCGCCCCCCGAATTTTCCCGCTTACTTTGCCTTCTTCGCCTTGTTGGCTTCGGCGCGAGCAGCCTTCTTTTCGTGCTCGGGCTTGTCGGCGGCGATCACTTCGACCTTACCGCCAGCCTTCTCGACCGCCTCGATGGCGCCCTTCGAGGCGCCGGCGACCTTGAAGCTGACCTTGGTCTTGAGCTCGCCCTTGCCGAGCAGGCGGACGCCGTCCTTGCCGCCGCGTGCGAGGCCGGCAGCCTTGAGCGCTTCGTGGTCGAGCACGCCCTTGGCGTCGAGCTTCTTGGCGTCGATGAACTTCTGGACCATGCCCAGGTTCACTTCGGCGTAGTCCTTGCCGAACGGGTTGTTGAAGCCGCGCTTCGGCAGGCGCATGTGCAGCGGCATCTGGCCGCCTTCGAAGCCCTTGATGGCAACGCCCGAACGGCTCTTCTGGCCCTTCTGGCCGCGGCCGCCGGTCTTGCCCTTGCCCGAGCCGATGCCGCGACCGACACGGATGCGGTCCTTTCGTGCGCCGGTGTTGTCGCGGATGTCATTCAGTTTCATAGTGCACTCGCTTTCGCTTTCTAACGCCCCTTGATGGGGTACGCGCTGTTGGGAAGGGGGCGCCGATAGTCTGTTTGGCCGTGCTTGTCGACCCCTCAATCGGGACAGCGCAGGCGGCGGTTTCATAAGCATGGGGCAGGGTCTTGGAGAATATGCTGCGGCAACACCCCGACCGGGGAATGAAGGGCGCTGTCGGCGGGATCGGGGCGCGCGAATGGACGCTCGCTGCCGCGGCGCTGATCGCGCTGGCCTTCCTCACCCGCGTCGCGACCTTCGGCCATCCCGATCTCCATGTCGACGAGACGTTCTACTTCGCCTCCGGCGTCGAAGTGGCGAAGGGCGCCATTCCCTTCGTCGATGTGTGGGACCGCAAGCCGCCCGGTCATTTCCTGCTGTTCGCCGCTATCGCGTCGCTTTCGGACAATTATATCGCCTATCAGATCGCGGCCATGCTGTTCGCCGGTGCGACCGCGGTGGCGGTCTATGCGCTGGCGCGCAATCTGGTCTCGCACGGGCAGGCGCTGGCGGGTGGCGCGATCTACCTGCTGTCGCTCTGCCTGTTCAACGGCCAGGGCGGGCAAAGCCCGGTTTTCTACAACCTCTTCATGGCGATCGCGGCCGCGATGCTGCTGGCCGCCCTGCCCCGGTTGGACGGCCGGCGCGGCGGAATTCTGGTCGCCTGCGCCATGCTGCTCGCCGGGGTAGCGATCACGATCAAGACCACCGCCGTATTCGAGGCACTATTCTTCGGTCTCTTTGCCGCGACCTTCCAAATCCGATCGGCCGGGATAATCCGAGCGACCGTTCTCCGCGTTGCAGGCTGGGCCGCCCTCGGTGCCGCCCCCACCGCCGCCTTCGCCCTCTGGTATGCGCTGCACGGCTATTGGGGCGAATATTGGACCGCGATGGTGCTGTCGAACCTGCGCAAGCCGGTCGAGGACAATGGCGGATGGCAGCGGCTGTGGGTCCTCGGCCTGATGGCACTGCCGCTGCTCGCCGCATGCAGCGTGGCATTGCTGAAGGTTCGGGGCCCCACGCGCCTCTTCTTCGGCAGATGGATACTCGCAGCGCTGGTCGGCTTCTTCTCGGTGCCCGCCTTCTACCTGCATTACACGCTGCCCGTGCTCGTGCCGCTGTGCGCGCTGGCGCCTGCTGCCTTGGCCCGACCGCGCACCGGGGCGTTCCTGCTCGGTTCGGCCGCGGTCATGCCGGTGCTGTTCTATTCCTTCTTCGATTTCGCGGACACGCGCGAGGCCAAAGCCGCGATGGCAAGGCTCGTCGATGCAGTCGAACGCGGGCGGGACGGCGGCCCCTTGCTCGTCTACGACGGGCCTCCGCTGCTCTACACGCAGACCGACACGCGCTTTCCCACCCCGCTCGCCTTCCCCAATCACCTGCACCAGGCGTCGGAGCGCAACGTCAGCCACATCGCGACTCTGCCCGAAGTCGAACGGCTGCTGGCGCTGCGCCCAAGCGTGATCGTCGATCGGACCACCGCGGTGACCAACCGGGAAACCGCCGCACTGGTGCGTGCCTACGAGCGCGAGCACTGCACGCTGTTGGCCTCGGAGCCGATGATGAAAGGCTGGAACATCGAGGTGCTGGTGTACGGGCACTGCCGCGGCCCGGCGACGAAATAGAAAAGGCCGGGCAACGCTGCGCGCTGCCCGGCCCTTCTGTCCGATAAAGGTCGGATCGATCAGTCGACCACGGTCACCAGATGCGGGATCTTGGCAATCGCGCCGCGCACCTCGGGGGTGTCCTGGCGTTCGACGACCTTGTGCATCTTGTTCAGCCCCAGACCGATGAGGATCTGACGCTGGCTTTCGGGACGGCGGATCGGCGAACCGACCTGCTTGATCTTGATGGTTTTCGCTTTGGCCATCGATCTTACTCCGCGATAGCGGCGGCGTCGGCTTCAGCCTCGGCCTCCGAAGCGCCACCACGACCGAGCAGGTCGGCGACCTTCTTGCCGCGACGCTGCGCAACCGACTTCGGCGAAGTCTGGTCCTGCAGCGCGTCGAAGGTGGCGCGGATCATGTTGTAGGGGTTCGAGGTGCCGACCGACTTGGTCACCACGTCGGCAACGCCGAGGCTCTCGAACACGGCACGCATCGGACCGCCGGCGATGATGCCGGTACCCGGAGGCGCGGTGCGGACGGTCACCTTGCCGGCGCCGAAGTGGCCCTTGCCGTCGTGATGGAGGGTGCGGCCCTCCTTCAGCGCGACGCGGATCATCTTCTTGCGGGCAGCGGCAGTCGCCTTGCTGATCGCCTCAGGCACTTCGCGGGCCTTGCCCTTGCCGAAGCCGACGCGGCCCTGGCCGTCACCGACAACCACGAGAGCAGCGAAACCGAAGCGCTTACCGCCCTTCACCGTCTTGCTGACGCGGTTGATGTGGACGAGCTTCTCGATGATGCCGTCGTCTTCTTCCTCGCGGCGGCGATCGTCGCGACGACCGCGACCACGGCCACGGCCGCCTTCGCGATTGCCACCACGGCCACGGCCCTGGCGGGGCTGACCTTCGGCACCCTGAGCGGGCGACTGGTTGGCGGCAGCTTCCGACGGCGTGTCGGCAACAGCCGGCTGCTCGTTGGTCACAGCGGTTTCGGTTTCGGCCGTCACGGCTTCTTCGGTCTTGTTTTCGTCAGCCATCATCAGAACTCCAGCCCGCCTTCGCGAGCGGCGTCGGCCAGCGCCTTGACGCGGCCATGGAACAGGAAGCCGCCGCGATCGAACACGACGGTGGTCACGCCGGCCTTCTTGGCAGCAGCGGCGATATCGCTGCCGACCTTCTTGGCGGCATCGACATTGGCGCCCGAGCCCTTCGCGCCCAGCGTCGAGGCAGCGGCAACGGTCTTGCCGGCAGCATCGTCGATGATCTGCGCGTAGATGTGCTTGCCGGTGCGGTGGACCGACAGGCGGGGCTTGCCACCCGACACGTTGCGAAGCGCGGTGCGGACGCGGCGACGGCGACGTTCAAAGAGAGAGAGCTTTGCCATCTTACTTCTTCTTCCCTTCCTTGCGGAAGATATACTCGCCGCGGTAGGCGATACCCTTGCCCTTGTAGGGTTCGGGCTTGCGCCAGCGACGGACTTCGGCAGCGAACTGGCCGACCTTCTGCTTGTCGATACCCGAGATTTCGACCGTGGTCTGGTCCGGGGTCTTCACCTCGAGGCCTTCGGGAACGTCGAGATCGACGTCGTGCGAATAGCCGAGCTGAAGCTTGAGCTTCTTGCCCTGCGCCTGCGCACGATAGCCGACGCCCTTGATCTCGAGGACCTTGCTGAACCCTTCGGTCACGCCTTCGACCAGGTTCGACACGAGCGTGCGCTGCATACCCCAGTGGTTACGCGCGGCGCGGGTATCGTTGGCCGGTTTGACCGAGATCGCGCCGTCTTCGAGCTTGTAGTCGATCAGGTCCGACAGACCCATGGTCAGGGTGCCCTTGGGCCCCTTCACCGAAAGCATGTCGCTGTCGATCTTGGCCTCGACCCCGCTCGGGATCGCGACCGGCTTTTTGCCGATGCGGCTCATCAGAACACCTCCGCCAGCACTTCGCCGCCGACGTTTTCGGTGCGGGCTTCGGCATCCGAAAGCACACCCTTGGGCGTCGAGACGATGGTGATGCCGAGGCCGTTGCGCACGATCGGAAGTTCCTTCGAACCCGAATAGACGCGGCGGCCAGGCTTGGAGACGCGAGCGACATGCTTGATCGCAGGTTCGCCCTCGAAATACTTCAGTTCGATCCGCAGCTGTGCGTGCTTGCCCGAAGCGTCTTCGCTGTAGCCACGGATGTAGCCTTCGCGCTGGAGCACTTCGAGGACGTTCGCACGCAGCTTCGAAGCGGGCGAGAGGACGCTGTCCTTCTTCGCGCGCTGGCCGTTGCGGATGCGGGTGAGCATGTCACCCAGGGGATCGGTCAATGCCATGGTCTAGATCCTCACCAGCTCGACTTGGTCAGGCCGGGGATCAGGCCTTTATTGCCAAGATCCCGCAGCTCGATGCGGTTGATGCCGAACTTGCGGTAATAGCCGCGCGGGCGGCCAGTGGTGGAGCAGCGGTTGCGCACACGCGTGGGATTCGCGTTACGCGGCAATTCCGCCATCTTCAGGCGCGCCATCAGCCG
>NZ_CAXQVB010000005.1:0-316285 GCF_964227205.1 Qipengyuania sp. | reverse complement strand
CGCAGCAGATCAACGCGATGCAGGATTCGACCGGCGCCAGCGTCGGCGCGCTCCGCGCTATCGCCGGACAGATCAAGGAACTCGAATCGACCGCCGTCTCGATCGCCAGCGCGGTCGACCAGCAATCTGTGGCCGGCCAGGACTTGGCGCGCAGCATCGATCTCGCCGCGCGCTCGACCGACGAGGTTTCGGCGCAAATCGAGCAGTTCCGCGAGACCAGCCTCGCTGCCGGCACTGCGGCGAGCCAGGTGCTCACCTCGGCTGCCGAGCTGGAGGGGCAGGCAGGTGCGCTCAAACGCCGGGTCGACGGATTCCTCGAACACCTTCGCGCCGCCTGAACGCGGCTGGTCAGGCCTGCGGAAATGGGCGGCCCGGAGTCTGTCCGGGCCACCCTTCTTCAGCCTATTCCCACCAATAGGGCAGGCGGCGCGCAGTGCCGGTCTCGACCTCGTTCATGGTCCGCGCATCGTAGAGCCGGCCGCCGAGCATCACCCGGTCGATCTTGTCCGAATTGCGGATGTTCTCGCTCGGATCGGCATCGAGCACGACGAGGTCGGCCAGCTTGCCGACCTCGAGACTGCCGATATCGCGATCCATACCCAGCGAACGAGCCGATTCGATCGTCCCGGCGCGGAGCGATTCAACCGGCGTCATTCCGCCGCGGACGAAGCTCCACAGTTCCCAATGCGGGCCAACGCCAGCCTGCTGGCCATGGGCGCCGATGCTGATCTTAACCCCGCGCTGGGCAAGCTTGCGCGCCTCGCGCGCGGCATCGTCGTCGACGAAGGCCCAGTCGGGAGCCTTGATCCGCCGCGCGGTGTCCGCGATCAGTTGGCGCGGCGGGGTGTGGATCAGTAGCGGATTGGCGAACACATCGGTCGCTTGGCGCCAGTAGGGATCGCCCGCCAGGCCGCCATAGGTGACCACCAGCGTCGGGGTATTGTTGGTCTGCGAACCGCCCCAGAACTGCAGCACGTCCTCATAGAAATGCTCGGCCGGGACATTGTGTTCGACGGTCGAATTTCCGTCCGCGATCAGGTTCATGTCCATGCCGAACAGCGAGCCACCCTCGGCCACCACCAGCATGTTCTCGGCACGCGCGGCAGCCACGACCTGCTGGCGCTGGTCACGCCGCGGCTGGTTGTAGTTCTTGATCGAAATACCACCCTGCGCCTTGATCCGCCGGATATGCGCGAGCGCATCTTCGTAGCCGTCGATGCGGGCGTAGACGCCGGGCGCCTTGGCCCCATAGACCACCTCCCCGGTCGAGAAGATCCGCGGGGCGAGCAGCGAACCGGCGCGCTGCCGCTCCGACGCGGCAAAGATCATGCTCGCCTGCGACGAAGGATCGTGGATCGTCGTCGTGCCCATGGCGAGGTTCTGGACCAGCGACCAGTTCTGCTGCGGCACGAGATCGCCCGTGCCCTGAGGCCCGTGCGCATGGGCATCGACCAGACCGGGCATGATCGTCTTGCCGCCGGCATCGATCACGGTCGCCCCCTGCGGAATCGCAACCGATGAAGCCGGGCCGACAGCGGCAATCCGGTCACCCGTGATGACGATGGTCCCATCGGCAATCTCGCCCGCGCCCTCGCCTGCCATGGTGAGGATCTTCGCACCGGTGATCGCGACCGTGCCGCGCGGCTTGTCGGCGGCGATGGTACGCTCGAGCGAGGTGCCGCTGGTCGGCGGGACGAATTTGGGCGCGTCCTTGTCCTTCGGCGCATTGGCGAACATCGCGGCGAGACTGGCGCGATAGAGCACCGGCCCCATCGACCAGGTCAGCGTGTCGCCGTCCTCGCTCCACCCGATATAGTCCGCCCCGCCCTTCGAAGCGCGCACCACGGGAAGCGAGCTCGCCTTCTCGCCCACCGTCACCGCCTGCCCGCCGGGCATCAGCGGCATGGCGAAGACTTCGTAATTCTCGCGGAAAGCGACGAAATCGCCGCGCGGGCTGACATGATATTCGGTCGCCAGCTCCCCCTCGGCATGGACCTGCCGCGCCTCGCCGTCGAGATCGGCCGAAATAAGCTGGAGCTTGCCGTCGTTGCGGCCGAGCATGAACACGCGGTCGCTTGCGGCGCCGAACTGCGGGCTCGAGGTGTCGCGCGCCACCAGCCGGGCCGTGCCGCCCGTCGAGGCGACGCGGTAGATGCCCTCGTTCTCGGAGAACTCGGGCGAGGTCAGATAGCCGCCCGAGCGCTTCTCGAAGACGATCGTATTGCCGTCGGGGGAGAATTTCGGGTTCGCATAGTGGCCCGGCATGCGCGTGACCGCGCGGGCGCCCGAGCCATTGGCGCTGGCGGTCATCACCTGCCCCAGGCCGCTATCAGTCCAGCGGACATAGGTGAGACGCCTGCCGTCCCGCGACCACGAGGGCCACAGTTCGAGCGCCGCGTCGTCTCCCGAAGTAAGACGGCGCGCGGTGCCCCCCGCTACCGGCTTCGCATAGAGCTTGCCGAGGCTTTCGAACACGACGGTCCGGCCATCGGGCGACACGCTGGCGAAGCGCGGGATCTTCGCGGTGAAGCTGTCGGGCGACACCGGGATCACCGGATGCGGGGCATCGGCCACGCCGCGCGTGTCGTCGATGCTGAAGGGAATGACGGTCGCCCCGCTGCCATCGGCGGCGACGCGGCGGATCTTCCCGCCCGCCCACAGCACGAGCGAAGTGCCGTCGGGCGTCCAGTCCATCAGCGGGTAGAAGCCATGGACCGCCCAGGTTTCCTGCATGTCCATGTCGAGGTCGCCGTAGATCATGCGCTGCTGGCCGCTGGCGAGATCCTTGACCCACAGCTCGGTGCGGTCCTTGTCGCGGCGGATGAAGGCGATCCTTTTGCCGTCGGGCGAGGGCTGCGGGCGCACTGCCCCGCCATAGCCGCTGACCGCCGTGGTCACCTCGCCCGTCGCCAGTTCGTAGCGTTCGATGGCGAAGGTGCCCTGCGTAGAGTCTTGCGCGTATTCGAAGATCGGCCCCGAGGTGACGTTGCGCGAGTAATAGACTGCCGTGCCGTCAGGGGAGTAGACCGGCTCGCCGAGTTCCTTCTGCAGCGCCTCGCTGGCGCGCTTGACCAGCTTGACGCCGCCACCACCCGAAACGTGGTAGAGCCAGATCTCGCCCGTGCCGAGCGAGCGCTGGGTGGTGAAATGCTTCTTGGCGACGATGTAATTGCCGTCGGGCGACCAGCTCGCCTGGTTGAGCAGACGGAAGTCTTCCTTCGTCAGCTGGCGCTTGTCGGACCCGTCTGCATTCATGATCCAGATGTTGTCGCCGCCCCCGCGATCGCTGGTAAACGCGATGCGGCGCCCGTCGGGCGAAAAGCGCGGCTGCACTTCCCAGGCAAGCCCTTCGGCAATCCGCGTCGGCGTGCCGCCGGTAATCGGCATGGTGTAGATGTCCCCCAGCATCGAGAAGGCCAGCATGCGGCCGTCGGGGGAAACGTCGACATCCATCCATGTGCCTTCGTCGGTGCGGATCGGCACCTGCCGGATCACCGCCCCGCGCGGCGCGGTGATGTCCCACTTCTCTTCCTTGTCGCTTTCGGCAGCCGGATTGGCGCTCGCCGGGGCGGCCGTCACGGCCATCCCGCTGCCCTCGGCCGGACCAGTTTCCGCCGACGCGTCGACCTCCTGTTCCTCGACCGGATTGGGGCTCGGCTGCGGGTCCTGCGCAAGGGCCGCCTGGCTGGCAAAGAGCACAGCCAGGACGGAGGCGATGCTGGTCTTCATGGTTCTCTCCCGATGAACAAGATGATGATGGGTCAACGCACGCTGGCGCGTTCGACCAGATGGACGGCGACGCGGCGCTCGGGGCGCTCGCCTTCGGATGCAAGCGCGGTTTCGACGAGCAGCTTGCCCGCCTGCGCGAAATCGGGCTCGACGGTGGTCAGCGGCGGCGCGCTGAATTCGCCCGAACCGAGACCGTCGAAACCGATCACCCCAACCTTGTCGGGCACCGCAATGCCACGGGCGGCCAGTTCCTCCAGCGCGCCCAATGCCATCGCATCGCAGGCGAAGAAGAGCCCGTCGAAACGCGCACCCGATTCAACCAATTGTGCGATCGCATTGCGCCCCTGCGAGACGCGATCTTCGCCCTGGCTTACCACCGGCTCGTGCGGGGCCAATCCGGCCTCTTCCATCGCCACGCGATAGCCTTCGAAGCGTTCGCGATACTGGCGTTGCGAAGAGCCGGTGTCGCCCACGAAGACGATATCCTGCGCGCCGCCCGCGACCAGCCGCTCGACAGCCAGGCGACCGCCGTCGCGGTTGTCAGAGCGGACCCAAACGCTATCGTCGAAAGGCGACCCCCAGAAGGCCATCCCTCCCGCCTCCTCGGCGCAGGCGCGGAAATAGTCCCATGCCGCTTCGTTGGTCGCGGTGCCGATCACCACGACGCCGTCGGCCTGCCGCCGCGCGACGTAATGGCCGAAGAACTGTTCGGCATTGGCCTGAAACGAAACCAGGGCTTCGTACCCTCGTTCCGCCGCCGCCGCGCATGTGCTGCCGAGCAGCGTGTAATAGAACGGATTGACCGCAGTCGGCCCATGTCCCGGGCGTCCGATCACGACGATGGCGATCGTGCCCGTTTCGCCGCGCCGAAGGCCGGCCGCGCGAGCATTCACCTGATAGCCGAGCTGTTCCGCGGCCTGCTCGACCCGGCGACGGGTCGCCTCGGTGATGGTTTCCGAACCCGACAGCGCGCGGCTGACGGTCGACTGGCTTACGCCGGCAAGCTCTGCCACATCGATCGAGGTGACACGCCGTGGCCGGGACTTATCGCTGTTCGACATCTGCTGAAACTACTCCCCGTCGCAGCCGCCCTAACTCACGCGATCCTCGAAAGCGAGAGCCAAGCCTCGGAGCGGATGGTGAAGCGATAGGAAATCGCCCGAATGCCAACTTAGGTTGCGCACTGCAACTGAGACTGGCGCTGCGCTCCGGTCTGGGTTAGGCTCCACCCAGCTGGGAGAGCGAGATGAAGAATACGGCGACCGATTTCGACGTGATGATCGTAGGTGCGGGGATTTCCGGCATCGGCATGGCGGCGCATATGAAGGAGAAGGCGCCGGACCACGGTTTCGTCATTGTCGAGAGGCGCGACAATCTAGGTGGCACCTGGGACCTGTTCCGCTATCCCGGCATCCGTTCGGACAGCGACATGCACACGCTGGGTTTCGATTTCGAACCGTGGAAGCACGAGAAGTCGATCGCCGACGGCCCCGCCATTCTGGAATATCTCGACCGCATCGTCGACGAGCGCGACATTCGCAAGCACATCCGCTTCGGCCACAAGGTGCTCGCCGCCGACTGGCGCGAGAGCGAGGCCCGCTGGCACGTCACGCTCGAGACCGCCCAGGGCGAGCGGAAGCACCTCACCGCCAACTGGCTCTATCTCGGCTCGGGCTATTACGACTACGACGAGCCCTACGATCCGGGATTCGATTTCGGCGAGTTCGAGGGCCAGGTGATCCATCCGCAGTTCTGGCCGGAAGACCTCGACTATGCCGGCAAGAATGTGGTTGTGATCGGTTCGGGCGCCACGGCGGTGACCATTGTCCCCTCGATGGCCGACAAGGCGGCCAAGGTTACCATGCTCCAGCGCACGCCGACCTGGATGTTCAGCCGTCCGGCGAAGGACGCGCTCGCCAATTTCCTGCGCAAGATCCTGCCCGAAAAGCTCGCCTACCGGATCACCCGGTGGAAGAATATCAAATTGCAGGACTTCAGCTTCAAGATGGCGCGAAACAAGCCGCAGAAGGTGAAGGACGGGCTGCACAAGCGGATCAGGAAATCGATGGGCAAGGACTATGATCTCGCGCCTTTCACCCCGCCCTACAATCCGTGGGAACAGCGGCTCTGCCTGGTGCCCGACGACGACCTGTTCGATGCTCTCAAGCGCGGCAAGGCCGAAGTCGTCACCGGCCAGATCAAGGCCTTCGAAAAAGGCGGCGTCCGGCTGACCGACGACAGCTTCCTGCCGGCCGATATCGTAATCACCGCGACCGGTCTCAAACTGGCCGTGGCCGGCAAGATCGCGCTGTCGAAGGAAGGCCAGCCAATCGATCTGGCGCAGCACTTCTACTACAAGGGCTGCATGTTCTCGAATGTGCCCAACCTTGCGGTGGTGTTCGGCTATCTCAACGCCAGCTGGACGCTGCGGGCGGACATCAATTCGGATTTCATCTGCCGCGTCTTGAACGAGAGCAAGGCGAAGGGTGTCGACGTGGCGGAGCCGGTCCTGACACCGCAGGCCGAAGCGGCCATCGAGGAAGACGATATCTTCGACTTTTCGTCGGGATATATCCAGCGCGGCAAGCATATTATGCCGCGCAATGCGGTGACCTATCCCTGGCGGCTCAACCAGGAATATGTCATCGACCGCAAGCGGATGAAGGAAGATCCGGTCGACGACGGCCTGCTCGAGTTCCGCCGCCACGGCGCCAATGCGCGGGGCGTGGACGAGCAGCTCGAAGCTGCGGAGTAGTATTCGCCCTCCAACCGCGTTACCCACCGCCGCATGACCGAACGCATCTATACCGCAGGCCTCGTCGTGATCGGCGACGAGATCCTCTCGGGCCGCACGCACGACAAGAATATCGCGCAGATTGCCAGCTGGTTGCAGGTCCAGGGTATCCGCTTGTCCGAAGTGCGCGTGGTTCCCGATGTGATCGAGCGTATCGTGGAGGCGGTTGATGCGCTCCGCGAGGCCTATGATTACCTCTTCACCACTGGAGGAATCGGCCCGACACATGACGACATCACCGTCGATGCGGTGGCGCAGGCGCTCGGCGTGCCAGTCGTAATCCACCCGCAGGCACGGGCGATCCTCGAAAGATACTATGCCGACAAGCCCGGCGGCCTGACCGAAGCGCGGCTGCGCATGGCCCGCGTTCCCGAAGGCGCGGAGCTGATCCCCAACCGCATGTCTGGCGCGCCGGGGATCAAGCTCGGCAATATCCATCTCATGGCCGGTGTCCCGCACATCACCGCCGGCATGCTCGACGCATTGACCGGAACGCTCGAAGGCGGCGCGCCGCTGTTGTCCGAAACGGTCGGCTGCTGGACCCCCGAGAGCGAAGTCGCGGACATTCTCCGGCAGGTCGAGAAGGCGCACGAAAAGTGCCAGATCGGCAGTTATCCCTTCTTCCGCGAAGGCCGGGTCGGCGCCAATTTCGTGGTCCGGTCGACCAGTGCCGAAGAAATCAGGAGCTGCGTCGACAGTCTCTGCGACGGGCTGGCCACCGCCGGTTTCGACTTCACCCCTGGTGGCATATAGCGAATTCTACAATATAATCGCGCCGTTAACTCTCGCATGGTAGTAGGGTTACTATGACGGCGGTCTACATCACGATCGACACCGAGTATTCGGCGGGTCTGACGGCTGAACTCGGCGTTCAGGCGCGCGAGGAAGTCTTCGACCGCTCGATCCTCTGCCGCACTCCCGACGGTGAAGTCGGCATCGTCCACCAGATGGATGTGATGGACGCCCACGACATCAAGGGGGTGTTCTTCGTCGACCCCATGCCTGCCTTCGTCTGGGGAACGGGCGCGGTCGCCGCGGTCGTCGAGCCGATCCTAGAGCGCGGGCACGAAGTGCAATTGCACCTTCATCCCGAATGGCTCGAGCTCGCCGGGGATGCCAATCCCCTCAAGACCAGGACCGGCCGGAATCTCCACGAATTCACGGAGACCGAGCAGGTCGACCTGCTCGGGCTGGCGCGCGACCAGCTGATCGCCGCAGGGGCGCCCAGCCCGTCGGCTTTTCGCGCCGGCAATTTCGGTGCCAACGATGCAACCTTGCGCGCATTGCGGACGGTGGGCATCCGCTACGACAGCAGCCATGTGCCGGGCATTGCGGTATCGGATTGCCGGATTTCCCTCACGCAGGACGACCAGGCCGTGGTGCAGCACGAGGGCGCGATCGAAGTTCCGGTCGGTTCGGTCGCCAGTATCGGCGGCCAGCGCCACGCCCAGATTACCGCCCTGTCGCACTGGGAGCTCGAGGCCGCGCTGCGTCATTGCGTGAGCGAGAAGGTGGAAGCCTTCAACATCGTCAGCCACAGTTTCGAATTGATGAGCCGCGACCGGACCCGATCCAACCGGATACTGGGTCGCCGCTTCGCCAGGTTTTGCCGGACCCTCGCCGATATATCCGGGGCGGATAGTGCCACATTCGGCAGCCGCCCTCCGCAGCTCGGCGACGAGACGGGTGCGGCCGCCATGCAGCGGAACCCGATCCGCAGTATGGCCCGCATGGCCGAACAATTCGTCGCGAACCGGCTCTACGGCGCGAAGTGACCTTCGGAAGCACCCATTCGATGCCCTATGGCATCGCTTTTACCGTTGGTTCGCGGCGCCTGATGACGGTCGAGCGCGACGTCGCCACGCTGGCATTCTCGCTGAAGGACATATTTTGCGAGCGCCTACCTCCGGTTCCCGCACTCACCTCTGTCGAGGGCTTGCGCGTCCTGTCTGCGCCCGCTCGCGCGGAGAAGCGGCTGCGCGAGGCAATGCCGGGATTCCTGGTCGGCGCGCGCGATACGTTTGACCGCAGCTTTATCGACATGGCCGGGACCTACGACGCCTACCTGGCGCGTTTCTCCGGCAAGACCAGGTCGACCCTCAGGCGCAAGCGGCGCAAGTTCGAAGAAGCGGCCGGTGGCAGGCTCGACCTGCGGGAATACCGGAGCCCCGATGAGCTGGAGCGCTTCGCGCAGCTGGCCCTGCCCCTGTCCCGAAGAACCTATCAGGCGCGGCTGCTCGATGCCGGACTGCCGGAGGACGACCATTTCCGCGCGGCCATGTACCAACTCGCGGAGGTGGACTGCCTGCGTGCCTTTCTGCTCTTCCTGCAGGGTGAACCGGTGGCCTATCTCTATCTGCCCGTCGAAGGCGAAACCCTGATCTACGCCCATCTGGGCTACGACCCCCATCATGCAGGCCTGTCGCCCGGGACGGTTCTCCAGTTGGCCGCGCTCGAGCGGCTCTTTGCCGAGGAGCGTTTTCGCTATTTCGACTTTACCGAGGGCGACGGAGCGCACAAGGCGCTGTTCCGCACCGGCAGCATACGCTGCGCGAGCTTCCTTTTGTTGCGTCCCAGTGTCGTGAACCGGGCGCTGCTGGGCAGCCTCGCCCTGTTCGACCAGAGCGTCTCGCTGGCCAAGTCGCTTGCGACGAGAACCGGCGCCGAGGCGCTGGCCCGACGAATGTTGAGAGCATGAAAAAGGGCCGGCGGGTCTACACCCGCCGGCCCTCTTGTCCGTCCTGTCGCCAGGCTGCCCGGGAACGCCTCGCGCGTTCAGGGAGCCCCCGACAGGAGGCGTTGTCAGGCGCCTTCGACTTCGGCGAGGTCGACCTTGAGGCCCGGCCCCATCGACGAGGTCAGCGTGACCTTGCGGACATACTTGCCCTTGGCCCCCGACGGCTTCGCCTTGACGATCGCATCGGTCAGCGCCTTGAAGTTCTTCTTCAGGTCTTCGTCCTTGAACGACAGCTTGCCGATGCCGCTGTGGATGATGCCCTGCTTCTCGACGCGGAATTCGACCTGGCCGCCCTTGGCGTCCTTCACGGCCTGTTCCACATTCGGCGTGACGGTGCCGAGCTTCGGGTTCGGCATCAGGCCCTTGGGGCCGAGCACCTTGCCGAGACGGCCGACGACGCCCATCATGTCGGGGGTCGCGATCACGCGGTCATAGTCGAGATTGCCGGCCTGCATGTCTTCCATGAGGTCTTCCGCACCGACCTTGTCGGCGCCGGCGGCGAGAGCCTTCTCGGCATTGTCGCCCTTGGCGAAGACGGCGACCTTGACGTCCTTGCCGGTGCCGCTCGGGAGCGACACCATGCCGCGGACCATCTGGTCGGCGTGGCGCGGGTCGACGCCGAGGTTCATCGCGACTTCGACGGTCTCGTCGAATTTCGCCTTGTGCTCGCGCAGCGTGGCGAGAGCCTCGTCGACGCTGTAGAGCTTTTCACCGTCGAGCTTGGCGACGAGCTGCTGCTTCTTGGTCTGCTTAGCCATGGTCTTAGCCCTCCACCACGTCGAGGCCCATCGAACGCGCGCTGCCTTCGATGATCTTGGTAGCCTGTTCGATGTCGTTCGCGTTCAGGTCGGCCATCTTCGTTTCAGCGATTTCGGCGAGTGCCGAACGCTTGATAGTTCCGGCCGAAACCTTGCCCGGCTCCTTCGAGCCCGACTTGAGCTTGGCGGCCTTCTTGATGAGGAAGCTGGCCGGCGGGCTCTTGGTGACGAAGGTGAACGAACGGTCAGCATAGACGGTGATCGTCGTCGGAATCGGCATGCCCTTTTCCATGCTGTCGGTCGCAGCATTGAAAGCCTTGCAGAATTCCATGATGTTCACGCCGCGCTGACCCAGCGCAGGGCCGATGGGCGGCGAGGGATTGGCGATGCCCGCGGGCACCTGCAGCTTGATGTAGCCGTCGATCTTCTTGGCCATGAATGGCCTCCTTTCTCACTGTTGCCGGACCTCTTTCGACGTCCGGCTCATGGTAAGCGGTCAAGCGGCCTGCCCCCATGCGATGGGGTGCGGACCTTCCGCGCGGTTTCCCGAAGCTGGCTTGGGAAGGCGCGCACATAGCGCTCTCACGCGGAAATGCAAGCGATTCGCACCCTGCAGGCGTTCCAGCGCATGTCGTAATGCCCCCCACTATCCGGCCCGCTTGCGAGCGTGCTAGTACAATGCAACCCAAGCGGAGCATCCATGCAGAGCTTCATCGATATCTGGCAATATATGCCGCACGGCATGTGTCTGTTGTGGCAACCGTGGCTGGTGGCACTGTGGGCGGGCAGCGACCTGCTGATCTTCCTGTCCTACACCGCAATCCCGATCGCGCTGCTGAGCGTCTTGCGCAAGCGGACCGACATTCCCTTTTCCGGCCTCGTCGTGCTGTTTGCGAGCTTCATCCTGCTCTGCGGGCTGACCCATCTGATGGGTATCGTCACGCTGTGGTATCCGATCTATCCGTGGGTCGGGGTGCTGAAGCTTGCCACGGGGGTCGTGTCTGCAGCGACGGCCGTGGTCCTGTTCCGGCTGATCCCGGTCCTCGTCGCGCTTCCCTCACCCTCGCAGCTCGCGCAAGCAAACGAGGATCTGCAGCGCGAAATCGAAGCGCATCAGGCGACTCTCGCCAGCCTCGAAGATCTCGTCAGCGAACGGACCGAGAGGCTGCACGACGCCAATGCCAAGCTTGCCGTTCAGACCCGCGAGGCGGTGCATCGCAGCGCCAACCTGCTGTCAGTCGTCACCGCGCTGACCCGGCAGACGGCACAGGGCCATGAGCGGTCCGAGGAATTCGTCGAGACGCTGCTCGGGCGAATCCACTCGCTGGCGATGGCCACCTCGACCGTCATGCGCGGAGAAGGTCACCAGTCGGGCGATCTTGCCACCATCATCCGCCAGCAGCTCGACCCGGTACTTCTCACCTACGGCGCACAGGTTTCGGTTGAGGGACCGCCGACCCAAGTGGTCAGCGAGGCCGCGCAACAGATTTCGCTCGCGATCCACGAACTGGCCACGAATGCGCACAAATACAGCCTGTCGCAGGATGCCGGTTGCAGGGCATCGGTCCGCTGGTCGATCGAGGACAGGGAAGAGGGACAGACGTTCACGCTGACCTGGCACGAGACGCTACCCCCCGGCAACGGGACTGGCGAGCCAGTCGACGGCAAGGGCGGCTTCGGCACCAAATTGCTCACCCGGATCGTACCGCAAATGCTGCGCGGCACAGCAACCCGCTCGCTTGGCGAGGGCGAGTTGACCTACCGGCTCGTTGTTCCAGCCGCCGCCGTATTGGCAAATCCGCAGAATACCGATTCGGCGGCGCTGGCAGCCCGCCTCGTCGATGAAGGCTTCGGTGCGAAGTAGACGCGATCGCCTCGGGGTCGGATTGGCCGAATGGCTATAGAACCGCCGGTTCACCGATCGACCGGGGTGCCACGCCTGTCGAACTCCGATCGTATCCGGCAACCTTGTGGTATAGTGTCACCCTTATGTTGAGAGGCCTGAAAATGATCGGGATCGCCGTGCTGATGTGCGGCGGTACTCATACCTCGGCACAGGCCCCCAATGCTCCCGAAACCTCCGTCTCGCAGATGCCCCGCCTACCGACGGCGGAGTTCGACGAAACCCTCGCCATCGGAGGGGAGGAGATCGGCGCACGCAAGCTGCGCAGCCGAATGACCGTGGACGTGATGGTGAACGGCACCGGACCGCACAAATTCGTCGTCGACAGCGGCGCGGATTCCTCGGTCATCGGCGAAAGGCTTGCCGGTAGGCTCGCCATGCCGGCGGGCACCCCGGCCATGCTGCACGGAATCACCGAAAGCAAATTGGTTAACCGCGTGCTGGTCGATGAAATCGTTCTCGGCCCCACGGCCACGACCGATCTCGAGCTGCCCGTCCTCGACGAGCGCGACCTAGGTGGCGACGGCATGATCGGGCTCGATGCACTGGTCGAACAGCGGTTGCTGATCGACTTCGAGGATCGTCACATCAGCGTCGACGACGGCTTTACCCAAGGCGCGGTGATGGACGGCATAATCGTAGTGAAGGGTCGGCTGCAGAAGGGACAATTGATCCTGACCGCGGTCAGGGTCGGCAGTCAGAAAGTCGAGGCAGTGGTCGATACCGGTTCCGAAATCACCATCGGCAATCGCGCGCTGCGCGACAAGCTGGCGCTCAAGCGGGCCGGCAATTTCAGCAAGATAAAGGTCTTTGGTGTTACCGGCAACGAGATGGAACTCGATTTCCTGCTGGTGAAGGAAATGAAGCTGGGTCCGATACTGCTGCGCAATGTACCGATCGCCTTTGCCGATGTTCCGCCCTTCGAGGTCTTCGGGCTGGATGACAAGCCCTCGCTCCTGCTCGGCACCGACCTGATGGAAAACTTCCGCCGTGTCTCGCTCGACTTCAAAGATCGCAAGGTGCGCTTTCAACTCAAGAAATGCGACAACACTTCGCTCGTCCTGCGAACCTCGACTATCGCCTCACGGCTCAAGGCCGATCGTTCGATCGCCTGTAGCTGACCCTTTCGTCCCAGCTTGAGGTGCCGAAGCGACCCCACTAAGGACGCGGATCATGGCAGGCGCGGACTCAACCAAGGCGATTTGGCTGCTGCTGGCAGCGACGCTGTTCCTGCGCGCGTTCGTGCCCGCAGGGTGGATGCCCGACACCGGCCGCAACGACGTGATCGTGGCGAAGATGTGCAATTCGGCCGCCACCGTCACCATCCCGCTCGATCGCGAAAAAGCGCCCGACGAAACGGCAAGGCACGATTCGGCGCCTTGCCTGTTCGCCGGCTTTTCTGGCGACGCCCCCTTTCCCGCGACCAGCCCCGTTCTGCTCGCTGGGCCGCCAGCGGACCAGTTGCCCGTCGCCGTCCTGGCCAGCCTGCTACTCGAACGCAGCGCCTTCCTGATCCCGCCCGGTCGCGGCCCTCCTGTCGCCGCCTGACCGGCGTCACCTGCTCAATGGGTGATGCCGTCACCACGGCCAAACCCATTTTACGACAGGAACCAACAATGAAACATGTTTTCGTGCGCGCCGCTATGGCATCGCTGCCGCTGCTTGCCGCCTACCCCGCCCTCGCCCAAGAGGGCGCCGAGAGCACAAGCGAGAAAGACGATCCGATCATCGTCACCCCGGTGTCGCTGCACCCCGCCGCCGGGCTCATGAACGAGCACACCCATGACGGGGGCGAGTTCATGATCGGACTTCGCTATACGAGGAGCCGACACGCGGGCTCCAGCCAGGCGGGTTCCGATTCCATATCCGATGCCGACATCCTCGCCGCCGGCTACACGGTCAAGGCGCAGGAAATGACCATGGACATGGTCATGCTCGACCTGATGTATGCGCCCAATGACAAGCTGACGCTGATGGTCATGCCGCACTGGATGCGCCACGAAATGACCATGACCGGAATCGATCCCATGAACACCGGGACGGGCGCGATGGACATGGGCGGGATGGAGATGGGCCATGCCCATGCCGGCCTGCCCTTCGGCCAAAGCATGACTCATTCGACGCGGGGCTTTGGCGACACGCTGGTGTCGGCGAGTTATCGCCTCGCCAACACGCCCAAATTCAAGGCGCATGTCACGCTGGGAGTGTGGGCACCCACCGGCAAGGCGGACCGCAAGAATCCCGATGGCACCTTCGTTCACTACATGATGCAATCGGGCAGCGGAACTTGGGATGTGGAGCCTTCCATTACCGTTTCCGGCCGGTCCGGCATGGTCGGTTGGGGCGTACAGGCAAGCTACCGCTGGCGCACCGAAAGCGCGAACGAGAGCGGCTTCGCCTTCGGCGACAAGGCGCAGGCGAGCGGATGGTTGAGCTATCTGGTGGACGACGGCTTCAGTCTCACCAGCCGGGTTACGCTGGAACACGAGGGGCAGGTCCTCGGCCACTACAACGGGCCGCACAACCACCGGACCCCTGCCGACCGGCAGGAGAATTACGGTGGGGACACGCTGCTGGTCGGGCTCGGAGCCAATGTCGCCCTGCCTTTCGGGGGACACGAGCGCCCTCAAGTCGGCGTCGAGCTGGGCGTGCCGGTGTACCAGAAGCTCAACGGTATTCAGCTACCCGAGGATTGGCGCGCCTCGATTTCGCTGAGCCGCACCTTCTGAATCGAAAGGCCCCGCCAGGCAAAGCCAGGCGGGGCCGCATTCAAACCATCGAATGTATGATGTCTATTTGACCAGTTCGACCTGTTCGAAGTCGAGTTCGACCGGCGTCGCGCGACCGAAGATCGAGACCGAAACCTTGACCTTCTGCTTGTCGAAATCGAGTTCCTCGACAAGGCCGTTGAAGCTGGCGAAGGGTCCGTCGAGCACCTTGACCTGGTCGCCGATTTCGTAATCGACGCTGATGTCCTTTTTGGGTGCCGCGCGGGCCTCTTCGACACCGCCGAAATAGCGCGCCGCCTCGCGTTCGGAGATCGGCTGCGGCTTGTTGTTGGTGCCGAGGAAGCCGGTCACCTTCGGGGTGTTCTTGACCAGGTGATAGACATCGTCGGTCATGTTCAGCTTGGCGAGCACATAGCCGGGCATGAACTTGCGTTCGACCTGGACCTTCTTGCCGCGCTTAACCTCGGTGACCGTCTCGGTCGGGACCTCGACTGCCTCGACGCCCTCGGACAGGCCGAGGCGTTCGGCCTCGGCGATGATCGCGTCGCGCACCTTGTTCTCGAAGCCGGAATAGGCGTGGATGATATACCAGCGTGCCATGTGTACTCGTTACCCTGTCGAAATGCGGCCCAGGCCCGGAAAGATCAGGCCAGCGTCAGCAGCCAGCGCACCACGGCGCTGAACAGCGAATCGATGCCGAGGAAGAAGACCGAGAGGATGACCATCATGATGAACACGAAGATCGCCGTACGGACCGTTTCCTCGCGCGTCGGCCACACGACCTTGCGCCCTTCGGTCTGTACCTGCCGGAGGAATTCCGCCGGGCTGGTCTTCTTCTCGTCTGCCATCGCTCACGTCTCTCGCGTAAAATTCGTGCCGCCTTCCGCCACGTCCCTTTCAGGTAGGGTCTCTCGCCACCCCGATGCAAGACCGGGAGGGGCTTTTTCGATTCCCAATGTCGGAAGACAGCGCTCCACCTAGGCCTGCGCGCCGGAAAAGGCAAGCAGGGAGGCGCCGAAATCGCCCCTTCCCAAGCCGAGCCCGCGGCACTAGCCTTCGCCGCGATCCACCCATCCGGGTCGCATGAGGGAAAATCCATAATGTCTTCAGCCGAACCAGCCAGCCTGGGCGAACGACTGATTCAACCGGTCACCAATATTTCCGACTTCATCTGGGGCGGGACCTGGAATGGCGAAAGCATCATTCCGATCCCACCGCTGGCCGTCGTCCTGCTCGGCGTCGGGCTGTGGTTCATGGTCGGCCTGAAATTCTATCCGATCACGCGCTTCGGCAGCGCGGTGAAGGGGCTCTTCGCGGGCCGCAAGCAGGCGGGCGAAGGCGAAATCTCGCCCTTCGCCGCGCTCTCCACGGCCCTTTCGGGCCAGGTCGGAACGGGCAATCTCGCCGGGGTCGCCACCGCGATCGCGCTCGGCGGACCGGGGGCGATCTTCTGGATGTGGATCACCGCCCTGTTCGGCATGGCGCTCGCCTTCGCCGAGGGCAGCCTCGCGATCCGCTATCGCGAGACGACCAGCGACGGGGTCAAGCGCGGCGGCCCGATGACCTACATCCTCATGGGGCTCGGCCCGAAGTGGACCTGGCTGGCGGTGGTATTCGCGCTGGGCACGCTGTTCTCCGGTCTCGTTACGGGCAATTCGATCCAGGCCAATGCGATGGCCGACGGGATGAACGAACTGTTCGGCATTCCCGAATGGATCGGCGGCCTGCTGACCGCTGCGGTTGTGTTCATCGTCATAATCGGCGGAATCAAGTCGATCGGCAATGTCGCCGAAAAGGTCGTGCCATTCATGGCAGCGACCTATATCGTCATGGCGCTGATTGCGCTGGTGCTCAATTTCCAGGATCTGGGCGAGACCTTCGGACTGATCTTCCACGGTGCCTTCAATCCGCAGAGCGCGGTCGGCGGCTTCACCGGCGCGGCGATCATCATGGCGATCCGCGCAGGCGTGGCACGCGGCCTGTTCTCGAACGAGGCCGGCCAGGGTTCGACCCCGATCGCGCACGCGGTCGCGCAGACCGACGATCCCGAGCAGCAGGGCCGCATGGCGATGCTCGGAACCTTCATCGACACGATCGTCATCTGCACCATGACCGCCCTCGTCATCCTGACGGTGGAGGGCAATTTCACCTCAAATGGCCAGCCGGTGATCCATGTGTGGCAATCGGACCGTGTCGGCTTCGAGATGACCAGCGGTGCCTTTGCCGCGGCCTTCCCGTTCGAGATCGGCACGGTCCCTCTGGGAACGCTGATCGCCTCGATCGCGCTGATCCTGTTCGTGTTCACCACGCTGCTGACGTGGAGCTATTACGGCGAACGTGCGATCACCTTCCTCTACGATCGGGTCAAGGGATCGACCCGCGCAGGCGAGAAAAAGTTGCACATGGCGTGGCGCGTGCTGTGGTGCGTGGTGATCTTCATCGGCGCCGCGCAACCGAGCGAGCTGGTCTGGCGCCTGGGCGATATCTCCAACGCCGCCATGGCCCTGCCCAATCTGCTGGCGCTGGCCCTGCTCAGCGGCGTCGTCTTCGCGCTCGCGCGGGGCGACCGGACGGCCGGGCCCACACATAACGCCGAAACTCCCGAAGAACCCGAGGAATACTGACCGGGTTCGGGTCTACACCTGCACAACAAGAAGGGGGCCGG
Organism: Qipengyuania sp.; assembly: GCF_964227205.1. GTDB lineage: Bacteria > Pseudomonadota > Alphaproteobacteria > Sphingomonadales > Sphingomonadaceae > Qipengyuania. Next base: position 298,970 of record NZ_CAXQVB010000005.1, on the reverse strand, counting down.
ACGTCGCTATGACATCCGGCCCCTGTTCTTTCTCTGCAGCGTCCAGCGTCTCGCCGGCGGCAATACCTCAGCGCAGGCCGAATAGCCGCGCAAGGAAACCGGGCTCTTCCATGGGCTGGATCCGCCCGTGCGCCTGATAGCGCAACGAGCTGTCGCTATAGGGCTTGGGCTGCACCCAGCGGTCGGGGCGGCTGCTGCGGAAGGACAAGCTCGACATGGTTGTCTCCATGAATGGTCTTCCCACCGTCCTGTTGCGTAAAATCCCTAAGGGCCCGATCCGGTTCCCGTCCGGTTGCGCGCACGATGCGATTCGGCGCGGGTCCAGACCATCGCCAGCAACACCAGTGCCGCGAGCGGCATCGGGTTGATCCCGAGCGAAAATGCCAGGGCCCGCGTCGCATAGGGAGCGAACCACAGCACCACCAGGACCAGTTTTTCGAAGTCGCGGAAACCGCGCGCCAGCCCCTGCTCGACCAGCCACAGCGTGGGAAACAGCAGGAAGGGCAGGTCGTAATTGAACAGATAGGGCGAGGCGAGTGCGCTCGCCGCCAGGACCGCCGCGCCGACGCCGCGTGGATCGCCGGCAAAGCGCCGGTGGGCAAGCGCTACAGCGGCCAGCGCCACCAGCGCCGAAAGCAAGCCCGCCACCAGCCCGGCACCCTCTCCGCCGAGCAAGCGGGCCTGCGCGAAAAAGGTGGTCATTCGCAGGAGGAAATCGGGATTGCTCCCTTCCATCAGCATCCCGCTCGCCTGCCAACTGCTCGTATAGGCGGCCAGCGTTGCACTGCCGAAGATCAGCCAGGACAGCGCAAGAAGCCCGACGGCCATGCCAGCCGCGACGAGGAAGGCGCGCCAGCGCGAGCCGGCAGCGAACCACACCGGCGCAAGCACCGCCAGATGCGGCTTGATCACCAGCGCGCCGATCGCGGCCCCCGCCAGTCCCGGCTGCTTTTCAAGCCGGTCGGCAGCGACGATGAGCAAGGCGCCCGTCAGCAAGCCGGTCTGGCCGTGCCCGGCGGCGATCAAGGCGCCCGGATAGGCAATGACGAGCGGCCACAGGCGGGGAAAGGCGCGAATGCCGGCCCAGGCCCAAAATCCCCAGGTCCCCGCGACCCAGACGATCCAGGCGAGCGCGAAGGGCAGCAGGCCCAGCGGCGCGACGACGAAAAGGAAAGGAGGCGGATTGACGAAAGCGAACCAGCCTTCGCTCCCTGTCGCGGTCTGGATGTGCTGCTGCACTGCGAGATCGTAGGCCGCAGCCGGATTGCCCGCGGCGGTCGCCTTTCCCGCCCCCCAAAAGGCCAGGAAATCGCTGCCGTCCGGGCCCATCGCCTTGATATAGGAATTGGCGAGCAACGCGAGGCTGGCGACCGCGAGCAACAGCGCATAGCCGCGCACCCGCTCGCGCGTCAGCCAGTCTGCCCGGCGCAGCCAATCCATCGGCGGGTACCCTCCCCTCGCAGCCAATCGAGCAAAGGGGTAGCGCGCCGAACTCGCGCTAGCCAGTTGAGCCAGGCGGCAATCCCCGCCCGCGCCCTGGTTCACGCGGTCTTGGAGGCGATCCAGCGATCGATCTTCGCCTCGAGCACCGGCAGCGGCAGGCTGCCCGTGTCGAGCACCTGGGCGTGGAACTCGCGAATATCGAAATCAGCGCCCAGCCGCGCTTCGGCCTTTTTGCGCAATTCCTGGATCTTGAGCGCACCGACCTTGTAGGCCAGCGCCTGCGAGGGGATGGCGATATAGCGTTCGACCTCGGCCACCACCTCGGTCCGGGTCATGCCCGAATTTGCGAGCATGAAGTCGATGGCCTGCTCGCGCGTCCAACCCTTGGCGTGGAGACCCGTGTCGACCACCAAGCGCATGGCCCGCAGCTGTTCGTCCTGCAGCGTGCCGTAACGGTTCCACGGATCTTCGAAAAAGCCCATCTCGTAGCCCAGCGTCTCCGAATACAGCGCCCAGCCCTCGACATAGGCGGTGTTGCCGCCGAAACGCATGAAGGCAGGCAGCTTGTCGTTCTCGCGCGCAAGGCTGATCTGGAAGTGGTGGCCCGGCGCGCCTTCGTGGAGATAGAGCGTGACATTGCCGGTCGTCAGGCGGCTCGGCAGGTCATAGGCATTGAAATAGAAGGTCCCCGGACGCGACCCGTCAGGTGCCCCCGACTGGTATGACCCACCCGCCTCGAACTGTTCGATCGACGGATCATAGGGCTTGATCTCGAGGGGGGTCTTAGGAACGAGGCTGAAGTAGTCGCCGATCTTCTCGTCGACTTGCTTACCGATATCGTAATAGCTCTGCGTCAGCGCTTCGCGGCTTTCGGGTTTAAATTGCTCGTCGGTGCGCACGTAGTCGAAGAATTCGTTGAGCGTGCCGGTGAAGCCGACCTCTCGCTTGATTGCCTCGATGTCGTTCTTGATCCGCGCCACTTCGCTGAGGCCGAGATTGTGCAGGTAATCGGCGGTCAGCGGCAAGGTAGTCGTCTGTTCGATCATCTGGGCATAGAGCTCCTCGCCGCCCTTCATCTGGCTGAGGCCGACACTCTTGCGCGCCACAGGCAGGTATTCGTCGCGCAGGAAATCGCGCATGCGCGCATCCGCTGCATAGATCTGCTTCGTCTTCTCCTCATAGGCCGCGGCCAGCCGCGCCTTGTCTTCTTCCGAGAAATCCTCGGGGAAGTTCTTGACTGGCTTCATGTATTGCGAATCCGCAATCGGGATCGCCAGCATGGTGTCGAACTGTTCGATCACATTGCCGATGGTCAGACTAGTCTCGAGGACGCCGCTTTCCATGCCCTCGCGGAACTTCTCGATCGCGCGGCCCGAGATGGCGATGTAATCGTCGTGACGCGAGAGGTTGTCCTCGTAATTCGCCAGCGTCTTGAACTGGGCCGCCGAATCGCCGCTGGCGAAGGTGGGATAGAAGGTGTGGAATCCCGAAAAATGGTTCACCGGTCGCACCTCGGTGAGCGCCCGGATCTCGTCGGTCTGGCCGCGGAGCGAGGTTTCTTCCTGATATTTGAAGACGTCATAGGCAAGCTGGTCGGTTTCGCTCAGCTTGCTGCGGTCGATCAGTTCCAGCTTTGCGAGATTGAGCTGCGTGTCGAGGCGGCTCGCATAGAAGGAGGCATCGGTCAGGAAATCGCCCAGCCGGTCGGCATCCTTGTCGTCGCCGCGGAACAGGCGCCCCAGCGGGTTGAGTTGCAGGCTGCGCTGGTCGGCATCCTCGAACAGGGCGAACAGCTTGTCATGCTCGCTCGCCTGCGCGGTAGCGTCCTTGGCTTCGTGGTGATCGCGTGCCAGCGCCGGCCCGGAGGCAAGGACGAGCGCGAGAGCGGCACCCGAAGCGAAGGCGTGGCGAACCAGTTTCATGCGAATATCCCCTGTATTGCGTATTACACCGGCAATACAGGTCTCGCAGTCGAGAGCAAGGCGCCCTCCCATGACCGTGCCATGCCGCTCGACCGGCGTCATTCCCGCTGGTCAGGCGGCGATCGTGTCCTCGCGCCGGCGCGCGCCGATCGGGCGATCGCCCGAATAGGCGAATTCCGGGGCATCATAGGAAATCGCCGGAATTTCCTCGCGCTCGCGCCAGTAATCCTGGTTGTGCCGCCATTCGGCCTTGCCGCCCCGCCGAGGCATCGTATCGAGCCCCCGCATGAGATAGCCAGGGTTGAAATTCTCGCTCTCGATCCACGGCAGGATGTCCATGCCTTCGTCTTCGGCACGGAACTTTACCTCGACCCGGTCCACGCCGTGCTCTCGCATATGGTTGAGCAGGCCGCAGACGAAATCGCCCATCATGTCGACCCGCAGCGTCCAGCTGGCGCGGAAATAGCCCATCACCCAGGCCATATTGGGCACGCCGGTGAACATCATCCCGCGATAGGTAACGGTATCGGCCCAATCGACAGCTTCGCCGTCTACGGTAAAAGGAATGCCGCCCATCACGAGCAGGTTGAAGCCGGTGCAGGCGACGATAAGGTCGGCTTCGATCTCCGCGCCCGAGGCGGTCCTGACACCTTTTTCGGTGAAACGGTCGATCGTGTCGGTCACCACGGTCAGCTTGCCCCCGACCGCTGCCTTGAACACGTCACCTTCGGGGCAGAAGGCCAGCCTCTGTTGCCAGACGCGATATTTGGGCGTGAAATGCGGCTCGAATTCGAAATCGGGCTTGCCGGTGAAAGCGCGCACGAGTTCCTTCAGTTCCTCGAACACCACTTCGGGTTCTTCTCGGCACCGACGGGTAAGCTGGTCCTGATCGTACATGATCTGCTGCCGCACGATGCGGTGCACGGTCGGCTCGTCGACCCCGATTTCGCGCAGGCGATCAGCCAGTTCGTTCTTGTTCTCGCTGCAGAAGAAATAGGTCGGCGATCGCTGGAGCATGGTCACATGCGCCGCCTTTTCGGCGAAGGCCGGGACCACTGTGGCCGCGGTCGCACCCGAACCGATCACCAGAACACGCTTGCCGGCATAATCGTAATCGGGGTCCCACTTCTGCGCGTGGACGAAATCGCCCTTGAAACCGCTCAGTCCTTTCTCCTGCCATTCGGACGGGAGATAGGGGTTCTCGTGGTCGTAATAGCCCTGGCACATCCACAGGAAATGGCAGGTGAAGGTCAGCTCGATTCCATCGGAGGGCCGGGTCGCGGCGACGGTCCACAGGCCGGTGTCGCGCGAATAGGCGCAGGAGGTGATCCGGTGGCCGTAGCGGATGTGCTCGCCGATCCCGTTCTCATCGATAACCTCGCCCATGTATTTAAGGATTTCCTCGGCGCTCGCGATCGGCGCGCCGACCCATGGTTTGAAGCGGTAGCCGAAAGTGTAGAGGTCGCTGTCCGAGCGCACACCGGGATATTTATGCGTATCCCACGTGCCCCCGAAGGTGTCCTTCATCTCTAGGATCGCATAACTCGCCCAGGGGCATTGCTGCTGCAGGTGATAGGCTGAACCCACCCCCGAAATCCCCGCTCCGACGATCAGCACGTCCACATGGGTGGCCGCTGGATCGCCCTCGATCGCACCGACAGCATTCATTCGCCTCTCCTCTCACGGCGGTGTTTATCACACCTGAGAGCACGACCCTGCATTGATCCGCGTCAAATCGCCCCGTGGGCCGCGGTTATTCGATCACCCGGCCACGAACCATGACCCATTCGACCTTCTCCAGCGTGGAGATGTCGTCGAGCGGATTGGCATCGACAGCGATGATGTCCGCCGAATAGCCGGGCGCGATGCGGCCGATCTCGCCTTCCATGTCGAGGACCTTGGCCGCTGTTGTGGTCGCACTGGCAAAGGCCTGCCGCGGAGTCATGCCCTGAGCGACCATCAGCGCGAACTCGCCGGCATTGCGCCCGTGGCCGAAAACCCCGGCATCGGTGCCGAAGGCGATCGGCACGCCCCAGCGCAGCGCCTTGCCCATGAACACGCGGGCGGTGTCGGCCACCGCCCCGATCTTGGCTTCGACCACCGGCGTATAGACGCCCTTGCCGAGCCGCTCGGTCACACCCTTGAAGGCCATCAGCGTCGGGACCAGCACGGTACCGTTCTTCTTCATCTCGCGCGCAGCTGCTTCGTCGAGAAAGGTGCCGTGCTCGATCGTATCGATGCCCGCGCGGCTCGCCGCCTCGATCCCGCGCGCGCCATGGGCATGGGCCATCACCTTGAGGCCGAGCGAGTGGGCGGTATCGGCGATGCTCTTCATTTCGGCATCGGTGAAATGCGCCTCGAGCCCGCGCCCTTGCTGGCTCAGCACACCGCCAGTCGCGGTGATCTTGATGACATCGGACCCGTTCTGGCTGGCGAGGCGGACCTTCTCGGCACATTCTACCGCGCCGGTGCAGGTAAAGCCGGTGTCGAGCACTTCGTTGACCTCGGGACGGAAGCCGTTGACGTCGCCGTGGCCGCCGATGATCGCCAAGGGCACGCCCGCCGCGATGATCCGCGGGCCGGCTATGAAGCCCTCCGCCGTCCCGCGGCGCAGCGCGAAGGCGGTTTCGGGCCCGCTGCCCGCTTCGCGCACCGTGGTGAAGCCTGCCAGCGCGGTGATCCTTGCATTCTTGGCACCGACCACCACACCCCATTCGTCCGGTTCGACCGCGCCTTTCCAGAAATCGCCACCCGGATCGCCGGTCAGGTGTACATGGAGGTCGATCATACCGGGCGCCAGGATCTTGCCCGCGAGATGCACCATGGTCGCGCCTTCGGGCACGCCGGTGAACCCGTCTTCGATACTGACGATCCGCCCGTCGGTGACGGTCACGGTCGACTTGCCCCGCGGAGCGCTGTCGGCATCGACGATGACGCCGTCGGCGTGGATTATGGTGGTGTCGGCCAGCGCAGGCGTGGCCACAAGCGCGGCCGCGAGCGCGGAAATGATGGTGAATTTGATGGTATCTCTCCCTTTCGGCGAGAGATGCCTGTCTCCGCCACCAAGGGCAAGCGAAAGCCGTGTCCCTAGAAGGTGTAGCCGATCCCCAGCGCGCCCATCCACTGGTCGGCATCTCCCCTGATCGAGGTGAAGGGCGAGCGCTTGGCATCGCCCAGCATGCGCGAATAGCCGCCGAGAACGATCAGGGCGAGGCCGCCATTGGCGAGATCGCCGTCTAGGTCGATCGCGCCGAGCAGGTTGACGCCTGCGCTTTCGAAGCCGCCCTGCGCCTGGAAGGCAGGCAGCGCCCCACCGGCGGGTACCGAGTAATAATAAGCGGCATAGTCGTCATCGACATGCGTCGCACCGAGCGAGAGCGAGATCGCCGCGCCACGGCTGACCGGGGTGAAATAGGTCACGGTCGGGGTCACCGTCATGCCGTCATGGGCCCCCGCGACATCCCACAGAGCATCGAGATTGAAGCTGAGGCTGTCGTAAGGGTTGAGCAATCCGGGAAAGCTGACCCCGGCGCTCGGCCCGACCTCGAATGCCGTATCGAGTTCGCCGTAGCTCTCCACCACCGGATCCTCGATCTGCGTCGCGCGGTTGCGATTGAGCTTGGCCGCAACCCCGGCAGCGAAGGCGACTTTGCCATCGGCATCGGGAATGAAATCGAGCGCCACCCCGCCCGGACGCGGATTGATGCCGACTCCGCCGAGGCTGCCCTGGATGATCGGCAGCGGCGAGACGACGTGGTCGTCCGAGCCCTTGTAGCTGGGGGAATAGACCGCGCCCGCGCCGATGCTCAGCCAGTCGCCATCGAAAACCGATCCTTCGTAAGCTTCGCGCGCCGTATCGCTGTCGCCCGCCTCCTGGGCCGTTAGAGGTGTAGCGGCGGCGAACGCGAAGCCAAGCGCGATGGCGGAGATGGTTTTCATCGGATTTCCCTCAGTTCCCTGTTTGTTGTCCAACCCCTGTCGCATTCGGGCGTTCCCGAACGCGCGGGCCAAGACGATTGCCGCGGCCCTGCATCGCGCTTAAGCCCTGCCCCGATGAACGGGCGCGCGACAGATTTGGCGGTGGTCGGCGGGGGACTGGCGGGCGGATTGTCGGCGCTGGCCGTCCACCGCGCGCATCCCGAGATGCGGATTGCCCTGTTCGACACAGGCGAGACGCTGGGCGGCAACCACCGCTGGAGCTGGTTTTCCAGCGATCTGGATCGCGCAGGCGCTGAATTGCTGTCGCCGTTCCGCCAGACCGAATGGAAGCGCGGCTACGATGTTGCCTTCCCTGGTCACGAGCGGACGCTGGGGACCGGCTACCGTTCGCTTGCCAGTCGCGATTTCGACGCCGCATTGCGGCGCGCCTTGCCGCCAGAGGCAATCCACACGCGCAGCCGGGTGGCACGGCTGTCGCGCGACGGCGTGACGCTGGAGAGTGGCGAACATGTCGCGGCCCGCGTGGTGGTCGACTGCCGCGAGTTCGAACCTTCGGCGCATCTACGCGGCGGCTGGCAGGTGTTCATGGGCCGCCATCTGCGGACCCGCGGCCCGCATGGTCGCACCCGCCCGATCGTGATGGATGCGCGCGTACGCCAGCACGATGCCTATCGCTTCGTCTACTCCTTGCCGCTCGGCGCCGATGAGATCTTCGTCGAAGATACCTACTACACCGACAGTCCGCTGCTCGACCGCGAGGCGCTTTCGCAACGGATCGATCGCTATTGCGCGGCGATGGGCTGGCAGGGCGAAACCATCGGGAGCGAAACCGGCGTACTGCCCGTCATCACCGGGGGCGATTTGGCTGCCTATCATGCCAGCCTCGGGGAGCCGGGTATCGTGCGCAGCGGCGCGCGCGCCGGGTTCACCCATCCGTTGACCAGCTACACGCTTCCCTTCGCCGTCGCGAATGCGCTGGAGCTCGCGCGCCATGCTCGCCTTCCGGGCGACGAGCTCGCCACCCTGTTCGAGCAGCGCGCCCGCGACCACTGGCGCGCCACACGCTTCTACCGCCGCCTCGGCCGCATGCTGTTCGACGCGGCCCGGCCCGAGGAACGATACCGGGTGTTCGAGCGCTTCTATCGCCTGCGCGAGCCGCTGATCGAGCGTTTCTACGCCGGCCGTTCGTCCACCGCCGACCGGCTGCGCATCCTTTCGGGCAAGCCGCCCGTAGCTGTGTCCGCCGCGGTCCGGGCACTGCTTGGCAAGGGCAGCCCGCTGGTCCATGAAAGGTCGCAATGAACGCCGAGACGACTACTCCCGTTACCCCGAGCGACGCGACCACGCCCGACAGACCTTCCGCGGGCGGCAAGAGCGCCTGCGTGATCGGAGCAGGCTTCGGCGGCCTGGCGCTCGCCATTCGGTTGCAGTCGGCGGGCATCCGCACCACTGTGGTCGAGGCGCGCGACAAGCCCGGCGGTCGCGCCTATTTCTGGGAAAGGGACGGCTTCACCTTCGATGCCGGACCGACCGTCATTACCGATCCCGACTGCCTGAAGGAATTGTGGGCGCTCTCGGGCCACGACATCGCCAAGGATGTCGAACTGATGCCGGTGATGCCCTTCTACCGTCTCGCCTGGCCCGACGGCACGCAATTCGACTATTCGAACGACGAAGAGCAGCTGTTCCGCGAGATCGCGCAGCTCAATCCGGCCGATGTCGCGGGCTACCAGCGCTTCCTCGAATATTCCGAAGCCGTCTATCAGGAAGGCTACGTCAAGCTGGGCCACGTACCCTTCCTCGACTTCAAGTCGATGCTCAAGGCCGCGCCCGCGCTCGCGAAGCAGCAGGCGTGGCGCAGCGTCTACTCGATGGTCTCGAGCTATGTCGAAAACGAGAAGCTGCGCGAGGCGCTGAGTTTCCACACGCTGCTGGTCGGCGGCAACCCGATGAAGACCAGCAGCATCTATGCGCTGATCCACAAGCTCGAGGTCGACGGCGGCGTGTGGTGGGCCAAGGGCGGCACCAACCGGTTGATCGCCGGAATGGTCCGCCATTTCGAGCGGCTCGGCGGGACCCTCCGCCTGCACGATCCGGTGGTGCGCATCCACACGCTGGGCAAGCAGGTGACCGAGGTGGAAACGCATTCGGGCTGGCGCGAACGCTTCGACGCCATCGCCAGCAATGCCGATATCATGCACAGCTACAAGGACCTGCTCGCCGGCTCGAAGCGCGGTGCAGACTATTCCCGCAGCCTCGCGCGCAAGAGCTTCAGCCCGAGCCTGTTTGTGGTCCATTTCGGGATCGAGGGCAGCTGGCCGGGCATTCCGCACCACACGATCCTGTTCGGACCGCGCTACAAAGGCCTGCTCGAAGATATCTACGACCACGGCGTCCTGCCGCAGGATTTCTCGATCTACCTGCACCACCCGACGGTTACCGACCCGTCGATGGCGCCAGTGGGCATGAGCACTTTCTACGCGCTGATCCCCGTGGCGCACATGGGCAAGCTGGCGCTCGACTGGGAAGAGATGGGGCCGCTGCTGGAGAAACGTATCCTCGACGAGCTCGAGCACCGGCTGATACCCGGCCTGCAAGAGCGCATCGTGACAAAATTCCACTATGCACCGCGCGATTTCGCAATGGACCTCAACGCGCATATGGGCAGCGCCTTCAGCCTCGAACCCTTGCTCACGCAGAGCGCCTGGTTCCGCGGACACAATCGCGACGACGTGCTCGACAATTTCTACCTCGTCGGTGCAGGGACGCATCCGGGCGCCGGCATACCGGGCGTTGTCGGCAGCGCGAAGGCGACTGCGGGCTTGATGCTGGAAGATCTGGCCGTATGAGCGGCGCAATGAAACGTCTTGCTGTCTATTGCGGTTCGGCTTCGCCCGAAGACCCGCGTTATATCCAACTCGCTTACGAAGTCGGCAAGGGCCTTGCCGAGCGAGGCATCGGCGTCGTCTACGGCGGTGGCCGCCTGGGCCTGATGGGGGCAACTGCGCGCGGTGCGCTGGAGGCGGGGGGCGAGGTGATCGGGGTGATCCCCGATGCGCTGGCCAATTCCGAAGTCGCCAATCATGACTGCACCGAACTCTACACCGTATCGGGCATGCACGAGCGCAAGCAGCGCTTCACCGACCTGTCGGATGGCTTCGTGACCATCCCCGGCGGTGTCGGAACGATGGACGAGCTTTGGGAAGCCGTCAGCTGGGCGCAGCTGGGCTATCACACCAAGCCCGTCGGCCTGCTGAACGCCTTCGGCTTCTACGACCACCTGATCGCCTTCAACCGCCACATGGCCAATGTCGGCTTCGTGCGGTCGGCGCACCAGGGCATCATCCTCGATGCCGAGACGCTCGCCGCGCTGCTCGACAAGATGATGCGCTACGAGCCACATACGCCGATTTTCCAGATGAAGGCGGCAGACCTCTGAACAAGCCGCGCCCCCTCGTCCCCTCACGCTACCTGCGGCCCACGCCGGCGCGGGCCGGGGGCGGACGCGACCGCGCCATCCTGGTCGAGAAATCGCTCGAATCGATCGAACAGGGCTCGCACAGCTTCGCGGCAGCCTCAAAGCTGTTCGACAAGGCGACGCGCGAACGCAGCTGGTTGCTCTATGCCTGGTGCCGCCGCTGCGACGACATCGCCGACAACCAGGACAAGGGCGGGCCGCTGGGCGACCAGGGCACGCCGAAGGATGCCGAGGACCGGGTGCAGGCCTTGCGTGTCCTGACCCGGCGGGCCTTCGAGGAACAGCCGACAGCCGATGCCGCCTTCGACGCGTTTGGCCTCGTCGCCGACGAATGCGGGCTGACGCTCGACGAAGCGAACGACGTGATCGCCGGCTTCGCGCTCGATGCCACGCGTTGGAGCCCGAAGACCGAAAAGGACATGCTGCGCTATTGCTACCACGTCGCGGGAGCGGTCGGCATCATGATGGCGCGAATCATGGGCGTGCATCCCGACGATGGCAAAACGCTCGACCGGGCTTGCGACCTCGGCCTCGCCTTTCAGCTCGCCAATATCGCGCGCGACATCGTCGAGGACGATGCCGCCGGGCGCTGTTATCTGCCCAAGAGCTGGCTGGATGAGATGGGCTGGCAGCAGGGCGAGCATGCCCTGCCCGAAAACCGCTTCCGGCTCGCCTGGCTGATGCCGCGGCTGATCGCGCTGATGGAAAAGCATGAGGCTGCGGCCAGGCTCGGCACGAAGCGGCTGCGCTTCCGCCAGCGCTGGGCTGTGCTCGCCGCCGCGCGCATCTATGGCGCCATCGGGCGCAAGATACTCAGCCGCGGACAACTCGCCTGGGACCGGCGGATCCGCGTGAGCGGGCTGGAAAAGCTGTGGCACATGACCGCCGCCTTCTTCGAAGCGATCTGGAATCGTCCGAAGGGGCCGCGCGAACCGATCCTCTGGAGCCGCCACGATTTCAAGCCGGTGGCGGGCTGGTAACGCTCTTCGTATAGTCAGTGCGAGAAAGCACGCAGGGCCGACGCGGCAATCCAGCATCCAAGCGTGCCGAGAGCCGAGAAGGCTGGTGCGGGATTGCTTCGCCTACCGCTCGCAATGACTTGAAAAATGGGTTAGCGGCACCCGCATGATCTCGAAACTCCTGATTGCCAATCGCGGCGAAATCGCCTGCCGCATCATCCGCACCGCGCGCGAAATGGGGATCGCGACCGTCGCGGTCTATTCGGACGCCGATGCCAAGGCGCTGCATGTACGCTCTGCCGACGAGGCGGTTCATATCGGCCCCTCGCCCGCTGCCGAGAGCTACCTTGTCGGCGAAAAGATCATTGCAGCAGCCAAGGACAGCGGCGCGGAGGCGATCCATCCGGGTTACGGTTTCCTGTCCGAGAACGCGGGCTTCGCGCAGGCGGTGATCGATGCCGGACTGATCTGGGTCGGTCCCAAGCCCTCCAGCATCGAGGCGATGGGCCTGAAGGATGCGGCCAAGAAGCTGATGCGCGAGGCGGGCGTGCCCGTCACCCCCGGTTACGAGGGCGAGGACCAGTCGGTCGAGCGCCTCAAGAAAGAGGCCGACGCCATCGGCTATCCTGTGCTGATCAAGGCGGTCGCGGGCGGCGGCGGCAAGGGCATGCGCAAGGTCGATGCGGCAGCGGACTTCGAAGCGAGCCTTGAAAGCTGCCGGCGCGAGGCCAAGGCCAGCTTCTCCAATGACGAGGTGCTGCTCGAAAAGTGGATCACCTCGCCCCGCCATATCGAGGTGCAGGTCTTCGGCGACAGCCGCGGCAATGTCGTCCATCTGTTCGAACGCGATTGTTCCTTGCAGCGCCGCCACCAGAAGGTGATCGAGGAAGCCCCCGCCCCCGGCATGGACGAGGCAACGCGCGAGGAAATCTGCGCCGCCGCCGTGCGCGCAGCCAAGGCGGTCGATTACGAGGGCGCGGGCACGATCGAATTCATCGCCGACGCCAGCGAAGGCCTGCGCGCCGACCGCATCTTCTTCATGGAAATGAACACGCGGCTGCAGGTCGAACACCCGGTGACCGAGGAGATCACCGGGGTGGACCTCGTCGAATGGCAGCTGCGCGTTGCGAGCGGCGAGCCGATCCCGGCCACGCAGGACGAACTCTTCATCGACGGCCATTCGATCGAGGCACGCCTCTATGCCGAAGACCCGGCCGGCGGATTCCTGCCTTCGACCGGGCGGCTCGAGCATTTCGACCTCGGCGTCGAAGGCCGAATCGAGACCGGCGTCGAAGAAGGCGACATGATCTCGCCCTTCTATGACCCGATGGTCGCCAAACTCGTCGTCTGGGGCGAGACCCGCGCCGAGGCGATCGACCAGCTCGCCGATATTGCTGAAAGCGTCGAGATATGGCCGGTGAGGACCAACGCGGCATTCATTGCCAATTGCCTGCGCGACGAGGACTTCGAGGAAGCCAATCTCGACACCGGCTTCATCGAAACCAAACTCGACGGTCTCGTTTCGTCCGATGAGGCGGATGCCGAGATCTGGCAGACCGCTGCCGACTTCGTCGCACTGGCCGAGACGGAAGAGCACGACGATCTGCCGATCGGCCTGCGCCTCAATGCGCCTGGCGTTCTCAATGCGGTGCTCACCCACAAGGGCGAAACGCGCAGCATTCAGGCTGCGCGTTCGTACGCCGAAAGCCATGCAACCGGCTTCGTCGACCCCGACCGCGCGGTGGTCTTCGCCGACGGCCAGAGCTTCGTTTTCGAGCGGCAGTCGCGCGGAACAGGCGCCGGAGCCGCCGCCGACGGGGCAATCCTCGCGCCGATGCCGGGCAAGGTCATCGCGGTCGATGTCGCAAAGGGCGATGCGGTCACCGCGGGTCAGCGGCTGATGGTGCTCGAGGCGATGAAGATGGAACACGCGCTCACCGCGCCTTTCGACGGGACGGTGACCGAGCTTTCCGCTTCCGAAGGCGCGCAAGTGCAGGTCGAGGCGGTGCTGGCGGTTGTCGAGCCCAAAGAAGAATAAGGCTTCACAAACTTCCCTGTCATTGCGAGCGTAGCGAAGCAATCCAGTCCCGGAGCGTTCTGGATTGCCGCGGCGCCTGCGGCGCCTCGCAATGACGGGAGGGGCGTTTGGGCTGGGAAAAGGAACTCGAGGAACTGCGCCAGCGCGAGGCGCTCGCCGAGCAGATGGGCGGGCCCGAGAAGGTCTCACGCCAGCATTCGCGCGGCAAGATGGATGCCCGCGCGCGGCTCGCGGCGCTGTGCGACGATGGCAGTTTCCGCGAAATCGGCAAGATCGCCGGCAAGGGCTCCTATGACGAGGATGGCAATCTCACGGGTGTCCTTCCCGCCCCGTTCCTGTTCGGCAAGGCGCTGGTCAATGGGCGCCCGGTCGTCGCGACGGCAGACGATTTCACCATACGCGGCGGCGCGGCCGATGCGGGGATTTCCCGCAAGATGGTGCAGGCCGAGAAAATGGCGCACGAACTCAAGCTGCCCATCATCCGCATGATCGACGGCACCGGCGGCGGAGGCAGCGTCAAGACGCTCGAAATGATCGGCGCGACCTATATCCCTGCGGTACCCGGCTGGTCGGATGTGGTGACCAATCTCGATACGGTGCCGGTTGTCGCCCTCGCGCTCGGCCCGACCGCCGGGCTCGGCGCAGCGAGGGTCGCCGCCAGCCACTATTCGATCATGGTCAAGGGCCTCAGCCAGATCTTCGCCGCCGGCCCAGCCGTGGTCGACGGGCTTGGCGATAGCTACAAGGGCTCGAGCGACCACAGCCAAGCCAAGGAAGATCTGGGCGGCAGCGGCATCCACACGCGCAATGGCGTGGTCGACGACGAGGTTTCGAGCGAAGCCGAGGCCTTTGCCCGCGCCCGACATTTCCTCTCCTTCATGCCCGAGCATGTCGGCCAGCTCGCCCGGCGCTCGCACTGCACCGATCCGGTCCATCGCCGCGAGGACGCGCTGCTGGACCTCGTCCCGCGCGAGGAGAAGCAGGTCTATTCGATGCGCCGCTGCATGGAGATGGTGTTCGATCAGGGCACGGTGTTCGAGATCGGCCGCATGTGGGGCCGCGCCTGCATCACCGCGCTGGCTAGGCTCGACGGCTGGCCGGTCATGGTGCTCGCCTCCGACCCCTCCTACCTCGGCGGAAGCTGGGACGCGAAGACGAGCGAGAAGGTCGAGCGCTTCGTCAAGCTGGCCGACCAGTTCCGTTTGCCCGTAGTCCACCTAGTCGACAATCCGGGGTTCATGATCGGGCGCGAGGCCGAAATGGCGGGCACGATCCGCTATGGTGTGCAGGCGATGAACGCGGTCTACAAGGCCAGCGTCCCGCTCGCCAGCGTGGTGCTGCGCCGCGCCTATGGCATTGCCGGCAGCGCGATGAGCAATGCCGAGAAATACCAGTACCGCTATTGCTGGCCTTCGGGCGACTGGGGCAGCCTGCCGATCGCGGGTGGGCTCGAGGTCGCCTACAAGTCCGAACTCGAAGCGGCAGAGGACCCGGCGGCGGAGCTCGCGGCAATCCGCGCGCGGCTCGACAAGGTCACCTCGCCATTCCGCAGCGCCGAGCGCTTCAATGTCGAGGACATCATCGACCCGCGCGACACTCGTCCGCTGCTGTGCGAATTTGCAGGGCTTGCATGGAGGAAGCTGGCGAGCGAGTAAGGCGGCGGGGGGAATTCATGCCAGACACCGCCATACCTGCGCAGTCGCATCGCAAGGTCATCATCGCATCGTCCTTGGGGACGGTGTTCGAATGGTATGATTTCTACCTCTACGGCCTCCTTGCGACGATCATCTCGGCGCAGTTCTTCTCGGGCGTCAACGACACCACCGCCTTCATCCTCGCATTGGGCGCCTTCGCCGCGGGCTTCGCCGTGCGCCCCTTCGGCGCGCTGGTCTTCGGCCGCGTGGGCGACCTCGTCGGGCGCAAATACACCTTCCTGGTGACGATGGGGCTGATGGGCCTCTCGACCTTCGCGGTGGGGCTCTTGCCGAGCTATGCCAGTATCGGCGTCGCCGCGCCGCTGCTGCTCGTCGGCCTGCGCCTGTTGCAGGGGCTCGCGCTGGGCGGCGAATATGGCGGCGCGGCGATCTATGTCGCCGAGCATGCCCCTGAGGGGAAGCGCGGCTTCTACACCAGCTTCATCCAGACCACCGCCACGCTCGGCCTCTTCGCGGCGCTGCTGGTGGTCATCGGCCTCAGGACCTGGATGGGCGAGGACGCCTTCGCCGACTGGGGCTGGCGCGTGCCCTTCCTGCTGTCGGCGATCCTGCTCGGCGTATCGCTGTGGATCCGCCTGCAGCTGGCCGAAAGCCCCGTCTACCAGGCGATGAAGGAGGAAGGCGAAACCTCGAAGGCGCCGCTGTCCGAGGCCTTCGGCCGCTGGGGCAACCTCAAATGGGTGCTCGTCGCGCTGCTTGGCGCGGTCGCGGGGCAGGCGGTGGTCTGGTACACCGGCCAGTTCTACGCGCTGTTCTACCTCGAGAAAGTGCTCAAGGTCGATGGCGGCACGGCCAATGTGCTGATCGCCATCGCCCTCGCCATCGGCACGCCCTTCTTCCTGTTCTTCGGCTGGCTGTCCGACCGCGTGGGGCGCAAGCCGATCATCATGGGCGGGCTGGCGCTCGCCGCGCTGACCTATTTTCCGCTGTTCGGCGCGCTCACCGGGGCCGCTAACCCGGCGCTGGCCGAAGCGCAGGCGCGCGCGCCGGTGGTGGTACACGCCAATCCGGAAAGCTGTTCGGTCCAGTTCGATCCCATCGGCAAGACCAAGTTCGATACCACCGGCTGCGATATCGCCAAATCGGCGCTGGCCAAGGCCGGCGTGCCTTATACAAACGAGGACGGCACATACGACCGCAACGCCGTGGTGACGGTTGGCGACGAAAGCTATGAGATCACACCCGGCGCGTCCTCGGGTTCGCTAATCGAAGCGGTCGAGGCCGCAGGCTATCCCGCCAAGGCCGACCCGGCGCAGATCGACAAGCCCATGGTCGTCGCCATCCTCACCGCGCTCGTGCTGCTCGTCACCATGGTCTACGGCCCGATCGCCGCTTTGCTGGTCGAGCTGTTCAGTGCCCGCATCCGCTACACCGCGATGAGCTTGCCCTACCATATCGGCAACGGATGGTTCGGCGGCTTCCTGCCGACGATCGCCTTCGCCATGGTCGCAGCGACGGGCGATATCTATGCGGGGCTGTGGTATCCCGTCGGGGTCGCGGTGCTGAGCCTGGTAGTCGGGCTGCTGTTCCTGCCCGAGACATTCAGGCGCTCGGTCCATCACAGGCGCGCGGACGCAAGCTAGTCTTCCCCGTCGGGCTCGGGCGGACCGAAGAGCGAGCCGCGTTCCGAATAGAGCACGAAAAGCAGGCTGGTCGTGGCCGTCACCAGCAGCGCCAACGCCAGCGGCCGGGCGGTGCCGTCATAGGCATAGCCGATCCCCGCGCCGAGCAGTGCGCCCGTGGTCATCCTCAGGAAACTCTGTGCGGAGGAGGCCGCACCGGCGATATGCCGAAACGGCTGCATCGCGATCGAGCCGAAGTTCGCCCCGATGAAGCCGAGCAGGCTCATATTGGCGGCCATCAGCGGCACGAAGGTCCACAGCGTTTCGTCGGGGCGGCTGGCGAACCACAGCTGCATCCCCGCCACCAGAATGAACAGGAACAGCGCGGTATGGCTGACCCGCCGTGCGCCCACGCGCTCGACGATGCGGCTGTTCGACCAATTGGCGATCGCCATGCAGCCGGCGCATATGGCGAACAGCAGCGGGAACATCTCGCCCGCGCCGAAGGCCTCGCCGATCAACTGCTGCGAGGAATTGATGAAACCGAACAGCCCGCCGAAGACCAGTGCGCTGGCCAATGTATAACCGATGGTCGAGCGCAGCGTGACCGCGCTGCGCATGTTACGCGCAATGACCGCGACATTGATCTCCTGCCGGTCTTCCTCGTGCAGCGTTTCGGGCAAGCGGAAATAGACCCAGGCGCCCATCACGCAGCCAAGCAGTGCCATTGCGACGAAAATCCACCGCCAATTCCCCAGCAGCAGGAGCACGCCCTGCCCGATGCTCGGCGCGACCGCGGGCACGAGCAGGAAGATGACGAAGATGAGGCTCATCATCCGCGCCATCTTGTCCCCGCCTACCCGGTCGCGGATGATCGCGGGCGGGAGCGCGATGATCCCGGCGGCGAAGAAGCCCTGCAGCGCGCGCAGGGCGATCATCTGCGGGAAGCTGGTGACCGCAGCGCAGGCAAGCGAGAGTACGATGTAGAAGGCAAGCGCGGTGAACAGCACGGGCCGCCTACCGTAGCGATCGGCGAAAGCGCCCGGGACCAGCGTCCCGAAACCGGCCGCGAGCAAGTAGACACCGACCACGAATTGGCGCGAATTGCCTTCCGCCCCGAGGGTTGTCGCCAGGTGGTCGAGCGCGGGCAGGATCGAGTCGATTCCGAAGGCATTGCAGGCCATCAGAAGCGCCATCATCCAGATCAGCTCGCGCTCGCCGATCCGCTGGCCATGGGCGGCTTCGGCTATCGGGCGTTCGCCGCCGGCCAGGGATTCCCTTCGCATCTGCACAAATAGCAGGTGACGGACAAGGTTCCGCTTTGCAACCCGTCCGTCTATCTTGAGCAGCGATGAGTGACGCGAAAGACACGGATGAGGATGGCGAGGCCGATGGCCTGCGCAAGATCATCCATGTCGACATGGACGCCTTCTTCGCCAGCGTCGAACAGCGCGACAATCCCGAACTGCGTGGCAAGCCGGTCGCGGTCGGCGGATCAAGCGGGCGCGGCGTCGTGGCAGCGGCCAGCTACGAGGCGCGCAGGTTCGGCGTGCGCAGCGCCATGCCCTCGGTCACCGCCAAGCGCCTGTGCCCCGACCTCGTCTTCTGCAAGAGCCGTTTCGACGTCTACCGCGAGGTCAGCCAGCAGATCCGCGCAATCTTCCGCCATCACACCGACCTCGTCGAACCGCTGAGCCTCGACGAAGCCTATCTCGATGTCACCGAAGACAAGCTCGGCATCGGCAGCGCGACGCGCATCGCCGAGCTGATCCGACAGGAGATCCGCGCCAAGACCCAGCTGACCGCCAGTGCCGGAGTCAGCTACAACAAGTTCCTCGCCAAGATCGCCAGCGATCAGAACAAGCCCGACGGGATGTGCGTCATCCGCCCGGGCGAAGGTGCGCAATTCGTCGCGGCGCTGCCGATCCGGCGATTTCACGGGGTCGGCCCGAAGGGCGCGGAAAAGATGGCGCGGCTGGGTATCGAGACCGGCGGCGATCTGGCGCAGAAGGACATCGCCTGGCTGCGCGCCCATTTCGGAAGCTTCGCCGACTATCTCTACCGCGCCGCGCGCGGAATCGACCTGAGGCCGGTCAGGTCGAGCCGCATACGCAAGTCGGTGGGTGGCGAGCGGACCTTCAGCCGCGACCTGTCCTCGGGCAGCGAGTTGCGCGAGACGATGGAGGACATCATCGACATCGTCTGGGGCTATATCGAACGCGCAGAGGCCAGGGGGCGCACGGTGACACTGAAAATGAAATACACCGACTTCCAGATCTTCAGCCGCGCGAAAACAGTCGACCGGCCGATCGCGGACAAGCAGGAATTCGCCGCGATCGGCCGGGCGCTGCTCGAAGAGGTGCTCCCGCTGCCGATGCCGATCCGGCTAATGGGGCTGACGCTGTCGAAGCTCGAAGGCGGCGCGCGCGAGGCGCCGCGCCCCGACGCCCAGCTCTCTCTGCTTTAGCTCTTGCGTGCCCGCCACAGCTCGAGCCGCGCCCTCGTCCGCGGACTGAGCGGCTCGGGTAGCGAATGCGTCGGGAAGAAGCGGGCTTCGACGACCTCGCGGCCATCGGCCCGCGGCATGCAATTGACCGTCCCGTCGAAGATATGCGCACGGTGAGGCGCGCCCGACAGCTCTTCCTCGATCACGCCGACCAGCGTCAGTCCCTCGATCACGCAACCCGCTTCTTCGCACAGTTCGCGTCTGGCCGCATCCTCGGGACTCTCGCGGCGACCGACGCCGCCGCCGGGGAAATACCATCCCGGAGGACCGTAGCTGTGGCGCACAAGCAAGATCTGGCCATCGAAGTCTCGACCGATCACGCTGACGCCATCGCCCGTCTTGCCCCGTAGCCGCCGCCAATGGTGACGCCCGCGATGGGCGATCTTCAGTGCCTGGCGGTGCAGGCTCTTGGGGATCAGGCGAAGCATGTCACCGGTTGTGTAGCTGCGCCGAGCAGCCGCGCAACCGGAAGATCGCTGTTACCCGCAACGGCACGATCGAACACCGCACGCTTGTCTGCGCCGCGGATGACGAAAACGAGCGCATCGCTCGAGAGCAGTGCGGGAATGGTCAAGCTGATCCGGTCGAACGGCGCTTCGGGCGGCAAGGGATCGGGCGTCAGGCGTACGATCTGTTGCGGGTCGTCGATCTGCGGATCGGTGTTGGGGAACAGCGAAGCGATATGCCCGTCGGCGCCCATGCCCAGCCAGGCCAGCGCGAAGTGCGGAATAGCTTCCATTTCACTGAGGGTAACGACCTCCGCCCCCACCGGCTCGAACAGGTCGCGCAGCTTCCCGGTATTGGAGGCGGGATGATCCTCGGGAACCACGCGGTCGTCGCCGGGCCACACGACCAACCGGGTCCAGTCGATGTCGTGCTCGAGCAACGCCTCGATGATCGGAAATGGAGTCGATCCGCCTGGAACGGTGATCGTCACCGGCCCCCCATCCTGCGCCATCGCGTCGCTCAGCCGTGCCGCCAGCCAGTCGGCAATCGCGGCGTCACTGCAGTTCTCTAAGATCGTAAGGTTATCCATGCCCCCTGATACACCAGGGCCGCCCAACCCCAAGGGGAAAGGCGGCCCGAGCGCTGAGTGCGCATAGCTATGCGTTCACTTGCTAGCCTGGTTGAGGAACCAGATGCGTTCCTCGCACTGGTCGATCCAGTCGTCGACGACCCCGCTGGTCGCATTGTCGCCAACCTCTTCCGCAGCCTCCTTCACTTCGCCCAGCCGCTCGTGCAGCTTGCGGTTGTCGTCGCGCAGTTCCGCTACCATCGCATCGGCGGTCAGCGTGACGTCGTCCTGGTCCGCGATGCGCGTCTGCTTGCCCACGCTGCCGATCGAGGTCAGCGTGAACTCGTCGTTCTTGCGGACGCGCTCGCCGATCGCATCGACGGTGCCGATCAGCTGCGCCGCCTGTTCGTCGAACAGCAGGTGCAGGTCGCGAAAGCGCGGGCCCGCGACGTGCCAGTGGAAGTTCTTGGTCTTGAAATAGAGCGCGACCGTATCCGCCAGCGCCCCGTTGAGCGATCCCACGAGGGCTGTTTTCGAATTGTCGCCGACAGTGGCCATGATATTCCCTTTCGTTAGCTGGCTTTCACCAGACCAACGAAAACTCCAACTATCGGTTTCTCGATTATCGAGACTTTCTGTTATCGAATTAACCGATGATGCCGCGCGCGCTCAGTCCGGTAAGCACCGCCAGCAAGAAGAGGATTGCCGCAAGCACCAGGCGCAGGCCGCGTAGAGGTAGCTTGCGCTCGAGCGCACCCGCCATCGTCCACCCGAGAGCAACCGCGGCCCCGCCGCCGAGTGCGCCTCCCAGCCCCGCCAATGGCCAGCCGGCGAACACCACCGCGAAGGCGGCAACGAGAAAGCGCGAGGCATCGGTCAGCTGCCTGGCGAAGAGAACGATGGCGATCGCGCCCAGCGAACGGGTCGGTTCCTGCGGGGCTTTTTCGCGGTTGGGCCAGGCGCATTCGAAAGCCGCGAGCAGCAGCGCGATGGCCACGAACATCGTCGCGGCGCTTTCCGACATGGTCTGGGCGAGGCGCGCACCGAACCAGGCTGCGCAAAAGGCCGATGCGGCCGAAGTCACGAGACCCAGCACCAGCAGGCTGGCCGAAGCGCCGAGCCGTTCCGCCAGGCGCGCAACGAGCAGCTGGTCACGCGCGCCCTGAGCGGTGAGAAAGCTGGCGACCATTGCGAACAGCAGTGACGTCACGCTTTTCCCTCCGATCACGTTTGGTGCGTCGACCGCCCTGCGATAGCACGGGCGTGAGAGAATCGAACAGGGGAGACGGAAATGAAGCTTCAACCAGGTATGGCCGCGGTCGTCACCGGCGGTGCGTCGGGGCTCGGCAAGGCGAGCGCGCAGGCGCTGGCGGAAGCCGGGCTCAAGGTCACCATCTTCGACGTCAACGAAGAAGCCGGCGAAGCGCATGCCAAGGCCATCGGCGGCACTTTCGCACGGGTCGACATCACCGACGAACAATCCGTCGTCGACGGCTTCGAGGCCGCGCGCGCGGCGCATGGTCAGGAGCGCGTAACGGTGCATTGCGCGATGACCAGCCGCCGCGGCAAGACGCTCGGCTGGGACAAGGAGAGCGGGGGCTACAAGCGGCTTTCGACCGAGGACTATTCCTTCGGGGCACAGGGCATCCTCGTCGCCTCCTACCGCATCGCCAGCCACTCTGCCCTCGGCATGGCCAACTCCGATCCGCTCAACGAAGACGGCGAGCGCGGCTGCATCACGCTCACCGCCAGCGTCGCGGCGCAGGACGGGCAGATCGGCCAGGTCATCTACGGCAGCTGCAAGGCCGGGGTGAACGGGCTGGTGCTGCCGATGGCGCGCGACCTGATGGATATCGGCATCCGCGTAAATTCGGTCATGCCCGGGATCTTCGCCACGCCGCTGATGCTCGGCATGAAGGATCGCAATCCGCAGATGTGGGACCAGCTCAACGCCTCGGTCCCCTTCCCCAAGCGGCTCGGCCACCCCGAGGAGTTCGCCTCGCTTATCCTCGAGATCGCGCGCAACAGCTATCTCAACGGCCACCAGTTCCGCCTCGACGGAGCGATCCGGATGCCGCCGAAATAGGTGCATCGCAGGATAGCTCGGCCCATGGGCCTTTCCCTCTCCCGCAGGCACGATAGAAGGGCCGCATGACGACGAAGCGCGAATGGGTGAGCTGGGCGATCGGGCGGATCGAGGCGGACTTCAACCGGTCCGCCGACACGCACCTGCTGCCGTTACCGGTCCCTGCCCTGCCCGATATCGCCATCTATCTGAAGGACGAGTCGAGCCACCCCACCGGCAGCCTCAAGCACCGGCTGGCGCGCTCGTTATTCCTCTACGGCCTGTGCAATGGCTGGATCTGCGAAGGCACGCCGGTGGTCGAGGCTTCGAGCGGATCGACCGCCGTCTCGGAGGCCTATTTCGCGCGTATGCTGGGCCTGCGCTTCATCGCGGTCGTCCCCAGGTCCACCGCGCAGGCGAAGATCGACGCGATCGCCTTCTACGGCGGTGAATGCCATTTCGTCGACAGCCCGGCCGAAGTCTACGAGGCCGCGCAATCGCTCGCCGACGACCTGGGGGGGCATTACATCGACCAGTTCACCTATGCCGAACGCGCGACCGACTGGCGGGCCAACAACAACATCGCCGAATCGATCTTCGCCC
This sequence comes from Qipengyuania sp., assembly GCF_964227205.1. Taxonomy (GTDB): domain Bacteria; phylum Pseudomonadota; class Alphaproteobacteria; order Sphingomonadales; family Sphingomonadaceae; genus Qipengyuania. The sequence continues at coordinate 275,725 of NZ_CAXQVB010000005.1, read as the reverse complement.
AGATGGCGCGCGAGCCGCATCCGGTGCCGCAATGGATCGTCTGCGGGGCGGGAACGGGCGGCACCTCGGCCACAATCGGCCGCTTCGCACGCTACAATCGATTCAATACGCGCGTCTGCGTGGCCGACCCCGAAGGGTCGGTCTTCCACCGCCACTGGACCGATCGCTCGGTCGAACGCGTCGACCATCCGTCGGGCTGTATCGAGGGGATCGGCCGGCAGCGCGTCGAGCCGAGCTTCCTGCCCGACGTGGTCGACCGGATGGAAGCGATCCCCGACGCCTGTTCGATTGCCGCCGCGCACGAGGTGAGCGAGCGACTGGGGCGGCGCTGCGGAGGATCGACCGGGACCAATGTCTGGGCCTGCGCCATGATCGCCGCCGACATGGCCGAGCGCGGCCTCGCGGGCTCGATCGTCTCGATCCTGTGCGATGACGGCGCGCGCTATGCCGACACGATCTTCGACGATGGCTGGCTGGCGGCCAAGGGTCTCGACATTGCCTGCGAACGCAAGAAGATCGCCCATTTCTTCGACACCGGCACCTTCGCCGCGGGCTGACCCGAAGCGGCCGTTTGCAGCGCTGGAGCGGGTGAAGGGAATCGAACCCTCGTCGTCAGCTTGGGAAGCTGCTGCTCTACCATTGAGCTACACCCGCGGAGCGCAGGCGCGCTTGCCCCAGCTTGCGGCAGCGGTCAATATGGCATTGTCCCGCGCGCGCTCAGGAACGCTTGCGCTGCCCGTGCGCTGATCCGCGTGAAGGGAAGGTTCATGGCAGCACGCGCTTACTGGCAGGGACAAATCAGGCTGGCCCTCGTCTCGATCCCGGTGGAAATTTTCTCGGCTACCAAATCGGGAGCCAAGATTCGCTTCAACCAGATTCACGAACCCAGTGGGAAGCGGATTTCCTACGAAAAGGTGGTGCCCGGCATCGGTCCGGTCGACCGCGAGGAAATCATCAAGGGCTATGAAATCTCCAAGGGCAACTATGTCCTGCTCGACGAGGACGAGATCGAGGCAGTCCGGATCGAGAGCAAGCGTACGCTCGAGCTGGTCCAGTTCGTCGACGCCTGCGAGATCGATCCGCTCTATTTCGAGAAACCCTATTACGTCGCGCCCAAGGACGATCTCGCCGAGGAAGCCTTCATCGTGCTGCGCGAGGCGTTGCGCAAGGCGAAGAAAGTCGCGCTGGGGCAGCTCTCGGTGCGCGGGAGCGAGAAGCTGGTAGCGATCAAGCCCTGCGGCAAGGGGCTGCTGCTCGAGACTTTGCGCTATGCCGACGAGGTCCGCCAGGGGCAGGCGTTCTTCCATGACATCGACGAGGCCAAGCCGAAGAAGGAGCTGCTCGATCTCGCCACCAAGCTGATCGAGGACAAGAGTGCGCCCTTCGATGCCAGCGAATTCGAGGATCGCTATGGCGCCGCGCTCAAGAAACTGATCGACAAGAAGGCCAAATCGAAGAGCAAGAAGGCGGTGATCGAGGATGTCGACGAGCCGGGCGACGCGAGCGGCTCCAACGTCATCGATCTGATGGCCGCGCTCAAGCAGTCGGTGGAAGAAAAGGGCAAGAAGTCCGCCGGCGCGAAACCCTCGTCCAAACGCAAGAAATCCGCTTGATGGCGGCCCAGCGCAAAGCCGCCGATCCGCTGGCGACCTACAATGCCAAGCGCGATTTCGCCAAAACGCCAGAGCCGGCGGGCCAGGCGCAAAGCAGCGCCGGGGGCAACCTCTTCATCGTCCAGAAGCACGATGCCACGCGACTGCACTGGGATCTGCGGCTGGAAGTCGACGGGGTGCTCAAGAGCTGGGCGGTGACCAAGGGTCCCTCGCCCGATCCCGACATCAAGCGCCTCGCCGTGCGGACCGAAGACCATCCCCTGTCCTATGCCGAATTCGAAGGCACCATCCCCAAGGGTGAATATGGCGGCGGCACGGTGATGCTGTGGGATCACGGCACCTGGGCGCCGATTGCGGGCAAGAGCGCGAAGGATCTCGACGAAGGCCATCTCCATTTTACGCTCGAAGGCGAGCGGATGAAGGGTGAATGGCTGCTTGTCCGGCTGAAGAAGAAGCCCGGCGAAAAGCGCGAGAACTGGCTGCTGCGCAAATTGCAGGACGATCACGCACAGACAGGCGATGCCTTGGTGGAACGCGCGCTGACGAGTGTGCTCACCGGACGCTCGATGGCCGAGATTGCGGCCGACAAGCAGGGCGAATATCCGCTGGCGGGCAAGAAGGACGACGCCTTCATGGCGCAGATGCGCAAGGCATCCTCGCGCAATGCCAACCAGGCCCGGCCCAAGCGCCGGAAGGCCGCCCCGCTGCCCAAATTCCGCAAGCCGCAACTGGCAACGTTGGTCGACGATGTGCCCGCCGGCAACGGCTGGATGCACGAGATCAAATTCGACGGCTATCGCGCGATGGTCGCCGCCAGGGGGAATGAGATCCGCATCTATACCCGCAGCGGTCAGGACTGGACCGACAAGTTCGCGCCGCTGGCCAAAGCGCTCGCCGCGCACGACCTGCCCGCGTGCCTGATCGATGGCGAGATCGTCGCCTATGACGGCAAGGGCAACCCCGATTTCTCGACGCTGCAAAAGGTGCTGAAGCGCGGGCGCGGCAGCCAGACAGGCAGCGACCGGCTCGCCTTCCACGCTTTCGACCTGCTCGAGCTCGATGGCGAAGATCTGGCGCCGCTCGCCAATATCGAGCGCAAGGAACGGCTCGAGGCCCTGCTCGCTGGGGCGGAGCCACCGGTACATGTCGCCGACCACGTGCTCGGCGCGGGCGAGCAGCTTTACGAGGCGATGTGCAAGGCAGGGCAGGAAGGGATCATCGCCAAGAAGATCGACGCCCCCTATCGCCATGCGCGCAGCCGCGCCTGGGTGAAGGTGAAGTGCACGCGGCGCCAGGAATTTGTCGTGGTCGGGTGGAAGAAGAGTTCGGCGAAGGGGCGCCCCTTCGCTTCGCTGCTGCTGGCCCAGCACGATGGAGAGGCACTGGTCTACAAGGGCAATGTCGGCACCGGCTTCACCGCCGACGAGATGGACGAGCTTGCGGCAAAGATGAAGCGGCTCGAACGCAAGACCCCTCCGGTCGAAACCGACAAGGCGAGCGCGCGCGGCGTCACCTGGCTGACCCCCAAGCTGGTCGCCGAGGTGGCCTTTGCCGAATTCACCGCCGAGGGGAATGTGCGCCATGCGAGCTATCTCGGCCTGCGCGGCGACAAACCGGCGCAGGCAGTGACGCCCGAGGCGTCCGCATCCACCCCAAAGGCCGAGGAGGAGGTCGAAATCTCCAGCCGCGAGCGCGTGGTCTTCCCCGACAGCGGCCAGACCAAGGGCGAGCTTGCCGACTATTACGCCGCCGTCGCGCCGATCATGCTGCCCCATGCCGCGCGGCGCCCGATCAGCCTGGTCCGGTGTCCGCAGGGCCGCGCGAAGAAATGCTTCTTCCAGAAGCACGACAGCGGAAGCCTGGGCGATGCGGTGCACCATGTTCCGATCCGCGAAAAGGACGGCGGAATGGAGGATTATCTCTTCATCGAAGACGCGCGCGGCATCCTCCAATGCGTGCAGATGGGGACGATCGAATTCCATGGCTGGGCATCGCGCAGCGACGAAGTCGAACTGCCCGACCGGATGATCTTCGACCTCGATCCCGACGAGGGGCTCGGTTTCGACGAGGTCAAGCAGGCCGCGCGCGATATTCGCTCGCGCCTGTCCGATCTCGGCCTCGTCAGCTTCGCCATGCTCTCGGGCGGCAAGGGGGTGCATGTCGTCGTCCCGCTCGAGCGCGGGCATTCATGGGACGCACACAAGGATTTCGCGCGCCGCTTCGCCGAGGCGCTGAGCCTCGCCGAGCCCGACCGCTTTACCGCGACGATGAGCAAGGCCAAGCGCAAGGGGAAGATTTTCATCGACTGGCTGCGCAACCAGCGCGGTTCGACTGCGGTTCTGCCTTATTCCGCCCGCGCCCGACCCGGCGCGCCGGTGGCAGTTCCGATCACGTGGAACGAGCTGAAGGAGATGGAGCACGCCCACCCCTTCACGATCGACGATGCGAAACGTCTGATCGACCGTGCGGGCTCGAAATCGCTCCACGGATGGGGTTTCGCCCAGCAGCGCCTGCCCGATCTTTAGGCCGGGCCGCTGCACCGGCCGGAAGTCAGTCCGCGATGTCTGCAGGCGCCCGTACATCGGACAAGGCTTCCGCCCCGTCCCAATCGACGTCCTGCCGCGGAATGACCGTCAATTCGCCATTGGTTTCGAGCACCACCCAGTTTGCACCCGCCGGTTCGGTGATGCCGTTGCGGCGCAGCGCCATCTTGATTTCCTGCTCGGAAATCCGCGTACGCCGCATCGCATCGCGCAGGAAGCGGCCCTTGTGCGTCAACAGAGTGGGTTCTGCCTTGACCACCTTGGCTATCGCAGGATGGCGCTGGACCAGATGGGTCGTGAGATACTGACAAGCGGCGAGAACCGCGATGGCAATCACCGCGTCGAGACTGGCGACGTTGCGTAGCAGGATGCCGCTCGCCGCGAGACTGCCCACCGCGACATTGATGATCCAGTCGAAATTGTTGAGCTGGCTCGTCGTCCGTTTCCCGACGATGCGGACCATGACGACGATCAGAATGTAGAAAAGCACCGCATTCGCAGCGATTTCCACCGACCGGGGCCAGTCGGACCACAGGTTGAACGCATCAGCCACCTGCATTCACCTCGTAATCGATCGGCTTGAATGTCCCGCCGTTCGAATCGTAGGCCGAACAGGCAGTCAGCCCGATAATCAGGTCCATTTCCGCGCGCAGCACGATGCGGTCGCCCGCGCGGCTGCGCGGCGGTTCGACCGTGATCCGGCCGCTGTCACCTGCGACCGGCACATTCATGAAGATATTGAAGGCCGTGGGGATCTGGTCGGGTTCGATACCATAGGGGGCGAGTGCCTCGGCGAGATTACCGAAACATCCGCGATGGACGGGTTTGTCAGGATAGAAATGGCGGAAGGTATCGCTCGAACAGGGCGTCAAAAGGAAGTCGTGCCGTCCAACGCTGTCCTCCAGGATCGTCAGCATCGGCTCCGAGCGGTTCGACCATAGGCGGCTGCCCGTGCTCAGATGGATCGTTTCCTCGTAATCGAACGTGCGGCCGTTGGAGATCACCTCGCGCACATCCTGCGCATTATAAGCCACCATATCCGAGACCTGGCGCCCCTGCGGATCGACGACGGAGAGCAGGGCTCCCTTGGGCAGTTCGAAGGCCACCCCGCTACGCGGTTCGATACGCTTCACGATGCGCTCGCTCGCGGATCGCGGAAGGGGCAGGTCCATTCCGCGCCCACGGCCCTGCCGCTGTATTGCCGCGCCTCGCTGCTCTCACCGTGCCGCGCCAGCATCGGATTGATGTCGCCTGCCAGCTTGCGATCGCGTTCGAGGATCGCCTCGCGCATGCGCTCGTAGCGTCCGTCGGCACGCAGCGTCTCGAACTGGTCGTGGAGGTTGAAGACCATCACCGGATAGGAAAACCGCCGTGCGGGCCGCGAGGCTTGCGGGCCCAGTCCGACGACGAAATAGGCCTGCCCGCCGAAGCTCAGCGAGAAATGCGGATGATCGGGGTCGGAGCTGACCTTGGGATCATAGGGCTGGCCCAGCCAATTGTCCTTTTCGGCGAAGGATTGCAGCCGCTCCCACAACAGGCTTTCGAATTCCGTTTCGTCGATTTCACCGGGCTGCTGGAAGACCACCGCCATGCTGCGCAGCCCTTCGGGGTCGCTGCGATAGCGTTCGGCCCATTCGAGCAGCTTATCGTGGATGCGCAGATCGTCCCACGCGCTCCGCATGTCGAAGGCGACGAGCACTTCGAGCATGTCGCGCGCCTGCGCCGATTTCGCGCCCACGCAGGGGAAGGCCGCATCGGCGATATGCGCACGGAACTGCGCCTCGATTTCCTCGGCCAGATCGTCCTCGACCGCCAGAACGCCCGCTTTCATTGCGCAATTTCCTCTCTCTTGTCGGGATCGTGGGCCGGATCCCTGTCCCGCCCCATCGTCCAGTTCGCCTGCAGGCGGACCTTCGGATTGGGCGCGCACCAGATTTCGCCCGACCGGTCGAGCGCGGTCACCCAGATCAAATTATGCTCCACCCCATAATCGATCACGGCAAAGGCAAGTCCCTTGCCCCTGTCGGTCACCAGCACCGGAAGCGGTGGATTGAGCTGTGTAAACACCGATCACCTCGAGGCTTTAACTGGAAACTGGGCGCGGCGGGAATGAAGTCGCCCGGCCGCCTGCGGCCGCCGCGAAACCTGTCCCATTGCCTCGGCCCAACGCGCTATCGGGATAATCGATCCGCGAATCGCTTGTATTTTCAGTCGAAAGCTTCGCCGGGTGAGAACAATCCCGAATTCTCGCCCGAACCGGAATTCACTTTGCCGGAACGCCCTTCCCCCATCTGCGGAACGGCAATTCGTCCCCTTAGCGGTTGATTTCGGACCTTGCGCGCGTATGGGCCGTTGCCAACGAAAGAGAGGATTTTTCCGATGCGTCAGGTTGACCATTTCATCGTCGGCGGAACGGGCGGTTCCGCCAATCGCACCCACAAGATCTGGAACCCGTCGACGGGCGAAGTGCAGGCCGAGGTCGCTCTCGGCGATGCTGCGCTGCTGCAGCGGGCGGTCGATGCGGCGAAGAAGGTCCAGCCCGAGTGGGCGGCGACCAATCCGCAGCGGCGTGCGCGCGTCATGTTCAAGTTCAAGGAGCTGGTCGAGACGCACAAGCAGGAACTCGCCGAGCTGCTGTCGAGCGAGCACGGCAAGGTGGTCGAGGATGCGCATGGCGATGTGCAGCGCGGGCTCGAGGTGATCGAGTTCGCCTGCGGCATCCCGCAGGCGCTGAAGGGCGAATACACGCAAGGCGCAGGCCCCGGCATCGACGTCTATTCGATGCGCCAGCCGCTCGGCATCGGTGCGGGCATCACCCCGTTCAACTTCCCCGCGATGATCCCGATGTGGATGTTCGGCATGGCGATCGCGGCGGGTAACGCCTTCATCCTCAAGCCCTCCGAACGCGATCCCAGCGTTCCGGTCCGCCTCGCCGAGCTGTTCGTCGAGGCAGGCGCCCCCGAAGGACTTCTCCAGGTCGTCCACGGCGACAAGGAGATGGTCGACGCGATCCTCGATCATCCCGACATCCCGGCGGTCAGTTTCGTCGGCTCGTCGGACATCGCGCAATACATCTATTCGCGCGGAACCGCGAATGCCAAGCGCGTGCAGGCTTTCGGCGGTGCGAAGAACCACGGCATCGTCATGCCCGACGCCGATCTCGACCAGGTGGTGAACGATCTTGCCGGTGCGGCCTTCGGTTCGGCGGGCGAGCGCTGCATGGCGCTGCCGGTCGTGGTCCCCGTGGGCGAGGATACTGCCGACAAATTGCGCGAAAAGCTGATCCCCGCGATCAACGCCCTGCGCGTCGGTGTCTCGAACGATCCCGATGCGCATTACGGCCCGGTCGTCACGCCCGAGCACAAGGCGCGCGTCGAAAGCTGGATCGACACTGCCGAGAAGGAAGGCGCCGAAGTCGTGATCGACGGCCGCGGTTTCAGCCTGCAGGGGCATGAGAACGGCTTTTTCGTCGGCCCGACACTGCTCGACCGCGTCACCACCGACATGGAAAGCTACAAGGAAGAAATCTTCGGCCCCGTCCTCCAGATCGTGCGCGCGAAGGATTTCGAGGACGCCGTGCGCCTGCCGAGCGAGCACCAGTATGGCAATGGCGTCGCCATCTTCACCCGCAACGGTCATGCCGCGCGCGAATTCGCGCATCGCGTCAATGTCGGCATGGTCGGCATCAACGTACCGATCCCCGTCCCGGTGAGCTATCACAGCTTCGGCGGGTGGAAACGCTCGGGCTTCGGCGACATCGACCAGTATGGCATGGAAGGCCTCAAGTTCTGGACCAAGGCCAAGAAGGTCACCCAGCGCTGGCCCGATGGCGGCGGCGACGGGTCAAACGCCTTCGTTATTCCGACGATGGGATAACAATCGGTCGCGGGGCGTTGGAAGGAGGCGTTTTCAAGGAGATATCGATGCGCCTCCTCTTCCCCTCCGCCGCGATCCTGCTGCTGGCCGCCTGCTCGGGCCCGGCTGAGGACGCCCAATCCTCGCGGGACGGGGAAACGGCCATCCCGGTCGAGCCCGACGGCGGGATCGGCGACGGGGCGAAACCTCTACCCCAACCAACGCTCGCCGAGGAAATTCCCGAAGCCTTCCATGGCACGTGGGACAGCGTCCGGGGCACCTGCGATCCCCAGTCCGACCTGCGTCTCGAAGTCGCTCCCAAGTCTATCGGTTTCTACGAAGCGCGAGGCGAAGTGACCCGAGTCGAAATCGACGATCCGGCCCGCATCGTCGTTTCGCTCGCGATGGAAGGCGAGGGCGAACGCTGGCAGATGGTGCGCCAGTTTACGCTCAGCGAAAACGGCACCATACTCACGCCGCGATCGGTCGACGAGGAGCAGTTCGAGCCGATTCCGCTTAAACGATGCGATAGTTGAGGAAAATGCCATGCGCCCCCTGCTTGCACTCCTGACCGCCCTTCCCCTTGCCGCCTGCACCACGGCGAATGCCGACGGCGAAGCGCCGCCTGCGCCTCCCGCTGACGGCGGCTGCGACGCGGCCCCCGCCCAATACCATATCGGCCATGACGCCACGGCGCAGATGGGCGCCGCGATCCTCAAGGACAGCGGAGCCACCACCCTGCGCTGGGGGCCTCCGAACTCGGTCTGGACGATGGAATACCGTGCCGATCGCGTGAATGTGAAATACGACGAAAACAGCAAGATCACCGAGATCACCTGCGGGTGAGCCGCCGCCACGCCTTTACCGGCTCGCCCTACGAAGCGCAGTTCGGTTTCGCCCGCGCAGTGCGCGAGGGTAATCGCATTACCGTTGCCGGAACCGGCCCGGTCGAGGACGACGGGTCCTCCACTCCTGGCGATGCCGCTGCACAGGCGGAGCGCTGCTTCGTCCTCATTCTGCGCGCGATCGAGCAGCTCGGCGGCAACGCGCGCGACGTGGTGCGCACGCGCATGCTGCTGACCGATCCGGCGGACCAGGACGCGGTGGGCGCCGTCCACGCCCGTTTTATGGGCGAGGCCCGGCCCGCTGCGACCATGGCCGGGGTCGCCTGGCTGTGCCGCGAGGAATGGAAGGTCGAGATCGAGGCCGAGGCGATTGTCCCCGAATGACCGCCTCGCCCCTTCCCTAGCGTTACCGGCAACGCTAGAGCGCGCGCCATGACTACGAATGCAGGACAATTCCAGCTCACCGAAGAACAGCTGCAGATCCAGGACATGGCGCAGCGCTTCACCGCCGACACCATCACCCCCTTCGCCGCCGAGTGGGACGAGAAGAGCCACTTCCCGCGCGATGTGATCAAGCAGAGCGCGGAACTCGGCTTCGGGGCGATCTACGTCAGCGAGGAATCGGGCGGCATCGGGCTCGGCCGGCTCGAGGCGGCGCTGATCATTGAAGCGATGGCCTATGGCTGCCCCGCGACCAGCGCCTATATCTCGATCCACAACATGGCCGCCTGGATGATCGACCGCTTCGGCGGGCAGGAGGTCAAGGACAAGTACCTGCCCGACCTCGTAACGATGGAAAAGATCGCCAGCTATGCGCTGACCGAACCAGGCAGCGGCTCGGACGCGGCGGGTCTCAAGACCAGCGCCCGGCTGGATGGCGATCACTATGTGCTCAACGGCACGAAGCAGTTCATCTCGGGCGGCGGCTTCAACGACGTCTACGTCACCATGGTTCGCACTTCGGACCACAAGACCAAGGGCATTACCTGCCTGGTGATCGACAAGGACACGCCGGGCGTGTCCTTCGGCAAACCCGAAAAGAAGCTCGGCTGGAACGCCAGCCCGACCGCGCAGGTGATCTTCGAGGATGCCCGTGTACCCGTGGCCAACCGCGTTGGCGACGAGGGCGAAGGCTTCCGCTTCGCCATGATGGGTCTCGACGGCGGGCGCCTCAATATCGGTGCCTGCTCGTTGGGCGGCGCCCAGCGATGCCTCGACGAGGCGGTCAAATACACCAAGGAACGCCAGCAGTTCGGCACGCCGATCGCCGACTTCCAGAACACCCAGTTCATGCTGGCCGACATGGCGACCGATCTCGAGGCGGCGCGCGCGCTGCTCTATCTCGCCGCAGCCAAGGTCACCGATAACGCGCCCGACAAGAGCAAATTCTCGGCCATGGCCAAGCGGCTGGCGACAGACAGCGGCAGCAAGATCGTGAACGACGCGCTGCAACTGTTCGGCGGCTACGGCTATCTCAAGGAATATCCGATCGAGCGTTTCTGGCGCGACCTGCGCGTGCATTCGATCCTCGAAGGCACCAACCAGGTCATGCGGATGATCGTCGGGCGGGAGATGCTGCGCCAGTGATCGCGGAAAGACTCAGCGATATTCTGGACGGCGTCTCGGTGATCGTCGTCCTTCTGCTGATCCTCGTTGTCCTGTGCTGGTACTACGGCCACAAGATTCTGAAACGCCTCGACAAAAGCGCCCCGTCACCCGACGAGAGTTCCCACGATGACCGATAATGTCCATATCCACTCCCACGGCTGCGCGGGCCATATCTCGCTCAACCGCCCCAAGGCGCTGCACGCGCTGACGCTCGACATGTGCCACGCGATGAGCGCGGCGCTGACCGATTGGGCGGGCGACGATGGCGTGAAGGCGGTGATCCTCGACCACGCAGAGGGTCGCGGCTTCTGCGCCGGCGGAGACATCAACCTGCTGCGCCACTCCGCGCTCAACGATGGCGGCGCGTCGGGCCGCGCCTTCTTCCACGACGAATACCAGCTCAACCACCAGATGTTCGAATACGGCAAGCCCATCGTGGCCTTCATGGACGGCATCACCATGGGCGGCGGCGTGGGCATTGCGCTGCCATGCAAATACCGCGTCGCGACCGAGAACACGCGCTTCGCCATGCCCGAAACGGGGATCGGCCTGTTTCCCGATGTGGGCGGCGGCTGGCACCTTTCGCGGCTCGGCGGCCGGCTCGGGCAGTTTCTCGCATTGACCGGCGCACGGCTCGACGGGGCGGAATGCCTGTGGGCGGGCATCGCCACGCATTACCTGCCGAGCGACAAGCTGGCGGAAGCCAAGGCGCGGATTGTCGAGCATCCCGAGCGGATCGCGGGCATCCTGTCCGAACTGTCGACCACCCCTCCGCCCGCGCGGATCGAGGCCAATGCCGAGCGTATCAAGAAGCATTTCGCCTCCGATCGCTACGAGGATATCCTCGCCAGCCTCGAGGTCGAGGACGGCGAATGGGCGGCGAAGGAACTGGCTACGCTGCGCAGCAAGAGCCCGCAGACCTGCAAGGTCGCGTTGCGCCAGCTGGCCGAGAGCGAGAAGCTCGACAGTTTCGCCGACAACATGGTCATGGAATACCGCATCGCATCACGCGTCCTGACCCGGCCCGACTTTGCCGAGGGCGTGCGCGCGGTGATCGTCGACAAGACCAACGACCCCAAATGGGATCCGGCAACGCCAGAGGGCGTGAGCGAGGAACTGCTCGACAGCATCTTCGCCCCGCTTCCCGCAGACGAGGAATGGAAACCCCTATGAGCTTCGAAACCATCACCGTCGAACAGCGCGATGCGGTCACGCTGATCACCCTCAATCGCCCCAAGGCGCTGAACGCGCTCAACAGCAAGGTGCTCGAGGAACTGATCGAGGCCTTCGCCGCCTACCAGGCCGATGCCAGCCAGCTCTGCGCGGTGCTGACCGGTTCGGGCGACAAAGCCTTCGCCGCCGGCGCCGACATCAAGGAAATGAGCGAGAAGGAAGCGGCGGACTTCTATCTGGACGATTTCTTCAGCCCCTGGACCAGCGAGATCGTCAAGAAGACCCGCAAGCCGTGGATCGCCGCGGTCAACGGCTTCGCGCTCGGCGGCGGGTGCGAACTCGCGATGATGGCCGATTTCATTATCGCCAGCGAAAACGCCAAGTTCGGCCAGCCCGAGATCAAGCTCGGCGTTGCCCCGGGCATGGGCGGCTCGCAGCGGCTGACCAAGGCAGTGGGCAAGTCGAAGGCGATGGAAATGTGCCTGACGGGCCGCATGATGGGTGCCGAGGAAGCCGAGCGCAGCAACCTCGTCGCGCGCGTCGTGCCGCATGACGACCTGCTCGACGAAGCGATGAAGACCGCTGCGCAGATCGCCTCCATGCCGCCGATGGCCGCGATTGCGAACAAGGAAATGGTCAACGCCGCATTCGAGACCAGCCTCGATCAGGGCCTGGTGATCGAACGCCGCATCTTCCAGATCCTCGCCGCGAGCGAGGACAAGCAGGAAGGCATGGCCGCCTTCGTCGAGAAGCGCGAGGGTAAGTGGAAGGGGCGGTGATTTTCGCCCTGGGCCTATTTCTTGTCGGCCTCCTGTTTTGTTGGCTGGCCTTTGTTGGTTGGCGAAACCGGCATGCGGAGAGTATCAGCCTACTCGAAGCTGGCATCCTGAAGGCGACTGGCGACGAGCCGCTGCCGCTCACAAGATTTGACCGCTGGCTGCAAACGTTCCAGCTAATCATGATCACACTTTTTGGCCCGTCGATGCTATTCCTCGGCGGCTACGGATTTCTCAGCGAAATAGGTGCTTTATGAAACTCGCCTTCATCGGCCTCGGCAATATGGGCGGCGGGATGGCCGCGAACCTCGTTAAGGCGGGGCACGAGGTGAACGCCTTCGACCTTTCGGAAGAAGCGCTTGCGACTGCCAAGGACAACGGCTGCGCGACCTTCACCGATGCAGCCGAAGCCGTGCAGGGCGTAGATGGTGTCGTGACGATGCTCCCCAATGGCGGGATCGTGAAAGCGGTCTACGAAGGCAGCGTGATCGGCAAGGCACCCGAAGGCGCAGTCCTGCTCGACTGCTCGACCATCGACGTGGCCACCGCGAAGGAAGTGATCGCCAAGGCCGAAGCTGCCGGATACGACATGGTCGACGCTCCCGTTTCGGGCGGAATCGCGGCGGCCAATGGCGGCACGCTGACCTTCATGGTTGGCGGGACCGAGAAAGCGTTCAAGCGCGCCGAGCAAGTGCTGCAGGCGATGGGCAAGGCGGTGATCCACGCGGGCGATGCGGGCGCGGGCCAGACCGCCAAGATCTGCAACAACATGCTGCTCGCCATTTCGATGATCGGCACCGCCGAAGCGATGAAGATGGCCGAAAAGCTCGGCCTCGACCCTCAGAAGTTCTACGAAATTTCCAGCCAGTCCTCGGGCTATTGCTGGTCCTTGAACGCCTACACGCCGATGCCCGGCGTCGGCGTCGAGAGTCCGGCGGACAAGGACTACCAGGGCGGCTTCGCCACGGGGCTGATGCTCAAGGACCTCCGGCTCGCGATGGAAGCGGCGGAAACGGCGGATGCCTCCACCCCGCTCGGTCGCCACGCCAAGGAGCTTTACGAACAGTTCGCCGAGGACAATGCGGGCCTCGACTTCAGCGCGATCATCAAGACGCTCTGATCTCGTCCAAAACGCGCGCAAGCCATTCGCGCGGGGCTTTCCGGCGGCCGATATCGGCGACGAATTCCTGACCGCGCGCGACGCTCTTCAGCCTGCCGCCGCGCAGCCAGCGTTCGGGCCGGTCGTGATAGCTGAGCCCTCCCTGCGCGAGCCATGCGGGCCGCTTCCATAGCGAGGGCGGCCCGCCCGGCACACTCAGCCGCAGCGCGTCGCTTGCGCTCGCGGCCTGCCTCCCGCGCCCGGCATAGACCACATCGTTGCCGGCATGGAGCGCGAGCGCATGCGGGTGGCCGCGCTCGACCAGATGCCTCGGTACGGCGCGGGTCAGGTCGATACGCTCCTCGACCTCGAGATAGCCGAAGATGCGGTGGTGCGGATCGCCGCCATCCGCGCGGAACAGGCCGAAGAAGAGAAACACGTCCCCCAGCCCGACCCCGCGGTTGGCGAGATGCGTCTGTGCCGCGCCGCATTGGCCGAACAGGCAGGTTCCGTCGGCAAGGAACATCGGGTCGTGATGGCACAGGTCGCGCGCGCCGAACCGTCCCCGGCTGGCCTTGCACGCGTGTTCGCCCAGCCCGAGATCGCCATAGGTCGTGCGCGAGGCCGCACCGGCCGGGATCGGCAGGCTGACCGGACGCCCCGCGACGATCGGCGAGGGACCGCCCCCCGAAGAGCTGTCGAACCCCTTGCGAGAAAAGATAATCCGCATGGCTGCTTGCCGTGCCCGAGCGGCGGGAGAGTGACAACCGCCGCATTCGTCTCTATTTGCGCGGCCATGACTACCGAAAACGATGGCAAGGTCACCGCGCTCATCATGGCGGGCAAGCGTTCGGGTGTGCTCGACCCGCTCGCCGAGCGCGCAGGCGTGGCCCAGAAATGCGTGGTTCCGGTCGGCGGCATGCCGATGATCGAGCGCGTGGTGATGAATGTCGCCGCAAGCCCGCGCATCGGTGAAATCCGCGTGGTCGCGCACGAGCCCGACGAGATTGCCGCGATCCCCTCGATCGCCAGGCTGGTCGAGCAAGGGCGGCTGGTGTTCAGGCCCGGTGCCTTCAACCTCGTCGACAGCGTCTTCGCCGGGGCCGAGGGTGCCGGCTATCCCATCCTCATCACCACTGCGGACAACTGCCTGTGGCTGCCCGAGGATTTCACCGAATTCGCCGACAAGGCGATCGCCAGCCAAGCCGGGGCCGCCGCGGCATTGGCGCGCAAGGAAGACGTCATCGCCGCCGATCCCGAAGGTCAGAAGAAGTTCTACGAATTCTCCGACGGCGGCTATTCGAACTGCAACGCATACTGGATCGGGAACGCCGAGGCGCTCTCGGCAGCCGAGATCATGCGCGGCGGCGGGCAGTTCGTGAAATTCCCGAGCCGCATCGCCAAGGCCTTCGGCGTGGTCAATCTGATCCGCTTCTTCCTTGGCTGGGGGACCAAGGAGAAGCTCTTCGCCCAGGTTTCGCGCCGCTTCGGCTTCAAGCTGGTCCCGCTGGAAATGGACCATGGCTATTGCGCCATCGACGTCGACAATGAACGCACCTTCCAGGTGACCGAAAAGCTGCTGACCAAGCGGCTCGCCACGGCCTGACGACGCTCGCTCCGCGATGGGACGCCTGATCCGCAATATCGGCTGGCTGCTGACCGGTCGCGGCGTCAACGCCGTCCTCAGCCTGCTCTACCTGGCGCTGGCGACGCGGACGCTGGGGCTCGACGGCTTCGGCTATTTCGCGCTGATCGTCGCCATGGGTCAGACCGTGGTCGGAATCGCCAATTTCCAGACCTGGCAGTTCGTCGTCCGCTGGGGTGCGAGCCCCGATGGCCCGGGCGAGGCGACCGGCTTCGCCATCGCGCTCGACCTGCTCTCGATCGCGCTCGGCACGGTGCTGGCCGCGGTCCTGTGCTGGTCGGCCCAGTTCTGGCTGCCGCTGCCCGCCGACCTGCTGTGGGTCGCCTTCGGTTACTGCATGGTATCGTTGCTGGCGATCCGCACCACCCCCACGGGGCTGCTGCGCCTGCGCTTCGAATATGGCAAGGCGACCGCGGCGGAAGCCGTCCAGCCCATCGTCCGGGCTCTGGGCGCGGTGCTCGCCGCGATCCTGCTGCCCACCGTGCTCGGCTTCATCCTCGCCTGGGCTGCCGCCGAGATCGCAGTCGCAACGACGCTCTGGATCGTCGCGGGAAGGAGCGACCGGATCGACCTTTCGCAAATAAGTTTCTGGCGCATCCCGCGCGATCATCCCGGTGCGTGGAAGTTCGTCTGGTCGACCAATCTGACTGGCAGCCTCAATGTCGGCTCGAAACAGGTCCTGATCCTGCTCGTCGGCGCGATCGGTGGTGAGGCCTTCGCCGGCGGCTTTCGCGTCGCCAGCCAGCTCGGCCAGGCGCTCGTCAGCCTCGCGCAGACCGTGTCCAAGGCCATCTATCCCGAGCTTGTCCACGCGCAGGATGCGGCCCACGACATGGCGCGCCGAATGGCCAATATCGCGCTGATCGGCGGCGGCATCGCCATTCTCGTCGCGCTGTTCTTCGGACGTCCGGGGCTCGTGCTCATCGCCGGGCCGGAATTCAGCGTCGTCTATTGGGCCATGGTGATCCTGGCGATTGCCGGGGCGATCGAGCTGGTGGGTGCGAGCCTCGAATCGCTGCTCGTCAGCGCGGGACGGGCCGGGACCGCCTTTGCCATGCGCGCGGTACCGACTTTGCTCGGCCTGGCGCTGCTGCAGGTCGCGATGGACTGGAACGGCCTCAAGGGCGCCGCCTTCACCGTGCTCGGCGCAAGCGCCTTGTCGGTCATCGGCTTCTGGGTGGCGGTGATCTCGCTCAGCCAGATCGCGATCACCGTCACGCCCAAGGCGGGCGAAGGCCAGCCGGACTAGCGCACACCCAGGATTTCGGCCTCTGCCCGCAGGCGCGCGGCAGAGGAGGGATTGGCAGCCACCGCATCGGCCAGCGCCTTGCGCGCCCGGTCGGGCTGGCCGAGCGTCATGCGGGAGCGCATCAGCATCACCCAGCCGTCGAGATTGGACGGGTCGGCGTCCAGTTTTCCTTCGAGACGGGCGACCATGCCCTCGGCCATCTGCCGTTGCTCGCCGGGCGGAATGGACGTCGCCGCAGCGATCTGCGCGGCATCGGGGCCGGGGATCGCCGCGGTGGCGACCATGCCCCGCGCCGCGCCGCGCGCCTCCGGTCGCGCATCCTGTGCCTTTCGCAGTCGCTCCGACACGTCCAGCTTGTTGATCGCGGCGACCTGTTCGATCGTCCGTGCGAGGTCGGTTTCCCACGGCGCACCCGGTGGCGTATCCGCAAGCAGCGCCAGCCAGTCGGTGACCGCGCCCGCGTGGTCGCCGTCGAGATCGCGCGTCACCGCGAGAAAATAGCGCGCTCGCGGATCCGCGGGGTCCAGTTCTACCGCCCGGCGGAAGGCTGCCAGCGCGGGCGCGGGCAGCGGTTCGCGCGGGCTGTCCATTACCAGCGCCTCGCCCAGCGCCGACCATAATACGGCTCGCTCCGGTTCGAGCTCGCTCGCACGGCGATAGGCCTCGGCCGCGGCCCCGAAATCGCCTTCGTCGAAGCGGGCGAAGCCAAGCTCCTGCCAGGCTGCCGCATCGCGCGGATCGTCAGCCACGCGCGCTTCGAGCGCCGCGATCGGCGTCGTCGCTTCGGATTCCGCGCCGCTTTCGCCGTCGTCGAGCGAACGATAGCCGAGCGCGACCACGACGCTGGCCAGCGCCAGCCCGAGCAGCAAAACGCCGCCCCGCACGCGATTGCCCGTCATCTTCTCGCCCATCCCCTCTCCTTCCATCGCTTGCTATCGTCTCGCCACATCACGGGCAATTGCCTCTGTCCGTGTTTCGCTTATGATGCCCCGCATAAAATATAACAGAGGGCTCGCAAGCCTCCGGGGGGGATTGCGGTTTGGGCGACAAGGTTCGCGTTGCGATTGTGGGGTCAGGCCCGGCCGGCCTGAGCGCGGCTGCGCATGCGGCCGCGCGGGGTATGAGCCACGTGCTGCTCGAAAAGACCGACCATCTGTCCGATACGATCTACAAATACCAGAAGGGCAAGCACGTGATGGCGACGCCCAGCAATCTGGTGCTGCGCAGCGACCTCGATTTCGAGGCCGGCAAGCGCGAGACAATTCTCGACACCTGGGACCGGCAGGTTGCCGAGGGCAAGGTAACCGTACGCACCAATGCCGAGGTCACCGGCATCGCCGGAAAAAGCGGCGCCTTCACATTGACGCTCAAGGACGGGTCGACCATCGAGGCCGAGGCAGTGGTGCTGGCCATTGGCACGCAGGGCAATCCGAACCTGCTGAAGTTGCCCGGCGCGGACCTGCCGCACGTCCAGTACCAGCTCGACGACCCTACCGAATATGTCGACGAGCACATCACCGTGATCGGCTCGGGCGACGCGGGGATAGAAAATGCGCTGGGCCTGGCCGCCGATGCGGCGCAGGGCAATGTCGTAACCATCCTCAACCGCCGCGCGGATTTCGCCCGCGCGAAAGGCGCCAATGTAAAGCTGCTCGAGGAAGCCGAAGCCGACGGACGCCTATGGGTCCGACGCGAAACCAGCCCGGTCGAGGTGCGCGAGCGCGAAATCGTGCTCGAAACCCGCGACGGGCAGGAAGTGATCAGGTGCGACCGGATCATCGCGCGCACCGGTTCGCAGCCGCCGCGGGCCTTCATCGAAAGCTGCGGCGTGGAATTCACCAGCGAAGATCGCGCTGCCTTTCCCCGGCTCTCGCCCAGTTTCGAGACCACCCAACCGGGCATTCATGTGATCGGTGCGCTCGCGGGCTATCCGCTGATCAAGCATTGCATGAACCAGGGATACGATGTCATCGAATTCCTCGACGGGAATACCGGTCTAAAGCCCGCCGACGAGCCGATCCTGGCCGAGAAATTCGCTGGGCTGCCCGGTCGCCGGTCGGTCGACGAGTGGCTTGAAACCTTCCGCAGCAAGGTCGTCATCCTGCAGGAGCTCAGCCCCCTGCAGATGCGCGAGCTGATGCTCGACAGCACGGTTCACGCCTATGATCGCGGCGAGGTAATCTTCACTCGCAACGAACCCGGTTCCTCGATGTTCGCCATCGCCGAGGGCTCGGTACTGGTCGAAGTGAATCCCGAGGACCCTTCGATCACCGTGCCGATCGAAACCGGCTCGATCTTCGGCGAGGTCGGGCTGATTTCGGGGCGCAAACGCGGCTCCACCATCCGCGCTGCCGAGCCGACCGTGGTCGTCGAATTCTCGCGCCTTGCCGCGCTCAAGCTGCTGGCCACCGCGCCTTCGGCCAGCCGCGCGGTCAACCGCATTTCGATCGAGCGGCAGGTTCTGCAGATCTTCGGTTCGGGCCTGACCCCGGCGGACATCGCCGGCCTCGTCGAGGCGGCCGAAGTGGTTTCGGTTCCCGCAGGCGAAGTGGTGATCGCGGAAGGCGCCGAGGACAAGGACATCTATATCGTGCGCGTCGGCTCGATGGTGGTCGAAAAGGATCTGGGCGGCAAGCCGGTGTTCCTATCCTACCTCCCGGCCGGGTCCTATTTCGGCGAGATGGCGGTGATCGACGGATCGAAACGCACCGCCAGCGTCCGCGCCGCGATCAAGAGCGAGGTGATCCGCTTCCCCGGCGAGGCCTTTAACGCCCTTCTCGACGCCAAGCCCGAAATCCGCACTCGCGCGCTGGCCGACATGGCGGCGCGGCGCGAGATCAACGACTTCATCGAAAGCCGCAAGGCGAGCTTTGGCGGCGCGGTCGACATGTATTCGCAGACCGCCCAGTTCCTCGTCGACAACGGATTGGGCGAAGCGACCGACGTGCTGCTGATCGACGAGCAGCTGTGCGTCGGCTGCGACAATTGCGAAAAGGCCTGCGCCGACAGCCACGACGGGCTCAGCAGGCTCGACCGCGAGGCGGGGCGGACCTATGCGCATCTCCACGTGCCGACCTCGTGCCGCCATTGCGAGCATCCGCATTGCATGGCCGATTGCCCGCCGAATGCGATCCGCCGCGGGCCAGATGGCGAGGTAGTGATCGACGAGACCTGCATCGGCTGCGGCAATTGCCAGCGCAACTGTCCCTATGGGGTGATCCGCATGGACGCCAAGCCGCCGCCCAAGCCTGGATTGCTGCGCTGGCTGCTGTTCGGCGCCGGCCCCGGCCCCGGCGAAGCGAGCTATGCCTGGCGCAAGCGAAAGGCCGCCGAAGCGGGCGAAAACGCCAAGCTGGCGATCAAGTGCGACATGTGCAGCGGGATCGAAGGCGGCCCTGCCTGCGTTCGCGCCTGCCCTACCGGCGCCGCCATCCGCGTCAGCCCCGAGCGCTTCCTCACCGTCGCGCGGCTGGAAGAGAAGGTCGACTGATGGCCTCGCTATTCTCGCGCCGTGACGGTGCTGCCCATGCCGACATCGATAAGCGGCGGTCCGCCAGTCACGAGAGCTTCCTAGCCCACCGGGCCTTTTTCTGGGCGCGCGTAGCCGGCTTTATGAGCCTGTTCGTGGTTCTGACCTATGTTCTCGTCGATGTCGAACCGCGCCATAATGGCGGTAGCTGGTACGGCTATACGCTCGGCACACTCGGCGCCGGGCTGATCGTCTGGCTCGCCTGGCTCGGCATCCGCAAGCGTCGCCCGACGCCGGGCAGCTGGAGCCTCAAGGGCTGGACCAGCGCGCATGTCTATCTCGGCCTGTCGCTGGTGGTGATCGGCACCATGCACACCGGCTTCCAGCTTGGCTGGAACGTCCACACGCTGGCTTGGGTGCTGATGATGCTTGTTATCCTGTCGGGTGCCTACGGCATTACCGTCTACGCCACGCTGCCGCAGGCGCTGTCGGAAAATCGCCGTGAAATGACACGCGAGCAGATGATCGAGAGCCTCGCCATGATCGACCGCCAGCTCGAGACCGCCGCGCAGCCGCTGGCGCGCGAGGATGCCGACAGGGTCATCGCGGCGCTCGAACAGGATGTGTTCGCTGCGGGCATCTTGGCGCGGTTTCGTGGCCCCGGGAGCCGCGATGCCACCCGACGGGCGTTGCAGCATATCTCCACCGATCGCGCCTATGACGACGGTGCCGACGACCTGGCACAGCAGAAGGTGCGCGCCCTGCTCGGCAAGCGCGCCGCGCAGATCGACCAGATCCGCCGCCAGATGCAGATCAAGGCGCTGCTGGAGATCTGGCTCTATGTCCACGTACCCCTCACCATCGCGCTGCTGGCGGCACTGACCGCGCACGTCGTCAGCGTATTCTATTACTGGTGAGGGGCGGATCGTGACATTCCTCATCCGCACGATCGACCAAACCGCCACCGGCCGCGAGATCGTGCGCGAGCGCGAGGTCGAGGGTGACCGGCTCGCCATCGGCCGCGCGACCACCAACGACGTGGTGGTGGCCGACCTCTCGATCGAGCAGCACCATGTCGTCGCGGCGCTGGGCGAGCGCGGCATGCTCTCGCTCGAGGCGGCGGGCGACCGCGATTTCGCTTTCGACGGGCATCGCCACAGGGCGGTCACCATTGATCCGGCCAAGGGCGGCGCGCTGACGCTCGGCCTCTACACGCTGACCTTCGGACGCGAAGCCGATGGGCGCACGCTGGTCACGGTGACGCAGGACGAGCGCGAATTCGGCAATCGCGATGCAGTGCGCGGCTTCGATCTGGCAAGCGCCATACCCGGCAAGCGTGCTGCGGCATGGATCGGCCTGCTCCTTATCCTCGGCGCCTTCCTGGCGGTGCCGATCTGGAGCGGCCTGGCGCGCAGCGACAAGCAGCCCGGCGCAGACGGCCCCGACCAGGTCGCCTGGGATTCGAGCTGGAGCACGGGCCAATTGAGCCTCGCGCACCATTCGCTCGAGAACAATTGCGAGGCCTGCCACGTCGAACCTTTCGTTTCGGTGCGCGACGAGACCTGCCTCGCGTGCCACCGTGATATCGGCGATCATGCGGACCGGAACGATCTGGTCCGTGCGCGCGGACCGATGGGCACGGGCGAGGCGCTGCTGTGGCAGGTCGCCGAGATCTTCGGCAAGGAGGGCCCCGAAGCCTGCACGACCTGCCACACCGAACATGAGGGGGCGGGGCGGATGGAACCCGCCGCGCAGCAATTCTGTTCGAATTGCCACGCAACTATGGATACGCGGCTGAGCGACACCGCGCTCGGCAATGCGCATGATTTCGGCACCGCGCATCCCGAATTGCAGGCGGTGGTCTTCGCCAAGATCGGCAGCGACAAGACGCGCCGCGTGACGCTCGACGGCCAGGCGCAGGAGGCCAGCGGCCTGCGCTTTCCCCACGCCATGCATCTGTCGGAAACGAACGGCGTGGCGCGCATGGCGGGTAACCTTCCCGCCTATGGCGAGGCGCTGGTTTGTTCGGACTGCCATCGCCGCACCGCCGATCGCAACGGATTTCTTCCGGTCGAGATGGAAAGCGCCTGCGAGGATTGTCACAGCCTCGTCTACGACAAGGTCGGGTCGACTTTCCGCACGCTCCGCCACGGCGATGTCGCGCAAATGCGCGCCGACCTGATCGCCATGGACCGCGCCCCGCGCGCGCCGGTTACGCGCGGCCTCCGACGCCCGGGCGAATTCAAGCGCGGGGGGCGCTATTTCCAGGACTTCGGCAGGCCGGCGCGCAATTACATCGGGATCGCTCAGGCGCTCTCGGAGGACGGCGTCTGCGGCGAATGCCACATCCCCACGACTTCGGGTGGCGAGGCCACGGTGATGCCGGTTTTCCAGCGCGATCACTACTTCCTCAATGCTCGTTTCGACCACGAGGCGCACGAACAGGAAGACTGCACCAGCTGCCATGCTGCCGACACCTCTAGCAAGGCCACCGACCTGCTGCTGCCGACGCTGGCGACCTGCCGCGAATGTCACATGGGCGCGGCGGCAGCGGCGGCGGAAGTGCCCTCTACTTGCGCGATGTGCCACAGCTATCACCCGCCGGACTTCCGTCGCCGGAAGGATGGACCGCTAAGCCCGAAGCCCGGCCGGATCGCCGGCCTGCCGGCGCCTGCCCGAGGAAGAGAATGAAGCCCGGTCGCGAGACACGAGGAGAGGCCCATTGCTGATCGCGCAACTGACCGATGTGCATATCGGATTCGATCCCGACGCGCGGCCCGAAGAGCTCAACCGTATCCGCTTTCGCGCGGTATTGGAGCGGCTCGAACGGGCGCCCCACAAGCTCGACTTCCTGGTCCTGTCGGGCGACCTCACCGATCATGGCGACCGCGACAGTTTTGCCAAGATCGCGGCGGTCCTGGGCGAGATGCCGTGCCCGTTGCTGCCGCTGGTCGGCAATCACGACGATCGCGAGGAACTGCGCCGCGCCTTCCCCGATACGCCTTGCGAGGACGAGTTCCTCCAATATGTCGTCGAGCGCGACGGGCTCAGGATCATCTGCCTCGATACTTTCGAGGAAGGTCGCCACGGCGGCGCCTTCTGCATCCGCAGGCGTGACTGGCTGAAGGCCCAGCTGGCGGCGGGAGGCGACACGCCCTGCGTGATCTTCATGCACCATCCGCCGATCGTCAGCGGGATCGACTGGATGGACCCGGCCCCCGATGAACAGTGGATCGCGCATTTCGCCGATGCTGTCGAAGGTCACCAGCACGCCATCCGCGCGATCCATTGCGGCCACCTGCATCGCCGCGTCGCCGCGCGTTTCCGGGGCATCCCGCTGGGCATCACCCCCTCGGTCGCACCGCTGGTCGCGCTCGACCTGCGCCCGATCGACGAAAACCGGGCCGACAACCGCTCGCTGATTACCACCGAACCGCCGAGCTACGCGCTGCATTACTGGGATGGGCTTGACCTCGTCACGCATTACGAGAGCTGCGGCGAATGGGAGGTTCTCGCCCATTTCGGCGAGCACCTGAAGCCGATGGTGCGCGAAATGAAGGCCGAGCGGCGCTAGTCGTCGAGCGCCGCGGCTGCGCGGTCGAGCCATGGCCCGCGCCCGCCGACCCAGGCACGCGGGTCGGGCTCGTCGCTCACTTTCCACGGCACGCCCGCGCGAGTGAGGAAGAGCCGCTCCATCTCCTCGCGATTGAAGGGACGTGAACCGAGCCGGCCGAAGACCGCCATCTGCCCGCCGGTCTCGTCGACCCCGCGATCGCGATCGAGCCCCTTGCTCAGCGAAAGGGCCGCACCCTTGGTCCGCGCCCAAGCGATCAATTCGGGCTTGGGCGCGGGGCTGAAGCCGTAGAAATTGGGCTGGCTGTCGGGGCTCGTGAGCTGGAGCACCTTGAGCCCGTTCTTCCCGTCGGCGACATAAGCGAACAGCGTCGCATTGGTCGAACCAACGATGACGTCCTCTGCATCGTCGAGAGTGCCGTCCAGCGTGACGCGCTGATAGATTTTCGGCGCCAGCGGCCGCTTGACGTCGAGGATGACGAGTCCGTCCTTCTTGGCCGCGACATAGGCATAGGTCCGCGCGACATAGATCCGCCGCGCATCGGCCAGCGGGACAGTGGCTTGCGGCAAGGCTACGGGATTGCGCATGTCGGTGACGTCGAACAGCTTCACGCCTTCGGCATCGGTCACCCAGAGATAGCGGAACTGGATGGTCGAGGCGCGCGCATCGGTGAGTTCGCGTACCGCCATCAGCTGCGGATTTGTCGGCTCGGACAGATCGATCGTCACCAGGCCGGCAGCCGAGGTGACATAGGCGATGTCACCGGCGAGCGTGATGTGCCGGGCGCCAGTGAGGACGCCATCGGGGTTCCAGGCCTTCCGCCCGTCGGCGAGCGTGGCGCGCTCAAGCTTGTTGTTGCGGAACTCGCCATCGGCCATGGTTTCCACATTGACCAGCACCAGCCCTTCGACGGCGTCGGTGATCACCGCAAAGTCGTAAATCGGCCTCATCGGCTGCTCCTGGTTCACCTGGAGCAGGGTCATCGGCGTGCCATCATCGTTTAGCACCGGTTTGCCGTCGGCATCGTTCACCGGGGTCGCGGCCATCGCCTTGTTGCGGTCGGGCCGCACGGGCTGGTTGGTGGCAAGCGCCATGCAGGTGGCATTTTTCGTCTTTACGTGGCTGTCGTGTCCCATCGCGCTGAAGGGCGCGGTAAGGATCCGCTCGGACACGCCCTTGTTGGCGATCGAGGCGACGTCGTAGACGCGGAACCCCCCCTTGCCTTCGGCGACGAACATGTATTCGCCGCGCAATTGCAGGCAGCCGACAGCGTCGCGGGTGCCCTCGTGGACATTGGCGAATTGCTCGAATGCCTTGGTCTCACCGCCGAGATCGCCATCGAAGGTCTTGCCGCGCACCCAATCTTTGAGCTCGCGGCCATTGTCCTCGACATGCATGCGCCAGTAATCGGGATAGGCATAACGGTGGAGATAGCTGCCGAGCACCGCTTGCGGCTCGTCCCATTCGGTAACGCGCACCGCCTCGAAACCCGTGTCGAGACCGACCCAGGCGTTGAGCCCCACGAAATTGACGAAGTTGGTTCCCAGCAGGAGCAGCTGGCTCATGATCGCATTATTGTCGTCCTCGACCGACAGGTGGCAATCGCTGCAAGTCTTGGTCTCGGTCAGCCGGACGGTATGCGGAAAGTGCGGCGCGAAGGCCTGGCTTGAATAGCCCGATGCGGCGACCGGCGGCTGCTGGACGTAAATCCGCTCGCGGTTGATATTGGTCGAGGACAGCACCAGAGCGCTGGTCGAACGGATTGGGGCGACCTGGTTGCCCTTGGTCGTCTGGTGGCGCCCGAGCTGGAACATCTGGTCGCGCGCGACCTGCGGGTTGTAGGTTGCGAAATTACGCGTCTCCTCACCGCCATAGCGATGGGACTTGGTCTTCCAGTTGGCCTCGATCGGCAGGTGGCATCCACCGCAGCTGGTGGTCCAGGAAAGATGGCAGGTGAAGCAGGCCATTTCCTCGGTGCCATGCGCACGGTCTTCGGGCGCAATCCCGGTACCGAATTCGAACAGCCCGGTTTCCGCCCCCTGCCTGCTCATCAGCTTGGCGCGCGCCGCCTTGGCATTGAAGTGGCTCGAGTTCGGATCGACGCTATCCTTGACGAGGGCCACCTCCCATTCGAGCCTCGGATCGACTATCGAACGCTGGACGAGCACGCGGCGCCCGTCCTCGCCATAGGTCCACTCGAAACGACGCTGGCCATCGGGGTTGCGGAGCAGCGACAGGTCGGTCCCCTTGGGCGGTGCGGCGGGGCCGCTGGTCAGCAGGCTGGGATAGGCGTCGGGCGTGCCGTGGCAGTCCTTGCAGCCGATCTCCACCGCATTGGCGACTTCGCCGTAAATGAGGCCATTGCCGTGGCTGTCCTGCCCAAAGTGGCAGTCGGCGCATTGCAGGCCCTTCTCGGCATGGATGTCCATCAGGTGGACCGTCTTGCCGGGATTGATCCCGGGTTCGACGAACTTGCCCTCGCCCTTCTTGCGCCACTTCTCGGGATCGTCGGGCGCGACGATCTGCCCGTCCTTGTCGAGCAGGTTTCCGTCGCGGTCGCGTTTCAGGATCGCGCGGAAATTCCAGCCGTGGCCGTGATAATCGGCGAATTGTGTATCCTTGAGATCGGGATTGAGGTCGTAGACGTTGCGGAGAAAATCGAGATCGGCCCATTTGCCCTTGGGCGCAGCGCCTTCGGGATTGCGGTCGAGCACTTCGCGCACCTCGGCTGCCGTCGGGTACTTTTGCTCCTTTGGCCACATGTGCGGGGCATCGCTCTCGTAATCCCACATGGTGTAGCCGAGATAGGAATTCAGGAAGATGTTGGGCTGGTGCATGTGGCAATTCATGCACTGCGCGGTGGGGATCGAGCGGGTGAAGCTGTGGCGGATGGGATGGCCGCTTTCCTTCGCGCTGCCGCTTCGCTGCTTGAGCGCGGGTTCCTCGTCAGAGTGCCCCGGCGCCTTCACCGCACCGTGGCCGCCACCGTGCCCGTCATCGTGGCCACCCTCGTAGAGCGCAGCGATAGTCGGATCGATGCTCGCGCTCTGCCCGTCGCGGCCGTATTTGGCATAGGTCAGCGAATGGCGTGGTTCGCGGTCGTTGGCATAGACCACGTGGCACCCCGCGCAGCCCGAATGGCGATAATCGCCCGGCTGGTCATTGGTGCCCATGAACCACATGAAAGGGTCGTTCAGCCGCGTCTTGTGTATGTTGAGCACGGGGATCGCGACGCGCAGGCCCGTGGCCGGACCGCGGTTCGACTGCTTGAGGTCCGGGCGGCCCGGCTCCTCCAGCCGCTGGATGCTCCCCGTGGGGTTGGGCAAGCCAATCTCGGGAAACTGGCTGGCAATGTTGCGCCCGCCGCGCTCGAACACGCGGAAGACGTCGGCGGGCGGGATCACGTGCCAGGTGGGCATCGGATAGAGCGCCGCTAGCGCGCCGCGCGCCTCCTGGTTTTCGGTAACGGTTCCGGCCGGAACGCCAGGGCTCTCGATTTTCGCGGGCTTGCCGTCGCGCGTATAGGCTTCGCCCAGGATGTAGCGTTTGAAGGGCAGAATGCCGTTGTTGTAGGCCGCCCCGCCCCACAGCATCGCGCCCGAAGCCATGATCGAGCGTTCGGCTGCCTCGATCGTCTCGATATGGCAGGCCCCGCAGGCTTCGCGCACGACGCGGTAGTCGCTCGGATTGACGAAGCGGACGAAAACCGGGTCTTCCTTGTTGAGCAGCGCATAGGAGCGCTTGGGATTGGCCGAGGAGGGCCAGTGCCAGCTTTCGGGATAAGTCGGCAGCACATGCGCTGCATCGCGTGCTGCGACATAGGCGGGATCGTCATGCGCGAGTTCGCTATTGCCCATCACATTGGGATTGCCGCCATGACAGTCGACGCAGCCGAGCCGGACTGCGGGCGTTTCGTGCATGGTCGGCTGGTCGGTGCGGATGTGGCAAGAGAAACACCCGGCCGATTTCGCCGCCATCTGCTCTTCTGTCTGGATGCGCGGTGCGGGCGCGGCCATTACGAGGCTGTAATCGCGCTTGACCGGTTTTTCCTTTTCCGCCGCGCGCAGGCCCATGGCTCCTGCAAGCAGCATCAGCGCGATCGCGGCGAGGAGGCGGGAAAGCTCGCGCATCAGTAGGTCAGGATCGCATTGGCGAGCACCGAATAATAGGCGCCCGGATTGCCGAGGGAGGTGAACAAATCGTCGAAGCCGTCACCCGAGATGAGCGCCGCGGCCGAAAGGCGGAAGACGATGTTCTGCGTCGCCTTGGGCCGCCAGATCGCCGCTGCGGAAAGGTCCCAGCCGATTTCCTTGGGGATCGAGCCTTCGTTGCGCAGCGCCTGCAGCGTCGCCGTATTCTCGAACCACAGGTGGTTGGCGTTGGCCGAGAGGCGGAACTCGGGCGTGATGTCGAAATCCGCACCCACGCCAAGCAGCATCAGGCCCGGATTGTTGAAGTTCGACTGCCCCTGTTCCTTCGAACTGCGCAGCGAATTGAGGATGCCATTGCGCCCATTGACGCTGATGGCCCGGCCACCACCTGCGAAGGGGATCGTCTGGCGGATCCAGTAACTCGTGTCGGCGCCTGCGAAGACCGGGTTCTCGAAAATCGCGTCATACCCGCTTTCGGTGTCGTCATAGGGATCGCCGTCGCCGCTGGCATAGGCGCCCGAGACCCGGAAGCGCATCCAGTCGCGGTCGTAGCTCGCCTCGATCGCACCGAACCAGGCACTGATGTCAGCCGGACGGTCGGTGAAGAGGGAATTGCGGTCCTCGCCGAAGACGTAATAGGCGCTGCCGGTCAGGTTGATGCGCCCGATGCGGCCATCGGCATTGTAGCCGATGTAAAAGGCATCATAGTCGCGCCCGCGCAGGCTGCCGAGCAATGCGGGCCGGACCGGGAAGCCGTTATCGTCGATCTGGATGTTGTCGGCTTCGCGATTGGCATTCCACACGAAGGTCAGCTGGCTGGTCAGGGCGGGAATCAGGAAGTCCTGCCGATAGGCGTTGACGTAGAAGACGAAATCGTCGCGCGGGGTCTGTAGCACCGCGTTGAGGCCGCTGTTGGTGTCTTTTTCGAGCCGCCAGAAGCCGCCGAAATTGTATTGGAAGCGGTTGTTGTCGCGCGTGCCGAAGAAGCGCACGCCCAGCTGGTTGTCGTTGAACAGGAAACCGCGAAAATCGGCCTGGAACGGCTGGATGCCCACGCGCACGCTGTCGAAATCGTAGCGGTCGGAAACGTTGCGGAAATGGAAGTCGAAGAAGGCTTCCTGCACGCCCACGAAATGATCGAGGCGATGCGACGGCTTCGACGGTTCGACGAACAGCACGCGGCGTTCGGGCACGTCCACATAGTTGAGGTTGGCAGCCAGCGTGACACGGTATTCGACATCGGGCGGCTTGTAGGCGGTGCTTCCCTTCAGCAGCGCCGCGCCGACGATGAAGGTCTGCGAGAGGACATAGCTCGCGTCCTTGCCGAAAACGTCGAGGCTGTGCGGGCGTTCGGTCGTCTGCACACCCACTGGGATCGGGAAGGTACGCGGCTCGAACACCGTGTCGCTCACCCCGTTGAGCACGAAAAACCAGTCGTCGCCGGTAATCGGCAGCCATTTCACCTTCTCGGGATTGATCGGCCGATCGCCCTTGTAGGTGTTCTGGTTGTAGGGATCCCACCAGCGTTCCTTCACCACACCGAGGCTCTCGATCAGGCGCCAGCGGTCGGGCACGGGCACCTGGTCGACGGGGAAGGCCTCGGGCGGTGGGGCGCGTACGCCACCTTCGTTGGTCTGGGTGACTTCCTCGGGCAGCGGCTCGGTATAGTCGGGGCGTCGACGCCCTTCGATGATCTCGTTGTCGACCGGGGGCGGTTCGGCCGGTTCCGCCTGAACCACCGGCGCCTCGGGAGCAGCCACGGGCGGCAGTTCCGCCTGCGCGGCGAGGACGAGGGCCAGAGGGGCGAAGGCAAGGACCGCCACTAGAGCCCCTCGCAGACGTTCTGCTTCGGATCGTCGAGGAAGGGCGCGAAGGGGCAGTTGACGAACCGCAACCGCACGGTGCGCCCATTGACCGCGACCACGATCCGGTCGGCCCGGATCTCGACCCGGGCATTGCCGATCCCGCCCGCCCGCTGGCCGCCGCTGTGCAGGCCGAGGAAGCTGACCATGTCGTCCTGGTCGATCCCGTCACCAGAGACGCCAATTCCGCCGACTAGCTGGTCGCCGCGATAGATCGGCACCGAGCCGGGGAATATCTGCATCCCGTTGGCGAGGCGTTTCTGTCCGCCGGGTGCGGGCGGCAGCTCGGTGCAGCCGCGGGGGACGTCGGGGGCCGCCCCGCCCGAAAAAATGAAGCCAACCTGCGCCCCGATAGCGGGGGCAACGAGGTCGGTTTGCAGCCCGGTGGCGAAGGGACTGAACTGCTCGGGCCGCTCGACTGACAGCGGCCCGGAAATGCTCCCCACCTCGCCATCGGGGAAATAGGGGCGTGAGAGGTTGCCGCCCGAGCGATCGGAGAAGGCGAAAGAGCCGGTGAGCGCGGTCGGATCGCCGAGAAAGCTGCGCAGGCGCGGCACGTAGCGCGCGATGATCGGCGCCCCGGCGGACAGTTGCTCACCGGCCACCGCATTGGAGAAGAACGCCGCCGTGCGCGCCTTCTGGAGCGAGACGTCGGTGCCGAAAATCGGGCCGTCGGGCGAACGCACGATTCCGAGCACCGCGCCATGCGTATCGACCAAACTGATCGAAGCCTGCATGCGGCTGTCGAGCGGGCGGCGGATCTGCGCGCGCGCGCGGCTCATCACCGCGAAGGCTTCCTCGAGGATTGCGCGCACTTCGGCTGCCGTCAGCGGCGCGGCATTGCTCGCCGCATCGGTGCCCGCGCGGATCGGATAGCGTCCCCCGCCTGTGCCATCGGTCAACACATAGGCATCGCGATTGGCGAATTCGCCCGCGCTGCTGGGGCGGATGCCCGAAGCCTCGCTGCCATAGGCTGTGCCGCCGCGCAGCGTGCCGTCGAAATAGCCCGCGACCGGGACAAGTGTCCCGGCGGGTCCGTTGATCGCGCCGAAATTCGTCTGCAACGGGCCGAGCGTGGCGGATTCGCTGTCCGAATAGCGCAGCGTGGTGCCATCGACCGGGATCCGGTCTGCCTGGATTTCGCGCGGAGCAAGGTAGCCCTGCGTTCCCGCGCGCGCCGCGACCTCTTCCGCATCATTGTCGCGATCGAGGATGTTCGGATCGAAATCGTAGATTCCATCACCCTCGACCCCGATCCCGCCGACCACGACCCCGTCCTTGTAGAGCGGAAATCCCCCGGCGTCGGCAGCGAGCCCGAGCGGAGAGCGCTGCGGGCCGATCATGCCCTGCACGGCGCGGGTCGACAGGTCGGAACAGGGCAGCTGGCTGAACTGCACCCCGAACAGCGGCCCGCTCTCGAGCCCCGCGGTGCTCGGCGCGGGCGGGAAATGCTCCTGCACTATCTGGCTCGCGGTGCGGGTCGAGAATGCATTGCCCCCGCTCGAGAGATAGGCCCCGGTAATCGCCTTGGCGATCGCTGCTGCCGTGGTCGGCACTTCGACGCCCTGCAGGCCCACTTGCGTCATCGCGTTCGCGCTGCCCCCCAGCGTCCGCCGCGATACGCGCGTGCGGGTGGGGGCCCCATCCATCGCGAAGACCGCCAGCACATTGCCCACGCGGTCGACCACGGCAATGGTCGCCGGCAGGCCTCGTGCCTGCGCTTCGCCCACAGCCTGGGCGACGACTTTCTGGACATCGCCGGCCGAGAGCGCCCGCTGCACGGGATCGGCATAAAGCCGGCCCGACGGCGGGGGTGCTGGCGTCGGCGTTGGTGACCCGCCGCCACCGCCTCCGCCGCCGCCGGACCCACCGCCACCACCACAGGCTGCCAGGGCAAGCGCGAGCACCCCCGGGAGGCAGGCGAACGCCCTGCGCCGCATCATTGCAGGCTCCCGATGGCACCCGCCGCGCTGGCGAGCGCGCTGCGGAATTCGGCGGGCCGATAGGTTTCGGGCGCTGCCACCGCGGCATAGGCGCGGTTGACATTGGCGCGGATACCCGCAGCCGCGCCCACCGTCACGCGCCGCTCGCGCACCAGCGCATTGAGCAGCGTGTCGACCGCCATCACCGCCTGGACCGACCCGGCGTAATCGGTGAATCGCGGCGCCGTCGCCTTCGAGGCAATGGCTGCGATCACCCGATAGGCGTCGTCGCCTCCATAGGAGCGCGCGGCTAGGGCATTCGACAGTGCCTGCGCACGTTCGCGCAGCGCCACCGAGGCCTGCTGCGCGCTTGCCCTCTCGCGCCCCATCGCGCGGTGGAAATCGAGGCTCGCGGCGGCAAAGCGCGCGCCCGCGTCGGGTGCGAGCGTTTTGGCGACGGTCGACAGCATGATGATGTTTTCATCGTTGAACGGAGGATTGCCGAAGGGAATCGGTCGCCCCGGATTGGTCTCGAAGGTCAGCCGCCGCGCAGGACCATCGGTGATCTGGCGATGGCAGGAATGGCAGTCGTAGAAATAGAACTCGGGAAACATGCCGCGCATGCCGAAATCCGGCCGGGCGAAGAGGTCGGTCGCGCGCGCCACGGCTTCTGCCTGCCCAACCGCCCACAGCCTCACGCTGTCGGTACGCGGCTTGCGCCGGACATAGTCGGCATCTTCATCGTGATGCTGCTGAAGCGAGGAGAACAGGTCGAGTTCGAAGGATATGCGCGGGTGCCCCGCCGCCATCATCGAATGGGTGACGAACTGGCCGTTGCCGGAGCTGCCGAAATGACAATCGAGGCAGACCTTCGCGCGGACCTGCGGGTTCTCGAGCGGCACCAGCCCCGCGCGGAGATTCGATGCGTGGCTCGCGGCCTTTTCGTAATGAACCTGCAACCAGCCTTCGGCCGGGCCATGGCAGCTTTCGCAACCGACCCCGTCGCTGGTGTGAAACCGCGCACCTCGCTGGGCCGGCGGGACGAAGGTCGCGTGACAGCCGAGGCAGGCGGGCGCGGACGTCGCCGCACCCAGCCCCAGCGTCTCAGCGATTTGCCGCCCCCGGCGGCTGGCGAGAACCGAGTAGGCGCGACTATGCGCGCCGCTGGCCGAGGAGGGTTCCTGCCAACTGGCAATCTCGTCCTGTCGGACCGCCGCGCCATTGCCTTCCGATCGCCCGTGGCAGGTCGAGCCGGCGCAGCTCGCCACGCCCTCGTAACGCGCGCTCGATGAGCCGGCTTCTGCGGAGCTTGAACCGGACGCAGCGATACCGAGTACGCCCAGCAGCAGGAACGGTGCGAGAGCAAGCAACCGAAGTCCTTGCCCCCGCCCTCGGTGCCAGCCTGCTGCCCGGCGTTCCATCGCCCCTCCCCCTGTTCAGCGCTGCCGCCCCCGCGGCTGCCCCCTGCCCCGTGACCGCGGGGCCACCGGTGCCCGGCTAGTTGGACAATTTGTCGCTCAACAGATCGAGCTGTGCGGTGCAGCCAAGTCCCGCCAGCGCCACGGCCAGGTCCTCGGCATTGTCCGGTGTGTTGGCCAGCGCGACGAATTCCACCCGCTGCTTGGCTCCGCCTGCCGGCCCCGAAAGATCGTAAATGCGGTTCTGCGACAGCGGCAATTCCTCGGCGTTCAGAGAGGCGGTGGCGTCCCCGTCGTCGAATTTAACATGCACGTGGAAATCGGAAACCGCCGAGCCAAGCACCCAAGTCTCCTCGCCTTCGGCGGTCGGACGCCAGAAGGTGATGGCATCGCCCGCGGGCAGGCAGACCTTACCCGGCTTGCTGGTGTCGACATTCCACAGATTGGGATTGGTGGAGGCGCCTGACGGGCCGCCGCGCACGGCCCCGGTCCGCACCCGCGCGCCCGACCGCTGGCGGGTCAGCATTGCGAAAGTCGTCCGCTTGCTCGCCCCCCGTGCACCCACGCGGTGCGTGCCCGGCCCCGTTATGACTCGCGTACCGCTATCGGTCAGCACGGTGATGCTGTCGCCGTTCCTGAGCGTGACGCTGGCCGCATCGTCGAGCTTTTTGCCGACCGGATAGCTGGCGGCCGAAGGGCCACTCGACTTGACCACTACACCAGCCTGCGCCGCCGCCGTGCCGAGAAAGCCGACTGCCGCAATCGCGACTGCACCCCTTGCGATAATGGTCTTAACCGAGGACATATACCCCTCCCTCATCCAGATTCTGCATTCGAAATAGCAGGTTTTGAAGTGCCTCATCATCCGGATGGCGGGCGACCACCCCGCGGATGATTTCGACAAAACTAGCATCGCCTTCGCGCAACAGCTTGTATGCATGCGCCAGCAACGCACTGTCGTCGACGGGAAAATCGGGCGCGGGTTCCATCAGTTCGACCGGCTTCGCACGCCCGCGCAGGACTACGCGCCCCATCGGTCGCCACCAGTCGAGACCCGAGCGATCGGCGAACTCGCGGCTCGCCATGATGCTCGAGCCGAGCGCCTTGTTCGCCGCCTCGAGGCGCGCGGCGGTGTTCATGCTGTCGCCCAGCGCGGTGTACTGGATACGGTTGTCGCCGCCGAAATTGCCGACAACCGCCTCGCCCCAATGCAGCCCGACACGGGTCTTGCCGATCTTTGGTAATCCCGCATCCATCGCCGCGACTTCCTCGCGGAAGGCCTCGCCCGCCTGCCACAGCGCATAGCCCGCGCGCGCCGCGCGTTCGCCGTCGTCGGGTCGGGCGATCGGCGCCCCCCAGAAGGCGACCACCGCATCGCCAACAAATTTGTCGATCACTCCGCCATGTTTGAGCACCACATCCGACAGCATGTCGAGATAGCGGTTGAGCAGCTTGGCGACCATTTCCGGCTCGATCGCATGGCTCATCTTGGTAAAGCCCTCGAGGTCGGAGAACAGCACGAACAGCTCCTTCTTCTCGCCATGGAGCGACAAGAGCTGCGGCTTCTCGAGGATTTCCTGCGCCATTTCGCGCGGCAGGTACTTGCCCAGCGCGCCCTGGGCGAAATTGCGCTGAACCGCGCCGCTCGCCCGCGCGGCCGACACCACTGCCGAAAAGGCGATGATCCAGCCCAGCAGCCACCCCGCTGCGGGCACGCCGAGCGTATCGATCCCGCGCCACTCGAGCACGAAGGGCACGCCGATGAAGGTGGCGAATTGCCCCGTCAGCAGCAGGTAGATGCGCCAGCTGCCCCATTCGAGCAGCCCGGTCAGCACCGCGGTGGTCACCACCAGCACGGCCATCAGCCACAGGGTAAGATCCGAAACCTGCGGGCGCCGGTCGCCATCGAGCATCTGCGCGATCATGTCGGCGTGGACGCGAAGCCCGGGTGGGTTCTCTCCGATCACGCTCGACAGCGTGGTCTGGACGCGGTCGTAATCGATGATGTCGCCGCCGACGAGGACATAGCGCCCCTCGATCTGCTCGCGCAGCATGGCGCGGACCTCGGGAATCTCCATCAGCACGGGATCGAGGAAATTGTCGATCTGCAAGCGCCCGTACATCGGTTCGTTTTCGAACGCGGGATGGCGATAGCGCAGCGAACCTTCGTAGCCGGGAAAGCTCTTGTCGTCCTCGCCCGCGGCGCGCAGCATCGCCCGGCCGAGCAACGGAGGGAGGCCCGGCTCGATGCTGGGCCATTTGCGCGTCACCCCGTGGGTATTGTCTAGCCGGATGCTGGCGGCCCTCGCATTGCTGCCTTCGAGCTGGGCGAGGAACTGCTCGAGATAGACCTGCTGGTCGTAGACGATGTCGTTTTCATTGGTAGCGAAATTGGCATAGCCGACCAGCGTCGGCGTCTTCATCGCGCGCAGTGTGGCGAGCAGTTCGGCATCCTCGTCCTGCGGCTGGTCGAACAGGATATCGAGCCCGATCGCCTTGGGGTTCATGTCGTCGATCACACGCAGCGCCCGTGCGAGCATGCCGCGATCGAGCGGCGAGCGCTTGCGTGCATTGATCAGCGTCTGGTCGTCATAGACGACCATGGTGATGCGATCGTCCTGTTCGATCTTGTCGGCCAGCAGGGAACTGCGCAGGTCGTAGAGCGCGCGCTCGGCATCGCCCGTGCCGGGCGTCTTCATGTCGGTGCGTTCGGCGCCCTCGGTCCGCATCGATGCGGGGATTGCCTGCCAGGGAATATCCCAACTGTAGCGCGCGACAAACAGCGCGATGACCACCAGCGCAGCAGTGAGGGCAAGCCGGCGCGGACCGGCCTCGCGCACATTGCGCCAGCCGCGGATCAACAGGTTGTCGCTCTTGCCCTCGTCCAATCCCCGCCTCCCCGCGGTGCGTCGAACGACCCGTTTTTCTTGTGTTATCCGGTGTTTCTAGAGCAGTCGCGCATCGCCGCAACCCCTGTTCGCGTCACGTCATGTCGGGATCGTTCCAGGCAAGCACCGGCTTCCTCGCCGCCTGTGTCTCGTCGAGCCGGCGACGCGGCGCGTAATGCGGTGCGGTCCTGAGGCTCGCGTCACCCGCCTTGGCCCGTTCGGCGACGCTGCGCAGCGCCATGATGAACTGATCCAGTGCGGCCTTGCTCTCGGTCTCGGTCGGTTCGACCAGCATCGCGCCATGTACCACCAGCGGAAAGTACATGGTCATCGGATGATAGCCTTCGTCGATCAGCGCCTTGGCGAGATCGAGCGTCGTCAGCCCGTCGGCAAAGCCTTTGTCGCTGAACAGCGCCTCGTGCATGCACGGACCGCTCGGCCCGAAGGGCGCGTCGAGCACATCATCGAGACTACGCAGCACATAGTTGGCATTGAGCACCGCGTCCTCGGCCACCTGCTTCAGCCCGTCGGCACCGTGGCTGAGGATATAGGCCAGCGCGCGGGTGAACATGCCCATCTGGCCGTGGAAGGCGGTCATCCGGCCGAAGGCCTTGGTGTGCTCGAACTCGGCCGCATTCTCCTCTTCGACGAGGTGGACGACGCCGTCACGGTCACGCGCGGTGAAAGGCAGCGGGCCATAGGGCGCGAGCGCTTCGGACAGCACCACCGGGCCCGAACCCGGGCCGCCGCCACCATGCGGGGTGGAAAAGGTCTTGTGCAGGTTGATGTGCATCGCATCGACGCCGAGATCGCCGGGACGTACCTTGCCGACGATGGCGTTGAAATTGGCGCCGTCGCAATAGACGAAACCGCCCGCTTCATGGACCGCGTCGGAGATCGCCTTCATGTCACGCTCGAACAGCCCGCAAGTATTCGGATTGGTGATCATCACGCCGGCGACATCGGAGCCGAGCCGCGCCTTCAGCGCTTCGAGATCGACGCGGCCCTCGGGCGTCGCGGGAATGTCCTCGACCTTGTAGCCGGCGAAGGCGGCGGTGGCGGGATTGGTGCCGTGTGCGCTTTCGGGCACGAGGATAACTTCGCGGGCATCGCCGCGCGCTTCGAGGGCTGCACGAATGCAGAGGATACCGCAAAGTTCGCCATGCGCGCCCGCCTTCGGGCTCATCGCGACACCGTACATGCCGGTGAGGTCGATCAGCCAGAAGGCCAGTTCGTTGATGACTTCGAGCGCACCGCGCACCGTGTCGACCGGTTGCAGCGGGTGGACATCGGCGAAACCGGGCATGCGCGCGATCTTCTCGTTCAATCGCGGATTGTGCTTCATCGTGCACGAGCCGAGCGGGAAGAGACCGAGGTCAATCGCGTAATTCTGGCGCGACAGGCGCGTGTAGTGGCGCACCGTTTCGGGCTCGGAGAGGCCCGGCAGGCCGATTGCAGCCTTCCGGTCGAAGCCGCCGAGACGGTTCGCCCCGCCCTGCGGTTCGGGAAGGTCCACACCGGTTGTCTCGGCATGGCCGATCTCGAACAGCAGCGGTTCTTCGAGCATCAGCGCGCGGTTGCCAGTGGCGGTGTCAGGACCGCTCATCGCGTTGTGGCCTTCGACCGGAGTTCCTGGCTTCCAGCCCGATGCGTTGGGCGCGTTCATGCCAGCACCTCCTCGAGTGCGGAGGCAAGTGTCTCCACATCCTCCTCGGTGGTCGTTTCGGTGACTGCGACGAGCAGGCCGTTGGCGAGGCTCTCATTGCCCGGGAAGAGCCGCCCAAGCGATACACCCGCAAGGATGTCGCGCTTGGTCAGGTCGCGCACGATGCGGCGGGCATCGCCCTCGAGCAGGAGGGTGAATTCGTTGAAGAAGCTATCGTTGAGCACCGTGACGCCAGGCACTTTGGCTAGCCGGTCGGCTGCCTGGCAGGCGAGCCGGTGGTTCTCCATGGCAAGCCGGCGTAGGCCCTTTTCGCCCAGCAACGTCATGTGGACGCTGAAGGCGAGCGCGCAGAGGCCCGAGTTGGTGCAGATGTTCGAGGTCGCCTTCTCGCGGCGGATATGCTGCTCGCGGGTGGAGAGTGTCAGCACGAAACCGCGCTTGCCCTCGGCATCCACCGTCTCGCCGCACAGGCGACCGGGCATCATGCGGACGTGCTTCTCGTCGCGCACTGCGAAGAGGCCGAGATAGGGACCGCCGAACTGCAGGCCCACGCCGAGCGCCTGGCCTTCGCCGACGACGATATCGGCGCCGAGCTCGCCGGGCGACTTGATCGCACCCAAGGCCACGGGTTCGGTATTGACCGCGATCAGCAGCGCACCCTTCTCATGTGCGGCATCGGCGATGCGCTTGAGGTCGGGCAGACGACCGAGGATGTCGGGGTACTGCACCACGACGCAGCTTGTGTTCTCGTCGATGCGGGCGATCAGACCATCGTCGTCGGGCTTGGCCGTGAGGCTGGGCGGGGCACCGGCAATCTCGTCCTCGGTGAATTTGGCCATGGTCCTGACGACCTCGGCATAGTGCGGATGGAGCGCGCCCGAGAGCACGACCTTGCGCTTCTTGCCACGCGCCACGCGCCCCGCCATCGCGACCGCTTCCCAGCATGCGGTCGAGCCATCGTACATCGAGGCATTGGCCACAGCACAGCCGTAGAGGCGCGCGACCTGCGTCTGGAACTCGAACAGCATCTGCAGCGTGCCCTGGGCGATCTCGGGCTGGTAGGGCGTGTAGGCGGTGAGGAACTCGCCGCGCTGGATGATGTGGTCGACGCTTGCCGGGACATGGTGGCGATAGGCGCCTGCCCCGAGGAAGAACGCCGCGTCCGCCGCCGCGAGGTTCTTCTTCGACAACCGCCGCATGTGTTTCTCGACCGCCATTTCGGACGCGTGCATGGGCAGGCCCTCGATCGGGCCGGAGAGCCGCGCCTTTTCGGGAACGTCGGCGAACAGCGCATCGATATCGGGCGCGCCGATCTTGGCGAGCATGTCCGAACGATCGGTATCGGTCAGGGGTAGGTAGCGCATGTCAGTCCCTTGTGTGTCCCAGCGAAGGCTGGGACCTCATGCAGTTTGGCGCATGGCCGAAGGAGGCCCCAGCCTGCGCTGGGGCTCGGTGCCTAGAGCCCGTCGCAAAAACTCTTGTAGGCGGCCTCGTCCATCAGGCCCTCGAACTGCGATTTGTCGCCGATGGTCATCTTGAAGAACCAGCCGTCTTCTTCGGGCGAGGTATTGACCAGCGCGGGATCGTCTTCGAGCGCGCCATTGGTCTCCATGATCTCGCCGCTGATCGGAGCGTAAACGTCGCTTGCCGCCTTGACGCTTTCGACCACGGCAGCATCCTTGCCCTTGTCGATCACGCTGCCGACATCGGGCAGTTCGACGAAGACGATGTCGCCCAGCTGGCCCTGCGCGTAATCGGTAATGCCGACGGTGGCGGTGTCGCCCTCGACGTCGATCCATTCGTGTTCGTCGGTGAAGTAACGGGCCATTTCGATCATTTCCCTCTGTGATATCGGTGGGGGACGAAGGGCAGCGATGCGACCTTCGCCGGCAGTCTCTTGTTGCGAACCTCGACCTCGAGATCGGTTCCCTCGGTGGCGAGCGCGGTTTCGACGTAGCCCATGGCGATGGGCCGCTCGAGCGTGGGTGAAAATCCGCCCGAGGTGACACGGCCGACCTGCTTGTCGCCGGAGAAGATGAGTGCGCCTTCGCGGGCGGGCATGCGCCCTTCGATGGCGAGGCCGACGCGTTTCTGCACAGGGCCGTCTTCGAGCACCTTCACCACCTTGTCGTGACCCATCCAGCCGCCTTCCTCGCGGCGCCGCTTGGTCAGCGCGAAGAGGAGGTCGGCGGAAACCGGATCGGTTTCGGTGGTGATGTCGTGGCCGTAGAGCGGCAGGCCCGCTTCGAGACGCAGACTGTCGCGCGCGCCGAGCCCGATCGGGCGCACTTCGATTTCGGCGCAGAGGCGGTCGGCGAGGCTTTCGGCGAATTCCGCCGGAACCGAAATTTCGAACCCGTCCTCGCCAGTGTAGCCCGAGCGTGTGATCCGCAGCGGCCATTCGCCGAAATCGTGAGTGACGCTTTCCATGAAGACCATGTCGTCGATGACATTGCGCATCACGCGATTGAGCGCAGTCGCCGCGTTCGGCCCCTGCAGCGCCACCAGCGCGTGTTCGTCCATATGCGTGAGTGTCACATCGTCGTCGAGATGTTCGCGCAGATGCGCGATATCGTCCCATTTGGTCGCACCGTTGACCACCAGGTAATAGGCCGCCTCGCCCCAGTGCCCTTCGGTGCCCGCTTCCTCGTCGCCCTCGATCCATGGCGTCGCATTGGTGACCATCAGATCGTCGAGGATGCCGCCTTGCTCGTCGACCAGCAGCGAATAGCGGACCTTGCCGGGTTTGAGCGAAGCGATCGCCCCGGGAAGCAGCTTCTCGAGCTCCTCGGCAGCCTTGTCGCCGGTGACCATGAGCTGGCCCATATGGCTGACGTCGAACAGGCCTGCCTGGGTCCGGGTCCAATTGTGCTCGGCGACGATGCCTTCGTACTGGATCGGCATGTGGTAGCCCGCGAAGGGCACCATGCGCGCGCCCTTGCGGCGATGCCAAGCATCGAGCGGCAAAGCGCCGGTTTCCTCGATGTGGCCGTCGGTATCGTGTTCTTCGCTCAAGTCCCGTCCTTCGCAAGCATGGGAGCGCCCCTTGCGGTGCGCGGATCCAACCCATGCCCCCTCTGTCGGGAAACCTGAGAGACTGGCGTGCGGATGGGCACGCTTACCCCTTCGGTGGCCGCCGGGATGCCGGGGGCGCTTTCCAGAGTGTCGATAGCCCGCACGGTCCGTTTAGCCTGAGAGTTTCCGGGGCGGTTGCTCCTTCGGCGCCGGATGGACGCCGCCATCCGAACTCTCCCGTGCGCGCCTGCCGCAGAATCGCTTCCGCGGCCGACGCGGAATGCCCTGCGCGATTACCGCAGGATGGTCAATCGTCAGATGGAGTTCAAAACCAGCAAATAGATCGCCGACGAGACGATCCATACCCCGCCGGCGGTTTTCAACCGACGTGCGCCCAGCCACAGCGCAATCGGCCTGGCAAGGAATGCACCAAGCATCGCGCCGGGGGCCGCGAGCAGCACGACCTCCCACTGCACGATGCCCGCCTCGACATGCCAGACGAGGCCGGCGATGCAGCTGACGGCCGAAATCACGCAGGCGGTGCCGACGCAGAGCACCATGGGGTAGTGGCGCAGGAACAGGTAGAAGGCGACCAGCTCGCCGATGCCGACCGAGAACAGCGCGGTGATCGCCCCGCCGGGAATGGCAACAAGCAGCAGGGTGACGAGGTCGACTCGGGCGAGTTCGCTACGTTCTGGAGCAGAGCGGTTGACCGTCCAGGTGGCGGCGATCACCGCGAGACCGAGCAGGATGGAGAAGGCCTTGTAACCGAGCAACACTGCCTGCGCGTCGAATGCCACCAGCCTCTGGGTTGCGAGCAAGGCGGGAAGCGAGAGCGCGAGGACGCCAATCGTGACCAACCAGTAATCGCGCGCATGCGTCCGCGCCTCCAGACCGGACGGTTCGTGCTGATGAAAGAGACGATCGGTCCAGCGCAGCCCGCCAAGGCTCATCCCGAACGCCTGGATGCCCATCGATACCGCGACCACCTGCAGCGGGTTGAGAGCCATGGTTCCGAGTTCGCGCATGGCATTGAAGACGGGGACGAATACCACTCCTCCACCGGTGCCGCTGGCATTGGCGATGATGGCCCCGACAACACCCACGCCGGGGAGGAACCACAGCGTTTCGAGCAGCGTGCTTTCGTAAGGGACCAGCCACCAGAGCGCGGCATAGGCCAGCACCAGCAGCGCCCCGCCGATCAGGGCGAGGCGCGAGCTGTGCGCCAGCGTTGGCTGGACACGGTTCAGTCTAGATTGGGGCGCAGCCATCTCTCGGCGGTCGCCATATCGACCCCGCGGCGCTGCGCATAGTCTTCCAACTGGTCGCGCCCGATCCGGGCCACGCCGAAATATTGCGCCTCAGGGTGACCGAAGTAGAAGCCGCTCACCGCCGCCGTCGGATACATGGCGAAATTCTCGGTCAGCGTTATGCCCGTATTCGCTTCGGCATCGAGCAGGTCGAACAGGATCGGCTTGAGACTGTGGTCGGGACACGCGGGATAGCCCGGCGCCGGGCGAATGCCGCGATACTCTTCCTTGATCAGCGCCTCGTTGGTGAGCTGTTCCTGCGGCGCATACCCCCATAGATCGGTACGGACATGCTGGTGAAGCCGTTCGGCAAACGCTTCTGCGAAACGGTCTGCCAGCGCCTTCAGCAGAATGTCGGAATAATCGTCCTTGTCGGCGAGGAATGCCTTCGCATGCTCGTCGATCCCGTGGATGCCCACCGCGAAGCCACCGATCCAGTCGCCTGCCGGATCGATAAAATCGGCGAGGCACATATTCGCCCGATCGCGCGACTTCTTCACTTGTTGGCGCAGGAAGGGCAGCACGGTGTGCGTTTCGCCCTCCGCGTCGTGGATCGTCACGTCGTCGACATCGCGCGCGCAGGGCCAGAAGCCTGCAACGCCCTTGGCCGTCAGCCATTTCTCGCCAATGATGCGGTCGAGCATCGCATCAGCATCGGCCTTCAGCTGGCGTGCAGTTTCCCCGACCACCTCGTCGTCGAGGATGCGCGGATAGGTGCCGTGCAACTCCCAGGCGCGGAAGAAAGGCGTCCAATCGATGTAGTCGCGCAAATCTGCGAGCGACCAGTCATCGAACACATGCACGCCCGGCTTCAGCGGCGGGGCTGCCTTGTCGCTGAGATAGGCATCGAAAAAATTCGCCCGCGCCTCTTCAAGGCTGAGGAGTACGCTCTGCGACTTGCCCTCGCGCGCTTCGCGTACCTTCACATATTCGCTGGCGGTGGTTTCGACGAACTCGTCGCGCTGCTTGTCCGACAGCAGACGACTGGCGACCCCGACCGCCCGGCTCGCGTCGAGCACATGGATCACCGGGCCATCATACGCCGGATCGATGCGAAGCGCGGTGTGGACCTTGCTGGTGGTCGCGCCGCCGATCAGCAGCGGCATGCTGAGGCCCGCCGCCTGCATTTCCTGGGCCACGGTGACCATCTCGTCGAGCGAAGGGGTAATCAGGCCCGAGAGGCCGATCATGTCTGCTTTCGTCTCGCGCGCGGTATCGAGAATCTTCGCCCAGGGCACCATAACGCCGAGGTCGACGACTTCGTAGCCGTTGCACTGCAGCACCACGCCGACGATGTTCTTGCCGATATCGTGAACATCGCCCTTCACGGTCGCCATGACGATCTTGCCCTTGGACCGGTCGGCGAGGCCACTCGCTTCCTTCTCCGCCTCGATGAAGGGGATGAGATGCGCGACCGCCTTTTTCATGACGCGCGCCGATTTGACGACCTGCGGTAGGAACATCTTGCCCGAACCGAACAGGTCGCCGACCACATTCATTCCGTCCATCAGCGGGCCTTCGATGACCTCGATCGGGCGCCCGCCCGCAGCTGCAACCAGCTCGCGCGCTTCCTCGGTATCGGTGACCACATGCGCGTCAATCCCCTTGACCAGCGCGTGTTCGAGCCGGCGCTTGACGTCCCAGCTACGCCATTCCTCCGCGGCTTTTTCGTCCGCCGCGCTCTTGCCGCGGTAGCTTTCGGCGAGTTCGATCAGGCGCTCGGTAGCATCGGCCCTGCGCATCAGGATCACATCCTCGCACGCCTCGCGCAGCTGCGGATCGATCTGGTCGTAGACGTCGAGCTGGCCGGCGTTGACGATCGCCATGTCGAGCCCGGCAGGGATCGCATGGTAGAGGAACACCGAATGCATCGCGCGGCGCACGGTTTCGTTGCCGCGGAAGCTGAACGACAGATTGGAGAGCCCGCCGCTGGTCTTGGCATAGGGGCAGCGCTGCTTGATCTCCGCCACCGCCTCGATGAAGTCGAGCCCGTAGCGGTCGTGTTCCTCGATCCCTGTCGCCACGGCGAAGATGTTCGGGTCGAAAATGATGTCTTCAGGAGAGAAGCCGATACCGGTCAGCAGGTCATAGGCGCGTGCACAGATTTCGACCTTGCGGTCCTTCGTGTCGGCCTGGCCCGTCTCGTCGAATGCCATCACGACCACCGCCGCGCCGTAGTCCATGCATTTGCGCGCCTGTTCGAGAAAGGACTGCTCGCCTTCCTTCATGCTGATCGAATTGACGATCGGCTTGCCCGAAACGCATTTCAATCCTGCCTCGATGATCTCGAATTTCGAACTGTCGATCATCACCGGCACGCGCGCGATGTCGGGTTCGGCGGCGATCAGCTTGAGGAAGGTAGTCATGGCGAGTTCCGCGTCGAGCAGCCCCTCGTCCATGTTGACGTCGATCACCTGCGCCCCGTTCTCGACCTGCTGGCGCGCGACTTCG
Organism: Qipengyuania sp.; assembly: GCF_964227205.1. Lineage (GTDB taxonomy): Bacteria > Pseudomonadota > Alphaproteobacteria > Sphingomonadales > Sphingomonadaceae > Qipengyuania. Next base: position 231,593 of record NZ_CAXQVB010000005.1, on the reverse strand, counting down.
ACCGCCTTCTCGTAATCGCCGGCGAGGATAAGCCTTTTGAACGCCGCCGAACCGGTGACGTTGGCGCGTTCGCCGATATTGACGAAGCGGGCGGTGGTCAGCTCGGACATCAGGCGGCGATCGTGAATGGGTCGAGCCCGGCGAGGTGCATCACCGGGGCAATCCGGGGGAGCTTGCGCGGGGTCACGCCTCGAACCGCCTTGGCGACCGCGGCGATGTGATCGGGCGTCGAGCCGCAGCATCCACCCAGCGCGTTGACGCGGCCGTTTTCGGCCCAAACCCGGGTCAGGGCGGCGGTGGTTTCGGGCAACTCGTCATATTCGCCGAGATCGTTGGGCAGGCCCGCGTTGGGATAGGCCATGAGCCAGGTGTCGGCGATGTCCGACAAGGTTTGCACATGCGGGCGCAGCTGCTCGGCACCGAAGCTGCAATTGAGCCCTATCGTCAGCGGTCTGGCATGCCGCACCGTATACCAGAATGCCTCGACCGTATGGCCCGATAGATTGCGGCCCGACAGATCGGTGAGCGTCAGCGAGATCATCAGCGGGATTTCGTGCCCGAATTCGCGTTCGAGCTGCTTGACCGCCATGATCGCGGCCTTGCAATTGAGCGTGTCGAACACGGTTTCGATGAGGATGAAATCCACCCCGCCCTCGACCAGCGCGCGCGTCTGCTCGACATAGACATCGACGATCTCGTCGAAGGTGACCTCGCGAAAGCCCGGGTCCTCGACATCGGGCGACAGCGAGAGCGTCTTGTTGGTCGGGCCTACCGCCCCGGCGACGAAGCGTGGCACACCGTCCTCGCGCGCATCGACCGCCTCGCGAATGATCCGCGCGGCGGCGACATTGATCTCGTGCACCAGCCCTTCGGCGCCATAATCGGCCTGGCTGATGCGGTTGGCGTTGAAGGTGTTGGTGGCGAGGACATGCGCGCCGGCATCGATGTAACTGTCGCAGATCGCGCGGATAACTTGCGGCTGGGTCAGGTTGACGAGGTCGTTGTTGCCCATCTGATCCTGCGGCAGCCCCGTGTCCCCGGCATAGTCCTCGGCCGAGAGCTTAGCGCGCTGGATCTCGGTACCGTAGGGCCCGTCCTTGATCAGGATTCGCTCGCGGGCGGCGGCTTCGAATTCTTCGCGTTTCGACATGGGTCAGGCCTTGGGCCGCAGGCCGAGCATATGGCAGATCGCATAGCTCAGCTCGGCACGATTGAGAGTGTAGAAGTGGAACTGGCGCACCCCGCCCGCATAGAGACGGCGGCACAGTTCTGCGGCGATCGTCGCACTGACCAGCTGGCGCGCTTCGGGCTTTTCATCGAGCCCGTCGAACAGCCCTTCCATCCAATGCGGAATCGCCGTGCCGCACAGCGTGCTCATCCGCTGGACGGGGGCAAAGCTCAGCACAGGCATCACCCCGGGCACGATCTCCCCCGCGATCCCTGCCGCGGCGGCCTTATCCCGGAAGTCGAAAAAGCACTGCGGATCGAAGAAGAACTGGGTGATGGCGCGGGTTGCACCCGCATCGAACTTGGCCTTGAGGTTATCGAGGTCGGCTTGGCGGTCCGGCGAATCCGGGTGCACTTCGGGATAGGCGGCGACTGAAATCTCGAAATCGGCGATCTGCTTGAGGCCCGCGATCAGTTCGACGGCATTGGCATATCCGCCCGGATGCGGCGTGTATTCCGAATGGCCATCGGGCGGGTCGCCGCGCAGCGCAACGATGTGGCGAATGCCCTCCTCCCAATAGTGGCGCGCAATCTCGTCGACTTCGTCGCGCGTCGCCTCGACGCAGGTCAGATGTGCGGCGGCTGGAATACGCGCTTCGTTCTGGATCCGGACGACCTGCTGGTGCGTGCGTTCGCGGGTCGTCCCACCCGCGCCATAGGTGACGCTGGCAAAGCGCGGGCCGAGCGGAGCGAGCGTTTCGACGCTGTGCCACAGCGTCTCGTTCATTTTCTCGTTCTTCGGCGGGAAGAATTCGAAGCTCACTTCTATGTCGCCTGGCAGGCCCGAGAACAGCGGCGCCTCGAGTGCGCGGTGCGCTTCGCGCATCTGGTCAAGCGTGGGGCTCACGAGGCCTCCCTCTTTTCTGCGCTGCTCCGCTGCGCGATCCAGATCTTCACGACGAGTTCGCCGTCTTCGAGAGCAACCGGTTCGTCGCCCGCAAAACCGACATCGGCCAGCAGTTCGGTCATTTGCCGGTCGCCGAAACCGAGCCGGGCATGCGCGTGGCGATCGCGCAATTCCTCGTACCGGTGGGCGGCGAAATCGACGATCGCAATCCGCCCGACGGGCCGCGTCACCCGGGCCGCCTCGGCGAGCGCCGAGCCCGGGTTTTGCGCGAAATGCAGCACCTGGTGGAACAGCACCGTGTCGAAACTCCCCGCCGCGAAGGGCAGCGAAGCGAAATCGCCCTGTACCAGCTCGACCCTTTCGGTCGGGAGGTGCTGGAGCTTGGCCCGGGCGACGCGGAGCATGGCGAGGCTCTTGTCGAGCGCGACGATACGCTCGGCACGCTCGGCAAAGAGCTCGGCCATGCGCCCGGTTCCGGTGCCGATATCGAGCAGCCGACCGAGCGGCTCGCGCCCCAGCGCGCGCGCCAGCGCCGCTTCCACTGCCTCATCGGAGGAGTGCAGTCGGCGCAGCTCGTCCCAGTCATGGGCATGCTCGGCAAAATAGGCCTGCGCCTCGCTTTCGCGGTGTTGGCGAATTTCGGCGAGCTTGCGGCGATCCTGTTCACATTCCTCGGCAAATTCCGGATCGGCGGCTTCGGCCTCGACCAGCAAGGTGGCGAGCGCGCCACAGAGCGGCGGCGCCTCGCTTGAATTGGCGCGCGCGCGCAGGAAGACCCAGCTGCCCTCCCGCCGGCGTTCGGCAAGCCCCGCGTCGCACAAGATGCCGATATGGCGCGACACCCGCGGCTGGCTCTGCCCGAGCACCTGCGCCACTTCCCCGACGGCCAGCTCCATCGAGCCGAGCAGGCGCATGATCCTCAAGCGCGTCGGATCGGCGAGCGAACGGAAGATGGTGTCGGTGCGCATTTCGCCAGAAGCATATAAAGATATTTTTATATCTGTAAATCCATACCGGAGCGAGCTCACACGGCTTGATCGCGCGCTAGTAAGCGGACTCCACACCGTATATTTACCAATCTGCGCCAAAGTCGGGACTTCATGGTCCGCCGTCCGCCCGATCACGCCGCCGAGCGCGAGCGTTTTACCGAAGACCTGCTCGCCATCATGACGGCGGAGGAGAAGGTCGGCCAAATCGTGCTCGCACCCAGCCCCGAATGCGATGCCGCATGTGACGTCACTGCCCTGCGTGAGCGCGTGCGCCGCGGCAGGGTTGGCGGCCTCGTCGGTGCCTGTCCCCCGGATGAACTGACGACACTGCAGCGCGTCGCGATAGAGGAGTCCCGACTGGGCATTCCCTTGCTGGTATCGGGCAAGCCAGAGCGCGGGAGCGCCGTCGTCATGCCCAGTCCCATCGCGCTGGCGGCCAGCTGGGCGCCCGATGTCGTGGAGCGGGTGGCACGCCAGCTTGCCGGCGAGGCACACGACCGGGGGCTGAACTGGCTCCTCGGACCCGAGGTCGCGCTGAGCACGGAGTGGAACGAGGAAGGTGTGGAATCCACCTGGAGCGCATCGGCAGTGCTGGCCGGCAATCTCGCAGCCGCCATGGTCCGGGGCCTGCAGCACCACGAGCCGGACGAGACCGGCGCACTCGCTTGCCTGCGGGTCGATCACGCATCCTGGACCAGGCGCCGTGTCGACCACCGCTTCGTACAGAAGCTGCGACTCGTTGCGAGGGTCCTGCGCGAGGCCGCTCCCGCCAGCGTCGCGCTCGGCCCACTGCCCACTACAACACCCGAAAATGGCAACCCCGGTAAGAGCGCGGAATTTTCGATCGGCTGGTCGGGGGGCTTCGAGGGAATCGACCTGGCCGAATGGGCGGCCCTTGCCCGCGCTGCGGGCGAGGACCCCGACGGAGTGCCCTATGACGGTTTGGCGGTGGAGCCCGTGCTCGAAGCACTCGCCGATGGAAGGATTGCCCCGCGGCACCTCGACGATGTCGTACGCCGGATCATCGGGGCCAAATACGATCTGGGGCTGTTCCGCACCGATGCCCCCGACCTCTCGCCTCCCTCGGGCAGGTCTGTGGAGGATGCGCAGGCCGTCGCGCTCGAGGCTGCGCGCCACTCGATCGTCTTGCTGCGCAACGATCAAGCGCTGCTGCCGATGGACGCGGCAGCGGGCGAAATCCTGATCGTCGGGCAGGCCGCGGCCGACCGCAACCTGCCAATTGCCGGACCGGGGACCGAGGCGACCAGCCTGCTGGACGGTCTCGATAGTCTCGCTGTCCCATACCGCTACGTTGCCGGCCTCGCCCTGCGCCGCGACCAGACGCAGTCGACTGGCGATCGGCTCCTCGATGCTGACCATATGGCGATTGGCATGGCGAGCGAGGCTGCCCGCCGCGCCGGCACGGTCATCGTTGCACTTGGCGAGGTGGGGAAACGGTGCAAGGCAGAACGAACGTTGATCGAGGCGCTGCAGGCCGCCAATCCCAATATCGTTCTGGTTACACTCGGCACGCGCCCGATCGATCCGGTAATCCGCAATACGAAGCTCCCCTGCGTCCTGCACGCGGGTGGACTCGGCAGCATGTCGGGCCAGGCCATTGCGGATGTGCTTACCGGGGTATTTTCTCCACAGGGGCGTCTGCCTATGGCCCTGTTGGATGAGGCCGGCATCGGCCAGTCGCTGGGTCATGGGCTTGGCTATTCGGACGTCGGCCTTGCCGAGACCGCTGTCGAGCTGAGCCATGATCGGGTTGTCGTCAGCGCAGTGCTGCACAATGTCGGCAGCCGCGAGTGCACCGAGACTGTCCAGATCTATCTGCGCCGACCGAAAGGTCGGGGCCAGGGAGCCTCGGAACTAGCCGAATTTCAGCGCGTCACGCTCGCCGCGGGCGAAAGCCGCCGCCTGGTGTTCGAGATCGGCGGCAGCGAGATGGGACGGTTCGAGCGCGACGGGCGCTTTACCATCGACTCGGGTGTCTATGAGCTCTCGGTCGGCCTGAGCGAAGCCCGGGCTCACTCCATGCGGCTCGCCCTCCCTCGCGCGGTCGCCGAGGCAATGGGCCGCAGCCTTTCATCGGGCCCGCTCCCGGCGCTGTTCGGCAAGATGCGCCGCACCGGATAGCCGCCACCGCACGCTCTGGACATTGCGCTAACGCGCCCCCACGGGCGGTTATCGGCTCGCATCCCCGTGCCCCGTCACTGGACGAGGCGCCCGCCTCCCGCCCCTTCGACGGAAGGCCCACGCTCACCCCGACGACGAGTGCACCCGGGGTCTAGAGCGGGACGAAACGCACCGCGAAGCCGCCGCCCGGTGCCATCCGCAGGTCGAGCGTTTCGCCCGCCGTGACTTCGCGCTGCTCGATCTCGATGTCGAAGCGCGTCGGCCCCTCGAAGTTCGATGTCGCGGCGTCGCGGTAGATTTCGGCGCGGTAGCGCTTGCCCGGATCGAGGAAATCGAGCGCGACCGGCATCTCGCGCGGCTCGGTATCGGTGCCGCCGCCGACATACCATTCATCGCTGTTGCGGTCCTTGCGCGCGGTGACGACATAGTCGCCCACCTCGGCGGCCAGGACACGGCTTTCCGCCCAGTCGGTTGGAACGTCCTTGATGAACTGGAAGGCGTCGGCATGCTCGGCGTAATGTTCCGGCAGATCGGCGGCCATCTGGATCGGCGAATAGACGAGCACATATTCGGCGAGCGCGCGCGCCATCGTCATTTGCAGCGGCTGGCCGCGCCCCTCGAGGCTGAGGATGCCCGGCGTATAATCCATCGGGCCCGACAGCAGGCGGGTAAATACCATCGTTGGCACATGGCTCGGCCCGTTGGGCGGCGAACCCCAGGCATTGAACTCCATGCCACGTGCGCCCTCGCGGGCGACCCAGTTGGGATAGGTGCGGCGCAGCCCCGTATCCTTGACCGGCTCGTGCGGGTTGATCGCGATGTGTCGCTTGGCTGCCTCGCTGACGACCTTGAGGTGGTGCCGCTGCATGATCTGGCTTTCGGTGCATTCGCGGGTCTCGCTACCGTCCTCGTGAACGTAGCGCAGATTGCAGGCGTCGGTGACATAGCCGCTTTTGATCGTCTTCACACCGCGCGCGGCCATCAGGTCGAGCCCTGCTTCGAGCTGGGCTTCGTAATTGCCGACATCGCCGCTGGTCTCGTGATGGCCGACGATCGGCACGCCCTTCTCGGCGGCGTAGCGTGCCAGTTCAGCGAAATCGTAATCGGGATAGGCCTCGGTGAAGCTAAACTCGCTGCCGTTGAAGAACCAGTTGCCGTCCCAGCCGATGTTCCACCCTTCTACCAAAACGCCTTCGAAGCCATTCTCTGCCGCGAAATCGATATAGCGTTTTACATTGGCGGTGTTGGCGCCATGCTTGGGCCCAGCACCCCAGCTCTCCTCGTCGAGGTGCAGCGACCACCAGACGCCGACATATTTGTGCGGTTTGAACCAGCTGACATCGCCGAGCTTGTTGGGTTCGTTGAGGTTGAGCTCGACGAGGCTCTCGGCGAGGCCCGCCGCATCGTCCGACACGCGGATCGTGCGCCATGGCGTTGCAAAGGGCACTTCGCGCGTGGCGCGCGCGGCACTCGAGCCGGTGGGCGCGAGTGTAGCGCGGAAATGGGTACCGGTCGTCCGCTTGACCCACATGCCGGCGAAATCGACCAGCGCCGCTTCGTGGATCGCGACATGCGTGCCATTTTCCAGGCGGAAGGTCAGCGGAGTATGCGCCAGCGACACGCCGTCGATCGGGGTCTCTTCGTAGAGATATTCGTAGCGGTTCCATTCGCCGCCCGGGATCCACCAGGCAATGCCGTTCTGGGCGAGATTGAACTCAGTCAGTTCGTCGGCGACGCGCAGTGTTTCGCCCATGCTCTTGTCATCGAACACATAGCGGAACGCAACCGCATCGTCGAAGACGCGAAAGGTGACGCCGAAGCGGCGATGCGTCTCGCTGTCTTCCTCGAAGCGGACGGTCAGCTCGTTATGATGGTCGCGCACATAACGCTGCTCGCCCCAGGGCTGCTCCCAGGTTTCGTCATGGCTTGCACGCGTCGCGCCGGTGACCTTGAGGCGCCGTTCGAGCTTGTCCTGGTTGGTCAGCAGAAAGCCGAGGCGACTTTCGGTGATGACGGCTTCGCCGCGCTTTTCGACACGGTAGAAGGGGCGCCCCTCGCCGTTCACGTCTACCGTGACTGAAATTGCGCCATCGGGCGATCTGACGACTTCCTCGGCAAGCGCCGGTGTGGCGGAGAAGAGCGCAAGGGCGGCAAGGATGTAGGCAGGCTTCATAATTCGGTCACCAGGGCGCTGAAGGGGGGCAGGTTTGCGGGGGTGGCGGCGTTGGTCGCTGTGAGCACCGTGCCTTTCGCGAGGTCGGCAGGCGGAGCCACGTCGAAGGAACCGAGGTTGAACAGGCACCGGACGTGCTGCCCCTCGTCCCGTCGTTCAATCACGAAAAGTTCGCCTACGCACTCGCAGCGCGAGACCGCTCCATGGTGCAGGGCCGGAGTGGCGCGACGCAGCGCCAGCAGGGCGCGTGTGTGGTTGAGAAGGGACCCCTCGTCCGCCTCCTGCGCCTCGACCGAGCGCGCCGCATTCTCCTCGCCGAGCGGGAGCCACGGTTCGCCCGCGGTGAACCCGCCGTGCGCAGCATCCGCTTGCCACGGCATCGGGGTGCGCGCGCCATCGCGGCTCAGCGTGAGCGGCCAGTTCGCGATCGCTTCCGGGTCATGCAGTTGTTCGTAGGGAATATCGACCTGCGTCAGGCCCAGTTCCTCACCGTAATAGAGGATGATGTTGCCGCGCAGGCAAACGAGCAAGGTCATCTTCAACCGCGCGGCGCGTTCGCGATCTTCGGGCACCCACCATCGGCTCACCGCGCGCGGGGCGTCGTGGTTCTCGAAGGCCCAGCTCGGCCAGCCGATCCCGTCCTCATCGGGCCATTCGGCCAGCGCAGCGCAAATCGCGCCAGGGGTGAGCTTCTCCGCATAGAGGAAGTTGAATCCATAGGCCGAGTTGAGATGGCTCTCGCCCGCGGTGAAGGCCTTCATTTCGCTCTCGGCCTCGTCGCCGCCGACTTCGGCAACGGTGAAAATACCGTCGTACGCATCGGTAAGTGACCGGATCCGCTCGATGAAAGGCGGGATGTCGGGATGCGACATATTGTATTTCTTGAGCTGGAAATCGAACGGCCGTGTGCGCGGCTTGTCGGTCGCCGGAGCAGGCGGATTGTCGCGCAATTCGGGATCGTGCATCGCGAAGTTGAGCGCATCGATGCGGAAGCCATCGACGCCGCGGTCAAGCCAGAAGCGCATCACGCCCAGCACCGCATCCTGTACGTCGCGATTGTGCATGTTGAGCTGCGGCTGCGAATTGAGGAAATTGTGCAAGTAGTACTGTCCGCGTCGGGCGTCCCACGTCCACGCGGGACCCCCGAACACGGACTGCCAGTTCGACGGTGGCGACCCGTCGGGCTTGGCGTCGGCCCAGACATACCAATCTTTCTTCGGATTGATTCTGTCCGAGCGGCTTTCGGCAAACCAGGGATGTTCGTCCGAGGTGTGCGAATAGACCTGGTCGATGAGAACCCTGAGGCCAAGTTCGTGCGCGCGGGCGACCAGCGCATCGAAATCGGCGAGTGTCCCGAAAATCGGGTCGACGTCGCAATAGTCCGAAACGTCGTAGCCGAAATCCTTCATCGGCGAGGTGAAGAAGGGCGAAATCCAGATCGCGTCGACGCCGAGACTGGCGACATGCGGCAAGCGCTGGGTAATACCCGGCAAATCGCCGATGCCGTCGCCGTTCGAATCCTGAAAGCTGCGCGGATAGATCTGGTAGATCGCCGCGCCTTTCCACCAGGGTCTGGCGGCCCCGGTGGCCGCGCGCTCCGCCTGGGGATCGGCGCGGTTCATTCGGCGGTCTCCGACACGCGACACAGCGCCCAGCCGAAAGCGGGCACCGCAAAAGCCGCGCTGCCGGGTGCGTTCACTGCAGCCGGGCAGGCGCCGGCAAGCGTTTCGAAGCTGCGGGCATCGTAGCCAAGCGTGACATTCGCCGCCCGGTCTTCGCCCGCAGTGTTGAATACAGCGAGGTATTCGGCGCCGCTTTCGGGATCGAACCGGCTGATGGCGAAAATGCCCGCCTGCTGCTCGTAATGGCGCACCACCTGCTTGCCCCGGGTCAGTGCCGGATGCGCGCGGCGGATCGCGCTGAACTCGGCGATCAGCCGGAACAGCGGGTGGGTTTCATCGAAATTGCTCGCCGCGGTGGTCGCATCGGTGCCGATCAGCACGTTGTCGTTGTAAACCGCCGTTCTCGAGGGGAACATGTCCTCGCGCGCCAGCTGGTCGTTGCCATCGCCCACGAAGCCCTGCTCGTCACCATAGTATATCACCGGCGATCCGCGCAGGCTCAGCATCATGGCATGGCCGAGCATGACGCGCTGGAGGAGTTCGTCCTGCGAAATATCGGGCTGGTCGGCTTTGATCAGCGTCGAAAAGCGCCCCATGTCGTGATTGCCGAGGAAGGTCGGCAGGCCCAGAGCGGTGTCTTCACCGCCTTCGTAGAGTACGTCGCCGTCGAACATGTGCGCGAGCACCACTGTGCCCTGGTTGCGACCCAACAGCTCGCGCATCGCCGCCTGGAAGGCGAAATCGAGCACCGCAGGCAGTTTGTCGCGGCGGGTATACTCAGCGATGTAACCGTTCTGCGGCACGTCCTTGTAGACCTCGCCGAACATGTGGAAATTGGGGATGCCGTTCTCACGGGCGACCTGCTCGAGCGCAGGCACGAATTCCTGCCAGAAGCCCGGATCGACATGGCGCGCGGTATCGATCCGGAAGCCATCGACTCCGAAATCGCGGACCCAGCCGGAAAAGATTTCGATCATGCCTTCGCGCACGCGCGGATGTTCGGTGAAGAGGTCATCGAGCCCGGAGAAGTCGCCGAACCGGCTGTCCTCGCCGGTAAAGCTGCTGTTGCCGCGGTTGTGGTAATAGATCGGATCGTTGAGCCAGGCGGGGACCTTCACGTTCTTCTCAGCCGCCGGAACGACCGGGCGGTAGGCGTAGTTCGGGTCGACCAGCTTGGCGAAATTCTCATCCGAGCTATCCTCGTCGCCCATGAAGCCAGGATTGATCGGCGCGCCATCGGGGCCGCCGCGGGTTGAATAGGGATAGTCGCCCTTGCTGCGATACTCGTAATTGGTCGCATCGCCATCGGCATAGGTTATCACGTCTGCTGTGTGATTGGTGATGATGTCCATATAGACTTTCATCCCGCGCGCATGGGCGGCATCGACGAAGGCCTTGAACTCCGCCCGGGTGCCGAAATGGCTGTCGGGCCGGGTGAAATCGGTCACCCAATATCCGTGATAACCCGCGCTTTCTTCACCCTTCGGTCCCTGGACAGGCTTGTTCTGGAAGATCGGCGCGAACCAGATCGCGGTAATGCCGAGCCGCTCGAGGTAATCGAGACGGTCGGTCAGCCCCTTGAGGTCGCCGCCATGGAAGAAGCCCTTCGCCGCGGGGTCGTAGCCCGTCACCAGTCGGTCGCCCTCGAAGCCGCCCTTGTCGTTCGTACGGTCGCCATTCTCGAACCGGTCGGGGAGGACGAAATAGACGATCTCCTCCGAAGGTGCGCGGTCGCGGAAGGTGGCTTGCGCGGAAGCGGGCGCGGGTGCGGCCTGTGCGCTGGCACAGGAAGCGAGGCCAAGCGCGAGTAGAGGGAGGGCGAAACGGATCATGCGGTCACTCCTGTGCCCTGCGGCGGCGCTGCAGCGCAGGTTCGGGTAATGAATTCTTCGTGGCTGGGCAGCTTCTGCGCATTCGCGGCGACGATGGTGCGGATGTCGCGCAGGAACCCGGCGAGTTCGTCCTTCGTCAGCGCATCGGCCAGCGGGTGGTAGGTGTCGGGCAGGATGTTCTGGCCGATCAGGACCTGGAACCAGCCCACTTCGACGAACAGCTCTTCCTGTTCGCGGAAGATACGACCCGTGTCCTTGAACAGGTCGATCTTGCGCCGCAGCACCTCGGGCAGTTCCATCTCCCGCAGATAGGTCCAGAACGGCTCGTCGCGCTGATTGGCCCAGTAGTGGAGGATGATGAAATCGCGAATCCGCTCGTAATCATAGGCGATCCGGCGGTTGTAGGTTTCGACATTGGCGGGCGCGAAATTGCGGTCCGGAAAATGCGAAATCAGCCTCGCGATCCCGTTCTGGATCAAATGGATGCTGGTCGATTCGAGCGGTTCGATGAAGCCCGAGGACAGACCCAGCGCGATGACATTGGCGTTCCAGGCTTTCTTGCGCATCCCGGTGGTGAAGGGGATGACGCGCGGATCGGTTATCGGTTCGCCCTCGAGATTGTCGAGCAGGACCTGCGTCGCCTCGTCCTCGCTCATATGCGCGGTCGAGAAGACATGGCCGTTACCGGTCCTGTGCTGGAGGGGAATGCGCCATTGCCAGCCCGCCGGATGCGCGATCGACTGCGTATAGGGGCGCGGCGGCGCGACATTGCGTGTCTGCACCGCTACCGCCCGGTCGCAGGGCAGCCAATGCGTCCAGTCCTCGTAACCCGTCTCGAGCTCCTGCTCGATCAGCAGGCCGCGAAAACCCGAGCAGTCGATGAACAGTTCTCCCTCGATCGCCTCGCCATTCTCGAGCACGACCGCCGTGACGTGGCCATTCTCGCCGTTACGCCGAACGCTGGCGATCTTGCCCTCGATCCGCTTGGCACCGCTCGCCTCCGCTGCGCGGCGGAGGAACTTGGCATAAAGCGAGGCGTCGAAATGAAAGGCATAGGCGATGCCGTCGAGCTGGGTATTGGGAATGCGCGGCACGCGGCCGAAACGTTGCAGGCGCGCAGCTTCCTCGTTGAAGGAATAGCGCCCCAGATCCTCCGCAACGCCTTCCTCGCGGCCGCGTAGCCAGTATTGCCAGAACTCGATCAGGTCGAGACTCTGGCCGATTTGGCCGAAGACATGCATGTAGCTTTCGCCTACGCGGCCCCAGTTTACGAAGTCGATGCCGAGCTTGAAAGTGCCCTGCGTTTCGCGGACGAACGCATTCTCGTCGATACCGCACAAGCCGTTGAACAGGCGGATTGCCGGGATCGTGGCCTCACCCACGCCGACGGTGCCGATCTGCTCGCTTTCCACGAGCCGGATCCGCAACTTATCGCCCATCGTCGCCGACAGTGCCGCTGCGGCCATCCAGCCGGCAGTGCCTCCACCCACAACGACGACGTCGCGTATGCGACTATCGCTCACATCCCTGCTCCGTTCTGCACGGCGCGGGCGCGCGGCCCCGCCGCTTGTCAAAAGAAATGGCGGGACCGGTCCTGCCGGCCCCGCCTTTCCGTCACCTAGAACTTGTAGGTGATGCCGGCCATGAAATTACGGCCATAGTTCTGGTAGTCGCGCACTTGGCGAATGTCGTCATTGTAATAGGTGACGAAGGGTTCGTTGGTCAGGTTGCTGCCCTGCAGAAGGAAGCCGAGCCCCTCGAGCATGCCATCCTGGAAAGTATAACCGATCTGGGCATCGATCACCGTTTCGCCCCGGGCCATGACCAGATCGCGCTGGAGGCTGATGGTCGACACTTCGGCAAGGAAGCTGGAACGGTAGCGGGCCGATGCGCGCGCTTCGAAACCATCCTTTTCGAAATACACCGTGCCGTTGACCACCCATTCGGATAGACCGGGCATCGAGATCGGGTCCGGTCCGCCCTCGCGTACCTTGCTCTTGGTATAAGACGCGCTGGCGAGCACGCCGAAACCGTCGAGCGCCGAACTGAAAGTATCGAACGGCAGCGATGCCGATGCTTCCGCGCCGTAAACACGGCCGCCGCTGGCATTCTGCCACTGCGACACGATACCGAAATTCGAATTGGGCGGCGTCGAGCCGGTATAGGGGAAGCCGCTGAAATCGAAGACATTATCCTGGCGGTAGATCCAGTTCTCGAGATCCTTGTTGAACACACCGACCGACACATAGCCACCGCGGCCGAAATAGGTCTCGACAGCCAGATCGAGAGTCATCGCAAGCAGCGGGCGAAGCTTCGCATTTCCGATGGTACCCGACCAAGGCGGCACGCCGTTGATATTGTTGGCCTCGCTGAAGCTGTAGCTCACACCCGAATTGAGCTGGTCCATGCGGGCGCGGGCGAGCATGCGCGCCGCACCGAACCTGATGAATGTATCCGGGAGAACTTCGAGCGAGGAATTCAGGCTCGGAAGGACATAGGTGTATTTGTCGCCATCGGTAACGGGGGTCGAAACCGTTCCCGTTCCGGGGTTGAAGGCGGCAAAGCCGTCCGCAGACTGGTCGGTGTGAACGACCTGCACGCCCACGTTGCCGCGCAGGATGCCAGTGTTGACGTTCGCCTGAACGTAACCGGTGAGGACCTTCTCCCGGACGATGTAGCTGTTGGTGAGACGGCTGGGATCGAAGGCCGAGGCATCGGTCAGGTTATAGTTGCCCTCGTTGTAATAGCGGTTCGAATCGAACGCGACCATGCCCGGGATGCCGATGAAATCGAGCGACACAGGGTTGTAGAGGTATTCCGAGGGCACCGCGGTATCCGCCGGATAGTTCTTGTGCGTGAGGACGAAGCCTTCGTCGATCAGCTGCTTGCGGCGATCCGAATAGTTCGCCCCGACGGTGATGTTTTCGAGATCTCCGTCGAACGCCTGGATTGCCTGCAGGCGGATAGCCTTGAGCCGGTCCTTGATCCGCGGACGATTGACGAAGCCGTCCTGGCAGTTCGGCACCGTCCCGCCGCAGCTGTTCCAGCCCTGCGGGTCGGTGATGACGAACAGGTTAGGATCGGCATAGTCGATCGTCGGATCGAAGGTGATCACACCGCCGCCCGCCGGCATGGTGAAGCCGAGGCTGTCGGTAGCCCCGACGCCGCCGCCGCGAGCCGTACCGAGGTAGATTTCGAGGTTCTCTTCGGTCTTCTTCAGCTTCGAACCGCTGACGTCGAGCTCGATGGTCAGACGGTCGGTCGCCGCGAAGGAGGCGTTGAAGCCGCCGGCGAAGATTTCGGCGTCGCGGTTGACGACGTCGTTGCGCATGACGGCTTCGACACCGTTGAACCGGCCCGAGGTGACCAGGCCATTTTCTTCGGTGTAGCCGGGCTGGAGCTGGGCGGCCGACCATTGCAGCGGCAGCTCGATACCGCGCAGGCGCTGTTCATCGTTGAACTTCGACCAGTACCCGTCGAGCGTCATGTGCACGCGCTCGCTCGGCTGCCATTCGAGCACGCCCATCAGGCCGTCACGCTTGAGCTTGTTCGACTTCACATAGGGCTTGGCACCGCCGATGACCTGCGTGTCGGCATCGATGTTGGGGTAACCCCAGGCATTCCAGCGTTCTTCCTGCGTCGGCGACTGCATACGGGCATAACCGAAGGCCCAGCCGAGCGTGCCATCTTCGTTCTGGTCGACATAGGAGATGTTGGCGCGGTAGCCCTTGTCCGAAATGTCCGGATTGAGCGAGCCGAGATCGTTCAGTTCGCCACGTACGCCGACCGAGATCTGGCGGCGACCATAGGCGAGCGGCCGGATCGTCTTCATGTCGATCGTGCCACCCAGCGCCTGGCCGATCAGCATGGCGTCGGGGGTCTTGTAGACAACCGCGCCGTTGAGCAGTTCGGACGGATACTGGTCGAGCTCTACCCCGCGGTTGTTGTTTGCCGAAACCTGTTCGCGGCCGTTGAGCAGCGTGGTCGTGAAGTCGGGCGCGAGGCCGCGGATCGAAACGACGTTGGCACGGCCATCAAGCCGTTGCGTCGCCAGACCCGGCAGGCGCGACAGCGTTTCTGCGATCGACTGGTCGGGCAGCTTGCCGAGGTCTTCGGCAGTAACCACTTCGACGATTGCGGTGTTTTCCCGCTTCGCCGCAACCGAGGTGTCGATCGAGCCGCGCAGGCCCGAGACGATGATCACATTCTGGTCGCTCGAAGCATCGGTCGCCGGATCTGCATCGTTCGCGTCCTGCGCGAATGCCGGCGTGGCCATGCCACCAAGTGCCACAGCGAAAGCCGACAGGCTGACGGAAGCAGAAAGCGTGTTGCGAATTGCCATTTCAGTTCACTCCCCGAGAGGCCCGACTCCTTCGCTGGTCGTCTGGGCCGCAGTCCAAATCCCACAGGCGGCGAACGCGTCGATGCGCCTGTATGGCACGCTGCATAGGTCCCGATCGGGAAGTCGCGGAAGAGAGCATACGTATGTGATTGCGGAGCTACGCCGGGCGCGGCAATTTTGCCATAGTTCCCCGAAAGGCGCGGAAATCCTCGTACTCCCGGGGGATGGCGTTGCCTAAATGCCTGCATCTTCCTATGAACGGGGCGAGACGGCACGGGCCTGCCCGAGCGGGAGAGAGTGATGGGTCGAAAGCCGACGGGTCGGCCGACCAGTTTCGATATCGCCTATGCGGCCGGGGTTTCGCAACCGACGGTGAGCCGCGCGCTCCGTGGCGACAAGTCGGTCAGCGCCAAGACCCGCGCGCGGATCGAGGAAATCGCCCGCGACCTCAATTACACGGTCGACAAGAATGCCTCCTCGCTGCGCAGCCAGCGCTCGAACACCATCGCCCTGCTGTTCTTCGAGGACCCGACCCCCGACGAGAGCATGATCAATCCCTTCTTTCTCGCCATGCTCGGCTCGATCACGCGGGCCTGCGCCGACCGGGGACTCGACCTGCTGATCTCGTTCCAGCGGATGGAAGACGACTGGCACGTCCAGTACCAGGACAGTCACCGCGCCGACGGACTGATCCTGCTCGGCTATGGCGACTACACCAAATATCGCGAGCGGATGGAGCAGCTCGCCCGGCAGGGTACGCATTTTACTCGCTGGGGATCGGTCTCGAGCGATGCCAGCGGCGTGACGGTGGGTACCGACAATGTGGCGGCGGGCCGGCTTGCGGGCGAACATCTGATCGAACGCGGCCGTCGGCGGATCGCCTTCCTCGGCCACGCCGACGATCATTATCCCGAGTTCGCCGGGCGCTATCGCGGCCTGACCGAAGCCTTGCACGATGCCGGGATCGACTGCGTGCAGCAGTTCGATGCCCTTACCACGGAGGAAGAAGGCCACGCGGCGGCTCGCGCACTGATCGATAGCGGGCGCGAATTCGATGCCATCTTCGCCGCCAGCGACCTCATCGCCATCGGCGCCATGCGGGCGCTCGCCGAAGCGGGCCAAGCCGTGCCGCAGGATGTGGCTGTTGTGGGCTTCGACGATATTCCCGCCGCCAATCTGACCACTCCGCCGCTAACCACGGTGATGCAGGACATCCGCCAGGCCGGGCAGGCACTGGTTGAATCGCTGCTGGCGCAGATCGAGGGCCGCGAGGTTCCGCCGCGCAAACTCCCCGGCCGCCTGGTTGTGCGCGGCTCGACCGGACCGGTGCGCTAGATTCCCGTATTCGTATACGCACTTGGCGGCAGCGCCCGACCGTGCGAGCGTTCGCGCCTTGAAATTCCGCAGCGGGCGTAAAGACCTGCGCGGACAGGGATGAGGGACTTCGCATGAACGAGGCGCTGCGGCAGAAACCACGCCAGAATTTCGCCGGGCTGGCCAATATCAGCTTCGGCTTCTTCGGCATCCAGATCGGCTTCGTGCTGCAGAACTCGAACATGAGCCGGATCTTCCAGACGGTCGGCGCATCGCTCGACGACCTGCCCGCACTGTGGGTCGCGGCGCCGCTGACCGGCCTGATCGTCCAGCCGATCATCGGCCACCTTTCCGACCGCACCTGGAACCGCTTCGGTCGCCGTCGACCCTATTTCATGACCGGTGCACTACTCGCCGCGATCGCGCTGCTGCTGATGCCGCTCGCCCCCTCCTTCGGGGCCCCGCTGCTGTTCGCCGCGGCGCTCTTGTGGGTACTCGATGCGAGCCTCAATATCTCGATGGAGCCCTTCCGCGCCTTCGTCGGCGACATGCTCGACAAATCGCAGCACGCATCCGGGTACGCGGTGCAGACCGCCTTCATCGGAGCGGGCGCGGTAGTCGCGGCGATCTTCCCCTGGCTGCTCGAACAGTCCGGGGTGAGCAATGTTGCCCCGGCGGGCGAGATTCCCGATACTGTCCGGTGGAGCTTCTGGGCCGGCGCGGCCGCGCTGTTCGTCGCGATCGGCTGGACCGTAGTCTCTACGAAGGAATACAGCCCCGAGGAAATGGCTGCCTTCGAGGCCGAGCGCGAGACCGAAGAGGGGCAGAGCGTCCGCGCGCTGGCGGCCAAGACCTATCTTTCCGCCGGCATCTGGATGGTGCTCGGAATCGCGGTGATCCTCAGCGTCGAACCGCTCGGCCTGGAGAAGGAAATCCTGCTGCTCGGCGGGCTGCTCCTCGCCTACGGTCTCCTCAGTGCGATTGCGATCGCGATGGCCAAGCAGGGACGCCACGCCAACATGCTGTCGAGCATCGTCGGCGATTTCAGCGGCATGCCCGATACGATGAAGCGGCTGGCGGTTGTTCAGTTCTTCAGCTGGTCTTCGCTGTTCATCATGTGGATCTATTCAGGCCCGATCGTGTCGCAATATTTCTACGGCAGTGCCGATCCGACCACGCCTGCCTACAATGCCGGCGCCAACTGGTGGAACCTCATCTACACGATCCAGAACGGGGTCGCGGCGGTGGCGGCTCTGGTGCTGCTGCCCGCCTTGTCGCGCAGGATCGGGAAAGCGCGCACGCATATGGTGTGCCTCCTGCTCGGCGCGCTCGGCTTCCTCGGCTACTTCGTGCTGCGCGATCCCAAGCTGCTGATCCTTTGCGAGGTCCTCAAGGGGATCGCCTGGGCAAGCATCCTCGCCATGCCCTACGCCATCCTCGCCAGCAGCCTGCCGCAGGCGAAGCTTGGCATCTACATGGGCCTGTTCAATATCTTCATCGTGGTTCCGCAGCTGCTGGTGGCAACGGTCATGGGCAGCGTGATGAATGCCCTCTTCCCGGCCGATCCGATCTGGACGATGCTGTTCGCAGCGGCGAGCTGGGCGCTGGCGGGGCTTGCCATGCTACGAGTGAAGGTACCGGGAGAAACCGCCAATGCGTAAGATACTTGCCGCCCTCGCTTGCACCACCCTGTTCGTCGCAGGCACCCAGTCCCGGCCGCTCCTCGCCGGGGAACCGGCCACGGCAGGCTGGGAAGCGCGCGATATGGTGACGATCGAGCATCCCGACTGGTCGCGCGACGCGGTACTCTACCAAATCAACACCCGCCAGTTCACGCCCGAAGGGACCTTCAAGGCCGCCCAGGCCCAGCTTCCTCGGCTGAAGGCGCTTGGGGTCGATATCCTGTGGCTGATGCCAATTCACCCGATCGGCCGGGAAAACCGCAAGGGCAGCCTCGGCAGCCCCTATTCTGTGCAGGATTATTACGCGGTAAACCCCGAATTCGGCACTAAGGAGGACCTGCGGGCCTTCGTCGATGCCGCGCATGCGCAGGGGTTCCACGTCATCCTCGACCTCGTCGCCAACCACACCGCATGGGACAACGACCTCGCGAAGCAGCATCCCGATTGGTACGAAAAGGACTGGAAGGGCGATTTCCGCCCCACCCCGTGGTGGGACTGGTCGGACATCATCGATCTCGACTGGTCTCAGCCCGGCGTGCGCGCCCATGTCGGCGGAGCGATGGAATATTGGGTGCGCGAGTTCGGCATCGACGGCTACCGTGCTGATGTTGCCGGCTATGTCCCATTAGATTTCTGGGAAACCGCGCGCGCGAGGCTTGAGAAGATCCGGCCGGTTTTCATGCTCGGTGAAGTGCAGCAGACTGCCTATCATTTCGCCGCCTTCGACGCGACCTATGGCTGGGACTGGCACAACACCTCGAAGCGCGTCGCGCATGGCGAAGGCGATGCCACCAGCTTCTACGGCTATTACGCCGAAAACGAGAGCCTGTGGCCGCGCAAGGCCATGCGGCTGACCTATATCGAGAACCACGATTCCAACGCCTGGGAAGGCACGATGGAGGAGAATTACGGCCCCGCACTGGAGGCGATGACCGCGCTCTCCTTCACCGGCGAGGGACTGCCGCTGGTCCACAACGGGATGGAAGCCTGCAACGCCAGGCGGCTCGCCTTCTTCGAAAAGGACTCGATCGACTGGAGCCAGGGTGAAACTTGCGCCTATGGCACGCTGCTCAAGCGGCTCATAGCCTTCCGCAAGGCCAATCCGGCGCTCGCCAACGGGCAATGGGGCGCGGTGATGCAGAAGCTCGAAACCGACAAGCCTCAGCAGGTCCTCGCCTGGGTGCGCGCGAAGGAGAACGACAAGGTCGTGGGCCTGTTCAACTTCTCGGACCAGCCGGTCAGCGTGACGCCGACCAGCGCGCTGGCCGACGGCAGCTACACCGACTTCGCCAGTGACGACCGGGTCACCATTGTGGAGGGAAGCGCAGTCGAGCTCCCCGCCTGGGGGTATCTGCTCCTGTCCTCCGGGGAGTAGGCAAGGCTGTCACCACGATCGTCGCGGCAGCATCGATCGCCCCCGATGGCCGCGACGAGATCGGTCTTGGCCTTGCAGTGGAGCGTGCCCCGCAATAAACGTCAGGTGCTGGTACGATCGACCAAGCGCAGGGTTACCAGGAAACCGGCGTGATCGGATAGCGCCCCTCGCCCATCGACTGCAAACGGTACCGTCGCTCCGAGCGTATCGAAGCGCAGCGTCTGCCCGTCGCGGGCGAGGATCATGTCCTTGTGCCGGGTCATGATCGCATCCGCTTCCGCCAGCGATCCCCTGTCGACATGCAATGTTGCGAGTGCCTCTGCCAGGGTGTCTCGCGACCCATCGCCGAGCGGCGGATGCTTGGCGAAGGCGGCCATCCTGACCGGTACGAGCCCGACGTTGGTGTCTCCGGCGAAGATGGCGGGCATCCGCGGATCGATGGCTTGCGCAATAGCCTTACGCAGCTGTGCGACCTGCCATGCCTGCGCTGCATCGGCGCGGCCGGGTGCCACGTGGGTCGAGTGGCGCGAATTGAGATGCGTATCGACGAAAGCCAGGGGCTGGTCCCGACCTGGGACACCTACCCAGGCGATCAGTACGCCCTTGGATGCGAGGCAGTCGAACCCCGCACAGGCACCTGCAGGAAAACCGAACCGGCTTGTCCGCAGGATCGGATAGTCCGACAGGATCAGAAGGCCGCTGTCGAACACTGCGGCACTCCGTTCGCCACGGTCCCATCGGCGAGCGCGCGCATAGGCACCGCCCAGCGGCGCCCGCGGCCCGGGCGATACATGGGCCGGGCCGCGGGCGACGTAACGATATCCGGCCTGACGCGCGATCCTGCGGGCCTGGTCGGTAAATGCCTCCTGCAGCATCACCACATGCGGCTGTCGGCCGGCGGCGCGCATCGCAGCCAGCCGGTCGGCAATAGCCGCCGCCGCGCTCGCGCGACCCATCGCGAGCGGCCATGGCTGGGCCTTGATATTGTAGGTCAGGACCGAGAGGTCACCAGTCTGGTTTGCCCCGCGCAGCGGGGTAGGAGCAGCCCCGGGGATTATGGGGAACTGGGGGGCCATGGAGGCCAGCGCCAAACCCACCCATCCGAGCACTCGCCAGACCGACATTCCAACTCCCTCGGCTGCCTGCATTGGCTAGACGCCGTCACCGTCTCGATTCCGCATGCCCTGCAGCGCAATGCGGGATTGGGCCAGCGAGACCGTCTTGCCTGCAAGGCGTCCGAAACGGGGAGACATCGTCCATGCGGCTGACAGTGATATGCCTTGCAGGCCCCATCGCCGGCGCGGCGATCTGTTGCGCAGTTCCCGCGACCGCACGAAGGGACGGTTTCTCCGTGCCTCCTCCGATGGGACAGGCGGCAATGCCCTATCGCATGCCACTGCCTAATCACGCGGTTCGGCGGCACGGACTCGCTGCCGAATGGGACGGCAGTGCGTTGTACCTGTCACTCGATCATCGTCGCGTCGGCAGCAAGGCCAACGATCAGCGGCTCGCCGCGGACGGGCCGTGGATACGGAGGAATGACCTGAAGGGGCGGTACGAATATGAGCTTTCGCCGGATATGTCCGTCTCGCTCGGAGGAAAGGTCGCCTTCGCAAGAACCGGATCCGCAATCGGCCCACTCCTGACAAGGCGGACCACAACGCTCTCGCACGAACTGGGCCTCACACTGTCGTCGCCGTCCGTCGAGCTGTCGGTATCGCACTTCCGCCTTGGAGGATGGGAACGGGCGCCTATCGGTGAACTGGCCAACCGCATGGCCAATGGCGAAAGCATGGCCCGGCATGGCATGGCGCTCGAGCTTCGGCGCAAGGGGACGGGCGAGCGCGGGCTCCGCCTGAGGTTCGAACACTCCGCCACGGGGAACCCCGCTTGGGACAGTCGCGCCCTGATCTCCTGGGCGGCGCATTATTGATATGCTCGCGATTGCAACACGCTCTTGCCCGCCAAAGCGATTGCCAGAGCCGCACCGGGGTTTCTATGCTTGCCCGATGGAGGGTATGCGACCCGAGGTGAAGAACAGCGGGCTGCGACAGCTCGTCACCGAAATGCGCCCCCAATTGCTGCGCTTCATTGCCTCGCGCGGTTGCAGCCAGGGCGAGGTCGAAGACGTCTACCAGGAACTCTATCTCAAACTGATCGAGAGGCGCGGCGGCCCTGTCGACAATGCCCGGGCCTATCTGTTCCAGGTGACGAACAACCTCATTCGCGACCTCAGGCGTGGCAGTCGGCGCCAGCAGGGGCGTGACGACGGCTGGGCGCGGAGCCACTATGGACAGGATTTGACGAGCGATCCCCAACCGACGCCCGAGAAGAGTGTGCTCGATCGCGATCTGCTGGAAAGAGTCGAACGGTCATTGGCGGAAATGCCGCCGCGCACGGCGGAAATCCTGCGCCTTTATCGGGTGGAAGGCATCGGACAGAAAGTGATCGCCACGCGCCTCGGGCTGAGCCTCAGCGCGGTCGAAAAGCATCTCCAGCGCGCTTACCGCGCCCTTCGCGCGGTGCAGGCTACGCTGGGCGATGACGCCGCCACCCCAACTCGGGAGGACAACCGTGTCTGAGCGCAATTTCGACGAGCTGCGCGAAACGGCGATGGCCTGGCACCTGCGCCTGGAGACCGCCACGGAAGAGGACTGGCTGGCCTTTACCGACTGGCTTGAGGCCGATCCGGCGCATAATCTTGCCTATGAGCAGGTCCTCGCCGAGGAGGACGACATGGCCGTCGTCCTGACCGCCGCACGCTTTCCCGAACCGATGGAGGAAGCGCAGAGCGAAGAGGCTGCGACTGCGAACCTGCGTTCGGGACGCTGGAAGTGGGGCGCGTTGGCGGCAAGCATAGTCGCGGCGGCGGCGCTGGCCTTCCAGCTGGTGCCGCGCGATTCCAGTTATGCGATCGAGACCCCTGCGGGCGAAACGCGCACCATCGCTCTCGAGGATGGCGGAAAGATCGCGCTCAACGGATCGACCCGGTTGCTGCTCGACCGTGACGATCCGCGCGCGGCCGAGCTGGTAGCGGGCGAGGCGCTTTTCACAATCGTCCACGATGCCTCCGATCCTTTCGTATTGACCGTCGGCGAGGACCGGCTGGTCGATGTCGGCACGGTCTTCAATGTAACCAGCGAGAAGGCCTGGCTCCGGGTCGGCGTGAGCGAGGGAGCGGTCCGCTTCGAGGGCGGACGGGACGGGGTACTCCTGAAACCGGGCGATGTGCTGGTCGTCGATACCAGTGGAGCACGTGTGACCAATCGTTCGGTCGCGAGTATCGGCAGCTGGACCGACGGCGCACTGGTTTACGAAGGCGCGCCGCTCGCCGAAGTGGCGGCCGACCTCTCGCGGGCAACCGGCGTGCCGATCGCGGTGTCGGCAGACCTGCGTGCCCGGAGCTTTAGCGGTGTTATCCAGACCACAGGCGACGCAAGCGCTATTGCGGCACGCGCCGCTGTCCTGCTGGAAGTGTCCATCGCCAAGACGCAGGACGGCTGGACGCTCGAACCCTGACGATGCGACTGCATGCCCCGACCCTTCTTGCGCTGCCCCTGGTGGTCGCAAGCGCGCCTGTGCTGGGGGCCGAGGAGGCCGAATTCGACATATCTGCCGGCAGGCTGGACCGGGCGCTGGTCACCTTCGCACGGCAGGCCCGCGTCTCGGTCAACACCAGCGTCCCGGGCGTCGCCGCGGCACGCACCCGCGGGCTGAAGGGCCACCATTCGGTCGAAAATGCCTTGGCGATCCTCTTGCGGGGGACCGGCTTCACCTTTCGCTTGTCGGGTGAAACGGTGACGATCCTCCGTGCGCCCGCAACGCTGCCGCAACGGCGCGGCGGCAAGAAGCTCGATCCCTTTCCCGCGCCAGCGCCCATGCCAGAGCCTGTGCCCCCGCCCGAACCGATCGTGGTCACCGCGAGCAAGCGCGATTCGCTGCTGGCGGAGTACCCCGGGTCCGCGCATGTTGCGACGCTCGAATTTGCCGAGAGCCTGAGAATCGGTGCGCGCGGGAGCGAGACGCTCTTGCGCGAACTGCCCGACCTCACCTCGACCGATCTCGGCTCGGGGCGCAACAAGATCTTTATCCGGGGCATCGCCGACAGCAGCTTCAACGGCCAAAATCAGGCGACAATCAGCCAGTATTACGGCGAAAGTCGGCTGATCTACAGCGCGCCCGACCCCGACCTCGCGCTCTACGACATCGAGCGGATCGAGGTGATCGAAGGGCCTCAGGGTACGCTCTACGGTGCCGGCTCATTGGGCGGGGTCATCCGCCTCCTCCCGCGTCCGCCCGATACGCACGCGAAAGAGATCGCGGGCACTGCGGGCATCAGCTTTACCGGAAGCGAAATAGGCTACGACACGGCTCTGGTCGGCAATCTGCCACTGGGCGACAGCTCCGCCGTGCGCGCGGTTGGATATCGCATCATGCAGCCCGGTTACATTGACGATCCGGGACGCGGCATCCCGAACACCAACCGGACATCGGTCTGGGGATTGCGGGCGACAGTGCGGGCCGAGCCGCGCGACGGGTTTTCCATCGAGGCCGGATTGCTGGTGCAGAACATCGGCAGCCGCGACGGGCAATATACCAATTCGGGACTCGGCAACCTAGTTCGCAGTTCGGCCATTTCACAACCTTTCGACAACGATTACCGGATGATCTTCCTCACTGCCCGAACCACGCTGGGCGACGCGGATGTCGTCTCAAACACTTCATATGTCGATCACGCCATCGATTCGAACTTTGACGCGACACGTCCGGGCGATGCGTCGCCTCGGCTGTTCCAGGATGACACCAAGGTTTCGCTGATCACGCACGAGAGCCGCCTGTCAGGTTCGGGACCGCTGCTGTCGAGCTGGGTTATGGGCGCGAGCGTGGTCAACAATGTCAACCGCATCACCCGCGCCCTCGGCGCCCCTGACGACCCGCCGATCATATCCGAAGCCCGCTCGACGACCTTCGAGGCTGCCCTGTTCGGCGAGGCTTCCATCGACCTGACCCAGCGCATCACACTGACGGGCGGAGCGCGCGTGTCGTTCAACCGGCTGGTGGAGGAAGCAGAAAGCCTCGGCGCGGCGGTCGATCTGGAGCCAAGGCGCATTGCCTGGCGGCTGTTGCCCACAGCGGCACTGTCGTGGCACCCCGCCGACGGATGGCTGGCTTTTGCCCGCTACCATGAGGGGTACCGTCCGGGGTCGCAGCGGGTTGTCGGTCAGGGTGAAACCCTTGAAACAAAACAGTTCAAACCCGACGAATTGCGCACACAGGAGGTGGGCGTGCGCTTCGGAACGTCTCCGCACTCGCAGTTCTACGGCGGGCTGTCGTTCGCTTACTCGCGGTGGGAGGACATACAGGCAGACCTCGTGTCGGAAGAGGGCTTTCCCTATCTCGCCAACCTCGGTTCGGGCTTCGTGCGCTACGCTTCGGCCCGGATCGGCGGACGCCCCCTGCCCGGATTGACGCTCGAAGCAAGCGGATTTCTCACGACCAGCCTGCTCAATCGGCCCGCCCCCGCCTTCGCCGATCTGGAAGAAGGCGACCTGCCCAACATCGCCGACAGCGGCGGGCGGATTTCCGCCAGCTACGGTGCCGACATCGGCGGGGCCAAACTGCGGCTCGACGGGACTGTCGGCTATATCGGGGTTTCGTTCCTGGGGATCGGTCAGGCCTTCGAGCGCGAGCAGGGCAAATACTTCGACACTGGCCTCGGCGGAAGGATCGACTTTGGAAGCTGGGGTATCGCCCTCGACGTCGACAACCTCTTCGACAGCCGCGCGAACCGCTTTGCGTTCGGTAATCCGTTCACCCTGTTCGACGAGGACCAGCGCACGCCGCTACGTCCGCGCACTATTCGGCTCGGCATCGATGCGGCGTTCTGAGCGCAAACGCCTCCTCGCCTCGATTCACGATGTCGGCCCCGGGTCCGAAGCGGCCGTCGATCGGCTGGTCGCCATATTCGAACAGCACCTCGATGGAGCCAACTTTGCCATGCTGGTGGTCCCCGACCATTGGGGGGCACATCCGCTGGCGGGCAATTTCGCTTTCGCCCGCAAGCTGCGGGGCTGGGCAGATGCGGGTGTCGAGATGTTCGTCCATGGCTGGTTCCACAAAGACCATGCGGAACACGCCGGCATGGCCGCTTTCAAGGCGCGCCATATGACCGCCGCCGAAGGCGAGTTCCTCGGCCTGTCGCAAAGCGAGGCGGCCAGCCGAATGCGCGACGGCAAGGCCCTGGTCGAGGACATCATCGGGCGCGAGGCGGCCGGATTCATAGCGCCTGCCTGGCTCTATGGGAAAGGCGCGATGGCGGCCCTGCGCGACAGCGGCTTCGCGCTCGCCGAAGACCACCTGCGCGTGTGGGTGCCGGCCACCGGCAGGACCGTGTCGCGCGGGCCGGTCGTCACTTGGGCAAGCCGGGCGCCCGCCCGCACCGCCTCCTCGCTTGCAGTCGCACGGCTCGCCCGGATGACATTTCATCCGCTGCGCGACCTGCGGGTCGCCGTTCACCCGGGCGACGTATCCAAACCCTCGCTCATCGCCAGCATCGAGGCCACGCTCGAAACATTCGCGACGCGCCGGACAGTGAGCCGTTATCACGACCTGCTGAAGCCTGCATGAGCAAGTGCGGGATTGGGAATGGCATGACGTCTCTACGGTATGCGCATCGCCATACCGATCCACAGCTTTGTACCTGGCGGGGTCGAACGCGTCGGCCTGCGACTTGCCGAGGAATGGCAGGCCGCCGGGCATGACGTCCTGATCGTGCTCGGCCGCCGCCGCGGCCGAGGCAGCCTATCTGCGCCGTCGCTCGACTATCGCACGCGGCCCGAACCCTTTCCGACCGATCACTGGGAAACACCCTGGATGATCTGGTCGATGCTGCGCTTCCTGCTGCGCGAACGAGTCGATGTGGTTTTCTGCCCGGGCAATACCTACACCATCGTCTGCGTCGCCATGAAGCTGCTACTCGGCCGCCGCTGTCCGCCGATGCTGGTGAAGATCAGCAACGACCTCGAACGGCGCGACATGCACCTGCCCTTTCGCGCGATCTATCACCTGTGGCTTCGCATTCAGGGGTATTATCTCGATCTTTTCGTGGGCCTTGCCGATCCGATGCGGACCGAGATCGAACACCGGCTCGCGGTCGATCCCGCGCGAGTCGAAATCATTCCCGACCCAGCCATCACGCGCGCCGAACTGGACCGATTCTCCCGCCCGCGCGAGCGCAGGGACAAGCCGCGTGCGGGATGCCGGTTCCTCAACATGGGTCGCCTGGTTGCTCAGAAGAACCAGGCTTTGTTGCTGCGATCTTTCGCCGCGGGTGGCCAGCCGGAAGACAGTCTGGTGATCGCCGGAGAGGGACCGGAACGAACCCGGTTGGCGCGCCTGATCGGCGAGCTCGGCCTTGCCGCGCGGGTGCAGCTTGCCGGGCATGTCGACGATCCCGGCGCCGCACTCAAGCAAGCCGATGTCCTCGTTGTCTCGTCCGATTACGAGGGCGTGCCTGCTGTGGTCATCGAGGCGATCGCGGGTGGGCTGCCGATAGTCTCGACCGACTGCTGTACCAGCATGGGTTGGCTCACCGGCCAGGGCAAATTCGGCATTGTCGTGGCACGACGCGACGCCCGTGCCTTGGGCGGAGCGATCGGAGATGCACGCCGGCTCACACCAGACCGCGCGGCGATGAAACGCTTTGCCGAACAATTCACTCTCGAACGCTCGAGCCGAACCTATCTCGATGCCCTCGCCCGTCTGGCGTGCCGTGCACGCCGGCAGCGCATCGCCGGTCTGCGCTACCGGGTGCGGGAATGGCGCGAGCGCGGCGTCTAGACCGCAAAGGCAAGACAAGGCTGACCATGACCGAGCCCGCAGTCGCGTTGCAATGCGCAGACGACATCGTCCTCGAACCGCAGGACCGCAACCTGGCCATGTCTCCCGCGAGGGCAGCGGGGGCAGTGCTTTCGCTCTGCGTACTGGGAGCCTCTCTCTACCAACTCCACAGGCTCAGCTTCGCCGAAGTGATCGAGCTCTTGCCCTCGTCACCGCTTTTCTGGTCGCTCTTCGCGCTCAGCTATTTCGCCGGACCGCTGAGCGAATGGATCATCTTTCGGCGCCTGTGGCATGTCGGACCGCTCGCCGTCGGCGCCCTGGTCCGCAAGCTGATCTACAACGAGTTGCTCGTCGGTTACCTCGGCGAAGTCTATTTCTACACTTGGGCCCGACGCCATCTTTCTCTCACCGCCTCCCCTTTCGGTGCGGTCAAGGATGTCGCGGTCCTTTCGGCCGTGGTGGGGAATGTGACGACCCTCGCATTCCTCGCCGCTGCCGCCCCCTTGCTCCGCATGCTGCCGCTGGGCGAGCACAGCCAGACGATCCCCTGGTCGCTCGCCTTCGTCATCGGGACATCGCTCGCGGCGATGTTGTGGCGCAAGCGGATCTTTTCGCTCGACCGCCACGAACTGGTCTTCGTTGCCGCGGTCCACACCGGCCGCATCCTTGCAACGACCGCGCTGTCTGCCACGCTGTGGCACCTCGTCCTACCTTCCACGCCCTTGATTTGGTGGCTGTTGCTGGCGACGCTCAGACTGCTGATCTCCCGCCTGCCCTTCGTGCCCAACAAGGACCTGGTCTTCGCCGGCGTCGCGGTGCTCGCGCTCGGCCAGGAGGTCGAGATCGCTTCGCTCATGGCATTGATGGCCACGCTGATCCTCGCCACGCATATCGTCGCCGGCATCGGTTTCGCGGTGAGCGACCTCGCCGTCGGAGACGCCCATGCGCGCCGCGGCTAGCCTCGTCGCCTTGCCCCTGTTGGCCGGTGCGACGCTTCCGTCGACGCCCAACCTGGGAAAGGCCGAGGGGCGTTGCCGGACGCAGGAAACCGGGCCGGCCTTCCTCGTCGAGGTGCAGGGGCTCAAAGACCGGGCGGGCAATCTCAAGCTCGAGGTCTATCCCGCCACCGACGAGGACTTCCTCGAAGATGACAACATCTTGATTGCGGCCGGCAAGACCTTTCGCCGGGTCGAGGTACCGGTTCCCAAATCGGGCCCCGCTTCGCTTTGCATCCGACTGCCGGGCCCGGGTACCTACGGCGTCTCGCTGCTTCACGACCGCGATGGCAACCACAAGTTCGGTTGGCGGGTCGACGGAATCGGCTTTGCCGGGAATCCGCGGCTCGGCTGGAGCAAGCCCAAGGCGGCGAACGCCTCCGCACGCGCCGGGGCCGCACCGACCCGCATCACCATCGTCATGAACTATCGCAGGGGCCTCTCGATGCGCCCGATCGCCAAGGAAGACTGAGCCGATGAAGATCGTCGATGTCTGCGGTTTCTATACCCCGCTCGGCGGCGGCGTCCGTACCTACATCGACCAGAAATTGCGCATCGCGGAGCAACTGGGGGTCGATATCACGATCCTCGCTCCGGGCGTCCGCGACGAGACGATCACCATCTCTGCGGCAGCACGGATCGCCTTTCTGGCCTCACCCCGTTTCCCCTTGGACCGGAAGTATTTCGCCTTCGTCGACGAGGTAGCGGTTCACGCCATGCTCGACCGGCTCCGTCCCGATCTCATCGAAGCTTCGTCCCCGTGGCGCAGCGCGGACTACGTTGCCAGCTTCCCGGGCGACCTACCGCGATCGCTGATCATGCACTCGGATCCGCTCTCGGCGCATGTCTACCGCTGGTTCGAGCGTGTGGCAGAGCCGCCGGCGGTGGACCGCGCCTTCGACTGGTTCTGGCGGCGCCTGCGGGGCTTCGGCACGCGGTTCGATGCCATCGTGGCGGCGAACGGCAATCTCGCCGCCCGCCTTGTCGCCGGCGGCGTGCACAACGTGGTGACTGTGCCCATGGGGATCGAAAAGGACCTGTTCTCACCCGCTCGCCGCGACCGGGCGGTGCGCGAAAGGCTGCTGGCCGCCTGCGGCATGGGGCCCAAGGCAACCCTCCTGATTGCCGCCGGACGGCTTTCCACCGAAAAGCGGATACCCCTGCTGGTCGAGGCAGCGACGTGTGCCGGCCGCTCGCGTCCGCTCGGCCTCGCGATCTTCGGCGAAGGACGTTGTCGCGACCAGATCCTGCGGGCGATTGCGGGAAATCCCCATATCCGGCTGTTCGAACCAGTCAGGGACCGCGTCCAGTTCGCTACCATCCTCGCCAGCGCTGATGCGCTGCTGCATGGTTGCGAGGCGGAAACCTTCGGCATGGTCGCAGCGGAAGCGCACGCCAGCGGCCTGCCGATCATCGCGCCCTCAGCCGGCGGCGTGGCCGACTTTGCGCTGCAGAACCCGGCGTTGTCCTTTCGTCCGGCGGACGCGGCGGATGCGGCACGGGCGATCCTGGCGCTCTCGAGTGCGCCCTCCCGCCGCGGCCGCGCCGCCGGGGCAAGGGGGATGGATGCGCATTTCGAGGAACTCTTCGCGCATTATCGCCACCTGGCCGCCCGGCGGCTGGCCGTCGCGGCCTGACCGGCGCACGATGAAGTTCCTCCGCACGCTCGACATTTATTTGCTGCGCCTGTCCTGCGGGACCTTGGGATCGGTCGTCGCCATCATCATGTCGCTGATGGTGCTGGAACACCTGCCGCGGCTGATCGACATCACCAGCCTGTCGGGCCACCGCGGCTATATCGTCGGTCAGACCGTCCTCGGGCTGCTACCGGAATATGCAAGGATCGGAACCGTCTTCGGCCTGTACCTTGCGATCGCGCTGACCGTGAGGAAGCTGGCGCTGCGCGGCGAGCTCGACGTGATCGAGGCCATGGGCATCGCGCCCCGGCGCTGGCTGCGCGTGCCGATTGCGCTCACTTTGCTCGCTGCGGGTTTCGTCCTGGTCAACCAGGGCTGGTTGATGCCCGCCGGCGAACAAAGAATCGAAGATATCGGTCGCCGGATGACGGCGGGAGATTTCGGCTTCAATCTCTCGGCTCACGAATTCCACTCCATGGGCGACAATATCGTTCTGAAGTTCGACGGTATCGACCCGGAGAACGGGCGATTGACGGGGATCTTCGTCAGAACCGCTGATGGCGTGTTTCAGGCGGGTTCGGGCTCCCTGTCGCTGTCGAGCGAGCGCGAGCCAAATCTCCAGCTGCGCCACGGCCAGCTGATCGAGCCCGCGGGGAGAGTGTTGAGCTTCGAGGCGATCGACGTGCGGCTGCCGCGCATCGCCAGGGCCGATCACGGACCGACGGAGACCGATACGGTCTGGCGGACCGAGCCGATCGGTTCCTTGATTGCTTCGAGTAATCCGGCGCCGCTGAGAATCGCGTGTGCGCGGTTGCTATGGGTCCTGTTGCTCCCCTTAGCGGCAGCGCTGGCCATCACGCTCGGTCGCCCCCCGCTGCGTTCGAACAGCGCATTGGGCCTGTTCGTCGGCCTATGCTTTCTCATTGGCCTGATCAAATCGATCGACTGGTACGCCGGCTTGCACACCGCGCATCCAGTGGCGGAAGCGGGAATGCTGGGATGCCTGTGGCTGGCGCTCGTCACGATGGTACCGAGATGGCGCGAAAGCGCACACTCGCTCACCGCGGCGAAAGTGTGGCGGAAGATCGGCATGCGCCCATTCGTGAGGGGACTCGCAACGCCGCTTCCGCCCTTCGTGAGGACGAACCCCCTGCATCCCGACAGGCAGCGAACGACCCTGCCCTCCTATTCCGGGCGGTCGGGGCCGGAATGGTGATCGCCAAGCCAACTGCCGCAAAGACTTTCGGCATCGGCTTTCCGGCTGCGATCAGTGTTCCTGCTTCTTCATGGTCGAGAAAGCGAATTGCGCGGTGCAGCTGATGAGCAGGAAACCGGTCAGGGATTCGATCCCCGCCAGCGCGCGCAGATGCCCGGTCGGATAGATATCGCCCAGCCCGAGCGTGATGATGTTGATGAGCGAGAAATAGAACAGGTCCATCGCCCCCATCGCGGGTTCCTTGTCGAAGCCCCCGAGCCCGATTTCGGCGGCACCCGCAAAACCGAGCGCAAACAGGCCCGTGACGAGCAAATGGCTGGCGAGAACCACGAGATAGGCGAGACTCAGTCGCAGCGAGCCGACCGGCGCGGGCGCGGCCGCGCGCCTTGCCAGCCTGAGCATCCCGAGGTGCAACCAAAGGGCTGCGAGAAACAGTGCGATACCTATGACGATTGCAAGCGATATAGTCCGATCTCCTACCCGTAGGGTCCTGCTCCTAACTCTCCGCGCGGTCCTGCCGTTCCCTCCCGCGCAGGAAAGCATGTTCGCCGGCAAACACCAGGATGATACCAATCGCAGCGTAGAGCACCACCATCGGATCGTTCTTCAGCTTCACCCATGAGAACGCCGCCAGAACCACGGCATCCGCCATCATGGCTGCGAGCAGAACTGTCGCCCGCGCCCCCACTTCGCGGCGCAGGTGGCGGAACACGCCCCAGTGCACCAGCATGTCCATCACGAGGTAGAAGAAGACGCCGAGTGCCGCGATGCGGGTCAGGTCGAAGAGAACTGCCAGCGCCCCGGCCATGACAACGGTGTAAACGAGCAGATGGCTGCGTAGGCTACCCTTCATGCCGAAATGGCGGTGTGGAATAAGCTTCATCTCGGTCAGCATCGTCAGCATGCGCGAGACCGCGAATACGCTGGCCACGACGCCCGATGCCGTCGCCGTGACCGCGATCACTACTGTGAACCAGAAGCCTGCCGGGCCGAGCGCAGGCTCGGCGGCGGCAGCCAGTGAGTAATCGCGCGCCTCGATAATCCGTTCGATGCTGAGGCTCGACCCGACCGCGACCGCGACGAGCAAATAGGTCACGACGCAAATGCCGATGGCGATCATGATCGTTCGCCCGACATTGCGATGCGGATCGACGATCTCCCCTCCGCTGTTGGTGATGGTGGTGAAGCCCTTGAAGGCAAGGATCGAAAAGGCGACCGAGGCGACAAATCCCATACCCTGGAACCCTGTTGCGGGTTCGGCAAAAGCTCCGCCACTGAAACCGCTTGCCCATATCGCCGCGACCGCGAAGATGGCGATGCCGCCGATCTTGATGGCGGACATGATCAGCGACGCCGTGCTGACCGACCGGTTACCCGCTGCATTCACGAGATAGGCAAAGACTATCACGCCCAGCGCCAGCGCCGAGAGCAGCAGCCCATTGGTTTCCTCGCCGAACGGTCGCAGCGCGTAGGTCGCGAAGGTGCGCGCCACCAGGCTTTCGTTGATGACCATCGACAGCGCCATGAGCACCGAGGCCGAGGCGGCAACGGTTCCCGGGCCATAGGCCTTTTGCAGGATCATCGCGATGCCGCCCGAGGATGGCCATGCATTCGACATCTTGATGTAGCTGTAGGCGACAAGTGCCGTGACCAGCGCGCCGGCAATGAACGAGAGCGGAAAGAGGGGGCCGGCGAGTTCGGCGATCTGGCCGGTCAGGGCAAAGATACCCGCGCCGATCATTACGCCGGTCCCCATGGCAACCGCCCCGCTCAGCGAAATGCTGCCTTTCTGCTCGTCTCCGCCATGGTCGTGGCGCGTAGCGGAATGTTCGCTGCCGCTCTTGCTCACAGGCGCACCGTCCGCAGGCGCAGCGAATTCAGCACCACCGAAATCGAGGATGCGCTCATGGCGAACGCAGCGAACATCGGACTGATGAGCATCCCGACGAAGGGATAGAGCACGCCGGCGGCAACCGGTACACCGGCGGCGTTGTAGACCAGGGCGAAGAACAGGTTCTGGCGGATGTTACGCATCGTGGCCCGCGCCAGCCGCCGCGCGCGCACGATCCCGTCGAGATTGCCCCGGACAAGCGTGATCCCGGCGCTCTCTATGGCCACGTCGGCGCCCGTTCCCATGGCAATGCCGACATCGGCCTGCGCCAGTGCCGGTGCGTCGTTCACCCCGTCACCGGCCATGGCCACCCTTGCGCCCTGCTCCTGCAATTCGCGGATGATCCTGGCCTTGTCCTGGGGGAGGACGTCGGCACGGATCTCGTCGATCCCGAGCGGCGAGGCTACGGCGAGCGCCGTCCGCTCGTTGTCGCCTGTCGCCATGATGATGCGCAGGCCCAAGGCGTGCAGCGCCTTCAGCGCCTCGGGCGTCGATTCCTTGACCGGATCTGCCACGCTCACGAGCCCGGCAAGGGCGCCATCGAGCACGACGAACATGACCGTTTCGCCCAGGTTTCGCCGGGAATTGGCTGTCACTCTCAGTTGGGCCGCCTTGAGGCCGAGCTGCTCGACGAGCTTGAGATTGCCGAGAACCACGCTTTTGCCATCGACCACGCCTTTCACCCCCATGCCGGTGACGGCCTCGAAATCGCTGGCCTCGCCGAGCGCGAGCCCGCGCTCCTCCGCCCCGGACACGATGGCGTCGGCAAGCGGATGTTCGGACCCCTTCTCCAACGTCGCGGCAAGGCGCAAGACCTCGGCTTCGTCAACGCCGGGTTCGGGCAGCACGGCCACGAGGCGCGGTTTCCCTTCGGTCAGCGTGCCCGTCTTGTCGAGGATCAGCGTGTCGATCTTTTCGAACCGCTCGAGCGCCTCGGCGTTCTTGATCAGTACTCCGGCTTGCGCACCGCGACCCGTTGCCGTCATGATCGACATGGGTGTGGCGAGGCCCAGGGCGCAGGGACAGGCGATGATCAGCACCGAGACGGCCGCGATCAATGCGTAGGAAAGGGGTGGCATAGGGCCCCAGATTGCCCAACCGATGAATGCCAGTATCGCAACGCCGATGACAATCGGTACGAACCAGCCCGAAACCTTGTCGGCATACTTCTGGATCGGCGCCCGCGAGCGCTGCGCGCTTGCCACCATTTCGACGATCTGGGACAACATCGTGTCGGCCCCAACCCGTGTGGCTTCGACAACCAGACTGCCGGTGCCGTTGATCGTGGCGCCGGTCACCGGGTCCCCGGCAACCTTCTCGACCGGGACCGGCTCACCGGTGATCATGCTCTCGTCGACGGAAGATCTGCCGTCGGTGACGATACCGTCGACGGGCACCTTGTCGCCAGGCCGCACCCGCAACCGGTCGCCGACCGCCACGTCTTCCAGCGGGATTTCCTCTTCGCTGCCATCGGCACGGATAACGCGCGCCGTCTTTGGAGCGAGGTCGAGGAGCGCCAGGATCGCCTTGCCGGTGCCTTCCCGGGCACGCAGTTCCATCACCTGCCCGAGGAGGACGAGTGTCACAATGACCGCGGCAGCCTCGAAATAGACGCCGACATGGCCTTCGGCGCTGCGGAAGCCGTCGGGGAATATCCCGGGTGCGATTACCGCCGCCACGCTGAACAGCCACGCCGCACTCACACCCATTCCGATGAGCGAAAACATGTTGAGATTGAGCGTCCGGAAAGAGTTCCATCCCCGGATGAGAAACGGCCAACCGCACCATAGGACTACGGGAGTACCGAGAACCAGCTCGAGCCACAGCGCAGCGCGCTCGCCGAGTATCTCGCGGAACCCAGCAAGTCCGAGAAAGGGCCCCATCGTGAGAACCAGGAGCGGGATGGTCAATGCCGCCCCGGTCCAGAACCGGCGGGTGAAATCGACCAGTTCGGGATTCGGCCCCTGCCCGACCATTGTCGCCGATTCCAGCTCCAGCCCCATGCCGCAAATAGGACACGAGCCCGGCTCGGGCTGGCGGACCTGGGGATGCATCGGACAGGTGTAAACGGCTCCCGAATAACCATCCGGAACAGTGTCGTAGCGTGCATCGTCGGCCGCCAGGGGTGCTCGTGCATCGTGACCATGATGGCATGCCCCGTGCGACATGTCGGGATGATTGTGATGGTCTGCGTGTTCGCTCTCGTGCATCGCAGTTCGCCCTATGTTTCAATCATTTCGGGAGGCTCGGCGGTGAGATCGGGTTGGCGCCCGCTCCCAATTGGTGCGACAGCTTCCTGCAATCGGACTTGGCATGAACTACCAAGGCGTATTGCGCCGGGACGAGCGGGATAGAATGGACATCGCAGCTCATTGCGGATTGCCCATCGAAATCCGCTCGAGATGCTCGGGTACGCGAACGTCCCAGCCCAGTTCGTGATCGATCCGGAAGCGCAGTGCGTCGGCAGCCTCGTCGACATCTCGACTCTCTCTTGCCTATACTATAGGGGGGTATAGTACTTTTCGCGCTCACTTGCAAGGAGCGGGGAATTTCGGGCCCGATTGGCGCACGCGCCCAAAGCTGGCATGGACAGCAGCATGACAACCAAGTTCGGAAAAGAAATCGCGCGCATGCGCAGGATCGAGGGCCAGGCGCGCGGCATCGCCAAGATGATGGAAGAGGATAGATATTGCATCGATATCCTCCAGCAGTTTGCGGCGATGGAGGCAGCCTTGCGCGCGACCCGCATGGAGGTGCTCAAGATTCATGCGAGCCATTGCCTCGAAGAGGCGATCGACCTTGGCTCGAAAGGCGACCAGAGAGCCAAGGTCGCGGAACTTATCGCCCTGCTGGAAAAGCAGGCGCGCTGAACCATCGGCCGGAAGGGCCGTCGTGGCCAGCGCGTCGGGCGCGCCTAGCCCTGACCATGCCCATCGTGCTTCGCGTGATCGCCGCCAGGCGAAGTCTCGCCACTGGGCTTGGGGCCGTTGGGCTTGTGGCCGTCCTTGGCCCCGTGATCCATGCCCGAATGGTCCATCATACCATGGTCCATCATACCATGGTCCATCTTTGCATGATCCATCATGCAGCAAGCCATCTTGCCGTCCTTGCCCTTCATCATCGTGCCCTGCATTTTCATGCCATTGTGCATCATTTCGCACATCTCGGGCTTGTCCGCGTGCTTCGCAGCTTCATCGGCGGGGGCCGCGCTCGACTGCGCCCAGGCCGGGCTGGCGAGCATCATGCCTGCTACGAAAATGGAAAGCTTCTTCATGTCACTCCTCCTCGTGTCAGTTGTAGGTGCTGAACACCGTGCGCCCGGCCCTGCCGAAGGCGATCACCTGGTAGGGCTGGGTTTGCCCGTTCATCTCCATGCCGGGCGATCCGAGGGGCATGCCGGCGACCGCCAGGCCTTGCACGCCGTCCGGTCGCTCGCGCAGCAGGCGTGCGATGTCTGCCGCCGGGACGTGCCCCTCGATGACGTATCCATCGACTACCATCGTGTGGCACGACCGGAGATCATCGGGCACGGCGTGCCCATCCTTGACGGCCGCCATGTCGGCGCTCTCCTGCACGGCAACCTCGGTGGACAGCCCCTCGCGCACATGCTCGGCCCAGGTCTCACAGCAGCCGCACTGAGGGTCGCGGTACATGGTATAGCTCGCAGCCTGGGCCGCACCCGTGCACGCCGCGAGCAGCATTGCACCGATTAGGGGCAGCAGGTTCCGGCCCTCACGAATTGCGGTAAAGATCATCAATTGTGTCCCATGGCTTTCATGTCCTCATCCGACATGGTCGTCATGTCGTGACCGGCATGCGGGTTGGTGGAAGCGGGGGCTGACGGCGTCGGCGACGGCGCCATCTGGGCCGGGGCGCCCGGCATTTTGCTGCCTTGCGGTTTTGTCGACGGAGCCGCGGCTGTCCGGCCAGCTGCCGGCTCAGGCGCCACGGTCGCGAGAGGATCGTCGATCACCGTCGCCGCATGTCCCGCATCGTTTCGCGGGGCTGGAATTTCAGCAGGGGTGTCGATTGCTGCTTCGCTTGCGGAGGCCTGCCGGGACGCAGAGTCGGCGGCATCCCCGCAGGCTGCGAGCGAGACCACGGCCAGCGGCAAGATGCCGGCCAGCGCCCCATGCTTCTGCCAATATTTTCGCATATTGCTTCACTCCAAACCCAGATGATTGGGGCCGAACACCATTTCGCCCCCGAGGTAGCCCTGGAAAAGAATACCGGCCGCCAGAAGCGCCAGCGCGATCCGCAGCCGCGTTCGCCCGGCAGAGCGGAATGCCAGCCAGGCGGCGATGCCCGCGACAGCCGCGATGGCCGTGCCGTTCCAGCGGTGGAGGCCAAGCGTCTCGGATCGATCATCAAGGCGCCATCCTCCGGCAAACCAGCCCAGCAGCGCAGCGATCCCTGCACCGACCGCGCCACCGGCGACCAGAAATCGCACGGTGGTCTCCAACCCAAGGGCGGGCCGCATCAGCAACAGGATTTCCGCTAGCGCCGCCATCAGCAGCAGCGCCACCGGGAAATGGGCGGCGAGCGGGTGCAGGCGCCCCAGGAAATCCCCCACCAACGTCACACGGTTCTCCGCGATTTTCGCGTCGAGCGCCTGCTCTGCCGTCGGAGGCTGGCTGACAGCTTCCACGGCCCGCTCTCCTTCGGCAATGGGAGGACCATCCGCTGTCGCTGCTGCCACATCCGCAACCGGATGAGCATCGCGCATCTCCATCTGTGCCATCTCGGCATCGCTCATATTGTTCTTGTGGCCTTCATGGGCACTGGCCATGACCGGCAGAACGAGGGCTACCGCCACCAGGGCGGCCAGAGGCGAGCGGGGCAAGCGAGAGAAGCTCATGCCCAACCTTACGCAGCAGGACTGCGTCCCCCTCGAAAAAAGTTTTGAGGGGCAGGGGCGGCAATCAGCGTATAGGAAGTGAAGGGACAGGACCCGGACCGAATGCACGAAGACGACCACGTAAACCTTGCTCTGGAGAAATTGGCGGCCACGCCCGATCCTGCGCTGCCCGATGGCTTCATGGATGGCGTCTGGATGCGCGCCGGCCAGCTCGAGGAAAGGACCTCCAGGCGCACGCGGTCCCTGTTGTTCGCCGGAATGGCCGTCATCGGACTTGGCGCAGGGTTCGGTACAGCACAGACCCCTGCCCAGCCCGAGCCCGCAGGCTTCCAACTCGTCGAGGGCGCCGACATGTCGCCCGCATCCCTGCTGCACGTCGAACCGTGAAGATCGGCGCAATCCAGATCGTCCTGGCTGTTTTGCTGGCGGTTGCCGCCGGCTGCATCGGGGCGTTCGCCGCCAGCGAGTGGCGCGAAACGGCACAGCGGCAGACGCTTCACGACTTTGTGCATGAAGAGCTCGATCTCGATGCTCGGCAGGCCGCTCAGCTCGACCGGCTCGAGGCTCGCTTTGCGGTAGAGAGAAAGGAACTCGACCTTTCGCTTCGGGCGGCCAATGCCCGGCTCGCCGCCGCCATGGACGAAGAACACGAATATGGTCCCAAAGTCGCCGAGGCAATCGACGACGTGCATGGCCGCATGGGTGATCTGCAGAAGGCCACGGTCGAACATGTCTTCGCCATGCGTGCGCTCCTCGATCCCGGGCAGCAGGCGCGCTTCGACCGTCAGGTTGCCTCATCGCTCACCGGCGAAACCGGCGAATGACCGACGGTGCAGGGGGGCGTCGACACCGTTGATTCCGACCTGGTGGAACGGGCCAGGGCGGGAAACAGGGCGGCATTCGGCAAGCTGGTAGAGCCGCATCTTCCGCGCTTGCTGGGCCTGGCCCGGCGAATGCTCGGGTCGGGGGATGAGGCAGAGGATGCCCTGCAAAACGCGCTGGCATCGGCGTGGATCGCGCGTGCCAAGCTCGATCCGCGAAGACCGGTGGTGGCCTACCTGACCACGATAACCCTCAATAAATGCCGTGACAGGCTGAGGCGGCGCAAGGTTTCCAGTTTTCTGGGGCTGGTCTCGCTCGACCCGGACATGCCAATCGCCGCCCACCAGCCCGACTTCGAAAACGAAATCGCCGACCGGCAGGCGCTGGCGAACCTCACGCGGGCGATCGGCGGACTCCCGGTCCGGCTCCGCGAAGCGCTGATCCTTGTCGCCATCGAAGG
Organism: Qipengyuania sp.; assembly: GCF_964227205.1. Lineage (GTDB taxonomy): Bacteria > Pseudomonadota > Alphaproteobacteria > Sphingomonadales > Sphingomonadaceae > Qipengyuania. The sequence goes on along the minus strand of NZ_CAXQVB010000005.1, from coordinate 192,330 downwards.
GCGGAGCCAGGGCGAGGTTGCCCGGCTTCTCGGCGTAACCGAGAAGGCGATCGAGACGCGCGTCTATCGCGCACGCCAGCGCCTGCGCCAAAAACTCGATCTTGTTTGAGGGGTAATCGCGATCCACGCGTAAGGGGGGGTATGAACAAATCAGCCCCGAGCGACAGTCTCGCGATCGATCGCCGTAAATTCCTCACCCGAAGCGGAGCAGCCGCCGGCCTTCTCGGGCTGGGCCACGCCTTGCCGGCATGGGCACGCGGGGCCGACCTTCACGGCGGCGTGATCCGGCCCGGCTTCGACGAGGTTTCTGGCCGCGAAATCGCGCTTACCATCGGCGAGGGATCGCGCGTTGTGCAGGGTCGCCGGGGCCACGCGGTCGCGGTCAACGGCAGCATACCGGGGCCGCTTGTGCGTCTGCGCGAGGGCGAAGCCGTTCGCCTGGCGGTTACCAACAACCTTGGAGAAGACAGCTCGATTCACTGGCACGGCCTGCTGGTTCCCTTCCAGTTCGACGGAGTTCCCGGCGTGAGCTTTCCGGGTATCAAGCCCGGCGAAACCTTCGTCTACGACATGCCCCCGATTCGGCAGCATGGCACCTATTGGTGGCACAGCCATTCCGGCTTGCAGGAGCAGTCGGGTCATTACGGTCCTATCGTCATCGACCCGGCGGGCGGCGACCCGGTTCGGGCCGATCGCGACTATGTACTTCTGCTCAGCGAATTCACCCCGCTCCATCCGCATACGATCATGGACAAGCTCAAGAAGGGCGAGGGGTATTTCAATTATCAGCAGAACACCTGGACCGACGATTATCCGCTCTCGGGCAAGGATCGCCGGGCATGGGCCAAGATGCGGATGATGGCGACCGACATCCTGGACGTGACCGGATCGACCTATACCTACCTCGCGAACGGCCGGGGGCCCGAGGAAGGAATGGAATACCTCTTCAGGCCCGGCGAGCGCGTAAGGCTGCGCGTCATAAACGGCAGCGCCATGACCTTCTTCAACATCCGTATTCCCGGCCTGAAGTTCCATGTCGTGGCCGCCGATGGGCAGAACGTTCGACCGGTCGAGGTCGAGGAATTCCAGATCGGCACGGCCGAAACCTACGATATCGTCGTCGAGCCGACCGGCGAGGCACATTCGATCATCGCCGAAAGCATGGACCGTTCCGGCATGGCAATGGCAACGCTGGCAGCGAAGCCCGGCGCGCGCGCTGCCGTTCCCGCGCTCCGCGACCCGCCGCTCCTGACCATGGCCGATATGGGTATGAGCGGAATGGATCACGGTGGCGGCGACATGGCCGGCATGGACCACTCGGCGATGGGTCATTCGCAGCCTGCGGCCAAGGGCCAATCCGAATCCACGGCGATGGAAATGGGCGGCATGAATATGCGTGACACCTCGATGTTGCCCGACGACGTGAAGGTCGGTCCGGGCATCGACATGGTATCGATGAACCCCGTCGACCGGATGAGCGACCCCGGCCTCGGCCTCGACGACGTCGGGCACAGGGTGCTGACCTACAAGGATCTCGTCGCGCTCCAGCCCAATGACGACCTGCGCCGCCCGAGCCGACAGCTGGAAATCCATCTGACCGGCAATATGGAACGCTACATGTGGTCGTTCGACGGGAAGAAATTCGCGGCCGTTTCGGACGATCCGATCCGCTTCGCGTACAATGAGCGGGTGCGGGTGAAGCTGGTCAACGATACGATGATGGCCCACCCGATCCACCTGCATGGCCATTTCTTCGAGCTGGTGAACGGCGCCCCCGCCGACCGCCAGCCGCAAAAGCACACGGTTATCGTCCAACCCGGCGGCAGCGCCACCTTCGATCTCACCGCCGACGAAGAGGGAGACTGGGCCTTCCACTGCCACCTTCTCTACCACATGCACTCGGGCATGTTTCAGGTGGTGACGGTGCGAAGACCGCCAACGGCGCCCGATGTAAAGAGGGTGGGGGAAGACTGATGCGCCTGTTTGCCGTCATGCTCCTTGCGAGCACCGCCACGCCCGCAATTGCGCAGGATCATTCCGGGCATGCCATGCCCCCTGCCTCCGCAACGGAAAACTCCTGCCAGCAGGAGGCCGACCGTCACCGCGCAATGGGCCACTCCGTGTCGGACGGGTCGTGTGCGCCCACTGGCGAAGCGCCCGCCGAGCCTCCGGCTGCCGACGACCATGCCACGATGGACCACGCGGCAATGGGCCACGCGGCAATGGATCATGGCCAGGTTGAGGCGACCGATCGCTCGCACACGGATCACGCCTCCATGAGCCACGGCGAAATGGGGGGTACGGACCATTCGGCGATGAACCACGCGTCGCCCCGCGATGCCCAGATGGACATGTCCCCGATTCCCCAGGGGCCTCCTCCGGCTGCTGCCAGCTCGGGCCCGGCGCATGCCGCCGATGCCATTTGGGGCGCCGGGGCCATGCGCGCCTCGCGCGATGCGTTGCGGGTGGAGGCCGGCGGCTTGATGAGCCGCTTCTGGTTTCAGGCCGACCGCGCCGAATATCGTGCGCGCGAGGGCAAGGACGGATACCTGTGGGACCTCCAGGGCTACTACGGCGGGGACATCGACAAGTTCTGGTTCAAGAGCGAAGGCGAAGGCAGCTTCGGTGAACAGCCGGAGGGAGCCGAGATACAGGGCTTGTGGAGCCATGCGATCGGTCCGTGGTGGGACCTTCAGGCGGGCATCCGGCAGGACCTGACCGGCCCTGAACGCACCTATGCGGTCGTAGGCGTACAGGGGCTCGCGCCTTACCTGTTCGAGATCGATGCCGCAGCGTTCCTTTCGACCAAGGGTGATCTCACCGCCCGTGTCGAGGCCGAGCTCGATCAGCGCGTCACCCAACGCCTGATCCTGCAGCCACGCACCGAGCTCAACCTTGCCGCGCAGGACATTCCCGAACTGGGCATCGGCGCCGGGTTCGACTCGATCGAACTGGGGCTGCGGCTCCGCTACGAGATCGCCCGCGAATTCGCGCCCTACATTGGGGTCGAGCAGGAATGGAAACTGGGCCAGAGCGCGGACTTCGCCCGGCTTGCGGGCGAAGACCCAAGCGTCACCAACTACGTCATCGGAGTCCGGTTCTGGTTTTGAGGGGAAATCATCTTGAATAGAGTAGTCTTGCTGGCCTGCGGCGCAATCGTACCCTTGGCCGCGCCATCGGCAGTGGCGGCACAGCAGCACGATCATTCCGCTCCCGTGGCGCCCGCCGCGCACGCCGAGGTCCCGACCGATCCGGAGACCGAGCGGGTTGCGGCGGTTCTTGCCGCCTACCGCGACGCCCTTGTCGGTGGCGACGCGGCAGCGATGGAGGCGCTGTTCCGCGACGATTCGAGGGTTTTCGAGAACGGCAAAGCCGAAGGCAGCTTCGCGCAATATCTCGCACACCACCTCGGCCCGGAACTCGATGCCATCGTCGCATTCACCTTCAGCGATCCGGCCATCCAGGTGCGTGTCGTCAGCCCCGTGGCCTTCGGGTACGAGACCTACAGCTATCGCATTGCACTCGACGATGGCCGCGTGATCGAACGTGACGGCGTCGCGACTTCGGTGCTGATCCTGGAAGAGGGCGAATGGAAGATCGCGCAATACCATTCTTCCTCGCGTGCGCCCCGCCCCAGCTGACAGTTCGGTTTTCCGAGACATGACCTCACCGCGTTCGCGCAAGCTTCGGCTGCACATCTTCGGCAGCAAGATGCACAAATGGCTGGCCGTCTTCATCGGCGTGCAGGCGCTCCTGTGGATGGCCACGGGCACTCTAATGTCCTTCCTCAAGATCGAGCGCGTTCGGTCGGAGCATGTAATTTCGCGCGAACTGCCACCACTCGGCCCCGACGCGCCGCTTCCCGCTTGGGCAACCTACTCGGGGGATCTGGTTGCTGTCACCACCAAGACGGTGAACGACAGGCCGGTTGTCGAGATGAGCCGCAGCAATGGTACGGCCAGCCTGCATGATCCGCTTACAGGCAGGAATTTGTCGCCGCTTCCGCGTTCCGACGCCAAAGCGATCGCCATGGCTGCCTGGCCAGGCTCCCCTACGGCGATCCAGTCTGCCGTGCCCGTCGCACAACCCGTCGGGACCGAATACCACGGGCCCTTCCCCGCATGGCAGGTCCAGTTCGCGGATCCGGACGGAACGCGTCTCTATATCGATGCGTCGACCGGAGCGGTGTTGGCGGCCCGCAGCGACACCTGGCGTTATCTTCGACTTTATCTGGGGACTCCACATTATGGACTGGACCCAGCGCGATCGGATCAACAGCTGGTGGCTTCTTCTGTTCGGGGTCGGAGGCACCCTGATTGCCAGTTCGGGCTTCGTGCTTCTGGCAAATCGGTTCCCGAAGCTGCGCAAACCGAGCATCTTGCGGAAGTAGGTAGAACCGCACGTCCGCTCCACGCCCCGGTGCGCAGGATTCTGCGCTCAATCTCAAGCTCCTAACCGGCAGATCGCCTGCGGCACGCCATTCCCTTAGGTCATGTAACCGGTTGCATGAAACTGGGGCGTCACGCATAGCTACCTCACGCTACGGGTGAGGAGAGTGCGATGAGGAATTGGCTATCCGGGGGTTTGGCCAGAGCATTGGCGCGCGCCACATGTCGGACGACGCTGGTACTCCTTGCGCTACTCAGTTCCTTCACTCTCGCAGCGCAAGCGAGCGATGAGCGGCGCCTGTGCTCGCCGGACGCACGCCTCTGTTTCGTGCTTGAGACCGTCGAGGGGGATGCCACCTATCGTATCGAGCGCAACGGTGCCGATGTCATCGCGCCGTCTCGCCTCGGCTTCATGCTACGCGGCGCCGGCAAGTGGCAACACGGGCTGCAGTTCGGAACCGCGACCCGACGCAGCCACGCCGAAACCTGGCAGCAGCCCTGGGGCGAAAGCAGGCTGGTAGAGGATCGCTACAATGAGATCCGCGTCCCTATCCTCGAACAGGGCAAGACCCGCCGTCGCATCGACCTGATCGCCCGCGTATTCGACGATGGCGTGGGCTTCCGGTTCGAGTTTCCGCAGCAGGACCAGCTCGCCGACGTGATGATCGACGAGGAACTCACCGAGTTCGTGATCGCCGGGGATGCGGAAGCTTGGTGGATCCCCGGAGGCGAGTGGAACCGCTATGAGTATCTCTATCGCCGCACTTCAGCAGACAGGGTCGGAACCGCGCACACGCCGATCACCTTCCGGCGCGCGGACGGGCTGCATATCGCGCTGCACGAAGCCGCGCTCGAGGATTATGCGGGCTACTGGCTGCAACGGATCGAGGGCCAACGGTTCCGCACGCGGCTCGCGCCGTCCTCCCAGCCGTGGAAAGTGCAGCGCGCCGCCCCATTTCATACGCCGTGGCGCACAGTCCTGATCGCCGATGACGCGCCAGGCCTTTATGCCGCCGCCGACATCATCCTCAACCTCAACGAACCCAATCGGCTTGGCGATGCAAGCTGGATCAGGCCGCACAAATATGTCGGCATCTGGTGGGCGATGCATCTCGACAAATGGAGCTGGAATGCGGGGCCGCGGCATGGTGCGACGACCAAGCATACGTTCGATTACATCGATTTCGCCGCCAAGCACGGCTTCGGCTCGGTACTGGTGGAAGGCTGGAACGAAGGCTGGTGGAGCGAGAGCGGTCGCAATTTCAAGTTCGCCACGCCTTATCCCGATTTCGATATCGATCGCGTGACAACTTATGCCCGCAAGAGGGGCGTCGAGATCATGGGCCATCACGAAACCGCGGGGAATGCCGGCCTCTATGAACGCAATCTCGAGGCTGCGATGGCCTATTACGGGAAGCATGGCATTCATTCGGTCAAGACCGGCTACGTCGCCGATGCAGGTGGCGTGCTGCGCGAGGATCCCGATGGAACCGAACAGTGGGAATGGCACGACGGCCAATACATGGCGCGCCACCATGTACTCGTCGCTCAGCGCGCGGCAGAACACCGCATTACGGTCAATGCTCACGAACCGATCAAGGACACGGGGATGCGGCGCACCTATCCCAACCTGATGACGCGCGAGGGCGCAAGAGGTACCGAGTACATGGCCTGGGGCGATCCCCCCAACCCGCCGAGCCACGAGCCTACGCTGATGTTCACACGGATGCTCTCGGGGCCACTCGACTATACGCCGGGAATCGTCAGTCTTGCCGGGCGCAACGGGCGGTTGCTCCCCAATACGCTCGCGCGCCAGCTTGCTCTTTACGTGGTACTCTATTCGCCGCTCCAGATGGCAGCCGACCTGCCCGAGAACTATCGCCAGGCTCTCGACGCGCTCGCCTTCATCGAACAGGTCCCCGTCGATTGGGAACAGACCCGGGTACTCGCGGGCGAAATCGGCGAGTATGCGGTTGTCGCGCGCCAGCGTCGCGGCGGTAACGACTGGTGGCTCGGTGGCGTCACCGATGGCGAACGGCGCGAGGTGATGCTCGACCTATCCTTCTTGCCCCCGGGCAAGCGCTATATCGCCGAGACGTGGCGTGACGGGTCCGGCGGCGGTATCGCGGGCGATCGCTTCGCCTTGGTGCGGGAACGGCGCATCGTAGCTGGTGGCGAGGCGCTGACGATCGTCATGGAGGCGGGCGGCGGATTTGCGATGTCGCTGCGCCCTATGCGCTGAAGCTTCCGCTGCTCGACGCTGACTGCCTCCGGCTCCCCCGCGAAAGCCAGGTGCGGGAGAGCGCTAGCCGGCGAGACCAGCGCTCAGCATCAATGAACGTGATGCCCTAGCCCCGCTGCCGCTTCGGCATCGTCTCGGCCCTTTGCCACCTCCGTCAAAGGATCGCCGACCGCCGGTCCGTCGCTGTCGCGATACTGCTCGCGGAGGCGGATCAGCTTGCGCTTGAGGTCTGCCACGATCGGCTGGACAGCAGGGTCTTCGATGCGGTTGTGCATCTCGGTCGGATCGCTTTCGAGGTCGTAGAATTCCCACTGACTGATATCGCCATAGAAACGCATCAGCTTGTAGCGGCCCGACTTCACACCGTAATGCGCGCGCACCGCGTGGAATCCGGGATACTCGTAATAGTGATAGTATACGTCCTCGCGCCAATCCGCCGGCGGGCGGCCTTCGACCACCTCGCGCAAGGACCTCCCCTGGATTGTGCCGCGTGGGGCAAGGCCGGCGAAATCGAGGAAAGTCGGAGCATAATCGACATTCTCGACCGGCACGCGCACGTGGCTGCCCGGCGCGATGTGTCCGGGATACTGCATCAGCAGCGGCGTGCGCAGCGATTCCTCGTACATGAAGCGCTTGTCGAACCAGCCGTGTTCGCCGAGATAGAAACCCTGGTCCGATGTGTAGACGACGATCGTGTTGTCCGCCTCACCCGACTCCTCTAGCCAGTCGAGCACGCGCCCGACGCTCTCGTCGACTGCGGCGACCGTACCGAGGTATTCGTCCATATAGCGCTGGTATTTCCACAGCGCCATCTCGCGCCCTTCGAGATCGGCGGCGTTCATCGCGTCGTTGTCCGCCTGATGGAGCGCGTCCCACTTCGCCCGCTGTTCGGGCGTCATGCGGTCGAAGGCGCCGGGCCAGCGATTGTAGCGCAGCTCGGTCGTCCCGACCCGCGTTGTCATCTTGAGATCGTGCCCTTCGTACATGTCGCGGTAGATGTTCATTTCCTGCGCGGCAGCGGCGGGGCGACCGTCGTAATGGTCGAAATAGTTGGTCGGCACGGGAAACTCGGTGCCGAGGTAGCGCTGGATATGGCGGATCGCCGGCATGAAATTGCGATGCGGCGCCTTGTGGTGGATGAGGATCGCGAAGGGTTTCGTCGGATCGCGGTTCTTCAGCCAGTCGAGGCTGTAGTCGGTGACGAGGTCGGTGGCGTAGCCTTCGACCCGCGTCTTCCCTTCGGGCGTGATGATATCGGGATTGTAGTAATCTCCCTGATCATCGAGCACCTTCCAGTCGTCGATTCCGGCACCTTCGGGCGAGTAATTGAGGTGCCACTTCCCGAACATGGCTGTCTGGTAACCGGATTGCCCAAGCTCGCGCACCCAGTTCCAGCGGGCGTTATCGAACTTTTGCCCGTTCTTGGTAAAACCATGCATGTGGCTGAACTGGCCGGTCAGCATCGTTGCCCGGCTCGGGCCGCACAGCGAGTTACCGACGTAGCTGTTCTCGAACAGCGCGCCGTTGCGGGCGATCCGGTCGATATTGGGCGTCGGCGCGAGCTTGCCGATCTCGGTCCCATAAGCCGAGATCGCGGTCTGCGCGTGATCGTCGGACATGATGAAGATGATATTCGGTCGCTGGGCCCGCGGGGGCGCGGGCGCGGCTGCACTCTGCCCGAGCGATGACGTCGCGCACCCCGACAGCGACAGCGCTGCGACGATCGTGGCCGTGATGCGGATCAGGGCCTCTACTCCGTCACGGTAAAGCTGACCGGTGTGCTCGCCTGCGCGCCCGAGCTGGGTGCGATCCATAACCGGAATTCGCCCGGCTCCCATCCATGCGTCATGTCGGCGCGCGTAAAGGCAAGGTCTCTCGGTTGCAATTCGAAGGTCACAATGCGGCTTTCGCCCGGCTCGAGCCGGATCTTCTCGAACCCCTTGAGCTGCTGCACCGGGCGGGTCACCGAACCGACCAGATCCTGCACATAGAGCTGCACGACCTCTTCCCCGGCCCGCTTGCCCGTGTTGGTGACGGTGGCGCTGGCGCTAATCGATCCGCGCGGCCCCATGCTCGCGCTACTAAGCGTGACCGGCGAATAGGCGAAGTCGGTGTAGCTGAGGCCGTAACCGAAACGGTAGAGCGGATCGTTGGGTGTATTGAGATAGCGCGAGACATATTTAGCGCCCGGTGCGGCCAACTCGATCGGTCGCCCGGTGTGCTTCATGTCGTAGTGGATCGGGACCTGTCCGACCGTTCGCGGGAAGGTGACCGGTAGCTTGCCGGAGGGATTGTAGTCGCCATAGAGGACGTCCGCGATGGCATGGCCGCCCTGCGTACCTGGATACCAGGCATGGAGGATGGCCGGGACGTTCTTCGATGCCCAATCTATCGAGTTGGGACGCCCGCTGAGGATCACGAGGATCACGGGCTTGCCGGTCGCGACGAGACGTTCGAGCAGGGCCTCCTGGTTACCCGGGAGATCAAGCGAGGTACGGCTCGCCGCCTCGCCGGTCATGTCCCATTTCTCACCCATTGCGGCGATGATGATGTCCGATCTGCGCGCTAGATCGAGCGCTTCGGCAAAGCCCTCGGTGCTCCCTGCGGCAGAGAAATCGTACGAGGCGCCCTTGGCAAAGGAGACCTGGGCCCCGGGCGCTGCGCGCGCGCGCAGACCCTCGAGGATCGTGACCGGGCGGGTCTGGCGGTCGCCCCCCGCCGCCCAGCTTCCGATCATGTCGGGCTTGCTGTCGCCAAGCGGACCGATGACGGCGATCTTCTCTGCGCCCGCGGCCAACGGGAGCACATCGCCTTCGTTGCGCAGCAGGACCATCGAACGGCGAGCCACATCGCGTGCCGCCGCGAGAAATTCGGGCTTGTAGAGCGTCGCCTTTTCGCGCTCCGCATCGGCATAGCGGTAAGGGTCTTCGAACAGGCCGAGGCGGTATTTTGCCTCGAGGATACGGCGCACCGAACGATCGACTGCCGCCGTATCGACCCGGCCCTCGGCCACGGACTTGGCAAGGTTTTCCATATAGACCGCACCTTGCATGTCCATGTCCACGCCGGCGTTGATCGCCTGCTCGCCAGCCTGGGCGAGGTCCTTGGCATAGCCGTGCGGCACCATTTCATTGATCGACGTATAATCGGTTACCACGAAACCGTCGAAGCCCCAGCGATCACGCAACACATCGGTCAATAGGTACTTGCTGCCGCTTGCCGGAACCCCGTCATATTCGTTGAAGCTGGTCATGAAGCTGGCCACGCCGGCTTCCACCGCCGCTTCGAACGGCGGCAGATAGACGTCGCGCAGCGTGCGTTCCGAAATATCGACCGTGTGATAGTCGCGTCCCGCCTGCGCAGCGCCATAGGCGGCGAAATGCTTGGCCGTGGCGAGGACGGTATCGGTCGCGCGCAGATCGTCGCCCTGATAGCCATGAACGCGCGCAGCGGCGATCTTGCTGCCGAGATAGACATCCTCGCCGGCGCCTTCGGAAATGCGGCCCCATCGCGGATCGCGCGCGATGTCGACCATGGGAGAAAAGGTCCAGTGGATACCCTCGGCGGCGGCCTCCTGGGCCGAAACCCGGGCAGATTTCTCGATCGCCTGCATGTCCCAGCTGGCGGCTTCGCCAAGCGAGATGGGGAAGATCGTCCGATGGCCGTGGATAACGTCGTATCCGAACAACAGGGGAATCTTGAGCCGCGTTTCTTCAACCGCCAGGCGCTGCAACTCGGTGGTATATTGCGCGGTATAGGCATTGAAGATTGCGCCAACCCTGCCCGCGCGGATGTCCTCCTTGTAGGAATCGCGCATGGTGGGACCGGTCGATTCCCAATCGCTGGTAAGCAAGGTGAGCTGGCCGATCTTCTCGTCGAGCGTCATGCGCGCCATCAGGTCGTCGACGAAGGCGTCCATCGCGGCGTCGGAGCGGGCCCATTCCGGCTTGGCGGGACGCTCCGCGACTGCCGTGACATCGGTCACCGGAACCGGTGCCTGGGCCAACGGTGGCGTCGTCGCGGCACAGGCCCCGACCAGAACCGGAATTGCCACCGTCAGAATTGCTCGACCCTTGCGCATGCATGCCTCCCCATCGCGTAGTTATCGATCGATCCGCTGCTTGTCGCGCTTAGGCTGTCCGAGCCGGGATCGTGCAAGAAGGCTATACAGGCCGAATGAAACCGGTTACAAGAGGCTTCGAAAATAAAGATGGTCCGGTCCCGTCAAGAGGGTGCGGGCCCGGGAAACGCCCAAGAATCGGGTCTGTTGGGGAGGAGTGGAAATGTTCTTTTCGCGTAAGAATCGTATGTCCGTTGCAGGCCGGATGGCCTCGGCGCTGGTGCTTGGCTGTGCAACGGGCGCGCTGGCCGTCGGCCTGGCGGCGCCCGCCCACGCGCAGGATACGAGTGGGTCGCTTCGCGGGACGATCACCGGGGCGGACGAATCCAGTACCGTAACAGCTGTTGAGGTCGGCACCGGAACGAGCCGCACCGTACCGGTTGGTCCGGGCGGCAGCTACTTTTTCGCATCGTTGCGGCCCGGGACCTACCGGCTTGAAGTGACGACGGTCGACGGCACACGTCGGACTGACCGGTTCGACGTGCGCGTCGCTCAGGATGCCGTGTTCGATTTCGACCTGGCCGAGGGCCAGGCCGACGCTGACACCGCGGCAGTTGGCGAAAACGTGATCATCGTGACCGGCGGCCGTATCCGATCCGCGCAGGGCGGGGAGGTAAGCGCCAGCGTTTCACAGGAGCAAATCAAGTCGCTTCCCCAGACAGATCGCAATTTCCTTTCTTTCGCAGCCCTTTCGCCCGGCGTGGTCTATCTCGACAGCGAGACCGACAAGGGCATTCAGTCGGGTGCTGCCACCCGCAGCCAGGTCAATGTTTTCGTTGATGGCGTGAGCCTGAAGAACAAGCTGCGCGAAGGTGGCATCGCCGGCCAGCAGAACAGTCGCGGGAACCCGTTCGGGCAGCTGGCCGTGCAGGAATTCCGCGTCCTGACGCAAAACTACAAGGCCGAATACGAGGAGGCTGGGTCCGCCATCGTCACCGCGGTGACCAAGTCGGGCACCAATGAATTCCACGGCGAGGCGTTCGGTCAGTATACCGACCGCAGCCTCACCGAGATCGACGCCATCAACGAACGGAACGATCTTCCGGAGCCGCCATTCAAGCGCAAGCAGTATGGCGCATCGCTCGGTGGCCCGATCGTCAAGGACAGGCTGTTCTTCTTCGCTGCCTATGAGGGCAATGATCAGGATCGCGCCTTCAACGTCATCGCGGGCGGTTCCCCCGAGCTTCGGTCCCAGTTCGAAGCGAGTTCGGGCCGCTCCATCGACGAATTCGAAGGGGCTTTCGTCAGCCCGTTCCGGGGAGACTTCTATTTTGGCAAGCTGACGCTGACGCCAGACGATCGACAGGTGTTCGATCTGTCGTTCAGTCGCCGCGAGGAGACCGATATCCAGAACTTTGGCGGCCAAACATCGTTCGAATCTGCCGAAAACAAGAAGAATCGCGTCGATTCCGCCTTGTTCAAGTGGACCTATAACGGCGATGATTTCGTCAACGAATTCAGCACCAGCATGATCGACTACGTGTTCAATCCGACGTCGATCAACCCCGATCTTCCCCAGTTTCAGTACATCGGCGTGATGACCTTCGGCGGCAAGGATTCGACCCGGCGCGAGCAACAGCAAAGCTATACGATCCGGGACGACTTCACCTATTCCGCGTTGGACGATCATACGATCAAGATCGGCGCGCGCGTCGAAGTGCTCGATATCGAATTCGACAATCGCGCCTTCGTCCAGCCGCGCTATACTTTCTTCGTCGACGAAACGAACAACCTTGACTTCAGCTTCCCGGGAGAAGCGCGTCTGGGCCTCGGGAACTCGCTGATTACCGCGTCCAATACGTCGTTTGGCGTGTATATTCAGGACGACTGGCAAGTCACCGACCGGCTCGAACTCAATCTCGGGGTTCGGTGGGACTACGAGACCAACGGGTTCAACAACGACTACGTCACGCCGGCCTCGGCGGCGGCGGCCTTGCGCGCACTCCCATCAACGTTCTACTTCGACCCGGAGGACTACATCACCGATGGAACCGAGCGTGACCCATTTACGGGCGCTATAGCTCCGCGCATCGGCTTTTCCTACGATCTCACTGGCGATCGGACGTGGGTGATCTTCGGTGGTGCGGGGCGCTATTACGACCGCAACACCTTCAGCAACACGGTGGACGAGATTGCCCGTCAGCGTAATCCGGTCGGCGTTTTCCGCTTCTCGGAAGACGGCTCCCCTCGCAATGGCCTGCCGACGGTCGCCTGGGACCCGAGCTACCTGACGCGCGAAGGCCTCATCACGCTGCGTGAGACCTCGACATCCGGCCTTCCCGAACTCTTTGCCGTGCCGGAAAATGCCAAGCCGCCGGTGAACGACCAGTTTAGCCTCGGCGTCCGCCATCGTTTCGGCGATTGGGAAGCTTCGGTGACCGCTTCCTATCAGCGTGGACGCAACGGCTATACCCATCTCTTCGCCACCCGCCGGGACGACGGCCTCGGGAACTGTTGCGATACCTCCCCCGTGGTGCCTTTCGGCTATGCCAACGTGCTGATCGGTTACGACGGGCTCGATACGCGCTACAAGGCGCTCTATTTCACGCTCGACAAGAACTACACTGTGCGATCCGGCTGGGGTCTGAATATCGCCTACACGCTTTCGAAAGGCGAGCAGAACGGAAACGATCTCTTCAGCCTCGATGGCACCGTTCCCGATTCCTACGGCTGGCGTCCTCGCCCGGGCGACGAGCGTCACCGCGTGGTACTTTCAGGTTTGGTCGACCTGCCGTGGGGTTTCCGTTTCTCGACGCTGAGCACCTTCGGCAGCGGCCGGGCCTACCAGGTTACCGATGCGACCAATGGCTTCGATAACGGGCAATTGCGGATCACCTCCGCCTATCCCGAAAAGACCTGTGTCGATGGCATCTTCCAGTTCTGCGAAGTGAACCTCACTCTCGCCAAGTTCATCAATTTCGGTGAAGATCGAGAGATCGAACTTGCCGTCGATCTGCTCAATGCCTTCGACAACACCAACTATTCGGGTTTCGACGGGTTCTTCAACGCCACGGATCCTCTGGATCCGGCCATCGAAGGAAACAGCATTCTGACGCTTCCTCGCCGTATTCAGTTCCGCGCGGCAGTGCGGTTCTGATATCCTCGGGCATCCTTGCCCTTTGGGCCGCGCTCGGCAGGGGACGCCCTGCCGAGCAACAAACTAGAATGTGAAGAGCCGATATCCGATGAAGATCTCGAACATCCTCGCGCCGTTGGGTCTCGGGCTGGCGATCTCGGGCTGCATGCCGAATGCTCTCGAAAATGGAGCGGAACCTCCATTCAATGTCGCAAATTCTTCGGCGCAGGAAGCGTTTTCCGAAGATCTGACGCGGCGCACCTTTCGCTATTTCTGGGACACGACCGATACCGAACGGTGCCTGGCACCCGATCGCTGGCCGTCGCGAACCTTCTCCTCGATCGCGGCGACGGGGTTTGCCCTGACGGCTTACGGGATCGGTGCCGAACGCGGCTATGTCTCGCGTGAAGAGGCGGCCGAACGGACCCGCGATTGCCTGGCCTTCTACTGGCACGCCCCGCAAGGCCCCGCCGAAAGCGGCGTGACGGGGTACAAGGGCTTCTTCTACCACTTCCTGAAATATGAGGATGGAACCCGTTTCAAGACGGTAGAACTTTCTACCGTCGATACCACGCTGTTCCTCGGCGGGGCGCTGTTCGCGCAGAGCTATTTCGATCGCGCGGATCCGGTCGAGGCGGAGATCCGCGATCTGGCGGAAAAGATCTACCGGCGTGTCGAATGGGATTGGGCCCAGCGCAACACCACCGGCACGCAGGCCATCAACCTCGACAATTCGCACGGTATCACGATGGGCTGGAAGCCCGAGGATGGCTGGGAGCAGTCCGACTGGATCGGCTACAACGAAGGCATGCTGGTCTATGTCCTTGCTACCGCATCGCCCACGCACCCGGTGGGCAAGGACGCCTGGGACAAGGGCTGGGCCGCCCAGCTCGAGAACGACTGGGGCACCTTCTACGGCTACGAACATCTCCAGTTCGAACCGTTGTTCGGTCACCAGTACAGCCATGTCTGGATCGACTTTCGCGGCATCCAGGACGACTTCATGCGCGAGAAGGGGATAGACTATTTCGAGAACAGCCGTCGCGCGACGCTGAGCCAGCGTGCCTATGGCGCGGACAATCCGAACGACTGGAAGGACTACAGCGCCGACATCTGGGGCTGGACGGCCTCCGACGGACCGAAATACTCGAAGAACGAATATACGGTAAACGGCAAGCCGCGGACCTTCTTCACCTATATGGCGCGCGGCGTCAGCGCGATCCGGGTGCGCGACGATGGCACCATCGTCCCGACCGCCGCCGGCGGATCGATCCCCTTTGCGCCCCAGGCAACCACGGCCGCCCTGATGGCTATGAAAGAACGCTATGGCGGGCGCATATACGGGCAATATGGCTTCAAGGACGCGATCAATCCCAGCTTCACCTTCGTCGACGCGAATTCGCGCACCGGTGACACCGATCCCGAACGCGGCTGGGTGGCCAGGGACCATCTCGGCATCGACCAGGGTCCGATCCTCGCGATGATGGAAAACCATCGCAGCGGCATCGTCTGGGAAACGATGCGCAAGAACCCGCATATCCGCCGCGGGCTCGAGCGGCTCGGATTTACCGGAGGCTGGCTCGAAAGCGAGGCGTCCGAGTAGGGTCCTACCTGCGCGACGAGGGCCCATTCGACCTCGTTGCGCAGGTGCTCGCGACCGTCGAACGCGGCGATGTCAACCACGCGGTCGCGCATCCGGCGAGAAACACGGCCAATGCAAGGCCCGACAAGGCGGCAATTCGGCGCCCCCGGTTACTCGCCCCCCGCTGCCCGGCGGTGCGACAAGAGCCAGAGGTACAGGGCCGGATCCGCATAGGCCGGGTCCCAGGCATTGTGGCCCAGATCGGGATAGATCGTCAGCCGGCTCATCCGTCCCCCGCAGGCACGGATCGCGCGCGTCATGGCAAAGCTGCCCTCGGGCGGTACCACATCGTCGCGATCGCCATGGAAGGCCCAGATCGGAATCTCCTTGAGCGCGCAGGCCGTGAAGGGATCGCCCCGCCCCGCGACCGGCGCGACGGCGGCGAAGCGATCCGGTTCGGCGGCGGCCCATCGCCATGTCGCATGGCCACCGCGGCTGAGACCGGTCAGGTAGATCCGGGCGGGGTCGACCGGCAATGTGGCGATGGCATGGTCGAGGATGCGGCTCAGCTTGGCGAGATCCCAATCCTCCTCCGCCGGGAGCAGCGGGGAAATTACGATGAAGGGAAAGTGGGGGTCGGCATCGGCGTGCTTGGACGGACCGTGCACCTTTACCTTGTCGATATCCGTGCCACGCTCGCCCGAGCCGTGCAGGAAGATGATCAGCGGCCAGGCTTGCGTCTCGTCCCAAGCGCCTTGCGGCAGGAACAGCTGATAGCGATAGCCCTGGGCATCGAGAGCCGTTTGAGGATGCTGTCCGGCCTGGATAGGCGCAGGGCCATCGAGCCCCTGGCCATAGGCGCAGGCGGGCAGCGCCAGTGCCGCGAAGACCATCGCCAACCATCGGAAAAAGTACTTGTACACCGCTGATCCCCTCGCCTGCCAACCGCCGACGCAAACGGTTGCATTCCGTTTGGCACGATCACGCGAGAAAGAAAAATCGCATGCTGCGCGATCAGCCCTGTCCGGCCGTGGAGCCACGAATGGCGAGCGTCGGCGGAATCGTCAGCCCGTGCGCCGCTCCTATGGTCTCGCCCTTGAGCATGCGCAGCAGCATGAGCGCCGCGGCCGATCCGAGCCGGGTAATGTCCGAATGTACCGTGGTCAGTTGCGGAGTGACGTAGCGGGCCAGCGGAATGTCATCGAACCCTGCCACTAGAACCTCCCGACCGATGTCGACCCCCGCTTCGCGCATTTCGGACATGACATCGACTGCCATCAGGTCGTTGCCCGCGAAAATCGCATCGAAAGCCTGCTCTCCGGTCAACAACAGGCGCGCCGCCGCACGCCCGTCGTCCTCGCGAAAATTCCCGGGTAGGATGATCGGATTGTCGTCGCCGAGACGCTCGCTCAACACGTCGCGATAGCCGCGCAGGCGTTCGCTCGCGTCGCGATTGCTCGCCGGACCGGCGATATGGACGATCTTGCGCGCACCGCGATCGATCAGATGTTCGGTGACGAGCCGTGCCCCGGCGTAATTGTCGACCGTGACGAAGGGCGTCGCCTCGTCGACCGCGCGCGCATTGAGAAGCACGGTGGGAATGTCCTGCGTCAGCGCATCGCCGATCGAATCGGCGCTCGAATTTGGCGGCATGACCAGCAGCCCGTCGACCCTCCCGCGCATCGAGCGGATCGCCTGCCCGGTCTCGTCGGCGCTGCCATGCATATTGCCCAGCAGCAGGTTCTTGCCCGCGCCGTGCACCACCAGGTCGATGCCGCGGATGATTTCGGAGAAGAACTCACCGAACAGGTCGGGCAGGATCACGCCGATCGTATCGGTGGTCCGCCGCGTCAGGCTGCGGGCGCCGCTGTGGGGAATGTAGTTGAGCCGGGCGGCGACGCCCTCGATCTTTTCGCGGGTTTCGCGCGTCACGTTGGACAGGCCGTTGAGCGCGCGCGAAGCGGTCGCAACCGAGACCCCGGCGGCCTTCGCAACGTCCCTGATCGTTACCATTTTCCAACCACCTTCGTGCCGTAGCCGAACCGCGGCTGATCGCCAACCGTGGCCGCCGTGCTAGCGACCGAACGCTTCACCGCGCCCGCCCCAGGGCCAGGAGGAGTCCAGCGATCCCCACCAGCGCCGCGAGCAGGAGGAACAGGGCCCGGAAACCGAACAGCGGGATCATCGCCAGCGCAATGCTGGGCATGATCAGCGAGGGGACGGTATTGGTCAGGTTGAAGAAGCCCAGATCGCGTCCGCGGTTTTCGGGTCGCGGCAGCACGCGCAGCGTCTGGCTGCTGTGGAGGGCGAGAAACACCCCCGCCGCGATGCCGAAAACAACATAGCCCGCAATGCCGCCCAGGACGTCTTCCGACCACGCCATGACCAGCAGGCCGACCATGCCGCAAAAGGCGGTGACGACGAGCGGTCGCATCGGTCGCCCGGCGCGATCGGACCAGCGGCCGACCACAATGGCCAGCGGCGAGGCGAGAATGAGGACTGCGGTGAAGAGCGTAGCGACAGTGTTGTCGCTCGATCGCGCATCAAGGCCGAGCAACCACAGAAGCAGGAAGGCGAACAGAGCGGATTCGGCCACCTGCACCAAAAGGCGTGCGAGCCACATGCGCCAGACTTCGTGGGAGCGATGGCCGGGTTCGGGGGGCTCGCCTGTTGTAGGTTGTGCCGCTGGGGTGGCTGCGGTCTGCATCAGATGGGGCATCGGTCTCGGCGAACCGAGAAGGACGACTGGAAGGACCATGGCCATCACGATCAGCGCAATCAACGCGAGACGCGCCTGACCGTCGGCCAACCCGGGTATCGTGACGATGGCACCGACGAGCGCGCCTAGCCCGGGCGCGAACGAAAGCAGCCCGCCGAGCGTGCCCTTCTGATGATCGGGAACACAGTCTCCGGCAAGCGCGGTCAGCGGGTTAAGCATCATGTTGAGCGCAACCTGCCACGCTACGATCAGGACAAGCAGGTGAGGGATCGACCGGACCTGACCCATGAGCAACAGCAGAAGGCTGGAAGCGAAGAGCCCGGCGACGATCCAGCCCCGTCGGTTCCCGGTTCTGTCGCTCGCCCAGCCGAAGGCGATATTGGCGAGACTGGCGGCAATCGCCCCGACAAAGGCCACGGTGGAAAGCAGTTGAACGGCATCAGCGCCCGCGAGTTCGGTGGCGCGCAGGGGCAGGATGAGCGTCAGGAACGGCGCGTAGGACGCCGAGCCACCCGCCGCCGCCAAGGCATAAAGCAGGAGGAACCTAGTCGACTGGTTTCCAGCGTGCTTTGGCAGGCGGGCGATCATGACTGGCGGCGATGTCCCCGACATTGTCTGCGGTTGGAAAGCGTCCCTCGCCTTAGGTCCACTCCATGCGCCGGTCCAGCCGCGTCAATCCCATCGCACACGGCTTTCGTCCAAAAGCACCGCGCCCGACATCCTGGAGAACCAAGCAGTCGAAGACATGCCTACCCGCATAGATCTGGCGATCCCGGCGGTCGCCGAAAAAGAATCCGCCCGCGAGACGGCCCGCCGCGAATGCGGCCCCCTACCCCCGCACGGGCACGCAGGCGCGTGACAGCCGTCTACGCACCTGCGCGGCAAGAGAGGAGCGAAGACGAGGTACCAGGGGTCGGTGGCGGAGCAGGAGGGATTCGAACCCTCGATACGGGGTTACCGTATACACACTTTCCAGGCGTGCGCCTTCGACCACTCGGCCACTGCTCCGCGTTCTGATTTGCGCTATCGCTTCGCTGCTTGAGCGCGGAACTCGCTTTCACGAGCCCGGCCTCAAGTAGCGCAAAGCGCAGTAGGCCAACCAAGAACGCGCGCGTCTAGCGGCGAGGCGACGATTCCGCAAGCCGGAGCGGGAACCGGATGATTGCCGTCGGCGTTTTTAGGTGTACAACTCTCCCCGCGACGGTGCTGCGCGGATCAGGCATACCCTGCGAACACCGTCACGAAGCCCCCTCTCGCCCCTACAATGCGCGAGAGGGGGCTTTTGTTTTGCCGCGCGCGGTGGCACGCCGTGCCCATGACGAAGCTGCTGATTTCGCTCGCCGCGCTGCTCGCGCTTGCCGCCCCCGCCATCGCGCAGGAAGAAGCCGCCGCGCCCTCGCCCGGCGAGATCGTGGCGCAGGCGCCCGCCGAGGAATGGATCACCATCCCATCCGAGGACCTGCTGGTGATGACGCTCGCCCCGGCCGCCGATGGCAGCGCGCGCAAGGTGGTGATTCAGCTGATGCCCGCACCCTTCAGCCAGGGGTGGGTGGCCAACATCCGCACGCTCGCGCGCGCCGAGTGGTACGACGGCGTCACGGTCAACCGCGTGCAGGACAATTACGTCGTCCAGTGGGGTGATCCAAATTACGCCAATCCCGAGGCCCAAGGAGTAGCGAAACCGTTGCCCGAGGGGCTCCGGGAAATGAGTGAGATCGACTATATCTCCGACGAAATCGGGCAGGTTCTGGCCATGGAAGATGTCGAGATCGACGAGGACCCCTACGCCGATTCGACATTCTTCCACCAGGGTTGGGCGGTCGGCGGCGACACCAATGGCGCCTGGCCGGTCCATTGCTACGGCATGGTCGGTGTAGGCCGCGGGATGTCGCCCGACACTGGATCGGGCGCAGAGCTCTACACCGTGATCGGTCATGCGCCGCGCCATCTCGACCGCAATATCGCGCTGGTCGGGCGCATCGTGGAGGGGATGGAGCACCTGTCTTCGCTGCCGCGCGGTTCGGGCGCGCTGGGCTTCTACACCGCCGAGGAGGCAGGCAAGCGCACGCCGATCCTCTCGGTGCGCGTTGCGAGCGATCTGCCGGAGAGCGAGCAGCCCGCCTTCGAATACCTTTCGACCGAAGGCGATACCTTCGCGAGCTACGCGGACGCCCGCGCCAATCGCCGCGATCCCTTCTTCATCGTGCCGGCAGGCGGCGCCGACATTTGCAACATCCCCGTGCCCGTGCGCCGGGTTGCCGATTGAACGAAACGCTTGCCTTTCGCGGGCCGATAACCCGCTGGCACGGCGAGAAGGCGGTCTATCACGTGCTGACGATCACCGACGCGGTGGCTGAGGAGATCACCATGCACGAGCGGCTGCGGCGGCTCGAATATGGCGGCAGGCGCGGTTTCGGGTCGGTCAAGGTCATGGCGACCATCGGCGGATCGCGCTGGAAGACCTCGGTCTTTCCGTCGAAGAGCGGCGAGTGGTGGCTGCTCGTGGGCAAGAAGGTGTTGAAGGCTGAAGATCTCGTCGCGGGCGATGAGGCCGCGGTGACGCTCGAGCTGCTCTAGACCCTCTGCATCAGCTCGATACGGTTGCCGAATGGATCGGCGATGTCGCCGCGAACATAACCCTCCAGATCCTTGCCCGGCTTGAAGCGGATATTCGCCTTGCCGAGCCGCGCCACCAGGGCCGCGAGATCGCTCACCAGCAGCGCAGGGTGCGCACGGCGCGCCGGGAGGAAGGCTTCTTCGACCCCGCAATGGATCGCGATACCGCCGCCTTCGAACCAGCAGCCGCCATTGACCGCGAGATGCGCGGGTTTGGCGACTTCCTCGAGTCCCATCAGGTCGACCCAGAAGCGCCGCGCATGGGGCTCGCCACCATGCGGCATGGCCAGCTGGACGTGGTCGATGCCGGTAATCACACGCGTTCCGCCTGCGCGACCGAATCGCTCGCCCTCAGTGCACTCAATATGCGGGTGAGGTGGGGCACGTCCTGCACCTCGAGATCGATTTCGTAGGTGGTGAAGGGATGGTCGAGCTGGGTCTGCTCGAGGCTGGTCACATTGACGTGATTCTGCGCGAAGATGCCGGCCATCTCGGCGAGCGTGCCGGGCCGGTCGTAGAGTGTCACCCTGAGGCGCCCGACCGCGCCGCGCGACCGCTTGCCCCACGACAGGTCGAGCCAGTCGCTGTCGATCCCGCTGGCGAGGTGGGTGCAATCGATCGTGTGCACTTCGACCCCCTCGCCCGGCTTGCGCAGCCCGACGATGCGGTCGCCCGGGACGGGGTGGCAGCACTGCGCAAGCTGGAAGCCGACGCCCGGTGTCAGCCCGCGGATCGACAGCGCCTTGCCGCTCTTGGCCCAGTCAGGCTCGTTCTCGAGCTCGGCGGTGCAGCCCGGCACCAGCGCCTCCATCACAACGCGGTCCTCGATCTTGGCCGAGCCGATGGCGTAATAGAGGTCTTCCTCTTCCTCCATCTCGAGCCGCTTGAGCGCTTCCCGGAGCGCCTTCTTGCCGATCTTGGCGGGGACCCGCAGCGCGATCTCGTCGAACAGCTTCTGCCCGATCTCGGCCACTTCGGCGCGTTCCTTCAGTCGCACTGCGCGGCGGATCGAGGCGCGCGCCTTGCCGGTGACGACGAAACCCAGCCAGCTCAGCTGCGGATCGGCATGGTCGCTCTTGATGATCTCGACCACGTCGCCGTTGTTGAGCTGGGTGCGCAGCGGCATGTGCCGCCCGTTGATCTTCGCACCCACGGTCTGCGCACCGAGATCGGTATGCACCGCGAAAGCGAAATCGACCGGCGTTGCGCCCTTGGGCAGCTGGAACAGCGCGCCCTTCGGGGTGAAGGCGAAGATGCGATCCTGATAGATCGCCAGCCGCGTGTGTTCGAGCAGTTCGTCGGGATCGTGGCTGGCATCGACGATCTCGATCAGGTCGCGTAGCCAGCCGACCTGCCCGTCGGGCCGGTCGCCCTGCTTGTAGGCCCAATGCGCGGCGAGGCCGAACTCGTTGCGGCGATGCATCTCGCGCGTGCGGATCTGAACCTCGACCCGCATCGACTTGCCGTAGATCAGCGAGGTGTGGAGCGAGCGATAGCCGTTGTTCTTGGGCGTCGAGATGTAGTCCTTGAACTTGCCCGGCAGGAACTGCCACGTCGTGTGCAGCACGCCCAGAGCGCGGTAGCAGTCGCCCACGTCCTCGCAGATGATACGGAAGGCCATGATGTCGGTGACCTGTTCGAAGGACACGTGCCGCTCGGCCATCTTGCGCCAGATCGAATAGGGATGCTTCTCGCGCCCCGAAACCTCGGTGACGATCCCCGCCTCGGCCAGGGCGTGCTTCATGTCGAGCGCGATCGCATCGACCTGGCCGCCATCCTCGCTACGGATCTGGTCGAGCCGCTGGGTGATGGTTTCGAAGGCCTCGGGCTCCAGTTGCTCGAAGGCGAGCATCTGCATCTCGCGCATGTATTCGTACATGCCGATCCGCTCGGCCAGCGGGGCGTAGATATCCATCGTCTCGCGCGCGATGCGCTGGCGCTTGTCGGGATTCTTGATGAAGTGCAGCGTGCGCATGTTGTGCAGCCGGTCGCCCAGCTTGACCAGCAGCACGCGGATGTCCTCGCTCATGGCGAGGAGGAACTTGCGCAGGTTTTCCGCCGCCCGCTCGTTCTCGGGCATCTGCTCGATCTTGGAGAGCTTGGTGACGCCATCGACCAGCCGCGCGACATCGGTGCCGAAATTGGCCTCGATATCGTCGATGGTCGCCAGCGTGTCCTCGACCGTATCGTGCAGCAGCGCGGTGGCGATCGTTTCCTGGTCGAGCTTCAGATCGGTCATCAGCCCGGCGACCTCGACCGGATGGCTGAAATAGGGATCCCCGCTCGCGCGTGTCTGCGTGCCGTGCTTCTGCACCGTGTAGACATAGGCACGGTTGAGCATCGCCTCGTCGGCGTCGGGGTCGTATTCCTTGACCCGCTCTACGAGTTCGTACTGGCGCAGCATCGCAATTCACGATGTGAGGATTGCCCCGCGCAGGGCAAGGGGAAACTGCGCAGATACCATCCGGCCATGCATTTTTCTGCAACAGCACTTGCGCAGGCGATGGCTTGAGCCATGCCGCCGTGCTTGCCATAGCGCCTATTCGGTCATGCCCGATTTCGACGCCCTGCTGCTCGCCCGCATCCAGTTCGCCTTCACGGTGAGCTTCCATTTCATCTTTCCCGCCTTTTCGATCGGGCTCGCGAGCTATCTCGCGGTGCTCGAAGGGCTGTGGCTGAAGACGGGCCGGCAGCGCTATCTCGACCTGTTCAAATACTGGCTCAAGATCTTCGCCATCGCCTTCGCCATGGGCGTGGTGAGCGGGATCGTCATGTCATACCAGTTCGGCACCAACTGGGCGGTGTTCAGCGACAGGGCGGGGCCGGTGATCGGTCCGCTGATGGCCTATGAAGTACTGACCGCCTTCTTTCTCGAGGCGGGTTTCCTCGGGGTGATGCTGTTCGGGATGGAGAAGGTCGGGCGCAAGCTGCATTTCGCCGCCACGCTGATGGTCGCGCTGGGCACCTTCGTGTCCGCCTTCTGGATCCTCTCGGTCAACAGCTGGATGCAGACGCCGACAGGCTACGAGATCGGCGCCAACGGACAGTTCCTGCCCGGCGACAGCTGGCTGGCGATCATCTTCAACCCCAGCTTCCCCTATCGTCTCGCCCACACGGTGATCGCCGCTTATCTCACCACCGCCTTCGTCGTCGGCGGGGTCGGCGCCTGGCACCTGCTGCGCGACCGGACGAGCGAACATGCCCGCACCATGTTCTCGATGGCGATGTGGATGGCCGCGCTGGTCGCGCCGGTGCAGATTTTCGCCGGCGACATGCACGGGCTCAATACGCTCGAGCACCAGCCCGCGAAGGTCATGGCGATGGAGGGCCATTACACCAGCCATCCCGACGGCGCGCCGCTGATCCTGTTCGGCATTCCCGACAGCAAGGAAGGCCGCGTGAAATACGCTCTCGAGATACCCAAGGCCTCGAGCCTGATCCTCAAGCACGATCCCGATGCCCCGCTCGCCGGGCTCGACACCGTGCCCGAGGAGGACCGCCCGCCGGTGGGGATCGTCTTCTGGGCCTTCCGCATCATGGTCGGGATCGGGTTCGCCATGCTCGCCATCGGCCTGTGGAGCCTGCTCGCGCGGATGCGCGGCAAACTCTACGACTGGCGCTGGCTCCACCGCGGCGCGGTGGCGATGGGCCCGGCGGGTTTCGTCGCAGTGATAGCCGGGTGGGTAACCACCGAAGTCGGGCGCCAGCCCTTCACCGTCTACGGCCTGCTGCGCACTGCCGATGCAGCGAGCCCGCTCGACGCGCCCGCGGTGGCCGCATCGCTGCTCGCCTTCGTGCTGGTCTATAGCGCGGTCTTCTCGGTTGGCGTGTGGTACATATTGCGGCTGATGAGCAAGCCGCCGCATACGGGCGAATACGGAGTCAAGCGCGGCGACAAGGGACCGATCCGCGCCGCCGGCATAACCCCCGGCCCGACGCAGGATCCCTCCGACCAGAGCCGCCGCGACCTGTCGGGAAGCAAGACCGAGCCGGAGGACGCGCCATGATCGACCTCACCGTGATCTGGGCCTTCGTCATCGCCTTTGCGGTCTTCGCCTATGTCGTGATGGACGGCTTCGACCTCGGCATTGGCGTGTTGTTCCCGACCTTCGAGGTCGGCCCCGAACGCGACCGCGCGATGAATTCGATCGCCCCGGTATGGGACGGCAACGAGACCTGGCTGGTGCTCGGCGGCGGCGGCTTGTTCGCCGCTTTCCCGTTGGCCTATGCGGTCGTTCTCCCCGCGACCTATCCGCTGATCATCGCCATGCTGCTGGGGCTGGTGTTCCGCGGCGTGGCCTTCGAATATCGCTGGCGCGATCCGGCGCACAGACAGTTCTGGGATCTCGCCTTCAGCGGCGGATCGCTGGTCGCCGCGCTGGCGCAGGGGATGACACTCGGTGCGCTGCTGCAGGGTATCACCGTTGTCGACCGCGCCTATGCCGGCAGTTGGTGGGACTGGCTGACGCCCTACACGCTGCTGACCGGCCTCGGCACGGTGGCGGGCTATGCGCTGCTCGGCGCGACCTGGCTGGTGTGGAAGCTCGACGGCGAGGCGCAGGCCCATGCCCGCAAACTCGCCTTGCGGGCCTTCTGGGCGACGGGCGCGCTGATGGCTCTGGTCAGCCTCTACAATCTCGGCCTACGCCCCGAATATGCCGAGCGCTGGCTGAGCGCGCCCGAGCTCTATTACGCCGCGCCGGTCCCGCTGCTCACCGCCGTGCTGGCGCTGGCGCTCTATCGCTCGCTCACCCGGGGCGGCGAGAGCCGGCCCTTCTGGC
Organism: Qipengyuania sp.; assembly: GCF_964227205.1. Taxonomy (GTDB): domain Bacteria; phylum Pseudomonadota; class Alphaproteobacteria; order Sphingomonadales; family Sphingomonadaceae; genus Qipengyuania. The sequence goes on along the minus strand of NZ_CAXQVB010000005.1, from coordinate 166,806 downwards.
TTGCGCTCGGCCTGTTCCTGCTCGGCATGGCCGGGCTCGGGGTGACGATCTGGCCCAATGTCGTGCCGCCCTCGCTGACCATCTGGGACGCCGCCGCGCCCGAGCGCAGCCAGGTCTTCATGCTCATCGGCGTGGCGATCACCATGCCGCTGATCCTCGCCTATACCGGCTGGGCCTATTGGGTCTTCCGCGGCAAGACCGGCCACGAGGGCTATCATTGAGCGAAGCGCCCGAAGAGGCGCCGCTGTGGCAGCGGCTGGCGTGGCTGGCGGCGATCTGGGCCGCCAGCGTCGCCGTGCTCGGAGTGATCGCCTACATCCTTCGGCTGTGGATCGGGACTAGTTGACGATCCGGTCCACGCCCGCACGCGTCACTGCGTGATATCCTGCCCGTGTTTTCGCATAGATGCGTTCGGCATGCGCCCGGCCCCAGTCACCCTGGTCCCACAGCACCTTGAACAGTGGGCGAACGAATTTGGCGCGGCCGACCTCGGCGAGAAATTCCTCGGCCTGCGGCACGGCCGGTTCGTAGCGATTGGCCAGCGCAAGTTCGAGCCACAGGAACAGGATCTCGTTATTGCCCGTCCCCGACAGGCCAAGTGCGCTGTCGAGCGCGGCCAGCTGCGCGGCGCTGCGCTCCTTTGGGATGTTGTCGAGGAAGCGCATCTGCTCGGCGGCGGTCCAGCCTGCATAGGCGGCGGGAATCGTGCCCTCCTCGGCATAGGCATCGACCGCCCTGTCGACTTCGGTGAAAGCAGCGGGATCGGGCTTGGCAACATTGGCGGGCAGGCCCGGCGCGAAAATCCAGTCGTGCAGCATGAGCGCCTTGGCCTCGGTCTCGTCCCGCACGAGGTTGGCCATCATGTCCTCATAGAACATCCGGCTCGTCGCGGGCTGGAAGGCGTGGTTGTCGAACCATTGCCGCAGCCAGGCGTCGAAGCGCTCGCGCCCGACGAGACGCTCGACTGTTCGCAGGAAGAAATGACCCTTGTCATAGGTGATCGCGCTGCCGAGTTCGTTCGCGCCCGGTTCGTGGTGCAGCGCGGTGCCCGGCGCATCCATGCCGACTTCGGCCAGTGTTTCCTCGATCCCGGCGAAGGCCAGCGCGGCCTCCTGTTCGGCGCGTTTCCTGCCATAGACCGCCTCGACGATGCGGTTCTCGAAATAGGAGGTCACGCCCTCGTTGAGCCAGCTGTCCTCCCACACCGCATTGGTGACGAGGTTGCCCGACCAGCTGTGGGCCAGCTCGTGCGCGACGAGGCCGTTGTTCGAGCGGTCACCCGCGATGAAGGTCGGGGTAAGGAAGGTCATCACCGGGTTTTCCATCCCCCCGTAGGGAAATGCGGGGGGCAGCACGATCATGTCGTAGCGGCCCCAGCGGTATTCGCCGTAGAGCTTCTCGGCTGCCGACACGAGCTGTTCGGTGTCGCCGACTTCGCGGGCCGCGCGCGGCAGCGTGGCGGGTTCGGCCCAGACGCCGGTGCGCGGCCCGAGCTCGGCGAAATCGATGTCACCCGCCGCCAGCGCGATGAGATAGGGCGGGACGGGCTTGTCCATTACGAAACGGAAGGCGCGGCGGCCATTGCCGAGGTCTTCGGGCTCCCCCTGGCGCACGCCGCTCATCACCACGTCGAGCGGCTTGGGCGCCGTAATGCGCGCTTCCCAGGTCTGGCGAATGCCGGGGCTGTCCTGCGTCGGTATCCAGCTGCGGTTGAGGATCGCCTGGCCCTGGCTGAAGAGGAACGGGTGCACCCCGCCCTTGGTCTGTTCGGGGCTGAGCCACTGCAGTGCCTCGGCATTGGCCGGTGCGCGATAGGCGATGCGCAACTTGGTCGCGCCGTCGAGCGTGATCGTCAGCGGTGCCCCCTTGCCGCCTTCCTCGACCGTTTCACCGATTTCATACGCCAGTGCACGGCCCGCCCCATCGGTCACGCTGGCGATCTCCAACCCCCTGGTGTCGAGTACGATGGCTTTGGCACCCGGTGCGGCGAGAACGTCGAGATCGGCGACACCGCCGACACGCCTGGCATCGAAATCGAGATCGAGGTCGAGCGCGACATGCGTCACCCGCGCAACCTGCGGCTGCGCATAGGTTGCGCTGTCGACGGCGTCGGGCGTAGTGAGGATGGGCGAAACCATCCGCGCGGGCGCAGCAGCGACGGGCGCGGCACTCTCCATCGTCGTGCAGGCAGTGCTGGCGAGCAGAAGGGCGAGCGGGACGGCAAGGCGGCGCATGGGCAACTCTCCGAAGGTCTTTCGCGGCGGGCCTGGAGCCCGCACGCTGGATTCTTATCAACGCTGCCGCGCTATTGCCGATCCTGCGGATCAGCGCCAGCCCTGCGCGGCAATTGCTACTCACGGGGGCTGGAAAAGCGAGAGAATACCTGTAATGAGAACGTTCACAGTCTTGGGGAGCGCATCATGATCCGCAGCACAATCTCGCTTTGCGTCGGTGTATTCGGCCTGCTGGCGACGCCGCTGGCAGCCGAGGAGCCATCCGCCCGCACGCTCGTCTGGGCCGACGAATTCAATATGCCCGAGCTCGATCGGGACAAATGGGGCGTCATCGGGACCGATTTCTGGGTCAACAATGAACAGCAGGCCTATGTCGATGCGCCTGCCGTGCTGTCGATCGTCGAGGGACTTTCGGGCGCCGATGGCGGCGCGCTGCTGCTGCGCCCCGTGTTCAAGCCCGGCGTCGACCCGCACCCCGACCGCAAGGCCGATTTCCTCTCGGGCCGGATCGAGAGCAGGGACAAGTTCGACTTCACCTACGGCCGCGCCGAAGCCCGCATCCGGATGCCCGACGTGAAAGGCGTGTGGCCCGCCTTCTGGCTGCTCGGCAATGGTCGCTGGCCCGACACGGGCGAAATCGACATCATGGAATATGTCGGCGAGAAGGACTGGATCGGTGTCGCGCTCCACGGCCCCGGCTATTCGGGCGAAACGCCGCTGGTGAACAAGTTCTTCTTCCCCGAAGGCGAGGACGTGACCGGCTGGCACGTCTACGCAGTGGAGTGGAAGACGGACGAGCTGCTGTTCCAGGTCGACGGGCGCACGATCTACCGAGTGACCCGCCCGATGGTCGAACACTACGGCAAGTGGCGCTTCGACAATCCGAAGTACCTGATCCTCAATTTCGCCATGGGCGGCGCCTATCCGTTCAAGACCAACGGGATCGAGAAACCCTATAACGGCGTTCCGCAGGAAACGGTCGACAAGGTGAAGACCGGAGAGATCGCGATGCTCGTCGACTGGGTACGTGTGTACGCTCCGGAGGAGTGATCAGCTCCAGGTCGCCTCTGGCGGTAAGCTCATAAGGATGGCGTCGATATTGCCGCCGGTCTTGAGGCCGAACAGCGTGCCGCGGTCGTAGACGAGGTTGAATTCGGCATAGCGACCGCGCCATTCGAGCTGGGTCTGCTTGTCTTGCGGCGTAAACTCGCTCTCCATCCGTCGGCGTACCAGCTTGGGGAAGATGTCGAGGAAAGCCTCGCCCACGTCTTTGGTGAAGGCGAGATTGCGCTCGAACGCGGCCTCGTCGGCGCATTCGAGGTGGTCGTAGAAGATTCCGCCGACCCCGCGATGCACGCCGCGATGGGGGATGTAGAAATAATCGTCCGCCCACTTCCTGAAGCGTTCGTAATAGGTCGGATTGTGCGCGGCGCAGGTAGCGCGGAAGCGCGCGTGAAAATCCTCGGTATCCTCGGCATAAGGGATCGGCGGGTTGAGATCGGCCCCGCCGCCGAACCAGGCCTTGCCGGTGGTGAGGAAGCGCGTGTTCATGTGCACCGCGGGCACATGCGGATTGGCCATATGCGCGACGAGGCTGATGCCGGTGGCGGTGAAGCCGGGATTCTCCGCGCTCGCCCCGTTGATTGATCCGGCGAATTCGGGCGCGAAATTGCCGCGTACGGTGGAGACATTGACCCCGACCTTCTCGAACACGGTGCCCTTCATCAGCCCGCGCGTGCCGCCACCGGGATCGGGATTGCCCTCCTCCTCGCGCTTCCAGCTGTCGTACTGGAAGCTAGCCTCGGAACCCGCCTCGCGCTCGATCGCCTCGAACTCGGCGCAGATGCGGTCGCGCAGGCTTTCGAACCAGGTGCGGGCGGTGTCTGTCTGCTGGGTCCAGTCGGTCATGCGAAGGGCCTTGCCATCCCGATTTGCCTACGGCAATAGCAACCGATGGTTCCCCTTTCGTTCGCAGGCGAGGAATGGCTCCTGACCGAGGGCCGCGCGCTTTACTGGCCGCGCGAGCGCGCGCTGCTGGTCGCCGACCTGCACCTCGAGAAGGGGAGTTTCTTCGCGCGCCACGGCCAGATGATCCCGCCCTACGATAGCCGCGAGACGCTCGAGCGCGTGGCGCTCGCCATCCGCGAGACGGGCGCGCGGCGGGTAATCACCTTGGGCGACAATTTTCACGATTCGGCCGGCTCCGCACGTCTGGAACCGCATGCTGCAGGCATGCTCGATGCGCTGACGCGCGCGGTCGACTGGGTGTGGATCACCGGCAACCACGATCCCGAGATGGAGGCGCACTGCGGTGGCACTCTGACCGAGGAAATGGAACTGGGCGGCGTGGTCCTGCGCCACCAGGCCCGGAAGGGCGAGACACGCCCCGAACTCTCCGGCCACTTCCACCCACGCCTGCAGGTGAAGGTCCGCCAGCGGATGATCCGCCGCGCCTGCGCGGTGGTGAGCGCAAACGACGGGCCCGACGGCAAGCCTACGGGCCGCATGATCCTCCCGGCCTTCGGCGCCTTCACCGGCGGGATGAATGCGGCCGATCCCGCAATCCTCCAAGCCCTCCAACCCGCCGACCGGATCGACGCGGTCGTGCCCGCCAAGGGCAAGCTGGCGCGGTTCAATCTGTGGAATCGCGCTGCCTAGGTGCAACGGTCGCGCGCAAATCTGCGCTCCGTCCGCATAACACACTTCCGAATCTGCGGAACAATGCCTACATGCGCCCTTTGATTATACGGCTACCAAAGGAGATTGCCCCATAGCCCGTCCACCCCGGCGCAGCATGCAAATGCCCGTGAAAAGCGGTCCGCGCTACGATAACATGATCAATGTGCCGAAGGTCCGCGTGATCGATCACGAAGGCGAGAACCTCGGCGTTATGTTCACCCGCGAAGCGATCGAGCAGGCCCAGGACGTGGGTCTCAACCTCGTCGAAGTGTCGCCCAATGCGGACCCGCCGGTGTGCAAGTTCCTCGATGTCGGCAAATATCGCTACGAGGCGCAGAAGAAGGCGAACCTCGCGCGCAAGACGCAGAAGACCCAGGAAATCAAAGAGGTCAAGATGCGCCCGAACATCGACACGCACGATTACGACGTGAAGATGAAGAACGTCGTCAAGTTCATTGAGCACGGCGACAAGGTGAAATGCACGCTGCGTTTCCGCGGTCGCGAGATGGCGCACCAGCAGCTCGGCATGGACCTTTTGAACCGCGTCCGCGACGACGTCGAGGAAATCGCCAAGGTCGAAGCCTTCCCGCGTCTCGAAGGGCGCCAGATGATCATGGTGCTCGCGCCCAAATAGGCGCTGTGGCGATCCAGTATTGATGGAAAGGGCAGTCCTGCGGGGCTGCCCTTTTCGGTTGGGTCCGCTGTGCGTTGCCGAGCGCGACTCGCGCTGGTAGCACGGCGGCGAGAGGGGATCGCTGCGCTATGAAGGCCAACCAAATCGGATTTATGGTGGGCGCGCTCGCGCTATTGGCGAGCATTTTCCTGGCGCCGCCCGCAGGCATGAGCCGCGAGGCGTTTGTCGTTGCGGGCCTTGTCGTTCTGATGGCCGCCTGGTGGATGACCGAGGCGCTTCCGCTAACGGCCACCGCGCTGATGCCCTTCCTCGTCCTGCCCTTTGCCGGGGTGATGGACGCCAAGGCGACCGCAAGCGCCTATTACTCCCCGATCCTGTTCCTCATCCTTGGCGGCGCCTTCATCGCGCTCGCGATCGAGCGTACCGGTCTCCATCGACGCCTTGCGCTCGCGCTGCTTCAACTCGTCGGGCACCGTGGGCAGACTGGTGTGCTGCTGGCCTTCATGGTCACTGCGGCGATCCTCTCGATGCTGATCTCCAACACCTCGACCGCGCTGATCATGATGCCGATGGCGCTCGCCGTTCTACGTGGCGGCGGGTCGGAGGACGGCGATACCGAGGGGCTGGCCGGGGCCCTGCCCATCGGCATTGCCTTTGCCGCCTCCATCGGCGGGCTCGGCACGCTGGTCGGATCTCCCACCAACGCCATTGCCGTAGGGCTGGTGGATACGCTCACCGGCACGCGGATCACTTTCGCCCAATGGGCCTTCTACGGTTTTCCCGTGGTGATCATCGGCGTGCCGCTCGCCGCGCTGCTGGTCGGCTGGGTCCAGAATGTGCGCGCGCATCCCTTCGACACCGAATCCGCGCGAACGGCGATCGACACGCATGATGCATGGACCAGCGCCGAACGGCGCCTGGTGCCGGTGGTCGCCGTCACCTTTCTGCTGTGGATGGGGCAGATGTGGATCGCGCCCTACCTTCCCGAAGGGTCGCTGACCGACGGCACCATCGCCGTGCTCATGGGCCTGACGCTGTTCCTGCTTCCCGATGGCACCGGGCGGCCGTTGCTGACCTGGGAGGAGGCCAATCGCGCGCCCTGGGGGGTGATCATGATGTTCGGCGGCGGGCTCGCGCTGGCGGCCGGAATGAGTGCGAGCGGGCTGGCCGACTGGCTCGGCCAGGCGCTTCTGCCGCTCGAGGCGTGGCCGCTGGTATTCGTCGCCCTCGCGGTGGTGGCGATGGTCGTGCTGATCACCGAATTCGCCAGCAATGTCGCCACAGCGAGCGGAATCATCCCGGTGGTCGCGAGCCTGGCAGTCGCGCTCGGGGTCGATCCAATTCTCCTTGCCATGCCCGCCGCATTGGCGGCGAGTTGGGGCTTCATGCTGCCCGCCGGGACCGGCCCCAATGCCATCGCCTGGGCGACCGGCCGCATCCGCATCGAGCGTATGGTCAAGGCAGGCATTTTGCTCGACCTGTTCGGCATCGCGATGATCGTCGCGGTGGTCTGGGGTATGCACGCGCTGATCGGCGGTTGATTTTCCTACACTGCCCGTACGCTGTAGACGGACGCAATGGCCATGCACCCGCCTGTTCCTGCGTCCGATTTCCCGCCTCGACCGCGGTCCAGATATTTTTGGCGCAGGACCGTGGTCCATGCGGTCCATGTTGCAGACTTCGCCGCAGTTGAAACCAACATCGCTCCGCCATATGGACCGCAACCGAAAGCGCTGTCGGCGGAGAGGCGTTCCTGCGGAGGTTAGGAACGGGCGCCCCGACCAGCCCACCCGGCTCCCGCCTTCCTGGGAGCATGATTCAGGAAGGATGCCCATCCCATGAGCGATCACGAAATCGACCCCACGTCGCCCCGCATGGCTCCCAAGCAGGAAGTCACCAAGATCGCCGGTCGCGAATTGAAGCCCAGCACGCTGATGATGGGCCATGGTTACGATCCGGTCCTGTCCGAAGGCAGCCTCAAGCCGCCGATCTTCCTCACCTCGACTTTCGCCTTTCCCAGCGCCGCCGACGGCAAGCGCCATTTCGAAGGGATCACCGGCAAGCGCCCGGGTGGTGCCGACGGCCTCGTCTATTCGCGCTTCAACGCGCCCAACCAGGAAATCCTCGAGGATCGCCTGGCGATCTGGGACGGGGCCGAGGACGCGCTCAGCTTCTCGAGCGGCATGACCGCGATCTGCGTCCTGCTGCTGACCTATGCCCAGCAGGGTGACGTCGTGGTCCATTCGGGCCCGCTCTACGCCGCGACCGAAGGCTTCGTCGCCAAGTGGATGTCGCGCTGGGGCGTCAGCTATGTCGACTTCCCGGCTGGCGCGACGCGCGAGGAAATCGACGCGGTGCTGGCCAAGGCCAAGGCAAAGGCCGACGAACAGGGCGGCAAGGTCGCCATGGTTTACCTCGAGAGTCCGGGCAATCCGACCAATGCTCTGGTCGACGTCGAGGCGGTACGCGGCGCCGTCGACGATGGCGGCCTCGAATGCCCGATCGCGATCGACAACACCTTCCTCGGCCCGCTGTGGCAGCGCCCGCTCGACCAGGGCGCGGACATCGTCTGCTATTCGCTGACCAAATATGTCGGCGGTCATTCGGATCTTGTCGCGGGCAGCATCGCCGGCGCGAAGAAGTGGATGGATCCGGTGCGCATGCTGCGCAACACCATGGGCGGTATCTGCGACCCGAACACCGCCTGGATGCTGCTGCGTAGCCTCGAGACCGTCGAATTGCGGATGAGCCGCGCGGGCGAGAATGCCGCCAAGGTCTGCGAATACCTCGCCCGGCATCCCAAGGTCGAAGGCCTCGGCTATCTCGGCATGATCAAGGATCCGCGCCAGCAGGACATTTACGATCGCCACTGCAAGGGTGCCGGCAGCACCTTCTCGCTGTTGCTGAAGGGTGGCGAGGCCGAGTGCTTCCGCTTCCTCGACATCCTCAAGATCGCCAAGCTCGCAGTCAGCCTCGGGGGGACCGAGACGCTGGCGAGCCACCCGGCTTCGATGACGCACCTCTCGGTTCCCGACGAACGCAAGGCGGCGCTGGGGATCGGCGACAACCTCATCCGCATCTCGATCGGCATCGAAGACCCGGACGATCTCATCGCCGACTTCGAACAGGCGCTGGAGGCGGTCTGAGCCGGATCGGCTTCCTCGCCTGTGCCGACACGCTGCCCGGCGAGGGTCCTCGCCGGGGGGACGCATTCGAGCATGATGTCGAGGTCGCCGCGCTGCGCCCGGCCTTCGCCGCGGTCGGGCTCGAACTGGTCGAAATCGACTGGCGCGCGCCGCTCGCGGAATTCGAGGGCCTCAGCCTGGTGCTGCTCGGCACCGCGTGGGACTATCAGGACCATCCGGAGGACTTCCTCGACAGGCTCGATGCTCTTGCCGCGCGGGGCATCACTGTCTGTAACCCGCCCGAGGTCGTCCGATGGAATACGAACAAGCGCTATCTGAAGCGGCTGGCGGTGAGCGGCGTCGCCACGGTACCGACGCTCTGGCTGGACGATCTGGACGGGTCGGGCGTCCTCGCGGCAATGGACCGGCTCGGCACGGGCCGCATCGTCGCGAAACGGCAGGTCGGTGCGGGGGCGCTCGGGCAACACAGCTTCACGCGCTATGCGCTGCCCGAAGACGGCTGGACGATGGGCTGCCCCTGCATGGTCCAGCCCTTCCTCCCAAGCATCGTAAATGAAGGCGAATACACCTTCGTCTTCATCGACGGAGTCTTCAGCCACGGGGTGCTCAAGCGGGCGGGCGCTGGCGACTATCGCATCCAATCGCTCTATGGCGGCTACGAAGCCGCCTACGTCCCCCAGCCGGCTGACCTTGCAACCGCCGAAGCGGTGGTGGCAGCGCTGCCCTTCGACGACCTGCTCTATGCCCGGATCGACATGGCGCGGCTGCCATCGGGCGAACTGGCGGTGATGGAGGCGGAGCTGATCGAACCCTATCTCTATCCCGTACAAGGACCGCACTTGGGAGAACGTCTCGCGCAAGCTATCCTCGCCCGCATCCAGGGAGGCTGACATGGCGGAAAAGGTGTTCCTCGTGATCGGAGCTGGCGCGGGGATCGGCGGACATGCCGCGATGCGGTTCGCGCAGGGCGGCTACCACGCTGTCCTTGCGCGGCGCTCCGATGAGGCAGGCCTGGCGAAACTCGTCGATGCTATCGAGAAGGCGGGCGGCAGAGCTTCGGGGACACTGCTCGATGCCGCTGCAGACGGCACGATCGAGGAGCTGGTCGAACGGGTCGAGCGCGATATCGGACCGATCGACACCGTGCTCTACAACCTCGGTGCCCAGATCGGCAACCGCACGCTCGCCGACACGCCGCATCGCACCTTCGAACTCGGCTGGCGGCTCGGCTGCTTCGGCCTTTTCCGCCTCGCCCATGCGGTTACGCCGTACATGGTCGAGCGCGGCAGCGGGACGATCCTCGTCACCTCGGCGACCGCCGCGGTGCGCGGCAATGCCGGGCAGCACAGCCACGCGGCGGCCATGGGCGCGCGGCGCATGCTGTGCCAGACGCTCAACGCCGAATTCGCCCCGCAAGGCATTCATGTCGCGCATGTGGTCGTCGACGGGTCGGTCGATGCGCCCGACACGCTGGGCAAGCTGCTCGGCGACCGGTTCGAGGCCTACAAGGCAGCCAAGGGAGAGGACGGGGTGGTCGACCCTGGCGCGCTGGCCGAGACCTATTGGCACCTCGCGCAGCAGCCGCGTAATTGCTGGACGCACGAGGTCGATGTGCGACCCTTCACCGATGTGCCCTGGTGGAACGACAATCCCAACCCGGGCATCGATACCAAACCGAAGCAGACCGACTGACTAGCCTTTCCACTCGCGCCGCTCTTCGGCAGCCTTGAGTACCTCGTAGGCGAGCTGGAGCTTCTGGAATTCGGCGGCGGCTTCCTTGTCACCCGGCTTTACGTCGGGATGGACCGTCTTGGCCTTGTCGCGCCAGGCCTTCTTCACCGCTGTAAAATCGGCATCGGATTCGAGATCGAGCACTTCGAGCGCGCGCATCTCGTCGGCGCTGCGCGAACCATCTCCGCTGCCGCTCCAGCCATAGTGCTGGGCTTCGGCATAGCCGGCATTCTCGCTTCGCTCGGCCTTGGCGCGGGCTTCCTTTTCGGCCTTGTCGAGCCCTTCGAAATAGTCCCACTTCTGGTTGTAATCGGCGGCATGCTTCTGGCAGAACATCCACCGTTCGGGGCTGTTGGGCGCCTTGGGCGCAGGGCAGTCGCCCGGTTCCTCGCAGCCGTGCCGGTCGCACAGCCGCACGGTCGTCGCCTCGCGCGAGGAGCCATAGCCGCGCCAGCGCGGGAAACCCCAGTCGTTGGAGCGCCGCGCCTTAGCCATGGCGGGAGAGTATCGTTTGTCGGCTGGGCATGGCGGTCAATCTAGGCGGACTGGCGAAAGGTGCAAGCATCCGGGAACCAGTTTCAATCTGCAATGTTGCATTGCAACTATACTTTAAGACATTGCCATTAACAGGCTCGCACGAGAGAGACCATGAGCAAGCAACTGACCCTTTCCGCCACCGCCGCCGTCCTGTCGATGGCTGTGTTCGCTCTGACCGCAGGCTTCGGCGGGATTTCGAGTGACCAGCGAGGCCTGGCGTCCGGCGCAGCCCCGCTGGTAGAGCTCACCGCGCTTCGCTAGGCGAAACATCAGGCCTTCCCTGACGAGTAAGGGCTCCCCGATCGGGGAGCCCTTTTCGTTTTCGGCCTTGCCGCTGGCGCGATCAGTTGATCGTGATCGTTGCGGCGCGGCGGTTCTGCGCCCAGGCCGCCTCGTTCGAGCCCAGCGCCACCGGGCGTTCCTTGCCGTAGCTCACCGTGCGGATCCGATTCGCCGGAACGCCGATCGAGACGAGATAGTTCTTCGCCGCGTTGGCCCGGCGTTCTCCGAGGGCGAGGTTGTATTCGCGTGTACCACGCTCGTCGGCATGCCCCTCGATGGTGAAATTGACCTGCTGGTACTGGCTGAAATACTGCGCCTGGCGCTGCAGTTTCATCTGGTCTTCGGCATCGATGTTGAAGCGGTCGGTGTCGAAATAGACGACCGTGTTCTCCTGCCCGACGGCATTGACGAAATGCGCCTGCGAGCCGACCGACGGGCCGGTCGGCGCGGTGGGAGCGGGCGTCGCCGTTTCCGTCGGCGGCGGCGGAAGTTCTTCCGGCGCCTTCTTCGAACAAGCGGCAAGCGCGATGGTCGATGCCAGCATCAGACCGGTAGCAACACGGGTATTCATAGGCTGTCCCCTTTCAAACAGCGTGGTGAAGTCGGTTTTGCCCCCCGAGATCGTCTTTATCCTGATCCAATGCAGTTACGGCAGGATGGGTCCCCAGGCCGGGTCCGAGGCGTCGACCGGCGTCGGCAGGCGCCGCAGGTTCTCGCCGGTCAGGTCGACCTGGTAGAGTGCGGTCTTGCCGCTGTTTCGCTCGGTGCGGAAGAACTGGATGATCCGTCCGTTGGGCGCCCAGGTCGGCGCCTCGTCCTGCCAGCCGTTGGTCAGCACGCGGACATTGCCGCCCGAGGGCGACATGACCGAAATGTTGAACGAACTCGCGTTGGTGAAGGCGATCTGGTCGCCGCGCGGGCTCCATTCAGGCGTCGCGCAACGGCTGCCACCGAAGCTGATGCGGCGCTGGTTCGATCCGTCGGCATCCATGACGTAGCATTGCTGCGCACCCGAACGATCGCTCTCGAACACAATCCGGCTGCCATCGGGCGAATAGGAGCCGCCGATGTCGATCCCCGGCGTATCGGTCAGCCGGATCGGCTCACCGCCACTGGCCGAAACGCGGTAGATGTCGGTATTTCCATTGACGGCCATCGAATAGAGCAGCCAGCGACCGTCGGGGCTCCACCGCGGGGCGAAGGTCGGATTGCTGCTCTGGGTGACGAGCGTCTGGCGACCGGTGCCGATGTCATAGACATAGATGCGCGGATTGCCGTCGACATAGCTGAGATAGGACAGCTTCTTGTAGTCGGGCGAATAGCGCGGCGTCAGCGCGGTCGAACGGCCGGTGGTGATGAAGCGATGGTTGGCCCCGTCGCTGTCCATGATCGCGAGCCGCTTGGTGCGGTTATCCTTCGGACCCGTCTCGGCGATATAGGCGATGCGGCTGTCGAAGAACGGGCTTTCGCCGGTGAGGCGCGAATAGACCAGGTCGGCGCATTTATGCGCCGCGCGGCGCCAGTCGGCAGGCTCGACCACCCAGCCTTCGCGTACCAGCTCCTGTTTCAGCGCCATGTCGTAGAGATAGCAGCCGATCGTCAGCTTGCTGTCGGCGCGTCCACGGACATAGCCGTGGACGAGCATTTCGGCGCCGCGGTTGGACCAGGTCGACCAGTTCGGCGCGGTGATCTCGGCAAAACCCGGCTGGGGCAGCGCGTCGGGGCCGGTCGGCTTAAACAGACCGTTGTTGCGCAGGTCCGAGGTGATCACCCGCGCCAGCTCCTTGCCCAGCGCCGCCGTGCCCGAGGAATTGGCCGGGGTCGCGACATCGCGATCGGTCGCGAACCCAGGGATGGCAATGCCGAGATCGTCGAGGTTGCCTTCGAAGCTGACCGAGCCGGAGAGGCCTTCGCCCTCCTCGATCGTCTCGACCTCGCCGCCTTCGGGAATGGGCTGCCCGAGATCCTGGTTCTGCGCAGCCAGAGGGGTTGCGAGCAGCGTGAGAGAGGCAAAGATCACATATTTCATTGGGCCAGTCTCCAGTCGAAACTAAAGGGTCCGACGAGTTTCCACGCTTCGTAATACTCTGCGGGAAGATCGTCGAATGGCGCGGCGAGCTGGACAGCGCGAATAGCCTGTTCGGCATGTCGGCTTGCTTGCGCCCGGTTGGTGTCGTTGACGCCGGTCTGGCGGATCATTTCCGGCCTTCCGGCCAGGCTGCCATCGGCGTTGAGACGAAACCGAAGGAAAGTCGTGATCTTTTCCACCTCGGGCCCATTGGGCGGCTCCCAGTGCGGTTTGATCTTGCGTGCGATCGCCTGCACCAGCGACGCCTTCGCGCTGGCTCCGATTTGCGAGGCGGGAACGCGCGTCTCGCTTGTGCTCGTGCTTGCCCCTGCCCCCTCGAGAAAATTGTCTCCAAGGCGCGAGCCGCCGCTGCGCGCGCTGCTTTTCGGCGGGTTTCTGGGCGCGCTCTCCGCCCGCGTCGCGGGTGCGGGGGGCGCGGGCTGCGGCTGAGCCTGCGTGCGCGGCGGGTCGGGGCGACGGCGCGGGCGTGGATCGGGGGCGGCCCTTGGCACCGGCACCGGCGATTGCACCTGCGGCGGCACGGGGCGCTCGACCTGCGGCGGGGCCGGTTGGTCCTGCTCAGGGGCCGGCGCGGGGTTGGGCTCCATCGTCGGCGCGGTCGAAGCGCGGCTTTCGGCCACCGGATCGGGCGCGGTCGCGGCCATGCCGACGTCCTCGGCAAGGCTGACAGTCATGCGCTGAGGCGGCTCGATGACGGGAGCGGGAAACAGGCCCTGCACCACGAGCAGGGCGACCAGCGCGAGATGCAGGACGACCGCGACGACAAGTCCGGTCCGCTCCTCTGCCCTGATCGCTGTCCTCTCCATGAGCGCCGGCTATTCCTCGACCGATGAACGGTTGTTGACCGACGCGGGGGTCGCGCTGTTGGTGATCAGCGAAATACGGTTGAGCCCGGCCCGGTTGAGCTCGCCCATCACCGCCATCACGCGGCCATAGTCGAGTGCGCGGTCGGCCCGTAGCGTGATATCGGGCCCCTCGCCGCCACTGCGCGGCAGGCTTTCGAGCGCCTGCGGCAAGCCGCCCAACGGCACCTGGACATCGTCGATATAGACATAGCCCGCCTCGTCGATGCTGATGGTGACCTGCTGCGGATCGTTGGGCAGCTGCGCCGCGCGGCTGTCGGGCAGGTCGATCGGCACGCCCGCGGTCAGCAGCGGCGCAGTGACCATGAAGATGATCAGCAGCACCAGCATGACATCGACCAGCGGGGTGACGTTGATTTCGGACATCGGTCGACGCCCACCGCGTCCACGGCGCCTGCGCCCTCCGCCCGAGGCAAGCCCCATCGCCATTATTTCTCTCCCTTCAGGAGGGTTGCGGCACGGGCCCGCTCCCCCTCTCGGCCACCCGAAACATACCGTGCCGTGGGAGGCCGGGTCGGGGAGTGGGCTGGCGAAATCGGCGCGAACACTAGCGCGATTCCAGCTGGCGGCTGAAGGTCGAATTGAGCCGGTCGGCGAAGCGCTGCAGGCGCGCCTCGTAACGATCGACCCGATGACCGAAGCGGTTGTAGGCGATCACCGCGGGGATCGCGGCGAAAAGGCCGATCGCCGTGGCGAACAGTGCCTCGGAAATGCCCGGCGCAACCACCGCAAGCGAGGAACTTTCCTGCGCACCGATCTGGAAAAAGCTGTTCATGATGCCCCAAACGGTCCCGAACAGGCCCACAAATGGTGCAACCGAGCCGACCGTCGCGAGAAAGTTGAGCCGCTCGGCGATATCATCGGCCTCAAGCGCGATCTGGCTGTCCATCGCCAGCGCGATGCGCCCGCGCAGCGCCTCGGGATCGCGGACCGCGCCTCCGGCGGAAGTCGAACGACGATACTCGGACACCGCAGCCTGCGCCACGCGCGCGGCGGGAATGTCCTTGTTGCCGCGTTCGGATGTGAAACGGTCGAAGCTGTCGGCCTGCCAGAACTCGTTTTCGTAGGCGATCGTGCGGCTGCGCAGCTTGCTCATTCGAAGGCTGAAGCTGACGATGATCATCCACACCCAGACGCTGGCGAGCAGCAGCCCAGCCATGACCAGCTGGACGACAATGTCGGCGTCGAGGAACAGGCGGATCGGATCGAGCCGGGTCGGTGCCGCGGCGCTGAGTAGTAGAAGCGAGCTCATTGGTCCCCTTGCTCGGCAAAACGCGCGAAGGCCGCGCGCCATTCCTCCGGCTGGCGTTTGGGCCGGCCTTCGGGTGAAACGAAGCCGACGCGCAAATGTGCCTCGGCCAGTAATTCGCGCTCTTCACCCGCCAACCTGAACGCAAGCTGGTGCATTCGGCAGGAAGCGGCCTTGAGTTCGGTGCAACGCGTTTCGATGAGGACGTCGTCGTCGAGCTTGGCCGGGCGCAGGTACTTGAGGTTGATCTCGGACACGGCATAGGCACCCTCGCCCGCCTCGATGGCCGCGCGCTGGTCGATCTCGAGCTGGCGCAGCAGATCGCTTCGCGCACGCTCAAACCAGCGCAGGTAATTGGCGTGATAGGTGATGCCCGACAGGTCGGTGTCTTCGTAATAGACGCGCACGGCATAGAGATGCCGGTCGCGGTCGAGCGTGCCGTCGGGAAGACTGGGTAGGATCATAAGCCAGCGCGCCCCATAGCCGAGGCGCGAGTCGGGCGGCAATGGGGAACGACCAAGCGATACTTTCGAGCGACCGATGCCGCGCGTGTCACCCCCTCCGCAATTCGGACAGCTTGCGCTCCCACTGTAGCGCGTGGCGGATGATCTGGTCGAGGTCGGCATATTCGGGCTGCCAGGGCAGTGTTTCGCGAATCAGCGAAGGGTCCGACACCAGTTCGCCCGGATCGCCCGCGCGGCGTGGCTCGATCCGCCGAGTGATCGCCTGGTTGGTCACCCGATCGACCGCGTCGAGGACTTCGAGCACCGAAAAGCCTTTCCCGTAGCCGCAGTTCATCGTCAGCGAGCGGTCGGGCCGTTCGATCAGCGCCTCGAGCGCGAGCAGGTGGGCATTGGCGAGGTCGCTGACGTGGATGTAATCGCGCACGCCGGTGCCGTCGGGCGTGTCGTAATCGGTGCCGAACACCGCCACGGCGTCGCGCTTGCCGGTGGCCGCCTCGCAGGCGACCTTGATCAGATGCGTCGCCCCAGCCGTAGACTGGCCGGTGCGTGCCTGCGGATCGGCACCGGCAACGTTGAAATAGCGCAGTGCGCAGAAATTGAACCCATGCGCCGCGCTGGCATCGGCCAGCATCTGTTCTGTCATCAGCTTCGACCAGCCATAGGGATTGATCGGCTGTTTGGGGCTGTCTTCCGACACCGGCGAGGTCGCCGGCGTGCCATATGTCGCTGCGGTCGAGCTGAAGATGAAGTGCTCGACCCCGCCCTCGACCGCCGCGGCGATCAGCGCGCGGCTCTTCACCGTGTTGTTATCGTAATATTTCAGCGGGTTCTCGACCGATTCGGGCACGATGATCGACCCGGCGAAATGCATGATGGCCTTGACCCCCTGCTCGGCGAAGATCTGTTCGAGCAGGATGGTATCCGCAATATCGCCTTGGTAGAACGGCACATCGTCGGGGACCGCAAAGGCAAAGCCGGTCGAAAGATTGTCGATCACCGTAACCGGCCAGCCGGCATCACGCAGCGCGAGCACCGCATGGCTGCCGATATATCCCGCCCCCCCGGTAACGAGGACCGGTACCCTGTTAGCATCGCTCATGAACCGCGGACCTAGCACAGGAATTGGTAAGGGCAACGTCCTACACGGTGCGATGCAGGCGCCGCGGGGGCGGATTTGGTCCCCCATGCGTTTGCAGTACAGGCACTTTCGCCTTTGAAAGACGCGCAAAGGATCGCAGAAGATGAAACCCCTCTCCCTTGCCCTCGGCCTCGCCGCCGCCCTGGCTCTCTCCGGATGCGCTACGCCCCCCGGTCCGGTCGAGGTCACCCGTTTCCTCGCGCCCGACCGCGTCGCCTTGTTGGGGCAAGGTGAGATCTTCATCGAGACCGGCCCGGGATCGCAGGCCGAAGGCCTCGCGCTCGCGCCCTACAAGGCGGCAGTTGCCGAGGAATTGCGCCGCCTCGGCTATGCCGAAAGCGAACGCGCGAATGCAGGCCAGATCGCGCAGGTCGCGGTTCAGCATTACGTCATCGGCGCCGGCGGACGGCGCAACCCGGTCAGCGTGGGAGTCGGTGGCTCGACCGGAAGCTACGGCTCGGGCGTTGGGGTCGGCATCGGCATCAATCTCGGCGGCGGAGAGAAGGACCGCCTGGGCACGGAACTTTCGGTAACCATTCGCGACAAGGCCAGCGGCGACAGCCTGTGGGAAGGCCGTGCCGATTTCCAGCCGCCCGAGAATTCTCCCCTTGCACGCGGACAGGCGAACGCCCAGACGGTCGCCTCCGCGCTGTTCCGGGAGTTCCCCGGCAATAATGGCGAAACGATAGAAGTAGAGGTTACCGAGTGAGCGATATCCGGATCGATTCCGCCTTCGACAGCGGCAATATCGAAGTGCTGTCGGTGGACGGCGCCAGCGCCAGGCTGGCGATCCCGAAGGACACGAACAGCGATTTCAAGCAGTGGTTCCACTTCCGCGTCGCAGGCGCGGCGGGGCGTGAACTCGTGCTCAGGATCACCGGCTTGGAGGAAAGCGCCTATCCCGGCGGCTGGCCCGATTACGATGCCTGCGTGTCGGAAGATCGCGACTATTGGGGACGCGCTGCCTCAACCTATGACAAGGATGCCGACGGCGGCACGCTGACGATCCGCTACACGCCGGCCAGCGACGTCGCCTGGTTCGCCTATTTCGCGCCCTATTCGATGGAACGGCATCACGATCTCGTCGCCGAGGCGGCGGCGACCGAAGGCGTCGACTACGTTCACCTCGGCACCACGCTCGACGGGCAGCCGCTTGATTGTCTCGAGATGGGCGAGGGCCCCTTCAAGGTCTGGCTCTATGCCCGCCAGCATCCGGGCGAGACGCAGGCCGAATGGTGGATGGAAGGCGCATTGGAAGTGCTGACCGATCCCGCCGACAGCGTCGGTCGCGAACTGCGCAAGCGCTGCCGCCTGCACCTCGTACCCAATTGCAATCCCGACGGATCCAAGCGCGGCAATCTGCGCGTCAATGCCGCAGGCGCCAATCTCAACCGCGAATGGGCCGAACCCACGGCCGAGCGCTCACCCGAAGTGCTCGCCATCCGCAACCGGATGGACCAGACCGGCGTCGACTTCGCGATGGACGTCCATGGCGACGAGGCGATCCCCGTCGCCTTCCTTGCCGGATTCGAGGGCATCCCCGGATGGACCGACGAGCAGGGCCAAGGCTATTACCGCTACGAGGCGATCCTCGATCGGCGCACGCCCGATTTCCAGACCGAGCAGGGCTATACCAAGGCCGCGCCGGGCAAGGCCAATCTTACCATGAGCACCAACCAGGTCGCCGAACGTTTCGGCGCCGTCGCGATGACGCTCGAAATGCCCTACAAGGACAACAAGGCCAATCCCGAACCCGAGCAGGGCTGGAGCCCCGAGCGCAGCAAGATGCTGGCGCGCGACTGCCTCGCGAGCCTGCTCGAATGGCTCGACACGCGCGAGGGCTGACCAGCGATCGCGCCTCAGGCGCAGGAATGACAAGGGTCGGGCATGCGCGTCATGTCCGACCCTTTTCCTATCGCCGGCAGCAGCCCGGACAGTCTCGCACGTCAGCGCCCGCAGTCGATGTCGCCAGCTCAGGCGACCGCCGGTTCGAGCATGCGCAGCGTGCGCGCGGCAGCGTCGAGTTCGACCCCTACCCCCACGGGCAGGCACAGCTGGTCGGTGACGTGCCCGGTATCGAAGCCGGCGACGACCGGCACCTGCAACCTCGCGAGATGGCGGTCGAGTACCTCGTCGAGCGTGAACCCCTCGTAGTCGGGATCGCGCACTTCGCAGCGCGTACACTGGCCGAAGACCACGCCCGCGACACGGTCGAACACGCCAGCGAGCCGCAATTGCTGGAGCATCCGGTCGACGCGATAGGGTTCCTCGTTGATGTCTTCGAGAAACAACACCGCTCCCGCGAAATCGGGGAGCCAACCGGTTCCCATGAGCGTTGACAGGATGGTGAGGTTACCGCCGATCAGGCGCCCCTGCGCCGTACCCGGCGCCAGTGAGCGCGCCGGACGCCCTACCGCCGCCTCGACCGCCTCGCCGCCGAGCACCGGAGTGGCACCGGCAAAGGCGATTCGCCACAGGCTTTCCCAGCTAGCCCGCTCCCACCGGCTCGCCGCATTGGGCGCGTGGAGCGTCGGAAAGCCTGCGCGCGCGGCGATGGCGCAATGCAGCGCGGTATTGTCGCTATAGCCGATCAGCAGCTTGGGATTGGCGGCGATGGCCGTCCAGTCGAGCAGCGGCAGGATACGCGCCCCGCCCCAGCCGCCACGTATCGCGAAGATCGCGCGCACTTCGGGATCGGCAAACATCGCATCGAGATCGGCCGCCCGCGCCGCGTCAGTCCCGGCGAGATAGCCGTCGCGATCCGCCACATGCGCGCCGAGCTTGGGCACCAACCCCATGCCGGTGATCCAGTGCAGCGCCCGGTCGAGTTCTCCGGGCAGGGTGATCGCGCTCGCCGGCGCGACGAGACCGACGGTGTCGCCCTGTCGCAGCCGCGGCGGCTTGCGCCGTGCCTTCGCGGCGAGGCCCGCCGGCAGCAGTGTGGCACCGGCCGCGCCCCCGATGAGACCGAGCGCGGCGCGGCGAGCGATCATGCGAGGCTGGCGGGGCCGAAGGCGTGCGGCAGAAGGTCGGACAGGCGCAGCCTGGTCACCGCATCGGGACCGACGCAGAGTATTTCGGGGTCGGTCCCGCCGAGCTGGGCCAATTCGTTGAGCACCTGCCGACAACGCCCGCACGGTGTGATCGGCTCACTTCCCGGCCCCGTGACCGCGACCGCGACGAGCCCGCCACGCACACCTTCGGACATGGCCTTGGATACGGCCACCGCTTCGGCGCAGAGGGCGAGGCCATAGCTTGCATTCTCGATATTGGTCCCGGTGACCACGCTGCCGTCGGCGAAGCGCAGCGCCGCACCGACGGCGAAATTGGAATAGGGCGAGTAGGAATGGCGCGCAGCCTCGCGGGCGGCGGCAATCAGCTTCTGGTCGGTCATCATGTCATCCTCAGGGCCGCACCACGACCCAGCGCAGCGGGGTCTGCGCGGCTTCGGTCTGGTACCAGCGATTGGCGGTCCACATCAGCCAGGGTCGCGTGGCGTAACCCGGTTCGAACCAGCTGCGCGTCAGCCACAACTGCCTCTCGAACCGGCGCGAGGGGGCGTAGGCCTCTTCGAATTCCTCGGTCGGGGCGAGGATCGCGGGTTTGCCGGTGTGGGCCTCGATCTGGTTGACCAGCGTGGTCAGTTCGCTCTGCACCGCCGCGTCGGAGACCCGCGCGGGGCAATTGTCGGCGGTGGTCTCGAGCAGGATGGCGGGCGGCAGCAGGTCGGGCTCGCGCGGGACCATGGTGACGAAATTGGCCGATTGGCCATCGGCCACGGCGCAGGGATCGAAGCGATGCGCCGCCCCCACCTCGAGCCCGGCCTGGCGCGCGCGGGCCAGGTTCTGGGCAAAGGCGCGGTCCTTGCGTCCGGCTCCGTCGCTCGCCTCGAGATAGACGAACTTGGCCCCCAATCCGGCAATAGTGCCGAAGTCGACAGCGCCATCGGCCGCGCTGACCAGCGCGCCCTGGTCGGGCCAGAGTTCCTCGTCGGGGCGCCAGTCGCGCCCTTCGTGCCAGGCATAGGCGGCACCGATGGCAACGATCGCCACCATGAACAGCGCGGTCTTGCCCGCGCGCGACAGGAACTGCGGTAGGCGGAGCTTGCGTCTCCTGCGTGTTCGCCTGGCCATGCCGATCCCCCCCTCAGCCCTTGATATGGAGCACGCAGATCAGCGTGAACAGGCGCCGCGCGGTGGCGAAATCGGTCTCGACCTTGCCCTCGAGCCGCTCCATCAGCAGTTCGGCGGCGCGATTGTGGATGCCGCGGCGGGCCATGTCTATGGTTTCGATCTCCATCGGCGTCGCCTTGCGGATCGCCTGGTAATAGCTGTCGCAGATGGCAAAATATTCGCGGATCGGGCGGCGGAAGCGAGCGAGGCCGAGGAGCAGTTCCTCGATCAGCTGCTCTTCCGCGTCGGCAATGCTCATCAGCAGCCGCCCGTCGCGCACGGCAAGCTTGAGGCGATAGGGCCCGTTGGCCCCGCGCTCGACCGCGCGCAGCGGCTTGAAGCAGTTCTCCTCGATCAGGTCGAAGATCGCGATCCTGCGCTCCTGTTCGATATCGGCATTGCGCCAGATGATCGTCTCCTCGTCGAGCTCGATATGCGCGATGCGGTGATCGGCCGGAGAAGATGCGGAATCGGTCATGCCTGCGCGCTGCTTTCGCAAGTGCGAGCAAACGGGGCAAGGTAGATCGGGAATTTGTTCTCCGCGGCTTCGCGTAAAAATTTTTTGGGCGAAGTCCACAGACCTGTCCGCGAGCTTGCTTCTGATTGACCTTCACAGGCGAGTCCGCATTCCGCATGGTGGGGCGATGGCCGATACCGATCTCCTCTTCCCCGCCGACGATTCGACCGATGCCAAGCCGGAGAAGGGCACCGTGCTGCCCGCCAACCTCGAAGCCGAGGCGGCATTTCTCGGCGCGGTGCTGATCGACAACCGGGTGATCGAGGAACTGACCACGCCGCTGATGGCGGAGCATTTCCACGAGCCGGTCCACCAGCGCATCTACGAGCGCGTGCTGAAGCTGCTCGAGCGCAATTCGGTGGCGACGCCGGTTACGCTCAAGCCCTATTTCGAAAGCGACGAGGCACTCAAGCAGCTCGGCGGGACCACCTATCTCGCGCAACTGACGGCGGACGGTCAGGGCCTGTTGCACCCGCGCGAACTGGCCGAACAGATCTACGACCTTGCGCTGCTGCGCGAGCTGGTCAGCGTGGGGCGCAACCTCGTCGAGGGCGCGCTCGACACCTCGGACGAGGTCGAGCCGCTGCGCAAGATCGAACAGGCCGAGGCCGACCTCTACCGCGTTGCCGAGGGCGCGAGCACGGGCAACGAGGCGCAGAGCTTCCGCAAGGCCGCCTTCGGCGCGCTCGAAGTCGTCCAGGCGGCGATGAATTCGGGCGGGCGTTTCTCGGGCAAGACCACCGGGCTCGACACGATCAACGACAAGACCAGCGGCCTCCACAATTCGGACCTCGTGATCCTCGCCGGGCGCCCGGCGATGGGCAAGACCTCGCTTGCCACCAATATCGCCTTCAACGCCGCGCGGCGACTGATGGACGACCTCAAGACAGGCATCGAACCGGAGAAATCTCCCGGCGCGGGCGTCGCCTTCTTCAGCCTCGAGATGAGCGCCGACCAGCTCGCGACTCGTATTCTCGCCGAACAGGCCGAGATTTCGAGCGAGAAACTGCGATCGGGCAAGCTGAGCCGCGAGGAGTTCCAGCGCCTGTCCTTCGCCAGCCAGGAGCTGACCGACCTGCCGCTCTATATCGACGATACCCCGGCGCTGACCATCGGCGCGCTGCGCACGCGCGCCCGGCGGCTCAAGCGGCGGCACGACATCGGCCTGGTGATTGTCGACTACCTCCAGCTGCTGCAGGGTTCGGGCCGCGCCAGCGACAACCGCGTCAACGAGATTTCGGAGATCAGCCGCGGGCTGAAGACGCTGGCCAAGGAGCTCCACGTGCCGGTAATCGCACTGTCGCAGCTCAGCCGTCAGGTCGAACAGCGCGAGGACAAGCGCCCGCAGCTTGCCGACCTCAGGGAATCGGGCTCGATCGAACAGGACGCCGACATGGTGTGGTTCATCTTCCGCGCCGAATATTACCACAATGCGCTGAAGCCCGACACGCCCGACGAGACCAGTTCGGAAGAGGTGCGGATGAAATATGCCGAGTGGGAGGCGCGGCATCTGGAACTGGTCAACAAGGCCACGCTGATCGTCGCCAAGCAGCGTCACGGCTCGACCGGCAACGTTCCGCTGCTGTTCCACAGCGAGATCACCAAGTTCAGCAGTCCCGACGTGCGGCACTACGAGGATTACGAGTAGCTCAGATACCCAGGTTCAGCCTGCGGGTGACCGTGTAGTCGATCACCGAGACCAGCACCCAGCCCAGCGCCCAGCGAACCCGGTTGAACCATGTCCGTCGGCGCGCATGGAGCTGGGGCGTGATCGCCTCCGATGCGGCGATATGGCGGCTGACGAAGTCTCGCATTCTCTCGGCGAGCGCAGGGTCCTCGATCCGCAGCATGATTTCGAGATTGAGGTAGAGGCTGCGCATGTCGAAATTCGCGCTGCCGACATAGGTGGTATCATCGAGCACCAGCAGCTTCGTGTGCAGCTTGCACGGGCTGAATTCCCAGATCTTCGCCCCGCGCTTCAAGAGGTAGTGGTAGAGCGATCGCGTCGCCCCCAGCGTGGCGCCATTGTCGCTCTTGGCCGCCATCACCAGCCGCGTGCGCCCTTTTCGCGCGACCCGCGCGATCCGCCGCAGCAGCGGGTAGGGAGGCGAGAAATAGGCCATGAAAATGTCCAGCCTCTCGCCCTCGACGAGGTCGCGCGTCACGCACCGCGCCCAGCTCGACAGCCCGCGCGTGGGACCGCCGACGAGCCAGCGCACCTTGCCGTCGGCGGATCGCCATTCCCACTGCGCCACCGCGCGGCGGATCGAACGGAAATGCGCATCCTCGTCGTCGGTCCAGTCGACAAGCTTGGCGTACCAGTCGGTCAGCCCTGCGACCGCATCGCCCTCGAGGGCGACCGCGAGGTCGTTCCAGCCATTCTCTTCGGGCGGGGCGAAGTAATCGTCCTCGATGTTGAAGCCGCCGAACAGGGCGCGCTTGCCGTCGGCGATGACCATCTTCTGGTGGTTGCGGATGAGGTATCTGAGGCCGATGCGCGGGCTGAAACAGTAATAGCGCCCCCCCGCATCGACGAGCGGCTGGAGGAACCTGTCCGAGGCCGATGCCCCGAACCGGTCGATGATCAGCGTGACGTCGACGCCGCGTTTCGCCGCATCGCACAAGGCATCGCGCAATTCGGTCGAAACGGCATCCTCGGCGAAGATGTAGAAACACACGTCCAGCTTGCTCGTCGCCCCGCGCACCATGTCCATCAACGCGCGGCGGCGGTCCTTGCCCCCCGGATAGAAGGTCAGCGACTGCCCCTGCGCCTCGAGCGCAAACGGCTCGGGATCGCGGTAGAATGCGGTTGTTTCGGAGACTTGCCTCTCGCCCATTGCCGACTGCCTTAGCGCCGCCTGCCCCGGGCGCAAATCCTTGACTGTCGGGGTACAAGGCCCTAAGTGGCGCGCTTTCCCGGAATCACTTGATTTGCATCGGAGTGCCCCATGGCGCGCGTTACCGTCGAAGACTGCGTAGACAAGGTCCCCAACCGTTTCGATCTCGTCCTGCTGGCTGCCCAGCGGGCGCGCGAGATCTCCGGCGGTGCGGAGCTGACCGTCGATCGCGATCGCGACAAGAACCCGGTCGTCGCCCTGCGTGAAATCGCCGAACAGACGGTCAAGCCCAAAGACCTGCTCGAAGCCGCGGTCACCAATCTGCAGAAGATCCTGCCGGACGACGATGACGAGATGGACGAAGTCGGCTCGCTCAGCCAGTCGGCCGAAGCGCTGCGTATCACTGCCTCGGCGCCGACCCGCTCGACCTCGATCGGGGCCGATTACGACGGCTAAGCGATTACCGACATTGCCAAATCGTGGAAAGGCCGCCCGAGAGGCGGCCTTTTTGCGTTGCAGCCTCCCTCCCTAGCGCTCTAATCGAGTCGCAAGGGGAGGAAGCATGAGCGAGTTCGGCGAGGCACTGGGTACGGCGGTCGAAGGCGGGCTGTTCGCCAAGGCGATCGGCCGCGGCAAGTCCATGACGCCCGATGGCGTTCCGCTGGAACGTGGCCATTTCGCCGAAGGCGCCTGCCTCAATTGCGGCACCCGGCTGGTGGGCGAGCATTGCCATGCCTGCGGCCAGAAGGCGCACCTCCACCGTACGCTGGCCGCCTTTGGGCACGATCTCGTGCACGGCGCGCTGCATCTCGACGGCAAGACCTGGAAGACCCTCCCGCTGCTGGCGTTCAAGCCCGGCCAACTCACGCGCCGCTATATCGAGGGCGAGCGCGCGCGTTTCGTCAGTCCGATGGCGCTGTTCCTGTTCTCGATCTTCCTGATGTTCGCGGTGTTCCAGGCGGTCGGTCTGACGGCCCCGACCGACATCAAGACTTCCGACGGCCTCCGCGCGGATATGGAGGAGGTGCAGCAGAAGGCACAGGAGAAGGTCACCGCGCAGGAGGAGCGCGTCGGCAAGATGGCGCGGGACGACGAAGACTACGCGAGGCAGGTAGAGCGGCTCGGCAGCTTCCGGGAAGAATTGGACGGGATCAGGAAGGCCCGGCAACTCGTCGCGGGAAACACTTCGGCACCCGGTTACACGGTGAGCACGATCGGGGTGCCTTTCATCGATTCCGCGCTGGCAAAGTGGCGCACCAACCCTGGGCTGATGCTCTACAAGCTGCAATCGAACAGCTACAAGTTCAGCTGGCTGCTGATCCCGCTGTCGGTGCCCTTCATGTGGTTGCTGTTCTTCTGGAAGCGGCGGTTTCGCGCCTACGACCACGCGATCTTCGTGACCTATTCGATCGCCTTCATGTCGCTGCTGTTCATCGCCATCTCGGTGGCCGTGAAACTCGGGGCCACCGAGGCGGTGTGGGCATCGATGCTCGGCCTGATCCCGCCGATCCACATCTACAAGCAGTTGCGCGGCGCCTACGGCCTGTCTCGCTTCTCCGCCTTCTGGCGCCTGTGCGTGCTCGGCGTCTTCATTACCATCGTGCTGAGCCTGTTCCTGCAGCTGCTGCTGATCCTCGGCGCGTTCTGAAGCGCCTAGGGCGCCGCAGGCGGGCATAGCGCCAGCGTCTTGTGCCGCTGGTCGATCAGCAGGACATGATCCTGCAAGGCATGCGCGCCGACGAGCACTTCGGGGTAATCGGCCGCCACCCGCACCGGAACATCTTCGAGCCGCGCGCTGCCGATCTGCACCGGCCCGGCAATTCGCGCCTTCGATGACTCTATCCGCGTATTGGTGAGGCTGCCTTCTCCTGCGGGCTTCAGCGCAGTACCTTCCACCTGCTCATAGACTGCACCGGGAAGGACCAAGGTCACATTGGCCCCGGTATCGACATTGCCTGTGGTTTCGAGTTCGCCCAGCGTGACGGGGATGCGAAAGGCGCGTTCATAGGTCATCGCGCCCGATTGCGATGCTCGCATTTCCCGGCTGCGGTAGAAGGCCAGTCGCTTTGCGGAAAAATCGATCGCCAGCAGTCCTTCGGCGAAGAATTCACGACCTAGAATACCCGAGAAGGCGGATTCGGCGGACATCCTGCTGCGATAATCGCGCGCTATGAGCGAGACGTCGTGCTGCTCAAGTGCGCCAAGCGCGAGGCTGGCGATCCGCACCTTGTCGACAACTGCGCTGGTGACCCCATCGGACGTCTCGTCCTGGCCATCCGGTGGCAGGGCCAGTTCATCCACCAGGCTGGCATCTGCGCGGCCCACGCCGCTGGCACCGGTATCGAGCGCGAAGACATAGGGCCCGGCACCATTGACCATTGCCTCGAGATAGATCCTTCCGTCGATCGTACGGAAAGGCAGGCTGACCAGAGCCTCCGATGGTGCTTCGACCGCCAATGCGCATGCCTGGTCATCTGCGTCCGAAGCAGCGACCGCCGGGGTCGTGGCAAGCGGCAGCACGCAGGCAGCCACGGCAGATGCGAAGTAACGGGTAACAAACAAGAACGACCTCCCTTGGTGTGTTATTCAATTAATACACCAAGGGAGGGTGACGTCAATCCTGCGGTCAGGCGCCCTGCGGTGCGGGGCCCCCGCCGAGCTTCCGCCCGGCCTTGGGTACGGCGACCCCGCCCACCGGCTTGACCGAGACCGGGCCCTTGGGCTCGTCGGGACGATCGATCTTGCCGTCCTTCATCAGCTGGTCGATTTCCTCGCCAGTCAGCGTTTCGTATTCGAGCATGGCCTGCGCCAGCAGGTGGAGCTTGTCCTCCTGGCTGGTCAGGATTTCCTGCGCGCGCTTGAGACCGCCTTCGACCAGCGCCTTGATCTCGGCGTCGATCAGCTTGTTGGTCTCGGCGCCTGCCATGGTGCGCTGCGTGCCCTGCATGCCGAGATAGCCTTCCTGGCTGGCCTCGTACTGCAGCGGCCCGAGCTTGTCGCTCATGCCCCATTTGGTGACCATGTTGCGCGCAAGGTCGGTGGCGTACTGAATATCGCCCGAGGCCCCGCTCGAGACCTTATCGTGCCCGAAGATGATTTCCTCGGCCACGCGGCCGCCCATGGCGACGGCAAGATTCGCGTGCATCTTGTCCCGGTGGTAGGAGTAATTGTCGCGTTCGGGCAGGCGCATCACCATGCCCAGCGCGCGGCCACGCGGAATGATCGTGGCCTTGTGGATCGGATCCGAGGCCGGCTCGTTGAGGCTGACCAGCGCGTGGCCCGCCTCGTGATAGGCGGTCATCTTTTTCTCGTCCTCGGTCATGACCATGCTGCGGCGCTCGGCGCCCATCATGACCTTGTCCTTGGCATCCTCGAATTCCTGCATCGCGACGAGGCGCTTGTTGCGGCGCGCCGCCAGCAGCGCCGCTTCGTTGACGAGGTTGGCGAGATCCGCACCCGAGAAGCCCGGCGTGCCGCGCGCGATCGTGCGCGGGTTCACATCGGGCGCCAACGGCACTTTCTTCATGTGCACGGCAAGGATCTTCTCGCGCCCGTCGATATCGGGGACCGGAACGACAACCTGACGGTCGAAACGGCCCGGGCGCAGCAGCGCGGGATCGAGCACGTCGGGCCGGTTGGTGGCGGCGATGATGATAATGCCTTCATTGGCCTCGAAACCGTCCATCTCGACCAGCAACTGGTTGAGCGTCTGCTCGCGCTCGTCATTCGAATTGCCCAGGCCATGGCCGCGCGAACGGCCGACCGCGTCGATCTCGTCGATGAACAGGATGCACGGCGCATTCTTCTTGGCCTGTTCGAACATGTCGCGCACGCGGCTCGCGCCGACGCCGACGAACATCTCGACGAAGTCCGAACCCGAAATGGTGAAGAAGGGGACGCCTGCTTCGCCCGCAATCGCGCGCGCGAGCAATGTCTTACCGGTACCGGGGGAGCCGACCAGCAGCGCGCCCTTGGGGATCTGTCCGCCAAGCTTGGAAAAGCGCTGCGGATCCTTGAGGAATTCGACAATTTCCTCAAGCTCCTCGCGCGCCTCGTCGATACCCGCGACATCGGCAAAGGTGACCTTGCCCTGGCGTTCGGTCAGCAGCTTGGCTTTCGATTTGCCGAAGCCCATCGCCCCGCCGGCCCCACCGCCCTTTTGCACCTGGCGCAGCGCAAAGAACGCGATGCCGAGGATCAGCACGAAGGGGAGGATCTGGATCAGCGCATAAAGCAGGATGTTCCCGCTATCGGCCTCGACGCCCGAATAGCGCACACCGTTGTTTTCGAGCAGTTGCGGGAGCGTGGTGTCATTGGCCACGGGAATGGTCGAGAACTTCTCGCCATTCTTCATTTCGCCGACGATCTGCTTTTCGGAGATCTGCACCGTCGCGACCGAGCCTTCGGCCACCTTGTCGCGGAAGTCGGAATAGAGGATCTGCGCGCCGCCATTGGTCGACCCGCCGCCGAAGAAGGAAACGACCATCAGCAGGGCGAGGAAGATGCCGCCCCATACCATAAGGCTCTTGACCCAGGGATTGGGCCCGTTGCCCTCGGGCTCGGGCGGGGAATTCTGATCGCTCATGCACGGGATCCTTTCATGCCCGATTATGTAGGATGCCGCGGGTGAATGGCAAGTTGACCCGCTGACCGGAATTTCCGCTCTCAGGCAAACAGCCGGTCGATCAGCCAGTAGGCGCCGACGATCCCGACCGGATAGGAGGCGAGCCGCAGGACAAGTGGCTCGTCTTTCGGGCGTAGCCGCCGCAGCAATCCGAGCAACGCCAAGACTGCACAGATCACCAGCAGCTGCCCGGCCTCGACCCCGAGATTGAAGCTTACCAACGCCGCCGGCACCTCGCCCTCGGGCAAGCCGATCTCGCGCAGGGCCCCGGCAAAGCCGAAACCGTGGAGCAGCCCGAAGGCAAAGGCGACCAGCCAGGGCAGCCGCCGGGTCAAGGTTTCGCGCGTACCGCGCGCGATCTCGACTGCGAGGAAGACGATCGACAGCGCGATCAGCGCTTCGACCACATCCTGCCGGAGCCCCGCGAAGCCGAGCGTCACCGCCGCCAGCGTCAGCGAATGGGCGAGCGTGAAGGCGGTCGCTGCCTTCACCACCGGCCAGCCCCGTCCGACCAGCAGCACCAGCGCGATGACGAACAGCAAATGGTCCCAGCCGGCGAGAATATGCTCGACGCCAAGGGCGAAGTAACTGCGCCAGACCTGCGTCGCGGATGGTTTTGCGGCAATCGTGGCGCGCGGTTCCTCGTGCGTCAGGCGATAGACCTGCACGGGCCGGTCGAGCGGAGCGACCCGCAGGATCGCCTCGCTCTGGCCGACGAGTGCGGGCCAGCCGAGGCTCTGCCCGGCAACCGGGCCTTCGCAGACCACCCTGGCATTGCCGGTCACCGCAAGCGGGGCGACGCGGCGGGCTATCGCGCCGGTGATGCGGCAGCTGGCGGGTAGCAGCGGGCTGAGATGGCGATCATCGGCCGCGCTGGCGATCGGTTGGCGCCAGCCAAGCTGCCATGTGTCGGGAGACATCTGCTCGAACTGGATCGCGACCGGGCGCATTTCGTCGGCCCATGCGGGCGCGGCCAGACCCAGCATCAACAGCGCGGCCAGCCAGCGGATCATTCGATCTCGACCCTATAGGCCTCGCGCAGCAGGTCGTAGGCACGCGCGCGCCGTGCCGCGATGGTCGCGCTGCGCCAGTCGGCCTCGACGCGCTCGCGGATTTCGGAAAGGGGCGGAACACGGCCTTCCTCGCGCCGGGTAAAGCGGACGAGGTGCCAGCCGTAGCCCGATAGGAACGGCCCCTGCCATTCGGATCCCGCCTCCGCGTCGGAGAGTGCATCGGAAAACTCGCGACCGAACACTGCGGCGACCTCGCCCGGTGACTTGCAATTCACGCTGCGCGGCAGGCTGATCGGCTGGCCTTGCGGGTCTGGCCGTTTCAAGGCTGCGCGCGCGGCGGCCTGCGTGGTGAAATAGGCCTGTTCGAAGCTCACCACTCCGCCCCGCTCAAACTTGCCCGCGTGATCGGCCCGCCATTGTTCGAGCACCGCTTCCGATGACTGCGCCATTTCCGCCTCGGCCCCGGCCAGCTCGTCCATCTTGGTCGCCAGTCGCCGCCGGACCACGGCGTCGCCCTCGTCGAGACCCAGCCGCAGCGCTTCGCGATAGAGCACTTCCTCGCGCACCCAGCGCGCGATCGCGGCGTCCAGCTCGGCATCGGTCGGCGGGCGGCCCATCATCCGCTCGAAGCCCAGCGCGATGCCCGCCTGCCGCTCGCGCGTGAGATGGATCGTCCGGCTCGCCGGATCGACCGGATCGCCGATCAGCGCCAGCGCGCCCCAGATCGCGGCCCCGGCCAGCAGGAAATGCGCGAGCGGATCGCGCAGCGCCTTGCGGATCATTCCTTGTCCATGATGCGCGGCGCATCGTCCGGGCCGCGGCGCGGACGCAACCAGACAGGCGAGGAATAGGCGCGTTCCTGGATCACGTTGGCTTCGACAACCTCGGGGGGAAGGTCGACGCCAAAACGCTTCGAATCAAACAACACCCAGCTCGGCGTGGGAATCTCGATCACGCGGACGTAATAGAAGGCGCGCTGGCCGGGACGATAGTCGGGATCGCGCCACGTCGCGCGCAGTTCGGCAGCGCCGACCGAATTTGTGTAAGTCGCTTCGCGGCGAACCACCGTGTCGCCTACCGGGGGCACCTTCCCGCCGACACGGCGACGTTTGCCGTCCATGTCGGACCAGGCAACGTCGTAGATGCGCTCGTGCGCCTTGCCGCTCGCATCGACCCAACCCTTGATCACCTGGACGCGGTCGAGATTGGCGCCTTCGGGATCCTTGAGCGCGGAGATCAGGAACACCGGAGGCTTGCCCGTATCTTTGAGGTCACCCCCCATCGGCACGCCGCGCGCATAGCCCGCGCGCACCCAGTCGCCGTCCCAGTCGGTATCGGTGAAATCGTGCCCCGCGAAGAGACGCAACACCATCCGCGGGCCGGTTGTGGCATAGACTTCGCGCCGCATGAAGGCGTCGAATATCTCGGCCCGCGTGTTTCCGCGCGCCCAGGCTGCGGCATAGCCGCCTGCGAGATAGTGCCACCCGAAGCGCCCCTGCCGCGTGCCGAGGTTCTGGCTTTCCATTGCCCGCCCCTTGCGCGGTTCGACGCCGGTATGCTTGCCGAAGAAATTGTCCTCGTCGCCGGTGGCCAGCGCGGTGTGGCTGTCGGTCGAACCGATCAGGCCGAAGGCATAGGGGTTCACTCCCATGCGCTGTTCGAGCGTCAGCCCGCGCATCAGCGCGCTGCGGACATAGCTTCCGGCATACATATCGGGCGTCGTCTTCTGCGTCAGCGGGAGATTGCCGAGTTCCCATCCGGCGACCCCGAAAGCGGCGAATTCGTCATTGGGCGAAAGGAAGGGATGCGTCTCGCTGTCGCCCTTGATCTGGGTCGCCTCGACCACCGGCTCCCAGCGCGCGCGGCGCCGGGCATAATCGGCGCTCATCGGCCCGCCGTCGGGGCCGATGAGGTCGAACATCAACCCGTTCGAAAGGTTCGAATTGTGCGGGATGGCCAGCACGCGCCCCCCGGTGTTCGCCTCATAGGCTTCCATGTAATCCCATAGCTGCTCGGGTGTGGTATCGAGGCCGGGAAAGGGCACGATTTGCCCGGTCTTCACGCTCCCGTCCCTGAACATCACGACGCGGTGGAGATTGTTGCCGTCGGGCATCAGCGTCCATTCGAAGCCGGCGAATGCGGTGAATTCGCCCGGACGGTTGTAGCGGTCGAGCGTGGCGAGATGGTTGTCCCACAGCTCGCGCGTCGCCTTCGCCTGCCGCTTCGGATCGCGCAACGCCGCGGGGATCTCGTCGCTCGCGGCGGCAGTGATGAGTTCACCCACCGCGCGGGTCGATTGCTCGGGGCTCTCGTGCATCATGTCGTACCAGCGCCGGAGCGTCGGGTCGCGCACCAGCATGCGCGGCGCATCGTAGAGCCGCCGGGTCGCGCCCATGGCGTCGGAGTGATCGGAGATGACGAGGAAATCGAGCGGGCGGTCGAGCTGCGCCTCGATTCCCGTGGTCGAGGTGATCTTGTCGCCTCGTGCGAACTTCAGGGCATCTTCCGCCCCCAGCCGGACGCCGAAGCCGAAGGCGTCGACCGAAATGTCCGTGTGGAGGTGGGTGTCGCCCCAATAGGGCCGGTCGGGAAATTCGGCCAGCTCGATGGTGTCGCTGCCATCGCCGCGCTGGGCCTCGGTCGGCTCGCCCTCTCCCGCCAGGCCGCAGCCGGCCAGTGCCACAACCGCCAGCGCGACCCAGCTCCTTGTGATCCTCTTCACCGGCACTCCCCTCCCGATTGCCATTTGCAACCGAATGTGCGCCACTCCGCGCCATCCGGTCAAGGCCGCCGCTAGAAGAAGGGCAGGCCGCCCCCATCGCCGCCGCCCGAGGAATTGACGTACATCGCGACGCCGATCGCCGTGGCGATCGCGGTGAAGATCAGCGAGCCCAGCACCAGCGCCCCGTCCCGGACGGTCAGCGCAAGGCCGAGGATGGCGATCGCCAGCATCGGGATCGAGCTGGCAAAAGGCAGGAATTCGAGCGGAGGCACAGCGCCGCACAGGGCGAGAATCGTCAATGCGATGACCTTGATCGCCGGGCCCCGAGTCAAGCCTTCGAGCCGCCCCTCGCTGTGCCGATCGAGGAAGTCCCCAAGTCCGCGCAACTTGCGGATGGACTTGTGCAACTTCCTCGATCCGACGGCACGGTCCTGCACGAATTGCGGCATCCACACGTGCTCGCGCGCGAACAGCATCTGGCCGGCGATGAGCGCGATGAACAGTGCGAGCGCAGTCGGAACGCCCGGAATGCCACCGACCGGAGTGATCTCGAGCAATGCCGGGATCATGATGAAGGGGCCAAAGCTGCGCCCCCCGAAATCGTCGAGCACGTCGCCGACACAGACGGTGTCGCCATGCGAGGCGAGCTCGTCGAGCTCACCCAGCACCTCGCTCACGCTGGTCGGTTCCTTGTGCACCAAACATGCCTCCCCTTGCCCCCGAAACGTTCCAGACGGCAAAAGGTTACAGCCGGGTCAATCCGGCCGCTTCCTGAGCAGCGCCGAGCGCTCGCAGCGACATACCACCTCGCCGCGCTGGTTGACCGCTTCGTGGAGGAACGTGACGATTCCCGCATCGGGCCGCGACTTGCTCTCGCGCAGGGCGATCACCTCGCTCGTCGCGTTGAGCGTATCGCCGAGGAATACCGGCTTGGGCATGACCAGCTTGTCGTAGCCCAGATTGGCAACCAGCGTGCCGAGTGTGGTGTCGCCGACGCTCAGCCCTACCATCAGCGAAAAAGTGAAGGTCCCGTTGACCAGGATCTGCCCGAACTCGCTCTCCTTCGCCGCTTCCACGTCGAGGTGGAGCGGCTGAGGGTTGTGCGTCATGGTGGTGAAGAGAAGATTGTCGGTCTCGGTCACCGTACGGCGGATGTCGTGTGCCAGCTTGTCGCCGACTTGCCACTCGTCGAAAAACTTGCCCGCCATCAGCCGTGACCCATCACCGCCTTCACCTCGAGGAAGTCGTGGAAGCCCCACTCGCCCCACTCGCGGCCGTTGCCCGACTTCTTGTAGCCGCCGAAGGCTGCGTTGAGGTCATAGCCGCCGTTGATCGCGACGCGACCGGCGCGGATACGCTTGGCGAGACTGCGGGCGAGTTCGATATCCTCGCCGGTGATCGCGCTGGCAAGGCCGTATTCGGTGTCGTTGGCGATGCGGATGGCGTCGTCGTAATCTTCGTAACCGAGGATGCAGAGCACGGGACCGAAGATCTCCTCGCGCGCAATGGTCATGTCATTAGTCACATCGGCGAAGACGGTCGGCTTGACGTAGTGGCCGGTCTCCAGCCCCTCGGGCTTGCCGGGGCCGCCCGCGACGAGCGTCGCGCCTTCCTCGATACCCTTTTCGATCAGGCCCTGGATCTTGTCCCACTGCGCGCGGCTGACCACCGGGCCGATCGTGGCATTGCCCTTGGGATCGCCGGGGATGACGCCCTCGGCAGCTTCCTTCGCCGCGGCCTTGGCTTCTTCCATCCGCTTGTGCGGCACGAGCATGCGGCTGGGCGCGGTGCAGGTCTGGCCAGAATTGCCCATCATCGCGACGGTGCCCTTGGCAACCGACTGTGCGAAAACGCTGTCGTCGAGCACGATGTTCGGGCTCTTGCCGCCCAGTTCCTGCGCCACGCGCTTGACCGTATCGGCAGCGTTCTTGGCGATGAGGATGCCCGCGCGGGTCGAGCCGGTGAAGCTGACCATGTCGATGTCGGGATGGCCACTGATCGCCTCGCCCACGCCCGGCCCGTCGCCATTGACGAGGTTGAAGACGCCCGCCGGCACGCCCGCCGCATCCATGATTTCGGCGAAAACATAGGCGTCGAAGGGCGCGATTTCACTAGGCTTGAGCACCATGGTGCAGCCCGTCGCCAGCGCGGGGAAAACCTTGCAGGCGATCTGGTTCAGCGGCCAGTTCCACGGGGTGATCATGCCGACCACGCCGATCGGCTCCCACACGTGCAGCGTGGGGCCGTCCAAGCGCTCGAACTCGAAGGCCTCGAGCACTTCGATCGCCTTCTGGCAGTGGCCCGCGAGCAGGCCCACGTGCGGACCGGTGGCGAGACTCATTGGCGCGCCCATTTCGTCGCTGACCGCGGTTGCGAGATCTTCCTTGCGGTTCTCGATTTCGGCCTGGATCGCGCGCAGCAGCGTCAGCCGTTCTTCCTTGCTCGTCTGGCTGAAGGATTCGAAGGCGCGGCGCGCAGCAGCAACGGCCTTGTCGACGTCGGGTTTGGTGCCGAAGCTGATGTGCCCGATGGTTTCTTCCGTGGCGGGGTTCTCGACCGGCTGGGTGTTCGGCTCGACCGGGTCGACCCACTGGCCGTCGATGTAGAATTTGGTGCAATCGCGCATCTCAGTCTCTCCTTTGCGCGCAGCCCTAGCTCTCTTGCTGCCAGCGCGCCACTACCTGATCGCCGTCTTCCGCACTGTCGCGGATGGTATTCGGCGTGCGGTCGAAACGCGGGGCAGGAGCGGTGTGCCAGCGGCCGCCATGTTCGACGAATGCGCCGCGCGCCTTCATGTGCGGATGGTCCTTCGCATGGTCGAGTGGGACGACCGGCGCGAAGCAGGCATCGGTACCTTCGAGAAGCTCGCACCACTCGTCCTGCGTCTTCGTGGCGAAGAGTGCTGCGAGGTCCTCGGCATAGTCATCCCACGTGGCGGGATCCATCTGGCGCTCGCGCAGGTGCTCGGGTGCATCGGCGCGCTGCAGCAGTTCGGCATAGAACTGCGGTTCGATTGCGCCGACGCTGACCTCCTTGCCGTCCTTGCAGGTGTAGCAGCGGTAGAAATGCGCCGCGCCGCCGAGCAGGCCCGCGCCGCGCTCGACCGTGCGCAGCGCGCTGTGCGGCTGGCCGTAGAAGAAGCTCATCAGGCTGGTCACGCCGTCGACGATCGCCGCATCGACCACCTGCCCCTTGCCGCTCGACTGCCGTTCGAACAGCGCGGCAAGGATGCCCATCGCGCAATACATCGACCCACCGCCGAAATCGCCGACGAGGTTCTGCGGCGGTACCGGCAGCTCGCCGCGCTTGCCGATGGCGTCGAGCGCTCCCGTGATCGCGATATAATTGAGGTCGTGCCCTGCCGCCTGCGCCAACGGACCGTCCTGCCCCCAGCCGGTCATGCGCGCATAGACGAGGCGCGGGTTGGCAGCGAGCATTTCGTCGGGGCCAAGTCCGAGGCGCTCCATCACGCCGGGGCGGAATCCTTCGACCAGCACGTCGGCATGGGCGAGCGCCTTCTTGACGAAGGCCTGCCCCTCTTCGCTCTTGAGATCGACCGCCACACGGTGCCTCGCGCGCTCGACCACCGGGTTCATCGGCTGGTGTCCGGCCCGCTCGATCCGCACGACTTCGGCGCCCATGTCGGCGAGCATCATCGCCACGTGGGGACCCGGGCCGATGCCCTGGAATTCGACGACCTTGAGGCCGGTCAGCGGACCGTTGCTCGACATTGCTTCTCTCTCCTCAGAAACTCTTTGGCAGATCCAGCACATGCGTCGCCACATGGCTGAGGATCAAATTCGTGCTGATCGGCGCGACCTGGTAGAGCCGCGTCTCGCGGAATTTGCGCTCGACGTCGTACTCCTCGGCAAAACCGAAGCCGCCGTGCGTCTGGATGCACATGTCGGCGGCGAACCAGCTGGCCTCGCTCGCCAGCATCTTGGCCATGTTGGCCTCGGTCCCCGCACCCTCGCCCGCATCGAACATGCGCGCCGCCTTGGTCACCATCTCGGCGGCGGCAGTCAGTTGGACATAGGCGCGCGCGATGGGGAACTGGACGCCCTGGTTTTCTCCGATCGCGCGTCCGAAGACATTGCGCTCCTTTGCATAGGCGCTGGCCTTGTCGATGAAGAAGCGCCCGTCGCCGATACATTCGGACGCAATCAGGATGCGCTCGGCATTCATGCCCGACAGGATGTAGCGGAAGCCCTTGCCTTCCTCGCCGATCAACGCGGACTTGGGCACCCTGAGATCGTCGAAGAACAGCTCGGTCGTCGCGTGGTTGAGCATGGTGCGCACGGGCCGCACGGTGAGCCCGTTGCCGACCGCCTCGCGCATGTCGACCAAGAGCACGCTCATGCCCTCGGACGGCTTGGCGCATTCCTCGCGCGGGGTCGTCCGGCAAAGCAGCACCATCAGGTCCGAATGCTCGGCACGGCTGATCCAGATCTTCTGTCCGTTGACGACATAGTGGTCGCCCGCGTCCCTGGCGAAGGTGGAAATGCGCGTGGTGTCCGTCCCCGCCCCCGGCTCGGTCACGCCGAAGGCCTGGAGGCGCAGCCCGCCGCTGGCGATCTTGGGCAAATACTCGCGCTTCTGTTCTTCGCTGCCGTGCTTGAGCAGTGTGCCCATCGTGTACATCTGTGCGTGGCAGGCGCCGCCGTTGGAACCCGAACGATGGATTTCCTCCAGCACCGCGCAGGCCGCCTCGAGCCCGAGGCCCGACCCGTCATACTCTTCCGGGATCAGCACCGAGAGGAAGCCCGCCTCGGTCAGTGCGCGCACGAATTCGGTCGGATAGGCCCGCTCGCGATCGAGCGCTCGCCAGTATTCGCCGGGGAACTTCGCGCACAGCCGCCGCACAGCCTCGCGGATTTCCGGAAAAGTCTCGCTCAAAATTCCGTCTCCCATTGCAACCTGTTTGGCGCGGGGAGGAGGCTTTGGCAACGGGGGTAAGGAAACTGGATGCCCCGTGAGGATTCGAACCTCAATTGACGGAGTCAGAGTCCGTAGTCTTACCATTAGACGACGGGGCATCAGCCGTCCGGGCGGGCGAGAATCGCATGGCCGCTCCGGATTGGAGGCCGCGCATCTAGTTTCGTCGCCGCACAAGGTCAACCCCGCGTCTGCGCCCACCCCTTGCCCCGCCCCCGCTTCGCGGCTAGCGTCGCCGACAAGTCCCCGCGCACAAGGGTTTGCGCGGGAGGAATAAAGAAAGCTCTCGCACATGGCGGACCATCCTCCGCCGGACACGAAAAGGGGGCACGGGACACAACGGGGCGGCAAGTCCGGCAAGGTAGCCGATTTCCGCTACAAGCGCCCCTCCCGGCCCGATGGCAAGCGCAGCGACCGGCGCAAGGCGCCGCCTCGCGATGGCGCCGTCGCCCCTCCCTCCGGTTCAACTTCGCTCCCGCGCTCTGGCTCCCCGATGCGACGGCAGGCCTATGCCGCACTCGATCTCGGGACAAACAACTGTCGTTTGCTGATCGCGCGGCCTTCGGGCGAGAACTTCACCGTGATCGATGCTTTCAGCCGGGTGGTGCGGCTGGGCGAGGGCTTGGCCGTGAGCGGCAGGCTGTCCGACGAAGCGATGGAGCGCACGCTCGCCGCGCTGCATGTCTGTGCCGAGAAGCTGCGCCGCAGGAATGTGCGCCTTGCACGTTCGGTGGCGACCGAGGCCTGTCGCCGCGCCTCGAACGGCGCCGCCTTCATCGAGCGGGTCCGGCGCGAAACCGGCATCATGCTCGACATCATCTCGGCGCAGGAAGAGGCGCGGCTCGCCGTGCTCGGCTGCCATGTTCTGCTGGAGGAAGGAGCAGGCCCCGCGATCATATTCGACATCGGCGGCGGGTCGACCGAGCTGGTGCTGGTACAGCCGGGCGAGAAAGTGCCCCGCATCCTCGACTGGCTCAGCGTTCCCTGGGGCGTGGTATCGCTGACCGATACCGTCCAGGGATCCGACGAAAGCGAAGCGACGCGGCTCGACCGCTATGTCGCGATGCGCCGGACCGTCGGGCGCAGTTTCGCCGAATTCGCAGAACGCATCCGCGAGCACACGCAATCGCCCGAGCCGATCCGCCTGCTGGGAACCAGCGGCACCGTGACGACGCTCGCCAGCCTCCATCTCGAACTGCCGCAATACGACCGCCGCGCGGTCGACGGGCTGATCGTGCCCTCGCAATCGATGCGCGACATCTCGCGCCGACTTTCGCGGATGAGCGCGCCCGATCGCAAGCGCCTGCCCTGCATCGGCGACGATCGTGCGAACCTCGTCATTGCCGGATGCGCGATCCTCGAATCGATCCTCGACATCTGGCCGGCGCAGCAACTCGGCGTGGCCGATCGCGGCATTCGCGAAGGCATTCTGCGTAGCCTGATTGCCGCCGATGCCGAAGGCGAGCGCAGTCGGGCCGCGCTGCAGCGCATGCGAGAACAGGATGTTTAGGTCTTCTGTGACGTGCGGCCGGGACCTCTGCCCTGCCCTTTCGGCACCGGCGTGGGCCGGAGCAGCCGCAAGGAAAGCGCGGCTGCGCTTCACGCACGCAATGAGGAAAAACTGATGTCACGCTCGGGCAAGGACCGCGATACGCGGGTGCGCACTGCGAAGAAGCGTACCGCGAGTTCGACCCGCTGGCTGCAGCGCCAGCTCAACGATCCCTATGTCAAGCAGGCCAAGGCCGAGGGCTATCGCAGCCGCGCGGCCTACAAGCTGATCGAACTCGACGAGAAATTCGACCTGTTGAAGGGCGTCACCCGCGTGGTCGATCTCGGCATCGCGCCGGGCGGATGGAGCCAGGTGGTCCGCAAACTGAAACCCAAGGCGCATGTCGTGGGCATCGACCTGCTCGAGGTCGAGCCGATCGACGGTGTGACCATCTTCCAGATGGATTTCATGGACGACGATGCGCCGCGCGTGCTCGAGGAAGCGCTCGGCGGCAAGGCCGAACTGGTGATGAGCGACATGGCCGCCAACACGGTCGGCCACAAGCAGACCGACCATTTGCGCACCATGGGGCTGGTCGAGGCGGGCGCCTGGTTCGCCATCGAGAACCTTGCGCCCGGCGGCACCTTCCTCGCCAAGGTACTTGCCGGCGGAACCGACAGCGATCTCCTCGCCCTGCTCAAGAAGCACTTCAAGACGGTCAAACATGCCAAGCCGCCCGCTAGCCGCAAGGGATCGAGCGAATGGTACGTAATAGCGCAGGGGTTCAAGGGGTAATCCCCCTGGGGCTGATACGAAAAGGGCCCCGCCGCAGCGGAGCCCCTCGAACCTTGCGAACCAAGGCGGGCGTCAGGCGCCGGTCTTGGCACCGCCGTCATTGCTGGCCGCCGCGCCACTTTCGGCCACCGGCTGGTCGGCGCCCATCGCGCCCGCGGCTTCGGCCGCACTCGCTTCGGCACCCTCGACCGGACCCGGGCCGGCGCCAGGCGCATCCGCGCTCTCGGCGGTCTCGGCTTCGGGAGCTGCGGGTGCCGGATAGTCGGGCCCGCCGCCATTCGCCTTGAGATAGGCGATCACATTGGCGCGGTCTTCCGGCTTCGACAGACCTGCGAAGCTCATCTTCGTGCCATTGGCGAAACCGCGCGGATTGGCGAGCCAGGCATCCATGTCCTCATAGGTCCAGGTGCCGCCGTGGCCCGACAGCGCAGAACTGTAGGCGAAGCCCGCGGCATGCTTGCCGATCGGCTTGCCGAGCACACCATAGAGATTGGGGCCGATGCCGTCGGCCCCGCCTTGGTTGACCGTGTGACATGCGGTGCACTTGGCAAAGACCTTCTCGCCGGCCGCAGGATCGGCCGCAGCGAGCAGAGTGCCGAGATCGGGGCCGGCGTCTTCGCCACCCTCTTCGGCCGCGCCTTCGATGAAGAAGCCCGGCTCTTCGACATGCGGATGCTTGTCGGCAGCGAAATACATGCCCGAAACGATGGAGCCGCCCAGCGCCACGATCCCGGCGAAAAGGACCCAGCCAGCAGCGGTGTTGAAACGATCGTCCATTGCGTAAAATACCCGGCAGAAATCGGTTGGTCGGATGGTTGGGCGCCGCTCTAGTGCGCACGGCGGGCTTTCGCAAGAGTGCAGGCGGCAATAGCGCTTGATGGCGGGGGACGCCCCCCGTAACGCGCAGGACATCATGCGCCAATTTGCCAAGCCCGCCCTTGCTCTCGTCGATTCGATGCGCGAAGCCGCCGCCGAGGACCCGCTGCGCGCGATCGCCTTCGGCGGAGCGCCGGGCTCGAACTCGCACCAGGCCGCAATGCAGTTCGCGCCCGACGCGCTGCCGCTACCCTGTTTCAGCTTCGAAGATGCCCTCGCGGCGGTCGAAAGCGGCGCCGCAGGCTGCGCGATGATCCCGATCGAGAATTCGCAGCACGGGCGAGTTGCGGATATACATTTCCTGCTGCCCGAAAGCGGGCTGTTCATCGTGGCCGAACATTTCATGCGCATCACGCATTGCCTGATGGCGCTGGGGCAGGGCCCGTTCGAGGCGGCCTACAGCCACCCCCAGGCGCTCGGCCAGTCGCACAAGTTCCTCTCCGAACGCGGGATCGTCGGGTTGAGCCATGCCGATACGGCGGGCGCAGCGGCCTATGTCGCGGAGATGGGC
Source organism: Qipengyuania sp. (assembly GCF_964227205.1). Taxonomy (GTDB): domain Bacteria; phylum Pseudomonadota; class Alphaproteobacteria; order Sphingomonadales; family Sphingomonadaceae; genus Qipengyuania. Next base: position 125,269 of record NZ_CAXQVB010000005.1, on the reverse strand, counting down.
AAGATGGACGTCGCCGCCATCGCCCCCGCGCTCGCCGCCGATCTCTACGGCCTCGAGATCGTCGAGCGCGAGGTCGAGGATGCGCATGACAACACCACGCGCTTCGTGGTGCTGGCCAAGGAAGCGCTCGATCCCGCCGCGCTCGACGGCGCGCAGGCGATGACCACCTTCGTCTTCGAGGTGAAGAACATCCCCGCCGCGCTCTACAAGGCGCTCGGCTGCTTCGCGACCAACGGCGTCAACATGACCAAGCTCGAAAGCTACCAGAAGGGCGCGAGCTTCGCCGCGACGCAGTTCTTCGCCGATATCGAGGGCGCCCCGGGCGAGCCGCGGGTCGATACCGCGCTCGAGGAACTCGCCTTCCAGACCAATGGCGTTCGCCTTCTCGGCAGCTATGCGCAGGCGCGCAAGCGCGGCTGATCCCCGAGCGGCCTTCCCGCTTCGCTGCGAAAGGCCGGGCCTTACTCGTCAGCGTAGATCGCGACTTCGTCGACGCCGTCGCTGGTCGCGCGCCCGCGATACATGCCGCTGGTGTTGAAGCTGAAGAGCGCGTGGCCTTCGGGCGTGACGAGGATAATCCCGCCATCGCCGCCGAGCGCCTTGACCTCATCCATGACGTCGTCGGCCGCCCGCTGCGCGATCTCGGCATCAAGAGCCAATTCCGATGCGTGGATGATGTATTCCGGCAAGCCGTCGGCATCGCGCGGAACGCCTAGCTGTTCTTCGAGAGCCGCGATGCGGAAATCATAGCGCAAGCGCGCGCATATTTCGTGGGCAACGCCGACGCGGATGAAATACTCGCCCCAGCCCGTCGCCGAGATAGCGCAGCTGCGGTTGTCGGCGTAGGTGCCCGCGCCGATCAGCGGGCTGTCGCCGATCCGGCCCCAGCGCTTGCCGGTCATTCCCCCGGTAGAGGTGCCCGCGGCCAGATTGCCGTGGCTGTCGAGCGCAACCGCGCCGACCGTTCCGAACTTGATGTCGACATCGAGCGCGGAGAGCCTCTCTGCTTTCATCCGCTCGAGCGCCTCGCGCCGTGCGTCGGTATCGAACCATTCTGGCGGCATGAGCTCGAGCCCCTGCTCGGCGGCAAAGGCTTCGGCCCCCTTGCCTGCCAGCATGACGTGCGGGCTGTCGGTCATCACCTTGCGCGCCAGGAGGATCGGGTGGCGGATGCCGGTGACGCCCGCAACTGCGCCGGCGTCGCGCGTGCGACCGTCCATGATCGAGGCGTCGAGTTCGTGCGTCCCGTCCCAGGTGAACACCGCGCCGCGCCCGGCATTGAACTTTTCGTCGTCCTCGAGCCTTGTGATCACCGCTTCGACCGCATCGAGCGCATCTCCCCCGCCCGCCAGCACCGCCTTGCCCGCATCGAGCGCCTGCTGCAGCGCCGCGCGATAGGCCGCATCCTGCTCGGCGGTCATGTTCTCGCGCGCGATCGTGCCGGCCCCGCCATGGATGGCGATCGACCAGCGCGGATCGGCCTCCTGTGCCGTGGCGGGCAAGGCGAATGCGACGCAAAGCGCAGCGAGCGCGCGGACGAAGGGCACTGAAAATCCTCTCATTCGAAGGCGATAGCACACAGACTTATCCACTTCACGCGCGAATGCGCTTTGTAGATTTCCGACACGCATGATAGCCCTGACGCTACGGAACCAATGGGGAGAGGTTTCATGATGTTCGACCGCTATCGTTTCGACGAACAGCTGGCGATGGACCTGGGGGAAAAGATCCTTTTTGCCATCGTCGCGCTGGTCGTCACCTGGCTCGCGGCGAAGGCCGCCAAATGGGCCTTCGCCAAACTCGTCGACACCGTCGATTTCTTCAAGCGCGGGACCGGCAGCGGCCAGTCGCTGGGCGAATCGCTGGGCAAGATCGTGTCCTTGCTGATCTGGCTGTTCGGCCTGCTGATCGTGCTCAACATTCTCGAACTGGGCGGGGTCGCGGGCCCGATCGACAGCCTGCTCGAAAACGTCGTCGCCTTCCTGCCCAACCTGCTGTGGGCCGGCCTCATCTTCTTCATCGGCATGATGGTCGCACGGATTGCGCGCGACCTCGTGGTGACCACGCTGCAAACGGTCGATTTCGACAAATGGGCCAATCGCGGCGGGGTCGACAATGTCACCGGCAACACCGCGATCAGCCGGACCATCGGCACGATCGTCTATGTCCTGATCGCGATACCCGTGGCGATCGCAGCGCTCGAACAGCTGGGCATCGATTCGATCAGCGGCCCCGCCTCGCGCATGCTCGAAATGATCTTCGCCGCTATCCCGAACATCATCGCCGCGGCGGTGCTGCTCGGCATCGGCTATCTCATCAGCAAGTTCGTGGTGCAGATCGTCAAGGAAATCCTGCCCGGGCTCGGCGTCGATCGGGCGCTCGAGGAAAGCGGGCTGGTAACCGAGGGGACGACCGCATCGGGGATCATCGCCCGGGTGACGCAGGTGGCGATCATCCTGTTCTTCGCCATCGCCGCGACACGGCTGCTCGGCTTTCCCGAGCTGACCGCTATCCTCGACCAGCTGCTCGAGCTGGGCGGCCGGGTGATCTTCGGCGCGGTGGTCATCGCCTTCGGCTTCCTCATCGCCAACCTGCTTGCGCGGCTCATCGCCGGCGATGCCGGAGGGACCACGGCGGCAACCATCGTCCGCTGGGCGACGATCATCCTGTTCGTATTCATGGGGCTGCAGTTCACCGGTATCGGCGGGATGATCCCGGCCAATGCGTTGACGATCCTGATCGCCGGCATCGCTGTGGCCGGCGCGCTCGCCTTCGGTCTTGGCGGTCGCGACTGGGCGGCGCGCAAGCTGGAGGAAATGGACAACGACCTGGGCGGCGGGACTGCAAGCCCGCCGACGCCCCGGGCCAATCCCAAGGCAGCGCCGAAATCGGATGCACCACTGCCGCCGGGCAGCTGACCCGGAAAGCCCTCCGGGGAACGCACATCGGGGCGCGGGAATAACCCTCCCGCGCCCCTTTTTCTGTGCTAGGCCCCAGCCCGAAGGGAGACAGCGCATGAGCACATTCGGATTCGAGAGCACTGCCGACGAAGTCCTCGAGGGCAAGGACCTGAGCGGGCGGACCGCGCTGATCACCGGCGGCTATTCTGGCCTCGGCATGGAAACCGCTCGGGCGATGGCCGCCAAGGGCGCGCATGTGATCCTTTCGGGCCGCGACGCCACCAAGCTGGCCGCCGCAGCGGACGAGATCGCCGAGACAACCGGCGCCAGGGTCGATACGCTGGTCTGCGACCTTGCCTCGCTCGATAGCGTGCGCGCGGCGGCCAAGGACGCCAACGAGCGTTTCGAGAAGATCGACCTGCTGATCAACAATGCCGGCGTCATGGCCTGCCCGCTCGGCCGCACGGCGGACGGATTCGAGATGCAGTTCGGCACCAATCACCTGGGCCATTTCCTGCTCACCAACCTGCTGATGCCGCTGATAGAAAAGGGCAGCGAGCCGCGTATCGTCAACCTCTCGAGCCGCGGTCACCACATCGACCAACTCCATTTCGACGATCCGAATTACGAGAGCCGCGACTACGATAAATGGCAGGCCTATGGTCAGTCGAAGACCGCCAACATTCTCTTTTCGGTGGGGCTGGAAAAGCGGCTCGCCGCCAAGGGCATCCATGCCTACGCGCTCCATCCCGGCGGGATAATGACCAATCTCGGACGCCACATGACCGAGGAAGACCGCCAGTGGATGATGGAGCGCATGCGCAAAGCGGCCGAGGAAACCGGCCAGCAGGGCCAGGGCTTCAAGTCCATTCCGCAGGGCGCGGCGACCACTTGCTGGGTCGCCACCGCCGACGAGCTGGCCGGCACGGGCGGGCTCTACTGCGAAGATTGCCATGTCGCCGAGCGCAACGACGACGATCCGATGGGCGGTGTCCGCAGCTATGCCGTGGACGAGGGCAACGCCGAGAGGCTGTGGACGCTGAGCGAGAAGCTGGTGGGCGAAACCTTCGCCTACTGACCGACCTCTTCGATCCACCCTTCGGCCACCCAGCGGGCGAGCATTGCACCCGCTTCGGCAATGCCCTTCTCTTCGCCCAGCGCCGCGGCGAGTGTGCCGCAGACCTCGCCCCAACGGGCACCGGCGCGGAAGGATTCGAGCGCCCGACCTTCCCGTTCCGGACGCAGCACGAAGGCCGGGCACTCGCCCTCGCGCCAGACCACCGCAATCTGCGGGACGTCGAGCGATACGAGATCCGCTTCGCCTTCCCCGGCGAGCGAGGACCAGAGGCGCAAGAGATCGTATGTCGCGGGAAGACAACGGAGCGAGGGCATGAGGTCGAGCGTGAATCGCTCCCAGTCATGCTCGCCGAATTTTGCGGTGGCGGCGGCAAAGCCTTCGGGGGTCAGCGCCGCGGCATCGCGCGCCGTGAAGGCAAGATGCATCGCCCATTCGAGCGCGGCGAGTTCGGCAACGTCGGGATCGCCTGCAATGAGCGCGGCGCAGGTTTCGGCGAAGCCTTCGCCGGCCAGGTCGAGCGTCCAGCCATTCGGCGGATGCGTGATGCAGTGATGCGCAGCGGCGCGGGCGAAGGCGGTATCGCCAACCAGCCGCTCGGTCCGCTCGAAGGTCGAGCGCAGCGCCTCGACCAGCGCGCTGCGGTAATTGTTGCGATAGATCGCCAGCCCGCGCGCTTGCCGCTCCCCCCAGCCTTCAGGCAGCGCCGCGTCTTCGTCGAGAATCGCGCCGAGAACCGCCGCCTGCCGCTGCGCCAGCGCGCTCATGCCGCGGCGCTCCTCTCGCACGAGCCTGCAATGGTTCGGGCGCGATCGAGCTCGTGCAGCAGCTCGGCGAGAGGCGGGATGGCGTCGTCACGCTCGATCATCGTGGCGACGGGGCCGGTTCGGGCGATGACCTTCGCATAGAGCGCCCAGACATCATCGCACACCGCGCGATCATGCGTATCGATGATGATCTCGCCCGGCTGGTGCCCGGCAAGGTGAATCTGCCGGACGCGATCCAGTGGGAGACCGGCGAGATAATCGGCGGCGGAAAAATCGTGGTTCCGCGCGCTCACATAGAGATTGTTGACGTCGAGCAGCAGGTGACAGCCCGTTCGCCGCGTCATTGCGTCAAGAAATTCCCATTCGGGCATCTCGTCCTCGGGAAAGGTAAGGTAACTCGAGGGGTTTTCGAACAGCATCGCCCGACCGAGCGCCTCCTGCGCTCTGTCGATATTTTCGCAGACGATTGCGAGCGCCTCGCGCGTCAACGGCAGCGGCAGGAGGTCGTGGCTGTTGTGCGCGCTTGTACGGGTCCAGCACAGGTGATCGGAGACCCACAAAGGTTCGATCCGCTCGACCAGCCTGCGCAGGCGGACGAGATAGTCCGCGTCGAGCCCTTGGGCAGAACCGACCGAAAGCGAAACGCCGTGGAGGATGACCGGGTGCTCCTGCCGTACGCTCTCGAGGATGCGCAGCGGTTTGCCCCCATCGACCATGTAGTTTTCCGAAATGACTTCGACGAAATCTACCGGCACCGCGCCCTCGAGGAAGTCGGCGTAGTGCGGGCGTCTGAGACCCAGGCCGAAGCCGTAAAACGGGGGGATGTCCTCCATGGAAGGTGATGCGATAGGTGGCGACCCGGCATGCCCGATCGGGGGGCGAATGGGGCAGCCGGGCCGCCGGGGCTTCAGCCGAGGTCGCCGATCGTACCGCCTTTGGCTAGGCAGTCACCCGCCTTCATCGCCTTGAAACCGTGACCCTTGCATTCGTTCTGCCCCTTGCACTCGTGCTGCGTCGTGGCGCAGTCGGCGGTGCCCTTGCAGCTGTTGACGCCGTAGCAGTGGACCATGTCCTCGGCGCCAAGCGCGCGACCACTGCTGCCGGCGGGCGGTTCGGCGGCGAATGCGGCCATGGAGGACAGCGCGAAAGCGGCCGCGGCGGCGGCACTGGCGGGTTTGCGGATGGCGGTCATGATGTCGAATCCTCTCCTGTCGTGCTGCGCGAAGATGCGCACAGGGCCTTCTTCGCTCGCCCTGCCGCACCGGTTACACGACCCGAAAATTCGCCTGTGCTGTAACGCGCCGCCCCGACCCGGCGAATGTCTCCCTGACCCCGGCCCGACGCCGGGTCCCATTGGCAAACCCATCCGGGAGAGATTTCATGACCGCAAAGCCCCTGACCCACCTTGCCCGTATCGCACTTGCCGCCAGCGCGGCCGCCGGCCTCGCCGCCAGCCCCGCCGCGGCGCAGAAGAAGCCCGCGATGGAAAAGTGCTACGGCGTCGCCAAGGCGGGCGAGAACGACTGCGCGGCTGGTCCCGGAACCAGCTGCGCTGGCACTTCGACCCGCGACTATCAGGGCAATGCCTGGAAGCTGGTCCCCAAGGGCACCTGCGAGAAGACCAAGACGCCCAAGGGCAAGGGATCGCTGACCCCGGTCCAGCGCTGAGCGGCATTGCGGCCCATTCCGATGCACACCTTCCTCGCCCGCTACGACAGTCTCGCCGCATGGCTCGCCTCGCGATGGCCCGAGGGTCTGGCGCTGTTGCTCACCCGGGTGGCGCTGGCGGGCATCTTCTGGCGCTCGGGACGCACCAAGGTGGCCGAAGGGACATTGCTGACAATCGGCGAGCAGGCGCGCTTCCTGTTCGAATACGAATATACCGGCCTGCCGCTACCCCCGGCCATCGCCGCCCCGATGGCGACCTATGCCGAGCATCTTTTCCCGATCCTGCTGGTGGTGGGCCTGTTCACCCGGCTTTCCGCGCTGGCCCTGCTGGCGATGACGCTGGTGATCCAGGTCTTCGTCTATCCCGAGGCCTGGTGGCAGACGCATATAGTGTGGGTCGCGCTGGCGAGTGTGCTGCTGTCGCGCGGCGGGGGCCCTCTGGCGGCCGACGCGCTGCTCGCGCGTGCCCGCGCCGAGTGATAGGCTCACCATGGGAGCCCCGCGATGATCGCCGACGAAGCCAGCCTCGCACGGTTGATGGCCGCCTCGCAAAAGGGCGATGCAGCGGCCTATCGTGTGCTGCTGGCCGAAGTCCGGCTGTGGCTCGAACGCTATTTCCGCCGCCGGGTCGCCCCCGCACAACTCGACGATCTGGTGCAGGAGGTGATGCTGGCGATCCATGCCAAGCGCGCGAGCTGGGACCCGGGCCGGGCCTTCCTTCCCTGGCTCGCGGCGATCGCGCGCTATCGCTGGATCGACCATTTGCGCAAGGTCTATCGCAAGGCCGAGGGCGAGCTGGGCGACCACGATGCGATCGCCGACAGCGACGAGGAGGCGGTCATGGCACGGATGAGCCTCGAGCGATTGTTCGTGCACCTGTCTGCAGGACAAAGCGAAGCCATCGAACTGGTCAAGATCGAGGGGCTGACGATCGCCGAAGCATCGGCACGAACGGGCCAGAGCGAGAGCCTGGTCAAGGTGAATATCCATCGCGGATTGAAGAAGCTTTCCGCGCTCGTAGAGAAAGCAGACTGACATGAATCGCGTGCCCCAATCGCTGATCGAGGAACTTGCCGCGGACCTTTCCCCCGTCCGCCCGATGAAGCCTGGTCGCGGCATCGCGCTGGTCGGTGCGGCCGCGCTTGCGAGCGTGGTTCTGGTCGCCCTGATCGAGGGGCTTTGGCGCGGGATCGCCACGGGCGAGGCATCGGCGCTGTTCTTCATCGCCAACGGCATGTTCGGCCTGCTCGGCGCAGCCACCGCGCTGGCGGCGATCCGCATGGCGTCGCCGCGAGTCGGCAATCATCATGACGGCGCGCGCTGGGCCTTGGCAATGGCCGCTCTGCTGCCTGCGGCCGCGATTGCCGTGCTCGGCCTGCAGGGAGGGCTGGCCGAGATCGTACACGATCCCTACGGGCTCGGATGCTTCCTTGCCGGGGCGGAGTTTGGCGGCATCACCTTCGTCGCTCTCATCGCCTGGTTGCGGCAGGGAGCACCGGTGTCGCCTCCGCTGGCAGGTACCTATGCCGGGATCGCGGCAGGCGCGCTGGGCACCTTCGCCCATGGCCTCGCCTGCCCGGTCGATACGCTGGCACACCTGGGGAGCTGGCATGTCCTGCCGGTCGTCCTCGGCGGCGTGATCGGCCGGATTGCGGTCCCGTCGCTCGTCCGCTGGTGAGCGACGTTCGTCCGGCCCGTGCTTGTCAAGCTTCGCAACAGGCGGCACCCCTAGCGGCGACATCCAGAGGGGAAGCCAGATGAAGACCTTTGCCGCCGCCATCGCGCTCGCCGTGGCGCTGCCCGCCGTTCCGCTCGCCGCACAGGAAGAAGCGACGGCACCCGCCAATCCGCAGTGGGTCGAGACGAGCAATGCCTATACCCAAAAGCTCATCACCTTCGAGGCAGGCTTCTTCCCGACCGGCGCCAGCTCCGCCGGCTACGAGCAGTACGACGGGCTGGTTAACGACATGGCGCTCGATCGCGACGAGCGCTACCTCGCCGGAGCCCGCAAGCTGCGCTCCGAATTCGCCGCCGCAATGGCAGTCGAGCCCAACACCTACGTCAAGCAGGACCTCCAGATCCTGATCGATGCGCTCGACCTGCGGATCGAGGGGCTCGAGCTCGAGCGCCGCTACATGCTCGAATTCGCCGAAGTGCCGCAGGGCATGTTCCAAACCATCGGGACGCTGCTGTCCGAACAGACCGCACCTGGCCGCCGCGCGAAGGCGCTTGAGCTGCTGCAACGCTACACCGGCATCTGGCCCGACAGCGAGCCGTTGACCGAATTGGCGAAGCGCCGCTTCGAGGCCAGCCGCGGGCAGGACAAGATGGGGCCCTATGCGGTCGAGGTCCGCGAATCTATCGACAAGATCCCGACTTTCGCCACCGGCATCCGCGAACTCTTCGACACATACGGGATCGATGGCGCCGACGAAGCGCTCGACGCGATGGACGCGCAATTCGCAGATTATGCAAAATGGACCGAAGAGGTGGTCCTTCCCGCCGCGCGCGACAATCCGCGCCTGCCCGAGGAACTCTATGCTCTTGCGCTGAAGAACTGGGGGATCGATGCCGACCCGCGCGAGGCGATGAGCCAGGCGCGGCGCGGTTTCTACGAGATCCGTGCACAGATGGAGGCGCTTGCCCCGCAGATCGCCGAAAAGCACGGCTGGGCCGAGACCGACTATGCCTCGGTCATGAAGAAGCTCAAGGAAAGCACGATCCCCAATGACGAGATCGAGGAATTCTATCGCGGCGTGAATGGAGAGCTCGAGGCGAAAATCCGCGAGCACGACATCGTCAGCCTGCCTGACTATCCGCTTGCCATGCGGGTGGCCTCCGCCGCCGAAAGCGCCGCCCAGCCCGCGCCGCATATGCGCCCCCCGCGCCTGATCGGCAATACGGGTGAGCAGGGCACCTTCGTGCTCACCGTGGCCAACCCGACCGCAGGCGAAGGCGAGGCCTACGACGATTTCAACTTCCCCGCCGCGAGCTGGACGCTGAGCGCGCACGAGGCACGACCGGGGCACGAGATGCAATTCGCCGCGCTGGTCGAGCAGGGCGTCAGCCTCGCCCGGCTTCTCTACGCCTTCAACAGCGTCAACGTCGAAGGCTGGGCGCTTTATGCCGAAGCCGAAATGCTGCCCTACGAGCCGATCGAAGGCCAGTTCATCGCCCAGCAGTTCCGCCTGCTGCGCACCGCCCGCGCCTTCCTCGACCCGATGCTCAACCTCGGGCTGATCAGCCGCGAGGACGCCGAGCGCGTGCTGCGCGAAGAGGCGCTGTTCTCTCCCGGAATGGTCAAGCAGGAACTCGACCGCTACCAGTATCGCATGCCCGGCCAGGCCGGCAGCTACTATTACGGTTATCGCAAGCTGATCGACTTGCGGATCGAGGCCGAGGTGGCGCTGGGTGACAAGTTCGACGAGAAGACGTTCAACGACTTCCTGCTCGGCCAGGGAATCATCCCGCTCGAGCTGATGGCCAAGGCAGTGCGCGAGGAATTCATCCCCTCGCAGCGCTGAGGCGCCGCCGCGCTAGAGCCAGCGCAGCCGGCGGAAGGCCACGATCAGGCCGATGAACAGCAGTCCGCACAGGGCGACCACGGCCCAAAAGGCGTCGGGGTCGTCCATACCGGGCATGCCCCCGACATTGATGCCGAGCAGGCCGGTGAGGAAGGATAGGGGCAGGAAGATGCCCGCGACGATGGTCAGCATGTAGGTCGCCTGTTCGCTGCTCGCGAGGCTGCGCGCGCGGATTTCGTCCTGCAGCACCAGCGCGCTTTCCTTGCTGATGTCGATATCGTCGAGATAGCGGCGCAACCGCGCGATGCTCTCGGCGATCTCGCGGCGGTCGCTCGCGTCGAACCAGGCTGGCGCATCACGGCTGATCTGTTCGAGCGCTTCGTGCTGGGGCGCCATGTGCCGCTTCAGCGCAAGGCAGTTGCGGCGGATCGTCGATATCCGCTTGAGCATGCTTTCGGCGTGTTCGTCGGGGTCGTCATCCTCCAGCGCGTCGAGCACGTCGTTCATGTCGACGATCGACTGGCTCATTCGCGCGATCATGAGTTCGGCCAGCTGGGTGATCGTCGCCCCGGCATCGGGCGGTCCTTCCCCCTCGTCGAGCTGCGCCACCACCGCGCGCGGGGTCTGCAACGGGTGGCGCCGCAAGGTTACCAGCCGCCGCCCGTCGCTCCAGAACTGCATGGATATCATGTCTTCGGGTTCGGCCCCGGGATTGAAGTTGATCCCGCGCAGGGTTCCGACCAAAGTCATGCCCTCGCGGAAAGCGCGCGGGCGGGTCTGGTCGCTGGTCAGCAATTCGGCGGTCGGCTCGGGAATGCCGAAATTGTCCTCGAGCCATTGCTGCACGCCCGGGCGGGTGCGGCAGATATGCAGCCACAGCACCTCTCCCTCGGCACAGGGCTGCCAGCCCTGTGCCTCGTCCCAGCCGACTGGGCGGGCGCCACCCTTCCCGTCGAGCACCCGGCCGAACAGCAGCGGCGTATCTGTATCGGCGGCGTCGGTCGGCTCGGGCATGCCGCACTGGATGCCGCATCGCCGCGCTTCGGGAAAGAGGGAATGCGCCAGCCGTCGATACGCAGCGTCATTGCCCCTTCATATCGGGGGGACTATATCGCACCCCATGTCTTCCGTACGCCCGTGGCGCGACATCGAGCGCCGTCAGTCCCGCCAGATCTTGGTCGGCAGCGTCCCCGTCGGGGGCGACGCGCCGATTACCGTGCAGACCATGACCAATACGCCGACCGAGGATGTGGGTGCGACGATCGACCAGATCCGCCGCTGTGAGGAAGCGGGCGCCGACATCATCCGGGTCTCGTGCCCGACCGCGGAGGCGACCGAGCATTTCGACCGCATCACCAAGGCCGCAAACGTCCCGATCGTCGCCGACATCCACTTCCACTACAAGCGTGCGCTCGAAGCGGCGGACAAGGGCGCGGCCTGCCTGCGTATCAATCCGGGCAATATCGGTTCCTCCGAACGCGTTGCCGAAGTGGTCCGCGCGGCCAAGGCCAATGGCTGCGCGATACGTATCGGGGTGAATGCCGGGAGCCTCGAGAAGGATCTGCTGGAAAAATATGGCGAGCCCTGCCCCGAAGCGCTGATCGAAAGTGCGCTCGACCATATCAAGCTGCTGCAGGACCACGATTTTCACGAATACAAGGTTGCGGTGAAGGCTAGCGACGTGTTCCTTGCGGTGGCCGCCTATCACGGGCTGGCCGAGGCGGTGGACTGCCCGCTGCACCTCGGCATCACCGAGGCGGGTGGCCTCGTCGGCGGGACGGTGAAGAGCTCGATCGGCATCGGCAGCCTGCTGTGGGCGGGGATCGGCGACACGATCCGCGTTTCGCTTTCGGCGGAACCCGAGCAGGAAGTGAAGGTCGGCTACGAGATTTTGAAAGCGCTCGGCTTGCGCACCCGGGGCGTGCGCGTGGTCTCCTGTCCCAGCTGTTCGCGCCAGGGCTTCGACGTGATCCGCACCGTGGAAACGCTCGAGAAGCGGCTCGAACACATCAAGACGCCGATGAGCCTTTCGGTGCTCGGCTGCGTCGTCAACGGCCCCGGCGAAGCGCGCGAGACCGACATCGGCATTACCGGCGGCGGCAATGGCAAGCACATGGTCTATCTCTCGGGCGTGACCGATCACCATGTGAAGTCGGACGACATGCTCGACCATATCGTGGCGCTCGTCGAAGCCAAGGCCGCCCAGATCGAAGCCGGCGAAGCGGTTGCCTTCGATCCGCACGCGCAGCCAGCGGAGGCCGCGGAGTAGGCGCTTTACCTTGCCTTAAGGCAGGCCGGGGCATTATCGCGCCATGCGCGAGGCTGTCCTCTTTGCCCTTGTCGTTGCGGTCTTCGTCGGCATCACCGCCATGCCCGGCGAAGCGCCCGATCGGGTGACCGACGGCGCCGAAACTGTCGCAGCGGGCGATACCGTTGCCGGCCGGAAGAATGCCCAGCGCGACAGCTACGCTGCATGGGTCGCAGGCACGACCGAAGTGCCGCGCGCGGCGGACGGACATTTCTACGCCGATGCCGAAGTGAACGGGTCGCGGATCGGCTTCCTGGTCGATACCGGTGCCAGCGTGGTCGCCTTGACCGGCGCGGATGCGCGCGCGGCCGGGCTGGCCTGGTCCGCAGCCGACATCCGGCCGGTGGCGCAGGGTGCCTCGGGCCCGGTTTCGGGCGTTTCCGTCACGCTCGACAATGTCACGCTCGGCGGTCACGAGGCGCGCAATGTCGCCGCGGTGATCGTGCCCGACGGCCTGCCCGTCTCGCTGCTCGGCCAGAGCTTCCTGTCGACCATCCACCCGGTCCGCATCGAGCAGGATCGCATGGTACTGGGCGAATAGCATGCCCGTCCCGCCGCAATCTGCGTGGCAAGGCCGGGCCGACCATGGTAACTACAGGATATGAACCGTCGTAATCTTCTCAGGGGCTCGCTCGCCGCCGGGGCGGCGCTGGCCCTGCCCGCACGCGTCTTCGCGCAGGTCAATCCGACCGCAGCCCGCGATGCGAAGCTCTTTACGATCGCGCGCGACGAACTGGCGCGGCTCGGCTCGAACATATGGCGCAGGGATATCGTCGGCATCGCCGATTTCGGGCTGCATTCTGCAGAGAAGCGCTTTCACTTCGTCGACCTCGAGAACGAACGCGTGGCAAGCTATCATGTCAGCCACGGAACGGGGTCCGACAGCGAGCATGACGGCTGGCTCAAGCGTTATTCGAACATCGAGGGCAGCGAGGCATCGAGCCGCGGCGCCTTCATGACGCGCAGCTGGTACAAGGGGAAATACGGCACCTCGATCCGGCTCGACGGGCTCGACCCGACCAATTCGAACGCGCTGCCGCGCGCGATCGTGATGCACAAGGCGCGCTATGCCACGCCCGAACATGTCGCGCGATTCGGGCGTCTCGGTCGTTCGAACGGCTGTTTCGCCATGGGGCCCGAACAGTTCGACCGCGCGCTGATAGACCTATCGGGCGGGCGCCTGCTGGTCGCGGGAAGCTATGGCATCACCGAAAGCGGCAGCCACGCTGCCCCACCGGTGGCGCAATATGACCTTCTACGCACGCCCCAGGGCGGGACGATCGAACAGATGAGCCCGCCGCCCGCCTGAGACCGCCGGTTCAGCTGGTCTGGAGGTCGTCGACGATCTCGACCACTTCCTCGCTCGTCTGCCGGGCCCTGTTGCGCTGGCGCGGCGCATCGAGTGCGGCAAGCACCGGCGCGTCGCGGTCGTAGATGTCGGCGAACTTCCGCAGGTTGCCATTCACATCGACGCCATAGGTGAAATAGGTGATGTAGACCGGCCACTGCTTGGCCATCGGATAGCGCGTGTATTCGCGGCTGGCGGTGATTTCGGACACTTCCTGCTGGATCTTCGGAAGATCTTCGCGGCTCTTGGCATTTCCGAGCATCGACATCGTCATGGCCAGTTCTCGCGCACCCTGCACTCGGATGCAGCCATGGCTGAGCGCACGATCGTCCTGGTTGAACAGCGCCTTGGCCGGTGTATCGTGGAGGAAGATCGCGTGCTCGTTGGGCATGTCGAGCTTCATCAGCCCGAGCGAATTGCCCGGCCCCGGCTGCTGGACCACGCTGACCCAGCCATTGGCGCCCTTGGTTGCCTTGTAGCCATTGGCGCGGGCCCAGGCGGGATTGCCGAGTACCTTGGCGCCCAGCCCCTCGCCCTTGACGATCGATTGCGGCACCGTCCAGGTCGGGTTGAAGATCACCGCTTCGACCGTTTCGGCGAGCTGCGGTGTCGCGGTGCGACCGGGCTTGCCTACGACCACGCGGTAATTCTTGATGATCTTGTCGTTGACCGTCAGGCGCAGCTGGTATTCCGGCACATTGGTCAGCAGGTACTGCTTGCCGAGATCGCGCGCGAGCCAGCGCCAGCGGTCCATATTGGCGCGGATCAGTTTGCGCTGGGCCGGATCGGTCGTCTTGGCCAGCTCTTCCCTCAGGCGGGCATAATCGGGCGAAACCGGATTGAGCGCCGTTAGCGTCCCGGCGATGTCGCCGGTGGTAACCGCCTGTTCGAGCAGGCTATGCGACGGCAGCAGGTCGGGGTCCGGATCGACCACGAACCACTGGCGACGCGCCTCCATCGGCGTGCGACCGTCGCGCAAATCTTCGACCAGCCAGACGAAGATTTCGCTGGCGAGCTCGTTGAGCCCGGCACTCTCGCCCCCGGTGATCGCAGCGGCCAGTTCGCCCGCACGGTAATCCGCCGGGACCAGGCCCTCGGCTGCGACCGTGGGAATGAAGGCGAGCAGCTGCTTCGCCTGCGGCACGCTCCACTCGCGTACCAGCACAGGCAAATCCTGCACCACTTCGCCCGAACTCATGCGAATATCGGCGAAGCTGTCGTCCACGCTCGGCTGCGGCCGGGGTGCATCGGCAGTATAGTCGGGGAGCTTCTCGGTGACCTTGGCCGGTTCGGGCGGCAGCAGGTCTTCGGGCGCATTGTCCTGCGCCAGTACCGAGGTTGCACACAGCGCCGCTCCCATTGCGGAACCGAGAATCAGACGAAAGCGTGTCATAAGTCCTACCAGATGCGCCCCGCGCCCAAGCGGCGCGTCGGGCCGTATATTAGCCCAATGCACGGGTGCTTTCCAATATCCCTGCTTTCGCATGGCTGAATTGGTGACGCGGATGCGTTCGGCTTCTATGCGCGATTTTGTGAAGACCACGCCATCCGTGATCGGGCCGATTCTTGCGACGGCAGGGGGAATCGCGATCCTCTCGGCGATGGACGCGGTCATGAAGACCGCCTCGCTCGCGCTCGGTGCCTATATGGCAGCGCTACTGCGGGCCGGGATCGCCTTCGCGATAGTCGCCCCGCTGTGGCTCGCGGGGCGCCCGTCCTGGCCGGCACCAGCTGTGATGAAGATCCACGCCGTTCGCGGCGTAGTCGGCGCTTTCATGGCGCTGACTTTCTTTTTTGCGCTGACCAAGCTGCCGCTGGCAGAAACCATCGCAATCAGCTTCGTTGCGCCGATCATCTCGCTGTACCTTGCCGCGATCCTGTTGGGCGAGACGGTGCGCCCGCGCGCGGTGTGGGGCGCCCTGCTGGGACTGTCGGGCGTTTTGGTGATCGTGGGCGGCAAGTTCGGGCGCGGCAATCTGAACGAGGATACGCTGCTCGGGCTCGGGGCGATCGTGAGCTCGGCGCTGCTCTACGCCTGGAACCTCGTGCTCCAGCGCCAGCAGGCGCTTGTTGCGAGGCCGACTGAAGTAGCCACCTTCTACATGGGCATTGCCGGGCTGACCTACTGTCTCGCCGCGCCTTTCTTGTTCGAATTTCCCGGGACAGACGGGCTTCGTTATGTCGCGATCGGGGCTGCGCTGACGGTCGCCGGTGCGCTAACGATGGCCTGGGCTTACGCCCGCGCAGAAGCCCAGGTTCTGGTCCCGCTCGAATATTCGGGTTTCGTGTGGGCCTCGCTCTTCGGCTGGCTGCTGCTGGGCGAAGCAGTGACCTGGACCGCAGCGGCGGGCGCCGCGCTGATCGTGTTCGGCTGCTGGATCGCGACGACCGGCAAGCACACCGAACAGAGCGCGCTTTAGCGCTGCTGCGTCACTTCAGAGGCCTGGGCAGGCTGGTCGGCGAAGGTGAAAGCAGCGGTAAAACAGCCAGCCACACCAAGTGCGGCAGCGAGAACTGCGAGACGTAGCGAATGGTGCGAGCGCATCTGCGCGTTGCGCGAAGCCTTGACAATTCCTCCTCGAGGCCGCGCAGTCCGTCCGGCGCGCCGACCCTGTTATTGCAAAATCAACCACACACCCGGGCGCGGGTTCCCGCCTCCCGCCATGCTGCACTGCCGCAGACTTGATTTTTGCGACGTTCCGGCGCAGGTGCGCGGCACATTCTACCGCCCCGTCCATTGGTCGGGTGACGGCTCCCTAACGAAAGGACAGATGCGCGCATGACCCAGGTCGGCAAGGACACGCTCGGAACCCGCTCCACCCTTACCGTGAACGGCAAGGATTACGCCTATTATTCCTTCGCCAAGGCGGAGAAGACGATCGGCGACGTGTCGAAGCTGCCCTTCAGCCTCAAGGTCCTGCTCGAAAACATGCTGCGTTTCGAGGACGGCGGCTTCACCGTCTCGACCGACGATGCGCAGGCGATCGCCGACTGGCAGAAGAATCCCGCCACCGGCAAGGAAATCCAGTATCGCCCTGCGCGCGTGCTGCTGCAGGATTTCACCGGCGTACCCTGCGTGGTCGATCTCGCCGCCATGCGCGATGCGATTTCGAAGCTCGGCGGCGACACGGCCAAGATCAACCCGCAGGTTCCCGTGAACCTCGTGATCGACCACTCGGTCATGGTCGACGAATTCGGCCACCCCAAGGCGTTCGAGAAGAACGTCGAGCTCGAATATGCGCGCAATGCCGAGCGCTACGACTTTCTCAAATGGGGTTCGAAGAGCTTCCAGAACTTCACCGCCGTGCCGCCGGGCACGGGCATCTGCCACCAGGTCAACCTCGAATATCTCGGCAAGGGCGTGTGGTCCTCGGCCGGTGAAGACGGCAAGCCGGTCGCCTATCCCGACACCTGCGTCGGTACCGACAGCCACACCACCATGATCAACGGCCTCGGCGTTCTCGGCTGGGGCGTCGGCGGGATCGAAGCCGAAGCCGCAATGCTCGGCCAGCCGGTCTCGATGCTGATCCCCGAGGTGGTCGGCTTCAAGCTGACCGGCGCAATGGCGGAAGGCGTCACCGCCACCGACCTCGTGCTGACCTGCGTGCAGATGCTGCGCGAAGTCGGCGTCGTCGGCCGTTTCGTCGAATTCTACGGCGAAGGCGTTGCCAACCTCACGCTCGCCGATCGCGCGACGATCGCCAACATGGCGCCCGAATACGGCGCCACCTGCGGCTTCTTCGGCATCGACGACAAGACGCTCGAATACATGCGCCTGACCGGCCGCGACGAAGACACGATCGCGCTGGTCGAAGCCTATTCGAAAGAACAGGGCATGTGGTTCACGCCCGAGAACGAGCCTGTCTTCACCAAGACGCTCGAACTCGACATCTCCAAGGTGGTACCCTCGCTCGCCGGTCCCAAGCGCCCGCAGGATCGCGTCGCGCTGCCGCAGGTCGACGAGCTGTTCAACACCGAACTCAAGTCGATCTACAAGAAGGATGCCCCGGTACGCGTCGAAGTCGACGGCAAGGACCACGACGTGGGCGACGGCGACGTCGTGATCGCCGCGATCACCAGCTGCACCAATACCTCCAACCCCGATGTGCTGATCGCCGCCGGACTCGTCGCCAAGAAGGCGCGCGAAAAGGGCCTCGCGCCCAAGCCGTGGGTCAAGACCAGCCTCGCGCCGGGCTCGCAGGTGGTCACCGATTACCTCGTGAAATCGGGCCTGCAGGACGATCTCGACGCTATGGGCTTCGACCTTGTCGGGTATGGCTGCACCACCTGCATCGGCAACTCGGGCCCGCTCGCCCCGCCGATCAGCAATGCGATCAACAACAACGATATCGTCGCCGCCTCGGTGCTGTCGGGTAACCGCAACTTCGAAGGCCGCGTGTCGCCCGACGTGCGCGCCAACTTCCTCGCTTCGCCCCCGCTCGTGGTCGCCTATTCGATCCTCGGCACGGTAACGCAGGACATCACCGAGACCCCGCTCGGCCAGGACCAGGCGGGCAATGACGTGATGCTGGCCGACGTCTGGCCGAGCAACGAGGAAGTGCGCCAGCACCGCGCTGCCAATATCGACCGCCAGATGTTCGAAACCCGCTATGCCGACGTCTACAAGGGCGACGAGCACTGGCAGGCGATCAATGTCGAGGCCAGCGACACCTATCGCTGGAACCCGACCAGCACCTACGTCGCCAGCCCGCCCTATTTCGAAGGCATGGGCATGGAGCCGGCACCGGTCACCGACATCACCGGTGCCAAGCCGCTCGCGATCCTCGGCGATTCGGTCACCACCGACCACATATCGCCCGCCGGTTCGATCAAGGAAGACAGCCCCGCCGGCGAGTACCTCAAGAGCCACCAGGTCGCGAAGGCGGACTTCAACAGCTACGGCTCGCGCCGCGGCAACCATGACGTGATGATGCGCGGCACCTTCGCCAACATCCGCATCCGTAACGAAATGGTCCCCGGCGTCGAGGGTGGTTACACCACCTACAAGGGCGAGCAGATGGCGATCTACGACGCCGCCATGAAGCACAAGGAAGACGGCACCCCGCTGGTGGTCGTCGCGGGCAAGGAATACGGTACTGGCTCGAGCCGCGACTGGGCGGCGAAGGGCACCATCCTGCTCGGTGTGCGCGCGGTCATCGTCGAAAGCTTCGAACGTATCCACCGCTCGAACCTCGTCGGCATGGGCGTGCTGCCGGTCCAGTTCAAGGACGGCGATACCCGCCAGAACCTGGGCCTGACCGCAACCGACAGCTTCTCGATCAAGGGCCTCGCCGACCTTACGCCGGGCCAGGACATCGAAGTGGAAGTGACCCGCGAGGACGGCTCGAGCTTTACCTTCACCGCGCTCTGCCGCATCGATACCGCGAATGAGATGGAGTACTATCGCAACGGCGGCATCCTCCACTACGTGCTGCGCAAACTGGCCGCGGCGTGATCCGCGGCACGCTTTTCACCGGTGTGGCGGCGGGCCTGCTCGCCGCCTGTTCGGCGGGGGCGCAACCGGCCAATGAAACGGATCCGGTCGGCCGCGAGGCCGGCGTGCTGACCATCGAGCCACGGGCACTGGCTCTCCGGCTCGACGCGGGCGAGGCGATCCAGCTGATCGACGTACGCACGCCCGAGGAATATGCAGAGGGTCATCTGGCCGGGGCGATCAACATCCCGCTCGACGAATTCGAGCCGCAGGCCCTGCCCGATACGAACGGTGCCCAGCGCATACTCTACTGCCGCTCCGGTCGCCGCTCGGGCATCGCCGCCGAGCGCCTCGCCGCGAGCGGCACCGAAGCGGTTCATCTGGAGGGGGGGATTCTCGCCTGGGAATCCGGTGGCCTGCCGGTCGTCCGTGACTAGCCCGCTGCTTGCGTCGGGGCGGCGTAGCTAGCGTGATTTTCTTCTCTCGCCTGACCGAAATGCTGGGTCGAGGTCGTACCGACCCGCAAGCCGATCCCGCCGTCCTCCGCACGATCGGCGAAAACGTACGCGAGCGGTTGCTGGCCGATCCCCGCGTCGAACCGCGCGGCGGGGGCAAGGCGGACCTGTTCCTGATGCGCGACCTGCTGAGCGCGCAGCAATGCCGCAAGCTGATCGCGATCGTCGACAGCCGGATCCAGCCCTCAGTGCTGTTTTCCGAAAGGTCATCGCCGTGCGGGCGGACCAGCTCGACGCACTTCTTTTCCGAAGACATGCCCGAAACGCGCGCGATGGCGGACAGGATCGCGGCAGTCACCGGGATCGACCGCATCCATGCCGAGCCGCTGCAGGGCCAGCGTTACCTCGTCGGCGAGGAATATCGCCACCACCGCGACCATTTCCGCCTCGACCGGCCGCACTGGCAGGTTGAACGCAACCGCGGCGGCCAACGCAGCTGGACCGCGATGGTCTATCTCAACGCGGTCGAGGAAGGCGGCGAGACCGAGTTTCCCGAACTCGACCTGCGGATCGTGCCCGAACCGGGCATGCTGGTGCTGTGGGACAACATGGACCGCAAGGGGCGCCCCAACCGCGCTACGCGGCATGCCGCCCTACCCGTGCTCGCAGGCGAGAAATACGTCGTGACGCAGTGGTATCGCCAGGGCGAATGGAGCCTCAGGCAGCGCGGCTAGCGCTGCCCGTCGGCTGTCACTCACGCACCCCGCTTGATGCGGAACTTGCGACGGCCGAGCACCGCTGCGGCAGCCATGCCGAACAGCGCCATCATCGGCGGCGCGGGCACATCGGTGCCGCTGCTGCTGCCCGAGGTCGAGCTCGAAGTGCTGCTCGACGTCGAGGTCGAGCTGGACGTCGAGCTCGAGGTGCTGGTCGAGGACGACGAGCTGGTGCTCGTGGTGATATTGCCGCTCGTGGTCGTGACCTCGCCTGTCGATGTCGAAACCTCGCCGGTCGAGGTCGACACCTCGCCGGTAGAGGTCGACACCTCGCCGGTCGACGTAGAGACCTCGCCTGTGGAGGTCGAGACTTCGCCCGTGCTGCTGCTCGAGCTGGTGGTGGTCGATACTTCGCCGGTCGAGGTCGAGGTCGACGATCCGCCGGTGGAGGTCGAGGTCGAAGTGCCGCCGGTCGAGGTCGTGGTCGTGACGTCGACGTCTACGACGGGCGGTTCGCCGCCGGTGGTCGTGGTCGAGTTGACCACCACGCTGCCACCGCCGCTCGAGCCAGTGAAGAAGCCGCCGAAGAAGCCGCCACCGAACCCGCCGCCATAGCCGCCGCCTCCGCCGGCGCTCGGGATCGAGCGTGCCGAACCGCCACCGCCGACCGGGGCCGCTGCGGGCAGCGGCGGAACCGGGACGGCGGCCATCGCCTGGCGGTAGACCGGCGGGCAGATATTGTTCGGGTTGTTGACCGCTTCGGGCGATTCGGCCGGTACGCATTCGACCTGGCGCGGGATGGAGCGGGCGCGCGGCACGGTCGGCCGAGGCACGGCGCGCGGCTTGGCCTGCTTGACGTATTTGACCTGCTTTGCCTTGTACTGCGGATTGTCGGTGATCGGCTTCTCGGCGACATGCACCGCACCGCCTGCAAGCAATGCGCCACCCGCCGCGGTGGCCGAGAGTTTGGCAAGAGCTGACTTAACCGACATCGTTCTGACTTCCTGTTGCGACCGCGCAAAGGCGAAGTATATCCGCTACTTATTGCGATCCTGCGTATCCTGTCGCCAATCCCTCCCGCGGGACTCGCATATGGTTATCGATCGCGGGTACCCTCAGAAAGTAAATTTTTCGCGGAAATGCGAGGGTTGCGCAAGCCCCGTCCCGTTTCGGGACCGATCTGCGGCCTAATCTTACCACACCGGAAAGGTCATTTGTCGAACATGTCGCCCTGCGGGCGCGAGGGCGGCGTCAGCCCGAGATGCGCCCAGCCGCCATCGTTGAGGCAGCGCCCGCGCGCGGTGCGCGCGATCAGGCCGAGCTGGATGAGGTAGGGCTCGATCACTTCCTCGACCGTGTCGCGCGGTTCGCTGAGGCCCGCGGCAAGCGTCTCTACCCCGACAGGGCCGCCCTTGTAGGTGCTGGCGATCATGGTGAGATACCGCCGGTCCATCGCGTCGAGGCCGAGCGAATCGACCTCGAGCCGCGTCAGCGCCTCGTCGGCCACGCGCGTCGTGACCGTCGCCTCTCCCAGCACATGCGCGAAATCGCGCACGCGGCGCATCAGCCGCCCGGCGACGCGCGGCGTCCCGCGGCTGCGGCGGGCGATCTCGCGCGCCCCGCCCTCGTCGATCCCCATGCCGAGCAGCCCCGCCCCGCGGGTGACGACCTTGAGCAGCTCGTCCTCGGTGTAGAAATTCAGTCGCACCGGGATGCCGAAGCGGTCGCGCAGCGGCGTGGTCAGCAAGCCCTGCCGGGTGGTCGCGCCGACCAGCGTGAAGGGCGGCAGGTCGATCCGCACGCTGCGCGCAGAAGGCCCCTCGCCGATGATGATGTCGAGCGCGCGATCCTCCATCGCCGGATAAAGCACCTCCTCGACCACCGGATTCAATCGGTGGATCTCGTCGATGAAGAGCACGTCATTGGGCTCGAGATTGGTCAGCAGCGCGGCCAGATCGCCCGCCTTGGCGATCACCGGCCCGCTGGTGGCGCGGAAGCCCACGCCCAGCTCCTTCGAAACGATCTGCGCCAGCGTGGTCTTGCCGAGGCCGGGCGGGCCGAAGAACAGCACATGGTCCATCGCCTCGCCGCGCCCGCGCGCCGCCTCGATGAAGACGCGCAAATTCTCGCGCGCCGCCTGCTGCCCGACGAATTCGGCAAGCGATTTCGGCCGCAGCGCGGCGTCGGGGTCTTCCGGCTGCCGGTCGGGTGTATGGAGGGGGACGGGTTCGGTCACACCTGCCCCATACCGTCATGCTGAACTTGTTTCAGCTTCCATCTCTCGGCAATCACAAGAAGCCTCCGTTCACCCCGACAAACAAGGTGGCGAAGTCCTCCTTTCGCCCCACTGACCAACTTTCGTAGCCAGCCGAGAGGGTCAGTATCTCAAGGCGTACCCCGCCCGCGAAAAGGATGATCAAATCACCAGTTGTAGAACTCACTTCAACTTTCGCGACAGGGGCACCGGCGAGCACGGTGTTAAGTATCTCGACGGCATCGATGGGTTTGGGCAGGCCGAAACGGTGTCCGTGGTCTTCACTTGTCACTACTATGTTATTGTCGCCAACCAGGCGCCAACTCGACACATGGATGCATACCTCACCATCCGAGATCAAATTCCACTGACCTTCGGCCTCCTCAGCCGTGATAGTGCGCTTGATCAGCAGCCCTTCGAGCTCTCGCATTGCTATGGCATGCGCCCACTTGTCTGCAACGCGCCTTAGCAAGATCGTTCTCCGCTCATTACGGGTTCACCGTATAGCCCGCTTGCTGGAGCAGGGCGTGGGCGGTCATGGCGGAGAGCGCCATTTCGACGCCCGGGATCAACTGGTCCTGGCTGACCCCATGCGCGGTGGCGCTCTGGCCGCAGACGATGATGCGGACGCCCTGGTCGAGCATTTCGCGAATCATCGCCGCGCTGCCGTTCTCCGCCAGTTCGTGGGCGGCGCGGGCTTCGGCGTCGAGCAGGTCGAACACGGCCTTGCCATGGACCACCACCGCGACGCGGATATTGTCCTCGGGCACGCCGGCGGCGACATGCATGTTGATGAAGCGCGCGGCGCTTTCGATGCTCTTGTTGCGCTCGCCATCCTTGGCCGGCTCGGTGGCGTCGAAGGCGACCGAGAATTCGGTGTCGGCGGGAACCTGCGCGATGCCCTCGATTGCGGCATGCGGGCCGAAATCCTCGAACACGGGACCGGTTGTGAAAGCGCTCATATCCTGCGCGGCGAGCGGTGCGGCGGCAAACAGCAGGGGGATCAGGAACAGGCGGGGCATGGTTTTCTCCTCGTCATTCATGGTGCTCGACGCTCGCGTCGACAATCGCGACCCAGGCATGCTTGCGGCTCTCATAGACCGAATATCCCGGAGGCGGGAAGGACGGGTCGGCGAAGCGCCCGATCGGGATCGCCAGCGTCTCGCGGAAAGGCCCTGCGACGTACCACATCTCGCAGCCGCAATCGGGGCAGAAGTGGTGTTCGCTCGTATTGCCGCTTTCGGCCGTGCGCGTGAACACCCTGGCCTCGCCCGACACCGTGACCTGGTCCCGCGGGAAGCGCACCTGCGCGGCGAAGGACGAGCCGCTGCGCCGCTGGCAGTCGAGGCAGTGGCACACCGAGATACGAAAGGGCTCACCCTCGCAGGTCACCGACAGGCGGCCGCACATGCAGGTTGCGGTGCGTGTGCTCATCCCGCCGCCTTTTTCAGCGCGACGCGGATCAGGTCGCCCTCGCTCGCCCCTTCGCCGAGTTCGCCCTGCGCCGCGGCGACCGCGCGTGCGGCGACCGCAGGCTTGAAGCCGAGGTTCTCGAGCGCGCTGACGGCATCGGCGCTGGCCCCGCCCGCGGGTGTCGCGACGACGCCCGGCACCGCCCCGCCCGGGAGCGCGCCGGCCTTGTCCTTCAGCTCGTTGACGATCCGCCCGGCGAGCTTGGGCCCGACGCCATTGGCGCGCGCGACCATGGCCGCATCGCCCTTGGCGCAGGCCTGCTGCAGCTCGCCCGTCGACAGCGCCGAGAGGATCGCCAGCGCGACCTTGGACCCGACCCCCTGGACATGGGTAAGCAGGCGGAACCATTCGCGTTCGGCGCCATCGGCAAAGCCCAGCAGGCGCATGTCGTTCTCGGACACCTGGAGGTCGGTATAGAGGACGCACGCCTCGCCGACCTCGCCCAATGCGGCGAGCGTCTTGGTCGAGCAGTGGACCAGATAGCCGACGCCCGCGACGTCGATCACCGCCCAGTCCACTCCTGTCTCGTCGAGCAGGCCCTTCAGCTTCGCAATCATCAACTGTCCTTCCGCGCTAGCGCGATCGCTGCTTGAGCGCGTTTTGTTCCTGCCCCACCCGATCCGGTTTGGCCAGTGCGCCGCGCGGCTTATCGCCAAGCCGGTATCCGCAGGCGGGTGACAAAGGTGACACCGCGTCACCTTCAGCGAAGAAGCGCATGGCCTTGCGAATACTTGGCTTTTCCACGCGAAATCGGCGGGTGACGGACGTGATGGCGGGCGGAAACCCGCCCCGCATCCTTCCCGATATCGCAGATCGCCGCGCTGTAGGAAAATCCTGCTTCACCGTGGCGGAGAAAAGCCGAAGTGGACAGTGCCGGGCGCTTGCGACATGGATTGCGCCATGAGCTGGAACACATTCGGACGAAGCTTGCGCTTCACCACCTGGGGCGAAAGCCACGGCCCCGCGATCGGCGCGGTGGTCGACGGGTGCCCGCCAGGGATCGCGCTATCGGAAGAGGACATCCAGCCCTACCTCGATGCGCGCAGGCCCGGGCAGAACAAGTTCACCACGCAGCGGCAGGAGCCCGATGCGGTGCGGATCCTCTCGGGCGTGTTCGAGGGCAGGACGACGGGCACGCCGATCGGCCTGCTGATCGAGAATACCGACCAGCGCAGCAAGGACTATTCGGAGATCGCCAATAGCTATCGCCCCGGCCATGCCGACTATGCCTATGACGCGAAATACGGCTTTCGCGATTATCGCGGCGGCGGCCGGTCGAGCGCGCGCGAAACCGCAATGCGCGTCGCGGCGGGGGCAGTGGCGCGGCTGGTCATCCCCGAAGTGAGCGTCCTGGCCTATGTCGCCGAGATCGGCGGCGACGCGGTCGACCCGGCGCATTTCGATGCCGGGGAAATCGCGCGCAATCCCTTCTGGTGCCCCGACGCGGCAGCCGCCAAGCGCTGGGAAAAGCTGGTCGACGAGGCCCGCAAGGCCGGCTCCTCGCTCGGCGCGGTGGTCGAGTGCGTGGCGTCGGGCGTGCCAGTGGGATGGGGCGCCCCCGTCTATGCCAAGCTCGACGCCGATCTTGCCGCGGGCATGATGAGCATCAACGCGGTGAAGGGCGTCGAGATCGGCGACGGCTTCGAGGCCGCACGGCTGACCGGCGAGCAGAATGCCGATCCGATGCGCCCCGGAAATGACGGCCCGCGCTTCGAGGCGAACCACGCAGGCGGGATTGCGGGCGGGATCAGCACCGGCCAGCCGGTCACCTGCCGCGTGGCCTTCAAGCCGACCAGTTCGATCCTCACGCCCGTCGAAAGCGTGACGCGCCCAAACGCGCAAGGAATTTCCGAGGCGACCGAGGTCCGCACCCGGGGCCGCCACGACCCCTGCGTCGGCATCCGCGGCACCCCGGTGGTCGAAGCGATGATGGCGCTGGTGCTGGCCGACCACAAGTTGCTCCACCGGGCGCAGTGCGGCGCCACGGGCACGGCATAGCGTCAGTCGCCGGGCAGCACCGCCTGCGGGCCGCCTTCGGGCATTTCGACGAAACCAGGCAGCGCCGGGTCGGGACGATCCCACCCCGGCGCGCGGCTGGTGTAAACCGACATGGCCGCGCTGATGGCATCGACATCGTCGAGGCTCGAGGCGCGCACGAAGATCATGCCGGGCATAGAGCTATTGCGCGAAAACAGCGCGCTGCCACAGGTCGGGCAAAAGCTGCGCGCGATCATGTTGCCGCTATCGGCCGGGCTCTCGAAACAGGCCGTTTCGCCGGTCAGCTCGACCTGCTCCTCGGCCAGCGCGACATGGGTGCAATGCCCCGTGCCGCTCGCTTTGCGGCAGTCGACGCAATAGCATTTGCCGACGAGCTGCGGCGCTCCGCAAATCGTGTAATGCACCGCCCCGCATAGGCAGCTGCCCCTGATCCGATCACTCATGGCACACACCCCCCCGCTGCCGCTGCGAAACAACCTTCGGCCCGAATCGACCTGCGGATAAGTATACGGTATTACTTGTAACTTGCAAGTTACCATCTACTTTTGATTAATGCCTCGCCTTTCGTCACCCCGATCCGGATGCCCGATCGCCAATACGCTCGAGATCGTCGGCGATCGCTGGTCGCTCGTCATCCTGCGCGACATGGTCAACGGCAAACGGCGCTATTCGGATTTTCTCGCCTCGCCCGAAGGCATCACCACCAATGTGCTGGCCGACCGGCTGGCCATGCTCGAGCGGCAGGGGATCATCGCCAGCGAGCCCTATCAGCGCCGCCCGCAGCGGTTCGAATACGGGCTGACCGAGAAAGGCTGGGGCCTGCTGCCGGTGCTGCAGGAAATATGCCGCTGGGGGAATCGCTTCATCGACGGCACCTGGGTGGCGCCGGACGCCTTCATGCGCCGCAAGCCCGGCGTGAGCGACGAGGAAAGATGAGCGGCGGCATGATATGCTGCTAGGCCGCAAATCGCACCCCTCCGCGCAGGGCGGTGGGGCAGAACTCTGAGCATTTGCTTGGCTCCCGAGATAAAAGACCCAAGCCCAGGTGACATCCTGTCCTTCACGATCAGTTGCGCCAAGCGCAACGAAATCACCTCTTCGTTGCGCTTTCTGAAAGTTCCATCGGAATGATCGATTATTCCGATGCTCGCAATCGCAACATATCGCTTTTGTGCATCGCAACAGCGCCTATCTGACACCCACGAGTTTCAACCCGAACAACGGAGAAAACCATGGGTATCATCGGATCGCAGATCAAACCGTTCAGCGCCACCGCCTTCCAGGCCGGCAAGGACTTCTTCGAGGTCACCGACGAGGACGTGAAGGGCAAGTGGGCCGTGTTCTTTTTCTATCCGGCCGACTTCACCTTCGTCTGCCCGACTGAACTCGAAGACCTCGGCGAGCAGTACAACATGCTCCAGAAGATGGACGTCGAAGTCTATGCCGTGTCGACCGATACGCACTTCAGCCACAAGGCCTGGCACGACACCAGCGAGAAGATCGGCAAGCTGAACTTCCCGTTCCTGGGCGACCAGAACCACGTCCTCGCCCGCAACTTCGACGTGCTGCGCGAAGGCGTCGGCCTCGCCGACCGCGCGACCTTCGTGGTCGATCCCGACGGCGTGATCCAGATCATGGAACAGACCTGCGAAGGCGTCGGCCGCAATGCCAACGAACTCGCGCGCAAGATCAAGGCTGCCCAGTATGTCCGCGCCAACCCCGGCCAGGTTTGCCCGGCTGCATGGGAAGAAGGCAGCGATACGCTGGCTCCCTCGCTCGACCTCGTCGGCAAGATCTGAGCCGTTAAGGCAAGCGAAAGATCGGGACGCCTAGCGGCGCCCGTACAACAGCCCGAGCCCTAAGACTCGGGTCGCTGGAAGACCCGGGGCATCCCCCTCCCCCAAGCCCCGGGTCTTTTCCATCCTCCCGCCACCGCCAGCCCCTCTCCTCGTCTTTGCGAGGAGCCGAAGGCGACGCTGCAATCCAGAGACCGGTCGTGCTTGGCCGCTCTGGATTGCCACGTCGCCCCGCCGGGGCTCCTCGCAATGACTTGAGGAAATGACGATGCTCGACGCAACGATGACCCAGCAGCTCACCACCTATCTCGCGAATTTGCGCGAACCGGTCGAACTGGTCGCCTCGCTCGGCGACGACGCCAAGAGCGCGCAAACGCGCGAGCTGCTCGAGGAGATTGCCGCGCTGCACGAGTTCGTCAGCGCCAGTTTCGACGGGACCGATGCGAGGCGGGCGAGCTTCGTCATCCGCCGCGCGAGCGATGCGGAAAAATGGGTCCGCTTTGCCGGCCTGCCGATGGGGCATGAATTCACCTCGCTGGTGCTCGCGCTGCTGTGGGCCGGCGGCCATCCGCCCAAGGTCGATGCCGACCTCCTCGAGCAGGTCCGCGGGCTGGAGGGCGACTTCAATTTCGAGATGTATTTCTCGCTCAGCTGCCACAATTGCCCCGACGTGGTGCAGGCGCTGACGCTGATGGCGCTCGAAAACCCGCGCATCACCGCCACGCTGATCGAGGGCGGCGCCTTCCAGGACGAGGTCGACGCACGCGAGGTCATGGCCGTGCCCGCGACCTTCCTCAACGGCGAACCCTTCTACAACGGCAAGATGGAACTGGCCGAAATCCTCGCCCGGCTCGACACCGGCAGCGAAGAGAAGGCCGCCGAAAAACTTTCGGCCAAGGAGCCCTTCGAAGTGCTGGTGATCGGCGGCGGCCCCGCCGGTGCCGCAAGCGCGATCTATACCGCGCGCAAGGGCTTTCGCACCGGTATCGCCGCCGAACGATTCGGTGGCCAGCTGCACGACACGCTCGGCATCGAGAACCTGCCCGGCACGTCCTACACCGAAGGCCCCAAGCTGGCCGGCGAATTGAAGCGCCATGTCGGCGAATACGAGATCGACCTGATGGACCTCGCCAAGGCGGTGAAGCTCGTCCCGGCCAAGGAAGAGGGCGGCCTCCACACCGTCGAGCTCGGCAATGGCGCGAGCCTCAAGGCGCGCAGCCTGATCCTCGCCACCGGCGCGCGCTGGCGCAATCTCGGCGTCCCGGGCGAGGCGGAATACCGCAACAAGGGCGTCGCCTATTGCCCGCACTGCGACGGACCGCTGTTCAAGGGCAAGCGCATCGCGGTGATCGGCGGCGGCAATTCGGGCGTCGAGGCGGCGATCGATCTTGCCAAGATCGTCGGCCATGTCACGCTGATCGAATTCGACAGCAAGCTGCGCGCCGACGAGGTGTTGCAGGCCAAGCTGCGCAGCATGGGCAATGTCGAGATCGTCACCAGCGGGCAGACGACCGAGATCACCGGCGCGCAAGGCAAGGTCAACGGCCTCGTCCTCAAGGACCGCAAGAGCGGGGAAGAACGCCGCATCGAACTCGAAGGCGTGTTCGTCCAGATCGGGCTCGTGCCCAACACCGAATGGCTGCAAGGTTCGGGGCTCGAGCTGACCAAGTTCGGCGAGATCGTCACCGACGAGGAAGGCCGCACCAATCTGCCCGGCGTATTCGGCGCGGGCGACGTGACCGATGTGCCCTACAAGCAGATCGTGGTGGCGATGGGCGAAGGCTCGAAAGCCGGCCTCTCGGCCTTCGACTACCTCATCCGCACCGAGCCTGCCGAGGACACCGCGCAAGCCGCCTGACGGCCCGGGCCTGCAGTCGTCTCCGAGCGCGGTTACCGCATCTGCAGCGTGGCTGCCTCGAGATAGTGCGGATTTCCGTAGGCCTGCGCCTCTCGTTCGCAGGTGAACACGAATTTGATGTCGTGGGCATCGCTGGAAGCTTGCGCCGCTTCGCGCAGCGTTTCCCAAGTCTCGGGCCCGCCTCCTGCCGTCCGGTCGAGAATCGCCTGCAGACGCCCCGGATCCGCTTTTCCCGTGGTCAGATAGGCAAGCACGATCCCGGTCCACAGATGTTGGTAGAGGGCCCGTTTGTCATCGACATAGGGCGCAATGATGCGAGCCGCATGTGTTCCCGTGACGCAGTGAAGCGCGGTAAAGTCACCGTCCGTGGCGAAGAATATGGCAAATGCGACACGGGCGATATCGGCGAGGTCCTGCGTATCGCCCAACCGGCAGCGCGAGAGGATGGCGCGGACCTCCGCATCGCCGAGCAGCGACAGCATCTGTGCATGGATCGAATTGCCTTGCGGATCATCCTTCTTCAATCGGGCGAACTGGCGCGTGGCATCCAGAAGCTGGTGGCTTGCCGAACTCGCGAGGGAGATCGCACCCTCGTCCTCGATGTCGATGGCGACAGGCTCGAACGCATCCGCCCAATACGCCAGCCCGGCCGCGATTTCGGGCTCGCAGCCGCTGTCGATCCCGTATGCCGTTCGGATAAGACCGTGGAAGGCAGCCCTGGCAATCCCGGGAAGAAGCCGGGGGAGCAACTCGCGCAGCACCTCGTGCGAACCGCTGCACCCGATCGATTCGGCTATTGTGCTGCGGAAGGCCGCATAGCACCCGCACGTCCCGAAGCAGGACGTAGGCAATACGCCCCCGCCCTCACCCGAAGCGGTGACCGGCACCAGTCTCGCCAGAGAATTCCCGGCAAAGGCCTGCACCCCTCTCTTCCGATGCGCCGAGGCAGGCCAGAGCGTGGCACGCCATGGGCAGGTGATCGCTCAGCCTGGCCGGCCCATATTCGGGACTGTATCGTGCACCATGGGTTTCCGGATCGAAAGTCAGCACGCACACCTCTCATTTCGCCGCCGTCGCGAACCGACGGGATCGACGCCGTCCCTTCCCAACCCGAGCGGGCTTGGCAAGTCCGGCCTGGCCCAGTCCCGAAATGGGCCGATTGCATTTCTGCACGAGATTCACCGCCGTTTCACAATCGCCTAAGTCAATCAAATCGACGCATTTAATCGATTGGACGCATCACCGGCAAAGGCGCATTCCATCGCTGACGAGATTTCCTCTGAGTCTTAGAGAGTGGAGAGAGACACAATGGACGCCAAAACCGGTGAAATGAGCGGCTGCCCCTTCCATGGCGATGGCGGGACGCGCCACCTGCTCGGCCGTACCAATCGCGACTGGTGGCCCGACCAGCTGCAGGTCGACATCCTCCAGACCGAAGGCCGCAACCCCGATCCGATGGGGCCCGACTTCGACTATTGCGAAGCATTCAACGCGCTCGACTACAAGGCGCTGAAGGATGACCTCAGGGCGCTGATGACCGATAGCCAGGAATGGTGGCCGGCGGACTATGGCCATTACGGCCCCTTCTTCATCCGCATGGCGTGGCACGCAGCGGGCACCTATCGCACGGGCGACGGCCGCGGCGGCGCCAGCAGCGGGCAGCAGCGTTTCGCCCCGCTCAACAGCTGGCCCGACAACGGCAATCTCGACAAGGCGCGGCGTCTGCTGTGGCCGATCAAGCAGAAATACGGCAAGCATATCAGCTGGGCCGACCTCTTCATCCTCACCGGCAATGTCGCGATCGAATCGATGGGCGGCCCGGTGTTCGGTTTCGGCGGCGGCCGCAAGGACGTGTTCGAACCCGAAATGGTCTATTGGGGCTCGGAAGAGCAATGGGTCAACGAAGGCGTCGAGACGCGCATCATTCCCGATGAGGGCAAGGCGCTCGAAAACCCGCTCGCCGCGATCCAGATGGGCCTGATCTACGTCAACCCCGAAGGCCCGGGCGGCAATCCGCACGATGCCGAAGGCATGGCGCGCGACATGCGCGAGACCTTCGCCCGCATGGCGATGAACGACGAGGAAACCGTCGCGCTCACCGCCGGCGGTCACGCCTTCGGCAAATGCCATGGCGCCAAGCCTTCGGACACCTTCGGTACGGCGCCCGAAGGTGAAGGCCTGCACCGGATGGGCTTCGGCTGGCTGACCGACCCCGAGGAAATCGGCAAGGGCCACATCACCACCAGCGGGATCGAAGGCGCCTGGACGCCCAACCCGACGCAGTGGGGCAACGACTATTTCCGCCTGCTGTTCAAATACGAATACGAACTGACGCAGAGCCCCGCCGGTGCCAACCAGTGGACCCCGATCGATCCGGACCCCGAGGACATGGCCCCCGATGCGCGCGACCCGAACAAGAAGGTCCCGACGATCATGACCACCGCCGACATGGCGCTGAAGCGCGATCCGGAATACCGCAAGATTTCCGAACGCTTCCTCAACGATCAGGCCGCGCTCGACGATGCCTTCGCCCGCGCATGGTTCAAGCTGACCCACCGCGACATGGGCCCCAAGGCCCGTTACCTGGGCCCCGAAGTGCCCTTGGAAGACCTCATCTGGCAGGACCCGATACCCGCCGGCACCACGCCGTCCGACAGTGCGGTGGCCGAATTCAAGCGGAAAGTGCTCGATAGCGGCCTGACGGTCAGCGAACTGGTCAAGGCGGCCTGGGCCTCGGCATCGACCTATCGCAATTCGGACCATCGCGGCGGTGCCAATGGCGCGCATATCCGCTTCGATGCGATCCGCAACTGGAAGGTCAACGATCCCGAGGAACTGGGCAAGGTGCTGGCCAAGCTCGACGAGCTGCGCGGCGACATCTCGATGGCCGATGCCATCGTGCTCGGCGGTGCGGCTGCGGTCGAGAAGGCGGCCAAGGATGGCGGCTTCGACGTCAGCGTCGACGTAACCACCGGCCGCGGCGATGCGACCGAGGACCAGTTCGATGCCGAGAGCTGGGAGCCTCTGGAGCCCTTCGCCGACGGCTTCCGCAATTACCTCAAGACCAAGGCTTCGGTGAAGACCGAGGACATGCTGGTCGACAAGGCCCACCTGCTCGGCCTTTCGATGCCCGAGATGACCGTGCTGCTCGGCGGGATGCGCGCGCTCGGCGCGGTTTCGAAGCATACGCAGCATGGCAATTCGATCGGCGTCCTCACCGATCGCCCCGGCGTCCTGTCGAACGACTTCTTCGTCAACCTGCTGGAAATGGGCACGGTGTGGGACGTGGTCGAGGAGAGCGGCGACGAGGAATTCGTCGGCAGATGTCGCCTCAAGGGCGACGTCAAATGGCACGCCACGCGCACCGACCTGGTGTTCGGTTCGAACTCGCAGCTGCGCGCCGTGGCCGAAGTCTATGCCGAAAACGGCAACGAGCAGAAGTTCGTCGACGATTTCGTCAAGGCTTGGACCAAGGTCATGGATGCTGACCGCTTCGACATCGAATACCGCAAATACCACGCATAACGGTTAGACGGCCGATCCGGTCGTCCACCGAGGGGCCCCCGACCTTGCGTCGGGGGCCTTTTTCTTTGCCTAGCCCTCGCGTCGCAGGACAATGTAGAGCGCGCCGTCGCCGCCGTGCCGCTGGTGCGCACGGCGCACGGCGGCAATGGCCGAATGGTGGCTCGATGCGGCGAGCCAGTCGAGCACCTTGGCGCGGATTGCGCCGCGCCTTGCGGCACGATCGGCGGCGGCCACCGGGCGCGGCTTGCCGGTTACAAGCAGGATCGTGCGCACGCCCATCGCACGCGCCTGCGCCACCCCGCTCATCAGCCGGTCGTAGGCTGCATCGAGATTGTGGCCGTGCAGGTCGAGCGTGAGTTCGGGCTGGAGCGCGCCCGATTTGAGACGCCGGTCCCAATGCGAATCGAGCCCGCGACCGGGCGCCGCGATATCCTTGGGTCGGGGTGGCGGCGGAGCGGCGACGGTCCGCGGCTTGGGCGCGGCAGTCTCCGTGCGCCTCGGCTTGGGCGGAGCGGACGGTTTGGCCGGATGCGGCGGTTGCGGCTGGACAGGCTTGAGCGGATGCAGCGGCTCCACCGTCGCGGCAAGCCTCTCCCACGCCGCCGCTTCCTCGGCCGACAGGCCGCGCGGACTGGTCACTTGCGCGATTCGAGACGGTCGAGCGTGCCGCGCGGCAGCAGGACCAGCGCCGATCCGCGCGCGCTCATCGTGCCGGCAACCTCGCGCGCATCGCCGCCATTGCCCCAGAAAGTGTCGAAACGGTTGGCGCCCTTGATCGCCCCGCCCGTGTCCTGCGCGATCCACAAGCCGTCGGCGACATCGCGGTCGAGATCGAGGAACACCGGCGCGCCATACGGGACGAACAGCGGATCGACCGCCACCGAGGCTTCGCGCCGCACGGGTACGCCGAGCGAGCCAAGCGGGCCATCGGTGTTCAGTTCGCGGAAGAATATCCAGCTCTTGTTGAGCCGCATGATGTCACGCCCTTCGGCGGGATGGTCGTGGAAATACGCCATGATCCCCTGCATCGAGGTGGCGTAGGGCGTACCATCGCCAATCAGGCCGCGCTCGCGCATGACGCGCCCGACCCCGACATATTCGCGGCCGTTCTGCCCGGCATAGCCGATCCGCATCACCGAACCATCGGGCAGGCGCAGCAGGCCCGATCCCTGGATCTGGAGGAAGAAGAATTCGACCGGGTCGGCCGCCCAGGCGATTTCGAGCCCGCGATTGGCGAGCGCGCCGAGCTCGATCTCGGTCCGTTCGTAATAGGGGACGAACTTGCCGCTCGCATCATAGCGGCCGAGCGGCGGGCGACCTTCACGCTCGCTTTCGGGCATGTCGGCAGGCCAGGCCCGCGTCAGGTCGGGCGGCATGCCATAGACCGGCACGTCGTAACCCGGCGCGCGGGTGCGGCTGCCACGGATTTCGGGCTCGAAATATCCGGTAGCGAAGGCGGCCCCGTCGCCGACCCGCGCGGTCTCGAAATAGCTGGTGAAGAACCGCCGCGCGTCCGACACGGGCCAGGTTGCCGCAGCCTCGCAGGCGGGACGCCAGTCCTCGGCGAAAGTCAGCCCGCTGACATCCTCGCGTTTGAGGATCGCGGGGCATGATTCGAGGAAGGAGACGAGCGCGGTCCCGGCATCGTCGGGGGCGATCCCGAGCGAGTCGACGCTCGCACCGCGTGCGATCGGTGCGAAGGCGGCGCTGTTCACCGTGCCGGGCGGTAGCGGAACGGGACGTACTGGTTCGGTGTCAGGCACCATGCGGACGCAGGCGCCCAGCGCCATGGTTGCAGCTATTGCCAGAAGCTTGCGCATGATCCCTCCCCCTCGGGTAGCGCGGAACGTCAGCCTTCGTCGGTCTCGTCGAGCACCCAGTTGGGATCGGCCGCCCCGACATTGCGGCGGAAGGTCCACACGTCGCGGCTCTCGATCGCATCGTCGAGCGAACCGGCGACGACATTGCCATCGGCATCGCGCGTTACGGCGGCGATATCGGCAACGAACAGCACACTGATCCGCGCGATGCGCCCGTCGAGTTCGGCCGAACGGACGGTCGCGTCCTCGATCCGGATGAGGCGGTTGTCGAGCGTCTCGCCCGCTTCCTCGCGCGCGTCGATCGCCTGCGCGAAGCTCGCATAGACGTCGGCGTCGGTAAGCTCACGCAGCGTTTCCTTGTCGCCCTTCCAGAAGGCCTCGAGGATCATCCCATAGGCACCCTTGGCGCCTTCGAGGAAACCGAGCAGGTCGAAACCCGAATCGGCCGCGGCGATTGCGCGGATCCCCGCCTCGTTCACCGGAGCACGGTCTTCGCCTGCAAAACTCACGACCGGGTGGCGCAGGGCACGCGGCGCATGATCCGCCGGCGGCGGCGCTTCGCTCCGCTCGAAACGGTGCGGGATCACCTCCTCCTCGTGCTCCGACCGGCGGCCGAGCACCGAATAGAGCCGCAATCCGAGAAAGGCGGCAATCATGGCGAGGATAACGATCTCGGTGATCACTTGGGTAACCTGCTTCCAACTTCCATCGCGGAGGCGCTTCGCACTCCGACAGTCCGACTGATGTCCTGCCCTAGATAGGGACGAATTACAAACCGACAATGTTCCTGCGATGAACCACCGCCATGCCCGCGACCGGCCGAGGAGAGCGGATTGCTACGCACGCCCGACAGTGCTAGGCGCGCGCACCGAAACCCCGGCACGGCCCCAGGGCCGCAGCTTCGGGGCGCACCATCGAATTACTGGAAAGCGAATTCTCATGGCCGACGAAGGCGACGTTCTCACCGACCTCAACCCGGATCCCGCGGCGGGCGCCAATGGCGCGGACACGCAGCCCAGCGCCGGCGTGATCTCGCAATATATCAAGGACCTGTCGGTCGAGAACCCGAACGCGCCGCAGTGCTTCCAGTGGACCGAGCAGCCGCAGATCGACGTTCAGTTCAACATCGCTGCCGACAAGATCTCCGACGAGGTGCACGAGGTCACGCTCAAGATCACCTGCACCGCGCAGACCAGCCAGGGCAACCTCTACCTCGTCGACCTCGCCTATTGCGGGCTCATGGGCATGCGCAACCTGCCCGACGAGGCGGCGCACGCCTTCCTCTTCGCCGAAGCTCCGCGCATCCTGTTTCCCTTCGCGCGCCGCGTCATCGCCGACGCCAGCCGCGATGCCGGCTTCCCGCCGCTGATGCTCGACCCGATGGATTTCGGCGCGCTCTACCAACAGCAGCTGGCCGCCCGCGCGCAGGAAATGCAGGGCGAGGGCGCGACCCCGCCCGCAGGCGAGGCGTAAGGCGCTGACGCCGCAGGCAGGGCTCGGGCAATGAGCCTGCTCAAGCACGTCGGAACCATTGGCGGGCTGACCATGGTCAGCCGCCTCGCCGGGATGGCGCGCGAGATGATCTTCTCGCGCGTCCTCGGCGCCAGCGCGGTGACCGATGCCTGGTTCCAGGCCTTCATCATCCCCAACGTCTTCCGCCGCCTGTTCGCGGAAGGTGCCTTTTCGGCCGCCTTCGTGCCGATGTTTTCCAAGCGCCTCAACGGCGAGGGCGGCATCGACGATGCGCGCAGCTTTTCCAACGATGTGCTGAGCGTCTTCCTGCCAGTGCTGATCGCGCTATGCGCCGTGATGATGCTGGCCATGCCCGGGGTCATCTGGCTGCTGTCCGACAAGCCGGTCGACCCCGCGACATTCGACATGGCGGTGACCTTCGCGCGGATCATGTTCCCTTACATCCTGCTGGTGAGCCTGGTCACGCTGTTCACCGGCATGCTCAATTCGGTCAGCCGGTTCGCCCCGGGCGCAAGCTTCCCGATCATCCTCAACCTGGTGCTGATCTGCGCGCTGCTGACGGGCGATTACGCCATGGGCTCGCTCGGCTGGAGCACCGAACAGGTCGCCTATGGCGTCGCCTGGGCGGTGACCGGCGCCGGCGTGCTGCAACTCGCCTGGCTCTACTACTGGAGCCGCGTCGAGGGCTTTCGCCCGCGCCTCCTGTGGCCGCGCATCACACCCGAGGTGAAGCGCCTGTCGATCATCGCCCTGCCCGCGGCGATCGGCGGCGGAGCATACCAGATCAACACGCTGGTCCAGCTTTACTTCCTCAACCAGCTCGCGGAAGGCTCGGTCAGCTACATGAACTACGCCGACCGGCTCAACCAGCTGCCGCTGGGCATCATCGGCATCGCCCTGTCGACCGCGATCCTGCCGACGCTGTCCAAATTCGTCGGTGGCAAGAACAAGCAAGGCGCCGACCGGATCCAGTCGGACGCGATCGAATTGTCGATGCTGCTGACGATTCCCGCAGCGGTGGCGCTGGCTATCTGCGCCACGCCCTTCGTCACCATGATCTTCCAGGGTGGACGCTTCAGCGCCGAGGACGCGGCCATCTCCGGCGGCGTGCTGGCGGCGCTGGTCCTCGGACTGCCCGCCTATGTGCTGGTGAAAGTGCTCGTGCCCAATTTCTACGCGAGAGCCGACACACGGACGCCGGTCTATGCGGCCTTCATCTCGCTGGTGGTCTTCGTCGGCTTGAATTTCGCGATCCTGACCGACTTCGGTGTGGTGGGGGTCGCCTATGCCAGCGTGATCGGGGCATGGATAAATGTCGGCTACCTCTATGCCGTGCTCGTCCGGCGCGGGTATTATACCATCCCGCTTGCCCTGATCGGCCGGATCGCACGCCAGCTGGTGGCCGCCGCTGCAATGGGCCTTGCCTTGTTCTATGCGCGCGATTTGCTAACCGGCTGGTACTCGGCCGGGCTCGTCGCCCGACTGGGCGCTCTCGCAGTGCTCGTCGGCTGTTCGGCCATCGTCTATTTCGGTGTCGCCTTCGCGGTCGGTGCCATCGACCGGCAGCGCATCGCTGCCCTGACCAAGAGGAAAGATCCCTAATCCCATGCGCGTCGTCTCCGGCATCCAGCCCACCGGCAATCTCCACCTCGGCAATTACCTGGGTGCGATCCGCAACTGGGTGCGGATGCAGGACGAGATGGAGGAGGACAACCGCGCTCAAGCAGCCGCAGGCGGTAGCGCAGACAGGAACCAATGCCTGTTCTTCCTTGCCGATCTCCACGCGATCTCGCTGCCGCACGATCCGGCGGAGTTGAGGAAGGGCACGCTCGAGATGGCCGCGGCGCTGGTTGCCTGCGGTATCGATCCGCAGCGCAGCATCTTGTTCAACCAGGCGCAGGTTCCCGCGCATGCCGAATTGCAGTGGCTGCTCAACGGCACCGCGCGGATGGGCTGGCTCAACCGCATGACGCAGTGGAAGGACAAGGCAGGCAAGAACCGCGAAGGCCAGTCGGTCGCGCTGTTCGCCTATCCCGTGCTGCAGGCCGCCGACGTGCTGCTCTACCAGGCGACGCATGTCCCGGTGGGCGAGGACCAGAAGCAGCATCTTGAGCTCGCCCGCGACATCGCGCAGAAGTTCAACAACGATTTCGCGTCGGAGAATGCGCCGGTCTTCACCCTGCCCGATCCGATCGTGCCGCCGCAGGCCGCGCGGATCATGTCGCTGCGCGACGGCAGTGCCAAGATGAGCAAGTCCGACCCTTCGGACATGAGCCGCATCAACCTGGCCGACGGGGCCGACGAGATCATGAAGAAGGTCAAGAAGGCCAAGACCGATCCCGAGCCGCTGCCCAGCGAGGCCGAGGGGCTCGAAGGCCGGCCCGAGGCACTCAATCTCGTGACCATCTACGCCGCACTGTCCGATCGGAGCGTCGAGGACATCCTCGGCGAATTCGGCGGCGAGGGGTTCGGCAAGTTCAAGCCCGCGCTGGGCGAACTGCTGGTCGAGACGCTTGCCCCCATTTCGGCGCGCTTCACCGAACTGCTCAACGACCGCGAGGCGATCGACGCGATCCTCGCACGGGGTGCGGCGCAGGCGCGCGATCTGGCCCGCCCGACGCTCGATGCGACCTATCGGGCGCTCGGCCTCGTCCGCTAGGCACAGCGGGCGCTGAAACAAATGTGAATCGGGATATTCAATCCGGGTTCATGGCGGTTCGTCTATAGCCATGCACGGTAACTGGCAGTGTGCCTCGGGGAAGCGGCAGGCTGCGCAATCTGGCGTATATCTGATAGACACGCCGGTATTCGAAAGGGACTGAGCATGACCAACCTGCCACAGGGTTGGGGGCGCAAACTCAAGCTCGCCTCCATTCCCATCCTTCTCGCCGGCCTTGCAGCCTGCGCCACACCGTTTCGGGCCGATGTTTCGCGGTTCCAGACGCAAATGCCCGCGCCTCAGGGCGAGAGCTATTACGTCGTCGCGGACGATCCGGCGCTCGCCGGGGGTCTCGAATTTGCGCAATATGCCGACCTCGTCGAAGCGCAGATGAACCGGCTCGGCTATGCCGAGGCCGCCGCGCCCGATCAGGCGAGCCTGCTGGTGCGGTTCGACTATGGCGTCGACAAGGGCCGCGAGCGCGTGCGGTCGAGCGGGTTCCGCGACCCGTTCTACGACCCGTGGTACGGCTATCGCCCTTACTGGGGCTACCGCACCCGCCGGGGATATTATCGCCCGCACTATTACGGCAGCAGCTGGGGCTTCGGCTTCTACGATCCCTGGTTCGATGGGCCCGACGTGCGCAGCTACACCGTCTACACCAGCGGGATCGACCTGAAGATCGACCGCGCCGCGACTGGCGAGCGGCTGTTCGAGGGCAAGGCGCAGGCGATGTCGACCTCGAACCGGCTGCAGTATCTGGTGCCCAATCTGGTCGAAGCGATGTTCACCGACTTCCCCGGCAATTCGGGCGAGACGCTGCGTATTTCGATCGCGCCCGAAAAGACCACCGTGCGCCGCATCGACTGACGCGCGGCTTCGACCAAGGAATAAAGCGAAGGGGCCGTCCGCGCTGCGGGCGGCCCCTTCTGTTTCAGGCAAGCTTGGCGTGGCCGCCCGTCGATCCGAACCCGCCGGCGCCGCGTTCGGTCGCGTCGAGCGCCTCGACTTCTTCCCAAGCGGCTTGCGTGACCGGCGCCAGCACCAGCTGCGCCACACGATCGCCGCGCGCGATGGCAAATTCCTCCGCGCCGTGGTTGATCAGGATCACCTTCAGCTCGCCGCGATAATCGCTGTCGATCGTCCCGGGCGTATTGGGCACGGTGATGCCGTGCTTGAGCGCGAGGCCCGAGCGCGGCCGGACCTGGATCTCGTATCCCTGCGGTATCGCAAGCGCGAGGCCGGTCGCCACCGCATGGCGCTGGCCCGGCGCGAGCGTGACGTCCTCCGCTGCGAGTACATCCATCCCCGCAGCGCCTTCGGTGGCATAGGCGGGCAGGGCGAGATCCTGTCCATGCGGCAGGCGTTTCACCTGCACGCCGATACGCTCAGTCATGCTGTTCCTCTATCGCTTGCAGCGCTGCGGCGGCGCGTGCCACCAGTTCGCGTGCAACGTCTTCCTTGGGCATTTCGGGCAGGCTTTCGATACCTGCCGACGTGACGATATGCACCTGGTTGAGATCACCCCCCATCACACCGTCGCCCTCGGCAACCGAGACATTGTTGGCAATGATCCAGTCGGCGCCCTTGCGCTTGCGCTTGGTCTTGGCGTTCTCGACCACGTTCTCGGTCTCGGCGGCAAAGCCGACCAGCAAGGTCGGGCGATTGCGCCCCGCCGCGGTGCCGGCGAGGATGTCGGGATTCTCGGCGAGGATCAGCGCGGGCGGCGCGCTGCCGCGCTTCTTCATCTTCTCGCCCGCGACATGGCGGCTCTTCCAGTCGGCCACGGCGGCAACCATGAAGGCGATATCGGCAGGGAGCGCCTTGCGCACTTCCTCGGCCATGTCGTCGGCGGTCTCGACATCGACGCGATCGACCCCGACCGGTGTCGGCAGGTTGACCGGACCGGCGACCAGCGTCACGCGCGCGCCCGCGGCGGCGGCCATGCCCGCGATGGCGAAGCCCTGCTTCCCGCTCGACCGGTTGGCGATATAGCGCACCGGGTCGATCGGCTCATGCGTCGGCCCTGCGGTGATCAGCACGTGCTTGCCGTAGAGCGGGCGATGCGCGGGATCGGGATCGAATGCCGCCTGCCCCGCGAGCGGCGAGGCGGCGAAGGCGGCAGCGCGCGCCTGCGCATCGTCCGCATCATAGGCCAGCGCGCTGGGATCGGTGGGCGGTGCAGCCGAGGCCTTGCCCTTGGTCGCCAGGATCGCACCGGCATCAGTGGGCTGTTCGGTGGGAGCCGGAAAGTCGGCCTCGTAAGGCTGCTCGGGCTCGGGCTGATCGCCGAGTTCGGCCTCGATGTCCTCGTGGCTGCGCTGCGGGGTCGATCGCGGGATGATCATCGCCAGAAGCCCGCCAAGGCCACCGCCACTCTTCTCCGGCTCTTCCTCTTCCCCGGGTTCCGGCTCGATCTCCTCGGGGGCGGACAATTGCGCCGGCGCGGCAGCCAGCTCGGGCAGATCGAGGTCGAGATCGAGCGCCCCGGCGATCCGGTTCATCACCGCGGGCGGTTCGGGCAATCGGCCGGGGCCGAACTCGCCGCAGGCCATCGGCCCCTCGTCGGGCTCCATCACCGCCACCCCCGCCTGCCGCAGCCAGTCGACATTGCGCTGCGTCGCCGCATGCTCCCACATCCGCACATTCATCGCGGGCACCGTCAGCACCGGTTTGTCGGTGGCGAGGATCAGCGTGGTGGCCAGATCGTCGGCAATGCCCGCTGCCATCTTGGCGAGCAGGTCGGCCGTCGCCGGGCACACGACCACGAGGTCGGCCTCGCGGCTCAGCTGGATATGCCCCATCTCGACCTCGTCCTTGAGATCGAAGAGAGAGGTATAGACCTTGTTTTCGGACAGCGCGGCGAGCGCCATCGGGGTGACGAACTGCTGCCCGCCATCGGTCAGCACGCAGGTTACCTCGCCCCCCGCCCTGCGGATCAGCCGGACGAGCTCGCACGACTTGTAGGCGGCGATGCCACCGCCGATGACGAGCAGGATCTTCGGCCCGCTCACGCCGCCGCCCCGCTCGTACGCGCCCAGCCGGCGCAGGTGTGCGCGCGGCGGCAAATGCATTCGATACCGATCATCGCTGCGCTTGCTAGCGCCCCCCGTGTGGCAATGCCAGCATCGAGCGCTGGCGTTTTTCCCGTTTCGCCCTAACCTTGCGTGGTGAAAAAAGGGGAAACGGGGGGAAATTCGATGCACGTGATCCTGAGCGCGGTGCTGCTGGCGCTGGCGATCGTCGACCTGGTACTGGGAACCAGCTTCCTGGTCGATCCGGCCGGCGGAGCGAGCGATTTCGGTCTCGCGATCGTCTCGCGTCACGGCGAATCGACGCTGCGCGGCGACATGACCGCCTTCTTCTACGTCGGGGCGCTGTCGCTCGCCTGGGGCGCGTGGCGCCGCCGCGGCGACGCGCTGCTGCCCGCGCTTGGCTTGTTCGCCATCGCCTTTACAGGTCGCTTCATCAACGTCGTGGCGCAGGGCCCCTATGCGGGCTGGATGGTTCCGATGAGCGTCGAGGCCTTCCATTGCCTCCTGATCATCGTGGCGATCCGGGCCTGGGGCCTGGCGCGGCCGGACGCCTGAGCGCAGCCGCGAGATCGCTCGCGGCGCGGGGCACGAA
Organism: Qipengyuania sp.; assembly: GCF_964227205.1. Lineage (GTDB taxonomy): Bacteria > Pseudomonadota > Alphaproteobacteria > Sphingomonadales > Sphingomonadaceae > Qipengyuania. The sequence goes on along the minus strand of NZ_CAXQVB010000005.1, from coordinate 82,591 downwards.
AGCGAGACCGACGCCATAGGCGGGGACGAAGAGCCCCATCCAGTAGAAGTTCTCCAGCCGGGCGAAGATCGCCGCAGCGGCGATGAAGCCGGCGAACCACAGGCTCGCGAAGGCGCCCAGCCGCCCGCCGAGCGAGAGCCAGCCGAGCAGCGCGAGCACGATCAGCGGGCCTGCGATCCAGTGCGGCAGCAGGACCAGCAGCGTCGTCACGTCGATGCCGTAGAAGGGGAGCGACAACCCCAGCATGCCGTGCCACCCCTCCGAATGGAGATCGCCGGGAAGCCGCACCGCCGCCACCGCACCGGCGTGGAGTGCGAGCCCCGCCGCAATCAGCGCGATCGCGCCGACAATGCCTGCGAGGCGTTTCCGATCTCCTGCCAGAAGGGCGACGGCGCCCCAGGCCAGCAGGAAGGGCAGTGCCAGTTCGCGCAGGGCGATGGCGAAGCCCGCCAGCGCCAGCGCCGCCCACCATGCCTTGCGAAACGACAGCGCCAGCGCAAGGGACAGCATCAGGCCTGCTAGCGCCTCGTGACTGAACGCGATCTTCTCGAAGAAGGTCAGCATGCCGAAATAGCCCGCGAGCGCCGCCGCGGCATAGCGTTCGGGCCTGCCGACCCGCTCGCGCAACACGGTGAACCAGGCGAGAATATTGGCCGCCCACAGCAGTACGGCGATCAGGCGCCATCCCTGCGCACCCCACAGCGCGGTGGTCCACGCCAGCACAGGCGTACGCACGGTGACGAAGGGCGAGGTCGGAAACCCGCGTTCGCGCTGCAATTCGGCAGCGACCTCGTAATAGTCCTCTCCCGCGGCAACGCGCGCATCGATGGTGCTGTAGAGGTCCATATCGGGACGCTCGCCCAGCTTGGTGCGTTTGGCGATATCGGCCTCGTGCTGGACATGGCGGTGGGTGATCGCAGGCGCGCTCCAGACGCAGGCCACCGCCGTCAGCAGCAGGAGCAGCACCGCGGCCCAGCGCGGCAGCAGGCGCAGGGGGCGCTCGGGCAGCATCATCCGCGCCCCCGCGCGGATCGCACGAGAGATGAGAGCGCCAGAGGCACGAAGGCCAGCCCGATGAACAGCGCCGGGGCGACCACCGCGCCCCAGTAGAAATTGTTCGCCCGCCCCGCGAGCATGAAGGCCAGCCCATAGCCGAGGTAGAGCAGCGTTCCGGTGGCCCCGGCAGGCGATTTCCAGCCGGCCCAGCCGAGCACCATCAGCAGCACCAGCGGTCCGGCCACTTCATGCGGCAGGAAGCGCAGGTTCGAACTGAGCACCACATTGCCGAGCCAGCCCGAAAGCCCGCGCAGCACCAGCCAGTCGGGGCTCGCGGGATCGGTCGGCAGCACGTACGGCGCGATCAGTGCAAGGTGCCAGGTTAGGGCCGCGAGGAAGGCGAGCGCGAGCGCCGCCCATGCCGCCGCCTCTTTCCAGTCGCGACGCCAGGCCGCCATCGCGCCCATCAGCAGAACGAAGGGCAGCGCATGTTCGCGGACCGCCAGCGCCAGCGCGGCAACGGCCAGCGAGGCCCCCCAGCGCCCCGGCCGGTGCAGCGCAAAGGCGAGCGCAAGCAGCATCCCCGCCCACAGTTCGTGGAGTACGAAGTAATAGCGGTTGAGGCCGAGCGATCCGCCCATCAGCATCAGCGCAGCGCCGATCCGCTGCCGGGGCGGACCGCCCGGCTCCTCGCCCAGCCGCTTCCACCATGCCCAGACGCAGGCTCCGAGAAGCAGCACCGCGAGCACCAGCATCCCAGCTTCGCCCAGCCAGGCATGGAGATAGGCGAGCGTCGGCAACCTCACCGCGAGGCCCGGACGCACCGGATAGTCGCTCGCGCGCTGTTCCTCGACGATGAAGTCGTAATAGCGCTCGCCCCCCGCGATCCGGGCGATCACCCTGTCGTAAAAGGCGAGGTCGTCGTCGCGTTCGGTCTCGACCGCCTTCACGTCATCGCCAACCAGCGCGGGCACATCGGCGGATGCTCCGTCCATGCTGGCGGTGAGCGGCGCGAGGGCGGCAAGCACCAGCAGCGCGGCGAGCGCTGCCAGCAGCAGGCGCGCGGGCCATGGGCGCCAATGGGCGAAGCGGTCCCAGCCGGGCGCCGCTGCGGGGTCGGCTAGCCGATCCACCCCTGCGTCAACGCTGCCCATGCCGCGAGCCCCCCTGCCACTGCCGCGCCGATATAGCCGAGCAGCCCGGAGCCGCGCGCCCTGCGGCGGCGCCTTTCCCACATCAATTCGACCTTTGGCAACGGCGGCGGTTCGGGGGCTCCGCCCTTGGCCGGGAAGCGATCCTCTATCCGGCGCACCAGTTCGGGAATGCGCAGCAGCGTTTCGGTATCCTCGCGGATGCGGTCGGCGATGGCGGCTTCCGGCCCCAGTTCGTCGCGGATCCAGCTGCGCACATAGGGCGCGCTGGTATCCCACATGTTGATGCTGGGATTGAGCTGGGTGGCGATGCCTTCGACCATCACCATGGTCTTCTGCAGCAGCAGCAGATGCGGCTGCGTCTGCATGTCGAAGTCGCGGGTGATGGCGAACAGCCCGTCGAGCATCTGGCCGACCGACAGCTCGCTCACCGGCTTGCCGCGCATCGGCTCGCCCACCGCCCTCAGCGCCGTCGCGAACTCGTCGACATTGTGATAGCTCGGCACATATTGCGCCTCGAAATGGATCTCGGCGACGCGTTTGTAATTGCCCGTCGTCAGCCCGTAGAGGATTTCCGCCAGCCACATCCGCGCACGGCGGTCGATCCGGCCCATGATGCCGAAGTCGATCGCGGCGATGGTCCCGTCCGCCTTCACGAACAGGTTCCCCTGGTGCATGTCGGCGTGGAAGAAACCAGCCGCGATCGCCTGCTTGAGGAAGGCGAGGACAAGGCGGCTCGCCAGCTCTTCGGTATCGTGCCCGGCGGCCCTGAGCGCCTCGACATTGCTGATCTTGATACCGTCGATCCAGTCGACCGTCATCACCCGGCCATTGGTGCGGTCCCAGTCGATACCGGGAATCTCGTAGCCTTCGGTGCCGACCATATGTTCGGCGAGTTCCGAGGCACTGGCCGCCTCGCGCCGCAGGTCGAGTTCGCGATTGGTCCAGCGCTTGAAATTGGCGATGACCAGCCGCGGGCGCAGGCGCGCAGCCTCGCCGCCCATCGCCTCGACATGCGCGGCGGCCCATTCGTAGGTGTCGATATCGCGCGCAAACTGCTCGCGCACGCCGGGGCGCAGCACCTTGACCGCGACCCGGCGGCCCTCGGTGGTCACCGCGCGGTGGACCTGCGCGATCGAGGCCGCGCCCACGGGCACGGGATCGAATTCGGCATAGAGGCTCTCGAGCGGCGCCTCGAAACTTGCCTCGATGCTCTGCCTGATCTGCTCGAAGCCGACCGGCGGAAGGTCGTCCTGCAGCTTCAGCAGGTTGCGCGCCGGTTCCTCACCCACAAGATCGGGTCGCGTCGCAAGCGTCTGGCCCAGCTTGATCGCCGCCGGGCCTATATCGCGGAAAGCCCCTGCGTAATCGCGCTCACCCTTCGTGCCGGTGAAGGAGACCCAGCGCGCGAGCTTGACCAGCCTTTTCACCGGGACAGGGGCGTTCGGGTCCTGCTCGATCCCCACCAGCGCACGGTGCCGCGCCAGCGTGATGCCCCATTTGAAGAGGCGCCAGATATGCGTTGCAGGGCGTGCCACCCTAGACCTTCCACCCCGAGTGGATATTCACCGCGCCGCCGAGGATCTTCTCCACCCGCGTGTTCTCGAAGCCCGCATTGCGGATCATCGCTTCGAATTCGGGCGGCTTGGGGAAGCGGCGGATCGATTCTGCGAGGTAGCGATAGCTGTCCTCGTCGCCCGCAATCGCTTTGCCGATCTGCGGCATGACCTTGTGCGAATAGAGGTCGTAGATCTCCTTGAACCCCGGCCAGTCGGTCTGGCTGAATTCCATGCAGTAAAAGCGCCCGCCGAACTTCAGCACACGGTGCGCTTCCTTCAGCGCCTTGTCGATGAAGGTGACGTTCCGGATGCCGAAGACGATGGTGTAGGCATCGAAAATCCGGCTCGAAAAGGTCAATTCCTCGGCATTCTGGCGGCTCCACACGAGCCCGTCGATCCCGCGCTCCATCGCGCGTTCGATGCCGACATCGAGCATGTCCTGGTTGATGTCCGAGACGGTGACGCTCGCGCCCTTGGCCGCCATGCGGAAGGCGATGTCGCCCGTACCGCCCGCCATGTCGAGGATGGCCTCGCCCGGCTGCGGCTTCACGCGGGCGACGAAGCGGTTCTTCCACAGGCGATGCATGCCGCCCGACATGGCATCGTTCATGATGTCGTACTTGGCGGCAACGCTCGAAAAGACTTCGCCCACGCGGCCTGTTTTCTCCGAGGCGTCGATGTCTTCGTAGCCGAAGGATACGGTGTCGTTCATGGGAGGTGGCGTTAGGGAATGTTTTCAGCGCAGTCCATGAGTCCTTGCTGCGTGCGCCTTCGACATCCGTCGAACGCTTGCTGTGCCGTCCCGCTCCCCCACCCGAAGTCCTTGTTGCGTGCGTGCCGGACATCCGTCCGTCCCTTCGGCACCAGCCCTCACCCCCACCCGGCCACCCACGGAATTATACTGATGGGTGGCCGGGTGGGGGTGAGGGCTGGTGCGGCGTCCGGCGATCTGCCATTTCCACCTGCGACACCTTGCCACTCGCCGGAAAACCAAGAATTGCCCGAGCTGCCCGAAGTCGAAACCACCGTCCGAGGCCTCGCGCGCTTTCTCGAGGGCGAGCGGATCGTCAGTGTGCGCGTGAACCGGCCCGACATGCGGCGGCCCTTCCCGCCCGATCTCGTCCAGGCGCTGACCGGCGCGACCGTTTCGGGGCTGTCGCGGCGGGCGAAATACGGCATCCTCCACACCGACCGCGGTCACGCGATGGTGTTCCACCTCGGCATGAGCGGGCGCTGGCGGATCGATCCCGAAGAATCCGACAAGCACGATCATCTGGTGCTGGCGACAGAGGCCCATGTCTTCGCGCTCAACGACCCGCGGCGCTTCGGCTCGGTCGACCTGCTGCTCGCGCCCGAACTCGATCTGTGGCCGCCCTTTGCCGCGCTGGGACCGGAGCCCTTGGGCGATGACCTCACCCCGGAGCACCTGCGCGCAGCCACGCGCGAGCGCAAGCAGGCGATCAAGCTGCTGTTACTGGACCAGCGGATCGTGGCGGGCCTCGGCAATATATATGTCTGCGAAGCGCTGTGGCACGCCGGCATCCATCCGCGAAAACCTGGCGGCAAGGTGACCATGCCGCAGCTTCGCCGCCTCGTCCCCGCGATCAAGGACGTCTTGGAGCGCTCGATCCGCGACGGCGGCAGCACCTTGCGCGATTTCGCCCAGCCCGACGGCGAACTCGGCTATTTCGCCACCCGCTTCCACGTCTACGGCCGCGAGGGCGAGGCGTGCCACCATGAGGACGGCGGCACGATCCGCCGTATCATCCAGGGCGGACGCAGCACCTGGTTCTGCCCGGTTTGTCAGCGGTAGCAGGCGTGGATACCGACAGAAGACGATCTGCCGGTCAATCAGGCGCGCAATAACACTACTCGGTCGAAGGGTCAGACTCGAGAGAGTCGAGCTCGGCGTCCCATTCGCCTGTCGCAGCCTCCATCTCTCCAGCGATTTCTTCCATTGTGGCTTCGGCCTCGTATCCCAAGGGATCGCTGCCGGGGGTGGATGCGCTTCCGAAAAGGTGGTCCGAAGCTGCCGACTGCGCGTTGATCGTCACCAAGAACCCGAAGGCTCCCAAAACTGCCAGACCTGCGCCGATCGTGGCGGGGACATCGTGCAAACCCCGCTCATCCCGACGGGCCTTGCCAAGGCTCCACAGTTCGAACGCCTTAACGACGAGATAGAGGCACCCCATCCAGCCAATGATTTGCAACATACGATTTTCCTTGATGCGCGCCGCCGAGAAGTTGGCTCAACAGCGATCGCCCAAGCTACATTTATTCAATTATTTACAAGTGCTTAAATGCGTTTTTCTGCGGATAAATGGTGCCGTCGCCAGTTACGCATCCACCAGCGCGTAATGCGGCGGCGGGGGTAGGCCTTCCATCTTCTCGCTGAGCAGCGGGCGAAAACTCGGGCGGCTTTTCATCACCGAATACCAGTGGCGCGTCTGGTCGTGCCCCTTCCAGTCGATCCCGCCGAGATAGTCGGCCACCGAGAGCTGCGCCGCGCAGGCGAGATCGGCGAGGCTCAGCGTGGGCCCGGCGAGCCATTGGCGGTTGTCGATCAGCCAGTCGACATAGTCGAGATGCGCATGCGCATTCTTCATCGCCTCGCGCAGCATCCGCGAATCGGGCGGCTGGCGCAGCACGAGGCGCTTCTTCATCCGCTCGTGCAGCAGCGGCCCGGTGACGTCGGCGTGGAAATTCTCGTCGAACAGCGCGACCAGCCGGCGAATCTCGGCGCGTTGCAGCGCCGATCCGTTGATCATCGGATTGCGATCGACCGTTTCCTCGAGGAATTCGCAGATCGCCTGGCTGTCGGACAGCGCGGCATGGCGCGCCGGATCGTGCAGCACCGGAGTGCGCCCCGCCGGATTGAGATGCCAGAATTCGTCACGCCCCTCCCACGGGTTCTCGCGCACGAGCTCGTAGGCGATGTTCTTCTCGCCCATCAGCAGACGCAGCTTGCGGCTGAAGGGGCACAGGGGGAATTGGTAAAGCTGCCACATGGATAGTCCGCCTTGCCACACACGCCGGGCGCGCGTCCACTGGCGCGCGGACACAAGAGGCGAATTTAGCGGTGGATCAGTCGCGTGCGGGCATGGCCTCGCGCATGCGCCTGGCCATTTCGCGCAGCATCGGGGTCATCGCGGCCACTCCCTCGGCCATCGCCCCTGCGGCCTGCATGGCGCGCGGAACATTGCGCGCGACCTCTTCGCTCACGCGGCCCGCATCGGGCGCCATGCTGCGCAGCGTCGTGTCGGGATCGATGGCCTCGGCCTTCTCGCCCGCCATCTCGGCGGCAGCCTGCGCCAGCGGGGCGATCGGCATGTCGAGCAGGACTTCGGTCATCGCCTGGAGCATCAGCGCCATCTCGCGCTGGCTGGCGGGATCGCGCATCTGGTCGGCCAGCTCGGCGAGCGGCGGCGTAGCGGGTGCTGCATCCTGCGCCAGGGCTGGCACCGGGAGCGCAAAAGCCGCAAGCGCGGCGGGCAGAACGAATATACGCATGGACAATCCCCGGTCGGATTTCGAATCGGGCGCCTGACTAGCGCGCAATCCGTGACCCGATCCTGAACGCAGCTAGAGCGCCGAGGCGTCGAGCATCATGAGGCAGGCGGGCATGACCTCGCCCACGCGCTCAGGCGAGGCTCCCAGATCTTCCGATTCGCGCTTCACCAGCGCCACGATCGTCTCGCGGTCGGCACCGAGTTCATCCATCAGCTGCGCCGCGGTGCGGACGAAGAACTCCTGCCCGCGCTTGTCCATGGCCGGGTATTCGTCGAAGGCGGGCACGCCCTGCCTCTGGCCCATGTGAACCAGCCCGAAGGCGACCGAACAGCGCAATGCGCTGGCCTGTTCGAGGGTGAGCGCGGGCAGCGCTGGCGCAGTGGTGGCCTGCGCGAGCGTAAGGGCGAGCGGAGCGAGGATTGCGAGCATTGCGCCGTTTCTAGACCGGCCAGGCTGAACCGCAAGCGACGAAGCGCCAATCGCCGCTTGCCAGCCCCCCCGTCGCGCTTAAGGTGGCGAATCGAAACCCAAAGGAGAGAGTATCCGATGTTCAATCACATCATGATCGGCACCAACGACATCGACAAGGCGAAGGCCTTCTACGAGAAGGTGCTCAAGGTCGTGGGCGTCGAAGGGTCGATGGACAACACCACCGACAGCGGCACCAAGCGCGTGTTCTTCATGCACGATGGTGACGTGCTCGCCCTGTCGCAGCCGATCGACGGCGAGCCTGCAACCTGCGCCAACGGGATGACCATCGGCTTCAAGTGCGATTCGCCCGAACAGGTGAAGGAACTGCACGATGTCGCGGTCGCGGCGGGCGGCACCAGTATCGAAGACCCGCCGGGCCTGCGCGAAACCACCATGGGTGCGATCCACCTGTGCTATTTCCGCGACCTCGACGGCCACAAGATCTGCGGCATCCACCGCCCCGCCTGATGCGCGGCGAAGCGGGATTGCTGGCCGATCTGCGCGCGCTGGCAATCCCGTTCGAGACGTATGAGCATGCGGCGGTGTTCACGGTCGAGGAAAGCCGCAGGATCGATGCCGACATGCCCGGTGCGCATACCAAGAACCTGTTCCTCAAGGACTCCCGCGGCACCTTCTGGCTGGTGACCGTCCCGGCCGAGGCGCGCGTCGACCTCAAGGCGCTGCCCGGCGCCATCGGCTGCAGGCGCGTGAGCTTCGGCAAGGCAGAGGACATGGAACGGCTACTCGGCATTGCGCCGGGGTCGGTCACGCCGCTGGCGATGATCGATGCCGAGCCGGGCAGCGTGACGGTGGTGATCGACGCCCGTCTCGCCGCGGCCGAACGCGTGAACGTCCACCCGCTGCGCAACACCGGCACGCTCGGGCTGGCGGGAGCAGCGGTGCTGCGGCTCCTGCGCCATTGGGGCCATCGGCCGGTGGTGGCAGATATCCCGCCGAAAGCGAGCTAGCGCGACAGTTCGAACACCGCGAATTCGGCGCGCCAGTTTGCCGCGCCCGCCAAGGGCCGCTCGCCGGCGAAGAACCATTCGCGCTCGATCCGCGCGCCTTTCTCGCGCGCCAGTTCGCGAAAGTCCTTCACCGTCACGTGGTGGATGTTCTGCGTCTCGTACCAGCTCACCGGGATGCTGCGCGTCACCGGCATGCGCCCGCCGAACATCAGCGCGGCGCGCGTGCGCCAATGCGCGAAATTTGGGAAGCTGACGAAGGCGCGCGTGCCGACGCGGAGGAGCTCGTCGAGCATGCGGTCGGGGCGCGCGGCGGTCTGCAGCGTCTGGCTGAGCACGGCGTAGTCGAAACCCTTGTCGGGATAATCGGCGAGGTCGCGATCGGCATCACCCTGCACCACCGAGAGCCCCTGGCTGACGCAGCGCTCGACGCTGTCCGGATCGATCTCGATCCCGCGCACGTCGCAGCCGGTATCGCGCAGCGCGAGCATCAGCGCACCGTCGCCGCAGCCGATATCGAGCACGCGGCTGTCGGGCAGCACGTGATGCGCAATCACCGCGAGGTCCGGTCGCAAGCTCATCCGAGAAATCCCCCGACAACCCGGTCGAGCGCGGGCACGTCGAGCAGGAAGCTGTCGTGGCCATGCGGGGCCGAGAGCTCGACGAAACTCACTGCCGCGCCGGCGGCGTTGAGCGCATGGACCACGTGGCGGCTCTCGCTCGTGGGATAGAGCCAGTCGCTGTCGAAGCTGACGAGGCAGAAACGCGCGGGTGTTCCGGCAAAAGCATCGGCCAGCCTGCCGCCATGCTCCTCGGCGAGGTCGAAATAGTCCATCGCACGGGTGATATAGAGATAGCTGTTGGCGTCGAAGCGGCGGGTGAAGCCGCTGCCCTGGTAGCGCAGATAGCTCTCGACCTGGAAATCGGCATCGAAGCCGAAGCTCTTCGCCGCCCGGTCCTGCAAATTCCTCCCGAATTTCTCGGTCAGCGCCTCTTCGGAGAGGTAGGTGATATGCGCTGCCATGCGCGCCACGGCGAGCCCGTTGTCGGGCGCCTCGCCGCCGTAATACTCGCCCCCGTTCCAGCGCGGATCGGCCATGATAGCCTGCCGGCCGAGTTCGTGAAAGGCGATGTTCTGTGCCGAGTGGCGGCTGGTCGAGGCGATGACAAGCACGCGCTCAGCCCGCTCGGGCCAGTTCGCCGCGAGGCTGAGTGCCTGCATCCCGCCCATCGACCCGCCGACGACCGCATGCAGCTGCGCGATCCCCAGCGCATCGAGCAGGCCGACATGCGCGCGAACCATGTCGCGGATCGTAATGACCGGGAAGCGCATCGCGTAGGGCTGGCCGTCCTCGGCAAGGCTGGCCGGGCCGCTCGACCCCATGCAGCTGCCGATGACATTGGCGCAGATGACGTGGAAGCGGCCCGTGTCGATCGGCTTGCCCGGCCCCACCATCCGTTCCCACCAGCCGGGCTTCCCGGTGATCGGGTGGGGCGAGGCGACATATTGGTCGCCGGTCAGCGCATGGCATAGCAGGATCGCGTTCGAGCGATCTTCATTGAGCGCCCCATAGGTCTCGTAGGCCACTTCGACGCGCGCCAGCTCGCCGCCACCGTCGAGCGGCAGCGGGGCGGTCAATACGATCTTGTGCGAACTCGTGCTCAAACTACGCCTTGGCCATCAAGAAAGTACGGTGCTTCGACAAGCTCAGCACAAACGGGTTTAGAGCCAACCTCCCTATCCGTTCGCCCCGAGCTTGTCGAAGGGCCGTATTTCTTTCATGCGACGAAGCTGAGATGGCAGCAGACGATACGATGAACCGCCCGACCATGAAGCCCTGGATCGAGGGCATACATGCCTATGTGCCCGGCAAGTCTACCGGCAAGGACGGGCGCTCGCTCGTCAAGCTCTCGGCGAACGAAAATCCCCTCGGCTGCAGCGCTTCCGCTCTCGCTGCGCTGGCCACCGATCATGCGCCCGCCGCCTATCCCGATCCCGACGCAAGCGCGCTGCGCGCCGCGCTCGGCCGGCAGCACGGGATCGACCCGGCGCGGATCGTCTGCGGGACGGGATCGGACGAATTGCTCAATCTTGCCGCGCAGGGCTTCGCCGGGCCGGGCGACGAGGTGCTGTTCAGCCGCTTCAGCTTCGCGGTCTACGATATCGCCGCGCGGCGCTGCGGCGCGACCCCGGTCGAGGCGGCCGACAGCGACTATGCCACTGATGTCGACGCGCTGCTCGCCGCGGTGACCGAGCGGACGCGCGTCGTCTTCCTCGCCAATCCGAACAATCCCACCGGCACCTATCTTCCGCGCGAGGAGGTGGCGCGGCTGCACGCCGGACTGCCGGACGATGTACTGCTGGTGGTCGACCAGGCCTATGCCGAATATCTCGAGGCGGACGAGGACGATGGCGGGCTCGAGCTCGCGGCGCGTCACGAAAACGTGCTGGTCACGCGCACCTTTTCCAAGATCTACGGTCTGGCGGGCGAACGGATCGGCTGGGCGACGGGTGCGCCGCATCTGATCGATGTGCTCAACCGCATTCGCGGGCCGTTCAACGTCACCGCCAGCGGACAGCGCGCGGCGCTGGCGGCGCTGGCTGACCATGTCTTCCTGGCGCGCTCGCGCGAAGCCAACCGGATCGAGCGGGCTCGCTTCGCCGATGCGATCGAAGCGCTCGGCAACCACGGCCTGCGTGCCGTTCCGAGCAAGGCGAATTTCGTGCTCGTGCTGTTCGAGGGCGCTGTCAGCGCCGAGACCGCGCTAGCCGCGATCGGCGAGGCGGGATATGCCGTGCGCCACCTGCCCGGGCAGGGCCTGCCGCACGGCCTGCGCATCACCATCGGAACCGCCAAGCAGATGGACGAAATCACCGCCGTGCTGCGCGCGCTCTGCGGGGTAACAGGATGAGCATCGCGCGCGTCGCGATCGTCGGCCTCGGCCTGATCGGCGGATCGATCGGGCTGGCGGTGCGCGACATGCTTCCCGATGTCGCGACCACCGGCTGGGATGCCGACGCCGACGTGCGCAGCCGCGCTGCCGAGCGAGACCTCGCCGGCGAGGTCTGCGACACGATTGCCGATGCCGTGCGCGAGGCCGACCTCGTTATCCTCTGCGTCCCCGTCGGCGCGATGGGATATGCTGCCGAGGCGATCGCCCCGCATCTGCAGCCCGGCACGATCGTCAGCGACGTCGGCTCGTCCAAGCGCAGCGTCGGCGAGGCTTTGCGCGCCGCGCTGCCCGAGGCGGTGGTGATCCCCGCGCACCCCGTGGCGGGGACCGAGAACAGCGGGCCGGACGCGGGCTTTGCCGAGCTCTTCCGCCACCGCTGGTGCATAATCACCCCGGGTGCGGATGCGCCGCAGGAGGCTGTCGATGCGCTAGCGGCTTTCTGGGAAGGGCTCGGCGCCAAGGTCGAGATAATGGATGCCGATCACCACGATGTCGTGCTCGCGGTGACCAGCCATATCCCGCATCTCATCGCCTATACGATCGTCGGCACCGCATCGGATCTGGAAGACGTGACCCGCGGCGAGGTGATCAAATATTCGGCCGGCGGTTTCCGCGATTTCACCCGTATCGCGGCGAGCAATCCGACCATGTGGCGCGACGTCTTCCTGGCCAATCGCGACGCCGTGCTCGAAGTGCTCGGCCGCTTCACCGAAGACCTCAGCCTCCTCCAGCGCGCGATCCGCAATGGCGACGGCGACACGCTGTTCGACCTGTTCGAGCGGACCCGTACCATCCGCCGCTCGATCATCGAGCAAGGCCAGGACGACGCGCGCCCCGACTTCGGGCGCAAGGACCACTGAAGGGCAAGCGGGACGAAGTGCCGCCGGCGCGCGCTCACAACACCGAAAAATCGAGCACGGTAAAGCGCGCGGGACCCGTGGCGTAGACGCCGTGCCCGCGGCCGCCCGCGCTGCCGAGCGTGAAGCCGATCCGCGAGGCTTCGACCAGCGTGTCTTCGAAAGCGCGCGGGCTGCGTGCCTGATCGGAACCCATCACGCTGATCCAGTTCTCGTCGAACAGTATAGCCAGCTCGTGCTCGCCCGGTTCGAGCGCGATCACGCGTTCCTCGGGCGAATACCACCGATGAAATCGCGTGCGACCACGCGCCGTCCAATCATCGCCGGCGCGCTGAATGAATAGCGACAGGGTGGCGGTCCGGTCGGGAAACTCCTGCGGCACGAAGCGCGTCGCCGGGCTGGCATCGATACGATAGCGCAGGCGAAGGCCGCGCGCCTGGTCGAGCCGCCCGGTGCGGCGTGTGAGATAATGGACATGGCCGTCGCTGCGGCGCGGTCCGGGGAAGTCGAAGAACCAGCCCTCGGCCGAAGGTTCGGGAAAGCGCGGCATGCCAACGGAGAAGTTGCGGCCGTTGATGACGGGGCCGATTTCCCACATCGGCACGGGCCTGCCGCCGGCGCGCAACGGGGCTGCGGCGACACAGGCGAAAGCCGTGCTCGAGGCGAGGAAATGGCGACGGTTCATGGCGCCTTGTTACTTTATGTCGGCTAGCTGCAGGCTGAATATCCCGGTCAGGTGCCACACAGGCGGCTTGCGGCCTGGCGCGACTTCGCCACTGCGAGCCGCTCAGTCGTTCAGCGCGTTGATCGCGGTCAGCACCCGCTCCTCCACCTCGGGGCGCGGCAGGCCCGGCGGGATCGGTTCGCCGAAGCGGTAGGTGATCCGTCCCGGCTTCTTGAGCCGCCGGTGGTAGACCGGGCCGCTATCTACCGCGACCGGCACCACCGGCAGGCCGAGCATCTTGTATAGCCCGGCAAAGCCCGATTGCAGCTCGCGCTTCTCGCCATGCGGGACGCGGGTGCCTTCGGGGAAAATCACCAGCGGGCGTCCGTCGGCTACCAGCGCCTTGGCCGACCGGATCATTTTCATCAGCGCCCTGGCGCCTGCATCGCGTTCGACCGGGACCAGCCCGAATGCGGCCGCCGCGCGGCCCCACAGCGGGATGTTGAACAGTTCCTGCTTGGCAAAGACGCTGGGCGTATCGAACAGCGCCGGCGCATCGATCGCCTCGAAGAAGCTTTCATGCTTGATCGCGTAGAGCACCGGCTCGGCCAGCGGCATGCCCTCGTGCACGATTTCGCAGCCGAGCAGGCGGGTCAGGCACCAGCGTTGCCATTGCGCCCAGTTGCGGACCCGCGCGCGAAATGCCGTGACGCTGAAGGGCAATGCGATCAGCGAGGCCGTGGTGATCAGCAGGCTTCCGAGATAGAAGGCGAGATAGAAGGCGAGGTTTCGCAGCAGACGCATCGGCCCCCTCACCGCGGCAGTCCCTGCGAAACCGCCGCCGCCAGCAGCTTGTTATATTCGAGATAGAGCGTGGCGAGGTCGGGGTGCGAGGGAACCGCGTCCTTGATCACCTCGACATCGGAAGGCAGCGTCTCGCTGAACTCGGATGCCGCGCGCGCCATGTGCCAGTCCGTCGTCACCAATCGCACGGTAGTAAAGTCGTTTTCCTTGAGCCATTGCGCCGCCTCGCCCGCATTGCTGCGGGTGTCGACCGCGAGGTAGCCGAGCTTGACGCAGCATTCCATCGTCCGCCGCGAGACGTCGAATTCGGCGGCGAATTCGGCCGGTTTGACCTCGGGATCGACTCCCGAAACGAACATTTCCCTGGCCAGCCCTTGCCCGACCACCTCGAGCCCGCGCGAAATCCGTCCGGGTCCGCCGGTCAGCACCACCACCGCATCGGTCTTCTCGTCGGCGGCGGGCTTGGGCAGGGCAACCGCAAAGCCGAGGAAGCCCAGCGCATAGATCAGCACGACGGCGGCGAAGAAGCGGAGGATCACAGCATTTTCCTGAGCGACGCGAGGACGGTGAACCGCGCCGTGAAGACCGCTAGAACAACCGCCCCCGCCGGGACAAGGGCCAAGACCAGCCAGTCGCTACTTTCGAGCCCGCCGCCCGAAACCAGGCCCGAATCCAGCGCCGAGAACTGCGCTCCCATCAACCACACCGCGGCCATTCCGAGGACCAGGCCGAGCACGCCGCCGAGCAGCGCATCGAAGAGGATCGAGCGCTGGAAGATCCGCGCGATCTGGTGGTCGCTGCCGCCGAGCAGGTGGACGATTTCGATCGTGTCACGATTGCTGCCCAGCGCATTGCGCGCCGCGAGCCACACCGCCGCCGCGCCGGTGAAGGCGAGCAGCGCGATCAGCCCCAGCGCCATCCAACCCAGTGCCGACAATGCGGCGAGGACCGGAGCGAGCCATTTGCCCTGCGCATCGATGCGCGCGTCGGGTGCACGCTCGGCGAGGAGGCCGCGCAATCGATCGAGCGTCGCCTGGTCGGCACCGCCGCGCAGACGCAGGTCGATCAGCGCCGGGATCGGCACCGCATCTTCGGGATTGCCGGACCCGAGCCAGGGTTCGAGCAGCCTCTCGACCGTATCCTGCGGTACCAGCGCGAGCCCGGCGACGTCCGGGTCCTGGACCAGAATCTCCGCCACCGCCTCGGCCTGCCGAGCGCGGTTTTCCGGATCGACGGCGAGGATCTGCACGGTCGCGCTGCCGGCGAGCTCGCCACGCGCCCGATCGGCCAGGTTATCCAGCGCCAGCCCGCCTCCCGCCGCCAGCACGGTCAGCGCGACCATGATCGCGATCACCCAGGGCATGGGTCCGCCGAGGCGGGTCTGCGGCAGCAGGTGCGCCGCGCGCTTGCCGCGCAGCGGAGCGGGACCGCGGGCCGCCCGGCGGCTCAGCACCGGTGGCTTCTTCATTCGCCCGCCCCCACCCGGCGCGGCGGATAGCGCAGCGCGCCGGTGGGATCGGAGAGCACCCCCTTGTCGAGCCGCATGATCAGCGAATCGGGCACCTTGCGCAGCAGGTGGACATCGTGCGTCGCCACCACCACCGTGGTTCCCAGCCGGTTGAGCGCCTCGAACAGGCGAATGAGCTTGAGCGCCATTTCCGGGTCGACGTTGCCGGTCGGTTCGTCGGCCACCAGCATGTCGGGCCGCCCGATGACCGCGCGAGCGATGGCGACGCGCTGCTGCTCGCCGCCCGACAGCGTCGCCGGACGGGCATCGGCGCGGTGTGCGAGTCCGACCCATTCGAGCATGTCGGCGACCGGGCCGAGCAGGTCGGCCTCGCGCACACCCGACACGCGCAGGGGCAGGGCGACATTGTCGAAGGCCGAGAGGTGGTCGACCAGCCGGAAGTCCTGGAACACGACTCCCATACGCCGGCGATAGGCCGGCAGCCGCTCGCGCGGTTGCGTGATCACATCGGTGCCGAACATGCGGATCGCCCCGCGCGAGGGGCGCTGGGCAAGATAGAGCAGCTTGAGCAGCGAGGTCTTGCCCGCGCCGCTGGCGCCGGTGAGGAAATAGAACCGCCCGGGAAACAGTGTAAAAGAGATGTTCGACAGCACCTCGCGCTCGGTGCCGTAACGCAGGCCGACATTGTCGAAGCGGACGATCTCCTCTTCGGACACGCTCATCGCCCGGCCCGGTGGATCAAGAGGAAAGAGGCGCCCGTCATCGTCGCGAACAGCCTATAACCGCGCTTGCATGTGGAAAAAAGCCGCTCTCGGGGTTTGCGAACAGGGCTGTCGCTTGTCGTGATTCGCGGCGCAGCCTAAGGCCTTGGGTCACCATGATCATTGCCTGCCCCGCCTGTTCCACGCGTTATGTCGTGCCCGACAGCGCCATCGGAATCGAAGGGCGCACCGTGCGCTGCGCGAAATGCAAGCACAGCTGGTTTCAGGATGGGCCCGATGCCGAACGGCTCGCCGCGCTCGAAGAGGTGCCGGTCACTCCCGCTCCGCCGCCGCCCCCGCCGGTACCGCCTCCGGCACCGGAGCAGCCTGCGCCGCACGCCAAGCCCGGCTTCACCTACGACGATACCGCTCCTGCAGATGCGCGGCGCGACGGGCCCGATTTCGATGAGGCCGCGCCTCCCTATGGCGAGGTCCAGGACGATCTCCCGCCCCCGCCCGAGCCGCAGGAAGACGTTGGGCCATCGCGCTTCGACCACGCGCCACCCTTCCGCCCGCGACGCAACCTCACCCGGCTGTGGACCTGGGCGGCAACGGTCTTCGCGGTGGTCGCGCTCGCGACAGTGGCGGCGGTCAATTTTGTCGGCCTGCCGGACTGGGTCCCGGTCTCGCGCCCGCTGTTCGGCGCGGCCCAGCCCGACCTCGAGCTGAGCTTTCCGGTCGAACAGCAGGAACGGCGCACGCTGCCCAACGGTACGGAGTTTTTCGGGGCGCGGATCATCGTCAAGAACACCGCGCGCGAATCGCGCGCCATACCGCCGATCCTGATCGTGCTACGCGACCAGCGCGAGCGGCAGGTCTACAGCTGGGTGGTCCAGCCGCCGCAGTCGAGCCTCGCTCCGGGCGAGGAACTGACCATCAACGAGGCGGTCACCGACGTCCCCAAATCGGCGGTATTCGCCGATATCGGCTGGGCCCCGCGCTAGCTTTCCCATTCGCGCAATAAAGATGCTTGCGGGGGCGCAGCCTCGCTGCTAGTGGCGCGCTCCTACCGACGGGAGCCGCCCTTCGCGGATTCGCTCCCGGTGCAGACTGTGTGCGGTCGTGGCGGAACTGGTAGACGCGCAACGTTGAGGTCGTTGTGGCCGCAAGGCCGTGGAAGTTCGAGTCTTCTCGACCGCACCAATCTTCTGAAATGTGGCATCTCCAGCACGGCGGATGAGACGGCCCGAGATATGGCCGGTTCCTCGGTACTGCCCGCGCAGCACGCCCTGTCGGCCGGACATGCACGGCCAGCTCCACCTGCCTGCCCCGCGACCCTCTGGATGAATGCGCATCTACGCGCCCGTCCGGCATTAACCATAAACTGAGGTCTGCTTGCTAGGATCCTTCCCACATCGTACGATTCAAGCTGGGGGAGGTCGTGGGCAACAGGGCACGATCAAAATCGAGAATGTTCGAGCAGCCGGTCTCTCGCGCGGAGCTGGACTGCGTGCCTTGGCGTGCCATGTCCGCAGAAACCGCGGCGTGGGAGGAGCTGGCTCGCTGCGCGACAGAACCCAATCCGTTCTACGAGGGCTGGTACCTGCTGCCCTCACTTGCCAGCTTCGACCGGGACAACACCGTTACCATCCTCCGGCTCAAGCGGAACGGGAAGTTGCACGCGCTTATGCCGATCGTCCGGCAGTCGAAGTACGAGCGCTGGCCGCTTGTCCATGTACGCAACTGGCTCCATTCGAATATCTTCTTCGGCACGCCCTTGATCGCCAAGGGCATGGAAACCCAGTTCTGGCGCGCCATGCTCGAGTGGGCTGACCGGCAGACAAGGATGTCGCTGTTCCTGCATCTGCAGGAGTTCGCACTTTCGGGGCCGGTCTTTGAAGGCCTGACAGCGGTCCTCGCCAGCGAGGAGCGCAACTGGGGTGTCGTGGAAGACAAGGAGCGCGCGCTGCTGGCATCCGATTTGCCTGCGACCGATTATCTGGCGCGATCGGTCTCGGCCCGGACCCGCAAGGATCTCAACCGGCGCGCGCGCCGGCTGTCCGAGATCGGGCCATATTCATTCGAATGGAAAACCGGCATCGCCGGCATCGAGCGATGGACCGACGAGTTCCTCGCGCTCGAGGCCTCGGGCTGGAAGGGTCAGGCGTCTTCGGCGCTGGCATGCGACAGCTCGACCAACCAGATGTTTCGCAAGAGTCTCATCGGTGCAGCCGAAAGTGAGCGGCTGGTGCGCCTGTCGCTCAGGGTAGATGGCAAGCCGATCGCCATGCTTTCCACCTTTCTGACGCCGCCCGGCGCATTCGGTTTCAAGACCGCCTTCGATGAAAACTATGCGCGTTTTTCTCCGGGTCTGTTGCTGGAACGCGAATTCCTCAACGCCTTGAAACGTTTCGATATCGATTGGTGCGACAGCTGCGCCGCCCCGAACCACAGTGTCATGAACCGCATGTGGCAGGAACGCCGACGGCTTGGTCGGATCTCGATCTCTATCGGCGGCCCGCTGCGCCGCACAACATTTGGCCAGGTCCTGCGACGCGAAATGGCCAACGCCCCTTCAGGAGTCTAGCGATGGCGATATTTCCGCAATCCACCCATGAAAAGTTCGCCGAGAACTATCCCGAGGTCCCGCATATTTTGCAGCATGGCCTCGACCATCATCCCCTGCTCGAACTCGATGCGCTCGCCGACCTTGCCAGACGCCTTCCGCTTGGGTCGATCGAATGCAACAGCGGGGACCAACCGATCGGGGTGGACCAGGTACCCGAGCAATTGCGCGAACAGGCCGCCGATACCATTCTCGACATCGCGGAAGCAGGGCGCTGGGTCTGCCTCCGCAATGTCGAGCAGCAACCCGAATATGCGGAGCTGCTGGAGCAGTTGCTCGCCGAATTGCGCCCGGAGATCGAGGCCAAGACGGGGCCGATGATCAACCTGCAGAGCTTTTTATTCGCGACCTCCCCCGGCGGTGTGACACCCTATCATTTCGACCCCGAGCACAATATCCTTTTGCAGCTGCGCGGGTCGAAGGTGATGACCGTGTTTCCGGCAGGAAATCCGGTTTGCGCACCCGATGAAATCCACGAGACATTTCACGCCGGCGGAAGGCCCGAACTGCCGTGGAAAGACGAAATGGCGCAGCACGGCACCGATTTCGAGATCGGTGCCGGCGAGGCGGTCTATGTCCCCGTCATGGCACCCCACTACGTCACTAACGGGCCGGAAATATCGATCTCGGCATCGATTACCTGGCGTTCCGAATGGAGTTACATCGAATCCGATGCCCGCTGTTTCAATGGCATGGTGCGGCGGCTGGGCATCAAGCCCAAGGCACCCGAGCGTTGGCCGGGACGAAACCTTGCAAAAGCCTATGGCTGGAGAATGGTTCGCAAGCTACGCGAGTTTGCCAGCTGAGCGGAACGCTGCGACAGCAGGCCGCGCGCCAGTCTGCACCAGTGATTCTACAAACCATCGAGTATTCCGGGCCATAAAGTGACGGTCGACTATCCTCCTTCCGGATCCCTGCCACCCGAAGGGCAACCTCCGCCGGTCAGGGGCGTATACCGCAGCGCCGCGACCGCCATCGCCCTTGCCTGGTCCCTCCGCCTGATCGGGCTGATGTCGGTGCTCGTGCTGGCACGCGTGCTCACGCCGAAAGACTTCGGGATCGTAGCGTTGGCCACTTCGGTGCTCGCGCTGGTCGACATCTTCTCCGCGCTCGGGCTGCGGCAGGCGCTGCTGAGGATCGCCGTGCCGGAACGCGCCCATTACGATACCGCCTGGACGATCCAGCTACTGGTCCTCGCCGTGCTGGCCGGTGTTCTCGTCGTCATAGCCCCCGTGGCGGCCTGGTTTTACGAGGAGCCCGCGCTCGGCCTTCTGATCGCTGTGCTGGCGAGCTGCTTCGTCATCGACGGGCTCGCCAACATCGGGGTCGTCGATTTCGAACGGCATTTCGATTTTGGGCGGGACCTGAGGATGCGGCTCAGCGTGCGGCTGACGGCATTCGTCGTCACGCTGGCGGCCGCGCTGATTCTTCGGAACTACTGGGCACTGGTCATCGGCACGGTGCTGCAGTCGGTGCTTAACGCGGTAGCATCTTATGTCTTCCACCCCTTCCGACCCCGCTTTTCGCTAGCCAAGCGCAGGGAATTGCTCGGCGTCTCCCTGTGGATGTTCCTTGCCTCGGCAGGCCAGACGGTGCACAACCAGATCGAAAAGATCGTGGTGGGCCGCATCTCAAGCCGCAACACCGTGGGCTTCTATTCGGTTTCGAGGGATCTCTCGTCGATATTCACCGATGAGATCGGAACCGCGCTCAACCGCGTATCGTTCGTGACGACTGCGCGGACGGGGCGGCCACTCAGCGCTGATCCGGAACGGTTGCCGGCGATGCTGGGCGCCTACGGCCTCATTGCCGCCCCGCTCGGCTTCGGACTGGCCGCAACGGCGAACGAGGTCCTGCCGCTACTGCTAGGCTCGCAATGGACGGCCGCGGCACCGCTGCTTGCGATCATCGCCCCGACCTGCGCGCTCTACGCCGTCTACAAGCTGATCATCATTACGCTCCAAGCTGCCGGAGACGCCCGCGCTTCTGCATTTCTCTCGTTGGCCGGCGCAGCGGCAATGGTCACGGTCGCGGCGACGCTTGGCGTGAACGGCTATGGCGCTGGCAACGTGGCCGTGGGTGCCCTCATCACCACCGCCGCGCTTCTTACGAGCGGGCTGCTATTGCTTTCGCATAAGGCTGAAACCCGCCTTGCAGGCTTGCTCGCCGCAGTCGCGAGACCATTCGCCGCTGCTGCGCTCATGATGGTGGCGGTGCAAGCCATCGATTCGGGTTCCTTGGGACCGCTGGCATCCATGGCGATCAAGGCACCGGCGGGCGCAGCAATTTTCGGAATCGCTGCCATCGCACTGTGGCTCGTCAGTGGAAGTCCCGATGGCGCCGAGAAGATCATGGTTGCGACCTTACTCGAGCGATCGAGGAAGATCTTTCTCGACCATTTCGCCCGTTAACAACGGGTAGGCCAGCGGCCAGCCCTACCCACTGTCGCGGAGCAAGCGCGGCCCGCAGCCCGAACTTGGGACCCGATTCCGTCAGATGCTGTCAATCGGGCTGAGCGGCCACCATGGCCCCTCGGGCCTTTCGGCCTTGTGGCGTCCGAGATCGCGCAGCCGGGCCATAAATGCGGGCTTGAACATCTCGTCCTTCTTGAAATTCTCGCCCACATCGCTGGGAAAAGTGTCGTAGCGGTCGGCGCTGGTCAGCAGTATCCGGCCATAGGGGTTGTTGAGCCGCAGGCCCGCAATCGCGCCGATTTCGCTTTCGTTGACGAGCAGGTCGTATCCGCGCTGGCCATTCTTGAGCGGGCCCGAACTGGCGTTGAGACGGCTATCCTTCTTGCGTGCGGTTGGCCCATTGCGCACGACATAGACGGTCGGCGCCATACCCTCGTATTCCTGCGCGAAGCTCGCCTGCTCCATGCTTGCCAGCGCCGTTTCGCCGCTGTGCGCACTGGTCATCATTGCGCGCACCTCCTGGTCGACGGCGGCCATCGCACGGTCGAAGAAGACCGAGCGGCGCACCCCGCCATCGTAGAGCGACAGGGCCTTGCCGTCGCTGCCCGCAACCCGCAGCTGCTGGTGGAACACCGGCATGGCGGACGAGGCCATGGTGGCTGCCGCCAGCGCCTCTGCCGCAGCGGCGGCGCTGGGGGCGCTGTTCACCAGCTCCTTGACCTCGGCATAGCGGAACACGCCGCGCTCGGCTTCGACGAAGCCGACGAAGCCGTCGATACTCGACTGCCCGATCGCCTCGATCAGGCTTTCGTCGCCTCCGGGCATCAGCGCCTCGATCACCCGTCGGCGCAGCGGCGCAGTGCCCGCGGCCGAACCGAACAGCGGCACGCTGATCAGCCCGGTGTTGTTGACCACGTCGCGCTCTCGCCGGGGCGAATACCCCCACACCAGCCGGTCGAGCGCAAAACGGCGCATGGCGGGCGCCTGCTTGGGATCGAGCGCGACCATCAGCATCAGCGCCTGGAGCGAACCGGTCGAAATGCCGGTGATGACGCCGAGACCGGGCAATGCGAGTTCGTCGGGGCTGTTGCGGCTCAGCGTATCGAACAGTCCGGCGCCATAGGCACCCCACTGCCCCCCGCCCGAGAGCAACAGGACGTTGCAATCGGGCCGGTCAGCCTGGTTGTGATGCTGGACCGCATCGCGGATCGAGCACGACATGCGATCGTCCAGCCGACAGATTTCGCCATCGGGCACGTCGGCCTGCACGTCGCGGATGAATGGCCCCACATCGCCGTCGACGACATGGGTGTAGAACCCGTCGACCCGGAAGGCGAGCGGCCCGCGCCGAAATACCGTGAAGGCAAAGAATACCAATGCCGCCACGCCCAGAATCCCGGCTGCGACGCCCCACAGGAAATTGTCCATCGACTCGTCCTCCCCCGGTCGAACAGGGCGGGACCTTGCGCGCAAAAGGCTGTAAATTCAATCAGCCGTGTGCGCCGAACTCGTTGGCAATCGCAGTGGAGATGCGCAAGCACAGGGCATGGGCCTGCTCGATCGGGTCGATATAGTTTGCCCGGATCGCGGCATAGCCCTCGCCCACGCCAACCGGGTATTCGCCCGGCTCGTCGAGCGTGAAATCCTCCTTGCGCGGGAAACTGGTGGGGAAGGCACGACGCAGTTGCGCCAATGCCTCGTCCACGCGCAGCGTGAAGACCATTTCGATGACATCGGTCCGGCTGATATCGTTGGCCCGGCTGAAGGCGGGAACCGAGACGATCTTGAGGAACATGTGCTGCAGCAGTGCAAGGCGTACCGCCTGCAGCACGCCGATCGCGCGACGCGTGCTCTCGCGCTCGGGATGGGGATCCTCGTCGGGGACGAACTCGAACAGGCGGTGCAGCTTCAAGGCATCGACGCGCAGACGCGAGGCGAGCCGGCGGAAGACGCCGTTGCGATCATCCTTGATGAGGTACTCGGCGAGCGCCTCGCAGGCCTGTGCCAGATGCTCTTCGGTGCCGCGATAGGTGCGGCTCGCCCAATAGGCCGAATTGAACAGCTCGCCGAAAGCCGCGACCGTCTTGATACTGGCAAGCGCGTTCGAAGCCCGCACCAGCCGCATGATCTGGCGCCCGCGCGGGCTTTCGGCGAGCAGGGCGCCGACTTCCTCGATCTGGCTCTCCGCCGCGCTGCCGACGCCGGCGATGATGTTCACCGGATAGCCCAGCTGCTGGAGGATGGCGTTGTGCGGGATCGCGCGAATCTGGCGCAGGCTCATCTCGCGGTCGGCCGAAAGGTCGCTCTGACGACGCGACTTGCGGCTGCCGGTCTCGTTGAGCAGGCCCAGCCCGAAGGCGGTGATCGCACGGCTGTAGGTGCGGCTTTCGAGATGGTCGCGCTGGTGCTCCTTGATCGCACGGTAGAAATCGAGGCTGATATCGGTGCGGCGATAGAAAGGATCGGTGGGCACGTCGGGATCGGTATGCGCCGGGCTGTGCGCGACGATCTGCGTCAGCGTGGCGAGCGCGATATCGGGCGTGGCGAAGAGCAAATAGCCGTCCCCGCCCTGGAAGCTCGCCTCGGGCTCGAGCGTGATGCCGGCGCGCGCGAAGCGGCGCTGCGCCCATGGGCTGAGCGCCCATTCGATCCGGTCTTCGAAGCTCGATGGGTGCGCGCCGCGCCCCATGCCCTCGCCATGCGTGTTGAAGATCAGCGCCGACACGTCGCCGAGCCCGTTTTCGGCCATGGCCTCCGCGAGGCGGCCCTGCAGGCGTTCGATTGCGAGGCTCGCGGGGATTTGCCCGACAAAGCGCCCGGCATCGGAAAAGCCGGTCTGGATGGCCACCCGCCCGCGTTGCTTGGCGTAGGCCTGATAGTCGGGTTCTGCGAGCAGCAGGTCGAGGAACCGCCCGCCGTGTTCGAGCGCAGTCTCGGTTTCGAACAGCGGCGACACATCGACCTTGTCGGCGATACCGAAAGCGCGCGCGAAATAGAGCGCGGCGAGCACCGTCGCCGGCTGTTCGCATTCGGCCACCAGCATGCGGATCGGCGCATCGCCATCCACGTGCTTGAGGATCTGGTCCATGACGAGGAACTGGCGCACAGCGGTCGAGCTCTCGACAGCAAGGCTGGCGAAATTGGCGCTCTGCGGCGTGACCTCGGCGAGCAGTTCGCGCAGGGCGGCGATCGCGCCGCGGCTGGAGAGATCGATATCCGCCGCATCGCCGAGCCGCGCGCGGATCGCATTGTGCAATTGCTTGGCGTTCACGCGGAAATGGATCCAGCCCATGCCGAGCCCGTCGGCACGCATCGCCGCGGCGAGCGTCCGCAGCGCGATGGCCCGATCGGCATCGCTCCCGGCCGCCTCGTCTTCGAGCTGGTCGATCAGCGGGGCAAGCGAGAGCAGCTTGTCGGGATGGTCGGCGGTCAGCCGGTTGGCGGCGGCCGACAGATCGGAAGGGTCGGACAGGTCGCCGGCAAACTCCTCCGCGCTGGCCTGCGCGCGCTGCCGGGCGCCGCGCAGCGTATCGAGCATCGCATGCGCGGGATCGATCGCCTCGAGCGTGGCGGCATAACGCGCCAGCCGCTGCGCCTTCTCGGCGAGGCGGAACGCGATCGAGGTGTACCAGGTAATATCGGTGCGCCCGTCCATGTCGTAACCCACCCAGCTGGCAAAACGGAAGGGCAGCGGCTTCAGTTCGGTCCAGCGATCGGGAAAGGCGTCGCGGGCGCGGCGCAGGACGCTACTCACGATCCGGTCGCGCGCATCCTGCGCGTTGACGAGCGCCTCCATGGCGCATTCGTGTTCGTAGCGCAGCGTGATCTCGGGCTTCTCGCTCGGCTGCTGCGTCGCGGCCCTATCCCCGCTGGCCACTTCCTCGGCCACGACCGCGCTCTGCTGCGGCGACAGCAGGAAGGTGGGGTGGGCGGTAAACACCGCATGCATGTGCGGCTGTTCCCAGAAGGAGCGGAAGGCCTCGAAATCCTCGCCCTCCTCGGCGAGCTTCGACAACCGCTCTCTCGCGGCGTCGGGGCGGAGCAGATTGCGGAGCCGCGCGGCGCGCGCGTCGAGCGATTGCGCCTCGAGTTCGTCGACCAGCCCGGCGAGCGCGCCGATATCGAGTTCGCCGCTCTCGAGCTTGCGCGAGATATCCAACGAAAGCTGGAAGACCGGGTTGAACAGCGGTGTCTCGCGGGTCTGGCGGTGGAGCACGCGGAGCCGTTCGCTCAGGCTCGCCAGCGTCGGTTCGATTGTCGTTTCGGTCATCACTCTACCTTATGCCCCGCCAAAGGTCTCGGTTCCGCGACAAATGGGCAATTCTGTCAAGACGAGCGTCGACTGGGCGAGCGTGAATACGCATGCGGGCAGCGCATTCGCAGCGATCGGCTGCGGTCATCATGCACTCGGGGGTGGACAGCCTTAGCGCCAACGGCCACCCCTCGTCACACGTTAGCTGCCCGGGTTTGCGAGATACTGCACATGAGCGAATGGACCATCGGCATCATCGGAGGATCGGGGCTCTACGCCATCGATGCGCTGGAGGATGCGCAATGGATTGCCGTACAATCACCCTGGGGCGAACCGTCGGACGAAATCCTGTGCGGGACCATCGGCCATGTCCGCGTGCGCTTTCTGCCCCGTCACGGCCGCGGACACCGGATCGCGCCTTCGACGCTCAACGCGCGCGCCAACATCGATGCCTTGAAGCGCGCAGGCTGCACGGACATTCTGGCGATCAGCGCGGTGGGCTCGCTGGCCGAGGACCTGCCGCCCGGACGCTTCGTCAGCGTCGACCAGTTCATCGACAACACCAGGGGACGCCCTTCGAGCTTCTTCGGCGATGGCTTCGTCGTGCATGTCTCGATGGCAGATCCGGTTTGCGAACGCCTTTCGAAATATGCTGCCAGGGCAGTTGTCGAGGCCGGCGGCGAATGCGCCGAGGGTGCGACCTATCTCGCGATGGAAGGACCCCAGTTCTCCTCACGCGCGGAAAGCCGGCTCTATCGGCACTGGGGGGCGGAGGTCATCGGGATGACCGGTATGCCCGAGGCCAAATTGGCGCGCGAGGCGGAACTGCCCTACGCCCTGCTTGCCATGGTCACCGATTACGATTGCTGGCGCGAAGAGGGAGAGGCGGTCGACGTTGCGCATGTCGTCACGCAGATGGAGGCGAATTCGCAGCTCGCTCGCAAGGCGGTGGAAGCCTTCTGCAAGGGCCTGCCCGAAAAGCGTACTCCATCGCCCATCGACCGGGCGCTGGACGATGCGGTGATCACCGCCCCTGCCAAGCATGACAAGGCGGTCCTGACCAAGCTCGATGCCGTCGCCGGGCGGCTGTTCCGGCAGGAATGAACGCGGACTACGACCTGCTCGTCGTCGGCGGCGGCATCAACGGCGCGGGGATCGCCCGCGACGCCGCTGGCCGCGGCATAAAGGTACTGCTGGTCGAGAAAGACGATCTCGCCTCGCACACTTCCTCGGCCAGCACCAAGCTGATCCACGGCGGATTGCGCTATCTCGAACAATACGACTTCCGGCTTGTCGCCGAGAGCCTGCACGAACGCGAAATCCTGCTCGCCGCAGCGCCCCACATCATCCGGCCGCTGCGCTTCGTCCTCCCGCACGAACCGAGCATGCGGCCGCGGTGGATGCTCAGGCTCGGCCTGATGCTTTACGACCGGCTGGGGGGGCGGTCACGCAGCCTGCCGGGCTCGACCGCGATCGACCTGCGCCACGCCCCCCATCGCTCGATCCTGCAGGGCCGCTTCGTGCGCGGCTTCGAATATTCGGACTGCTGGGTCGAGGATGCGCGACTGGTCGTGCTGAGCGCCATGGATGCGGAGCACCGCGGCGCGACCATCCGCACCCGCTGCGAATGCACGGCGCTCGAACGCCACAGCGACCACTGGCGCGCGATGCTCCGTGGCGAGGGCGGCGAAGAGCAAGTGGTCGCGCGCGCGATCGTCAACGCCACCGGCCCCTTCGTCGACCGCGTCGCGCGGCTGGCACTGGGCGCCGGAACGCCCGCGCATCTCCGGCTTGTCAAGGGCAGCCATATCATCGTGCGCCGCGCGTATCCGGGCGAACATGCCTATATCTTCCAGCAGCCCGACGGGCGCATCGTCTTTGCCATACCGTACGAACGCGACTTCACGCTGATCGGCACGACCGATGTCCGCTACGATGGCGATCTCGACCACGTCGCGATCGCTCCCGAAGAAACAGCCTATCTGTGCGCTGCCGCTTCGCGCTATTTCGCCAGCGCGGTGACCGAGGACGAGATCGTCTCCAGCTATTCGGGGGTCCGACCGCTCTACGAGGACAATGCGAAGAGCAATTCGACCGTCACCCGCGATTACGTCTTCGAGCTGGAGACCGAGGGCGGCGCGCCGATCCTGTCGGTATACGGCGGCAAGCTGACAACCTATCGCCGGCTCGCCGAGCATGCCCTCGAGCGGCTGGGCAAGGCGATGACCGTGCCGGGCAAGCCCTGGACCGCGGGCACCCCGCTGACCGGTGGAGACGTCGACGGCGATTTCGCCGGCTTCTTGTGGGGCGCGAGCGAACGCTGGCCCTGGGTTCCGCCCGAGATGCTCCAGCGCCTTGCCCGGGCCTACGGCACGCGCATCGTCGACCTGCTGGGCGAGGCGACCGCCCTGTCCGAACTGGGCGAGGACTTCGGCGGCACGCTCTACGAGGCGGAGCTGCGCTATCTCGTTGCCAACGAGTATGCGCGCACCGCCGAGGATGTGTTGTGGCGGCGCAGCAAGCTGGGCATGCATCTTGCCGAGGAGTCGCAAAAGGCGGTGGCCGACTGGTTCGCCGCGCGCGCCTAGGCGACCGTACGGAACAAGCGCCTTTCACAAAGCTTGAAAGGATAGACGCCCGGGTCCAAGGGGCCCGCAAATACTTACCTGCCTAACGGAGTCGTATGGCCCTGCACGATCCAGCGCATCTGTCCCCCATTTCCCGCCAGGCCGTACGCGAAGCCTATCGCGCGGAAGAGAATGCCTGCGTGGCCGAACGCATCGCGCAGGCGGCCGGGGCCAGCGCCAAGCATGAGGATGCGGCACGCATCGCCATCCAGCTGATCGAGGCGGCGCGCAAGCGCAAGGCGAGCGGGATCGACGCCTTCCTCCAGCAATACGGCCTCGCCACCGAGGAAGGCGTGGCACTGATGTGCCTGGCCGAGGCGCTGCTGCGCGTGCCCGACGCAGCCACCGCCGATGCGCTGATCCGCGACAAGATCGGCGACATCGACTGGGCCGAACACATGGGCGAAAGCTCCTCGACCTTCGTCAACGCCGCGACCTTCTCGCTGATGCTGACGGGCGAAGTGCTCGGACGGCCCGAAGAAGCGCAGAAGGGCATGCGCCGCAGCCTCAAGAACGCGGTCACGCGGCTGGGCGAGCCGGTGATCCGCAAGGCGACGCTGCAGGCGATGCGCATCCTTGGCGGGCAGTTCGTCTACGGTCGCACGATCGATGAGTCGCTCAAGCGCGCCAAGCCCGAGCGCGCCACGGGGCTGACGCACAGCTTCGACATGCTCGGCGAAGCCGCGATGACCTATGACGATGCCGAACGCTACCGGGTCAATTACCACAAGGCGATCGACCGGCTGGTGAAGGAAGCCACCGGCGACGTGTGGAGCTCGCCCGGCATCTCGGTGAAGCTGTCGGCGCTGCACCCGCGATACACCTTCCTCCATGCCGATCTCGCGGTGGCCGATCTGCTCCCGATCGTCCGCGATCTCGCCAGTTCCGCGCGCGATGCCAATATCCACTTCACCATCGATGCCGAAGAAGCCGACCGGCTCGAGCTCTCGATGGACCTGATCGAGGCGCTGGCGCGCGACGACAGCCTCTTCACCCGTGCCGACGGAAGCCGCTGGGATGGCTTCGGCCTCGCCATCCAGGCTTACCAGAAGCGCGGCGTTCCGATGGTCGACTGGGTCGCACGGCTGGCACGCAAATACGATCGCCGGTTCTTCGTCCGGCTGGTCAAGGGGGCCTATTGGGATACCGAGATCAAGCTGAGCCAGGTCGGCGGTTTCACCGACTTCCCGGTCTTCACGCGCAAGCTCGCGACCGATGTCAGCTATCTCGCATGTGCCGAGAAGATGCTGGCGGCGGACGACGCGATCTACCCCGCCTTCGCCACGCACAACGCCTATACAATTGGTGCAATCAAGGCGCTGGCGGGTCCCAAGCAATTCGAGTTCCAGCGGCTCCACGGAATGGGCGAGGACGTCTATGGCGCGTTGGCCCAGATGGAGGGCGACCGGCGCACCAATGTGCGCATCTATGCGCCGACCGGAACGCATAAGGACCTGCTTGCCTATCTGGTGCGCCGCTTGCTCGAAAACGGCGCGAACAGTTCCTTCGTCAACCGGATGGCCGATGCCGATGTGCCCGCGGCAGAGCTCGCCACCGATCCGGTGGCCGACCTTGCCGCGCTCGAACCGCATCGCAATCCGGCGATCCCTTTGCCGACCGACATATTTCCCGATCGCCGCAATTCGGCCGGGATCGATCTCAGCGACCCGCTGGTACGCGAACCCTTGCAGGAACGGCTCGCCAGGCTCGAGAGCCGCCACTGGGTCGCCGAGCCGACCTTCAAGTCGGGCGCCGAGGGCGAGAGCGCCCCGATCAACAAGCCGCACGACCTTTCCGCCGAAGTCGGCACGCGCCGCGACACGCTCGACTTCGAGGTCGAGGAAGCGATCACCCGCGCGCAGGCGATCCAGCCCGGGTGGGACCGTCTCGGCGGCGAAAAGCGCGCGCTGCTGCTCGAGGCGGCGGCCGACCTGTTCGAGGAGCACACCGACGAATTCCTCAGCCTGTGCCAGCGCGAGGCGGGCAAGACGCTGGTCGATGCGGTGCTCGAATTGCGCGAGGCGGTGGATTTCCTGCGCTTCTATGCCAACGAGGCGCGGCGCCAGTTCACGCGGCCCATCATCCTGCCCGGCCCGACCGGCGAGGAGAACCGGCTGAGCCTGCATGGCCGCGGCGTGTTCGCCTGCATTTCCCCGTGGAACTTCCCGCTGGCGATCTTCATCGGCACACCCGCCGCCGCGCTCGCCGCGGGCAACACGGTGGTCGCCAAGCCGGCGGAGCAAACCCCGCTGATCGCCGCGCTGGCAGTGCGGCTCTGCCACCAGGCGGGCATTCCCGAGGAAGCTTTCCAGCTTTTGCCCGGCGCGGGCGATGTCGGCGAGATGATTACCTCGGACCCGCGCATCGCGGGGGTCGCCTTCACCGGATCGACTCAGACCGCGCAGGCAATCAACCGCGGCCTCGCCGCACGCGAGGGACCGATCGCCACGCTGATCGCCGAAACCGGCGGGCAGAACGCGATGATCGTCGATTCGACCGCGCTGCCCGAACAGGTGACGCGCGATGTCGTCGCCTCTGCCTTCCAGAGCGCGGGCCAGCGCTGCTCGGCGCTGCGCGTGCTCTATATCCAGGACGATGTCTACGACGAGATGCTGCGGATGATCCGCGGCGGGTTCGAGGCGCTGACCATCGGCAACCCGGAACACCTGTCGACCGATGTCGGCCCGGTGATCGATCCCGACGCCAAATCCTCGCTCGAACGCCACGTCGCGCGGCGCAAGAAGGGGGGCCGCCCGGTGTGGCGGCGCAAGCTGCACCGCGGGGCCAATGCCGGCTGTTTCGTCGCCCCGACGATCATCGAGATCGATTCGATCCTCGACCTGAAGCGCGAGAATTTCGGCCCGATCCTCCACGTCGTGCGCTGGAAGGCCTCCGATCTCGAGCGCGTGATCGAGGACATCAACGCCACCGGCTTCGGCCTGACGATGGGCCTGCACAGCCGCAACGACGATGTCCGCGCCTTCGTCGAGGCGCGCGCCACGGTCGGCAATTTCTACGTCAACCGCAACCAGATCGGCGCAGTGGTCGAGAGCCAGCCCTTCGGTGGCGAGGGCCTCTCGGGCACCGGCCCCAAGGCTGGCGGCCCGCACTATGTCCAGCGCTTCGCGACCGAACGCGTGGTATGCATCGACACGACCGCGGCCGGGGGCAATGCGACGCTATTGGCGAGTTAGGGACTGCGCATCCAAAAGCCCAAAACCCCCGCTCAGCCTGAGCCCGTCGAAGGCTACACGCTGACGGGGGCGGCCTAGACCTCATCCTTGTCGATTCCGGGCCAGCTGCGAAATCCTGTCCCAGTCGCCCGCGATCAGCGCCTCTTTCTTCGCCCGGGTCCAGCCCTTGATGCGGCGCTCGGCGTCGAAAGCTTCGTCGCGCGTGGGGAAGTCCTGCGACCAGAGGAGTGTCACCGGCAGGCGTTTGGCAGTGTAGCCCCCATGCGCGCCAGTCCGGTGCTGCGCGACACGAAGGTCGAGGTCATCGGTATGGCCGGTGTAATAGCTGCCGTCATTGCAGCGCAGGATGTACGCGTAGAAGGCCATTCCGGAAGGCTATCCTCGGCGCATGGCCTTCGACAAGCTCAGGCTGAGCGGCGGTGGCCCCAGAATTGTCCATCTTCGTGTGCCGGACACACCATCCGCTCAGCCTGAGCCTGTCGAAAGCCCATCGCAACAAAAGGGGATATTCGCCGCCCTGCGCTTGCCCCCGCCCCCCAGTTGGGGAATCCCTCCTCCATGGCGATTCTTTCGGACAAGTGGATCCGCGACAAGGCGATGAGCGAGGGGATGATCGAGCCCTTCGTCGAAGCGCAGCGGCGTGAGGGTGTGATCAGCTACGGGCTGTCGAGCTTCGGCTACGACGCGCGCGTCGCACCCGAGTTCAAGATCTTCACCAATGTCGACAGCGCGGTGGTCGATCCCAAGGATTTTGCCAGCAACAGCTTCGTCGATCGCGACACCGACGTCTGCGTGATCCCGCCCAACAGCTTCGCGCTGGCGCGCACGGTCGAGTATTTCCGCATTCCCGAAGACGTGCTGGTCATCTGCCTCGGCAAGAGCACCTATGCGCGCTGCGGGATCATCGTGAACGTGACCCCGCTCGAGCCGGGCTGGGAAGGCCATGTGACGCTGGAGTTTTCGAACACCACGCCGCTGCCCGCGAGAATCTACGCCAACGAGGGTGCGTGCCAGTTCCTCTTCCTCCAGGGGAACGAGCGGCCCGAAGTGACCTATGCCGACCGCGCGGGCAAGTACATGGGCCAGCGCGGGGTCACACTCCCCCGCTTATGAGCGTGGGCCGCTTCCCCTTCTGGCGCGTGGTGCCCAAGGACGGGAGCGGCCAGCGAAGCGGCAGGTTCACCCTCCCCGTCATGCCCCCGGCAACCGCCGGGGCCGAAGGCGCACCGCATGTCATGGGCGGGGTCGCGCTGGCGGCGATCGTCGACTCGATGGAGCTCGACAGCGAGCTGCCGCTGCTGTGGGCGCAGGTCCATTTCCTGGGACCCACGCAGCATGCCGAGGAGCTCGCCATCGAGGTCGAGCAGTGCGGCGGCGGGCAGGCGGTGGCGCAATATGCCGCCTCCGCCAGCGTCAACGGGCGCCCGACGCACCGGGCGAGCGGGGCGCTGGGCGCGCGCGAGCCGAGCGAACAGACGCTATTCGCGGAAATGCCCGATGTACCCGGCCCCGATGCGGCGACAGCGGTCGAGATCAGCCATTCGGCGCCCGGAGGCCTGCCCGACCAGTTCGATTATCGCATCGCCTTGCAGGACGAGGCGCGCGGCCTTCAGGCCGTCTGGACCCGTTCGCGCGCCGAATTCGCAGTGGATGCCGGCTGGCTGGCGATCATTTCCGACCTCTTCCTCGGCGCGCATCCGGCGACACGCGGCGGATCGAGCCTCGATGCCATGTTCCGCTTCGTGCAGGGATGCGATCCGGGGTGGGTTTTGAGCGTAACCGAATTGGCCGCCTTCGACCGCGGCGTGGTTCACGGTGCGGCCCGTCATTTCGCCGCGGACGGGCGGTTGCTCGCGATCTCGAGCCAGACCGGCGTGCTGCCGAGGATACCACGGGCGCCGTAACGGCTTTGACTCTCCCCTCGCCCGCTCGCACACCTAGGCGCGAAGGAGAGCAATCCCATGGCTGACCGCGAGTTCGACATCATCGTCTATGGCGCCACCGGTTATACCGGCCGCCTCGTCGCCGAACATTTCGTGCGCGAATACGGCAGTGCCGCCGACGGCCCCAAATGGGCGATGGCGGGGCGCAGCATGGACAAGCTCGAGGAGGTGCGCGACGTGATCGGCGCGCCCAGATCGACTCCGCTGGTGGTTGCCGATGCCGACGATCCCGCCAGCCTCGAGGCGATGTGCAGCCGCACCCGGGTCGTGCTCACCACCGTCGGGCCCTACCAACTCTATGGCGACAGGCTCGTCGCCGCCTGCGCCAGGTCCGGCACCGATTATGCCGATTTGTGCGGCGAACCGGCGTGGATGCGCGAAATGATCGACGCCCATCACGAAGAAGCGCAGGCGAGCGGCGCGCGGATCTGCTTTTCGAGCGGGTTCGATTCGATCCCCTTCGATCTCGGGGTGTTGATGCTGCAGAAAGAGGCGATCAAGCGCCACGGCTCGCCGGCCCCGCGGGTAAAGGGGCGCGTACGGTCGATGCAGGGCACCTTTTCGGGCGGCACTGCGGCGAGCCTGACAGCGACGATGAAGGCGGCGGCAAGGAACCCGTCGATCATCAAGGTCCTCAACGATCCCTTCGGTCTGACGCCCGGATTCGAGGGTCCCGACCAGCCGGGCGGCATGGTCCCGCATTACGAGGACGAACTCGGCAAGTGGGCTGCGCCTTTCATCATGGCGACGATCAACGTGAAGAACGTCCACCGCACCAATTTCCTGCTTGGGCACCGCTATGGCGCGGATTTCCGCTATGACGAGATGATGCTCACCAGCCCGGGCGAGGCGGGCAAGGCCGCCGCCAATGCGGTGATGGAGATGCTCAAGAACCCCTTCGGCGCCAAGCCGCCCAAGCCGGGCGAAGGGCCGAGCAAGGAAGAGCGCGAGAACGGCCATTACGACATTCTGTTCGTCGGCGAATGGCCCGACGGCACGCGGCTGCATTATGGCGTGAAGGGGCGCTATGATCCGGGTTACGGCTCGACCAGCAGGATGCTCGCCGAAACCGGCGTGGCGTTGCTCGACTGCACGGCCGGCGGCGGCGTGGGGACACCGGGCGCCTTCCTCGGCGAAGCGCTGGTCGAACGGCTGCGCAACCATGCCGAGATCACCTTCGCGGTCGAGGATTAGGGAACGCCCGACCGCCGAAGCGATTCAAGAGGGACACAGGGGAGAGAATTCAATGGCAACCATCGCTGCATTGGCCGGGCGCATCCTGCTCGGCGCGCTGTTCGTCTTCGCCGGGCTCGGCAAGGTCATGGATCCCGCTGGAACGGCGGCCTACATGGAAGCCGAATCGCCCTTCCCCGGCAGCTTCGCGCTCGCGGTCGGCGTATTCGAGATCGTCGCCGGGCTGGTGCTTGCGAGCGGCTTCATGACCCGCATCGCCAGTCTCGCACTGGTCGGTTTTACCGCGCTGGCGACGCTGTTCTTCCACGAGAAGGTCACCGACCCCACGCAGGCCGCGATGGCCTTGAAGAACCTCGCGATCATCGGCGGGCTTCTGATGGTGTTCGCCTATGGTCAGCTACGCGGTCGGATCGGCGAAGTCGACGAGCGCGCCAAGCGGCTCGACGCCGAAGTCAAGGCCGCCCACGCCGAGGGCAAGGCCGAGGGGCTGGCCGCTGCGCCGACCACGCCCCCCGCCTCGACCGACTAGAAGCTGGCGCGCAGGCTGGCGGTGAAATTTCGCCCGCCCATGGGCACGAAATCCTTGGTGAAGCTGGCGTGGCGGCGCGCGGTCGCGTCGAAGATATTGTCTGCCTTGAACACCAGGGTGACGTTCTCGTTGCCGCGGACCGGACGCCACACGAATTGCGCATTGACGAGGGTGTAACCGTCGGTCGCCGTCTCGAGCGGGGCGGTCCGCGTCTGGTCGTCGGCCCATTCGACCTCGACGCGCGCATCCCAGGGATCGGTCTGCGCCTCGAGGCCGGCCGTCAGGCTGAGCGGGGGAATACGCGGCAGCGGCGTGCCGTCGGCGAGCCGCGCGCGGATGTAGTCGCCCTTCACGTCGAGCAGCAGCGAAAGCGGGCCGGTGTCGAGGAAGGCCCAGCTCGCTTCGCCCTCGAGCCCGGCATAGGTCGCATCGCCCTGGCGATAGGCATAGACCGGCAGGCCGTCCTCCACCGCGCCGGTGGCGGCCTGGTAGATATACTGGTCGAACCAGCTCTTGAAGGCGGCGAGGTTGAACTGGACCGGGCCGCGCGCGCCGCGCAGGTAGAGCTCGGCGCCCCAGGCCTTTTCCTTGGCCAGGTCGGGATTGCCGATCTCGAACGACTGGGTGGCGATATGCGCGCCGTTGGACAGCAGTTCCTCGGCACTCGGCGCCCGCGAGACGCGCGACAAATTGGCGCCGATCTTGAGGCTGTCGCCGAACTCATGCGACAGCCCGAGCGCGCCCGAAGCCGCGTTGAAGCTGCGCGCGAATCCGATCTCGGTCGAATCGATGCGGGTGTTCTCGAACCGCCCCGCGAGTTCGAGTTGGACCGGGCCCAGGTCGAATTCCTCGAGCGCGAACCCGGCGATCTGTTCGGTGCGGTTGGGCGGGAGATAGGCTTCCTCGCCCGCCGCCGCGAAATCGCGGAAGTAATACTGGGCGCCGAACGATCCGCGCCAGCCGCCGCGATCCGCCTGGATCAGCTCGAGCCGGCCTTCGATGCCTTGGACGTCGAACGTCGTCCCCACTTCGGCGCCTTCGAATTCGGTGTGGGTGTAGTCGCTGAAGGCGGCGCGCAGGCGCAGCCGGTCGAGGAAGCCGCCCCCGGTCACCACCTCGGCGCGCATGTCGCCGCGATACTGCCGCAAGCCGATCGAGACCTCGGCATCCTCCTCGCCGCCGGGGCGCGTGGGCACGCCGTAGGCGGTATCGTAGATGCCGACCGCGGCGCCGATATTGCTCTCGCCGTCGAAATAGGCGAATCCCGCGTTGGCGCTCCAGGTTTCGGTGGCGCTGTTGGGCAGGCTGCCGCGATGGTCTGCCGCCGCGCGCAGCGCATCGGCTTCGTCCGTGTCGCCCGCCGCCGCCAGCGCATCGGCGCGCGCGAAAAGCTCGCTGCGCAGCGCCGGCGCGACCTGATAGCCGGCCAGGGCGAGATCGTCGGTCTTGCGCCAGGATGCATCGACGTGGCCGACGAAGCCATCGCCGATCGGCACATCGAGCGAGCCGCCCGCCTCGCGCATGTCGCTGGCGCTGTCGACGCCGGCAAGCGCATCGATGTGGAAGCCCTCGCTCGGCACGCGGCGCGGAATGCGCTTGTCGATGACATTGACCGCGCCGCCGATCGCCGAGCTGCCATAGAGCATTACCGCCGGGCCGCGGACCACGTCGACGCGCTCGGCGGTCAGCGGATCGATCGTCACCGCATGGTCGGCCGAGGTATTGGAGATGTCGATCGAACCGATCCCGTCGACCAGAACGCGCACGCGCTCTCCCGAAAAGCCGCGCAACACGGGACGCGAGGCCCCGGGAGAGAAGCTCGTCGCCGAAACGCCCGGCAGCTTCGCCAGCACATCGCCGATCTGCCCGGCAGGGTTCTCCTGCAGCGCCTCCCCATCCATCACCGACTTGCCGGCGAAGAGATCGGCGCGCTCGAGGCTGTGACCGGTAACCACGATGCGACCGGTATAGTCGACCCGCCGGTCGTGCAGATCGTCCTGCGGCGCGCGGTCCGCCGCGTTCGTCTCACCCGCCTTGTCCTGCGGGTCGGGCGCCGCCCGTTCCTGGGCGAGCGCGGGCTGGGAGGCCGCCATGGCGAGGGCGGAGAGCGAAAGGCCGAGAAGCTGGCGATGACGAGAATGATACAACATAACCGCGCCCCATACAGCGATCGCCGACACGTGCAAGTCCGATGTGCGCCGCCGCACCGTCAGGTCGACGAACGCCCCGCTATCGGCGACGAATGGTGATCGCGCGTTCTAGTCGCGCTCGGCTTGCTGCGCCGCCTCGCGTGCGGCCTGGATGCGCGCGATATCGGCCTCGCGCGCGGGCCGCGCGGGATAGGCGCATCCACGGCGGGCGCCGACACCCTTCAGAAAGCCCCGCCGGGCCAATCCGGCGCGAATCGCGGTTTCGAGCTTCTCCTCCTGTCGCCGTGCACCCGAAACTTCGCGTATCAGACCGCGAAAGGGGATCAGCGCACCGACCGCCATCTTGCCGACCGTACCCGCGCTCAGTCCGTCGCGGTCCCCGGCAGGCAGGTCGAAATCGTCGCCCAGCATGATATCGAACCGCTCGACTTCGGCAATCAGCGCGCCGCACGTCTCCAGCCCCGAAAGATCGTAGGGCTCCGCTACCGCGCGGTTCAGCAATTCGGGAATTTCGCCCTGCTTGAGGTTGGGATCGGTCAGCGGCGTCGTGACCACGTCCTCGGCGTCGGGCCGTCGGTCGGTGATCGGCCTGTCCTGCGCCTGGGCCTGCGCGCCCAGCGCCAGCATCCCCAGCATCCATCCCGCAACAGCCAGTCCACGCATCGGCCCCTCCCGCAACGAATCGGAGCAAGGTTAGGACGACGCGCGATGGCGTGCAATTCGCCCGAGCCTTTACGCCGGGCCATGTCGTCGATGGGAGGAAAATGGAGCGGGCGAGGCGATTCGAACGCCCGACCCCAACCTTGGCAAGGTTGTGCTCTACCCCTGAGCTACGCCCGCTCACTGGCGCTACCGGAACCGTGTGACCCCGGTGGGGAGGCGGCCAACTAGCAGCGAGTCCGGAATGCCGCAAGCCCAAAAAATACGGAAAATTCGCTCCGCTTGCACGGACCCACCGGCTCCTTCACATTCGCGCGAAAAGGCCCACATGGGGCGCAAGCAATTCCAGCGAGAAAGGTGTGGCAGTGGCAAGCATGGGTTTGAGCATCGACGAACAGAAAGCGGTCGACCGGTTCCGCACCGAGGTGGTCGAGCCGTCGATGACGAAGCTCGTCATCCTCGATTTCTACGCCGATTGGTGCGGCCCCTGCAAGGCGCTGGCGCCGATGCTCGAGAAAGTGGCGGCAGACTATGCCGACAAGGGCGTGGTGCTGAAGAAGATCGATGTCGATGCCGAAAAGTTCATCGCCGCGCAGTTCCAGGTCCAGTCGATCCCGACCGTCTATGCCCTGTTCCAGGGCCAACCCGTGGCCGACCTGACCAATGCGCGCAGCGAATCGCAGATGAAGCAGACGCTCGACCAGATCCTCTCGCAGCTGCCGATCGAAGGCGCCGCTGGCGAAGGCGCGCCGGGAAGCCAGCAGCAGCAGGATGTCTCGCAATTCGTGACGATGGCCGAACAGGTGCTGGCCGAGGGCGATGCCGAGCGTGCCGCCGGCGTGTTCGGACAGGTCGTCCAGATGGCGCCCGACAACGCCGCAGCGCATGCCGGACTGGTCCGGGCGCTGGTGCAGGCAGGCCATACCGAGCAGGCGCAGGCCGCGCTGACGGCGGCGGAGACCAACCCGGCGGTCGCCAATGACCCCCAGATCGAACAGGCCAAGAGCGCACTCGAGCTGGCGGGCAACAAGGTCGACGAGGGCGAATTGGCCGCACTGAAGGACAAGGCCGCGTCGGGCGACATGCAGGCGCGCTTCGACTATGCCGAAGCAGCCTTTGCCGCTGGGAAACGCGATACCGCGGCGGACGAACTGCTGGCCATGTTCGAAACCGATCGCGAATGGAACGAAGGCGCGGCGAAAACACGGTTGCTGCAGATGTTCGAAGCCGTCGGGCTGGAAGACCCCTGGGTGGTCGCCACCCGCCGCCGCCTTTCGCGCCTGCTGTTCGGTTAGGGGGCGCCTTGGCCGAGCGCATTCCCATCTTTCCGCTGCCCGGAGCAATCCTGTTTCCCGGGCTGCAACTGCCGCTCCACATCTTCGAGCCGCGCTATCGCGCGCTGGTCGGCCATGCGCTGGCCAAGGACCGGCGGATCGGCTTGATCCAGCCCCAGCAGTCCGCCGAGGGCGCCCCGCTTTACGCCATCGGCTGCGTCGGCCGGATCGGCGATGTCGAGGCGCTGGAAGACGGGCGCTACAATATCGTGCTCGACGGCGAGGCGCGGTTCCGCGTGTTGCGCGAGCTTGAGACCTCGACGCCCTTCCGCCAGGTCGAAGCCGAATTGCTCGACGATCCGGAAGACGAGACGCTTTCGCATGTCGAGCGGGCCGGTTTCGAGTTCGAGGCGCGGCGTTTCGCCGACATGCAGGGCTATTCGGTCGATTGGGATTCGGTCGCGCGGCTCGACGACCAGACGCTGATCAACGGTGTCGCCCAGATCGCCCCCTTCGATCCGGCATCCAAGCAGGCGCTGCTCGAGGCTACGGACTTGCGCACGCGCTGCGACGTGATGATCCAGCTGATGCAGTTCTTCGCCCTGCGCGACGACGGCGACGAGATCGTCACGCTGCAATGATGCCCGCCGGGGGGCTAGGGCATCTTCGCCATTGCGTCCCGCGATTTCCTGGCAATCGAGGCAGGCAACAGCAGCTCGTTCAATCCCAGGACCATGCCCAGCAGCAGCGCGATCACCGGATCGCGGGCGAAGCTGTCGAGCTCCATCGACCCGATCCGCACCTCGATCATCCCGAGCAGCAGGAAAAGCGCGACGATATTGGCGAGCAACCCGCTGAACACCAGCCGGATCGCGGGTTCGAGGAGATCGGCCTCCGCCACTGTCAGGTCGCGCAGTTGGAATTCGGCCTTGCGAATGGCGTAGGACAGCCAAACGCCCAAGAAGGTGCCGACCCACAGGATCATGAAGCTGCGGGCCACGGCCGGAGCAATACCCAGTAGCGGAAAGACCGCGACCTCTTCGGCGACCGAAAGAAGCACGTAGAGGACAAGGAAAATCGAAGACATAAGTGCCGCCCACCTGCCGAGACGGCGCAGGTGCGCGTTCTTGATCCTCGGCCCTTCGCTGCAAATCAGATCGTCGATCTCGCGCGCCAGGGTCAGCCGGGCCACGTCGGGCTTGGGATTGTCTCCTTCGAGTCCGATTTGCGCGAGCCGGAAAAGCTTGGTGTAGAGTAGCCGGAACGGCTCCTTCTGGTTGCCACCGTCTTCGAGATAGAGCTTCTTGGCAGTCGTCAGAACTTGCGAGATCTGATCTTGCAGGTCGGACTGTTCAGGCGTCGGAGTCGGCCCGACGAGCCCGAAATAGATGAGCACCGCGTCCTCCGCAGCGGGGTTGAACCGATCAGGTGGATCGAGCGCCTTGCCGTTGCTGTCCGCGGTGGCAATTTTGTAGGGCCCCGGCACCGGTGGCGGGGGAGGTGTCGGCGGCGGCGGCGGCGGCGGAGGAGGAGGAGGAGGAGGAGGATTGGATCCGCCATTGCCTTCGGTGGCAGCTCGGTCCGCAGCTTCCGCTTCGTCATCGGACTGACCAGCCTGGTCTTGGGCGGCGTCCTCTGCAGCTTCGCCGGCACCGACGATGGGTTCGCCCCTGTTGCCATTCATGTCTCGCCCCCTTTTTGGCGTTCAATCGGGCGGCCAGCGCCCGACGATGGAACGATAGAGTGCGCCGGGCAGATTGCCCTTGCCGATCCCGGCCTCCTTCTCGTTCAACAATTCCGAAGCCTGGGTGACATAGTCGGCCAGCGGTGTGAGGAGCTGCGGATCGGCCGCATTGGCCTCGAGCAGGTCGAGCGATTCGAGCAACAGGCTGCGAGTCTTGACCAGCGCGTTGACATCGTCGCGGCTCGCAGTCTCGGGCGGCCAAGGGCCGACGACCACGCTACGGATAGATTGATCCTGAAGGCGGAAGCGCAAGGATTCGACGTCGACGCCGGCCGCATCGAGCGCAGCCAGGGCCTTGTCCACCACGTCCTTCGGTTCGTTTTCCGGCATGTCGTTTCCCGCCATCAAGTAACAAGCGCGACCAACGACCGTTTTATTTGAAGTAGCTACTATAGCGAATTTTGGGATTTAGGCAAGCAAGCCGCCGGATCGCCCGGCGTTACAGCGCGAAGCTGTTCTTCAGGCCATCGATTACATATTGCGCCGCCAGCGCTGCCAACAGCACGCCCAACACACGGGTGATCGCCGCTTCGACCTTGTCGCCGAACAGCCGCATGATCGGACCGGCCGCGATCAACGCAAACATTGTCAGGATCAGCACGGCGGCCAACGCACCGAGGACGGTCAGGTTCTCTTCCAGTCCGCGCGCCTCGTTCATCAGCAGCATGATCGCGGCGATCGCGCCCGGGCCCGCGAGCATTGGGATCGCCATGGGAAAAACCGAGACGTCCTCTACCTCGGGCGTGGCGGCGACTTCCTCGGCGCGCTTCTCGCGGCGCTGGGTGCGCTTCTCGAAGACCATTTCGAAGGCGATCCAGAACAGCATCAGCCCGCCGGCGATGCGGAAACTGTCGAGCTCGATATGGAGCGCGCCGAGCAGTTCCTCGCCGAACAGCGCGAAGACCAGCAGTATCGCCGCCGCGATCAGCGAGGCGCGAATGGCCATATTGCGGCGCTGGGGGGCTGTCGCGCCCTTGGTCAGGCCCGCATAGATCGGCGCGCAGCCCGGCGGGTCGATGACCACGAAGAGCGTGATGAACGCCGAGATGAACAGCTGCGTCAAGGACCTACTCCTCGCCCGGGGCGGCGACGTCGCCCGCCATGGCATCGACCATCCTGCCGTCCCGGTGGAGCATCAGCTTCCAGTGGCGCGACAGGTCGGGCGAGACGACGAAAGTCAGGAACAGGCTGCTGTCGGCGCTGACCTGGTCGAAATAGGAGCCGCCGCTGACCGGGCGCGAGCGTTCGGCCTGGGAACGCAATTCGGCCGCCATGCCGCTTTCGGGGCATTCGGCGATGTCGGTACCGACGAACTCGGGCGCCTCGAGCGGCGAGCCGAGCACGTCGCCTTGGTCGAGCGTCCAGCGATAGGAGCCGTCGCGCTGGCGTTGCCAGACGGTGGTGAAATAGCCGTTCGAGCCGTCTGGGCGCTGCCACGCGCCACGCGTGACTGCAAGCGAGCCGTCGCAGCTCGACCACACGTGGTGCGGTTGCCATGTGACCGCCTGCGCGGGATTGGCGCGGCCCTTGAGCCAGTCGCGCGCGGCAACCGGCTGCGGGACGAACATCACGCTGCCCTCGGCGGCATAGTCGCGAAAAGCGGTCCATTGCCCGTCCTCCTGCGCCGCCCGGGCGAGGGCGAGTTCGGTGGCGACCACGCGCGAGGGATTGGCGCTCGGGGTCAACAGGCGAGCATAGCGGTCGCGCGGCCCCGGCTGCGAGGTGCAGGCGGCGAGGCCGAGCGCGAGCAGGGCCGCCGCCAGCCTCACAGCGCGCCCTCGGGCAGATCGAGTCCCTCGTTGCGGTAGGCGGCGACCAGCGTGTTGCGCAGCAGAACCGCGATCGTCATCGGGCCGACCCCGCCGGGCACCGGAGTGATCGCGCCAGCCACGTCGCGCGCGCCCGCGAAATCGACGTCGCCGACCAATCGGCCCTTGTCCGAACCCGGTACGGGCGGAAGGCGGTTGATGCCGACGTCGATCACCGTTGCGCCGGGCTTGAGCCAGTCGGCCTTGACCATCTCGGCGCGGCCGACTGCGGCCACGACGATATCGGCGCGCCGGACGACGCCGGGGAGATCCTTCGTCCGGCTGTGCGCGATGGTGACGGTGGCATTCGCGCCGAGCAGCAGCTGTGCCATCGGCTTGCCGACGATGTTCGAGCGCCCGATGACCACCGCCTCGAGCCCCGAGAGATCGCCCAGCCGGTCGCTTAGCAGCATCATGCAGCCGAGCGGCGTGCAGGGCACGAAACCGTCCTGCCCGACCGCGAGGCGCCCGGCGTTGGTGACGTGGAAACCGTCGACATCCTTGTCGGGACTGATCGCGGCGATCACCGCCTGTTCGTCGAGATGGCCGGGCAGCGGCAGCTGGACGAGAATGCCGTCGACCGCCGGATCGGCATTGAGCCGTTCGACCAGTGCGAGCAGGGCGGCTTCGGCGGTATCGGCGGGCAGGCGGTGTTCGAAGCTCTCCATCCCCGCTTCGACCGTCGCCCGGTGCTTGCTGCGGACATAGA
Organism: Qipengyuania sp.; assembly: GCF_964227205.1. GTDB lineage: Bacteria > Pseudomonadota > Alphaproteobacteria > Sphingomonadales > Sphingomonadaceae > Qipengyuania. Next base: position 39,366 of record NZ_CAXQVB010000005.1, on the reverse strand, counting down.
CCTGGCTCGCCGGATCCTCGCCTACCAGCACGACGGCGAGCCCGGCCTTGCGCCCGGCCCGTTCGGCAAAAGCCGCGGCATGCACGCCGACAGTCTCGCGCAGCCCGGCGGCAAAGGCCTTCCCGTCGATGATGTCCGCAGCCATCAGCCGTAGATCACGTTGCCGAGGACAATGAGGACGATATTGAGCAGGATGATCAGCACCAGCGGCGAGAAGTCGATCGCCCCGGTATTGGGCAGGATGTTGCGGATCGGGCGCAGTACGGGCTCGAGGAAGCGGTTGATCGCCATGTAGAAACTGGCGAGAAAATCGTTCGAGCGGTTCACCACGTTGAAGGCGAACAGCAGCCCGATGATGAACTGGATGATGATCAGCATCACCAGCACGTTGGTGAGCATGGCGATGATCTGGTAGATGGTGCTGAGCGCCTGCATGTGGTCGAGCGTTCCCTTGAAGCTGTTCCTGCCGCGCGTCCTACAAGCGCGACACGCCGCGCGCCACCCCCATCCGTCGGGTTACACCCCGCGGCTGACGAGCGTGCCCGCGCCGCGCGCGGTGAAGAATTCGAGCAGCATCGCATGCGGCACGCGCCCGTCGAGCACGACCGCCGCCTCGCAGCCCGATTCGACCGCCTCGACGCAGGTTTCGAGCTTGGGGATCATGCCGCCCGAAATCGTTCCGTCGTCGCGCAGCCGTGCGATGTCAGCCGGGGTCAGGTCGGTCAGCAGCTGGCCTTGCTTGTCGAGCACGCCGGCGACGTCGGTCAGCAGCAGCAGCCGGGCCGCACCCAGCGCCGCGGCGAGAGCGCCGGCCATGGTGTCGGCATTGATGTTGTAGGTATGCCCGTCCTCGCCCACGCCGATCGGCGCGACCACCGGGATCATGCCGGCGCCGGTCACCGTCTCGATGATGGCGGTATCGACGCGGGCGGGTTCGCCGACGAAGCCGAGGTCGAGCGCCTTCTCGATATTGCTCCCCGGATCCTTCTGCGTGCGCTGCAGCTTGGTCGCGGTGACGAGGCCGCCATCCTTGCCCGAAATGCCGATCGCCCGGCCTCCGGCGCGCGCGATCGAACCGACGATCGCCTTGTTGATCGCGCCCGAGAGGACCATTTCGGCGACATCGGCGGTCTGCTTGTCGGTCACCCGCAGGCCGTCGACGAAGCTCGTCTCGACCCCCAGCTTTTCGAGCATGGCGCCGATCTGTGGACCGCCGCCATGGACGACCACGGGATTGATGCCGACCGCCTTCAAGAGCACCACGTCCTCGGCGAATTCGCGCGCCGCGCGCTCGTCGCCCATCGCGTTTCCGCCGTACTTCACGACGAAGCTCTTGCCCGCATAGCGCTGGAAATAGGGCAGCGCCTCGATCAGCGTTTCGGCCTTGGCGTGGATGTCGGGTGTGGTGCTCATCGCCGGCGAAATAGCCGTGCCGGGCGCGCGAGGCAAAGGTTTAGGCGGGGCGCTGGATGAACGCCGGCTAAACCTGCGCTAAACCGCCGATGAACGGTGTCAATTCGCCAATCGGATTGCACATTTCGGCGCATCCGCGGGAGCCGGATCGGGCGCCGCGCCGTAGTTCGGGTCTCGGTAAGTGATAAAGGAGTCGCACATATGACCAAGTTTACCGCAATTGCCGCCGCCCTTCTCGCCACCGCCGGTGCCACCGGCGCCAGCGCGCAGCTCGCCGGGACCGTGTCGGGTACGGTCAACGCCGCCGCCCAGGCTCGCGTTAACCCGCAGCCCGTGCTGAACCAGGCCGAGCGCGCCACGACCCGCGTCGGAACCACCGCGACGCGCGCCGCCGAGCGGGCAAAGACCCGTGTCGAGACCGCCACCGCCAAGGCGCAGGACAAGGTCGAGATGGCCGCCGAACAGGCGCAGACGCGGGCTGACAAGGCGACCGACATCGAAGCCGGCGCCGAGGCCGGCGCGAAGGGTTCGGCGAGCGCACCGGGCGTGGACGCTTCGGTCGACGCCGGGGTGAAGGCCGAAGCCGACACCAAGCCCGAAGGCTGATCGTCACGATCGCGAGAGGCCGCGGCGGGGAAGCCCCTCCCAGCCCCGTATCGCGGCCTTGCCGGGGCGGCGGGTCTATCCCGTCGCCCCATTTTCGTGTGCGTCAAACCGATCTGCGAAAGGCGGTGATGTCGATGGCTTGTCCCTCCGCCGTCAGGCGGCCATCGCAAATCTTGGTTGCGCCGGCGGGCGGTACGGCCGGCGAGGGAAGAAAGACCAGCTCGCCGTCCGGATAGCTGCCGTCGCGCTTGAAGATTGCCCGGTTCCGGCCGCCAGAGGTCTGCAGGCCGGAGAGGCTCGACGCAACTTCGAGCTTCTTTGCCTCTCTCGCCATTCCTTCAAGCGTCTTGTTGTTGAGAAATACTTTTCGGTCCTCGCTCATCGCGCCGCTCCTCTACCGTCCTCCCTGCGAAATCGGGCTTGCGATCAGGGGTCCTGATCGACCTGCTGCTTGAACGTCGCCAGCGTTTCGGCGGTACAAATCTCGAGCAGGGCATCGGCAATGGCCTGTTGCTGGGCGGCATAGGCACTGGCGTCGGTCGTGGGTTCTGCCCCCGCGAGACCCGCCACCACCGCCGCGCGGGCATTGCGAGCCTGGCCGGCGGGCGTGGTGCGCCCCAGATGCAGCTCTTTCGCATAGGCCATGCGCGCTTCCGCCACATCGTCGGGAGCTTCGCACAGCTCGATGGTGTCGGAGAAGTCCAGCTCGGCTTTTGCCGCCTCCACCCCGGCGATCTGGGATACCTTCTGGATGGCTCCGTCGAGACTGGCCGCCGCCTCGTATCGGGCGAGATCGGCGAACAGCTCCTGCACGGTGTAGCGGTCCTCGGATTCCTTCAGGCCGCGCAGAATGGCGGTCCGGACCTCGAGACGCTGGGCATCCATCAGGCCGATCAGGGCGGGCAGCGTGCGTTCGAAATAGAGCTCGCGATTGAGGCTGGCGCGAGCGCCGGCAACGCCCGTCGCCGCAGCTGCCAACTCATCGGCTGCCTTTTCGAACATCGCGGCCGTCCCGGTGAGGCCGAGCAACGCGATATCGAAGCCGAGATTGCCGCCCTTGACGTTGCGCGACAGCCTGCGGCGAAACTCGAAATAGCGGGCGTCTATCGCCATCAGATAGGCGGCGGCGACCCGGTTGCGGTAGATCTTGCGCGGCCCCGCTTCCTTGCCTGCCATCGCCATGACCACCCCGTCGAAAGGGAAGGTCTGCGTGACATCGTCGACCGTTGCCTTGGCTGCGAAGATCGGTTCCGGCATCCCGTCGAACGAGGCGCAGCCGGCCAGCGCGGCACAGCCCAGGGCCAGCGCGGTAAGGCGGTGTTTCATGATGCTCTCCCCCGAGAGTGCCCGCCCGGCATAGGCCAAAGCGCGTGCCGGGCATAGGAAATGCTCGCCATCGCGCCGTGGGGCAGGCCGAACATGGCCGCCGGCAAAGCGCCGGGGGGTGAGGAAGGCTCCGCGCTAGTCCGCTGCGGGTGGATAGGGGAGCGCCGCGCCGTGATCGACGCTGAGGCTCTCGAGCAGGCGGAATCGGCCCTCGCCCGGCATCCATTGCCAGACATGGATATAGCGCGCCCCGCCGGTCAGCTCCCACCCGCCGGCCCCGCCGTTCAGCGTGCTGCGCCATTCGTAGAAGGCATGCCGCCCCTCCTCGAGTGCGCCCCAGGTGCCGAGCGCCTGGACGCGACGCGAACCGGGGACGTGGAGACGGCGGTTCCTGTAGCCTTCATTCTCCCCGCCGGGCGCGCGCTTGGCGCATTCGACACGCGACTGTTCGAGCATCTGCGCAGCGCTCGACAGCGCCTCGCCCGCGAGATCGTGGAGCATGCGGAAATCGGGATGGATCAGCGGCGCGACCGCATCGGGATCGCAGCCCTCGAAAAAGCCCCAGAAGAGCCGCGCATCGCTGGCGGCAATCTGCGCCTCGAGCGCCTCGCCCCCGGGCATGGGCTGCAGCGCAGGAGAAGCAGCAGGGACGGCGGCGGGCGCCTGCGCCAGCAACAGCGCGACAGCAGCAAGGGCGGTGGGCATGAAGCGATCTCCCATTTTTGTGTATTAGCGATACAATACACTCTGGCACCTTCCGCGCAAGCCGCTTCCCATTGGGCCGCCAGCGGCTAGGGTGGCGCGATGACACGCAGCGCCCCGCTCTCCGCCCTGCCCTTTGCCGCGCTCGCCGCGGGCACGCTCGCCGCCTGCGCGCCGCTGCCGCCGCCTGCCGCCCCGGCGCAGGCGAGCCCGCAGGAGGCTTTCTGGCGGGCGCTCACGAGCCATTGCGGCAAGGCCTATGCCGGCGGGCTCGCCAGCACCGATGCGCGCGATGCCGACTGGGCGGGCAAGCGCATGGTCGCGCATTGGGCGCAATGCAGCGCCGATCGGGTCGCGATCGCCTTCCATGTCGAGGATGCCGAAGAGGTCGGCGGGTGGAACCGCAGCCGGACCTGGATCGTCACGCGCGAGCGCAGCGGAGCGGGCGCGCGCTTCGCAGTCAGCCACGATCACCGGCACGATGACGGCAAGGCCGACGCGGTGACCTTCTACGGCGGGATCACGGCCGACGGCGGCACCGCGCGGGCACAGGATTTCCCCGTCGACGATTCCTCCATCGCGCTGTTCACCCGCGAGGGCCTCGCCGCCTCGCTGACCAATGTCTGGCGGATCGAAATCGACCCGGCGGGCACGCGCGATGCGGCTTTCGCCTACCAGCTCACGCGGCGCAACGATCCCTCGCGCCTCTTCCGCGTCGAGATCGACGCGAGCGCGCCGGTTCCCGCGCCCCCGCCCGCTTGGGGCTGGTAGGGCGCAGGCAGCAAAGGCGCGCGACGCCTATCCCGCGGGTTCTTCGACCGCGTCTTCGGCGGCGGCGCCTTCGTCGGGCACATTGGTCATCGGCGTGTCGGGCGTGTCGACCGGCACGGCCTCGGGATCGGGCTCGCTGACGATCAGCTCGCCGCCGCCGACATCGGTGGCGTCGGTTTCATAGGTGGTTTCCTCGGGCTCGCCGCCGCAGGCGGCAAGCGCGAAAGCAGCAGCGAGCGGCAGCGCCGCAGGGGCATGACGGGTGATCATCGCAAGGTCTCCTTCGTTACAAGGGGTGACGGGGCCAAGCGTCTCATGCCCGGCGCGGCAAGGCAAGCGCGGGGCAAGCGCGGTCCCGGCTCAGGCGGCTCTGCGCGCGCTGGCCATGATCGCGGTGATTTCGTCGAGCAGCGCGAGGCGCTGTTTCTTGAGCGCATCGAAGCGCGCGTCGCTGGCGGCCTCGGTCTCGGCCTCGATGCGGTGCACCTCGCGGTTCACCGCGTGATAGTCCTCGGCCAGCCGCGCGTAATGCGCATCCTCCCGCTTGAGCCGCGTGACCAGCTCGCGATCGCGCGCGAAGATCTGGGTGAGTTCGTTGGGGGTATGCTGCGACATGGGGGTCGTCCTCTCGTCAGGCGTGGTGTCGAGAGGTGAGCCTAGCCGACGCCGCGCGCGCGTCGTTGATGTGGATCTAAACGTATATTCAGCCTCAGGGTCTTCGCGAACTCAGGTTCGATCTCGATCAGCGCAGTATGGCGGAAACCGGCCTGTTCCAAACCCAGCGCTTGCCCGCCAGCACCGGCGCAAAATTCGATCGATTGCATGCGATACTCCCTTTTATCCGTACCGCTATGTTCTCTTTACGTTCCAGTCAAGCGACTGCCTCCAGAATGGAGATTCACTCCGCCGCCTGCGCCCCGCTGTCATCCCCGAACAGACCCGGGCCGTCGTCCTCGTCGGCGCCTTCCTCGTTCGCGGCCTTGGCCTTGTTGCGCTTGTCGAAGCTCGACCAGACATCGTTCCAGTTGCCGCGCGTCGCGCCCTTCGAATATTCGGTCGCGCGCGTTTCGAAGAAGTTGGCGTGCTCGACGCCGTTCAATAGCGGGGCGAGCCAGGGCAGCGGGTGATCCTCGACCATGTAGATCGGCTGGAGGCCGAGCTGGCCAAGCCGCCAGTCGGCGATGTAGCGGATGTACTTCTTGATTTCCTTCGCGGTCATGCCGCTGACCGGGCCCATTTCAAAGGCGAGGTCGATGAAATTGTCTTCCAGCCGCACCGACTTCTGGCAGATGTCGATGATGTCTTCCTTGACCGCCTTCGTATAGCAGTCGCGCTCGCGCACGAATTCGTGGAACAGGCGGATGATGCCTTCGCAGTGGAGGCTCTCGTCGCGCACCGACCAGCTGACGATCTGGCCCATGCCCTTCATCTTGTTGAAGCGCGGGAAGTTCATCAGCATGGCGAAGCTGGCGAAGAGCTGCATCCCTTCGGTGAAGCCGCCGAAGGCTGCGAGCGTGCGCGCGATATCCTCGTCGGTGTCGACCCCGAAGACCTGCAGGTAATCGTGCTTGTCCTTCATTTCCTCATATTCGAGGAAGGCCGAATATTCGCTTTCGGGCATGCCGATCGTGTCGAGCAGGTGCGAATAGGCGGCGATGTGCACCGTCTCCATGTTGGAGAAGGCGGTGAGCATCATCTTGACTTCGGTCGGCTTGAACACGCGGCCGTATTTGTCGTGGTAGCAATCCTGCACCTCGACATCGGCCTGGGTGAAGAAACGGAAGATTTGTGTGAGCAGGTTGCGCTCGTGCTCGGTGATCTTCTGCGCCCAGTCGCGGCAGTCCTCGCCGAGCGGAACTTCCTCGGGCATCCAGTGGATCTGCTGCTGGCGCTTCCAAAACTCGTAGGCCCAGGGGTACTCGAAGGGCTTGTAGGTCTTGCGGGCTTCGAGCAACGACATCTTGTGGTCTCCGGAATCTGGCGTGGTCTGGGCGCGAGCGACTCATATAGTGAATCAGAGCCCGGAATCGAAGGCAAGCGGGAATGATTCGGCGGGGATAAGATGGGGATCGCCCGCGCGCCCTGCCGTAGCGGCCGTGCGACGAACCGCGGAACGCGGTGGCGATCGGCGGCGTTGTCATGGTGAATCGATAGTTCATGCGAGCAGCGCCCCGCGCATCGGGGGCAGCCGCGCGGCAAGTTCGGGGAACAGTGGCATCGTCCGGTTTCCCCTCATTGCGGGCGATGTCCGCGAACCCCGGCGCCCCGTTCCTCCACCGAGGGCGGGGCGTCACTTTTGCTGATCGCCCAATCGCTGCGCTGCTTGAGGGCGGCTTTATGCCCTACCGCTGTGCTGCTCGAGGGTGGTTTTATGCCCTACCGCTGCGCTGCTTGAGGGCGAGTATGCGCCCTAATCGCAGCGCTGGAGGAGGCGAGGGAACACGGGCACACGGCCACCACCCCACTCGGGTGCAAGGCATTGCCTTTTATCGTCCTGCCTCGCACGCCAGTCGATGGTGTGCTGGACTCGAGCCCCGGCTATCCTAATCTGGGTCGTGCATGCCGCGAACCGCTTTCTCGACGCCGCTTGCCCGTGGGCCCGGCGAAATCTGGGGAGCGCGCTCGCTTCGGCAAAACTGCCATGGCGTTGACTTCGCTATCTGCGACGCGATCGACATAGAGATCGAACCTCATTGCCACGAAAATCGTCACCTCATTTTCGTGATGAGCGGCAATTACATCACAAGCGCCGCAGGCGCACCGCCAGTCTGCGCAACGCCGGTCCTGGTCGACAACCCGGCGGGTACCACTCACCGCGACCGCTTCCTCGGTTCGCAGGGGCGCTTCCTTGCGATGGGTATCGACCCCGCCTTGTCGTGGGAAGGCCCCGCGCGGGCACGGCGCGACCGAGCGGCGATCGCGCAGATGACCGCGCTGGTCGAAGATCTTGAGTTCCCGCAGCCGACGCTCGCAGTGGAGGAACTCGCCGTTGCGCTCACGGCAGGCGCAGTTCCCGATGAATCCGCGTCGGTGCCCGGCTGGCTCCGGCGCAGCTGGCAAATGGTCATGGAAGAGGACCCAGGGTCTATCAATCTTGCCCGTGTGGCACGCGAAGCGGACATTCACCCGGTCCATGTCGCGCGCAGCTTCCGGCGCTTGTGCGGGCGGACCGCGGGGCAGTTGCTGCGCGACCGGCAATTCGAACAAGCCTGCGCGCTACTGGCGCAGGGAGAATGGCCGCTCGCCGACATCGCGCTGGCGCTGGGCTTCTGTGATCAGGCACACTTCGCGAATTTCTTCCGCCGCCGTGCGGGGTTGGCCCCCGGCGCCTATCGGAAGCGCATGAGCAATGTTTGAAATCTACAAGATCGGCCGGCCGGAGGAGGGCAATGGCGAATCACGTCGTATTCAGGAGTTCTCGATGCCGTTCCTTCGCACTGCCTTCGCAATTGCCGTTTCCGCGATGTTAGCCGCTCCGGCGCTGGCCCAGCCCACGATCGCACTCGAATCCCTGCCCGTATCCGGGAAAGACGCGACCTATGGCGGGATCACGAGCATCGTGGTGATGCAGGACGGAGCCATCGTAGCCGAGCAATATTTCGATGATGTCGGCTCAGATGCGCTGCGCAACACGCGGTCGGCCACCAAAACCATCACTGGCATGCTGGCGGGGATCGCTATCGGTGACGGGCTCCTCGCCCGCGAGAGCCGCATCGCCTCGTTCTTTCCCGAGCACGTTGTGCGAAATCCCGATCCGCGCAAGCAAGCGGTGACGGTCGAGGACCTTCTCACCATGAGCTCGATCGCCGAATGCGACGATGGCAACCAGTTTTCGCGCGGGAACGAGGAGCGGATGTACCTGATTGAGGACTGGCCCGGCTTCTATCTCGACCTGCCAGTCAAGGGCTTTCCCGCTTGGGTTACGAAACCCGAAGAGAGCCCCTATGGCCGCGCCTTTGCCTATTGCACGGCCGGTGTGACCACGCTCGGCGCAGTGGTCGAACGTGCGACAGGCATCGCGTTGGAGGAATATGCCCGCACCCGCCTGTTCGAACCGCTTGGGATTGCTGATGTGTCATGGCAGTTCTCTCCGCTGGGTCTCGCGCAAGGCGGCGGTGGGCTTGAGCTTTCAAGCCGGGCGCTGGCGAAGCTCGGCCAACTGCTGCTGGATGGCGGGAACTACCGCGGTCGCCAGATCATCCCGGAAAGCTGGGTAGCGGACACGCTAAGCCCGCATGCTGCGGTGCCCGGCCGTGAGGATACCGAATACGGTTACCTCATCTGGCTGCAGAAAGCCGAAGCTCGCGGGCAGCGCGTTGTCACGCGTTCGATGAGCGGCAACGGCGGCAACAAGGTAGTGATCGAGCCCGAGACCCGCTCGGTCACCGTTATCACAACGCGCAATTTCGGCCAGCGCGATGCGCATGCAAAAAGCGAAAGGCTGTATACAAACGAGATCCTGCCGGTGCTCATGGACGCATCGAGCAGATAGGCGAACTGGATCCGCCGCCACGACCAATGGACGGTGCCTCAGCCTCGACGAGGCGTGGACCGATTGCCGATGCGGCCCGTTGATTGGGTGTAAGCAACGCAAATCAAAGGGGATTCTTTATGTTTGAATCACTCCGCATCAAGGAACACATGGAAGTCGCAGACTGCAGGGGCCGGCATGTCGGTACCGTCGACGAAGTCGATGGCGACGCGATCAAGCTGACCAAGTCGGACAGCGCGGACGACATCCACCATTTCCTCAAGCTCGACGATGTCGAGAAGATCGACGACAACCGCGTCTACCTCAGGGAAAGCGCCCGCATTCCAGACGGTCTCGGCACCAAGGCCACCGAAGCGGCCTGACCCCGACGCGCCGGACAGGTTCCGGCTATGAAAAAGCCCCGCCCTCCACACCGGAGAGCGGGGCCTTTCTTTGTCGCTACCGCTTACTGGCAGGCGAGGCATTCCTCGTAATCGGTCTGCTCGGCGCCCGCGGCGAGTTCGTATTTCGCCGCGTCGGCGGTGTTGTCCGCCTCGACCCCGCCGGCGAATCCCGCGCGCTGCACGCTCTTCGAGCGCAGGTAATAGAGCGACTTGATGCCCTTCTCCCACGCCTGGAAGTGGAGCATCATCAGGTCCCATTTGTCGACATCGGCGGGGATGAAGAGGTTGAGGCTCTGCGCCTGGTCGATGAAGGGCGCGCGATCGGCGGCGAATTCGAGCAGCCAGCGCTGGTCGATCTCGAAGCTGGTCTTGAAGGTCGCCTTTTCTTCGGGCGTGAGGAAGTCGAGGTGCTGGACGCTGCCGCCCCGCTCGAGGATCGAGTTCCACACATTGGTCGAGTTCTTGCTCTTCTTGTCGAGCAGCTTTTCCAGATACGGGTTCTTGACCACGAAGCTGCCCGAGAGCGTCTTGTGGGTATAGATATTGGCCGGAATCGGCTCGATGCAGGCGCTGGTGCCGCCGCAGATGATCGAGATCGAGGCGGTCGGCGCGATCGCCATCTTGCAGCTGAAGCGCTCCATTGCGCCGGTTTCGGCGGCATCGGGGCAGGGCCCGCGTTCCTGCGCCAGCACAAGGCTGGCCTCTTCGGCCTTGGCGCTGATGTGCTTGAACATCTTCATGTTCCACACCTTGGCCATCGGGCTTTCGAAACCGATACCCTTGCTCTGCAGGAAGGAGTGGAAGCCCATCACGCCCATGCCGACGCTGCGTTCGCGCATGGCCGAATATTTGGCGCGGGCCATCTCGTCGGGCGCGCGGTCGATATAGTCCTGCAGGACGTTGTCGAGGAAACGCATGACGTCCTCGACGAACTGCTTTTCGCCTTCCCACTCTTCCCACTTTTCCAGGTTGAGCGAGGACAGGCAGCACACCGCGGTGCGATCGTTGCCGAGGTGGTCGATACCGGTCGGCAGGGTGATTTCGGCGCACAGGTTCGAGGTCGAAACCTTGAGGCCCAGTTCGCGGTGATGCTTGGGCATCATGCGGTTCACCGTATCGGAGAAGACAATGTAGGGTTCACCCGTGGCGAGGCGGGTTTCGACCAGCTTCTGGAACAGGCTGCGCGCATCGACCGTCTTGCGGACCGACCCGTCGCGCGGGGAGACGAGCTCGAACTCCTCGCCGTTGCGGACCGCTTCCATGAAGGCGTCGGTCACCAGCACGCCGTGGTGCAGGTTCAGCGCCTTGCGGTTGAAATCGCCCGAGGGTTTGCGGATCTCGAGGAATTCCTCGATTTCGGGGTGGGTGATGTCGATGTAGCAGGCGGCCGAACCGCGGCGCAGCGAGCCCTGGCTGATCGCGAGCGTCAGCGAATCCATCACGCGGACGAAGGGGATGATGCCGCTGGTCTTGCCGTTGAGGCCGACCGGTTCGCCGATGCCGCGGACATTGCCCCAATAGGTGCCGATGCCGCCGCCCTTCGAGGCGAGCCAGACATTCTCGTTCCAGGTGCCGACGATGCCGTCGAGGCTGTCGGAAACGCTGTTGAGATAGCACGAGATCGGCAGGCCGCGCGTGGTGCCGCCATTCGACAGCACCGGGGTGGCGGGCATGAACCACAGCTTCGAGATGTAGTCGTAAAGCCGCTGCGCATGATCCTGGTCGTCGGCAAAATAGTCGGCGACGCGCGCGAACAGGTCCTGGAACTTCTCGCCCGGGAGCAGGTAGCGGTCGATCAGCGTTTCTTTGCCGAATTCGGTCAGCAGCGCATCGCGCGATTCGTCGATTGTCACGTCGAAGCGGCGATCGAGCACTTTCTTGCTGTCTTCCTTGGCCGCTTCGGCTGCCGCGTTCGCAACCGCGCCGGCAAGCACTTCGCCTGCCGCCTGTTCGACCAGCCCGTCGCTGCCTGTGTCCGTCTTGTCCATGGCAACCGCCTTTGTCTGCGTGGTGGGCTCGGAAACACTGTCGTCGGTATCGATATCCAGTGCCATCGCCGTGTCGTCCCCGCTCTTGAAATCCATCGTCTGCCCCGCCTTCCGTGTGCTTCGAGCGCGGGCTTCCGAGCCGCGCCTGTTCCGCTTGTGTTCGAGTCGGCAGGACTGCGCTCCCACCTAGCAATTTTGTGCGCCGCCGGGGTGAAAACTTATCCCCTTTTTCCCACAACCCCGCCGTGATCGCGGCCCGACCCCGATATGGAGAGCGAGCCGCTGATAGCTAGGTCTTGTGGGTACCCCCGGTAGCCCGACTACTAGATACTGAATCAGGCGCGATTCGAGCGCAAGAGGGTCAATTCCGATTTAACGCCCCCAACCGGGTTGTCGGCGCACTGCCTTATCTTGCTGCAACGCCGCGACGCGTGGACCAAGCTGGACTCGCGCCGAGCGCAAGGGGCAAAATGAATCTGGGAAAAAAATTTTGCGGGCAAAAACGATCGATCCGGCTTGAGATTCATTCGAATCCGGATGCGCAATTTTGGAATCGGGCGCTGCATCCGTGGAGGCGCCTGCGTTAGTCTCCGACGATGCCGCCGCCGCCCGCAGCGCAACCAGCGACACCGTCGAAGGGGTTGCGACTCGGCAGGCCTAGCCCGCGCTGCGCGGGGTTCCTCCGAATGCCAGCACCGAGCGTTCGCGCGGATCGGCCAGCCGCGCCTGTTCGAGCCGCGCCAGCCGTCCTTCGAGCGCGGCATGGGCATCGACGCTGTTGGCGAGGATCACATTGGCCTGGAAGACCTGCCCCGATCCGCCGATCGCGGGAAGCGGAGCGGAGCGGCCGAGCGCGGAAACCGCACGCAGCGCGAGACGGTCGACATCGCGCCGGCCGGAGGCGCGGTAGAGCTTTACGTCGGTCGGGCGTCCATCGGCCCCGCGATAGAACCGCACCATTACCAGCCCTTCGCCGGTGGTGCGCGAGCGCGGCCACTCGGCGCGCAGGAGATTGCGATCGAGATCGCGGGAAACGAGATCGAGCGCGGCCGCTTCCGCCGAGACGACGATGTCCTGCGAACTGGCGGGGACCGTCGTCAGCGAGAACGCGGCGGCGAGGGCAAGGAGGGGTAGTTTCATCGGATCATCCTTTTCGTTGCATAGATGACCGGCCGCAGCTTCGCGCCTCCCGCCTCGCCGAACCGGCGAGCGGCAGTCCCGTGATGCACGATCAGTGGTCGATCGCGAGAGCGGGCGGCTGCGGCGGCCCGCCTTCGACGCCCACTCTAGGAGCCGAAAGAATCTTGTCAAAGAAGGCCCCGAAAGCAGCTTTGAGGAGCCTTCGGTAAAATTTTAATCGTGTCGTACGGATGATTAATTGCGATCGTTGCTTGGACATGAAAAGGCCTGCAACCGGTGATTGCGCCTGCCGATAACAGACTCGCCATGGTTGCACGCAACTGCACAACTTCCGTTCGTCCGCCGATCGAATGCCAGAGGTCATTCGTCGATCAGGATCGCATAAAGGGGCCCGTAACGCGGCTAGGCGGCGCTTTCCTTGGCATGCTGGGCGATGGCCGAGGCCAGCTCTTCGACCAGCTCGTGCGGCAAGTCGTGTCCCCAGCCGGGAATGGTCTTGAGCTTCGCGCCCGGGATACAGGCGGCCGTGTCGCGCCCGCCCTCGCACGGAACCAGCGGATCGTCCTCGCCGTGCAGCACCAGCGTCGGCACCGATATGCGCTTGAGCATGGGGCGGCGGTCGCCATCGGCGACGATCGCCGAGAGGTGCCGCGTCGGACCTTCAGGGTAGAAGCTGCGCCGCACGCTCGCCGTGGTCCGCGCGCGCAGGCGCTCCTCCTCCGCCGGATAGCCGGGCGAACCGATCGTCCGAGCGAGCATCATGCCGTGTTCGACCAACACCTTCTCCTCGGTGCTCTTGGGCCGGGTCACCAGCGCCTTCATCGCCTCGGGCCTCGCCGGCGGCAGCCCGGGATTGCCCGTGGTCGAGAAGATCGAGGTGAGCGAGAGGCATTTGTCGGCATGGCGGGCGGCGAAATGCTGCGCAATCATACCGCCCATGCTCGCCCCGACGATATGCGCCTTGGCGATGCCCAGCGCGTCGAGCAGCCCGGCCCCGTCATCGGCCATGTCTGCCAGCGTATAGGGCACCTTGGGCTTCAGGCCGAGCTTGGACAGCAGCGTCAGCTTGAGCAGCCCGGGGGCCTTGACCCCGTCGAACTTGTGGCTGAGCCCGATGTCGCGATTGTCGTAGCGGATGACACGGAAGCCGTGCCCGGCCAGCGCCTCGACCAGCTCGTCGGGCCACAGCGTCAGCTGGGCGCCGAAGCCCATGATCAGCAGCATCGGCGGATCGTTCGGGTCACCATGTTCTTCGTAATGTATCTCGATCCCGTTCGCCGTCGCCTTGGGCATGGCCCCACCTCCTCCGGTTGTGCGGTCGGGATCCTCGTCGCAATCGGCGCCGCTTGTCCAGCCCAAACGCTCGTCGCGGCGCAGCGGGTCATGGCGAGCATCTACAATCCCCCCGCCCTCCAAGCTGCCATATCCGCTCGCATTCGCCGCGCCGGGATGGGGCCTCTTGCGATCGCCTCTTCACCCGGCTGCGGAAGATCGTCCGGCAGCCGTCATGACGGGCCGGGGGCAGCAAGCGCCACTGCGCACTGCCGAATGCCGGGTCGTCCCGACCGGGTCGCAGCAAGAGCGATGCAACAGGGAGGGTAGGATGACACACGGTTTCAAGAAGGCCTTTGCGGCGGCGGCACTGATCGCGCTCGCGGCATCTCCGGCGCAGGCCAAGTTCTGGGGCGAGAAACTGCAAGGAGCCGACGTCGATCCGCGCGGGGGTGCCCCGATTACCCATTGGTGCTACTATGTCTTCTGGATCAAGACGAGCTGCTATTGCCGCCTTCCCGACGGCACAAAATTCGACTGCGGCGAGGGCAGGAATTCGGTCGGCACGAGAATTCGCGATTCGAAGGCCGAGGACAAGGCGATGAAGGGACCGGATCATACCCGTCCGCATGCGAACCGGACTCCGCGTCCGTGATCCGTCGAGGGTCGCTCGATAGGCCTTCCCGTATGGGGGCCGCAATTCGAGGGTTTCGAGAATGGACCGACGCAGCGAGCCGCGCAGCGGGACTTTGGATGATGTGCGGATAATGATCGACGGGGTGGGCCTGCGCTGCGCCATGCGCAACCTCTCGCCCTCGGGCTGCATGGTCGAATGCCATGACATCGTCGCGCGCGTCGGATCTCCGGTCGAACTCATCCTGCTGCCCGGCTATGTCGCCGAGGGCGAGGTGGCCTGGCAATTGGGCGAGAGCCTGGGCATCTTCTTCGCCGAACCGATCAGCCCGGGCGTGGTGCGGCATTATGCGCTCGACGACTGGATGCTGCGCGGCGACTGGTCGATGGCGACCTGGCGCACCGCAGGAAGCTGAGCCGCCAGCCGCCCGCCCTGTGCGGGAGGAAACCGGCCCGTCTTACGGCACCAGCACAGTATCCTTCGCCACCGGAGCGGTCTCGGGATAATCCATGATGAAATGGAGTCCGCGGCTTTCGTGCCGCTTGAGCGCGCTCTGGACGATCAGGTCGGCGCATTCGAGCAGATTGCGCAGTTCGATGAGGTCGGTGGTGACGCGGAAATGGCCGTAGTAATCCTCGACCTCGTCGCGCAGCAGGCGAATGCGGTGCGCGGCGCGTTCCAGCCGCTTGGTTGTCCGCACGATCCCGACATAGTTCCACATGAAGCGACGGATCTCGGTCCAGTTCTGCTTGATGACGACCTCTTCATCCGAATCGGTGACGCGGCTTTCGTCCCACGGAAGGATTGCCGGCGGATCGTCGAGCTTGTCCCAGCAGGCGAGGATGTCCTGCGCCGCCGCTTCGCCGAAGACGAAGCATTCGAGCAGGCTGTTCGAGGCGAGCCGGTTGGCGCCGTGGAGCCCGCTTTCGGTGCATTCGCCCGCAGCCCACAGGCCGGGCAGGTCGGTCTTCGCATCGAGCCCGATCTTCACCCCGCCACAGGTGTAATGCTGCGCGGGCACCACCGGGATCGGCCCCCTGGTCATGTCGATCCCGAGACCCATCAGCTTTTCGTGGATCGTGGGGAAATGCTGCATCACGAATTCGGGCGGTTGGTGGCTGATGTCGAGATGGACATAGTCCAGTCCGTAGCGCTTGATCTGGTCGTCATTCGCGCGCGCCACGATGTCGCGCGGGGCCAGTTCCATCCGCTCGGGATCGTATTTCTCCATGTAGCGCTCGCCCGTCACCGGGTTGACCAGCCGGCCGCCCTCGCCACGCACCGCCTCGGTAATGAGGAAGTTCTTGACCTCGAGATTGTAGAGGCAGGTCGGGTGGAACTGCATCATCTCCATGTTGGAGACGCGCGCCCCCGCGCGCCAGGCCATGGCGATCCCGTCGCCCGTCGCGCCGCGCGGAGCGGTGCTAAAGAGGTAGACGCGCCCGGCGCCGCCTGCAGCGAGCACGGTCGCGCGCGCGACATGCGCCACCACCTCGCCGCTCTCCTCGTCGAGCGCATAGGCGCCCCAGACGCGGCCGGAGCCCGAAAAATCGAGCTGGTTGCGCCCGGTGATGAGGTCGATGCAGCTTTGTCCCGGCAGCAGGGTGATATTGGGGTTTTCCTCCGCCGCCTTCAAAAGCGCCGCCTGCACCGCCCAGCCGGTCGCGTCGTTCACATGGACGATCCGCCGATGCGAGTGGCCTCCCTCGCGGGTGAGGTGCAGGTCGCCCTCCTGGCGGTTGAACGGCACGCCCAGCTCGCACAGCCGGTCGATCGCCGCAGGCGCGCGCTCGATCACGAATTCGACCGTCTCGCGATCGTTGAGACCCGCACCCGCCACCATCGTGTCGCGGATATGGTTCTCGAAGGTGTCGCCCGCGTCGAGGACCGCGGCGATACCGCCCTGCGCCCAGGCGGTCGAACCGCTCTTGAGGTCGCCCTTGGCCAGCACGAGCACTCGCTTGGTTTCGGCCAGCGCCAGTGCGGCGGTGAGTCCGGCCGCGCCCGAACCGATGACGAGGACGTCGTGAGGGGTGTCTGTCATGGGCGCGTCATGCCGGTGTAAACGTCAGGCGGCAAGAACAGAACGGTCCGGCGCAAGGGGGGTTCTGGCGGCACGGCAACTCGCTAGGGCCGGGCCGACAGGGGATCAGCTACGGGACTAGAGGGTCGCACACAATGAAACTGGGTCACATCGCCTGCGCGCTGGGCAAGCACAAGGTCGATCGCGAAGGCATCAAGCGCGCAGGCGGGCAGAAGTTCAGCCGCTGCCGCACCTGCCGCACGCCGATGGAGGAGGTCGAACCGCACCTGTGGGCGGCGATGCGGGTCAAGGATGCAGGGCTCGGCCGCCGCGCGATTCACTAAGGCTCGCCGCGACCGCGAGGTCACCCCGCGCCGGTCAGCTGGACGAAAACGTCCTCGAGATCGGCCTCGCGCGTGGTGACATCCTCGATCGCATAACCATGGCTCTGGACCCGCGCGAGCACCTGCCCCGCGCTCGTCTTGTCGCGGTCGTAGGTGATCTCGAGCCGCCGCGGCTCGACCACTTCGGCCCGGATGAAGGCCTCTTCCATGATCGGACCGCCGAGGTCCTTGTCGACCGTGACGGCGACGATCTTCTCGCGCGCCATGCCGACCAGCTCGCGGGTCGGCTTGTCGGCGATCAGCTCGCCGTGGTTGATGATCGCGATCCGGTCGCAGAGCTGTTCGGCTTCTTCGAGGTAGTGCGTCGTGAGCACCACCGTGACCCCCTGTTCGTTGAGCTCGGTGACGAGCCCCCACAGCTGGCGCCGCAATTCGACGTCGACCCCGGCGGTGGGCTCGTCGAGCACCAGGATGGGCGGCGAATGGACCATCGCCTTGGCGATCAGCAGGCGGCGTTTCATCCCGCCCGACAGCGTGCGCGCATAGGCATCCTTTTTGTCCCACAGATGCACCGCGCGCAGCAGTTCCTCGCTGCGGCGTTCGGACCTGGGGATGCCGTAGAAGCCGGCCTGGTTCTCGAGCACCTCGAATGGCGTGAAGAAGGGATCGAAGACGATTTCCTGCGGCACGATACCGATCGACCGCTTGGCGTTGCGCGGATTTTCCGCGATGTCGAAGCCCCAGATTTCGGCGCTGCCGCCGGTCTTGTTGACCAGCCCCGCAAGGATGTTGATCAGCGTCGACTTGCCTGCGCCATTGGGCCCGAGCAGGCCGAAGATGCCGCCCTGCGGCACATCGAAACTCACGCCCTTCAATGCCAGCTTGGGCGGTTCGCCGGGGCCCGGCGGGGCGTATTCCTTGACGAGATTGTCGATGCGGATGGCGGGAGGCGTGGTCATGCGCAGTGACCTAGGGGCGCGACCTTGGCGCGACAAGCGGCGAATGCTTGCGCCGGCGCACGGCACATATTATCGGACCACTCCCATGAGCCTGCCTCCTCCCGAAATCTCCAAGGTCACCACGCGGCGCGTGTGGTGCGACGGCGCGACCGACATCCGCAGCGGCGAAAACTACAAGCCGATCGCGCTCGGCCATCCCAAGGTCTATCTCGAGATCGACGAGCACGGCTATGTCGACTGCGGCTATTGCGACCGGCGCTTCGTGCTCGAGGGCGGCCCCGCAGATGGCGTCGACCAGTCGCAGCTGATGGACATTTCCGAAGGCAGCGACCCGGGTCACCCGTAAGAGTTCTCGTTCCCGTCATCGCGAGGCACCGCAGGTGCCGCGGCAACCCAGCGAGCGCCGGACCGGTCTTTCGCGCTATGCTCGCAACGACTTTCAGGATGACGTTGAGAGCCCGAGATCCTATCTCAGTCGCATGACGTCAGCGACAGATCCCCACGCCCTGCTCTACAGCCAGCTCGCCCCCGAGGAGGCCCAGGCGCTCACCCGCCGCCTGCTCGCGCCCTGCGACGACGGCGAGCTGTACCTCCAGTTCATGGCGACCGAGAGTTTCGCTTTCGACGACGGACGGCTGAAGACCGCCGATTACAGCCGCGATTCGGGCTTCGGCCTGCGCGGTGTCTCGGGCGAGACCACCGGCTTTGCGCATGCCAACGAGATCAGCGCGAAGGCGATCGCGCGCGCGGGCGAAACGCTGCAATTGCTCAAGGCGACCAAGTCGCCGCACTCGGCTCCGCCCGAACGGACCAACCGCCACCTCTATACCGATGTCAGCCCGCTCGATCTCGTGCCCTTCGCCGAGAAGGTCGGTCTGCTCGAGAAGATCGACGCGGTTGCGCGGGCGAAGGATCCGCGCGTGGCGCAGGTCAGCGCCAGCCTTGCCGGCAGCTGGAGCGCGATCGACATCATCCGCGCCGACGGTTTTACCGCGCGCGACATCCGCCCGCTGGTGCGGCTGAACGTCAGCATCGTCGCCGAAGCCAATGGTCGACGCGAGACCGGCAGCTTCGGCTTCGGCGGGCGCTATCTCTACGACGACCTGTTCGACGAAGGCCGCTGGATGCACGCGGTCGACGAAGCCGTCCGCCAGGCGCTGGTCAATCTCGAAAGCGTCGCGGCGCCGGCGGGCGAGAAGACCGTCCTGCTCGGCCCCGGCTGGCCCGGCGTGCTGTTGCACGAAGCAGTCGGCCATGGGCTGGAAGGCGATTTCAACCGCAAGGGTACCAGCGCCTTTTCGGGCCGGATCGGCGAACGAGTCGCCGCGCCGGGTGTCACCGTGGTCGACGATGGCAGCATCGCCAACCGCCGCGGTTCGCTCAGCATCGACGACGAAGGCACGCCCACGCGCGAGACCGTGCTGATCGAGGACGGCATCCTCAAGGGCTATATGCAGGACCGGCTCAACGCCCGGCTGATGGGCGTCGAGGCGACCGGCAATGGCCGCCGCCAATCCTATGAGCACGCCCCGATGCCGCGCATGACCAACACCTTCATGCGGAGCGGGAAGGACGATCCCGAGGAATTGCTCAGCCGCGTCGAGGACGGCATCTACGCCACCAGCTTCGGCGGCGGCCAGGTCGATATCGTCAGCGGCAAGTTCGTCTTCGCCTGTACCGAGGCCTACAAGGTCGAGAAGGGCAAGATCATTGCCCCGATCAAGGGCGCGACGCTGATCGGCGACGGGCCGACCGTGCTCACCAAGGTGCGCGGCATCGGCAACGACATGGCTTTGGACGAAGGCGTGGGCATGTGCGGCAAGGGCGGGCAGAGCGTGCCCGCGGGTGTCGGCCAGCCGACACTGCTGGTCGACGGCATCACGGTCGGCGGCACAGCCTGAGCGCTCGATCGGCACCGCTCATCCTAGGTTCAGCGAGTGTGATATAGTATCCACTCATCGATCCGGGAGAATCGTCATGCTCAAACCGTTTGCCTTCGCCGCTGCTACAGTGGGACTGATCGCCATGCCGCTCCGCGCCGAAGAGCCCGGCGAGTTGACGCGCGGCGAAGCCGAACTCGCCAAGCTGCTCGAAGGCCGGGTAGCGGGCGAGCCGAAACGCTGCATCAACACATTCGGTAGCCGGACCCTCCACCAGATCGACGGCACCGCGCTGACCTATCGCGACGGCGACACCGTGTGGGTCAATTATACCCGCAACCCCGAGAGCATCGACGACAGCGATATCATGGTCATCCGGCGCTTCAGCGGATCAACGCTGTGCCGCACCGACCATATCGATCTGGTCGAACGCACCGGCGGCTTCCTCACCGGCGTGCTCTTCCTTGGCGACTTCGTGCCCTATACGAAGGTCGACGACAAAGGCTGACAACGCCCCTCTGTGCGAGTCGGCAGCTCTACCGCGTCGCGCGCCGCGTGACCGCGCGACCGAGGAAGACGCCGAGCACCGCGAAGGCAGGGAGCATGAGCCCCGGATCGGGCAGCGCGAAGCCGAGCGCCGTGCCCGCCGCGCGCGCGAGGGCGGTGAGCCCCAGCATCGTCGCGACACCGACCACCAGCAGGCCGAAGCCATTGGCCAGCGGGCCGTTCGCCGTTTCGCCCAGGAGCGTCTCGTCATTCATCGCGGCGAGCAGGAACAGCGCGACGAGCGGCAACAGCGCGCCATTGAAGGCCTGCGCGGCGAGGATCGCCGGAGTCGGCCTGATGTCGGCGAGGCCGAAGGCAAGGCCGATCAGCAGCACGGCGCCCCAGACCGCGCGGAAGCGCCAGCCGCCCGCCTGCCAGCCTGCGTCCTCCGCCGAGGCGAACAGGCCGCGCGCGGTCAGCGCGGCGGCGAGCGGAGCGGTTACCGCCGAGGAAATCCCGGCCGCCAGCAGGCCGATGCCGAAACCGGTGCGCGCCCAGCCCCCCAACCGCGCGGCGAGCGTGTCGCCCAGTGCCTCGAACGAAAACTCGCTCGCGAGCGCGGTCCCGACGACAAGGATGGCAGCGGTGATCAACACGCCGATCCCGACCGAGATCGCGAGGCCGAAGCGCATCTCGCCCAGCCTCTGGCCGCGCGCCAGCGCTGCGCCGAGGAAGACATTGTAGGGCACCACCGTCGTTCCCACCAGCGCGAGCACGCCCAGCAGCGCGGCGGGATCGTCGGCGAAGCCGGGCGTCGGCACCAGCCCGGCTGCGAGCGGTCCGATGGCGGGAGCAAGCGAGATCGCGACCGCGAGGAAGCCCAGACCCATCAGGCCTACGAACACCGCCATCAGCCGCGCCACGCCCTGCGGCGATCCGGCCAACAAAAGCGCTCCGGCGGCGAGCGCCAAACTCAGCGTCACCGTGCTCTTGGGCAGGTCGATGGCCAGCATCGCCCCAGCCGCGCCGCCGAGGATATTGCCTGCCTCATAGGCCGCGCAGCCGAGCAGGATCGCGCCGCCGACCAGCACCAGCGTGGCCACGCGCGCGAATCCATCCGGGTAGCGGCGGCGCAGGACGCTCGCGAGATCGTCGCCGGTCCCGATCGCCAGCCGCCCGGCGAATTCCTGCAATGTGAAGGTGGCAATGCCGGAGAAGAGAATGGCCCACAGCAGCGCCGGGCCGACGCTGGCGCCCGCGCTGGCCGCGGCGGTAACCGTCCCCGGTCCGATGAAGGCGGCCGCGATTGCGGACCACAGCAGGATCGAGCCGATGCGTTTCATTGTCCGCCCTTGTGGCGCAAGCGCGTGGCCGCTGCAATCGCGCGCGAGCGCCCCCCGATTTCGCACCGCACCTGCGCCGGGCATTCGGCGCAATCGGGTGCGGAGGGCCGGCACCTGCTTCTGCCGAACTGCTTCATCAGCAGGTGGTGCTCGTCATAGGCGGTCCCGCTCAATTCGGACGGCATGGCGGGCATGATCGCCGCGAGGGCGCGGGCGGTATTCGCCCTGGGCGGGCCCAGCCGAGGCACCGGAGGATGCGCCGGTGATGCCTTTCGAGCACCACCGCGCGGCGCTCCACCTCACTCCCATTCGATCGTGCCGGGCGGCTTCGACGTATAGTCGTAAACCACGCGGTTGATGCCCTGCACCTCGTTGATGATGCGCGTGGCGACGCGGCTGAGGAAGCTGGCGTCGAAGGGGTAGATGTCGGCGGTCATGCCGTCGGTGCTGGTCACGGCGCGCAGGCCGCAGACGCTGTCGTAAGTGCGCCCATCGCCCATCACGCCGACCGTCTTGACCGGCAGCAGCACGGCGAAGGCCTGCCAGATCGCATCGTAGAGGCCCGCGTTGCGGATCTCCTCGAGGTAGATCGCATCGGCCTTGCGCAGAATGTCGCAGCGTTCCTTGGTCACTTCGCCGGGGATGCGGATGGCGAGGCCGGGGCCGGGGAAGGGATGGCGGCCGACGAAGATCTCGGGCAGGCCGAGCTCGCGGCCGAGTTCGCGGACCTCGTCCTTGAACAGTTCGCGCAAGGGTTCGACCAGCTTCATGTTCATGCGCTCGGGCAGGCCGCCGACATTATGGTGGCTCTTGATCGTCACGCTCGGCCCGCCGGTGAAGCTGACGCTTTCGATCACGTCGGGATAGAGCGTGCCCTGCGCGAGGAAATCGGCGCCGCCGATCTTTTTCGCCTCGGCCTCGAACAGGTCGATGAAGGCGCCGCCGATGAACTTGCGCTTCTTTTCGGGATCGGTCTGGCCAGCCAGCCCTTCGAGGAACATGTCCTCGGCATTCACATGGACGAGCGGGATATTGTAATGGTCGCGGAACAGCGTGACGACCTGTTCGGCCTCGTTCATGCGCATCAGGCCGTGGTCGACGAAGACGCAGGTCAGCTGGTCGCCGATCGCCTCGTGGATGAGCACCGCGGCGACCGCGGAATCGACCCCGCCCGAGAGGCCGCAGATGACCTTGCCGTCGCCCACTTGGGCGCGGATTTCCTCGATCTTGGTCTTGCGGAATTCGGCCATGGTCCAGTCGCCCGCCAGCCCGCAGACATGGCGCACGAAATTGGCCAGCAGCTTGCCGCCGTCGGGCGTGTGGACCACTTCGGGGTGGAATTGCGTACCGTAATAGCGGCGCTCGTCATCGGCGATCAGCGCAAAGGGCGCGCCGCGGCTGGTAGCGACGATGCGGAAACCGTCGGCGAGCCGCGTGACCTTGTCGCCATGGCTCATCCATACCTGGTGCGTCTCGCCCTCCTTCCAGAGACCATCGAACAACACGCAGTCTTCGGACACTTCGCAATAGGCGCGGCCGAACTCGCCCCCCTCGCCGGTCTCGTGTCCCGGGCGCACTTCACCGCCGAGCTGGTGGGTCATCACCTGCTGTCCATAGCAGATGCCGAGGATGGGCACGCCGCTTTCGAAGATCACGTTGGGCGCGCGGGGGGATCCCTCGTCGGGGACGCTGGCCGGCCCGCCCGAGAGGATCACGCCCTTGGGCTTCAGGCGGTGGAAGGCCTCTTCCGCCTGGGTGAAGGGAGCGATTTCCGAGTACACGCCGGCTTCGCGCACGCGGCGCGCAATGAGCTGGGTGACCTGGCTGCCGAAATCGACGATGAGGATGGAATCGGGGAGGTGTTCGGGCTGCATGGGCCCCGTTAAAGCCAGCGCGCACCCGCTGTCCAGCATTGCCGATTGCCAGCGCGAGATTGGCGCCATAGGCCATGTCCATGAGCGAGGCGCCCGCCCTGTCGGACCAGCAGCGCAGGCGCGCGATCGGCTTCCTTTTCGCAGTCGTTCTGGTGGACATGATCGGCTTCGGCATCGTCATGCCCGTGCTGCCGCAGCTGATCATGCATCTGGACGAGATCGCGGTCGACAAGGCAGCGCTGTGGGCGGGCTGGCTCGGCGCGGGCTATGCGGCGATGCAATTCGTCTTCGCGCCGATTCTGGGGAATCTGTCGGACCGCTATGGCCGGCGTCCGGTGCTGCTCGCCGCGCTGCTCGGCTTCGGCATCGACTATATCGTGATGGGCTTCGCGCCCTCGATCTGGTGGCTGGTGGTGGGGCGGGCGCTCGCCGGGATGACCGGGGCGAGCTATTCCGCCGCCTACGCCTATCTGGCCGACATCACCCCGCCCGAAAGACGCGCGCAGAGTTTCGGCACGATCGGCATGGCCTTCGGCTTCGGCTTCATCCTCGGCCCGGCAATCGGCGGGTTGCTGGGCGAATGGGGCCCACGCATTCCCTTCTATGCGGCGGGCGGGCTGGCGCTGGCGAACTTCGTTTTCGGCTATTTCTTCCTCGCCGAAAGCCTGCCGCGCGAGCGGCGGCGCCCCTTCCGTCTGGCGCGCGCCAATGCCTTTTCCGCGCTGAAGGTCCTGTCGGGCCAGAGCCGAACGGTGCTGTGGTTCGTCGCCGCGCTGGCACTGTGGCAACTGGCGCATCTCGTCTATCCGTCGGTCTGGGCCTATTTCGCGATCGCCGCCTATGGCTGGAGCGAGTGGAAGATCGGGCTGTCGCTGATGATGGTTGGCGTGGCCAGCGCGCTGGTGCAGGGGTTCGGCCTGCGCCTGCTGATTCCGCGGCTGGGAGAACGGGGCGCGGTGATGCTGGGCGTCGCCTCGGTCTGCGCCGCAGCAACAATCTACGCCACCGCAACGTCCGACTGGATCGTTTTCGTCGGCATTCTCGTCGGCGGATTGCAGGGGCTGGTCATGCCATCGATCAATGCGCTCAGTTCGAAAGCGGTCGACGCCTCCAGCCAGGGCGAGCTGCAGGGCGCGACTCAGGCCATTGGCAGTCTCGCCGCAATCATCGGCCCGCCTTTCTACACGATCCTTTTCGCGCGCTTCACCGGTGCCGAGGCAATTGTGCACTTCCCTGCAATTCCCTTGGTCGCCTCGGCACTTATCGCCGTCGTCATGCTTGGGATTTTCGCTCATGCGACGAGAAAACGGCACGAGGCATAGTTGCGCGAAACGCAACACCATTCAACCTTTTCTCACTTTAGTTCACGGCGGTGGAATATTATTACCCGCCTCACAGCCGGACGGTGACCCCCTGACCCTCCCGTCCCGGACGAATTACAGAAGCGCCGGCCCCCCAAGCAGCCGGGTTTCTGGCCTTCCTCGCCACTGCGGTCGGCCCCTGGCCCACCGGCACCGGCGAGGCGATATGGCAGCGAGTAGAGACGCGGCCGCCGACATTCCTCTCCCTCCCCCCAAGAAGTCGGTGCCGCGTCTCGAAACGCGCGCTGCTCGATCAGGCCGGCAAACCGCGCCGCACCGCCTCTTCGCGCAGATCGGTCTTGAGCAGCTTGCCGATATGGCTGCGCGGCATGTCATCGACCGCGTGGAGCTGCGCGAGCCGCTGGGTCTTGCCCAGCCGGGCATTGACTGCGGCGCGGATTTCCTCGCAGTCGCGGCTCCCCTCCCTCAGCGTCACGAAGCCAACGGGCGTCTCCCCCCAGCGCTCGCTGGGCACGCCGATCACCGCGGCCTCGACCACGTCCGCTTCCTTGACGAGCTCGTCCTCGAGATCGACCGGAAAGATGTTGAACCCGCCCGAGATGATCATGTCCTTGGCGCGCCCGACGAGCTCGACGAAGCCTTCGGCATCGACGCGGCCGATATCGCCCATGCGCTGCCACACCTCACCCGTGTCGGGATCGGTCCAATAGCCTTCGCGGGTCTTTTCGGGCTGGTTCTTGTAGCCCATCATCATCGTCTGGCTGCGCCCGATCAGATTGCCGGGGGTTCCGGGCGGTACCGGCCGGTCCTCGTCGTCGAGCACCTTCAGCTCGCTCCCCGGCGCCGGGCGTCCGACCGTGTGCAGCTTGTCGGGAAACTTGTGCGCCTCGAGCAGGCAGACCATCCCGCCCTCGGTCATCGAGTAGATCTCGATCAGCGCGCCGGGCATCCGCGCGAGCACTTCGCGCTTGAGGTCGGCGGGGAAGGGCGCCGATGTGCAATATTTGATCTGCAGCGCGGACAGGGCGAATTCGTCGAAGCGCGGCTCCTGCATCAATCGGCGATATTGCACCGGCACCAGCATGGTCACCGCGGTCTGGTCGGCCTGCGCGAACTCCAGCCAGCGAAGTACGTCGAACTTGCGCATCACGCGCACCGTCCCCCCCGCCAGCAGCGGCGGGAGAAAGGCGACCATGGTGGTGTTCGAATAGAGCGGCGTGGAAGCGAGGGTGCGCACCGGCAGGCCGTTCTCGAGCCAGCTTGCCGCGGTCGCCGCGAATTGCCTCCAGCGCATCTGGTGCGAATGGACGATGCCCTTGGGCACGCCGGTGGTCCCGCTCGAATAGATGATGTTGAAGGGATCGCCCGGTTGCGGGTCGAAGGCGGGCGCCCGCGTGCCTTCCGGAGCCATCCAGCCCTCGAGCTCTTCGTCGAGCACGATCCGCGTCATGCCCGGGAAGCAGTCCTCGCCCAGTTCGGTGAGCTTGGCGCGGTCGATGAAGATGTGGCTGGCGCCCGAATCGCTGGCCATTCCCGCCAGCTGTTCGGGGCTGGCGCTGGTGGTCAGCGGCGCGGCAACGCCGCCTGCGCGCACTGCGGCGAGGAAAACCAGCGCATAGGGGATCGACGAATAGCCGAGGATCGCGACCGACTGCCCGCGCCCCAGCCCGTCTTCGACCAGCCGCGCTGCGATCCGCTCGACCCGGTCGCCCAGCTCGGTCCAGCTAAACTCCCCCTCGTCATCGCGCATCGCGGGGCGATCACCCAGCTCTGCGGCATTCGCGGCGAGGACCTGCGGAAAATTGCCGAACGGTTCGGCCAGCGCGGCGGCGGTCAGTGTCTCTCCCATGCGCGCACCCTATCGCGGCGCGCCCGTCTGTCTAGCCGCCTGCGAGGCTACCGAGCGAAAAGGCGAGGATGACCCCGAGCGCGGTGGCGACCCCTGCCCAGTGCTTGTCTTCCCGGAAAGCCTGCGGGAACACCTCGGTCGCGAGGCTCGCGACAACCGCCCCGGCAGCGAAGCAGCGAATCACTGCCAGCGTTCCTTCACCCACACCCTCGAGCGCGAGATTGCCGACGATGGCTGCGGCGGAGAGAATGATTGCAGTTCCGGCCCACAGCGCCATCACCTTGCCCTTCGACCGGCCGTTTTCGACCATCGCGCGCGCGCCGCCGGCCGCCTCGGGCAGGTTCGAAAGCAGTATCGACCCGGCGAGCGCGGCGACCTCCATGCTGCCCGCCCCGATCAGCGCGACGCCCAATGCGAGGTTTTCGGGAATGCCGTCGAGCGTGATCGCCGCAAGCAGCCCGCCGCCGCCATCCGAGCCCCATTTCTCGTCGATCCAGTAATCGCAGATCGCGAACACCAGCGCGCCGGCCCCCACACCGAGCATGGCGTGGAATACGCTCGATTTCTCGATCGAGGGTTCGATCAGCTCGCTCGTCACCGATAGCAGCAGCGCGCCTCCGGCGAGTGCGACGAGAAACCCCTCGATCGGCTTGGGTAGCCTGCCGTAAATGCCCCAGGCGGCCCCGACGACCAGCGCGCCCGACACCACCAGCACCACGGCGAACAGCATCAGCATTCGATTACATTGACCGCCAGCCCGCCCTGGCTGGTTTCCTTGTACTTGTTGCTCATGTCGAGCCCCGTCTGGCGCATGGTCTCGATCACCTGGTCGAGCGAGACCAGGCTCTCGGCCCCGGTCCGATGCAGCGCGAGCCGCGCGGCGTTGACCGCCTTGACCGCGCCGATGGCATTGCGCTCGATGCACGGCACCTGCACCAGCCCGCCCACCGGGTCGCAGGTCAGCCCGAGATTGTGCTCCATGCCGATCTCGGCGGCGCTCGCGACCTGCACGGGCGAGGCACCCCACAGCGCGGCAAGCCCACCGGCGGCCATCGAACAGGCCACCCCGACTTCGCCCTGACAGCCCATCTCGGCGCCCGAGATGCTGGCGCGCTGCTTGTAGAGCAGGCCGATCGCGCCCGCGGTCAGCAGGAAGGTGCGGCGGCTGTCGCGACAGGGGTTCTCGTCGGCAGTCACGCAATAGAAGCGGATCACCGCCGGGATGATTCCGGCTGCGCCATTGGTCGGCGCGGTCACCACGCGGCCGCCGGCGGCGTTTTCCTCGTTCACCGCCATCGCGAAGCAGTTGAGCCAGTCGAACAATTGCTCGCGCTCGTTCGATTGCGGATTGGCGGAAAGCTTGTCCCACAGGTCGGGTGCGCGGCGGGCGACTTTCAGCCCGCCTGGCAGGATTCCGCGCTGGGTAAGGCCGCGGTCAATGCACTGGTCCATCGCCTGCGCAACGCGATCGATCCCGGCGAGCGTCGTGTCGCGCGGGCGGAAAGCGTCCTCGTTCGCAAGGATGAGCTCGGCAATCGAGAGGCCCG
Source organism: Qipengyuania sp. (assembly GCF_964227205.1). Taxonomy (GTDB): domain Bacteria; phylum Pseudomonadota; class Alphaproteobacteria; order Sphingomonadales; family Sphingomonadaceae; genus Qipengyuania. Next base: position 11,012 of record NZ_CAXQVB010000005.1, on the reverse strand, counting down.
AGTCCGCGCAGGCGGCCAGCAATTCCTCAGCCGAGCCGAAATCATGCGGCACCGGGTTGCCCGTGTTGATGCGATCGCCCTTGGGCTTGCGCCTGAGCTGTGCCTCGGACGCCACGAAGCCGCCCCCGGTCGAATAATAGGTCCGCTGCGACAGGACTTCGCCCGCCGCATCGAAGGCGGTCAGCGTCATGCCGTTCGGATGGAGGTCGGGAATTATGTGACCTGCAAGGTCGATATCGACGGCGGGGTCGAAAGCGATGTCGCGATTGCCGCCGAGCGCCAGCCGCTTGTCGCCGCGTACCGCCGCAAGCGCTGCGGCCGCCTCATCGGGGCAGGTCTTGTCGGGCGCAAAGCCCATCAGGCCGAGAATAGAAGCATCGACGGTGCCGTGCCCCACCCCGGTGAGCGCGAGCGACCCCTGCAATTCGACCGCCACGCGCGTGGTCTTCTCGAGCTTTCCCGACTTGCCGAGCGCCCGCACGAAAGTCCGCGCGATGCGCATCGGGCCGACCGTGTGCGAGGAGGAGGGACCGATCCCGATCCGGAAGATATCGAGCACCGAAAGCATCGCCCCCGAATGGGCTTGCCGCAGGCGCGGGTCAATGTAGTTTCCCCTGAAACCCGTGAGAGGAGGGGGCCTGATGATGTTTCGAAAAGCGCTGGCGCTGCTGGCATTTTGCACGAGTGCGCTTGCTGCGTCCGCGGGTTTCGCACAGGATACGGACGAATATCTGGACCATGTCCTTGTCGTGCTGGTGCACCCCGACGACGAGCTGGTCATGGCCCCCGCGATTGCGCAGGCGGTGCGCGAGGGCGCGGCGCTGACGGTGCTTTATGCCACCAGCGGAGATGCCGGGCCGGGCGTTTCCGGCATGGAGCCCGGACCAGCCCTGGCCACGGTCCGCGAGGACGAGGCGCGTTGTTCTATCGCGGCGCTCGGCGGCGGCGATGTCCGCTTCCTGCGAATGGGCGACGGGCAGCTCGCCACCCATGCCCACCATCCCGGCAGCGCCGCTCGCCAACTGGCGAGCGCCGTCGATGCCTTGCTCGAAGAGCAGGATTTCACGCGCATACTGACCTGGGGCCCCGAGGGCGGCTATGGCCATCCCGACCACCGCATGGTCGATGCCGTGGTCACCGAGCGCGTGCAGGCCCTGGGCCATGATCGCCCGCTCCTGCTCTACCCGGGCATTGCGGAGGGGACGTTGCCCGATATCGCACAGATGCAGCGCTGGGCGGTCACCGCCCCCGACCTGCTGTCGGTTTCCTATGCCTATACCCCCGCCGATCTCGCTCGCGTTCGCGAGGCTGCCGACTGCCATGCGACCCAGTTCAGCGCCGAAGAACGCGCCGCCCTGCCCGACCTATTCGACCACACGATCTGGCGCGGATCGGTCCATTTCCGCCCGGCTTTCACAGCCCCGGCTGCCTCGGGCGAGCCGAACGGCGGCTGACGCCGCGGCCAAGCGGTGGAAAACGGCCGTGAAGGGGGCCTGAAAGCTTGGGATTCGCGCCCTCGGAGCCTATATGATGGCCATGGACGATACCCCTGAGAATACAGGCGCCGAGGCGCCGAAAAAGAACGGTTACGGCGCGGATTCGATCAAGGTCCTCAAGGGCCTCGACGCGGTGCGCAAGCGCCCCGGCATGTATATCGGCGATACCGACGACGGATCGGGCCTCCACCACATGGTGTTCGAGGTGTCCGACAACGCCATCGACGAAGCGCTGGCGGGGCATTGCGACCTCGTCCTGATCGAACTCAACGCCGACGGCTCGGTGAGCGTCGAGGACAATGGGCGCGGCATCCCGGTCGACATGCACAAGGAAGAGGGCGTGTCTGCGGCCGAGGTCATCATGACCCAGTTGCATGCCGGCGGCAAGTTCGAGAACACCAGCGACGACAATGCCTACAAGGTCTCCGGCGGCCTCCACGGCGTCGGCGTCTCGGTGGTAAACGCGCTGTCCGAATGGCTCGAGCTGACCATCTGGCGCGACGGCAGGGAACACTGGATGCGCTTCGAACATGGCGACGCGGTCGAAAGCCTGCGCGTCGTCGGCGATGCCCCCAGGGTCGAGCAAAATCCCGACGAGGACGGCTTCAAGAAGGGCACGCGCGTCACCTTCAAGGCGTCGGAAGAAACCTTCAAGAACGTCACCGAATTCGATTTCGAAAAGCTCGAGCACCGCTATCGCGAACTCGCCTTCCTCAATTCGGGCGTCCGTATCCTGCTGCGCGACAAGCGCCACGAGGAACCGCTCGAGCACGACCTGTTCTACGAGGGCGGGATCGCGGCCTTCGTCAAATATCTCGACCGCAACAAGCAGGCGCTGGTCGCCGACCCGATCGCCGTCTCGGCGGAGAAGGACGGCATCGGTATCGACGTCGCTCTCGAATGGAACGACTCCTATTACGAGAACGTGTTGTGCTTCACCAACAACATCCCGCAGCGTGACGGCGGCACGCATCTCGCCGCCTTCCGCACCGCGCTGACCCGCACGCTCAACAATTATGCGAGCGCCAGCGGGCTGCTGAAGAAGGAAAAGGTCTCGCTCTCGGGCGAGGACATGCGCGAAGGCCTCACCGCGATCGTCTCGGTCAAGCTGCCCGATCCCAAGTTCTCCAGCCAGACCAAGGACAAGCTGGTCAGCTCCGAAGTCCGCCAGCCGCTCGAATCGCTGATGGGCGAGAAGATGGGCGAATGGCTCGAGGAAAACCCGAACGAGGCCAAGGCCATCGTCCAGAAGGTGATCGACGCCGCAGCCGCCCGCGAGGCCGCACGCCGGGCGCGCGAGATGAGCCGCAAGGGCGCGATGAGCATCGCCTCGCTCCCCGGCAAGCTCGCCGACTGCCAGGACCGCAATCCGGAAAATTGCGAACTCTTCCTGGTCGAGGGTGATTCGGCAGGCGGCTCGGCCAAGCAGGGCCGCGATCGCAAGACGCAGGCGATCCTCCCGCTCAAGGGCAAGATCCTCAACGTCGAACGCGCGCGCTTCGACCGGATCATTTCCTCGAAGGAAGTCGGCACGCTGATCCAGGCTATGGGCACCGGCCTGCGCGACGAGTTCAATCTCGAAAAGCTGCGCTATCACAAGATCGTGATCATGACCGACGCCGACGTCGACGGCGCGCATATCCGCACGCTGCTGCTGACCTTCTTCCACCGCCAGATGCCCGAGATCGTCAAGGCCGGGCACCTCTTCATCGCACAACCGCCGCTCTACAAGGTGACCCGCGGCAAGAGCGAAGTCTACCTGAAGGACCAAGCGGCCTACGACCGCTACCTGATCGCGCAGGGTCTCGACGGGCGCGTGATCGAATCGCAAGGGGGGCCGGCGCGCGGCGGCGGCGAACTCGAGGCGATGGTCGAACACGGCCTGCGCATGCGCAACCTGCTCGGCTTCGTGCCGCGCAAGTACAAGACCGACCTGATCGAGGCGCTGGCTCTTGCGGGCGCGCTCGATCCGGAAGGCGACCGTTCGGCGGCGCTCGACCGTGCCGCCGCGCATCTCCAGATGGGCGATCCCGAAGCGCGCTGGAGCGCCGCAACGGGCGAAGACGGCAAGGTCCGCCTCAGCCGGGTTTGGCGCGGGGTGACGGACGTCCACGAAATCGACCCGGCCTTTCTCGAGAGCGCCGAGGCACGCAAGCTCCACCGCATCGCGCAGGACTTCGCCGACGTCTACGCCTCGCCCATGCGCTTGGTGCGCAGCGGCACCGAGGTCGAGCACGACGAGCTCGAGGACAGCGATGGCGAGGACCCCGCGATCCTCTCGGACGATGCGATCACCCTGCCGACCCAGCTGCTTGACGCGGTGATGACCGCGGGGCGCAAGGGCCAGAAGATCCAGCGCTACAAGGGTCTCGGCGAAATGAACGCCGAGCAGCTGTGGGAGACCACGCTCGATCCCGACAACCGCGCGCTGCTGCAGGTCAAGGTCGAAGATGCCGACGTGACTGACGAGATCTTCACCCGACTGATGGGCGACGTGGTCGAACCGCGCCGCGAATTCATCCAGGACAACGCGCTCAACGTGGCCAATCTGGACGTCTGACCGGATGAGCGGGGGGGCGCCAGGCAGGTCGGTCGAGCAAGGCGGGTTCCTGCTTTTCCTCGCGCTCGTCTCGCTCGCGCTCCTGGCGGTGGTGCTGCCCTTCGCCAAGCCGCTGCTGTGGGCGGCGTTGGGCGCGATCATGTTCCAACCGCTGTTCGGCTGGTTCCTTGCCAAGCGACCCGAGAAGCCGAGCCAGGCGGCGCTGGCGAGCCTAGTCGTGATCCTCTTCGCCGTAGTCCTGCCGGCATTGTGGATCGGCAGCGCGGTAGTCGACGAGGCCGCCGGCCTGTTCCTCGCCTTCCGCGATGGTGACGTCGATGTCGCCGCCTATTTTCAACAGGTCTTCGCGGCGCTTCCGGGCAATATCCAGGCCTCGCTGGAACGCGCCGGTTTCGGCGATTTCGGGGCGGTGCAAGAACGCGCGAGCGCCTTTATCCAGGCGAGCCTCGGCCTGATCGCGACGCAGGCGATCGCCATCGGTGGAAGCGTGTTCGGCTTCGTGCTCGGCTTGGGCATTGCGCTTTATGCGGGCTTCTTCCTCCTCCGCGACGGGCGCGCGATCGGCGAGACAATCCTTTCGGCCCTGCCGATGGAGCGCGACATAGCCGAGCGGCTGGCGGAGCGCTTCCTCACCATCGTCCGCGCGACGATCAAGGGCTCGGTGGTGGTCGGCCTCGTCCAGGGGGCGTTGGGCGCGATCACCTTCTGGATCGTCGGCATCCCCTCGGTACTCCTCCTCGGAGTGATCATGGCGATCGCCTCGTTGCTGCCCGCGCTTGGCCCGGCAATCGTCTGGGTGCCCGCGGCGATCTACCTGCTCGCAACCGGGGCGCTGTGGCAGGGCGTGGTCGTCGTCGTCTCGGGCGTCGCGGTGATCGGGATGACCGACAATGTCCTGCGCCCGATACTCGTCGGCCGCGACACGGGTATTCCCGACTGGCTGATCCTCGTCACCACGCTCGGCGGGATCGCGCTGATGGGACTGTCGGGCATCGTAGTCGGCCCGCTCGTCTGCGGGCTGTTCCTTGCCGCCTGGGGCATTTTCGCCGAACAACGCGCCGCCGCCTAGGCAGCTGGCAGCACGCGGTCAGGCGACGCGGATATCCTGCCGCACCGGGCGAACGCACCGGGCTCTGCAAGCACCTATGGAAATTATGCCCAGTCGGTGAGAGGGCCGAAAGTGGTCCGTATCCATGAATCGTCCCACGACGCACCAAGTCGCATCGGGCGCATTGCCACCGGACCGAGCGAGCATTTCTGAGCACCCCGTGGCATTCAGAGTATGGATGCTCTAGCAAGCCTACCAAGAACAGGACGAACGGAGCGCGGAGGAAGGCATTCGAGTGCAGTCCAGCGGGGGAACCAGATCGGCCACGCCGTCCTTTCGGGCTTTCCTGAGCTATTGCCATGCCGACAAGGCGGCAGCGCAGCGGCTGCATCGCCAGCTCGAAAGCTATCGCCTTCCGGGGCATCTGCGGCGGGACGGGGTGGCAGGAAGGCCGGATGGAAGGATCGGCAAGGTTTTTCGCGACCGCGAGGATCTTCCCGCCGCAACCGATCTTTCGGCTGTCGTCCGACGGGCACTGGCTGCCTCGCAGGCCCTGATCGTGCTGTGTTCGCCCGATGCCAAGACCTCACGCTGGGTGGCGCGCGAAATCGAGCTGTTCCGCGAACTGCACCCCGACCGGCCGATTCTGGCAGCGCTGTTGCGAGGCGAGCCGGATGCGTCCTTGCCCGACTCCCTGCGCGATGGGGGCGAGCCGCTGGCGGCCGACCTGCGCAAGAATGGCGATGGCTACCGGCTCGGCTTTCTCAAGATTGTGGCCGGCCTGATGGACGTACCGCTCGACGCTTTGGTGCAGCGAGACAGCCAAAGACAGGTAAAACGCGTGACGGCCGTCACGTGCCTGGTCGCGGCGGTTGCCATAGCCATGGGGGTGATGACGGTGATCGCACTCGAAGCGCGCAGCGAAGCGCAGCGGCAACAGGCGGAAGCCGAGGGGCTGATCGAATATATGCTCACCGATCTCCGCGAGGATCTCGATGGGGCAGCGGGCGTAGCGGTGATGGCCCGTGTGAACCAACGCGCCCTCGCCTATTACGAAAGCCAGCGAAGCCTCGATTCGCTGTCGCCCGAAAGCCTCGAGCGCCGTGCACGCGTGGTTGGTCGGCTGGGCGAAGATGCCATGTTCCGCAACGAATTCGGCCTGGCGCGGCGCAATCTGGAGGAACGGGCGCGCACTACGCGCGGCCTGCTCGCCGAAGATCCCACCGATCCGGGGCGTCAGTTCAATCATGCCTTGAGCCTCAATCGCCTGGCGGTTCTCTCGCAGACCGAAGGGAATGGCGAGCAAGCGGAGAGCGATCTTCGGAAAAGCTGGGCACTGCTGTCGAGCCTGCAGGCGTGGAAGAGCCGAAACACCGAATGGCAGCGCACCACGGCGCTGGTTGCCGGAAACCTCTGCGCGATCGATGTCTTGAACAAGGCTGTCGACGACGAGACGCTTAACAAGTGTCGGATCGCAGTCGATCTGGGGCAGGCGCTTTCCGATCGGGACGATGTCCCGTCCCGTACGCCGTACGACCTCACTTTCAACCTGATGTGGTACAGCGTCGCGCTGGCGCAAGCGGGACGGCAGAGCGATGCGCAAGCCGCGCGGCGCGAAACCCTGCAGTTGACCGACCGACTTGCGGCGCGGAATCCGCACAATCGCAAGATCACGGCGCAGCGGATGGAAATCTATGGCTATCTCGCCTCGTTCGAAGCGCCCCAAACCCGCCATGCGATGCTGAAGACGGCGCTGGGAATAGCGCAGGAATTGACGCGGCTTGATCCCGACCATGCGGACTGGCGGTCAAGCCTCGAGAACTATCGTACCAAGCTGGAGGAATGAGAGATGAGCGAAGCTGGAAACCATCATGACGACATCTTTTTGTTCGAGATTGCGCAACCCGAAGTCGGCTTTGCCAGTTTCGGCAAAATCCAAAAGCGCAACTCCCCCGCAACCCGGAAGGATGCGCTTGCGGAAATCATGGCCGGGGTTGACCCGAACGATTGGCAGGACGTTAGTAAGAAACACACGCCGGGAGGCCTCGACATGTGCTTCGCGCCTTCGACCAAGGCATTGATATTCGTTCAAACCCCGGGCCTGTTCGACGGCGTTGGAACTTGCTTTGGCGATGACGGGGTTGTGGATCTCGACATCAGGGGCAAGGGCACTCAGAGATTTGTCCATGCGTGTAAAACATACCCTGAAGGCAGCGAAATGCGACCACTCTGTGCTTTTGAAATCGATATCCATGCTGCGATTTCGGACATCGGGAATGCCGCCAATAACCACGCAATTACCCGGCTGCCGATCAAGTTCGACTTCGTCGACCATCCCGATCGGATTTCGCCAGTGTTCAAGAGCCCTCATGGCAAACAAGATCACGCCCCGTCCCATATCGGCCACGGCGGCATTCATCCACCTTCGGGCTCCAGCCTGATCGTGGTGTCCTGACAGCCGGGTTGCTGCGACTTGCTCGCCCTTAAGTCACAGATCCTGCGCTTCGCCCGCTCCGGTTCGCCCGAGCGGGCGTGGTCGCTGATGGCGCAGCACGGCCTGCTCGATTCGGACAGCGATGCAGAAGCGCTCACATTGCAGGCGCGGCTGGTGAAGGATCGCGCCAAGCGTGCGGACACCGGGGCACAACGGGCGCAATTGTTCGATCAGTCCGCGCAGCTCTATGCCAAGGCCGCGCGCCTCACCGGTTCCAGCTATCCGCTGATCAACGCCGCATCGCTTTCGCTATTCGCGGGCAAGCCGGCACAGGCGGAACGCTTCGCCTGCCAGGTGCTCGAACTGATCGAAACCGATCCCCGGGAAGGGGAAACGCCCTACTGGCGTGCGGCAACGCGCGGCGAAGCCCTGCTGCTGCTCGATCGGAAGGGAGAAGCTCGCGCGGCGCTGCGCGATGCTATCGCAAGGCAGCCGCACGCATGGGAAGATCATGCCGCTACACTCGCGCAATTCGAGCTGATCCTGTCCGAAAAGGGCTGGGATGCAGGATGGCTCGATGCACTTCGACCGCCCCCAAGCGTTCATTTCAGCGGCATAGCCCGGCTCACGCCGGATACGGGCGAGGTCGTGTCAGCAATCGAGCACTTCATCGCCCGCGAACGACCGGGCTTTGCCTACGGCGCCCTCGCCGCCGGGGCGGACCTGCTGTTCGCCGAGGCCTTCATCGCCTGGCGCGATGCCGAATGCCCCGCGGCCGAGCTGCATGTCGTTCTGCCGCTCCCCGTCGATCAGTTCCGCCAGCTTTCCGTCGCGGCTTTCGGCGACCGCTGGCCGGGGCGGTTCGATGCGGCACTGGAGCAGGCGACCAGTATCACGGTTTACGGGCTGGACGAGCCCGAGCTGTCGCTGGCGGTGGAATATGCCGATCTGGTCGCAATGGGGCGAACCGTGCGCAACGCGCAAGTACTTGAGAGTCGCGCCTGTGCGATCACGGTGGTGGGCAAAGGTGAACGCTTGCGCCCGCAACTGGTGTCGTGGCGCGATGAAGGTCGCCCGCTCACCGTCATCGAAGGAACCCGTTCAGGCCAGGCCGGGCGCGGGTCGCCGCCTGCCCGGACCGGCCAGCGGCTGCAGGCACTGGTCTGGGCACATGCGGCCGACAGGGTAGCCGGATCGATTTTCGCGCAGGGCGATGCCCGACAGCCCAGCCATAGGGACACGCGGTGGTCCCTCCACGACGACCTTGTGGAGGCAGGAAAGCTGGCGACCACTCTGGCCGGGAGAAACAAGGGCGCCCAGGTTGCGATCCTCCTGGCGCCGTGCAGTCCGCAAGACCCTCCGCTCTCATTGTTGCAACGCGCAGCGGGTCTCGCCGCCGTTGCGAGCCCCGGGACGGTCGTTGCCGATGAAGCCACGGCCATGGCGTTGATCCGGGCCGGGTGGAGCGGGACGATCGAAGAGCTCGGCGATCTCCCGCTGCCATCGGGCCGCGAGCCGATCTGGAGTATGACCTAGACGATCAGCTCTTCGAGCATGCGACGCGACACGATGGTCAGTCTCTCCGCGTCACGCTGCACGATGCCACGACGTTCGAGGCCGTTTATGGCCCGGGACGCCGTCTCGCGGGTGGTTTGCGCCATCAATCCCAATGCTGCGACTACCGGTGGCGGCGAAATGAAATCGCCGCCTCCCGCCGCGTTGAGCAGTTCGGCGCAGACCCGGCCGGTGGCCGACAAGGTAATGCGGGCGGCCATGCGATCGAGCGCAGCGTGGTATTGCCGCGCAAGGATCATCGCCAGCCCGCTTCCGATCCGCGCCTCCTCCTGCACCAGCACGCCCAGCTTGCTGGAGGGGATTTCGAGCACGGCAATGCGATCCCGGGCAACCACGTCCGACACGAATACCCGTTCGTGCGGCAGCGCGCCGAACAGTTCGCCAGGACCGTGCGCCATCAGCAGCTGAACTTGACCGTCGCTGCCGATGACTTTCAATTGCGCCTGCCCCTCGAGGACGATCCATACTTTGGCGCCGATATCGCCCTGGTGAACCAGGATTTGGTTATGGCGATAGACGACGAATGCCATTGCGTCGCCGAGCCGTTCTGCTTCGGCCGGACCGCAAGCGAAGAATGACGATAGCGCAGCCAGTCGCTCGTCCCGGTCCATGTCAACCCGTCCCCCGGGCGTCCGCCCAGCGCGCTGATGGTGCGGGTTGGCAGGGATGAATGGTGACCGTTATCGCTGTCACACGCAGCCGTGCGCCCAGCAGGGCAATGATGCCCGCGACACTGGGCGACGGCCAGCACAGATTTCGATCCATGCCGTCACATAATCCGGAGAAATCGAAATGCGCAAACGCAATGTGACCGCCGCACTCCTCCGCGGGGACCTCGTCAGCGCAAACCCGAAGGGCAACCTGTTCGTCGATCGCCAGGTCAAGCTCGAGTATCATGAGAACGGCACGCTCAAGAGCCTCAAAGGATCGTCGGCCAGCCAGGGAGGGAAAGTTGCCGCCGCCGTCATCAAGCGTGCCACTTTTGCCGCGGCCACCGCGATCTGTGTTCCGCTTCCCGTCCCGGCTGGCGTGGTACGGCCAAGGTTGGCCAAGGACCCGTCGGCTGCGCCGCTGGGTATTCGCCCGGGCCCTGCGGGATGAATTCTACAGGATCGGTCTCGGGCAGGTCACGGCTTTTGCAGCGACCGGCGCGGTCATGGAGGCCCCAGGTGCGCCATCCGGTTCCACGACATCATACGGAAATTTCGAATTTCCGATAAGGGGGCTCGCTTATCGCGTTCCGCGCCGCATGAAAGTCACTCTGAGCCCCAAGGCCGAGTTCGCTGCGCCTCCCGGCCTCGACCACCTTGAGCGAGCGCTGGCCCGCGCCGCCCATGCGGCCATTACTGCCAAGGCGACGATAGACGTGCCGCAGCTTGGCGCGCTCAAAATCATTCGCTTCGATGGCAGTGGCCTGTTCGGTTCGCGTGCAGTGGCAGCCACCTTCAGCCAGTCGGGCGAACTCACGTCGGTAGGATACGCCACCAACGGCGGCGCCGATGCCCTTGCAGGGGCTGGTGATGCATTGGTAGCCGCCGGAACGGAGCTGCGCGATGCGAGGCTCAATGCGCTCAAACGCGAGGTCGAATTTCGCACCAAGGTAAACGAACTCGAAGACCTGATCGAAGACGCCGCCGAGTGAGCCGAATAGCCCGGTGACGCGCGATCCCTTTCAGCCGCTGGACCAAGAGGTCGCTCGCACTTTTCCGCCCCCTCCGTTGGCACCGATGAAGGGCATCGGGGCAAGCTGTGATCACTTCATGGGCGCTCGGGGGCCAGTTGTCCTGAGGGATTGCTGGTGGAGGGGGCGCGCGGTTGGTTGGGCGACGATCGTAGCGGGTGCGATGGGGCGCCGAACGCGAGAAGCCGCCCTTTGGGGGCGGCTTCTTGCTGTGTGGT
>NZ_CAXQVB010000004.1:0-70105 GCF_964227205.1 Qipengyuania sp. | reverse complement strand
TTAACACCGGGGGACCGGCTATCCGTCTCTGTTGGCGACCATCGCGGCAGGCTGTCGAAACCGCCAGCGCCGCGTCGGTGAGCGCCATCTAGGCGCGACCCGGGATTCGGTCAATGGCTTTTTGCAGTTTTGTTGCGATCGCGCAGAAAAATGGCGGAAAACCGCGCTTCGCGACCGATCAGCTGGCAAGGGACATACGCTGTGGCGCGGTATCGGGCAACCGCAGCCGCACCGGGCCGCGTGAATCGGTGCCGCGATTCCCCCGAAAACGCGAATCTCCCGGCTCGCATTCGCCTCGAATCGCGCCTAGCACCCGGTCATGACGAGCGACGGGTCCGGCGAGCAGGAAGCACCAGAAGGATTTGGCGCGCGCGTGCGCAGCGCGCTCGCGTGGAGGTGGGGCAGCCAGCTGGTGGCGCAATTCATCACATGGGGCTCGACCATATTGGTGGTGCGCCTGCTCGACCCCTCGGACTATGGCCTCTTCGCGATGAGCCAGGTGGTGGTCACCGCGCTCAACTTCCTCAATGGCTGGAGCTTCGCCAGTTCACTGATCCAGGCCGAGAAGGTGGGCGACCGCGAAATCGGCCAGGCCTTCGCGCTGTTGCTGCTGACCAACGGGACACTCGCCGTCGTCCAGCTGCTGCTCGCCCCTCTCGCCGCCGACTATTACGGACAGCCCGCGGTGGCCCAGCTGCTGCGCGTGCAGGCGCTGATATTCCTCGCGATCCCCTTCACCGCCCTGCCGACCGCACTGCTCGCGCGGCGGCTCGAATTCCGCGGCCAGGGTATCGCCAACCTCGTCTCGGCGATCGTCGCCGCGGTCACCGCATTGGCGCTGGCCTGGTTCGGCTTCGGCGTGTGGGCGCTGATCTACGCACCGATCGCCGGCTATGCGGTGCGCGCCGTCATCATGTGTATCGCGGCACGCCTGTGGGTCCGTCCGGTCTTCGATCTGAGAGGCGCCCGGCGCATGATCGGCTTCGGCGGCGCACTCACATTGTGCCAGCTGTTCTGGATCATCCAGAGCCAGAGCGACATTTTCATCGCCGGCCGGGTGTTCTCGGTCCACCAGCTGGGTCTCTATTCGGAGGCGCTGTTCCTGACCTTGATCGTCACCGGACGTTTCATTCCGCCACTCAACGACGTCGCCTTCCCCGCCTATGCCGAACTGCACAAGGCCGGACGCAGCCTGGGTCCCTATTTCGAACGAACGATGCAGAGCGTGCTGCTGGTGGTCTCACCGATATACATCGGGCTGGCGCTGACCGCGCCCGAAGCGATCCTGGTGGTGTTCGGCGAAAAATGGACCGGCATGGCGCCGATCGTCTCGGGGCTGGCGCTGGTCATGCCGCTGATGGCGGTGCAGATCATCTGCTCGCCGACCGTGACCGCGACGGGCAAGGAACGCATCTACCTCGTCACCAGCATGGCCGGCGCGGCGGTATTCGCGACATCCTTCCTGATCGGCGTCCGGTTCGGAGCACAGGGGCTGGTCAGGGCGTGGTGGGTGGCGGCGCCGACCCTGCTCGCCATCACGCTGGCGCTGACGCTGCCGCAGATCGGGCTGTCGCTGCGGCGCCTGCTGCTTGCTGCCCTGCCCCCGGCCGCTGCCTGCCTGGCAATGGCAGGCGTGGTCGCGGCGCTGCGGCTCGTGTTGCCGGCCGATATCGGGCCCGTGGCAACGCTCGCCAGCCTCGGTCTTGCCGGTGCCGCGACCTATGGTGCGATCCTGTTCTTCGTCTGGCCCGACGTGGTGCGCCAGAGCCTGGCGATGCTCAGGCGGACGCCGAGCGATCCGCTGCCGCAGCCCGCATTCGGGCCAGCGCCCGGCGGTCGAACCAGTACCATAGCGGATTGAGCCGCGGCGCCAGCCGGTCGAGCCATGCAGGATAGGTTTCGGCCATGAGCCGGGGCAGGGCCTGCGGGCCGCTCGAGCGCATGATCGCAGTTACAATGCTGTTCTGGAACCGCCGCAGCGCGTAATTGGTCATACGCTTCGCCTGCTGGCGCAGGCCGCGCAAGGTAAGGGCATTGGGAACGCAGTAGAAGCCTGCATCGAGGCACCCGACCACGCGCTCGCTGCGCCAATCGGCATCGCCGCCCAGATCGGTATGCGCGAGCGCGGCGATCAGGCCGTCGTCACCGATCAGATCTTCAGGCAGGCGGATGCCGCTGGCGCGCAGGCGCTCGACGAAGCTGCCGCGCAGCGCATAGCAATCGCCGAACAGGCCGGCCTCTTCGGCCATCAGTTTGCGATAACGGGCCGCATTGCGGCCGTTCATCGGCGGGGCGGAGGCGGCATTGGATTCGGGGTGCTCGGCCAGGCAGCGCTCGAGCGCCGCGATCGATCCGGGTACCAGCTCGGCATCCCCATCGACGAAGACATAGGTCGCCGCCCGCGGGGCGGCGTCGAGGATGAAGCGGTTCCAGCTGCGCGACTTGCCGCCCTGCGCATATTCGACCAGTTCGACTCCGCGCTCATGATAGGCGCGCACGATATCGGCGGTGGCATCGCTGCTGCCATTGACGACGACCACGACGCGCACATCGCTTTCATCCAGCGGAAGGCTGTCGAGGCAGGCGGCGATGCGTCGCTCTTCATTATGGGCCAGGACCGTCACGAGGACCCGGCAGCTGTCGTCGGTCATAGGATGTCCGCGCAATCTCGACTGATGCGGAATATAGGGCAGCCCCCGGCAAGCTGCAAACATCCGCGCCCCGTTTTGTCCGATCGCCGGGCCGTGGTAGCCTAGGGCGACCACAAGGATGGATGGCATGATCCGAAGCGCGCTCTTCCGCTTCTCTCCACTCGCCGCATGCCTCGCGCTGACGGCGCCCGCCACTGCGCAGGACCAACCCGCTACCGGTGAGGGCGTCGAGCCCACGGCTGCCGACCAGGCACTCGAACGTGATCGCTTCGAACGGTTGACGGTGCCCGTGACGATCGGCGGCAACGGGCCCTATCGCTTCCTGATCGACACCGGCGCGCAGGCAACGGTGGTTTCGCACGATATCGCCGAGGATCTGGCGCTGCCACGGCGCGGGCAGGCCCTGCTCGTCGCCATGGGCAGTGCCCAGCGGGTCGATCTGGTCGAGGTCGACGAGCTGAGCTTCGCCGACCGCTCGATCACCGGACTGCTGTCGCCGCTGCTGCACGCAGGCAATATCGGCGCCGATGGAATCCTCGGCCTCGACAGCCTGCAGGATTTGCGCGTGCTGATCGATTTTCGCGAAGAGCGCATGCGCGTGGCCGACGCAGCGACCCTGGGCGGGAACGCCGGTTACGACATCATCGTCCGCGCGCGCCGGAGGCTGGGCCAGATGGTGATCACCGACGCGACTGTCGACGATATCCGTATCGCGGTGATCATCGATACCGGGGCGCAGGGCAGCACCGGCAACCGCGCGCTGCTGCGCAGACTGCGGGCCCGCGCAGAGGGCGAAGTCAGCGCAACCGACGTGCATGGCGTACGCATTCTCAGCGAACTGTCCTTTGTGCGCGAACTGGCGATCGGCGGGCTGACGATGGACAACGTACCGATCGGCTTTACCGACAGCCCGACCTTCCGCGCACTCGGTCTCGACCGGCGCCCTGCGCTGATCCTCGGCATAGGCAATATGCGCGTGTTCGACCGTGTAGCGATCGATTTCGCGCGGCGGCAGATCCTGTTCGATATCCCGGGAGACCCCGACCCATCGCGTGCGCGTACCATGTTCATGCGTCCGGGGCCGTAACGGCGGCAGCCACCCGCAAGCGGCCGCCGGGAAACACCCGGCGGCCCGGCGCGTGCCGATCAGTTGGGATTGTAATAGACGTAACACCAGTTCTCGCACTGCCGCACGGTGGCTTCGTCGGGCTGCCAGTCCTGGCAGTCGATCATGCACTGGATGAAGTCGTCGTCGCTGGCCATCTGCGCCTGCAGCGGCGCGGTCGAGGTAACGATGACGAAGGCCACGGCCGTGGTCTTTGCGATAAGGCTTTTCATGCAATCCTCCTTTCTTTGTTTAAATGCGCATGACAGCGCATATCGAACAGACCATATTCATTTGATCGCGGTCAATCGAAATAAAATCCGCGATGACAAAACGTTTTCGAAATACGCCAGATAGAATTACATGCAAATTGCACTTAACGTCACGAAATTCGATTTCTTAATTAACATTTGACGGATGCGCTAGCTTTAGGATCTGCAGGTGCGCACCTGTTAACTTGCTGCCAACCATCGTCGCAAAGTCTATTCGGTCACCGGCTTGTCACTGCCCTGCTTTCACCCCAGAAGGCGAAGAACATGCCCCCCGAATATCCCGCCACACCGCCGCACGCCGATCCCGAAGGCTGGACCACCATCCGGCGTTTCCTCCCCTATCTCTGGCCGGCAGAAAAACCGCAGCTAAAGCGGCGCATCGTCGGCGCCATGGGGTTCGTCCTGCTGGCCAAGGCCACCACGCTGGCGCTGCCCTTCGCGTACAAGCGGGCGATCGACTCGATGACCACCCCCGCCAACGAGGCGGCGATGGTAGCGCTGGCCTTCGTCATCGCCTACGCTGCCGGGCGCCTGGCCGCGGTCACCTTCGATAATCTGCGCAATATCACCTTCGAGCGCGTCGGGCAGGACGCGACGCGCCAGCTGGCCGAAAACACCTTCACCCGGCTGCACCGGCTGAGCCTTCGCTTCCATCTTTCACGGCGCACCGGCGAGATCACCAAGACCATCGATCGGGGGACCAAGAGCATCGACGTGATGCTCTATTTCCTGCTCTTCAACATCGCCCCGACCGCGATCGAGCTGACGGCGGTGGGGGTGATCTTCTATCTCAATTTCGGTTGGGAGCTGGTTGCCGCCACGGCGCTGACGGTGGCCGCCTATGTCACCGTCACACGCAAGATCACCGAATGGCGCAACGATCTGCGGCGCCAGATGAACGAACTCGATGGCACCGCGCTGGCGCGCTCGGTCGACAGCCTGCTCAATTACGAGACGGTCAAATACTTCGGCGCCGAGGACCGGGAACGCCAGCGCTACGCCGATACCGCGCGCGCCTTTGCCGATGCGGCGGTAAAGAGCGAGAATTCGCTCGGCCTGCTCAACATCAGCCAGGCTCTCATCATGAACCTGCTGATGGGTGGTGCGATGGGCTTCACCGTATGGCAGTGGAGCAAGGGCGCGCTCACCACCGGCGACCTGGTGCTGGTCAATACCTATCTCACCCAGCTGTTCCGCCCGCTCGACATGCTCGGCATGGTCTACCGCACCGTGCGGCAGGGGCTGATCGACATGGCCGAGATGTTCCGCCTGATCGACACCGAGGCAGAGGTGAAGGATGTCCCCCGCGCACCCGCGCTGGTCGTGCGCCGCCCGACGCTTGCCTTCGAGGACGTGCACTTCGGTTACGAAGAAGACCGCGAAATCCTCCACGGGCTCAGCTTCGAGGTGCCGGCGGGCGCGCATGTCGCCATCGTCGGCCCATCGGGCGCGGGCAAGAGCACGATCGGGCGATTGCTGTTCCGCTTCTACGATCCCTGGGCGGGGCGCATCGCGATCGACGGGCAGGACATTGCCAAGGTCACGCAGGCGAGCCTGCGTGCCGCAATCGGCATCGTCCCGCAGGACAGCGTGCTGTTCAACGACACGATCGGCTACAATATCGCCTATGGCCGCGACGGAGCGACGCGCGACGAAGTGATCGCAGCGGCGCGCGATGCCGCGATTCTGCCCTTCATCGAGCGCCTGCCCGAAGGCCTGGATACCGAGGTGGGCGAGCGCGGGCTCAAGCTGTCGGGCGGCGAGAAGCAGCGCGTTGCCATCGCTCGCACGCTGGTCAAGGATCCACCGATCCTGCTGCTCGACGAGGCGACCAGCGCGCTCGATAGCCGCACCGAGCAGGCGATCCTCGCGACGCTGCGCCGCGTGTCCGAGCACCGGACCACGCTGGCGATCGCGCACCGCCTGTCGACTATCGCCGATGCCGACCGGATCCTCGTGCTCGACCACGGTCGCCTTGCCGAAAGCGGGACGCATCGTGAATTGCTCGCCGCGCGCGGGCTCTATGCGGAGATGTGGGCGCGACAGCAGGCGGAGAAGCGCGAAGAGGCGTAGCTGCCCGCACGCGCCGGGGCGTGCCCTTGTGTTGCGCTGCAACATAGGCCATAGGCGGCAGCGCTTTTCAGTGCGCCCGCGCGCGCTTCCCGAACCTTGCAGGACATGCCCATGCTCGACCGTAGCGCGATTCACCGCGACTGGTTTTCCAACATCCGTGCCGACATGCTGGCCGGCCTCGTCGTCGCGCTCGCCCTCATTCCCGAAGCGATCGGCTTTTCGATCATCGCCGGGGTCGATCCGCGCGTCGGCCTCTATGCCTCGGTCGCAATCGCCATGGTGATATCCTTCACCGGCGGTCGCCCGGGCATGATCTCCGCCGCGACGGCCGCGGTCGCGGTAGTGGTCGTACCCTTGGTGCGCGACCACGGCGTCGAGTATCTCTTCGCCGCGACGATCCTCATGGGCGTGTTCCAGGGCATTGCGGCCTTCCTGCGGCTCGACCTGCTGATGCAGTTCGTCAGCCGTTCGGTGATCACCGGGTTCGTCAACGCGCTCGCCATCCTCATCTTCATGGCACAGCTGCCGCAGCTGACGAATGTCGGCTGGGCAACCTACGCCATGGTCGCCGCCGCGCTGGCGATCATCTACCTCTTCCCCAAGCTGACCACCGCGGTGCCCAGCCCGCTGGTGGCGATCGTGGTGCTGACCGCGCTGTCGATCTGGATCCACGCGCCGGTCAACACCGTGGCCGATATGGGCGAACTGCCCGAAGGCCTGCCCTATTTCGCGCTCCCCGATGTCCCCCTCAACTGGGAAACGCTCGCCATCATCGCTCCCTATTCGGCGACCATGGCGGCGGTCGGCCTGCTCGAAAGCCTGCTCACCGCGCAGATCGTCGACGACATGACGCATACTGGTTCGAACAAGCGCCGCGAAAGCGCAGGTCAGGGCGTCGCCAATGTTGTCGCGGCCTTCTTCGGCGGCATGGGCGGCTGCGCGATGATCGGCCAGTCGGTGATCAATGTGACCAGCGGTGGCCGCGGGCGCCTGTCGACCTTCACCGCGGGCCTCTCGCTCCTGATCCTCCTCGCCCTGCTCGGCGATCTCGTCGGCCAGGTGCCGATGCCCGCGCTGGTGGCGATCATGATCATGGTCTCGATCGGCACCTTCTCGTGGAACTCGATTCCCAACATGACGCGCCACCCGTGGCAGTCCTCCGTCGTGATGCTGACCACCGTGGTTGTCGTGGTCGCGACGCACAATCTCGCGCTCGGTGTGCTCGCAGGCGTGGTGCTCTCGGGCGTGTTCTTCACGCACAAGGTGATGACCATGTTCGAAGTGGTGCGCGAGCGCGAGGGCGACACCGCGATCTACCGCGCCAAGGGCCAGATCTTCTACGCCAGCGTCGAACGTTTCGAAGCCGCGCTCGGCCCCGAAAGCACCCAGCCCGACCCGGCAGACCACGTGATCATCGACGTCTCGAAGGCCCACTTCTGGGACATCTCGGCTGTCGGCGCGCTCGACAAGGTGGTCGAACGCATGCGCCGCAACGGCCGCAGCGTGCAGGTGCGTGGCCTGAACCGCGCCAGCAGCGACCTGGTCGACAAATTCGCGCTCACCGACAAGACCGGCGTGGAGATCGGGCTGGCCCCGCATCCCTAGGGCATGCACGAGTCCCCGCGGAGGCCGAGACCTCAGTCTGTTCTGGCGCCAGATGGCCAGAGACCGCGGCCTTCGCCGGGGATCAGCTCTCTATGGCTTGCAACTCGCGCAGGAGCGCCACCGCCTCCTCGGCGCGGTCGGCAGGCACGAAGACGTGGTCGTGATAGAACGCCGCGACCATGTTGCAGGCGATGCCCACCTTGGCCAGCGCACCCGCCACGGCAGCGGTCAGGCCTACGCCCTCGAGGTCGGAGTTCACCATCAGCGTGATGCGCGCGAAGTCCGGTCCTTCGATGCCCAGTTCGTCGGCAAGCTCCGCCGGGACGATCGCCGTCACGCCCTCGTCCTCGCGGAAGGTCCCGATGGCCGCGCCGAGCAATTGCGGCGCTGTATCGGGGCTCACAAGGACGAAGCGCCAGTGTTGCGTATCGAGCCGGGGCGCCATGGCGGCGATCATCGCCTTGCCATCGCGCACCGGCCCGCCCATTACAGGATATACTTGCTGAGGTCGGCGTCGCCTGCCAGCGTTTCGAGCCGTTCGCGGACATAGGCGGCGTCGATCGTGATCGTCTCGCCCTTGTGCTCCTCGGCCTCGAAGCTGATGTCCTCAAGCAGGCGTTCCATCACAGTCTGCAGGCGACGGGCACCGATGTTCTCGACTGTCTCGTTGACCCGCGCGGCGAGCTTGGCGACTTCGGTGATGGCATCCTCGGTAAAGTCGAGCGTCACATCCTCGGTGCCGATCAGCGCCTTGTACTGCTCGACCAGGTTGGCGCGCGTTTCCTTGAGGATGCGGACGAAATCCTCCTCGGTCAGCGCGCGCAGTTCGACGCGGATCGGCAGGCGGCCCTGCAATTCGGGCAGCATGTCGCTGGGCTTGGCGACGTGGAACGCGCCGCTGGCGATGAAGAGCACGTGGTCGGTCTTCATCGGGCCGTATTTGGTCGCCACCGTAGTGCCCTCGATCAGCGGCAGCAGGTCGCGCTGCACGCCTTCGCGGCTAACCGATCCGCCACGCACGTCGCTGACGGCGATCTTGTCGATTTCGTCGAGGAAGACGATGCCATTGGTCTCGGCATTTTCCAGCGCGACGCGATTGACGTCGTCCTGGTCCATGCGCTTGTCGGCTTCCTCGTCGACGAGCCGGTCCCAGGCGTCGGGCACCTTCAGCTTGCGGCGCTTCATCGGGCTCTTGCCCATCGCCTTGCCGAGCATGTCGGAAAGGTCGATCATCCCGACCCCGCCGGGCATTCCGGGGATGTCCATCTGCTGGCCCGGCTGTTCGCGCAGCTCGATCTCGACCTCGGTGTCGTTCATCGCGTTTTCGACGATCCGCTGGCGAAAGGCCTCGCGCGTCGCCTCGCTGGCGTTGTCGCCGACCAGCGCGGTCAGCAGGCGGTCCATCGCCGCATGGCTGGCCGCCTCGCGCACCGCCTCGCGGCGGCGTTCCTTTTCAAGCCGGATGGCTTCCTCGGCAAGGTCGCGCGCGATCTGGTCGACATCGCGGCCGACATAGCCGACTTCGGTGAACTTGGTCGCCTCGATCTTGATGAAAGGCGCTTCGGCGAGCCTCGCCAGCCGGCGGCTGATCTCGGTCTTGCCGCAGCCGGTGGGGCCGATCATCAGGATGTTCTTGGGCGTCACCTCGTCGCGCAGATCGGGGCCGAGCCGCTGGCGGCGCCAGCGGTTGCGCAGCGCCACGGCGACGGCGCGCTTGGCATCCTTCTGGCCGATGATGTGCTCGTCGAGCGCGGCGACGATCGCCTTCGGAGTCAGATTGTCCATAAATTCCTCGGTCCCTCGAACCTAGACGGTCTCGAGGGTCACATTGCCATTGGTGAAGACGCAGACATCGGCGGCGACCGCCATGGCCTTGCGCGCGATGGTTTCGGCATCGTCCTCGTAATCGACCAGCGCCTTGGCGGCCGAAAGCGCGTAGTTTCCGCCCGAGCCGATCGCGGCGATGCCGCCTTCGGGTTCGAGCACGTCGCCATTGCCGGTGAGGACGAGGAGGTTTTCCTTGTCCGCGACGATCATCAGCGCCTCGAGATTGCGCAGATATTTGTCCATGCGCCAGTCCTTGGTCAGCTCGACCGCGGCGCGCAGGAGCTGTCCGTTATGCTGTTCGAGCTTGCGTTCGAGCCGTTCGAACAGCGTGAAGGCATCGGCGGTGGCGCCGGCGAAACCGGCCACGACCTTGCCTCCTTCACCGATCCGGCGGACCTTCTTCGCATTGGGCTTCATCACCGTATTGCCCATGGAGACCTGCCCGTCTCCGGCAATGACGGTGGTATCGCCGCGCTTGACGCCGATGATGGTGGTGGAATGCCACTGGGTGAGGCCGTGGCGATCGTCTTGTGAACTCATGCCGCGCGATATGGGGCGCGCGCGGCACGGGTCAAGCTATGCGCGCGAAAGCCTTACTGGCTGGGCCCAGCGGCGCCCGGAGCACCGACCGCGCCGATATTGCCGAACAGGTCCTCGAGGAAGGTGCGCTCGCGGCCCAGCGTCGGCGTCGCGTCGCCATCGGGGCTGAGATAGACGACCTTATCGATGCCCGACTGCTCGGTCGATACGACGTTTCCGGCCTGGTCGAACTTTACCGCGAGCACCGAATGCTGCTGGATCCGCGGACGGACGAACGGTTTGCGTCCGCTGGTGCTCGATACGTAGTACCAGGTCTTCTGGCCGTACTGGCTTTCGAAGGTCGGGCGGCCCAGCGTGCTCGCGACGCTCCGCTCATTGTCGATGCCCGGCTGGACCGACTGCAGCAGCGTCGCATCGACGATGTAACCGCGCGGTTCGCGGATCGAGGCACAGCCGCTCACGGCGATGGCGCCTGCGCCGACGATGGCAAGGCCCAGAATTTTCGACCTGTTCATGGGAACAGCAAATCTCCGTCTTTCGGCAGGCGCTTGGCCGCGGGCCGTCCCCTGCCTATATGCTCGGCCACCGCCTTAATCGCAAAGCGCGTGCCCATGCAACTCGGCAATGGGGAGCGCTTGGGGATCGCGGCCTGTATTGCCGCTGAACGGAGTAGAACGTGTCCTTCCTGTCCCGCCTTTTCGGCACCCAGCCCGACCCGCGCGAAGAATGGCGCGCGCTGTGGCATCGCACCGTCGCCGAAGCACGCGATCCCGACTGGTACCGCATGTGCGGCGTCGCCGATTCCGTGGAAGGGCGCTACGACATGATCACGCTGGTGCTGACGCTGGTCATGCTGCGTCTGGAAGACGAAGGCGGCATGGAAGCGAGCACTGCGCGACTGACCGAACTGTTCGTCGAGGACATGGAGGGGCAGATGCGCGAGGCGGGGATCGGCGATCCCACCGTGGGCAAGAAGATCAACGCGCTGATGGAAAGCATGAACGGGCGCATCGGCGCCTATCGCGAGGGGCTGCGCAGCGACCCCAAGGTGCTGGTCGAGGCGGTGCGCCGCAACGTCACCATGGCCCAGCCCGACGAGGCCGAGGCGCTGGTCCAGCGCATGGCGGCATTGCATGCTCGGCTGGCGCGGACAAGCGTCGAGCAGCTCCGCGCCGGAGAGATTGCCGCATGACCGCGCCCGAACTCAGCCGGCTGGTGAAGCCGCGCGCCCTGCCTCCCGAACCGTTGGTGGTCGAGGCAAGCGAGGAAGAACGCGCCGCGCTGGCGAAGCGATTCGCGGTCACCTCGATTCCCGCACTCACCGCGAAGGTCGAGCTCGGCACCAAGGACGAGGCGGTGCTGGCCAGCGGAACGCTTTCCGCCACCATCGTGCAGCCCTGTGCGGTGACGCGCGAGGACCTGTCGTACGACGTCGAAGAGGTGCTCGCGCTGCGTTTCGTGCCCGCCGGATCGCTGCCCGAGCACGCGCCCGACGAGGAGATCGAGCTCGACAGCGAGGATCTCGACGAGATCGAATACGAGGGCGATGCCTTCGACCTCGGCGAAGCGATCGCGCAGACGCTGGCGCTCGCCATCGATCCCTATCGCGAAGGCCCCGGCGCCGACGAGGCGCGCAAGAAGGCGGGCATCACCAGCGACGAGGAACAGGCACCCAGCGGCCCGCTGGCCGAGGCGCTTGCCAAGCTGAAAAAATAGGCCTCCCCCATCGGGGGGGGGACCGTCGCGGACGGTGGAGGGGCACTCTCGAACACCCCAGATCGAGTGAGAGGATAAGACCCCTCTAGCCAGCCAACGACAAAGGGCACGAGCCTTCGCCCGTGCCCCTCCACCATCCTGCGGATGGTTCCCCCCGGTTGGGGGAGGATTTAGAACGGAATGTCGTCGTCGAGATCGTCGTAGTTCGAGCCGCCGCCCGAGCTTCCGCCCGAACCGCCGCCGCCCTGGTTCCAGCCGCCGCCGGAGCCGCCGCCCGACGGGCCGCCACCCTGATCCCAGTTGCCGCCGCCGCGCTGGCCGCCGCCACCACCGCCGCCCTGGGCGCCGTCGAGCATGGTCATCGTGCCGTTCATGCCGCGGATCACCACTTCGGTGCTGTAGCGATCGTTGCCCGATTGGTCCTGCCACTTGCGGGTCTGCAGCTGGCCTTCGATGTAGACCTTGCTGCCCTTGCGCAGGAAGCGTTCGACCACGCCGACGAGACCTTCGGAGAAAATCGCCACGCTGTGCCACTCGGTCCGCTCCTGCCGCTCGCCGGTGTTGCGGTCCTTCCACGTCTCGCTGGTGGCGATGCGCAGATTGGCGACCTTGCCGCCGTTCTGGAAGCTGCGGATTTCCGGGTCGGCGCCCAGATTCCCGATGAGCATGACTTTGTTGAGGCTACCGGCCATCGAATCAATCCTTCGTATCTGTTGTGCTTGGCCTAACCGAGGGCAGGATGAGTCGCCACCCCTGCCCCCGCTTACCCACACAGTCATTGCGAGGAGCCGCAGGCGAGGCGGCAATCCAGCGAGCACCGGACTGGATTGCTTCGCTACGCTCGCAATGACAGGCTCGAACTACAGTCCCAGCGCGGTGGCGATCCAGAAGGTCAGCCCGGCGAAGACATAGGCCAGCGCGAAGAGGTAGCCGACCATGAAGGCGGGCCATTTCCAGCCATTGGTCTCGCGCCGCGCGACCGCGATGGTCGAGATGCACTGCGGCGCGAAAACGAACCAGGCGAGGAAGGCGAGCGCGGTCGGCAGGCTCCACAATGCGGCGATCTTGTCGGTCACGCCCGAAGCGGCGAGATCCTCGTCCTCGGCATCTACGGCATAGGTGGTCGCGAGCGCGGAAACTGCGACTTCGCGCGCCGCCATGGCAGGCACCAGCGCGAGGCTCATCTCGCGGTTGAAGCCGATCGGCTCGAGCACCGGGTGCAGCCCGTCGGCGATCCGTCCGGCGACGCTCGCATCCATCTGGCTTTCGCCCTCTTGCGCCTTGGGGAAGCTGAGCATCAGCCACAGCACGATCGTGACGGTGAAGATGATCGTCCCCGCGCGACGCAGGAACACC
Source organism: Qipengyuania sp. (assembly GCF_964227205.1). Lineage (GTDB taxonomy): Bacteria > Pseudomonadota > Alphaproteobacteria > Sphingomonadales > Sphingomonadaceae > Qipengyuania. Next base: position 56,960 of record NZ_CAXQVB010000004.1, on the reverse strand, counting down.
CAGGCGCGCTGCCACAGCCCGATGGCGAGGTCCTTGATGCGCGGCAATTGGTAGCGCGGCAGTTCCATGATGAAACCGCTCGCCGCGCCGCTGGTCACGGTCTTGCGCAGCACCAGCGCCACCACCATCGCCCCGAGAATTCCCGCGATATAGAGCGCGAACAGCACCAGCCCCTGCAGCCCTATGCCCGGCCCCACACTCGTCTGCGGAATGACCGCGGCAATAATCACCGCATAGACCGGCAGCCGCGCCGAACAGGTCATCATCGGGGCGATGAGGATGGTGGTCAGCCGGTCCTTCGGGTCGGGGATGCTGCGCGTCGCCATGATGCCGGGAATCGCGCAGGCGAAGCTGGAGAGCAGCGGAATGAAGCTTTTCCCCGACAGGCCGACGCCCGCCATCAGCCGGTCCATCAGGAAGGCGGCGCGCGCCATGTAACCGCTCGCCTCCATCACCAGGATGAAGAAGAACAGGATCACGATCTGCGGCAGGAAGACCACCACCGAACCGACGCCGGCGAGCACGCCCTCGGTCAGGAAATCGCGGGCGAAGCCAGGCGGAAGCGTATCGGTAACGAGGCCCGAGATCGCCCCGACCCCGGCTTCGAGCGCATCGGCAAACGGCGTCGCCCAAGCGAACACGGCCTGGAAGATCACGAACAGCAGGCCTAACAGGATGACCGGGCCGATCCACGGGTTGAGCAGCACGCGGTCGATGCCGTTCTCGATCGTATGACGCGTCGATTTCGAGAGAATCGCGGCGCGCGCGATGTGCTTGGCCGATAGTCGCCTTTCGGGCAGCGTCAGATGCCAGCGCTTGTGCGCTTCCTCGTCGGCGTGGCTTTCGGCCTCGGCAATCGCGGCGGAAAGGTCGGCGAGCCCCTTGCGGCGCACCGCGACCGTCGGAACCACCGGGACGCCCAGCGCCTCGGAAAGGGCCGCGGGATCGAGCGTGAGCCCGTCGCGTTCGGCGAGGTCGACCATGTTGAGCGCGACCACCGTCGGGCGCCCCAGTTCGAGCACTTCCTGCGCGAATACCAGATGCTGCTCGAGATTGGCCGCATCGAGCACGAGGACGATCACCTCGGGCAGCGGTTCGCCTTCGAATTCCCCGTGGACGACCTTGCGCGTCACTTCCTCGTCGGGACTGGCGGCGTCGAAGCTGTAGGATCCGGGCAGGTCGATCAGTTCGACCGGTTCGCCGCTCGGCAGCGTCAGCCGACCGGCCTTCCGCTCGACCGTGACGCCGGGATAATTGGCGATCTTCTGCCGCGCACCGGTGAGCGCGTTGAACAGCGCCGACTTGCCCGAATTGGGATTGCCGACGAGGGCTGCTGTGCGTTTGCGGCTCATGCGGGCTCGACCTCGATCGCCAGCGCATGCGACCGGCGCAGCGCAATGGTCATCCGCCCGATTCGGATGGCGAGCGGATCGCGCGTGCCGAAGATCCCGCGATGGATCACCGCGATCTCGGCACCCTCGTCCACGCCCAGCGCCTTCAGGCGCTTGCCTTCATCCTCGGCCAAGGCGGCCCAGTCGACCGCCACGATCCTGGCGGCCTTCTCGTGTTCGAACCCGTCGAGCGTCATGCCGCCGCCCTGTCAGATGTGCGCGCTTGTTGCAACTGGTTATCAATAGCGCGCTAACGCGCGGGGTAGCGCAGCCGCCCCAGGAAGCGCGCCATGCTGAAGCGCTCGCGCTCGGGGTTGAGCCACTTGGCCTTGACTTTCTCGAAGGTCATGACGCCTTCGATCCGGCGGTCGAGGAAGGCCTTTGTTTCGGCCTTGCCCTCGCTCTCGTCGGCCACGAAAATCGACAGCGTCGCGCCGTAGATCGAGGCGAGGATGGCGCGTTTGGTGTAGTGGTTGTAGTCGGTCGCCGTGTCGCCGGCGAGCCGCCACATCACGTCTGCACTGTTCCATCCGGTCTTGATCGCGCGCACCGCGTTCTGCGGCATGGCCATGATCGCCAGCGCGCGGCGCAGCGCCTCTTCCTGCCCCGCCACCGCATCGAGGCGATACTGGACGAGGCTGCGGATGCGCTCGCGAATCTTCATCTTCGCGAGCTTTTCGGGTGGGAGGTCGAGCATCATCCGCCGGTCGATCGTTTCGATCCAGGCGCAGATCATGCCCATCGCGCCATCGTCCTTGAAGGCGAGGCGCGCGACATCGCGGTCGGCACCGAGCTGGTCGGCGGCCATGTCGAGCGCTGCGCCAGTCCAGCCATCGAACACCGCCGCATCGGCGATGCCGGGCGCGAGTGCGAGGCGCAGTTCGTCGAGTGTGAGATCGGCTACGTCCATCGTTCAGTTCGGCCCGTAGGTTTCTGCCTTTTCGCCGCGCTCGGCCTCGGCCCGTTCTATTTCACCGAGCATATCCGAGCGCGCTCCCATCAAACGGGCATAGTCGCGCGCGGTGCGGCCCGAATTGTCGGCTCGGTCGGCGCTCGCGCCCTTCGCGATGAGCAGGCGGACGAGGCTGCTATCGCGGCGGTGGACGGCCGAGATCAGCGGCGTTTCCCCGGTGCTGTCGGGCACATCGACCTCGGCACCACGCTCGGCGAGGATTTCGACGCCCTCGGTGAAGCCGAGCTGCGCGGCCAGCTGCAGGGGAGTGGTGCCGTTCTTGTCGGCGATATTGGGATTGGCCCCCTTCGAGAGGAGGAAGCGCAACCATAGGGGATCGCGCCGCTGGGTGACGATATGCAGCGCGGTTTCGCCGCTGGATATGTCGCGTGTGTTGACCAGAATGCTGCCCGGCCCGTCGATCATCTGGGTAACATCGTCGCCCTGGCGCTTCTTGACTGCCTCGAGGAACTTGTACCCTTCCCGCTGCATCTGCGCCTGCGCGGGCGGTGCAAGCAGCGCCCCTGCAATTGCGGCCAGAAGGAAATTTTTCGCGAAACGCTTCACGGTGTGAAAGCCCCTATTATCCTCAATCGAATGGCTGACTCGCCCTTGAAGACGGGCGGTTAGCAGACCATGAACCGTCAGACCATGCTGCGCAACCTCACCCCGCTTTTCGCCGTCCTCCTGGCCCTTTCCGCCTGCACCGAGCCAGCCCCGGCGGAACCGCCGCTGGCCGGTGCCGCGATCGGCGGCGATTTCACGCTCACCGGCGAAGACGGCGATCCGGTCAGCTGGAGCGACTTCGAGGGACAGTACCGCACCGTCTACTTCGGTTACACCTATTGCCCCGACGTCTGCCCGGTCGACACCCAGCGCGCGATGGCGGGGCTCAAGATCTTCGAGAAAGGCCATCCGGCACTCGGCGCGAAAATCCAGCCGCTCTTCATCAGCGTCGATCCAGCGCGCGACACGCCCGCCATGCTCAAGGAGTTCACCGCAAACTTCCACCCCCGCTTGCTCGGCCTGACCGGAGCCAAGGCGCAGATCGACACGGTCACGAAGGCGTTCGCCGCAACCTATTCGATCGGCGAGGAACAGCCGGGCGGCGGCTATCTCGTCGGCCATACCAACATCACCTACCTGTTCGGTCCCGAGGGCGAGCCGCTGGCCATCCTGCCGACCGACGAAGGCCCCGAAGCGGTGGCCGCGGAACTGGAAAAATGGGTGCACTGAGAGACCGCTTCTGGGAGCGGCCGCTGGCCGATCTCACCAGTGAGGAATGGGAAGCGCTGTGCGACGGCTGCGGACGCTGCTGCCTGCACAAGGTCGAGTATGAGGACACCGGCGAAATCGAACACACCAATGTGGCCTGCACATTGCTCGACACCCGGACCGCACGCTGCACCGACTACAAGCACCGCAAGGCGCTGGTGCCCGACTGCCTGCGGCTGACGCTCAAGATCGTCGACGACGTATCGTGGCTGCCGCCAACCTGCGCCTACCGCCGCCGCGCGGACGGCAACCCGCTGCCGCGCTGGCACTACCTGCTCACCGGTGATCACGAGGACGTCGTGCGCGCCGGCGTATCGGTTGCCGGGCGGGTAGTGAGCGAAGACGAGGCAGGCCCGCTCGAGCACCACGTCGTCGACTGGGACGACGAGGGCCTCGAAGACGAGGAGGAGGCGGCGTGATCGACTGGCTCCGCCGCGAAGCGCTGGAGCCGGTGATCGAACTGGGCGGGCGCGCACTGCCGATCGAACTCACCCGCAACCGCCGCGCCAAGCGGCTGACGCTGCGGCTCGCGCCCGACGGCAGCGCGGTGCGCATCACGCTGCCCCACTGGTGCCGCAGCGCGGAGGCGGTGGCCTTCGCACATGCGCGGCGCGACTGGCTTGCCGAACAGCTCGCCAAGGTCCCGGCACGCCGCGACCCGCTGCAGGACGGAACGCTGCTCTATCGCGGTGGCGAGATCGCGCTCGAGTGGCGCGCCGAGGCGCCGCGCAAGCCGCAATTCGATGGCGCCCGGCTCGCGCTCGGCGGCCCGCGCGAAACCTTGAGCAGGCGCATCCAGCGCTGGCTCGAGACAGAGGCGCTGCAGCTGTTTTCGGCAGACGCGGCCGAGTACTGCGCGCGCGGCGATCTCGCCCCCGCAACGGTCAAGCTGACCCGCGCCCGCCGCCGCTGGGGCAGCTGCTCGTCGGAGGGGACGCTCCGGCTCAATTGGCGGCTGGTCCAGGCGCCCGACCACGTCCGTCGTTCGGTCGTTGCGCACGAAGTCGCGCATCTTGTCCATTTCGACCACTCGCCCGCCTTCCACGCACTGCTCGACCGGCTCTACGAACAGGATATCGACGAGCCCAACCGCTGGCTCAGCCGGCATGGCCGCACGCTCTACGCGGCCTTCGGCTAAGCTTGACTGGCGCCCCCGGGCGAAAGCTCCTATCTTGGCGCCCATGCGCCTCAAGACACGCTTCAACGCCAAGGCCGGCATGGCCGACCTGTGGGATTACCTCCGCGAACCGCGGCCCTACCGGTGGCCGTTGCTGGCGCTGTCCGTTGCCATCCCGCTGAGCGGCTTGGCGATGCTGACGCGCGAATCGCACTTCCGGCCACCCGATGCCCCGAAGGTTTCCTTCATCTCGACCTTCGCCGAAGGGCGCAGCGACGAGGAAATCCGCCGCTCGAATCTCGAAAACCAGAAGCGCAAGGAGGCCCGCGAGGCCGAACGCGAGGAACTGCGCGAGAAAAAGGTGGAGGCATACAAGGCACTCGGCCGGGCGACCGGGCTCGACGTCGACACGATGGAGCGCGAGGCCCGAATCGAAAACGCGCGCGAGGCGGCCGCAGCTGAGGCCCGTCAGCGCGAACTCTACCAGGCAGGTTCGGGCGGTTGAGGGCAAACACAAGCGACGCGCGCTGGCTTTCCGCTGCCGCGCGGCTGGCGCGCCGTGCGCGGCCGACTAGCTACCCCAATCCCGGCGTCGGCTGCATTCTCGTCAAGCATGGTATCGTCGTCGGCCGGGGATGGACCGCCCCCGGCGGTCGTCCGCATGCGGAGGCCGCGGCGCTGGCACAGGCCGGCGAAGGCGCGCGCGGCGCAACCGCCTATGTCACGCTCGAACCCTGCGCCCACCGCTCCGAGCGCGGTCCGGCGTGCAGCGAATTGCTGGTCGAGGCCGGCGTGGCGCGCGTCGTCGCGGGGGTCGAGGACCCCGACCCGCGGACGGCGGGCGACGGATTCGCGCGCCTGCGCAAGGCCGGAATCGAAGCCGAGCTGCTGCCGTCTCGCGATGCCGAAGCGAGCCTTGCCGGCTATCTCACCCGTGCGCGGGCAAACCGTCCGCACGTCACATTGAAACTCGCCATGTCGCTCGACGGCTGCATCGCGATGGCCGGCGGGGAAAGCCAGTGGATCACCGGCGAGGCCGCCCGCGCCCATGTCCACGTCCAGCGGGCCCGGGCCGATGCCATCCTGGTCGGCGGCGGCACCTGGCGCGCGGACAAGCCCCGGCTCGACGTCCGGTTGCCGGGGCTGGGCGATCGCAAGCCGCAACGTGTGGTGCTCACGCGCGGCGTGGCGCCCGACGAGGTGCGGGTCATCAACCGTCCCGACCAGATCGCGTCGATCGAAGCGCAGTATCTCTATGTCGAAGCCGGTGCGAATATCGCCGCGAGCCTGCTCGGCGCCGACCTCGTCGACCGGCTCGAACTCTACCGCGCGCCGATCGTGATCGGGGGTGGGCGCGGCGCGGTTGGCGACCTCGGCCTCGCCACCCTCTCCGACGCGCATGGCCGCTGGATGCTTGTCGAACGTCGCCAGCTTGGCAGCGACAGCTTCGAAGCCTACAGCCGCCTGCGCCAGACTTAGAGCGCCAGCCAGGAGCACGCATGTTCACCGGGATCGTCACCGCCATCGGCACCATCACGAACATCGAGGACCGGGGCGACCTGCGCGTCGTCGTGGCCTGCCCATGGGACCCGGCGGGGATCGACATCGGCGCATCGATCGCCTGTTCGGGCGTGTGCCTGACGGTGGTCGAAAAGGGCGGCGTGGAGGGCGACGCCTGGTTCGCGGTCGACGTCTCGGGAGAGACGGTCGGCCGAACCGCGCCGGACCAGTGGCAGGCCGACCGTCGGCTCAATCTTGAGCCCGCGCTGCGGCTCGGCGACGAGCTCGGCGGCCACCTTGTCACCGGCCATGTCGACGCAGTCGGGCGAGTGGCTCTGGCCGAGGATTTCGGCGGCTCGACCCGGCTCGAGATCCTCGCGAACGAGGACGTTGCGCCGTATGTCGCCGAAAAGGGCTCGATCACTGTCGATGGCGTGTCGCTGACCGTCAACGAGATCGAGGACATGGAGAATGGCGACGTCCGCTTCGCGCTCAACATCATCCCGCACACGGCCGAAGTGACCACGCTGGGCGACTTGTCCGAAGGCGACGCGGTCAATCTCGAGATCGACGTCCTCGCGCGCTATCTCAGGCGGATGCAGAGCCTCGCGGCCTGAGGGCGACCGGACGACGGGCCACGTGCTGAAAGCCATCGCACAATCGCGGCCTCTGCTGTGGCTCATGCTCGCCCTGCCCGGTCTGTGGATCGGCTGGCGCTGGGCGATGACGCCCGAAACCTACGGCTATGGCCATGCTATCGGCGACACGGGCGACTGGGCGGCATGGCTGCTGATGGCAACGCTGGCGGTCACCCCGCTGCGGCTGATTTTCCGCAAGGCGCGCTGGACCAACTGGCTGATGAAGCGACGGCGCGATCTCGGCGTGACGAGCTTCGTCTATGCTGCCGGGCACACGGGCGCCTACCTCGTGCGCAAGGCTTCACCCGATCTCATATTTGCAGAAATGGCGACGCCCTACATTCTCGTAGGCTGGCTCGCGCTGGCGCTGTTCCTGCCGCTTGCGATCACATCGAACGATGTCTCGGTGCGGCGCCTTAAACGCTCTTGGAAGCGTCTGCACCGGCTCGTCTATCCGGCGGCGGTGCTGACCTTCCTGCACTGGGTGTGGTCGGCCTTCGATCCGACCACGGCCTGGATCCACGCAGGGATCCTGGCTGTGATCGAGATCGTCAGGGTCTATTTGCAGCGCCGTCAGAGAGTGACGTAGTTGCGGAAGCGGGCGACTTCGGCCTCGTCGACATATTTGCCGATCTCGCGGTCGAATTCGCTCATGTCCGCATAGGGACGATATTCTTCGAACTCATGCTCCATCTTTTCGGTCATACCGGGGATGAGCTTGAGTTCTTCCTTGGTCGCGGTGTTGAGATTGACCGGCACGAAAACGCTTTCGAGAATCTTGGCGGCCTCTTCCGCACTCACCATTTCGAGCAGCTTCGCGTGGAGATCGGTTACGCTGGCATAGGGCTGGCCGGCCACGATAGCCGCGGCGAGCTCGGCGCTAACGCCTTCGACACCCGCGAGCTGGTCGGCGGTGGCGGTGCTGGCATCGAGCACGGCAGCTTCGCTCGTCGCTTCAGCGGTGTCTGCTGCGGCAGGTGTTTCGGCCCCGGCCGTGTCGGTCGCCTCTTCGGTTGCGCCCGAGCAGGCAGCAAGGGTGAGCATGGTGCCCGAAAGGGCGGCGGCAAGTACCAGCTTACGCATCGAATGATATCCTCTTGTTGAGAAGCGTTCTCAATAACATCCCTTGCCGCAATGGGAAGGGGGAAACGGGATTTTCCTACTCGCGCCCGATCTGTTCAAAGCTGCGCGATGCCGCACTCGCTTTGCCAGCCCCCTATCCTCTTTTCTGCAGGCCCGGCTGCATTCCGCCGTTTTTCTCGCCTGGACCGTGTAACATGCGGTCCATGTCATGGGACTTGCCTGCGGCAATCCAACACCGTTCCTACATCACGCCAGCGGGCCGGCGGCGAAGCTTTCGCGGGTGATCTCGTAGACCAGGTGGACCACGCGCTTGCCCTGGTATTTCTCCAGTTCATAGCGGTCGGTGCGCACGGCGCCGATGGCTTCGAGCGCATTGCGCGATCGGTAATTGGTGTCGCCCACACGGAATTCGACCAGCGCAACGTTCTCGAAGGCATACGCCAGCATGGCACGCTTCATTTCGGGATTGATGCCCTTGCCCCAGCAACGGGGGGCCAGGAAGGTCCAGCCGATCTCGACCACCCCGCCCTCTTCCGGATCGTATTTGTCGTAACGCGTCGAGCCGAGAATAGCGCCACTCACCTTGTCGGTCACCGCGAGCGCGCCGCCGCTCGCCAAACCATCGTCGAAAAAGGCATCGAACACCTCGCGCCGCCAGCGGTCGTGGATCGGATGCTGTTCCCAGACGGCGGGATCGCCCGCCACCTCAAAGAGCGGCTCGCGGTCGGCTTCGGCAAGCGGGCGGATAACCAGCCGCTCGGTCTCGAGGGTCGGCTGGCGGTCCATTGCGGGTCAGCCCTTGGTGACGTCCGCCAGCGCGGCGATGAACTTGTCAGTATTGCCCGCGTGCAGGCCCGCCACGTTGATCCGGCCCGATCCGGCCATGTAGATGCCGTGATCCTCGCGCAGGCGGACGATTTGCTCCTTGCTCAGCGGCAGCATGGCGAAGAGACCGTTCTGTTCGCCCAGCGCGGCAAGGTTGAGACCCGGTGCCTCGTTATCCGCCGCGGCCAGCCGCGCTCGCACGCGGCGCATCCGCGCGCGCATCTCGTCGAGTTCGTCGAGCCACTGCTTCGTCAGGTCCCCGTCGCGCAGCACGGTGCGCACCGCCGCGCCACCGTGATCGGGCGGCATCGACCAGTTGGCCCGCGCCAGCGCATTGGCGTTCGAAGTGATCGCGGGAAGGTCCGACGGCTGCTTCGCGATCATGTAGAAGGCGCCGACGCGATCGCGGTAGAGGCCGAAGTTCTTGTCGCAGCTATAGGCCACCAGCGCTTCGGGCACCTGTGCGAGCACCTTGCGCACGCCGGCGACGTCCTCTTCCAAGCCGCGGCCAAGACCGTGATAGGCGACGTCGAGGATCGGGAGGATGCCCTTGGCGGCGAAGGCCTCGGCAATCTGCTCCCACTGCTCGTCGGTGTAATCGACGCCGGTCGGGTTGTGGCAGCAGCCGTGCAGCAGCACGGCGTCGGTTGCATCCGCCTTGTCGATCGTCTCGAGCAGCGCCTCGATATCGGCCGTGCCGTCCGCCTTGGCATGGTGGAAGGTGCTGGTTTCGACCCCGACATCCTGCAGGATCTGCGCGTGGTTGGGCCAGCTCGGCACGCCGAGGTGGATGCGGGTGACACCCGCCGCCTTGGCGAGAGCCACCGCCAGCCGCACCGCGCCGGTTCCGCCCGGCGTCTGCATGCCTTCGAGCCGCCCGCCCATGGCGGCATCCTTGCCGAAAACATAGGGTTTGAGCGCATCGACAAAGCCGGTGTCGCCCTCGGGACCGAGATAGCTCTTCGATTCCTGCGTATCGACCAGCCGCTGCTCGGCCGCCTTGATCGAGCGGAAGACCGGCGTCGCGCCGTCATTGGTCCGATAGACACCCACACCGAGGTCGATCTTGTCCTCGCGCGGGTCTTCGGCATGCATCTTGATGAGCGCGAGCAGCGCGTCGGGGGCCTGGGCTTCGAGTTGGTCAAGCATGGGCGCCTCATCGCCGGATATGGATGGGGCCGCAACAGGAAATCCTGCCGCGACCCCGGAGCCATTCGGATTTATGATTGGACGACCCGAAGGGCTCCTTCTTTGCCAAACCGTCAGAACGGCAGCCAGCGGTGCTTCTTGGAAAACTTCATATAGCCGGCATTGATGCCCAGCCTGAGCCCCGCACCCATACGGATCGGGATGAGGACGACATCGCCCTTGCGCAGATAGCTCGCAGTGAGGCCCCCGATGACATAGGCCTGCCCCTCGCCCGCCGGATAGCGCTCGTAAAGTTCCTCGCTGTCGTAGAGATTGTAAACCAGCACGAATGTGCTGCCGGCGTTGGCACCGGCGTCGAAGCCGATCGAGGGACCGGTCCAGTAGACCGGACGTTCGCCCTCGACCTTGTGATAAAGCGTACCCGACCCATAGCGCGCACCGACGATGAAGGCGCCGCTCGCCTCGCGTCCGACGATGTAGGCGTTGGGCTCGCCCTGGTCCTTGAGCAGCTTGCGGATCATCTTGGCGACACCCTCGGCACCCTTGCCGAACACGCCTTCCGCCGCACCGATCAGATCGTCCTCGCGATAGGTGGTGGCCGGATCGTCGACCTGAGCGCTGTCGACTGCCTCGCTCGCCGCTTCCTCGGCCGCCTGTTCCGACCATTGCGGTTGTACGGTCGCGGTGTCGGGCGGAGTCGTGGGCTCGGCCTGCGGAGCGTAAGTGGGCGTGGCGCCGGGTTCGGCATAGACGGGCTGGTCGCCCGGTCGCTCGACGATGTCGCCGTCGATCGCGGAGTCGGGGTCGATCGTCTCGACCTGCGCGGCGAGCGGAGCCGCGGCCATGCCGAAAGCGGCGAGAGCCAGGCCGAGGCGCGGCAACATCTGTGTGAATTTGGTCATCGATCCCTCCGTGTCGGCGGCAAAGGCGCAGACAGCTGCGCGGTGAGAAGAATCCCCTTTGAGCGGCGCGGCAATGAAACGGCGATGAACCGAATCCAAAATGCGGCGAAGCGAGTCGTGCAGCGCGGTGGGCAGTGCTGCAAAATTCCTGCGAAAACTCCCCTTGATGGCATGCGGGGCCATGGCTATAGCGCGCCCCTCGCAGCCAGCATGCGTCAGCGGAGACGTGGGTGAGTGGCTGAAACCAGCTCCCTGCTAAGGAGCCATACCTGGTAACGGGTATCGAGGGTTCGAATCCCTCCGTCTCCGCCACCGGCCTTTCCAAGGCCTTCCAATCGCCTCCAAAATCGTGCGGAAAGCTTTACAATTCCGCCGTTTGCGACTCCTATGCGGTCCAGCCCACCTCACCCCTAGCCAGACGCATGTTGGGGTATTTTGGGGGTAACCAACTGATCGACTTGGGGGTATCGGATGCTGACGGACAAGGCGGTGCGCGCGGCCGCTTCGAGAAAAAAGGCATACAAGCTTACCGACAGCCGCGGATTGCATCTTCACGTGTCTGCGAGCGGTCACAAAAGCTGGCGCTATAAATACCGCTTCCAAAACAAGGAGCGCTTACTGACGCTAGGTGCATACCCCGAGGTGTCGTTGGCCGATGCTCGCGAGAAGCGCGACGAAGCGAAGAAGATTCTAAGAAATGGTAGAGACCCGAGGCACAGCGCAAAGCGCAGTCGGTTGATTGGCAGGAATGATGCTGCGAAGTCGTTCGAGGGGATGGCCCGCGAATGGCATGCTTTGCAGGTCGCACGCTGGAAGCCGGTGCACGCAAACGATGTCATCACCAGCCTCGAACGTGATGTCTTCCCGCATCTGGGCGAGATGCCGCTGGCCGAAATCGACAAGCCGCTGCTGCTTTCGGTTCTGCGTAAGGTCGAGCAACGCGGTGCGATCGAATCAGCACGGCGTATTAAGCAGCGCGTGGCGGCCATCTATCGCTACGCCAATGCCGGAGGCGCTGGCCTTGAGAACCCGGCCCTGGATATCAACGACGCGCTGACACCGTTGCCGCCTGCGAAGCGCTATCCTGCCCTTACCAACATCGATGCGATCCGTATGATGATCGGCGACATCGATCGTGCCGGTGCCTCGCCAGTCAACCGCTTCGCTGCGCGCCTGCTGGCGCTCACCGCACAGCGTCCGGGCATGGTTCGGTTCATGGAATGGGATGACATCACCGGGATCGACTGGGGCGATTCGAACGCGGATACGAGCGCGGCATTGTGGAAGGTGCCGGCTGAGAAGATCAAGCAAGAACTGCACCTGCGCACCGACGAAGCGTTCGATCATCCGGTGCCGCTGTCCCTGCAGGCGGTCGACACGCTTCGCGCCGTGCGCTGGCTGACGGGGCGCTCGCCCTTTGTATTCCCGGGTGCCCGTTCCGGTCTCAAGCCGATCAGCGAGAACGCGATCGGCTATCTCTACAACCGCGAAGGCTACAAGGGCCGCCACGTTCCCCATGGCTGGCGGTCGAGCTTCTCAACCATCATGAACGAGCAAGCAGAGCGAGAACTGGGTACGGACCTACGGCTGCTCGCCGATCGGATGATCATCGATTTAATGCTTGCGCATACGCCAAAGGGGATGAGCGCAAGCGAGTTGCGCTACAATCGCGCTGCCTACATGCCGCGGCGCCGCGAACTTGCGCAGCGCTGGGCGGACATGATCATGGAAAATGCGATCCCGGCCCATGACATCATCGACAGCCCGCGCCGCAAGCCGCGCTAGCGCCCGCCGCGTTTTGCCGAATGCTCCTCGATCCACGCGAGCACTTCATCCTTGCGCCAGCGCGAGCTCGACCCTAGCTTGAGGCGCTCGGGGAACACGCCTTTCTTCTCGTCTTCGTAGATCGACGACTGGCTGCGCCCGATCAGTTCGCTCACCTCGTCGATCGACAGTAACATCGGGCCGACACCGGGTGGATCGGACGAGGCCACTATGTGCAATTCGCCGCTTCCCGCCTTCACTGTCTGACCCAAGTTCACTCTTCGTGCTGCGACTACACGCGCGGCACGCAGCTGCGGATCGACAATCTCGTCGACCTGCCGAGCGGTCAGCGGGCCAAGCGGCTTTAGCGCAGCCAACCATTCGTCGAACTGCGCATCGTCGACAAAAATGCGATGGGTCAACGGTGCCCCGGGGTCGGTCCATCGTTCGACGTTGAACGCCCCAGTTGCGAAGCGGGGAAGCGGATCGTCCAGCTCCCATAGACCAGCGTCGATACCGACGACCTCGCCTCCGCCTAGGGGACGCGCGAATGTTGCAAGCCGATCATTCGCGAACATCCGGACGAGGTGTTCGGCATTGAGGCGCACCAGATCGCGCGCGGCGTCGTTCTCACCCTCATCGTTCGGTGCGGCGAAGATGTCGGGAAGTTCGTAAGACGGAAATCCAGCGCGGGACTGGACCACATCCGCAAAAGCGGCGGTCAGCGTTTTGCGACCCTTAGACACAAGCGACGGACGGCCTTCATATGGCGACCAGGGCGGGATGGTAGTGCTCACGATCGCAGGCTAGCAGCACCGTTGGGTTCAGCAAGGGTTCGGCAGCTTTGCGCCTCATTTCGGTCATTCCGCCTACTCACAAGACGTCGGAAAAGCAGACTAAAGCTCGATTGGTCGCGCCAAGCTCTCCACGATCCGGCACTCACCAATCTTGTCGGCATCGCACGAACGAAGCATCTGACTGAGTTCGTCGCGCAGTGATGCAAGGTCGGTCATCCTTTGCTCGACATCGGCCAGTTGCTGCCGAACAAGATGATCGACATCCTGACATGGCTTCTCGTCATGATCGGACAGAGCCAGCAATTCACGCACCTGCGCCATGTTGAAACCCAGGCCTCGTGCTCTTCTGACGAAGCTGAGCATCTGCAGATGTTCGGTGGAATAGTCGCGGTAGTTGCTGTCGGTTCGATCTGCGGCGGGCAGTATGCCTTCGCGCTCATAATACCGGATCGTTTCCGCCTTCGTTCCAGTGGCCCGCGCCAGTTCGCCAATACGCATTGCTTGACCTTGTAGTTGCTACAAGGTGCATATGTGCTTGCGACTCGAACGTTGCAAGGAGAGCGGCATGGCCAAGTCCTGCTGCCAGACACCGAAACCAGACACTGCCGTGCACAACGATCCGCGCTGGCGCCGCGTCCTTTGGATCGCGCTCTTCGCCAATGCGGCCATGTTTGTCGTTGAAATGATCGCGGGGGTGGCTGCAGATTCCCGTTCGCTCCAGGCCGATGCGCTTGATTTCTTCGGCGATGCCGCGAACTACGCGATCAGTCTTGGCGTTGCCGGGATGGCGCTCGCATGGCGGGCAAAGGCTGCCTTGTTAAAGGCAGCGACCATGCTCGCCTTTGGCATCTGGGTGATCGGCTATGCGATCTATGGATTGATGGCGGGTGCCGATCCGGAGCCGGCGACAATGGGAGTGGTCGGCACGCTGGCTCTGGCGACTAACGCGATGGTCGCGCTCATGCTCTTTCGGTTCCGAGACGGCGATGCGAACATGCGGTCGGTATGGATCTGCTCACGTAACGACGCGATCGGTAACATCGCGGTTCTCGGCGCCGCTCTTGGCGTGTTCGGAACGGGCCAAGCCTGGCCCGACCTGCTGGTCGCCTCGATCATGGCCGGACTGGCCCTGTGGGGCAGCGTGGAGGTGTTCGGCCAGGCACGCCGAGAGCTGGCCCATGAATAGCAATACCTTTCCCAGCAGGGATGTCTTTCTGGCAGAAGAATACCGACGCGCAGCAGACGCTTTGGACGAGCAGAATTTCGAGGAAGCCTGGCACCATCTCGAACGGGCCCACGTAGTTGCCCAAGATCGCTGGGGACCGCACTGCGTCTCGCATTGGCGTATGCTGGAGCTTGCGTGGAGGACGCGTGATTGGCGCGAAGTTTTCGGTCAGATATTTAGGCTTTTCCTTGCCCCCGTAGGCAACATCACCGGCCGACTTCCGATCGGAAACAGTGGTCGTTCGAATGTAAGCGCATTCGCTCGGATGGAAATAGAGCCAGAGATAAGTGGTTTGCTTGGTCAATCGCCAGCTCAAGATCTTCCCGCGTCAAAGTAGATCGATGGTATTGTTATGAAATCACATTCCATCTCGCGAGATAGTTCTTTCGCAGCCGAGCCTCCGCTGTTACCGGACACACGATGATCCGGCTCTTCGCCCACTCCCTCTTACTGCAGCTGATCACGCTGTGCACCGCATTCGGTGTCCTGTGGGCTCCGGTGGCGGAAGCGGCCGAATGCGCGGGAGAGCCTCCGGTAGCATTTCAGCTCGAGCAGCACGACGAGCCCGGCGATGATGACCGTGGCCCGGAGAAGCACAGCGCATGTGCGCATGGCCATTGTCATCATGCTTCACAGGCTGTGGGGCGGTCGTCTGACGCCTTTGCCTTGGGCTCGGTCATGAGTGCCCTGCGCGCTGGCGACCAGCCCTTTTTTGCGTCCAATCTGACCGAACTGGCCACACCCCCTCCTCGAGCCTGACGTTCGCCGCGCGTCTGACCATTGATCCGACGCCGAACCGAACGTCAGCAGAGGAATAGCCATTCATGTCCGCCATATCGTGGCGAGCGGCCCCCGTCTGGGGACTGGTACTCGCCCTGTCCACGGGATCTGCCAGCGCGCAGGCCCAGCGTGTCGTCACGCTCGACGACGCCCTCAATCTCAGTGGGGTCGCACTTGAGACCGATGTCCCCGCCACCAACCCACGCCTCGTGGGTCCCCGCGCGGAATCCGAGGCGGCAGCGGCGCTTGTCGATCAGGCTCGCCTCCGGCCTAATCCCGAAGTGTCCTTCGAGGTCGAGAACCTCGCTGGCAGCGGGGCTTTTTCCGGCCTTCAGGCGACCGAGTACACACTCTCTGTAGGACAGCGCCTCGAACTCGGCGGCAAACGCTCCGCCCGTGTCGGTGCGGCTGAAGCCCAGGCGGAACTCGCATCCCTCAGGGCCGATCTGACCACGGTCGAACTCGGCCAACTGGTACGCGAGCGATATCTCACGGCTGTTGCCGCAGCTGCCAGGGTTGAACTTGCGCAGGATGTGGTCGCGCGCAATGAAGAACTGGCGCGTATAGCTGGCGTCCTTGTGGAGGTCGGCCGCGAGCCGCCTCTGCGCGCACTAAGAGCGGATGCAGCCCTTGCCGAAGCGCGCGCGCGCCTGGTTGAGGCAGAGGCGGAGAGCCTGTCGGCTCGGACAGCACTCGCAACTCTTTGGGCCGGCGGTGAAGCGCCGCTCGTTCCGGCGCGATTTCCGGAAATCCTTCCGCCCGCATCGCTTATATCCGAGGCGCAGGAAAGCCTCAGCTATAGGGTCGCGCGAGCCGAGAGCACTGCTGCGGCGGCGGAGATCGAGCGGCAGCGAAGTCTGCGTATTCCCGATCCGACGGTCTCTGCGGGCGTGCGGCGCTTTGGGGAAAGCGGCGACAATGCCTTCCTCGTCGGCGTATCGATCCCCCTTCCTTTTCGCGACCGCAACCAGGGTAACATCGCCGCTGCCGAGGCTCGGTTGCGTGCAGCGAACGCTCGCGAAGCCGTCGCCCTCGCGGACTACGAGCAGGCGGTCGCCACCGCGCGGGCGAGATATCTTGGTGCCGAAGCGCGCGTTGAGACCCTTTCGCAGACATCGCTCCCGCAGGCGGAGGAGGCGCTGCGCCTCGTTCGCATCGGATATCGCAACGGACGTTTCCCCCTGATCGAAGTTCTCGCTGCCGCCGAGGCACGCGACACGATCCGCGAGGCGCTTATCGCTGCCCGCGAACAGAGGGGCCTGGCCGCAGCCGAATTGATCGGGCTGGCCGCGCAATGAAGGATACATCCATGACACGCAGAAAGCTGGCGATCATCGTCGGTATCGTAATCGCGATTGGCGCTATGGCGCTGATATTCTGGCCGACCGCTGAGGTGGACAACCATGCGCAGGAGGAAGCGGAGGCGGAGACATCCGAGGGGGTGGTCACGCTGAGCGAGGAGCAGATCAGCGAGGCCGGGATACAGCTGGCCGCCGTTCGGTCTGGTGCAGCTGTCGAGCTCGTCTTCCCGGCAACGGTCGCTGCAAGCCCCACCGCTTCCGCGCGGATCGACGCCCGCGCCTCGGGGGTCGTCCGCTCCGTTGGCAAGACGCTCGGCGACTACGTGTCGCGCGGAGAAACTGTCGCCCGCATCGAAAGCGCGGACGCTGCGGCTCTCGCCTCGCAGCTCAGTGCCGCGCGTGCGCGGGTGGGCGAGTTGTCGGCCGCCTACGAACGCGAACGGCGGTTGTTCGAAGCAAACGTCACCGCCCGCCAGGACTTGGAAGCCGCGCAAGCCAATCTCAGCGTAGCGCGTTCGGAATTGCAACGGGCGCAGGCGGCAGTAGCAGCAGCCGGTGTCAGCGGTGACGGAAGGTCGCTGGCAGTCACCTCTCCTCTGGCCGGCAGAATCACCGCGGCACCCGTTGTGCTCGGAGCCTTCGTGAACGCCGGCGAGGAGCTTTACAGCGTGGTCGATCCGAACGGGCTTCAGATCGAGGTGGCGCTCCCTTCCGCTGAAGCCTCCCGCATCCAGCCTGGTGACGAGGCCGTGCTGGTCGTCGGCGATGGCCGCGAAATCGGCGCCCGGGTGCGTTCGGTCACGCCTTCTCTCGATCCGGAAAGCCGCAGTGCCACTGCGGTCCTGTCGTTGTCGCGCGGTATTCCTGGCCTTCAGCCGGGCGCGTTTCTCCAGGCGCGGATCAGACCTTCGGCTGAGATCGACCGCGACCGCATCGCGGTGCCGGAGGACGCTATCCAGGTGGTCGAGGGGCGAGATGTCGTTTTCGTCCGGACGAAGACCGGGTTCCAGGCCCGTGAGGTCGAAGTCGGAACACGGTCTGCAGGCGTGGTGACGATCCTTTCCGGTCTTCAGGAGGGATGGCGGATCGCTGTCACCAACGCCTTCCTGCTCAAGGCCGAACTCGGGAAGGAGGGCGCCGAACATGGTCACTGATACTCAGACCGAGCCCACCGGGGACACCCATGCCGAAACGGCCCGTCATCGCCACGGTTTGATCGGGGCCATCCTCGACATCGCCGTGCGGTTCCGCTGGGCGGTCATCGTCCTCACCGTCTTCGCCGCGATCTACGGCGCCATGAACCTTTTGCGCCTGCCGATCGATGCGGTGCCGGACATCACCAACACGCAGGTGCAGATCAACACCAGCGCGCCCGCGCTCTCCCCGTCGCAGGTGGAGACGCAGGTGACATTTCCCATCGAGACCGGGCTTGCCGGGATCGAGGGGCTCGAGATGACCCGCTCGATCTCGCGCAACGGCTTCAGCCAGGTCACGGCGATCTTCGAAGAAGACACCGATATCTACTTCGCGCGCCAACAGGTGAACGAACGGCTCGCCCCGATCGGTGCCTCGCTGCCGGAAGGAGCGGAGCCCACCATGGGACCGATCTCGACCGGCCTGGGCGAAGTGCTCATGTATACGATCGAATACGAGTATCCGGGAGGTCGCGATGCGCCCAAGGGTGGTCGAACAGGGTGGCAGCCGGACGGGAGCTTCATCACCGAACGCGGCGATCGCCTTGACACCGAAGTCGCCAAGGCAGCCTATCTTCGCACGGTGCAGGACTGGGTCGTTGCTCCGCTCCTGCGCTCCATCGACGGGGTGGCGGGCGTGGACTCGATCGGCGGCTATGAGAAGCAGTTTCTCGTCCAGCCCGATCCTGCTCGTCTCACCGGCTACGGCCTGTCGTTCGACTCCCTGATCGAGGCCCTGGAAGCGGCGAACCTCGCCGAAGGTGCCAACTTCGTCGATCGTGCCGGGGAGGCTCTGCTCGTCCGCGTCGATGCGCGGCTTGGGGGCACACAGGACATCGAACAGGCGGTGGTCGCGACCCGCGAGGGCGTGCCGATCCGGATCGGGGATGTCGCCTCGGTGCGCATCGGCGGCGATCTGCGAACCGGTGCTGCCTCGCTCAATGGCGAGGAGGCGGTCGTTGGCACGGTCCTGATGCGCAGTGGCGAGAACAGCCGCACAGTGGCTGCCGCCTCGGCCGAGCGACTGGAAGAAGTCCGCGCCTCGCTCCCTGCCGGAGTGGTCGCCGAGATCGTCTACAACCGCTCGTCGCTGGTCGATGCGACCATCGCCACGGTCGAGAAGAACCTCGTCGAGGGCGCGCTTCTGGTGATCGCAGTGCTGTTCCTAATGCTCGGCAATATCCGTGCTGCGATCATCGCCGCATTGGTCATTCCGATATCCATGCTGATGGCCGCCGTGGGAATGAACAGGCTTGGAGTCTCCGGCAACCTGATGAGCCTCGGGGCACTGGACTTCGGGCTTATCGTCGATGGCGCCGTTATCATCGTCGAGAACAGCGTCGCGCGGCTCGCCGCCAGGCAGCACCGTGAAGGTAGATTGCTCAGCCTCGGCGAACGGCTGACGGAGACACGGCTGGCTGCACAGGAGATGATCAAGCCGACCGTCTACGGTCAGGCGATCATCCTCTTGGTCTATGCGCCGCTTCTCACCTTCACGGGGGTCGAGGGCAAGACGTTCTCGCCAATGGCCATCACGGTCATGCTGGCACTCGCCTCCGCCTTCGTGCTGTCCCTGACCTTCGTGCCGGCGATGATCGCGGTGCTCCTCAATCGCACGCTGACCGAGAAGGAGGTCAAGCCCGTTCGGATGGCGAAGGAGCGCTATGGCCCGGCAGTGCGCCGCGCCATCGCACGTCCCTGGCCGGTGATCGGTGCGGGCGCCGGACTCTTCGCCGTAGCGGCTTTCGTGTTCACCCTTCTCGGCAGTGAGTTCACACCGCAGCTGGATGAGCGCGACATCGCGGTTCAGTCGCTGCGGATACCGTCGACTTCGCTCGAGCGCTCGCTCGCCATGCAGAGACAGGTGGAGGACAGGCTCGAGACCTTCCCGCAGGTGGAGCTGGTCTTCTCGCGCACCGGCACGGCCGAGGTCGCGAGTGATCCGATGCCGCCGAACGCGTCCGACGCCTACGTGATCTTGAAGCCGCGCGAAGAGTGGCCCGATCCCGACCTGTCGAAGGATGAACTCGTCGCGCAGATGGAGGAGTCGCTCAGCGGTCTGGTGGGCAACCTCTACGAGTTCAGCCAACCCATCGAACTGCGCTTCAACGAGCTGATCGCGGGTGTTCGCGGCGACGTGGCGGTCAAGCTCTACGGAGACGACCTGACCGCGCTGACCCGGTCAGCCGGAGAAGTGGCCGAGGTGCTGCGCGGCGTCGAGGGTGCTGCAGACGTCAAGGTCCAGCAGGTCACTGGCTTTCCTACGCTGGACATCGCCTTCGATCGTCCGACGATCGCCCGATACGGTCTGACCGTGGAGGAGGTCGCGCAATCCGTTGCCATCGCGCTGGGTGGTCGGCCAGCGGGGCTGGTATTCGAGGGTGACCGCCGGTTCGATGTCGTCGTGCGGCTCGAGGATGCGACCCGGGACGATTTCGATCAGCTCGGAGCTCTTCCCATAGTCCTCGAAAGCGGGGTCACGGTTCCGCTTCGCACACTGGCGAATTTCCAGGTGGTCGATGGTCTCGCGGAGGTTCGCCGGGAGCAGGGTCGCCGACTGGTGATCGTGTCGGCGAACGTGCGCGAGCGCGATCTCGGCTCGTTCGTCGAGGAGGCTCGCGCAGGCGTCTCCGAAAGCGTCGAATTGCCGGCCGCTTCCTTCATCGAATGGGGCGGACAATACCAGAACCTCCAGGCCGCGCAGGCAAGGCTCGCCCTCGTCGTTCCGGTCTGCTTCGCGCTGGTGTTGCTGCTCCTGTTCATGGCGCTCGGCGGATGGGTGCCAGCGCTGGCGGTGTTCAGCGCGATCCCGATGGCGCTGGCAGGCGGGGTCTTCGCGCTTGCCCTACGGGGGATGCCGTTCTCGGTGTCGGCCGCAGTGGGGTTCATCGCCCTATCGGGTGTGGCAGTGCTGAACGGCCTCGTGATGATGACAGCAATCCGACAGCGTCTAGACAGGAGGATGCCGCTCGATGACGCGATCTGCGACGGTGCATTGGCGAGATTGCGACCGGTGCTGATGACCGCGCTGGTGGCCTCGCTGGGCTTCGTGCCGATGGCCATCGCGACTGGAACCGGCGCGGAAGTCCAGCGTCCATTGGCTACGGTGGTGATCGGCGGATTGATCACTGCGACCGCGCTAACGCTCTTCGTCCTGCCAGCGATCGCGCGGCTCGTGCTCCATCGATCGGATGATGAGCGCAGCTGGCGCGAGAAGTGGTGGGATCGTCTGCGTCGGAATGTGACCAGCGACGAGTAGCATGAACTGACGGACATCGCATGATGATCCGGCGAAGGAGGATACGGCATGAGTGGTGACCATAGTATTGACCTCGGTTCGGCCGGGAAGCGCCGGACGTTGTGGATCGTCTTATGGCTCAACGTCGCGATCGCCATCGGTTTCTTCGTGGTCGGTTACTTCGCCGATTCCAACGCGCTGCTGGCAAACGGGCTCGACAATTCTTCGGATGCAATCGTTTACGCGCTGAGCTTGCTGGCGTTGACCCGCTCGCGTGTCTGGAAGCGCGGGGCCGCACGCTTCTCGGGTATCATGCTGTTTATATTCGGGGTTGGGGTCATCGTAGATGCCGTGCGCCGCTTCCTCGAAGGATCGGAGCCGGGCGGCTTGATGATGTTGACGATGGCGGCGGTGGCGGCCGTCGTAAACCTGATCTGCCTGCGGTTGCTTCAGAAGACAAAGGAGAAGGACGTCAGCATGCGCGCCGCGACAACATTCAGCTTCAACGACTTCATCGCCAATGGTGGGATCATCGTGGCCGGCGGCGTCGTCATGCTGACGGGTGCCAACTGGCCTGATTTGGTCGTGGGCATCGCGGTCGCGTGTATTGCGCTGTACGGAAGTGTTCAGATCCTGCGCGACGCCCACATGGATATCCATGACGAGGAAGGCAGCGAGCATCAGAAGGGCGACCAGTTCCAGCGATGAGCGGGAAATACGATCATGGCGGCGGCCACGCCGGGCATACCCACAGTGAGGAAAACCTCAGCGATCGGCAGCTGATCTTTGCTGTGGCGATCAATGTGCTGCTCAGTTTGAGCCAGATGGTCGGTGGGATCGCGGATGTTATCGACGTCGCGCTGCCCAAGTGGCTAACCCTAGTGACGGAGGCGTAGCTCGCGTTGCTGATAGCACCTCTCGCGTGATAGGCGGTTGGCGTTGTCATGAAATCGAAGAAGACCTTCACCGCTCACACCGTCACCCTCCAATTGCTTTTGGGAATGGCGCTTTTCGGTAGCGCGACCCCGCTCAGCAAGATCATCGGCCAGCACTTCTCGATCTTCACCGCATCGGCCTTCCGCATGGGGATCGCGTGTATCGTGCTCGCGCCTTTTACTTGGTGGATGACCGAATGTTTCGCACGAACCAAGCGTTCAGACTGGGTGGTGATACTCGCGATTTCGGCCTTTGGAATGGTCGGCTTCACGGCAACGATGCTGTTTGGCATGCGTCTTACCACGGGCGTTGTCGGGTCGACGATCATGAGTGCTACCCCGGCCGTGACCGCAGGTGCGGCGGTCCTATTTTTCGGTGCCGCGATGAATAGGCGCAAATGGGGCGCGCTCGCTCTTTCAGTGGCCGGTATCGCGGCGATCAATCTGCTTCGCAATGAGGCGGACAGCGCGGGCGGAGCACCGTTACTTGGAGCAGCACTCGTTGCTGCAGCCGTGTGCTGCGAAGCAGCCTACACCCTGCTGTCTAAGAAACTGTCCAGCGGAGTTAGCTCGCTCGAAGCGACTTTGGCTGCATCGCTAGTCGCCGCGATCCTGTTCGTAGTTCTCGCCCTGCTATTCGACCCCAGGCCGTTCGACCTGTCAAACGTTGAAATACGAGCCTCTGCAGCCCTCATCTTCTGGGGCGCAGCGACAGGCGGGCTGGCTCCGGTCCTATGGTATAACGGCGCGCGGGAGGCACCCGGAGCGCTGACCGCCGGAGCCATGGCGGTCATGCCCATTTCGGCCCTGGTTTTGTCCTATGTGCTGTTGGGTGAGATCTTTCGCTGGGCGCATCTCATCGGCTTCGGCTTGGTATTTGCCGGACTGGTGTTGATGATTAATGAACATACTGGGGCGGGCGAGGATAAGCCTCGCAGCGCGAAGAGCTAGGCACCAATGCGACGATGCCCCTCGAAACTGACGTATTGGGGGTTCATTCGGATATCCAGGGACCGGAAGTGAGCGATTCCACGACACCTTTATCGCATGTAGTTTTCGCTCTGTCTTGAGTGCCGGAACGATGTTCGCACCACACCCATAGTTATGATCGTCACCTTCTCTCGATTAAAGGAGGAAATGATGAAGGTTGAAGATATCATGACGAAGGCTCCCGCCTGCTGCGCGCCATCCGATAGCGTGAAGACGGCCTCACAATTGATGATCGACAACGATTGCGGAGAAATCCCGGTGATCGACGAGAGCGGCGTTCTCGTGGGGGTCGTAACAGATCGGGACATCGCTTGCAGGTGCGTCGCTGAAGGTAAATCAAACGACACCGCTGTGGAGGCCGTAATGTCCCAACAGTTAGTAACGACCGAGCCCCAAGAGTCGGTAGAGGACTGCTGCGCGAAGATGGAAGACGGGCAGGTTCGCCGGCTTCCCGTGGTCGACGAGCAAGGAAAGTGCTGCGGAATTGTTTCGCAGGCTGACATAGCCATGGAGGGTAGCAAAATGGAGGCCGGTGACCTCCTGCGAGAAATCTCGGAGCCAACCGAAGAGCCCGCGAAGGCTGGCTGTTGTTGAGCATTACCCCATAAAGCCAGATATCGTGGACGGCTTGCATGACGAGTTGAGAGCGTGTTGGCCAAGCTTAGGCTTGCGCTTGGTGAACTAGCGAAACGGGGAAGCTCGTTGCTTTTCCGCCTCCCACACTCTAGCTAAGCCTCGTGCGATTGTTCGGTATCTTCTGCCTCATGCTGATTGCCGGTGGCTTGACCGTGCAGGCTGCGGCTTATGCGGCGGCTCCCATGAGCTTGGAAGTTGAGAGCACGGAACATTGTTCCGAAATGGCGATGTCTGCGATGGCAGGATCTCGGGAAAAAGATAGCGGCACGCCATGCGAGGACATGAAGCTTGCTTGTCTGGTTGCCATGAATTGCCTGCCTCCACTAGCCATGTCCGGTGACAGTCCGTCGGACATGGTCCAGCTTTCAGTGCCGCAGTCCTTTCTTCCCCTTGGCATCAAGTGGCTCCACAGCGCGCCGCTCATACCTGAATCGCCACCTCCAAAAGTCACTCTCACCGTCTGATTTTCCCAGATGGCGCACTGCGCCGTTTGCGAGCTTGGCGGATGCACGGGTACGCCTGGAAAATAGCCGGGCACGGACTCATGGCCCGTCATGCTTGCTCAGCATGAGTGAGACCTATGAATTGGCGAAATGGCTGGGTGCCGTTGACGGCCCTGCTTGCTGCTCAGACTGCAAATGCGCAGTCGATCGGCTATGAAGAAACGCTCGCGGCTGCGCGAGACGAACAACCAACGCTGCAAGCTGGTGACCTTCGGGTTCAGGGCAGCCGCGAAGCGGCCAAGGCTGCGGATGCACTGCCCGATCCGCGTGTTCGTGCAGGTATAATGAACTTCCCCGTTACCGGCCCGGTCGCGTTCGAGTTCGGCGAGCAACTGCCCACGCAGTTTGCCATCGGGGTCGACCAGGAGATTCCCAATCTCGCCAGGCGGCGGGCGCGATCGGCTGCCGCGAGTTCAGAGGTCCAATTAGCCGAGGCGCGGCTTGGTCTGGCCGAGCGCGATGTCCTCGTCCAAGCGGGGACGGCTTGGGTCAGCCTCTATTATGCTCAATCTCGACTGGATTTGGCGCGTGATGCTCTCGACGATTTGCGCAGCTTCGTGCCGGTCGCCAACAGCGCCGTAGCTTCGGGCTCGGCTCGCCCTGCCGAAAGCCTCGCTATTCGGCGCGAGCTGCTCGAAATCGAAGACGCGATGACCCGCATCGATGCGGAGCGCGAGGCCGCGCAGGCCCGCATTGCGCGTTACGTGCCCACCGAGAATCCGATTGCGGTCGGCGTAGCGCCGTCGCCTGCCGCCCAACCACAATCCCTGCGCCTCAATCTGGAGCGCAATCCGGAACTGATGCTTGCCGACGCCGAACGTGTGCAGGCGGAAGTGGGCATCGACCTCGCGAGATCTGAGAAGAGGCCCGATTTCGGAGTGAGCGTCACCTATGGTCGTCGTGGCAGCGGTTTCGGCGATGCCGTTTCCGTGATGGGATCGGTTACCCTTCCCATTTTTGCCGGCAACAGGCAAAACCCGCGCATTGCCGCAGCCGAATCCGAAGCCGCCGCCGCCGTGGCTGAACGCGAGGATCGTAGGCTTGCTTTGATCGCGGACTTCGAAACCGATCTGGCATCATGGCGCAGCGCGGTTCGGCAATGGGAGCGCGCGCGCGATGAGCTGCTCCCACTAGCGCGCGACCGTGCCACCCTTGAAACGGCCAGCTTCGCCGCAGGACGAGCCGATCTCGTCGACGTGATTGCAGCCAAAGCTGCGCTCGCGCTTCTGGAGCTGGAGATACTCGAACGCGAACAGGCGGCCGTCAAGGCGGCCGTGAAGTTGCAACTCACCTACGGGGAGAACCGGTAATGAAGGCTGTTCTCGAACGCCTTACGCCGCGCCAGCGGTCGTATCTGGCAGCGGCTGGCATCGCGCTTGTGAGTCTTGCCGCAGGCTATGGCCTTTCGACGCTGGGGGAAGACAGTGCCGGAACAAGCAACGATGCTGGGACCGATGCTGGCTGTGAGGAAGTGTTATACTGGTATGATCCCATGGTCCCGGACCAGCGGTTCGACGAGCCGGGAAAATCGCCCTTCATGGACATGCAATTGGTGCCGAAATGCGCTGGCGGCGATGCCCAGAACGGCGGCGGGGTCAGTATTGACCCCACGCTGGTTCAGAACCTAGGTATTCGAACGGCGACGGTCGAATTCGGCGTGCTCGAACCGGAAACAAGTGTCACCGGAACGCTCGCTTACAACGGTAGCGAAGTGGCGATCGTGCAGCCCCGCGCGGGTGGTTACGTGCAGCGGACCTATGGCCATGCGCCGCAAGACTTGATCGCGAGGGGCGCACCCATCGTCGACCTCCTGATCCCAGAATGGGGAGGAGCGCAGAACGAGTTTCTCGCCGTCGCTGCGACTGGGGATGAAGCCCTTACCCGCGCGGCACGTGAGCGCTTGCGGCTGCTTGGCATGCCCGAGTCAATAATTTCCTCGGTTGCTCGAAGCGGCAGGCCGCACTCGACAATAACGGTGAGCGCTCCCCAATCGGGGGCGATCACTTCGCTGGGTGTGCGACCGGGCATGACTGTTGGCGCAGGTCAGATGCTCGCTGAGATCAGCGGTTACAATCCGATCTGGCTAGAAGCGGCGGCGCCGGAAGCATTGGCGGCCAGCGCACGTGTCGGGCAACCTGTCAGCGCGACGCTGACCGCCTTTCCCGGCGAACGATTTGCTGGCCGGATCATCGCTGTTCTGCCTAGTGCGCAGGATGCCAGCCGCACGATCACCGTGCGAGCGACGATGCCCAATCCGGGATTACGATTGAAGCCGGGTATGTTCGCGCAGGTGACACTCGCACCGGAGCGCCGTGAAGCCCTGCTTGTGCCCTCCGAGGCGGTCATCCGAACTGGCTCGCGGGCCATTGTTATGATCGCTCGCCAGGGCGGCGGCTATCGACCCGCGGAAGTCCGCATCGGTCGGGATGCAAATGGACGCACGGAAGTGCTGGCGGGACTTGCCCCCGGCGAAAAGGTGGTGACCTCGGGACAGTTCCTGATCGATTCCGAGGCCAGTTTGGCCGGCATCGACGTGAGGCCAATAGACGAGGCGCCGACAGCTGCGCCGGGCGACGAGACGCGAGAAGAAACCAAAGCGTCCCCGACATATCGCGCTACGGGCACCATCAAGAGCATCACCGCGCGCGGCGTCACACTGCGCCATGGCCCGGTGCCCGCATTGGAGTGGCCGGCGATGACGATGACGTTTGCCAGCGAAGGGCCCGCGCAGTTGCGCGGTTTCAAGAGCGGGGACCGCGTGGCGTTCACCTTTGAGCAGCGGCCCACCGGGCCGCGCATCGTCTCGATTGCGAAGGCTAGCCAATGATCGGGCGCGTTATCGATGCCTCGATCGCCAACCGTATTTTCGTGGTGCTGGCTGCCATCGGACTGACTTTGGCAGGTTTCTGGGCGGTGAGAACGACGCCAGTGGATGCTCTGCCTGATCTATCCGATGTGCAGGTGGTGATCCGGTCGAACCACCCGGGGCAGGCGCCCCGGATAGTCGAAGACCAGGTTACCTACCCGATGGCGACCACCATGTTATCGGTTCCCGGTGCGAAAACCGTGCGTGGCTATTCCTTCTTCGGGGATAGCTACGTTTATGTCATCTTCGAGGACGGAACCGATCTCTACTGGGCTCGGTCGCGCGTTCTGGAATATCTGAATCAGGTCCAGAATCGCCTACCCGAAAACGTCGAAAGCACGCTCGGCCCCGATGCGACCGGCGTCGGCTGGATCTACGAATACGCTCTAATTGATCGCAGCGGCAACCTCGACCTTGCCGGCCTGAGAAGCCTTCAGGACTGGTTTCTGCGTTATGAACTCCAGACCATCCCGGGCATAGCTGAAGTCGCGAGCGTCGGCGGGATGGTGAAACAATACCAGATCGTCCTTGATCCATTTCGTATGGCTTCGCTGGGCGTGACTCACGCTGAAGTGGTCAACGCGGTGCAGGCAGGCAACCAGGAATCCGGCGGCTCGATCGTCGAGATGGGCGAAGCCGAATATATGGTTCGCGCTTCGGGCTATCTCGGTGACCTGGCAGATTTTCGTAGCCTTCCACTACGCACTGAAGCCGGTGGTGTGCCGGTGACGCTTGGCGATGTCGCTCATGTGCAGGTCGGCCCCGAAATGCGCCGCGGCATTGCTGAACTCAATGGTGAAGGCGAGGTCGCGGGCGGTATCATCGTGTTACGCCAGGGAGAGGATGCGCGCGGCACGATCGAGGCGGTCGAGGCCAAGCTCGATCAGTTGCGGGCGAGCCTTCCTGAGGGTGTGGAAATCGTAACCACCTATGACCGATCGCAACTGATCGACGCCTCGGTCGACAACCTGACCAGCAAGTTGATCGAGGAATTCATCGTTGTCGCGATCGTCTGCCTGCTGTTCCTCTGGCACGCGCGATCCGCTCTCGTCGCGGTCGTCACGCTGCCGCTGGGCGTTCTGGCGGCCTTCGTCGTGATGCGGTTTCAAGGCGTGAACGCCAACATCATGTCGTTGGGTGGTATCGCCATCGCTATCGGCGCCATGGTTGATGCGGCGGTGGTCATGATCGAGAACGCGCATAAGCATATCGAACGCTGGACCGAGGAGAACCCAGATACGGTGATGTCGGCAAAGGAACGGTGGCGGATCGTGGCCGATGCCTCGAAAGAGGTCGGCCCTGCGCTGTTTTTCAGCCTACTGATTATCACCCTGTCTTTTCTCCCCGTATTCACTCTGCAAGCACAAGAGGGACGGCTGTTCGCTCCGCTTGCCTTCACCAAGACCTACGCAATGGCTGGGGCGGCAATCCTGTCTGTCACACTGGTGCCGGTGCTGATGGGCTGGCTGATCCGGGGCAAAATCCCGCCGGAGGAGCGTAACCCGATCAATCGGGTGCTGACGCGCGCTTATCGTCCGGGCCTCGACTGGGTGATGCATCGGCCGAAAACGACGCTGGCGATTGCCGGGCTGATCTTCCTGACGACGCTTATCCCCTTCTCTCGGCTGGGCGGGGAGTTCCTGCCACCGCTCGATGAAGGCGATCTGTTATATATGCCCAGTGCGCTTCCCGGCCTATCGCCCGGGGAGGCATCGGCGCTCCTTCAGCGAACCGACCGACTGATCAAATCAGTGCCCGAAGTGGACACCGTGTTTGGCAAGGCCGGACGCGCAGATACGGCAACAGACCCCGCCCCGCTCACGATGTTCGAAACGACCATCCGATTCAAGCCACGCAGCGAATGGCGCGAGGGCATGACGTCCGACAAGCTGGTCGAGGAACTGGATCGCGCCGTGCAGGTGCCAGGCCTTGCCAATGTTTGGGTGCCGCCGATCCGTAACCGGATCGACATGCTCGCCACCGGCATCAAGAGCCCGATCGGGGTGAAGGTTTCCGGCGAGGACCTCGACCAACTCGAGAGGGTTGCCTTGCAAGTTGAGCAGATCGCCGGGGAGATCCCAGGGGTGAGCTCCGCACTCGCCGAAAGGCTATCGGGCGGTCGCTATGTCGATGTCGATATCAATCGATCGGCTGCGGCTCGTTACGGTCTCAATATTGCCGATGTGCAGCAGATCGTATCGGGAGCAGTGGGCGGTGCAAACGTTGCGCGCAGCGTTGAGGGGCTGGCGCGGTATCCGATCAATGTGCGCTATCCGCGGGAAATCCGGGACAGTGTCGACGAACTGCGAAGCCTGCCCATGCTGACCCCGGCGGGTCAGCAGATTACGCTCGGCACGGTGGCGAATATCCGGGTAACTGGCGGCCCTCCGATGCTTAAAAGCGAGCAAGGTCGGCCTACAAGCTTCGTCTACGTCGATGTGCGCGGGCGCGACCTGAGTTCGGTCGTGACCGACCTGCAGCAAGCGATCGCTACGCAGGTCGACCTGCCACCTGGCGTCAGCCTGTCCTATGCTGGGCAGTTCGAATATCTGACTCGCGCCTATGAGCGCTTGCAGATCGTCGTTCCGGCAACGCTCGCGATCATATTCCTGCTGCTTTACCTGATTTTTCGACAACTTGATGAAGCCCTGCTCATCATGGGCACACTTCCCTTTGCCCTGACAGGCGGATTTTGGTTGCTATATCTGATGGGCTACAACCAGTCCGTCGCGACTGCCGTCGGGTTTATCGCCTTGGCGGGGGTATCTGCCGAGTTCGGCGTGATCATGCTGATCTATCTGAAATCCGCGCTGGAACGGTCCGGGGCCGATCCGGATGCTGGGGAAGTGTCGACTGCCATCCGCGAAGGCGCATTGCTGCGTGTCCGACCCAAAGCGATGACGGTCGCGGTCATTCTCGCCGGCCTGTTTCCAATCCTGATTGGCACAGGCGCAGGGTCCGAAGTGATGAGCCGCATCGCCGCGCCCATGATCGGCGGAATGATCACCGCCCCGCTCCTGTCCATGTTCGTATTGCCTGCAGCCTACTTTTTGCTGCGGCGTCCCCGGCCAGACCGGCCAAACCACCCCCAAGGAGAAGATGAATGCGTATCATAACCCTCATGACGGCACTCGCCGCACCGCTAGTGCTGGCCGCCTGCGGTCCGAGTGACGATGCCGCTGATATGAGCGAGACGCCAATGGACGATGAGCAGATGGCCATGGATGGCACGGACATGCCTATGATGGGCGACCGCTTGACGGACGGCGGGGCTATGAAGTCCGCGAGCGCCGAAGGAACTGTCACTGCGATTGATCCGGAAGCGGGAACGATCACGATCGATCACGGCCCCGTCCCCGCGATTGAATGGCCCGCCATGACCATGGCCTTCGAGGCTGATCAGCAGATTCGTGATGACGTTAAGGTTGGTGACGAGGTCTCGTTCGAGTTCCGCACCGGCGAAGCAGGCAGTGTCGTCACGTCAATCGTCAAGAAGTGAAGTCGCGTTGCGGCGCCGGTTTCAGAACCGGCGCCGCCCTAAGGGGAGCACGATGAGAATGAGCCAGACCGATTGGACGAAGTCTCTCGACAGGCGCGGATTGATGCGACGATCTGGCTTGGCCCTAGCTGGCCTGGCCTTTGCTCCCTTTGCCGGTTGCGAAGCACGCAGCACAGCAATTCGCCGCGGTGACGCATCGACCGAGCCGCTGGCAATCCCTCAGCTCCGCATGGGGCAGGTAGAGGATGGGGTGCGCGTTTTCCGCTTGCCTATTTCGCCCGGACAAAAAGAATTTGCACTAGGCGTTTCATCACCCACGATCGGGATCGAAGCGCCCTATCTGGGGCCCACACTGGAGATGCGGCGCGGCGAACGTGTGCGGTTCGAGGTCGATAACGAACTGGCCGAAGGGGCGACCGTGCATTGGCACGGTTTCGAGCTCCCCGCCACCGCCGATGGCGGTCCCCACCAATTGATTCAGCCCGGCGAACGTTGGAGTCCCTCTTTCGAAGTGCGCCAGCGTGCTTCGTTATACTGGTATCACTCACACATGCACCGCCGCACCGGCCCGCAGGTTTATGCCGGCCTCGCAGCAGCGATATATGTTCGCGATGACGAGGAGGACCGCCTTGGCCTGCCAAGCGACTACGGCGTCGACGACATTCCGCTCATCGTTCAGGACCGTGTGATCGACGGGTCGGGCAGGTTGATCTATCCGATCGGCATGCATGCGCAAATGATGGGCGTGCGCGGAGACGAGATTTTCGTCAATGGCACGCCGAACGCCGTGTTCGAAGCGAAGACGGGCCAATTGCGCCTGCGCATCCTCAACGGTTCGAACGCGCGGTTCTATTCATTCTCGCTAGAAGGCGGAGAACCGATGCAATTGATCGCGAGCGATGGGGGATTGCTCGACCGGTCCCATTCTGTTCGATCGATCGCACTGGCCCCCGGAGAACGCGCACAGGTAATAGTCGACCTTTCCGAAGGATATCCACTTCGCCTCATCGCCAGCAGCCCGGACATGGGAATGATGGGGAGGCGTAGTGGCGGAATGATGGGCGGCGGCATGATGGCGCGTCGCAATGACCAAGGCGAAAGTGGCCAACCCTTTCGAGTCCTGGATATCCGACCGAGCGGGTCGACACGAGCTCAATCGCTTCCTTCGCAGCTGGCGGCGCTCGCTCCGCTCGATCCGTCTCAAGCGGTTCGCACACGCCGTTTCACTCTCGACATGGGAATGATGGGAAGCGGCATGTCGATCAATGCTGCGGCGATGGACATGGATGTCATCAACGAACGGATACCAGTCGGGCAATGGGAAATCTGGGAGATCGCCAACGCCTCCATGATGGCTCACCCGTTTCATATCCATAACGTCCAGTTTCGCGTGATTGACCGCGATGGTCGACCGCCGCCGCCCCTCGAAACCGGATTCAAGGATACGGTGATCGTCAATCCGCGCGAGCAGGTTCGCCTGCTGCTGCGCTTCGAAGAGCACACCGATCCGGATTGGCCCTACATGTATCACTGCCACATCTTGGAACATGAGGATGCCGGCATGATGGGGCAGTTCGTGGTTGTGAAAGGTTAGGCAGGAAAATCTTATGGCTTAGGGTCAGAACATTCTCGAAAGCATTGCCCTCGATCCGGTCTGCGGCATGAGCGTCTCGGTTGACGGGGCGAAGCACACGGCGGACCATGGTGGTGCACGGCAATATTTGCTGCCTTTCGGCGTTTGATGCTCGCTGATTCAACCATCGCCCGCTAGACTTTCCAATACCGGGCACCGATCATTGCTCGTGGCGCCACATTGCTCGATCAGTTTAGCGAGAGCGTTCTCCATACGCTCAAGGTCGGCCCGTTTCGCACGAACGTTCGCGAGGTGCTGTTCGGCGATCGATTGCACCTCATCGCAACGCACTTCCTGACCTGGCGTTAAGTCAAGCAATGCCTGTACCTCTTCGAGGGAAAAGCCGAGTTCGCGCGCGCGCCGAATGAAGCGGAGGCGCTCGGTGTCGCGAGGACCATAGTCGCGGTAGGCGCCCCTTCTCGGCGGAGCATCGATAACGCCTATCCGTTCGTAATACCGGATTGTCTCGATGTTACACCCGGTCCGCTTCGCCACTTCGCCAATTTTCAAAGTCAACCTCTTGAGTCTGTAGTTGCTACAGACTGTAAATAGGTGTGCGAATCGAGGTTTGCAAAAGGACGATCGATGCGCGGCATCAGCACATGGTGGAACGGATTGGCGACGGGCGGGGGTATCTTTGCAGCCTTCGGGGCAGCTGCATGCTGTGCACTGCCCTTGATGCTCGCGTCGGTGGGTGTGGGCTCGGCGTGGCTTGGCAGCATCTCGCCGGTTGTAGCCCCCTATCGCGTCCCGCTGCTGACCCTCGCGTCGGCTCTTCTTCTCGCTGCGACCCTCCGTTTGCTCTGGCAGCTTCGGCAGGCACGAACATGCCCGGCGGACGGTGCATGCGGATCATCGACCTATCGAGCGCTGACCGCCATAGGAATTGCAATCGGTGCGGCGCTGCTGACAGGTGCTTTCCTCTATGGCTGATCCGATCCTGATCTCGCGCTTGCGCTGTCCCGAATGCAGTCATGAGGAGGACATGGAAATGCCGACTAACGCTTGCCTGTTCTTCCATAACTGCGCGGGTTGCGGCGTTCGCCTTCAGCCGCTCCAAGGCGATTGCTGCGTGTTCTGCTCATACGGCACCGTTCCCTGCCCCCCGATACAGGAAGGGGAGTGCTGTCGTGGCTGAGGCTTTCGATTTCGTCGCTATCGGATCGGGAACTGCTGCGCAGGTCGCGGTCCACCGGATGGCCAACGCCGGGAA
Source organism: Qipengyuania sp. (assembly GCF_964227205.1). GTDB lineage: Bacteria > Pseudomonadota > Alphaproteobacteria > Sphingomonadales > Sphingomonadaceae > Qipengyuania. The sequence goes on along the minus strand of NZ_CAXQVB010000004.1, from coordinate 23,555 downwards.
GCGCTGCGCGGTTATCGATTATCGGCCTTACGGTGGCACATGTGCGCTGCGCGGATGCGACCCGAAAAAGATGATGGTGAGTGCAGAGGAAGCGCTTGCTGCATTCAGGCGAATGAAGGGGAAGGGTATCGAAGGTTCTGTTGCGATTGACTGGGGTGACCTCCAGGCATTCAAGCGCAGCTTCACCGACCCCGTCCCTGAAAAGCAGGAAGCTCGCTACGAGCGTAAGGGCGTCGCGACCTTCCACGCTGCGGCGCGCTTTGCTGGCCCCGACAGGATCGTGGTAGGTGACCGCGAATTGAGTTTCTCCCACGCGCTCATCGCAACGGGAGCGGAGCCTCGACCACTCGGTATCGAAGGCGAGCAATTGCTGACCCACAGCGATGCATTCCTAGAACTCGAAACCCTTCCAGATCGGATCGTGTTCGTCGGCGGTGGATACATTGCCGCAGAATTTGCCCACCTCGCCGCGCGCGCCGGTGCAAAGGTCACAATCGTCCAACGAGGCCGCATTCTGAAAGCCTTCGACCCTGACACGGTAGATTGGCTCATGCCGAGTTTCGACGATCTCGGCATCGAAATCGTGGATGCCGAGGTGAACGACGTAACGAAGACAAACGGCCGTCTAACCGTCAATGCTGGCGATCGCAGGATCGAAGCGGAGCTGGTGGTGCACGCTGCCGGAAGGGTTCCAGCGATCGGCTCGCTCGAACTGGAGGCCGGAGACGTCGCGCTTGACGATGATCGATTGGTGCTTACCGAACAGCTACGCAGCCAGAGCAACCCCAAGGTCTTCGCGGCGGGTGACGCTGCTGCACATGGTCCGCCACTAACACCGGTCTCCAGTCACGATGCCAAGGTCGTGGTAGAAAACATCCTCGAAGACAGCGGCCGAACTCCGAACTATCGGGGGGTTCCGAGTGCACTTTTCACGGAGCCGCCGGCGGCGAGAGTCGGAATGCTGGAAAGCGAGGCGCGTGAGGCAGATCTGGATTTCACGGTGCATGCTGGCTCGCACCCCGATTGGTTTTCGGCGAGGCGGCTGAACGAAGAGATCTATGGCCACAAGCTGCTGGTCGAGAACGGAACAGGGCGCATCCTTGGAGCCCACCTGGTCGGCCCTGACGCCGACGAGCTCATCAATATCTTCGGCTTGGCCATGCGACATGGGCTCAAGGCGGAAGACATTAAATCGACAATGTTCGCCTATCCTACGGCTGCCTCCGATGTAGGGTATATGTTGGGATGAGAAACGCGGAAGCCACCAGCAAGCGCGACTTGGCCGCCAATCGTCTGCACCTTATCCTGATCTGGGGTGTGCCGTTTGCATTGCTGATTGGCCTGAATTTCACCGCTGAATTTCTGCAACCGCACGAGAGGGTGGGAATTGCGGCGGTGCTGTTCCTATGGATGGGAGCGGCATGCTTGTTAAACGCCATTCGTTGCCGCCGTCTCCACTGCCTGATCGCTGGGCCGGCATTTATCATCGGTGCCGCGCTTCTTGCCATGGTGGCGTTCGGCTTGGCTGATTTCGGGAAACACGGTCCAAGCGTCATCGTCTGGGTCACGTTTGGGGTAGTTGCTGGCAGTTTTATTGCCGAACGCATAGCAGGGAAGTATTGGCGAAGACTGGCGTAAGCTCAGGTTTCTGTTCACGGGATACAGAAGCGAGGCACTTTCCATCGAGGACGTGTTTAGGCTAACCCGAACGGGTAATCTTGATCTAGCGGACGGCTCGTCTGCTTTTGCTGTGCAGTCGGCTTGGAGCGGACTGCCAGCAATCGGCCCAAGACCTGCCAGTTGGCAATGCGTCCGAAATTCGGTTTCTCCGGATAGCCCTGTTGGGAGGGATGTGGAATTTTGGAAGCCACAGTCCTGACTTCCACGCGCGAATGCGGATGCAAAAAAAGGGACCTATATACCTAGCTAGCCATAATTAGCTTGACCAGCCGGTCCCGTTTGGCTAGTTAGGTTTTATGACCGACAAGCCAAAGACCGTCAGCCTTTATCAGTTCTTCGAACGCTTCCCGAATGAGGAAGCCGCTCGGTTGTATTTCGAAAAGAACCGCTGGGGCGATGAACCCGCTTGCGGTCACTGTGGCAGCCTCAATGTCCACGAATGCAAAGATCACAAGCCGATGCCGTATCGGTGCCGCGATTGCCGCAAGCACTTTAGCGTCCGCACCGGCACCGTTCTGGCAGAAAGCCGCCTCGGTCTGCACAAGTGGCTTATGGCCATCTACATGATGACCACAGCCCGTAAGGGTATCCCTTCGACCCAGATGGCCCGCGAACTCGGCATTACCCAGAAGTCGGCATGGTTCCTCGCTCAGCGCATCCGCGAAACGTGGCTTTCCAGCGCCGATAACGACGATCTGGGCGGACAAGTCGAAGTTGATGAAACCTACTTTGGCGGCAAGGAAACCAACAAGCACGCCAGCAAGAAGCTCCGCGCGGGTCGCGGCACCGTTGGTAAGACTGCCGTTATCGGCATCAAGGGTGAGACCGGCACCGTTCGCGCCGAACTCATCCCCAATACCAAGATTGAGACCCTACAGGGCTACGTTCGCAAGAACGCACCCGAGGGCGCTATCGTGGTGACCGACCAGCACGCTGGCTATGTCGGTCTCGCAGATGCTGGATATCAGCACATTCGCATCAATCACTCGGTTGGCGAGTATGTCCGCGAAAAGGCACACACCAACGGCATCGAAAGCTTTTGGGCGCTCCTAAAGCGCGGTCACTACGGCGTCTTCCACTACATGTCGCCAAAGCACCTGCACCGGTACGTCAACGAATTTGCGTTCCGCCACAACACCGCGCAGGCTGGTACCATGCGCTTCATCGAACAGACGGTTGCCCGCATGGCTGGCAAGCGCCTTACCTACAAGGGTCTCATCAATGCCTGAGGACAAGAAAACCATCGAGCCTATCTCGGCTAATTTCGATGACGTCGCCAAAGCGCTGGTGCTCAATTCAGATAGTCCGGAGCCAAAACTGCCGGCGGCGAGATATGCTGGCACCCTGACACTAGGCGACGTCGAGATTGGGTGCGCCGTGCTTGAGGATGGCACTCGCCTTCTGACGCAAAGTGACATGATGCGGGCTCTCGGTAGAGCGCGGCAGGCGAAAGGACGTGGCTTTTACGATGCTGACGTCAACCTCCCCGCATTTCTTACTGCGAAGAACCTAAAACAATTTATTCCCAGTGACTTATATGTGACGTCGAGCCAGATAGAGTTTACGTTGCCAAGCGGCAAAAAAGCCTTCGGCTACAAGGCTGAACTGCTCCCGCAAGTCTGTGAGGTATATCTTGAAGCCAGGGACGCCGGCGCCTTAGTCCAATCTCAAGAACACGTCGCTCGCCAAGCCGAGGTTCTCATCCGAGCGCTTGCAAAAGTTGGCATTGTCGCTCTGGTTGATGAAGCGACAGGATACCAGCGGGACCGCGGCCATGACGCGCTGCGAATGCTGCTTGAGCGCTATATCGCGGAAGGTTTGCAGAAGTGGATACACACTTTCCCAGATACATTTTTTGCTGAACTCGACCGCCTATACGACAACGCGCCGACTACGCCCCGCTCGCGACCACAATACTACGGCAGGTTCATCAACAAATACGTCTATGATCCCATTGAGCACGGCTACGTAAAGGCCGAGTTGGATAAGCTGAACATTACCGATGAAGGCAAGCGCCGCGCTCGCTTCCATCAGTGGCTAACGGACGAGGGCCGCACCATACTCACTCGCCAGATCGGCAAGGTCGAGGGTATCATGGAGATGTGCGACGATATTGAACAGTTCAAAGAGGTAGCGAAGCGCAGGAAGGCGGTCACCGTCGCGCCATATCTCTTTGATGAAATGAATCGGATTATCGACTGATGCCTGACCTAAGCGGCAACCCTGTAATGCGCTTCTACGGCTTCACCGGCATGATTGATGACGATGGCGTCACTCGGATTGCGGCTGCGTTTAACGACGCCATCAACAATCGAGTTGATGAGGTACATCTGTGCTTTAGTTCGCTCGGAGGGTACGTCCATAGCGGCATTTTCCTCTATAACTTCATACGAGGGCTGCCGATCAAATTTGTGGCCTACAATGGCGGCTCGGTCGCATCTATTGCCGTAGCGATCTTCTTGGCAGCGCAAGAGCGTTATAGTTCAGAACATGGGGTGTTTATGATTCACCCTACGAGCATGTCCCCCCAAGCCGGAATGACCGCCACGCACCTACAGAGTACGCTTGATTCCGCCTTGGCTGACGAGGAGCGCACTGAAAACATCTTGCGCGAGCGGGCCAACGTCCCTGAGAGCGTCCTTACCGACCGGCGCGCCAAAGACGTTTACATCACGCCTGCCGACGCGGTGACTTACGGGCTGGTTGACGCCGTTCGAGAGTTTGCGCTCCCAAAGGGGCACCAGATTTTCCAAATCTGAACCAGAGTATTGCATAACCTCTCCTAAACGGGCGTTGTGCCATAGTGTGCCACGGATGTCATCTGAGAACGTGGAGGCGTGGCTAGTCAGGTATATAGGTCCCCAAAAAAAGGGGCGCGCATTCGTGCGCCCCTCCGAGTCAGATTATCCCCTGACGGCTCGCAGCCTGGTCCAGCGCCCTCCACGATAAATAACTGGCGAGCAGGTTCCGGCGGACAGGCGGTGGACATGACGCAAGCAGCCAGAATATCCATGCGGCCTGCGTTTCGATGCGTAGTTGGACCAGGCGCTGGATCACCGATGGATTGGGTCCAGATAGCTCGCGACCGCCGATCCGCGCGGCATGGACCAATTGCTCGTGGGGGATGTTCACGTGAATATTTCTCATTAGACCCGAGCGGGGAATGAAGTCGAGAAGGCTACTCGTGACCCGTGTAGCCTGAGGTCGGCCCTGCCTTAAACCAGCTGGCGCAGTCGTGTGGATCAGCGCGGTGGTGTCGGGGGTGAACAACCTGCGGATATCCTCGCGCATGCGACGCGGTTCGTAGCCCGCCCCATAGCCGTGAGCATGGGAGGCGAATGCCGCTTCGTTTCGCCACCGTGGGGTGACGATGAACGCGCCGAACCCGAAGGGGGCGAGTGGCTCGTGCCGCAAAGGCGGGAGTTGCAGCGAGAGAACAACCATGCGCTCGGGCATGGTGGATCGACGACGGTATGGCATGAGTAATCCTTGATCAGGGCTGCGGACGGAACCCGGTGAAGGCGCCGCCCGCACCAATCTTGGTGGGGATGGTATGGAGCTGGTCGCTCACCCGCACTCGATGGTTTCGTCGGCGAAGCGCAGCCGCAGGATGTGCTCGGTGAACGCCTGCGCGCCACTCCCTCTTGCAAGCTCCACCCAGGCCTCCCACCGGTCGAGCCGATGGATCAGCCAGGCGAATAGGCGATCGCGCGCGTATTCGTCAGGGAACGTCATGGTCCACAGCACCCGGCCAAGCGGGATGTTTTCGCCGGTCGGGATCCCGATGAGCTTGATACCCGGATCACGGTTGATACGCTCCCGCACGAACCTGCCCGGCAGGTCGAGCGCAAAGCTCTCATTGACCTTGAATACCCGCTCGCGCTCGTTGCGGGTGTCTCCGCCATCGAAGCCGTGCCACCGCGCGATCGTCGGAAGCCCGATCGGAATGGGTGCCGCTTCGGCCCCACGCGTGCTGGCCAGCGCGACGAGGATAGCCCTCCCCTCCGGTGTCAGGTCGCCGGTCAGGCCTTCTGAGAGCTTGTGCCCCTCGAGCCAAAATCCGTAGTGGCGCGCGACATCCCACGCGCCATCGAACAGATCATTCACCCGTTCCTCGACATGGACGATGCGCCGATCGAGCGCAGCGAGTACCGCGAGCAGGAATTCGGTCATGGCCGTGAACTGCCAGTCCGAGCCCCGCGCCATGCAGAGCCGCCCGCACCAGATGTATTCGCGCAGCGACGACCAGCGCCGCCCGAGCTTATCGATGAGGTGCGGGTAGCCATCCGGGTCCGCAATGCACCAGTAGCCGAACGGCAAATTCGGGTTGCGACGCTGTTCGTAGGGGATGTCCTGCTGGTCCATGGTCAGCGCCCTCCCGGCTTGCCGAGCCGCGGCGGCGGCGGCGGAGCGAGCGCGGGTTCGGTGTGGAGGTCACGCCCTGCCTCGATCGACCTGAGCTGGCGTGCCAGACTGATGGTCTCCTCGTACATGTAATCGATGCCGCGATAGACCTCGCCCTCCTCGCGCGCGAGGATCGGCTTCGAACCCGATGGCACCAGGTCACCCGGCTTGTCGGCGACGAAGCCGAACCACCAGGCGTCATCCGCGGTTTGATGTTCGGCGCTCGGCGTGTTGAGCATGGAGGCCCGCCCGCCCATGCGCGCATGGCATACCCGCACCGCCTCGGATCCGTAGCGGGAGCAGATTTCCGCGTAGTCGATCCCGCCGTGGGGTGTGAGCCCGGCGCCCGCCGGTATCGCGTCCTCGCGGTAGCCGTAGAGCGGGTGACCGCTTTCAACCGCTACGAACCCACCCCAAACGCCCGAAGCCTGGCGCAGAAGGATACAGTCGAGGCCGGTTGCAGCATCGCGCCAGGCGATCTTGTCGAACGGCTCATCGCTCCATGGTCCCTGGCCGCGCGGACGCCGATCCTTGATGACATAGAGCTGCTCGGGCCTGACCTCGTGATCGCCGATGGCGATCCGTTCGGGCAGTTCAACAAGGTTGGTGTTTTTCGCGGTCGCGATGGCGTGGCCGGCGTTGGCCTTCTTCTTCGGCATTTTCAGATTCCTTTTCGGGCATAAAAAATGCCGCTCATCCTTCGCGGATGGGCGGCTCTATCTTGATCTGCTTAGCGGCAGAACCGTCGCGGCACGGTTGGTGATGTTCAAGGCCCGTGCCAGCCTGCTCTTGCTGTTCGCTACGTCATCTTTTCCTCCTCGATTTTCGTATTGTCACATTACCGCCCAACCTGGTGGCAGGCTTCCTGTCGTTCACGCGGCGGCACGATAGACCGCCCCGCGCAATCCGCTCGCAGCCTTCTGTCCCCTTGCCCACGGAGCGAAACTTCGCCGAGCGAACTCGCTGCCGGGGATCGCCGCCGCCACCGCATCGGCGACAGCCATGAGGGTGTTGGACTGATGGCATTCGATTACGCGATGCGCAGCGAGATGACGCACTGCGATAACCGCTGTGGTCAGTACGTCGGCGAGCACCTGGTCGCGCACCTTGGGCCAGTCCCCTTTCTCGACCAGTTCACCGATTGTCCTGCTCGGCGACGGCTTTGCCGGGATGGCGGTTGCTGCGGCGTATTCCGGCAGGTGGGGCGACCTGGCCTGCACAGTCACCGCACGGCACAGATCGATGCGCTCCCTCGCATGCGGGGAGCCGTCCGTAAGCTGGCGCGGCAGGATCATTGCGAACTCGCCGGCCGACCGGCGCAGCACCGCCAGGTCCTTGACCTCCCCGCCCCATGTTATGAGCTGCACTGTCGGCATCTGGTGCAGCGCTTCGAAGAACCGGGCGATCATCTCCTGCTCGCTCGCCTCGTCTTCGGCCAACACCACGATGCTTTCGACCGCTGGAACCTCTTCTCCTGGATCGAAGCGCAGCTGTAGCCACGAGGCAGCCGCAATGCGATGGAAGGGCCAGCGGATCGTCGGCTCGGCGCTTTCGCCTTCGCTGACACGGTACCCATCGTATCGGCTTCTGTCCCAGCGATATTCGAAATCGGCGACGATGATGCGCTGCGGGTTGCGTCCTGCTCGGCTGTCTCCGGCGTGGTGACCTAGGAACTTGCGAGCTTCGCGCTCGAGAGCTTCTTCGAAGCTTACATTGTCGTTGTGCATGATTGGTAATCTCCATAAAAAAAGACCCGCTCGGATGGCGGGTCGTCGGCTCGAATTGTGAAGCGGTGAAGAGGTGCTGCTTAGCGGTGACGCTGGCACGCCGTGATGGTGCGCGTCGTCATGGCCGGGAGGCCGGAGCGGTAGCCCCACGCCTGCTCGTGCTCGACGCGCTCGGGCGGCAGCTCGATCTGCCAGAACGGACCATCGGGATTCCATCTGTAGCCGCGAGCCTTCAGCATATCCTTCTTGGAGAACGGGGCGCGTTCGGCCTGCACGATCACCGAGGGCCTGCTGGCGGCTTCGATCAGGCGCTGGAGATGCGTGCGGATTGACCCGCCACCGGCATCGCGTTGACGGTGCTGCAAAAGCCAGAACAAGGCCCAGACATCGGCAGCCGCTCTATGCGCATCGCTGAACCATCCGACGTGGGCAAGGAGCGCCGATTGCGCGCGCCCTTCGAAACCGAGTTTGAGCCAGTCGATTTCGTTGCACGAACAGGCCCAAGCGCGCCCCGCAAGAAGAGGGTAGCGGCGCTCGATGAACCCCAGATCGAAGCGGGCATTATGCGCGACGATGAGGCTGGCACGATCGAGAAGGCCGATGGCGAAGGCGTCGTTGATTTTCTGGCCCGCCACGTCCTGCGTACGTAGGCCCGTGACCAGGCTGATCTTGGGATCGAGTTCGCAGCCTGGATCCTGCAGCCAGCTGAACGGTCCGAAGTGCCCCACAACTTCGCCTTCACCGTCGAGGAAGCAAAGCATGATGGCGAGCTCAATGATGACATCGTGCTCGGCCGAAAGGCCGGTCGTTTCGACATCCAAGATGGCTACGCATCTCCCATCGGGCACTGGCCCTTGATGCGGCATCGAGGAATACGGTTTCGGGACGCGCCGCAGCACGCGGTATCCTTCGTGCTGCTCAAGGTCTTTCGCCAGCGCCTCCGCGTCTGGCGACAGATGGTCGGTATTGATCATTTCGGTTTCTCCGGTTTCGTGTCGAAACCGGCGAGGCGGGATCTGAGCTTTCACACTCAACTTTTCCCTTCACCTGCCGGCTTCACCCGGCAGGCCAAAATGATGTTTTCTCTTGCGGCCCGAAGCTGTCAGCGCAGGGTCCGCGCTTCTTCCAAGGCGTCGTGACGCCGCCCCAGACCGCTGGCGGTCGCACCCAAGGAGGTTGTCAAACCGACGTGCGAGACTGCCGGTCGAGCTACCCTTGGAGGCCCCATACGGGTCCGAACAAGCGCAGCAAAATGGTTCGCGCCAACAGGTGCATACCATTTTGCGGTATTGCGCATAAAAAAACGAGAACGCTGAAAATTCGTGCGTTCGTTCGGAATGGCGGATTTACGGATTTTTCGACAATTTCCCTGGAATTGTCGGTTCAACGTTCCGACGGAACCGGGCCATTTCCTTCGGATTGGAAAAAGGACCCCCTTTCCGAAGGGTACAACAGAAATTCGACGGACTGGGATAGGTTGGGTGCGGTCGGACTTACACGACCGCGAGCACGATCGAAAAAATTCCCGACCCGTTTGGGGTGCCCAGAATCTCGTCCTACAAGCTGGTAGATGGAGAATACACCACTAGACGAGCTGCTCGCCGATGCGCTGGAACTGTGCGCGAAGGACTTCCCGCGCGCCAAGCAGAAACTCGATGCCTTTAACGCGGCGTTCGAACGAATAGATGAGCGCGACGAGCACGGCAATCTCACGCGCGCGGCCCATGATGCGAGGCAGTATCTGCGCAGCGATCTGCTCGACATGCGGCCCTATCAGCGTGCGAAAAAAGAGGTCGAAAAGCAGCGACGCAAAGCGAAGGCAAAGGCCGAAACCGCCATCGCGCAAGCCTTGGCAGCATACGTCGTCTACAAGCAGTGGGACATCGAAGCGGGGCTGCTTAGCGACAAGGATGATGGCACCAGGCTGGTGCCCAAGAGCCGCGAGGATCATACCCGCGACGGCATCGCGCGCATCGCCGAACCGTTCGTTCAGGACATGATCGCACGCCGCGTAACCCCCGCTGCAATTTCCCGGCGCAGGGCCAGCGAGGCCGATGTAATTGCCCAGCTCATCCAGTCGGCACACGAGGATCCGAAGTATGAGGACCCAAACAATCCGTGGGTCGCGATGTACCGTTCCGGCCACATCGATGCCTACCGCACTGGGCTTACCGAAGACGAAGCGAGGCTCCTTGATGTCGCTGTTACGCTGCGCGAGGAGGAGGCGGCCGAGGCCTTGGAAAAAGCGCGCGCATTCCTTCCGGACGGCCTAACCGTCAGCACGGGCGTGGCGCTGGGCGCGGCGCGCATCATGCAGTCCGCGAGCACCCTCTCGGATGGGCTGGCACAGGCCTATGCCGATGCCCACAACCTCGTCCGGGACAAGGATGCAGAGCAGCTCGGCATGCTTCTCGGAATCGACTCCGAGCCCGGCTTGGTTAAGCTGCAAGTGCTCCTCAATTTCCTTCGAGTGCAATCGGTATCGACCCATCCCCAACTGCCGACCTGGGTCGAGATCGATGTGATGCGGCGGGTCATCGACACGCAGAATGCGCATGTGAAGCCTGCGACCGAATGGGTCGGAAAAGTCACCGAGAAGCTCGGCAATCTAGCCGAAGTCTTCGGCAGCCGCCTCTCCAGCGAGGATGCGTTCTACGCGCTACTGAGCGCCGCGATCCATTCCAGCTACACCTATCGGCACTTCGAGAACGAGGCCGATATCCGCGCGGCGAAGGACGCGGAACTCAATCGGCTGCGGCTCATGCGCGGCGCCGTCCTAGAAGGACGCGCGTTCAAGATCGACGGCTTCGGCTTTCCCGTTTGCGAAGACGAAGAAGGTTTCGACGAGCTGGACGCCGAGGTCTACCAAGCCCTCGTTCTCGACGAACAGGATGGCCCTAAAGGCGAAACGAACAGCGATCGGTCGGCCGGCGAGACCCCGGCATATTCCGCTTCGAATGCGCAGGATCAGCGTTTGAATCCTGTGCTGGTGCCCATCGAACCGGAGTGGGAAAACAACGGCGGAACCCCGCTCGAGCCCGATCCCGCCGATCTCGAAAGCCGCAAATACGCATCGGCAATGGATGAGGATGAAGAAGGCGAGGAAGTCGATTTCTACGCCATTGTGGCGCGGAGCGATGACGACGACGACGACATTGATAATCCCGAGGATGCCAGCGAAAATGTCGAGCTCGCGCGGTGGTCTACCGCCTCATTAGAGCGGCGGGCATACGACCGAGAGGGGCTTTCCAGCCTCGCGTCGGCGTCCCTGACAGCCGACAATGGCGACGACCACGGATCGGCAAAATCCGCTGAACAGGTGTCTGAACCGGTACAAAAGAACCAATCTGCGAGGTCGGCACGCCGGTCCGCTGACGGTCACAAGCCGCCGGGCAGCGACAAAGCACCGACCTCTAGTCAGGGTGTCGCAAGACGCGCCCTGCCGCTGTTCGAAGAAGAGAAAATGGTGTGGGAAGATGACTAGCGAGATCACGACATTCAATCCTGCCGCGGCCCTGCTGCGCGAGAAGCTTGCTGAAAAGTGGTGGTCCAAAGCGCCTGTTCTGGTGATGGACGACGCGTCCGAAAGCGGGCTCGCAAGCACAATCATGCTGGCCAAGCGCTACGGTGGCACCGGCACCAGCACGCTCGCGCTCATCCTCGAATTCTTGATGCGGCAAGAGGCGCTCATCATCGAGGTGGGCGGCAATCGCTGTCCCATGTTCCGCGGGCGCAGCGAGGATTTGCACGCACACTTTCCGATTTCCGATGGCAATCGGATCAACGAAGCGATGGACCTAAGGCTGGCGCATCCCGACCGGGTCGCGATCCTCGAATTCGAGCCGGCCCTCTATACCGATACGCTGCGCATCGCGAAGGACATGATCTCTCTCGACGCAGGCCTGCTGCCGACGATCTTCTACGTCTGCGCGCGCCACGAAGCCGATCCGCTATACGAGAGGAATGCCCTGGCAAACAAGATCGACCAGACCTTCATCTGTCAACAGGCTGCTCAATGCCCTGCGGCCCAAGATGCGGACCGGCTCGTACTACCCTGGCTCGACAGGTCGATCATGGAGTTCCTGTGGGCTGGCGCGGGTGACCTTCAGACATCTCTCGAACAATGCCGTGGGAGTTGGACGCTCCAGGAAGCCCGTCTCAATCTGGAACAATTCTACAAAGCGCTGGTGGGTGACAGATGACCTATCTCGAAGAACTCTGGAGAGACCTCTTTGAAAAAGACATCACGATCTTGGAAGAGAAGGTGATGATCGGCGTAAGCGAGCAATTTGAACGCGACGCACCCGTTACCATGCTTGCCGCAATTCTCGTCCGCATGCTGTTCCTAGTGCTCATCGAGCACAAGGCGAGCCCGTTCAAGGTACTGCGGAATTTTGGCCAGGCGATGGAGGAGAATCGCCGGTCGGTCTTGCGGATCAACGAGACCTACGGGGATCTCCATGGCAAAATGGAGGCCTTCAAGATCGACATCGAAAGTGCTCAGCATGCTTTGCAGGAAATCCGCGAGTATGGGCATGCGAAGGTCGGCTACAATCCATTCATCGGTTTTTATTCGGTGCCCGCATCCGAAGGCGCGCCCCCGATATCGAAACATACGATAGCGGCGTTTATCGCAGCTTGCTTCGGGGCAGCGTTTCTCGGATCAGTGATTGCCCTCATGATCATGCTGGGTTGATCTGCTCGGCACCAAATTAGCGACTCCGCTGGGGCGCCCCCGCTTGGCAGGCAGGTGCCCTCCCCCATTTACGGTTGCTTCCCAGCGCTCGCTTTGTTCACGTCGATCCGCAGGATCCTTTACGAGACGCAACCGCTCGGCTAACTGTCGATGCAGGCAATAGCGCCCCTGTATCACCGGAACCAAGGCCCGAAATGGTCTTACCCGCGCGTATGTAAATGTATAACGGGGCTGCTAGTTGCGACGTCATATGTGGTTTGCGGTAAGGCCCTCGTAACGGTTGCTGTTGCAAGCGATCGTGCATGTCCAGATACGACAAGATGCAACCGGGCGTTCGTTCGCTTCCGCGAGGATACCGTCTCCCCTGGACCAGCGCGCTTCAGCTCCTGCACGCCGAACGCTTCGCCCGGTCGCTCCAGCGGCCCATGACCCACGCGGTGACCATCAATTTCACCCGGCCCCTGAAACCAGGGATCAGCGCGCGCGACGTGTTCATCGAGATCCGCAACAAGGTCCAGCGCGCATGGAATTACAGGCGCAGGAAAGGAGCGGTCAGCGATCCGCTGTATTACCTCGCCGTGTTCGAGAACCCTCCCTTTGGACGCCGATTCGGAAGACCGGTCTACGGCCCGCTGCACGTCCATTGGATGATCCATTGGTATGGTGTGCCCACCAGACTCATCGAACAGATCGCCAACCGGGTCCTGCGCAAATACAGCCAGGGCGTCCCACGTGACGCGATCGACATAACGCCGCTGGACAAGCCGGTCGGCTACGCGATGTACATGTGCAAGGGAATCGATCCGCCTTACGCGAAACACTATCACATTCAGCACAGGCCGCAGGGATTTGTCCCTTTCAAGCGTATCTCCATCTCCAACCGCCTCGGGGATGCCGCCATGAAGAAATACACTCAGCTTCACGGCATCCATCCGTTCACTGTGGCCAACAGCCAGCGCAGTAAAAACGCCTGGAAGTTCGTAGGAATGCGCCGGCGAAATCGGATGAAGCGTCAGCGGCCGTGGAGGAACAGGACCTACGTTTCGGTCAATGCCGTGAACCGGTCCTCACCTCAGCCACCGAAACCCTGATCGCATCATAAAAAATCATCCTCATCCACGGGCGGACCTTGGCACGGGCCGCCGAGGGGAGGTCTTGCGGCAGTATCAGCCGCGTCCGCGAGATATCCAGGTCCGATTGGCCTTGGAAATTTCCATGCCGGGCCGACTGTGGCCAACGCGCTCGGGCAGTGTTTTGCGTCGCCGAGCTCCGACACGCGATCAATAGCGGGCTAGGGAGCGCGCCTCAGAACCTGACGATTGCGTCGACCAGTAGCGTGGCGACTTTGGGGCCGTTAGCTGACAGTCGACTATCCACTGAAAATGGGGAAAAGCTGCCTGCCAGCTAGCGATCCGACAGCAAAGCCTTTAAGTTTGGATCTAATACGGGATCCGGTAAAAGCTGATCGTTTGCTGACTGCGAGCAATGGATGATGGAAAACCCGCTCAGCTCTCACGACGCAAAACCCTTGGCTTGTTTCCTCATCATTGCACTCGCCTCGATTGTCGCGTGGTCTGCCCTGACTGCTTACGAGTTTCTCGCCCTCGGCCTCTACCCGGTCAGGGAGGAGCCCCCGGTCTTCACGACGTATTTCCTGCTTCGTTCCTTGTTCGCCTTGGCAATTGCCGGGACGTTGGTCAGCGTACTTTCTACGGGGGCAGCGGAAACCTCGCAATGTCGTGGCCGGTTAAGTATTACCGAGCGGACTCTCGGGCTCGCCACGATGTTTACAGGTTTCGGTCTGACGGCGGTTTTTCTCGCCGATCCCGAAACGTTCCGTGCCATGGCCGAGGAAGACAGCACGGCGGAATGGCTGTCAGCAATCTTCACGCTCGGCGCGGGCTGCCTATTCGCGGTCGAGGCTCTGATACGAGCTCGAAATCTAGAGGGCGGGCGGCTGAGACACGTCCCGGTGTTGATTGCCAGCGGGTTCGCTCTACTCTTCTTTCTGATCGGCATGGAGGAGATTTCATGGATGCAGCGTATCGCCGATTTCGACACGCCCGCTGCAATCGAGGAGATCAATTGGCAGGGAGAATTCAATCTCCACAATATCCATACGGACCTGTCGGAAACCGTTTATTATACAGGCGCCGGGATATTTCTGTGCCTGTTTCCCCTGTTGCGGGAAACTGTAAGGCCTGGCGTCGCAGCACTCGATGCATTGCTTGGTTTCTTACCAGCGCGCAGCGTCGCCGCCATCAGTGCGCCGACGGCAATGTTCAATTACGGACACTGGAACCTGATACCCATTCAGGTGACCGCATTCGCCACTTTGCTCGTCATGCTTGCGTTCGGAAATGCTGCCCGCCTGCGCGGAGACAGAAGTGAGGCATGCCTTTTCGGATTCTTAGCCTTCGGGATCCTTGCGGGGCAGTCGATCTTCCTCACGCTCGGTCAGCGAATGATCGAAATACCCAACGCTACCGAATTCAAAGAACTGTTCATATCGGTCGGAATTGGATGGTTCGCGATCAATCGGTTCATGACTTGGTACAAAAAAGGCTCTTTCAGTGCGCTACGGTAGATCGCCTGTCGGCCCCGGCTGACAATTTTCGATCGTTACGATATCGGTGTCGAAAATCCCGGGCGTCATTGTGATGCGGCGAACCTCATTTGTTGTGGGTTCGAAGCCCAAGTCGTCGAGGACCGCGCTAGCCGGTCCATTCCGTTTGGTTTGATGGAATGCGATCTCTACAGCGTCAAGCGTATGACCATTGTTGTTTGTTAAGTGGTACAGCAGCGCGCGTTCGATCTGCTTCCCCTGTACGCGGCATGAGAGCATCAGGTCTTCGATGCGCAGCACCCTGCCTTCAAGGCGTGTAAGACAGAAGCCGACCACTCCATAACTACCATAGCGGTCGGAACATTCTATTACATGGCGAACTAAGGTGGAGTCATCCAGAAGCAGTGCTACTTCGCGATTTGAGTATTTGTGGCCGGAGAAATTCAGCTGGTTAGTTCGCTGGACGAGCTCTTGAATACGCTCTGCGTCACGCAACTCATTGGTCCGTATCGTCAAACGAATTTCGCAAGAGCGGAGAAAGTCGTTGTAGTTTCCATCGAAGGATGTGGATGCTTCCTTCCGCGTTTCCGCTTCCTTGTATAAGCGGCGCCGCTCCTTCGACTCGCTCGTTGCGGCGCCGGCCAGTCGAGGGTCGTCAAGCAGGTCGTCCAGCGCCTTTTCCGACAAGGTTCTGACGCCGGGCACGGCACGTTCGACCTCGGCCCGCTCGAAAGGACTGTCATCGATTAGAAGCAGCGCATCGGTCCCGATGTTGAGCTGATCCGCTATTGCCTTCACACCTTCCGACTTGGGGCGCCAGCCAATTTGCGATTTCAGCACATAATGATCCAGGCCAAAGGTCCGAAGCTGTTCCTCGGCTGCAGCCGGATCATTCTTGCTTACCACTGAAATCAGAATTCCTCGGTGGTCGAGCACCTCAAAAAGGTGCGCGATCCCGCTCTTCAGCTGGACGTCGCCTTCGACCAGCGTGCCTTTCCATAACGTCTCGTCGAGATCGAAGATGACACATTTGACGGGCAGATCCTGCACCGGTTTCTGTTCGTCGATCTTTTTGGGTTGCGCGATTAGATCCAGTGTTAGGAAGACCAGATGAGTATCTTCTTGAAGTGGCTCGATCGCGATTTCGAATGGTAGTCCCGAAGAGGCGATGGGAGCGAATTTTTCCCCAGGGATGATCTGAGAAAAGTGTCCGGAAGGAATGCGGAGCGTTTCGTAGAACGGCACGGGTAGTTTATGCTCCTCGCGTCGCGGGCGCATCCGGCTTCGATCAACCGAGATTTGCAGCACCAGTTCCACGATCCGGTCGGTCGGATTAAATATTTCGATCGCAAGCGCATAGGGGCGCTCGGTTTGAAATCTGGCGGCAATCCCGGTCATTCTGTCCCAGACATGGTATCCAAGGTACGACCAGCGGCGATCCCCCGAAACTCTTGCTGCGAGCGATCCGATTGCGTCCAAGATGGGCGACGTTCGTAAGATCAGCCACTCAGTCGCCGTTGCCAGCCAACTGGGAAGCAGCAACGTATTCCCCTTCGCCATAAGACGCGCCCATCGTCTGAACTTGATCTCGGCGGCGGCACTGCCCGCCGAAGGGAAGTTTCGATTGGGCAGTGCTCCGAATTCAAACCGTCGACAGCGGCCATCGGGCCGTGGGTCGTAGAGCGAGCAGCTTTCGTAGCAATCTGGCGCGGCGCATTCGGTGCAATGCTCTCCCCAAAGCAACTGACTACGATGCTGCGCACGGACCGGAGCTCTCACGGACTTGTTTGGTGGCGAAGGCAGGCGGTTCTCTTTATCGGATTTGTCGAACTCAAACATGGCTTTCCTTACCTTCGGCAGCCGAGATGCCAAGCAGATCGTACTGGCGCCGAATTGTGTGAGCTGTGCCTTCACAGACGATCGGCCCAACCACCCAACGTGGCCGCCATTCTCTCAGGATAATGGCCTCCAAGGCTGACAGGTGATCCATCTCTTCTGAGCCGGTCATGTTTCAAACCTGGGCAGGTCAAGGCCGCGCAGCCGCAAGGCGTTGCCGATGACCGAAACCGAAGACAAGCTCATCGCTGCTGCCGCGATCATCGGGTTCAAGAGCAACCCGGTCCACGGATATAGAACACCTGCGGCGACCGGTATGCCAAGCGCGTTATAGGCAAAGGCAAAGAACAGGTTCTGCCTGATGTTGCGCATAGTCGCCCGAGACAGGACAAGCGCCTGAACAACGCCGACAAGGTCGCCGCGCACCAATGTCACGCCCGCGCTTTCGATCGCGACATCGGTGCCCGTTCCCATCGCGATGCCGACATGCGAAGCGGCGAGCGCAGGGGCGTCGTTTATGCCATCACCGGCCATTGCTACCCGGCGACCCTCGCTCTTCAACTGCTCAATCTTGCGATGCTTGTCCTCGGGCGAGACGTTCGCTTCGACTTCGTCGATACCGACCTGGCTTGCTACCGCACGCGCGGTGGCTTCGCTGTCGCCGGTAAGCATCACGATCTTGACGCCACGCTCATGCAGCGCGGTAATAGCAGTGCGGCTGGTTTCCTTGATCGGATCGGCGACAGCGATGAGGCCTGCCGGCGCCCCATCCACGGCCACGAACATCACCGTCTGGCCCAGGCTTCGGCCTTCATTCGCCGACGACTGCCAGCCTTCTCCGATCGCCCCTACGCGCTCCATCATCTTCTCATTGCCGATCGCAATGCTGCGCTTGTCGACATTTGCCTGAATGCCTTCACCGGTCACGGACTCGATGTCGGAAGCATCCAGAATGGCAGCGCCCCTGATTTCCGCACCCTCGACGATCGCATGGGCAAGCGGATGCTCGCTTCCTCTCTCAACGGCTGCGACTAGGCTCAGCAACTCCTGCTCATCCACGCCGGGCTGAGGCTTTACGTCGACAAGATCGGGCTTGCCCCGGGTCAGTGTGCCGGTCTTATCGACGACCAGCGTATCGATCCTTTCCAGCGTTTCGAGAGCCTCAGCGTTCTTGATCAATATCCCGTGCTGGGCCCCCTTACCGGTACCGGTCATTATCGACATTGGCGTTGCCAGTCCGAGCGCACAGGGACAGGCGATGATCAAAACGGCGACTGCGTTGACAAGTGCGTAAGCGAGCGCAGGCGCAGGCCCCCAGATGGCCCAGACGACAAAGCTGACGATAGCGACAAGGACAACGATGGGTACGAACCACGCGGTAACCTGGTCGGCAAGCCGCTGGATCGGTGCCCGGCTGCGCTGGGCTTCAGCGACCATCTGTACGATCTTCGAGAGCATGGTGTCCGCGCCGACCTGCGTCGCGCGCATGGTAAAGCTGCCGGTCTGGTTTACAGTGCCCCCAATCACCGGATCGCCCGCGCTTTTCTTGACGGGAATGGGTTCGCCACTGATCATGGATTCGTCGATGGCGCTGCTTCCATCTTCCAGCGTACCATCGACGGGTACCTTGTCGCCTGGGCGCACGCGCAGCAGGTCCCCCGACGTCAGTTCATCGAGCGGCACTTCGCGCTCGTCCCCACGCCCGAAGATCTTCATCGCCGTCGGGGGCGCGAGCTCCAGAAGCGCCCGCAGCGCGCTCGATGTCGATCCGCGCGCCTTTAGTTCGAGTACCTGCCCCAGCAGCACGAGGGTCGTGATGACCGCTGCAGCCTCGTAATATACGCCGACCCTGCCCGCATGATCGCGGAAGGCATCGGGAAAAATGTCCGGGACGAGCGTTGCCACGAGGCTGAAAGCATACGCGATCGCTACGCCAAACCCGATCAGGGTGAACATGTTGAGGTTCATTGTCCTCAACGATTGCAGCGCTCGGATGGAAAAGGGCCAGCCGCCCCAAAGCACCACCGGAGTGGCCAAGACGAGTTGGAGCCACTGTGCCAAAGCGGGTTCGATGACCTGATCGAACGGCCGCGACGGGATCATGTCGCCCATTGCATAGGCAAAGAGAGGGAGCGTGAAGAGTGCGCTCCACCAGAATCGTCGGCGCATGTCGACGAGTTCCGGATCGGGGCCCTCATCGAGACTGACCGTTTCAGGTTCGAGCGCCATCCCGCAAATCGGGCAAGCGCCCGGCCCAGACTGCCGGATCTCCGGATGCATCGGACAGGTATATATCGTACCTTCCGGGACATCCTCGACAGCATCGACGTGCGCCTTCGAAAGATACGTCTCCGGATCCGCACGGAACTTGTCGAGGCAGCGCGAGGAGCAGAAGTAATGGTCGCCACCTTCGTATCGATCGACGAAGCGGGCTCGGTTCATCTTCACGCTCATTCCGCAAACCGGGTCGGTAGCCGTGTCCTTGATCGCGTTACGCTCATCGGCCATATTTCGTACTCCCCAAGTTGGCTGTGGCTACGGTCTGCCCCTGCAAGCCCAAGTCGAGCAGGAAGCGGGGCTTGTGAACGGCGAGCCAGGGATCTGGCGAGGCTATCTCAGTCAGGCTTGAGGGCGGCTCTATTGAAGTCATAGTCGGGCAGCCGGGACGGTTATTGTGGATCGGAATGGTTTTTCATTAGCTTCCGTCCTTGCCCCGGCTCCCCATAATGCCGCGCTCAAGATGATCCCATCGCCCCGTCACAGTTCCCCGATCGCCGTCGACTACCGGATCATGTTCAAGCCTCGCGGCCGCCACAGGTGGTGTAGCCCCAGAAGCCGAACTCGTCCTTCATCCGCGGACCAGCGACGATTAGCTCCTGCATCTGCAATCCGGCGTCTCCAGCGTCATCAAGTAGGCGCGTGCGGATACGGAGATCGCCGTTCGCATAACCGCCTGTCGCGCTCGCCGTGACGGGAATCAGTTTGCCGTTGATTTTGATCGCTCCGCGACCGCTGTTATCATAAACAAACGTAGGAAATGCGACCTCAGTGAAGCGGAACTGGCACGTGTTCTCGGCTCCCAGCGCGGTGAGGTCCGCCTCGCTCATGGTCTCAGGCAGCATGAGGCCGGGGCTGAGATTGGCAAGAGCGCTCGCAGCACTCTCTATCGGAGCTGCCGTTGCCGGAGGATCAAGCTGCGCTTCGCGATCATTGCCGATCGCGGTGTTGGTATTGCAGGCCGCCAGCGGAAGGGCTGCAAGCGTCAGAATTGCGATCTTGTTCATTGCTGCATCTCCTCGGGCAGACGTTCTTCGGCGCGCGGACCGTTCTCCTCAATGTCCTCGATCAGATATTTCATCTCGGCGATCTCACGCCGCTGGGCCACAATGATGGCCTGTGCGAGTTCGCGGACGCGCGGATCCTTCAGGCTCGCCCTCTCGCTGGTCATGATCGCGATCGAGTGGTGCGGGATCATTGCGGCCATATATTCAGTGTCGTCGACCGTGGTCTGGCTGCGTACGAGCCATAGCGCGAGTGCGAATACGAGGGCTCCGACACCCAGGATGATGAAGTTCTTGGTCCGGTCCTTGTACATGCCCCACATGAAGAGAAGCATGACCACCATCATCATCGCGCCCATGACGAACATCATCCAGAAGCGCGTCTCGCTCCAGAACACGTCGTCCATGTCGAAGCTGTTGGCGTACATCAGGAAGAACATGATCACGGTCGAGGTCGATACCATGGCCATGAATCGCCAGTAGTTGCCGCCCCCTCCCTTATCCGAGTGGGATGTGCTTTCAGTCATGCGTTTTCTCCTTCCTTCATCATGGTCCAGAACAATTGTGCCGAGCAGCTGATGAGCGCGAAGCCGGTCAAAGCTTCGACGCCGGCAATGACGCGCAGGTGCTCGGTCGGGTAGATGTCGCCGAGCCCCAGCGTGGTCACGTTGATCAGCGAGAAATAGAAATAGTCCATCGCACTCATCGCTGGCGTCTTGTCGAACCCGCCGAGACCCAGCTCCGCGCCCAGCCAGAAACCGCCAGCGAAGAGCGTCGCGACAAGCAGGTGCGATGCCAGGACGAGAAGCGCGACCCCAAGTTTGGCGGAGAAATTTCCGGGTGCGTCGAGCATGCGATGCCCTGCGCCGAGGATCGACAGATGCACGCCGACCGAGGCCAGAAAAAGTGCAATGGCGAGAATTAGTGCGGCGATCATCGATGATCTCCATCGTGTGTGGCGGGCATTTCACGCAGCGCAGGATTCCGACGGAGATAGAACCATTCGGCTCCGAACACTGCGGCAATACCTGCGACCGCATAGGCGACGACCGCAGGGTCGGTTTTGAGCTTGGCGAGGGCAAAAGCTGTCAGGACTACGCCGTCCGCCATGAGCGCCGACCAGAGGATCCAGGCACGCGCGCCTATTTCTTCCCGCAAACCGCGCAGCACGCCCCAATGCACGAGCATGTCCATTACGAGATAGAAGAACGCTCCGAGCGAGGCGATCCGCGAAAGATCGAACAGGACCGCGAGCGTGCCGGCGACCACGACGGTATAGACCAGCATGTGACTGCGGATCGGTCCCTTCATCCCAAAATGGCTATGCGGGATCATCTTCATTTCGGTCAGCATCGTCAGCATTCGCGAAACGGCGAAAACGCTGGCGATGACACCCGAGGTCGTGGCTGCGATCGCGATTGCGACTGTGAAATAGAACCCAAGCTCTCCGAGCGCGGGGCGCGCAGCTGCCGCAAGCGAGTAATCGCGCGCTTGCGCTATTTCCGAAGTGCTGAGGCTGGCTCCGACCGCCACCGCGACCAGAAGGTAGACGACCACGCATACTGTGATCGAAATGATAATGGTTCTGCCAACATTTCGGTGCGGATCGATGATTTCGCCGCCGCTGTTGGTGATGGTGGTGAAACCCTTGAACGCGAGGATCGAGAAGGCGACCGACGCGAGCAACGCGTCGAGACCCGAAAGCGCGACTGGCTCTGAGAAGGCGCCGCCCGAAAAGCCGCTGGCCCAGATCGCCGCAATCGCGAACAGGGCGATGCCGCCGATCTTGATCGCCGACATGACGAGAGAGAAACCGCTGACCGATTTGTTGCCTGCCGCATTCACGAAATAGGCGAAGACGATGAGCGCCAGTGCCGCGACGGAAACCAGAATGCCGCTGCTCTCGAGCCCAAAGGGCCGCAAGGCATAGGTCGCGAAGGTCCGAGCGACCAGGCTTTCGTTGATGACCATCGACAGCGCCATCAGGAGCGATGCCGATGCTGCAACAACACCCGGTCCGTAGGCCTTCTGAAGAATCATCGCGATGCCGCCAGAGGAGGGCCAGCGGTTCGACATCTTGATGTAGCTGTAGGCGGCTAGGGAAGTGATCAGGGCGCCGACTATGAAAGAAAGCGGAAATAGCGGTCCAGCCAGTTCGGCAATCTGGCCGGTCAGTGCGAAAATACCAGCGCCGATCATGACGCCGGTTCCCATTGCGACACCGCCAAGCAGCGTTATCGATCCAGCACTCTTCCCATGTTGATCGTCGCCATCTGTCTGCAAGTCTTTCCCCTGTCGATGTCCTCCCGTCCGAGAAACATCACGACAAGCAGTACGTTGCGAAGCGGCTCACCCCTCAAAAAATTTTCTGGCGGGGCATGAGCCATCCTTGGGCTGGCCCCGGAATCGCGTTGAGCTATCGATTTCCGGCGGCGCGCTCTTTCTTCCTGCAGCGATGCCGATGGCGGCGCGTCAAGGCACGGCAGTCCACGCTGAGTGCGCCTAATATTCAGCGCGTCAAATCAGGAAAACCGGGCCTGGAAAAACCGGTGCAGCGGGACCGCGATGAGTGCGATGTACCAGCCGTAGAGAAAACTGCCCACCGCTCCTGCGAGAAATCCCGACAGGGTCAGCCATTCGAACCATGGCAGCAACGGAGCCCAGGCTTGGTGCATGTGAAACCGCTCGGGTGCGAGGCCTCCGAAGGCAATGCATAGGAGGTAGCTGACAAGCAGGAACACGCTGAGCGTCCAGCCCCATGCGAATATCGAGTTCTTGATTGATCCTTTTACCATCGCATTTCTCCCACTTCGTGCGTCCTAAAATTATGCAAACGGAAGGGTCCGGGACCGTCGGGGCAGCCGGCCCCGGACCCAGCGGGATGATCGACAGGCATCTTAGCGCCCGTCCCGGTGTCCCGGGCTTCTGTGTTATTCCCGCGCGATTGTTCTTCAACGAGACATCGCCCTTATTTCTCGCGCGGCCACTGGCGTCAGTTCCTTACAATCACCGATAAGATGCGAAGACGCTCTGTCCGGTCGGACCAAAGGCGATGACCTCATAGGGCTGGATCCGGTCTCCTGCCTCCATGCCAGGAGATCCCAGCGGCATTCCCGGAACCGCAAGGCCGGCAACGCCGGCGGGCCGCTCGCGCAAAAGCTGGTCTACTGCCTCGGCGGGCACGTGACCTTCGATGATGTATCCATCGACCTCCATCGTGTGGCACGACCACAATTCTTCCGGTACGCCGCGCGCGGTCTTGATCGCCGCCATGTCCTTGCTGTCGACCGATGCCACCTTCGTATTCATCCCGTCTTCGACATGGCCTGCCCAATTCAGACAGCACCCACATCCTGGATCCCGGA
>NZ_CAXQVB010000003.1:0-770190 GCF_964227205.1 Qipengyuania sp. | reverse complement strand
CTGCAAGTCTTTCCCCTGTCTATGTCATCCCGTCCGAGAAGCATCACGACAAGCAGTACGTTGGGCAGAGGTTCACCCCTTAAAAAGATCCAGCATTTCTGACCGAGCTTTTGACTATCGCATTTCTCCTATTTCGTGCGTGCTGCAATCATACAAATTGGAAGGGTCCGGGACTGTGGGGGCAGCCAGCCCGGACCCGGCGAGAAGTTCGACAGGCTTCTGTGTCGCTTCCCGCAATTAGTCCTCATCGCCTGCAACCTTTCATGCCGACGCATGGAGTGGCTTCACCCCCTTACGGAAAGGACGCGAAGACGCTCTGTCCGGTTGGGCCAAAGGCGATGACGTCGTAAGGCTGGATCCGGTTTCCGGCCTCCATGCCGGGCGATCCCAGAGGCATTCCCGGAACCGCGAGGCCGGCAACGCCGGCGGGCCGTTCGCGCAAAAGCTTGGCGACGGCTTCTGCAGGCACGTGACCTTCGATGATGTATCCATCGACCTCCATCGTATGGCATGACCATAACTCTTGGGGTACGCCCCGCGCGGTCTTGATCGCCGCCATGTCGTTGCTGTCGACCGATGCCACCTTCGTGTTCATCCCGTCTTCGACATGGCCTGCCCAGCTGAGACAGCACCCACATCCTGGATCCCGGAACATCGTGTAAGTCGCTGCCTGCGCCACGTTTGAACAGGCTGCCAGCACGAGCAGGGCCGCGCCGCTAATCGATCGCCGGAGCAGCGAAGGCTTTTTCAAATTCATTGTGCAATTCCTTTCTTGTATCCGCGCCATAGCGAGATCGTCCCGGTTACCGTCGGGAACCGGTGGAGCAGGCATGGCTCGGTGAAGATTTCGGCGAACAGTTTTTCGACTTCGCCGTCGGCGCTGGGCTGCGTGTCGCTTATGCCGTCAAGCGACTGGACGGTCGCCCGGAAGAGGCTCCGCATGAGTGGGCTATCCTGCTTCATATAATCGGAGATCAACACGGTTCCGCCTGGCACGAGCAAGCTTTCGATGGTTTCCAGGATTGCCTGCTTCTTGCGCAAGGGAACTTGGTGAAGGACGAGGCTGCTGACGATCTTGTTCGGCTGCCACCCTGCGGGCAGCTCGAGGCTTTCGAGAAAGCCTTTATGCCACCTGATCAAATTTGCGATCGCTCCCAGTTTGCGTCGAGAGATCCGCAGGGCTGAAGCATCGGGGTCGACGCCGACGAAATGAGCCTGTGGGCAGTCGCTGAACATGGCTTGCAATAGGCTGCCGGTTCCGCAGCCGACGTCTATGACCCGGTCGCCAGGCGCGAGATGCAAATGCTCGACAATTTGTCGACGCCAGCGCTTTTCGCGTGTTACAAGAGTGATGATCGGGTCGTAGATCGGCGTAAGAAAGCTTTTGCCGAGCAAAGGCGTGAACTCGCTGCTATCCTCTGGCTTAGTGGCGTTGTTCACGACAGATGCCCTTTTTCCTCGTCGTATGTCCCGTTTCTGATTTCCTCACTCTCGATTACGTTCGACTGCTGCCAATCCCTCAAAAAAGAAGTTTAAGGGATTGTGCAGGTGAGCGCGTATAGAACACGTGCAACCCACAGGAGTTTTTCGGATGCGTGACAATCACTCTCTTGATGCGGTGCTCGGAACCCTTTCCGCCACCACCACCAGCGAGGTCCCCGCCGACTTCATGGATGGCGTCTGGCAGCGCGCCGGACAGCTTGGCGAAATCGCCGACCGACGCCGCAGGACGGCTCTGTTCGTCGGTCTGTTCGTCGTCGGGCTTGGAGCTGGCGCCGGAACGAACGGTTGGCCCGGCGGCTATGGCACGTCTTCCGCGTCATTTGGCGAGAGTCTTATCCTCGGCGAACAGCTGTCCCCATCGGCGCTCCTCCATGTGGAGCAATAAGGTTTGAAGACGACGCATATCGTTCTCGCGGTGCTTCTCGCAGCACTTGCAGGATGCCTCGGCGCGATTGCCGCGGATCGCTGGGCCAATCACGAGGCTGGCTCCGGCCTCCACGATTTCGTGCACGACGAGCTCACCCTGACGGCCGACCAGGAGCAGCGTCTCGATGCGCTCGAGGCCCGTTTCGCGGTCGAAAGGGCACGGCTCGAAGGATCGGCGCGCGCAGCCAATGCCCGGCTCGCCCAGGCGATGGAAAGCGAGCACGAATACGGCCCCGAGGTCTCGGTCGCGATCGACGAGGTGCATGCACGCATGGGCGATCTGCAGAAGGCAACGGTGCGCCATGTCTTCGACATGCGCGAAATTCTCGAACCCGAGCAGCAACGCCAGTTCGACCGCAAGGTCTCCGACGCCCTGACCCGCGACCCGCGCGACTGAAGCGCCATGTCGGGGGCGGGCGACAATCCAGATGAGGCCCTTGTTTCGCAGGCGAGGGCTGGAAACAAGCGGGCTTTCAGCCAACTCGTCGAGCATGAAACGGGTCGGCTTCTCGCGCTCGCGACACGCATGCTTTCCTCTCCTTCTCAGGCAGAGGACGTTGTTCAGGACAGCCTCGCTTCGGTGTGGCTGACGCGCCATCGGCTCGATCCGAACAAGCCGATCGGACCCTATCTGACAACCGTCGTCCTCAACCGCTGCCGGGACCGTTTGCGCAGGCGCAAGGTCGCGGGCTTTTTCGGACTGTCGGGTGATGACGAACTCCATTCCATCGCCGACGGTTTGCCGGGTCCTGAAGCGTTGGCCGTTTCCAGGGAAGAGCTCAATCTCGTTCAGGCCGAGATCGCGCGAATGCCTGTAAGGCTGCGCGAAGCGCTTGTGCTCGTGACCATCGAGGGGCGTAGCCAGGCCGAGGCGGCCGATCTTCTCGGAACGACCGAAAAGGCGATCGAAACCCGCGTATACCGCGCGCGCAACAGACTAAAGGAGCGCTTCGAAAAACTTTGAGGGGTTGGATGGGCGCGCGCGTAAGTAACGGTGAACGCCAAGTCAGGAGCCCTTTATGATCGCCGTCAATCGACGCAAGTTTCTCGGAGCCGGAGCAGGAGGAATGGGTCTGCTCGGCCTTGCCGGGGCGATGCCTGCCTGGGCACGCGGCGCGGACATCCTCGCAGGTAACGCCCGCAAGGGGCTGGACGAGATATCCGGCCCCAATATCGACCTCACCGTTGCCCGATCGGCCTTCGCGACCGGCAACAGGCGCGGCGGCGCGATCGCCGTCAATGGCACTATTCCTGGTCCGCTGTTGCGATTGCAGGAAGGCACGACCGTCCGGCTCAATGTCCATAACCAGCTCGAGGAAGATACCTCGATCCACTGGCACGGTCTGCTCGTGCCGTTTCAGCTCGATGGAGTGCCCGGCGTGAGCTTTCCCGGCGTCAAACCGGGAGAGACCTTCACCGCCGAATTTCCGGTTCGCCAGTCGGGTACCTACTGGTGGCACTCGCATAGCGGCCTGCAGGAACAGGCCGGGCATTACGGCGCGATCGTGGTCGACCCCGCCGGACCCGATCCGGTCCAGGCCGACCGCGAATATATCGTGGTGCTGAGCGAATTCAGCGAAATGTCGCCCCACACGATTTTCGACAAGCTCAAGAAGGGCGAAGGCTACTTCAACTACAACCAGAACACCTGGACCGACGATTACCCGCTTTCGGGCGAGGATCGCCGGATGTGGGCGAAAATGCGCATGATGCCGACGGACATCCTCGACGTGTCGAGCGCGGCTTATACCTATCTTCTGAACGGCCATGGCCCGCTCGACAATCTGGAATACCTCTTCCGCCCGGGCGAGCGCGTGCGGCTGCGCTTCATCAATGCCGGCGCCATGACCTTCTTCAATATTCGCATTCCCGGCCTGCCGATGACCATCGTTCAAGCGGACGGGCAGAACGTCGAGCCAGTTGAAGTCGACGAGTTCCAGATCGGTGTGGCCGAGACCTATGACGTCGTCGTGACGCCGGGCGCGCAACAAGCCTACACGCTGGTCGCGGAGTCGATGGACCGCTCGGGCATGGGTATTGCCACACTCGCGAGCGCACCCGGCGCTCGCGCCGCCATTCCGCCGCTGCGCGATCCGCCGCTTCTGACCATGGCGGACATGGGCATGAGCGGCATGGACCACGGCGCGTCTGGCGATGCCGGCATGTCGGGCATGGATCACGGAAGTGGCGGCGACATGGCGGGGATGGATCATGGTTCGTCCGGCCAATCCGAGATGGCAGGCATGGCCGGCATGTCGGGCATGCAGATGCGCGACACCTCGCTTCTGCCGCCCGATGTGAAGGTCGGGCCCGGTCTCGACATGGTCTCGATGAACCCGGTCGACCGCATGGGCGATCCAGGCATCGGTCTCGCCGATGTGCCGCATCGTACGCTCGACTATCGCAAGCTGCGCGCTCTGACGCCGCACCGCGAGGGCCGCACGCCGTCCCGGCGAATGGAAATCCATCTGACCGGCAATATGGAGCGCTACATGTGGTCGTTCGACGGCAACAAGTTCTCCGCCGTCTCAGACGAGCCGATCCGTTTCGCCTATAACGAGCGCGTGCGCGTGAAGCTCGTCAACGACACGATGATGGCGCACCCCATTCACTTGCACGGTCATTTCTTCGAGCTGGTCAATGGCGCGCCGGCCGATCGTCAACCGCTCAAGCACACGGTCATCCTGCAGCCGGGTGGCAGCGCGCAGTTCGACCTGACGGCGGACGAGCCGGGCGACTGGGCCTTCCACTGTCACCTTCTCTACCACATGCATGCCGGGATGTTTCAGATCGTCACGGTCGCCAATCCCGACGGGAGCGAAGCATGAAAATTCGTATTGTCAGCCTGCTCGCATCGGTCGCAGCCGGCTCAGTTCTCGCCTCCTCCGCGGCGGCGCAGCATGCCGGTCATTCGCCGGCGGAGCCGCAGCAAAGCGTCGAGGCGCAGGCTGACGCGAAGACGAAGTGCGAGGAAGAAGCCGAGCGCCATCGCGCGATGGGGCATCCGGTTGCAGATGGAGCATGCGAACCGGCTGCTCAACCTGAAGCCGCCATGGACCGCTCGCAGATGGATCACTCAACCATGGATCATGGTGCGATGACCGCTCAGGATGGCCATTCTGGCATGACAATGCCTGTGGACGCTGCCCGTCCACAGGTATCGCCCGAAAGTCATGACGGAATGGATCACGGCTCTATGCCGCAGGGCAAGCCTGCCGAAGGCGGGATGGATCATTCGCAGATGAATCACGGCGAGATGGGACAGGCGGAAGCCGTCAGTTCCCCGTTGGACCATGGGCAGATGGATCACAGCCGGATGAACCATGGGCAGACGCCTTCGCAGGACATGGAGGGCATGGACCATTCGGCGATGCAGATGGGCTCCGACGCCGATATCCCGCTGTTGCCGCCTCCTCCCGAAGCCGGAAGCGGCCCAGCGCGCGCGGCGGTCGCCATCTGGGGCGAGGAAGCCATGAACGAAGCGCGGCGCGAGCTTGTCCGCGAGACCGACGGAGGAATGCGCTTCTGGTTTCAGGGCGACCGGCTCGAGTACCGCGCCCGCGAGGGGAAGGATGGATATCTGTGGGACATCCAGGGATATTATGGCGGCGACATCGACAAATTCTGGTTCAAGTCCGAGGGTGAGGGCAGCTTCGGCGAACCCATAGAAGGCGCCGAGGTCCAGGCGCTCTGGAGCCGCGCCATTGCGCCCTTCTTCGATTTCCAGGCGGGTGTTCGCCAGGACCTGACCGGTCCGGAACGCACGCACGCGGTTATCGGTATCCAAGGGATCGCGCCTTACCAGTTCGAGGTCGATGCCGCGGCCTTCGTCTCCACCAAGGGCGATGTGACGGCGCGTTTTGAGGGCGAACTTGATCAGCGCATCACGCAGCGGCTGATCCTTCAACCGCGTGCCGAAATCGCACTTTCCGCTCAGGATATTCCCGAACTCGGCATTGGCGCTGGCCTCGACCGGATCGAGGCAGGTCTGCGTCTTCGCTACGAGTTCGCACGCGAATTCGCGCCCTATGTCGGCGTTTCCCAGGAATGGCGCATCGGCGACAGCGCGGATTTTGCGCGGGCCGCCGGAGAGGATCCGAGCGTCACCAATTATGTCGTCGGTGTGCGATTCTGGTTCTGAAATCTCAAAAAGGATAGAACTTCCATGACCAAGACTTTGACACGCATCGCGGCGACTGCGCTTGTTGCCACGCTGATACCGCTGCCAGCCTTCGCGCAGCAGATGGACCACTCTTCCCATGCGAACCATCAGATGCACGCGATGGACGCTTCGGCGGACGATGTCGCGGGCGCTGAAGAAACCCTCAAGGCCTATCGCACCGCTCTTGAAGCGCGCGACGCGCAGGCAATGCGCGCGCTCTTCGCCGAGGACTCGGCGATCTTCGAGAATGGCAAGGCCGAAGGAAGCTTTGCCAATTACATGGAGCACCATTTGGGCCCCGAGCTCGACGCGATTGTGAGCTTCACCTTTACCGACCCCACGCTGACCGTCACCCGGATGGGGCACATGGCCCATGCCTATGAGACGTATGGCTATCGCATCGAACTTAGCGATGGCCGGGTGATCGAGCGCGACGGCGTGGCGACATCGGTGCTTGCTCACGATGCGGACGGGTGGAGAATCGTCCAGTACCATTCCTCGTCGCGCGCGCCGCGCAACTGATTACAGCTTTCGAAGAGGTAGCACCGGTTGGCAACGCCGTCGCTGAAGCTGCGCCTGCATGTGCTCGGCAGCAAGATCCACAAATGGCTGGCGATTTTCGTCGGTGTCCAGGTTCTCTTGTGGATGGGAACCGGCGCCCTCATGTCGTTTCTCGACCTGGAAGAAGTTCGCTCCGAACATGTCGTTTCGCGTGAACAAGAGGCGCTGCCCGCCGATGCCCCGCTCCCGGCCTGGGTCGCAAACGACGGTACTCTTGCAGCGGTAACGACACGTTCGCTCGACGGCGATGCCGTGACCGAGGTCCGCAAGGTTGACGGTAGCGTGAGCCTCCACGATCCGGTGACTGGGCGTAAACTCTCCCCCATCTCGGCGGCAACGGCAAAATCCATCGCCTTGCGCGCATGGACCGGGCCGCGCACGACCATCGAGGCCGCACGGATCGTCGATGACCCCATCGGAACCGAGTTTCGCGGCCCTTTTCCGGCCTGGCAGGTCACCTATGCTGACGAGGCTTCGACGCGCATCTACATCGATGCCGCCAGCGGCACGCTCGGGGCGGCGCGCAGCGATACATGGCGCCTGTTCGATTTCATCTGGGGCCTCCACATCATGGACTGGACCGAGCGCGACCGCATCAACAGTTGGTGGCTGCTGCTGTTCGGCATTGGCGGCACGATCATAGCCCTGTCGGGTTTCGTCCTGCTGGCGAACCGGATGCCGAGGCTGCGCCGCCGCGCAAAGAAGAGCAAGCTCGCCTGAGCCCATGGGGCTTATTCGCGTGGGCGAACGCCTTACCCTCGTTCGCCAGGCCGAACGCGGCCAGGAGCCGAATGCGTTCGACGATCGCGATGATGCCGCCAGCAAGCGTGACCACCCGGGCGCACTTCAGTCGCGCTGAACTATCAAATTAATGCGAGGGGCACGCGGCTGCCGTGCGTATCAGGCACATAGGTCGCACTTTAACTGCAGGGTCGGGAGACATACGAGACATGAAAGCCCCCTCATTTCTGGCGCTGCTCGCCGCAAGCCTGCTCTTCGTCGGACCCGTTCAGGCTCATGGCGACGAAAAGCACGGCGAAGAGGCGAGCGCCGCGCCTGCTGCCACCAATGGCGATGTGCACGACCAGGCGGCCATGGCGCAGATGGGCGAGACTGCGGATGCTGGCGAGTCCTCCGGCGCGCACGATGAAGCGGGCGCAGCCCATGACGAGGCCGGTGGCCATGCGGATGAGAGCGAAACCGGCGTCATGGCCGTACTGAAAAAGCTGCATCCGGCAACGATCCACTTCCCGATCGCCTTGTTTTTCATGGCTGCGGCCACCGAATTGTTCGTGATGCGCCGGAAAGGAGCGGGCCTGGAAAGTGCGGTGCGCGTACTCGTCTACGGCGGAGCAATCGGCGCAGTCGTCGCAGTTCTGTTCGGATGGATTCACACCGGTCTGTGGTTCGGCGGCGATACTGTCATGCAAGTCCATCGATGGACCGGTATGCTGATCGCGGTTCTCGGTATTGCGATGGCATACCTCGCGAGCAGGCCGAGCCAGAGCCGCGCATGGTTGCGCGCGTCGATCTTCTCCATGGCGGCACTCGTTCTCATCCAGGGTTTTCTTGGCGGCGAGCTCGCGCATGGACCAAGCCACCTCGGTATTTCCTGGCTCTGAAGGAGTTGAAGAGCATGCGTACTTCTAGATTGAGTGCAGCGTTCGGGTTTCTCGCGATCGCGCCCTTGATGTCCGTTCTTGCTGCCTGCGACGAGGCGCAAGAGAGCACATCGATAACCGAGGTTTCACCTATGGGCGAAGCTGCGGTGGTGGCTGGTACGGCACCCGAAGCGGGTCTTGCAAACCCGGCAACTTCCCCCTCCGTAGGTGAGGCCGCTACTGCGCGGCAGGACGCTACTTCGGCAGATGATGCCGCCACGCCCGCCTCACGGCGCGCCGCCTCTCCCTCATCACGCCCAACTGCCACACCCGCAGCGCCAGCAATGCGCACGCAAGCCGCGAGCGAAGCGACCCAGCCGGCCGATCCCCATTCGGGCCATGACATGTCCTCCATGGGCGATCACGACATGGAGGGCATGTGATCGGGCGCGTTTCCCGGTGACACGGCTGTTCAGGAAATATCCTCGACAAGAAACCGCAACGAACATCGCAAGCTCAGGAAAGGACGGCCCCGCCTCCCCCCGAAGCCCTGCGGGTCGCAGGTGCCCCCGAGGGACCGATCAGGAACCCCGCGTCAAGACCAACCCGACGCGGGGTTCCGTCTGCCCGGCTTCGCTGTCGCCGTGCCAGGCGCTTCCCGGCATGGCTTTGTGCTATGTGAGCAGCGCGCAGACGATCGCCTCAAGGGTTATGAAAGGAACCGCATATGTCGGACAAGGGAAAAGCCGGAGCGCTGTCGCGCTGGGAAGACGAAGGCGGGGCATTGCCCTGCGGACCGCAGGAAGCGCTCGCTGCCGATTGCGAAAAATGGGATATTTCGCCGCTCTCTGATGCCGAGATCATCCAGTTGCGCATCAGGGTGACCGCCCTTGAGAACATGGTGCTCGGCCTCTTGTCGAAGGCCAGCGCCGATCAGCTGGCAGCAATCGAAGAAATCGCGGAATTCATATCCCCGCGGGTCGATGCGAAGCCGCATCCGCTTACCTTGCATGCTGCCACCCAGATGGAGCACTTTGTCGAGCGCGCCCGGCGGTATCGCGAGCAACCCGCCGCCGATTGAGCGACGCATGACCGGCCCATGAATGCTGGCCTTCCTCCCTGAGGCTCGGTCGACGATATGAAGAGACCGCGACGGAGCTCGATACGCTTCTCATCCGCTATTTGCATGGTTATCTTTGTGACGCGCGCGTTCGGCTGCCAGCTACGCCGCATTGCTGCTGTATACGCCAATTGCGCTGGGCGTCTTGGCGATGCTGGGCCTAGGCATGGCGCTACCTTTCCTCGCCATCGCGTTCATCCCCGCGGTTCAGCGACGCCTGATTAGACCGGGCGAATGGATGGACACGCTCCGCAAAGTTGGGGGTATATAAGGGGGTATATGTTCGTAACACCGCGGGATACATTGTTATATAGTATATACTTTAGGGATTGGTTCGAATCCCTCCGTCTCCGCCACTTTCGCACTCAGGCGGCCGATCCGGGCCGATCCTGTCGCGACGAAAGCGTTGACGCAGCCTCCGCAACGACAGACGCTGGCCCGAGATTGGTTCAATCACGGCACCGCACGCCCCTCGCGTCATCACCTATCGCACAGCCAATTCGCTCGCCAAAGGTGATAGGGATCGGAAAGTGCGACTCGAATGGTTAGCGCTTCCACCCCTGCGCCTCGAAGATCCCGCGGGCCTCGTCGGACTTCAGAAACCGAACAAAGGAGACCGCTTCGGAGCGGCTCCGTCCCTGCTGGGTCAAAGCAACATCCATCGGTCGCCAGATCACAAGGTCGGGCTCGACAAATACCTGGTCAGCGATCTCAGGATTGGCCGCTTGCCAATGATTCCAGATCAGCCAGGCATCGATACTCGGATCACTCTTCCATCGCTCCAGAGCCAGGCCGCTGTTGCTTGCATATGCGGCGATGTTTGAGCGGAAACCGGCGAGAAGTTCCCGATCGCCGCTACGCGCAGCGACATCCTCCCACATGCCGACCTGACCGGCCCCCGCAACCACCATGATACGATGATTTCCGGCGGCAAGGCTCCGGATCCCTGCGATGTTCTTCGGATTGCCAGGCCGCACGAGAATGGTCGAGGGTCGAATGTAGAGGGGTTCGATTGTCGAGGGGTCGAGTTGCCCTGCGAACGAATGCGAGAATTCGGTCATCATGTTCTCGCTGCCCGAAAAGATGATGTCCGCGTTGACCCGGGCCGCGCCCATCCATCGTGGCGCAGGCCCGGCAGTGACGGCGACGCGTGTTCCGGTTTTCCGCTCGAAGGCCAATGCCGCAGCCTTCATGGCCGGGGCCGGTCCTCCAGGTCCGTAAACCTGAATTGAAGCAGGCGTCGTTGCTGCCGCAAGCGTGGTACATGCGCCGGTTAAAGCGAGCATGCCAAGGGCTGCGCCGCTGCCCAGAAGTTTACGTCTGTTCAATTTATTACCCCTTCCATGCTACCCGAGAGCGACGCCCGGTGTCCGCCTTTGCTCAAAAGGTGAGAGTAAGATCGGAATAGAGATAGCGCGTATCTTCGATACTGACGACGCCGGGCGATTTGGTGAGAAAATCGCCTTTGAACAAATATGCTCCACCGAGCTCGACCATGAGACCTGGGGCGAGCGGGCGCCGTGCACGTATGAAGAATTGATCGCCCACATCGCCATTGGGTCCGCCGCGAACCCTGCTCCGCCCGAAAACATCATCGGGCTCGGGCGCTCGAAGCCGCCTATAGGTGCCCCACACCTTCCAGCGTCCCGGTGTGAGGCTGACATCGGCACCGATCGAAAACACGTTTGAGAGGGTAGTGGGGCCGAAGAGACCCGGCGGCGCATAGTCGGGAAAGATCGCGCCGAACAATTGATCGAAACGCGTGATATCTTCGCTGCCATGTTGGCCGGAGCCATAGGTTGCAACCGCGGCGAACCGCGGATTGAGCGCGGAGGGCAAGGTGTAGCCCATTTCACCATGCAGGTAATGGGCCCTGACGGACCGGTCGACGGTGTCGGTCGGAGAGGCTGTCTTCCGCGCCGTCCCGCGCTGGAGGATGCCCTCGACCTCGAAATCAAGCCCCCCTCGCGACGGCGTCCGATACAAACGCATGCCCTGCGTCCAAAGGCGCCGATCACGCGTTTCCGAGCCGGGAGCATCCCGTTCCGCTAGCCTTAAGACATAGGCTTCCGCGACCACGCCGGGAAATTCCCGGTCATATATCGCGCCGAAGAACTGGCGGTCGAAACCGTTGCGATCGATTTCCACCTTGTTCTTGTAATAGCTCTCGACATCATCCGGCCGGATGCCGGTGGGCAGCACATAAAACGCGGTCAGCTTACCACCCTCACCGCGATCATGGTCCATCCGCAGCCCGAGATAGGCGTTCGTTGTGTTACGGTGGTTGGGGCTGTTGACGAGCCGGTTCGAGCCGAGCCGCATACGCTGTTGACCGAGCTTTACCTCGGTCGTCGTGCCTTGGCCGAGCAAGTCGAAAAACCGATATTGCATCCAATACTGCACCGGCTCGAGCGCATTTACCTCGCCTTGCCGCAGGGTACTGTTCTCAGCGGTACTGTAGGCCCGCGCATCCATGATCTCCGCTCCGACGGTCAAATCGGCGGATCGGAACTGTGCGCTCAAACGCGTCTGGAACAACAACAACCCTTCGCTACGCGGCCCAAACGAGCGGTACTGGCCGTCCATTACTTCGCCGCGAATGCGAACATGCCCATCAAGGGAAAGGATTTCCTCCTTTCGCTCGGTTTGTCCCATACTGGGTTGTTCGCCGCCCCCCTGCTCCACAGGTCGGGCATTGGCTGACGTTTGTGCGATGGAGGGACTTGCCAGGAGTGCCGTGGCGAGGAAAGCGAGCTTCAGCATGGTCGCGCCGATGCGGATCCGCGAAGGCGCAGCAGAGGGTGTCAAAAGCAAATCAATTCCAATCCCTAATCAGGCAGGCTGCTGGTTCCACAGCCAAAAGATGTCTAAAAAGGGCTCCCTGGCGAGACACCGCCTTGCCAGGGAGCCGAACCGACCGCCGCCCTATTGGAGAGGAGGAATGGAGCGGTCAGAATTGGAAGAACACCCGCAGGTTAGACGGCTGGTTCCAGTATAGATTTCTGTCTGCCGATGCCGCAGTCTGCGACGTCGGTTGACGAAGCGTCGCCTGCGTTTCTTAAGGCACGCTTAGCTTTGCGGATCTGTCGACGGACAAATCGATAGCCGCTTCTTCACGGCAGGCGCGGCAACCTTGGGCTTAAGACTGCCTTAAGCTTGCGCGAGAATGGCCAACACTTGTATTTGTCGTGTAACAGGGATCGGCATTAGGGACTCGTGGCGAACGTTTTTCGAGGGGTGGCGCCGGACGATATGCTTTCAAGCAGCCGTCTGAACTCGCAGAATATATCTGGCTGTTGGCCAAGAACGCTCCCGATTTGGGTGTCACACTTTGTTCGCCGGCTGACCGATCGCCCGATGTCCAATTCATATAGAAGTCTGATAGCTCAAATGGCGTTCGAGCTCCCCAGTTCGGCTCATCGCGCGGAGGGTTCCTCATGCCGCTGACGGTCGGTCTGCTCTTGGCTCTCAGCTTTGCCGTTTCGTTGCTGGCACTGGCGGGCTTGATTTGGGCCATCAACAATCGGCAACTGAAAATCGAACAGGCGCACGCCTATACCATCTTCGCCGAGGGCGAGGCGGGCGAGCCCGATGTCGACACCCCTGAAAGCCCATTGGAGATCGATCGGAATCAGTACGATGTCCGCAGGGCCGGGCTCGATGTCGTATCACGTGCGCCCGTGCTCTTGCTTGTCGGCAGCGGGGTTTTCTGGCTCGTCCTAGGCTCGTTCTTCGGGTTGCTGGCGTCCCTCAAGCTGCACTTGCCCGACCTGCTGACAGATCAGGCATTCTTTACCTTCGGGCGCGCCCGCACGGTGCATCTCAATCTTGTGGCCTATGGCTGGCTTTCGATGACGGGAATTGCGGTCGCCATGTGGGTCACGCCGCGGATTTTTCATACCCCGCTGCGCTTTGCGCGGCTTCCCGTGATCGGTGCTGTGCTGTGGAACATTGGCGTGGCGAGCGGCGCCCTCGCGATCGCCAACGGCTGGACCGACGGCGAGGAATGGTTGGAGATACCCTGGCAGATAGACATCCTGCTGGCTGTAGCAGGGGCCTTTTTCGTTCTGCCGCTGCTGGCGACTGCGGCCCGGCGCGAAGTAGATCACATCTATGTCACGGGTTGGTATTATCTGGCCGCGCTGTGCTGGTTTCCGATCCTGTTTACGATCGCTAATATACCCTACATCCATTCGGGCGCCCAAGAGGCAACCGTCAACTGGTGGTTCGCCCACAATGTTCTGGGCTTGTGGTTGACGCCTCTCGGGGTGGGCGCCGCCTACTACTTCATCCCCAAAATCATCGGCAAACCGATCTATTCCTACAGCCTGTCCCTGCTGGGCTTCTGGGGCCTTGCGCTATTTTATAGCCAGGTCGGGATTCACCATCTGATCGGCGGACCGGTTCCGACCTGGGTCGTCACGCTGTCGATCGTTCATTCGGTGATGATGTTTATTCCGGTAATCGCGGTTGCCATTAATCAGCACGTGTTGGTCGCCCGCAATATGTGGGCAGTCAGAGAGTCGGTGCCCCTGCGCTTTGTCGCCACCGGTGCCCTGATGTACACGCTGGCATCCTTTCAAGGCTCGATCGAGGCGCTGCGCAGTGTCAACTCGGTTACACATTTCACGCACTACACCGTGGGGCACGCACATCTCGGAGCCTACGGATTCGTATCGCTCGTTATGTTTGGTGCGATCTACTACATGTTGCCGCGTACAACCGGACGGGCATGGCCCTGGCCGCGCGCGATAGCCTGGCATTTCTGGCTCGTGATCGGCGGTTTCGCGATCTATTTCGTTTCGCTCACGATCGGCGGGTTGCTGCAAGGCTTCGCCATGCTGGACGCAACGCGTCCCTTTGCCGACAGCGTCCGCGTCACGATCGCATATCTCGAATGGCGTTCGATTGGGGGAGCGTTGATGACTGCGGGCCACCTGCTGCTTGGAGCCCACGTGGTCGCCCTGCTGGCACGCGGGCCCGCCTGGACTCCGGACACCGGCTATAATCCCGAACCGGCGGTGAGTGAATGAACCGTATCGTCCCCCTCGCCACTCTTGCCCTCGGCATATTGGCTTTCGCCACCTTGCTCCTGGTGATCGCCCCTGCGGCGCAGATCAGGCAGCTAAAAGCGACACCCGGCCTACAACCCTATACGGCTCAGGAGCAGCGCGGGCGCGACATCTATGTCGCGCAGGGATGCCTCTATTGCCATAGCCAGCAACCGCGCGCACCGGAACAAGCCCCCGATGCCCAACGGGGCTGGGGCAGGGCAGCGGTAGCATCGGACTATGTCCACGATCGCCCGCACCAGCTCGGCACCATGCGCACGGGACCGGATCTCAAGAACGTGGGTGCACGGCTGCCCAGCCGGGACTGGCATCTGACCCACCTCTATCAACCGCGCGCAATCTTCGACTGGAGCATCATGCCCGCCTATCGCTACCTTTTCGAGGTGAAGGCGCGTGCGGAACCGGGCGATATCGTGGTGGCGCTGCCCGATGAATTTCGGCCCGATACCGGGGTGGTAGTGGCGTCCGAAGACGCGCTCGACCTGGTTGCCTACCTCCTCGCGCTCGATCGGACCATGCCCGCGCCAGACGGCGCCGTGCGCGATCATGGCTACGAGAGCCGGGAGCCGAGCGAGTGAGCAATCCCGTTACCCCCCAGCGCCCCAGCGAGAATTTCGAACCCTACGAAGAAATGCGCCGGATACCGATCGCTGTCGTGATGGTGGCGGTTGCCCTCGCCCTGTGGGGCGTTGCACTCCTGTTCCAGAGTTCGCACGCGGTGGCCGTTGGGCAGGCAGAGGAAACGGTCCAGTCACCCGAAAGCGAAGAAGGCCTCGGGCTGACCGGAGCACGACTTTTCGCTTCCAATTGTGCAACGTGCCACCAGCCCGGCGGCGAAGGCGTTGAATTCGCCATTCCGCCGCTCCGCGACTCTCCTTTTCTTGCTGCCGGTCCGGAGGTTGCCGTCAGCATCCTCCTCCGCGGAATCGACGGTCCTATCAGGGTCGGCGACAAGACCTTCGACGGCCACATGCCCAGCTTCGCATCAGCGCTCGACGACGTCGAGATCGCTCGGTTGGTGACGCATCTGCGCAAACGCTTCGCCGGTAGGGATCAAGAGGTGTCGCATGCCCAAGTTACCTGGCTAAGGCAGGAATTTGCGGAGGCCGGCCCATTCGCAGGTGGCGAGGCGCTCGCCGCGCGTTTCGGTTCCGGACTGGCACCCCAGCCGCCAGCCAAGCCCTCACCCGGTGGCGCAGCCATTGCGCCCGAGATTCTGAAACTGGTCGACAAGGGGCGCGGAGAGGTCTGGTCCTGTTCCTCGTGTCATGGCGATCGTGGAGAAGGAGCGGACACGGTTCCGCGCCTGGCGGGCCTTCCTGCCAAGTATATAGCCAAGCAGCTGCGCAATTATGCCGACGGATCGCGTCAGAACGAGAACATGCAGCTTGTGGCCCGGTCGCTGTCCGAAAAGGAGAGGCAGGAGCTCGGGCACTACTATTCGGCAATCCGAACCCCTTCGACCGCCCGGCCTTCCCTTGGCGGCAACCTCGAGCGAGGACGGCAGCTCGTGCTTCAGGGCGATTGGACGATCGGCGTGCCCGGCTGCACCGCCTGCCATGGCCCATCCGCATTCGGCGTGGCGCCAAGCTTCCCTGGCCTGGCGGCGCAGCATCCTGCCTACACTGCAGCGCAGCTTGCGGCATGGGTGTCGGGCAGGCGTGACAATTCACCGCAGAAGATGATGAACGTCATCGCCAAAGCCCTGAACGATGATGACCGCGCCGCCGTGTCGGATTATCTTGCCACATTGCCGCCTGTACCGGCGACCGCATCCGCCACCGGGGAGAACTCCAGATGAACCAAGAGGAACGCCGCGTCGTGGAGGGAAGCGATAGCCCCCAACAGCGGAAGGCTGGCGAAGGCGCAAAGCGAGTCATTTTCGCCCTCGCGGGAGGGGCGGCACTCTTCGTCCTGGGGTCGATCGCCTTCGATTTCGGCATATTCGGTGACACGGGAAGCCGCCCTACACCGAACTCCGAAGATGAGAGAGTAGCGGCGGCAACCTATTTCAAGCCCCCCGATGAATCATCCATTCCCGATGGGCCCGATGGCGATGCCATCCGGCGCGGGATGGCGCTTTTCGTCAATACCAAGACAAATGCATCCGAGTTTGTCGGAAACGAATTGGCCTGTGCCAACTGTCATCTCGACAAGGGGCGTGAACCCAATTCGGCTCCCATGTGGGCGGCCTATCTGATCTATCCGAAGTACCGGTCGAAGAACAAACAGATCAACACGATGGAAGATCGGCTGCGTGGCTGCTTCACCTACTCGATGAATGGCCAGGGATCCCCCTCCGGCGGACCGCCCCCCCCAGGACATCCGATCTACAAGGATCTGCAGATGTACTTCCATTGGCTGGCGAGCGGGGCGCCGGTGGGCGAAACCCTGCCGGGCCAGGGCTATCCGGATCTTGCGAAGACCGATCTCGGTTACGATCGGGAGCGCGGGGCGCAAGTCTTCGAACAACACTGCGCAGCTTGCCACGGTAGCGACGGTCAGGGGCAAAGCGACTTGAATGGCAAGATCGTGTTTCCGCCCTTATGGGGCCCCGATAGTTATAACTGGGGCGCCGGGATGGCGCGCGTCAATACCGCAGCTGCCTTCATCAAGGCCAACATGCCGATGGGTCAGGGAGGTACGCTGACCGACCAGCAAGCATGGGATGCCGCAGCCTTCATCGACAGCCAAGAACGCCCCAAAGATCCCCGCCAGACCGGCAGCGTGGCGGAGAACGCTGCGGCCAACCACGGCAAGGATACCTACTACGGCAAAACGGTTGACGGCAGGCTTCTGGGAACGGGAACGGGAAGCTGACGCCGTGGCCAACACGCGGCAGCTTCTCGCGATCGAGGGTCTGTTCTGTGGAGGCTGCGCGCGCGGGCTCGAAAACCGGCTCCGTTCGCTCGACGGCGTCCGCGATGCCGGAGTGCATTACCTAACCGCCTCGGCCTATATTGATTGGGATCCCAGCGTCTGTACGCTGGCAAGGATCAATGGCTGCATTGCCGCGGCCGGGTATCGAATGATCGAGCGCTTCCACCTGCCGGATGTGCTCGGCAGAATGCATACGGTGGCCGAGCGACTGACCAACCGGCTGGCCATCGCCGCGTTCTTCGCGATGTGGTCCATGGGGGCAGCTTCCGTCCTCTATTTCGGAAGCGGCGTTTCGTCCGATGCAGCGTGGTGGCTGGCGGTGGCGTCGGGAGCATCCGCCGGCCCGGCGCTTTGGGCAGGGCATGCAATCATCAGGATGGGTTGGCGTTCGCTGCGGCTTCGGACCTACAACATCGATACGCTGATTGCGGCCGGCGTTCTCGGTGCCGTGCTGATCTCCGGCTTTCAGCTCCTTCGCGGCTCGGCAACCGTCTATTTCGATGCTGCCGCGATGCTTCTCGTCCTGCGGCTCGTCGGGCAATGGATCGAGGCGCGCACAAGGGCGAATTCGATCGCCGCGCTGATCGAAATGGAAGCGGCGGCACCGGAAACTGCCTGGCGCGCCTCGGGTGGCGACGCCGTACCGATCTCGCAGATCAGCGTGGGCGATCGCATCCGCATTCCGGCAGGTGCGCCTGTGACCATCGACGGGCTGGTCCTCGAAGGGACGAGTCGATTGAATACGGCATTTCTGAGCGGCGAGTCCGCACCGCGATCGGTGCAGGTGGGCGACTATGTCGAAGCCGGATCGCTCAATCTCGATCGCCAGCTCATTATCCGCGTTGCCCGCTCTCCCGATGATCGCCTGATCGACCGGATGGGCGGTCGGGTTGCGCTGGAGCTGGCCGCCAAGGGCGAACCGAGCTCGGTGGACGACACCGTAATGACCTTGCTCGCCAAGGCGACGCCCGTTCTCGCCATGCTCGCGTTCGCGCTCGGTCTTGTGCAGGGAACGGGTATTGTCGAGGCCTTGGCGCGCGCCTTGACAATCCTGATCGTGATTTGTCCCTGCGCTCTGGCAATTGCCCGCCCCCTGGCTTCGTTGGTGGTGGTAGGATTCGGAAGGAAAGCAGGCCTTCGTATTGCAGATCCCGCTTCGCTCGATTCGCTCGCCCGCCCCGGGTCGGTGGTCTTCGACAAGACCGGGACACTGACATCGGGCGAGCTGGAAGTGGCGCAAGTGTTCAGCTGTTCCGAATTTTCGAAAAACGAAATCCTGGCGCTCGCGGCGCGCGCAGAAACCGGCATCGAGCATCCGATTGCGCGAGCCATTGTCTCGCGGGCGGGCGAGAGCGGTCCGGGAGGGCTGCGTCTAGCACGCAAGGCCATAGGCGAGGACGGCAGCGGGAGACGTGTCGAGGTTACCGGCATGCCCTCCCCGGTATCCCCTCAATCAAAAGGCACTTTCGTCGAGGTTCGCTTGGACGATGTTGCCGTGGGAGAGATCTGCCTGGTCGACCGGCCCGATAGAGATGTCATACCGTTGATAAATGCCTTGCGAAGCGAGGGAATCGAATTGCGCATGGCGACCGGAGACAGTCGCTCGTCGGCACAAGACATCGGTGAGGCGGTGGGTCTGGGACGAGCGGAAATCGAAGCAGGCCAATCGCCGCTCGACAAGGCGGATCTGGTGCGCAACCTGCCGAAACCGGTGCTGTTCGTGGGTGACGGGATCAACGATGCGCCCGCCATGGCCGCTGCTGATTGTTCGATTTCGGTCTCACGCGCCCATGCTGCAGCGGCTGCCAGTGCCTCGATAGCGATCGTCGAGGGTGGGCTCGGGAAAATCTCGGATGCGATGAGCTTGGCGCGACGATTCCGGACTACTGGCCGACGGAATGCCGCATTGGCGCTGGGCTACAACGGGGTGGTCATTCCGCTCGCGCTTGGGGGGGCAATGAGCCCTCTGCTGGCTGCACTCACCATGACGGCAAGCTCCTTGCTCGCCATTGCGAATTCGATCCGCCTTGGCAGGTAAACCGCCGGCGGGGAGGCTTTCCCGCCTCTGCCCTACCGACATCGTTTCGACTCATTGCAACCGGGCCTGGCGCAATTCGTAAGTCGCGCCAGGCCCTGAACATCAATTCTTCGGATCGAAAACCTTCACCAGGCGGGTCGAACCGCTCGCCGGGCGGGAAAGCACGCGCTTTCGCTTCATCACATCCTCGACAAGCTGCGTGACACTGCGGTCATGCACCTGCTTGTTTCGAACGCCGGTGAAATCGTAGCGATGCAAGCCGTTGGACATGCCGGCATTGGTCGCGACCTTGTACCAGCGATCAGCCTCGATCGGCTGGTTGCCGACAGTCACTTCACTGACCCGGTCACCTATGGGGCGGTTGAGGTCAACCGTCCAGCCGAGGTTGGCCGGCTGGATAAGGCCTCCGACAATCTGCATCGGATCCCCCGGGTTCTGATTGGTCGCACTTTGTTCGAGAACCGCGAGAAGGTCGCGTCCGCTCATCTCGAAGGTCACCAGTTTTGCGGGGTGCGGGATGAGCGTATACAGACGATCGCGCGTGACCTCGCCGGGATAGATCGATATCCCGTAGCCCACACCGGGCATCAAGGCCACGTCCGCTCCCGTCTCTTCGATCATGAATTCGCCGACCATCTTGTCGAACGCACTTTCCGACCTGTAATCGCGGGGAATTCGGTCGATGGAGTAGGCCAGGACTTCGTTGAGCTCATCGACGAAAGGGCCGTCGATCCGCGCGACGAGTTCCGCAATCTCCGGGTCCGGCTCAATCTGGTAGTTCCATAGCTGGTGGGCGGCTCCGGTTACCCGACGCAGCTTCTTGTCGGGTCCGACATCGAGCCGCAGTTCACCAAGCACCGCTGCGTCCGCCATAGCCTGGACGATCCAAGTGCCGCCGACACGTTCGGGCTGCCTGAAAAGATCGTGCGAATGGCCTCCGACGATCACGTCGACCCCATCGAGTTCACGAGCCAACTTTCGGTCGGTTGCCGTACCCTGGTGGGAGAGGAGCATGACGATGTCCGCCGCCCGCCGCATCTCAGGAAGATAGCGCTGCGTCGCCTCGATACCGCTCGAATAGGTGAGCCCCCGGATGTTCTGCGCACTCGCCGTCTTGTCGGTCGAATGATAGGTCAGGGCGAGGACTGCGATCTTGACCCCGTCGACTTCGAAGATCCGCCAGGGTTGGCCGAACACCGGCTCGCCATTCTCGGTAACATTGGCACCCCTGATCGGAAAATTGGCGAGTTCCTGCAGCTCACGCGTGCGTTCGACGCCGTAGTCGAAGTCATGATTGCCAAGTGCCATCATGTCGTATCCGAGCGCGTTCATCAACGAGATGACCGCCTCCCCGCGAGTCTTGTTTCCGACAAAATCGTCGCTGAAGGTATCCCCCGCGTCGAGCAGCAGAACATTGTCCTTGCCCTCGCGCTTACGAATTTCGCCGACCTTTCCAGCAAGGTACTGGAAGCCGCCGACCTTCCCGGCATGGTCGAACTGTGCCGGACTGCGACCAGGGTCACCGGTTTGCGAGGTCGCGTCCCCCGGCGCTGC
The DNA here is from genome assembly GCF_964227205.1 of Qipengyuania sp. Lineage (GTDB taxonomy): Bacteria > Pseudomonadota > Alphaproteobacteria > Sphingomonadales > Sphingomonadaceae > Qipengyuania. The sequence continues at coordinate 749,273 of NZ_CAXQVB010000003.1, read as the reverse complement.
CTGGAAGGGGGCGTGGCGCCCGTGGATGTCATTGGTGTGCAGGATCGTGATCGTTGTCGTGGATGACGAGCGTGACGCTCCATCGTCCTCGGCGATGGCGGGAGTGGTCGCAGCTATCGCCAAGACGCAAGCGCGGAGAATGTTCATGCGAAATGCCTTTCAGATTATGTGCGAAGCTGACGACAATACCTGGCTTAAGGGATCCTTACGAACCGCGACGCGGCGCATCGCCGAATTGCCCCGCCGCAACGACGCCGGCCCTCGGTCCAATTGCCGCTTGTCCAGACGGCACACCCTTATCCGCTATATCCTGATTTTCCGCGGCTCGCGGGCTACCATTGCTCCGTCTGAGAGCGCGCCAGCTACCTAGAGCGTCGCAGCAATTCGGGATCGCTTCGCTCCGGCTCCGATTTGTGAAGCAAAGGAGAGAAGAATGCTGCTCGAGAAAATCAAGACGCCCGGCCTATCTCACTTGTCCTATCTCGTGGGATCCGGCGGGAAGGCTGCCGTGATCGACCCGCGCCGCGACTGTGAGTGCTACGTCGATTTGGCACGCAGCCATGGCCTCGAAATCACCCATATTTTCGAAACGCACCGCAATGAAGACCTGGTATCGGGATCGGCAATCCTCAAGGCGATGACCGGGGCGCGGGTTCTGCACGGCCCGAACGCTGCGGGTGACGTTGCTTATGCCGACACCGCACGAGAGGGCGACGAATTCGAGATTGGCCAGTTGATGATACGTGTCCTGGAAACGCCGGGTCACACCGACGATCATCTTGCCTTTGTCTTGCACGACACCGAATATCCCGACGGTCCGGTGGGGGTCTTTACGGGAGATGCGCTGTTTGTCGGAGACGTCGGCCGAACCGATTTCTATCCCGACAGAAGGCGCGAAGTGGCGGGACTCCTGTACGATTCGCTCCAAAAGATCCTAGCTCTCGGCGACCAGGCCATTCTCTACCCGGCCCACGGCGCCGGCTCGGTTTGCGGATCCGGAATGGCGGAACGGGAATTCTCCACGCTTGGGCATGAACGCGCCAACAATCCGCGGCTGCAGATCGAGAGCCGCGAGGCCTTCATCGACTTCAAGCTTGCCGAGAACCATTACCAACCGCCCTATTTCGAATTGATGGAACGGTTAAATCTCGAAGGAGGTGCGCCCGCCCCTCGGGTGGCGCGTCCCCGGCGCCTTTCCCTGCCCGAACTCGAAGGACTGGAATACGACCATCTCGTGGATGTGCGAGAGCCGCTGGCGTTTGCCGCAGGTCACCTGCCGGGCTCGATGAATCTTCCGGTGGGAATGATTTCCGCCTTTGCAGGCTGGTTCATCCGGGAAGGAGAAACTGTGGCTCTGGTCGCGTCTGCTGAAGATCAGCTCGAAGCCGCAACGACGCACCTGATGCGTATCGCGCTCGACCGGATTGTCGGCGGCTATACAGGCGTGGTTCCCGCTGCTGCGCAAGGCAAGGACATGAATACGATCCCCACGATCGGCACTTCCGAGGTTGAGAACCGCCTCCGCAGCCGTGAACAGAACTGGACTTTGCTGGACGTGCGCGATGCCGACGAGCGCTCACAAAACTCGATCGCCGGCTCGAAGCACATCTATGTCGGCGAACTGAACGAGCGCTATCGCGATCTCGACCCTGCCAGACACTATACTCTCATGTGCGCCAGCGGCATGCGGGCAACCGTCGCCGCGGGTTGGCTTGCCAGTCGCGGCTTCGATCGACTGGATGTGTACCTCGGTTCGATGGGCGCGTGGGAGGCTTCGCATGACTGAACCTGACCAGGCGACATTCTGGAACGAGCGGTACAGGATCGACGAATACCTTTACGGCACCCAACCCAATGCCTTCCTTGCTCGCGAAGCGCATCGGCTGGCGCCGGGATCGACAATTCTGGCGATTGCCGATGGCGAGGGGCGCAACAGCGTCTTTCTCGCCGAGCAGGGCCATAGGGTTGTCGCTACCGATGTCTCGAAGCAGGCAATCGCAAAGGCGCGTCGCCTGGCCAAAGAGCGGCGTGTCGATGTCGAGCATCGTTTGGTCGACCTTGCGGGCTGGGACTGGCCAGAGGAAGAGTTCGACGCAGTGGTCGGCATATTCATCCAGTTTGCAGGTCCTGAGTTGCGCACGGAAATGTTCGATGCATTCCATCGCACTCTCAAACCCGGCGGACTTTTACTCCTCGAAGGCTATCGCGATAAACAGCTGGAATTCGGGACTGGCGGCCCGCGCAATATCGAGAACCTTTATACCGAGGGCCTGCTACGAGAGGCGTTCGGGGATTGGCACATCGACCTCCTTACATCCTACGATGCCGTAATCGAGGAAGGCGCCGGTCATTCGGGGATGTCGGCCTTGATCGATCTCGTCGCGCGCAAAACGGCGCGATGATCCTATTCGTCCATGGCGATGCGCAAATCGGCCTGCGGCAGCGTCGCGAAGAATAGGGGGCAGGCGTTCATCGCGCACGACAAGCAAACGCCGGGGCTTCGGCGCGTGGATCAGCCCAGTCGCGCGAAGCTGGCGACACCGGGGGATGTACGACGAGGCGGGCGCGCCGGCTCCGCCGCTACGCCGGCGATTTCGCCCAGCACGGAGGACATCGCCGCGAGCTTCGCGGCATCGATCCGGTAGAACACCAGCTTGGCCTGCTTGCGCGTGGTTACGAGGCCCGCATTGCGCAACACGGCGAGCTGCTGCGACAGGGCGGGCTGCCCAATCCGCGCGGCCTCGTCGATTTCACCGACATTGCGTTCGGAACCGGCCAGTGTCCGGAGGATGCGCAGTCGAAGCGGATGTGCGACCGCCTTGAGGCCATCGACCAGATCTTCCTCGGTCACCGGGACGACTCCTGCTCTGCATGCTGCAGGAACCAGTCAGCCTGCCCGTCCGCCGCGAAGACATCCTCCAATGTGGCCCGGGGGTGGCGCAAAAGGCTCTCGCCGGGTTCCCAATTGGCCGGAGCGAGGCCCGTCCCTTCGTCAACGGCCTGGAGCGCATCAAGCGTGCGGATCATTTCCTGGGTCGAGCGCCCCACATTCGCCGGATAGCAGCTCATCGCGCGGATCACGCCCTCAGGATCGATGAAGAAGGTCGCCCGCACAGTCGCGCTGTCGCTATCCTGCGGGGCGACCATGCCATAGGCGCGGGCGATCACGAGTGTCGGATCCTCGATGATCGGGAAGCGGACTTCGATCCCGAAGCGGTCGCGGATCATCCTCAGCCAGGCGAAGTGGGAAAACAGGCTGTCGACCGACAGCGCCATGAGCGCACAGTCGCGGCGCTCGAACTCTTCCGCCGCGCGCGCGAGCGCCACGAATTCGGTCGTGCACACCGGAGTGAAATCAGCCGGGTGGGATACGAGTACGAGCCAGCGCCCCCGATAGTCAGAGAGCCGGACATCGCCGGTCGTGCTGCGCGCCGAAAAATCGGGCGCCAAATCGCCTATGCGCAGGCCCGCGCAAGGTGCGGCGCGCTCACTTCCAGCCGGAAACTCGTGGTTCGTCATGCATTCTACATACCACTTGACATCCGGATTGCAATACATATACACACTTTATGTAATTTAATGGAGTTTGCGCCATGGCGAATGATGAATCGCTTCAACTGGCTGCCGAACAGATTTCCCGCGCACACGAAGACAAGGCCCTGCGCCCTTCGATTGCCGGGTTTTTCGACGAGGCGACCAATACCGTTTCCTATGTGGTCCATGACCCCGAGACCAGTGAGGCGGCCATTATCGACTCGGTTCTCGATTTCGAGGCGGCATCGGGAAGGACCTCCTATGGCTCGGCCGACCTGATTATCGAGTATGTCACTTCGAACAATTTGAAAGTGACTTGGTTGATCGAAACGCACGCCCACGCCGACCACATTTCGGCGGCGCCCTATCTGCAGGAAAAGCTCGGCGGCAAGCTGGCCATCGGTCGCGAAATCGTGCGAGTGCAGGAAGTCTTCGGAAAGCTGTTCAACGCCGGTACCGATTTCGAACGCGACGGATCGCAGTTCGACAAGCTGTTCGATGATGGCGAGACGTTCAATCTCGGCGCGATCGAAGGCATCGCCCTCCACGTGCCCGGCCACACTCCCGCGGACATGGCCTTCATCATCGGCGATGCAGCATTCGTCGGCGACACCATCTTCATGCCCGATTTCGGGACCGCAAGGGCCGACTTCCCGGGCGGCGATGCGCGCCAGCTGTTCCGCTCGATCCGTCGGCTGCTGTCGCTCCCCGACGACACGCGCCTGTTCCTGTGCCACGACTACAAGGCACCCGGGCGTGAAGATTACGCCTGGGAGACGACGGTCCGACAGCAGCGCGAAGGCAATGTCCATGTCAAGGACGGGGTGACCGAAGACGAGTTCGTCGAAATGCGTACCGCACGCGACAAGACGCTGGCGATGCCCAACCTCATCATGCCCTCGGTCCAGGTCAACATTCGTGGCGGGCGCCTGCCCGCTCCCGAGGACAACGGGGTCAGCTACATCAAGATACCGGTGAACGCCGTATGATGCTCCCCGGTTTCCCCGACGCCGCACCGCTCGCCGGCCTGGCGGGCGGCGCGCTCATCGGACTGGCTGCCGCCGTCATGCTGCTCGGTCTCGGGCGGATCGCGGGCGTCTCGGGCTTGGCTGCCAGGGCGGTCGGCATCGGCGGTAGCGGCATCGCGCGCAATGGCGCATGGATGTTTGTGCTCGGGCTTCCGCTGGGTGCACTGCTCGTGGTTCTCCTGTCGGGCGGGATCGAGGCGCATTTCGCCGATCCGCTTACGCTCGGCGTGGCCGGCTTGCTTGTCGGCATCGGCACGCGGCTCGGTAGCGGCTGCACGAGCGGCCACGGCGTCTGCGGCGTCAGCCGCCTGTCTCCCCGGTCGCTCGTCGCAACGATCACCTTCATGGCTGCGGGCATCGCCACTGTCGCGATCATGAATGCCATGGGTCTGGAGGTACTGAAATGAGGATCGCTTTGCCAAGCCTCGTCGCCGGCACGCTCTTCGGCGCGGGTCTCGCGCTCGGCGGCATGACCAACCCTGCACGGGTGCGCGGGTTTCTCGATCTCTTCGGCGATTGGGATCCGACCTTGGCCTTTGTCATGGGCGGCGCCGTCATCGTCATGGCCATCGTTTGGCGGATCGTGCCTCGCATGGCCGCGCCGCTGTTCGAAGAGAAGTTCCATTTCCCGACGCGCGACGACCTCGATAGCCGCCTTATCGGCGGAGCGGCGCTGTTCGGCATCGGCTGGGGCATCGCCGGCCTATGCCCCGGCCCGGGCATCGCCGCGCTGGTCATCGCGCCGTGGTCGGCGGCAGTGTTCGTCCTGGCATTGCTTGCGGGGATGACGATCATACGCCTGTTCGAAGGAGAAGGCCGATGAAGATCACTCCTGTGACCGACGATTTCGCAGTCGGTCCGCAACCCCGGCCCGAGGATCTCCCCGCGCTGGCGAAGGCCGGCTTCCGCACGCTGATCTGCAACCGGCCCGATGGGGAGGAAAGCGATCAGCCGGGAGTCGCGGATATGCAGGCGGCGGCCGAAAGCTCAGGCATGGCGTTCCACCATATTCCCGTCTCGGGCGGCGAGTTTCCCGATTCCGCAATCGATGCCTTCGGCCGCGTCCGCAGCGATGCCGATGGCAAGGTGCTCGCCTATTGTCGCACTGGCACCCGAGCGATCACGCTCGATGCACTGGCGAACTGCGACCGGCTGTGCAGCGATGCACTGATCGAAAGGGCCCGCGAGGCCGGGTACGACCTGTCCGCGCTCCGCCCCCGGCTCGGCGACTAACGCCGCGTTCACACCGGAAGGAATTGCCGTGGCCCAGAAGCTTGTTCACGAGGTCGTCATCGTCGGCGGAGGTACGGGCGGGATCGCCACCGCCGCCTCGATGCTGAAACGGCGCCCTGCGCTCGACCTTGCGATCATCGAGCCCGCCGAAACGCATTCCTATCAGCCCGGTTGGACGATGGTCGGCGGAGGCATTTTCGACGCATCGGTCACGCGTCGGCCGATGGCCAGCGTGATGCCTCGACGAGCCCACTGGATTCGTCAGGCCGCCGCCAGCTTTCAGCCAGACGAAAACCAGGTCACGCTGAGCGATGGCACGACGGTGGCCTATGGGCTGTTGATCGTTGCCTCGGGTATCAGGCTGGCGTGGGAAAAGATCGCTGGGCTCGAGCAAACGCTGGGCAGCAACGGCGTAACCTCCAACTATCGCTACGATCTGGCGCCCTACACGTGGCAACTGGTGCGGAATCTCCGGTCCGGACGGGCCATCTTCAGCCAACCGCCCATGCCGATCAAATGCGCCGGTGCACCGCAGAAGGCGATGTATCTTTCGTGCGACGCCTGGCGCGAGCGGGGCGTGCTCGATGCGATCGATGTCGAGTTCCGCACGGCAGGAAACGCTCTGTTCGGGGTCAAGGAATATGTCCCCGCGCTCGAGGAATATGTCGAGCGATACGGCATTGCCCTCAAACTCGAACAGAATCTGGTCGCAGTCGACGGCCCCGGGCGAACCGCCACATTCAGCACCGCGAGCGGTGAGGAAACCGTCGACTTCGACTTGCTCCATGTCGTGCCCCCGCAGGTCGCCCCGCAATTCGTCGCCGATAGCCCGCTGGCCAACCCTGAAAGCGGTTTCGTCGATGTGGACAAGTTCACGCTCCGCCACGTCCGCTACCCCAACGTCTTCGCGATCGGCGATGCAGGATCGACACCCAATGCCAAAACCGCGGCGGCGGCGCGCAAGCAGGCGCCGATCGTGGCGGTCAATGCGCTCGCCGCGCTCGACGGCGCTGCACCCGTGGCCAATTACGATGGCTACGGCTCCTGTCCGCTGACCGTCGAACGCGGCAAGATCGTGCTGGCCGAATTCGGTTATGACGGGAAGCTGCTGCCCAGCTTTCCCAAATGGCTGATCGACGGCACGCGTCCCCGCAAGCTGAGTTGGCTCCTCAAATCCGAAGTGCTGCCGTGGGTCTATTGGAACGGCATGCTCAAGGGTCACGAGTGGCTCGTCAAACCCGAAATCAAGGCCAACGCCTGAGGTCCCCGAATGATCGACACACTTCACCTCCTTCTCGGCGCGCTCTCCGGCGGACTCGTCGGCTTCTCGCTCGGCCTCGTGGGCGGCGGGGGCTCGATCCTCGCAGTTCCGCTGATGGTCTATCTCGTAGGCGTGCCAAATCCCCACGTGGCAATCGGGACCAGCGCCTTTGCCGTCGCTGCCAATGCCGCGACCGGCTTGATCCAGCACGCACGGGATCACAATGTCCGTTGGCGCTGCGGCCTGATGTATGCCGGTGCAGGGGTGATCGGTGCCTTCGGCGGCTCGACGCTGGGCAAGAATTTCGACGGCCAGAAACTGCTTTTCCTTTTCGCCATACTGATGCTGGTTGTGGGCGCGCTGATGCTCCGGTCACGCAAGGCAGCCGGTACTCCCGGCGCGGCGTGCAACCGCACCAATGCCCCGAAGGTGTTGGGCTATGGGCTCGGGACGGGGGCCTTCAGCGGGTTCTTCGGCATCGGCGGCGGCTTCCTGATCGTCCCCGGCCTGATCGCCTCGACCGACATGCTGATGATCAATGCGGTCGGGACCAGCCTCGTCGCGGTGACCGCATTCGGCCTCACGACCGCTGCAAACTATGCCGTCTCGGGCCTTGTCGACTGGGTGCTCGCGGCGGTCTTCATCCTTGGCGGCGTGGCCGGCGGGTTCTTCGGCACGCAATTGGCCAAGCGCCTGTCTGGCGGCGGACAGCTGAAAACAGTTTTTGCCGGACTGATTTTCGTCGTCGCGCTGTACATGCTGTGGAAGAGCTGGATGGCCTTGTGACCCGCACACCCGCGAGTGATCGGGTTCAGAAATCCTGGCCGAGCATAGTGATCGACCTGAATTGAATCCACTTCCCGGCGCAAAGCACATTTATCGCGGCAGTTTCTTTTGTAGCGAAGTGAAAACCCGCCACAATGAAAGCCGCCATGACCTTGCAGAATTTATAGAAGAGCCACACCGTAGTTTTCGAGACGACAAGACTTGATCTCTTTTCAGTACCCGGGCAAGTTTGCCAATCGAAAGGTTTGGTGATAGCGGTATTGGTCCCACTTGCGGGAGCCAACATGGGTCAATTTCCTCTAACGAAACCCTTTCTGTTGAAGCAGGGCGGCGAACTGATCCTACCGTCCGGATACAGTTTCCTTTCGTCGTTGCGTCTGACAGAGCCAGGGTGGAGAGGTCATTGACTACGGATCCCGCGCAGCCTTCCACTCTCGATCAGACGGAATTCCGGGTTGCAATCGTCGATGACGAATCTGGCGTAAGGCAGACCCTGGTTCGCGGGCTGGAACAGCACGGCTTCCTGTGCCGCCCCTTCCGCAGCGGCGTGGATTTTCTGGAAAGCCTCGAGTTCGAGCAACCCGATTGCATAGTACTGGATTTGCGGATGCCCGAGATGGACGGTCTGACCGTCCTCGAAAAGCTGCCGAGCGAAACGCTGGCAATCCCGGTCATCATATTGACCTCGCACGGCGACGTAAGCCTCGCCGTCAAGGCGATGAAGGGCGGGGCAGCCGACTTTGTCGAGAAGCCTGTCTCGATCAAGCAGTTTGCTGAGACGATACGCGAGCATATCGCCCAGTCCGGCGAGTTGCGACGGCACTTGAGCGAGATCGAACAGAGCAAATCGCTGCTGGCTCGGCTGACGTCGCGCGAAAGCGAAATCGCCGCGCTGATCGTGGGTGGTAGCAGCAACAAGGAAATCGCGCGCGACCTGAACATCAGCCCGCGAACGGTCGAAGTCCATCGCGCCAATATTTTCAAGAAGCTCGACGTCCGCAATGCGGTCGAATTCGCACTGATTTTCGAAAAGGCGCAGCTCTCCGCCCGATCACTCGCCTGATCGCTCGCGGATCGCCTACCGGACCTGCCCTCGGCTGCTCGGCGATAGCGGTGCAGATCGCATCCTCGTCGGCTAGGTTCTCCAACGTCAATTCGAAATCGATGGCGGCGAGCCCCGCCTGTTCGGAAAGAGCTTCGCCCACGGTCACCGCGCCCTTTCCACGCGCGGCGAATTCGGGCCAGATTTCAGCGACCGGCTGGTCATAGGCGAACAACCCGCGCGAAACCGCCACGGCTGCGGCCATGCCGGTAAGACCCTTGGTCAGCGAATAAGCCAGCACAATATCGTCGCCCTGCCACTCGCGGGTGCGGGCCTTGTCCTGCCAGCCGCCCTGAAGGTCGACCACGATTTCGTCGCGATGGATGATCGTGCACGCTGCGCCCAGCGCGGTCCGGGCCGCGATAGCGGCGGCAAAGGCATGGGCGACGGGCTCGAATCCGGGCGCCACATACCCTCGCCAATGTTCGGCATGGTCACCATTCTGCGCAAACTGGTTTATTCCTGCGCGGTTCTCTGCCCGCATGCGTGCCCCCCCCCCGAATTGTCTTGGCAATCCGCCGAATGACCCGGGGACGGAGCGCAACCGAAGAATGGTTAAGATCGGATGGGGAATTCTACCGAAGCCGGTCCTCGCCCTTCCCGCATGGCCCGCGCGGCTGAGCGCTATTTGCTCTTCGCTGCCGCACGTGCGAAGCGCCACCCATGAGCGGAGCAAGAACCCCGGGCGCATGGCGCTTCGCCGTCGATCGCGGCGGCACATTTACCGATGTGGTTGCTGTCACCCCCGCCGGGCAGCTGGTCACCGACAAGCTATTGTCAGAAAATCCCGAGCATTATTCCGACGCCGCCAGCGAGGCGGTGCGGCGCCTGTTGGCTCGCCACGGCGAAGGACCGGTGGCCGAGATGCGGATCGGTACGACAGTCGCCACAAACGCCCTGCTCGAGCGCAAGGGCGAACGAATCGCGCTCGCAATCACGCGTGGTTTCGGCGATGCCCTGCGGATCGGAAATCAGGCGCGGCCGGAAATCTTCGCGCGCCACATCGTCCTGCCCGAGCAGCTCCCCTCGCGGATTATCGAGATCGAGGAGCGGGTCTCGGCCGATGGTGAAGTCTTGCTCCGGCTCGACGAAGCTTCGGCGCGCGCCGCATTCTCCACTCTCCGCGACGAGGGCTTCGACGCACTCGCCATCGTGCTGATGCACGGGTGGAAGTATCGCGAGCATGAGGCGCGGCTCGCAGAGATTGCCCGCGAGATCGGTTTCGCGCAGGTGAGCGTCAGCCACGAGGTCGCGCCGCTCATCCGGCTCGTCCCGCGCGGCGATACGACCGTGGTGGATGCCTATCTCTCGCCCGTGCTGCGGCGCTACACCGATGGGCTGCAGGCGGGTCTTCCCGAGGTCGACACGCTGCGCTTCATGCAGTCGAACGGCGGGCTGGCCGAGGTCGGCGCTTTCCGCGGCAAGGACGCGATCCTGTCGGGCCCCGCGGGCGGCGTAGTCGGCATGGTCGCGGCGAGCGAGCCGCTGGGCCACACCAAACTCATCGGTTTCGACATGGGCGGGACCAGCACCGACGTCGCGCATTATGCGGGTGAGTACGAGCTCACCGGCGACAGCGTGGTGGCAGGCGTGCGCGTTGCTGCGCCGATGATGCAGATCCACACGGTGGCGGCGGGTGGCGGGTCGATCTGCCAGTACGAAGGCGGGCGCTTTCGCGTCGGGCCGGAAAGCGCGGGCGCCGATCCGGGGCCTGCCTGCTACCGCAAGGGCGGGCCGCTGACGGTGACCGACTGCAACCTCGTCCTCGGCCGGATCGACCCGGCCTTCTTCCCGAACGTGTTCGGCCCCGGCGGCGCCCAGCCGCTCGACCCTGACGCTTCGCGGGCGCGGCTGGACGAGATCGCCCGCGCGCTGGAAGAGCCGAATTCGCCTGAGGAAATCGCCGAGGGATTCCTCGCCATCGCGGTCGATTCCATGGCCAATGCCATCCGCAAGATCAGCGTCGCACGCGGGCACGATGTGACCGCCTACGCGCTGGCCTGCTTCGGCGGGGCGGGCGGCCAGCACGCCTGCCGCGTCGCCGATGCGCTGGGGATGGAGACCGTGCTCGTCCACCCGCTCGCAGGCATTCTCTCGGCCTACGGGATCGGGCTCGCGCCGGTGAAGGCGATCCGCGAGGTAAGCGTGGTGCGAGGGCTTCAGGACGGGCTCGCCGAGGAACTATCCGCCCTCGAAGCTGAAGCGCGCGAAGCCTTGCTCGAACAGGGCATTGCCGAAAGCGCCATCAGCCTCGAGGCCCGTGCGCGACTGCGCTTCGAGGGGAGCGACAGCCTGCTCGCCATTCCCTGCGGCAACATGGCCGACATGGACCGCCAGTTCCGCGCGCAGCATCGCCAGCGTTACGGCTATTCCGACGCGAAGGCGCCGATCGTCGTCGAGGCGCTGAGCGTCGAGGCCAGCGGCACTTCGGGCGGGCTGGGCGTGATCGAGGCCGAACCCGTAGCCGCCAGCGGCGCGGCATCGGGGAGCTGGCCCACGCTCGAACGCGCGGCGATGACCGCAGGAGATACCCGCGCCGGGCCCCTGCTGATCATCGACCCCTCCTCCACCACCGTGGTCGAGGAAGGCTGGCAGGCGCGCCTCGCGGAAGAAGGCAGCCTCGTCTTGACCCGCGCTGAGCCCCTCACCCGCGAGCGCGCGGCGGGCACCGCGGTCGATCCGGTGCGGCTCGAAATTTTCAATAACCTCTTCATGGCGATTGCGGAGGAGATGGGCGTCGTCCTCCAGTCGACCGCGACTTCGGTCAATATCAAGGAGCGGCTCGATTTCTCCTGCGCGCTATTCGATAGCGAAGGCGCGCTGATCGCCAATGCGCCGCATATCCCGGTGCACCTCGGCAGCATGGGCGACAGCATCGCGCGAGTGATCGAAGCCCGCGGTGCAAAGCGCGACGGGCGCGGTTTCCGCCGGGGCGACGCCTATGTCCTTAACGATCCATTCCGCGGCGGCACGCATCTGCCCGACATCACGGTCATCGTGCCGGTGTTCTTCGGTGACGACGACGCCGAGCCCGACGCTTTCGTCGCCGCGCGCGGGCATCATTCGGACATCGGCGGAATCGCGCCCGGCTCGATGCCGCCCGAAAGCCGCACGATCGAGGAGGAGGGCGTCCTCCTCGACAATGTCCTGCTGGTGGACGAGGGCCGTTTCCGCGAGGCGGAAATGCGTGAGCTGCTCGCCTCGGCCACCCACCCTGCCCGCAATCCCTCGCGCAATATCTCCGACCTGCGCGCGCAGCTCGCCGCCTGCACGCGCGGGCAGGAACTGCTCCACGCCGCCGCGCGCGATCAGGGGGCCGAGGTAGTCTCGGCCTATATGGACCATGTCCTCGCCAATGCTGAGGAAAGCGTGCGCCGCCTGCTGGGCAAGCTCGACGACGGCAGCTTCGCCTATCCGATGGACAATGGCGCGGTCGTCAAGGTCGCCATCCGCATCGACCGGTCATCACGCTCGGCTGTGTTCGACTTCACCGGAACCAGCGACCAGCTGCCCGGAAATTTCAACGCGCCCAAATCGATCACCCGCGCTGCTGCGCTCTATGTGGTGCGCACGCTGATCGACGATGCAATCCCGATGAACGACGGCTGCCTGCGCCCGGTCGAGCTGGTGGTGCCCGAGGGCTCGATGCTCAACCCCAACCCCGGCGCGGCCGTGGTCGCGGGCAATGTCGAGACCAGCCAGGTGGTGACCGATGCGCTGTTCGCTGCGACCGGCCGCCTCGCGCCTGCGCAGGGGACTATGAACAACTTCACCTTCGGCAACGCAGCGCATCAGTATTACGAGACGATCTGCGGCGGTTCGGGTGCGGGGATCGACCATCCCGGGACCAGCGCGGTGCAGACTCACATGACCAATTCGCGGCTGACCGATCCCGAAATCCTCGAGACGCGGCTACCGGTCCGGCTCGACTATTTCCGCATCAGGCAGGGTTCGGGCGGCGACGGCACATACGCAGGCGGCGACGGGGTAGAGCGGCGGATCACCTTCCTCGAAGAGATGCGCGCCAACATGCTCGCCAACCGGCGCCGGGTTGCGCCGCGCGGCATCTGCGGTGGAGGCGATGCGGCACCGGGCCGCAACTGGGTCGAGCGTGCCGATGGCACGCGCGAGGACATCGGCGCGACTGGCTCTGCCGAAATGCAGGCAGACGATGCTTTCGTGATCCTGACCCCGGGCGGAGGAGGCTTCGGCCCGCCCCGCCCGGATCGGGAGTAGCTATCAGACGGCCGCGTCGCGCTTGACCGTGATCACCTGCGGATAGGTGAATTCCTTCAGGCCATCCAAGCCGTATTCGGCGCCGAAGCCCGACTGCTTGTGCCCGCCGAAGGGCGTGAAGGGCGACAGCTGCATGAATTCGTTGATCCACACCGTGCCGGTTTCGAGCTGTTCGGCAATCTCGACACCCTTGTCGGTGTCCTTTGTCCAGACCGCTCCGGCAAGGCCGTATTCCGAGTTGTTTGCCCGCTCGATAACCTCATCGATGCTGTCGAACTTCAGCAGCGGCATGACCGGGCCGAACTGCTCTTCCGCCACGATGCGCGCATCCTCGGGCGGATTGTCGAGGATCGTGATCGGCACGTAATAGCCCGTGCCCGAGGGATCCTTGTCGCCGCCGGTCAGGAACTTGTAGCCATTGTCCTTCGCATCCTGGATCAGTTCCAGCACACGCTCGTACTGCTTCTTGTTCTGGATCGGGCCGACGCCGGTACCCTGCTGCGAGCCGTCGCCCACCACAACGGTCTTGGCATAGTCGGCGATCGCCTTCGACAGGTCGTCGTAGATGTCCTTGTGGATGTAAACCCGCTTGGCCGCGATGCAGACCTGCCCGGCGTTGGAAAAGCTCGACCAGAACAGCTGTTCGGCGACCTTCTCGACATCGGCATCGGGCAGCACGATCGAGGCATCGTTTCCGCCCAGTTCGAGCGTAATGCGCTTCAAGTCGCCGCTGGCGCCCTCCATGATCTTCTTGCCCGTCGCGGTCGAGCCGGTGAAGGTGATCTTGTCGATGTCCGGATGTTCGGTGATCATCGGGCCGAGGAGGTCCTCGCCGGTGATGATGTTGACCGTGCCCGCGGGTACCACGTCCTTGATCAGCTCGGCGATGCGCAGCGTGGTCAGCGGGGTGAAGGGCGAGGGTTTGAGCACGATGGTGCAGCCTGCGACCAGCGCGGGGACGATCTTCTGGATCGCCATCATCACGGGGAAGTTCCACGGCACGATACCGCCGACCACGCCCACCGGCACGCGGCGGGTGCGCGACAGGCGCGTGTCGTCGTCCTGATTGATCACGTCGTCGAGCGTCAGCGTCGATTGCGCCGCGGCGAGGCCAGCTGCGCCGTAGATTTCCTGCTGCGCCTGGGCATGCGGTTTGCCCTGCTCGGTCGTGAGCAGGCGGAACAGTTCGTCGGCATTGCCCTTGATTGCGGCGGCGATGTCCTGGACGACCTTCTGGCGCTCTTCGGCCGAGGTCTTCTTCCAGTCCTTGAACGCACGCCGCGCGGCGGCGACGGCGCGGTCGAGCTCGTCCTTGCCGCAGGCAGGCACGCGGCCGACGACCTGCTCGTTGGCCGGGTTCAGCACCTCGAGCCACTCGCCATTGTCGACCATCTCGCCGTCGATCAGGTTCTTGTAGTCGGTCATCGTTTCTCTCCTCCGGGGGGATTCGTCTCTCCCGCACACAGTGTCGAGATTCGTTGCTCGATGCAACGGGCCTTGCGGTACGGCGGTAAATTGGTGAGAGAGGCGGCGAGAGGAGAGTGCGTGCAGACTTTCGTCACCGAAGCGGTCGACTGGCCCGACAGCGCGCCCGACTTACGCGAGCAGGTGCGCGCGCTGGTGGCCGAGCATGGCGAGAGCGATCCCGTCCGCCGCGCCAACAGCTGGACCAAGGCCGATCCCGATTTCAGCCGCAAGCTCGGGGAAGCAGGCCTGCTCGGCATGACCTGGCCGAAGGAATATGGCGGGCACGAGCGCAGCCAGCTCGAACGCTACGTGGTGATCGAAGAGCTGCTGGCGGCGGGTGCTCCGGTCGGTGCGCACTGGATTGCCGACCGGCAGAGCGCGCCGCTGCTCCTGCGGCTCGGCAATGAGGAGCTGAAGCGCCGCTGGGTGCCCGCGATCGCGCGGGGCGAGGCTTTCGCCTGTATCGGCCTCAGCGAACCGGGATCGGGATCGGACCTCGCCTCGGTGCGCACATCGGCGTGGCGCGAGGGCGAGGAATGGATCATCGAGGGCCAGAAGGTCTGGACCACCGGCGCGCATGTCAGCCACTTCATGATCGCGCTGGTCCGCAGCGAAGCGGGAAGCGAGCGGCAGTCGGGGCTGTCGCAATTCGTCATCCCGATGGATGCGCCCGGCGTAAGCGTAAAGCCGATCATCGACCTCACCGGCGCGCATGAATTCAACGAGGTGTTCTTCGAGGACGTCCGCCTGCCCGCGTCCGCGCTGCTCGGCGTAGAGGGAGAAGGCTGGAAGCAGGCGACCGCCGAACTCTCGCTCGAACGCTCGGGGCCCGAACGGTACCTCTCCTCCATGGTGCTCTTCCTCGAACTGGTGCGTTATGCCGGGGCGAAGGACGATCCGGCGCTCACGCAGCTGGTCGGGCGTCTGGCGGCGGAAGCATGGACCCTGCGCCTGATGAGCGCCTCGGTCGCGGCCAAGCTGGCGCGCGGCGAGGACCCCGCCCTCGAGGCCACTATCGTCAAGGATCTGGGCAATTCCTATGAGCAGGCGATCCCACAATTGGTTCAATCGGCGGTCGATTTCGACGAGGCCGATACCGAGGTGCTGCGCGCGGTCTGTTTCTACCTGCTGCAGGTCAGCCCGAGCTTTTCGCTGCGCGGCGGGACGCGCGAGATCATCAAGGGGATCATCGCGAGGGGGTTGGGGCTGAGATGAGCGATACCCGCCGCATGCTGGCCGAAATGGCCGATCCGCTGTTTGCCGAACTGGGTCCGGGCGCGACCGAGGAGCGCGACCTTGCGCGGCTGGAGGAATTCGGCTTGCCGTTGCTACTGGTGCCCGAGGCCGAGGGCGGCTTCGGCGGCGACTGGATCGATGCGCTCACCGTGTTCCGGCTCGCGGGCTACCACGCGCTGGGAATCGACCTGCCCGCGATTGTGGTGGAGCGAGGCGCGAGGGTGGACCGCGACCTGGCGATGACGTTTGCGCGCACCTGCCAGATCGCCGGGGCGCTCGACGCGGCGCTTGCGCTGTCGGTCGCCTATGTGAACGAGCGCCAGCAGTTCGGCCGCCCGCTCGGCAAGTTCCAGGCGGTGCAGCAAAGCCTCGCGACCTTCGCCTGCGAGGCGGCGGCCGCCAATTGCGCGGCCATGGGCGCGGCGCAGGCGCTGGATCGGGGCGAGGCAGGGTTCGAGATCGCCGCCGCAAAACTGCGCGCCAACCGAGCGGTCGAAGTGGGCACCACCGTCGCCCATCAGGTCCACGGCGCCATCGGTTTCACGCGGGAATACGCCCTCCAGCACCTCACTCGCCGCCTGTGGCAATGGCGCTCCGAATACGGGAATGACTCCTATTGGAGCGCCAAACTGGGCAGCGACGTCGTCGCGCGCGGCGCAGTCAATTTCTGGTCCGACCTGACCGCCCGCACCGACTAGAATGAAGTCATTGCGAGCGGCGTAGCCGCGCGGCAATCCACCTTCAGCGCCAGCCGCCCGCTTGGCGCCATGGATGGCTGCGTCGGCCGCGGCTCCTCGCAACGACTGGTAAGGGTCAGGCCAGCGCCAGCACGCCGGTGAGGATATTGCGCACCAGATCGACCTGCCCGCGCGCGCCGGTCTTCGCGTAGATCTTCTTCGAGTAATAGCGCGCGGTCTCGACCGTAAGGCCATGCTCCACCGCCGCCTCGGCGATCGAGAGCCCCTGCGCCAGCGACCATGCGAGCCGCGCCTCGGCCGGGGTCAGGTCGAACAGGTCGACGAGCTGCTCGTGCCGGTCGGCGGAGGAGGAGCGGTCGCCGCGCAGATAGATCACCGCCACCGCCTTGCCGTCGCCGGCGAGTGCCTCGATCCGCATCGGCGCAACGAGGATGTCGATCCACGGATCATGGCTGAGATTGATCGCGCGCGGGCGGTGTCGGCGGTCGCCGGCCATGGCCTTGACGATACCGGTCAACTGCCGGTCGATCGCCGGGGCGGAGGGGACGAGGCGATCGTAGGGACCGCGTCTTAGCGCGCCCGATCGCTCCAGGAAGCGCTCGGCCTGCGCATCGAGATCGACGATCCGGCAGCGTTCGTCCACCGCGATCCAGCCAAAGTTCATCCGTCTTGCGGCCTCGGCGCTGACCGATGCGCGGCCGCGCTCGCGTTCGATCGCCGCGAGCACCTGCAATGCCACCCGCAGATGCGGCACCAACGCCGAGAGCAGGCTGGCGATCTCCGCCCCCGCGGCATCCGGCGCCAGCACCGCCACGGTGAGGTGCAGCCCGTCCCCGCCGAGCCGCGCGGCACGCAAACCATCCGTGGTCCCGCCGAGCTCCTCGCCGGCATAGACGCGCCCCTCGCGCATCCGGGCTTCAGGCAGGGCCACCTGTACGCCCTCGCCGAGCGAAATCCGGCCACCCTGGTCCGCGCTGTCGATCACGAGCGCGACACCCTGCGCCTCGCACACGCGCAGCAGCTGGCGCAGGAAGGTCCGCCACATCGGCTGCTCGAACATGCCCGAATGGAGCGGCACGAGCAGCTCGGCCTCGCCGAGATTGGGAATGCGCATGCAAGCTTTTCTATCACCTCCCATTTGGGAGGTCCATCCCCGCCGTGCGGACCTATGTCTCGGCAATGACTTGCGGAGCCCATCGATGACCGACGCCAAGACCCTCACCCATCTCCAGCGCCTCGAGGCCGAGAGCATCCACATCATGCGCGAAGTCGCCGCCGAGGCGGACAAGCCGGTAATGCTCTATTCGATCGGCAAGGACAGCGCCGTGATGCTGCACCTTGCCAAGAAGGCGTTCTACCCTTCGCCCCCGCCCTTCCCGCTGATGCATGTCGACACGACCTGGAAATTCAAAGACATGTACGCGCTGCGCGAGAAGGCGGCGAAGGACGCCGGGATGGAGCTGCTGGTCTACCAGAACCCCGAGGCGGCCGAACGCGGGATCAACCCGTTCGATCATGGCCCGCTCCACACCGACATGTGGAAGACCGAGGGCCTCAAGCAGGCCCTCGACAAATACGGCTTCGATGCCGCCTTCGGTGGTGCCCGGCGCGACGAGGAGAAGAGCCGCGCGAAGGAGCGCATCTTCTCTTTCCGCACCGCCACGCACGGCTGGGACCCGAAGAACCAGCGCCCCGAGCTGTGGAACCTCTACAACGCCCGCAAGAAAAAGGGCGAGAGCATCCGCGTCTTCCCGCTCTCCAACTGGACCGAGCTCGACATCTGGCAATACATCATGGCCGAGAACATCGAGATCGTGCCGCTCTATTTCAGTGCCAAGCGCCCGACCTACGAATATGAGGGCGGGCTGTTCATGGCCGACGATATCGAGCGGCTCGAGAAAGTCATGGGCTATCGCCCCGAAATCACCGAACGTTCGATCCGCTTCCGCACGCTGGGCTGCTTCCCGCTGACCGGCGCGGTCGAGAGCGAGGCGGCGACCTTGCAGGAAGTGGTGCAGGAAATGCTGCTCACCACCACCAGCGAGCGGCAGGGCCGCGTGATCGACAAGGACGCGGGCGACGCGTCGATGGAGAAGAAGAAGCAGGAGGGTTATTTTTGACGCGACACGGAATGCGCAGCGTTCCGAAGCGTCAACCCCGGACCTGATCCGGGGCCGCCCTCCAACCGACCGACTTCACCGACAACGATCCCAGCTTTCGCTGGGATGACGGGATGAGAAAAATGACCGACCCTATCTACAAGACCGACGCGCTCATCGCCGAGGACATCGAGGCCTATCTCGACCAGCACCAGAACAAGTCGATGCTGCGCTTCATCACTTGCGGCAGCGTGGACGATGGCAAGTCGACCCTGATCGGCCGCCTGCTCTACGATTCGAAGATGATCTTCGAGGATCAGCTCGCCGCGCTCGAGAACGACAGCAAG
Source organism: Qipengyuania sp. (assembly GCF_964227205.1). Taxonomy (GTDB): domain Bacteria; phylum Pseudomonadota; class Alphaproteobacteria; order Sphingomonadales; family Sphingomonadaceae; genus Qipengyuania. The sequence continues at coordinate 730,246 of NZ_CAXQVB010000003.1, read as the reverse complement.
AAGGTCGGCACACAGGGGCAGGAGATCGACTTCGCCCTCCTCGTCGACGGTCTTGCCGCCGAACGCGAACAGGGCATCACGATCGATGTCGCCTACCGCTTTTTCGCGACCGAGAAGCGCAAGTTCATCGTCGCCGACTGCCCGGGGCACGAGCAGTACACACGCAATATGGTGACCGGCGCCTCCACCGCCGATTGCGCGGTGATCCTGATCGATGCGCGCAAGGGCGTGCTGGTGCAGACCAAGCGTCACAGCTTCCTGTGCCACCAGCTCGGCATCAGGAACCTGGTGCTCGCGGTCAACAAGATGGACCTGATCGATTACGACCAGGCAAAGTTCGATGCGATCGTCGCCGACTACGCGCATTTTGCCGAAAGCATCGGCATCGAAAGCTTCACCGCGATCCCGATGTCGGGCCTCGCCGGCGACAACATCACCACCCGTTCGGACAACACCCCCTGGTTCGACGGGCCGGTGCTGATCGACCATCTCGAGCAGCTCGAGGTGAACAATATCGCCAACCAGGCGAAGGCCTTCCGCATGCCGGTGCAATGGGTCAACCGTCCCAATCTCGACTTCCGCGGCTTCTCGGGCCTGATCGCCACCGGCAGCGTCAAGCCGGGCGACGAGCTGCGCTCGCTGCCTTCGGGCAAGACCAGCAGGGTCAAGTCGGTCGTCGTGATGCCAAGTGCCGGTTCGGCAAGCGGAACCGCTGCGGACGGCCTCCTCGACGAGGCAGTCGCCGGGCAGTCGGTCACCATTACGCTCGAGGACGAGATCGATTGCTCGCGCGGCGATGTTCTGGCCACCGCCGACGCGCCGCCAGAAGTCGCCGACCAGTTCGAGAGCACGATCGTGTGGATGGACGACGAGCCGCTGGTCGTCGGGCGCGCCTACTGGCTCAAGCTGGGCACTCAGACGGTCAGCGTGACGATCGCCCATCCGAAGTTCGAGATCGACGTCAACACGATGGAACATCTCGCCTCGCAGACGCTCCACCTCAACCAGATCGGCGTGTGCGAGATCACCACCGACAAGCGTGTAGTGTTCGATCCCTATACCGAAAACCGCGCGCTGGGCGGCTTCATCCTGATCGACAAGATCACCAACCACACCGTCGGTGCGGGCATGCTGCATTTCAGCCTCCGCCGCAGTCAGAACGTCCACTGGCAGCCGACCGACATCACCCGTGATCATCACGCGGCGATGAAGAACCAGACGCCGCGCGTGTTGTGGTTCACCGGCCTTTCGGGCTCGGGCAAGTCGACGATCGCCAACGAGGTAGAGAAGAAGCTGGCGATCATGAACCGCCACACCTTCCTGCTCGACGGCGACAATGTCCGCCACGGGCTCAACAAGGACCTCGGCTTCACCGAGAGCGACCGGATCGAGAATATCCGCCGGATCGGCGAGGTCTGCAAGCTGATGACCGACGCAGGACTGATCGTGCTGACTGCCTTCATCAGCCCCTTCCGCGCCGACCGCCAGCTGGTGCGCGAGATGATCGATGCGGGCGAGTTCATCGAGATACATGTCGACACCCCGCTCGAGGTGGCCGAGGCGCGCGACGTCAAGGGGCTCTACAAGAAAGCCCGCGAGGGCAAGCTGAAGAACTTCACCGGGATCGACAGCCCCTATGAAGCACCCGAAAACCCGGAAATTCGCGTCAACACCGTCGAGATGACCCCGCAGGAGGCGGCCGACTACATCATCGGCCAGATTCTCCCGCTGAAATAGGCGAGAACAGGGGCGCGCCCGTGCGCGCCCCTGCCATTCCGCCCCCGGCGTCCAGGATCACTTGCGCAGCGGCGCGCCGCCATCGCCGACGATGGCGAAGGCCGACCAGTAGAACGGATGCGAGGTTTCCTTGCTGTCCATCAGCCGCGCCTGCGACAGCCGCATCGCCTCGGCCAGTTCTACGCCCTCGCCCGCAGCGAAGAAGCCGTCGATCAGCCGGTTGGTGGCGTCGTAATCGTCGGGCACCGGCCAGTGGCTCGCCACCACGGTCCTTCCGCCCGCCCCGACGAAGGCGCGGACCAACCCGTCGAGCGCGAAGCCGCCGCCCGTGACGCCCGCCTCGCGCGTGGCGCCGAGCGTGGCCGCGCCGGCGGTATCGCAGGCCGACAGGATAACCAGGTCGGCATCGATCTTGAGGTCGAAGATTTCGGCGAAGGACAGCAGTCCGTCGGACTGGTCGCCCCCGAAGGAGGTCAGCAGCGCCGGGCGCGGCGGGCATTCGGGTTGTGGCGCGGTGACCAGGCCGTGGGTCGCGAAATGGAGGATGCGGTACTGATCTAGGTCCTTCATCCCCAGCACCGCCGTGTCGGTGAAGGTATCGCCGGTGACGATCCGCTCGTCCGTGGCCGTCGCCCCGAGGCTGCGCGCGGCTGTATAGAGCTCGTCGGCCTTGATCGGATAGTCCCACACTGCCGGAGCCCAGAGGCAGTCCTCGCCCCCGGCAAGCGCCGAGCGCGTGCCGAGCGTCCCCCGGTCCGCTCGCAGCGGCGTGTTCTCGCCGAAACCGATATATTCACGCGCGGCTTCGGAACCAGGCGCGCGCCGTACGTCGCGGAACGCCGAAGGCGAGACGGTGGTGGTGACGTTGACCGTCCGACCGAGCCAGCTGGTTCCGGTGAAGTCGTACTCGTCGCCATTGCGCGCGATGCGCTCGACATAGCGCTCGACGCTGTCGTCGTCGGTCACGAGCAGGTTCGCCGGCAGGCGCAGCATGGCGCCGTCGGGTTCGAACACCAGGTGCCGCAGCGCCTTCACCTCGGCATCCACCGGGTCGAGCAGCGCCTTGTAGAGCGCGCGCGATTTCTCGATGTCGAAGGGGAAGGTCAGCGTCTCGCCATTCTCGACATAGGCGATCGTCGCCCGCAGCGCATCGACCTCGGCCTCGAGCGCGTTCGGATCGATCCCCACACGATAGGCGCGCGCCATGTCGGGCGTAGCGAAGATGGCAAAGGTGGCCCCGTCGAGCGTCGCCAGCTTGAGATAGCCTTCGCCCGGCTTGAGGATTTCCTGCAGCTCGCCGAGCGTCACTCGTCCGTCGGACACGGCGCGGAAGCGGGGATACTCGCCGAGCCTGTTCTGGATCGACAATTGCTCCGCTTCGAGCTTTTCGAGCGTCGCCCGTTGCGCGGCGAGGCGTTCGGCCGCCAGCGAATCACCCGCGGACTGGCCCTCGAGCAGGGCGATGCGATTGCGGACCTGCTCTACCGAACGACCAATGTTGACTGCCTTGCGGAACAGCTGCGAGGCCTCGTCGCTGCCGCCCGACAGCTCGCGGGCGAGCACTGCCTGAGTCTGCGCGAGCCCCGGGCGCTGGAGCAGCTGGCTGGCGAGGAACATGTCGCCGGCAGCCTCGTCCTCGGCCAGTCCGGCTTCGCCGAGAAGGTCGAAATAGGGCACGAGCAGGCGGCGCAAGGCGGGGGCGGGCTTGCCCTCCGCCTTCTCGACCAGGTCGCGATAGGTCGCAAGCGCCTCGCCCTTGCGACCGTTGCGTGCGAGGAAACCGGCCAGTTGCGCCTTGCTGCTGAGCAGCGCGGGCGAATCCGGGTAGTTTGCCGCGAGCAGGCCGATCGCCTGCGCGTGATAGGCTTCGGCGGTCGCCACATCGCGCTTGCGCTCGGCAAGGTCGGCGAGTTCGCCGAGTACCTGCGCGCGCAGCCACAGGATCGACCGGACAGTCCCGTTGCGGACTCCCGCGAGCGTGCTGTCGGCCGCGGCGAGATGGCTCTCCGCCTCGGTTCTGCGCCCGAGCAGCCGCAAAGCCGTCGCCTTCAGATATTCGGTCTGGCCGTCGAGCAGGTCGGCCCGCTCGAGCGGGGTCAGCCCGCCGATGCTGTCGAGCGCGCTCGCTTGCTCGGCCGAGAGCCGCGCCGCCAGTGCATCGGTGATTTCGAGCCCGGCCAGCGCATCGCGCGAACCCGCGCCCGCGGGCAGCGGCCGCTCGAGAATGTCGAGCGTCGTCTGCGGGGCGCCCGCATTGAGCGCGTCTATCGCTTCGTAATTGCGCAACATGCGCGCCAGCACCGGATCTCCGGCGACCTGCCCGCGCACGCTCGAAAAGCCCCGCGCGGCCTCGGCGTAATTGCCCAGGTTGGACTGGAGCAACGCGGCATTGAGGCGCGCCTCGATCGCATTGGCGCCCTCCCCGGACGCGGCCGTCTCGGCGAAGAATTCGGCCGCCTCGGCGAAATCGCCGCTGTTGCTGCGCCGATAGGCCTCGGCGATGACCGCATCTGTGGCGAGCGCCCGCGCCTGCGCCCGGGCGAAGGCGGCGGCATCGCCGGTCTCGGTAAGCGGTATCGCGACATCGCCCTGGACCGGGTGGTCGGCCACCAGCGTGGCAAGCCCCAGCCGCACGGCATCGGCATAAGCGGCAATCGCCTCGCCGGCATAGAGCTTGCCGCCGAGCTCGCCCGCGACCAGCACGCGGCGCGTTCCGACATCCTCGTCGGTGCAGGAAAAGTTCGCACTCCCCGCAAGGGCGTCGGGTACCGCGGCACCGCCGCCCTGGGCACAGGCGGCCGTGGGAAGGAAGCGCGCGGCGGCCTCGCTTGGCTCGGCATTGCGCAAGACCCACAGCGTCCCGACCGGCGCCGCTGCGTCGCGGCAGACTATCGTGTATCCGCGGTCGAACAGCCCCGCCCCGGGCTGCGGCGGCAGGATCTGTGCCTCGCACAGCCCGTTGGCCCCGATCGCAAAGGTGTCGCTGTAACTGACCGGTCGATCCCTGCCCTGCGCCGACACGGTCGGGGCCGGCAACGCGAGGGTTGCCGCTGCAATCGCGGCCAGAACCTTGCTGCGCATCACTGGTCTTCCCCTTCTTCGTCCTCGCCGGGATCTTCCTCGCCCGAACCATAGAGCGCGATGTCCCCGCCGCTGGTCACCGGGTCGTCGATCGCATCATCCTGCGAGACCAGCGTCGCGCTGAGCAAGGCGGGGAAGTCCGCCCCGAATTCGACATTGCTGTCCGATTCGCTCTGTTCGACGGGAGCGGCAGCGACGGGTTCGGTGGTCGTCACCGCGGCGGCTGGCGCTTGCTCCTCGACTTCATCGAGCACTTCCTCGCGCTCGTCGGGCGGCTCGTTCCCCGCACACGCGCCGCTGTTGATGTCGCAATTGTTGAACTGCGAACCCTCGACATAGGTAGTGACGAAATTGTCGCCCTGGTCTTCGGTGTTGAACTCGATCAGCTTGAAGAAGGCCTCGCCGGTGACGAAGCTGCCGTCCCCGTTCAGCTTGCGTCCGTAGGCAACGACATCGAGCGGAGCGTCCGATGGGCTTTGCGTGCTTTCGTCGTGATAGCCCCCGCCGATTGTCAGCCCGCCGGTAACGGTGATTCCGGCCGGAGTGTCGGCCGTGCCGGTGTTGCGCACCAGCAGACTGTCGCCGAGGGTGAGGAAGATATCTCCCGCCCGCAGATAGCCGAGCGGATCGGCGCTGCCAGCAGCCACGGTAGACAGCAGCTCGTTACGCCCGTCGAAAGCCGGGTCATCGCGCAGGCGGGCGATGGTCGACGCATCGGCCATCCACAAATCGCGCCCCTGGAAGAAGAACATGCCGGTCGGATTGCCCTGCGGATCGACCATGCCGATCCCGCCCGGCGTGACGATCTCCAGCCGCTGTGCTCGAATGCCCAGAGCATCGCTCGCCGCGGCATCGAGATAGGCCAGCACGCCTTCGACCCGGACCACGCCCCCTGCCTCGATGAAGACACTGGATACGCCGTCGTTATCGAGCGATCCGGCGATAGTCATGTCGCGAATGAGGATGTCGTCCGAGGCCAGCCCGTCGAAGGAGGATGAGAAATAGGCTTCGCCGACGTCGATCCGTTCGAGCTCTGCCTGGGTCAGCGTATAGCCCTGCCCTTCTGAGTTGCCGCCGAGAATGGTCGTGCCCGCATTGCCGATCACACCGAGGCCGAGGAACTGTGCCCCGATGCGCGCGCCCGAGAGAATATCGAGATTGCGCGAACGAATGAAGACCTCCCGCCCGCCGAAGCCGATATGATCGTCATTGTCGCCCTCGAAGCGCACCGTGCCTTGCGAAGAGACGAAGATCTGCGCGGTGGGTGCGTTGACCGTCGGCCCTCCGAAGATGCCACCGTTGGCGCTGGCGAAGGTCAGGTTGCCCGAGACATCGAAACTGGCCGAACCGTTGATCATGATCGATCCGGCGTCGGTACGGATCATGGCATCGGCCCCGCCCCGGGTGCCGAAGGCGTGCACCGCAAGCGCGTCGATCTCCATGGTACCGCCCGAGGCATCGAGATCGATCAGCCCGCCGAAATCATCGCCATCGACATCGATTATGGCGTCGCCGATCAAAAGCGACGCGAGCGAATCAACGGCCAATGAAACCGATCCCCCGGAAGCTTGTGCGGTCCCGCCGGTGGTCGCCGACGCGTCGAGGTCGAGCAACCCGATCGAACTGCTGCCCGCTGCGGAGGTACGGAATAAGAGGGCGCCTCCCTGCGCCATCCCGGTACCCGAGAAGGCCGTGGCATAGAGCGACAACGCCGGCGCACTGAAGGTCGCGCCGGACACGGTGATATCGATTCCCCCACCCTGCGCATCGCCGTCGGCATCGGTTCCGGTGCCGCCCGTCGCATCGACCCTCAACAATCCGCCGCCGCCGACGGTGACCTGGCCGGTCGAGCCGACCATCAAGCTGGCGGTCCCGCCGGCGGCATTGCCACCGATCACACCCGCCCCGCCCATTGCCGAAGCGTCGAGGCCAAGCGTGCTGCCAACCGAAAGGCTGCTACTGCCCGTCGTCGATATCCGCGCAATCCCGCCTTGCCCGGTTCCACCATTGCCATTGGCAGAGGCGCCGCCGTAGCCGCCTGCGTAATAATCGATGGCGCCCGTAACAGTCAGCATCGAGTCGAGATCGATCGAGACCTCGCCACCGAGGCCTATGCCCCCATCGCCAGTCGTCGCGTCACCGCCCGTTCCCGTGGTGCTGCCATAGAGGCTGGTGGCGTTGAGGGTACCGGCGAACACACCGATTCCGGCCTCCCCACCCTTGCCGATACCACCGGTCGAGCCGAAACCGCCCGTACCGTTCGCAATCGTGGAGATTGCAGCCGCATCCACGCGTGACTGCGAAGCGAAGACCCCCGCGAGGCCGCCCGTTCCATCACCGCCTGCCCCGAAACCGCTCCCGCCCGAGCCGCCCTGGCCACCAAAGCCACTGGCGGCGAGGTTGAGCGAGGTGAATGTCGCCAGGCCGTTGCCGAGCGACCCATCGCCACGGCCGCTGAACGTGCCCGCCTGCGTCGTACCACCCGTGCCATCGCCGCCACGCCCACCGGCCTGGCCGGTTCCACCGACCCCGCCGATGCCGCCATATCCGGCGGAAACGAGAACGGTCGATCCGGTTATGCTGAGCGTTCCATTGTCCCGCCCGGCAATGGCAAAGACCCCACCCGTTCCCGGCGTGCCCTGGTAGGTCCCGCCGGTTCCATCGCCGCCGTCGCCCGCGGCAATCGAAACGCCATCGCCGGCGCCGCCATCGCCGCCATATCCGCTGGCGTAGGCGGAGGCATTGCCGCCGATCGTGACGCTGGCGGCGAGCGCCTGCGACCCGTCGGCCTGGATAAAAGAGGTCCCGCCGGTGGCATTGCCGCCGTTGCCGCCGAAACCGACCGTCGCATCACCGCCGAATGCCTGGGTGGAAAGATAGGCATCGCCATCGATGGCGATACTGCCGAAAATTGCATAGACCCCGGCATTGCCGCCGATGGCATCGCCCCCGGTATGGCCATCGCCCCCGAAGCTGTTGGCCTGCAGATTGGCATCGCCGGTCAGGGAAATGTCGCCCGTATCCTGCGTCAATATGATCGATCGCCCGCCCAGGCCATCGCCGCCGCGCCCGTTCGCGCCGAGGCCGTCGCCGGCCAGCCCATGGGCACTAGCCGATACGCTGGCGAGGTCGATGGTCCCGGTTCCCCGCGCAAACACTTGCGCGATCCCGCCGGTACCGTTGCCGCCCGATGCACCTTGCCCGCCCAAGCCACGGACCAGCAGGTCCGTCAGGCCGGCTATCGTTATGCTGCCGTCCGTCGACTGGATATTCGCGAGACCGCCCGATCCGGCGCCCCCGAGATCGCCGCCGCTGCCAAGCCCGAAAGCCGCGGCGCCCTCGCCGCCGAAGCCCTCGGCGGAAAGCTGGACCGCACTACCGAAGCTGATCGTGCCTCCGGTCGCCAGGATTTGCGCCGTGCCGCCCATTCCCAGCCCGCCGTTGAAAACGCCGAGCGAACCGTCGGCATCGCCGCCATAGCCCGAGGCGCGCAGCGTGGCGGTGCCGGCGACATCCACCCGGCCGCCGCTTTGCGCAACGATTTCGCTGGTTCCGCCGGTGCCCGTGCGCCCCCGCAGCCCGTTGCCGAATGCGAGTGTATCCATTCGCAGGGTGCCGCCCAGACTGATCGAGCCAGCGTTGGACGCCAGCACGCTGGTGGTCCCGCCAAAGCTGTTGCCGAGCGTTCCGCTGGTAAAATGGTCGTTGCCCTCGGCGCGCAACCAGACGTCTCCGTCGATGGTGAGCGTTCCGCCATTGGCTTCGAGTTTGACGGTGCCCCCGGTCGTATCGCCATTGTTCTGGGTCGGCGTCGCATCGGCGAAGAGACCGCCGGTAACGGCAAGCGCGGCACCGCCGCGTGCGAGCAGATCTATGGTGCCCCCTACGACATCGCCCGTGCCGAGGATCGTACCCTGGGAACCGAGTTCGACATCGCCGGTGATAGTCACGTCGTTGCCGTTTTCGGCGACGAGCGAAATCGATCGCGCGCCACGCGCGATCAGCCCGTCGGCGAAGGAAATCGCGCCGGCATTCGAACTGACCCCGAAAGAACCGGTTGCGCCGGCAAAAACGCTCGACGAAAAGGTCGCGGAACCCAGCACCGAAATCGATTCCTCGAGCGCGTTTTCGTTCACCGCGCCGGTCGAGACCGAGCGGCCGAAGACATCGTAACCGGCCGACAGGATGATATCGCCATTGTCGATGCCCGCCGTGGCCGCTGTGTCGAAGCCGAGATTGCCGCGCAGGAGCATGGTGATCGGATCGGTCGTCGCCCTGGCGACCGCATAGATCAGGTGGTTGTCGCCCGAGCCCGTGCTCGACGGCCCGCCCGTCGTGCCGCTGTGGTCGATCGGATTGGCCACGCTCGTCCCGACCGGTATCTGGATGTCGAACAGTCCATTGTTGTAGGTCAGATTGACTTGCTCGCCCGCGACATAGGCTGTCGAGCCATTGATGTAGGCATTGCCGCGCATGGCGATCTGCGGCGCGGCAACGGCGAAATAGCTGCTCTCACCGGTCGCCGTGATTTGAGCCCCGGCATCGATCGATACACCCGCGGTGGCCCCCGATGCGCCGGTCAGTTGCAGAGTCCCGCCAGCCGCGTAGCTGTCGAAGCTGTTGAGATCCGGGTCGAGCGTGGTCAGCAGGAGCTGGCCGACATCGAACACGGCATTGCTGCCGACCAGGATGCCGGTGGGCGAATAGAAGGCGACCATCCCGCCATTGGAAAAGGCTCCGCTCGCATCCTGCAGGCGCGATATGACCGAGCCCTGGAACACCACCACATTGCCATTGGTCGAGGGCAGGATCCGGTTGAGCACGGCAAAGCCGCCCTGCCCCGGACCGTCCTGGAAATAGGCAGTGCTTCCATTGGGCAGGAAGGTCAGCGCATTGCCGAAATTGTCCTCGAAGATCGTCCAGTCGAGCACTGCGGTGGCAGAGGTAATCGTGATCGTATCGACATTGGTAACCGAGCGATCGACAGTGCCCGTGCCGCGCACGAAGCTGGGAGTGCCGTTGAAGGCATCCGCTGCGGCAGGTTCCGGCAGCGCGAGCGCGGCTGCCATGGCGAGCCCCGCCCCGCCGAGCATCAGGGTCGAACGGCGAGTGTGTGAACGGACCATGTCAGTACCTCCAGGGAAGCAGGCGGGTGGTGAGCGAGAAAAGCAGCCGGACATCGCCGCGATCGGCCGCGAAATCGGGCTTCTCGAGCGGGACGGCGACCGCCACGTCGGCTTGCAGCGCACTGCCATAGGCGAAACGCAGGCCGGCACCGGCCGACCACAGGCGGTCGGGATTGAGCGGCGAACGGCTCGGATCCTCGTTCCAGGTCCAGGCCATGTCGGAGAAGAGATACCCTTCCCAGGCCATTTGCTTGGGGCCCGTGGGCGCGGTCGATCCGTAACCGACCTCGAACGACAGCGCGTAGCCGCTGTCGCCGAGGATGCTGCCCGGATCGTAACCGCGGCCGATCGAATAGTTGCCCGCGGCGAACTCCTCGAAGGCAGGCAACGGATCCCGCGTGAACTGGGCACTCATGCCGAGCGAGAAGCGCAGGTCGGGGATCGGGCGGTAATCGGCCTGCCCCTCGAGCCGTAGCAGCATCGGGGTGGGATCGGCCTCGATCCGGTTCGGCGCAGTTCCGGCGGCGATGCAGGCGAGCGGATCGGCGCGGCAATCGGGACTGGCATCGAAGACGTCGAGCCCCTGCCTCAGCTCGATCGCGCTGCGCGCGGCGAGCTTGGGCGCGAAGCCGCTGTAGCCATCCGTCCCCGCAATGCTCGCTGGATCGGCATAGTTCGATTCAAGCCGCAGGAACACGGTCCTGACCCGGTCGCGCGTCAGCCGCAGGTCGTTGACTGTCAGGTCCTGATCGACGAAATCGAGCCCGCCGCTCAGGATATGGGTCGCGCTCCGGCTGCGCTGGATCGGATAGGCCAGCCCCGCCGTGGCAAAAAGCGTCTCGGATTGCACGTCGAGCCCGGGCAGGCCCAGATCGGGATCGGTCCAGCTGTAGGTGAACTGGCCGAACATTCTCAGCCCTTCGCTTCCCAGCGCGAAGTCGTGGCCGATCTGGACGGTCTGTTGCTCGTCGAAATCGGCGGTCGAAAACAGCGCGAGGCTGGTCCGGTCGCCGAGCCCCGTCAGGTCGTAGACCTCGCCGCGCAGCAGCCCACCGAACCGACCGAGCGATTTCGAACCGAGGTTCTGGACGTTGGAGTCGAGCGCACCGCGCCGCCGGACGACCGCGATGTCGCCGACCAGATCGCCCGGCGCGCCGTCCGCCGCGGGACGCAGCGAGAGGCGTACGTCGACCCCCGGGAGATCGTCGGCCAGCAACAGGTAGCGCTCGGCACGGCGGGTGTTGAAGACCGCATCTTGCGTGAGCGGCTCGAGATAGCCTGCAACCAGCTGTTCGGAAGGACCGGCATCGCCGCGTACCCGCAGCGCGGTGACCCGCCCGAAGACGATCCGCATCTCGGCATCGCCGTTCGACAGCCGCTGCGCCGGGATCTCGACCGTCGCGAGATAGCCCGCCTGCTGCAGCCGCTGGTTGGCGGCCGCGCGGATGTCGCACAGGACCGCGATCGGCAATTCGCGGCCGAGATAATCCTGATAGGCGCCCGCCAGCGCCACGTCGGGTGCCTTCTCCGCCCCGACGAAGCGCACCGAGCGCAAGGTCACTGCGATATCGGCGAGGTCGGGTGCATCGAGCGCACAGGGCGCGCGCTCCATTCCCCCGTCGATGGTCAGCGTGGTGGCCGGACGCACCGGCTCGCGCGCTTGCGGCGGTGCCAGTTCGCCGCGGCTCGGCACCGTCTGTGCTTGTGCCGCAGCAGGCAGAGCGAGCGCCATGGCCCCCGCGAGCAATGCCGCCTTTGCGGTACGCGGTGCGGCGCCACTGCCGCAGATGAAATGCATGTTGATTCGCTGGCCCAAGCCCATTCGGATCGCCCCCTCAACAACGCGCCCTTGCGCGTTTGCCGACTAGTTCAGCGATCCGACGAGCCCGTGAAACCGGGCCTCTTCTTGGTTGATGGCAGTGTCTTAACACCACCCGAATGGAAAAGTCATGCGGAAATTTCCGACCACCCATCAGAGTGTTCCGCCCGCTTGATCAATCCCCGCCCCACCCGGCGCCCTTCATTCTTCTGCAGCCAGAAGCCCAGCGGAGCGACAGAGCCGCAACAGGATTCGGAAGCGGATCGCCGCAATTGCGCCACACGGCCGCCGTGCGCGCGGACAGAGAGTGCTGGAGAAAGGGTATAGGAGTGGTGCCGCTTACAGGACTCGAACCTGTGACCCCATCATTACGAATGATGTGCTCTACCAACTGAGCTAAAGCGGCACTCGTCGCTGACAAGCGAGAAGTGGAGGCCCGAGCCGGAATCGAACCGGCGTGCAAGGATTTGCAGTCCTCTGCGTAACCACTCCGCCATCGGGCCTCGCCCGGCCTCTCGACCCGGGAAGCGGCGCACTAGCGATTCTCCGGGACAAAGGCAATCGCCTCGTGGCGCCTTCCGTTACGTCAGTCTGGACGCGTGCCCACGGAGCGGCAATGACCCGCTACATGAGCATAGCAAATCTCCTCGATCCGATTACCGCAGGTGGCGGCCAGACGCGTTTTTCGGGCCTCGATGCCTGGATGCAGGGACGGACGCTCTACGGCGGCGCCTCGGCGCTGATCGCCTATACCGCCGCCGTCCGCGCCTTCCCCGACCTGCCGCCCCTGCGCGCCGCGCAGGTCGCCTTCGTCGCCCCGACCGGGCCCGAGGTGGAATTGCGGCGCGAGATCGTGCGGCAGGGGCGCAATGTCGCGCAGGTGCGCAGCGAGATCTGGTGCGAGGGCGCATGTACGCTCACCGCCTTCTGGCTGTTCGGGACCGAGCGCGAGGCCAATGCCGAACACGATGCCGCGCCGGTTGCAGACTGGCCCGGCGGTCCGGAAGAGGCCGAACCCGCGATGCACGGCAAGGGGCCGGCCTTCATCCAGAACAATTTCGAACTCCGCCGGGCACAGGAATTGCAGGGTCCCGGCGAACCGGTGGTGCGCCGCTGGGCGCGGCTGACCGAGCGCGAGGGACTCGACCCCGTGAGCGAGCTGGTCCTGCTTGGCGACGTGCTGCCGCCGGGTGCGATGCGCGCGATGCAGCGGCAGGGCCCGATCAGTTCGATCAACTGGAGCTTCAACCTGCTCGAGCCGGCGCCGCAGACACGCGACGGCTGGTGGCTGTCCGAAAACGCCAGCCAGCATGCCGCGCATGGCTATTCCTCGGAGCGGCTGCGGCTGTGGAATTCCGAGGGCCGGCAGGTGCTCGACGGCATGCAATGCGTTGCGGTGTTCGGCTGAAGGGAAGGTCGCGGATTCGACGTTCCCGGCGCCGGTTGGCGGACGCCCCGAACAGGAAATCTTAATCATGATGCGCTACCCGACCAGCGCATGAAGCTGATGATCGAGAACAGGTTGGCGATCGGATGGCCCGCGGCCTTGCTGTTCGCATTTGCCTATGCCGTTCTGGCCGCGGTCTCGCTGACATATACGCAAACAAACGACGGAATCGCGATCATCTGGCCCTCGAGCGGGGTATTCGTCGCCGGCCTGCTGCTGCTGCGGTCCAGGGCACGAGCGCTGCTGATCGCACTCGTCGCGCCGGCAAGCATCGGCATCAATCTGGCATTCGGCGCAAGCCTCGGGGTCGCGCTCGCCTTTACCATCGCCAATCTCCTCGAAGGACTGATCGCCAGCCGGATCGCCGGCGACGGCCGGCGCGGTTGCGGCCGCTTCGACCAGCCGCAATGGGTGCTACGGTTTTCCGTCGGAGCGCTCGCCGCGGCCGTGGTGAGCGCGACAATCGCAACCGTCACCACCGGTCACGCGGCGGATCGGGCCTTCGCGCTGTCCTGGTTCGCCACGGTCCTGCTGGGCATCCTGATCGTGGCACCGGCAATCGTGACCGCCACGCGCATCGTCGCCGGTGAGGAACCGATCGCGGAAGGCAGGCGGCAGGCCCTTGCGGTTCTGGCATTTTGCGCTGCGACAATCGGCCTGACCTTTTTCCAGAGCGATTACCCGCTGCTGTTCCTGCCGCTGGCGGCAACGGTGCTCGCCACCTACGTGCTGGGCGTGACGGGCGCATTGGCGATGGTCTTCGCGATCGCCGCCGCTGGCAGTTTCGCCGTTTCTGTCGGAACCAGCCCCATCGCATTCGTCGGCGATCCGGTTGCAGAAATCTACTTCTTCCAATTCTATCTGCTGACGATGTTCGCTTCGGCACTGCCGCTGGCCACGCTGCTCGCGAAATCGCGCGCGCAGATGAAGGAGATCGCGTTTCGCAAGGCGCAGCACGAGGCGGCGCAGTCCTTCGCCCACGTCGGCCATTGGCGATACTGCCTCACGACCAGAACGAGCGAATGGTCGGACGGCATGTTCCACATCTACGGGCTCGATCCGGACAGGGACCAGGCGATGAACCTGGAGCACGGATCGATCATTCCCGAGGACAATGAGAAGGTCCGCGCGGTACTGGCGAAAGCGGTCGTCGAGCAGAAATCCTTCATCCTGAAGGCGCGCATCAAGCGCTCGGACGGTTCCATTCGCCATGTTGAATCGCTGGGTGACATCGAATTGGAGGACGGGCGGCCCGTCGCTATCTTCGGCGTACTCAAGGACGTTACCGAACATGTCCGGGCCGCAAAGGAATTGGAACGCCAGAAGGGACGAGCCGAAAAGCTGGCGCGCGACGCGGTGCTGCTGGCCGAGACGGACCAGCTGACGCATGTCGCCAACCGGCGCAAGCTGCTCGCGCGGCTGGCCGAGGAAATCGCCCGCGCCGACCGTGCCGGGCGCGACTTGTCGGTGATGATGATCGATGTCGACCATTTCAAATCGGTCAACGACATCCATGGCCACGCGGTGGGCGACCAGGTACTGTGCGAAATCGCGGCGCTGGGCGAGCGCTCCCTGCGCAAGGGCGACCTGTTCGGTCGGCTAGGCGGCGAAGAATTCCTCGCCATCCTGCCCGATACTTCGGCAGAGGGCGCAGCCATGATCGGCGAAAGGCTGCGTGTCGCCTGCCACAAGCTGGACTGGGAAAGCCTCGAAGGACCCCAAAGCGTATCGATCAGCCTCGGCGTTGCCGAGCACCACAGGGGCGCCGACGAAATCTTCCTCCTCCAGGCCGCCGATACCGCGCTCTATCAATCCAAGAATAGGGGCCGGAACCGCCTGACGATCGCGGCCTGAGTGCGGTCACGATACATGGATTGGGGCGTGCGTCGAATGCAGGGAGGCCCCGCAAAGTGACGCCTTCACTCATTTTCGACCATGGCATTCAACCATGGGAGCAAATCGCAGTCTGCGGAAGGCATTTGCCGATTGCCACGCCCACCTAGACGAGAGCGAAGAAGCCTCGCTCAGGACGAATGCGGGGCAGGCAATGCCTGCCCCGAACTCTCAAAGCGCATCACAGCTGCCGTAGATTACAGTATAGTAGGGAGACCAGGTCACCCCTTCCGATACTTCCCTGCCATCACAATATACCGTGAAACTTCCAATAACAGCACCATTAGCATCCAGATACGTATACTGGATATGGAAGTCATAATTCGGGAATGCCGCCGCAGGTGCAGCCGCAAGCATGGCAGCCGCGAAACCGATGAGGATCTTTTTCATGCAAAACCTCCCTTACACTAGGCCCTTTCCTAGTAAGGGGAATTCTATCAACGAGACAGAGTCAAAACAAGTATCCGTTCGCCACCTTTTTTCATCTAAACTGCTATCATTGTAAATATCCATTGGAATTCATCGGCCATTCTCCTTCCAAATTTCCGCTTTTTGGGGCACATCATATTTAATGAATTCCTTAATGTCTGATCGACCCCTGGTTCGAGCTTCGGGTCGGAATCAGAGGTTTATTTGTGTCTATCCCAGGTGCGCCGGGAGGCCGCAATTACAGCGCATCGTCTGTTACCGCAGCCGTGAACAGGCCTGCGGGGCTCATACGCCCCTACTCAGCGGCAGTAGTCGGCGAGGTCCCCGCTAAAATCTCGATCGATCGGCAGCACCGCCGCAAGCCGATATGAGGTTCCGCAGGGAAATTCCTTATCGCCCGCATCAGGTGTCTGGACGGCGCGGGCTCGAACGCCTTGCCGCCTGTCGATCCGCCGTCACTCGTCCTTGAACACCGGCGCGCGCTTCTGCATTTCGGCCATCACCGCCTCGATCTGGTTCGGCTGGCGGATGATGCCGTCCTGCTCCTCGCTCTCGGCGAGCAGGATCGCGTCCTCGCCTTCCTCATGCATCACGCGGAACAGGCGCTTGGCGCCGCGGATCGCCTGCGGGTTCTTGTTGGCGATCGCCTCGGCCAGCGTGGTGGCGCGCGAATGCGGATCGTCCTCGACCATGGTGGCAAAGCCCAGTCCAAGCGCTTCCTCGCCGGAGAACTCGCGATTGGTATAGGTCAGCTCGCGCAGCGTATCGTCGCGCACCAGCCCGCGCCACAGCGCATAGCCGCCCATGTCGGGCACTAGGCCCCATTTCATTTCCATCACCGCCATCCGCGTGGCCGGATGGACCACCCTGATGTCGGCGCCGCTGGCGATCTGCAGCCCGCCGCCGAAGCACACGCCATGGACGGCGGCAATCACGGGAACCGGGCACTTGCGCCAGGTCATGGCGGCTTCCTGCGCGCGATTGGCATTGCCGTGTGTGCGGGTCGCGAGCTTGCCCGAGCCCGCCGGATCGCCACCGAAGCTGGAGGTGTCGAGCCCCGCGCAAAAGGCACGGCCCTCGCCCGACAGCACTACCGCGCGCAGACTCGGCATTGCGCGCAGCGCCTCCCCTGCCTCAAGGATCGCCTCGAACTGCGCCGGATCGAGCGCATTCATCTTGTCGCCGCGGGTAAAGCGCACCTGCGCGACGCCGTTGTCGCCCAGATCGATGGAAACACGGTCGTTGAAATTCATGAAACTGCCTCTCGCCCACGGGATGCCTCGTCCCCTTCGTAGCTCACGGATGCGACAAGTCCAGTTGCTCCGCCACCCGGCTCAAGCTGGAAGCGCAGAGTGGCGAGGCGGTAGCCGCCGAGCGGGTCGGTCTCGACCAGCCAGGCGCAACGCGCGACATGCAGCTTCGCACGCAGGCGCGAGACATGGACGTCGAGCGAGTTGGTTTCGGGGACATGGTCGAGCCGCCAGACTTCGCGCAGCAACTGCTTGCGCGGCACCCGAATGCCGGGAGTTTCGGCGAGCCGCCAGAGAAGCGCGAATTCGCGCGGATGGAGGCCGAGCCAGCGCCCCGCCACACGTCCGTCGCGATGGAACAGGTCGAGCGCCACCGGCCCTGCCTGGAGAAGCCGCGGCAGCGACCGGGCCCGACCCGAGAGACGGGAAATCCGCGCGACGAGTTCGACGAAGCCGACACGGCTGCCAAGCGCATCGCCCAAACCCTGGTCGAGCAGCCGGGCCCGCTCGTGCGCATCGTCGACCCCGATCGCCGCGATCCGCCCGCGCCGGGGCAGCGCGCACCAATCGGCAGGCCGGCTCGCCGAGCGCCAGTCGAGCACCCCCGGCAGGCCGTCAGCCGCTTTTTCGGCACAGGGAGCATGGCGCATCGACCAATCGGCCTGCCGCAGGTCCCATCGGCGCGGCACATCCGGGCTGTTCGAAAGCCAGACGAACGCCGTTCCCCCCATGAATCGACCCCCTCGTTCTGCGAAGCGGGACCGAGACTAAGTAAATGGATTCGTTTGCAAACAGCTGTGAGGGGAGTTGCCTCCGAACCGGAGGCAATTCGCCGCTAGCCGCCCGCGTGTTCGGCGAGGAAACGCTTGACGTTGCGCGCCGCCTGGCGGATGCGCTGCTCGTTCTCGACCATGGCGATCCGCACGAAGCCCTCGCCCTCCTCGCCATAGCCGACCCCCGCCGCAACCGCGACGCCGGCATGTTCGAGCAGCTGCTTGGAGAATTCGAGACTGCCCATATTGTGGAACGCCTTGGGCAGCGGGGCCCAGGCGAACATGCTGGCGGGCGGCGAGGGAATATCCCAGCCCGCGCGGGCGAAGCTTTCGACCATCACGTCGCGTCGGCGCTGGTAGCGCTGGCGATTCTCCTCGACGATGTCCTGCGGCCCGTTGAGCGCGGCGCAGGCCGCCGCCTGGATCGGCGTGAAGGCGCCATAGTCGAGATAGGACTTCACCCGCGTCAGCGCCGATATCAGCGTCGGATTGCCGACCGCGAAGCCCATCCGCCAGCCGGCCATCGAATAGGTCTTCGACATCGAGGTGAATTCGACCGCGACGTCCTTCGCGCCCGGAACCTCGAGGATCGAGCGGGTCGGCTTGCCGTCGTAATAGAGTTCGGAATAGGCGAGGTCGGAGAGCACCCAGACCTGGTTCTCCTTCGCCCAGGCGACCAGTCGCTCGTAGAATTCGAGATCGACGGTCTCGGCGGTCGGATTGCTGGGATAGTTGACCACCAGCACCGTCGGCCTCGGCACGGTATAGGCCATCGCATTGTCGAGCGCCTTCCAGTACTGCTCGTCGGGCGTGGTGGGCACGCTGCGGATGGTGGCCCCGGCGATGATGAAGCCGAAGGTATGGATCGGATAGGATGGGCTCGGCGCGAGCACGACGTCGCCCGGCGCGGTGATGGCGGTGGCCATCGAGGATAGACCTTCCTTCGAGCCCATCGTCACCACCACTTCGCGTTCGGGATCGAGGTCGACGTTGAACCGACGGCCGTAGTAATTGGCCTGCGCCTTGCGCAGCCCGGGGATCCCCTTCGACTGCGAATAGCCATGCGCGCTGGGCTTGCCCGCCACCTCGCACAATTTGTCGATCACATGCTGCGGCGGGGGATGGTCGGGATTGCCCATGCCGAGATCGATGATGTCGCGCCCCGCGCGCCGCGCCGCGTGCCGCATCGCGTTGACTTCGGCGATGACATAGGGCGGCAAGCGCTTGATGCGGTAGAATTCGTCGGACATTCGGGCTCCGTGGCGCGTTGGTTGAGTCACACTGATTACCTATTCACCGGGCAGGTGCCAACGGGACGGATGCATCGGGACGCGCAATATCCTATTGTCCCCCCAACAGGTGCTTGGCACCAGGCAGGAGCGATGATGACCGACGACGGCCCCGATCCCTTCACCAACATGTTCGAAGCCCCGGCCAAGCTGGCGCGCGCGCTGTTCGCGCCAATGGCCGAAGCCACCGCGGGCACGCCGCTGTCGGCCGAGGACATGCGCCACTGGGCGGAGGTCGGGGCGAAGCTGCAGGGGATGTGGCTCGAATATCAGGCCGAACAGATGGCCGATCCGCAGGCGATGGGGCCGTGGTTCGACCCGACCCGCTGGATGCAGCTGGCGCAGGACTGGTATCGCCAGATGCCGCTGGCCGATCCCGCTCGGCAGCAGGCGCTGGTGCAGGATGGGATGGCGCTGTGGCAGCAGGTGATGGACCACTACACGCTCGGCCCCGACGGTCAGCCGGAAGAGAAAGGCGAGGCCGACCTGCCGCGCCGCGACCGCCGCTTCGCCGATCCGCGCTGGCGCGCGCATCCCGCCTACGCGCTGATCCACCAGACCTACCTCTTCCTCGCCGAACGCGCCGCCGAAATGGTCGACCAAATCGACGGCCTTTCGGACGACAAGCGCGAGCAGCTGCGCTTCACCACGCGCGCGGTGACCGAAGCGGCAAGCCCGGCGAATTTCCCGCTGCTCAATCCGGTGGTTATGGAGCGCACGCTCGAGACCAGAGGCGAGAATCTCGTCAAGGGCATGGAGCACCTGCTCGCCGACCTCAGGCGCGGACAGTTGAGCCATACCGATGCAAGCGCCTTCACCCTGGGCGAGAACATCGCGGTGACCCCGGGCAAGGTGGTCCACGAAACGCCGCTCTACCAGCTGATCCAGTACTCGCCCTCGACCGAAGAAGTGCTGGAGACGCCGCTGGTGATCTTCCCGCCGTGGATCAATCGCTTCTACATCCTCGACCTCAACCCGAAGAAAAGCTTCGTCAGATGGGCGGTCGACCAAGGCGTGACCGTATTCATGGTCAGCTGGAAATCGGCCGATGCCAGCATGAAGGATGTGGTGTGGGACGATTACGTCCGCGCCCAGATCGACGCGATCGACCACATCCGCGAACGGCTGGACGTGCCGCGGGTGAACGCGATCGGCTATTGCGTCGCGGGGACCACGCTTGCCGCGACGCTCGCGCTGCTCCACCGCCGCGGCGAACAGGACAAGGTGCAGAGCGCGACCTTCTTCACTGCGCAGGTCGATTTCGAAAAGGCAGGCGAGCTGCTCAATTTCGTCGACGACGGCCATCTCGGCATGGTCAAGGCGCTGAGCGCCGACGGCTATCTCGACGGGCGCTACATGGCGGCGACCTTCAACCTGCTGCGCGGAACCGACCTGATCTGGAATTACGTCGTCAACAACTACCTGCTGGGCGAGGACTACCCGGCCTTCGACCTGCTCCACTGGAACGGCGACGTCACCAACCTGCCTGCAAAGTGGCACGCGCAATATCTGCGCGATCTCTACCGCGACAACCGGCTGGTCGAGCCCGACGCGCTTAGCATCGACGGCACTCCGATCGATCTCCGCCTGGTCGAGACGCCGAGCTACGTCCAGGCGGGCAAGGAGGACCACATCGCGCCGGCCGAGAGCGTTTGGAAGATACGCGACCACTTCAAGGGCCCGATCAAATTCGTCCTCGCGGGCTCGGGCCATATCGCGGGCGTGGTCAATCCGCCCGACGCGAACAAATACCAGTACTGGCTCAACGAAGGCGAGGCGCATACGCTGGCCGAGTTCCGTGATGGCGCGGTCGAACATCCGGGCAGCTGGTGGCCCGACTGGATCGAATGGCTGCGCGCACAAGCCGACGCAACCATTCCGGCCTCGGGCAAGCGCAAGCCTGGCGGCAAGGGCGACAAGGTGATCGAAGACGCGCCGGGACGCTACGTCGCCACTCGCTAAGCCTCGGAGCAACTACCACTTTCCCGATTATTGTGCACTGCACAAAAATCGCTTGACTTCGCACATGCAATGCCTATTTTGTGCAGTGCAACAAAGCGAGGTTTCCGATGGCCGACAACCAGAGCAAGATCGATGCCGCCGCCGAGAAGGCCTTTGCCGAGGCAGCGGAGAAGAAAACCGCAGATGCGGTAAACGCCAAGAAGGTCGAAAAGGCCGTCGAAGCGGACACTACGGCTCCGGTGAAGACCGAGGTCATTGCCAAGGCTGTTGCGGCCAAGCCCGAGAAGGCTGCGCCGAAGAAGCAGGCTCTGGCCAAGAAAGCCGCGCCGAAGAAGGCCCTCGCCAAGAAAACCGCATCGGCCGCCCGCCCGGCTGCAGCGAAAAAGACCAAGACGGCCCCCAAGAAGGCCGCCGCTCCCGAGGCGCAAGCCGCCAAGACCTCTCCGATTTCCCAGTTGAAGGAAACCATCATGGCCACTGCCAAGAAGACCGCAACCACCGATTACACCGCCAAGGCGAAGGAACTGGCTGCCGACGTGCAGACCCGTGCCAAGGCCGCCTACGACAAGGGCACCGAAATGACCAAGGACGCCGTCGAATTCCAGAAGGGCAACATCGAAGCCTTCGTCGAATCGGGCAAGATCCTCGCCGCCGGCATGCAGGACATGGGCCGCACCTATGTCGAGGAAGCCAAGTCGGCTGCCGAGACCGTCCAGGAAGACGTCAAGAAGTTCACCGCGATCAAGTCGCCGACCGAACTGTTCCAGCTGCAGGGCGAAATCGCCCGTCGCAATTTCGACACGCTGGTCGCGACCACTTCGAAGAACGCCGAAGCCATGCTCAAGCTCGCGAACGAAGCCTTCGCGCCGGTTTCGACCCGCATGAGCCTGGCCGCGGAAAAGGTCCGCAAGGCCGCCTAAAGGCGAAATCCAGCTTCAATTCCGCCGGGCACTCTCTCCTCTCTCCCTCGCCCGGCGAATTGGACACCGTGGGCCGGATGGTTTCGTGCCATCCGGCCCTTTTTTCGTCTCATTGCAACCACGCGACCCGCGGCCGCGCCGCTGGCGCCTTGCGATTTGGCCGGGCGATACGATAATGGCACCTGAAATGTCCCAGATTCCGACTCCCCTCGAAATCCGCGCCACAGACGGCGACGACGATGCGCGCGATGGCGAAGGCCAGGTCGGCATTGCCACCAAGACTCGCGCCAAGCCCAAGAAACCCAGCCAGTACAAGGTACTGCTCCTCAACGACGACTATACCCCGATGGAATTCGTGGTCATCGTCCTGAAGCGCTTCTTCCGCATGGACATGGAGGAAGCGACGCGGGTCATGCTGCATGTCCACCAGAAGGGCGTCGGCGTCTGCGGCATCTTTCCCTATGAAGTGGCCGAGACCAAAGTCCACCAGGTGATGGATTTCGCTCGTCAGAACCAGCACCCGCTGCAATGCACGCTGGAAAAGGCCTGAGCGGCCGCTCCCCAGCCGAGCGACAAGGGGCATGACCTGCGCCGAAAAGCGCGCTAGGGGCTCCGGCGGAGACAATTGACCGGCGGCCCCTTGCTCAAATTCCTGCCCAGTATCGATCGGTATATCTTCCGGCTCGTGATCGTGCCGATGCTGGCCGTGTTCGCGATCGCCGCCTCGCTGCTGGTGCTCGACAAGATGCTCCGGCTGTTCGATTTCGTCGCGGTCGAAGGCGGCCCCGTGGGCGTCGTATTCAAGATGCTGATGGCGCTGGTGCCCGAATACGCCAGCCTCGCGATCCCGCTCGGCCTGCTGCTCGGCATCCTGCTCGCATTCCGCAAGCTCGCCACCAGCAGCGAGCTCGACGTGTTCCGCGCGGTAGGCCTCGGCTACGGGCGGCTGTTGCGCGTCCCGTTCGCGATCACCGCCGTGCTGATGGTGATCAATATCGCGCTGGTGTTCTTCATCCAGCCGGTCAGCCGCTATTACTACGAGCAAATGGAATACGAACTGCGCTCGGGCGCGCTCGGGGCCTCGATCAAGGTCGGCGAGTTCACCACGCTGGCCGATCGCATGGCGTTGAGGATCGAAGAGAGCGAGGACGACGGGCGGCGTCTCAAGGGTATCTTCGCCCGCGTCTCCAACGACAAGGGGCAGGTGCTGTCGATATCGGCCAAGGAAGGCGCCTTCCTTGCCACCACCGATGATCCCGACACGATCATCCTGCGGCTGACCGACGGGACCATCGTCCAGGATACCGGCAGCCAGACGCCGCGCGTGCTCACCTTCACGCGCCACGACCTGCCGATCGACCTGCCCAAGATCGAACAGTTCCGCGCCCGCGGCGATGCCGAGCGCGAATACATCCTGCCCGAACTGCTGCGCATCGGCTGGAGCGATGGCCAGAGCGATGCCAAACGCGACGCCAGCCAGGCGAGCTTCAACTTCCGCCTGGTCGAGGTGGTGATGATGGCGCTGATGCCGCTGCTGGCCGTTGCGCTGGGGATTCCGCCGAAACGTTCGACCAGCGCGCTGGGCGTGTTCCTGTCGATCGTGATGGTGGTCGCCTATCACAAGGTCAATCAATATGGCGAAGACATCGCCGCACTCGGCCGGGTTGATCCGATCCTCGCCCTGTGGGGGCCGTTCCTGCTGTTTGCCGCACTAATCGTGTGGATGTACTGGCGCGTCGCCTACGTCCCCGGCGGGCAAGCGATCGGCGCGCTCGAAATCTGGTTCGGCAAGATGACCAAGCGCCTCGGCAAGCTGTTCCGGCGCCGCCGGCTGACGATCGACCTGGCGGCGGCCGAATAACGGGAAATCCATGCAGCTCGACTTCTTCCCCTCGCGCACGCTGACGGTCTACCTCGCCAAGCTCTTCGTCGCGCGGATCGCGGCAATGCTGTTCGTGCTCGTGCTCGTGCTGCTGATGCTCGACCTGCTCTCGACCAGCGGAGAAATCCTTGCCGTCCCGGGCAATGGTCAGGGCGAGTTGCTGACCTATGCGGGGCTGCGGATACCGCAGCTGATCGCGCGCTTCCTGCCCTATTCGGTGCTGCTGGCGACGCTGATCACGCTGGTCACGCTGAACCAGAACAGCGAGGTCATCGCGATGAAGGCGGCGGGGCTGTCCGCGCACCAGGTGCTCGCCCCGCTGTTGTTGACCGCGGGGCTGGTTTCGCTCGCCAGCTTCGGTTTCAACGAACGCGTCGTCACGCGGGCTACCGAGACGCTCAAGGCCTGGGAAGCCGTCGAATACGGCCCGATCCCGACCGAGAGCCGGGTACGCACCAACGTCTATCTGAGCGACGAGGACAACATCCTCACCGCCGCCTATCTTGCAGGCCGCGGCGATGCCATCGCCATGCGCAAGGTCACCTGGTATCGCCGCAATTCCGAAGGAATGATCGTCGAGCAGATCGCCGCCGACAGCGCGCGCTATGCCAATCCCGGCTGGCGGCTCGACGGCATCACCCGGTTCAGCGTGCAGAATGCGGTGACCGACCGACCGCAATCGCTGGTAGTCGGCGAAGCGCTGACCCCCGACCAGATCGACCTCGCCAAGATCGACCCCGATGCCGAGCCCTTCTGGACACTCACGCGATCGATAGCCGAGTTCGAGCGGGCCGGACGCCGAACGACCGAGCTGCGGGCGAAATGGTGGCACAAGATCTCGGGACCGCTGTCCGCGTTCCTGATGCCGCTATTGGGCGCGGTGGCCGCCTTCGGCCTTGCGCGTTCGGGCCAGTTGTTCGTCCGTGCGGTCATCGGCATGGCGCTGGGCTTCGCTTACTTCGTGGTCGACAATGCTGCGCTCGCGATGGGGAGCTTCGGCGGCTATCCGCCCTTCCTCGCGGCATGGGCCCCATTCTTCCTGTTCCTGCTGATCGGCGAGACGGTGCTTATCCGCACCGAGGAATGAGCGACTTCTCGATCCGCCTGGCACGGGTCGAGGACGCGCGTCACTTGCCGGCCATCGAGTTGGCAGCCGGCCGGCTGTTTCGCGATGTCGCAGGGCTTTCCGGCATTGCGGGAACGCATGCGATCCCCGAAGACAAGCAGGCGGCACTCATTCGGAAGGGCCATTCGCTGGTGGCGGAGGCGGACGGCCGGCTGGTGGGGTTCATTTCGACCGAACCCTTCCGCCGCGAGCTTCACATCCGCGAATTCTCGGTCCATCCCGATGTGCAACGGCAAGGCGTGGGATCGGTTCTCCTGCGCGCGCTCGCTATCGATGCGCACAATAGCGGCTTTGCCGCGCTCACGCTGACCACTTTCACCGATGTGGCCTGGAATGCGCCCTTCTACGCGCGGCACGGCTTCGAGCGGATTGCCGATCTCGAGGCGTATCCACGGCTCAAGGCCGACATCGAACAAGAGGCCGCGCACGGCCTTCCGCGCGAGCGACGATGCGCCATGATCCGCTTTCTCGGCTGAAGCACTTTTCGGGGAACCTCCTCGTCCGCGGGCTGTTCTTGCCACAATGTTGCCACAAAGGAGACGTGACATGACCAAGCTCGCCATTCCCGCGCTCGCCGCCGCTCTCGCACTCGCTGCTTGCGGTGAGGCCGATACGGCCGAAACCGCCGATACCGCAGCGACCGATACCGCCGACACGACTGTGATCACGCCGACCGCGACCGAAACCGTCGTTGCCGAACCGGCCGACGCCGCTGAAGGCTCGAGCGTGACTATCGACGGCAAGGACGTTGACGCGACGATCAGCGAAGACGGCGTCAAGGCCGACGTCAACGTCGACTGAGATTGATCGGCTTGCCCGGCTCATTGCCGGGTGGAATGCGAAAGGCCGCTCCCATCCACCGAGGGGAGCGGCCTTTTCTGGTGGCTGCGCTATAGATATGCGTCGATAGCTTGCGGCGGCACCACCCTAGGGCCGCACCGCACGCGAACAACTACCGCATCGTATTCCGCGCGATCCGCGCGACCAGTACGGCCATGCCGGCATGGTTGGCGCCATGATAGCTCGAATCCGCCTCCAGCTCTGCCACCAGGCGGCGGTGCGCCTCGGGCAGAGAATGATAGGGCATCGAGGGCATCAGATGGTGCAGCGCGTGGTAGCGCAGCCCCACCGGCGCCCACAGCTCCGCGACCATGCCGGGCGGCGGCACATTGACACTATCGAGGAACTGGGCGGTGACGGTCATCGCCTCGCCCTCGTTCTCCCACAGATGTGCCACCAGTGTACGCAGCTGGTTTAGCAGTGCGACCACCGACGCCACGGCGAGTGCGACGAGCAGCGGCTTCCAACCGAAGGCGAAGATGCTGCCGATGAGTGCCCAGCTCCACAGCATGCCTCCCGTTTCCTGCAGCACTACGCGTCTGGACAAATCGCCTTCGGGAGGGCGGCGGCGGAAATCCGGATTGATCGCCAGTGCGCTCAGCCGTTGCCAGGTCAGCTGGCGGATCGGCGGCACGACGGCCCCAAGCGGTACCAAGATGGCAAAACGCAGCAACAGCGCGGCGGGTGCGAGCAGCGCGATCAGGACGAAGGCGGGCAGGCTCCACGGCTTCATCAGCGCCAGCGGAAGATATTCGGGATCCTCGATCGTGCCGTATTGTGTGCGCTTGTGGTGCAGCGTGTGCACCTGTTCGTACATGAAGGATGGGGTCAACATGGGGATGCCGACCAGCACGTTCCATGCCGTCCGGAAGCCGGGCAGCGCGCCGTTGCGGAAATGCGATATCTCGTGAATGAACAGTAGCGCGCGATATAGCGCGAGCACCGCCAGAGCCGCCAGAGCCAGGGCTGCGGGAAGGCTTTCGACGAGGATCGCGCCCGCCAGCGCGCCATAGCCTACCAGCGCCGAACCGATCATATCGGGCCAATAGATACGCGCTCGATGGGCCGCGATGTCCTTGGTCAGGTCGCGCGCGGCGCGCAGCATCGCCTTGTCGTCGGGAAGCTGGGCGTGCCAGCCCGAGCCCGCCTCGCGAGGCGAGCCGATCTCGGCAGCCGGAATCGGTGTCTGTTGCACATTCATGGTCGAATTTCCTGGGAGGTCCCTAGCCGAAAACATGCGCACGATACAGCGCACGCTGTCGATCATAGTGATCGCGGACCCGCGTTTCCTTGACAAAGATCAGATAGCGCACACAGGGCTAACCCGAACTGAACGAAGGTTATGCGCGAATGTCCAGAGCAGATGTGGTGATCGAGTCGGTCGTGGGCAAGAAGGGGCGCGCCGAATTCGTCGACTGCGGCCGGGCCATTGCCGTTCGCGAGCCGCATTGGGTGCCACAGCTGCGGTCCGAACAGCTCGAACTGGTCGATCCCGACCGGAACCCCTTCTTCGGCCACGCCTCGCACCAGCTCTTCATCGCCCGCCGCGGAGGCCGCGCGGTCGGCCGGATCTCGGCGCATATCGACCATCTCGCACTCGAACTGCCGCGCGAACAGGGCTTCGGCCCCGGTGCCGGCATGTTCGGCTATTTCGATGCCGAGGACGAGGACGTCGCCCACGCCCTGCTGGCCAGGGCCGAGGAATGGCTCCGCAGTCAGGGCATGAGCCGTGCGATCGGCCCGATTTCGATGTCGATCTGGGAAGAACCGGGCCTGCTGGTGAAGGGTCAGGACCACGATCCGATGATCATGATGGGGCATCACCCGGCGACCTACCAGCACTGGATCGAAAGTGCCGGCTATGTCCGGGCCAAGACGCTGCTGACCTACGATCTCGATGTGACCCACGATTTCCCGCCGCTGATCCGCCGGATCGTCCAATCGGGCCAGCGCAACGCTCGGATCACCTTGCGTCCGGTCGACAAGAAGCGCTGGGACGAGGAAGTTGAGGTTATCCTCGCCATCCTCAACGACGCCTGGTCGAACAATTGGGGTTTCGTGCCCTTCACGCCCCAGGAAATTGCCTATGCCGGCAAGAAGCTGAAGCCGATCATCCATGAAGAGATCAATCTCGTCGCCGAACTCGACGGGCGCCCGGTCGCCTTCATGCTGACCTTCCCCGACGTCAACGGGGTATTGCGCAAGGTCGATGGCAAGCTGCTGCCCTTCGGCTGGTTCCACCTACTGCGCTGGATGCGCAAGCCGGTAGGGTCCGACATGCGCGTACCGCTGATGGGCGTCCTCAGGGAACTGCACAATTCGCGCCTCGCCAGCCAGCTCGCCTTCATGATGATCAGCCAGATCCGAGACACCGCCACGCGTCTCTATGGCACGCAACGCGCGGAAATCGGCTGGATTCTCGACGACAACCAGGGGATGAAAGCGATTGCCGACGCGATCGAGAGCGAGGTCAATCGCGAATATGCGATCTACGAAAAGGCGCTGCCGCACGGCTGAACCGGCGCGGCTGTCGCAATTCGGCCACGCTGCGCCGCCGAAGCGCAGGCCCCGGGAACTGCGGGAGTAGCCACCCCGTTGGCAAATCAGAGACGGTGAACGGTTCGCCGGGCCTCGCGAGATCCTATGACGCAGCATCCCAAATCCACAGCGCACGCGCAATTGCCAGCCCATGTGCTCGTGGTGGAGGACGATGCCATCCTCGGGTTGACGATCGAACAGGCGCTGCTCGATGCCGGCGTCGCCCGCGTCGCCCTGTCGCCCTCGACCGAAGAGGCGCTGCGCCACCTGCGCGAAGAGCGGCCCGAGGCGATCGTGCTCGACGTCCACCTCGCCGACCGCGACGATGGCTGGGCGATCGCCGAACTGGTCCGAACGCTCGGCCCCGACAGCCCGCGGATCATTTTCTCGACCGGGGCGCCGCAGGACATTCCCGCAGACATCGCGGCACTCGGATGCATCCTCGAAAAGCCGTATGACGCCGCGATCCTGATCGATCTGTTGCGCCAGCCCAGGCGACGCGGAATCATCTCGCGCCTGCGCGGCGCATTGCGCTAAGCCTGCACCCCCCCTCCCCCATGTTGCGCGCCCCGTGCCTGTTCGAACCGGCGCGTGCGCCGCAGACAAGAAAAAAGGCCTCCGCTGCGAAGCAACGGAGGCCTTTCGGGATCGTATCACCAGCCGCTTGGACGGGAGGGGGGGTCTCGGCGGTGACATAGGGAATACGCGCCGCAAGAAAGAGGGTTCCCAGGGGGTGAAACTTTTTTGGAGCTCCTCCCAAAACGCTGTCAAATGAAGGGCCTGCACCTGTCTGCCTGACGATCGAACTGCGCATATTGGGCCGTGTGCGCCAGGTCGGGCACATGGATTGCGCGCGACTTCCATTCGACCAGCCCCTCCCGCTCCAGCTGGCGAAGCGTGCGGTTGGTATGGACCAGCGACAGGCCGAGCATGTCGGCGATCTGGCCTTGGGTGATCGGCAACGCGACAATGTTGTGATCGTCGGCCAGGCAGGTCGACTGCGCGCGCTCGAGCAGCCATACCGCAAGATAGGCGACCCGCTCGCGCGCGCTGCGCTGGCCGAGCGAGACGATATGCCCCTCGAGCGCGGTCTCTTCCTTGGCGGCGAGCCAGGTGATGTCGTAGCCCAGCCGCGGATGTGTCGATATGAGTTCGATGAACTCCTTGCGTTGGAAGCGGCACAAACGCGCATCGATCAAGGCTTCGATCGCGTGACTAGAGGGTTCGTCGAAGGCGCCCTGCAAGCCGACGAGATCGCCCGGGAACATGAAGTTCACGATCTGGCGCCGCCCATCGTCGAGCGAGCGAGAGCGGATCAGAACACCATCGAGCACGGTATAGAGCCGCTCGTGCTCGGCCCCCTCCTCGATCAGAATATCGCCACGGTCGAGCCCGATCTCGCCATCCTTGAACCCCTGCAAATAGGCGAGCTGACGCTGATCGAGCGGGCGCAGCCCCGGGCAATTCTGCAAGGGGCAAGCGGTACAGGAAACGGGATTGGCTACTTCGTACAAAGCAATCGTTCCTCTGCAGAAATTTCGCTGCGGGATGCGCTTGAAAAGGCGCGCTTGTCAAACGCATCGCTTGCGGCAGCTTGGTTTGGAACCTAACTCCGTCGCGCACGTTAGAAGCGCGCACCTTAAGGAAGGGGTCTCAATGTCGCTTGGTGATCAGATTGCTCGTAACCTGCCGTACTTGCGCCGCTATGCACGCGCGCTGACCGGTTCGCAGGCTACGGGAGACGCATTTGTCCGTGCCACGCTCGAAGCCGCCTTGGCTGACAGCGAACTCAAACAGTCGCTCGAAGGCGGTCGCGTGCCGCTCTACCGCGCGTTCAACAAGGTATGGTCGAGTGCCTATATGGACATTCCCGAAACCGTGGGTGGCGACGGCCACGAAAGCGCGGCGCAAGATCGCCTCAAGTCGGTGACCCCGCTCAACCGCCAGGCTTTGCTGCTGACCACGCTCGAGGATTTCTCTTCGGAACAGGCGGGCGAAATCATGGATATGCCGGCCGACGATATCGAGCGGCTGGCGCAGGAAGCGGTCGCCGAAATCGACAAGGAATCGTCGACCAGCGTCCTCATCATCGAGGACGAACCGCTGATTTCGATGCAGCTCGAAGATCTCGTCACCTCGCTCGGCCACGAAGTCTGCGGTACTGCGGCCACCCGCACCCAGGCGCAGGAAGTCGTCGCCGACCAGACCCCGGGCCTCGTGCTCGCCGATATCCAGCTGGCCGATGGCTCTTCGGGCCTCGATGCCGTCGATGACATCTTGGCGATCAGCAGCGTGCCGGTGATCTTCATCACCGCCTATCCGGAGCGGCTGCTGACCGGCGACCGGCCCGAGCCGACCTATCTCGTGACCAAGCCGTTCCAGGAACAGACAGTGCGCGCGGCAATCAGCCAGGCATTGTTCTTCGGTTCGAGCCGCCCGCTCGGCTGATTACGCAGCCAGATTTGCACAATTAGAAAGCCCGGGCCGCATGGCCCGGGCTTTTTGTCGCCTGCTTCTATGCAGCGCCCTCTCAGTGCCCCCGGCCGCCCGGTCCCTTGCGACGCAGCTCGAACTCGCTCGGTTCGCGTATCGGAACCAGCAGGATGCAGCGCACCCCCTCGGGCAGGAAATCGAGTTCGACCGGATGCCGCAGCTCGTGCGCGACGATTTTCTCGATGAGATCGGTCCCGAAACCGCGCCGTTGCGGCTTGGTAACGGCGGGCCCGCCGCTTTCGATCCACTCGATCCGGGCCAGCTTGTCATTGACCTGGACCCAGTTTACCGCAACGCTTCCGCCGGGGACGCTGAGCGAGCCGTATTTCGCGGCATTGGTCGACAATTCGTGGATCGCTAGGCCAAGCGACAGCGCATCGTTGGGCGCGAGTTCGGTGTGCGGGCCGATCAGATCGAGCGTATGGTCTTCATCGCTTGCATAGGGGGACAGCTCGACCTCGACCACCGAGCGTATCGGCGTGGTGCCCCAGTCCGATTGCGTCAACAGGTCGTGGGTGGCAGACAGCGCCCGGATGCGTCCGTCAAGACCTTCGGCGAATTCGTCGAGACTGTCCGAACGGCGCCGGGTCAGCGAAACGATGGACAGGACGTTGGCGAGCGTGTTTTTGACCCTGTGGTTGAGTTCGCGGGTCAACGAATTGCGGATCGAATTCTGCTCTTCGAACCAGGTGATCGCCCGCCGGTCTTCGAGCGACTGCTGGGTCAAAAGCCGCGACACCAGCATCAGCAGGCTGGCCACCGCCAAGCCGAACAGCAGGGTAATCATCGACATCGAGGACAGCCCTTCGGCGCGTGCCGACTGCACTTCCAAGATGATCCGCCGGTTGGCGAGCTGGACCTCGCGCCTCACAGCATGGCGCCCGTCGACCCACCCATCGCTCTGCGCCAGGATGGGTTGCGCTGCAGTCTCGCCATCGATCAGGCGCGCCCCGATCACGTCGAAGCTGACCAGCTCTCCGGCCGACGCGAGGAATTGAGACGCGTTGAACGGGCTGTAGATGAAACCCTTGAGGCTGCGCGTGCGACTGAGCCCTTCATAGACCGGCATGTAGATCAAAAAGCCTGCGGCATCGCCGCCACCTTCCTGCACCAGAACGATCGGGCCACTTGCTGTCGGCCGATCCTCGGCCGCAGCGAGATCCATCGCCGCCCGTCGGACCGGTTCGGAATACATGTCGTAACCGAGTGCGCGGCGATTGCGAACGGTATCGGGCTGTAGGTAGAGGATCGGAGCCAGCATATCGCGGGGCAGTTCGGCGAGACTGGGAGTGACCCGTTTCTTCTCGACCCGGCCCTCGCCCAGCCGCGCTTCGAACTGTTCGACCTCGTCGGCATGGATTACGGGAGCCCAGCCGATCCCCTCGGCTCCCCGGTAGTTTGCATCGAGCCGCAATTCCGACACGAACCGGCGGAACAGGTCGGGCGTCACCTGATCCTGCGTTGCCAACAGCGCCGCGCCCGCACGCAAATAGGCCGAGCTGGTATAGGCGCGACGCTCGATCGCCGAAGTCATCGACTGCGCCTTGCGCGCGACATCGGCCGCGTCGCGCTGCTGTTCGCCGCGTTCGATCGCGAATACGCTGAGTACGGTGATGGCGCTGACCAACACGAATATCAGCACCGGGATTCCGCGCGGATAGTCGATCAACCAACGCCTGCGGCGCCCTTTGCGTTGGAGTTCTTCGCTTTCCAGCTTCCTGCCCCTGACGATTTGCCCGTCCCTCGGTATGCCATACTATGCCGCGCGCGGAGTTTGGTTCCGGCCCGCGCGGGCGGGAACTCCAGGCCGTCCCGTGCGTTGTGCCAAGCACATCAGGGATCGATCTTCCCGCCAGCGGCTACGAATATCCGTCGCGGGAAGCCTAAAAGGGTACCATTTTTCAAGCCATGAATTCCGATACGCCGAAAAATCCGCAGCGCTCGAGCGCGGGCGGCCCGCCGCCGACTTCCGCCGCGCAGGACAAGGCAAGCGAGCCGGACTGGGCCAACGGCCTGCGCCAGCTATACGACGAGGTCGTCGAGGAACCGCTTCCCGACAGCTTCCGCAACCTGCTCGCGCAGCTGGACTCGAAAGACTGATGTCCGACGCGAAACGGACGGCCGCCGAAAAGGCCGATTTCAAGCGCGAGCTGACCGAGGTCGTTCCGCACCTGCGCGCCTTTGCACGCGGGCTTTGCGGCCGGGCCGACATGGCCGACGATCTGGTGCAGGAGACATTGCTCAAGGCATGGGCGGCGCAAGAGCGTTTCCAGCCCGGCACCAGCATGCGCGCCTGGACCTTCGTTATCCTGCGCAACGCCTATCTGACCGATATGCGCCGCAACCGTTTCCGCGGCGAATATGACGAAACGGTGGCGGAGCGTGTGCTCACCGCGCCTGCCGGCCAAGAGGAGCCGATCCACCTCTCCGACATGCATCGCGCGCTGCTGACGCTTCCGCCCGAGCGGCGCGAGGCCTTGCTGCTGGTTGGCGCCGGCGGCTTTTCCTACGAGGAAGCGGCAACGATTTGCGGCTGCGCGGTGGGTACGATCAAGAGCCGCGTGGGACGCGCCCGGGCCGCGCTCAACAGCATGTTGTCGGAGGGGAATATACCCCAGCGTTCGATCGACGATCATGGTGCACACCGCGCCATCCTCGAGGAACTCGACGAGGTCGCTGCGGGCCAGGGCGGCAGTCGAGCGTAGGATTCCTTCGCTCCGGCAGCGCTTGTCACGTTTCGTCGTGCAGGGCAGATAGATGGCGATGAGCGATCGCGAGCCACCCGAACAGAAAACGTCCCAGCCCTCCACGCGGCGATCGAACCGTCTCGCTTTCGCCGAGCAGGAGCTGCGGCTGATTTCATCGCTAGTGCTGCTGATCGGCCTCGGCCTGTTCTTTGCCCTGCCTTTCGTCCTGTCGATCGGCTCGGTCGTCTTCCTGCCGGTGGTGACGGCCGTGGTGCTGACAGTGATCCTTTCGCCGCTGGCAGACAAGCTCAACGGGTGGGGCCTGCCCAATGCGCTCGCCTCGATCGCGGCACTGCTCTTTTTCTTCGCCGTGCTGCTGCTCGCGCTGGCACTGATCCTGCAACCGGCGATCGCCCTGTTCGACGACGTGCCGACGATGGTGCGCCAGGTCATGCAGCGTTTCGGCGAGGTACGCGAACAATTCGCATGGATCGCCGCGATCAACGAGCAGCTCGCCGAGCTGATGAAGAACGAGGGCACACGCGAGGTCGTACTCGCCGCGCCGAGCCTGCTCGAACAAGTCGCCTTTGCCACGCCGAGCCTGATTCTCGAAACCGTCCTGACCCTGCTGATGGCGTATTTCATGATCGAGGCCCGCGTGCGTCTGCGCCAGCGTCTGCTGTTCGGCCGCGCCAGCTTCGGCACCAGCATCAAGGCGGCCCGCGTGATCCGCGAAGTACAGGACCGGGTGGCCGCTTACATTCTTACGGTCGGCTGGATCAATGCGCTGGTGGGCGTGGTCGTGGCCTTCGGCGCATGGGCGCTGGGGGTCGATGCACCGATCATGTGGGGCGGGCTCGCCGCACTGCTCAATTTTCTGCCCTATGTCGGTCCGATCGTGATGATCGCCCTGCTCGGCCTATTCGGGATCGGGACGGCAGACACCATCGTCATCGGCCTTGTGCCCGCCCTGGCCTATCTCGTCCTGCACACGATCGAGGCGAATCTGTTCACGCCGTCGATTCTCGGCGCGCGGTTCACCATGAACCCGGTGCTGATCCTCATTGCGCTGTCCTATTTCACTTGGATTTGGGGAGTTTTCGGAGCGCTGCTTTCGGTTCCCATCCTGCTGATGTTGACCGCGCTGTTCGACCATGTCGGACGCCCCAATCTGGTCGGCTTCGTGTTCGGCGAACCGCTCTTCGCGACCAATCCGTTCGACGAGGATTCCGCCCCCCGGTCCGGCGCATAGAAAACCCGCCACCATCGCTGGCGACGGGTTCTCGATAACAGACCTGAAAGCTGCTTAGGCCGGATATTTCCAAGTCGTGCCGCGGGCGAGGTTCTCGCTGGCGAACTTCCAGTTCAGCTTGCCATTGACCGCATCGAGATAGGCCGGGCGGGCATTCTGGTGGTCGAGGTAATAGGCGTGTTCCCACAGGTCGATCACGAGCAGCGGGTTCACCCCGTCCTGGTCGGCCAGCGTGTCACCATCGTGCGTTTCCTCGATCGAGAGCTTGCCGTCCTTGACTGCGAGCCACACCCAGCCGCTGGCGAAGTGACCAGCACCGCTCTCGGCAAGCTTCTTCTTGAGCCCGTCGATCGAACCGAAGGCATCGTCGATCATGCTCTTGAGTTCGTCGGATGCGCTGGTTTCATCGGGGGCCATCGAATGCCAGTAGAAGCCGTGATTCCAGCTTTGCGCCGAATTGTTGAACAGGCCCTGGTTGCTGCCCCGAGCCGACGCGATAACCTCTTCCAGGCTTTTGCCTTCCAGATCACCGCCCTCGATCGCCGCATTGGTCTTGTCGATATAGGCCTTATGGTGCTTGCCGTGGTGGAACGACAGCGTCTTGGCTGAAACGGCCGGTTCCAGCGCTGTGTCGTCGTAAGGCAAGTCGATCAGCTCAAAAGCCATGGATAGTCCCCTCTGGGTTGGTGTAAAAATTTCCGTACTCGCGTCCCTAACGCCCGTGCGGACGCGTGGTTGCACATAGCGGCGATATTGTGCGCGAAAAGGGGGATGAGCGGTCTTTTATTCGCCGCCCATCCACGCCATGGGTGTCCGGCGCAATCTGGAGACGCCCTACACATGGCCCGCAAGTTTTTCGGCACCGACGGCATCCGCGGCCGCACCAACGAGGGCGTGATGACCGCCGCCACCGCCATGCGCGTGGGCCAGGCCGCCGGGACGTATTTCCTGCGCGGCGGGCACCGCCACCGGGTGGTGATCGGCAAGGACACCCGCCTGTCGGGCTACATGATGGAAAGCGCGCTGGTGGCCGGATTCACCAGCGTGGGCATGGACGTGATCATGACCGGCCCGCTGCCGACGCCGGCGATCGCCATGCTGACCCGCGAAATGCGCGCCGATCTTGGCGTGATGATCTCCGCCAGCCACAACCCGTTCGAGGATAATGGCATCAAGCTGTTCGGCCCCGACGGGTTCAAACTGTCCGACGAGGCCGAGCTGGAAATCGAAGGTCTGCTCGAGCAGGACCCGCAGCTGGTCGAGCCCGAGCGGATCGGCCGGGCGCGCCGGATCGAGGATGCGCGCGGACGCTATCTCCATGCGGTCAAGCAGTCGGTCGCCTCGGACATCCGCTTCGACGGGCTCAAAGTCGTGGTCGATTGCGCGCACGGCGCCGCCTACCAGGTCGCTCCCAGCGCGATCTGGGAACTGGGCGCCGAAGTGATCACCATGGGCGTCGAACCCAATGGCACCAATATCAACCGCGAGGTCGGATCGACCTCACTCGATGCGATCAAGGCCCGCGTCGTTGCGGAAGGTGCAGATATCGGCATCGCGCTCGATGGCGATGCCGACCGGCTGATCGTGATCGACGAGCAGGGCGAGACAGTCGACGGCGACCAGATCATGGCGTTGATCGCCAGTCGCTTGCAGGAGCAAGGCAGCCTTTCCGGCGGCGGCGTGGTGGCAACGGTGATGTCGAACCTGGGGCTCGAGCGCCATCTAGCCGGCATCGGCCTGACGCTGGAGCGCACCAAGGTAGGCGATCGCTACGTGCTCGAGCGGATGAAAGAAGGCGGATTCAACGTCGGCGGCGAACAATCGGGGCACATGATCCTGCTCGACCATGGCACCACGGGCGACGGAACGGTCGCGGCACTGCGCGTGCTCGCCAGCCTGGTCCGCTTCGACGGCCCGGCCAGCGAAATGCTGCATGTCTTCGACCGCGTACCCCAGCTACTCCGGAACGTGCGCTACGCGGGCGGTGCGCCGCTCGACAATGCCGGGGTCAAGCAGGTCATCGCCGAGGCCGAAGCCGAGCTCGAGGGCAAGGGGCGCCTGGTGATCCGCCCGTCGGGCACAGAACCGGTCATTCGCGTCATGGCCGAGGGCGACGACGCTGCGCAGGTCGAAGCGGTGGTCGATCGTATCTGCGCCGCCGTGAGCGAGGCCGCCTGATGCTCGAGATGCGACCCGACTGCGAACGCTGCGGCACCGACCTGCCCGCTGCGGCGCCCGGCGCCTTCATCTGCAGCTTCGAGTGCACGTTCTGCGCCGAGTGCGCCGAAGCGCTCGACGATATCTGTCCAAATTGCGGCGGCGAACTGATGGACCGACCGACGCGGGCGATGAAACTGCAAGAGAATTTCCCGCCGAGCGCGACACGGAAATTCAAGGGGTGAGCGGTATTCCGGCTCCTCCCCGCGTCCTGTCGATCGCGGGCTCGGACAGCTCGGGCGGTGCAGGCATCCAGGCCGACATCAAGACCATCACCATGCTCGGCGGCTTTGCCATGACTGCGATCACCGCTGCCACCGCCCAGAACAGCCGGGGCGTGCAAGGCGTCGAAACGCTCGATCCGCAATTCGTGCTCGAGCAGGTCGACAGCTGCCTGTCGGACATCGGCGCCGACGCGATCAAGATCGGCATGCTCGGATCGAGCGAGACCGCGCGACTGCTGGCGGAGAGGTTGGACAGTTTCGCCGGACCGATCGTGTTCGATCCGGTGATGATTGCGACCAGCGGATCGGTGCTGGCCGACGCGGAAACCATCGCCGGCTTTGCCGCGCTGATGGAAATCGCGACCATCGTCACCCCGAACCTGCCTGAACTCGAAGCCCTCACCGGTCGTGAAGGCCTGGCCGACGAACACGTCTTCGAGGCGGCGATGGAACTGGCCGGTCGCCATGGCGTGCAGGTTCTGGCCAAGGGCGGGCATGCGGGCGACCCGGCGCAGGTGGTCGATCGCATTGTCTCTCCAAGCGGCAAGCTTGCCAGCTTCGCCCATTCACGGATCGATACGCGACACACACATGGGACGGGCTGCACGCTCTCCGCCGCGCTCGCGACATTGCTCGGACACCGCCAGCCGCTCACGCATGCGATCCGCATCGCCCGTGCCTTCACCCATGCCGCGATCGAGAATGCGCCCGGTTTCGGCGAGGGCTCCGGCCCGCTCGGACACCAGGCGGTGCGGCGGCTGGAGCCTGCCGAAGAGAGCTAGCGATCGAGTTCGTAAAAGGTGGTGATGTGTTCCCAGGCTTCTTCGGCGCTTTCGCACCAGTGGAACAATTCTAGATCCTTCCGCGAGATCGTTCCCTCGTCGGCGAGCGCCTCGAAGTCGATCACGCGGGTCCAGAACTCCTTGCCGAACAGCAGGATCGGCATGGGCTTCATCTTCCCCGTCTGGATCAGCGTCAGCAGTTCGAAGAATTCGTCGAAGGTCCCGAAGCCACCCGGGAAGACCGCCACTGCACGCGCGCGGAGCAGGAAGTGCATCTTGCGCAGCGCGAAATAGTGGAAGTTGAGCGAAAGATAGGGCGTCACATACTGGTTGGGCGCCTGTTCGTGCGGCAGGATTATGTTGAGCCCGATGCTTTCGGCACCCGAATCGCTCGCCCCCTTGTTCGCCGCTTCCATGATCGAGGGGCCACCCCCCGAACAGACGACAAACTGGCGCTTGCCGTCCTCGATGATCGATTTCTCCGATGCGAGCTTGGCGAGGTTATAGGCCTCGGCGTAGTATTTGCTCTTCTTGACCAGGTTCTCGATCACCCGGCGTTCGTCCTCGGGTAGATCCTTGGCGCCGTCCAGCGCGGTTTGCGCCGCTTCGGGCGGGGGGATGCGCGCCGAACCGTAGACTACCAGCGTTGATCCCACACCCGCTTCGTCGAGCAGCATTTCGGGCTTCAGCAGCTCCAGCTGGAAGCGCACCGGACGCAGTTCGTCGCGCAGGAGGAAATCGGTGTCCTGATAGGCCAGCTTGTAAGCCGGATGCGCGGTCTGCGGGGTCTGGTGCGGATGGATTTTTTCGAATTCGGCCTCTTTGTCGGCCGGGTAGAACTTGCGATCCGAAAGGTCGCGTTCGCTTTTCTTGTCGGTCATGTCCCGCGCGATAGTGCCGCCAAGGGCGGCGCACAAGCACCGACGGAAAAGGAAATGGCAGGGGTGACAGGATTCGAACCCGTGGCCCTCGGTTTTGGAGACCGATGCTCTACCAGCTGAGCTACACCCCTGCAGGAGGGCGCGCATTAGTATGGCCGCCCGCACTTGGCAAGGCGCATATCGCTCTCCCCGATCAAGTGATATATCCGGCTTCCGATGCATGCTCCCGCAACTTCCCGCATTCCGGTCGACCTGCTGCTGCGCGCCTATCGCAGCGGCGTCTTTCCGATGGCCGACCATCGGAGCGACCCCGAAGTCTACTGGGTCGAGCCGCGCGAACGCGCCGTGATCCCGCTCGACGGCTTCCGCCTCGCGAAAAGCCTCAAGAAAGTCCTGCGGCAGGACCGGTTCCGGGTCACCTGCAATGCAGACTTTCCAGGCGTGATCGCCGAATGCGCAGCCCCGCGCGAGGAGCATGCCGAAAGCTGGATCAGCCACCGCATCGAGGCGAGTTACCTCGCACTGCACCAGGCGGGGCACGCGCACTCGATCGAGTGCTGGCAAGGCTCAAAACTGGTTGGGGGTCTCTATGGCGTCGCCTTCGATCGAGTGTTTTGCGGCGAAAGCATGTTCAGCCGCACCGCCGACGCGAGCAAGGTGGCGCTCGCATGGCTCGTCGCGGCTATGCGCAGCGCGGATTACGCACTGCTCGACTGCCAGTTCATGACCGATCATCTGGAGCGCATGGGGGCAGTGGCGATCCCGCAAGCCCGCTACATGGCGCTGCTAGCCGCCGCCGACGGCTATCCCGCCGAGGCATTGCCCGAATCGGTGGCGCGGTTCGGCGCCTCCTCATCACCCGGGAAATCCATTGCGCAGTCCTTGATCCAGACGTCGTAAATCGGGTGCTCGACCACATTGAGGCTGGGCGAGTTCTTGAACAGCCAGCCGGAAAAGACCTTGCGGAATGTGTCCTCGGTTCCGCGCTCCTTGACCAGCAGCTGCACGAAGGCGCCGGTTTCCTTGGGCATTTCCCACGGCGCGGTGCGCTCGCAGGCCTGCAGGCGGACGATCACGTCGCCCACCCGCTGCTGCTCGCCCGGTTTGAGCTCGATGTCCTGGCTGACATTGTTCCGCTTGTTGAGCAGGCCCAGAGTCGCAACCCGTTCGGCCATCGGCGTGCCGAGACCCGCCTCGGCTGCGGGCTGCGCGGGCAGCGCCGACTGCTGCAGATCTTCCGGGATGGCGGTCGCCACCGCGTCGGAAGGCTGGTCGGGCGCATTGTCGCACCCAGCGAGCAGCGCTACCGGAACGATGAGGGCGAGCGCCCCGCGCACCGTCACGCCTCGGGCGACCAGGCTTCGTAATCGCCTGTCGCAGGCGCGCGCCGGCCACCGCGCTCGAGCGCCCCGGCGGGGCGGTAGGCGCCAGCCGTTCCCGTAGCGTTCGGCGTGTAGTCGGCTTCCCAAATGCGGGCAGGCGGAAGGTGGCTTTCGGGAATGTCGTCGAAAGCGCCGTGCAGCCAGCCGTGCCATTCGCTCGGCACGCGGCTGGCATCATTTGCTCCGTCGTAGATCACCCAGCGCCGCTCGCGACCCTCGGCACTCTTCTTCTTGGAACGGTAGTACTTGTTGCCCTGCGCGTCGGTGCCGACATGCTCGCCATTGCGCGAGGACCACAGGAGCGTGCCGATGGTGGCACCGTCCCACCAGGTGAAAATCTTGCCGAGGAAGCTCATGGCCGCGCGGTTAGCGGATTCGCGCGCGCGGGCCAAGACCGTTCGACACTTACCATTCGACGCGATCGCCGGGCTCGATGCCCAGTTCCCCGGCCCGTCCACCGCGCAGTTCGAGTACGCCCAGCACGTTGCCAACCGAATAGACCGGATCGAGCGAATAGGGCTCGGTCATGGCGGCGATGTTGCTGATCGTATTATCCGGTCCGATAAAAATGATGTCGAGCGGGAGCGGAGTGTTCTTCATCCAGAAGCTCTGCGCGGTGGTCCCGTCATAGGGGAAGATCATCCCCTCGAAATCGCCAAGCTCGGTGCGGAACATGAGACCGCGCGCCTGCGCTTCGCGGGTATCGGCCACTTCGACATGGAAACCGATACTCTCGTCTCCGCTGGTGACGGTCAGAGGAATGATTTTCAGTCCCGAGACGGGGTGCACATCCGGAGCGGGAGCTTCGACTGTCTTCAGCGACTCGCCCGCAGTCGATTCGGCCTGTGTCTGCGGCGAGCAGGCGAGCAAGGTCGCCATTCCGGCGAACACGCCGAGGCCCTTCAGTGCGATTCGTCCGGTATTTCTGCGACCCATTCCTCGAGCTCCTCGATGGTGCACGCTTCGATGACGCGCCTGGCATGGTCGAAGTCATGGCCCGCGCGAACCATGGCGGCAAGCCGCTTTTCCCTGAGCTTGCGCACATCTTCGGGGGCGCCGTCGAGCGGACGTCCGAAGGGCCCGAAACCGCGCTTGCGCGCGAGCACCAGCGCCGCGCGGCGCTTCGCCGCCTCTCCGGGCCCGAGATCATGACGCAGTTTCTCGCCGATTCCTGCGGCGCGCAGGGTCTGCTCGACCCGCCGCGCGCCATAGCCACGCGAAGCGAGATCGGCCGCGCGCGCGCGGCCATAGGCCTCGTCGTCGACATACCCCCTGGCAGCGAATTTGGAGACAAGCCTCTCGACATCCGGCTCTTCCCCATCGACGACTCCGCGCTCGCGCAGCTTGCGCTCAAGATAGGCTTTCAACTTGCCGGTGCTGGTCGCGAATCGGGCGACATAGGCCAGCGCCAGCTCCTCCAGCCGGCTACGATCGAGCGGTTTTGCCCGGCGGCTAATGCGCCCGGATGTTGCACGTTCATCATCCATCGGCCATATTCCTGCCACAGTCCTTTAAGATTGGGAAACGTGGGAGAGCGCGCGACCTTACGGTTCGCGTGACAAATCGAGCAATGAGGGAGGCCGCAGGGCCCCAGCAATTCACGGGTATCGCCGAACATTATGACCGACGCCGTATTGACGCCGACGCCGAACGATTGCGACCTGCCGCGTCGCCGCTCGGACTTCGCGACCTTCAACGAAGCCATCGACTACGCTGCCCGTAGCGCGAAGGGCCTCAATTTCC
Organism: Qipengyuania sp.; assembly: GCF_964227205.1. Taxonomy (GTDB): domain Bacteria; phylum Pseudomonadota; class Alphaproteobacteria; order Sphingomonadales; family Sphingomonadaceae; genus Qipengyuania. The sequence continues at coordinate 688,473 of NZ_CAXQVB010000003.1, read as the reverse complement.
ACGATATGCGCGGAGCGCTCGAACGCGTCTATTCCTATGCGCAGATGAGGGAGGACGCGATCGAGGCTGCCCGACGGCTCGTCGCGATGGGCATCGGCAAGGAGGACCGGGTCGCGCTGGTCGCCGATACAAGCCCCGAATTCGCTGCGCTTTTCTGCGGTTGCACGATGATGGGCGCCTGGCCCGTTCCGCTTCCGCTGCCGACCACTTTCGGGGGCAAGGAAAGCTATATCGACCAGCTGTCGGTGCAGCTTCAGAGTTCGGATCCGGAGATACTGATCTATCCCGGCGAGATAGCCGAGATGGCCAAGGCGGCCGCCGACCGGCAGGGTTGCGGCGGCGAAAGCTGGACCGAATTCGCCGAACGCCCCGCACCGGACTGCGCGCTTCCCGAAGCCCGACCGGACGACATTTGCTACCTCCAGTATTCGAGCGGTTCGACGCGCTTTCCCACCGGTGTCGCGGTGACCCATGAAGCGCTGCTGCACAATTTGCGCGGCCATGCCGAATCGATGGAAATCGGCACCAACGACCGCGTGGTCAGCTGGCTCCCGTGGTATCACGACATGGGCTTGGTCGGATGCTTCCTGTCGCTCGTGGCGAACCAGGTTTCGGTCGATTATCTGAAGACCGAACATTTCGCGCGCCGTCCGCTTGCCTGGCTCGACCTGATCAGCCGCAACAAGGGCACAACGCTCAGCTATTCGCCGACCTTCGGCTACGACATCTGTGCGCGCCGCATCTCCAGCCAGAGCCATGTCGCCGACCGCTTCGATCTGTCGCGCTGGCGCGTCGCGGGCAATGGCGCCGACATGATCCGCCCCGACGTGATGCAGAACTTCGTCAACGCCTTTGCCGACGCCGGTTTCCAGGCGAGCAGCTTCAACCCCAGCTACGGCCTCGCCGAGGCGACGCTGGCGGTGACCGTCATGCCTCCGGGCGAAGGCATCCGCGTCGAGCTGGTCGAGGAAGAGCGGCTCTCGGGCCGCCCGCGCGACTTGTCGAAGCCGGCGCGTTATCGCGCGATCGTCAATTGCGGCAAGCCTATCCCGGGGATGGAAGTGGAAATCCGCGACGAGAAGGGCGCGGCTCGCGGAGATCACCAGATCGGCAAGGTCTGGTGCCGCGGCAAAAGCGTCATGCATTCCTACTTCCGCAACGAGGAAGCGACGGACGACTGCCTTGTCGACGGGTGGCTCGACACGGGCGACATGGGCTACATGGCCGACGGCTATCTGTTCATCGTCGGACGCGCGAAGGACATGATCATCATCAACGGTAAGAACCTGTGGCCGCAGGACATCGAATGGGCGGTCGAGCAATTGCCCGGCTTCAATCACGGCGATATCGCAGCCTTTTCGATCGATACCGACAACGGCGAGGAAGCGCCCGCCGTGCTGGTGCATTGCCGGGTGTCCGATCCCGAGGAACGGATCCGGCTGCGTGACCAGATCGCCGACAAGGTTCGCGGCGTGACGGGCATGAGTTGCGTCGTCGAACTGGTTCCGCCGCGCACGCTGCCACGCACGAGTTCGGGCAAGCTGAGCCGTGCCAAGGCGAAGAAGCTGTACCTCGCAGGGGAGATCCAGCCGCTGGAGCTAGCGGCCTGAACAGGTAAGCAGCACCGGTAAAAGCAAACCAGTCGGGCACCTAGGGTTTCACCGCACGAATCGGCGCAGTTCGTCGATTGGTGCGGAACCGGTAGTGCCCATGTGAATATCACGAATGTTCGTGCGGGTCGCTACGCCGGTTATTACGCAGATAGAGAATGTCGCACCTACTCCCTGGCAAACGTGTACTGATTGTCGAAGACAATCCGATAATCGCATACGATATCAGTGATTTGGTAGAAGATACCGGAGCCGAGCCCGTCGGCCCCGCACTCGATCTCGCGACCGGCCTGCGCCTGGCCACCGAAAACCAGCTGGATGCTGCCTTGCTCGATATCGATCTCGGCGGCGAATTTGTCTGGCCGATTGCCGAGGCCCTCGACCGCCACGAAGTGCCCTATGCTTTCGTCAGCGCCCAATGCAGCGCGGATGTGATGCCCGAAGGCTTTCGTGCGCGACCCCGCATCTACAAGCCCGCCAAGCCGAGCGACATTGTCGATGCCCTGGTCGGCTTTGCAGGAAAATCGAAAGACGTGGCTTAGGTCCGAGCGAGCGCGCGCTACGCGCTAGTACGGCGTAAGCCGCTGTGTCAGCCCGACAGCGATCGCTATTTCCGACGGCACCGGGCCGGCCTTGGCGACAAAGTCTCAAGCCCTTATCCCACCTGCAAAAGTCCATGCTGCCGCAGCCCGGCAAGGAGCCAGAATTGGCTTGCCCCGGGGCGGTTCGAGGCGGCATGATCGCAACCAAGAACGACACCGTGCTTGAAGATCGTGTATTGCGACCCTAATACAGGATCATAGCCGCCTGGAGAGACAGCCGCCCATGAGCGAGACCAAAACGCAGACTGCCACCGAGACCGCCTTCGATCTCACCCCGCCCGATCCGGTGCCCGAGGTGAAGCCCGAAAAGGCCGCGGGCCTGGTGCCGGTGTCGGAAGAGGTGAAGAGCAAGCTCGAAAGCAAGGTCGACGGTTTCGTAGCCGATCTCCTTGCGGAGGATGCGAACTCGCCCGAATTCGGCAAAAAGGTCGACCAGCTGACCAATATGGGGCGTAAGGAAATCATGGCGGCGGCCGGCATGTCCAACCGCTTCCTCGACCGCCCGGTGCGCGCGATGGACAAGGACGAGGGTGTCGGCGCCAACCTTGCCGAGCTGCGCCGCGTGGTCGAGGACCTCGACCCAGGCAAGCGCGGCAAGCTGTCGGGCACGCGCAAGATCCTCGGCATCATCCCCTTCGGCAACAAGCTGACCAATTATTTCCGCAGCTACCAGAGCGCGCAGACGCATATCCAGTCGATCCTCAACAACCTTGCCAGCGGCAAGGACGAGCTGATCATGGACAATGCCGCGATCGATGTGGAGCGGCAGAAGCTGTGGGAGGCGATGGGCAATCTGGAACAGATGATCCACATCTCCAACACGCTCGACGCGAAGCTGGAGGAGAAAGCGCAGGAACTCGACGCGACCGACCCGGCCAAGGCCAAGGCGGTGCGCGAAACCGCCCTTTTCTATGTCCGCCAGCGCACGCAGGACCTGCTCACGCAGATGGCGGTCAGCGTGCAGGGGTACCTCGCCCTCGACCTGGTAAAGAAGAACAATGTCGAGCTGGTGAAGGGCGTCGACCGCGCCAGCACCACCACGGTAGGCGCACTGCGCACCGCCGTGACCGTGGCCGAGGCGATGACCAACCAGCGCCTTGTCCTCGGCCAGATCACCGCGCTCAACGACACGACAGCCGGGATCATCGATTCCACCAGCACGCTGCTGCGCGACCAGACCGGCAAGATCCACGAGCAGGCCGCAGCCTCGACCATTCCGCTCGAGACGCTGCAGCGCGCCTTCCAGAACATTTACGACACGATGGACGAGGTAGACAATTTCAAGCTCCGCGCGCTCGACAGCATGAAGCAGACGGTCAACCTGCTGACCGACGAGGTCGAAAAGTCGAAAGGCTATATCGCCCGTGCCGAAGGCCAGGCGCAGGCGCAGAAGCAGGTCGCCGAATCGAATCTGCTGAGCATCGAGGGCTGAGGAGCCAGTCCACGTGAGCGACCTGACCCGCGACAGCGACCGAATCCTCGCCGAAAGCAAGGCGCTGGTGCGCGACAACCGCGAAGGCGGCCGACATCGCCGTGCGCCCTCCATCGGCGCGGGATCGGCCAGGGCGAAGCGCGAGCACCTCAAGGCCAAAATCCGCAACGTGGCCGTGGCGCTGTTCGCAATCTGGGTCGGCATGGGGGTGCTGGGGCTCGTTCTCGACGGGATCGGCTTCGTCGGCGTGATGGCGCTGGCGGTCGCCAGCATCGTCGCGATCGGCGTCCTTGGCAAATACCCGCGGATCAAGACGCCGAGGCGTGCGGACATCAATAAGGGCAATGTCCAGCAGATGGTCAGCCGGACCGAACTCTGGCTCGAGGCGCAGCGCCCCGCCCTGCCTGCACCCGCTGCGCGGATCGTCGAGGACATGGGGGTCCAGCTCGATGCTCTCGGCCTCCAGCTCGAGGGCCTTGACCAAGAGCACCCCAAAGCGCGCGAAGTGCGCAGCCTGGTGGGTGAACAGCTGCCCGAGATGATCGACAGCTACCGCCGCATCCCCGAGCATCTGCGCAGGGAAGAGCGCGCTGGCTCGACCCCCGACCAACAACTGACCGACAGCCTCGACAAGATCAGCAGCGAAATCGATTCGATCACCCGCCAGCTTGCCGAGGGTTCGCTCGACGACCTCGCGATCAAGCACCGCTATCTCGATTACAAGTTCGGGAGTGGCGCCGAAACCAGCCCGCAACTGGAGCACAAGGACTGATGCGCGTTCCCATTCCTCACGATCTCGCCAAGGAAGAGGTTCGCCGCCGCCTGCGCGAACACAGCCATGAAATCGGACAGTTCGTGCCCGGTGGGCTGGCCGACGTGACCACCCACTGGCCCAACGAAGACCGCATGGACCTGTCGGTCCGGGCGATGGGGCAGGGCGTCGACGGCTGCGTCCTCGTCGAGGAAGGGCAGGTCGTGTTCGAAGTCAATTTGCCCCCTGCCTTGTCCTTCTTCGAGCCGATGGTCGCCAATGCGATCCGCCAGCAGGGCCAGAAGCTGATCGCCCCGAAATAGACTGGCGCCTTGCCGCCCGCGGCAGAATTTCCTGTTTCCGGAACGAATTTCGGCCTAGGACGCTGCAAGGGGAAGTACGTAGTCGGTCGAGCCGACCGGGGTACGTTTCGGCCTCCCGAGGCAGGACGGTAGGGAAAGTGAGGCCGAACGAATGCGGGCAACAGATGGGGTGGGTCGCACCATCCGCAATTATCTCAAGGATGAAACTTCCGTCGAGCATGCCCGGCTCGACGAGCGGCTCGGCGCGCTTATAACCGACGACACCAAAGATTACGCCGCATTCCTCGCCATCCAGTATTGTGCTCGTCGCGGCATCGAGTGCTGGCTGGACCGGCATGGCCCACCGGAACCCCCTCCACCGCAGACCGGCCTGATTGCGCGTGACCTGGCCGACCTTGGTCACCAGCCTCCCCTCGCCACCCCCGATTTCGCTATGTCCGACAGTGCGCAGGCACTGGGCGTGTGCTGGGTGCTGGCGGGTTCGGCGCTCGGCAACAGGACGATCCTGTCGCGGATGGCGAGGCTAGGCGCACGGCGCCCGGTGGCCTTCCTTTCGGATCCGGAGATGGGGGAATATTGGCGCGGCTTGCTTCCGGCCTTGCAGCGCCCCGCGACGGAAAGCGGGACCAGCGCCGTGCTCGACGGCGCGCTTGCCACCTTCGCCCATTTCAACGCGGCGGCTGCGGACCACCCGCTCCTCGAGATGGCATGATGCAGCCGCAGGACGTCAATCTCACCAACTGCGATCGCGAACCTATTCACCAGCTCGGTCGGATCCAGGGCTTCGGTGCGCTGATCGCGGTCAATTCCGACTGGTTCGTAGCGCATCGCTCGACCAATCTCGAGGTCGTTCTGGGTGACGGACGCACCATCGCGATAGGCGACCGGCTCGAACGGCTGATCGCGCCCGCCGCCATTGCCGAACTGCGCAGCTCCGCAGCGGCGCTCGTACTCGAAGACCAGGTCGAACGTCTGTTCGGCCTGCAGTTGTTCGGTCGCGGGGAACTGTTCGACTGCGCCCTGCACAGCTCGGGCGCCAACACCATCATCGAGATCGAGCGCCATGTTTCGGGCGACCTGAACCGCCAGCTCGGCATGCTCCAGCCGCTGATGACGCGGCTCGACAAGCAAACCGATGTGCAGGGTCTGGTCGATGAGGCTGCCAGGCAGCTGCGCCACGCGCTCCAGATCGACCGAGTGATGGTTTATCGCTTCCGCGAAGACCTGTCGGGCGAAGTCATCGCCGAGGCCGCCCGCGCGGACCTCGAGAAATTCCTTGGCCTGCGCTATCCGCGATCCGACATTCCCGATCAGGCGCGCGCGCTGTACCTGCGCAATCGCTTCCGGATCATCGCCGATGTCGACGCGGAGCCGATCCCGGTCGAACCGGCTGCCTCGCTCTCGGGCGAGCCGCTCGACCTCAGCATGAGTTCGTTGCGGGCAGTATCTCCGGTCCACATCGAATACCTCAAGAACATGGGTGTGGGCGCCTCGCTGTCGATCTCGATCATCGTCGGGGGCAAGCTTTGGGGACTGTTCGCCTGTCACCATTACGGGCCCAAGCTGCTGCCCTATTCGAGCCGCACCTCAGCCGAGCTCTTCTCCGAATTCTTCTCGCTCATGCTCGATCGCACCATGGCCCGCGAAGGGGCCGAACTGCGCGAGCGGGCGCGCGCGATCCACACGAGGCTGATGCGCGACGTCGCCTCGGGCGCCTCGCTCTCCACGAGCCTGCCCACGATCGAACCGGTGATCCAGCAGATCATCCCGCACGACGGCGTTTCGATATTCGTCGAGGGCGTCTACGACGCGCGCGGTTCGGCGCCGAGCGAGGATGAATTTCGCGCCATGGTTCCCAGCCTCAACGGGGGGGCGACGAGCCGGATATTGGCCAGCGACTCGATCGCCGAGCGGCTGCCCGGTGCCGAAGCCTTTGCCGACCGTGCCGCCGGCGCGCTGATCATTCCCGTGTCCCGGACACCGCGCGATTACCTGGTGCTGTGGCGCAAGCCATTGGTTCAGACCGTAACCTGGGCCGGAAACCCCGATAAGCCGGTCGAGACCGGACCGCTTGGCGACCGCCTGACCCCGCGCAAGAGTTTCGAAGCGTGGCAGGAAACCGTCGAAGGACGAGCAGAAGGCTGGTCCAGCGCGGAAATCGAAATTGCCGAAAGCCTGCGGGTCACGCTGCTCGAGATAATCCTGCGCCTGACCGACGAGGCAATGAGCGAACGAACCAATGCGCAACGTCAGCAGGAACTGCTGATTGCCGAGCTCAATCACCGCGTGCGCAACATCCTCAATCTCATCCGAGGACTGATCAGCCAGTCGAAGAGCGACGCGGTCGATATAGAAAGCTTCGTCGAGATTGTCGGCGGACGCATCACCTCGCTTGCTTCGGCGCATGATAACATCACCAAGGGCAACTGGTCGCATGCCCCCTTTGCCGATTTGTTGGAAACCGAGGCCAATGCCTATCTCGCGGGCAAGAAGGAACGGCTCGACCTGTCGGGTCCCGAAGCGATGATCGCGCCCGAAGCCTATACCGTGCTCGCCCTCGTGATCCACGAGATGATCACCAACTCGGCGAAATACGGATCGCTCAGCGATCAGGCAGGTAGACTGGCGGTCGAGGTCAGCCGCGATGCCGAAGGCCAGTTCTGCCTCGATTGGCGCGAGACCGGTGGCCCGCCGGTCAAGCCGCCAATTCGACGTGGTTTCGGCAGCACGATCATCGCACGCTCGATTCCCCACGATCTGGGCGGTTCCGCAGAGATCGACTATCGTCTGGAGGGGGTCGTCGCCCGCTTCTGTATTCCCGGCCGTTACGTCGAATGGCGGTCGCGCGAAAGCGAATCCACCGCGACTCCCGAATCCCGAAAGAAAGCCCGTTTGGAAAGCCCGCCCGCAAGCGTCCTGCTGGTCGAGGACAGCATGATCATCGCGCTCGATGCGGAAGACTGCCTCAAGGAACTCGGGGTGGAGACGGTGCGCACCGAAAGCACGGTCGCGGCAGCGCTCGATGCGCTGGCGAAAAAGCGTCCCGCGCTCGCGATTCTCGACTACAATCTCGGCAAGGAGAACAGCGAGCCGGTGGCCGAGAAGCTCCGCGAAATGGGCGTGCCCTTCTGGCTCGCAACCGGGTATGGCGAGATGGCCGACCGGATCGCGAAACTCGGCGCGATAGGCCTGCTGACCAAGCCCTATGGCAAGGTCGAACTAGAGCAGGTGCTCGCCAGCTACACCCCGGACTAGGCCGGGACCAGCAAGACGCGATCAATTGAAGAAGCGCTGCTGGTAATAGAAGGTCGCGGCGACCGGGTTACCGCGGGCATCGCGCGCCGGCTCGAAGCGGATTTGCTCGTAAGCAAGCTGGCATACGACCGCGTCGGTCTCCGGAAAGGGGCTTGGGCGATAGATGCTGCACCCTGTGACCCGGCCCGCGGCTGAGACCGATAGCCTGACAATGACCGACTTTCCGATCCGAGCCTGCCGCCCTCCCGGCGGCACGGGAAATGCGCTCGCATCGGTGATCGCGCGCACCAGAACGGGCTTGCTTGCTGCACCGCCGCCATGGCCGCCTCCGCCCTCGCCGCTGCCGGTACCTTCTCCCTGCCCAGCACGACCCGTACCCTGACCCTGGTCGGTGGCCCCGGCACTGTCCGCAGTACCGGTCGACGAGGCGCGTGGTGCGGGAGGGTCCTTGCGCATCGGGCGTTTGGGCTTGGGCGCGGTCACCGCGTCGGGCACCGCCTCGCGGCCGGGATCGCCCTGCGCGCCCTCGGGGTCGGGAGCGGTCGGCTCGGGTTCCTCATCGGGGACGGAAACGGTGACCGTGAAGGCCGACACCACGCTGCGTTCGACACTGGCCACTGCACCGGGAGCAAGTGCCCGGACAAGAGCGTAGAACAGCGCGATGTGGATCAGGACGATCAGCACGACGACCCAAAGGTTGGGCCGCTGTTTCGTCTGGCTGTAGCGGGCGGCCTTCTGGTCCATTCCGGCTCAACGGGAATCGGCACCCTCCTGTTCCGCTTGGCAGGCCGTCGAGCATGAAAAAGGGCGGTCCTCCGCGAGGAGGACCGCCCCTGTAGTCTGCGCGCGGGGCTCGCGGCCCCGCACCCTTATGATCAATAGCCGACGATGACCGACAGGCTGGCTGCGCGCGGCGAACCAATCTGGGCGAAGCCGAAGCCATCCAGCGAGCCGCCGAAGAAGCCGACGTAGTATTCGTCGAACAGGTTCGTCACGTTCAGCTGCAGGGCAACGTCACCGCCGGTCGGGAATTCACCCAGCGTCCAGCGGACGTCGAGGTCGACCAGCGTGTACGAAGGGATCTTCGCATCGAAGGTGAACGGCGTGCCGTCGAACAGTTCGCCATCGACATCGGTGTTGGTGTCGTTGTTGAAGCGCGGACCGGTGTGCTTGACCTGTGCGCCGAACTCGAAGGCACCGACGGCCACCTGGCCGCGAGCACCGAACGAGTACTGCGGAGCACCCGATTCGCTCTTGCCGCCGGTCAGCAGGAAACCCTGCTCGCCTGCGGTGGTGCAGGAGTAACGACGGTCGCCGACCTGGAAGCTGCGGCAGGCACCGATGGCGGTGTCGTCAGCGATTTCCGAGTCGTTGTACGAGCCGAACACGTAGAGCAGCGAGTTGCGGGTCGGACGCCAGGCGATCGAGCCGTCGATTCCCCACTTGTCCACGTCGCCGAGGTTGCGGTAGACGACCGCACCTTCGCCGTTGTTCGCTTCCGGATCGAAAGCCGAAGCAAGACGGTTCTTGTACATCGTGTAATACGCGCCGAGCTGCGCTTCGATCTGACCCGACTGGTAGCGCAGGCCGAGGTCGAAGCTGTCGGTGGTTTCCGGGTTCGGGTTCGCACCGGCATCGCCTTCGTCGAAGAACAGCGATGCGTAGAGCGGGTCCGTGCCGGGGACCGACAGGCCCTTGGCGTAGTTGGCGAAGAGCGAAACTTCCGGCGTGATTTCATAGATGAAACCGACGTTCGGGAGCAGCTTGTCGTACTTCAGCGTGCGCGAACGCGGCGGGGCTGCGTTCGGATTGGCTGCTTCGTAGCCGGCGAGGTCGAAGCCCGGGTTGGGGCAGTCGACGAAACCGTTGGCCGAAGTGGTGTAGCAGAACTGGTTCAGTTCGCGGGTGAAGAACGGAGCGCGCAGGGCGAGCTTCGCGGTGAAGTCGCCGAAGCGACCACGGTATTCACCAGAAAGCTGGTGCAGAATTGCATACGACAGACGGTTGCGCTTGTTCACCTCCACGCCGTTCACGTCGAGCAGCGGGTTGTCGATCGCGAACACGTCGCTGATCTCACCGTTGCCCAGCATGTTGGTGATCTGGCCGGTCTGACGGTGACGTGCACGGTCCCAGGTGTAGGCGAAACGCACGCGGTGATCGTCGTTGATCGAGTAGATCAGGTTGGCCACGACGCCGAAGCGGTCGGTCGTGGTCTGGCTCGGATCGTTACCCGCAACTTCGTCGTCTAGATCGCCGTCGTTGTTGAGGTCGCGGCCGAAGTAGTAGCCGCCGCGGAAAGCACCGGTGTAGTTGGTGCCGCCGGCGTTGAAGAAGCCTTCACGCAGATCGTCCGGGCCGCCGCCGTTTGCTTTGACGTACTGGTAGCTCGGGTCGAAGGTGAAGATCAGGTCGTCGGTGATCGTGAAGCGCGATGCACCACGGATGTTTCCGGTGTCCGACGGGTTGTAGCGGCGATAGAAGGCAGAGCCGCAACCCGTGCGATCATTGTAGTCGACGCTTTCGCCCGGGCTGCCCGTGCCGCCGATGACGACCCGCGGATCGACCTGGCAAGGATATTCCTCGCTCGCGGCGTAGACAGAGAACCGGTCGCTCTTGCTGTCGAAGCCCGGGGTGTTCTCGTAATAGGACAGGAGGGTTTCGAGGCCTTCCGAACCGGCGAAGTTGTTGCGGTTCTGGTTGAAGTGACCCGAAACCGAGACGAAGTCGCCATTGTCGCCGAGGTCCTGCCAGATCCGGCCGTTGACCTGCGTCTTGTTGATGCGACCATACGGGTTGTAGGGCACACCGTAGGTCGTGTAGCTGACCGAGGCGAACGCCTTGGTTCCGATGCCGGTGAAATCGCCGGTGTCGATCATGCCGAAGCCACGCACATAGGTGGTATTCTCGGCGCCCGACGCGAGGACGTCACCGAAGGTCATGGTGCCGACGAAGCCGAAGTCGTCGCCCGGCTCACGCGTGCGGATGTTGATCGTGCCGCCGGTTGCCGAAGCGGTCGGGCTGTCGACGTCGGTGGTGCCGAGGTTGACGTTGACGCTTTCGAGGACTTCCGGATCGACCTGCTGGTTGGTGTAGAGGGCGTAGTTACCCGAATCGTTCAGCGGCAGGCCGTCGAGGGTCTGCGAGACGCGGTCCGCACCGAAGCCGCGGATGGTGAAACCACCGCCCGACGAACCCCAGGGGTCGTTGTTCTGGAAGCTGACGCCAGGCACCAGGTTGATGATGTCATTGACAGTCTGGCCGGGGCGCTGGCGACGGATGATTTCCTCGCCGAGGACCTGCTGGGCCTTGGTGGTGTCCGGGTTTTCGACACCGCCGACACCGGTTTCGCGGGCGCCGGAAACGATGATGACGTTGTCGTCGAAGTCGACCGAACCGGTCGACTGCGCGGCGGCCGGAGCGGCGACCATGGCGCTGGCGGTGCTGACCACCGAGGCGGCCAGGAGATATTTAAACTTCATCGAGATGATCCCTTCGGTCTCTTGATGCGGGATTGCTGGGCGAGAGGTGATCCCCCCCTAGGCGGGACACGTTGCTGCCAAGCTATGGAAATGTGACAGAGTCAAGACAGGCGTGGCACTTACGCCGCGCCACGCCTGCAGATGATTATTTTTCGCTGTAATTTCCGCGCGTTAGAACAGTTGCATTTTAGCAACTCAGTAAAATTTTCGCCTAGCGCGCGATTTTGCCGCGCCGCAAATGGTGCAGCGCGGCAAATCAGGCGAGATTGATCTCGCGCAGACGCTGCATGAGGAAATCATGGCTGCTGATCGCCACCGGATGATCGTCCGGACGATCGGGATCGATGCAGGACGGAAGCGTCTCGATCACGTAGTCCGGCCGGAAGTGGAGGAAGAATGGCATCGAATAGCGCGCGCGATAGGCTGCCTCGCCGCGCGGGTTGACCACGCGATGCGTGGTGGAGCGCAGTTTGCCGTTCGTCAGGCGGTCGAGCATGTCGCCGATATTGACCACCAGCGCGCCCTCGGGCGGCGCCACGGCCTTCCACTCGCCCTGCGCGGTCAGCAGTTCGAGGCCTGCCTCCTCCGCACCGAGCAAAAGGGTGATGGTATTGATATCGCCATGCGCGGCGGCACGGATGGCGCCTTCGGCTTCCTCGCCCTCGATCGGGGGATAGCGCAGCAGACGCATGACCGAATTGCCGTCTTCGACAGTCGGCGCAAAGAAATCGCGGTCGAGGCCAAGGTGCAATGCGATTCCTTCGAGCACGCGGCCACCGGCGGTTTCGAACGCCGCATAGAGTTCGGAGAAGGTTTCGCGGAATCCCGCCACTTCGTCCGGCCAGATATTGTCGGCCATGTATTGGGCGAGCGGGTGGCCTTCGGGCAGTTCGCGCCCGACATGCCAGAATTCCTTGAGGTCGTGGACCGTGGCATCCTTGGCCTTTTCGGTCCCGAAGGGGGTGTAGCCGCGGGCGCCGCCGCCGCCGGGAATATGATAGGCTTGCTTCACCTCGTCGGGGAGCGCGAAGAACTCCTTGGCCAGCGCTTCGGCGCGGTCGATCAGTTCCTGGGGAATGCCGTGATCGCGGATGACGGCAAAGCCGTATTCCTCAAAGCTGCGGCCCAGTTCGTCGGCGATGCTGTCGAGCGGTTGTGCCAGCGACACAACCGCGATTTCGGTATTCGAATCGGTCATAGTGGGTGCGCCCTTTAGTACGGGAGGAAGAGTCCCGCCAGCGCCGCGCTCATCAGATTGGCGAGGCTACCGGCAGCGAGCGCACGGATACCCAGCTTTGCGATCACGGGTCTTTGATTTGGCGCAAGTCCGCCGGTGACCGCCATCTGGATGGCGATCGAGCTGAAGTTGGCGAAACCACACAGCGCGAAAGTGATGATCGCACGGCTACGATCGGACAGTACGGACGGGTCCATTGCGCCGAGATCGATGAAGGCGACGAATTCGTTGAGGACGATCTTGGTGCCGAACAGGCCGCCCGCGGTGCCGGCCTGGTCCCACGGGATGCCGATCAGGAACATGACCGGCGCGAAAACGAAGCCGAGCAGCTGCTGGAAACTGATGTCGGGATAGCCGAACCAGCCGCCGATGCCGCCGAGGATGCCGTTGGCGAGCGCCACAAGCGCGACGAAGACCATGACCATCGCGCCGACTGCGACCGCGAGCTTGACCCCCGTCTGCGTTCCCTGCGCAGCGGCCTCGATCACATTGGCGGGACGGTGCCCTTCCTCGAAGGTCTCGGCGACCTCGACTTCGTGCGGCTTGCCGCTCTCGGTCAGCGCCGCAGGCCCTTCGGAGCTGATGCGCGCATCTGGCAGCTTGATTTCGCCCTCAGGATCGACCCCGGCCAGCACCGCCGCATCGCGCGCCAGCACGCTGTCATCGTCGGGCATGATGATCTTCGCCATCAGAATCCCGCCGGGTGCCGACATGAAGGCCGCCGCAAGCAGGAAGGGAACCGCCTCGGCGCCGATGAAGCTGGCATAGGCCGCGAGTATGGTCCCCGCCACGCCTGCCATTCCGACGCTCATCAGCGTGAACAGCCGGCTCGGCGTCAGCGCGGCAAGATAGGGACGCACGACCAGCGGGCTTTCGGACTGGCCCACGAAGATATTGGCCGCGCTGCCCAAGGCCTCGACCTTGCTGATCCCGGTGATCCAGCCGATCGCGCCGCCGACCCAGCGCACCAGCCGCTGCATGATGCCCCAGTGATAGAGGATCGAGACGATCGCTGCGAAGAAGACGATGACCGGGAGGGCGGCAATGACGAAGGTGTTGGTGAAGGGATTGGCATCCATCGGCCCGAAAACCGACTCGATGCCGACCTTCGAATAGGACAGGAGCGCAATCACCCCGTTCGAAAGCGCCTGGATCAGTTGCACGCCCCACGGCGTCCGCAGCACCAGCAGCGCCATCAGCGCTTGCAGCGCGAAGGCCGCACCCACCACCCGCAATTTGATTCGCCGCTTGCCCGTCGAGAGGAGAAAGGCGATCAGCAGGATCGCCAGCACGCCGGCGAGATTGATCAGGATGGGCGACATCGAGGTCCCTTCGGGCAATACAAGTTGCGGATGAAATCAGCCGCTGTCTTGCTTGCGCTGCCCCATTAGTCAATTTTCCCCGCTCACCGACGGCCTCGCCGTCCCCCGTTAGTACGAGGCCAATCCATGAATGAACCCGCCCACGAGACCCGGCTCGCCACTGCCGCCATGCCGCTCGGGCTGTTCGTCTATACCCTGCTCTATGGCGGGATGACCGTGCTGGCGGGCGTGCTTGCCTACAAGCAGGTCCAGCTCTGGCCCACCGAGCTGGCGGTGGAATCCGGCATCTTCGCCTTCCTGCTGCTGGTCGTGATTTCGAGCACTATCGCCCAGATCTACGGCGAAAAACTCGCGAACCGGATCGTGTGGTGGGGATTCATCCCGCTGCTGATCGCCTCGCTGCTGATGCAGCTGGTGCTGAACCTTCCCGCGTCGGTGGAGATGGTCGAATTCCGCGGCGAGGACCTTGCCGCTTTCGAACGCGTGCATGCGACACTCTGGCGCGTGTGGATGGCGGGACCTGCCGCCTACATCGTCTCGTTGCTATTGAACGTGTGGATTTTCTCGCGCCTGCGCGGATCGGGTGAAGGCGCTTCGACCCTATCGCTCATGGTCCGCGGCGCGATTGCCTCGGCGCTGAGCCAGGCGATCGATTCGGTGATCTTCATCACGCTCGCCTTCTACGGCCAGTTCGAGATCACCAATTTGCTGATCGGCCAGGTTTTGGCCAAGGTCGCGCTCAGCTTCGTCCTTGTGCCGTTCCTGATCACCGGCGGCGTCGCGCTCGCCCGCTGGCTCGACCGGCGCTAGAGCCTTTTCACGTTTTCGATCAGGGTTTCCTGAAGCCTTTCGCCGTGGAGGACCGACACGTCGCCGGTCGTCTCGAGCACAACCGCGCGAACCTGCGAGAGGTCGAGGACATTGGCCTCGCGCAGCTTCGCGACCAGATCGCTCTTGGCAACACGCGTGGCGCCGAGCGCTTCCTCTAGGAATATCCCATCGCGCATCAGGAAGACGGGTTCGTTCTGCATCACCTGTTCGGCCGCTGCCGCAGATTTGCGCAGGCGCGCCGCTGCGTACTGGACTAGGAACAGCCCCGCCATCGCGACCATCGATTGCGCGAACCCCTTCCAGTCGCTTGCTTGCGCCGCACCGGCAACGAGACTGCCAAGCGCCACTGTCATGACGAAGTCGAAATTCGTCATCTTCGACAGCGAGCGAAGCCCGTTGATGCGGATCAGCAGCACGATCCAGACCATCGCTGCAACGGACAGAAGCACGCCGCGGAGGGCGATATCGAGCCAGGTGTCGTCGACAAACATGGGGTAACAACGCACGAACGCCGCGCGTCTTTCCCGAGCAGGACCCTGCCCTAGCGCTTCAAGCGTGCAGCATGCCAGGCGATATGGTCGGCCAGAAAGGTCGAGATGAAATAGTAGGAGTGATCGTAGCCCTCCTGCATCCGGATTTCGGCGGGGATGCCGGTGCGCTTGCAGGCTTGGACCAAGAGCTCGGTCTTGAGCTGGTTCTCGAGAAAATCGTCGCTTGTGCCCTGGTCGACGAGCAGACCGTCAAGCCGCGCGCCGTCCTCGATCAGCGCGCAGGCATCGTATTCGCGCCAGGCCTTGCGATCGGTGCCCAGATAGCCGCCCAGCGCCTTCTCGCCCCAAGGGCAATTCAGCGGGCTGACGATCGGCGAGAAGGCGCTGACCGAGCGGAAGCGGCCGGGATTGCGCAAGGCCACGGTGAGCGCGCCATGCCCGCCCATCGAATGGCCGGTGATCGCCTGACGCTCCAAATCGACCGGAAAATGCTCGGCGATCAGCGTGGGCAGTTCCTGCTCGACATAGCTGCGCATGCGGAAATGCTTGGTCCAGGGCTCCTCGGTCGCATCGACATAGAAGCCCGCGCCCTTGCCGAAGTCGTAGCCCTGGTCGTCGGGCACATCCTCTCCGCGAGGCGAGGTGTCGGGCGCGACGAAAATCACGCCGTGCTCGGCGCAGGCGGCACGAAATTCGCCCTTCTCGGTGACATTCGCATGGGTGCAGGTCAGCCCCGAAAGGAACCACAACACCGGCAGCATCGCACCCTCCGCATGCTCGGGCACGAAGACCGAGAAGGTCATCTCGGTGCCGGTGCTGGCAGAGGCATGGCGATAGACGCCCTGCACACCGCTGTGGCTGCGATGCTCCTCGACCGTTTCCAGCGCCGCCATGGCTTAGAGCGAGGCCTCGTAATCGGCGGTGGTCTTCTCGGCCACTTCCTCGGCCGTCACGCCGGGAGCCAGCTCGATCAGGCGAAACTTGCTGTCGTGATCGGGACGATGGAACACGGCGAGGTCGGTGATGATCATGTCGACCACATTCTGCCCCGTCAGCGGCAGCGTGCATTCGGGAATGAACTTGGGGCTGCCGTCCTTGGCCGTGTGCTCCATCACCACGATGATCTTCTTCACCCCGGCGACGAGGTCCATCGCGCCGCCCATGCCCTTGATCATCTTGCCCGGGATCATCCAGTTGGCGATGTCGCCGTTCTGCGCAACTTCCATCGCGCCGAGCACGGTCAGGTCGATATGCCCGCCGCGGATCATGGCAAAGCTCGCCGCGCTGTCGAAATAGGCGCTGTGCGGCAGTTCGCTGATTGTCTGCTTGCCCGCATTGATC
The DNA here is from genome assembly GCF_964227205.1 of Qipengyuania sp. GTDB lineage: Bacteria > Pseudomonadota > Alphaproteobacteria > Sphingomonadales > Sphingomonadaceae > Qipengyuania. Next base: position 671,799 of record NZ_CAXQVB010000003.1, on the reverse strand, counting down.
AGGTCCGCATCGACCTCGTCCGGGTACGGGAACGGCCCGATGCCGAGCATGCCGTTCTCGCTCTGCAGCGTGACATGCATGCCCTCGGGAATGTGGTTGGCGACCAGCGTCGGGATGCCGATGCCGAGGTTGACGTAATAGCCGTCTTCCAGTTCCTTCGCCGCGCGGGCGGCCATCTGGTTGCGATCCCAGCCCATTACGCAGTCTCCCTCTCGCGGGTCGTCGTAAATTCGATCTTCTTGTCGTAGGGTGCGCCCACGATCATGCGCTGGACGTAAACGCCCGGCAGATGGATGCAGTCGGGATCGAGGCTGCCGGTCGGCACGATCTCTTCGACCTCGACCACGCAGACCTTGCCGCAGGTCGCGGCAGGCAAGTTGAAGTTGCGCGCGGTCTTGCGGAAAACGAGATTGCCGGTCTCGTCGGCCTTCCACGCCTTCACGATGGCGAGGTCGGCGAAGATGCCGCGTTCGAGGATGTAGGTCTCCCTGACCCCGTCTCGATTGGCGAATTCCTTGTGCTCCTTGCCCTCGGCGACCTGCGTGCCGACGCCGGTCTTGGTGTAGAAGCCGGGAATCCCCGCGCCGCCTGCGCGCATGCGCTCGGCAAGCGTGCCCTGCGGGCAGAATTCGACCTCGAGTTCGCCGGAGAGGAACTGGCGTTCGAACTCCTTGTTCTCGCCGACATAGGACGAGATCATCTTCTTAACCTGCTGGGTGCGCAGCAGCATGCCGATGCCTTCATTGTCGATTCCCGCATTGTTGCTGGCGAAGGTGAGGCCCTTCACCCCGCTGTCGCGGATCGCGGTTAGCAAGCGTTCGGGAATGCCGCAGAGGCCGAAACCGCCGCTGGCGATGAGCATGTCGTCGCGCAGCACACCCTCAAGCGCCGCGGCGGCATCGGGATAGATCTTGCCAGCCATCAGAACACCACCACGCTGCGGATGCTTTCGCCTGCATGCATTAGGTCGAACCCCTTGTTGATTTCTTCCAGGCTAAGGACATGAGTGATCATCGGGTCGATCTCGATTTTCCCGTCCATGTACCAGTCGACGATCTTGGGAACGTCGGTGCGGCCTTTGGCCCCGCCGAACGCCGTGCCGCGCCAGTTGCGGCCCGTCACCAGCTGGAACGGCCGCGTCGCGATTTCCTTCCCCGCCTCGGCCACGCCGATGATGATGCTGGTGCCCCAGCCGCGGTGGCAGGCCTCCAATGCGGTACGCATGACCTCGGTATTGCCGGTGCAGTCGAAAGTGTAGTCCGCCCCGCCATCGGTCATCTCGACCACCTTGGCGACCACCTCGTCATTGCTCATGCCCTTGGTGTTGAGGAAGTGGGTCATGCCGAACTTGCGGCCCCATTCCTCGCGGTCCGGGTTGATATCGATGCCCACGATCATGTTCGCGCCCGCAAGCCGCGCGCCCTGGATGACATTGAGGCCGATCCCGCCGAGGCCGAAGACGACGACATTGTCGCCGACCTGCACCTTGGCCGTGTTGGTCACGGCGCCCACGCCCGTCGTCACCCCGCAGCCGATGTAGCAGCTGGTCTTGAAGGGTGCGTCCTCGCGAATTTTCGCGACCGCGATTTCGGGCAGGACGGTGAAGTTCGAGAAGGTCGAGCAGCCCATGTAATGGAAGATCGGCTCGCCCTTGTAGGAAAAGCGTGTGGTCCCATCGGGCATCAGGCCCTTGCCCTGCGTCGCGCGGATCGCGGTGCACAGGTTGGTCTTCCCCGAAAGGCAGGATTTACACTGGCGGCATTCGGGCGTGTAGAGCGGGATGACATGGTCGCCCGGCTTCACGCTGGTGACGCCTGCCCCGACTTCGCGTACGATGCCGGCCCCTTCATGCCCCAGAACGCTGGGGAAGATGCCCTCGCTGTCCAGCCCGTCGAGCGTATAGGCATCGGTATGGCAGATGCCGGTGGCCATGATCTCGACCAGCACTTCGCCCGCCTTGGGCCCTTCCAGATCAAGCTCGACGATCTCGAGCGGCTGTTTCGGGGCGAAGGCGACGGCAGCGCGGGTCTTCATGGATGTATGTGCTCCGGTTCTTGCAAGCCGGCGCTCCGGCCTCGTGGGCGGAAGGTGGTGGTGAGCCGTGCTGGGTTCGAACCAGCGACCTACTGATTAAAAGTCAGTTGCTCTACCGACTGAGCTAACGGCCCGACCACGGCGTGCCACCTAGGGGCGCTGTCGCGGGTGGTCAAGCGGCTGTTGCAGCTATCGCGTCACGCACGCGCTTCCGCCCGCCGCGACAGCTGGCGCACGGTCAGCCGGGTCACGGGATCGCGCCAGTGCGGGGCGATCTGCGCCGCGGGGCCGAGGACAAAGCGGCGCTCGCGAAACGCCGGGTGCGGGATCGCCAGATCGCGCGAGTGCCACGCACCGCCACTCCACAGAACGATGTCGAGATCGAGCGTGCGCGAGCGCCAGCGCTGCCCCCGTCGCTCGCGTCCGAACACCTGCTCGATCGCCTGGAGGCTTTTCAGCGCCTCGCACGGCTCGAGATCGCCTGCGATCAGCGCGGCACCATTGGAATAGCGGCGCGAAGATGGGCCAAGCGGCCGACTTTCGATCCAGCGCGAGACCGCCTCGACCTGCCAGCCTTCCTCCGCCAGCACCGCCACCGCCGCATCGAGCACCGCGCGTGGGCGCCCCACGCCGGGCAGGCGCCGGTTCGAGCCCAGTGCGATCAGGTAGCGATGTGCGCTTGCCTCGGTCATGGCCCCGCCCTAGCCTCCGCGCGACCAACAGCCAATCGGGAGCGGCGGGGCATGAAGGTGAAGGCAATTCTGCTGGCGGGTGCGCTGGCAATGGCGGGACAGGCTGCGGCGCAGGATGGCAGCGAGCGCCAACTTACCGCGCACGAGCAGCGCGTGCGCGACATCTACCGCGACATCATCGCCTTCCGCAGTGCCGCCGGTCACGACCAGGTGGATGACGAGGTCGCCTATCTCAAGGGGCAGCTCGCCGCAGCGGGCTTTGCCGAGGGTGACCTGATGGTCACCGACTACGACAGCGCCGGCAGTGCCACCCAGGGGCTGATCGTGCGCTATCGCGGCGATGGATCGTCGGGCAAGAAGCCGATCGTCCTGCTCGCACACATGGATGTGGTCGACGCGCTGCCCGAGGACTGGGAGCGCGACCCCTTCACGCTGGTGGAGGAAGACGGCTATTTCTTCGGTCGCGGGACGCAGGACAACAAGTATGGCGTCGCCAATCTCACCGGCACCTTCATCCGGCTGAAGGAGGAAGGCTGGGTGCCCAACCGCGATCTCTACCTCGCCTTCTCGGGCGACGAGGAGACCGGGATGATCTCTACTCGCGCGCAGGCCAGGTGGATCGCCGACAATGTCGACCCCGCCTACGTCCTCAATTCGGATGCCGGCGGGATCGGACTGGCCGACGATTTCTCACCCATCGCGCAGCAGGTGCAGCTCGCCGAAAAGACCTATGTCACATTCGACATCACCGCGACCAATCCGGGCGGCCATTCCTCGCGCCCACGGCCCGACAATGCGATCTACGATCTCGCCGTTGCGCTAACGCGGATCTCGCAACACAGGTTTCCGGTGCGTGAGAGCGCACTGACGCGCAGCTATTTCGCCGCCATGGGCCGGAACATTCCCGGCGATCTGGGCGCGGCGATGCGCGCCTTTGCGGCCGATCCCTCCGATGCCGCGGCGATCGCGACGATAAGTGCCGATCCGGGCTTCGTCGGCACGCTCCGCACCACCTGCGTCGCGACCATGCTCAAGGCCGGCCATGCCGAGAACGCGCTGCCGCAAGCGGCCAGTGCGACGGTCAATTGCCGCGTCTTTCCCGGCGAGGGAGTGGCCTCGGTCAAGGCCGCGCTCGAGCAGGCGATCGGCAATGATGCGATCAGCGTGACGCAGCGCGCCGAGGCGACCGAGAGCGCGATGAGCAGCTTCCCCGACGAGGTCCGCGATGCGCTCGCCACATCGCTGACCGCACGTTTCGGCAAACCCATCCCGATGGTCCCGACGATGTCCTCTGGCGGGACCGACGGGATGCACTACCGCGCACTCGGCTATGACACCATCGCCATTGGCGCGGGGGCCAGCCGCTCGCAGGATATCTACGCCCACGGACTCGACGAGCGCATGCGGGTCGATGCCTTCTATGCCGGGCTGGACCACTGGAGCATCGTGCTCAAGCAGCTCGCCGGAAGCTAGAAGATGTCGTTCTCGGCCGCACGCACGGCAAACTCTCCGAGCGTGAGTATGCGCTTGCGCTTCAGCAGGCCGCCGCGTGCGAGATTGAAGGGCACGTCGACATCGCTCGAATAGTTCGCGGCGCGCAGCCGCACCTCCATCGCTCCCTGCATGGCATGATGCTGGACGATGGCGACCGCCTGGATCGTGCCTTCCTCCGCACGCATCCGGAGCAGTTCGGCAAACCGGTCGAGCACCGACTGCGCCCCGTCGATAGCTGCGGTTTCGAGGACGGCGACGTTCTGGATCGCCCCGTTTGCACGCAGTTCGAACAGGAGCGGGAAGAAGGTCCCGTCCTTCTCGATTCGGGCGATTCCCGCCTCCAGGGCGACCGTGAACAGCGCATCGAGCTGGACCTGGTCGATGCCCCCGCCCAAGCTCAGATATCCTCGCAGATCCGTCCGTAGAGCTGCGGTCGGCGATCGCGGAAGAAGCCCATGCCCGCGCGGTGCCTGGCAGCGCGGTCGAGATCGAGTGTCGCGACCAGGACGCCGCTGTCCGAGGCGCCGAATTCTTCGGTCAGATCGCCCCATTCGTCGCAGATGAAGCTGTGGCCGTAAAAGCTCTGCTGCCGGGCTGCGGGGCCTTCGTGGCCGATCCGGTTGGCCGCGCAGACGGGCATGCAGTTCGACACCGCATGGCCGATCATCGCGCGCCGCCACATGCGGCTGGTGTCGAGATCGGCGTCATAGGGCTCGGAGCCGATCGCTGTCGGATAGAACAGCACTTCGGCGCCCTTCAGTGCCATCACCCGCGCGCATTCGGGATACCACTGGTCCCAGCAGATGCCGACACCAATGCGCGCGCCGAAGACGTCCCACACCTTGAACCCGTCGTTGCCCGGGCGGAAATAGTACTTTTCCTCATACCCCGGCCCGTCGGGGATGTGGCTCTTGCGATAGGTGCCCATGATCGCGCCGTCTGGCCCGATCATCGCGAGCGTATTGTAGTAATGATGCCCGTCGCGCTCGAAGAAGCTGGTCGGAATCGCCACACCGAGCGCCTTCGCGAGGTCCTGCATGGCCCGCACGCTCGGGCTTTCCGCCGTGGGGTGGGCAAGCGCAAAGAGGTCTTCCTCCTCCTCGCGGCAGAAATACTCGCCTGCAAACAGCTCGGGCGGCAGGATCACCTGCGCGCCCTTTGCGGCGGCCTCTTCGACCAGTGCAGACACTGCGGCGATATTGTCCGCTGCATCCTTGCGAGCGAGCGGCAGTTGCAGGACGGCGACGGTCAGTTCTCTCATGCCCGCCGCCCTATGCCGCGGATCCGGGGCTGTCCATAGTTCACGCCTTGGCGAAGAGCAGCGTCATCCGGTCGCTTTCGCCGATGCTCCTGAGCTCCTCGCGCTTGGTCCCCAGCGAGGGGGCGATTTCCCACACGCCCCGGGAATGGTCGGCAGTATCGCGCGGATTGGCGTTGATTTCGCTGCTCGAGACGAGGCGAAAGCCGTGCGCTCGCATAAGTCCGACGACATCCGCCTCGCGCAGATAGCCGTTCTGTCCGAGGGTGTAGTCGGCCGGGGCGTCCGCCTTCGCGCGGTGCTGGACGACACCCACCATGCCCCCGGGCTTGAGCAGGTCGCGGATGCGGGTGAGTTCGGTATACATCACCCCGGAGCGGAGCAGGTTGTGCATCTCGCGGAAGATCAGCACGCGGTCGACCTGCCCCTTCAGCTCGGCGGGCAGATCCTGCGAGCCATAGATTGCCATCGGCGCACCGGTAAGCCCCCAGCCGGGCGCTGCTTCGCGGAACTTGCCGGGAAGCCCGGCGAAGTAGTTTTCGCTGCCCTCGTTGTCGGCTGCGGCGGGATCGGGGGTCAGGCCGATATAGAGCCCCTGCGGTCCCAGGTAGGGCACCAGTATCCGCGTGTACCAGCCGCCCGCGGGCATGTAGTCGACCACGGTCTGCCCCGGCTCGACCTGGAAGAAGGCGAGCGTTTGTGCCGGGTGGCGCCAGACGTCGCGCGCGCGATCTTCGTCCCTGACAGGTGCTGCCAGAACCGTTTCCATCGCGGGGGCGGCAGTATCTGCCTGCTCGGCCTGCGGCTGCTTGTCCGGCCCCAGAATCACATCGAGGATGCGACCGAGCACCTCGCGGGTCGATCCGCCTTCCTGCGCGGCGAGCGGCGCGGCGCCGGCGGCAAGTGCTACACCGGCAAGCACGGTTGTGATCGGTTTACGCATTGATTTCTCCCCTGTTCGTGCCCGCAAAGGAATAGTTTCCTGGGCCCGCATGACAAGGACGAAGCGGCTCCCTATCTGTTCCGCGCAAAGGAGATCGAGTGACATGGCTAAACAGCAGGCGATCGTCGCGGGCGGGTGCTTCTGGTGCACCGAGGCGGTGATGAAGGACGTGATCGGCGTCGACGGGGTCGAGAGCGGTTATATCGGCGGGCACAAGGCCGATCCGACCTACAAGGAGGTTTGCACCGGCGATACCGGCCACGCCGAGGGCGTACGCGTGACTTTCGACGACGACCAGATCACCCTCGCCCAGCTCTACGACGTCTTCATGGGCACGCACGATCCGACCCAGTTGAACCGCCAGGGCAATGATGTCGGCACGCAGTATCGCAGTGCGATCTTCCCGCTCGAGGGGCAGGAAGAGGAAGCCTGCGCGGCCATCGCGCGGTGGAACGACGAGCATCCGGGGCAGGAGGCGGTGACCGCCGTCGAAAGCGGCGAATGGTACCCCGCCGAAGACTACCACCAGGAGTATTGGGAAGGCGAAGGCCAGCGCAATCCCTACTGCCTTGCGGTCATCCCGCCGAAGCTGATGAAGCTGCGCAAGAGCTTCCAGAAATACCTCAAGGACGATGCCTGATCCCGCTTCCGGCCTTGTAGGAAACGGGAAGGATTTCCCCTCGAGAGTCCATAGACATGGACCGCCTGTTACACAGTCCATTGCGAAAAAAGTGCACGGCCCGCACGACGCCTCCTGACGGAGAGGCAACGGGTGTGCGGATCGACCATGCGGCATGGCGCGACCATCGCATGGCGGAGCCATTGTAGGAAAGCGCGTGCTCTGCAATTCTGGGCTCCATGGCGGGAGCACAGGGCAAGCAATTTACGCACGACCATGTCGTCGAGGCCGACGGCAGCGTCACCTTTGCCTGTTCGCAGGACACGCAGACGTGGCCGTGGACGGCGATCGGACCGCACCATCCGGGCGCAATCCAGGCCGCGAGCTACTGGCTGAGCGTCGAAAGCGCCATGGCGCTGGGTGGCTGGGATCCCGACAAATGGTCGGCGCTGACCTGGACCCGCTGGGCCTGCGGAGAACCCGGCGTCGGCCGCATGGCGCATGGGCGATACGAGCGCGTGCGGATCGACGGGAAAGAGAGCTTCTCGATACATCTCTATGATGCGCAGGACGCGCTTGTCTGCCGCCTCGACGGGCGCGGCGTGGTGTTTCGCACGCGCGATTTCGAGAAGTGGCGGAGCCAGGCCAAAGAGGCGTCGGCAAAGGTCGCTTCGGCCGGTTTCGGCTATGCCGATCCCGAAGTGCTCGGCCTGGATGAAAGCGAGTTCGCCTTCCTCGGCCCGCTCGACGGTGCCCGGGCGATCGGCCTGCTCGACGCAGACAACGCCATGCCCCCTGCCCACCCCTGGCTCGACGGCTCGGGCGACCACGTAAACTCAGCGCACCTTGCCGAGGTGGCGCGGCAGTTCACCAGCCTGCTACGCGGCGGCGCACCCTTCCGCGTGACCAAGGCCGAGATGCGCTTCGACCGCTATGTCGAACTGGGTGTGCCGTTCGAGGTCGAACGTGTCGGTGGGACGGAGAACAGGGTTACGATGCAATTGCGCCAGTCGGGACGCGCCTGCACTTGGATCGACTACGGGCTGGAAGCCCTCTAGCCCTTCGTCCATCGCGCAATGAAAAAGCCGTCGAGCCCGCCGTACTCGGCGAGCATGGAGGGATTGGTGCGCAGCCAGCCTTCGGTGGTCGGGGCCAGCCCGGCGGGCAGTTCTTCCGCCAATACCGGCGCGATGGGCAGGTCGACCGCCCTCGCCTGGTCCTCGCCCTCCTCGCGCTCGAGCGAGCAGGTCGCGTAGACCAGCGTGCCGCCCGGCTTGAGCCAGCTTTTCGCGCGGTCGAGCAGCGCGGCTTGCAGATCGGCCATTTCCTCGATCTGCCGCGGGCCGATGCGGTGGAGCACATCGGGATGGCGGCGCGCGGTACCGGTGGCGGTGCAGGGCGCGTCGAGGAGGATGGCATCGAACTGGTGCTTCGGTTCCCATTTGAGCGCGTCGGCGCGGACGGTGCCGGCCTTCAGCCCGGTGCGCTTGAGATTGGCCTTGAGCAGGTCGAGCCGGCGCTTCGAGATATCGAGCGCGGTGACCTGCCAGCCCTGCGCCGCCAGCTGCAGCGTCTTGCCGCCGGGCGCGGCGCAGAGGTCGAGCACGTGGCGCCCCTCTCCCGACCCGAGCAAGCGCGCAGGCAGCGAGGCGGCGAGGTCCTGCACCCACCAGGCGCCATCGGCGAACCCGGGCAGTTTCTCGACATTGGCGCCGCGCGGCAGGCGCAGGTGGCCGGGCATCAGGCTGTCGGCGGACAGCTGGACGGTCCACTGCTCGGTCTCGGCGGAATCGCGCAGCGTGAGGTCGAGCGGCGGCGGTTCGGCAAGTCCTGCGGCCACGGCCGGTGCCCGCTCGCCCCAGCGCTGCGCCACTTCGGGAGGCAGCGTCGGCACCCCGGGCAGCGCCACTTCGCGCTTGGTCAGCGTCGAGAACACGCCATGTGCCAGCCTGCGCGGCCCGCCGGCGAGCAGGTCGAGCCCGGTCGCCACCACCGCATGCGGCGGCGTGCCGAGGCGGAGCCATTGCGCCAGCATCATGCGCAGAACCTGCCGCGCCTTGGCATCGTCGGGCAACGGTCTGGTCGTTGCGCTGTCGATCAGCGCATCGAGATCGGTGAGCCAGCGCAGAACCTCGCTCGCGATCGCGCGGGCGAGTGCCTTGTCCTCGAACTTGCGCAGGTCCTTGGTCGCGCCGGCGAAGGCGATGTCGAGCGTCTCGCCGCGACGCAGCACCGCATCGAGCAGGCGCAGCGCCGCGCGGCGGGCGTGGATACCTTGGGGTTGGGCCATTGGACGCGCGCCTTACGCGCACTTGCGCAAAGCCGCCAGCGCCATCATCTTGCCTGCATGACCGAGCGCGCGACCAAACGCCCCCAGGGCTTCGATAAGCCTTCGCATTGGACCAACGACCCTCCGCCCGAGCCGAAGAAGAGCGAGGACGCAGAAGAGCTGAGCCCGACCCGTTACGGCGACTGGGTCAAGGACGGCATCGCGGTGGATTTCTGAGCGTCATCAGTCATTGCGAGCGTAGCGAAGCAATCCAGTCCGGACGCTTCTGGATTGCCGCGGAGCCTTGCGGCTCCTCGCAATGACTAGGAAAGCGGCTTGAGCGCGATCTTGAGCCCGTCCCTGGGCTTGGGGATCGGCCAGGCCTGCCATTCGGGATCGCCGCCAGTCAGTTCGACGCGGTAGCGCGGCAGGAGCTGCGCCATCAGGATCTTCACCTGCATATAGGCGAAGTGCAGGCCGAGGCACATATGTGCGCCGCCGCCGAAGGGGACCCAGGCGTATTTGTGGCGGGCCTTTACCTTGTCGGGCGTGAAGCGCAGGGGATCGAACTTTTCGGGCTCGTCCCAATATTCCTCGCTGTGGTGGGTCCAGTGGATGTTGATCCCGACCGGCGTGCCTGCGGGAATGCGATAGCCGCCGAACTCGAATTCGCGCAGCGCGCGGCGGGGCATCGAGGGCACCGGGGGAATGAAGCGCAAGGCCTCCTTGAAGGCCATTTCGGTCAGCTCGAGCTTGCCGAGATCCTCATAGGCGAGATCGCGCGGCTTGCCCGAAGCATCGGAGCCGCCGGTCACCGCCTCGACCTCGGCGCGCAACTTTTCCTGCCACTCGGGGTGCTTGGCCAGCAACCACAGCAGCGAGGTCGCGGAAGAGGTGATGGTGTCGTGCGCGGCCATCATCAGGAAGTTCATGTGATCGACCACCTCGTCGACAGGCATCAGCCTGCCATCGTCATACTCGGCGGTGGCGAACTGGCTGAACATGTCCTGCCCGCCCCCCTCGGCGCGGCGGCGATGGGTTTCGCGGGTAAAATAGTCGACGAGATAGGCGCGCCCGTCGACCCCCCGCTTCATCTGCGTGAAGGGCAGCGGCTTGCGCACCGGCGCGACGCTGGCCTGCACCATATCGACGAAGGCACGGTTGATCGTGTCCGCCTCGGGCCCCCAGGGAATGCCGATAAAGCTGTCGGCGGCAAGATCGAGCGTCAGTTCCTTGATCGCCGGGTAGAAGCGCATCTGCCCCGCGCCCCATTCTTCTACCCGCCGGGCGATCCCCCGATTGAGCGCTCCGGAATAATGACGCATCGGCCCCGGCTTGAAGGCAATCGAGAGCGCGCGGCGGTCGGCGCGGTGATGGTCGAAATCCATCAGCATCAGACCGCGCGGGAACAGCTTGTCGAGGATCGGGCCCCAGCCCTGCTCGGAAGAAAACAGCTTGTCGCGGTCGAACAGCACCAGCTCGTTGGCATCGGCACCGATCAGCGCGACGTTCCAGCCGCCGAAAGCCTTGTTCTTGTAAACCTTGCCGTATTTTTCCACCATCGCCTTGGCCATGCCGTGCGGATCGGCGAGCATGCGGAAAGTGTTGCCGACCAGCGGCCAGCCCTTTTCTCCCGGGATATGCGCGAGCGCGTGCGCATCGGGATTGCCCTCGGTCCAATGCGTGGGCGCGGCTTCGGTCGGCTGGTGGGCGGCAAGCGTGGCCATCGGTAGCTCCTGACAACTTACCTCGATGTAAGTAATTTCTAGCCTTGAATCCAGCCTCCAAGCTCGCGCCGCAGCAAGGTTTCGAGCATGGCAATTCCGGCATGGGAGGTATTGAGGCAGGACAGTGCGGCGAAATGCTCGCCCCCGGCTGCGGTGAACTGGTCACGCCCCTGGATCGCCAGCTCCTCGAGCGTCTCGAGGCAGTCGGCCGAAAAGCCCGGCGCGGCAATGGCGAGACGCTTCGTCCCGGCCTTCGCTTCCTCCTCGATCACTGCATCGGTCGCCGGTTCGAGCCATTTGGCACGCCCGAAGCGCGACTGGAAGCTGGTGCGCAGGCGCAGGCCTGGTCGGGCGAGCTTATCCTCCACCAGCCGCGCGGTCTTGCGGCAATGGCAATGATAGGGATCGCCCAGATGCAGCGTGCGCTCGGGCATGCCGTGGAAGCTCAGCAACAGCAGTTCGGGGACGAAATCGAGCGCATCGAGCTGGCGCGCAAGATCGCTGGCGAGAGCATCGATATAGGCGGGATCGTCGTGATAGGGCGGCAGCGTTCGCAGCGCGGGTTGCCAACGCATTGTCCGCAGCTTCTCCGCAGCCTTGTCCACAACGGTCGCCGTCGTCGCCGCACTGTACTGCGGATAGAGCGGCGCGAGCAGGATGCGCTCGCACCCCGCATCCATAAGCGACTGGATGCGGTCGGGGATCGACGGGGTGCCGTAGCGCATCGCCCAGTCGACCATGACGTCGGCGCCCAGCCGTTCCTGCATCGCCTCGGCCTGAGCCCGCGTGATCGCCGCCAGCGGCGAACCCCGCTCGGTCCACACCTGGCTGTAGGCATGCGCACTTTTCTTCGGGCGTGTGTTGAGGATGATGCCGCGCAGGATCGGCTGCCACACGAGCGCAGGGAGCTCGACGACGCGCCGGTCGGACAGAAACTCGGCAAGATAGCGCCTCACCGGGCCCGGCTCGGGCGCATCGGGCGTACCGAGATTGACCAGGAGCACGCCGACGCGCCCCGAGGTAACCGGCGGATGGTCGGCGGGTGGATTCTGTCTCTGCCAGGTCATAGGCCCTCCGAAAGCAATGGCAGGCGGCGAAAGCGCACGCCGGTGGCAGAGTAAAGTGCATTTGCGATCGCCGGCGGCGCAACTGCCACGCCGAGTTCCCCCGGATCGAAAGGTGGCGCCTCGCTGGGAAGGAATTCGATCACCATGTCCGGACAATCGGCCAGCGTCGGCAGCGACAGGCCGGCGAGCGTATTGGGAACCGGCTTGCCATCTTCATAGGCCACGCTCGATCCGGTCGCGAGCGACAGGCCGAAGATCAGCCCGCCCTCGATCTGCTGCCGCGCAATGTCGTGGTTGACGACCCGGCCGATGTCGACCGCGACATGGAAGCGGGTGACGCGCACTCCGCCCTCGGCCAGCGCAGCCTGTGCCACACAGGCGATTCGCCCCCCGGCATCGGGCGTGCCGACCCTGACCATGGCCAGCCCCTGTCCGGTTCCCCGGCGCCCGCCGTCCCAGCTCGCCAGCCGCGTCGCACGCCGCAGGCAATCGGCCATGCGGGGGCTCTTGCCGAGCATCTCCATGCGATAGAGAAAGGGGTCGCGGCCCGCGCGCTCGGCCAGTTCGTCGATGAAACTTTCGGTAAAGAAGGCGGTATAGGCCATCGCATTGCCGCGCATCCGCCCGCTCGGGAAAGGCAGGCTCACCGGCACGTGATCGATCGCGAGATCGGCGATGGCATAGGGCGGCACCGCGCCTTCGCAGGCCAGCGCATCGGCCTTGCCCGCAGCGTGTTCGATCGCCGCCTGCGGGGTCTTGTTGTCGAACAACCGCAGGCCGAACTCGCGCATGGCCGCGGGCATGGCCAGCCGCGCACGCCAGGCCGCGATCCGTCCGCCGCTCGCCGGCTCGAAGCCCGCTTCCAACCGGGCGCTGATTGCCGGCCGCACGGGGAGCGACTGGAATTCCTGGACGCGCGGCCAGGTCAGCTGGACAGGGCGCCCGACCTCCCTGGCGATCTGCGCCACCTCGATCGCATGGCGCCGCTCAAGCCTGGCGTCGAAACTGCCACCCGCGGCCGTCGGGTAAAGCACCACATCCTGCGGCGCTATGCCGATCGCCTTGGCTGCCGCTCGGCGCGTCAGTTCGGGGGCTTGTGCCGCAATCCACAATTCGAGCTTGCCGCCGTCGAAACGCGCGGTGGCGCTGGCGGTCTCGATAGTGGCATGGACTGCGGGGGCGACCGCATAATCCTGCGCATAGTCGGGCCGCGCGAGCAGGTCGTCGGCATCACCCTGATCAACGACACGCTGGGCCTCGCCTTCGCCGAGCGCCGCATCGAGCGCCTGCAGCGCACCGGCGCTCTCGACCGCGCCTGGCCCGGCGAAAGTCGGGCGCATCGCCTTGAGCGCCTGTTCGGCGACCCACCAGCTCTCGCCCACCGCGGCGAGGTAGCGCCGGGATTTCACCACCGCGACGAGCCCTTTCATATCGGTGACCGCGGCGGCATCGAAACGGGCAAGGTCGGGCTGGCCGAGCGGTCCGTGGCGGATCGAGGCAAAGACCATGTTCGGCAGGCGGATGTCGCCCGCGAACAGGAAGCTGCCGTCGACCTTGGCGGGCAGGTCGAGCCGCGGATAGGTCGGCGCGAGTTCGGCCGCTGCGGGAGAGGCCTCCTCGCTTGCAGGCATCACCCGCAGGGGCGGCGGGTCGGGCGGATCGAGTTCGGCCGCCTCTTCGACCAATGCGCCGAAATCGAGCTGCCGACCGCCATGGCGAACCAGACCCTGCTCGACCTCGCACTCCTCCCAATCGACGTCCCACCGGTCTGCCGCCGCCATGGCCAGCAGTGCGCGGGCGCTCGCCGCCGCTTCGCGCAGCGGCTGCTCGTAGGCAGCCAGCGAGGTGCCATCTGCGGTAGCGGCGAAGGCGTTCGAACGGGCGAAGCTTTTCGCCAGCCGGCTGTCGGGATCGTCCGCCAACCCCGGCAGGCGCGACCATAGCGGAGCCCATTTCGCCGCCAGCGGGAGATTGGCGTAGAGCCCCGAAGGCGGCACGGGTTCGATACCCACCTGGCGCCAGTCCGCCCCCAGTTCGACCGCCGCGACCTGCGCAAGTACCGTTGTCACCCCCTGCCCCATCTCGAGCTGGGGCACAGCCACCGTTATCACGCCATCCGTGCCGATGGTGATCCAGCCGCCGAATGCGCGCTCACCGGGTCCCGGGACGAGCGGGCTGGAGTAATGGCGCGGCCAGAGCCACCAGGCGACCGCGAGTCCGCCACCGGCCGCCGCGCCTGCGATAAGCTGACGCCGCGTGACGGGAAGCCGGTCTAGCTGTTCTCGCCAATCCATGCGTCGACCCTGGCGGCGATTTCGTGGAAAGGCGAGCCCAGCGCGCCGTCATCGGCAGCGGGTGGCTTGCCCCGGTCGCTCCCCTCGCGGATCGCAAGGTCGAGCGGTATGCGCCCGAGGAAGGGCAGCTCGAGCCGCGCGGCAGCGGCCTCCACCCCGCCCTTGCCGAAGGGGTCGGACAGCTCGCCGCAATGCGGGCAGGCGTAGCCCGCCATGTTCTCGACCAGGCCGATCACCGGAACGCCGGCCTGGTCGAACAGCTGCCCGGCGCGCGCGGCATCGATGAGTGCGAGGTCCTGCGGGGTCGAGACCAGGATGGCGCCCATCGGCTTGAAGCGCTGGAGCATCGTCAGCTGGACGTCGCCCGTCCCCGGCGGCAGATCGACCAGCAGCGTGTCGACATCGCCCCAATGCGCATCGACCAGCTGCGACAGCGCATTGCCCGCCATCGGCCCGCGCCAGGCGAGCGCACGCCCCGGTTCGACCAGATGGCCCATCGACAGCACCGGAATTTCGAAAGCGCTCTCCACCGGAACAAGCTTTTCGTCGCGCGCAACCGGCTTGGTGCCCTGGTTGCCGAGGATGACCGGCTGCGAGGGGCCGTAGATGTCGGCATCGACCAGCCCGACCCTGTGCCCGCGGCGGGCCAGCGCAATTGCAAGATTGGCGGTCAGCGTCGACTTGCCGACCCCGCCCTTGCCGCTGCCGACCGCGATCAGCCGGCGCTGCGTGCGTTCGGCGGTCATCGCCACATGCACCTGCGAAATATCGTCGCGTGCCGAGAGAATGTCGGTCACCGCGCGCTCGATCTCGGCGCGCTCGCTTTCGCCCAGCCCCGCCGCGTCGATGACGGCGATGGCCCGGCCATCCTTCACGGTCAGCGCGGAAACGCGGGCGGCAATACTGGCGGGCAGAAGCGATTTGGGATCGATCGAACTCATGGGGCGCGCTGCTGTAGCATCGAAAAGCGCGCGGCAACCCCTGTTTTTCCGAAGAACGACACCTATAAGGGATGGCATGAGAATTTTCGACGGGTTCGGACAGAGGATAGCGCTGGCGATGGCGGGCAAGAAAAGCCCCTGGGGCGGCGGCTCGGGCAATGATGGCGAGGGCGAGCAGGCTGGCGGTAGCGACAGCGGCGACAAGCCCAAGGGGCCGCGCAACCCGTGGTTGCCGCCGGGTGGCGGAGACGGCGGTCGCCGCGCGCCCAATATCGAGGATATCTTCAAGAGCCGCGGCCCCGAAGGCCCCCGCCGCAGTGGCGGTGGCGGACCGGGAGGACCCAATTTCCGCTTCCCCCAGCGCCCCGGCGGCAAGAGCTGGTTCCCTATCGCGCTGCTGGGCATCGTCGTGTTCGGGCTGTTCGCAACCAGCGTCCACCTGGTCGAGGCGCAGGAAAAGGCGGTGGTCAAGACGCTCGGCAATTTCACCCGGACGATGGAACCGGGCCTCAATTTCTCCGCGCCCTTCCCGATCGAGACGGTCGACGTCGAGGATGTCGAGGGCGTGCGCACCGTGCGCATCCCGGGTAGCGATAGCCAGGCCAAGCTGATCCTGACCGGCGACCAGAACCTCGTCGACCTCAGCTATATCGTGCGCTGGAACATCAAGGACCTCGCGGACTTCAAGTTCCGCGTGGTCGACCCGATCGAGACGGTCAACGACGCCGCGGAAGCCGCGATGCGCGCCTCAGTCGCCGAGACCGAGCTCGACGAGACCTTCTCGGGCCAGGGCCGCGCGGCGATCGAGCTGGACGTGCGCGAGCGCATGCAGCGCACGCTCGATGGCTATCAGGCGGGCATCCGCGTGCTCGGTGTCGAAATCGAGAAGGCCGACCCGCCGGCGCAGGTGGTCGACGCCTTCCGCGACGTGCAGGTCGCCGAACAGAATGCCGATGCCGCGCGCAACCAGGCGCGTGGCTATGCCCAGCAGGTTATCGCGCAGGCCGAGGGCGAGGCCGAGGCCTTCGACAAGGTCTACGAACAGTACCGCCTCGCGCCGCAGGTGACGCGCCAGCGGCTCTATTACGAAACCATGGAGCGGGTCTTGAGCCAGACCGACAAGACCATTGTCGAGTCCAATAATGTCACCCCCTACCTGCCGCTGCCCGAGCTGCGCAAGCGGGCACAAAGGAGCGCCCCCGCCAACGTCGTGACCGCGCCGGAGGGCCAGTAAGATGAACGATTTTCTGCAGAAATACCGCACCGCGGTGATCGCGCTCGGCGTGGTTGTGATCGCCTTCATGATGAGCGCCTTCGTCGTGCCCGAGGAAGAACAGGTCGTCATCATCCGCACGGGCGAGCCGGTCGGCACGATCAATACGCCGAACGGCAAGACCCGCGCCGGGCTCTATTTCCGTGTGCCGCTGATCGAGAGCGTCAACCGCATCGAGAAGCGCCTGCTCGACCTCGAGATGAAGGACGAGGAAGTTCTATCGGCCGACCAGCAACGTCTGCTGGTCAACGCCTACGCCCGCTTCCGCATCACCGATCCGGTGCGCATGGTCGAACGCGCGGGATCGACCGATGGCGTGCGCAACGCGCTCGAGCCGATCCTCAATTCGGTGCTGCGCCAGGAACTCGGTCGGCGGACCTTCCAGGCCATGCTCACCGCCGAGAGGGGCAATGCGCTGGCCAATGTCCGCGCCAATCTCGACCGCCAGGCGCGCCAGTATGGCGCCGAGGTCGTCGACGTGAAGATCATGCGCACCGACCTGCCCGAGGCGCCGCTGCAATCGGCCTTCCGGCGGATGGAATCGGACCGCGAGCGCGAAGCGCGCACGATCCGCGCGCAGGGTGGCCGCGACGCCCGCATCATCCGCGCCGATGCCGATGCCCAGGCGGCCAAGATCTATGCCGACAGCTTCGGCAAGGATGCCGAATTCTACGATTTCTACCGCGCGATGCAGAGCTATGACGCGACCTTCTCCAATCCGGAGAACAGTGCGGCGAGCAGTATCATCCTGTCGCCGGACAATGAGTATCTGCGGCAGTTCCGCGGGCGGCGTTGATCGTTCGTCGAGCTGGCGCCCTGCCGTTCAATCGGCATTCAGCGGCGAGGGAGACAGTGCCTCGCCGGACCGCAGGGCAAAGGGCGCGGTAGCGATGCCGCGACCCTGAGCCCCGCCCAGTAGAGAAGAGGACGAAAAGGACGTGAAGCCCGTGCGATACGCATATTCCGTGACGAGTGCGCTGCTGGTGGGCGGCGCCGCCATCTCGCTCGCGACCGGCTATCCGGCCGGCGCCCAGGTCGCCCAGAACGACGACAGCCACATGGCGCGCGTCGTGCCGCGCGCCGGCGCCCCGACCAGCTTCGCCGACCTGACCGCGCAATTGCAGCCGGCGGTGGTCAACATCTCCACCCGCCAGCGGATCGAGGTCGCGACCAACAGCGGCAATCCCTTCGCCGGAACGCCTTTCGAGGGGCTGTTCGGCCAGCGCCGTGGCGGCGGCCAGCAGCAGCCGCAGTTCCGCGAGGGCCAGTCGCTCGGCAGCGGCTTCATCATCTCGGCCGATGGTTATATCGTGACCAACAACCATGTGGTCAGCCCCACCGGCCGGGGGACGGTCGAGGAAATCACCGTCACCATGCCCGACGGGACCGACTATCCCGCCAAGCTCGTGGGCACCGACGCGCAGAGCGATCTTGCCGTGCTCAAGATCAGCCGCGGCACTCCCTTCCCCTTCGTCGAATTCGGCGACAGCGCGCAGGCCCGCCCGGGCGATTGGGTGGTCGCGATCGGCAACCCCTTCGGCCTCGGCGGCACGGTGACCTCGGGCATCGTTTCGGCGGTCTATCGCAACACCGGCCAGGGCGGCGCCTACGATCGCTACATCCAGACCGATGCCGCGATCAACCGCGGCAATTCGGGCGGCCCGCTGTTCGACATGCAGGGCAATGTCATCGGCATCAACAACGCCATCTTCTCGCCTTCGGGCGGCAGTGTGGGGATCGGCTTCGCGATCCCCGCCGAAATCGCCGCGCCGATCGTGCAGAAGCTGCGCGACGGGGTCGAGATCGAGCGCGGCTATCTCGGCGTTCAGATCCAGCCGGTCGCCGACGACCTCGCCGATTCGCTTGGCATGGCGCAGAATCGCGGCGAGTTCATCCAGTCGGTCCAGCCGGGCGAACCGGCCGACAAGGCGGGCATCCGTGCGGGCGACATCGTCACCAAGGTCAATGGCAAGGACGTCACTCCCGACCAGACGCTGTCCTATCTCGTCGCCAATATCGCGCCGGGCAGGACCGTCCCCATCGAGCTGATCCGCAATGGCGAAACCCGCCGGGTCAACGTCACCGTCGGCAAGCGCCCGAGCGAGGAGGAACTGCGCCAGCAGCAGCAGTTCAACCCCGATGCCGAGGACGATGACCAAATGCAGCCCGACGAAAATGCAGTGATCGAGCAGAAGCTCGGCCTGCAGGTCCTCCCGCTGACGCCGCAGATCGCGCGCCAGCTGGGCGTTGGCGCCGATACGCAAGGACTTGTGGTTGCCGGGGTCGATCAGAACGCCGACGCGGCGCGCAAGGGCCTGCAGCGCGGCGATATCATCCTCTCCGCCAACTATCGCGGCCTGACCTCGCTCGACGATCTCGAAGCCGCGATCGGCACTGCCCAGCGCGAAAAGCGCGAGGCCGTGCTGCTGCGCGTCCAGCGCCGCGGACGTTCGCCGGCCTACGTCGCCGTCCGCCTGCGCTGACGGTCGGGCTGCCGGACCATCCATAAGAAAAGGGCGGCTCCCTCGATGCGAGGGGGCCGCCCTGTTCTTTCGGGTATCGTTATTCGACCGGTCGGGCCGTCGGCTGCGGACGCGGCGTGGGCTGCGGCCTGGTGTCGCGCCGCGCCCCCGTCGCCTCGTTGAGGAAATCGTCGCCCACCGCCTGCGGTGCGCCATCGGCGCCGCGCTGCGTCGGCGACGGAACCCGCTGGCCGCTGGGTCCCGGCGGCGGCGCGCGCCCCGGATCGAGCGTGCGATCGAACTCGTCGCCGAAGGGATCCTGGCGCGGACGGTCGGAGGTACCCGGTTCGATCAGATTGCCCTGCTCGTCGATGAAATAGTAATCCTCGGGGTCGCCGAGCATGTACTCGTCGTCGGGCTCGAGCTGCCATTCGGGCAATTGCAGGTCGGTGTCGAACTGCTCGACCGGGCGATCCTTGACCGCATAGCGCATATAGGCGGCAAAGGCGCGTGCCGGAGCGGTGCCACCGGCGAGCCCCGCGACGCGGGCGTTGTCGTCACGGCCCATCCAGACCCCCGTGGTGATGCCCGAGGAAAAGCCAACGAAATAGCCGTCCTTGTTCGAGCTGGTGGTACCGGTCTTGCCCGCCACCGGGCGCCCGATCTGCGCCGCGCGGCCGGTTCCCGTGGCCACCGCCGTCTGCAACAGGTCGGTAATGCCGGCCGCGACGTAGTCGGGGACCAGTTGCGTGCTGCGGGCCTGCTCGTGACGATAGAGCAGGTCGCCCTCGGCGGTTTCCACTTTCAGGATGCCATAGGGTTCGACCGAATTGCCGCCCGCCGAAACCGCCGCGAAGGCGCGGGTCATGTCGATCAGGCGGACCTCGTTCGATCCCAGCACCATGGCGGGGTAGGTGTTGATTTCGGTAGAGATGCCGAAGCGCCGGGCCATCGAGGCGACCGTGCCGAAGCCGACCTCGTTACCCAGCTGCGCCGCGACCGTATTGATCGAATAGGCGAAGGCCGTGCGCAGGTCGATCTCGCCGACATTGCGCCCGCTCGAATTGCGCGGGCTCCAGCCGTTGATCGTGACCGGCGTATCGACCACCCGGTCGTCGGGCGTATAGCCCGCCTCGAGCGCGGCGAGATAGACGAACAGCTTCCACGCCGAACCGGGCTGGCGCAACGCATCGGTGGCGCGGTTGTAGTTCGTTTCGACATAATCGGTGCCGCCGACCAGGGCGAGAACGGCGCCGTCGCGATCCATGCTGACCAGCGCGCCCTGCGCTCCCGCGGGCGTGTTCGACTTGATCGATGCGGTCGCCGCGCGCTGCATGCCGACATCGAGCGTGGTCCAGACCTCGATCGGCTCGGTCGTATCGGGCAGCAGCAGGTCGAGCTGCGGCAGCGCCCAGTCGGTGAAATAGCGGACCGAATTCTGGCCGGCCTCTTCCTTGAGCTTGACCGCGCTCGGATCGACCGTGACGTCGGGCGCGATACGCCCCTGTTCCTTCATCAGCCGCAAGACCACGCTGGCGCGGCCCACCGCGGCATCGACATCGGCCGTGGGAGAATAGCGGCTCGGCGCCTTGACCAGTCCGGCGATGATCGCCGCTTCGGCAACCGACAGATCGGTTGCCGGATGGCTGAAGAACTTGCGGCTGGCCGAATCGATGCCGTAGGCTCCACCGCCGAAATAGACCTTGTTGAGATAGAGCTCGAGGATCTGTTCCTTAGAGAACTTCCATTCCAGCGCCATTGCCAGAACCGCCTCGCGCAGCTTGCGATCGAGCGAGCGGTTGTTGTTGAGGAAGACGTTGCGCGCCAGCTGCTGGGTGATCGTCGAGGTCCCGCCGACACGCTCGCGCGAACCCGTAATCCCTTCGATGATCGCCCCGGTTGTGCGCCACGGGTCGATGCCGAGATGCGAATAGAACCGCCGGTCCTCGACCGAGACCATCGCATCCTTCATCACCTGCGGGATCTCGTCGGCGTCGAGCCACTTGCCAAAGCTCGGACCCAGTTCGACGATCTCGGTGCCGTCGCGCGCGCGCACGACGATCGTCTGCGCCGTCTGCGTCGCCTTGAGCTGGTAGTAGTTCGGCATCGAACGTGCCGCGAAAGCGACCGCGAGACCGACGAACAGCGCCACCAGCAGAGCCAATGCGCCGCCCCAGAGTAGCAGGCGGCGGGCCCAAAGCTTGAAGCGGCTTTGCGGTGTGTCCGCGGCGGCCCGTGCAGCGCGATCCTTGCGCGCCGAGCGCTTGCGGCGGCTCCCTCTCTTATCCATCTTTTACGCAGGCATCCTTGTTGCTCGCCGCCCTATAGTTGCCACAATCTTGCATGGCGAGGTCTAACGCCGCGTGAACACGGCGCGATCGGCAACGGGCTATCAATCTTCGGGTTCGAAATCGAGCGCTGCGGAATTGATGCAATAGCGCATGCCCCCGCGATCGGGCGGGCCATCGGGAAAGACGTGGCCGAGATGTCCACCGCAATTGGCACAGGTCACTTCGGTACGAATCATCCCGTGCGACGTGTCGCGATGCTCGTCCACCGCCTCTCCCTCGGCGGGCGCGGTGAAGGCCGGCCAACCGCAGCCGCTGTTGTATTTGGTCCCGCTCTCGAACAGCTTCTGCCCGCACCCGGCACAGTAGTATTCGCCTGCCTCGTAATGCTTGTCATAGCGTCCGGTGAAGGCGCGTTCGGTGCCCGCCTCGCGGAGGATGTGATACTGCTCGGGAGTGAGCTTCTCGCGCCATTCGGCATCGCTGAGTTCGGGCTTGTCGGGCACGGCTTGTCCTTTCCTGTCGCCTTCCCATATAACGGCAACCGGAGCCCGTGCACGCGGTTCCGCAAGCGATAGACGATTTGCTTGACGATTCGGGAGGGCGCCGCTAAGTGCGCCGCTTTCCGGCGGCCCATGCCGCCCTTTCGCACGCATTGTACAAGATTTTCCGCCGCGCACGCCGTGCGGCCTGACGAGGACAGACATGGCCAATACGCCGCAAGCCAAGAAGCGCATCCGCCGCAACGAGAAGCGCGCCGAAATCAACGGCGCCCGCATGAGCCGCATCCGCAACTTCCTCAAGAAGGTGGAAGTCGCGATCGAAGGCGGCGACAAGGATGGCGCCCAGGCTGCACTCAAGACCGCCCAGCCCGAACTGGCTCGCGGTGTCGCTCGCGGCGTGCTGCACAAGAACACCGCGGCACGCAAGATGAGCCGCCTGACGAAGCGCGTCTCCGCTCTCTGAGTGCGCGCCGGTCGCCGACCGGCTTGCCGAACACACAAGGGGCTGCCGGTCGAACCGGCGGCCCCTTTGTCGTATTCCAGTTGCGTTCCGATACCGACCTGAAACGGGCCCGCAACATAAACCCAAGAAAACCCACGATTCGCTGACCGAAATCGCGTGAATTCGAATGAATTCATGGGGTTGAACGCAGGCCTGCGGCTTACACCCGAGTCAACAACTATATTTCATATTTTTTGCAGTTATCCCCCTTGCGACTCATCCGGAGTGCGACTTACACAATCGTCCTCGGCTCGAGGCGGGACAGCTTGGGCTCTTAGACAGTCGACGATTGGGGAACCTTCGGGAAACATCGTTTTCCGGAGCGGGCGGAACTGTGCCCGGACTTGCCAATAGTGAGAAACATAGCAGTCGGCATTGAGAACCGACCGGGGGTGATTGGTGAATGCGTAAGACATCGGACATTGGCGCGCACAAGGCACAGGACGATTTGATGGAAGATCAGGAAGCGGTGAACCTCGCGGCGGACTGGGCTGACATCAGCCAGGGCCTGCGAAAGGATCTCGGTCACCAGCTTCACAGCCAGTGGATCAAACCGATTCAGGTCGGCGGGATCGACAAGGCCACCGGCACGCTCGACCTTTTTCTGCCGACCGAATTCAGCGCCAATTGGGTCAAGGATCGCTTCGCCGACCGGCTCAGCCTGGCGTGGAAGATTGCCCGCAGCGAAGTGCGCGACGTGCGCATCCAGGTCCACCCGGGCCGCCGCCAGATCGCCGACCTTCGCCTGCATTCGGACGGGCGCCGCGCCGCCAACGATGGCGCCGACACCTCGATGATGGCGATCGGTGCCGACACGCTCGGCGATGCCGGCTTCACCAGCTCGGTCGGACTCGATCCTAGCCTGACCTTCGCCGCCTTCATTACCGGCGAAGCCAATGTGCTCGCCTTCAACGCTGCGCAGCGCATGGGCGCGACCGAAAAACCGCAGTTCTCGCCGCTCTACCTCAAGGCCGCCACCGGTCAGGGCAAGACGCACCTGCTTCACGCGATCGGTCATGCCTTCCTGCAAGCGCATCCGCGCAGCCGCATCTTCTACTGCAGCGCCGAACGATTCATGGTCGAATTCGTCCAGGCGCTCAAAGCCAACCAGATGCTCGAGTTCAAGGCGCGGCTGCGCAGCTTCGACCTGCTGCTGGTCGACGACATCCAGTTCATCATCGGCAAGGCGTCGGCGCAGGAAGAGCTGCTCTACACGATCGACGCACTGCTCGCAGAGGGCAAGCGGCTGGTCTTCGCCGCCGACCGCGCGCCGCAAGCGCTCGACGGAGTCGAACCGCGCCTCCTCTCGCGCCTGTCGATGGGCCTCGTCGCCGATATCCAGGCGGCCGATATCGAACTGCGCAAGAAGATCCTCACTTCCAAGCTGGCGCGTTTCGCCCCGCTCGAAGTGCCCGGCGACGTGCTCGAATTCCTCGCCCGCACGATCACGCGCAACGTTCGCGAACTGGTCGGCGGGCTCAACAAGCTGATCGCCTATGCCCAGCTGACGGGGCAGGAAGTCTCGCTCCAGCTAGCCGAGGAACAGCTGACCGACATCCTTTCGGCCAACCGCCGCCGGATCACGATCGACGAGATCCAGCGCACCGTGTGCCAGTTCTACCGCATCGACCGCTCGGAAATGAGCAGCAAGCGCCGCGCGCGCGCGGTGGTCCGTCCGCGGCAGGTGGCGATGTACCTCTCCAAGGTGCTTACCCCGCGCAGCTATCCCGAAATCGGGCGCAAGTTCGGCGGGCGCGACCATTCGACCGTGATCCACGCCGTCCGCCTGATCGAAGACTTGCGCCAGCGCGATGCCGACATGGACGGCGATGTGCGCAGCCTGTTGAGACAGCTCGAAAGCTGACGGGAAAACTCCGCAACCCTGCGGCTCCGCCCTACAATTCATCCACCGCCCGCCGACAGGTCCATGCACAGACCTGTCGACAGGCGGCGTGCGAGGCGTCAAAGAGCCACGCGTCATGCACGAACCCCGAAACCCGCCGCGTACCGAAGTGGCGCTGCCCCATTCCTTCGCCGCCGCGCTGCTGCGCGGGGCGCGCTGCCGTTGCCCGCGCTGCGGCGAGGGGCGGCTGTTCCGCGCCTGGCTCAAGCCGGTCGACACCTGCCCCTGTTGCGCGCTCGACATCTCGGGGCAGCGTGCGGACGATTTTCCCGCCTATGTCTCGATCTTCGTCACCGGCCACCTGCTCGCCCCGGTGCTGATCATGCTGGTCAGCGACTTCGCGCTTTCGACCATGGCGATCCTTGCCATCATCCTGCCGCTCGCCGTCATCTTCATGCTGCTGACTCTGCAGCCCGCCAAGGGGGGCGTGATCGCGCTGCAATGGTGGCACGGCATGCACGGCTTCCGCCGCGAGCGGCTGCCCGAGAACGGGGGCGGTTCCGAATGAGCCTCGAGCCCGACCGCCTCGAACGCTTCGCGCGCCACATCGTTCTGCCCGAGATCGGCGGCGCGGGCCAGGTCGCGCTGGCGGGCAAGCACCTGGTGCTGGTCGGGCTCGGCGGGATCGGCAGCCCCGCCCTCCAATATCTCGCGGGCGCGGGAATCGGCAGGCTCACGCTGGTCGACGACGACCGCGTCGATGCGAGCAATCTCCAGCGCCAGACGCTCTACAACGCGCGCGATGTCGGCCACGGCAAGGCGGTGATCGCCAAGCGCTGGGTGACGGGTTTCGACCCCGCGCTCGATGTCGCGATCAGCGACCGGCGCATAACCGCCGGGAATGCGCACGAGCTGGCGGTGGGCGCCGACCTGGTGCTCGACGGGACCGACAATTTCGCCACTCGCCTCGCGGTTTCCGATGCTTGCGTGGCCGAACGCGTGCCGCTGCTTTCGGCCGCGGTGGGGCGCTTCCAGGGCCAGGTGGGCGCTTTCGCCGGGCACCTGCCCGACCAGCCCTGCTACCGCTGTTTCGTCGGCGACGCCTTCGATGCCGAGGATTGCGACACCTGCGCCGAGGACGGCATGCTCGGCGCGATGGCGGGATGGGTTGCGACCTTCGCCGCGCTGCAGGCGGTGCGCATCCTGCTCAAGGACGTCAGCGCGCTGGGCGAGGCCGACTGGGGCCGCGTCCACTTGCTCGACGGCCTCGCCCCGGCAATGCGCAGCTTCACCATCGCCAAGGACCCGGAGTGCCGGGCCTGCGGGTCAGCCGGCTAGAAGTTCCTCCACCCAGCGCGGCACGATCTGCGTCGCCGGGCCGTGACGCGATTCGTGGAACCAGCGCGAGCCCATGCTCGGCTCGAGATTGAGCTCGAGCGTGCGGATGCGCAGCGCACGGGCATTCTCGACGAAGCCGGCGGCGGGATAGACCGCCCCCGAAGTGCCAATGCTGACGAACAGGTCCGCCTGCCGCAGCGCGGCGTGAATGCGGTCCATCTCGTAGGGCATTTCGCCGAACCATACGACATCGGGGCGCAGCGCGGGCGTGCCGCAGACGGGGCATCCGGGCCGGTCGATCAACGTCCCGGTCCAGCGCGAGCGCGTGTCGCAAGCGGTGCACCAGGCGTTGAGATGCGTGCCGTGCATGTGCAGCACCCGGCTGGCCCCGGCGCGTTCGTGCAGATCGTCGACATTCTGCGTCACGATCAGCAATTCGCCCTCCCACGCGGCATCGAGCCGGGCGAGCGCCTCGTGCGCGGCGTTGGGCTGCTTGGCCTGGATCGCCTCGCG
Source organism: Qipengyuania sp. (assembly GCF_964227205.1). GTDB lineage: Bacteria > Pseudomonadota > Alphaproteobacteria > Sphingomonadales > Sphingomonadaceae > Qipengyuania. Next base: position 645,739 of record NZ_CAXQVB010000003.1, on the reverse strand, counting down.
CCTCTGGTCGTAGAAGCGCAGAACCAGGTCGGGATCGCGCGCGAAGGCTTCGGGCGTGGCTACGTCCTCCACCTTGTGCTGTTCCCAAAGGCCGCCGGCATCGCGAAAGGTGTCGATCCCGCTTTCGGCGGAAATCCCCGCCCCGGTCAGGATCACGATGTTGCGCATCTCGCTCATTTGCCTTCAAGTAGCGATGCGGTAGGGCAAGTCAAAGACCGGCCTTGGATCGTGACCGGCAGGGAGACAGAATGGCGCGGATCGGGATAATCGGCAGCGAAGGCGCGATGGGCCACGCGCTGGCCCATGTAATCGCCGCCACGGGGCACGAGCTGTCGGGCGGCATTGACCGTGGCGGCTGCGCCGAAAAGCTGGCCGATGCGAGCGAGGCACTGGTCGATTTCAGCGCTCCGGCAGCGCTCTGCACCAATCTTCATGCTGCGATCGGCGCGGGTGTTCCGATGGTCATCGGCACGACCGGGCTCGAGGAAAAGCATCATCGCGCGATCGACGAGGCGGCGCGCGTCGTTCCCGTACTCCAGACGGGCAATACCTCGCTCGGCGTGACGCTGCTGGCGCATCTGGTGCGCGAAGCTGCCGCGCGGCTCGGCCCCGATTGGGACATCGAGATTCTCGAGATGCACCACCGCCGCAAGGTCGATGCGCCGAGCGGCACCGCATTGCTGCTCGGCGAAGCGGCGGCAAAGGGGCGCGGGATCGAACTCGCCGACCATTCCGAACGCGGGCGCGACGGCCATACCGGCGCGCGCGAGGAAGGCGCGATCGGCTTCGCGAGCCTGCGCGGCGGCACCGTGGCGGGTGAACACAGCGTCATCCTGGCAGGCGAGGACGAGCGTATCACGCTGGCGCACAGCGCCGAAGACCGCAGTATCTTCGCGCGCGGCGCGGTGCGCGCGGCTGAATGGCTGATCGGCAAGCCCGCAGGGCGTTACACGATGGACGAGGTGCTCGGGCTCTAGGAAGGGAGAAGCCGTGGCGGGACTGCGCCGGACATTGCACAACCAGCTCTTCGTCGGGGCGCATCCCGACGGACGGCTGACGCTGCTCAACCGCCTGCTGATCCTCGTCATCGTCGCCGCCGTCGTCTCGGCCGCACTCTCGACCGAATCGACGCTGCCGCCGCAATGGCACCGCGCGCTGGTGCTGGGGGAGCTCGCCTTCGGGGCGATTTTCCTGCTCGAGTATCTGGCGCGGATCTATGCCGCGGCGGAGGAGCCGGGCGACGCAAGCAACTGGGCCAAGCGCTGGGCCTTCATTCGCTCGCCGATCGGGCTGATCGATCTCTTTGTGGTCGTCTCCACCCTGCTGCCGCTGGTTACCGCCGACGCCGCCATGCTGCGCACGATCCGCCTGCTGCGCGTCTTTGCAGTGATGAAGTTCGGCCGCTTCAGCCATGCGATCAAGGCGGTGTGGGGCGCCATCGCCGACCGCGCCGACGATCTCATCGTCACCATGGCGCTCGCGTTCGTCTTCGTGCTCGTCGGGGCGACCGCGCTCTACATGGCCGAGGGGCATATCCAGCCCGAAGTGTTCGGCTCGATCCCGCGCGCGTTGTGGTGGTCGGTCATCACGCTGACCACGGTCGGCTATGGCGATGCCTATCCGGTGACGGCGATCGGCAAGGTTTTCGGCAGCGTGCTCGCGCTGTCGGGCATTGCCTTCGTCGCCATGCCGACCGGGATCATCGCCTCGGCCTTTTCCGAAGCCATGCAGCGCCGCCGCGACCAGAAGATCGAGGATATGCGCGCGCATCTTGCCCGGCTCGACGAGATCGACGAGAGCGTCGAGGCCAAACTCGCCGCTCTCGAAAGGGCCAACAAGCCGCACCCATGACCAAGGACCAGATCTTCGAATTCTTCCGCCGGTTGGCGGAGGACAATCCCGCGCCCGAAACCGAGCTCGAATATGGCAATGCCTACCAGCTGGTGGTGGCGGTCGCGCTGTCGGCGCAAGCGACCGATGTCGGAGTCAACAAGGCGACCCGCGCGCTGTTCCGCAAGGTCGAAACGCCGCAGCAGATGCTCGAGCTGGGCGAGGAGGGGCTGAAGGAGCACATCAAGACGATCGGCCTGTTCAATTCGAAGGCCAAGAACGTCATCGCGCTCAGCCAGCTGCTGGTCGACGAATATGGCGGCGAGGTGCCCGACACGCGCGAGGACCTTGTCCGCCTGCCCGGCGTCGGCCGCAAGACCGCCAATGTCGTGCTCAACTGCTGGTTCGGGCAGGAGACCTTCGCGGTCGACACGCATATCTTCCGCGTCGGCAACCGCACCGGGCTCGCCAAGGGCAAGACGCCCGAACAGGTCGAGGCGAAACTCGAGAAGCGCGTCCCCCAGCCCTTCCGCCTCGGCGCGCATCACTGGCTGATCCTGCATGGCCGCTATGTCTGCAAGGCGCGTACGCCCGAGTGCTGGCGCTGCAAGGTCGCCGATTTGTGCAGCTACCGGAAGAAGGTGCTGGAGAAGCCTAAGGGGCGGTGAGGTCTATCTCTCCGACACTGGCTCAAGCCGTATAAGGTCTTCCACCACAACCTCTCTGTCCGAGCCTCCCAAATGCCCGAAAGCGCCGCTCTTTGAAGTTCGACGGCCAATAAATTCGATCTTGTAGAGCTTATCGGTGGCAAAATTCATCGGCGGGTGCTGCACAGAAACGAGACCCTTCAAACTCATCGAGCCAAAGTCCGGTCCACCGTTTGCTGTTTTCCATTTGAAAACACTCGCGGACATCTTGTGGAATGGCACTCAGTCCGCCCCCTCTAAATGCATCGACACATATCTCGTTGATGCCGGGCAGCGACTCTCGCAACAAAGCGATATCTTCTTGCGCTAGTTGGTCGGTTTCAGACGCGCAGCCTAAGGTCGCCGCGCAAGCGAGACCGCCGATGAGCCTAAACATCGTCCGCCGAGATCATCTCCTCGGTATCGATCTCGCCCGTCATCACCGCCACCGTGGTCGCCACCGCGGCGTCGCCGCTGACGTTGGTGGTGGTCCGCATCATGTCCATGATCCGGTCGACCCCGGCGACGAAAGCGATCGTTTCCAGCGGCACGCCGACCGCGCCGAAGACCAGCGCCATCATAATGAGGCCCGCGCCCGGGATACCCGCCGCGCCGACTGCGCCGAGCGTGGCGAGGATCGAGATGAGGAAATAGTCGCCCCAGCTGAGATCGACTCCGAAGATCTGCGCGCCGAACAAGGTGGCGAGGCCGAGATACATCGCGGTGCCGTTCATGTTGATCGTCGCGCCCAGCGAAATGACGAAGCTCGCCACCGAGTTCGACACGCCGAGATTGCGCTCGGCACAGCGCAAGGTCACCGGCAGCGTGGCGTTGGACGAGGCGGTCGAATAGCTCACTGCCATGGCGTCGATGATGCCGCGGAAGAAATCGCGCACGGGCAGCTTGGCGAGGAACTTGATCATCGCCGAATACATCACGAAGATGATCAGCAGGCAGCCTGCGTAATTGAGGCCGACCAGCTTCGCGAGGCTGACGAGCGCGTCGAGCCCGAGCGTGCCCGCCACCCACGCCATCAGCGCGAAGACGCCGAAGGGAGTCAGCTCCATCACCACCATGGTGACCTTCTGCATGATGATGGCGCCGCTATCGAACACCTTCTGGACCGGCAGGCCGTCGTCCTTGGCCATCAGGATGCCGATGCCGATCAGCATTGAGAAAACGATCAGCGGCAGCACCGCAACGTCGGCCATCACCTGCACCGGGCTTTCCGGGACGATCGACAGAATCATGTCGACCGCGGTGGTCGGATTGGGTTCGGGCGTGGCGCCCATCTGGATCGCGCTGGTATCGACCCCCGCCCCGGGCTGGACCAGCGTGCCCAGCGCGAGGCCGAGCCAGACCGCGATCTGGCCGGTGACCACGAACAGCAGCAGCGCCCTGCCCCCGACCGCGCCGAGCTTGCGCAGGTCGCCGATCGCGGCGACGCCCGATACGAGGCTGAAGAAGATCAGCGGGACGACCAGCATCTTGATCGACTTGATGAAGAAATCGCCGATCCACTTGATGCTCTCGGCTTCGGGGCCCCAGGCCCAGCCGGTCAGCACACCGAGGATGAGCGCAGTCACCACGCGCTGCCACAGCGGAATTTCGAACCAGGTCTTCAGCATATTCCCAACCCCTCTTTTCGTCATCGCGAGGGGCGAAGCCCCGCGGCGTTCCAGGGCGTCACGCGCCCCGCTCCGGATTGCCGCGTCGCCTTCGGCTCCTCGCAATGACGAGGATTATTCCTGTCTCAGCGCGTCCTTGGCAATCCGCGCGTAGATGCGGCTTAGCGTCGAAAGGTCCTCGATGGCCACCGCTTCGTCGCGCTTGTGCATGGTTGCGTTGGTGAGGCCGAATTCGATCACCGGGCAGACGGCGCGCAGGAAGCGCGCGTCGGAGGTGCCGCCAGTGGTCGAGGGCTCGGGATCGAGCCCCGTTTCCGCCTTCACCGCGGCAGCGATGATGTTCGAGAAGGTACCCGGCGGCGTCAGGAAGGGCTCGCCCGAGATGATCGGCTTGGCCAGCCCACCGTGCTTTTGGGCGATGGCGCCAATCCTTTCCGACAGCGATGCGCCCGAATGCCGGTCGTTGAAACGGATCGAGATGCGCGCCTCGGCCTTCGCGGGGATGACGTTATGCGCCATGTTGCCGACCTCGAGATCGGTGATCTCGAGATTGGACGGCTGGAACCAGTCGGTCCCCTCGTCGAGCACCAGCGCGTCGAGTTCGGCAAGCATGGCGACGAGCTTGGGGATCGGATTGTCGGCGAGATGCGGATAGGCGACGTGCCCCTGCGTACCCTCGACCTCGAGCCAGATATTGACCGAGCCGCGGCGGCCGATCTTCATCATGTCGCCGAGCCGGTTGACGGATGTCGGCTCGCCGACGAGGCACAAGTCGGGCCGATGGCCTTCTGCGCGCATGAAGTCGATCAGCGCGCGCGTGCCGTGCAGTGCCGGCCCCTCCTCGTCACCGGTGATGATGAAGCTGATCGTCCCCGCATCGGCAGGCACCTTGGCAACCGCATCGACCATGCAGGCGATCGCGCCCTTCATGTCGACCGCGCCGCGGCCGTAGAGCAGCTCGCCGCGCACCTCGGGCTCGAAGGGCTCGGAAGCCCAGCCGCTGCCGGGAGGCACCACGTCGAGGTGTCCGGCAAAAGCGAAATGCTTCGATCCTTCGGGGCCGCGCCGGATGGCGAAGAGGTTCTCGACCGGCGCCTCGGGCGTGCCGGCCTCACCCTCGCCGCGTGTGAACCGCGCCACCTCGAAGCCGAGGGGAGCGAGCATCGCCTCCAGCGCGTCGAAAACTGCGCCGGTCGCGGGCGTGACGCTGGGCGCGGCGATTAGCGTCTTGGCGAGGTCGAGGACAGTGCTCATCGACGGTCCTCCTCGACCGCCAGCGGACCGGGTTCGAAAGCCTTGTCGAGATAGTCGGCCATCCGCAGACCCGCCTGCAGCACGCGGCGCCGCGCGATCGGCGCGGAGCGGGCGATCAGTTCCTGCGACAACGCGGTCTCGCGCGGCAGCTCGCCTGCGCATGGATCGCAGCCGAAGGTCTCGGGATAGACGAAGCTGCGCGCGATCTCCCAGCTCTCGCGGCCCCAGTCGGCGGCGTTCCCGCCTGCCAGCTCGGCGCGTTCGGCTGGCGAATAGCGGCGGGCAATGGGCGGATCGCCACTGATCGCGCGTTCGGCGAGCGGTCCGTCCCAGATCCAGTGAAGGTTGAGGCCCGGCACGATGCCGTAATCGGCCTTGCGGTCGTTGCCGCCGCGATCGTCGAGATCGCCCGAGTGGAGCGGCATGTGGATGTCGCCGATGAAATGGACAAGGAAGGCGAGCGCTTCGAGGCGGACGTTGTCGGGCAGGCTCTCGTCGGCGAGAATCCGCTCGTTGCGCTCTACCTGTGCGCTGACACAGCCCTGACCCGAGCAGTTCTTGCGCGCGTCGTAGGGCTCGGTGATGGGCTCGGTCTGGTAATGCCAGGCGAAGGTATAGCCCCAGCGCCAGTATTGCCCTCGCAGGCAATCGGGCCAGACGCTCGCATCCTCCAGCGTGTCGAGCGCGCATTCGGGCGTACCGAGCTGCGGCGCGGTCTCGAGCAGCCGCGCGATCTTGGCCCGCGTATCGGGGCGCACGTTCTCCAGCGCGATATCGGCAGTGACAGTGTGCGCGTAGAAGCCCCAGGCCTGCGCCTGTGCTGGCAACAGCCATGTCGCAAGCGCGGCGAGCGCCGCCAGCGCGGTCAGGCGATGGTTTCGTATTGTTCGATGACCCATTCTTCGTTTTCCGATGCCTCGATCCAGGTTTGCAGCCACTCGTGCTCCCATACCGCCTGCATATAGGCGGCGGCGAAGCCGGGGACCGGGATCTGGTAGCTGATGAAGCGTGACACGACGGGGGCGAAGAACACGTCCGCCGCGCCGAAAGTGCCGAACAGGAAGGGCCCGCCGTTGCCGAAACGGCTGCGCGCCTCCGCCCACAGGCCGAGGATGCGCAGGATATCTCCCCGGCAGGCCTCGCTCGGCTCGAAGCCTTCGAAGCGCCGGCGCACGTTCATCGGACATTCGCTGCGCAGCGCCTGATAGGAGGAATGCATCTCGGCAACCATCGAGCGCGCCATGCCGCGCGCGACCGGGTCCTTTGGCCAGAAGCGGTCGCGCCCGACCTTGTCGGCGAGATATTCGAGGATCGCGAGGCTGTCCCACACCACCGCCTCCTCGTCCCACAGGATCGGCACCTTGCCGTGCGAGGGCTGCGTGCCCCCGTCGTTCGACTTGAGCTCGTCCCACGCCTCGCCGAACATCGGCACGGTGATCTCCTCGAACGAGACCCCGGACTGCTTGGCCGCGAGCCAGCCGCGCAGCGACCAGCTCGAATAGTTCTTGTTGCCGATGATCAGTTTCATGCGTGCATCCCACCTTGCTTGCGGGGGCGGTAGAGGTTCAGCTTGGCACTGTCGAGGCTGAACAGGGTGGAAGGGCTCCGGGTGACGAAGGTGACAGCGGGTCACCCGCGCACATGCGCAGCATTCTTCTTTTTGATCAGAGGCTTGCCTTCGATTCTCGTCAGGGTGACACCGATGGGGCGTCCCGGCCACTCCCCGGATCTCCTCGCGACCGGGGCGCGCACTCTAGGCAGAAATGGCAGTTGTAGGAAAACGGTTCTCTCCCGCTCGACTTGGGCCTACGACAGCCGCCATGACGCTGCGCCCCTTCCACCTCGCCTTCCCTGTCGACGACCTCGCCAAGGCCCGCGAATTCTACGGCACGGCCATGGGCTGCCGCGAGGGTCGGTCATCGGACGAATGGGTCGATTTCGATTTCTACGGCCACCAGATCGTGGCGCATCTCGCGCGCGGACAGGCGGGCGACCGCGCGAGCAACCATGTCGACGGCCACGGCGTGCCGGTGCCGCATTTCGGCATCGTGCTGGCAATGGACGACTGGCAGGCCCTTGCCGACCGGCTGACCGCGGCAGGCGTGGAGTTCGCCATCGAACCGACGATCCGCTTCAGGGGCCAGCCCGGCGAACAGGCGACGATGTTCTTTCGCGACCCCAGCGGCAATGCGCTGGAAATGAAGGCCTTCGCCAACGACGACATGCTGTTCGCGAGGTAAGTCGTTTGCGGCCGCAGGTCAGAAGAAAGACTGGCATCCGCGTGGTATTCGACTGCCCCGACAGCGTCCGCTCTTCCAATTTCTCCTGCATCATGCATTATCGGCTTCTCTTTGGGGGGAGGGATTGTCGTGTTGAACAGCAACGACTTGGTCAATCGCACTCTGGACGCGCTCGAGCGTCTGATGCGGATGTTCGCCATCGAGCGGTATCTCTACCTGATCAGCGCCCTGATTTCCTTCATCCTGCTGGTCATCGCGATCGTCCGCCTCATCACCGAGGACGGGGTCGGGGCGCTCGATCTCTCGCTCATCTTCGGGGCGACCGGCCTGATCGCGGCATCGGCGGCGCGGGTCTCCTATTTCCTCAACAAGTCGTTCGACCTCATTTCGTCGATCATCCAGCGGCTCGCCGAAGTGGAGACGGAGGAATGACCAGCCGATTCTCCGAGGACGATCTCGAATCGCTGAACAGCCTGACCGAAAAGCTCGGTCGGTCGAGCAGGGCCGCGATCCCCATCTTCGCGCTGGGCATCATCGCCACGCTGGTCGGCTCGGCGATCGCGATCTTCTATATCTTCAGCCTCTCCGACCGGCTCGAGAAAGCCAATGTCGAGCTCAAGCGGACCGAGGCGGTGCTCGAGGACACCAACCGCAGCCTGGAAACCGCCAACCGCGCGCTGGCGCAGGCGAGCGAACAGGCCGAGACGCCCGCGCCGGTGATCGAAACCGCGATCCGCGAAGTATCGAAGAGCCAGGTCGACCTGACGCAGGCCAAGCGCACCGTATCGCGCGCGGCGACCAGCCTGCCGGTGCAGACGACGCAGCAGACTGCGCAGCGTGTGTCCAACAACGATCTGACCGGCGAATGGGTCGACGGCTACGGCACGACGCTGCGGATCACGCAGGAGGGCAGCGCCTTCAGCTTCGTCACCCATGGCACCCCGATCCCGGGCTTCAAGGAACCGATCCGCGGCCGCGCGGAAGGCCGGGTCGAAGGGAACAGGATCCGGTACAGCTACAGCGACAATATCGGCCGGAAGGGCCGCTGCGTCGCGCGGATCGAGCCGGGCTACAGGAAGCTGGAAGAAACCTGCGTAATGAACGACGGCAGCCGCTCGACGACGACGATCGTCCGGACCTGATCTCCACCGTGCCGGCTGGTCCGTCGGTGCCGGGAAGCCGACTCGCAGCCAACGACCCGATTGCGGGCTTTCGGAGGTTCACGGAGTCCCCCATCCCTGCCTTTGCAAGCCCGATCGAGCCAATCCGCAGCGCATGATCCGAATGTTGAGTGGGAACTTGGCTGTTTATCTCACGTTCATCGCAACATGAATTTGGCCTTGCTTCTACTAATCCAAAGCGCAGCTATCACCTCGACCGCGCCAGAAACGGCCCAGCCGAGCGCCTCACCTCCCGACATTGAAATAGTAGGACAAATTCGCGCCCGTAGCGTCGCGATCGAGCGTGAAGAACCATCATCGATTGTTCTTCACACGGAGCCGTCCGCCGATGAGCCACGAGTGATTGTCGAGCGCTCAGCGCCAGGAGGCGATGCCGAATACGAAGATCTCGAGATCCGCCTTCACGCGGAGGCGCGCATCGACAATGCGCTGGCGCCACCCGCGCGCCGATCCCCACCGTACGAGGCACCCCCCGTGTCGACGCCCGATGTTTCACAGCCGAATTTAGAGGAGACGCCAGAATGAAGACCTACTTGGCGATGATGTCGCTGCCGCTCGCAGCGATGCTTGCCCAACCAGCCATGGCACAGGAGCGCAGCCAGACGCTAGATTATCTGCGCGAGGTCCCGGCAGAGCAGCAGCCCGATGTCCTGCTCGACGTTCCGAAGCTGGCTGTGGAGGAAATCACTCTCGAGGTTGAGGACGTCAACGCCCAGCTCTCGCTCGACGCCCGCGTTGCCAACCTTGTCGAGCTGCGCGCCGGGGCCGATGTCAACATCGGTGGGGTCAAGCTGACAATCAAGGGAGTCGAGGCACAGGTCGCGCTCGTGGTTCGCCTCGATAACGTACGCGGCATCGTCGAGCGCACGCTGCAGACACTCGATCAAAACCCCGAAATCATAAGCACGCTCGGTTCCACGCTCAACAATACGGTTGGAACGGTCGGCGATGTGGCTACGCAAGCGGTAGGCACCGTCGGGGACCTGACTCAAGGAATTCTGCGTTCGGGTCAGGTATTCAATCTCGCACGCTCGGGGCTGAGCCTGGTCAACGAGACCGTCAATTCGGCCGGGAACACGGTTCGCCGACTGCGCGGATCGGATGGATCGGTTTATGAGGTGGTCACTGATGCCTCGAACAAGATCCTTCGGTCTTCGCGCGTCTCCAGCTGATCATCTAAGACGGCTTGCCGACAAGCTCGCCTTTCCCGGTGAACCGGCATTCGGCCAGAGCGGGCCGGGGTACTTTACAAGACCTCGGCCCGACACTGGGATCGACAGTCGGGTTTCACGAAGGCCACGGGCGATGGGCCTTGCCGTTAACCCGCCAAGCGCCGCTTGGCAGGGCCGCCCGAATTGAGGCTGCGACATGCTTGCGCGCCTCGGCCTCGGTCGCGGCGACCACCTTTACGGGCGCCTTGGCGAAGCCGTAGCGAGGCATGGCGACCGCACGAAATCACGCCTATCGATGCCTCCACCCTGTTTCATGGTGCCGAGAGATATTGCAGAATATAATTGGTCGAAGTGCTGACCCAGCCGAGCTCGAGATGGTTGGCAGCCACCGTGACACTGCCGCCGTGGGTCGTCATTCCGGCCGTGTCGCGGCAACTCGCGATGAACACCACCCCGTCGGACGGCCCGGTATGTTCATTGTGGAGGAGCGCGATGTCGGCTTGGTCGCCACATATATTGTGGATCCGCACAGCCGAGGGTGAAGGGGCCTGGCGGATGACGTCGACCAGCGATTTGGGCAGATAGGCTGCCAGGCCCGGTCCCGAACTGTAGAAGCCCTGTCCGCCGTGGAAGGTCGTGTACCAGTCCTGTTCGTTGACCGGCAATCCGTAGGTGCCGCTCCAGTCCTTGAGCAATTGCGCCGAGCCGGGGAAATAGGGCGAATCGTAGGTCCATTCCGCACCCGAGCGCCACAGGCCGTAGCAGACCAGCTTGTCGTGCGGCGTCGGACCGTTGATCACGCCTCCACAGGCCGGATAGACGGTCAAGCTGAACGTCCATCCGTGGCGGAAGGACAAGTCGATGCCATTGTTCGCCGATCCCAGCAGGATCAGGCGGCGGACATCGCCGCGATAGGCGGTGCCCCAGGACTTTCGCACGCTCGAGACATACATGCGCGCGTTCGACGCCGCCTTCGACCATGCCACCACATCGACCTGGCCTGCGCCCGTGCGGGACTTGATGACGGCAATCGCGTCGGCAATCTGCTCGGACCAGAAGTACCCGTCGCCATTCTTATGCGGCAGCCCGAGGGCAAAGACGCGATGGCCCTGGGCCGACAGCTGCTGCATCAGACCGGTAGACGGGCAGCTCGATCGGCCGCAGCCGTAATTGCCCGCTTCATTCGGATCGGCCCAGGCGACATCGGCATCCTGGTTCGCACCATGCACGAGCAGGACGGGGACTTTCGTGCCGACGTTCCAGTTTGGAGCATAGTAAAGAAGAAATCGCGAACTATGCGGGCGAGCGGAGCCGAAGAAGGTCGCCCGCTGGCCGGTCTGATCGCCGCGCCCGTCGGTCGGGAAGCTTTCTTGTGTGAAAGCCGTCAAATTGTCGCGCCAGCGTTCGACGCGTACCCATCCGTTGGCGATCCCGGTGGAATATGTCGCTTCCAGCGTAGTCGATCCGGCATGGGCAGAAGGCCCCCATGCGAGCGCACACAGCGCCAGCAGCAGTATCCAAGCGCGGTTCATCGTCCCTCTCCTCCAGACATGCTTTGCGGTTTTGCGAGCCCCATCTCCCGATGGAGGTAGTCGGCGATCCTGCGACGCACGTCCTGGGCAGCGTCGAGCACTCCGAAGGACAGGAAGGCGTGGATGGTTTCCTCGGCACAGTGATGAACACTTTCGACGCCCGCGGCACAGAGCTTGTCGTGATAGGCGATCGCCTCGTCGCACAAGGGGTCGCAACCTGCCGTTACGATCATCGCGGGGGCCAGGTTTGCGGGGATGGGCGCGAGTAGCGGCGAAACGCGCGGGTCGCCCGCCAGGCTCACTTTATCACCGAGGTAATTGTCACGCGCAAACTCGATCGCTTCCGCGACAAGGAAGTGATTGCCTTGTCCGAACCGGGCGCGAGAGGGAAACATGCCATGCGGGCTGGCGATGTCGGTCATGGGATAGATCAGGACCTGGCAGGCCAGAGGTGGAGCAATGCCAAGGGCAGATCTGCAAGCGAGCACGGCGGCCAGATTGCCCCCGGCACTGTCGCCGATCACCGCCAGCCGGTCGGGATCGCCCCCGATCGTCGCGCCATGGCGATACAGCCATTCGAGCGCGCATTGCGCATCGTTCAGTCCGTCGGGAAAGCGATGTTCGGGAGACAGCCTGTAATCGAGGCTGAGGATCGCGACATCGCTGAGCGCGGCCAGCGACCCTGCCAACCCGTCGTAGGCGGCAATCCCTCCAAGCGACCAGCCACCGCCATGAAGGAACAGCGCTAGCGGCACGGGTCCCTCGTCGGCAACAGCCGGGCGATATAGGCGCGCGTTTCGTTCTCCATCGGCGCAAGGCACCGCGAGGTCGACGACCTGCGCCGGGGCTACGTCGCGATCGGCACCGCGAAAGCGATCGAAGACGGCATCGGCGAAGGCGCGCGATGCGGCCATTCCTTCCGCTTCGATGCGATCCGCCCATTCATCGCGCATCGCATCGTATTCGCGCAGCAGCGCCTGGGACTGCTGGTCCAGCAGTTCCTTTGCCTCAAGCTCGGTCCGGGTCATCAGAAGCGCAGGAAGAAGCGCAGATCGTAGGTGGCCGGGGCGCCGTAGAAGCCAAGCTGCACACCCGGAAAATCGGACAAGTTGAAACCCTGGACGCGTACGGCGTTGTCGGTGAGGTTCTGCACACCGGCGCGCAGTTCCCAGCGATCGTCGCGATCGCCGACCGCCACGAAACCGTTGATCCGTTCATATCCGGGCTGGCGCAGTACCGGAGAGTCGGTGATTTCCGTGGCCACTTCGGACCGGTAGGATCCGTCGATATGAATCGTCAGGGCCAGATGGTCGGATATCGGCCGCTGCCATGTGGCTCCCAGGCTGGCATTGAAATCGGGCGCATTGACCGGGCGCCGGTCGCTGACATCGGTTACGACACCGCCGACCAGGATGTCGAACTCGCGATATTTGGCATCGAGCAGGCCGAGCGATCCGGTCAAAGTCAGCTCGTCGGTGGGACGCGCGGCGAGTTCGAGTTCGGCACCATAGGCGCGCGAAGACGCCGCATTGGTGAACAGGCTGACGAATACGCCGGTCACGGGATCGGAGCCGAAGGACGTGACCTGGACGTCGGTATAGTCGTTATAGAATAGCGCCGCATTCAGCACGAGACGATCGTCGAGCCAGCTCGTCTTCGCACCTGCCTCGTAGCTCCAGACATATTCCGGACGGAATGGCCTGAACCCGAAATCGGTCGTCGCGCGACCGTCGAACCCGCCACTCTTGAACCCGCGTGAAGCGGACAGGTAAATCATGGCATCCTGGCTGAGATCATAGCTTATCGAAGCGCGCGGCGTGAACGCCTCGAAGCTCGCCTCGCCGGAGATCGGCGTTCCGGCAACGCCAATGCCCGTCAGGAAATCGGGCGTGTTTTCGATGACCGAGACCGTCGGGTCGAAGAAGCTCTCGAACAAGCGCGCGGACGTTCGGTCTTCCCAGGTATACCGCGCCCCGGCCGACAAGGTGAGGCGGGGGGTCAACGCATAGGTGAGATCGGCGAAGATCGCATAACTGTCGGTCTTCTGGCGGGTCTCTGCCAGGCTGGACGTCGGGAACCCGAACGCGGTGACCGGAAAGCCGAATAGTGTGGCTGCGCCATTGTCGACCCCCGAAAAGGTCGTGTCGTCATCGTGGAAGTAATACAGGCCCGCGGTCAGGCTGAACCGGTCCCGGTCGTCATAGGTCGCCCGCAGTTCCTGGCTGAACTGTTCCTGGTCCTGCAGCAGCAGAATATCGAGAATCGGCAGCGGCGACCCATCGGTATCGAGATTCAGATCGAATTCGAACGACCTGAAGGCCGTGATCGATTCCAGGGTCACGCGGTCGCTGGCATCGAAGCGGGTGGTCAGCGCAATCCCGTAACCGGTCTGATCGTTGAGACCATTGGCATTGACATCGACGCGATAGGGATCGTTCGATGCCGCAAAGGTGACATTACGGGTGCCGTCGAATCCGGTTATCGCTGTTTCGCGAACGGGGCTGCGCGACGTGTCCGGCCGATCGATCCGGACATCGCCGCTGAGCAGGAATTCGAGGGTGTCGGTCGGCTGGAGCAGGAGGGTTGCCCGGCCTGCAAACGTCTCGACATCACCGTCATCATTGCCGGTGACGCTGTTGCGGGCATACCCGTCCCGCCGGGTATAGGCGGCGGCCAGCTTGCCTTTGAGCACGTCTCCGGCGACCGGGCCGCTGATCCGTCCCTTGGCGGTAACCGACCCGAAATCGCCGGCTCCCGCCTCCATATATCCCGAGAGGTAATCGGTCGGCCGGGTAGACACGAATTTGATCGCGCCGCCAATCGTGTTGCGGCCGTAAAGCGTGCCTTGCGGTCCGCGCAGAACCTCGATCCGTTCCACGTCGAACAGTTCGAGAAATGCCGCCTGTGATCGGGCGATGAAGACATCGTCGACATAGACGCCGACACCCGGGTCGGCGAAGGCGAGCGAATCGTTCTGGCCGACGCCGCGGATGTAGATGACGGCATTTCCGGCATCGCCCTGATCGAGATACAGGTTGGGCGTGGCGTACTGGATACCCGACAGCGTATCGGCCTGGAGGTTCGACAGCGCCTCGTCGTCATAGGCGGAAATCGCGATCGGTACTTCCTGAAGCGATTCCTCGCGTCGGCGGGCGGTGACGATGATGGTGTTGGCGCTTTCGACGATCGGCCCGTCGGCCGGAACTTCCTGCTGGGCCAAGGCCGGCATTGCCTGGACCAATGCAGTCGTGGCACACAGAATGCTCAAGAGGCGCGCCCGCTTTTTCGCCTTATTCATGATGTCCTCCCCGTCCGGCCACCTCGGTCGGCGGCCGATAATTCGGGGCCGATGTGCGGGGGGAGAGCCTATCGTGTCGAGGACGCGCTCGCGCAATCCCGCAGGACATTTTCGCTCACAGCCTCTGCGGCGTACCTCGCCGGGGTGGTCCCCGTCCATTGCTTGAAAGCGCGCGAGAAACTGCGGATATCGGAAAACCCGAGAAGGTCTGCGACGACTTCGGGCGGTCGGCCCGCTTCAAGCAATCGGCGGGCACGGCGGTCGAGCGTTTCCGCTCTCAATGCCCGGAAACTTAGTCCCTCCGCGGACAGCCGTCGGCGCAGCGAGGCTACGCTCATCCCGAGAGCGCGAGCGATCTTGGCCTGATCGTCCATCCCGGCTTCCAGCTTGCTGCGCACCCGCGATACGAGATCGGCGCGCTCGTTCGTCGGGGACCCTGTCGGTCCCACGAACTCAGCCAGGATCCGATCGTAGACGTCGATGGAATTGAGCGTTTGCGCCGGAGCCAGGGGTACGAGTTCGGCTGCCGAACCAGCATATTCCAGCATATAGGCTGGTGCTCCCAGCCGAACCGGCACCGACCAATATCCCAGCATTCCATCTGCGCCGCGCTGTTCCCGGCGACTGTGGACCGCACGGAGTTGCGGCGTAAGGTCGCATCCGGCCCACATCGACAACAGCGTGTGAACGAAGATCATGACCCCTTCCATCACCATTGCACGGGTCAGGGGGCCATCATCGAAGATAAAGGGAAATTCGGCATCGTCGATCCGGTAGAGGATCCGATCTCCGTGGCGCTCGATGCGATTGTAGCTCCCGCCATGGAGCAGGTTATAGGTTTGCGCGGACAGACGCATTGCATCGGCGAGACTGGCCGCGTCGCGAATACGCTCACCGACCAGATTGGTCGCCCCCAGAAGCAATGGTCGGGCAGACAGGGCGCAGGTCTCATCCTCGATTTCCGCGAGCCTGACCCGCATCATCGTGAAGTATTCGAGGGGCGAGAGATCTGGATCGATGGCGTTGCCGTAATCCACCGGGTCGCGGTGCCTGTTGCGGGCCATCGAAAGGGGTTCCGACATGGCGAAATGCTAAGTTCCCGCGCAGCAGGCGTCAATTGTCCGGCGGATCGGAGATGTGCGGCAAGCGCTTCGCTATCCCACTCGCTAGCCGCCCAGAGAAGCCCGGACAGACGAATACCTTGGCTTAGATCGCCCGCAATCGCACCGCCTTATTCACCTCACCAGAGACTGGCTAAAGAAGTAAGCTCCACGATCGTCCGCTTCCCACCCGAACTGAGCCAATTGGCGGGTGCAGCCGAGCGCCCGGGAGCGGGCGTTGCTCAGACCCCGGTATCTCCCAGCACCGCGGCGCGGAGCTCGCCGATGCCCATGCCCTTTTCCGCGCTGGTGACGTGGATTTCGGGATAGGCGGCGACATGCTTGCGCGCCTCGGCCTCGGTCGCGGCGACCACCTTCGCCAGCTCGCTCGCCTTCATCTTGTCGGCCTTGGTCAGCACGACGCGGTAGCCCACGGCCGCTTCGTCGAGCATCTTCATCATCTCGCGGTCGACGTCCTTGGGGCCGTGACGCCCGTCGACCAGCACCAGCGTGCGCGCGAGCACGGGGCGCCCGCGCAGATAGGTCTTCACGAGGGTCTTCCACTTCTCGACCACCTTCACCGGCGCCTTGGCGAAGCCGTATCCGGGCATGTCGACGAGGCGGAACAGCGTCGGATCGCCGACCTCGAAGAAATTGAGTTCCTGCGTGCGTCCCGGCGTCACCGAGGCGCGCGCAATCGCCTTGCGCCCGGTGAGCGCATTGATCAGCGAGCTCTTGCCGACGTTGGAGCGCCCGCAGAAGGCGATCTCGGGCACGGTCGGTTCGGGCAGGAACTTCAATTGCGGGGCCGAGAGGAGGAAATCCACCCGGCCCGAGAACAGCTTGTTCGCCCGCTGTTCGAGCTCGGCCCGCGCGGCGGCTTCTTCCTCGCTCATCAGCCCGCCTTCGCCGCCTCGGCGGCCTTCTTCGCCTTCTCTTCCTCGATCATCGCGCGCATCTGCGGATGCTTCGAGTAGAGATATTTCTGCTGCGCCAGCGTGAGCACGTTGGAGGTTACCCAGTAGAGCAGCAGGCCGGCCGCGAAGGGCGCCATGACGAACATCAGGATCCACGGCATGATGTTGAAAATCTGCTGCTGCATCGGATCCATCGCGGAGGGGTTGAGCTTGAAGGTCAGCCACATGGTGAAGCCGAGCAGCACGGCGAGCACGCCGAGGCCGAAGACGATCATCAGGAACTGCGGCACCTGGATGCCGACCAGCGAGAGCGCATTGGCGAGGTTGGCCGGATCGGGCGCGGCAAGGTCCTTGATCCACAGGAATTCGCGGTGGCGCATCTCGATGCCCAGCACGAGCACCTTGTAGAGCGCGAAGAACACCGGGATCTGCAGCAGCATCGGCAGGCAACCCGCGACCGGATTGACCTTCTCGGTCTTGTACAGCTCCATGATCTTCTGCTGCTGGACCTGCTTGTCGTCCTTGTACTGCTCCTGGATGGCCTTCATCTTCGGCTGGATCGCCTTCATCGAGGCCATGCTGGCGAAGCCCTTCTGCGCGATCGGGAACATCAGCCCGCGCACGATGAAGGTCAGCGCGATGATCGCGATGCCGAAATTGCCCACCGCATCGTAGATCGTGCGTAGCAGCCACAGCATCGGCTTCTCGAACCAGCGGAACCAGCCCCAGTCGATCGCGAGGCCGAATTTCTGCAGCCCGGCATCCTCGTAACGGTCGAGCACCACGCTTTCCTTGGCGCCGGCATAGAGGCGGCTGGTCCGTGTCAGCGACTGACCCGGTGCGATGGTTTCGGGCTGATAGATCATGTCGGCGCGATAGGTCTCGTTGCCCAGCGCGCGGAAGGTCGTCTCGGGCGTGGTCGCATCCTGCGGGACCAGCGCGGCGAGCCAGTAGATATCGGTGAAGCCCGCCCAGCTGGTGCGGCCTTCGGGACTGACGCGGCCCGCCTCGTCGACATCGTCGTAGTCGACATCGTAATCGGCTGCGTCGCCGAACACGCCGATCGGGCCCGAATGCGCGATCCACAGGTCCTGGCTGGCGGTCCGGCTGGTGCGGTTGACGAGGCCGAAGGGCTGGACGACGACGGCACTGGCGCCGGTGTTCGCCACCGACTGCGTGGCGGTGAACATGTAATTGTCGTCGATCGCATAGCGGATGCGGAAGACCAGGCCTTCGCCATTGTCCCAGCTCAGCGTGACGGGCGTGGAGGCGGTCAGGACCTCGCCGTCGGCCTGCCACAACGTATCGGGCCCGGGCACCTTGAGGTTCGAGCCGACCCAGCCGAACTGCGCGAATTGCTGCGCCGGGGTGCCGTTGGGGGAGAACAGGCGCACCGGCTGGCTGTCCTTGCCGGTGCCTTCCATGTGGTCCTTGAGCACGACGTCGTCGATCACCCCGCCCTTGAGGTTGATCGAGCCGGCGACGCGCGGAGCATCGATCGGCAGGCGGTCGGGGCTGGCGAGCGCGGTCTCGAGATCGGCCTTTTCGAGCGCTCGCAGTTCGGGATCGACGAGCCCGCCGGTGCGGGTGTGCTGGGTTGCCGGCGCCTGCGTCGCGTTCTCGGCCGTGGCGGCCTGCTCGGTCGGAGTGTCGGCCTTGCCCGCGACCGGTGCTTGCGGCTGCGGGTAGAAATATTCCATCGCCGAGTTCCAGCCCACCAACAGCAGGAAGGAGAGCGCAATGGCGACGATCAAATTGCGATGGTTGTCCAAGGTCGGTCCCGTCTTTGTCCGGTCGAAATCATGAATGTGGGGTGGTGTCTTAGCCTGTCAAGACAGTTCTAGGGCACCGGGTCGTGGCCGTGGCCGCCCCAGGGATTGCAGCGCAATATACGCTTCGCCGCCATCCATCCACCCTTGATCGCGCCGTATTTTCCCAGCGCCTCGATGGCGTATTGGCTGCACGAGGGATGGTAGCGGCACGAAGGCGGCAGGATCCGGCTCGGGCCGATTTGCCACAGGCGGGCGATCGCGATCAGCAGTTGCTTCATGCCCGCAGGCTCCGGCGGTGGCGCGGTGTGCGCGGGCGATCGCCCTTCCCCTCGGCGGCCCGCGCCAGCGCGGCGGCGAGCTCTTCGCGCAGAAGGGCGAAATCGCGTTCCACCCCGCCTTCGCGGCCGATCAGGATGTGATCGTGATCGGGCAGGCCGGCATCGGGCAGCGCGGCCCACAGCAGTTCGCGAAAGCGCCGCTTCATCCGGTTGCGCACCACGGCATTGCCGATCTTCTTGGTCACGGTGATGCCATAGCGCTTGCCCTGCCCCGCGTTCGGCCGGGCGAGCAGCACGAAGCCCGGACGCGCCACGCGCAGCCCGCGATTCGCGGCGAGGAAATCGCCGCGCTTGCGGATGACGGAGAGCGAAGGGTGCATGAAAGCCAGATACGCGAACGGGCCCCCGATTGGGAGCCCGTCGGCTTTGTCGTCAATGTCGCCGCGCGTCAGGCACGGCGCATCACCTTACGCGCAGAGCTTCTTGCGGCCACGGGCGCGGCGGGCGCGCAGGACCTTGCGGCCACCCGGGGTAGCCTTGCGTGCGAAGAAACCGTGGCGGCGCGAGCGCACGAGGTTCGAGGGCTGGAATGTCCGCTTCATCGGATCGTCCTTACTAAAAATTTGGTTGGCTGCCGGCACACACGAATCGCGCCAACAAAAAGGGCCGCCCCTGCGAGCGACCGCCTTACAGGGCCGCGCGCCTAGGCGAATGCAGCCCGCCCGTCAAGAAAAAGTGACGTTGGCATAGGCCAGCGTCGGGACCGGCTTCGCCACGCTGCGGCGGGCCGGCGTCTTGGCCTGCTGCGGGCGGCCCGACCAGCGGCGCATGTCGCTCGCGCCGAGCCACAGCGCGCGGCGGTGCGGCACCGAATTGGTGAAATCGTAGAAGGCACGCGCCTGTTCGGTGGTCATGCCCATTTCGCGGTAATAGTCGAGATACTGGCGGTTTTCGGGGGCGTCGATCGAGAAATCGGCAGCCTCGCGGCCATAGGGGTCCATCCAGCTGTGCACGGCGAATTCGGCGCCCTCGGCGATGTCGCGCTCGACCCCGGCGAGGAAGAGTTCGACCGCACCCGAACGGACCGAGCCGATCGCCGGGACATGAGTCACCAGGCCCGCCTGGCGGATCATCCGGCCGACGCTGAGATTGGCGCGGTCGTCGCGCGTGCCGGGGCATTCGACCATGTCGAGCTGCTCGAGGCCGGGGAAGTCGCGCAGCATCGCGCGGAAGAAGCCGGGGGTCGAACCGTCGGTTTCGCCGACCAGCGCGACGCGGCGCTCGTCGATCACGCGGAACGGGCCATATTGCGCGATCCCGCGGTTGTAGTCGCGGAAGCGGCGGTCGATGAAGGGCGGTGCCTTCCACACCGGCAGCGCGGCAGGCTGATAAACCTGCGGCCGGACCGCGGCGAGTGCCTGCCTGTCGTCCTGCCGCGGCTGCACCGGGCGAACGACGGCAGCGGGTGTGAGGGCACGGCCCTGATGCGTCTGCTGGACCACCGGGTTCGACACATAGACGACCGGGAGGCTGACCAGCGTCAGCGATTGGGCGGAGGTGGGGACCGCGGTCAAGGCGGCCAGGGCGGACAGGAGGAGGGCGGCGATTCTGGACATGGCAAGTATTTGCCGCCCGCCCGCTTTCCAGCCGCTCAAGACCTATGGCTAACCTGCTGTTAAGCATAATCCTTCAGCTCCGATCCGGAGGTGCTTTCCCCTCGACAAGCCACCACTTTCGCGCCATCGTCTAGGTGCGAACACGGAGGCAGGGGTTAACGCTGGTCGCACTTGTCAAAACCGTGGCCTATCTGGGGCTCGAAGCACGCGGCGTGGAAGTGCAGTGCTCGGTCGCGCCGGGCCTGCCGAAATTCAATATCGTCGGCCTGGCCGACAAGGCGGTGGGCGAAAGCAAGGAACGCGTGCGCGCCGCGCTCGCCAGCATGGGGCTCGCGCTGCCGCCCAAGCGGATCACGATCAACCTCTCCCCGGCCGACTTGCCCAAGGAAGGATCGCATTACGACCTGCCGATTGCGCTGGCGCTGCTCGCGGCGATGGGGGTGACCGACGCCGAACAGCTGGGCGACTGGATCGCGGTGGGCGAACTGGCGCTCGATGCGCGGATCGTCCCCTCGTCCGGCGTATTGCTTGCGGCGATCCACGCCGGCGCGGAGGAGGTAGGGCTGATTTGCCCCAAGGCGCAGGGCCCCGAGGCACGCTGGGCGAGCGAGGTGCCGGTCTGCGCGGCTCCCGATCTCGCCAGCCTGCTCAATCATCTCAAAGGAACCCAGCATCTCCCCGATCCCGAACCCGGCGTGGTCGAAAGCGAGCCGGGCGGCGCCGACCTCGGCCAGGTCAAGGGTCAGGAGACCGCCAAGCGCGCGTTGGAGATCGCCGCGGCGGGCGGACACAACCTGCTGATGATCGGCCCTCCCGGGGCAGGCAAGTCGCTGCTCGCCAGCTGCCTGCCGGGGATCCTTCCCCCGCTCTCGCCCGCCGAGGCGCTCGAGGTGAGCATGGTGCAATCGGTGGCGGGCACGCTCGAGGAAGGCCGCATCAGCCGCAGCCGCCCGTTCCGCGCGCCGCACCATTCGGCAAGCATGGCGGCGCTCACCGGTGGCGGGCTGCGCGTGAAGCCGGGCGAGGTCAGCCTCGCGCACCTCGGCGTACTGTTCCTCGACGAGTTGCCCGAGTTCCAGCGGGCGGTGCTCGATTCGCTGCGCCAGCCGCTCGAAACGGGCCAGGTCGATGTTGCGCGTGCCAATGCGCATGTGACCTTTCCCGCCAATGTCCAGCTGGTCGCGGCGATGAACCCGTGCCGCTGCGGACATCTCGGCGATGCCGCGCTCGCCTGCAGCCGCGCGCCGCGCTGCGCCGCCGACTACCAAAGCAAGGTCTCGGGCCCGATGCTCGACCGCATCGACCTGCACGTCGAGGTCGATCCGGTCAGTGCCGCCGACCTCGCGCTGCCCCCGCCTGCCGAAGGGAGCGAGCTAGTCGCCGCGCGGGTGGCGCACGCGCGCCAGCGCCAGACAGACCGTGCCGAGGCGAGCGGCGCGCGGACCAATGCCGAGCTCGACGGCGATGCGCTGGAAAAATTCGCCAGCCCTGATGAGGCGGGCCGCCAGTTGCTGATGCAGGCCGCCACCGCCATGCGGCTCTCGGCCCGCAGCTATACGCGAATGCTGCGCGTGGCGCGAACGATCGCGGATCTGGCAGGAGCGGAGCAAGTGGGCCGCATTCATGTGGCCGAAGCGCTGAGCTACAGAAGGCAGCCCCCGCGAGCGTGAACGTCACGCCTGGTATCCGGGTGGTAGCGGACTGTCTGCCCTTGGGCCGAAAGGTGGTATGAGAGACTTCCAACCGGCCAGGTTCGACGAGGCGGCCATGATGAACATTGATGGACGATGCCATTGCGGGCGCGTAACCTACGAAGCGTCGATCGACCCTGCGCTCGTTCGGATTTGTCATTGCCTGGATTGTCAGTCGCTGACGGGCTCAGCCTATCGGGTCACGGTTCGTGCAGCAAAGAAAGACCTAACCATCACCGCCGGATCGCCGAAGAGCTATACCAGGTATGGCGACAATGGTCGCAAGCGATTGCAGTATTTCTGTGACAATTGCGGATCGCCTCTGTTTACGACCGGTGAAGGGGCGGATTCGGCGATCTGGGGCATACGCTGGGGCAGCATCAGACAGCGCGAGGCCCTCTCGCCCGCATCGCAGATCTGGCGCCGGTCGGCAGCAAATTGGGTCGACCGCATCGATCAGCTGCCTGCCCACGACAAGGACTAGAAACCCCTCGCTACGCACCATGATTGTGAAGCACCTGAACGGAAACGATGACCACTCAAAGGTAACGAAGGTTCGGTGGCTGGCGCCCGCATCGAGACGTTAGTGGACGATCGCGGCTCTCGCGGATGGCTGACGGTCGGTCGCACCTATGTCGCCCAAGCGTTGAGCTACCGCGAGTGCGAGCGTACCGACCATGCAGGACTATTCGGGCGCGATGAGCCCCGCCGCGTGGCGCACCGCCTGCCAATGCCCTGCCACCGGGGCACTGGCTGGAAAGATTTCGAGTTCGACAGCAGCCGGCAACCCCCGCTCCTCGAAGACCGTCCCGTCGGGCGCAGCGAACACCTCATTCGACAGTTCGAGCAGCCAGCCATTGGGCAGCCGTTTGGCCAGCGGGGTCGAAAAGGAACCGCGAGTGGTGCTGCCCATCTGGACCACCCGCGGGTTCTGCCGCAGCGCCAGGGTGGCAAGTTCACCGCCGCTGACCGTGACGTCGCTGGTCAGGACGGCGACAGGTCCGGTGAAGCGGGGCCCCTCGGCAGGTTCTATCGTATGGGCGAAAGGCGCGAGGCCAGAACCATGGGTGACGGTAGTAAAGCCGGTATAGGCCCGATCGGTGAACCGGCCGGGGATGGCCTTGGCGATCTGGTCCCAGCCACCGCGATTGTTCGACAGGTCGAGCACGACCCCCTTCACTCCAGTCGCCGCGAAGGCAGCGAAGGCTTCGTCCATGATACGGTCGAATTCGGCCAATTCGGCCGCCGCCCACTGGTCGCTGCCGAAATCTTCGCGATCGGTGAACCCGCCCATCTGGAAGATTTGCAGGTAACCGACGCGGCCGTCGATCTCGCCCCACAGGATGCGGTCGCGCCCCGTGTGATGGGCGGTACCGCCGAGCTCGTCCACTGCCTGGTCGATCAGGCCGATGAGCCAGTCGCGCTCGCCGCCCTCGGTCGCGCGCACGCGCGGCAGCGTCACGCCCTGTCCGTCCTGGATTCGGCGCCGTTCGCCGTCCACCTCGCCGATCAGTTTGGTGTGACTGTCCGAGAGACCGTCCATATAGGCCGCCAGAGCGTCCCATAATTCCGCATCGGTCATGTCGGGACGCAAGGTCGCGCGCACGCGCGCGGCACGCGCCTTATGGTCGGGTGGGCGACGATCGAAGAAGGCGTAATGCCGCTCGAATGCATCGAGAAAGGCTGCGGCAACGCCCGTCGGGCTCGTATCGACGGGTTCGGTGCAGGCTTCGGGCAGTGCGGGCAAGCGGTCGAACACCACATTGGTGTCGCCGCGCAGCAACTGGAAGATTGCACTCTCGCCATCGGGGAGCAGACGAAAATAGCGATAGCCGACCGAATCCATCGCGCTGAGCGAACGATCGCCGCGTTCGGGGCTGTAACAGCTTGCGCCAACCTCATATTGACGCGGGCCGTCCTCGTCGATCGCGAGGATCCGTCCATAGCCACGGCTCTGCCAGACACCGCGCACGGCGGGATCGGTCACGCCGTCTTCGCTGGAAACGGTTCGCAGGGCGCCTGCATCCAACCAGGGGTGCGGCAGTTCCTGTGCCGCGACACGCGAGGGCAGCACGCAGCAGGCAAGCAGCGCGAAGGTGAATGCTTTGCAGGGGATATCGGCCATGCGCATTTCTCTAGGCCCGGTGCCGGAAAACGCAAAGCGGGGACGTCGAGCCGATTACCGTAGTCGACGAACTCGCAGAGCCCGGCCCGGCGAGCCCTGCTTCAGTCGGCCTCGCTCAGGTCGAGATTGAGCTTGACCGGTTCGTGTTCGCGTTCGCCTTCGAACTTCTTGAGGAAATCCTCGATCGGAACCTGCTGATCCTTGTCGACGAGCGGATTGGCCTCGCCCGTGGTGCCCCCACGCATATCGTCGGGGGTCATGCGGACATGGATATAGGGTACCCATACCTCGCCGAACTCGGCCTGCTGGTACCACACATCGAGGATGTCGTAGGACGCCCATTGCCCGCCCGGTTCGCGCAAGCGGATGCCCTCGCCGATACGCGGCACCGTCAGCGCCTTGATGCGATGCACGCTCTGATGCGTTTCGTTCTGGACTTCGATTTCGATCACTAGGCAGGTCCGGCGCTGATCGGGTGGAATCGGTGGTGGACGGGCTTATGCCAGCGATGGGTTGAGATCGTTTTAACGATGACGTCACGCAGCCACGGGGTCGCTGCGCAGGGCCACCCGTGCAAGCTGCGCTTGTCACGGCGGCGGAAATCGCCCATTCGGCCAGGCGTGGGGCATGCATTGGAACCGGCCCCGCCGGTGGACCGCCGAGACACAAACGCGAATTCGCCATCCAGCCGTGACCACACCCGCCGATCCGATTGCCTCGCTGCGCCAGCGCTATGCCGACTTGTATCCCGGCCTGCGCGAGCGGCTGCCGGCGATAGCGCTCGCGCTGGTCTTCGAAGCGCTGCTGGTCCTGCTGCTGCTCTCGCTCGGCTCGGTGAAGCGCGAGGTGGTGGCGATGACCGATACGCTGGTGGCGTTCACCACCCCGGCCGAGCAACAGGAAGCGGAGGACGAGCCCGTCCCCGCACCCGCGCCCGCCGAGCAGGCGCAAGCGGCACCGCCCATGCCCACGCCGCCGCAAGCGCGAGCCGCGGAAGAGGCGCCGCGCCGCCCGCTGTCGCCGCCGCTTGCCGCCCCGCGCCCGATCCTGCGCAATGATTTCTCGCTCGACCGCGCCCCGCGCACCGCTCCGCCCGCTCCCGCCGCCAGGCCGCAGGCCTATGGCCCCAGCTTCACCCCCTCGCCCGGCGACACGCCGCGGATCGATGGCAGCGGCCCGCATGGCGAGCCGCTCTATGCCGCGCGCTGGTATCGCGAACCCTATGACGACGAGCTGGCTGGCTATCTCTCGACCGCGCAGGGGCCCGGCTGGGGGTTGATCGATTGCCGCACCGTTGCCGACTATCGCGTCGAGGATTGCGTGGTCGTCGCCGAATCGCCGCAGGGCTCGGGCATCGCAAAGGCGGTGCAGGCCGCGGCGTGGCAGTTCAAGGTCCGCCCGCCGCAGCGTGGCGGACGCCCGATGGTCGGCGAATGGGTGCGGATCCGGATCGACTACGGGATCGCGCCGGCCGATGCGGCGGCGCGGCGGTTTCGCGCCGACTAGGCCGCCGCGAGCCGAGCGGCGCGATTCAGGCCGCGCTCTGCGCCTTGCGCATGCTGGCGATGTCGATCACCTGGCCGCGTTCGAGCGCCGCACCGGCCTCGGCGCGACTGCCGTCGGCACGGATGCCGAGGCTGCCACGTTCGACGAGGTGGAGATCGGCCGGTCCGAGTATCCGGCCGTCGTGGCTGAGAATCGAGGTCGGACCGATCGGCAGGCGATCGCGCTCATCGACCAAGACGGGGTTTTCCACCACTTCGGCGCCGTATTTCTGGCCCCACTGGCGCAGCGCGACCATCGCCGGGAGCAGGTCGAGCCCCTTGTCGGTCAGCCGATACTCGATCTTGCGCTTGTCGTCGGCGCAGGGGTCACGCTTGAGGATGCCGTTGGCGACCAGCTTGGCAAGCCGGTTCGAGAGGATATTGCGGGCAATGCCGAGCTCGCTGAGGAACTCCTCGAAATGATGCAAGCCGTTGAAACTGGCGCGCAAAATCATGAACGACCATCGCTCGCCCATGACTTCAAGCGCTTGCGGCAGGCCGCATTCGGTCAGTTCGCGCAGCGGTTCGCGGAGGTCACCCATAAAATCAGTCCTCTTTCGGCAACCTATCCTCTCTAGCGCAAAATCGGCGTTTGCCAAATAATTCGAAAACTGGGTTGCATTGCAAAACCCAATAGCCTAGAGCGCCTCACAGCATTAGGTTGCGATTTGCAACTGAATTGCAGAAAGCTCAATTCCTGTTGAGATAATTGCAACCCGGAAGGACTCCCCCCATGACCTCCATCCTCTCCCGCGCAAGCCATGTCGGCGTTTTCGCCGCGGCTCTCGCCTATACCGGCCTGACCTTTGGCGCCCTCGCACCGACCGCGGCCGAAGCCAAGTCGAACGGCTATTTCTACACCGTCGAGCTGGCCCAGCCGGTCGCTGCGCCGACCACCACCGTGGCTGGCGGCGTCGCCTGGGCCTGCAAGGGCACCACCTGCGTTGCCAACAAGGGCAACTCGCGCCCGCTGCGCATGTGCCGCGAACTGCAGCGCGAACACGGCGCGATCGCCGCTTTCACTGCCAATGAGGAAGCGCTCGACGCCGACAAGCTGGCGCAGTGCAACGGCTGATGAAGCATCACCCCCACCCCTCTCCATCGGGTGGCTGACTACGGGCTCCGGCGAACGCTCGCCGGGGCCCTTTTTCTTGGCGAGCCTATCTCTTTCTCAGATGAGACCGCGCCGCGCGAGGTCGGCCTCGAGCCGATCGGCAGCAGTGAAATGATGCGCGTGCCAGCCGCAGGCCGCCGCCGCGTCGACATTGGCGCGGTTGTCGTCGATGAACAGCATCCTTTCGGCAGGCAGGCCGAACCGCCGCTCGGCCAGCGCGAAGATCGCCGGATCGGGCTTGGCAAGCTTCTCCTCGCCCGAGACCACGATTTCGCGGAAGCGGTCGAAAATCGGCGCGGTCGGGCGAAAGCCGGCCCAGAATTCGGCCCCGAAATTGGTGATTGCGAACAGCGGCACTCCGTCCGCATCGAGCCGTTCGACAAGCTCGAGGCTGCCCGGCACCGGCCCGGGAATGGATTCGTTGAACCGCGTCGCATAGGCGCGGATTTCGGTTTCGAAATCGGGATAGAGGGCGATTCGCTCGGGCACCATTTCGGCCAGCGTGCGCCCCTGGTCGTGCTGGAAATGCCATTGCTCGGTCACGACCTCGCCGAGCAGCTTTTCCAGCCGTGCCTCGTCGGAGACGATCTTTGCGAACAGGTGCCTGAGCTGCCACTGGTAGAGAACGCGCCCTACGTCGAACACGACGGCTTCGATCGTCATCCTTACCTCGCTACCGGAGGGGCTGCCGCAGGCTCCAGGGAGCATCGCCCCAAACACGAACGGCCCGCACTCCTCGTCGGAGCCGGGCCGGTCGAACAACGCTTCCGCCCGCAAGCGAGCGGAGCCGCGAATTAGCCCTGACGGGCCTTGAAGCGGCGGTTGGTCTTGTTGATGACGTAGGTGCGCCCGCGGCGGCGGATGACGCGGCAATCGCGATGGCGGCCCTTGAGCGACTTGAGGCTGTTGCGAATCTTCATGGTGTCTCTCGTCAAATAAATACGCGCCGGAAATGGTGTCCCGACGCGCGAAATCAAGCGCGCCGTTAACTGCCCCGGGGGATTCGGTCAACTTCTTTTGCGTGCGTGCCGGACCTCCGTCAGGCCCTTGCTGTGCCAGCCCGCGTGCAAAATCATCGCCGCGCGATCATCGGCCCGAGCGGCTGCCCGCCGAATATATGGACGTGCAGATGGGGGACTTCCTGCCCACCATGCGCGCCGACATTGGCCATCATCCGGTAACCCGGCTCTACCAGTCCCTTGTCGCGCGCGACCTGGCCGACAGCGCGCACGAAGCCGGCTATCTCCTCGGCGCTTCCCCGAGCACTGAAATCGTCCCAGCTGACATAGCGCCCCTTGGGCACCACCAGCGTATGCACCTCGGCCTGCGGGTTGATATCCTCGAAAGCGAAGGCCCATTCGTCTTCGTATACCTTGGTCGAGGGAATTTCGCCGCGCAGGATCTTGGCGAAAATGTTGTCGTCGTCATAGGGCAGCGTCGGATCGATCGGCATCTACTTGGTTCTCCCGGCCTTTTCCTCGAGTCCCGATGTCCCCTCGCGCCGGTCGAGCTCGGCCAGCACATCGGCAAAAGCGACATCCCGCGCATCGAGCGCCACGAGCAGGTGGAAGAGGATGTCGGCCGCCTCGCCAGTGAGTTCAGCCTCGCTGCCCGAAAGCGTCGCCACCGCCGCCTCGACCCCTTCCTCGCCCAGCTTGCGCGCGATCTGCGGCAAGCCCTTGGCATGGAGACTGGCGACATAGCTTTGCGAAGGGTCGGCCCGGCGCCGCTCGGCAATGGTCCGTTCGAGGCGGGTTAGCGTGTCCATGGCCCGCGCTATGCACGGGCCCCGCGCCCAGCGTCAATCTTCGTTGCGGCTCACCAGGAAACGACCGATCAGCAGGCCCGCCAGCCCGACCGCGACCAGCGTCAGCGTACTCGGCTCGACCAGCCGCGCGGCCAGGCCCGCGGGACCGCCGAGATCCGCGAATTGCGCGGCCAGGGAAATGAACTGGCTGGACATGGGGCCTTTTTAACATTTGGCACGAAATCCCGCATGAACGGGACGCGCGCCGTCCCGCTGCGGGACGGTCTCAACCGCGGGCAGGCAACCCCGCCGCGCGCAGGGCGGCATGCGCCTCGGCGATCGTATGCTCGCCAAAATGGAAGATCGAGGCGGCGAGCACCGCGCTGGCATGGCCGCGCGTCACCCCTTCGACGAGGTGATCGAGCGATCCGACCCCGCCGCTGGCGATGACCGGAACCGACACCGCATCGGCGATCGCGCGGGTCAGTTCGACATCGTAGCCCGCCCTGGTCCCGTCGCCATCCATCGAGGTGACGAGCAGTTCGCCCGCGCCCAGTTCGGCAAGGCGGATCGCGTGTTCGACCGCGTCGATCCCGGTGGGCTTGCGTCCGCCGTGCGTGTAGATTTCCCAGCCGCGCACCGCGCCGCTGGTCGAGGCTCGCGCATCGACGCTCGCGACGACGCACTGGCTGCCGAATTTCTCGGCGATCTCGCGCACCAGTTCGGGGCGGCTGACGGCGGCCGAATTGACCGCTACCTTGTCCGCGCCCGCGAGCAGCAGTGCCCGCGCATCCTCTACGCTGCGCACCCCGCCGCCGACAGTCAGCGGCATGAAGCAGACCTTTGCGGTGCGCTCGACCATGTCGAGCAGCGTCCCGCGCCCTTCGTGGCTGGCCGAGATGTCGAGGAAACAGAGCTCGTCCGCTCCGGCGGCGTCATAGGCCTTGGCCTGTTCAACCGGGTCGCCGGCATCCTTGAGATCGACGAAATTGACGCCCTTGACGACGCGCCCGTCGCGCACGTCGAGGCAGGGAATGACGCGGATGCGGACGGTCATGCAGCAGTCGACCACGATACGTAGATGACGGGCAGAACCGCAGCACATCCGATTATAATCGGATCGGGGCTCACGCTGATGGGACCCAACCGACGCGCTACCGCCACGATCGCTGTGAGCGCAACGAACAGCACGAGGAATTCGATCACAGACAGCAGTATGATCTTGCCGCTGGAACCAAGGGCAATGCCCGCGCCAGCTGCGACAAGACAACCGACCGCAACGACCAAGAGGCGTTTCATATGCCCTCCGCTGCGCGCAGCGCCTTGGCAAGATCGAGCCGGCCGTCATAGAGCGCGCGCCCGGTGATCACGCCTTCGATCCCCTCATGCGCAAAGCGCGCCAGCAGGTCGATGTCGGACAGGCCCTTGACCCCGCCACTGGCAATCACCGGGATGTCCACCTGTCGCGCCAGCCCGACCGTTGCATCGATATTGACCCCGGTGAGCAATCCGTCGCGGCCGATGTCGGTAAACAGCAGCGCGGCGACGCCGGCATCCTCGAACCGCCGGGCGAGATCGATCACCGACACGTCCGAAACCTCTGCCCAGCCCTCGGTCGCGACCTTGCCATTGCGCGCATCGACCGCCACCACCACGGCGCCGGGATGTTCGCGCGCCATATCCTTGACGAATTGGGGATCCTTGAGCGCGGCGGACCCCATCACCACCCGGGCGACGCCCGCCGCGAACCAGCCTTCGACATCGGCGCGCGTGCGGATACCGCCCCCGAGCTGGACGCGCCCCGGGAACGCCGCGACGATCGCCTCGACCGCCGCGCGGTTCTGCGCCGCCCCCTTGAACGAGCCGTCGAGATCGACGACGTGCAGATGCTTCGCCCCGGCTTCGGCGAAGAGCCGCGCCTGCGCTGCGGGATCATCGCCATAGACGGTCGCGCGGTCCATATCGCCCTCGGCAAGGCGCACGACCGCACCCGCCTTGAGGTCGATGGCAGGAAAGACGATCAAGGTTTCCACTCCAGGAATTTGCCCAGCAGGTCGAGCCCGTAGGCCTGGCTCTTTTCGGGATGGAACTGCACCCCGGCGATATTGTCGCGCCCGACCGCCGCAACCAGCCCGCCGCCATGGTCGGTCATCGCCAGCACATCCTCGTGATGGCGTGCCTTGAAGTGATAGGAATGGAGAAAATAGGCCTCGCCCGCAGCGATGACCTCGTGCCCGCGCGCATGCGGCAGCGGAGCGACATCGTTCCACCCCATGTGCGGGACCTTTACGCTGCTGTCGGTAGGCTCGATCAGCCGCACCGTGCCCTCGATCCAGCCGAGCCCGCTGGTCTCGCCATGTTCGAGGCCGCGCGTGGCCAGCAATTGCATGCCCACGCAGATACCGAGGAAGGGTGCCCCGCCAACGAACACCCGTTCGTGCATCGCCTCGATCACGCCGGTTTCGGCGCGCAGTCCCTCGGCGCAGGCCTTGAACGAGCCGACCCCGGGCAGGACGATCCGGTCGGCGGCGCGGATCGCGTCGGGATCGGCGGTCACCCTTACCCTGGCGCCGACCTTGCGCAGCGCGTTTTCCACCGAGTGCAGATTTCCGGCCCCATAATCGATGAGGGCGATCACTTCACCCACCTAGCTGTCCCTTGGTACTCGGGATCGCACCGCCCTTGCGCGGGTCGATTTCGACAGCGGCGCGCATCGCGCGGGCGAAGCCCTTGTAGATCGCCTCGCAGATATGATGGTTGTTGGTGCCGTAGAGCAGTTCGACATGCAGCGTCAGCCCGCAGGTCTGCGCGACCGAATGGAACCAGTGCTCGATCAGCTCGGTGTCCCATTCGCCCAGCTTTTCCTGGCTGAAGCCCGCGCGCCACACGAGATAGGGCCGCCCGGAAATATCGAGCGCGACGCGCGCCAGCGTCTCGTCCATCGGAGAATAGGCGCTGCCGTAGCGTGCGATGCCGCCCTTGTCGCCGAGCGCGGCGGCCAGCGCCTGGCCCAGCGCCAGTGCGCTGTCCTCGGTCGTATGATGCTGGTCGACATGGAGGTCGCCATCGACCTTCAGTGTCACGTCGATCAGCGAATGCTTGGCGAACTGTTCGACCATGTGATCGAGAAAGCCGATCCCGGTGGCGACTTCGTAGCGCCCCCTACCGTCGAGATCGACCTCGACGAGAATCCTGGTTTCCGCGGTGTTGCGTTCGATCCGTCCTGTGCGCATGCCAGCCGCGCTAGAGCGACGCGCGGCGCGGCGCAAGGAAATGCGCCCCTGCGCGGGGTAAAGACCCACTTAAACCGCTTGACCAGGCCCGCCTGCCACTCCACCTAAAAGGGCATGAGCGACGATACGCCCGACAGCCTGATCCCCTACGATTCCATCGTCCAGGAAGCCCTGCGCGCGGTGGTAGGCCGCGTACTCGGCGAGATCGAACAGACGGGCGGCGAACTGCCGGGCGCCCACCACTTCTACATCACCTTCAAGACCCACGCCCCGGGGGTGTCGATTCCGGCGAATTTGCGCGAGCGGTTCCCCGACGAGATGACTATCGTGCTGCAGAACAAGTTCTGGAACCTGACCGTGCGCGAGGACGGATTCGCGGTTGGCCTGTCGTTCAACCAGGTTCCGGCCGAGCTCGACATTCCCTATGCCGCGATCACCCAGTTCGTCGATCCGGCGGTCGATTTCGGGCTGCAGTTCCAAGCCACCGTCGCCGACATGGCGCCCGCGCAGACCGAGCATCCCGACAATGACGGGTCGGAACAGGGCGGAGACGAGGCCGTTAAGGGAGCAGACGACGGTTCGAACGTTGTCACGGTCGATTTCGGCCGCAAGAAATAGGCGCCGGGCCGTTCCCGGCGGAACGGGGCAGGACATGGCGAGACGCGGGCCGACCGGCGCAGACAAGGCTGATCATCTGACCGATACCATGGGCAAGGCGCTCGAGCGGGTTACCGACGAGCGACCGGCGTTGCCCGATCCGGTCCCCGGACCGAGCCCCAACCCGGCCACCAACCTGATAATCCACGACATCATGCTGCGCAGCGCGGGGCGCCTGTCGCGCATGGCGGTCGAGAAGGCGCTGCTCGGCAAGCAATATGGCAAGCAGTTCGCCAAGGACGCGGTCGAAAACCGTAGCGTGGTTCACACGCTCGCCGCCTATGGCGTGACCAAGGTCGCGACGCGATCGGTGCCGGGCGCGGTGGCGGTGGGCACCGGCCTGCTCCTCAAGGTGCTGTTCGATCGCAGCCAGTCGCGCCGCAAATCTCGCCGCGAGGGCGAGCGGCAATTGCGCAAGCAGGCGAGGCGCGCCGACAAGAACTGACGGCATCGCCCGCGCGGGGGTTGATTTGCCGCCCCGCGATGCGGCAACAGCGCGCATGGCCGATTCCACCAACCGTTCCGACAAACTCGCCCGCCGCGGGCTGATGTTCATCCTTTCCTCGCCCAGCGGCGCGGGCAAGACGACCATCTCACGCATGCTGCTCGCCGCCGACGACGAGATCAAGCTATCGGTCAGCGTCACCACCCGCCCGCCACGCCCGGGCGAGAAAGACGGTGTGCATTACTATTTCGTCGACGATGCCGAATTCGACCAGATGGTCGAGGAGGACGATTTCTACGAATGGGCCCCCGTCTTCGGCCATCGTTACGGCACGCCCAAGGGGCGCATCCGCAACGCGCTGAAAGAAGGGCAGGATTTCCTCTTCGACATCGACTGGCAGGGTACGCAGCAGCTCTACCAGAAGGACCAGCAGGACGTGGTGCGGGTCTTCATCCTGCCGCCGAGCATCGCCGAACTCGAACGCCGGCTGCGCGGCCGCGGAACCGACAGCGACGCCGTGATCGCCGCGCGGATGGAACGCGCCCGCGCCGAGATCAGCCACTGGGATGCCTATGACTATGTCGTGATCAACGAAGACGTCGACAGCTGCTTTGCCAAGGTGCGCGAAATCCTCGACGCCGAACGGATGAAACGCCAGCGACAGACCGGGCTGATTCCCTTCGTGCGCGAATTGATGGCCTGACCGGCTCGACATGGTCTTTTTGCCGGGGACAGTCCGGATGCGAATTGTCAATCTTTGCCCGCTATCGCTAGAACCGCACCGCGCGAGCAAGCGCGAAATCGAGGATCCGGGAATTCAGGGTGGCCATGTCCGCGATGGAGTTTGACGAAGGCGCGAAGACCTTGGCATTCCTCAAAAGCCATCGCCTGCCGCCAACCCCCCAGAATTATACGCTGGCCTATATCGCGCTGCACGATCGCGGATCGCCCATCGCACTGGCGATCAAGGCGATCACCGACGAGGGGTTCCGCATCAAGCAGGAGGAGGTCGACACGATCTTCGAGCGGCACGGCGGGCTCGCCATCTTCGGCTTGCAGGAACGCAACAACGTCTCGCTCGCCACGCAGCTGCGTCACCAGACCCTCAAGATCAGCGAACTGACCTCGTCGGCCGCCGATGCGACGGGCGCTTTTGCGCGCGAGCTGAGCGAAGAGGCCGATGCCTTTTCGGGCGACAGCACCAATGCGATGACGGTCATCGCCAAGATGGTCGAGCATTCGCTGCAGGCACAAAGCCGGCTGACTGCGGCGGTAAAGGAAGTGAAATCGCTGCGCGAGGAGCTCGAGGCGGCACGCAACGATGCGCATCGCGACGAGTTGACCGGGCTGGCCAACCGCCGCGCGATCGACGCGCTGCTCGCCGAGCTCGCCGAAAAGGGCGAACCGCGCGTCATTGCGCTGTGCGACATCGACAATTTCAAGTCGGTCAACGACCGCTATGGCCACAGCGTCGGAGACCGCGTGATCAAGCTGGTCGCCAAGACGCTCGAGGAAACCTGCGCGCCGCATTTCGTCGGTCGCTGGGGCGGCGAGGAATTCATCTTCGTCATGCGTTCGCGCGACTTCAAGGGCGGCGCGAAGCTGCTCGACAAGGCGCGGTTCGAACTCGCGGCGAAAGAATTCAAGCTGCGCGAGACCGACGAACCGATGGGATTGCTCTCCTTTTCGGGCGGTGTCGCGCTCGCCACGGGGGGGGCCGAATCGAATGCCGCGACGCTCAAGGCGGCCGACGAGGCGCTCTACCGAGCCAAGTCCTCGGGCCGCAATCGCGTGATCTGCGCCGAGGAGTTCTGACCGCCGTCCGGGCGCTCAGCCCGGTTCGGCAAAGTGGCTCGGCAGAAGCGCGTTGACGATGCCGCCGTCGACGGTCAGCGTCTCGCCGATCGTATAGTCGCCCGCGCGGCTGGCGAGATACACCGCCGTGCCGCCCATGTCGTACTTGTCGCCCACACGCTTACTGGGAATGCCCGCTGCGGATTTCTCCTCCTGGTCGCGCGCCGCGCGGTTCATGCTCGAGGGGAAGGCCCCGGGCGCCAGGCTGGTGACATAGACATGGTCCTTGACCAGCCGTGCCGCCATCCGGCGGGTAAGGTGGATCAGCGCCGCCTTCGAGGCCTGGTAGCTGTAGGTTTCCCAAGGATTGACCCGCTGGCCGTCGATCGAGGTGATGTTGATCACCTTTCCGGGCTTCTCGGCGCTCGCCGCGGCAGTCAGCAGCTTGTGCAGCTTCTGGGTCAGGAAGAAGGGCGTCTTGACGTTGAGGTCCATGACCTTGTCCCATCCGCTTTCGGGGAACTCGAGATAGTCGACACCCCAGGCCGCGCCGGCATTGTTGACGAGGATATCGAGCTTGCTCTCACGGCTGGAGAGCTCCTCGACCAGCGCCTCGATCCCCGCGAGGGTCGAAAGGTCGCTCTTGATCCCGATCACTTTCTCGCCCAGTTCGGCGCAGGTTTCCTCGATCTCGTGGATCTTGCGCGCGCTGATGTAGACGCGGTCGATCCCGGCGGCGAGGAAGCCTTCGACGATCATCTTGCCGATACCGCGGCTGCCGCCGGTCACCAGCGCCACGCGCCCCTTGAGGCTGAACAGGTCTTCGAGGGTCATTCAATTCTCTCCCAATTGCCCCCTCCCGCCTGCGGGAGGGGCAGTGAGACTTGGCATCTCGATGCCCAGTCGCAGCGGGGTGGGTCCAAGCGCTTGGCCTTCCCACCCCCCGGCCCCTCCCGCAGGCGGGAGGGGAGAGTGTCAGTAGCCCATGAGCTCCGCCACGCGACCGGCATGATAGTACTGGTCGCCGAGGAACTCCTGCAGCGCGCGGTCGCGCTTCATGTAAAGGCCGATGTCGTATTCGTCGGTCATACCGATGCCGCCATGCATCTGCACGCCTTCGCGCACCGCGAGGCCGGCGACCTTGGCCACCTTGGCCTTGGCGACCGACGCCATGAGATCGGCCTTCTCGCTGCCCGCATCGACCAGCTGCGCCGCCTTGATCGTGACCGCGCGGGCGATCTCGACCTCCGAATAGAGGTGCGACGCGCGGTGCTGCAGCGCCTGGAATTCGCCGATTACCCTGCCGAACTGCTTGCGCTGCTTGAGATAGTCGACGGTCATGTCCATCGCGCCGCGGGCGACGCCCACGCCTTCGGCAGCCGAGCCGACCCGACCCGCCATGAGCATGGCGTCGAGCACTGCGCGTCCACCGTCGACCTCGCCGATCACCGCATCGCCGTCGAGCTCGACGCCGTCGAAGGTGATGTGGCTGGCCATCGAGCTGTCGACCAGGCGCACGCTGTCGTGGGTCATCCCCGCGGCATCCTGCGGCACGGCGAACAGCGTCACGCCATCGGGCTCGCTATTGCCGCCCGAAGTGCGCGCGGCGACCACGATCATCTCGGCGCTCGCGCCGTAGACCACGAAGTCCTTCCTGCCCGACAACTTGAAGCCGTTGCCCGATTTTTCGGCCTTGCACGCGATCCGCTCGGGGCGGTGCTTGCGGCCTTCGTCCACGGCGACGGCATAGACCTTCTCGCCCGCGATCAGGTCGGGAAGCCAGCGGCCCTTCACATCGTTGCTGCCGTGCTTGAGCGCGGTGGCCGCAAGCACGGAGGAGGACAGGAAGGGCGAAGGCGTGAGGTTGCGGCCGATTTCCTCGAGCACGATGTTGGCCTCGACCTGGCCCATGCCGAGCCCGCCGTCGTCCTCGTCCACCAGCATGCCGGTGAAGCCCATTTCGGCGAACTGCTGCCACAGGCCGTGGCCGAAGCCGTCCTTGCAATTGCGGTCGCGCCAATGGCGCAGCTGGTTCTTGATCGAACCCTCTTCGCCCATGAACTGGCTGGCGGTTTCGGCCAGCATCGCCTGGTCGTCGTCGTAATAGAGAGGCATCGATCAGGCTCCCGGCAGGTCGAGAATACGCTTGGAAATGACGTTGAGCATGACTTCGGAGGTGCCCCCTTCGATGCTGTTCGCCTTGGTCCGCAGCCAGTTGCGCGAGGGCTTGCCGCCGCCGGTCTCCTCGCTTTCCCATTCGAGCGCGGTCGAACCGCCGGCGGCCATGATCAGTTCGTGGCGGCGCTTGTTCAGCTCGGTACCGGCATATTTCATCATGTTGGGCTGCGCGGGGTGCGCCTTGCCGACCTTGATCTCGTCGAGGAACTTTTCGCCCATGGCGGCATAGGCCAGCGCGTCGACATCGAACTGCGCCAGCTCGGCGCGCAGCACCGGGTCGATCTCGCCATTCGCGCGGGTGAGCACCGCGCCGATCGCGCTGGTACGATCGCCGCCATCGGCGCCCGAGATCATCTCGCGCTCGTGGCCGAGCAGGTACTTGGCAACATCCCAGCCGCGATTGACCTCGCCGACATAGGCGGGAACGTCCTCGCCATAGCTCTTGGGTACCTTCACATCGTCGAAGAAGGTCTCGCAGAACGGGCTGTTGCCGCTGATCAGCAGGATCGGCTTGGTCGACACGCCTTCGCTGGCCATGTCGTAGAGCATGAAGGTGATGCCCTGGTACTTGTTCGCCTTGTCGGTGCGGACGAGGCAGAAAATCCAGTCGGCCTTGTCAGCGTAACTGGTCCAGATTTTCTGGCCGTTGACGACCCAGTGGTCGCCCTTGTCCTCGCCGAAGGTCTGCAGGCTCACGAGGTCCGAGCCGCTGCCCGGTTCCGAATAGCCCTGGCACCAGCGGATTTCGCCGCGGGCGATTTCATTGAGGAAGCGCTGCTTCTGGCCTTCGGTGCCGAAGTGCAGCAGCGCCGGGCCGAGCATCCAGATGCCGAAGCTCGACAGCGGCGGGCGCGCGCCGATGCGGCTCATTTCCTCGCGCAGCACCTTGGCTTGCGCGGGCGAGAGGCCGGCACCGCCATACTCCTTGGGCCATGCGGGCACGGTGTAGCCCTTGTCGCGGCAGGCCTCGAACCAGGCCTTCTGCGCATCGTTCTTGAACCTGGCATTGCGGCCGCCCCAGTAGATGTCGTCCTCGTCGCGGACGGGCTCGCGCATTTCGGGCGGGCAATGGGCGTCAAGCCAGGCGCGCGTCTCGGCGCGGAAGGTCTCCAGGTCGCTGTCGGACATGGGCCGAATCCTCTCTTCTAAAGCAGCGGTATGTTGACGCTTACGTTAGGGTGATTCGCCCCATCCATGCAAGGCCACTCGCGGGAGGCGCCATTGCCGTAACGTCAGCCGGATTTCATTGACGCGCCCCCCTGCTCCCCTAAGCTGGCGGTGGAGAAATTCGGGGAGAGAGTAGGCATGCGATTCTCGGGCAAGACCGTGGTCGTCACCGGTGCGGCATCGGGTATCGGTGCGGCGGCGACCGCGTTGTTCGCGCGCGAAGGCGCGGTGGTCTTCGCCAGCGATATCGATGTTGCCGGCGGCGAGAAGCTGGCTGCCGAGACCGAAGGCGACGTGCGCTTCGCCGAATGCGATGTCTGCGCCCCATATGCGATCAAGGCGTTGATGGATCGCGCCGCCGACGAGACCGGCGGGATCGATACGGTGTTCAACAATGCGGGCGCCGGCGGCGCGCGCGAGAACATCGCCGAGATCGAGCCCGAAGCCTGGGACCGGACGATGGACCTGCTGCTGCGGTCGGTGGCGTTCGGGATCCGCTATGCCGTGCCGCACATGATGGGACGCAAGGGGGCGAGCATCGTCAACGTTTCGAGCGTCGCGGCAGTCGGTCCGGGCTATTCGCCGACGACCTATGCCGTGGCCAAGGCGGGCGTGCTGCATCTCACCAAATGCGCAGCGACCGACTTGGCCCAGCACGGCATCCGCGTGAACGCGGTGCAACCCGGCTTCATCAACACCAACATCTTTACCGCCAGCCTGGACATTCCCGAGGAATTCAAGGCGCAGGCCAAGGCAAGCATCGCGCAAATGTCGTCCAACGCGCAGCCGGTGGCGCGTGGCGGCCAGCCGATCGACATTGCCAATGCCGTGGCCTTCCTCGCCAGCGAAGAAGCCGGCTTCATGACCGGCACCTCGCTGATCGTCGATGGCGGGCTGACCCTCGGGCCGCGGCATAGCTGGGATCCGGAGGAAGGCGGCGCGTTCGAGGCGCTGATTGCGCTCGAGGAACAGGTGAAAGCAGCGCAGCAGACCGCCTGATGCCTTTCGTTTCCGGTCCCCTTCCCCAGCGCCTCAAGCTGGTCCACGGCTTTGGCGCGGTGGCCTTCGGCGTCAAGGATTCAGGCTTCAGCTTCTTCCTGCTGATCTTCTACAACCAGGCTCTCGGCATGGATGCGGGCACTGTCAGCCTCGCGCTGGCGCTGGCGCTGGTCATCGATGCCTTCGTCGACCCGCTGCTTGGCAACCTCTCAGACCGGACCTGGTCGCGCTGGGGCAGGCGCCTGCCATGGCTCTATGCCGCACCGATCCCGCTCGCCTTCGCCTGGGTGCTGATGTGGCACCCGCCGGGCGGAGGCACGCCGGGTTTCTGGGAATTGCTCGCCATCGCGGTGTCGGTGCGCGTCCTGCTGTCGGCCTGCGAGGTCCCCTCGGTAAGCCTGCTGCCCGAAATCACCGCCGATTACGACGAACGCACCACGCTGTTCCGCTATCGCTACCTGTTCGGATGGTGCGGTGGCCTGGTGATGATGTTTCTCGCCTATTTCGTCTTCATGCCCGGGCCCGAAGGGCTGTTGCAGCCGGACGGCTATTTCTGGTTCGGCCTCGTCGGCGCGCTATTGATGGTCGTGTCGGTGCTCGGGTCGGCGCTCGGCCAGCACAGGCTCGTCGCCGGCTACCCCGAGACCAGAGCCCCGCCCTTCAGCTGGCGCGGCGCCTTCGGCGAGATCGTCGATGCCTTCAGCGAGAAGGCTTTCCTGATCTTCGCGGCGGGTGCGCTCGCGGCCTATATCAGCCAGGGACTGACCTTCTCGCTGACGAATTACCTCAACATCTTCGTCTGGCGGTTCGACACCGCCGAACTGCGGATATTCCCCCTCATCCTGTTCCTGTCGGTCATCGCGATGTTCTTCATCGTCGGGCCGATGCACCGGCGCTGGGGAAAGCCCAGGAGCGCGGTCATCGGCTCGCTCGGCTCGCTCGGAGTTATCCTGACGCCCTTCTCGCTCTATCTCGCGGGCCTGTGGCCCACGGTGGGCACGCCGACGAGCGCCGCGCTGTTTTACGGCTTCCTACTGGTATCCAACACGCTGGGCGTGGTGGTGATGATTTCGGGCAGCTCGATGATCGCCGAGATCGTCGAGGCCTACCAGGAACGCACCGGTCGCCGCGCCGAGGGCAGTTTCTATTCGGGCAACTGGTTCGTCCAGAAATGCGCCACCGGCGGCGGCATCCTGCTCGGCGGCCAGGTCATCGCATTGTCGAACCTGCCCGCCAGGGCGGCGCCAGCGAGCGTGGCACCCGAAGTCGTAACGCAGATGATCCTGCTCTATTGCGGAGCGATCACCATTCTCGGACTGATCGCCGCCTACTGGCTCGGGCGCTTCCCGATCGACCGCGCGCAGCACGAGGCGCGGCTCGCCGCACTCGACGCCGCGGCCCGCGCGGATGTCGACGCAGCGGTCACCCCACCCTGATTAGCCCTTGGCGCGGCGTCGCTGTCGTGCCAGTTTCCTAAAGCAACGGAATCGAGAGAGAAGAGGACAGCAACGATGGATTTCGAACCGACAGAACGGCAAGCATACTGGCGCGACCGGGTGAAGAACTTCATCGACGATCACATCCGTCCCGCCATCCCGACCTACAAGGAGCAGGATGCCGAGGGCGACCGCTGGAAGGTCATCCCCGTGGTCGAGGAACTCAAGGCCAAGGCCAAGGCCGAAGGCATCTGGAACCTCTTCATGCCGCCGCGCAACGACGGCCATCACCATGTCGAGGAAACCTACGAATTCGAAGGCCCCGGCCTGACCAATCTCGAATATGCGCTGTGCGCCGAGGAAATGGGCCGCGTCGGTTTTGCCTCCGAAGTCTTCAACTGCTCGGCGCCCGACACCGGCAATATGGAAGTGTTTCACCGCTACGGCACGCGCGCGCAGAAGGACAAGTGGCTGACCCCGCTCATGAACGGCGAGATCCGCTCGGCCTTCCTCATGACCGAACCCTTCACCGCCTCCTCCGACGCGACGAACATCGAGACCCGCATCGAGCGCGATGGTGACGAATATGTCATCAACGGCCGCAAATGGTGGTCCTCAGGGCTAGGCGATCCGCGCTGCAAGGTCTCGATCGTGATGGGCAAGACCGATTTTTCAGCCGGTCGCCACGCCGCACAGTCGATGCTGCTCATGCCGAATGACGCGCCGGGCGTGAACATCATCCGGCACCTGCCCGTGTTCGGCTATGACGATGCGCCGCACGGCCACATGGAGGTCGAGCTCAAGGACGTCCGCGTCCCGGTCGACAACATGCTGCTGGGCGAAGGACGCGGCTTCGAGATCGCGCAGGGCCGTCTCGGTCCGGGCCGTATCCACCACTGCATGCGCACCATCGGCGTCGCCGAGGAAGCGCTCGCCAAGATGTGCAAGCGCCTCCAGGAACGCGAAGCCTTCGGCAAGCCGATCTACAAGCATTCGGTATGGGAAGAGCGCGTTGCGCGCGCGCGTATCGATATCGATATGACACGCCTCCTCTGCCTCAAGGCGGCCGACATGATGGACAAGGTCGGCAACAAGGCCGCCAAGCAGGAAATCGCCATGATCAAGGTGCAGGCGCCCAACATGGCGCTGAAGATCATCGACGATGCGATCCAGGCGCATGGCGGCGGCGGCGTGAGCGAGGACTACGGTCTCGCCAGCGCCTATGCCCACCAGCGCACGCTGCGTCTCGCCGACGGGCCGGACGAGGTCCACGCCCGCTCGATCGCGCGCATGGAATTCGCCAAGCACCTGCCCGAGAAGGGCCCCACCGCGAACGCGCTGCGCGAGGGCGCGGCCCCGACTTCGGGCAATGATAACCTCAGTTCGGGCGACATGGGAGCGACGCGCTGATGGCCAAGGCTGCAATCCTCGAACAGGTCGGTTCGCTCACGATCGGCGAGGTCGAACTCGCCGATCCGGCCCCGCACGAGGTCCTGATCGACACCAAGGCCTGCGGGCTGTGCCATTCGGACCTGCACTTCATCGACGGCGCCTATCCGCATCCGCTGCCGGCCATTCCCGGCCATGAGGCGGCGGGCGTGGTGCGCGCGGTCGGCAGCGAAGTGAAGACGGTGAAGCCGGGCGACCACGTGGTCTCCTGCCTCTCCGCATTCTGCGGGCACTGCGAATTCTGCGTCACCGGCCGCATGGCGCTGTGCATGGGGGCGGACACGCGCCGCGACCAGACTGCCAAGCCGCGCATCATGCGGGCCGACGGCAGCGGCCCGGTCGCCCAGATGCTCAACCTCTCGGCCTTCGCCGAACAGATGCTGATCCACGAACACGCCTGCGTGGCGATCGACAAGGACATGCCATTGGACCGCGCGGCGGTGATCGGCTGCGCGGTGACGACGGGGGCGGGCACGATCTTCAACGCCTGCTCGGTCGTACCGGGCGAAACCGTGGCCGTGGTCGGCTGCGGCGGCGTCGGCCTGGCCGCTATCAACGCAGCCAAGATCGCCGGTGCGGGCAAGGTCATCGCCCTCGACCCGATCAAGGAAAAGCGCGATCTGGCCGAGGTCCTCGGCGCGACGCATACGATCGACGCCATGGCCGACAATGCGGTCGAGGAAGTGATGAAGATCACCGGCGGCGGCGTACACCATGCGATCGAGGCCGTCGGCCGCCAGGCCAGCGCCGATCTCGCGGTCAAGATCCTGCGGCGCGGCGGCACCGCGACGATCCTCGGCATGATGCCGCTCGACTGCAAGGTCGGCCTTGGCGCGATGGACCTGCTTTCG
This sequence comes from Qipengyuania sp., assembly GCF_964227205.1. Classification (GTDB taxonomy): domain Bacteria; phylum Pseudomonadota; class Alphaproteobacteria; order Sphingomonadales; family Sphingomonadaceae; genus Qipengyuania. The sequence continues at coordinate 602,805 of NZ_CAXQVB010000003.1, read as the reverse complement.
GGCAAGAAGCTGCAGGGCGCGATCATGGGAATGAACCACTTCCCGGTCGACCTGCCGCGCCTCGTCGATTTCTACATGCGCGGCCTGCTCGACCTCGACACGATCATCGCCGAGCGCATCCCGCTCGAAAAGATCAACGAGGGATTCGAGAAGATGAAGGGCGGCCATTCCGCCCGCAGCGTGGTGGTGTTCGACTGAAGCAACGAGCCCCAGCGAGGGCTGGGGCCTCCCTCGGCACAGCGCCGACCATAAGGAGGTCCCAGCCTTCGCTGGGAAACAGGAATGAGTGAGATCGATTTCGACAAGGAAATGGTCGGCACGGTCGAAGTGTCCGACGCCGACGCAATGGACCTCGGCGCGCTGACTGCCTGGTTCGAGGCCCATGTCGAGGGCTTCGAGGGACCGATCGCCTATTCGAAGTTCAAGGGCGGGCAGTCGAACCCGACTTATCGGATCGATACGCCGAACCGGTCCTATGTGCTGCGCCGACAGCCCTTCGGCAAGCTGCTGCCCAGCGCCCATGCGGTCGACCGCGAATACAAGGCGATGCACGCGCTCGGGCCGACCGGCTTCCCCGTGCCCAAGACCTATGGCCTGTGCGAGGATCCGGAAGTCATCGGGTCGAAGTTCTTCGTCATGGGCCTCGCCGACGGGCGGAGCTTGTGGAACGGCTCGCTGCCGAACAACACGCCTGAAGAACGGCGCGAAATCTACAATGCGATGATCGACACCTTCGCCGATCTGCATACCAAGGATCCCGACGCCATCGGGCTGTCCGATTTCGGCAAGCCGACCGATTATTGCGCGCGCCAGATCAGCCGCTGGTCGAAGCAATACAAGCTGTCGGAAACCGAGCACATGCCCAAGATGGAGCGGCTCATCGAATGGCTGCCCCAGACCATCCCGCCGCAGCATGAAAGTTCCGTCGTTCATGGCGACTACCGCCTCGACAACATGATCTTCCACAAGACCGAGAACCGTGTCCTTGCGGTGCTCGACTGGGAGCTGTCGACGCTGGGCGACCCGATCGCCGATTTCAGCTATCTCATGCTCAACTGGCACAATCCGCACGACGGACGTGCCGGGCTCGAAGGGCTGGACCTGAAGCAGCTCGGAATCCCCTCGCAGGAAGAAGCGGTCGAACGCTATGTCGCGCGCACCGGCTATCCGGTTCCGCCGATGGACTGGTACTTCGCCTACAACCTCTTCCGGCTTGCAGGCATCATGCAGGGGATCAAGAAGCGCGTGATCGACGGGACCGCATCCTCCGCGCATGCGAAATCGATGTCCGAACGCGTTGCTCCGCTGGTCGACCGCGCTTACGATTTCGCCGTCGCCGCAGGGATGGACTAGCGCTGCGGGCCTGCTAACGACCCTTCCGAATTCTATTCGGAGATTACCATGAGTGCCGACCTCGAAACTGCCATCGAAGCCGCGTGGGAAGACCGCGCCAATGTCACGCCGCAAAGCGCGGACGTGCGCGAGGCGGTGAATGCGGCGCTTAGCATGCTCGACAGCGGCACCGGCCGCGTGGCGGAGCCCGATGGCAAGGGCGGCTGGACGGTCAACCAGTGGCTCAAGAAGGCCGTGCTGCTCAGCTTCCGCCTCAACGACAACCGGGTGATGGAAGGCGGCAGCGCCGGCCATCCGGCTTTCGACAAGGTGCCGAGCAAGTTCGCCGGCTGGGACGATGCCCGTTTCCGCGACGCAGGCTTCCGCGTCGTTCCCGGCGCGGTGGCCCGCGAGGGCGCCTATATCGCGCCCGGCTGCGTGCTGATGCCGAGCTTCGTCAACATTGGCGCCTATGTCGGCAAGGGCACGATGGTCGACACCTGGGCCAGCATCGGCAGCTGCGCGCAGATCGGCGAAAACTGCCATATCTCGGCGGGCGCGGGGATCGGCGGCGTGCTCGAACCGATGCAGGCCAACCCGACCATCATCGGCGACAATTGCTTTATCGGCGCGCGCAGCGAGATCGTCGAAGGCGTCATCGTTGGCGAAGGCTGTGTCGTATCGATGGGCGTCTTCATCACCCAATCGACCAAGATCGTCTACCGCGACACCGGCGAGGTGATCCGCGGCCAACTCCCGCCCTTCTCGGTGGTCGTTCCCGGCACCTTGCCCGGCAAGGATGGCGGCCCCGGCCTCGCCTGCGCGGTGATCGTCAAGACGGTCGATGCCCAGACCCGCGAAAAGACGGGGATCAACGACCTCCTGCGCGACTGAGCCGCCGGAACATTCGCGCTGTGTGAACGTAAACCTCCCTGAAACACGCGGGTTCGCGACAAGACAGGGAGACAAAGCGTGCACAAGGAAGGCGAAGAAGTCCATCTCGACGAAACCGAGGCGAGTGGCGGCTCGAAGGAAGGCGTCGTGCGCTGGGTGCTGGCCGGCGGCCTGCTGCTCGCGATCATCCTGCTTTCGATCACCTGGATCATACCCGCGCTGAGCACCGGCGATGTCGAGGAGGAAGGGACCGTCAGCGGCCAGATTTCCTCGATGGAAGATGACGGCGACGACACCGACAGCATCGTTACCGATCTGGGCGACGACCAGACGGCCACCCCGGACGATGAGACGACGATGGAAGACGGCATCGAGGTCATCGAGAACTGACCGGGACGGGAGATTCGCACATGGGCACATCGAACAGCTTCCGAACCGGCCAGTATGTCGAATGGGACTGGGGTGACGGCAAGGGCCAGGGCCGGATCGCGGAACGTTACGAACGCGATGTCACCCGCACACTGAAGGGGAGCGAGATCACCCGCCACGGCGATGCCGACAATCCCGCCTATCTCGTCAGGCAGGACGATGGCGACGAAGTTCTGAAGCTCGGCTCCGAGCTCTCCGTCCAAGACTGATGCCGGCGAAGTCGAAAGCCCAGCAGCGTGCGGCGGGCGCCGCGCTCGCCGCCAAGCGTGGCGAGACGAAGGTCGATGACCTCAAGGGTGCCTCGCGCGAAATGTACGACAGCATGAGCGAGGATGAACTCGAGGATTTCGCCTCGACCGAGCTCGATGGCCTCCCCGACCATGTCGACGGCGACTGATCGGGATCGGTTTGCCCCGTTCCTGCAGGCGCAGGATGGCGGGGTCTACGAACGCGCGCTCGAGGAGATCCGCGAAGGCGCCAAGACCAGCCACTGGATGTGGTTCGTCTTCCCCCAGATCGCAGGCCTCGGCAAAAGCGCGGCGGCGCGCAAATTCGCCTTGGCGAACGCAGCCGAGGCGCGCGCCTATTGCGCGCACGAGGAGCTGGGCCCGCGGCTGTTCGAGGCAAGCGAAGCCATGCTCGACTGGGCGGGAACGATGCGCGCCGAGGATATCCTCGGCCCGCTCGACGCGATGAAGTTCCGCAGCTCGATGACCCTGTTCGAAGCCGCCTGCCCCGATGACGACGCGCAGGTCTTTGCCGACGCGCTCGAGCAGTTCTTCGATGGCGAACGCGATCCGCTGACACTCGAACGGCTGTGATCCACCGCCGGACAGCCAGTCCCTATTCTTCGGGCAGCGGAGTTTCGATCGGCGGCATGTCGCGGACGCTCGCCGCATAGCGTTCGGCGGTGCGCAGCACGCGCATCATATTGCCGCTGGCGATCTTCTGCAGATCGGCCTTCGAATAGCCCCGACGGGCGAGCTCGACGAACAGCGCCGGGTAGCCACTGGCATCCTCCATGCCGACCGGGCCGATGGCCATCCCGTCATAGTCGCCGCCGAGGCCGATATGGTCGATCCCGGCGACCTTGCGGATGTGATCAATGTGGTCCGCCATGTCGGAGACCGAGGCGGTCGGCGTCGGGTGCGCTGCGTCCCATTGCTCGAGAGCAGCGGCCACTGCGTCGGGCTGGCCGCGCCACAGCGATTCGAGCCGTGCCTTTTCGCCCTCGCGATTGGCATACCACTGCCGTTGTGCCTCGCTGAGATAGCCCGGCAGTGCCACGACCATCACCACCCCGCCGTTCTTGGGCAGACGCGCCAGCACGCTGTCGGGCACGTTGCGGGCATGGCCGTTGATCGCGCGGGCGCCCGAATGGCTGAATATCACCGGCGCCTTGGCGACATCCAGCGCGTCCATCATCGTCGCCTCGCTGACATGGCTGAGATCGACCAGCATGCCGAGCCGGTTCATCTCGCGCACCACCTGCTCGCCGAAGGGTGTGAGCCCGTCGTGCTGCGGCGTGTCGGTGGCGCTGTCGGCCCAGGACATCTTCTTCGAATGCGTCAGCGTCATATAGCGCGCGCCGAGCGCGTAGAACTGGCGCAACACCGCAAGGCTGTCCGAGATGGCGTAGCCGCCTTCCATGCCCAGCAGCGAGGCGATCCTGCCGCGCTTCATCGCTGCCGCAACCTCGTCGGCCGTTGTGGCGAAGGCGAGGTCGTCGGGATAGCGCGCGATGAGCCGTTTCATCACGTCGATCTGCTCGAGAACAGCCACCGTGGCTTCGGCGTCGGGTAGGCCGGCCGAGACATAGACCGACCAGAACTGCGCCCCGACATGCCCCTTGCGCAGGCGCGGCAAATCGGTGTGCATCCCGCCCTCGCTCCATCCGTTGGGCGGCGCCTGTGTCGTGTCGGTAAAGTCGAAATCGGCGAGCATGTTGCGATAGCGGTCGCGCAGTTGCTCGGGGACGTCGTTGTGCCCATCCCATACCGGCGCCGCCTCCAGCGCAGCCTCGGCCTCCTGCTCGGGCGTCTGGGCCAGAGCGGGCGTTGTGCAGATACAGGCGATGGCGGCGGCGAGCAGGAAATGGCGCATGGTCAGGAACCCCTTGATGTCTTGCGGGCTGTCCTAGCAAAGACGACCCGCAAGGAAAGGCCCAACCATGACGATCACCGCCCGCTGGAACGGCGAGACCCTGGCCCGGAGCGACGATACGGTCGTCGTCGAAGGCAACCACTATTTCCCCGCTCGCGACGTTGCCCGCGGCGTGCTGGTCCCGAGCAAGACGACGAGCCACTGCCCGTGGAAGGGCACGGCGAGTTATTACTCGATCAATGCGGGCGGCGCGATCAACGCCGACGCCGCCTGGTACTACCCCGAGCCCAAGGAAGCCGCCGCCGAGATCAGGGACCGCATCGCCTTCTGGAAGGGCGTCGAGGTGGTCGAGGAGTGAGCCCCGCCCGCGCGATCATCGAGCAACTCGGCCTCGAACCGCATCCGGAAGGCGGCTGGTACCGCGAGACCTGGCGCGCGCCCGCCGCAAAGGGTGAACGCGCTGCCGCCACCGCAATCCACTTCCTGCTCGAGCACGGCCAGGCCTCGCACTGGCACCGTGTCGATGCCTCCGAGATCTGGCTGTGGCACGCGGGCGATGCACTCGAGCTGTCGCTGGCCGAAACCGACCGGGGGCCCGCCCGGACGATCACGCTCGGCCCCGACGCCCTCGGCGGCGAGGCGTTCCAGCATGTCATCGCCCCGCAGTGGTGGCAGGCCGCACGACCCGCCGCGGGCGCGCATGGCTATGTGCTGGTATCCTGCGTCGTGGCGCCCGCTTTCGAATTCGCGGGCTTCGAACTCGCGCCCGAAGGATGGGAACCGGGCGAGTGATCCGGACCGGTTTGCGCTGGCTGCTGGCGCTGTTCTACGCCTTGGCCGGATACATGCATCTCGCAGATCCGGCGCCCTTCCTGGCGATCATGCCCGATTGGGTGCCAGCGCCCGAGGCGGTGGTCTGGTGGACCGGCATTGCCGAACTGCTTGGAGCGGTCGCGCTCACCCAGCCTTTCAGCAAGCCGCTGCGCTACGCGGGCGCCATGGGCCTCGCGCTCTATGCGATCTGCGTCTTTCCGGCGAATATCCACCACTTCGCGCTCGACATGGCGCGCCCCGATGGCGGGTGGGGCCTCGGCTATCACTTGCCGAGGATGCTTGCGCAGCCGCTGCTCGTGTGGCTCGCGCTGTGGACCGGCGGCGCAACGGACTGGCCGCTGCGCCGCCGGTAACCAGGATCAGCTCATGTGCTTCGAGACGGCGCCCGTCATCTTGAACATCGAGATCTGGTCCTTGCCGATCACCGCGCCGAGCTTGTCGTCGGGGTTGATCATGCGCTTGTCCTTGGAATCCTGCAGGTTGTTCGCCTTGATGTGATCCCACACCTTCGACGTGACCTGGGCGCGGGTCATGGGACCCTTGCCGACCACGTTTTCCAGTTCCGGCGACAGGTTCACCGGCTTCTGCAGTGCGTTGTTCTTGCCAGCCATGACTAATCCTTTCCTTGGCTATGCTTCAATCTACGTCGTCGAGATCGTCGACATCCAGTTCCTCGACCTCATGGCCTTCGAACCGGGCTGTCAGGACCGCGGCGGCGGTTACATGTCCGTCGAGATTGCGGACGAGTTCTTCGTGCGTCGCCCCCGGCATCAGCGTGAGCGGGAGGTCGATCGCGAATAGCTGGAAGACGTAGCGGTGTTCCTCGCCGAGCGGCGGGTCGGGCAACAGCCATTCCGAATTGCCGTGGGCGTTCTTGCCGGTGCGCGGCGGGGTTTCGCCCTCCATCAGCTTGCCCTTCTGCGGCGGCAGGCCCCAGACGGTCCAGTGGACGTGGCCGCGATCGGCATCCTCGGCGACCAGCACCAGCTCCTGCGCGCCGGGCGGCGGCGCGGTCCATTCGAGCGGAGGGGCGACCGCGTCTTCCTCGATCGCAGTGAAGGAGGGGTCGAGCTCGCCACCATGGCGGAAGGCCGCGCTGGTCAGCGCGAAGCCGCCGCGGCCGAGCACGCGTTCGTCGGCCACTTTCTCGAGTGTCAGGACATGCCCCACGGCTTCCCCGCCAACCGCATCTCGAACCCAGGGCGCACCACCGCCAGCCATGAAAACTCCTCTTTTCGCGCCCCAAGGGCGTCTTCAGGGACGCCTTTAAGGCATAGCTGCGGGCTACAAACCATACCACGCGGTGAAATTTGCACCGTTTTCGGGGGGAAACGGGGCTTGCCAACGATCATCAGCGCCCTTGCCCCACCCGGAATTACCCGTCATGGATCGTGTCCGGCCCCGGCAGGGGCACTTCGCAATAACTGCATGGGAGCAGGCGCATGAGGCTGGGTCGCACCTTAATCTCCGCCACACTGGCACTGTCGTTGACCGCCTGCGGCGGCGGGAATTCCGGCGGCGGGAATACCGGCGGAGGGGGCACGGGCGGGGGCGGCACGAGCGACTCCTGTTCGCTCGCCAGCCGGCAAGACTGGGCGCTGGGCCAGCTCGACGAATGGTATCTCTTCCCCAGCCTGCTCGACAAATCGGTCAACAAGGCCGGTTACACTTCGCTCCAGGCCTATCTCGATGCGCTGGTGGCGCCCGCGCGCGCGCAGGACCGCGATCGCTTTTTCACCTACATAACCTCGATCGCGGAAGAGAATGCGCTCATCAACAGCGGTTCGAACGCCGGCTTCGGCGTAAGGCTAAGCTACGACGTCGCCGCGCGGCGTGTCTTCGTGGTCGAGGCGTTCGAGAATGCGCCAGCCTTTGCCAAGGGCATCGACCGCGGGAGCGAGATCCTGGCAGTCGACGGACAAAGCGTCGATGCGCTGATGGCCGCCGGCGGGGCGCAGGCGGTGGTCAATGCGCTGGGACCGAGCGACGCCGGCGTCACCCGAAGGCTCACTGTCAAGCAACCCGGCGGCAGCCAGAGCGATATCTCGGTGACCAAGGCGGACTATTCGCTCGATCCGATCTCGGATCGGTACGGCGCCAAGATCCTCGACAATGGCGGTACCAAGGTCGGCTATATCAACCTGCGAACATTCATCATCGACAGCGCCAAGCAACAACTGCGCGAGGCGTTCTCGAGTTTCCGCGCACAAGGCGTGACGCAGGTCATCCTCGACCTGCGCTACAATGGTGGCGGGCTCGTCTCGGTGGCCGAACTGCTCGGCGATTTGCTGGCGGCCGACAAGACCGGTCAGGTTTTCAGCCGGACTTTGTTTCGCGATTCGAAGAGCGAATACAACGAGGTCCGCAATTTCGCCGCCGAAACGCAGGCGATTACGGCCACCAGGATCGCCGTGATCGGGACCGAGGGGACCGCCTCGGCGAGCGAACTCGTGACCAATGCCTTCATCCCCTATCTCGGCGCCAATATCGCGCTGGTGGGAACCGACACCTATGGCAAGCCGGTGGGCCAGATCGCGCGCGACCGCTCAGCCTGCGACGATCGCTTGCGCGTGGTCGCCTTCCGCTCGGTCAATGCCGACGGCGGCGGCGACTATTACAGCGGTCTCGCCGGCGTGATGCCGCGGACCTGCCGCGCTGCGGACGATATCCTCAAGCCGCTCGGCGATCCGCAGGAAGCCTCGATCTCCACCGCGCTCGATTTCCTCGCCGGGCGCAGTTGCACCGCAATCGGCGCCGCGCCCGGCGCCACCGCCACGACCGGTACAACCCCGACGCGGCGCGAACTGGTGATGCCCGAAGCGCCGAGCCCGGCGCAGCTTGAGATTCCGGGGCTGCAGTGAGCAACCGGCGCTACACCAGCTTCGCCGAGTTCTGGCCGTTCTACCTGCGCGAGCATGCACGCCCCGGCACCCGCGCCCTGCATTATGTCGGGACCACGCTGGTCGTGGCGCTCGCGATCGGCGCGCTCGTCACCGGCAGGCTGCTGCTCTTCGCGGCGATGCCGGTGGCAGGGTATCTCTTCGCCTGGGTGGCGCATTTCGGACACGAGAAGAACCGTCCGGCGACCTTCACCTATCCGCTATGGAGCCTGCGTGCCGATTTCCGCATGTGGTGGCTATGGCTGACGCGGCGGCTCGGCCCCGAGCTCGACGCCGCCGGGGTCGCGCGGCGCTAGGCCAGCGCGGCGGCGAGCGTCAGCAGGCCGAGTCCGAGCGAGAGCGGCACGCGCAGGGCCATCCACCAGCGCGGCGCCAGCGCGCCCAGTCGCGCATCGACGCCGATGCTGACCAGCAGCGCCCCTGCGAGCATGACCAGCGAGGGTTCGGGCCATTGCCAGCCGAGGGCCCAGGGCAAAAAGCCCGCCAGTGCGACGAGGCTCGGCACGACGGCCGCAATCCACAGCCAACCGAGTGCATTGCGCCGCTCTGCCGCGGGCGCGGCGGCAGCGATTCCCCACCACGCCCCGCCGAGGAAGGAGAGGATCAGTGCAGCATAGGCGAAAGCCAGCGTCAGCGCTCCGGCGCGCCAATCGGCAGGGCCGGCGTAAAGCACCGCGACGCAGCCGAGCTGCGGCAGGAGCCCGGCGATGCCGAGCCAGCGAGGCAGGACCGGAACGCTAGCCACGCCGGCGCAGCGCGATCAGGAAGGCGACGAACCCCAGCGCGAACAGCAGGTCGCCCGCGACGATCGCGCCGATCGCCGGGTTTCCACCCTCGTCCCAATTGGGCGGACCGAGCATGAGCACGACCATCGCCTTGCCGAGAATACCCGCTAGCAGCACCGGGGCGAAGCGCTTCGGCTCGCGTGCGACCAGCGCGTAGAGGATGCCGAAGGCGAAGATCAGCACGCCGTTGACCGCCTCGGCGAAGCCCCATTCGGAATCGAGGAAGGCGCCGAGACCGATGACCAGATTGTAGGCCGCGGCGATCCAGAAGAAGAGGCGCCAGCCGCCGATCGCCCGCTGCGCCATCACGGCGCCTCCGGTCCGCTGAAGGGCTGGCTGTCGGTCCAGGCGCAGCCCTGCCGTTGCTCGCCGCCGATCATCAGCGTCGCGGTATAGGGATAGCTCCGGTCGCTCATCCCGTCCGAGCACGCACCCGGCGTGATCGTCATGTCGAAGGACGATCCGTTCAGGCTTCCACTGAAGCCGATCCCGTTGTTGCCCGAGAAGCGCTCGACCGCGAACTCGCTGCCGCCCGGATTGTCGGGCGTTTCATAGGTCGCCATTCCGCCCGCCGCAGCCCCGCCCCAGAAGGGCTCGGTGCCGGTATAGTGGACCGTCTCGCCCGCCGCGATCCCGTCGAAGGACCCGGTGGTGGAGTCGCCCGGTGAATCGGCGCTGCCATCGCTGCAGGCGGTCATGCACGCCAGGCCAAGGAGGATCGAAAGGTGGCGAAGGCTCATTCGGCTTTCCTGTGTTCGCGGATGAAATCGACCGTCTCGGCGCGGGCCTGCATCGCCTCGGGCACCGGCAGCAGCATCCAGACGTGGAACATGTCGGCATATTCGCGATAGATGTGATCGGGCATGCCCGGCTCGCCGAGCCTATGCGCCAGCCGCCGCCCGTCGACCAGCAGGATGATGTCCGCCGTGCCCGAAAAGATCGCCATCGGCGGCAGTCCGTCGAGATCGCCGAACAGCGGGCTGACTCGCGGATCTTCGGCCGGCAATTCGCCGCGATACATGGCGCCGCAGGCCTCGAGCCCGCTGACCGCGAGCATGCGGTCGCGCGGTTCGATCTCGTGCTGCCCTTCGGCCTTGCCGGTGGCATCGAGCCAGGGCGAATAGAGCACCAGGCTGCCCGGCAGCGGCGCGCCCTCGGACTTGAGCATTTGAGCCAGCGCCAAGGTCATGCCCCCGCCCGCGCTATCGCCCATGACGGTGAGATTGTCCGCCCCATACCGCTCGGCCAGTTCGAGATAGAGCGCACGCATCTGGTCGAGCGTCCCCGCCGCCTTGGCCTCCGGCGCGAGCGGATAGAGCGGCACTGTGGCCGAGGCGCCGAGCCGCTCGCACAGATCCACCACCGTGTCCCAGTGGAGCGCGGCGATATCCATCACATAGCCGCCGCCATGGAGGTAGAGCAGGTGCGGCGCGCCGGGCCTCGCCCCGCCCCTGGGCTCGATCGTCACCACCGGATAACCGCGGCTGGAGAACTCGCGGATATCGAAGCGCTTGTGCCATTTTGCCTGCGGGCGGACGGGCCTCTGCCGGCGCATCCTGGCGATCCGCTCGGCCAGTTTGTCGGGCTGCGAGAAGAACCGTTTGACCCCGAGCAACGGCAGCGCGAGATTGACGAGGCGGGCGCGGATGCTGGCCATGGTTCGCCCTCAGCCCGGGTTGGTTTCGAAGGCGGGCACCGCGCCGGTCTCGACCCAGCACTGCTTGCTGCGCGTCCAGATATGCACGGCGGGGCTGAAATCGCGGGCGTCGTCGAGCGTCCCCGCCTTGACCCACAGCATGCCGGGCGCGACCTCGACTTTCGAGAACAGCGGCGATCCGCAGGTGCCGCAGAACAGCCGCTCGACGCTCTTTCCGCTCTCGCCGCTGTCGCAATAGGTCACCGGTTCACCGCTGATCGCGACCTGGCCCTCGGGCACGCCGAGGATCGTGGAAAAGGCGCTGCCCGACTGTTTCTGGCAATGCGTGCAATGGCACACCATCGCCGCCGCAGCCTCACCCTCGATCTCGTAGCGGATCGCCCCGCACAGGCAGCCGCCCTCGCCCTTCGTCATGCCGTCTCTCCCATCTGCGCGGGCGAGACTACCCCAAAGGCGCGGCGTGTCCAGCGCTGGCGGGCGCCGGAGAGCGGAACCTAGCTCCCCGCCCCGGCGTTGGCAGGGGAGGAGAGAGCAGCAGTGACCACGCCACGCCATCGCATCCACCGCCCGAGCGCGCACCGGCCGATCGATCGGCGCTGGCTGGCCGCGCCGCTGCTGGTCGCGGCTGCGCTGGCCGGGGCGCTCAGCGGCAAGTCGATCGGCTCGACCCCGATGCTGCGGCAGGCCGGCGTCCCCTCGCCCGGCGATGCGCCGCCCGCACCGCCCGCGCTTGCCGACGCGCGCGCCGTGGCCGAGCCGCTCCCCGACCACTACCCGCTGGTCACCCCGACCGGCACCATCCCGGTGGCTGCGCTCGCCCGCCATGGGCGGCTGCGGGGAACGAGCGACGCGTGGTCCGATGGCGCCGAGCGGGCGTATCTCGAAGCCGAGGCCGATTGGGCCTTGAGCGAGGCCGAGATAGAGCGCCTCGCGCAATGGCAACCGCCCCGCAGCGCGCCGCGCACCTCGGCTCCCCAGCCGGACGCCGCTCCGGCGAGCCCCGCGACGGACGCCGCCCCCGGCGCCTCGTCGAAGCCCTCCGGCGCGCTGGCCGCGAGCGCGCCCGCCAAAGCTCCCGCCAGCACGGCATTGACCGCCCCCGCGAAAGCCCGGTCCGGCACGCTCGCCATCGCAGGCAAACCCGCTGCGACGCCCGCCGCCTCGGCCGCGCCAGCCGCACCCGCGCCCGGCCTCTGACGCTGCGCGCCGCCGCCAGCGGGTGACGAAGGTGACAGCGTGTCACTTTCGCGCTTCCTCCTCAAACGCCTGTAATGCCGCGATCAATTCCGCATCGGACAGCGCGGACGGACAGGGGGACGCGGCGAGATAGGCCGGATCGGCGCTGGTCCCGGCGCGGATCCGTTCGAGTTCGCCCGGATCGCCGGGCCCCGGCAGGCCGGTGGCGGGAGGATCGCCCGCCTCGATCTGTCCCAGCAGCGCCTCGAAATCGCGCGCATGGCGCTCGGCCAGCGGCCCCAGCCGCCCGAGCACCGGATTGCCGCCCAGCGTCGAGCGGCCGAGCAGCGCCACCGTCAGCCGCTCGTCGTAGCGGCGATAGCTGCCGACCTGCTCGCCCTGGTAAAACACCGGCACCTCGACCCCGTTGAGCGCGCGGTCGAGCGCGGCATGCGCGAGCACGTCGAAGGAATGGTGGAACGCCACCTCCCACGCGAGGTCGAAGGCCTGCCCCTTCATCCGGCTGCGCAGCCGATAGGCCGACTGGCGCGACATCCCGACCGACTTCGCCGCCTCGGTCACCGAATGCGTGGCGGACAGCGCGCGCAGGAAGCGCACCTGTCTTGCGAGCGACCAGCCGTCGTGGCGGGTGGGGGCCTCGGGGGCGGAGGGTGCATCGGAGAGCTCGGAAGCGGCGGGCGGGATGGGGCTGTGCTGGGTCATCTGGCAGGATAAGGCACAGAATGGGGGGTGTAGGAAAGTTTGCCTGCACGCCCCCTGGAGAAGCCTCGACTACCGCCGGTCGCTCACGAACGACGGCTAACCCCGAAGTCGCCGGATCCTGCGCCCAACCGCTAGGGCGAAATGATGAACGGCGGACATTGCGTCACCTTGCGCCCCAACAATTCAGATAGCTTGGCGAGGGTGATTGTCATGTCGTGCGTATAGCTCATCGTCCCGTCGCTATACACGATGTAGCAGGCGTATTCGCATTCGCCAGGAGGTGAGCCGGGTCGCAAGTTACATCGTCGATGCAGCGGCCGGGGCGGTTTGGGCCGGCTCGGCGTGGACAGCCAGTCTATGAACGCGACGACAGCGACCACCACTATCGCGACGACGACCACCACCGCCGCTGCGGCAAGCAATGCGGGCCAAGAAATGGCCACTCCGCCCCCAAGGGCCGCGCCTCCTCCAATGGTTACGGCGGCCATCACACAGGCTCCTTGCCATGCGAGGACTTGCCGCTCTGGCGCAATGCTTCGAGCTGGTCGCGATTGATCTCGATCCCGCCGCTGTTTTCGGGGAGAGGCTCGAAAGCCGGCCCCGGCCTTGGCGGTAACCGCTTGACCCACGCAAGCAGGGCCACTGCCGCAATAAACATAACGACCAATACGATAAAAAATTCTGCGTCCGCAGTGATGTATAGCGTGGAGGTATCCGGTGCCATTTCACCCCCCATTGAGTCATTCGACTCGAAATGCGCGCACCCTTCAGCCGCAAATACACATTTTTACAGAAATTCGCAATCATGCGCGATGAACCTTGCAGCCCCTCTATCCGTTTATTCGTATCGAATATTTTGACAGTCCGCGCTGGCAGGTGATGGCGCAGGTGTCGCCGGGCGAGCTGTTCGATGAAGCGCTCCGCCTTCGGGCCGGTCTAGCGGCTGTTGTCGGGCGCGGCGCTGCGCGCGGGGGGATCGGGATCGTCGCTCATCGCGCAGGATAAGCCACAGAATGGGGGGTGTAGGAAAGTCTGCCTGCCGTTTACCCGCCCCACCCGCCTGCGCTAGCGAAGCGCGCATGAGCGCGCCCACCACTCTCGTCCCCACCATCCTCGTCGATGCCGACGCCTGCCCGGTGAAGGAAGAAATCTACCGCGTGGCCGAACGCCATGGCGCACATGTCCGCGTGGTCAGCAACAGCATGTTCCGCGTGCCGGTGAACGAGCGAGTCAAGCGCGTGGTCGTTTCGGACGGCTTCGATGCCGCCGACGATTGGATCTCGGAGCATGCGAGCCCAAGCAGCGTGGTGGTGACCGCCGACATCTTGCTCGCCGAGCGCTGCCTGAAAAGGGGCGCGCAGGTGCTCGCGCCCAACGGCAAGAGCTTCGACGCCGCGAGCATCGGCAGCGCCGTCGCCACCCGCGCGATCATGGAGGATCTGCGCGCGGGGATGGACGGCATGGGCGGCGGCCCGCCGCCGTTCAGCAAGGCGGACCGGTCGAACTTCCTGCAGGCGCTCGACCGGGTGCTGGTGCGGAGGGGGCGCTGAGCGAGCAGCGTTGCGCAAACCACGAGAGTCGAGCCCCTACACGAAATGCGCGGGATCAGTATTCTAAGCTTTGCTGCCCCTCAGCACCCCAAGGAAACGACCGTTGCTTCTCATCTAGGGCAGCGGTGAACTCCCGCTGCGCTTCTGAATAAGCCCAAGTGTGAGATCGACGGTGAAATTCTTCGAGAAGAGCTTCCCGAACAATAGGATCGTGAGCCAGAGAGCGAGCTAAATCGACTATAAATTGGCCTCGGCGTGATCCAAACTGCAATCTGACAAGCTCAGGAATAAGGTGGGCTACCAGATGCGCTCTCTGATTTCTAGGAAAGCTAGACCAGTCCTCTTTGAAGGTTTGTAACCTCCTATGCGCTGCTGTTTCCGCGACCGCCCAAGGCCTATACTCGGAGAATATCCGCTCACCCAATTTAGGCTTTTCAAGAAGTGTTGATAGAAAACGACTCAAGCGCAGCTCTTGGCGCGATGCTCCTGAAATACTTCTAAGTATCTTCGCAAACTCAATTTCAGAAGAATGATCTTCCTTAAAGACCGCACTCAGATGGGCTGTTTCGAGCATTCTCGATTTGAGAGCGTCGTTAAGTGAATTCGCGTCGTAACTCGACTTCTCTAAAGCAGCGGAAAGCTTCTCCCTAGGTATGCTTTGTGTCGTCCAGCCCACCATAAACTTTGAAGCTGCGACAACCTTTGAAAAGCATTGCTCCCCATGACCGTGCCGAGCAAGGTCATCCATTAAAATCTCATAGAAAGCGTTTCTCGAAATTGAATTCGCAATCCATTTGTCGTTTACGAGATTAGTTAGGCGCCCGTCCATCTCTTCGGGTGTTTCAATAAAGGGGCGCAAAACCTCTAGAGCGCGCGCTTCGATCTTATTATTTTCAGCAAGTTGCCGGAAAGTTTCCAAGCCCCAGAATTGAACGTCATCCTTCGCGAATGCGCAACCAACTATTTGGTCTTCTGTCGGATTATAAGCGAGTTCCTCCGCCAAAGGGAAATCAGGCAGTCCGTCGAATGCCAATAATTTTGGCGCGATAGACTCTATCAGACTGGCTTGAATGAACAATTCCGGACCCTCGGGTCGCGAGAAAATTGCTTGAGCAAATGCCGGAAATCCCGGCCGGTCCACGCAATATCCGCAGATTATCCATTGGGACTTCATATCGACAATCCCAATTCTTCATAAAAAGCTCGAACTTGGCCTTCGATCTGAGCCTGGTAATACTCAGGGTGGCGGCCGGGAATGAAGCGATACGGGATTATAGTGACCTCTTCTGGAAGTGCAGACAGAAAAGGCGCCTTCTTGTCGCCATCCCAGAACGTGTGAGGGACGACAACAGCTAGCAAGTTCTGATCGAGTAGGACAGGATCGCCAAAAGTCACTTCGATCGAACAAATCCTATCATCCGGTTCGTTCCGACCCGGCGAAGCGAGCAAAGTCAGATAGGCCCTACCAGACAACTCCCACGCTTCCGCCGCATCATCGGCATTTCTCAGTCTGGAACGGTCAGCGTCAAAGTAAGCACCTTGGCTTTCGAAGCTCGCAGAAATGAGCCTTGCAATTCGCTCAGGATCATCTCCCAACGAGAAGTGTTCGACTTTAAAGTCTTCGTCGAGGACATGCGAGTAGAGGCGATTGAAGAATGCTCCCGTATCAAATGCATGGATATTTTTTGCTCTGGCCAAAATATCAGACTTGAAAAGGAAGCAGCAGGGGCAAGAGGCTTCTATCTGAATGGTGGCGTCAGAAGTGACGCGATAAGCAGGCCGCCCATAAAAAAAGTACGCCAAAGCTTCGCGAAAATGCTTGCACTCGCGAGGCGAAATCCTCTTTTTTTCAAGAATTTCGACTGCTCGCAACGACCGCGCAATATGCGTCAAAGGTAGCTGTGATTCTTCAATCGGATCGTGCTTGTCGACCCATTCCTGAAAATCGCTCACAATCTTTCGAATCCGTTGATGCTGGATGTTACCTGATTCTTTCTGGACTACGCATCTCCGTCTGTCGCGGTAATGTAAAGCTTCTCGCCCTTCTCACGATACACCTCGCTCATCTCCTCCATGCCCTTCTCCGCCACCTCGGCCTCTTCGGCTGAGGTCTCGGCACGCAAGTTCTCGCTCGCGAAGTAGCTGTCCGAGTTCTGCTTCGCCGCGAAGTCGCGCACAACTCCCTACAACGTCATCACCCCCGGGCGCGGCTCCTTGAGCGCGTAGCTCACTGCGCTCAGCGGGGCGCCGGCCTCTTCGAGCGCGGCGCGGCGGCCGGCGGGGTTGGTCGAGAGTTGCGCGGCTTCCCAGCGGCTGGTCGCGGCGAAGCACTCATGCGCGAGGCAGCGCGCGACGAAGCCCGCGGTGCGCGGCCAGCGTTCGGCATCGACCTCGAATCCGGCATAGCGCGCATTGGGAAAGAAGCTCGCCAGCGCCACGTCCGCCAGCCCGATCTCGCCGAAGAGGAAGCCGTCTGCGGGCACTTGCCCTTCCAGATAGTCGAGCACCATGGGCATGTCGGTTTCGAGCGTCGCGGCGATGCGCGCTTCGTCGCCCGGTTCCTTCCACACCAGCGGGTGGACGACCTTCTGGTAGAACAGGCCCCAGATGAAGACATCGCCCATGCGCGTGTCGGCGAATTCCTCGAGCCAGCGCGCGCGGGCGCGATCGGCGGGGGTCGCGGGCAGCAGCGCGTGGCGGTCGGGATATTGCTCGTCGAGCCAGGCGCAGATCACCGAGCTGTCGGACAGCGCGAGGTCGCCCTGCACCAGCACCGGGATGCGGCGCAGCGGCGAGAGGCGGGTGAAGGCGTCATTGCCGTAGAAGGGGGTGATCGGGTCGATCGTATAGGCGAGGCCCTTCAAGGCCATGCAGGCGAGCACCTTGCGCACATAGGGGCTGACGAAGCTGCCGATGATGAGGATATCCTCGTCCGGCGCGGCGCCCGCCCCCTGCGCCGCGCGCTCAGTCATGCTCGCGATCGCCCTGGCCCATGTAGAGCTCGCGGCCGGTTTCCTCGTAGACGCGGCTCATTTGCTCCATGCCTGCCTCGGCATTCTCGACCGGCGCGGTGGCGGCGAGGTAGCTGTCCGAGTTCTGCTTCGCCGCGAAGTCGCGCACTTCCTGCGTGATCTTCATGCTGCAGAACTTGGGCCCGCACATGCTGCAGAAATGCGCGGTCTTGGCGCCTTCTGCGGGGAGCGTCTGGTCGTGATATTGCTCGGCCGTGTCGGGGTCGAGGCTGAGGTTGAACTGGTCGCGCCAGCGGAATTCGAAGCGGGCCTTGCTCAATGCATCGTCGCGGACCTTGGCCGCCGGGTGGCCCTTGGCGAGGTCGGCGGCGTGGGCGGCGAGCTTGTAGGTCACCACGCCGACCTTCACGTCGTCGCGGTCGGGCAGGCCGAGGTGTTCCTTGGGCGTGACGTAGCAGAGCATGGCGGTGCCGTACCAGCCGATCTGCGCCGCGCCGATGCCGCTGGTGATGTGGTCGTAGCCGGGCGCGATATCGGTCACGAGCGGGCCGAGCGTGTAGAAGGGCGCTTCGCCGCAGGCCTCGAGCTGCTTGTCCATGTTCTCCTTGATCTTGTGCATCGGCACGTGGCCGGGGCCTTCGATCATCACCTGGACGTCCTGCTCCCAGGCGCGCTTGGTGAGCTCGCCCAGCGTGTAGAGCTCGGCGAACTGGGCTTCGTCGTTGGCGTCGGCGATAGAGCCGGGGCGCAGGCCGTCGCCCAGCGAATAGGCGATGTCATAGGCCTTCATGATCTCGGTGATCTCGTCGAAGCGCTCGTAGAGGAAGCTCTCCTTGTGATGCGCGAGGCACCATTTCGCCATGATCGAGCCGCCGCGCGACACGATGCCGGTGACGCGCTTGGCAGTCATCGGGACATAGGGCAGGCGGACCCCTGCGTGGATGGTGAAATAGTCGACGCCCTGCTCGGCCTGCTCGATCAGCGTGTCGCGGAAGATTTCCCAGGTCAGGTCCTCGGCAATGCCGCCGACCTTTTCCAGCGCCTGGTAGATTGGCACGGTGCCGATGGGGACGGGCGAGTTGCGGATGATCCATTCGCGCGTGTCGTGGATGTTGCGCCCCGTCGAGAGGTCCATGACAGTGTCGGCGCCCCAGCGGATCGACCAGACCATCTTGTCGACTTCGGAGGCGACGTCGGAGGCGACGGCGGAGTTGCCGATATTGGCGTTGATCTTGACGAGGAAGTTGCGCCCGATCGCCATCGGTTCGGTTTCGGGGTGGTTGATGTTGGAGGGGATGATCGCGCGGCCGCGCGCGACCTCGTCGCGGACGAATTCGGGGGTGACGTAATCGGGCAGGTTGGCGCCCCAGGGCTGGCCGTCATTGCGCGCGGTCAGGCGGGCGGCCTCGTCGCGCAGCATCTCGCGCCCGAGGTTCTCGCGCTCGGCGACATATTCCATCTCGGGGGTGATGATGCCGCGGCGGGCGTAGTGCATCTGGCTGACGTTCATGCCGGGCTTGGCGCGAAGGACCTTCTTCGCCACGTTCGGGAAGGCGGGGACGCCGCCCGAACGGTCGGGGCCGAGCTGGCCGTTGTCTTCGGGCTTCACTTCGCGCGCGTCGTATTCCTCAACGTCGCCGCGCGCCATGATCCACGCGCGGCGCTTCTGCTCGAGGCCCTTGCGGATGTCGATCTGCGCATCGGGATCAGTATAGGGGCCGCTGGTGTCGTAGACGCGCACTGGCAATTCGCCGCCCTCGAGGTCGATCTCGCGCATGGCGACCTGGATACCGCTGCCGGATTTCGCACCGACATGGACCTTGCGGCTGCCGCGGATCGGACCGGTGGTGACTTCGATATTCTCTCCCGAGGGGGGGATGTCGAAATTGCTGTTGATGTCGGCCATGGGTCTACTCTCCAAATGGCGGATGGAGAGCGGGCTTCGATCGCGTGCCGCCCACTCCCTCCGCCGATGCTAATCGGTTCAGGTTCGACGGGTCGGACGCAGCTACGCGCCCCTCTCAGCCACAGCTGGCTCCCCGGGGATGGCGGCCGGTTTAGGCGCATGGAGACAATCCCGCAACCGTCGATGCGGTCGCCCGGACCGGCTTCAGGGTTGCTCGTAGCTCTCGATCCGCGCGTCCACGGTGCGCGGCGGGCTGTCCCAGGCGATGACGAAGGTCTTGCTTTCTGCCTGCGCCATGCGCTCGATCTCGACCACGCGTTCTTGAGCGCCATCACTCACCACCAGCCGCACGGTGTGCGCGGTCCTCGTCCCACGGTTGGTCACCTCGACCGGGAGCAGGAACTGGCCGTTCTGGCTGCGCATCTCGTCGAATTTCGGCTCGGTCTCGAAACGGACTTCCTTTTCGGGTCGGGTCGCTTCGAAGACGAGTATGCCGATCAGCAAGAGCAGCAGCAGCAGGCTGACGAGACGCACGATCCAGCCGAGCACTGTGGGCGGGTGCCCGCCCTCCTCCTCGCCGGTCTCGCGCGTATCGGTCTGGCCGCCCGCATCGCTCCGCATTGGGCTCGCTTGAGTCACAGGATCAATCTCCCTCCAGCGCCACCCAACGTGGTCGCATAGGTCAAGGCAACGGTCTGGGGCAGCCAGACCTCGATCGGGTCGAGCGGAGTTCCGTAACCGAACACCCACAGCAGGATCATGCTTAGGGCGAAGGCGAGGATGTAGGCCAGCAGGGCCTCGAACCAATCGCTCGTGATGAATTTGCGATCGCTGAGATCACGCTCTTCGAACTGCGCGATGGTGACCGTAAGATAGGATATGCCGAGCGAAATCACCGCAGTGGCCAGTACCAACCACCAGCTTTGTCCTTGCACGATGAGCTTGGTTTCCTGCGTGGGCGCGATGTTAAAGGCAAACAGGAAACCACCGAGAAAGGAACCCAGCAGCACCTGCGTGTCTAGGCCGAACGCTGTCTGGCCGACCTTGGCGCTATCCCCGGCGCCGAGCTGGTTGATCGCCACCGCCGCCCCCATGCTCATCGGGATGGTTTCAAGCGCGATGAGTTTGATCGTGATGTAGAAATTCAGCGCGGGTCCGACAATGCCGGTTACAGTCAGGGTTATGACACTGGCGAACATGCCGATGCCGAGTGCGACCACCGCGTCCCACCACTTCGACTTCGACCACTGGCGATGGCGGAAGCCCGAGAATTCCAGGTAAAGCCGGTTGAGCCCGATCGAGAGCAACAGGAAGACGAGCAGCACCCAATCGGAAATGTCGCGCGCGGTGAGCCACATTTCCTCGGTGAAGAGCAGCGGTAGCGAGACGAACAGCGCGCCGGCAATACCACGGGCGAGGTCCCGGATTTCGACCTGGCCGGCCGGACAGCATTCGCGACCATCGTCGATCGGCTGGTTCCACTTGGTAGTTCTCAACCAAGGGCTGCTCGTGAAAGCCTGCACCACGATATCTTGCCCCCGTTTCGATCTGGCATGCCGGAGGCACACATTAGAGGTTGAAACCGTCACGCCTCGACAAGTTCCCGCCCCCCCCGACTGAGCCGCGCGGCATTCGGGCAGACGGGCGAGACTCCGTCACAATGATGCAACTGATTTGCATTAGCCTTGACTCTTGCAAGTGACTCGCATTAGCGGGCTGGCAAGTTCAGACGAGGAAATCATCATGCACATCGCTTCCCCCGCCGCGCGGCTGCTTGCCAGCATCGCGCTCGCCCCTGCCCTCTTGTCCGCCGCGCCCGCCATGGCCGAGGCAATGATGGACAGCGCCGAAAGTGCGCCCGGCATCATCGTGCGGGGCGAGCGGCAGGACGATCCGCCGCGCAGCGCGACCAAGCTGCCGCTCGCCCTGGTCGACACGCCGCAATCGGTCAGCGTGATCGGCGAGGACCTGATCGAGGATTTCGGCTTCGACGAGATCAACGACGCGCTTGCCGTCGTGCCCGGCGTCCAGGTCGAGCAGGTGGAAACCGACCGCACCTATTACACCGCGCGCGGCTTCGACATCAGCTGGCTGATGGTCGACGGGCTGGCGACGCCCAATGTCTACGGCCCCACCAGCGGCTCGCTCGATACCGTGTTCTACAGCCGTGTCGAAGTGGTGCGCGGCGCCAATGCATTGCTTTCGGGCATCGGCAATCCGGCGGGAACGATCAATTTCATCCGCCGCCGCCCGACCGGCGAGACCGGCGGTTCGGCCGCGCTGAGCTATGGCTCGTGGGACACGTTCCGCGGCGAAGCCGATCTCGACCTGGCGCTCGATGAAAGCGGCAGCTGGGGGCTGCGGGCGACCGGCGCGATCACCAGCGGGGAATCGCATCTGCGCGACTACACCGCCGATCGCTTTGCCGGGCAGATCGTCCTCGTCGGCGATCTCGCCCCGAACCTGTCGGTCGCGCTCGGCTATTCGCACCAGCAGAACAATGCCGACAACGTATTGTGGGGCGCGCTGCCGCTGATCCACACCGACGGATCGCCGACCGATTACCCGGTCGGCACTTCGACCACGCAGGACTGGACCTTCTGGGACACGACCAACAGCCGCGGCTTTGCCGAAGCGGCGCTCGGCCTCGCCGAGAACTGGACGCTGAGGACCGTCCTCACACGCCAGGACATTTCGAGCGATTCGGAACTGTTCTATGTCTACGGAACACCCGACCCGGCGACCGGCCTCGGCCTGTTCGGCTATCCGGGCGCCTATAATTACGACACCGGCGGCTGGATCTGGGACACGGAGCTTGCCGGCACATTCGCCGCCTTCGGGCGCGAGCACGATGTCTCGGTGGGCGTGCAATACAGCGATACCGGTTTCCACTATCTCGGGCGCTCGGTCCCCTTCGCCGATCCCGCATGGGGCGCGCTCCCGGCGCTGCCCGACTGGACCGGGCAGGAGGTCGGCCGCCCGGCCTACGATCCGCCCGCCGAGCAGGCCGATTTCGATTATCGCATGTGGCGCGCCTATGCCGCGACGCGGCTCGAGCTGACCGACCGGCTGAGCCTGATCGGCGGCGCCAACGTCATCGACGTCACCTCCGACGGAGTGAGTTTCGGGGTCAATTTCGGGCGCAAGGAGAGCGCGATCAGCCCCTTCGCCGGGGTGACCTTCGAGGCCTTCGACGGCCTCAACCTCTATGCCAGCTATTCGGACATCTTCCTGCCGCAGCACGAAACCGGCACCGACCTCACCCCGCTCGGCGCGGCCAGGGGCGAGAGCATGGAAGTGGGCCTCAAGGCGCAGACCCCCGATGGCGCGCTGCTCGGCACGCTGGCGCTGTTCCGCGCCGAACAGTCGAACCTCGCCGAATCCGTTGGGCTCGACCCCACCACGGGTCAGACGCTCTACACCGGGATCGACGTGGTCAGCCAGGGCGCCGAAATCGAGATCGCCGGCCGGATCGGCGAAGGGCTGGTAGTCCAGGCGGGGCTGACGCATCTCTCGCTGGAAGATGGCACGGGCACCGAAGTGCGCAGCTACGTGCCGCGAACGACCGCCGATGTGGCGCTGCGCTGGCAGCCGACCGAGCGCCTCTCGCTCGGCGCGGTGCTCGCCTGGCAGGACGATGTCCATGTCGACACCGCCTATGGCCGGGTCGAGCAGGATGCCTATGCCACGCTGCAATTGCAGGCCGGCTACCAGCTGACCGACGCTCTCGAACTGCAGGCCAACATCGCCAACGTCACCGACGAGAAATACCTCGCGAGCCTCTATTGGGAGCAGGCCTATTACGCCAAGCCGCGCAATTACACGCTGACGCTGCGGGGCAGTTTCTGATGTCCGACGGCACGTTGTGGCTCGGCTGCGCGCTCGCGGCGGGGGGCGTGGCGGTGCTGCGCCTGTCATGGGGGCGACCACACCGCGATCGCGGCCTCAATGCGCTCGGCTGGGCCGGGATCGCCGGGGGAACGCTGCTCGCGGGCCTCTCCGAGGGGGCCTGGGGCGTGGCGGTGGCAGTGCTATGTGCCACAAGCGCCGCGGCCCTGCTGCTCGCCCATTCCGCCGTGGAGAAACCGCGTGCGGCGCGTCGATCCGCCCCCACCGTTCGGATTGCCGCATCCGCCGCGCGGCCTGCGCGCCCGATCCACGGCCTGACGACTTTCGTGCTGGGCGGACCGCTGGCGCTGGCAGTGGCGGTGGTCCTCGCGCTCGCGATCCGTGTTGCGGCGATGCGCTGGCCGGTCGCCGAGGCCGACGGCAATGTCATGGTCCTCGCGCTGGTGCCGCTGCTCTGGCCGCTGCTCGCATTCGCGATGCTGATGACCGAGCGCCGCCGCGCGCAATTCGCCATGCTGCTCGTGCCGCTCGCCGGCGCCGCGGTCCCGCTCCTGCTGCTGGGGAGCGCCGCATGAGTGCGCTGCTGTCCAAGGACATCGTCCGCCGCGGCGTGGCCGCGCATTCGGCGATCGGCCTGATCTGCTGCGCGCTGCTCTATCTCATCTGCGTCAGCGGCGCGACGATCATGCTCTACGAGGAATTCCAGCGGCTCGAGCAGCGCGATGCACCCGAGATGGACAGCATTGCGCCGCAGGCGGTCGAGCGCGCGGTGGCCGCAGTCGTCGCCTCCGAGGCGGGGCAGGCCCCGACCACGCATCTCTACGTCCACATGCCGACCGAGGCGCTGCCGCGCACCACGATCACCACCGACACGCAGGCTGTGCATGTCGATGCGACGGGCGCGATTGCGGTGCCTGAGGAAAACGCCTGGTCCGAATTCCTGCTCGCGCTGCATTACCGGCTCAACCTGCCACCGGTCTGGGGGATGACGCTGGTCGGGATGTTCGGGGCGATGATCGTCGCGCTCGGCATATCGGGCGTGGTCGCGCATCCGCGCATCTTCCGCGACGCCTTCCGCCTGCGCGCGCGCCGCAAGGACGAGATCGCGACGCTCGACTGGCACAATCGGCTGGCGGTGTGGACGCTACCCTTCGCGCTCGCGATCGCGCTGACCGGGGCGATGATCGGGCTGTTCTACGTCGCGGGCTTCTCGCTCGCCGCGACGGCCTATGACGGCGACAGCGATGCGGCGCTGGCGCCGGTCTTCGGGGCGGAGGGCGAGGCCGACCCGGCCCCTGCACCGCTGCCGCGCGTCGCCCCCGTGCTGGCCCATATGGCGCGCGAATACCCCGCGGTGCGCGTATCCTACGTCATCCTCCACGATCCTGGAACGCGCGGGCAGCATGTGCAGGTTATCGGCGAGCACGCGCGGCGGCTGGTCTTCGGCGAATATTACCACTTCGCGCCCGACGGCACCTTCGAGGGGACCACCGGGCTGGCCGACGGCGCGACGGGGCAGCAGTTCGCCGCCTCGATCTACAATCTGCATTTCGGCAATTACGGCGGGCTGCCGGTCAAGATCGCCTATATCGTCTTCGGCGTGGCGCTGGGCGTGGTGGTCGCCACCGGCACCTTCATCTGGCTCGACAAGCAGGCACGCAAGGGACGACCGCGGCCGCTGGTCCGGGCCGGCTGGTGGGGCGTGACGCTGGGCGTGCCGCTGGCGATCCTCGCCACGCTGATCGCCCGACTGGCGCTGGGGAACGGGGCACCCTTCGTCGCGATCTTCTGGGCGGTGACCGTCGCCACCGTGGGTCTGGCGATCGCGCGGCGGCGAGTCCGGACCAGGCGGCGCCTGCCCCCGGCCAATCCCGAATACGCGCGCTGACCGCGCCCGCCGGAAAAGGAAGAGGCCGCCGTCCCTACTTCCCGCCGGCGGCGATCCAGGCGTCGATCTTGGCTTCGAGCACGGCGAGCGGGATATTGCCCGAATTGAGCACCTCGTCGTGGAACACGCGGATGTCGAAATCCTCGCCCAGTGCAGCCTCGGCGCGCGCGCGCAGCTGCTTGATCTTCAATTCGCCGATCTTGTAGCCGAGCGCCTGGCCCGGCATCGCGATGTAGCGGGCGACCTCATTCTCCGAATAATCGCGCGGATTGCCGTTCTCGACCATGTATTCGACCGCCTGCTCGCGGGTCCAGCCGAGCGCATGCATGCCGGTATCGACGACCAGCCGCACCGCGCGCTTCAATTCGCCGTCCTCGAGCGCCTGCAGCCGGTCGACCGGATCGTCGTAAAGGCCCAATTCGTAGCCGAGGCTTTCGGCATAGAGCGCCCAGCCCTCGCCATAGGCGGTATACCAACCGTGGCGCAGCGTATCGGGCAGGCTCTCATCCTCGATCGCGAACATGATCTGGAAATGGTGCCCCGGATTGCCCTCGTGCATGTAGAGGCGGACCGAGGGGCTCAGCTCGCGCTCGGCGGCATTCCAGCCGCTGAAATAGAAAGTGCCGGGGCGCGATCCGTCCTCTGCACCCGGCTGGTAGGAGGCGGCGAGCTGGAACTGCTCGCGATAGGGCTCGTAGGGCTTGATCTGCAGTGCCGCCTCGGGCTGGCGCAGGAACATCGGCCCGATCGCGGCATCGACCTTGCGGCCGACCTCGTACCACGCCTCGGTCAGCGCCTCCTTGGTTGTGTAGACCGGCGGCCTCCGGTCGCCGCGCGCGGCAATGGTTTCGGCACGCGCCTTGGAGATGCGCGCGACCTCCGACAGGCCTAGTTCGTGGACCTCGCGCGCGGTGAGCGGCAGCGTGGTCATCTCGGCAATGCGGTAATCGTAATAGGCCTCGCCGCCCGGGTTGTCGGTCGCGCCGATACTGCTGCGGGCCCGCGGCAAGTAGGTCTCGGCGAGATAGGTCCGCAGTCGGCGCATGGCCGGGTTGAGTGTGTTTGAAAGGGCGGCATGCAATTGCGTGCGCGCCGTTTCTTTTTCGGCCTCGGTGAAGCTGTCGGGCAGGCTGCGCAGCGGGGCGAGATAGGGGTTGGTGTCGTCGGGTGCGGCGAGCTGGATGTCGAGCTGGTCGATCATCAATTCGACCGTCAGCCGCGGCAGCGTGATCCCCTGCGCCAGCCCCGTGTCGAAGCGCGCAATCACATCCTCGACCATCCGCGCATAGGCCGCGTGCCGCGCGATGTTGTTGGCGTAGTCTTCCGGCGTCTTGAACGGCATGACCCCATCGGGGGCGGAAAGGCTGGGATAGTCGCCCTGTATGCCGCGGAAATGATCGAGCGGCAGCGCCAGTTCGACGGCAAGGACCTCGGGCACGAAGCCGGCCAGCGTGCGCTGGTTGGCATATTCGAAAGTGTCGTAAGCGATCCGGTCGCCCGCATCGAGCGCCGCCCGGTCGATCATCGCCAAGGCGGCGAGGTTATCCTCGGCGGCTGTGCGTTCGGCCTCGAAACCCGCCGCCGACCAGTCGCCCAGCTTGTCGGCATGGGTGAAGTCGCCGCGATAGAAGGCGGCGATGGGGTGACGGACCAGAGCCGCGGCCTCGCTTTGCGCGAGCAGGGCGCGCAGGCGCTGCGCTTCGGTCTGCGGGGCCGCCGTTTCGGCCTGGTCCCGGGCATGGGCCGCGGGTGCGGCGAGCACGCCGGTGGCGATGGCCAGCGCCGAAGCGAGGCGCAGTGCGGTACGGTTCATCATCGTATTTCCTTCGCTGCGGGGGCAGGACTTACTGGCCGCCGCCCGCGATCCAGGCGTCGATCTTGGCTTCGAGCACGGGCAGCGGAATGTCCCCCGTGTTGAGAACCTGTTCGTGGAACTTGCGGACGTCGAAATCCTCGCCCAGCGCGGCTTGCGCCTTGGCCCGCAGCTGCTTGATCTTCAATTCGCCGGTCTTGTAGGCGAGCGCCTGTGCCGGCATCACGATATAGCGCGCGGTCTCGCTTTCGGCGAAGTCGCGCGGCTGGCCGTTGGCGACCATATATTCGATCGCCTTCTCGCGGCTCCAGCCGAGCGCATGCATCCCGGTGTCGACGACCAGCCGCACCGCGCGCAGCAATTCGCCGCCCTGCAGCGCTTCGAGCCGGTGGACCGGATCGTCGTAGAGGCCGAGTTCGTAACCGAGGCTTTCGGCATAGAGGCCCCAGCCCTCGCTGAAGGCGGTGAAGCCGCCATAGCGCATGAATTCGGGCAGCTCCTCGTTCTCGATCGCGAACATCGACTGGAAGTGGTGCCCCGGATTGCCCTCGTGCATGTAGAGGTTGATCGAGGTGCCGAGCTTTCTTTCGGCGACATTGTAGCCGCTAAAATAGAAAGTGCCCGGACGCGTGCCGTCGGCCTTGCCCGACATGTAGCTGGCGGCAAGGTTGAACTTCTCGCGATAGGGTTCGTAGGGCTCGATCCTGAGCTCGGTCTTGGGTTGGCGCAGGAAGACTTTTTCCATCAGCGGATCGACCTGCTCGGCGACGCCGTACCACGCCTGCTGGAGGTCCGCCTTGGTGGTGTAGGTTTCACCGGTGCGGCCGTTCGCCTCGGCCTTGGCGGCATCGATTGCCGCATTGATGCGCGCCACCTCGGCAAGGCCGGTCTGATGGATCTCCTCTGCGGTCAGCGGCAGCGTGGTCATCTCGGCGATGCGATAGGAATAGTAATCGTCGCCGCCCGGATTGGCGGTCGCCGCGATCGTCTCGCGAGCCTGCGACAGGTATTCATCGGCGAGATAGTCGCGCAGCTTGTGCAGCGCGGGGAACAGCGTGTCGGTCAGCACCGCGCGATGTTGTTCGGTCAAGGCGGCGCGGTCGGCCTCGTCCATCGCGTCGGGGAAGTTCTCCACCGGCGCCCAATAGGGGCTCGCCTCGGGGCCTGCGGCAAGCTGCGTGTCGAGCTGCTGGATCATTAGCTCGACCGACATGCGCGGCAGGGTGATGCCCGCTGCCGCGCCGGTGCGGAACCGGTCGATCGCCTGGTCGACGATCTTCGCAAATTCGCGGTGGCGGGCGAAGTTGTTGCGATAGTCCTCGACCGTGTCGAAGGGCATCAGCGCGCCCGGCGCGGAGAGGCGCGGATAGAAGACGTGCAGCCCGCGGAAATGATCCATCGGCAGCGCGAGGACGGTCGGGAAAACATCGGGTGCGGTCTGCGCGAGCTGGCGCTGCTGTGTGTATTCGAAGGTGTCGAAGGCAATGCGGTCGGTCGCGCCGAGCGCATCGCGGTCGATCTTCGCCAGCGCGGCGAGGTTGGCCTCCGCCGCCTTGGTTTCGGCGAGATAGGAGGCAGGCGAATAATCGCCCAGCTTGTCGGCATCGCTGAAATCGCCGCGGAAGAAGGCCGAGGTCGGATTTCGATCGAGATAGGCCGCCTCGCTCGCCTCGAACAGCGCGTGGAGCTGGTGCGCGGCGTGCTCGCCGGCGGACATGCGGGCGTGATGCTCCGCATGGTCCTGAGCGACGGCGGCGGGCGCAGCCACGGTGGCGCAGGCGATGGCGATCGCCGAAGCGAAGCGGGTCAGTCTAATGGTCATGCGAGTCTACCCCCAGGGAATCAGGCCGCGAGGCTAGCGGGGGCGGTGGCCGCGGCAAAGCCCCTTCGACCAACCGGTCAGCACAGTCCGCGAACGGCGTTCAGCCGAACTCGAGCCCTTCGAATGTGCCCGATTTGCGCCACTGGTCGATGTGGCTGAAGAACCCCATCGCCCCGGCGGGATGGCCCATGGCGAAGCGTTCCTGCTCGCCATAGCCCTGCCCTTCATTGTTGTAATAGCCGGGCGTGCATTCGGTACTGCCGAGCCGCGCGCCGGGACCGGTGAGGAGGAAATCGATCCACGCCTGCTCGGCCTCGGCGCTGGGCTCGACCGTCGCATGCCCGCCCTCTTCGGCATGTTGCACAACGCAGGCGACCGTATCGGCGTGGTCGACGAGGTTGTGCGGGTAGTTGGCGATGAAGGCCGCGGCCTGGTTCTGCTGGACGAAGAACATGTTGGGGAAGCCGTGGACGTGGAGCCCGTGGAAGCTCTTCATCCCGTCCGCCCAATAGTCCGACAGCTTTTGCCCGCCGCGCCCGGTGACGTCATAGCCCGCGCGCTCGGTGAAATCGGTGCCGACCTCGAAGCCCGAGGCATAGACGATGCAGTCGACCTCGCACTCGCGGCCATTGGCGACCACGCCTTTCGCCGTGATCCGTTCCACGCCCTTGCCGTCGGTATCGATCAAGTGGGTATTGGGGCGGGTGAAGGCCTGCAGATACTCGTCGTGGAAGCACGGGCGCTTGCACAGCTGGCGGTACCAGGCCTTCAGCTTCTCGCCCGCCTCGCCGCCGACGATTTGTTCGGCGCGCGCGCGGATTTCGCTCATCTTCTGGTTGTCGGCATCTTCGAAGGCGGCCATGATCCCTTCGGGCGTTCGCTGTTCGGGCGGCATGTCGATCACCTGCGCGCGGATACGCTTACCGAGATCGGTCCAGCCATCGTCGACAAGGTCCTCAGCCGGGAAGCCGACGCCGAGATTGGCGACGAAGTTCTCCTGCCATTTCTTTTGCCAGCCGGGCTCGGCGACGCTGTCGAACCAGTCGCGCTCCAGCGGACGGTTGTTGCGTTCGTCGACCGATGACGGGGTGCGCTGGAAGACGTAGAGCTCCTTTGCATCGCGCGCGACGTTGGGCACCACCTGCACCGCAGTCGCGCCGGTACCGATCACGGCGACGCGCTTGTCGGCCAGCCCGGTCATCGGATCGCCTTCGGGCGTGCCGCCGGTATAGCCATAGTCCCAGCGGCTGGTGTGGAAGCTCTTGCCTTCGAACAGCTCGATCCCCGGCAGGCCCGGCAGCTTGGCGACATGCAGCGGGCCGGTGCCCATCCCGACATATCTCGCCGTGAATTCATCGCCGCGATCGGTGCGCACGATCCACACCTTGAGCGCATCGTCCCATTCGAGGTCGGTCACCTGCGTGTGGAACAGCGCCTTGTCGTAGAGGTCGTATTGCCGGCCGATGCGGGTGCAATGGTCGCGGATTTCGGGGGCGTGGGCGTATTTCTCGCTCGGCATGTGCCCGGTTTCCTCGAGCAGCGGCATGTAGATCATGCTCGCCGTGTCGCACTGCGCGCCGGGATAGCGGTTCCAGTACCAGGTGCCGCCGAAATCGCCGCCCTTCTCGACGATGCGGTAGTCGGTGATCCCCACTTCCTTCAGCCGCGCACCGACGACGAGGCCGGCAAAGCCCCCGCCGATGAAAGCGAAGGTGACGTGGTCGGTGACCGGATCGCGTTCTTCGCGCGGCGTATAGGGATCGGTGGCGAGATCGGAGAATTCGCTCTCCAGCCGCTTGTATTGCGCCGAACCGTCGGCGCGCAGGCGCTTGTCGCGCTCCTCGGCGTATTTGCGCCGCAGCGCATCCTTGTCGATCACGCCATCGCCGAGCGCCGTAGCCATGCTTCTCTCTCCCCCGTCGCGCCAGTCTCGATTCGCAACCGACCCATCATGCGGCGGGGGAGGATGATCGACAAGAGCCCAGGCGGCTAGGTTCCGAGGATGCCCGGAAGGTTCAGCCCCTTCTCACGCGCGCATTCGAGCGCGTCGTCGTATCCCGCATCGGCATGGCGCATCACGCCGGTCGCGGGGTCGTTCCACAACACGCGCTCGAGCCGCCGCGCCGCATCCTCGGTGCCGTCGGCGACGATGACCATGCCGGCGTGCTGGCTGAACCCCATGCCGACCCCGCCGCCATGGTGCAGGCTGACCCAGGTGGCCCCGCTGGCGGTGTTGAGCAATGCGTTGAGCAGCGGCCAGTCGCTGACCGCGTCGCTACCGTCCCTCATCGCCTCGGTCTCGCGATTGGGGCTGGCGACCGAGCCGGAATCGAGGTGGTCGCGGCCGATCACCACCGGGGCTTTCAATTCGCCGCTTGCAACCATTTCGTTGAACGCCATGCCGAGCCGGTGGCGATCGCCCAGCCCGACCCAGCAGATGCGTGCGGGCAGGCCCTGGAAGGCTATGCGTTCGCGCGCCATGTCGAGCCAGTTGTGGAGGTGATGGTTGTCGGGCAGCAGTTCCTTCACCTTGGCGTCGGTCTTGTAGATGTCCTCCGGGTCGCCCGAGAGCGCGGCCCAGCGGAACGGCCCGACGCCGCGGCAGAACAGCGGGCGGATATAGGCGGGAACGAAACCGGGGAAGGCGAAGGCATTTTCGAGGCCCTCTTCCAGCGCGACCTGACGGATGTTGTTGCCATAGTCGAGCGTGGGGACGCCCGCGTCCCAGAAGGCAAGCATGGCTTCGACCTGTTTGCGCATCGAGGCGCGCGCGGCTTTTTCGACTGCCTTGGGATCGCTTTCGCGCTTCGCGCGCCATTCGCCCATGCTCCAGCCGAGGGGCAAATATCCGTTCACCGGATCGTGCGCACTAGTCTGGTCGGTGACGATATCGGGGCGCACCCCGCGTTTCACCAGTTCGGGGAAGACTTCGGCGGCATTGCCGAGCAGGCCGACCGATTTCGCCTCGCCCGCCGCGGTCCAGCGCTCGATCATGGCGAGCGCTTCGTCCACGCTGTCGGTCTTCTCGTCGAGGTAGCGGGTGCGCAGGCGAAAATCGATGCTCTCGGGATTGCATTCGACCGCGAGGCAGCAGGCCCCGGCCATCACCGCGGCGAGTGGCTGCGCGCCGCCCATGCCGCCAAGCCCGCCGGTGAGGATCCACTTGCCCTTGAGATCACCGCCGTAATGCTTGCGACCGGCCTCGACGAAGGTCTCGTAGGTCCCCTGCACGATGCCCTGCGTGCCGATATAGATCCACGAGCCAGCGGTCATCTGGCCGTACATCATCAGGCCCTTCCTATCGAGCTCGCTGAAGTGGTCCCAATTGGCCCAGTGCGGCACGATGTTGGAATTGGCGATCAGCACGCGCGGCGCGTCCGAATGCGTGCGGAAAACGCCGACGGGCTTGCCCGACTGGACCAGCAGCGTCTCGTCGTCGGCCAGCGTCTTGAGGCTCGCCAGGATCGCCTCGAAATCACCCCAGCTGCGCGCGGCGCGACCGATGCCGCCATAGACGACCAGCTCGTCGGGGTTCTCGGCCACCGCGCGGTCGAGATTGTTCTGGATCATCCGGAACGGCGCCTCGGTCTGCCAGCTGCCGCAGGTCAGTTCGGGCCCGGTCGGCGCCGTGATTTCGCGCGCATTGCGCCGGTCGATGGTCATGCAAGCTCTCCGAAGGTGGCCTCGATACCGGCGAAGACCTCGGCGAGTGCATCGCGCAGGTCGGCCGCTTTGTCGGCGCAATAGGCAAAGGGCGGTTCTTCCGCCTCGAGATAGGTCGATTGCGCGATCTCCATCTGGATCGCGTGGATGTTGTCGTCCGGGCGGCCATAGTGCCGCGTGGTCCAGCCGCCACGGAAGCGCCCGTTGACGACATAGCTATAGGGGCCATTGGCGCAGGCAATCGCGACCGCGCGCTCGATCGCGGGGGCGCAGGTCGCACCCATGTTCGTGCCGATGTTAAGGTCGGGCAGCGTGCCTTCGAACAGGAAGGGCAGGTGCGACTGGATCGAATGGCAATCGTAGAGCACGGCGAAGCCATGCTGGGCCCGCACGCGGTCGAGCTCGCCTTGCAAGGCCGCGTGATAGGGTGCGTGGAACAGCTCGCGGCGACGCGCGATCTCGGCCTCGTCGGGCTCCTCGCGCCACAGCGGATGGTTCTCGAAATCGACCATGGGCACCAGGCCGGTCGTGTTCTGGCCCGGGTAGAGGCTGGCCCCGTCGGGCGGGCGATTGGCATCGATCACGTAGCGGTTGAACACGGCGCGGACCACACTCGCATCGGGAACGAGCTCGTCGTAGAGCTGGGGGATATGCCAGTCGGTATCGGCCAGCATGGCCCCGCGCTCGGTCAGCCTGGCGCGGATGTCCTCGGGCACGAAGGTCCCCGAATGCGGCTGCGCGAGAACGAGCGGCGAACTGCCGGAAACGACCGTGACCGGGGTCATGGCGCAAAACCCGCAATGGTTTCGACCGCGATCCCATCGGCGAGCAGCTGCCCACCCAGCAATCCGGCCATGGCGGCGATATCGGGCTCCATCAGGCGATCTCCCGTGAGTGTCGGCGAGGCGGACCGGATGTGCTCCATCGCCCGCTGCAGCGTGGCACTGGTTTCGAGCGGGGCGCGACAT
Organism: Qipengyuania sp.; assembly: GCF_964227205.1. Lineage (GTDB taxonomy): Bacteria > Pseudomonadota > Alphaproteobacteria > Sphingomonadales > Sphingomonadaceae > Qipengyuania. The sequence continues at coordinate 569,541 of NZ_CAXQVB010000003.1, read as the reverse complement.
TCGATCCCCTGCGCGGCCGTCATCGCCTCGATGCCGAGTATGGCGGCGAGATTGGCGTTCATTTCGAACAGGCGGCGCGCGCCGTGGCAGGCCATCGAGACATGGTCTTCCTGATTGGCCGAGGTCGGGGTCGAATCGACCACGCGCGGATTGGCGAGCGCCTTGTTCTCGCTCATCAGCGCGGCGCTGGTGACTTCGGCGATCATCAGGCCCGATTGCAGCCCCGGCGAAGGAGCGAGGAAGGCGGGCAGGCCGAAGCTCAGCGCCGGATCGACCAGCAGCGCGATGCGCCGCTGCGCGATGGCGCCGATCTCGGACACGGCGATGGCGATCCCATCGGCCGCCATGCCCACCGGCTCGGCATGGAAATTGCCGCCCGAAACGATCGCGCCATCGCTGAGGACCAGCGGGTTATCGGTCGCGGCATTGGCCTCGATCCTAAGGACGTTCCCGGCATGGGCGAGCTGGTCGAGACAGGCGCCGATCACCTGCGGCGCGCAGCGCAGGCAATAGGGGTCCTGCACGCGCAGATCGTCCTCGCGGTGGCTCTCGCGGATTTGCGAACCGGCGAGCAGCGCCCGGATCGTGCGCGCGGCGATGATCTGGCCGCGATGGCCGCGCAGCGTGTGGATTTCGTCGCGGAAGGGCGCGGTCGACCCCATCGCGGCATCGAGCGAGAGCGCGGTGGTGACAAGCGAATTGACCGCCAGCCGCCAGCTGTCGAACAGCGCAGCGAGCGCGAGCCCGGTCGAGACCTGGGTGCCATTGAGCAGCGCGAGCCCTTCCTTGGCCTCGAGCACGAGCGGTTCGAGCCCGGCACGCTGCAGCGCCTCCCCCGCAGCCATGCGTTCGCCGCGATGGAAGGCATCGCCCTCGCCGATCAGCGTCGCCGCGACATGGGCGAGCGGAGCGAGGTCGCCCGAAGCGCCGACCGAGCCTTTCTCGGGCACCACGGGGATGACCCCCGCTTCGACCAATTGCTGCAGCCGCTCGACCACCACGGGCCGCACGCCCGAGGCGCCACGCCCGAGCGAGAGGCATTTGAGCGCTATGATGAAGCGGACGATTTCGGGTGCCAATGGCTCGCCGAAACCGGCACTGTGCGAGAGCACGAGATTGCGCTGGAGCGTTCCGAGATCGGTATCGCCGATGCGCACGCTGGCGAGTTTGCCGAAGCCGGTGTTGACGCCGTAGATCGCCTCGCCCGAGCCGAGCGCCGTGGTGAGCCGCTCGGCCGATTGCGCCACCGCCGCCATCGCCGCATCGTCGATCCGGAAGGGATCGGGCGAGCGATAAAGCGCTTCGAGTTCGGCCAGCCCGAGCGATCCGGGCGCAAGGTCATGCATGTGTGTAGGTTCCTGCAGTGATCCGGCCGCGCAGCAGGCGCCCGCCGATCCAGTAGCTGAGGTAGTCGGGGTGGGAGACGTCCCATACGGCGAGATCGGCGCGCTTGCCGGGTTCGATGGTCCCGTATTCGGCTCCAAGCCCCAGCGCCTTCGCCCCGTTTCGGGTCGCGCCCGCGAGCGCTTCTTCGGCGGTCAGCCGGAACAGCGTGCACCCCATGTTCATCGCGAGACGCAGCGAGGAGAGCGGCGAGCTGCCGGGGTTGCAATCGGTCGCCAGCGCCATCGCCACGCCCGCCTCGCGCAGCGCGTCGATCGGCGGCAGCCGCGTTTCGCGCAGCGCATAGAAGGCGCCCGGCAGCAGCACCGCGACGACACCCTTCTCGGCCAGAGTCGGCACATCCTCGGGCGCAAGCCATTCGAGGTGGTCGACCGATAGCGCATCGTATTCGGCGGCGAGCACCGCGCCCTTGAGATCGCTCAGCTGCTCGGCATGGAGCTTGACCCTGATGCCGAGTTCGCGCGCCGTGTCGAAGACGCGGCGGATCTGGTCGGGGGTGAAGCCGATGCCTTCGCAGAACCCGTCGACCTCATCGACCAGCCCTTCGGCGGCGGCGTCTTCGAGGCCGGGAATGACGACCTCGTCGATATAGCGGTCGGCTGTGCCCTCATATTCGGGGGGCAGCGCATGCGCGGCGAGCCAGCTGGTCACGATCCGCACCGGACGCTCGGCCTCGATCGAGCGCGCAACGCGCAGCATGCGCAATTCGTGTTCGATACTGAGCCCGTAGCCCGACTTGACCTCCACCACAGCGACCCCGTCGGCGATCAGGTCGTCCACCCGGCGCAGCGCGCTGGCGAGCAGGTCCTCGTCCGAGGCCGCGCGCGTGGCGGAAACGGTTGAGCGGATACCGCCCCCCGCACGCGCGATCTCTTCATAGCTCGCGCCTTCGAGCCGCAGCGCGAATTCACGGGCGCGGTCGCCGCCGAAGACGAGATGCGTATGGCAATCGACCAGCGCGGGAGTGACGAGCGCGCCGCCGAGATCGACCTGCTCGAAGCCGGCATAGGCTTGCGGCAATTCCGCCTGCGGTCCGACCCAGGCGATCCGCCCGTCCTCCACCGCGACTACCGCATCTTCGACCAGCCCATAGCCGCGCTCGCCCTCGACCAGGGTCGCAGCGCGGCAATGGGTGAAGACTCGGCCGGTCATGCTCTTGCGTGGCTCCTCTCTGTGTGATTATGTATGCACATAATAAGCGAAAGGCGCAACGGCAAATGGGCAGCATCATATCGGCGCGGCAGGTTCTCACGCCTTCGGGCTGGCTCGCCGATCAGGCGATCCATATCGACGATGCGGGTACGATTGCCGAAGTCTCGCCGCGCGGCTTCGATGCGGCGCAGGCAGTCGGCACCGTCCTGCCCGGGCTCGCCAATGTCCACACGCACAGCTTCCAGCGCGCGATGGCGGGGTTGGCCGAAGCGCGCGGCCCCGCTGGGGTGGACGATTTCTGGACCTGGCGGCAGGTCATGTACCGCTTCCTCGACGTGCTCACGCCCGAGCAAATCGAGGCGGTGGCCGCGCTGGTACAGCTCGAGATGGCGGAGGCCGGCTATGCAGCCTCGGCCGAGTTTCACTATCTCCACCACCGCGTCGGCGGCGGGCATTACGACGACATGGCCGAGACCTCGCGCGCGATCTTCGCTGCCAGCGAGGCGAGCGGAATGGGTCTCACGCACCTGCCGGTGCTCTATAGCTACGGCGGGCTCGATGGGCGTGCGCTGAAGGGCGGGCAATTGCGCTTCGGTTGCACGGTGGCGGAATTCGAGACGCTGTACGCACGCATCGCCGATGTCGCGCGCGCCCTGCCCGCCGACTTCCGCCTCGGCGTCGCCCCGCATTCGCTGCGCGCGGTCGACCGCGCCGGGCTCGATGCCTGCCTCGCGCTGTGCCCCGAGGGACCACTGCACCTCCATGCCGCCGAACAGGTCAAGGAAGTCGAGGAGGTCGAAGCGCATCTCCATGCCCGCCCCGTGCGCTGGCTGCTCGACAATCTGCCCATCGACGAGCGCTGGTGCCTGATCCACGCGACCCATCTCGATGCAGGCGAAGTCACTGACCTTGCCGCCTCCTGCGCGGTCGCGGGGCTGTGCCCGACGACCGAGGCGAACCTTGGCGACGGCATCTTCGCCGCGCGCGACTATCTCGCTGCGGCCGGGCGCTACGGCGTGGGATCGGATTCGAACATCCGTATCTCGGTGGCGGAAGAGTTGCGCATGCTCGAGGTCTCGCAGCGGCTCGCGCATCGCCAGCGCGCGGTGCTCAGTGACGATGCCACCCGCTCGACCGGGCGCTATCTCTACGAGCGCGCCGCGCGCGGCGGGGCGCAGGCGATCGGGCGCAATTCCGGAGCGATCGAGGCTGGGCGGCTGGCCGACGTGGTCGCGCTGCGCGACGATTTGCCCTTCCTCGACTGGCCGCGGCCCGACCAGCGGCTCGATGCGTGGATCTTCGGGGTCGAAGCGCGTGCGGTGAGCGATGTATGGTCCGCCGGACGCCATATTGTACGTGACGGTAATCATGTTCGCGCAGCTGCCATCCGGGCGCGCTTCGCCAAGACCATTCGCGAGCTGGGTGCGGCGCTGTGAACGCGCGGACGCACCGCGGCATCCGCGCAGCAATCCGCGCGCGCATCGTCGCGGGCGAATGGCAGCTGGGCGAGCTGATCCCCGGCGAGGCCGACTTCGCGCAGGAATACGGCTGCTCGCGGACCACGGTGAACCGCGCGTTGCAGGCGCTTGCCGAAGAAGGGATGGTCGAGCGCAAGCGGAAGGGCGGAACCCGCGTGCGCCCCCTGCCGCTGCCGCAAGCGCAACTGCGCATTCCGCTGCTGCGCGAACAGGTCGAGGAATCCGGCCGGGCCTATCGCTGCGACACGATAGTGCGGCGAGTTGCACGACCGCCGCAATCCGCCGCCGAACGGCTCGGCACGGGCGAGACCGAGGCGGCCTATCTCGAAACGCTCCATTTCGCCGACGAACGCCCCTTCGCCTTCGAGACCCGGTGGATCAGCCTCGCCGCCGTGCCGCAATTCGCCGAGGCCGAGCTTGGGGAATTGAGCGCCAACGAATGGCTCGTCCGCACGGTCCCCTTCACCCGCGGCGAAGTTGCGCTCTCGGCGGCGACGGCCGGGGAGCGGATCGCCGGCCTGCTCGATACGCAGCAGGATGCAGCGCTGTTCACCATGGACCGCACCACCTGGCTCGAGGATCGCCCAGTCACCACCATGCGGCTGCATTACACGCCCGGCTACACGCTGGAATTCCCGATCTAGCCCGCCGCCAGCGCCTTGCCGCCGCGACTGGCCACTGCGCCGAGCCCGAAGAGCAGCGCGAGCACCCAGGCGAGAAATCCGATGGCCGGGATCATTCCCACCAGCAGGATGGTCGCCGCGCCCAGCACGGGCCACAGCAGCCGTGCGCCCCATCCCGTGGGCGGGGTGTCGGCGCGGGTGGCCAAGCGGCGTTCCTCCATGCCGATGAAATGGGCGCTCGCGGCGACCGCCACCGGGGTGATCGCCAGGCAGATGGCGGCCACCAGCAGCGCCAGCGGCACGCCGACCACGCTGGCGAAGAGCAGCACGATGACGAAGGGAGCGACGAGCGCGACGAGAATCCCGATACCGGCGCTGCGCAGCGGCCGCGTACGGAGGAACTCGGTGGTGGAACGCATCAGGCCGGGGACCGCCGCGGCAATGGCGAGGACGAGCAGGGTGAAACCGGCCAGCGCCGCCAGCGCCAGCATGCCCGACAGTTCACCCGCGCCGCGGCCCCAGTTTTCGAGCGCCGATTTTTCGCCAGGCGGGAGCATACGCCGTTCGCCGGTGATCACCGCTCCGGGTTCGATCACCAGATTGTCGGTACGATAGAGCAGGTTCCCGCCGATCCGCGCATGCGGGCCCAACGTCACCTTCTCGCCGCTCAGCCGCGCATCGCCGCCCACCGCGCTGTCGAGCCGGATCTCGCCCGCCGCCACGCGCAAATCCGCCGGGACGGGCGCGTCGATGCGAACCTCGCCGCCCGCGACGACGGCCGAACCCCCGATGCGGAAAGCCCGCTCGATGCGGATCGTGCCTCCGGTGGCCACCACGTCGTCCGCCACCGCGCCGTCGAGCAGGGCGACCTCGCCCCCGGCGGCCAGGAGATCCTCGAGTGCGACACGGCGCAGCGAGATCTCCCCACCGGCAACCACCAGATGGTCCGCACTCGTCCCGTCGACCCGGACCCGTGCCCCCGCAGCGAAGACATCGTCGCTCGATTTCACCTGCAGGTTGACGTCTTCGGCGGAGAAGAACGACATGTCGGGCAGCCGCGGCCCGACATCGAGCTCGTCGCCGATTTCCCCGGTGATCTGCGAGTGGAGCGCGCCGGCCGAGAGCGTGACGAGCAGGGCAAGCGCGCCCAGCACGAGCCTGCGGGCCCCGCCGCGATGTCGGCGCGCAGGCCGCACTGCGGTACTCTCCATGGTCCCGGTCATCGGATGTCTCCTTCCGCTCTCCACCCTGTGAGCGGCCAGACTGGCGCAGCGCGCTCGCCCGGGGGATACGCAGATGTCCTGAGCTAGGCCGGCGCGGAGACCTCGGCGACAAGTCTGCGGATGTCCTCCGCCCGGGCGAGATCGGTGCCCGGCGTGGCGACAGCCGCCGCCCCGGCAGCGATGCCGAACCGCAGCGCCTTGGTCATGCCGCGGCCGCCCGCGAGGGCGTGAACCATCGCGGCGAGGAAACTGTCCCCCGCGCCGACCGTGCTCGCCGGGGTCACGGGCAGGGCGGGCAGCCGGACCACCCCGTCCGCCGTGGCAAGCATCGCACCGCGATCGGCCATCGTCACTACGACATGCTCTGCACCGCCGCGCCGCACGATGCCCTGCGCCGCTTCGGCGATGACGGCATCTTCGCGCAGCTCCTCGCCCACCAACCCCGACAGTTCGTCGAGGCTGGGCTTGACCAGGTAGACGCCGCCCGCAGCGAGGGCTCCGGCGAGACCAACGCCCGAGGAATCGAGCACGAAGCGCGCGCCGGCATCGCGCGCCGCCCGCGCCGCGCGAGCATAGAAATCATCGGGCAATCCCCGCGCGAGCGAACCGCTGGCGACGATGTAATCCGCCCGCGCCCGACCCAGCCGGTCGAGACAGGCGCCCCATTCCCCCGGTTCGATTTCGGGTCCCTGCGCAACCACGCGGTATTCGCGCCCGCTGACGCGTTCGAAAACGGTGGTCGAGATCCGCGTACTTCCGGCAATCGGCGTGCAGGCCTTCACCAGCTGGTGCTGGTCGAGCAGCGCGTCGAGCGCCACCCCGGTCGGTCCGCCCGCCATATAGTGGCAACGCGCATTGCCTCCCATGCGGACGAACACCCGCGCGACATTGATCCCCCCGCCGCCGGGATCGTGGCGCTCGCCCGCGGCGCGGAGCTTGCGTACCGGCTCGAGCCGTTCGACCTCATAGGCGATGTCGATCGTCGGATTGACGGTGAGCGTGTCGATACTGTTCATGCCGCCACCTGCGCCCGCGCGTCGAGCCTCTGGGCCAGTCGCGCGAAATGGCGGCTGCGATCTTGCGGCGAAGGGCGGATCGTCATGACATCTCCCGAAACTGCACCCACCGCTTCTGCCGCGGCACCCCCGGTCGCGCTCTCCGGAAATGTACGGATACCCGATGGCGACCCGACCTGCTGGTGATGCGGGCATGCCCATCGCCCACCCTGGACCGGCCACCCCTGCAACCGCAGTTTCGGATGGCACGCGGGGCCCCGGACCGGCAGACCCCCGCTTTATGGAGCAAGGCGGTGGGCGCGAAAGCGGCTTCGTCGGCCGTGGGTTGAGCAAGGTCTATATTACCGGCGAAACACAGGTTCATGCCTTGCGCGGGGTCGATCTCGAAATCCGGCCGGGCGAAGTGGTGGTGCTGCTCGGCCCCTCGGGCAGCGGCAAATCGACGCTGCTCAATATCGTCGGCGGCCTCGACCGCCCGACCGGGGGTGACCTGTGGTTCGGCGAGACCGAGCTGACCGCGCTCGACGAGGCGGCGATGACCCGCTTCCGGCGCCGCAACATCGGCTTCATCTTCCAGTTCTACAATCTCGTCCCCAGCCTCACCGCGCGCGAGAATGTCGCACTGGTGACCGATATCGCGTCCGATCCGATGGATGTCCGCGAGGCGCTGGACCTGGTCGGCCTGGGCGACCGGATAGACCATTTCCCGGCACAGCTTTCGGGCGGCGAACAGCAACGCGTGGCGGTGGCGCGGGCGATCGCCAAGCGCCCGCGCGTGCTGCTGTGCGACGAGCCCACCGGCGCGCTCGACAGCCAGACCGGCACCCGCGTGCTCGAAGCTCTGGCCAAGGCCAATGCGGAACTGGGCACCACGCTGATCCTCATCACGCATAATGCCGGCATTTCGGTCATGGCCGACCGGGTGTTCAATTTCCTCGATGGACAGATCGCCTCGATCGAATCCCACCCGCACCGTGCGCCACCCTCGGAGATCAGCTGGTGAAGGCGCTCGACCGCAAACTGCTGCGCGATTTGTGGCGCATGCGCGGACTGGTGCTGGCGATCGCGCTGGTGATCGGCGCGGCCATGGCGACCTTCATCATGGCGCTGGGCGTGCATCGCTCGCTGATGGATACCCGGGCGGCCTATTACGACCGCTACGGCTTCGCCGATGTCTTTGCCTCGATGACGCGCGCGCCGCGCAGCATTCTCGACCGCGTCGCGCAGATCGAGGGCGTCGGACGGGTCGAGGGCCGCATCCAGCAATATGCGACACTTGAATTGCCGGGCCGTATCGAGCCGGTGCGCGCAATCATCAATTCGGTCGGCGAAGGCGGCAGGAGCCGGCTCAACCGCATCGTCCTGCGCAAGGGCCGCGGTCCCGGGCTCGACCGGGCGGACGAAGTGGTGGTCGACGAAGCCTTCGCCGAGGCCAACCAATTCGACATCGGCGACACGGTCGATGCGATCATCTATGGCAATCGCACGCGCCTGCGGATCGTCGGCATCGGCCTCGCCCCCGACTATATCTATTCGATAGCCCCCGGCGAGCTGATCCCCGACGAGCGCCGCTTCGGCATCTTCTGGATGGGCGAAAAGGCGCTCGAAGCGGCAACCAACCGCATCGGGGCGATCAACAGCCTTTCGCTCAGCCTGGAACACGGCGCTGCCGAGGCGGAAGTGATCCGGCAACTCGACGCGCTTGTCGCGCCCTATGGCGGGACCGGCGCCTATGGCCGCGAGGACCACCTCTCGCACGCCTTCATCGACAACGAGCTGATGCAGCTGAAAGCGATGACCACCATCATCCCGCCGATCTTCCTGGTGGTGTCGACCTTCCTCGTGTTCATCGTGCTCGGGCGGATGATCCGCACCGAGCGCGCCCAGATCGGGCTGATCAAGGCCTTCGGTTACAGCGACGCGGCGATCGGCTGGCACTATCTCAAGTTCGCGCTGGCGACCGCGCTGCTCGGCATCCTCATGGGATGCGCATCGGGATACTGGCTCGGCTACGAGATGATGCAGATCTATGGCGAATATTACCGCTTCCCCTTCCTTTTCTTCACGATCACCCCCGATGTCTTCCTGATGGGGGCGTTGCTCGCCGCCGGCTCGGCGGCGCTCGGCGCGGTCGGCGGGGTGCGCGCGGCGACGCGGCTGACCGCGGCGGCGGCGATGGCTCCACCCCCGCCCCCGGTCTATCGCGCGGGAATGGTCGAGAGGATCGGCGTGGCGGCAGGCTTCAGCGCGGTGGGCCATATGATCGTGCGCCATATCGCGCGCTGGCCGGGCCGCTCGGCAGTCACCGTCGTCGGCGTCTCGCTGTCGCTCGGCCTGCTCTTCTCCACGCTGCAATTCATCGATTCGGCGATGTCGATGGTGGAGGATTTCTTCTACCGCGCTCAGCGGCAGGACCTCACAGTCAGCTTCATCGAACCACGCAACGAGGATGTCCTCTTCGCGCTGCGCGGCCTGCCCGGCGTGCTGGCCGTCGAACCGGTCAATTCGGTGCCCGTGCGGATCACCAGCGGGAACCGGACCGAACGCACCGCGATCGAGGCCGCCTCGCTCGACGCGCAGCTGACCGCGCGGATGGATGCGGCGGGGCGCGAAGTGGCGCTGCCCGCCGCTGGCCTTATGCTCAGCGAACCGCTCGCCCGCAAACTCGATGTGCGCCCGGGGCAAAGCGTGCTGGTCGAGACCTTGACCGGGCGCAGGTTGCGCGCGGAACTGCCGGTCACGCGGACGGTCGACGAACTCGTCGGCTCGCGCGCCTATGCCGAGACCGCCGTAGCCGATCGCCTGCTGCGCGATGCCGCACCGGTCGGAGCGGCACTGCTCAGGATCGATCCGGCGGCGCGCGATGCGATCCTGCTGCGCCTGCGCGACATGCCGGTGGTCCTCGGCGTGACCGAGCGCGCAGCGGCGGCCATCCTGTTCGAGAACGTGGTGCAGGACAACATCCTGACCATGGTGGTGTTCTATGTTGTTTTTGCCGGGGCCATTTCGGTGGGCGTGGTCTACAACAGCGCCCGCATCCTGTTTTCCGAGCGCGCGCATGAACTCGCGACCTTGCGGGTGCTCGGCTATCACCGCAGCGAAGTCGCGATCCTCCTGCTCGGGGAGCTGGCGCTGCTGGTCGTGGTGGCAGTCCCGGTCGGCTGGTTCCTGGGATATTGGATGGCACAATTGATGATGGCGATGTTCAGCTCGGACCTTTTCCGCCTGCCCTTCGCGCCCGACCGCGCGACCTATGGCCACGCCAGCCTCGTCGTACTGGCGGCCGCGCTGGGCACGGCGGCGCTGGTCGCACGGCGGGTCAACCGGCTCGATATGGTCGCCGTACTCAAGGCGCGCGACTGATGTGGGCGCGGATCAAGCGCTGGCGCTGGGCCGCCGCGATCGCCGCGCTGCTGGTGCTGGGACTGGGGTGGAGCCTGTGGCCGGAAGCGGTGGCGGTCGACCTCGCCAGCGTCGACCGCGGGCCGATGGTGATCGGCGTCACCGACGACGGCGTCACACGGGTGCGCGATCTCTACACCGTCTCGGCCCCGGTCAGCGGATATGTCACGCGGATCGAGCTCGACCCCGGTGATGCGGTAATCGCCGGAGCGACCGTGATCGCCCGAATGGCGCCGTTGCCATCAGCTCCGATCGACCCGCGCAGCCGGGCGGAACTGGCCAATGCCGTGCGCGCCGCACGCGCCGCCCAGGCGGGGGCACAGGCCGCCATGCAGCAGGCACAAAGCGATCGGGCACGCGCCGAGGCACTCGCCGAGCGCGGGTTCCTGGCGCGCGCGCGGCTCGAGGCGGCACGCACCGGCGCAAAGGCCGCCACGGCCGAGCTCGCGCGCAGCCGCGCCGAAACGCGCCGTCTCGAAGCCGCGATGCGCGAAGCCTCGGGGACCACGCCGCGCGGCGGTCGCGTCGCGGTCCGCTCGCCCGAAAGCGGGGTGTTGCTGCGGCGGGTGTCTGAGAGCGAAGGCCCGATCGCACAAGGCACGCCGCTGGTCGAAATCGGCGATCCCGCGCGGATCGAAGTGGTGCTCGACCTGCTCTCGCGCGAAGCGGCACGGATTGCGCCCGGGGCCGAGGTGCGCATCACCCATTGGGGTGGCGAGGAGGTGCTGACCGGCCATGTCGACCGCATCGAACCCTTCGGCCGGCTCAAGGTCTCCGCGCTCGGTATCGAAGAACAGCGCGTCGATGTCGTGGTGACCTTTCCCCCGGCAGCGGCCGCCCGGCTCGCCCGGCTGGGCCATGGCTATCAGGTCGATGGCACCGTGGTGCTGTGGCAGGATCCGCGAGCGCTGCGGGTCCCGGTGGGGGCATTGTTCCGCGGCAGCGGCGGCGGCTGGCAGGTCTTTATCGCCGAAGGCGGCCGCGCACGGCTACGCGATGTCGCGGTCGGCCACATCAACGACGAACATGCCGAAGTCACCGACGGACTTCGGCCGGGCGAGCAGGTGGTGGTCAATCCCGGCAGCGCGATCGAGGATGGGGTACGCATCGCGCCTCGCTGACCCCCTGCATCATGCGTGATAGTCGCTCGCCCGCACAAGGCATGCGCTTGCTGCGCGCGGCGCCCAGCGGATATCGCAGCCGCAGCTCCGCCATGAAAAAGGCCATCCCGGACAGCCGGGATGGCTATGGCGGCCGGGTCGCCAGGGCCGCCGAACTCGCGATCGCGCAAACGGCTATTGCGCCGCCGCGATCTCGATCTTGTGCTTGGCGCCGGCGGCTTCGGTATCGCGCGCGACGACGATATCGAGCACGCCGTGGCTGGCCTTGGCCTCGACCTTGTCCGTGACCGCGTCGGCCGGAAGCGCGACGCGCCGCTCGAAGGCGCCATAGCTGCGTTCGGAGAAGGTATAGTCTTCCTCCTGCTCGTCGCGCCGGCTGCATTTCTCGCCCTTGAGCACCAGCATGTCGCCCTCGACCTCGAGGTCGATCTCGGGTTCGATGCCCGGCACCTCGATCGAGATATGATAGCTATCGGGCTTCCGGGTCATTTCCATCGCCGGGGCCGGCATTGCGCCGCCGCCGAAGCGGGCGGGGAGATGAAGCGCAGGCCAGCGGGCAGGAAACTCGTCGAACAGCCGGTCCATTTCGCCGCGCAGGCGGTGGAAGGGCTCGAGGAATTGTTCGGAGAGATTGGTTCGCTGCTTGGCCGGCAGGGTATCGTGTTCGGGCATCGGGGGGCTCCTCGCCTCGGTGGGAGGGACAAATCATCCGCGCTGCGATGAGTCGCCGGATACGCAATGGCCCTTGGGTCAGCCCCACCGCCGCACCCCGCTCAGTCGCGACCGTAGACGTCGGGGTGGTAGACCAGCGCCCCATCGGCCCCGGGCGCGACGGTGAAATAGGCCACATAGATCGGGAAAGGTTGCGCCAGGTCGATCGTCCGCGTCGCCCCGTCCTCGATGATCGCTGGCACGCTGGCGCCATTCCAGCCGTCGGTGGCGAGGATCATCGCAGCAAATTCGAGCGCCCCCGCCACACGCACGCAGCCGTGACTGAGCAGGCGCTCGTCCTGTTCGAACAGGCTGCGGTTCGAGGTGTCGTGGAGATAGACGCTGAAGCGGTTGGGCATGACCAGCTTCATGCGCCCCAGCGCATTGCCATCCCCGGGCATCTGGCGGTAGCGACTGCCGACCCTGATGTAGCCGCGCGCACGTGCCGCGGCGGGATCGTTTCGCACCAGCGCGGCGATTCCCTCACGCGCGATGCTGGCGGGTATGTCCCACCATGGATTGAGCACGACGCCGCCGACCTCGGCTGCGAATACGGGTGTGCGGGTCGTTGGCTTGCCGACGATCACCCGGCGACGGTCGGCGATCCGCCCACCATCCCGCATGGTCAGTTCGCGCGCCGCGATGTTGACGAGGATGCTGCGCGATCCGAGCGGTCGCGGCATCCATCGCCAGCGCGCCAGGTTGAGCGCCAGCTGGTGTCGGCGCCCGAGATCGGTTTCGGTGCGATAGGCCAGCGCCAGCGCGCGATAATCCGGATGGCCCGGATGATGGGCGCGCAGGAAGGCCTCGAGCCGGTCTTCGGCCAGCGCCTGCCGCAGTCCATCGCGCAGATCCGCCTCGCGCCACCCGTTGTCGATGTGCCAGTAGGACGGGGCAGCCGGTCCGCAGCATCGACCGTACCACCCGCGGAGCAACGCCATGCCGGCATGTTCGAGCCTCGCGTCGGCAGCATCGACCAGCGCGGGAGCGGCCGCGATCGCATACAGCGCGAGCCGGTCGGCTTGGGGATAGTCGATGGCTTCGGCATCGCTCGCCGCGACCCAATCGAGCATGGTCTGCGCATACCGACTGACGCCAGGTGAAGGCTCGGCGTGCAGGGCGGCAGGCCAGGCGAGGAGGACAGCGAGGAATGCTTGGAGGAACCGCTTCATCGCTGGCGTCCTGCCCAGCTCGCCCGGGTCAGGGCCATAGGGACATGTCCCTAGGGCTCACGGGCACAGTACCGCCGCGCCGCGCACGCGCCCCTCGCGCAACTGGGCGAGCGCGGCATCGGCCTCCGCCAGCTTGAATATCTCGACCTCGGTTTCGACGGGACAGGATTGCAGCAACTCGAAGAAGGCGCGCCCGTCGGCCCGGGTTAGATTGGCCACCGATTTGAGCACCCGCTCTTCCCACAGCAGGGCATAGGGAAAGGCGGGAATGTCGCTCATGTGGATGCCGGCGCAGACCACCGTCCCGCCCTTGCGGACCGAGCGTAGCGCGAGCGGGACCAGCCCGCCGATCGGGGCGAAAAGCAGGGCCGCATCGAGTTCGCGCGGCGAGACGACATCGGACCGCCCCGCCCAGCGGCAACCGAGCGACAAGGCGAAGTCCTGCGCTTCGGCATCGCCCGGTCGCGTGAAGGCGAAGACCTCGCGTCCCTGCGCCACCATGATCTGGCAGATGATGTGCGCCGCCGCACCGAAGCCGTAGATACCGACACGCCCGGCATCGCCCGCCATCGCCAGCGCACGATAGCCGATGAGCCCGGCGCAGAGCAGCGGCGCGGCGTGAACGTCGTCGAGGTGATCGGGCAGCGCGAAACAGAAATCGGCCTCCGCGAGGACATGGGTGGCAAACCCGCCCGGCCGGGTGAAGCCGGTGAACTGCGCCGCGTCGCAGAGGTTCTCGCGGCCATCGCGGCAATAGCGGCACCGCCCGCAGCTCCGCGCGAGCCAGGGAATTCCCACCCGCTGGCCGCGATTCCAGACCGCGTCCGCGCCACGCTCGACGACATGGCCGACGATTTCGTGACCGGGCACGATGGGCAGGGTACCGTCGATGTCGCCATCGACCACATGCAGGTCGGTCCGGCAGACCCCGCAGGCGGCGACTTCCACGAGAACCTGGCGCGGACCGCATTCGGGCCAGGCCATCTCGACCATCCGTAGCGGCGTTCGCGGACGGTCGAGCTGCATCGCGACCATGGTCCGCCGAGAACCGGGCGCGATCATCGCACCCCGTCGGTCGTCGCCACCGCAACAGGTGGCCCGCGAGATCCGCGGGCTGTCGCAGATGGGGGCGGGCCGGGCGTCATGGAGGCATCCTTCGCTACTCGCCCTTTTGCCGGAATGCGTATATCTCCGTATGTTCGCCCTGTCCGGTGCCCGGCGCACTGTCCAACCGCAGGCCACGCATGTCCGAGAGTTCCCAGAACGCGACCCGCACCGCCGCATTCGGCGGAGCCAGGGAACTTCATGCGCTGATCGACACGGTTCCCGATGCGATGATCGTCATCGATACCGAAGCCCGGATCGTATCCTTCAGTCGCGGTGCCGAGCAGATGTTCGGCTATGCCGAGGAGGATATCCTCGGCGAGAACATCAGCCTGCTCATGCCCTCGCCCGACCGCGAACGGCATGACGACTATCTCCGGCGCTATCTCGACACGGGGGAGAGGCGGATTATCGGGATCGGCCGGGTCACCACGGCCAGGCATCGCGACGGGTCGACTTTTCCGATCGACCTCGCGGTGGGCGAATTGCGGCTGGGCGAGGCGCGGCTGTTTTCCGGCTTCATCCGCGACCTCACCGAGAGCCGCGCAACCGAGAAACAGCTCCACGCCTTGCAGGCCGAACTCGCCCATGTCTCGCGCATCACCTCGATGGGAACGCTGGCGACATCGATCGCGCATGAACTCAACCAGCCGCTGACAGCGGTGGCCAATTACACGCAGGCCGCGCGAGACCTGCTGGTCGACCCCGATGCGGAGGCGATCGAAACGGTGCGCGAGGCGCTCGACGAATGCGCGAAGGAAACGCTGCGCGCCGGCCAGATCGTCCGCCGGCTGCGCGATTTCATCTCGCGAGGAGAAACGACGCGGCGCCTGTCGAGCCTCGAAAAGCTGGTCAAGGAAGCGACCGCGCTGGCGCTGATCAATGGCGACGTGCGCGGGCTCGATGTCCAGAGTCGGCTCGATCCCGATATCGACGAGGTGCTGGTCGACCCGATCCAGATCCAGCAGGTGCTGGTCAATCTGCTGCGCAATGCGCTCGAGGCGATGGAGGCTTCGCCGGTCAAGATCCTCTCGATCGAGA
This sequence comes from Qipengyuania sp., assembly GCF_964227205.1. GTDB lineage: Bacteria > Pseudomonadota > Alphaproteobacteria > Sphingomonadales > Sphingomonadaceae > Qipengyuania. The sequence continues at coordinate 554,094 of NZ_CAXQVB010000003.1, read as the reverse complement.
GCCGGCCCGGCCCGCAGGGCATGCTGACGGTGAGCGTGTCGGACAGCGGGCCCGGCATCGAACCGCATGTCGCCGACAAATTGTTCCACCCCTTCGTCAGCAGCAAGGAAAGTGGAATGGGGCTGGGCCTGTCGATCTGTCACACCATAATAAGTTCCCACGGCGGCCGAATCTGGGTAGAACCGTCCGAATTCGGAGGAACGCGTTTCAATTTCACGCTGATGACCGCGGATAGCGAGGTCGAGGATGAGTGAATTCCCGATTTACCTGATCGACGACGACGATGGCGTCAGGCGTTCGGTCGGGTTCATGCTCAAGACTTCGCGGCTCGATGTGCAGGTCTTTGCCGATGGCACCGCCTTCCTGAAGGAAGTGAAACATCTCGACCCCGGCTGCGTCCTGCTCGACGTCCGCATGCCGGGCATGGACGGGCTCGAGGTCCAGGCCGAACTGAGAGAGCGCGGTATCGCCTATCCGGTGGTGGTGATGACCGGCCATGGCGATGTCGACGTGGCGGTCAAGGCGATGAAGGCGGGCGCTGTGGATTTCATCGAGAAGCCGTTCGACAAGCAGGTCGTCCTCGAAGCGGTCGAGGAGGGGTTCAGCCGGCTCGACCGGTCGTCGGAAGTATCGCAACGCAGGAAAGAGGCGAGCCTGCGCCTCAATGCGCTCACGCCACGCGAATACGAGGTGCTCGAAGGCCTGGTCAAAGGCCATCCCAACAAGACCATCGGCTACGACCTCGGGATCAGCGCCCGCACGGTGGAGATCCATCGCGCCAATGTGATGAAGAAGCTGGAGGTCTTCAATCTGTCCGACCTGTTGCGGATTGCATTTGCCGCGGGGGTGGGCGAACCGGAGCCGGGCGCGTCCGGGGCGATGCCGGCCTAGGCGCGCGAGGCCGCCGCCGGTTCCACGCGCTTCAGGTGGACCACGGTGAAGGGCAGGATTTCCTCTTCGGCCACCGTTACCGACTCGCCCAGGCAAAAGCTCTGGTCGGGCAGGCGCGAAAAGCACTCGCACCAGTCCGAGAGCGCCTGTGAAAAGGCCCAGCCCCCGTCGAGCGGGACCACCCAGCCCGACCGATCGGGCTGCTGCGGCCAGTAACGCCTGACCGTTGCGCCGCGCGGATCTGCAGCACGCACCGATGCGTCGATCCGGCCCCCGCTATCGAGTGGAAGCCGGAGCAGAAAGGACCGGCTGGGCGAACCGTTCGGGAACTGCGGCGTCCGACCGAGCTCGAGCCTGATGATGCACCATTCGGCCAAGAGATCCCATTCCTTGTTCCGCATATTCACTTTCGACCGCCCCCGCCGGTTCCGCCTATACGCAGTTGTCCGGGGCGGGATCAGGACAAATCCCTACTTACGCATGGCGCGCACGCGGCCATCCTCGCCCGCACGCCAGCGAGGAGGCATTCATGCGTTCCATACTTCTGCACATCCACGACGATCACTGTCTCGAAGCCTGCCGGCAGGTCGCTTTCGATCTTGCCCGGGCCTTTACCGGCCATGTCACCTGCCTGCAGCCCGTGCCGCTCGAAGTCGGCTATGGCGATTTCTACGGCATTGCCGCAGCGCAGATCGTTCCGCAGATCCAGAAGAACGCCGAGGAAGTGCGCGAAGCCCAGGAACGGCACCTGGCCGGGGAAGACGCTCCGTGGAACTGGGTGGTCGACCACCAGTGGGCGCGGCTCGCTCTGCGCGAATACGCTCCGCTCAACGACGTCATCATCACCGGTGCCTGTGGCGACAGCAAGGTCGACGCGAGTTACAAGGCGCTGGCAACCGAAATGGTCATCAAGCTGCGCACCCCGGTGCTGCTGGTGCCCGAGCAGACACGCAGTTTCGATGCGACCGCCCCGCTGGTCATCGCGTGGAACGGCTCGGGCGAGGCGGCCAATGCGATGCGCGGCGCGCTGCCCCTGCTCAAGACTGCAGCATCGGTAACCGTGCTCTCGGTCGAGGAGGAAGCGAGCCACCCCCGGCTCCCGCCCGAAGCTGCCGCCGCCTATCTCTCGCGCCACGGTATCGGGGCCGAGATCGTCGTGGAACCGCCCTTGAAGGACGGCATCGCGGCGACCATCGCGCATGTCGCCGAAAGGATGGGTGCGAGTTGCATCGTCATGGGCGCATACGGCCATTCGCGGCTGCGCGAATTCGCGCTGGGAGGGGTCAGCCGGAGCCTGCTCACCTCGCCCCCGATACCGCTGTTTCTCGCTCACTGAACGCGAAAGGCGCGCGGCTCGCACCGCGGCTAGCCCTCGACGCCTGTCTGCTCCACGGCCACGCCCGATGCTGCGCGCTGGTGCGCCGCGGGCAGGCGGAGCCGCACTTCAGCGGTGCGGCCCCGCGGGGGAAAGGCAACCGGCTTCCACGGGGCGGGCTGGCCATCGATCGTCATCGCCGGGTGCGAAACCTGCGAAGTTTCGACGAGAACCGCTATCGTCCCCCCGTTGCGCGTGATGCGTGCGCTGAATTGCGACCAGCCGGGCGGCAGGCAGGGCGCGAGCGCAAGCGCCCCCTCTTCGAGGTGCAACCCGAGGATGCCTTCCACCGCCAGGCGCCAACTCCAGGCGGCGGCGCCGGTGTACCAGCTCCAGCCGCCCCGTCCGCGCCGCGCCCCTTCGGTGGCGATGTCGCCGGCGACGCAATAGGGTTCGATGCGATAGCGATCGGTGGAAACGGGATCGGCCGACCGGTGTGCCGGGCTGATCGTGGTGAAGACGCGATAGGCCCTGTCGCCATCGCCCGCCGCGGCGAAGGCCAGCCCCAGCCAGGCGGCAGCATGGTTGTATTGCCCGCCGTTCTCGCGCACTCCGGGCGGATAGGAGGCGATATAGCCGGGATCGCTCCCGTCGATGCGGAACGGGGGCCACAACAGCCGGAGCAGATCGGCCTTCCCATCGAGCAGATGGACCCAGGCGCTATCCAGCGCACGCTCGGCGCGCGGATCCTCGCCGAGCGCGAAGCGGGCCCATGACTGGGCTATCGAATCGATCGCGCATTGCGAATTTCCCGCAGAGCCGAGAGGATTGCCGCCATCGTCATAGGCACGCCTGAACCACTGGCCATCCCAGCCGTGTTCGCGCGCCGCAGCGCGGATCGTCGCGGCCCGCGCCTGCCAGTGGCGTGCCTGGTCGCCCCGCGCGAGCCGGGTCAGCATATTGGCGTGGAGTTCCATCACCTCGGAAGCGAACCAGGCGAGCCAGACGCTCTCGCCATGTCCCGCGATGCCTAGGCGGTCCATCCCGTCGTTCCAGTCGCCCGCCCCGATCAGCGGCAGGCCGTGCGCCCCGGTCGCAATACGCTCGAGCGCTCTCTCGCAGTGATCGATGATCGGTGCCGGATTATCCGCAGGGGGAAAGCGGTCGTAGCGATCGCTCTCGTCATCGGCGAGCGGGGGAGCGGCGAGGAAATCGACGCTTTCTGTCAGGATACTCTCGTCGCCGGTGGCCTCGACATAGGTTCCTACGGCATAGGCCAGCCAGTGCAGATCGTCGCTGAAGCGCGTGCGCACCCCGCGCCCGGCAGGCGGATGCCACCAGTGGAGGACGTCGCCCTGCTCGAACTGGTGGCGGGCACAGCGCAGGATCTGCTCGCGCGCCAGCGTGGGTCGCGCACGCAGGAAGGCGAGGACATCCTGCAGCTGGTCGCGAAAGCCATAGGCGCCGCTCGCCTGGTAGAAGCCACAGCGACCGAATATGCGCGAGGACAGCGCCTGATAGGGCAGCCAGCGATTGACCATCAGGTCGAAGCGCGGATCGGGGGTCTCGACCTGCAACGTGTCCGCGAGCCTATCCCAGAATGCGCTCGCGTCGGCGCGCGCCTGCCGCGCCATCCCCGGCGCGGTCCAGCGTGCGACCTTGGCCAGCGCCTCGCTGCGACCGGCGGCGTCGCCCAGCACGAAGCAAGCCTCGACCGTCTCGCCCGGCGCCAGCTCGAGATGCAGCTGATAGGCGCCGCACGGCTGATAGCTGGCGGGAATCGCACTGTGCAGGCCCCAGCGCCGCAGGGCCTCGGGCCGTGCGGGATCGCCGTCCTCGCCCAGGAATTCGCCGCGGTCGACGCAATAGCCGTGCGCGGGTCGGCTTGCGGCGAGAAAGGCGACCCGCTCGGCGAAATCCTCGCGCCAGGGATTGGCAGCGAGCAGCGCCGCGGGCGCATCGGCAAATTCGCAGCGGATGTGGCGACGGTCGGTGCTGGCGAGCGCACCCAGCAGCCATTCGACGTAATAGGTCGCGGTCAACCGGCGAGGCCGGTCGGTCAGATTGCGCAGCTCGACATGGACAAGCTTGACCGTGTCGTCTGGGGGGACGGTCACGGTCATGCGCTGATCGAGACCGTGCGAGCGCGCGTGCCAGCTGCTCCAGCCCTGCGCATGACGGACCTCGCAGCGGATATCGGCCCCGCACGGCGCGGGTGCGATGCTCCACAGCTGCGCCGTCTCTTCATCGCGCAGGTACAGCGCCTCGCTGACGCGGTCGCCGACGGGATCGTTGGTCCAGCTGGTCAGGCGATGCTCGCCGCTGTTGACCGACCAGGTGAAGCCGCCGCCCGCCTCGGTGACGAGCGTGCCGAAATCGGGATTGGCAAGCACGTTTGCCCACGGGGCAGGAGTCGTCCCGTCGGCTTCAAGTGCGATCGCGCAGGCTGCTTCACCGAGCTCGAACAGGGGGACTTCGGCGCGTGTCGAGCGGGGCGTCGCAGCCGGTTCGGAAAGCGGCGGGCGCGAGGCAATGATTGGCGGGATCGGCAGATGGCCCGCGTTTGCGGCCCGCTCGAGCTGGCTTGCAAGCGACCCCTCGTTCTCGACCAGGCAGGCCGCTGCCGTGCCCTTGAGCTGGCGCGTGCGCGCCTCGCCAAGCTGGTCGGAAAAGAGCAGATGCACGCCGCCCCGCGCCCCCAACGCCCCGGCCGAGCCCGCTGCATGCAGCAGCGTCGAAAGCTGTTCGCGCAAGGGTTCGAGATAGCCCGAGCCCGCCGTCTGGAGAAGGACGAGATCGCTCTCGAGGCCGGCCAGGCGCCACTGGCGGTGCGCGCGAACCAGCACTTCGGGCAATTCGCCGCCCTCGCCTTCGACCTCGAGCAGGACGATCGGCAAATCGCCCGAAATTCCCATGCCCCAGAGATCGCTTTGCGCTCCGCCTTGTGCGGACGGGGCAGGATCGCGCTGTGTCAGTGCCGGGTGCGCGAAGGCCAGCATCATGCCGAGTTCCTGAGTGGCGATCAGCTCCGCATCGGAAAGGCCTTCGCCGTCGTGTACCGGGCTGCAGCCGGCGCGGCCCTGGTGCAGCAGCCAGCCGATCGCCGCCGGGGTGCGCAGCGTCTGGGCGACCGACTCAACGGTTTCGGCACTGCCGCCGACCAGCGTGAGGAAGTCGAACTGCCGCTCTTCGCCGGGTTGCAGCCGGCATTCGAGCTGCAGGACGCAGGCCGCGTCGAGCCCCGAAAGATCGTCGGGCGGAAGCTGGCGATGCGCGCCTTGCGGATCGCGCAGGTCGCGGTTCCGCCCGAGGAAGGCGCGGCGATCGCTCGACCAGGTCAGGCCGCGCGCCGGCCCGTTTGCGTCGACCAGCGTGTAGAGCACGCTCGGCGGTGTTTCCTGCGGCGTGCGCGGACGCCGGGTGAACAGCATTCCGGCCGGTGCATCGAGGAATCGGCCCGAGACGAACAGGCGGTTGAAGACCGGGTGCCGCTCGTCCTCGATGGCCCGTGAAAGCACCGGTTCCGCATACCAGCTCAGCAGCAGGTCGCGCTCGTGCGCGGCCTCGTTGCGCAGCGTAATGCGGCGGATTTCGAGATCGTGGTCCTGCGCCAGCGCGATTTCCATCGTCGCTTCGAGCTGCTGGTCGCTGGCGTGGAATTCGGCTCCGTCGGAAGCGAAGCCGATCGACGAGGCGGTGGCGATACCCTCACCGCGTCCCGCACCCATAGCCAGCAGCCGCTGCGACTTCCGGTCCTTGACGTAAAAGGCGGGGCCCGCGTTCTCGACCAGCGGATCGCCGGCAAAGCGGTTGATCGCATACCCCTGCCAGCGCAGCGCGGCGGGGCCGCGATCGGATATCCAGCTCGACAGCCGGCCATTGGCCAGCAGCACGCCCTGCGGCCAAGGCCGCGCGCGCCGCCTCCAGCGCACGGGTGCGCGGGCGGGCGTGCGCCTTTCGCTACCGGCCTGCGCGACCTCCAGCCGGGTGATTTCGGAGGGCAGTTCGTAGGGCACGCGCTCGCTCAGCAGCAGCGCGACGGTGGCCACCCGCGGATGCTGCATGAAACGCCGCGCATGGCAATCGCCGCACAGCGCATTGCCGATCGCGCCGAGGATCATCCCCTGGTGATGCGCCATCGCCGCATTGACCGGTGCGAAACGGCGGCCATCGGGAATCCGTCCGGGGGTGAAGTCGAGCGCTTCGTAGAGCCCGAACCGACTGCCCGCACCGAGACGGTCGATCGCCTGAAGGTTGGCGACCGCCGCCGGGGGATCGACCGCCAGCGCCAGCGCCGTGGCATAGGGCGCGATCACCGCGTCCTCGGCAAGGCCGCGACGCATGCCGAGATCGGGGACACCGAAGGCGCGGTACTGGAAGCGGTTCTCGGCATCGCGCAACGCATAGGCGGATTCGGACACGCCCCAGGGCAAGCCGTTGCGCTCGCCATAGCGACGCTGCAGCGCCGCCGCCGCGGCCTCGCTGCGCCCGACCAGCGTGTTGCGTTCGCTCGGCAGGAACAGCCGCGGCATGAGATATTCGAACATCGAGCCGTTCCACGACTGGATCAGCAGGTCGCGCGCGCGGCGCACGACCGGTCGCCCGAGGTGAAACCAGTGCCGCACGGGCAGGTCGCGCTTGGCGATCGCCAGCAGGCTGGCGAGCCGCGCCTCGGAGGCGAGCAGATCGTAGTGATGCGTATCGATCCGGCCGAGGCTGGCATTGTACCCGAGATAGAGCAGGTCGCGGTTGGCGTCGTAGAGCCAGGCGAAATCCATCGCCCAGGCCAGCCGCTCGTAGGCCTGCGCCAGTTGCGCCATGCGGGTCCCGTGCGGGAGGGCGACGCTGGCGTCGCGTGTCAGCTCACGCAGGTGGTGGTCGAGCCTCTCGAGCCAGCTACGCAGGTCGGTCCGGCGAGCCGGATCGAGCGCCACGGGGTCGGCCAGCAGATGCTCGCCGGTCGCTGCCAACCGCCCCAGTGCTTGGCGCCACTCGCTCTCGAAGGGGACAAGCGGATCGTCGCCCCGCGCCACGCAGTCGGCGATGGCAGTGCCGAGCGCACGCGCCTCGTGCGCCAGCGGCTCGCCCCGGGTGAACGCCGCCGCCTCGGCCACCAGATCGAGCAGGTCGCGCAGGCCCAGCCAGCGCTGGGGTTCGAGCGTTGCGGCCTCCCCCGCCTCGCGCAGCGTCGCGGCATAGGCGATCATCGCCACTGCCAGATTGCCGCTGTCGACCACGCTCACGTAGCGCGGTTCGAGCGGCTCCAGGTCGCGCGTATTGCACCAATTGTAGAAGTGTCCGCGGTATCGCGGGAGGCGGTCGAGCGTGTCGAGCAGGTTCTCCGAGCGCGCTTCGAGCTCGGCCCGGCCGATGAAGCCGAGGTACCAGGCGGTGGCGGTCGAGGTCAGCAGCATCCCGATATTGGTCGGCGAGGTGCGGTGGGCGATTTCCTCGAACGGCGGACCCTGGTAGTTGTCGGGCGGGAGCCAGTGATCGGCCGGTCCTGCAAAGGTCTCAAAATAGAGCCAGGTCCGGCGTGCGAGGCGGCGCAGGTACAGCAACCCCGCAGCATCGATCGCGCGCGCCTCGGGCTGCGCCGGTCGCACCAGCCACCGAGCGATTTCGGGCGCCAGTATCCACGGTACGAGCAGGATCGCCGCGGTCGGCAGCGCCGCGGGCCGGAATTGCAGCACGATCCCCGCGATGCCGAGTGCGACCAGGCTTGCCGGCCACATCTCGCGCCAGCTGCACCGGCGAGGGCTGTCGCCGACTTGCGTCCGCGCCACGCCCGCCGCCGTGGTCCATTGCAGCAGGTGATGGCGCGTGACCAGCAACCGCCCCAGCGTCAGCGCGATGGCATGGGCGGATACCAGCGCCTCGTGGCAGAGGAACGCGATCGCCAGCGCCGCGCGACCGGCATTGTCCTCGATCCGGCCGCCAAGCCCCCGCACCGCCCCCTTGCGCCGCCCCCGCGCCATTCCCGTCGCGAGCTCGATCAGCAATTGTCCCGAATGCGCGAAGACGACCAGCAGGGTCCAGGCAAGAGGACTGCCCGGCAGCACCAGCCATCCGGCTATCGCGAGCGCGAGCAGCGACGGCGCGACAAGGCTGCGCCGCAAATTGTCGAGGAGCTTCCACCGGTCGACCGCGGCGAAGGGGTTGCGCGTACATGCCCCCGCCTCCGACGGCACGCGGGGCCCCAGCCAGGGCAGCAACTGCCAGTCGCCGCGAATCCAGCGGTGCAAACGCCGCGCATATTCGGAATAGCTGGCCGGAAAATTCTCGTAGAGGACGATGTCGCTCGCCAGTGCGGCACGGCAGAACGCCCCTTCGAAGAGGTCGTGGCTGAGGATCGCATTCTCGGGCACGCGATCGGCGAGGCAGGCGCGAAAGGCGTCGACCTCGTAGATCCCCTTGCCGACGAAAACGCCCCAGCCGAACAGGTCCTGGTACACGTCGGAGACTGCGCGGCTGTATATGTCGATCGCCGTGTCGCCGGGAAACAGCCGGGCAAAGAGCGAACGCTCGCCCGATTGCGGCGAAATTTCGATCCGCGGCTGGACGATGGCATGCCCCCGTCGCGGCAGGCGGGTGTCGGGATCGATGCATGGACGGTTGAGCGGATGATCGATCGCCGCCACCAGCCGCGCGACGCTGCCCGCCGAAAGCATGGTGTCGGCATCCAGCGTGACCACATAGCGAAGCCCGTGCAGCGCCTCGGTCGGTCCGACCGTGATCGCGAACGCCGCCGTGTCCCCGGTCGCCACCAGCGTGTTGAACTGCCCGAGCTTGCCGCGCTTGCGCTCCCACGCCATCCAGCACTTTTCCGCGGCGTTGAACCGGCGTGGGCGCATCAGCAGGTGGAACGGCTCATGCCCCTCGGTCGCATAGCGGGCGTTGAGCCGTTCGATCTCGGCGATCAGACCATCGACCAGCTCGGTGTCCCCGGGCTCATGAGGCAGGTCGGCATCGGCCGGATCGGCGAGCAGGACGATCGAGAGTTGGCGATCGATGTTGGCGAGCCAGTGCTGTTCGAGCACGTGCGCAATTTCGCGCCGGTCGTCGCGGGGCGAGAGGATCACCGGAACCACTACCGCCGTCCTTGCACTCGCGGGTAGGCCACCGGTGTAATCCATCTTCGGAAGGATTCGCGGTGGCAGGAAGCGGGTCAGCACACCGTTCAGCGTCACCATGGCGAGGATCGACGAGGGGATCACGGCCAACAGCAGTCCGCCGAGCCACGCCTGGGGCAAGGCCTGCGCGAGATGGAGGAAAAGCGCCGGGGTCACCATGAAGGCCACCCACAGGCCGAACCCGAGGCAGGCATAGACGGCCCAGGGATGCGCCAGTACCACGCGGCCGGCCCGCCTGTTCCACGGGATCGCCGCACCAAGGCGGGTTTCGAGGGCTTCGCGACCGCGATCGAGCAACCAGTAGCCCACGTGTCGCCGCACCGGGTCCTGCGCATCGGCGGTCAGCGTGAGTACCTCCTGCGCCACCTCCTGCTCCGGGCGCCCCGCATCGGCGGCTATCTGCTCGAGCGCGCCGCGATAACGGTCGCGCGTTTCGAAATCCATGCGCGGATAGGCCAGCGCGGGATCGCCCAGCAGCGTCCGTTCGACGATACTCACTGCATCGACGAAATCCCCCCAGGCAATCTCGGAGATCGTCCGCAGGACGGTGATCGATCGCGCCACCCGCTCGACTGCATGCACGGAGCGCGGATCGGGCGGCTCCAGCCAGGAATCGAGCTGCTTCGCCCCTACGCCGCCGAACAGTTCGGCCAGCGCCGCAAGCAGCGTTTCGATCGCGACGATGCGGAGCATGTTGGGCAGCGCCCACAGCTCTGCCAGCGAGAGCGGCCAGCTCTTTTGCAGCTGGCCGATGTAGTTCTCGAATTCGCCGCAAGAGAGCTGCAGGTGGCTGCATCGAAAATAGTCGCGGGCAATCGCGTAGGGGCGCGGCCGGATGTCCTCGCCCGGCGCCCCGGGCAGCTTTGCCAGATAGGCGCGCGGCAACCCCTTGACGACTTCGCGCAGCGCACGCGCGACGTGATAGTCATTGTCGAGCAGCCATTCCGCCGCCTTTTCGGTCCCGTCGGGAGGTGTCAGGGCTTCGCGGCGGAAGGCTTCGAAGGAGGCTTGAACGCGGTCGATCCTGCCGATCAGGTCGATCTCATCGACCGGTCCCGCCACCGGCGTGAAGTCTCCGATGCAGCCGTCCTCGCTACAATGTCCGGCAGCTGCCTCGGCGGACATGTCTAGCCTTCGCCGAACTGGAACAGCGATGGCTGCGGGCCAAGCTCCCTGGCGCGCGCTTCGGTAAACCGCGAACCGGTCCGCACCAGCAGGACCGGAATGTCGGCGGCGCCCAGGAGATGCCTTGCCACACTGCCGCAAGGAGTATGGGCAAGGGCCGATCGACCGTGGGCCGACATGACCACAAGGTCGAAATCGCACTTTTCGATCACTTCGAGAAGCGACAGGCGCGGGTCGCCGGGTCCGCCGACAAGCAGTTCGACCGGGAGATCGGCGATTTCGTATTGGCGGGCAATGGCTTCCAGCCGGCGTCTTGCCCGCAGGGCTGGATCGACCGACGCTCTGGCAGAATCTGTGCCGGGCTCCGCTACGTTGCGGTCGAGGACGTGGACCAGCGCCAGGCTGGCACGGTGTCTGGCGGCGAGACGGCGCGCGAGGGGCAACACGCTTTCAGCACGCGGCGAACCATCGAGCGGAACGAGAATGCGGCGATAGCGCCCCTCGCCGGTGGCCGCGTCGGGCGGGACGACGAGGATCGAGACGTCGGTATGCTCGAGCAGCTGCATATAGGCAGCCTCCGCCCCTCCTGTACGATCCTCGCGCGGGGTCACGATGATCGAGGCCCGCGCCTGCCGCACGATCGACCGCAAGGTCGCCGGCAGGCGATCGATGTCGAACCACAGGATCGGTTCGTCCTCGGCATCCAGGCGGCGCGTCAGCGATTGCAAGTCGGCCTTGAGCGAGCAGTCCTGATAGCGCCAGGCCACCGGATCGGCGGGAATGTCGGCAATGGCAAACTCGTTGATTCTGGCGATGGCGAGCCGGAGATCGAGGCCCTTGCTGACCGCGATCGCGTGAGCGGCCGAGGCGCTCCGCGCGCCGTGATGATCGAGCAGCGCAAGCACGGTGGCGCGATCCGCATCACGCCGGTCGACAAGCTCCGAAGCCTCCCGTCCCAGCGCGGCGACGGGATCGTCGAGAATAGGCGAAAGGTCTGGCATCGGCGGACTCCCCTGGCGGCGGCTTGAGGCTGCGGCCAAGGTGAGCGGCGCCCCCAGGTCAGGCCATACGGAACCTCCCGTAAACCGTCGCCGGACGTGCGACCTCTGTCGGGAAAGCGGGGCCGGAAGCGATCGCCCTATGCGGCGGTCAGTCCCCTCCCGGCTCCGTCGCCCCGGCCAGCAGGTCGGCGAAATTGCGGGCGGCCTCACGTTCTTCCGCGGTTTCGAAAGCGATATCGAGATCGGGAGCGGCATCGAACAGGTGCAATAGCGCCCACAGTGCGAAGCGCTTGGCCGGATTCTTTTCGAGTCCCAGGTCGACCCGGCAATGCTCGATCCCGGCCGCAAGCGCGTCGGGGGAAATGGCGGTCATGTCGGCCGAAGCGAAATAGCGGCGCAGGAGATCGTCGAAATGCATGGCGCTCAAGATAGGCGGTCGCGCGGGTCCAGCAAGTCGGCGGTCACACTTTGGGGTGAGGCATGCAGGCGAGCTAGCGCCAGGCCGTATCGGCGGGAAGTCCGAGACGCAGCGCCGCGCGATAGGCGGGGGATTCGGGATCGACCTTGCGGTCGGCCATCTTCCCCAACAGCTTCACCAGCAGGCGCTCTCCCAGCGAAAGGTCCCACTCGCGGCCGAGTTCGAGTTTCTGGCGGACGATCGGCGGAAAGATACCGAAGATCCATGCCGGAAACTATGTCGCCCGGAGCGGTGTTATCAAGTCTGATAATCAGGCTAGCAGCCCCGCCATCAGCGTTTCGACCGTGTGCCGCTTGTAGCGCTCGTGCAGCGCATCGTCGGCGGCGGCGATGCCTCCGAACACGGCCGAGAGCGTGAAGCGGTTGGAATAGAGCCCGTCGGCAGCGCCAATGGTGTTGAAGTAGAACAGCTTGGGATCGACGCTGCGGAACTCGCCCGCCGCGATGCCTTCCTGGATGATCGAGTGTTGCGCCTGGGCGATCGGCTTGAGCAGCTCCTCGGCAATGTGGTGGACGCGCTCGGGCGAGGCGTCGCGGACCATCGCCTGGATCAGGCGGTTGAGATAGGGAATCCGGTAATAGGTATCGAGAATGCCCTCGAGATGGATGCGCATCTTCTCGGTAGGACTGGCCTCGAGCCGCAGCAGCGCGCGCAATTGCCGGATGCGCACCCCGACATCGCGATCGAGCAACGCGAGAAGCATGCCTTCCTTGCTGCCGAAATAATAGCGGATCATGCCGTGATTGACTTCGGCCCGCGCAGCGATGTCGAGAATACCGATATCCACCGTGTCGAGTTCGCGCATCAGCGAGCTGGCAGCTTCGAGCAGCGTATCGCGGATCGTGCCCTTTGCCACCTGGCGCGCGGCCGTGCTGGATTGTCCCGGCTTCATGCCCCCATCCTTGGGCATTTCGCCCGGGGAAGGCAATCGCCGGCCGCCAGTTACCAGCCGCGGCGTATCCTGTGACGTCTATCGGGTTGGCAGACGCAAAGGGCGGCCGGATCGCGATGACCCGGCCGCCCCGTTCGGCCGCAATGCGGCGCGATAGCTTACTCGACCGTGCTGTCGGCAGGCGGCTGCGACGTCTCGCCCGAGGCAGAACCTTCGGCCATTACCAGAGCATTGCCGCTGGCTGCGAGCGAGGCTGCCGGAACCGCGAACTTGCGGCCCTTGGCCTCGACCACGACCTGTTCGACGCGGCCGCGCGAATCGCTGACCAGCTGGCGAACCTTGCCCACCGGCACGCCCTGCGGCGAAAGCACCGGCATGCCCGGGCTGACCGCGAAGGCGCCGTCGCCCGTAGCGGCCCCACTGCCTGCGGCAGCCAGTACGCCATTGCCGAAGCCGGCCGAGCCTTCACCCGAAGCGGCGCCGCCGCCCTGGCCCGTGGCAGACAGGTTTCCGGCCTGCGCAGCAAGGCTGCCGGCGCGATCGCGCGCGGCGCCGACTGCGGGCGTCGCCAGATTGCGCACGGTGGAGACACCCTCGCGCGCCCGGCCCACGCCCTGGCCTGCAAGACCGCGTACCGCATCGGTGCCGACGAGCTGGGCATCGGCGCTGCCCGAGCCAGAGGCCTCGCCGCTGCCCGAAGCCGAACCCGAAGCCGAGCCCAGCGGGCTGCCGAGGACCTGGTCGGTCGTCGCGGCCACGCCGGTGTCGAGCGAGCGGTCGAGCGACACTTCGCCCGAACGACGATCGACCTTCTGGTTGCCACGCGTGCGGGCAGTGCCGCGCAGCGTGCCGCGCGTGGCCGAATTCAGGGTTCCGGTCGCGCTCTGGGTGATCGGACCGACGCCACCGGTCACCTGGCCGAGGCCCGTGCCCGAGAGGAGCTGGGCATGCGCCTGCGGCGCGGCGGTGATGGCAGTCATGGCTGCTGCTGCGAGAAGAAGCCTGTTCATCGAGAATTCCTTTCTTCCTGCAGGGCTCCGGGAGGGAGGTGAGCGCCTGCTTCGACAAGGAAAACGAACCGGCTGCGCGGGTTAATCCATGCAGGGACGAATTTTCTTACCGGCCGGTGCAGCTGCCGCAGAGGAGCCCACGGCCATAGACCGGGTCGGCGCCCTTCTTGCCGAGGTCCTCGGCTTCGCTGTCGAGCACGCGGCGCCAATCGCCACCCCGCTCGATCGCCCGCGCCAGCCGCGCCGCGACCAGCGGAGTCGCGAACGACGTTCCACGCAGGACGATACGCTTTCCCTTGGCGTTGAGCCCGTGGATGTCCGCGCCGGGCGCGGCATAGTCCAGATGCAGCGCCCGTCCCGCCTCGATCAGCGCGCGGCGCTTGCCGTCGACGGCGGTGACTGCAACCACGCCGTCATAGCTCGCCGGATAGGCGGGCGGCGCGGCAGGTCCGTCATTGCCGACCGCCGCGACCACCACCACGCCGCGCTTGCGCGCACCCGCTATGGCGCGTTCGAGGACCAGGTTTCGCGGTCCGACGAGACTGATCGTCACGACCTTGCTGCCCTGCCCGACCAGCCAGCCCAACCCGCGCGCGATAGCGAGTGCATTGCCGCCCGCGCTGTCGGTGCCATAGACATCGGCTACGCGGATCGGGCCGGCATGCTGCGAGGCGAGTAGCGAGGCCACCGCGCTGCCGTGATTGCTGGGATAGGGTGCCCCATCGGCGAAGCCGCGGGTGGCGGCAACGGTAACCGATCTGCCCGGCGCGCCGTCGATCATGCCCACCGGCGTGCGGCCTGCTCCGCCGGCGGCCGCCGCAAGGGCAAGCGGAACCGGGCCTGCATCGCCCGACTGGAAGTGGAGATTGTCCGGCGCGATCGTGACCGAGGGAAGAAGCCGCTCCAGTACACGTTCGGCCTCGCCGAGCTCCAGCGCCGCCGGCACCCGCAAGCGGCTGACACGCATCCCGAGGTCGGCCAACTCGACGGTCTCGAGCAGGACGAATCCCGCCGCCCCGGCCCTCGCCAGTGCATCCTCGCCCGCGTCCATCAGCAGCACTTCGCCCCACCGCGCAGGTTCGCCGCGCGCATCGAGCGCGATCGCGTCCCCGTGGCGGCGTACCAGCCGATCGATCATGCGCAGCCGGTCGCGGGCCAGGTCGCGCGCAATCCGGTCGGTACGGTCGAGCGTGTCGTCGACCAGCTCGCCGACTTGACCCAGCACACCGCCCACGCGCGGCAGCTGGACGCCCGGCAGGCCGACCTGCGCCGCCAGCGGCGCGGCGAGCGCGGCAAAAAGCGCGAAAAGCGGGGAAATTCTGGGCATCGGTTGCGTTCTTTGCTCCAATTCGCATTAAGCATGGATGAAACGGGTGGGGTCATCCGTTTAATCCACGGAAGGCAGAAACCGCTGAACCCATCGTTCGAGCAGGACTTGCTGGCAATGCTGCCCCGGCTGCGTCGTTTCGCAACCGGTCTTTGCGGCAATCCGGCCGACGGTGACGATCTCTGCCAGATGAGCATCGAGCGCGCGCTGGCCAATCGCGACAAGTGGCAGGATGGCACGCGGCTCGACAGTTGGATGTATCGGATCATGCGCAATCTCTGGATCGACGAAGGCCGGGCTACCACCCGCCGCCGCGAGACATTCGTGGCGGAGGAAGCGGGCCTGTCGGTCGGCGGCGATGGCGCGCAGGAATCGGCAGTCGAACTGTCGATGGTCGATCGCGCGATGCAGCAATTGCCCGAGGAGCAGCGCGAAGCGGTGCTGCTGGTGATGGTCGAAGGCTATGCCTACAAGGAGGCTGCCGAAATCGTCGGCTGCCCGGTGGGCACGCTCAATTCCCGGCTCGTGCGCGGGCGCGATGCGCTTCTCGAAATCCTCGGAGAAAAGGCATGACCCTCACCCGCGAAGACATCGCCGCCTTTGCCGACGGGCAGCTTTCGGGCGCCCGCGAAGCCGAGGTGGCGGCCGCGATCGCCGCCGATCCAAAGCTGCAGCGCCAGGTCGAGGCGCATCGCGCGCTCAAGAGCCGGCTTGCAGGGCATTTCGCACCGATCGCAGACGAGGCTGTGCCCGAAGCGCTTGCTGCCATGCTGGCGCCGAGGCCGGCCGAAGTGGTCGATCTGGCCACCGCCCGCGAGCGGCGCGAGGCGAAGCGTCGGTTGCCGCGCTGGAGCTGGGTCGTGGGGCCCGCCATCGCTGCCTCGCTGGCGCTGGCGGTGTTCCTGCCGCGCGGCGGTACGCCCGAGGGCTATGCCGACGCGCAGCTTGCCGCAGTGCTCGACAGCCAGCTGGTGGCGGAGCAGCCGGGCAATGCCGATACGCGCATCCTGCTCAGCTTCCGCGACCGCGAGGGCGCTTTCTGTCGGGCATTCAGTGCGACCCGAGGCAGCGGGATCGCCTGCCGCGATGCCGAGGGCTGGAAGCTCGAAGCAGTTGGCGAAGGGGCGCAGGCTACCGACACCGACTACCGCATGGCGGGCGCGGGCAATGCCGAGATTCTCGCCCGCGCGCAGCGGATGGCCGCCGGCCCCGCCCTCGATGCCGAAGCCGAAGCCCTTGCCCGCGACGCGGGCTGGCGCTGAACTCCCGACCGCACCCGGACTCGTAAAAAAAGAAGGACCGGCGCTGGGGCCGGTCCTTCGGGGATTGGCGATCGCCCTGGGGGGTAGGGACGCGAGCGATCGCCCGGGAGATAGTCTGCGGTCAGTCGAGCAGCTGGACCGTACCCTGCCGATAGCCGCGCTTCGCCATGTCGTGGATGTAATCCTCGCGCTCATGCTTGAGCTCGTGGGCATATTCCTCCCACGCGTCGCGCTGGTCCTCGAGGTCGCTCGCCCGGCGCAGGTCGCTCGATAGCTCCTTTTGCGCCTCGGCCACGTCGATCCGGTAGTCGAACCACAGATTGTTCTCGATACCGGCGATCGGCCGCGTCAGGATCAGGCGTTCCTCGGCGCGGGCCACCTGCTCTTCGTGCAACATGGGCACGGCAGCGCTCGCCGCACCGGCCAGGCCGAGGGCGATCAGCGGAAGCAGGGCTTTGGTCTTCATGTCGATTCTCCTTCATCGTGCAGGCGGTTCGAAGGCCTGCTCGATGGGGAAACGGCTCGAGCGCCCGGGTTAATCCATCGATGGAGAAATTTTTCGCGGCAGCCCGAAGGAAGGACTGCGCGCAGGCCCCAAGCCTGCCCGCCCCACGGGACTTCGATCGTTCCGAAGAGGATCTGAAAATGGTGCCCAGAAGAGGCATCACATTCGAACTTCTTTTCCGTTTAATTTCTGATGTTTAGATATTTCGGTCAAGCTGAAAAGCCCGCAAAAGGCCCGCAAAATCCCTCTAATGTATTGGTTCGATGCCTTTTTTAGGACTCGGAATTTCAATTTCAAACTTGACCGCGGAGTAGGTCGTTATCCGCTTTGCGCTCCAATCTCCGCTATTCTACGGGCTGCGCGCTCTGCCCGGAAGCAGTCATCCGTTCGGTTTACTTTAAATCATCGATATTCGTTCCAGCTTCTCTTCTTTTTGGCCGATAGTCTGGGAGGGGAGGATTTGATGTAATTCCCTCAACCTGAATATCTTCGATTTTTTCACTGAGAGGAGCAAGTTCGCGACTAAGCTCGCGAAGGTCCGTTTCACCTTCAACCAAAGAATCTTCGACCGCCGGAATGCCACTCCTTATCTGGGAAAGTTTGTTTTCAGCGTTCTGCACGCCCTCCCTGAATTGGCGAAGGCGTCGTTGCGCGATAGCAGAAGCGCTCCGCCCTGAGATCCGCCGATCTGCATCTCGAAGATTATTTCCCCATCCACCAACCCTGTGCCCTAAGTCTAACAATCTTCCTTTTGTTGAGGCCAATCGTTCGTCCCAACCTTCGGCGTCCGATGCGAGTGCGGCCGTCGTGACTCGAAGCCGGACAAGATCGGAGGTGATCACCCGTTGCTTTTCTGGCTCCAGTCCTTCGTTCAGAGCGCGAATGCTATTTGCCACGGTCTCTACAGTGGCGGTCGCATCCCTCCCCAATAGTCCGGTTTCGTCCGCGGCGGGAATGATCTTTTTTCCTGACTTGTCGGTGTAAATGCCCTGACGACCCCGTCGGCCCTCGAGCACGAGCGCAGCCTCTCCAGTTATCAGATCCGTGCTGATTGTCGCTTCAAGGCCGTGGACTTTCGCCGCAGAAGGATCGAGAGTCAGAACAACGACCACGTTTTCCGGTTCATTTTCCGCCAGACGGACCGATGTTACCTGTCCCACAGGGACTCCCGATAGTGTTACAGTCGATCCCGACTGAAGGCCTTCCACGGAGCGATCAAACTTGATCTGATATGTTTCCTGATTTGGTCTGGGATCGATTAGCCACATCGCGAAAGCGATGGTCGTAAGCATCAGAATGCCAACGATCCACGCCACTAGGGAGAAGTTTGCGTTAGTTTCCATCTAGCACGCCGCCAGCGGTTTGTTCGTCCGGCAGAGGGCCGGTGCAATGAAAGTTCGCGTCCCGCATGCTCCATTCGGTTGTCCGCTATAGAACATGACCGAGGTTCGTCCCCTGGCGCAATCGCCACGAGCGGGGCATCCGGGCGCGTCGAATGTGTTTTGGTTTTGAGATCGGCCTAGTCCCAACACGGGCGTGATGCCGCCCCGCCCGTGGCGACCGAATATTGCTATGACTTGCGCAAGCCGCGTCCGGTCACTCAAGCGCGAAGGCGTCATGTCTTCCAGGCCGCTGCTGGAGGATGTGATTTCAAGTCTCCTGGCGATGTCCGTCTGGTTCAGGGCAGGAGCTCTGATCAACTGCGCCAACACACGCCACTGCGTACGATTGAGGCTCAGCGGCTGTGCTCGGTCATCGAATGCCTTGCGCGCGGCGCGGCTGATCTGGTCCATCATGAAGATCGCTCGATCATCGTGGGTGATGACATTGTCGAGTGCGAGAGTGCCCTCATCTTCTGGCATGAGACATTCCTATCGATCGGAGAAAAATAGTAAAGGACTTTCGCATTTTGTTTTGGCCGCTATATCGCTCGCGCAGCGGCTCAAACGATGGCGAGGAGCGAAATAATCATGGCGGACGAGACAGCAGGGGCTAGCGATGAAGGCGCACGTCCGACGGGGTTGTCCAGTCCGCGGGTCCGGCTGGGTCTGCTGATCGCCGGCATTCTGGTCCTGCTCGCCGGGAGCTACTGGTATTACAATCATCAGACGTACGGCAGATTCCAGCAGTCCACCGACAACGCTTATATTGCCGCCGACAGCGTCATCATCTCCCCCAAAATTGCGGGCTACGTCGAGCGCGTATTAGTGACGGAGAATCAAACGGTCGCGTCGGGCGATGCGCTTGTCCAGCTGGACGTGCGAGATTATCGTGCCCAAACGAACCAGGTCGAAGCCCAGATCGCCGCGTCGCTCGCCGGAGCAGATACGGTACGCGCCCAGCAACAAGAGCAGGACGCGGCAATTGCCCAGGCCCGTGCACAGCTCGCAGCGGCATCTGCACAGGCTGGTCTCGCTGCTGAGCAGGTTGTCCGGTACCGCCCCCTTGCCGCTTCGGGAGCGGAGCCGCGCGAGAGGCTCGATCAGCTGGAGGCCCAGGCCAGAGAAGCGCAGGCTCAAGTCGCGGCAGCGCGCGCCGCGCTCACGGCGGCACAGCGCCGACAGAACACGCTTAGCGAGCAGATAGACCAGGCCAATTCGCAAGCCAACGCCGCTCGTGCGCAACTCGAGGCCGCCCGTCTGAACCTGTCATCGACCACGCTCCAGGCCAGTATTTCCGGGCGGGTGGGTGACCTCACGGTCCGACCTGGACAATTTGTCCAGCCTGGCCAACGCCTTATGAGCCTCGTACCGACCGACCGCCTCTACGTGACAGCAAATTTCAAGGAAACGCAGCTCGGACTTGTCCGCCCGGGGCAACCCGTCACCTTGGAAATCGACGCGCTGCCGGACCTCGAGCTATCAGGAAGAGTGCAGAGCATCGCGCCGGGTACCGGGGCAGAATTCTCAATCCTTCCGCCACAGAACGCGACGGGTAATTTCACCAAGATCGTTCAGCGCGTCCCGGTGCGCATATCCATTCAGGCTTCGCCCGAGATCCTGCGTCTGCTGGTGCCGGGCATGTCTGTTGTCGCGAGTGTCGATACGCGCGCCGCTAGAGACCAACTCGATTCGATCCGCAACGCGGCCGGAGACTGACCGATGGCAGGCGCCGCTGCAGCGGTTTCGCCGCCGGTCGAAAAGGCCGATGCTACGGCCTGGATCGCCGTAGCCGCCGGTGCGCTGGGGGCGATGCTGGCAACGCTTGACATCTCGATCGTCAATTCGGCGCTGCCGACGATCCAGGGGGAAATCGGCGCGACCGGAACCGAAGGCACCTGGATCGCGACAGCCTTCCTTGTTGCCGAGATCATCATCATCCCTCTGAGCGCGTGGCTGGAAAGACTGCTCGGCCTTCGCACGCTGCTCATCGTCGCGGTTTCTGCCTTCACGGCCTTTTCGGTGTTGTGCGGCATTGCCACCGATCTGACGACGATGATCATCGGTCGCACCGGTCAAGGGTTCATGGGCGGCGCGCTTATTCCAACCGCCATGACCATCGTCGCAAAGCGACTGCCTCCATCGCAACAGCCGATTGGCATGGCGCTCTTCGGAATGACCGTGGTTCTTGGGCCGGTAATGGGCCCGTTGGTGGGGGGCTGGCTTACCGAGAACCTGAGCTGGCACTACGCCTTCTTCGTCAACGTGCCCGTCTGCGCGTTGCTCCTTGCTTTACTATTCATCGGGCTACCCCATGAAAAGCCCGACTGGGTTTACCTGCGCGAGGCTGATTGGGCGGGAATAGCTGGTATGATCCTTGGGTTGGGTGGGCTGACCATCGTTCTGGAAGAAGGCCACCGTGAGGAGTGGTTCGATTCCACGCTGATCGTCCAGCTCACACTGATGACGGTCGTGGGTTTTGCACTTCTGACCTACGGACAGCTTTACGCGCGCAAACCCGTGCTCAAATTGCGCCTGATGCTCAGCAGGCAGTTTGCCAGCGTCGTGGTGATGGCACTGGCGCTTGGCATGGTCATGTATGGCTCGACCTACGTGATCCCGCAATTTCTCGCGATAATTTCCGATTATAATGCCTTGCAGACCGGACTTGTGATCTTCTGGATGGGCGTTCCGGCTTTCCTGTTGATGCCCGTTCTCCCGTTCATGATCCGCAGGATTCACATCCGCATTGCGGTCGGCGCGGGCATGTTCATCATGGCGCTAAGCTGTTTCGTCAGCATAAATCTGACAGCGGAATCGGGAGGTGGAGTGTTCACCGAAAGCCAGTTCCTGCGTGGCATCGGCATGATCCTCACGATGATGTTCCTCAACCAGGCGACGGTAGCTTCGGTTGCCAAGGAGGATGCCGGCGATGCTTCCGGGATCTTCAACGCGGCGCGAAACCTCGGGGGCTCGTTCGCGCTCGCGGGGCTTGCCTCGTTCCAGGATCAGCGCCTGTGGCATCATAGTCGACGCATGGAAGAAACCCTCAACGCCAACAGCCCCCGGCTACAGGAATACCTGGACGGCATGACGGCGTCGCTGGGCAGCCCACAGGCCGCGCTGGAGATGCTTTCCGGCATCATTCAGCGCGATGCGTTCGTGATGACCTACAACGATGTCTTTTTCGCCATGGGCGCGATTACCCTGGTCACGGTGCCGCTGGTACTGTTCCTCAAGCCTCTCCCGAAGAACTTATCCCTTTCGATGCACTGAGAACTCTATGCGCAAGACCCTAACCCTCCTCGCTCCCATGGCGCTCCTCGCGGGTTGCATGTCCGGTCCCGACTATGCCGGTCCCCCGCAACTTGCGACCGCCGCAGGCAATGCGTTCGTACGCGCCGGCCCCGAAATCGATCCGTTTGCGCCGATTGCCGGCGACTGGTGGACGCTGCTCGGCGATCCGGTTCTCAATGAACTGGAGGCGCGCGCGCTGGTCGGCAATCCGGGCGTGGCCGCGGCGCGCGCTCGCATCGAACAGGCAAGGGCTTCTCTCCGCCAGGAGCGCGCCAACCGGCTACCCGCCGTGGCTGCGCAGGCGACTGCGGTCCAGGCGAATATCCCAGGGCTAGATATCGGCAGCGGCCCGCCCCCGGGATCGCCCGGCGCTCCTGCAGACACCGAAGAGCAGGACAGCCTCAGCGTCTACAACGTCGGGCTCAATGCAAACTGGGAGATCGATTTCGCTGGGGGGCAGGCACGGCGTGTCGAGGCCATTAACGCTCAGGCTGCGGCCTCGGTGGCGAACGCCGAGGATGCGAAAGTCCAGCTCGCCGCCGAAATCGCGCGGGCGTATGTGAGCCTGCGAGAAGCGCAAGGGCGGCTCGAGCTTGTCCAGCGAGAGCGCGACTTACAGCAGCAAATTCTCGAATTGACCTATCAGCGCTATACACAGGGCGCTCTCGCGCTGTTCCCGGTCGGTAACGCGAACGCCGAGCTCGAACTGCTCAAGTCGCAGATCGCGGAAGCTCAAGCGGACATCGATGTATTCAAAGACACGCTCGCGGTGCTGACGGGCGAAGCGCCCGGCGCACTCGACGGGCTCCTGGCGGCTCAGGCCGAAATTCCGCTTCCCCCCGAACGGGTCGCGGTGGGCGATCCCGCAGCGCTAATAGCGCGGCGGCCGGATGTTCGAGCCGCCGAACGCATGCTGGCCGCGGCGAATGCGCGCATTGGCGTGGCAGAGGCTGCTCGCTTCCCCAAGATTTCCTTCATGGGGATTCTCGGTTTGGGCGGATCGGAGCCCGACGACATCCTGGACCCGGGCAACTTATCGGCAATCGCTTTGCCGCGGCTGCAGTGGAACCTGCTTGATTCCGGCCGCACGGCAGCATCGATCGATCAGGCCGAGAGTGCGCGCGACGAGGCCGAAGCGCGCTATCTTGAAGTGGTCCTGGGCGCACTACGCGACGCCGAACAATCGCTTGCTCGGTTCGGGCAACAAAGAGCCAACGTAGCCGCGCTGGCGCAGATCAGTCGGCAGGCCGACACGGCTGCGGAGCTTAACGAGCAACGCCGCGCCGCGGGGGTAATCTCGCAAGGCGAACTCGACACTTCGATCCGCAAGCGCGAACAGGCCAGAGCAAATCTCGATCGGGCGATCGCCGCCATGACAAATGGCTGGATCGCGATCCAGAAGTCGCTTGGGTTGGGATGGGTCGAATTGTCTCGCGACAATCGCACGTCGGTTGAGCCAGCTCCGGTCGATCGAAAATCAGTTATGAAACCTGAACAGAGTTAGGATAAGTTTTCTCAGAAGTCTGCCCCGCAGCCCCTTCCAACTTTTCCTAACGCGTCAGCACCTCGTGCACTGCGACCCAATCTTGGATCATAGGGGTCAGCATGTTTCCGCCTTTCGCAGAGTGCGTTTGCCAGTATCACCATCGGATATCCCGATTGCACTATTCGGTGACTCTTCATTGTCGTTTCTATGTAAGGCCTTAAGCTTTCCGCGAGCATCTCGTAGCGACATCAACGAGCGATCGTACAGGCATTTCGAGTGCAGCTCGCATTTGGCCGGTTCGATGACCGCCTCGTCGGTAGGCTTACGAGGCGGTCATCGAGCATTACGCCGCTCTGGAAAAGCTATAAAGTCATGGGTCGAAATACGAACTAGCTGGCACTGTCCTTTCGGGTCGTTGGGAGGACCACCGATCTCCCCGCCAACACGATCTGGACCTGTTAGAAACTGAACCCCAAAGCAACACCATATCTACGAGGATCCAAAGTGTAGATATTGGTAAAATTCCCCGAGGATGCGTCGGTCAAGTACAATCCTGTCACCGAGCTGCTGTCGAAAATGTTCTGAACAAATCCGCGCACGAACCAACGCTCATCCGCACTGTTCAACTGCACGATCGCGTTGGCTTGCACGAATGGCTCGATCCGGTTGACCCTGCCGTTAAAGATATTGCCGTATTGCTCACCAGTCAGCGCTACGTCCACGCGAGGAACCAGAGTCATGCCATTGTCGAAAGTGGCGGTGTACTGCACACCCATCGAAACCTTCATTTCGGGGGCCTGCGGCAACTTGTTCCCTTTTATGTTGACCTCTACGCCAGGGCTTAATACCGCAAGGCCGCTGCCCGCCGGAACGGCTCCGGCCAAGACATCGCAAATGCTGAATGCGCCGCTTGACGCAAGATTGCCGTCATTAGGAAATTCTTCGGGACCACGAAGACCCAGAGCTGCGTTCACTCCGGCGACGAATGCGTCGGCCACGCCGGGGGCTGGCCCGGTTACGGCACAATTAGCACCGTTGCTGATATCCTTGATGATGACGGCATCAGGATCGCCGCCACCCGGGTCGCGCGGATTGGAGAAGAACTGGTCGCCGGCAACTTCCGCGTTGAGATAACTGAACGTCAAGTTGACAAGCCAATCGGGATCGGGCCGGATAACGGACTCTAGTTCCACACCCCAGATATCGGCATCGATAGTATCATTAACTGAGGTACGGGCGACGATGCGGCTAAGCTGCAACCCGCTATACTTATAGTAGAATGCAGTAGCGTTTAATTGCAGTGCGCCATTCGCAAAGGTATTTTTCGATCCGATTTCAAATGCGTCGATGGTTTCTGATCCGAAGCTTTCAGCCACATCGAAAACGGGCGAAAGGGGCGGGTTGATACCCCCGGATTTATAGCCCCTGGCATAAGATGCGTAAATCGAATTGTCAGGCGTAACTTCGTAGTCGAGCACCGCACGCCCGGTTATTTCATCGAAACCTACTTCTCTAAATTGCGTCAGCTGCTCACCTGGCGTACCAGGATCGGCATCAAAAAGACCAGAGGGACCGGTTAAGGGAGTGATCGGGCTGTCGAACGGCTCCCCGTCATTCGCGTAAGGATTGAGGAAGCTAATCAAGGTCGTGCGCGCAGTCACGTCTTTCTTGTCGTCGTTATACCGCAAACCTCCGGTGAAGGTCAGACGCTCGGTCAGGTCGACGTAGATCTCCCCGAACACACCGAAGCTCTCAAGATTAGCCTCGAGAGAATTGTTGCGGTACATGGATGTTGCGAAGTAGGATGGCGGTGCACCGCCTGCCAAAGTACCAAACGATCCCAGAATGGCACTGGCGTAGTCAAGCGCGAATGAGTTTACATAGTAACTGTTGTCGGTAGTCTTGGACTTTGCATAGATCCCTCCGAGCAGGAAATTGAATGCTCCGTCGAAATCACTGGAAAGGAGGATTTCGCCGCTCCAGGATTCGCGTTGCTCTGAAGACCTGTCGAAGGATAGCGGCGTTTCGCCGCACAATACATTACCTTCGAACGCGCCCCTGTTCCCATCATCGTTATCGGAGGTGCACAATAAGCCCCCTGGGCCATTGGGGATGAGAGCCTCCACAATCGGGGTAAAATACGCCGACGAACCTGGCACGAACGCCGGTGCAGGTGCGGGGAGGCCGGTAGGCAAACCGTTGGCCGCGAAGCCGGACAACACGTTCAAGGCCGTAGCAAAGCCGGTACGATCCTGAATGCCCAGAAAGTAGTCCTGCCGGGAATCGACTTCGGTGTCCTGATAAAGACCGGTTGCAGTCAGTGTCATAGCTCCGATGCGCTGCTCGAGACGGGCCTGTAGCTGCACTTCATCGGCAAAATAGAATGGAGTATACGCCGTGTTTACCGTGCGCACATCGTCGGGCTTATCGAATCCTGCAAATGCATCGGGGCCGTACAGGCTTCCCAATCCCAGTACTGAGGGAATTCCCTGAATAGCGAAGAACTCTTGCGAACTGAGCGTTGCGCCGACTGTGGAATTGGCATTGGTGATGTCAAAGTCGCGGCGATTGTTCAGACAACCCAGCACGCCGAGCGGGTCACGCTGGCAGGCCTGCTTTTGATTACGTAAACGGGTGTCATCTTCCCTGAAATAATATGCCATGAAGTCGAGAGTGGTATCGGCACCGGGTTCAAAACGAAGAGAACCACGAACAGCGTACATGTCTCGGTCGTCGACATCCGAATTGTCGAAAAGGTTTGTGGTGTAACCGTCGCGATTCAGAAAGAATCCGGCTACCCGAACGCCGATAGAATCGCCGATCGGGACATTGACCATCCCTTCGGCCTTGATGCTGTTGTAATTCCCATACTCGAACTCTCCGGCCGCGCCGAAAGAACCGAGGTCAGGCTTGGCTGTCACAAGGTTGACAACACCCGAGGTAGCGTTGCGGCCGAAGAGGGTGCCCTGCGGCCCCCGTAGGACCTCAATTCGCTCAAGGTCAAAATATTCTGTTTCGAACAGCCGGGTACCAAAAAGAGGGGAACCATTGATATGGATAGCCGTCGCTGCGTCACACGTCACACCAACACAAAGATCGCCGATACCACGGATGGTGAAGGACGACCCGGTGAAGTTGCCCTTCGAAAATGAGACGTTCGGGAGCGTCAATTGAAGGTCAGCAGCGTTCTCGATCTGCTGGCTTTCGAGAGCCGTAGCATCGAAGGCACTGACCGCGATCGGCACCTCTTGCAGACTTTGAGATTGGCGTTGGGCCGTCACGATGATTACGGATCCTTGGGGTTCCGCCTCATCAGTTGTGGAATCCTGCGCTAAAGCCATCTGCGGCCAAGCCAAGATGGCCGAAGTGGCGAGCACCATCGCTCTCAGTGTCATATAGCATCCCTTCCCATCTCTTCAGTGCGACGATAATTGGCTCCGCCGCTTACTGCAAAATGGGGCGACCTCGAGGGTCGCCCCTTAGTCTGTGGAGAGGAGAGGGAGAGAATTAGCCCAATCCCCGTCCATGGGCATATACATCCGCGTGATATTAGTAAAGCGCCTTATCTTTTGACCCCATGGGCCACGATCCAGATCGCACGCGGAGTGAACGTTTGCTAAAGATCAGCAATGGTTGGCGTGCTAAGCGAGTTGCTCCCGATAAAGCTTTTGCCCCAGCTGGCATCGAGACCAACGAAGCGTTCGCCGTGCCGACGGCGACAATAGTTCGGATATAGTACAAGATGAATATGGACGCCCTTTGCCCCCATCTCGCTGGCCTCTGACCAGGAACCAGCCTCTTAGTATGGGGGATCTCAGAGGCTCCAAAAGGCCAGTACCGCCCGTAGCGCAGCGACGAACGCGAGCGGCTGATCCAGCATGAGATGATGGCGTGCATCGGGCACTGCAACAATTGGTATCTTTCCCCCTCCCAGTTCCCGGATATAGCGGGCGGAATCGCGATCAAAGAGCTGACTTTTCTCGCCGTACACAATCGCTTTGCGCCCGGGCGCATCGACCAGCCTCTGGCCTACTGTCAGCCATTCGTCGGGCTTGTTGCTGCGCCGGAACACTTCGGGAGAAAACTTCCATGTCCACTCCTCGCCATCGCGGCGGAGAGAGTGATAGGCCATGTAATCCATCAGGAACGGCTCACCAACTGCCTGCGGCGGCGACAGGATATACCTCTCGCGCGCCGCTTCGTAGGTGGGGTAGCGTCGCACCGGTTTGTCAGGATTACCCGACCCGGGGCTCGATCTGCCCATGGTCCAGTATTTCTCCAGCTTTTCGGGCCGCATCACCATGAGATCGCAGACAATAACGCCGGCGAAGGCATCCGGCGATTGGGAAACGGCGGTCAGCGCTGCACCCGAGCCGAAACTATGGGCGATGATCGTCGGTCTGCTTCCATCTGCAAACAAATCGAGCGCTTCGCTGATCTCGACAAATTCCTTTCCCCGCGCAGCTATATCGGCCACGCCGCGCATCTCGCTATCGCCCATACCGGCCAGATCGAACGCCACCACGTCGTAGTCTTCGGCAAGGTACGGTGCGATGAAGGCAAAGCAGCGGGCATGGGCGAGAAAACCGTGAGTCATGAGCAATTTGGGCCGGTCACGCCTGCCCCAGCGAAGATAATGCACCCGCGCGCCACCAACCTCTACGAAGCCTTCCTCACGGGGCACGCTCAGCGCCCAGGCGAACCATTCGGGTATATCCGCCCCGTCGCCGGCCCATACGGGATCAATATCTGTTGACCCGTCGTGGATTGGTTTCATTTCATTCATTTCGGCGCAGTCTCCATACCGGATAGTGTATTCCTGATAAAACCACGATAATCGTGCCGTGCGACATCGTGGCATAGATCGGCGTAACCAGATACGCTGGGGAAATTGATCAGTTGTCGGGGTTTGCCGGGAATATTGGCGCCCATGTACCACGATTCAGCCTTGGGGAAGAGCGTCATCGACCCTACTTGGGCGACCATATCGGTCCAGCTTCGCTGGGCCAGCGCATCGGCTTCGAAAAGGCCGATCCTGTTATCGCGCAGCCAGATCAGGAAATCGCAGATCCAGTCACCCTGGATTTCGGCGCTTGTCGGACCGTTGGAAAAGCCTGAAGGGCTGAGCGGTCCGTAGGCGAACAGCATGTTCGGAAATTGGGCGACAGCCATGCCCAGATAGGCTTTGATCTCACTCTTCCATGCTTCTGCCAGCGCCAGCCTTCCGCGGCCGGTGATGTTCATGTCGATGAGCCCGCCACGACCGGCATCGAAGCCGGTCGCGAAGACAATGAGATCGCACGGGATCATGCCAGTGGCTGTTTCTATCCCGGCCTCGGTGACGCGAGTGATCGCGGTGTCGTTCAGATCGACCAGCGTCACATTGTCTTGTGCGAAGATCTCGTAATAATTCTGTTCGAGCGATGGTCGCTTGGTCCCGAAGGGATGTGGCGGCTCATCGGGAGCGAGCTTCTCGGCAATGGTCGGGTCGCAGATCCGCTCGCGCACCTTGTCACGCCAGAACTCGTAGGCGTGGCGATTGGCGTCCTCGTTCGTCAGTATGTCAGCGAAATTATGATACCAGAAGCGCAACCCTCCTCGCTGCCACAAATCCTCGAAATGCGTAGTCCGCTCTTCCTCGGTCACAGCCAGGGCCGAAATGTCCAGCGATTGGCATTCGAAACCGCCACTTGTCGTAAGCCTTTTCTGGAAGACAGCGGGATATTCGGATTTTTCGCGAAGCTGACGATCTGCGTCCAGTTTTTCCTGCCGCATGGGAAGGGCGAGAATCGGGGTTCGCTGAAAAAGCGTCAGCTGCTCCGCGCAGCTTGCCGCCTCCTGCGCCACCTGTACGCCGCTGGCACCCGTGCCGATCAGGGCGATCCGGCGGCCGGAAAGGTCGATGCCTTCCTGCGGCCAGCGGGCGGTATGGCACCATTCGCCTTCGAAATCGCTAAGGCCCGGGATATCGGGAATGTAGGGTTTCGAGGCGAACCCCAGGGCCGGCAAGAGGAAACGCGCGCTTACTTTTCCGCCATCGTCGAGCTTCAATCGCCAGCAGGCGGTGTCTTCATCGAACGGCGCGCTTTCGACCCGTGTTTTCATTCGCATTGCCGGCCAGAGGTCGAGCGTATCGCAGACGTGGAGGAAATAGGCGCGCAGTTCTTCCCAGCCTGGAAATCGTTCGCTCCACGTCCAGCTTTTCCATACTTCCGCAATGGAAAATTCGTAAAGTGGAACCTGGGAATCGACCCGTGCTCCCGGATAGCGGTTCCAGTACCAGATTCCGCCCGGCTGCTCCGCTGCGTCTACCAGCAGAACATCGAACCCCGCCTGACGCAGCTTGTATAGCAGGTATATTCCGCTGAACCCGGCCCCGACGATTACGACATCATAGTCAGGAAGGGGCGAATGGCTCACGAGGCCCCGGCACCCGCTTTCGCGATGTCTTTGGCCGTAGTATAATCCGCCTTGCCGTTTGACGCGCGCAAGGCGGTTTGCGTTGGGCAAATCGCCTTGGGCGTTTTGTAACCTGCCAGTTGCTGGCGCACGTGATCCTTGATCGCTTGCGCGTCGAAGTCCGCATCCTGGGTCAAATGCACCACAGCGGTCACCGCTTCGCCCCATTTTTCGTCAGGCACCCCGACGACAAGCGCGTCGGCAATGGCGGGATGGGTTTTGAGCACTTCCTCCACCTCCTCGGGGTAAACCTTTTCACCTGCGGTGTTGATGCAGACGCTGCCGCGGCCCAGCAAGGTCAGGCTTCCATCGGATTCCACCCGGCACCAGTCGCCCGGGATGGAGTAACGCACGCCATCGATCGTCCTGAAAGTCTTGGCCGACTTTTCCGGGTCCTTGTAGTATCCTGTGGGGATTGCGCCCTTGCGGGCAATAAAGCCGGGCACGCCGCTCCCCGCCTCGACCTTCCGGTCGTTCTCGTCGAATACGTCGCAAAATTCCCCGATCCCGAATTTCGCGGTGTTGGTGCCGCCCTGTGCGGTCGTCACCGACAAGCCGTAGCCCAGCCCTTCCGAAGCGCCAAAACTGTCCATGAGGATGACCTGGGGGATATGTTTGCACAGGCCCGCCTTTACCTGTTTACTCCACATGACGCCGGACGAGATGATCGAAATCAGGCTGCTCGTGTCCCAGCGCTTCGGGTGGGCGTCCAGCGCCTGCAGCATGGGTTTGGCAAAAGCGTCACCGACAATGGCGATGCTCTGCACCTTGTGCTGGTCCACTGCATCCCACAATTCTTCGGCGTCGAAGGATGGATCGGACAGCGTGACGATGGCCCCGCCCGACATGAGCGTGCCGATAGCAGTAATGAACCCGGTTCCATGCATCAGCGGGCACGCCGGCAAAGTGATGCGCGCAAGCTCGCCCTGCTTCACCAGGGCCACCATTTCCTCCATGGTCTGGGGAACCGGACCCAGCAGCTTTTGCGCGTCGAGCTGAGCCTTGCGCATATCATCGTGTCGCCACATCACGCCCTTGGGCATGCCGGTGGTACCGCCTGTATATATGAACAGCAGGTCATCGGGGGAACGCTCGATATCGAGAGGCGCGCCGTTACCTTCTACAAGTTTTTCGTAAGGAAGCGCGAAGGAAGCGATCTGCGAAGCATCGCCGATTTCTACAAATGTATGAACCTTGGTCAACCGTTCCTTCAGTTCAAGAATGCAGTCGCGGAACTCGGAACTGTAAACAATTACCTCGCTATCGGAATCGTCGAAGATGTAGAAAACCTCCTCGGGACGGTAACGATAATTGATGTTCACGTGCGTGAGGCGGCCCTTGAAGCACGCGGCCATCAATTCCCCGTATTCGGGACGGTTGCGCATGTAGAAGGCTATCTTCGCCCCGTCGCCTGCACCTTGCGCGCGCAGATTGCGCGCCAAATTGTTCGAACGCTTCGACATTTCGGGCCAGCTAATGATCCGGTCGCCGTGAATCAGCGCCGGAGCATCTTCTGGGACCGCAGGCTCGATTGCATCAAGGATGTCGCCAAGGTTCCAGTCGATCACGTATTAATTCCTCTCTCCTTGGTGGCCACGATTTTGTCGGTAGCGTGCGCCTAATTCATCGTCTCATGCGACCTGCGTCCACCCCTGCAAGGCCGCTGCTTCGGCCCGGACCGCTTCGGGACCGCCCAGAACCTGGCGGTCGAAACCGATTCGCTTGAACCAGAAATGCAGACCTAGGAGATCGGTAAAACCCATCCCCCCATGCACCTCGGTTGAGGTTCGGGCGACAAAACGGTGGACTTCGCCCGTATGTGATTTGGCATGGCATGCCACCAGCGAAGCCTCGTCGGGCGTCGCATCGAACGCATGGGCGGCATACCAGACCAGCGAACGGCATGGTTCATGGCGGGCAGCCATTTCCGCGCACATATGCTTGACCGCCTGGAAGCTGCCGATCACTCGTCCGAACTGTTCGCGCTGCCCGGCATAGTCGACCGCTTTTTCGATCATAGCCTGGCCCGCACCGAGGCTATCGGCGGCCAGGAGCACCCGGCCGGCGTCCCGCAGGCGCCTGACTGTGGCCCCACCATCGTCCGCGAGAGCCTCGCCCGCTACGCCAGAAAACCGCAGCTCCCCTACGCTCCGGGTGCGGTCGATCGTTTTGAGAGCAACCTTCTCCAGACCCGCAGCATCGCCAGCTACGGAGTGCATACGACCGGCGGTATCGGCTACCAGAAACGCGTCGGCTTCCAGGAAGTCGAGCGCGAACAAAGCCGTTCCGTCGAGCTTTGCGCCGTCGAAGTCCACGCCTGCCCGGTCCCGGATCTCCACCGTTTCCGCGATCGCGACGGCGATTTGCGCCTCGCCCTTCGCTATCCTCGGCAGCCAGTGCGCCTTCAACTCCTCGCTACCGCCCTGTGCCAGCGCAAGGGGTGCCAGTACATGGGCACCGATAAAAGGCACCGGCGCGACGGCATAGCCGAGCTGCTCGGCCACAACGGCGGCATCGAGCATTGTCATCCCGAGCCCGTCATGTTGCTCGGGAACCATCATTCCCCAAATGCCGATTTCGCCCAGCGCCGAACGCACGTTGTCGCTGAAGGGAACCGAGCCCTCCGCGCATTCGCGCACATGATCGAGCGGACAAGTATCAGCAAGAGTGCGGCTGATCGCGTCGCAGAGCATCTCCTGGTCTTGCGAAAGTCCGAAATCCATCAGGCGGCTCCCTTATTCTGCCCGCTTGCAACGGCCGTCGCCTGTTCGGCCGCGGGAGGCGTTGCGAACTTGGGTTCGCGCGGCATTTCCAGCCCGCGTTCGGCGATGATGTTCTTCTGGATCTGGGCGGTGCCTCCACCGATGATCAGACCAAGCTGGAACATGTAGTTCCACTGCCAGGCACCGTCTTCGCGCTCGCGCTCGCTTCCGTGATAGAGTATGCCCATCTCGCCCATTGCGTCGATCGCGAGCGCGGAAATCTGATGGGCGAGCTCACAGCTCTGCAGCTTCACGACAAGTTTCGCCATGCCGCCGGCATCCCCCCTAAGGCTGTTCGACAGGATGCGCATGCCGTTGAATTTCATCGCCGCGACTTCGGCTTGCAATGCAACCAGCCGGTCACGCAGAACGGCGTTGTCCATTGCGCAACCCTGGCCGATGCGTTCTTTTTGCATCAGCCTGACCAGCGCCTGGAGCCGGTTTTCCAGTGCATCGGGGTCGCCCAGCATGCCACGTTCATGGCCCAGTGTGGCATTGGCCACGTACCACCCCTGCCCGCGCTGCCCGACGATCTGATCCAGGGGAACCCGCACGTCGGTAAAGAACGTTTCATTGAACTCGGCATGACCGGTCATGGTCTTGAGTGGTCGGACCTCGATCCCTGGTGTGTCCATCGAGAAGATCAAGTAGGAGATGCCGCCGTGCTTGGGCGCGTCCGGTTCGGTCCGCACAAGGCAAAAGATCATGTCCGCCTGCTTGGCCGTGCTGGTCCAGATCTTCTGTCCGTTGATGACAAAGTCGCCATTTTCGACGCGGGCGCTGGTCTTGAGCGCGGCGAGGTCCGATCCCGCTCCAGGTTCCGAATATCCCTGACACCAGACTATCTCGCCATTAAGGGTCGGCTCGATCCATTGCCGTTTCTGGGCTTCGGTTCCGAGTTCCAGCAGCGTGGGAACGAGCATGGAAATGCCCTGGTTCGCAAGGCCTGCGGGGATGCCAGCGCGCGAAAATTCCTCGGCAATGATCCGCGATTTCAGGATGTCCGGCTCGGCTCCGTATCCGCCGTATTCTTTGGGAATCGTGCGCGCGGTGTAACCATGCAGGATCAACAGCTGTTGCCATTCGACGGCTTCGGGGGAAGGGCGCGCGGCACGGCCTTGGCCATCGGGTGCGCGGTGACCGTGGGTTTGCAGGAACTGGCGCACTTCCTCGCGAAACACGTCATACTGGGGTCCGTAGTCGAGATCCATCTTGGTCTATCCTTCTGCGCGCGCGATCGCGACGGGTCGGAATACTGGCAGGCGAAAATCTTCGGAGATCGGCTCGAAATCCAGCGTGACCGGCAGATCGAGCTCAAGCTCGTCGAGCGCGCAATCGACCAGCCGGGTTGCCATGCGCACTCCCTCCTCCAGTTCCACCACCGCAGCGATGAAGGGAATCTCGCCGGCGAAGGCGGGATGCAGTGCCTGATGGGTCACCGTCCAGGAAAACAGCGTGCCATTGCCGGTGCTACGCTCCCACGACCACTCAGGAGAACCGCATCGGGCGCACATATAGCGCGGCAAATGCCGAAAACTGCCGCATCCTTCGCACTGCTGGAAGTAAAGGTTGCCGTCCTGACACCGGTTCCAGAATTCCTGCTCCACCGGATCCTGCGGGCGCGGCTTTGGCTTGGCTGGTGCGGCCTGCGCCGAGGGGCGCATCTTGGGCGGCAGATCTTTCTCGTCGCTCACGCAAACCTCCTCAAAATCGCTATACTGCCGTCACCCAGATCGCCCCAGCCGGTCACCAGGCCGGTCTGGGCGCCTTCGACCTGCCGCTCCCCACAATCGTGGCGCAACTGACGCACCGCCTCGACGACATGGTTCAGTCCCCAAACATGGGCCTCGCTCAGCAGGCCGCCATGGGTGTTGACGGGATAGCGCCCGCCCAGCTCGATCTGGCCATTCGCGACGAACTCTGCCTGTCCACCTGGTTCGCAATAGCCCAGGGCCTCCAGCTGCAGGAGAACCACGTAGGTGAAGCAGTCGTAGATCTGCAGAAAATCCATGTCTTCGCGATCGACCCCCGCCATTTCGAACGCGCGCGGCGCGGCGTAGCTCAGGCCGATCTTGAAGGGGTCGGGACGCGAAGGGATATCGTCGGCGGGGTAAGGATGCCCTTCAGCCGCACCGGCGATGCTCACGGGAACATGCGGCATGTCCCTGGCGCGGTCCATTCGCGAAACCACGACTGCGCATGCCCCGTCAGTCTCCAGACAGCAATCGTAGAGGCGAAAGGGTTCGGATATCCAGCGCGCGGAATGGTAGGTTTCGGCATCCAGTTCCCGGCCATAAGTGAAGGCCTGCGGATTCATCTGCGCATGGCGACGGCACGCCAGTGCAACGGCCGCCATCGCTTCCGGGCCGATATCGTAAATTCGGGAGTGCCGGGTGGCGAGCCAGGCATACATCTGCACCGGCAGGAACACGCCATACGGAATGTAATAGCCTTGGATCGTATTCGTCAGGGTGTTCATGTTCATCGGCCGCGTCGGCGGTGCGCCAGGCTTGGGCCGCAAGGCGGAATAACCGTTCCACCCGAGCGTCACCAGCACATGGTCGCATAAGCCGCTGGCAATTGCCATCGCGGCGTTCTGGAGTGCCGTGGTAGGGCTCGCCCCGCCCATGTGGACCGTAGAGGCATAGCGCAGAACTTCGATACCGAGGTTAGCCGCCATCTCTTCCGAGGTGGTGTAGATCGGCGGAGGAACCATGCCGTCGATATCCGACGGCTTCAGCCCTGCATCTGCTATGGCTTTGCGCGATGCTTCCAGCATCATGTCGACCGCGGTTTTCTCGGTGCCTTTCACGAAAGCGGTTTCGCCCACTCCGGTGATGGCCGATTTGTCGCTTAAGCTCATGCCTGCCTGACCGCCTGGTAATCGCGTTCGAGCTGTTCGGAAAGAGCGCGCACCCTCTGATAGGTCTCCGGCGGACGCAGTCGCAACCCGCGGCGGACATCCTCCAACGGACGATCAAGATTTTCTTCCCAGTAGAAGGTGGTCAGATCGGCTGCAGCCCGGCCCCGGCGCCACGCTTCAAATGCAGCGCGCGCCACTGGCAACTGGGCAGCTTCCAGTTTCATCTTGGGAATGCCGACGCCCAAGATGAAAGCGATCCCGTGATTATAGAATTGCGCGTTTCCGAAGGACAGCACGCACAATTCGCCCAGTGCGTCCCTGCCGTATCCGGCGACGACATGAAACAGGTCATGCGAATCGCGAAGGCGCCGACGATAGAGGGAAACATCGGGGTCGCCGAGGTCCTCCAGACCTCCGGCCTCGCTGGCTTCCGCCAGACCTTCTGCTGTCAGACCCTCCCCGTAAACAAAATCGAGGTAGGCTCGGCCAAGCGTGCCAGACGCACAGGTCGCAAGGCGTTTGCGATCGCACAAGGTTTCAAGTAGGTCGGCCCGGTCGGAAGCGATACGCCGCCCATCGCTCGACTTCATGAAGCGATTGAAATTCCGATAATAGGAATTGCCCGACAATGCCTTGACGATACGGAACACCTGCGCCGTATCCTCCCTGTCGGCAATCAACTGCCTCATTGCCCCAGCGCTCTGAGAGGCTCTACGGGGCGGCGCAATTCATGACCTTTGGCGTAAGCCATCTTCTTGCCTCCTGCGCTTCACTTGTAGATGCCAGCGGACGCCAACGCCTTCTCGGCTCCATCGACCAGGTCGCGCATCACTTCGGCGGCAGGCCGGATCGAATCGATCAGGCCGATGCCTTGCCCCGCGAAGCCGGGGATGACATCCTTGCGCTCTGCCTTGATCCCGGAGGCCATGACCGGGCCGGAGATCATCGACTGATAGGGCATCGGCAGAGGCTCCTTTCCGGCCTGCACCCAGGCGTCGGCCCATTTGTTACGGATCATGCGCGCCGGTTTGCCGGTAAGCGATCGACTAACGACCGTATCGGCATCGCCGCTTTCGGTGATCGCCTCTTTCTGGAAGCGCTCGATGCCCGCTTCCTCGGTCGCGAGAAATGCCGTGCCGACCCACGCGCCCTCTGCCCCCAGCATCATCGCAGCGGCAACACCCCGGCCATCCGAGATACCGCCGGCCCCAAGGACAGGAACACGATCGCCAACGGCGTCGACCACCTGGGGAATCAAGGAAATAGTCCCGATCGGCGAGTTGTGACCTCCGCCATCGTGCCCTTGCGCGACGATCATGTCGATGCCCGACCCGACGACCTGTTCGGCGTGCTTGACCTTGCCGATCACCGCCATGACCTTGGTGCCATTGGCATGGAGCCGATCCATCCACGGTTCAGGATTGCCAAGGCCGGCAGCATAAACCGGCACCTTTTCCTCGATCACCACTTCCATCTGCGCCTCAAAGAATTCCTTCGAGAACAACTGCGGGCCGCCCTTGCCCATTTCAGGCGCGCCCGCCGCCCGCATGGCGGCGGCAGCATCGACCTCCGGAAGCTCTTCACGATCCATGAAGTCGCGCGCGAACTGCTGATATTCACCCATCAGATCCATGGGATTTTGGGGTGCAGCACCGCTTTGAGGGGCAGAGCCGCGCCTGACCGACGCGGGGAGCAGCGTATCGACACCGAAAGGTTTGTCGGTCAATTCCCGGGTCTGGCGAATCCAGTCACGCAACTGATCGGGCGAACACGCCGCGGCACCCAGGACCCCGAGCCCGCCGGCATTCGAAACCGCAGCCGCCAGCGCCGGAACGCTCGCTCCGCCCATCCCGGCAAGCAGGATCGGGTACCGGATCCCCAGCATTTCGCATATTCGGCTCTTCAACGCCATTCTTCCTCTCCAGCCACTTGCCTAAACGCACACTCAAACTATTGAAAATTCTACAGCTGCCCCCACCGCACCCGCTGCGAGACCAGCTCGGGGCTGCGCTCCGAAAGATAGACGGCAGAGCCGGCCACCAACCGGCTCATTGCTTGACGGGCCGCGGCGCTGTCGCCAGTCCGCACTGCCTCGAGCACCCGCACCAGAAACTTCATCTGCACCGCCCGTTCCTGTGCCGAATATCCCAGCGAATGGGAAAACTCGCGGGTCAACAGATGCATCGCAGAGGTCAGCAAACCGAACAGCGGATTGCCGCTCGCCCAACCCAACAAGTCGTGAAATCTGCGATTAAGTTCCTCGAATTGATCAGAGGCTTCATGATGCCTCAATTCCGCCAGACACCCTGCCAACGCGCTGAGATCAGCGGTAGTTGCACGCTGGGCTGCATACCCTGCGACATCGGGAGCAATTGCTTCGCGCAATTCAAGCAAACCACGCAAATCGGCTTCCATGAAATGCAGAATCAATGACAAACTGCTTGCAAAATCGCCGGTCTGCGGACGGGCTACGACGGGACCTCCACCACGGCCGAGCTGGAGATGGATGACCCCTTGCAATTCCAGGAACCGCAAAGCCTCCCGCAAAGTTGCGCGCGCAACCTCGTAACGCGCGAGCATTTCATCCTCGCGCGGAAGCCTGTCACCCGGGTTATGGCGACCCGCCTCGATGTCCCGCACGATGCTTTGCGCAAGAGAAAGGGCACGCTTGGCCTTCTTCACCGCTGACATCCGCCACTCATCAGCACACCCGCACCTCTCGAATAAAAAGTATAAGGATATTAGCGAACCTTCTTTGGATCGGCACACTATCCGATGGGATTGGTGTCTGCAAGGGACTAAAAGAGTATACGATTTATTGACTGCACGAGATGTCTCCCTTAAGGATGACTGAAGGCCGATCAGGCCTGAGATGTAGAAGGAATAGTTCTTATGGACAGCCAGATCGCCGAGCCGGATGCCGCGGCGAGGATCGCGTCAATTCCGATCGAGGAAATCGACGTGGCCCGGCCAAGCCTGTTTCAGAACGATACCATCGGTCTATTTTTTGACAGGTTGCGCGCCGAAGAACCTGTCCACTACTGCCGCGAGAGCTATGTCGGCCCTTACTGGTCCATTACCAAGTTCGACGACATCATGGCGGTGGACACCAATCATAAGGTCTTCTCTTCGGAAGCGAAGCTAGGCGGAATTGCAATCCAGGACATGCATTCGGTGGAAGGCGCGCTCGAACTTGAAATGTTCATAGCGATGGACCCGCCCAAGCACGATCAGCAGCGCAAGGCGGTGACTCCGGCAGTGGCTCCGTCCAACCTGCAACTGCTCGAGCCGATCATCCGCAAGCGCGCGGGAGAGATTCTCGATGAACTCCCGATTGGCGAAGATTTCGACTGGGTGGATAAGGTTGCGATCGAGTTGACGACGATGACGCTGGCAACCTTGTTTGATTTCCCTTGGGAGGAGCGGCGCAAGCTGACGCGCTGGTCCGATGTAGCAACTGCGGCACCTGAAACCGGGATCGTCGAATCCTACGAGGCGCGGCGCGAAGAACTCATCGGTTGCGCGATGTATTTCAAGACTCTGTGGGACGAACGGATAAACGAGGAGCCGAAGAACGACCTCATCTCGATGATGGCTCATTCTCCCGCCACGCGCGACATGCCGTTCCTCGAGTTTCTCGGCAATCTTATGCTGCTGATCGTCGGTGGAAACGACACAACACGCAATTCCATCAGCGGCGGCGTGCTCGCCTTGAACCAAAGCCCGGACGAGTACGCGAAACTCGACGCGGATCCTTCGCTCATTAGCAAAATGGTTCCGGAAATCATCCGTTGGCAGACCCCCCTCACTCATATGCGCCGCACCGCGCTGGAAGATTGGGAGATCGGCGGCAAACAGATCAAGAAGGGCGACAAGGTGGTGATGTGGTACCTGTCAGGCAACCGCGACGAGAGTGCTATCGAGCGCGCGGACCAGTTCATCATCGACCGCAAAAATCCGCGCCATCACCTCTCATTCGGCTATGGCATTCACCGCTGCATGGGAAACCGGCTCGCGGAACTGCAGCTGCGGATCATCTGGGAAGAAATTCACAAGCGCTTTTCCCGGGTCGAGGTTACGGGTGAACCAGAGCGTCTTTTTTCAAACCTCGTCCGCGGAATCACCAGGCTGCCGGTGCGGCTCCGCGCCCGCTGACTCTCGAGATCGAAATGCGGAGTTCAAGATGATCAAAATTACGTTCGTGGCTAGCGATGGTGAGCGACGGGAGGTCGAAATAGAAGAAGGCGAGACAGCCAGGGAAGCGGCGCTATACAATGACGTGCCGGGTATCGATGGCGATTGCGGAGGGGTATGTGCTTGCGCGACCTGTCATGTGCATGTCGATCCCGAATGGATCGACAAGGTGGGTCGGCTTATGCATGATGGAATGGAGGCCGACCTCTTGCAGTTCGCCGAAGGCACCACTGAATACAGTCGCCTTGCCTGTCAGATTCCGATGAAGCCGATGCTGGATGGATTGGTTCTTCACCTACCCGAACAACAATACTGACGGAGGGATCCTCGTCCCCGTAGCCTACATTCTTATCTGTCTTTCCTTGATTCTTCGAGAAAACACCCATGGCCACACAAATCGAGCCCGCAACCCAGACCGACGAAGACGCCTTCCGCGCGGAAGTGCAGCAGTTTCTGGCGGACAATTTTCCCGCCGAACTCAAGGGCCAGTCGAACGCGCTGGCCGGCGTGGACGGCCCCACCAATGAAACGCCGGCGCAGACCAAGTGGCGCGAAGCCGTGGGCGCGCGCGGCTGGGGCACCCCCACCTGGCCGAAGGAATACGGCGGCGGCGGCCTCACCAAGGCGCAGGCCAAGATCATCGACCAGGAATTCGCCAAGGCGGGTGCCTACAACCCGATCGGCGGCATGGGCGTCATGATGTTCGGCCCGACGCTGCTCGAATACGGCAACGAGGCACAGAAGCAGGAGCATATTCCGCCGATCTGCCGCGGCGAAATCCGCTGGTGCCAGGGCTATTCGGAACCCAATGCCGGCTCTGACCTCGCGAACCTCCAGACCTTTGCCGAGGACAAGGGCGACCACTACCTTGTCAACGGCCAGAAGACCTGGACCAGCGGCGGCCAATGGGCCGACAAGTGCTTTGCAATTGTACGAACCGACAAGAGCGACAAGCACAAGGGCATCAGCTTCATGCTGATCGACATGGACACGCCCGGCGTCGAAGTCCGCCCGATCACCATGATCAGCGGGACCAGCCCGTTCTGCGAAACCTTTTTCACCGACGTGAAGGTCCCGAAGGAAAACCTCGTCGGCGAGGAAGGCCAGGGCTGGACCATCGGCAAGCGCCTTCTGCAGCACGAGCGCACCAACATCTCGGGCGGCGGCAGCCTCGCCCGACTCATGGGCCAGAGCCTTGGCGATATCGCCAAGAAGTACCAGCCGACGGGCGCCGACGGCGAACTCGCCGATGCGGTGCTGCGCGACAAGATCGCTGATTTCGAAATCCGCTGGAACAGCTTCCTGCTCACCGCGCGCCGCGCGATGGAAGAGAGCAAGGCAGCTGGCGGCGTCTCCGAAATCAGCTCTGTGCTCAAGAAGCTCGGCACCAAGCTGAGCCAGGAACGCAGCGAATTGCTGATCGAAATCCGCGGGTTGCAGGGCCTCGGCTGGGAAGGCGACGGCTTTTCGGACGGCGAGCTCGGGGCCGTGCGCGCGTGGCTCTTCGGAAAGGCCACGACGATCTATGGCGGCTCGACCGAAATCCAGAACAACATCATTGCCAAGCGCGTGCTCGGCATGCTCGACCACCAGTAAGAGAGGGGAGCAAGGACAATGGCCGTTCTCAACGAAGCACAGGAAATGCTGCGCGACATGGCGC
The DNA here is from genome assembly GCF_964227205.1 of Qipengyuania sp. Classification (GTDB taxonomy): domain Bacteria; phylum Pseudomonadota; class Alphaproteobacteria; order Sphingomonadales; family Sphingomonadaceae; genus Qipengyuania. Next base: position 513,055 of record NZ_CAXQVB010000003.1, on the reverse strand, counting down.
GCGATTGGGCCGTCAACGAAAGCCCGGTCACCGAATTCCGCAAGGTCCGCGCCAGCGGCGAGCCCGAAGCCTTCAACCGCGACGCCTATGCGACGATGGCGCAGATGGGCTGGGCCGGGGTCATCATCCCCGAAGAGCATGGCGGGTCGGACTTCGGCTTCCTGTCCGCGGGCCTCGTCGTCGAGGAACTCGGCAAGACGCTCACCGCCAGCCCGCTGGTGATGAACACCGTCGCCGCCTCGGCGATCGTTCTTGGCGGCAGCGACGAGCAGAAGGCCAGGTGGCTGCCCAGGCTGGCGAGCGGCGAGGCCATCGCCACCCTCGCCGTCGACGAAGGGCCGAGCCACGATCCTGCGAAGATCGAGACCAGTGTGTCCGACGGCAAGCTGAGCGGCACCAAGGCCTTCGTCCATGAAGCGCATGGTGCGGACCTGTTCGTCGTCGCGGCGAAGGACGGGCTTTACCTGGTCGAGAAAGGCGACGGCGTCGCGCTCACCACCCGCAAGCTGACCGACCAGCGCAGCCATGCCGACGTCACCTTCGACGGCGCGGCGGCGGAGAAGCTCGCCAATGGCGGCGACAGCCTGCTCGATGACGTGCTCGACCGCGCGCGCGTGCTCACCGCAGCCGAAATGCTCGGCATGGCGCAGCAAGTGTTCGACGACACGCTCGACTATCTGAAGCAGCGCGTGCAGTTCAACCAGGTGCTGGCGAGCTTCCAGGCGCTGCAACACCGCATGGCGGACCTCTTCGCCGATCTCGCCCAGATGCGCAGCGCGGTCGAGGCGGGCCTGCAAGCCGTCGATGCCGGCTTCGGCGTGGCGCGCGCGGCGACCATCGCCAAGACGGAAGCCAACCGCGTTATGCACACCATGGCAAACGAGGGCATCCAGCTGCACGGCGGGATCGGCATGACCGATGAGTACGACGTCGGCTTCTATCTCAAGCGCGCCCGCGTGCTGGAGCAGAGCTTCGGTTCGTCGAGCTGGTTAAAGGACCGATTTTCCAAGCTTTCTGGCTACTAGAAACCTGCATGTAGTGACCTGCATGGCATTTTTGCCACATGCTTGTCGACAATGTGAAATAATCCGTCAATTCATCTACCAAGTCTTGAAATGAAACGCGCTTATCGGCATCGTTTCTAACATCGACTAGTGCCTAGGATGGGGCACATTCTTAGAGGAGAGGCACATGAAAAGATTTCCATCACGCCACCATTGCGCCCTTAGTGCATTGGCAGCGGCACTTGCCTTCACACCGACAGCCGCCTTCGCCCAGGATGTTGGCGAACCCGATGCGGATCTGGTTGAAGGGGCCGATGTCGAAGACCAAAACGTAATCATTGTTACCGCGCAAGGGCGATCGCAGGTCTTGGCGGATGTTCCAGTCGCCGTGTCAGCTGTTTCCGGAGAAACCCTCCAGAATTCGGGCGCCAGCGACATACGTGAGCTGAACCAGGTTGCACCGTCCCTGCTGGTGTCTTCCACCGGCAACGAAGCTAACGGTTCCGCGCGTATTCGCGGTATCGGCACGGTCGGCGACAACCCTGGTCTGGAAAGTTCGGTCGCGGTTTTTGTCGATGGAGTCTATCGCTCTCGTTCGGGAAGCGCCCTGAGTGAGCTCGGCCCTATCGACAGGGTCGAAATCCTTCGCGGTCCCCAAGGTACTCTGGGCGGGCGGAACTCATCGGCAGGCCTGATCAATATCTACACCGCACCGCCCGAGTTCGATTTCAGCGCATACGGGGCCTTCACTTATGGCAACTATGATGCGATCCGCGTCGAAGGTGGCATAAACGCTCCGCTTGGCGACACCGTAGCTGCGCGTGTGGACGGCGTTTACTTTGAGCGCGACGGCTTCTACAACGATATTACCAACGGCGGGACGATCAACAATCGCGATCGTTATCTGGTCCGCGGTCAGCTCCTGTTCGAACCCAATGACGACCTGTCCATTCGCCTTGTCGGGGATTATTCCAAAAAGGACGAAGCGTGCTGTGCCGCGACGTTCGTCCAGCCCGAGTTTGCTCCGCTTGCACGGATCAGCGCTGGATTTGATCCCTTTACGAGGCCATCGGATGGGGCCGCCCTGACGAGTACCGCAAATCCGATCGTTCCCGTGTTGCTTGCGCTTGGGCAGGATCCGCGTGCCCTCACCCAAGACACATTCAACCGCGACCTGTACCCTACGCCGGGCAGAAGCTATGAAGGCGAAACCGAAGACTACGGTATTTCCGCTGAGATCAATTGGGATTTCGGGAACGTCACGTTGACGTCTATCACGGGCTACCGTGAATATGCCAACAGCCAGGGATCTGACACCGATTACACTACTGTCGATATTCTCTACCGCGCTCCGACCGAGAATGCTCTTGCTCGAGACTTTGAAACATTCACTCAGGAACTGCGCCTTACCGGTGAGGCCTTCGATGGCAAACTCGATTGGTTGATCGGCGCGTATTACGCCAATGAAGAACTGCAGGTGCGTGACAATCTGCGGTTCGGCACCCAGTACGGCAATTTCGTAGCGTGCCGCATCGCTATCGCGATCAACCCGGCTTTGGTCAATCCGGGGGCTTCCAATTGCCTGGGTGCCAACGTGGCGGCATTGGACGGTACGCTGACCGGAAGCCCGGCATTCGGCGCTGCAACCCCGGCGATCCTCGCAGGTATCAACAACCTTGCAAGCATCAGCGATTTGGGAACGGTCAGCGAGGTCTACAATCAGACGAGTGAGAACTTCGCGTTCTTCACGCATAATATCTTTGCGATCACGGATACGCTCGATTTGACGCTGGGGCTTCGTTATACAAACGAAACCAAGGACTTCGACGCAACTTTCCGCAACGACAACACGGTTTGTCCGACAAACCGCAATCTGCTCGGAGGCTTTCTGGGTGTTCCGACTTTGGCACCTCTGGCCGGTGGTATCATCAGCCTTTCCTGCCAAGGCAATTCGACATCGGAGCTCGATGGAGTTTCTCTCGAAGACTCGCGCGAAGAAGAGGAGTTTACCGGCACGGCTATCCTGAGCTGGAAGCCAACTCCCGATCTGCTAGTCTACGGTTCGTATTCACGCGGCTACAAGGCGGGCGGTTTCAACCTCGACAGGTCTGCACTGTCAAATCCGCTTGCGTTCGATCCGGCCAATATCTCGGCAGCCGCGCTGCAGTTCGATGAAGAAACAGTCGATGCATATGAGATCGGCCTCAAATACTCGACACGCGAGTTCGGGGTTAGCATTGCAGGCTTCCGGCAAGAGTTCAGTAACTTCCAGTTGAACACGTTCAATGGGGCGTTCTACATTGTGCAGACGGTCAATAGTTGCGATAGCGATCTCGGCGGGGCCGACAGAGACGCAAGCGCGACAACCGGTGCATGCTCTTCCGATGAAGTTGCACCAGGTGTGATCGCTCAAGGTGTCGAGATCGAAACCTATCTACGGCCCGCTCGTGATTTGGATATTACCCTTGGCGTCACCTATTCTGATACGAGCTTTGAAGACAATCTTATCGGGGACGATACCGGGGCACCGCTCGACCCCGCACTACGCTTGCTGCCAGGCGACAACCTGTCGAATGCACCAGAGATCGTGGCAACATCGTCGCTTACGTGGACGCCGCCAATCGGCGACAGTGGGCTCGAAGGCCTGGTCTTCGTGAACGCTCGTATGGCTGGTGATTACAACACCGGCTCCGACCTGCTCTTCGGCAAGGAACAGGACAGCTTCGTCGTAGTGAACGGGCGTGTGGGTCTGACCAATATTGCGGATCGCTTCGCGATCGAGGGATGGGTCAATAATTTGTTTGACGTTGGGTATACGCAGGTGGCCTTCAACACGCCTTTCGTGGCTCCGCAACAAACGTTCTCCGCTTTTCTTGCGGAACCGCGGACTTACGGCATCACCGTGCGCGGCAAGTTTTAAACTTACTCGCTAATTGCAAGAGGGTTCGGCGCTTCGCTGTGTCGAGCCCTCTTTTTCGAACTTTTATTTGCTCACGACTAGGTGGCGTCCGAACAAAAGTTCCGTGTGCTCAATATCGTCGATGATGTGATAGGGAGAGGCCGGCAGCGGTGTTCGCTGCATGAATCCCTCTTCGCTGGGCTACCAGCCGCCGGCCCCACAAACAATCTTGCCTCGTCCTGCCATGCTGCCTTACGCTGCGCTCCAGGCCGCCCAGCAGGGCGACCCCAACCGCCGGAACTCTAACTTAACCGGTGGACCACCCTGATGGGGCAGGTCAGGTGGAAGACTACAACCGAGAGAGACCGCCCTCATCCCTTGGCTACGCGACATCGGCGGCGTTCGCCGCCGAACTAGATAAGCAATGGCCTGCTTCGCCACGCCCTACGGGCTCCGCTGCGCAGCCCATTGCTTCAACCGCGCTCATACGCATCAACGCAGCTCGGCTCTAATCCCGGCTGGGGGGAAGATCAGGGGGTCACGTCACTCATTGGAAGGCGGCTATCGCGACGCAATTCGCTCTGAAAGTCGTGGGACTATTTTGCAGGTCTTCGAGGAACAGACCTGCTAATTTTCGCCCTGCAGTTAGTTCCATTAGGATAACGCTGTTAGCATACGTAGGCACCGCGGCCGCTAGCCAAAAGGTTGCCAGTAGGACCGTATACACGTGTTTCAGCGACCGAGATATTTTTACCGATCTTGATTATTTTGCCCGATGCTACGAGTGGTCCCGAGGTTGCCGGGCGGTGGTAGTCGACCCTCAGATCGGCGGTCGCCTTGGCCCCTGTACCTTGCGACAATAAGGTGTAGAGCCCGGTTAAATCGATCAGAGAGGCGAGCACGCCGCCATGCGCTGAACCGATTGCCGGGTTTGACACGATCTCGTCGCGCCAAGGCATCTCCAGTTCAAGCTGCTCGTTCGAGCATGACCGTAAAGTGAGGCCAAGCCACCGGTGAAACGGGGCAATCTGCAGGATCTCTTCGAGGCGCTTAGGATCGATCCTTGTCAGATTATCGGTCATGTAACGGCTCCCTGCGGACTGTGATTACGCTTGAGAAAATCGAGTATCGCTGCCGAAAAGGCATCGTTGGCATCGCCAACCACCATATGTGTTGCCTCTGCGATGTCGGTGTATTCAGCGTGTGGAACAAGTTCGAGCAATTGCGCGACCGCGTCTTCGGAAACCAGATCGCTCGATCCGCCGCGAATAATATGCAATGGCAGCGAAAGCCTGCTGGCTGCATCGTTCAGCGCATCAAACTGGCGTTCCTGATGAGCCGGATCGCTTCGCTTGGCTAGTGTGATGTTGCGGATAAAGGCCGGATCCCAATGCCAGTAGTAGCGGCCGTCTTCCTTCTCTCGCAGATAGCGCCGTAAGCCCTTGCCGGCTCCGCGCTTGCGGCGATGTGGCATGTAGCGCGCGATGACCTCTGCCGCTTCGTCCGGTGAAGAGAAACCGGTCTCCACGTGCTCCTCCATAAAGCCGACTACGCGCATAACGCCCCCCGTCTCCATACGCGGCGCGATGTCGACGAGAGTGAGCGACGCGAAGCGGCCCGGCGCAAGGTGTCCTTCGGCGATCAGTCCGGCCAACCCGCCAAGGGAGGCCCCGACGAGCGCTGGCTTGCGGTCCATTTTTGAAGCGATCGCAACGAGATCTGAAGCGAAGTCGCGCGTTTCGTAAGCGCCCTCGGCAGACCATTCGCTGTCGCCATGACCGCGCATATCAATTGCGATCGGACGAAATCCCGCATTGGCGAGATCGGCTGTGACACGTTTCCATGCGTGACGGGTCTGGCCGCCCCCATGCGCGAGCAAGACCGGTAAAGCATCGGCATTTCCGGTCGCTTCGGCTGCTATGGAGATGCCACCATCTCCCCCGATATGGAAAGTTTGCGACTGCATACCGCAACCTCATATTGTAAATCGATTTACAGTAAACGGCTTTATTTCCTGATCCGCTATGGTAGGTTGCCCTAGATGGCTGCCATGACGGGCTATGACGCGGATACAAAGGGGGGCAAGTTCCCTCACCGATACCGATCGGCTGTTCTTTCTTATGGAGGAAGTGACCCGGCGTTTGCGCAGGACCGCCGATTCTTCGGTTGAACAATTCGGGCTCACGCGGACGCAATGGAGTATATTGGCTTATCTTTCGGAGCCCAGGCATGACCCAGACAGAGCTGGCTCGGGAACTGAAGCTAGAGCGCGCTAGCATCGGCCAGACTATTGATCGCCTGGAAGAACTTGAGCTGGTGGAAAGACGCAGGCGCGAAGAACGACAGGCGCGTTTGGCGGGTTCATTTACGCCCTGCCGCAATCGAGCTACTTCCCAAGATGCGAGTAGAAGCTGATGCAATGTATGCTCGCTTGCTCGGGGGGATCCGTTTTGGGGAACTGGAGCGCTTACGCGGATCGCTGGCTAGGATGCATGACAATCTGGGCAGCGAGCCATAATCACTCGAAATCGAGCCCATGCCCCGCGTTCACGCCCGCGTTTGCCCTTCAGGGGGTCTGATGCTCAGATGAGGGACGCCGAGCGCATGCGATCATAACATCCCGGCAGTCGTGGCAGGCGAGGTGGCCGGAGCCCCCGCACTCACCCAGCGCCGTTCGGTTCCTTATCAGCTTGAGCGACCATCGGATTCAGTTTCTGCTGTAGCGTGAAATCAGCGAGTGTTTGCATGGCGGCACTGCTAGCGAATATGGTTGACGCTGAGCTTGAACACGCCAGGCATGCGCGAGCCTTCCAAGATAGCGCTATGGATAAGCATATGCCGAAAGATGAGATACGTGATTACGCCCCCAACGAAAAGGATGACATCCTTTATTTGCTAGAAGAGGTGAACAGGACCGCTCGGCGGACCTTCGACGCTCTGATCGTGGGGCTCGACCTCAATCAAACACAATGGCGGATCATCGCGTCCTTGTTGCGAGAACCTACGCTAACACAGACCGAGATTTCTCGCCTGCTCGAGCTTGAATCGGCGACGATAGGACAGGCTGTCGCAGTTTTGGTTGAAAAAGGTTTGATCGAGCGAGAGCGGGCGGCGCACGATCGAAGGGTTTGGAACCTCCACCTCACCGAGCAAGTAAGAACCATCTGGCCGGAACTGCGCGAAGCGGCTGATCGACTCCACGAAATTCTCTGGAAGGGAATGTCTGCGCCTCAAATCGACCTCCTGCGTACGATGCTTCGAAAAGTTGCGGAGAATCAGAAGCAGGCTGACACTTGCGAAGAAAGCCGATGAAGCATGATCTGGAAAACAGTGTCGGTGAACTGACGCGGCTAGCAGAACTCGGTCAGATTTTCGCCCGGCACGGTCTGAAAAATCTCGGAAGCTTGCTTGGCTTTATGCCGGTTTCGGAGAATGAGCCAGATACCGAGGACTTGCGTCCTGCATCGGTGGTGGCGCTGTTGCGCGATGTCGGCCCTGTCGGAATAAAGCTTGGCCAGCTCCTGGCGACCAGAAGCGATCTGTTTACACAACCCTGGATTTCCGCGTTCGGCACTCTCCACGACCAGGTGGAACCGCTGCCGTTCGATAAGATCGAACCGGTGATTGTATCGGCTTGGGGCAGCGACTGGGAACGTGAATTCGCCGCTTTCGAGAGAAACCCGATCGCCTCAGCCTCTATCGCGCAGACTTATGTCGCAACCCTGCTGGACGGAAGCGAGACTATCGTGAAAATCCGCCGACCCGGCATGGCGTCCAGGATCGAGGCGGACATGAGGCTGTTGACACGGCTCGCGGGCCTCGCCGAGCGTCGGTCAAGCGACATTGCTCGCTATCGACCCGTGGAATTCCTTCAGACATTCGCCAAGAATTTAGCGCGGGAGATGGACCTGGCGGCAGAAGCACGTGCCTGTGAAAGGATTGGCGGTTATCTGGAGATGCTTGGGGTGAAGACGCCCGCGATCCACTGGGAACTCACAGGCTTGACGATCAATGTGCAGGAAGCCCTGGGCGGAAAGCCCGCGTCGCGGCACCCGGCAACTGATCCGGCAGGGAATGCCCAGTTCGCGAAGCGCTATGCCGATGCAGTGCTACGGATGATCCTTCTCAATGGAGAGTTTCATGGCGACCCGCATCCCGGCAACGTCTTCTGGATGGAAGGGAACCAGGTAGGCTTCATCGATTTCGGCTCGGTCGGCTTTCTCAGCGGCGCGCGGCGTCAGGAAATCGTCCGACTGATTTTCGCTATCGCGAACGGACAGATAGACAAGGTGGCCGATCTGCTGCTCGACTGGGCAGGCAATCCACTCGTGGATCGCGCGCAATTGGTGATGGACCTGGATGAGCTGATCGCGGAATTTAGCGGCACAGCTCTTGCCGGGATAGAATTCGCGGCAATTTTCGATCGGGTTTTCGGATTGTTGCGCGATTATCGCCTCGTATTGCCGCCCGACCTCGCTATTTTGCTGCGCACCCTGCTGACCGCAGAGGGCTTCGTTCGCTCTTTGGCGCCGGACTACAATATCGCCGAAGAAACGAAGCCGATCGTGATGCAATTGTTTGCCGAGCGATTTTCGATCGGAGCCGCGCGGGATCATTTGGCCAAGGTCCGCAGTGGCCTGCTTGATTTCTCGGCATCGCTGCCCGAGCTAATCGATAACGTTGCCTCGGTCGCTCGATCAGGTACGATTCAGGTATCCATCGACCCAGCCAGTCTGAACCATCTGACGCGGGAAGAGGACCGCAGCACCCCCGTCAAGGGTCCGGTGGTGGCAGCGTTGATCATCTCTGCCGCATTGCTGGCCGACCAATCGTTGTTACTGGCAGGAATTGTTCTGGCTTTCGCGGGAATAGCACTCATTCCTAGATGGAACTGATAAGACCACACACAATGAACGCTTAGACCACGGCCGCCCGGCACCGATATTGGCTACATCAAGGGAGAAGAGTGGAAATGACCGAACAGAAACCTGCCGAAGCGGTGCCTGCCGCCACCATGCTGCTGACCTGCCCCATCAGGGTGGTCCACCGGTTAAGTTAGAGTTCCGGCGGTTGGGGTCGCCCTGCTGGGCGGCCTGGAGCGCAGCGTAAGGCAGCATGGCAGGACGAGGCAAGATCGTTTGTGGGGCCGGCGGCTGGTAGCCCAGCGAAGAGTGTGGCCGGACGGTGTTGTAGTGGATACGCCAGCGCTCGATCAGGATGATTGCCTCCTTCAGAGTGTAGAAGATCTCCCCGTTGAGAAGCTCATCCCTGAGCTTGCCGTTGAAGGATTCGTTGTAGCCATTCTCCCATGGTGATCCGGGTTCGATGTAGAGAGTCTTCACACCAATCCGCCAGAGCCAGTCGCGCACGGCATGAGAAGTGAACTCAGCGCCATTATCGCTACGGATGTGATCAGGCGGACCATGGCGTTGGAACAGCTCGGTCAGCACGGCCAGGACATCATCGCTCTTGAGCTTGCGCTGGACATGGATCGCCAGGCACTGGCGGCTGTACTCGTCGATCACGGTAAGCATGCGGAAGGCCTTGCCGTCATGGGTGCGATCCATGACGAAGTCGTAGCTCCACACATGGCCACTATATTGCGGACGCAGCCTCACGCATGATCCATCGTTGAACCACAGACGCCCGCGCTTTGGCTGTCTCTGCGGAACCTTGAGCCCTTCACGGCGCCAGATCCGCTCGACCCGCTTGGCGTTCACCAACCAACTTTCATTGCGCAGCAGCGCCGTGATCCGGCGATAGCCGTAGCGACCATATTGCTGGGCCAGCCGGATGATTGCAGCTGTCAGCGGCTTCTCGTCGGCTGGTGGTGCGGGCAGCTTGCGCTGGGTCGAGCGGTGCTGGGCAACGACCCGGCAGGCACGGCGCTGGCAGATATCCAATGCCTCCTGCACATGGTCGATGGCCAGCCGACGCCGTGAAGGGCTCAGTACTTTCCCTCGACAACCTCCTTCAGGATCAGCGCATCGAGCGTAAGATCAGACACCGCCTTCCTGAGCCGCTGGTTCTCCTTCTTGAGATCCTTCAATCGCCGAGCCTGGCTGACCTTCAGCCCACCGTACTCGCGTCGCCAGCGATAGTAACTCTGCTCCGAAATCCCCAGCGATCGGCTGATCTCCCCGATCTTCTCTCCGTGCGAGAGCCGAACTTCGGCCTCACGCAGTATCCCGATAATCTGTTCCGGCGTGTATCTCTTCCGTGCCATTCATCAGCCCCTTTCAAGCCGTAAATAGCCGAAATCCTAACTCTCAAAACGGACCACTTTTCGGGGGGAAGGTCACCTCTGGCCGATGGGAAGGACGCTGACAGGCTGGAAACCGCAGTTGGGCGGTTGGGGCTTGATCGACCTTAGAAACGCGCAATCGGTCGATCCGTTTTCCCTGGCCTCAGATGAACTCATTGAGGTTACCGACTGGGAACTACTTGATTTTGCAGTTCAAGTTGTCAAGCAATGGCTCCAAAGGAAGGGTTTCGAGATCATGTCCACTCACTCAAATCCCAACGTCGATCCGAACATCTGATTTGTCGGAGACAATGGACCCGAGTGGGTAATCGTACGAGCAGCGCGATATCCAGAAAAGGTGGCTCAGATCCCGAGCAACGTAGAGGCCATCGCTAAGCAATGCGAAGCTCTCAGTCACTTGGGGAATTTCGCATCTTTTGGCTTTGCGTTGGCGGAAAACGTTGAAAGGCCCATCTGGCGGGGACACGCTGCCGATGTCCAATTCGAAGGCATTAAGCCGATCTGATCCGGAAGCTCTCATTGCTCCACGCAGGTGTGCGATCTCTTGAAGAATCATGCGGCCATATTCGTGCTCGGCGGTCGCTTTTGGGGTGTAATATAGCCGCCGCTCTGCGCCAAAACACCAGACGTCCAGACCGGTAACGGCGTGGGCTGTAGACTGGAGTTCGTTCGACCTGAGGCCGGTCGGATTACGACTTCTTACCAGTCGTCGAAACTTTGAATTTTGCTCAGATTGGAAACCTCATTCAAGTGCGTTTCCAAGTGATGGCGTTCCTCATCCCAAACCGCAAACAGATGTTCTGCGCCAGAATTCTCAATGTTGTTTAATTCGAAATCGTACACATCGAGAAACAATTGCTCGTAGTACTTAAAGAGACGATTCTCCATGCTGGTGAATGTCACGTATAGCTGGGCATTCTTCGGCCATTTTTTTGACGTGGCTATCAACGCGAAGCTCAGCAAACCCTTTCCCGACATACACGCATAACATCGTGTAATTGCCATGGTCGTCGCAGGCGTCATAGTCTACCCACAGGTGATAGAGGCCTGTCTGACCACGGAGGAATTTAAGATAGAGCTTGTACGTTATGTTCCCAATACGAAGTTCGTCGTCGACCGGCAGTTCCGCACAAAATGCGCTCTCGTTCACCAACTCATGGGCAGAAATTGGCTGGCTTAGTTCTAAGAGCGCTATTTGATCGAACGCATCGTACTCTTGATTTTGACACGGGAAATCTTGTTCGATGCACTTTGTCATGATCGGCTCGACCTACTCAATATTGTATGTTCCTTAATAGGCGCCGGTGGCTTCCGAAATCAGCTCGGTTCTTGCAGCGACGAGCGCTCCCAATACTCGAGGGTATCGGGCCGACTGCTTCGATCCGGCGACCGCGCAAAGGATGCCTTTGACTGCCCCTGTCGATGGCACGTCCGCCTCCAACCAGTCAGCTCCAGACCAATAAGCGGTCACTTCAGGCGGTCCGAAATCCAGGCCTCCACTTCGTCTTCTGCCCATGCGACCGCATATCCACCCAGCTGCACGGGCTTCGGAAACTTGCCCTCGGCCATCCAGCGATAGATTGTCGAACGGCCAAGCCCGACGCGATGCTGAACTTCGGGCAGGCGAATGAGCCGCGTCACCCGCCGGGTTTCGGTCGCTCCTTTGTCTATCTCTTCACCCACGATGGCCTCCCTCGGCACCGGCAAAGACATCGCCAAGCAGCGCATCCTTGCGTTCGAGCTCGTCGATGTGGTCGGAGAGCAAGCGGGCGACGCGGTGCGCGGTCCCCTTGGCCCAGCGCGGCTTCACATCGTGAACCTGGTTGCCCAAGACACGCTCGAGCGCTGAAGGCAGTTCGCCGGAAAAGTCCTCGAAGAATTGCGCGAGGTCCGATTGCAGCCACGCAATCGCGTGATCGCCGCCGCTGACGAGGAACAGGAGCAGGTGTGCGTGCGGCGCGACGCCGCTCGCGGCAAGAATGCGCAAGGCTTCGCCGAGGCTGGCCGAGCGTTCGCCCGCAAGAACACGGCGCAGGGCATCCTTATGGATCTGCGCGTCGCGAGCGATGTCGCAGCGGGCACGGCCGCTGGCTTCGACGGCGGCCAAAAGCAGCCGGGCGAGGTCGGCGCGAACCTGTTGTTCGGCAAAGAGCGCCATGTTGGTCATCGACGAATCCTTATCTCCAGAGTGATCGACTCTCCGGCTAACCGCGAAGGAAGCCTGTAGGAAAACAAAAAGAACATTTAGAGAACATAGAGGAAGGAACGATCAGCTTCCTCCGACGATTCGCGCGAATTTCGGTCGCCTGCGCGCATATCGCGGCTCTCTTCGCTCAGATGCCGGCACAGTCAGCGCTGTTGCGCGATCAGCCTGCGCGAATCCCGTGCATCGCACCTCCCGATGTCGCTTTTTGCTTGGTCGAAAGCCCCAAAATCCAATTCCCGATTTCCTACAGCCCGGCTCCGGGGAGAGGAAAGAACATACAGCGAACGCATCGCTGGCTGATGTTCAATCCTCGGAGTTTCCATCCATGACCACCAAGACTGCCCTTCCGGTCCAGCAGCGCTCGCCCAACGGGGCTCGCGGCCGCGACTACATTCTTCCCGCCTGCGTGGCGCTGGCCTGCGCCGGTGCCGCCTTTGCCGGGGCCGATACCACCTTCGATCCCGCGTTGACCAAGTTCACCGACTTCCTCGAAGGTTCGGGCGGCAAGATCATCACTGTGCTCAGCCTTGCGGGCGGCCTGATCGGTCTCGCCTCCGGGCGTTTCTCGCTCGGCCAGGTCGCGGTGCCGGTCGGCGTCGGCATCGGTGTCGGCACCGGCGTTCCGATCGTCACCTCGGTCGTGACCGCGGTCATCTGATCAGCGGATCCGGTCACGACAGGAGGGCGGCATGGCCGACAGGTACCTCGTTCCACGGCGGCTCGACGACCCGGAGCTCATCGGCTTCTGGACCATCGACGAGTTTGCAGGGATCCTTATTCCCTTCGCCTGGGGCATTCTCTCGCAGCATATCTTCATCGGTATCGGCCTGGCCGCCGGGGCCTGGCTTGCCTTGCGGAAGGCAAAGGCACGCGGCGCCGGTTCGGCACTGGTGCATGCTGCGTACTGGTACCTACCCGGGAGCTTTCTCGGGTTGAAGGCCACGCCGCCCTCCCACTGCCGCCTCTTGGCGGGCTGAGGGAGGCGAACCATGCGAGCAGAATTCGCGCACGAACAGGCGCAGACCTACCTGCGGCAACGCAACCGCTTTGCCGTGCTGGCAGGTGTCCTGGGCCTGACCACGCTGGTCAGCCTCGGCGCCGCGGTCACCCGCGACGAGCAGGTTGTGTTGGTGCCGATCACCTCAGAGCGGATCACCGTCTCGAGCGGCGGGATCGACGCGCCCTATCTCGAACTTGTCACCCGCGACACGGCACTGATGCTCCTCAACCGGGCGCCCGAAAGCCTCGATTACTGGATGACGAACATCCTGAAGCTCGCCGATCCCGCCGCGCACGGCCGCCTCAAGGCCGAGCTCGTCCAAATCGTCGAGGAACAGCGCGGCTCGGACATCAGCCAGGCCTTCGTGATCGCGGAAATGCACGTCGACCCCAAGGCCCTGACCTCGACCGTCACCGGCACGCTCAAGACCTTTGTCGGCGCGCAGGTGATCGCGAGCCAGCGCCGCTCCTTCCGTTTCCGCTGGTCGAAGCGTGGCCTCAGCCTTGCGCTCGCCGGCTTTGAGCAACTTCCCACCGACAAGGAGGAACCCGGCCAATGAGCCTTCTCCCATCTCCCCTCGCTGCTGCGCTTGCCGGAACCGGCCTTGCCTGTTTCGCGATCGGCGCGACAAGGCGCCCCGATCCCGGGCTCAAGCTGACCGGCCTCGCCGTGCTTGCCTTCGCGCTCGCGCCGGTCCCGGCGTATGCCGACCAATTCGTCGAAGCGGCCGACAACGCGACCATCGACTGCGAGCTCGCTCGCGGCGAACTCACCCGGATCGCGCTTATCGATGACGGCTTTGCCAATGTCTCGAAGATCGCGAGCGGTTTTCCCTACAATGATTTCCAGGTGACGCACGAGCCAGTGCGCGGAGACATCTATATCTCCGTGCCCCCGCAATTTGCCGCTGCCCGGGTCAGCTTCTTTGCGACCAGCAAGGCGGGCTACGTCTACAAGTTCGCCTGCCGTCTCGGCGGCGAGGAAGCGACCCAGCTCTTCATCACCAATCCCGCGCTCGCTAAAGCCGCGGCCACCGAATGGGAGACCGAGACCGGTCCCGAGGACGCCGCGATCCGCCTGATCGAGGCGATGGCGAGCGATGCCGTCCTGCCCGGATTCACTGCCCGCGCCGAACTGTCGGCTCCGCGCCGTACCGGCGGGATCGAGGTCCAGCTGGTCGCCGAATACCAGGGCGATGAACTTACCGGACAGCGCTTCCTCGTGCGCAACCTCGGCCAGGAAAGCCTTGCGCTTGGCTCCGAGCGCGAAGGTGCCGCAGGCGCGCTCGCTTTTGCCTATGGCCGCGATGCACTCGCTCCCGGTGAAGCGACCAGTGCCTTCCTAGTCTTTGCCAAGGGAGGACTCGACTGATGGCCGAGGCACCACAGAAGGACGCCGGAAAGAGGCCTCTGCCGGGCTCGCCGGAAGCGCGAGAAAGCGGACGGCGCAACCTCAATTCGCAGATCGCACAGCGCCAGAAGATGCTGCTCGCCGGGATCGGGGCCATCGCGCTCATCGGCGGCGGCATGTTCATTTTCGGCGGCGACGGCGACGAGGCTGGCACCGATGCCAATGGTGCGGCGACAATCGACACCGGCGGCCTCGTCAATCGTAACCTCTCGCAGCGCGAGTTCGTCGCGAGCTACGGTAACCGGCTCGATGCACAGGGCCGCGCGATCAAGGATCTCCAGCAGGCCCAGCTGCCGCGCCCCGAGATCGAACAGGAGCTCGAAGCCCTGCGCAGCGAGAACGCGCAGATGCGCTCCGACGGCCAGGCGGCGATCGACGCGATCTCGGCCGAGAATGCCAATCTGCGATCACAGCTGAGCGAAGCTGCGAAGGCACCTGCCGCCGCGCCGCCACTGCCACCGCCACCTGCCTATGGACCCGGCGTCGGCACCGGCGGAGCTGTCCAGCCACCGCAAGGAGCGCCGGAAACGCAAGGCGGACAGCTCAGCCTGATGAGCTTCAGCGCGGAGACGGGCAAGGACGGCAAGCCGCGTGCGGCAGAGACTGCGCCAGCCTTGTTGCTCGAAGCGAGCCGCGATTACCTTCCGCCCAACAGCTACGCACCGGCAACGGTCATCGTGGGTGTCGATGCCTCGACCGGCGTTGCCAGCCAGAGCGATCCGCTTCCCGTGGTGCTCCGGATCACCGGTCCGGCCCGCTCGGTGATGCGCGGCAACAAACTGCTCACCACCGATATCACCGGCTGCCTCGTCAATGGCGCGGCGCGCGGCGATCTCTCGGCGGAGAAGGTCTACGTCAAGCTGGTGCGCATGACCTGCGCGCAACCCGGTGGGCGCTTCGCGGTGAGCGAGGTCAAGGGGTTCATCTCCTTCGCCGGAAAGTCGGGCGTGCGCGGCCGCGTGGTCAGCCGCGAAGGCAGCCTTGTCAGCCAGGCGCTGCTCGCCGGGATTGTGGGCGGCTTCGGCCGCGGATTTTCCGCCAACGCCAACGGCATTTTTACCGGCCAGGTCGGCGCCAACGGTCAGCGCGAGGCGCTGTCGCCGACCGACATCCTCGCCGGTGGCTTTGGCCAGGGTGCCGGCGAAGCCGCCGACACCGTCAGCCGATACCTCATCGAACGCGCCGAACAATACCAACCCGTCGTCGAGATGCCGACCGGCATCGAGGTCGAGATCGTCTTTCTCGACGGCGTCCACGTCAGGAGCCCCTCCAAATGAACTACAATGACTCGCCGCCAAGCCTGAAGGCGCGCGCCGCCCACCTTGCCCTTGCCCTCTCGAGCGCCGCCGCCGTGCTGACGCTCGGCGTCTCTGCCGTCACTGCGATGCCTGCGAGCGCCGCGGGCATGGCGAGCGATGTCGCGCAGGCGCTGAAACTGCGGCTGCCCAAGACCCCGATCGATGCGATCAGCTGCGACACGCTTGGCCCCTGGTGCGAAGTCGTCTCGGGTGACACGCTGTTCTACATCGACGAGACCGCCCGCTACCTGTTCGTAGGCCGTCTCTACGACATGGAAGAACGGCGCGACGTCACTGCCGCCCGCCTGCTCGAACTCAATCCCGATCTGCTCGCGGCCGGGGCGGCGCGCCTAGCCAGCGATGCGCCGGCGGGACGCGACGAAGCGCCCGTCCAGGCGGCCGCCAGCCATGTCGACCTCTCGTCGCTTCCTGCTGCGGGCGCGATCCATTGGGGCAACCCCAAGGGCGAACGCCTGGTCGTCTTCTCGGACTTCCAGTGCGGGTATTGCCAGCGCCTGACTGCCGAACTCGCCAAGGCAAGGGTCCATGTCGAAGAGCGACCGATCTCGATCTTCGGGGCGGCAAGCCGCAAGATTTCCGAGGCGGTGCTGTGCGCCAAGGATCCGGCAAAGGCACTCCATGCAGCCTACGCCGGGCAGGCTCCGGCGACCGGCAAGACCTGCAAGAGCGCGAAGGCGCTCGATGCCAACGAAGCCTTCGCGAAAGCCAACGGATTTGCCGGAACTCCGGTCATCGTGCGCGCCCGCGATGGGGCGGTGCTGCATGGCTACCGCGATGCCGCGGCGATCCGCCGCTTCGTCGCAGAGGGCAAGGGAGAGCCGCAATGAGCCGGCTTCCGATCCTTCGCGCCGTGGTGCTTGCTGCGCCGCTCCTTTTGGCCAGTGGCTGCGCCAGCCTTGGCGGAAACGTCAAAGGCAGTTTCGCCTGCCGCGCTCCGGAAGGGACTTGCGCGCCGACCTCCACAATCGATGCCGGGGCAACCGGCTTCGAAAAGGCTGACGCGTCTCACGCGCATCGGACGGTGACCCCGACCGGAGAAGCGGTTCGCCGCCTGCAGATCGTGCTGACGCCCTACCGCGATGCGGCGGGCCGCGACCATGAGGCGCGCGTCGTTCACCTGACGCTGCCCGAACAGGCAGGGACAGGCTGGCGCGCCCCGCAAGGCCGCCGCGAAGTCCTGCGCTCGCTGGCATCGACCATTGCCGCGACGCGCGAGGGCAACCCCGCACCCGATTTCCAACCGCCAAAAACCCAAGAGGCAGACACATTGCCGGAACAGCTGTTCATCCCCTCGCAGCCCGTTCCGGCGATGCCCGGCGCTGACGCGCCGGAACCCGGGGGACCTGGCTCGTTTTCCCCTCCCCGCGAGCCGGTCCCCCACCGTGAAACACCTGAAGGAGAGAGCCGGTGACGCTATCCCTTGCTGCCGCGCGCGACGCGCTCTCGCGGGGCCTGTTTGCCGACACGGCCCGTCCTGAAAAGCCGCCGGCGCATTTCGGGCTCGACATGCTTTCGGACTGGCTGCCCTACCGGGTCTATGACGAGGGGGCGAAGCTCTACCGCAACGCCCGCTCGAAGGGCTTCGTGCTCGAAGTCACCCCGCTGATCGGGGCCGACGAACGGACCGGCGAGATCCTCGGCCAGTTCTTCTCCGAAGGCCTGCCGCAGGGCGCCTGCCTCCAGGTCCTGAACTTCGCATCTCCGCGGATCGGCAGCGTGGTTGGCCCCTGGTTCGCTCCGCGCTACGAGCAGGGCGGGATCTACGAGGCCATCGCCAGGGCACGCACCAGACGCCTTTACGATCTCGTCTGGAGCTCGGGCTCGGCGCATGCGCCCTTCCATGCTCGCAACGTCCGGCTGATCGTCTCGCTCGGCGTGCCAGTGCCCGGCAGTGTGACCGATGCCGAACTCTCCGAATGCCGCGAAGGGCTGATGGGCATGCTCCATTCGCTCGGACTCCACGCGCAAGAGCTGCGTCCGGGCGGATTGCTGGCGCTGATCGACGAGCTTACTTCGCCTACCACCGCGCACGAGACCGACATCCATGCGTGGAACCCGCATGATACGCTCGATGTCCAGGCCATCCGCCGCGACATCGAGCTTGAGGTCGGCGACGATCGCCTGATCCTCAGGACCGAGCGCTTTCGCGAGACCGGCCGAGACGAGGAGGGCAATCCCGAAGTCGGCGAATGCTATCCCGACCATTTCGACGTGCGGCACTATGCCGTGCGCTCTACCCCTGAGCGCTGGGCACCTTGGGAATGCGCGCGGCTCATCGGAGACATGTTCACCGACAAGCTGCGTTTCCCCTGTCCGACGGCGACCATGCTGTGCCTCGTCTACCCCGACCAGGAAGCCGCATCGGCGCGCGCGGGCTTCAAGTTCATGCGCACGACCAGCCTCAGCCAGACCAAGAGCGCGCGTTTCTTACCCAAGCTCGCCGAACAGTCGGCCGAATGGCGCCACGTCCAGGCCGAACTCCAGGCCGGAAAGAAGCTTGTGAAGCTGTTCTACGGGCTCACCAGTATCTCTCCGCTCGGCCAGGGCGACGCGCACGAACGCATCATCAAGGCGATCTACAAGGCGGCGGGCTGGGACCTTGCCGACGAGCGTTTCCTCCAGCTCCAAGGCCTCGTCGCTTCCTTTCCCCTTAGCCTTGCCGATGGCCTCGCCGACGACATGGCGCGGTTGAAGCGTCTCAAGACCATGCTCTCGACGACGGCGGCGCATATCGCGCCGATGCAGGGCGAGTACCTCGGCGGCGTGATCCCGCACCTCCTGCTCGTTGGCCGCCGCGGCCAGCCCTTCTGGTGGTCACCGTTCGAAAACACTGCCGGCAACCACAATATCGCGATCTGCGGCAAGTCGGGCTCGGGCAAGTCGGTGCTGCTGCAGGAGCTATGCGCTGCCTTGCGCGGCGCAGGCGCCAAGGTCGTGGTGATCGACGACGGGCGCAGCTTCGAGCATTCGGTCAAACTGCAGGGCGGACGCTTCGTCGAGTTCACGCTCGCCTCGGGCTTTTCCCTGAACCCCTTCTCGATGGTCGACGATGCCCGTGCGCACGAAGATGAGGATTACCGCCTCGACTGCTTTGCCATGATCAAGGCGATCATTGGCCAGATGGCGCGTCCCGGCACCGCGCCGAGCGACACCGAACGCGGGCTCATCGACCGGGCCGTAACCGCGACCTGGGAGGCCCTCGGAAGCGGCGCATCGGTCGATGATGTCGCGCACGCTCTCCACGGTTCGGAAAGCGAGGCGGGCCGCGATCTCGCCACCGCAATCGCGCCCTTCTGCCGCGGCGGCAGCTACGGCGGGTTCTTTGCAGGCAAGGCGAGCTTCGCGCTCGACGATGATTTCACCGTCTTCGAGATGAGCGATCTCGCGTCCCGCGAGGAACTGCGCAGCGTCGTCCTCTCGGCGATCATGTTCATGACCAGCCAGGCGATGACCCGCTCATCGCGGGCGACCAAGAAGTTGCTGCTGATCGACGAGGCCTGGGCCATGCTCAAGGGCGGTTCGATGGGCGAGTTCGTCGAGACCTATGCCCGCACTGCGCGCAAATATGGCGGCGCGCTCGCCACCGCGACCCAGTCCCTCAATGACTATTACAAGTCCGATGGCGCGCGCGCCGCGCTCGAGAACAGCGACTGGATGCTGGTGCTTCAGCAGAAGGCCGAGACGATCGCCGATTTCAGGGCGAACGCGCGGCTCGACATGGACGACCGCACCGAGACGCTGATCCGCAGCCTCAAGCGTTCGGGGACCGAGTACAGCGAGGTCTTCATCAAGGGTCCCGAGACCGAGGCGGTCGGCCGGCTCGTGCTCGATCCCTTCTCGGCGACGATCTACTCCTCCGATCCCGACACCTATGCGGCGATCCAGGACTGCGAACGGCGTGGGCACAGCCTCGCCGATGCCATTCGCATCGTGGCGGGAGGCGGACAATGATGGTCTCGCATCTCGCCGACCGAACCCCTCCGGCCAACCTCCGCAGCCTGCTGCCGTTCCTGCAAGGGAGCTGCTTCGTCCTCATCGAAACCGCGCGCTTTGCCGCGACCTCGCTGCTCATCGTGCTGGGATTGCCGCTCGCGCTGTTCCTGTTCGTTGCGGGCTGGGACCTTGGCGGCCTCTTCACCCAGCTCGCCAATCTGTCGGACCGATATCTCGAAGCCGACAGCCTGCGCCGCAGCCTGTTCAGCCAGGACCTCAAGGGCTGCTTCCTCGTCCTCGCTGGCGCGGTGACGCTGTTTCGCATGCCGCGCTTCCTCAAGCGGCTCGCGGCCGATCTCGAAAACCATCCGGCCCGGGAGACAAACCGTGACTGAGACGCGCAGATTACACTCTTTTAATCGCCCGCTGCTGCTCAAGATTATCGGCATGCTCGCGCTCGTGGCCGCGCTGCTCTGGGCGGCTTGGGTCAGCCGAGAGCTGACCGAGCCGCACCAGCAGATCGTGACCGTCCGGCTTGCCGAGACCATCGCGGGTTTCGTCGATGCCGAAGCGCGCGGCCAACAGGATCCCGAAGCCAGCCAGGCGCGCGTGCTTGCCTTCCTTCAGGCTTCCGAACGCGCCGTTGCAGAAATGGGGACCAATGGCCGCGTGGTGCTGGTCGGCGAAGCGGTGCTCGCGGGCGATGCCCCCGATGCCACCGACGAACTGCGCGCACGGATCGCCCGCCAGCTTGAGCAGGGAGGCCGTCAGTGACGCAGTTTGCCTCTCGTCTTGTCCGCACGATCAAACGGCCGTTGGTCCTGACCGGTCTGGTGCTGTTGCCGCTCGGATGGGGCGCAGTCGACGCCTTCGCGAAGGACCATGCCTTCCTCATCAATGCCAGCCCGAGCTTGCCCAACTGGGCCTTCTGGCTCGACAAGCACGCGCGGATCGAGCGCGGCAGCCTGATCTTCTTCGAGCCGCCGGCAAACAGGCTCGTCGAAGTGCATTTCGGAAAAGGCGCGCAGCTCTTCGGCAAGCGGGTGCTGGGCGTGCCGGGCGATGTCGTGAGCCACCGTGGCCACGAGGTCTTCATCAACGGGCGCAAGATCGCCGCGCGGCTCGATATGACCCGTCTCGGCATTGCGCTTCACAAAGGCCCCGAAGGACCGATCCCCGACGGCTGCTTCTACACCGGGACCAGCCATCCCCGCGGCCTCGACAGCCGCTACGCCGAGATCGGTTTCGTCTGCCACGGCCAGATCCTCGGCAGCGGGAGGGCGATCCTGTGAGCAAGCTCATCCTCCCTACGGCCCTGCTTGCAGTCCTGCTCTGCCCTGCCGAGGTGCTGGCACGCGACTATGGCCAGCGCGGCACGGTGTTTCCCGTGATCGAGCGCGACCTCCTCGAGCAGATCCATTCGCGCCTGACGCAGATGGAACGTTCGGGAGAAACCGCGCGGCTCAATGAAGACCTGAAGCGCCGTACGATCGCGCGGGTGGGCCGACCCGACCCCGTCGCGGGAATCGTCCGGGCCAGCGAAGCGCGGCGCTGGCAATTCGATCCGACGATTACGCTCGCTGCCGATATCCGCGGGGCAAAAGGCGAGCTGATCCATGCCGCCGGCACGAGGGTCAATCCGCTCGACAGCGTCGGCCTTCGCGCCGATCTCCTGTTCCTCGATGGCGACGATCCCGATCAACTCACCTGGGCGCTCAAGCAGGACGCCAATGCCAAGCTGATCCTGGTGAAGGGCGCGCCGCTCGAGCTGATGAAGGCTCGCCAGCGCCGCTTCTATTTCGATCAGGGCGGCAAGCTCACGGAGAGGTTCGGGATCAGGTCGGTGCCCGCACGCGTGCGCCAGCAGGGCCGCCTGCTGGAAATCAGCGAAATCGCGCTGCCACCGAAAAGGAGGTCAGCCCAATGACCCGTCTAAGAAAGTTGGCGCTTGTTCTGGCCGCTATTCTTGGTCTCGCCACCGCAACGCCCGCCATGGCCGATGCCGGTCCCGGTCGCTGCACCGGCAGCTTCGTCAACCCGATCACCGACATCTGCTGGTCGTGCCTGTTCCCGATCTCCATCGGCGGACTGGACATCTGGCCGTCGAGCCGGCCCGATCCCGATAACCCCGATCTGCCGGTGTGCCTGTGCGGTCTAAGGCCCGGGATCGCGATGGGCTTCTGGGAACCGGTGCGGCTTGCCGATGTCAGCATGAAGCCGTGGTGCTTCGTAAACCTCGGCGGCATGAAACTCGATCCGGGTTTCGATATCGGCTTTCGCTCGATCTCGGGTCCGTCGGCGGTGGGCGGCGCGAGCCAGTATTATTCGAGCTGGCACGTCCACTGGTATGCCTATCCGCTGATCTACTGGATGGAGATCGTCGCCGATTTCCTGTGCCTGGAATCGGGCTCGATCGACATTCTCTACATCTCCGAGATCGATCCGCTGTGGCAGGATTCCGAGCTTACCGCGATCATCAACCCCGAAGCCGTGCTTTTTGCCAACCCGCTGGCGCTCGCTGCCTGTGCGGCCGACTGCGTCGCCTCGACCGCGAAGCTGCCGATCGACGAGATGTTCTGGTGCGCGGGCTGCCAGGGATCGATGTATCCGATGAACGGCAATGTCTCGGCCAGCATAGGCCACGTCCAGGCATCGCGGCTCGTGCTCTCGCGCTTTGCCTACAAGCTCCACCGCGAACTCGTGTCGTGGGGGACGATGGGGTCCAAGGGACTGTGCGGCAAATATTTGATGCCGGTGATGCGCAAGCAGCAATACCGCTTCCAGGCCACCAACCCAAACCCGGCGACCTCGGGCCGTTACGCCTGCCCGCCCGTCGGCGCCTCAACCACCTTTCAATCGGCCGGACAGGTCATCCCCGCCATCGGCGAAGACATGGGATATCTCGTCTGGCGCAAGCGGAACTGCTGCGCGCTATGAACAAGCACCTCCTCCTTTTGCCCGTCGGCCTTGCCGTCACCCTCGGTGGCCTCGCTCTCGCCCAGAGCGCGCCCGAAGGCATCGATCTCGAAGCGATCCGCGAGCGCGCGGCCGAACACGCCGACGATGCGCAGGCGCTCAGCACCAATGTCCGCCAGCGCGCCGAGGCACTGACCGAGGATGCACAGGCTATCCAGGCGCAAGCGCAGGCCAATCGCGCAGCCTATGCGGACAGCATCGAGGCAATCGAGACCGACGCCGTCCTCGACTTCGACGCGATGATCGCGGGGCAAGCTGCCGCCGAGAAGGCATCGCTCGGGGGAGCACCGCGCTTCATTGCCTTTGCCAGCCTGTCGATGCCGCCCGAGGCGCTGAAAGCACTGGTCCAAGACATGACCAGGGCGGGAGGCGTCACCGTGCTGCGCGGCTTCCCGCAAGGAAACAGCGAGGCGTTCAAGAAGCGGCTCGCCGCCATCTGGAGCACCCGCGACGCGGCCGGTTCGCTCGGCATTGATCCAAGGCTGTTTCGCGCGTTCAACATCGAGGCCGCGCCGAGCTTCGTCATGCTCAGCACCGAGTTCAGCCCATGCGACGGGTTCGATTGCACCAGCGAGGTGCCGCCACACGACCGTATCGCCGGCAACATCAGCGTAAGCGAAGTCCTCGATACCTTCGCCTCGGGCAAGGGTCCGGGCGCCGAGCTTGCCCGTCTCCATCTGCGCCAGCTCTCCAGGGAGGAACGGCCATGACCGGCAGAACTCTCGCCAATATCCTTGCCGCGATCATCACCGTGACCAGTGCATCGGCGCTTCACGCTCAGACCCGCGATGAAGCCCGGGCGGATGGCAAGGACTTTGCCACCGAGCTGCTGGGCGAGGCGCGCGAGGCAGCAACGACCAATCCCGACGCGGCGCGCGTTCCCAATTTCGATCCGCAGGCGACGCGCGACCTGCAGGATCTTGCGCGCGATCCCGACCAGATCGAGGCCCGCGCCCGTAGCGCCGCGCCGACCAGCACGCCGATGCGGACCATCCGCGACAGCATGACCAATCGCGCAAGGTTCGAGCCGAACGAGATCGAGGACGTGATTGCCCGCAGTCTCGCGATCAACGAGACGCCGCTCGACTACACCAGCGGCATGGCCATTTCGGGCAGCCAGGGATCGTGCGTTCCGCTGCCGCCTGGTTCGTATTCAGCGGGCACCTATACCGCGACCTGCAATACGGGCACACGGATCGATCAGTCGGTTGGCCAATGCACGGTGCCACTCGTCGCCAGGGTCAGCCAGCAACCGGAGTATCATTACCTTTGCAGCCCAATGGGCAGCTTCAGCCTGTCAGGTGCGCCGGATTGCGAAGAGTTTTCGGGCGCCCTTTGCCGGGTGACCGGACACCGGGACGGTCCCTGCCTGCAGTGGGGTTGGTCCGGCGGGCGCAAGTGGTGCACCGAGCCCGGTGATCCCCTTACCGAGCTGACTTGCGACGAACAGGTCGCAGGTCAGGCGCCCTACCGCATCGCCACGGCGACCACCGTAACAACGACCCCTGACGAAAGCCAGTGCACAGGTCTCGCAGGCAATAGCGATTGCACGCTGGACGCCGAGATCTGCACCGACACCGATCCGCAGACGCGCGTGATCGACGGCGTCTCTGTCACCAGGCCCTGCTGGGAATGGCAACGCAGCTACACCTGTATCGCGCGCGAAGCGGCGACCGACTGCTCCGACATCGAAAGTCAGGGCACCTGCCGCTTTGTCCGCGAGGAATGTCTCACTGACGAAACTCCATGCGAGACCTGGGAGCGCATCTACGAGTGCCCGCTTCCCGGGAACGACAGTTCCACCCAGTTTGTCTGCGACGGTGATGTCTATTGCATCGACGGCAGCTGCGAGACGATCGAGCGCACCGCGAACGATGAGTTCAAGGATGCCGTCACCGCCCTCCATGCGATGAACGAGGCCCGCGGCCAGTTCGATCCTGAGACGCTGACACTGTTCCGGGGCACGCGTAACACCTGCTCCTCCAAGGTCTTCGGCGTGCTCAACTGCTGCAAGGGCAAGGGCTTCCCGCTCATCCC
Source organism: Qipengyuania sp. (assembly GCF_964227205.1). Classification (GTDB taxonomy): domain Bacteria; phylum Pseudomonadota; class Alphaproteobacteria; order Sphingomonadales; family Sphingomonadaceae; genus Qipengyuania. The sequence continues at coordinate 488,006 of NZ_CAXQVB010000003.1, read as the reverse complement.
CGGAATCAGCCTGCTCGTCGCGCTCGGCTGCAACCGCGAGGAAGTGCTGCTCCACGAACGCGATGCGCAGGGACTGTGCGCTTATGTCGGGACCTATTGTTCGGACAAGTTCCTCGGCGTCTGCCTGACCAAGAAGAAGGTCTACTGCTGCTTCGAGAGCAAGCTCTCGCGGATCCTGCAGGAACAGGGCCGCCTCCAGCTGCCCAAGCCGTGGGACAAGCCCAAGGAAGAGCAGTGCGAGGGTTTCACGCTCGACGAGTTCGCCCGGCTCGACCTCAGCCAGATGGATTTCAGCGAGGTCTATGCCGAGTTCACCGAGGCTGCACGGCTCCCCGACGAGCTCGAGACCAGCATCCTTATCCAGCAGAAAATCGAAGACTATTACGCAAGGAGTGGCCAATGACGCGCCGCCAATCACTGCCGATGCTGGCCCTCCCAGCACTGGCTATGTGTCTCGCTGCACTGCTTCCCGTTCGGGCAGTTGCCCAGGAAGAGCGCCAGGCAGAGCCAGCTGCCTCGGCAGACACCCTCTACTGCGAGCAGCGGAGGCTCGGCTACTGGTTCTATTGCGTAAAGCCGGTGCCGGCAGACGAGCCGCAGATGGCGCAGCAACCGGCCCAGGTAACCGCAACGCAAGAACTCGACGCGGTCACGGGGGAACTGCGCGAACTCAAGGCACGCGCAATCCTCTATCCGACGCCGGAAAACGTCACCGCCTACATCCGCTTCCAGCGTGCCCAGCTCGACCGGGCTTCGCTGTTCTCCGATGTCTGGCAGCGCGCGATCTGGCAGGATCCCGAGCTCGACTACACGCTCGAAAGACCGGTCGGCGCGCTCGCCAAGAAGCAATGGCAGGACGCGCGCGCTGCCGACCGCGACGCGGTGATGGCCAGGCTCTCCGAACGCTATGGACTGTTCTACTTCTTCGCCCAGACCTGCGGCGCGTGCGAAGTGATGAGCCCGATCGTGCGCTCGGTGGCGGACCGCTGGCACATCACTGTCCGGGCGATCTCCACCGATGGCGGACCGTCCCGGCACTTCCCCGACTACAAGGTCGAAAGCGGCCAGCGGCCGCGCATGGGGCTCGAACCCGGCATTACCCCGGCGCTCGTGCTGTGGGACAGCGTGGCCAGGCGCCCGATCCCGATCGGATACGGCGTGCTCTCGGCCGACGAGCTGCAGGACCGCATCTACCTCCTCACCTCGAAGGAAGCCGGACATGATTACTAGCATCCGCAATGCGGCGCTCAGCATAGCTGCCGCCAGCATGGTCGCGTCCCCCGTCGCCGCAAACGTCGGCGACAGCATGGACCGCTTCATGGACGACATGGGCGCTGCAGCCAATGTCACCGGGCCGAGCGCGTTCGAAGGCCAGTCGGCGGGCTATTACAGCCTCGGCAATGTCTGGACGCGCTTCCCGCAGAAAACGACCAACATCGCCAATCTCCAGCTGCCGCGTGCCCGCGCTGGTTGCGGCGGTATCGATATCTTCGCCGGGTCCTTCTCCTTCATCAACGCAAGTGAAATGGTCGCGCTCTTGAAGGCCGTCGCGAACAATGCGGTGGGGTTCGCCTTCAGCCTCGCGATCGATACCGTCTGCCCCGAGTGCAACAAGATCATGCAGGAGTTCAGCCAGAAGGCGCAGCTCATGAACAACCTCTCGATCAACTCCTGCGAGATGGCGCAGGGGCTGGTCGGCGGCGTCTGGCCCAAGGGCGATCTCGCCGACAAGGCGATCTGCGAAGCGATCGGCAATTCCGAAGGCATCTTCACCGACTATGCCGCCGCCAAGCATGGCTGCGGGACGCGCGGCCAGCGCGCGTCGACCAATGAGAGCGCCGGCGCCGACTATGCCGACGTCAATCCCGGTGTGCCGCGCAATTACACCTGGCATGTCCTCAAGCAGAGCGCCTTCTTCAACCCCGGTGGCACTTTCGACCGCGATCTTGCCGAGTATGCGATGACGCTCATCGGCACGGTGATCTACGTGCCGCCCCGCGACGACGAACCGGGCAAGTTCGTGCCTTTCGCGGGCGATGCCTCTTCTACGCTGGTGACCGCGCTGCTCGACGGGACACAGGGCCAGTCGGTGCGGGTGTTCCAGTGCGAAGAGCCCGACCAGTGCCTCAACCCCACGTTCCAGCAGATGAGCCTCACGAGCGCAAAGGCCATCCGGCCGCGCGTTGCCCGGCTCATCGGCAGCATGGTCGAGGCCATCCGCAGCGACACAGCGATCGGCAACGAGGAAAAGGAATTGCTCCAGGTGGCATCGGTGCCGCTCTACAAGATCCTCACCGTACAGGCGGCCTATGGTCGCGGGATGGCAACCGACGACCGCGACACGCTGGCCGAGATTGCCAGCATCGATCTCCTCTATGCCATCCTTGAACGCATCACCGCAGAGGCTGGACGCTCGATGGCGAGTTTCATCGCGGCCGATGAAGCGAAACTCGCGATTTGGCGCGCTCAGGTTGCCGAGGTGCGATCGAGCCTCGCCCAGCGGCAAGCGACCGGACAGGCGCGGGTCTCGGCGATCATGCAGATCATCGAAAAGACGGCGATGATCGAGAACATGCTCGCTGCCTCGATGTCGCCGTCGATGGCGGCCGCGCTCGACTGGTCGCGCGGGATGCAGTCCCGCTCCATCGTTCCATAAGGGTCAGGCAGCATGGTCGAGATTTTCACGGTCGGCGGCGGCGAGTACATCGTCAACGTCCTCAACGCCGTTGCCGCCTGGACCGGTGCGGGCGGCTACAAGAGCCTCATTCAGGTCGCGCTGGTCATGGGCATGGTGCTCGCGGTCATAGTGGTCGCGTTCAACCAGGACTGGCGTGCCTGGCTCAACTGGTTCCTCGGCGCGACGCTTATCTACATGTGCTTGATGGTGCCGCGCATGGACGTCCATGTGACCGACCGGGTCAATCCCAGCCTTGCACCGGCAACGGTGGCCAATGTCCCGCTCGGGCTCGCCCTGATGGCAAGCTTCACCAGCCAGGCGGGGGACTATCTGACCCGCTCTGCCGAGCTCGTATTCGGCCTGCCGGACGACCTCAACTACTCGAAGAACGGCATGATCTATGGCGCACGGCTGCTCGAATCGACGCGGAGCTTGCGCATTTCCGATCCTGAGTTTGCTGCGAACTTCGACGAGCATGTCCGGCAATGCGTGTTCTACGATCTGCTGCTCGGCCGCTATTCGATTAAGGAGCTGTCCGAGAGCGATGACATCTGGGCGACGATTGCACCGGGCAGCGCGGCGCGCGCGCAGAAATTCCTCACCCGGCAGGCCGACGACAGCGTGACGGCTTCGATCATAACCTGCCGCGAAGCCTACACCGCGCTTTCGGGGCAATGGGCGAGCCTCATTGACGAGATGACGCTTGTCGCTGGACGCCAGCTTTATCCGCGCCAGACCGAAGCGCTCGCCAAGGCCAAGCTCATGGCCGACCTCCCGATTGCCTATCAGTATCTCACCGGCATCTCGCGCAGCGCGAGCGACATCTTCCGCCAGGTGCTGACGATCAATGCCATGAACCAGGCCATGCACGGCTTTGCAGGGGCGAGCGGCACCGGCAGCATCGACGTCTTCGCGCAGACCCGGGCCGATATTCAGACCGAGCGGACCTATTCCTCGATCGCGCACAACGCGATGAAATGGGTCCCGATCCTCAATGTCGTGCTGACAGTGGTGTTCTACGCGCTGTTCCCTGTCCTGTTCCCGCTGTTCCTGATGCCGCGGACCGGACCCATTGCATTGAGAGGCTACGTCACCGGCTTCTTCTACCTTGCGGCGTGGGGACCGCTCTTCGTCATCCTGCACATGATCCTGATGTTCAAAGGCGCGGGCGATGTCGCCGCCGCTGGCGGCAGCACGGGCCTTAGCCTGGCGACCTTTGCCGGCATGAGCGACGTCAACAGCGATATCGGCATCTTGGCGGGCTATCTTGTCGCCTCGATCCCTTTCCTTGCCGGCGGGGTGGCACGTGGTGCGCTGGCGATCTCGGGCCAGGCAACGAGTTATCTCAACCCAAGTCAGAACGCGGCCGAGGAAGCCTCGCGCGAAGCGAGCACCGGCAATGTCTCGCTTGGCAACTCGAACATCGACAATTCGACGGTGTTTTCCCGCCAGTTTGCGCAGGGCAATCTGGCACCCAACTTCGCCTATGGCGCGGCACAAACGCGTGGTTTCAGCGATAGCGGCACGCAGACTACCAGCTTCCCCGATGGCGAGTTCGCTGCTGTCCCGAATTCAAGCTATCCGTTCACACCGACGCTGGGGCAGGACTTCACCGGACGCCTCGGAACGATGGCTAGCCAGAGCCGAACGCAGAGCGAGACCTATGCCAACCTCGCCCAGCAATCGACGAGCTCTGCGCTCACCCGGTTCAGCGAGATCCGCAACGCCTACAGCCAGGGTCAGAGCTCCGACACGGTCAGCGGCGTCGGCACGAACGACAGCATCGGCACGGCATTCAGCGAAGTCGACAATGCCTCGAGGACGCTCCAGCAGCAGTTCGGCCTGTCCCGGCGCGCGTCTGACGACATCACGGTCTCATGGTTTCTCAACGGCGATGCGTCTTTGGGTCTCAAGGGAGAAAGAGGCCCTGGTACTGCTCAACTTGGCGTCAGGGGAGGCCGAAATCAGACTTGGACGGACAGCGATATCGGGATCGCCTCGGAAGATCGCGGCAGGATCATGGGTACGCTGCGGCAGCTTTCGGATAGCCGCAACTGGTCGAATACGCGTGAAGGCTTTCTGCGCGAGACGAGCTCAAGCTCGGTATCGCAGGTATCGACCAGCTCGTCGGGTCTCAGCCGATCGCTGACCGAAGCCGAGAGCTATACGCGAGAGGCGCGTCGGGCCGAAGAGATGGCCAGTCGCCTCGAGAACCAGGCCAGCTGGTACGAGGCCAACAGCGCCGCAGGCACGCTAAACCTGAGCCAGGCCTATCGCGAATGGGGCATGGCCGAGATGGAAGCCAATCGCGACTATTACGGGCCGGTGCGCTTCGACGACATCGAGTTCCAGATGAGCGCGCGCGGCCAGCAGCTGCAATCCCGGTTTGTCGAAAGCTATGCCGATCGGCTGCAGGACGACATCGAAGCCGACCTTTCGCTGCCGGACTTCGCTCCTGTCAGCCGCCCCGGGATCGGGAGTGCGGGGCAGGTGCGAGCTAGGGGAGCTGTAGGTTCTGCAGGTGGTCCCTCAATGCCCGATGCTCCGGATCGGTCTGGCATCACGGATGAGGTCGAGCGGGTTCGTCGGCAAGGTCGCGGGCGGATCGGAACAGTGAGAGGCTACTTGGATGGCCAAACAGAAGACGCCACAGGCGCGAGCGAGGAGGCGGCAGATGCAATAAAGGAGTGGCGGCGCCCTTAAAGGATTACATCGTTGACGATTACGAACGCGACAAAAGCAGCCAGCGCCACGAAGATTGCGATGAGCTTGATCCTGCCCCACGGGTCGGCCCAGGCCTTCTTCCAAGAGTATGACGTGAGGCGATTTTCGGAGATTGCACGGTCGATCTCTTGCAAGCCTTCCCAGCGATGTTCCGAATTCTGCGTGGGGTCTTCTTTCCCAGCCATAACATTCTCCATTCGACGGGAGTTTAATGTATCGAAATCGCGACACAAAGCCGGAATTCAGACTTAATGCGTCGATTTTGACACCTTATTTCCAGGCTCCCGAAGAGATGACTTGGGCATCCCGATTTAGCTAAAGCTCGTGGCCACGGATTGGCGAGTAGATAGGTCGCTTGCCTACTTAGCTATCAGCGGCTTTTGGGTACGTTAGCACGCCTCCATTTTTGACAAGCCGTGGCGAATGAACGAGCCGTCTTGTCAAAATCGCAATGCAGCATCGCGGAAAGCAGGTCTTCGAAGCTAGTTTTTTCAACCTCGATCCGTATATCGGTTACACCGCCTCCCTTGGAGTCCAGTTCGAGCCAAAGTTCGAGCTTCCGGTTGTGTGTCGCGATATTGACGGGCAGGTCCCGCTGGTACCAATTATTCGACGATTTCCCGCCACGGTCTGCCTTGATAGCCATTGGATATGACCTCCTAGTTCTTGACGCGACGCCCCTTGCGCTTCTTCCCACCGAGTTCTGTCGAAACCAGGAGCAAACGCTCGACGTGGAAGTTAAGCTCGTCGCGGTCCAGCGTGGCGAGCGGCAAGCTTGCCATTGCAACCACTTCCTCGGTCTCGCCGACCTCGCGGAGGGCGACGGTCGTCGCGTTCTCCCAGGCAGCGGACATGAGCTTCTTAAGCGAAGCGACGGTTGGGCGAGCGCCCAGGGTAGCGATCGGCAAAACTAGGTTCACGATAGGGTTGCCAGGCGACGATCGCGAGCAATCCTCGACCATGATAAACTCGCCCTTCGCGCTGCCCGGGCGAATGCCAATCTGCCCGGAGGCACTGTCTAGTTCGACCTTGTAGCCGGCCTCTTGTATCCTGGCCTTGAGCATCACCATGTACGCTGGCGGTTCAACTTGCCGTTCAATTACGCTGTTCCCGGCAACCTTGATAACCTGGTGCCGGGTCAGGTCTGCGCCCGTCTTTGAAGTCTCGATCTTGACCTCGACGGGATCACCCGTGGCCATTCTTTGCCCTACCTCGAGCACGGCATCCATTCTTGGCGCGGGAGACTTCAATTTGCTGTCAATCCGCGAAAGTCCCGCGAAGGCGTAGACTGCAGCCGTGACCAACGCTCGCACGCGCGGACCAGTTTCGAGGTTGCTCTCGAGCTCTTCAAGGCCCGAAGGCTCATGGGACAGGATAATCGCGAGCGAAGCGCGGCGACCGATTTTTTCGCCGTCTGCCAGACTTGGAATGTCTATCTCGGCGTCGATGACTTTCTGGCATCCCCTCACCCAGGATTCTGCTTCTGGGCCATGGTCTGCCAAGCGCCCCTCGACTTCGGCAAGGAATTCGCGCCGATCAAAGCCGCGTTTGCCGAACCGAGACCGCAACGCCTCGATCGTCGCCGTCCAGATCGAGACATCCACCTGCGAAGAACGAGGTTCGAGCGCAAGCAACAGCTTTCGACCGTTCTCGGCAATGTCCGTTCCCGGCTCGTCGAGGAACTTGCAGATCGCCTCATCGAAGGTGCTTTCCGCTAGGAGGTCGATGATTCCCGCCGCGAAGCCCCCGAGAAAGTCGAGGTCGCTTCGTCGACCTGGTTGCTCTATCGGAAGCTCCTGCAGATCTGTAGGACGATCGCCAGCTTCGCGAACCGGCCACTTCGCTGCAAGTTCGACGATGTTCATGGGAACGTCGGGAAATGCATCGTAGGATGCGTTGAAGTTCGCCAACGAGGCCTCGTCTCGGAAATAGGCCGACCTGACCCTCGTTATTCTCTCGGGACCACCAAGCAATTCCATGGTCGCAGGCTCCGCCGCCATCTCTACTCTTCCCTCGAGGCTGAGCAGGACCCTGTCCCCATCTTCGCCCTCTAAGATCGCCCAGGTGGGAACCTCGCCACTGAAGGCGAACAGCCCGTTGGCAGCGTAGCTTTGGAGATCCCGTGCCGCATCACCCTTCAATGACCCACCAAGGTAGCCAGACGCCAACGCGAGGGCAAAATTGTCGGCGTGGATCGGCACGAGGAGTTCACAGCTCGATGCCTTACCCTCTGCTTTCGGTTCGAAATCGAGCTCGAGTTCGCGCTTATCTTCTGTCACTCGGCTGCCTCCATTTCTTCGAAATCATCGTTGGCCTCGATGGCCTCTTGGAACACCCCGACGCTTTGGTCGAGTGATCCCAGGCCCACATACCGGCACAAGTCCATGCTTGGACGAGGCAGCAAGCGGAACGATGCGGGTGGAGCGGCCCTTGGATCTATGTCCTTGAACGCGATGTAGAGCTCGGAACGGGCCCGGGAACTCATAACGTAAAGTGCCATCCGCTCGTTCAAGAAGCCCGAGGTATCGACGCTCATTCCTTCCATGCCGAGGAAGAAAACGATGTCGAATTCTAGACCCTTCGCAGACTGTGCATGGAGGAAGGTAATCGTGTTGCCACTTTCAAAGTCCAGAGACTGGTCGGTGTGCGTACTGTTTCCGCTGAGGTACATCTGCAAATGCGGGGGCTTGGCCAGCTCGCCAACCCGCGTTTTGACTTGGTTGTAGGCCCGCTTTACGTCCTTGGTTCCACCGTAGACGATCACGCCGACCTGCTTACCCGGGTTGATCTTCGCCTTTCGCGCAATGAAGTCAGCGATTTCCCGGTCGTTGGCAGCGAAGACAACCTGCGGGTTCTCACCATCAGCGTCCGGCAGTTCCGCTATGCCGCTCTCGTTTCCGACTTGGAAATGCTTTGCAAACTCGGCGATGGGCCGCGTGTTGCGAAAGTTCTTTTTCAAGTTGAAAACGCGATCGGCTGCAGCACCGAGGAAAAGGTAATCCTTGATATCCTTGATCCGGCTATTCCGGTCAGCCTGCAAACGCTGGTTGTCGTCCGCGAAGATCGTCACCTGCGCCGCGACGCCGTGCGCTTCCATTTGCTTCAGCATCATCCCGAGTGCCATGTACATCTGGGGAGGAAAGTCTTGCCCCTCGTCGATGATGAGATGCCCCCAGGTAAACTTGCGGCTGGCACCCTTTTGGAATGCATTGATCGCTCGGGCGCATATGTCGGGCCAATCGTGAGCCCAGCGATCACCGGCGATCATCGGAGGCCAGGAGCCCGTCGCCCGCTTCCACCACCTGCCTGCCCAGGTATGCATCGTGCTCACGCCAACATCGGGAGCCACGTTTGACCTGCTGGACGTGTACTTGGCCAACACCTTGTTATACATGATAACATGCGGATCTTGACCAAGCTTTCCGAGCTTTTGGGCACGGTGAAAAGCCATGACCGTTTTCCCGGTGCCGGGCGGGCCCACGACCAAGATCGCCCCGTTGGCCGGTGCATCGCCGTAAATGCGACGCTGCTCTCGGTCGAGATCACTTAACGAGGGAAACCGCATACTTAGACCTCTAGAACCTTGCTGAAGTAGCCTACCGGCTCGCGAACACCGCGACCATTCTTCCGTCCGTCGCCGGACACCAGGACACGGTCGAGGAGTACGTTCGAGAAAGTACAACTTGTCTCCGCGACAAGCGAGCACGCGTGGCACGCTGCACGGTTCAATCCGTCGACACCTTGCGCGTCGAGCTCGCGGCAGACCGGGTCCCCGGAACACCATTGGCTGCGTGACACGGCGCGATAGATGACATCCTCGAGCCTTTCGGGCGCACCCATCTCGCTCAGGCCACCCATGGATCCCTCGGCGTCCGAGTCAGCCGTGTAGATGAGCAGCCCGGCATACGGCTCGGAGTCCGTTCCGCAGTAAATTCGCTCCCTTAGCGAGGTCGAAGAGTATCCGCAGTCGAAGGACAGCTGGTTCAGGAGCAAGTGGGCAAAACTGTGGACCATGATGAATGTTGGGTTCGCGTTGAACCCCATGCGTACCGGCAATCCCAGCGCCTCGGCACCCACGAGGTGTGACTGGGTGAACTCCTCGATTTGTTCTTCGTTTTCCTTCCTCCAGCCAGCGATCGCGGAATTAGAGAATTCCAAGAAGACGCCTTCGCCAAGCACCATCATGGCCGGCAACCAGTCAGGCTGCTGCCGTCCCAGCGAGGGCGAGATCATGGCGTGTTTCTCTGAGACGTTGCGCCGCTGGAAGCCTCGGAATGCACGGACCTCACGGAGTCTTTCCACTCTAACGAAACGCTCGAACAGCTCATCGAGACCGAAGCGCGAAGTTGGCTTCTCCGGCCGGGCTATAAGCCACCGGGAATTCTGTCCCTTGGGGTTTGCAAGGACGGGAAACTCTTGGTCAAGAATGCTCTGCTGGCTGATCTCGCCTGCCGGAGGGGTGGGTCCAGTTTCGGCTGGACTAGTTCCTAGGTCCGCTTTGAAGCAAGCAAGCGCATCCTCTAAGGTGATACCGACATCGATGGCGCGTGCCTCGAGGTTTGGGCGGCTGGCCTGGATCGCCATGGTTGTATCGCCGCCCTGCAAGTCCGCGAGCATCCTCGCCGTTTGCAAGGTGCTCTGGTAGATCGCGTCGGCGCGGAGCTTTTCCCAGCTATCCTTCTCCGTGTCGCCGTCGATATCGAGCGCGGAGATCACGGAGGCGTAGTGTAAGGAACTGGAACCTCGCGGCTCCATGTAGAGCGGCTTCGGAGCCCCAGGATTCTTCTTGTTGTCCCGGTCTACGCAAGTCGATGATTGCTCTCCGGGTTGGTAGCCACGGCATTTCTGCGGGAGCGGGCCATCTGCTATTCCCTCCAAGTTACCCGATGATCCACAACTGCACCGTATGACCATGCTTGAGAAGTCACCGCCGCTCTTGCCCGTCACCTCGAAGTGGAGCCTCGCGGTTTGACGGCTGCAAGCACCATGTTTCGCGGGCTCGTGCGACCGGTGCGCCCACCAGTGCCAATCGATTTCGTCGATGTGACCATTGTCGCATGCCGCAACGAACCGCATGGGAACCAGTCTGGCATTCTTGCACTTGCCGCCATCGCAGGTTGGCTTGGGAAGGCTGCCGTCATCCTTTAGGTTTTGCTTGTCTTTTTCCGCGGTCCACCGGGTCATCTTCCGGCATTCCGGGCAGAAATGCCAATGCGGGAACCGCAATATCGCGACTGATTCCGTTGGTTTTCTCAGCTGGCGAGGCCGGAGCCAATCGGTGAGTGATCCCACCTCGATCTTCTCGAGATTGTAGCCCTTCGCCCAGCTTCCCGTGCCACGGACGAAAAAGGACTGGCCGTCGATCTCGCATAGCGAGCCAACACCGAATGGGCTTATGAGCTGCGCGCTACGAATTGTTGGCTTGGGCAAGTGCCATGTCCTCCAAGATAATTTCCTTGTCGACGTGCCGCATCGATTGCAGCGTGTGCCAGCCTGCCCCGTCGATCTTCTTGTTACCGTAGCGAACGAGCAAGTGTGGGCGTTGCTGGTTGCTGGCAAACGTGTACTGCAGCCCCTCTACTGCACTTGCCCACCCGGCCCACTCCGTCACCTTCTCGGTCAATTTCGCCGAGATGCGATCCCGCTCTTCGGCTTCGCGTGGTCCATCGTACGCCCTCAACAGGCGTTGCTCGAGTCGCTCGATGATAGCTACAACCGGCTGCTCAGCGGGATCGAACTGCCTTGCTGTCGCGTTTTTTCGTAGCCTTGTCCCATGACGCACGACCGTCACCAAGGCCGCGTGGAGGCCCCTTTCGATCGCCGGCAAGGCTCCGGGCGTGACGCTTGTTGGCTCGACGAAGCTGTAGAAGCGCTCGTGGTAATCGCGGAAAGACTCGTAATGCGAGCGGTCCCTTGGCTTGCTCGGAGAATAGGCAGCCAATACGAGGCCGGGCACTGCGCCACGTCCCACCCGGCTGGTCGCCTGGATGTATTCTGCACTGAGCTTGGGTTGACCGTTCACCATCATCATGCCGAGACGGTCGATATCGACGCCGACGGAGATGATGTTGGTGCAGGGGACCACGTCGATCGCGGGTTGTTCTGGCCTATGCCGTCGGGCCAACAATTGCCTCGCCCTAGGGACCGGTGTCTCCGCGTGTGCCTTCAATTCTAACACCTGGAAGTTCGATGGCCTCTCCACTTCCTCGTCTGAGGCATAGACCTTCATGCGTGTCGGAATTTCGTCTCGGGTGGCGTTGACTATACGACCCAGTTCGCGCTTGCTGTTATGGTAGGCTACCAACGTCCAGTAGGAATCCGCCTCGTTCGCGGTTAGCTCGCCTGCTTCCACGAGTTCGTATGACGACTGTAGCAGCGTTGCCATCGTCCAAGAGGCCGCGACAGTCGATCGAAGGCCCTGCGCCATTACCCCTGCATAAAGTCTCGACCTTTCCTTGTTGCCCGTGTCGAGCTTCGAGAAAAAGGAATCCTCCGCGCGCAGACCGGGTGATGGAAACACCATCGATGGCCTGCCGTATATCCTTCTGCACTGGACGGAAGCGTTCCTTATGGTTGCCGTCGAGGCAATCACTTTCGGCGGCTTTCCCCCGGCTGCCATCAGGGTCTCGAAAGCGGCTTCGTAGATCCCTGCCAGGGTCCCGAGCGGACCCGAGATCAAGTGCAGTTCGTCTTGGATCACGAGCGAGGGTGACGACCACTTCGTGCCGAGCCCGAGCAGTACCCCGCCGTTTTCCTTCCAAGGGATCATTGCGAACTTGTCGATTGTCCCGAGCAAGAACGAAGGCGGTGCGCGGAGCAACTGCTCGTCGATGAAGTAGACAGGCAATCCGCCGTGGAACGCGCAGTCCTCTTCCGGGCACCTCGTCGTGAAACTGTTGGCGGTCGCAATGAACCCGTAATAGGCCTCGTCAGGGCTACCGTCCGGCTTCGTTTTCTTCTCTTCTGGAACGAGTAGTGTCCCACACGATGGACAACTCTCGATGGGGTAAGGATTCGCGTCGCGAGGTTGGCTTGAATCCAGGAGCTCTTGCGTCCTCGACATCGCGCCGTCATGGCTGCCGGCGAAGGAATTGGGGCTAACTTCGCCTCCCACGAATAGGCCGATCGAGAATTCTTCCTCGCCAACCGATGGGTCGCCCGAAGCGTTCAATTCGCGCCTGATCATTTCCATGGCACAGATCACGCCGGCAGTACGCTGGAACTGGTCGGCGGTCAGGAAGCGGTAGGTATAGCGGTTTATGACCCCGGTTCCGCCGCCCGCTTTCCCTTCGAGAATCCGTCTCCGGAAAAGCTCGAAGGCAGAGACGAACAAGTATGCCTCGGTCTTACCCCCGCCGGTCGAAAACCAGATGACATCGACGAGATCACGATCGGGAAGTTCTTTTCCCGCGAGCGACGGCAAGACGAGAAGAAAGAACGCCAGCTGGAACGGGCGCCACTGCGCGGGATTCTCGAAATAGTCGATCGGGCCAGTTTCTGCCTTTCCAAGCGCGAAGGGCCCCTGCACTCCGTCTTCGCGTCCCCGGCCGGTCGCCCGGCCCGCGTGGGACATCGACATGAGCATCGCGCGGTTCGCCAGCATGAAACAGCGGGCGATGCTCTCGTCGCTTTGAAGGATGCGGATACCTTCCTTCATGCGTTCGGCACTTCGCTCGCATCGTCCGATCATTCTAGAGGCGTCGGCTGCCAGCTCGGAGTCAACCGGTATCGCGGCCTGCGAAGCTATCCATTCTTCGTAGAACTCGACCAATCCCGTTAGGCGCTCGATTAGCTCGGGACCGGAAAGATCACCGCTGGCAAGGGGCGCGATCTTGAACAATTCGTCGTCGTCGAAGGAAACGAGTTCACCGTCCCTCGTGATCGACAGGTTGTCGAAGACCGGTCGCCAAACGTGGGCAGTGGGAAGGGCTTCGGTGCAGACCCATTCGCACTCGTCATTCTCAAGTTTCCAATCGGTCGCCACCCCGTGCCCCACGGCATAGGGGCGTTGCTCACCGTAAATGACCCGGAGTTCACGCTCCTCGTCCGTGGGTGGGACGTACCGGGCCGCCGGGTACTTGAGGATTTGGCCTTCGAGGGGCTCCGCTCGAATTGAAACCTGGTAAAGGGTAGCCTCGCTTGATCTCGCGTTCTTCGCCTCGTGGATGTTTGAGAGGCTAGTTGTCAGAAGAACGTCGCCACTTGGCAAGGTTCGCGCGAGCACTTCCAGTGTCGCGTGATCCTCGAGGACGAGGGTGGTCTCTAAGCCGGTTGCGTCAACAGCTTGCGATGCCGGGGCCAACGCGCGACGTTGCCACCGCCCATCGGCCTTGCTTCGCCGCTTCGCTGACTTCGCATCGCGAGATGCATCCGCCGGGACCGGGGCTTCCGCGGCCTTTGCCTTGTCCTTGGCTGCCTCGGGGTTCTCGGCATCTTCCCTCGGCTCGACCTGCTCGTAGACAGCTGCGTCGACCGTGATCTGCACCTTGCTGCCCGGCGCAATGCACAATGACATCCCCATCGATGCCGGCAGCATAGCGTTAGACATGCTCAGCGGATCATCAGCATCCTCGTCGGAGGCGTCCTCCGCTTCGTCCCCGCCAAGGTCAGCAGGAGACCGCTCGGCGCGAGGGAAGAGCATGCCTTGCATGTAGGCGAGGCTCATGCGCCCTTCGATGATCTCGTCCGCGTGGGTCCCGCTGGGTCCGGGCTTACCGAGACCCGGCCCGATGAGCCTGCGCCGCGTTTCGCGAAGGATCTTGTCCCTTCCTAGCATTCAATTTCCCCCTTCGACGCGCCATGATTGGCGGCCTTGCCGGTCAGTTCGGCCACGGCTTCGCGGGTCGCGACCAGTGTTAGGCCGTGGTTCGCGCGCGAAATTCCCTTGTAGGCGCTCGAGGCAAAACCGTGCTCCTGCCCCAGTCCTGCCACGCAAACGAGCGGTCGTTCCAAGCCCTTGAAGTCTTCGATCGTCGCAACGAGTACACAGTCACGAGGTTTCCCGCCAAGGGCCCGCTTGCTCAATGCTTCTGACCGCACGTTCTTCGAGTCGAGGAGGTCCACCGCCTTGTCGATTTCAACACTGCTAGGCACCAGCAACGCGATCGAGTTTCGCGGCAGTTGGTCATCGTCACTCAACCATTTCCGCACCGCCGCAATTGCGCGGGGAAGGATTTCGTTTTCGGTCTCTACCAGCTGGAGGTCGACGATACCGCTATCAGGCTTGCTGGTTGGCTTGCCGACATCCGCTCCCGCCAAGAGCTTGATTGCCTCGACGATCTTTCCCGCGTTGCGGATATTGTTCTTGAGGTTGGTTACGACACCCTTGGACTTGAGGTAGTCGAGGCAATCCTGATCGACCGGAAAACTCGGGGATACTTGGTAATTGGGATCGCCGAACCATCGCCAGCGGCCGTTCTCCCAGCCTCCAGCCAATACACCGTCCAAGAGGTCGATGCATTCCAAAGAGCAAAGATCCTGCCCTTCGTCGACCACGAGCACGTCCCAAGTTTTGCCTTCATCGTGAAACCTTTGGACCTCGTCGATCGTGGCGACGGTCACCCCGCTGGGCAATCCTTGGTTGGACAGGAAACCAGCCAGGTAGCTGCTACGGGTCAGGAAGAGAACCGAGCGCCCCTCTGCTTCTTCGTAACGTGCGCAAGCGGCAGCTACGAACGTCTTGCCGGTACCCGCGCCACCCGCGACGAGGATCCGTTCATTTTCGGAAATGGCGTCGAGCTTTTCGTATTGTTCGTCGGTGAATTGGTAGAGCCTTTGCTCCATGTCACGCAGCTGGCTGTTTAGAGAAGGAACGCGTTCGAAGTTCGGCCGCAGCGAATCCGAGATCGCCTTGACCAGTTGCGGAGAAAGCTCAACCGCGTTTCTTTGCTTCGATGCCCAGTGGTCATAAGCCCTCGCCAAGAACTTCTTGAACGAGTTATGACCCTTGCAGTCTTCTTCGTAAGCAGTGATCTCGTCTGGATGCTCGGGCAACAAGGTTGAACCGTCGTTGGCCAGCCGGGGGATATCGGTAAACACCACCGCCCAGCCGCGGGGCACTCCATGCAACTCGCGGTAGAACTTGGGATTTAGGTAGTTCTTCTCCAGCGAAAAGTATGCCGACTTGGCCTGCTCGGCGGGGCCTTCCTTCTTGCGGTTCGTTTCGTCGTGGCGGTTGGTAAACTCCCAGATACCGTCCTTGCATGCGACCCGACCGCCCTTCACCTCGAGTAGGAGAATACCGCGCCGCCCGACCAGGAAAAAATCCGCTTCGCCCCATCGCTTGTACTCGTGGTGACCGATGTTGAGTGAATGAAGCGCAACGTCGTAGGCGCTAAAGCCCACTTCCGTGAGAAATCCGAACACCCTCCGCTCCGCAGCGGAATCGCACCCTAGGATTTGCGCAGGAATTAGCCTCATGTACCCCCGAGATCCGGTGCCCCCCGAATGCCAAGTTGAATAGGCGGGGACTTGTTAAGAACCGTGCAAGGGATTGGTAACCCGGCAAGTTTTTTTACTCAAGCCGGGTTCCCATGCTAATTTTCCTTTTCGCAATACTACACCAGGCAAGAAGGAAGGCAGCACCACGAATTCCAACGACCTTCGACATCGATCAACTGAAAAGTCGAAAAACCGAGCGAAAGACCTGGACCGCCGCCAGGCCCCGTGCTAGCAAACACGGCATGACTCTCGACACCAAGACCCTCGACAAGGACGGGACGACCGCGGTCCCGCTGACATCCGCCGAAGAGCCAACGGCGACTCGTTCGATCTATTCCGCGGTCGACTTGTTTGCGGGATGCGGCGGGCTTGGCACCGGGCTCGAGAATGCCGGCTTCACGACGGTCTTCGTCAACGAGCTCGATAAGGACGCGATGGCAACCTACCTGCGCAACCGGGGACACGAGCTCGGCGGCATGCGCTTCTCTGACAATGCCGAGCTTCGCTGCCACGACGCGCACGAGCTCAAGGGCAAGCGGCTCGAGAAGCTGGTCAGCGATCTCGGATCGATGGGCGAGGTCGACCTGCGCTTCGAGCAAGCAAGCCACGGCAAGCTCAGCAACCTCGACCTCGTCGCCGGCGGCCCTCCTTGCCAAGGATACTCGGGCATTGGGATCAGGCGTTCTTACGCGGTCGACAAGGAAGCCCTGCCTTCCAACCGGCTTTACGCGAGGATGACCAAGATCATTGACCGGCTTCGTCCGCGCATGTTCCTGTTCGAGAACGTGCGCGGGCTCTTGACTTCCCGCTGGACGCGCGAGGGTTCGCGGAAGATCTTCCCGGATGTCTTGGAAGAATTCCGCAAGATCCCGGGCTACGAGGTCCGGTGGTCGCTGGTATACGCCAAGGATTACGGCGTTCCGCAGAACCGGCCACGCGTGCTGCTCGTCGGAATACGCAAGGACATTCTCGAGGCCTGTAGCTTCCTCGACAAGGACGAGGACGCGGAAGACGCTGTCGCGTGCGGGTTCTTGCCACCGCCGAACCCGGGATCGTTTCCCGACTTGGTAGACCTGCTTGGTGACCTCATCGATCCCAAGATCACGAAGATCCTGCGAAGCGGCGACTTCCCTGCTGGAGCGTTCGAGACTTCTGCCTACCCGCGCAAGCCGATGAACGAGTTGCAACAGGGTTTTCGCACCCCGCCGGCCTGGGCCGCCTCCCGGGCAGGCAAGCTGACGGAGCAGGAGTACAGCAAGCACAAGCGCGAAATCGTCGAAAAGTTCGACTACATGCTGGCGAATGGCGGCGAGATTCCCACCCACGCGCAAACCAAGAAATTCTCGCAGCGCGTGTTGAAGCCGCGTTGGGGCAATGCCGAGCCGAACATGACCGCGACCTCGCTTCCGGACGACTACGTCCATTTTAGCCAGCCGCGCATCCTTACCGTTAGGGAATGGGCGAGGCTCCAGATGTTCCCCGATTGGTACGAGTTCTCGGGCAAGCGGACGACGGGTGGTATCCGCCGGGCCGGGAACCCGCTCGAGGGCAACTTCGACCGCGAGGTTCCCAAGTACACGCAGATCGGCAATGCCGTTCCCGTCGGCCTCGCCGAGGCTGTCGGCAAGCATTTCCGCAAGGTTCTGGACGAGGCCGTGGGAACCCGTGCTTGAGAAGAGTGACACGGACGTCGGCGATGTCCTCGCCGCGTTCACGCGCCACGAGATCGACGTAGCGCTCTTGGTCCCCACCGAAACGGGGCTGAAGAAGTCGATCATGGACGCGACCGCCAACGTGCGGGATTACCTCCTGTCGACCGGTATCCACGATTTCGACGACCAGGCGCAAGGCCCGGAGAACAAGGTGGTCCGCAGGGCCTACTTCGTCGAGCCCGATCGCCTCGTGGAATCAACGGTGTCCCTGTATCGTCCCCAGACTAAGTCCGGCGACCCACGTATCTGGTTTGCCCTGCTCGGGCGCTATGCCGATCCCTACAACTTGCTTGCCGTCTTCGAGCACGAAGGCGACCTCTACGTGGTCAACGCGAGCCGGCCCGAGGTCTTGGCCTCGCTCGACAACGCTGGCAGCCCCCTTGGGCATATCGCGGCAATGTACCGGCGAGGTGAGGACCCTGTCGTCGGCGAATTGCTCGATGCGCTGAGGGAGATTGCCGAGCAGGGTTTCGTTCGCACGCTACGTCCGGGTGACACCGGCGTCGGCATGACGTTGGAAACCTTGCTCGGCATCGCGGCCAATGCCGAGAAGACGCCTGACTTCAAGGGGATTGAGCTCAAGGCGAAGCGGATCAAGCGGGCTCCCACCAGGTCCACGTTATTCTCGCAGTCGCCCGATTGGACGGTCAGCCCCGTCGGCTCGGCGTGGAACCTGCTCAGCAACTTTGGGTACCATCGCAATGGCAAGCTTCGCTTGAATTGCGAGATCAACGCGAAGGCTCCAAACTCCCTCGGGTTAATGCTGAGCGTCGACACCGAAAAGGACTGGCTGAAGCAGGACCACGTCCGAGCCGAGGAAGAGCGGCGCGCGCATGTAGTCACTTGGCCCCTCGAGGTCTTGAGAGGCAGGCTTCGCGAGAAGCATCCCCAGACATTCTGGGTCGGTGCGCGCTGCCGCGGTAAAGGTGCAGACGAGCATTTCCATTACATGCAGGTAGAACACACGCGCGCACCGAACGTGCGTAATTTCCAAGCGCTCTTGGAAAGCGGCGTGATCTCCGTCGATTACCTCATGAGCCAGAGGGGCGAGAAGCAACTGGTCAGGGACCACGGCTACCTCTTCAAGATCAAGCAAAAGGACTTCCCGGCACTGTTCCCGCCATCCAATGTCCATGTCCTCGCCTGACACGGTCCTCGGGACCGGCGAAAAGCGCAAGCTGACGCTCCTCGCGGCCGATCTCGCGGACTGGTACCGGCAGGGTGGTGGCCGGTCCTTCCCATGGCGCGAGCCGGGTACACCACTCTACCAGCTCGTTTGCGTGGAAGTCTTGCTCCAGCGGACCCGGGCCGAGACGGTCGCAAGCTTCTACCACCGGTTTTTCACCCGATTCCCGGGTTGGCAGGACCTCGCGGAAGCCCCCGTCGAAGTGCTCGAGGAGTTTCTCAAGCCGCTCGGCCTATGGAAACGCAGGGCCGCCTCGTTGCGTGCACTCGCCGCGTATGCTGCCAAGCATGACGGCATGTTTCCTAACCGTTACGAGGAGCTCCTGCAGGTGCCTGCCGTTGGCCAGTACGTGGCCCACGCGATCTTGATGTTCCAGCATGGAGAGAGGTTTCCGCTCATCGACGTGAACATGGCGCGCGTCGTGGAGCGCTTCGTGCGTCCGCGCAAACTTGCCGACATCCGGCACGATCCTTGGCTTCAGCAAGCTTGCAAGTGGCTCGTGAGGCGAGGCGATCCGAAAAAGGTCAATTGGTCAGTGCTCGACCATGCCGCGTTGACCTGTCGCGCGCGGAACCCCGACTGCCAGTCGTGTTTCGTTTCCAGCAGGTGTGCCTTCAAGGCTGCCTAGGATCTTCGCGAGGCACGGTCAGCTTCTCATACGACGCCAAGTAGGTTTCAACTTTCTCGATCGTGCGGCGCCGCGGTCGCCTTCCGAGCCGAAGGTCAAGAACGAACCGGGGGTCGCCGACTGCCCGCCTCCCGAAGCGCGTCGCGGACATCCGCGATTCCCGCAGGTGGCACTCGATCCTATCCAGCAGTTTCATGTGGTCCTCGACTCGCTTTGTCCTTGTGTTCTTGCTTTGTTCTTAGTAGGAAGACTCCATTGAGTCTAGGAAATTTCCTTCACCCCGGAATTGACCGGAAGGATGCAAGCGATGGAACAAGTACGGGAAGAACTCGACAGGCTGATCCAGCAAAGGCGGCTCGGTTACTCCTCTATTTCCCGCCTGATCGGGCGCAACTCGTCGTATATCCAGCAATTCATCAAGCGTGGATCGCCGCGTAGGCTCGACGATAACGACCGGCGAACGCTGGCGAGCTTCTTCGGCGTCGACGAGCAAGTCCTGGGTGGCCCGCCATTGCCGGTTCGCGACGGCTTGGTCGAGATCCCGGTGCTCGATGTCGATGCATCGGCCGGTTTCGGGGCGATTGCCGAGAGCGAAACGGCGCATACCCGGTTCGGCTTCGACGAACGGTGGCTCAAGCGACTTACGCCGGCAAAGAGCCCCAGCCTCTCGATCATCCACGTCTTGGGCGATTCCATGGAGCCAACGCTCAGCGACGGCGACGAGGTCATGGTCGATGCGTCCGACCACGGCTCCCGCCTGCGTGACGGGATCTATGTCCTGCGCGCCGACGATGCCCTCGTCGTGAAGCGCGTCACTCTTAAGCCCGGTGGGCGCAAGATAACGATCAGCAGCGACAACCCGGCCTACCCGAGCTGGGATGACGTCGACCGGTCGGGCATCCAGGTGGTCGGCCGCGTCATTTGGTTCGGCCGCGCGATCTAGCTGTCTGGCAAGCTGTAGCGTGCCTTCACGTGCTGCGCGGTCTCCTGGATGCTGGGATAGACCGTCGTGGCGTTGATGTTGAGGGCGTCGAGTTGACCAAGGATCCGCTTCTTGTCCTTGACGGTGATGCGCGAAACCTCGAGCCCGTCCTGGCCAGATTCGGGCAAGATCGCCTCGTGGCCAAACAGCAAGAATGCACCCGACTGCGACTTGATACGGGTATTCGTTTGCTTTGCCTTCACGCAGACAATCGAACCAAGATCATCGGGCACGATCCTGGCTTCGAAGAAGCCCTTTTCCGACTTGATGTGATGCAGGAGCTTGCCCGTGACCGGCTCGCCGTTGAACGCTTCGAGCTCCAAGGATAGATCGATATCGTTCTTCTGCTCGTAGCTCAGCTTGGATAGGTTGGATATGCAACTAACCGTGTCGGAATCGTAGTATTTGACCTGCTCTTCCGGCACGCGGAAGATGATGACCTCCCCTTCCTCTTCCATCAGTTCGGGCTTGCAATAGCAGGCGAAAAACAGCGCCACCAACGGGTTGCTCGAGATGTCGAGAAGCCGCGTCGGTAACCCGTAATGCTGCATCCTGACCAACTGGTCGAAGCAGTACTGGTCTCCCTCGAACTCGTCGTAGTGGGCGATGAGCAGTTCCTTGCAGAGGCGATCCTCGTTCGGCATGAACTTCCAACTGCCATTCGGCCACTTTCGAAGCAGCGAAGGCGTTAGTTCGAACGTGACATCCTCGTGGCCCCTGTAAAACGTCTGTTCTCCATCCTTGGGCGGATGCGCCTGCAGAACTTCAAGAAACGCTTCAACGCTGTCGACCTCATCTATGATGTTCTTGTGCCTCTCGGGAGGCTCTGCACCGGGAGCATCGGCCACTCCACCGAGCAATTCGGCGACCGCATCGGCAAATGCTGGCTTCCGTTCGGCCAGCCCTGCGAGAATCGGACCGGATGCGCCTTCGCGCACGGCCCAGTGCGTGCGGTAGAGCTGGAACCCGTCGGCGCCAAACATCTCTGTTGCCTGCTCAACGCTCTCGAACGCGACCTCGCCGAAATCTATGATCGGTTCGAAATCGGCCGTAACTTCCCTCTTGCCGGCCTCGAGGTTCGAAACGCGCCCGTAGCGAACAATCATCGTGGGATTGTCGGTCGACCGGTCAATCTCGCTACAGAGGAAGGTCGGCAGCTTGCCGAGGAATTCGAGGGAAGGCTGCCCAAGGTCCTCCAAGCCCTTGGCCAGCTCGGTAGGAGTATACTCGAACATGCGGCCACGGCTCATGCCGATCTCGTCAACATCTATGACGAAATCGGGGTTACCGAATGATATGTAGTTGAAGTTGTCTGCCATGGAGCTACGCGCAAAACCTCGCCTGAGACGGCCCAAAATAGATGCCTCTCACGGGTATGCGTTTCACTTAAAGATTCCAACGCCCAATCAGCCAGCAGCTCCACGGGAGACCATTTCTCGACTCCCGGGACCCGTATCGATAGACAGCAGAACCTTGAGAACACGAAGCTTTAAGCCGTTTCAGTGTAAGTGAGCGCCCTTTTTGACCACTTCTTGAAGGTATCATCATGGCTGTAGGCTATCGGCGCATGAAGCTCACCGTCGAGCTGATCGATGAGGCCATGGAGCGTGCCGACAGCCTCCCCATCTTCGAGAATTCGCATAGGCAAGAACAGGCAAATCTCGTCGGCTGCATCGGCGAGATCGTCTTCGAGAGATACCTCGCTCACCATCAGGTCACCTTCAAGAACGACACGATTTCTACCCGCCGTGATTACGTTATCGGGAATTCGCTCGCGCTGGACGTGAAGACGAAAGATCGGACGGTTCGGCCGCAACGCCACTTCGACAACTCGGTCCCGCTGTACAACCACCCACACCAGCGCCCCGACTATTATTACTTCATTTCGTTGCTCCGCGAAAAGTCTCTCGGCGCGACAGATCCTAGGCGCTTCAAAGAGGCATACTTGATGGGCGGGATCTCGCTACAAGACCTCGACCGGGTGGCGAAACGTTGGGATGCCGGGCAGACCGATCCTTCGAATGGTACGACGTTTTGGACGGCCTGCCTCAATGTCCAGATGGATCAATTGACGCCGAACGACCAGCTCCTCGAGACCTTCCGGAACGCGTAGGAGCGGTCGGCTTCTATCCAATCCCCCTAGATCCCGATCTCGAAGGGCTTTACGCGTTCCTTCGCGAGTTCGAGTTTCTCCTTTTCCGAAGGTACAACCTCGTTCCCGTTGTCCCTCGTGAGGCCCTTGGCAGCCGCCGCCTTGAGCCGCTGCGTAACTTCGAGGGCCGATGTCTTCTCGCCGCTGTTTGACTTGATGGCCCGGCCGAGTTTCTCGGCATTGTCTGCGACAAGCGTCAGGCCATCGCGAAGCCGGGTGACCGTGACAAGAAATGTCTGCCGGTTGGCGAGGTTGCGTTCGCGGCTGTCCATCACGGCAATCCCGCGATCTGACGTCAGTCCCTGTGCCATGTGCGCGTTCAGCGCGTAGGCCAAGTCTAGGCGTTTCAGCATCGGGTCGCTTCGCGACAAGCGCAGTTCTTTTCCCGACGTGGTCTCCACCGTGACGCCTTTCGGATCGATCGCGACGATCCTCGCCTGGTCGGCGTTGAAGAGCGCGCGCTTGTGGTCGTTGTCGGTCCAACGGATCTTGTCACCCTCGAAAGCGACCAGCGACTTTCGCTCGAAAAGCGACAGCCGGTCATTCTTTGCGCCCGGTCGGAGCCGTGATGGGCTGAAGTTGCGGGCACGTCCCTTCTTGTCTTCAAGCACCAGTCGCTTTCGCGCGTGGTCGATCGATTTGACCGTGTAGTCTCCCGCCGCCAGTCCCTGGGTGCGGTCGAAGGATCGGAAGTTGAGGACCATGCCGGCCCGATATGCTCCAAGGTGTCGCAGTTCCTCACGCGTGGCGTTAATCCGTACATGGACGCTCAACCTTGCCGCCCTCGGCCCGAGCTCGCCATTGGCCTTGAGGCCGCGCTGCACAGCCTCGTTGACCGCGGATCGAAGTGATCGCCCCGACGCGTAGATCGACGTCCGATCACGATCTGCCGGGCTCAGCGAGAGCCACTGCTCGGCAGCAACGATCGCACTGTCCCCCCGAGCCTCGATGGTTGAAGGGGCTAGGGCTTGGAGAGCATCGTCGATGCGCCCCTCCTGCGCGGCGGCCTGCGCTCGCTGCAAGGCGGGATCGCGGCCGCGCAGATTCACATCCATCTTGGCGCGCTCGATCCCGGCCTGCTGAACGAGGTCGAAGGGCTTACCGGCATCGACGGCACCAAGTTGTCGCTTGTCGCCGACGAGAACCAGGCGCTGGACTTCGACTAGGTTTGCCAGCCGTACCAGCTTGGCCTTGTCCTCGTTCGACACCATCGAGGCCTCGTCGAGCACCAGGACATGGTCTCCGAGCGCGCTCCGAGCCTCACTCAGCAACGTGGCATTTCCCGGCTCGTGCAGAAGCCTGCCCCATTGCGCGAGAAAGCGGGCGATGGTCATCGAACGGATGCCGGTGTCGCGCTCGAGCATCTGGACGAGCGTGTTCTGCACCGCGAGCCCCAGCACCTGCTTGCCTTCCTCGCGGAGCAATTGGGCGACCGGCTTCATCACGCTGCTCTTGCCCGCCCCGGCAATGCCCTGGATCGCTACAATCCTGTCACGCGATGAGAGCACAAGGCCCGCCGCATCCTCCTGCCCTTCGTTGAGCGAAATTCCGTGGTTGATCGCAGCAACAGCCTGGACCCGTTCTGCGGCGTCCGATCGATCCAGGATGGGCGACACCGCACCTCGTCCCTGGTCGACATTCGCGAGAATGGTGCTTTCAAGGTCAAGCGCCTCCCGGCTCGCCAGCCAGCCTTTGTGCTCGCCTTTGCCGGATTCGAGTGCACCGCTTCTGATCAATGCGTTCACACGGGTTTCGACGTGGCCCACCGTCGTCGGTAGCCCAAAATCGAGCGCCGCCTTCAGCAATCCCTCACGGGGAAAGGCTGCCTCGCGCTGCGAAAGATGACGCACCGCGGAAGCAACTGCCTGTGCAGCCGCAATGGTCGGCGCATCCTGCTTGAGGACATGGGCAGGGATCAGTGGATCAGCAGGATCGCCCTTGATCCGCTGCGCAAACTCCCTCAGCTTCGCAATCCCGCGCTGAAGGAGGCTTTGCTCTTTCGAACCGGCTAATGTCTTCGCCGCCGTACGCATCCGGGATGCGTCGATCAGGCTGCCAAGATCGAGACCGACCTCTTCGGCTCGCTGGCGCCACGACGAAAGAAGGCCCTCGCGATCGCGCACTGGTTCCTTGCCTTTGCGTGTTTCCAGCGTTGCGACAATCCCTGCCTCCAGTCCGCTCCCTCGCCTGGCTGCGAGGACTTCTTCGCGCCGCGTTGAAAAGACCATGACCTGCTCGCGGGCAATGCCCGCTGCTTCGAAATTGCCATGCTTTCCAACCGACCCTGCTTCGTAGCCCATTTGCTCGACCGCCAGACGAAAGCGCGCCATGGTCATCGAGTTGAGCAGGGTGTTGAACGACCAAAGCTTGTCATTGCGAAGCGCGCGCCACTTCCCGTCGCTGCCTTGCGTGACATTGGCTACAACTGCGTGAAAATGCAGGTTTGGCTCCTTGTTGCGGTTGGTGTCGTGCTGGAAAAGACCAATCGTCAGGTTATCTGTCGCGACCTTCCCGTAACCAGCCTGACTACCCATCCGGGTCTGCGCCGCGTTCTTTTCTGCCCAGCGCAAGGTCTCGATGACGGCCTCGCGATAGGCATCGACAATCCGCTGGTCGCCGCCCACCAGCGCGAGCAGAGACCAGCTTTTCGGGAGCGAGAATGTGAGGTCCGTTCCCGGCCTGTGGGCCTGGCCCGCGTTGCCGACCTGGACACCGCCGGGAAGCTCTCCCCGCAGTAAGGCATCGAATTGCTCGGCGCTGACGCGGCCCTCAAGGCCAAGTCGTTCCGCTCCCTTCCCGACCCAGGTTCCGGAACGATCGGCATCGGCGCCGGTGTAGTAATTGTCTGCCGCGAAATAGCTCGCGGCAGCCGAAGGGGAGCGCACATTGGCGACGGAAAGCATCCAGTTTGGTCCTCGTCACGGCTCCCCTCGCGGCCGGGTAATCCCTCCCCATTTGCCTTTCACATGTCGGGCTCGAACTCGCCGAAATCCTTTTCCGGAGGATCTGCAACCGCACCTTCACGAAGGTCTTTTTCGACCGGTGTGAGCGACTGGCGCCCGTTGGCAGCTGAACGGCCAGGTTGCGTCGAACCAGCCTTGCTACCTGCGTCATCGCCGGCGGTTACTGGTTCGGACGGATGCTGTTCTGCGCCCATTGCCGGTGCATCCGCGCCGGTTTGCACGGCGGCGAGAGGTAGCGTTGGACCTGCATCCAGATGCGAAACGGAACCGGTTTCGGCATCGAGATCACCAGTAGCGAGCCCTGCGTTCAGCTTTTCAAGCGGGACAGGCTCCTGCCGATCGTGTGGTTCATCGGCGTCACGGCGCTGCCCCTCGAGGTCGAGTTTGAGCTGCTTTGAATCGACAGGCTTACCGGCACCGTCGTCGTTCGAAGCGGGATGCTCGTCATTCGGTTTCGAACCCGGGTTCGCTTGGGGCGTCGCTGCCGCAGGACCCTGGCCAGGCTTTATGAGCGGTTTCTCGCGGGCGATGAATCCCTCGGCAATACGACCACGCTTGCGCGGAATGAGCGACACCGGCGCAGCGGGAAATCCGTCGGGAAACTTGATGTAGGCAGACAACCGCGGAAGGTTCATGAACTGGTCGGGCAGGAGCAACGGTTCGATCTGCCGCCGAGGTGTCAAGCTGACTGCGTCGCGCGCATTGTTATACCCATAGCTGTAGCCTTCTTCCATGTCGCGCACCTGCCGGTGGCCGATGAAATCGGAGCACCAGGTCGCTGTCTCTCGATCGGCCGTCGCCAGGATGAGCTTGGTGCGCGCAAGCGAGGACAATGTCATGGCCATGTTCTCGCCGTAGACTTCCTTGAGCTTGGCAAACGCATGCACGCCGGTGACGATCGCACCGCCGAAGTTGCGCGCGGTTTGCAGCCCCTTTTCAAGCGCCGGTAGTCGGTGAAGGGCACCGAGCTCGTCGATCAGGAACCACATCCGCAGGTCCTGCGTGCGCTCCAGCGTCATCAGCGTATTCATCGCCGTGTCGAGCCATAGCGTGAGCAACTGCGAGGAGATGCTCATGTCGACATAGCGGGCAGAAAGGAACAGGATCGAGCCCGCCTGGCAGTCGCCTTTGACCCAGTCACGGACCGAAAAGCGCGGTCCGGATGAGGGCAAGAGCTTGAGCACTTTCGCATTCGCATTGAACACCGCGCGGATCGATTCCGCCATGCGGGCCGCTTCCGGGGCGGTCAGCGGATCGGCCATCGTTCCTCGCATCAGCTTATGCACTTCGGACAGGTCAGCGGTCATCAGCCGCCGCGCCAAGGCCTCATTGGTCGCCGTGCCGGTACGGGCAAGATGGAGACACATCTCGACGAACAGCATGCGCGCCGCGAGCACCCAGAACTGTTCGGAACCACCCCCGTCATGGGGCACGAGCGCTTCGGCGGCGGCATGAAACTCAGCTTCCGTCGTGCAGTCGTTGAACACGCTCCATAGCGGACATCGAACATCGACAGGATTGAGAATGATGTCGCGAGCAGGATCGTAGAAGGCCTCGATGAAAGCCCCTGTGAGGTCGAAAATGACCGCGCGCTGGCCGCGTTCACGCGCTTCGGCAACAAGTTCGGTGAGCGCCACGGTCTTACCGGTTCCGGTTGTCCCGATAAGCATGGCGTGGCTCTGTTCGAGCCGCCACGGCCAGCTTACGCCGGCGAGATGTGCAGGTTGGTAATGGCCCGCTTCGGCAAGCGCCGACGAGCTCGCAAGCCGCCACTTCCAGCCGAACTTGCGTCCCAGTTCTTCGGCCCGGAATGCCTTGTTGTGACGCTCGATTTCTTCTTCGAGTTCGTCGAGCGAAACAAGCATTGCACCGCGCTCGTGCTTGCGCTCCTTCGACCGCCCGCCAAAGCGCTCGGCGAACCACCAGAAGAACACGAAGGCCGGGATAAGCAGCACCGCCGAGACCAGCAATCCCTGCTTCGCTGCCGTACGAAACGCCTCGACCGCCTCGCGCATCGGCGGGAACTCACGAACTATGCCAAACGGGAGGCCAACCCTTTCGCCGTCAAGCAATTCAAGGTTGACCAGTTTGGCCGGATCGAACTCCATGAAGGCATAGAGACTGGCGTAGATATGCATCCAGACGAGGTAGATCTGGTGATCGCTCAGGGCCGACCGCACTTCCCAATAGCAGGTGCCGACCGCAACCAGTCCGGTGACAATCAAAGGCCCCTTCAGCCCCGCAGCAAACATGAAACCGAAGTGACCGAGCAGCTGGCTGCCGCGGGTGAAGTTCAGGAGATTATGCTTCATGGGAATGGCCTCCCATGTTCGAGTTGACGGGGAGACCAAGACGCTCGAGGCGTCGCCGGTACGCCTCGTGGGTACGATCGCGCAAACTCGCGTCAGCATGGCTGGCAAGAAGTGCATCGAGCGCTACCGAAATGAAGATAGCTTGGCGCGCGGGATCGAGCCCTGCGGGCCGGTCCTTCGCCTCGTTCTCGCACTGCCACGCCGCGACGATAAGGTCGCGGATGAAGATGCTGACGCTCTCTCCTTGGTCAGCCGCCCGCTGCCGCACCCAGGTGGAAACGGGAAGCGGCACGAATGCTTGGAGCCGATCGTGTCGGGTCATGAAACAGGTTCCTTGTCGGGCCGACGGAACCTGGCTCACCTTGCGGAAGGTGCCGAGGAGAATAAATCGTGAACAACTCGCAGTCAATCGAAAGATTCGGGTTATAATTCAGAGCGATACACCAAGACGAGTGGCTGGCGGATCGGCGCAAAGCCGCTCTACTCGCAGGCGGGTTGAAAGTGCGCAAAACGGAATTTTGGCGCGATAACAGGAAGATAAATCCCGAATTCGCGGGGTACGGTGTGCTCCCCTGCTCCCAAGTGCGCGAGGCGGTCCAGGCAGCAAGGGGGATTGACCGGAGACGACCTTTTCCGATCTCCACGTTGGAGCGCGAGCAACCGGGCCTGGCAGCTCACCGCATGCAGATAGAAAGCAGTTCGACTCCTCCAGCCAAGGACAGCACCTGCGAAAAAGGCAGCGGCCAAGGGCGCGTGGGAAGCAAGGCAAGCGGGGCATGTCGCGTGCCCTAGCTTCACGCCGCCCGACCCGGTGCCGGTTCGCAAGTGCACGCGGGGCCCATGAACAAATCACGCCGCACCCTCAGGAGCGCATCGCCAGATGCGCGGGACAGAGTGCGTCTACAGCACCGCTCCATTTATCGGGCGCCGCCGCATCGCGGTGGGCGACCGCCAGGGCAACCGACCGAACCGGTCTTTTTGTGCTTGATTGGACTATCCGGCGAACAAGAAAAAAGGGCAGGAACCGTCCCCGGTTCCCGCCCTGTCAGAAGTCTCAAAACTCGTCGAGCATGCCGCCGTGGACCGTGTGGACCACCCGCGCTGCGAGATGTGCTGGCAATATGTTGTAGTCACCCTCGTCGAGGGCAAAGTACCCGAGTTCGTCATCCTCGATAACGTGCTGATCGAAGAAGCTGTGCAGCGCTCTCTTCTCGGCTGCTTCCAGGGCCTCGAAATAGCTCCGGGACGGAAGTGCGCAATGCATCGAACAAGCCATGATAATCCTCCTGATTTCTGTCGTGAGACGACAGGAGGCGTGTGCGATGGTCTTGTGGGTTCCGGGTCAGGGATCGCCCGAATGGGCGACCGCGATAGCGGCGGTGGGGGTAACGATTTTGTTCGCTGCCGGATGCAATCCGGTGGCGGGCAAAATGGTGGGGCCCTGCCGTCCTTGAGGCGGGAGGCGCAAGGCCATCATGCTGGAAGAACCGTGAGCAAGGACCCACAACCTCCGCCCAATATCAAACATCTCCTGCATGCGAATTGCCTTTCCTACACCCCGGTGACGCGGGCATGGAAACAACCGGGGAGCGGATCCGAGGGGGACAAAAGGACAAGTAACATGCCCCGAAACAGGAGCGCGATTGCAGCCCTGCAAAAGCTCGAAGCAGACCGCGAGGCGCTCGACGCCAAACAACGCGAACTTGAAGTGCAAGCGGCCAGGGAACTCGGCGAAATCATCCTGGGAAGCGGCCTCGAAAGCTTCTCGAAAAAGGGCCTGAGGACGGTTGCCGAAGAACTCGGGAAACTCGGTGAGCATGCCGCGATCGAGAAACTGACGGGGCGCGGTGTAACCCGTGCTTCGAGTGCAGCGCCGGGAACCCAGTAACCACGGAAGAAGAGGCCCTGCCGCTTGCGGCAGAGCCTCTTCGCAAGGGGGACGACCGGCATCGATGTCAGTCGATATCGGGAGCGTCGGTGTTGTCGTTGTCGTCGCTCGAACTACTACCGCGGGAGAGGAAGTCGACCTTGTCGGCGAGGATCTCGGTGCCGTAGCGCGTGACCCCGTCCTTGTCCTCCCACTGGGTGTAGTGGATGCGGCCCTGCACGCTGACCAGCTGGCCCTTGGAGCAGTACTGGCCGACGGTCTTGGCGAGGCCGTTGAAGCAGGTCACCCGGTGGAACTCGCTTTCCTTGGCGGTGTAGCCGTTCTCGTCCTTGTAGGTCTTGCCGTCCTTGTCGCGTGCGGGGCGATCGGTGACGACGGTGATCCCGGTGACATTGGTGCCACCCTTGGTCTCGCGGGTGTCCGGATCGCGTGCGATGCGGCCGGTGAGGATTGCGATATTGGTCATGATAGTATTCCTTCAGTTCTCCAAACCGGAGACCATCTCCGGCTTGCGAACATCCAGAAGAAGCAGGGCATGGGAGGACTGCACCGCAGGCCTGAAGGGCCGAAGGGAAACCTGTTCATGACGGGTGGTGCGGGCAGGCAGCGCAGCTGCCAACACGGCCGGAAAGGAACGGGTTGCCGTCCTCAGCTGACCTGGTTCAGGACTGTTCGCGACAAAAGCCGGATTGGTATCGGGTGCGGGTCTGAAGACACCAAGACCCTGCTGCAATCAGCTTACCCCATCGCCTTCCGATGCCGCCAGGAGATCCATGAAGTTGCGGGCTGCTTCCCGGTCTTCCTCGTTCTCGAACGCCACATCGAGATCGGGGGCGGACCCGAACATGTGCAGGAACGACCACAGTGCAAAGCGCTTGCCCCGGTCCTCCTCAAGGCCGAGATCGACCCGGCAATGCTCAATGCCGGCTGCAAAGGTGTCGGGACCAACCCCGGAGAGGTCGGTGGTGGCAAAGTAGCGCTGCAGCAGATCGTCAAGTTGCATGACCGGTCCATAGTCGGGTCGGCGCCGAATGCACATCCAGGCAATTCAGATGCAGATGATGAAGGGCCCCTCAGGACCCTGGAGAGGTGCCCAAGGGGCCGCGACGATCGACCACGGTGATCCGGCGCGCCTTGGCATCAATGACGAGCCGTTCGGTCACGCCATTGCCCGGAAAGGCGACGACATAACGCGGATTGAGCGCAAGCATCTGCTCGTTGCGCTTGAACCCGGCGCGCGCACCAAGCCGACGATCGAGCGAATAGGTCAACTGCTGCACTTCGCGGCGTTCGGCCCAGCTGGCGGCCAGGCGATCGGCACCCTTGCCGTCGCCGCCATGGACCAGGAAGAGATCGGGAACCGCATCGCGAACCTTGTCCAGGGTCGCCCAGATATTGTCGGCATAAGCGCGCGCGTCCTCGGCGCTCTCGAAGCTTTGACGACCACCGGCAAAGAGGACCGGAGTGCCCTCGGGGATCAGCGCATGTCGGCGATTTTCAGCGCGTGCGCGGAGGAAGTCGCGGGCATCGATCACGGCCGAGGTAAGGTGGCGCGAATGGCTCGCGCGCGAACCGGATACGGGCTTCCACGAGGAACCGGTCTCGTCGCGGTACAGTGCTGCCGCCGCCTCACGCATCTGCTCGAAGGCCAGCATGCTGGCTTCGGCGGCCTGCGCGCGCTCGATCTGCTCTTCAAGATTGCTCGAATGTACCTCGGATCCATCGGCAGATGCGAGGAGGACCCGGATCTCGTCGCTGGCCCGATCAAGTTGAGCCGACTTGCGGCTGGCTGCGCGGTGAAAGAGATTGACCACGCCCCAGGCAATATCCTCGGCATCTGCTTCCAGGGCCGTGTCGGAAAACATCGCGAAGAGGTCGGACCATACGGCACCAAGCGTCTGGTCGATCGCATCCTCGCAGGGAAAGTCGGTCTCGTTGAAGGGGGCTGGCCTGATGCTGAGGCCTGAAAGGTCAAGGCCGCTCAACTGATCGATGAAGCTGTCGTACATGGGGTGTCTCCTGATCGCGGGGACAAGGAGAGGAGGCACCATTGCCTCGGGCCTGTCCGCCGGAGCCCGATCAGGGCCGTGGAAAGGGGCAAGGCGCACCGCGTAGCGGGAAACCTGCGGCCCTAGGCTGGCGCGG
Source organism: Qipengyuania sp. (assembly GCF_964227205.1). GTDB lineage: Bacteria > Pseudomonadota > Alphaproteobacteria > Sphingomonadales > Sphingomonadaceae > Qipengyuania. Next base: position 456,197 of record NZ_CAXQVB010000003.1, on the reverse strand, counting down.
GTAACACGGGCCGACGGGCCGCAGGTTGCGGCGCGCCCCGACCGGCCCAAGGGCCTCTCCCGGCGGAGAGGGATGAGGCAGGATCAGGACCCGGTGTCGCAGTTGGATCGGGAGCGCTCGAAGATCGCTTCGCCATTCGAGAACCGACCGACCAGGCGCAACTCACCGAACATGTCGATAAAGCGTCCCGACACCTGGGCGAGCCAGTGCCGTGCCCTTGCCGTTCTTGGGATGTAGAAATCCGCCTCCCAGTACTGGGAATCGTCGCGCTCGGCGAGCCAGATCGCGGCGAGCCCGCAATAGGTCGATATGCCGCAATCGGCGAAGGCGTTTCGCAGGAGGATGCGGTTCTCGCGGCCGCGCCATCCTTCGAAGCGTTCAAAGGAAGGAAAGGTCGCCTTTGTGGTATCGATGACCTCGTCGACGAGGCACTCGTAGGCCCAGTCGACATCGTCCTCTTCGCCGTCATCAAGCAGGCGAAAGGCCACCACGGAGCCGGTCGGATAGCTGACGGAACGTCCCATCTCACTGCTCCTTAGGCCGCATCGGCGAGATCGACATCGGCCTCGCCTTCCAGAGATTGGTGACCCCCAAGGTCAAGCAACAGGCTGGCCGCTTCCTCGGCCTTGGCCGCAGCGGTCAAGATCGCGCGCTCGTCCGATTTGAGGATCTTGAGCCAGGATGCGATGTAGCTGGCGTGATGGTCGAGGTGAGCAACCGGAAGACCCAGTTCGGCGCCAAGAATGGCAGAGGAAAGCTCGGCGATCAGTTCTTCGGCAGCATAGGCCTCGCTGCCAAACCGGTTCTTGAGATCGCGGTCGAGCCGCGAAGAATGACCCGTCCAGTGCGACAACTCGTGTGCGAGCGTCGCGTAGTAGTGGTCGTAGGCTTCGAATAGTTCGGCTGGTGGCATGGTGACCCGGTCGCGCAGCGGCTCGTAATAAGCCTGCGCGCCATGGTGGCGCAGGTCTGCGCCCACTTGACCGAAGAAGGCATCGAGCCGGTCTTCGCGTCCTTCGGGCTCAAGTGCGGCAACCAGCGGCTTGGGATGGTAAAATGCTGGGAGGCCATCGCACTGGTCAGCGTTGAACACGGCATAGGCCTTGAGCACGCGTCGGTTCTCGGTGTCTGCTTCGCCTTCGGCGTTCTCGACCTCCTTGGTGTAGCTCTTGTAGAAGATCGCGATGGTCGATTTCTCGCCCTTGCGGACCTGTCCGCCAAGCTTCTGGCACTGGCGGTAGGTCATCCAGTAGGGCGAGGCGTAGCCGCAGCCGTCGGCCACCAGCCACAGCCAGAAAGTGTTCATGCCGCGATAGGGTGTCCCGCAGGAACGTAACGGTCGCGAGACGGGCACACCGCGCCATGGCTTGACCCAAGGCTTGGTACCTTGCTCGAGTTTTTCGATTATGGCGGCGGTGATGCGCTGAGCTGGCGAAGCTGAAGCAGTGCGGCGGGACTTGGTCATGGGAGTTCTCCTGATCGCCGGGGACGGACATGTCCCGGTTCAGGCTGAGCAAGGCTCCCTCCCCTCTCCTTAAACGACGACGGTCTTGCGCCTAAGTGCTACCGATCGGGTCCGATCGTCCCATGGTCAACGGCACACATTCAGAATACGGCCAGGCCAAATATGACGACGAAGGATCGAGTAATTTTTGAGCTACTCACTTTATTGAAATCTAGCGAATGTCAGAGGCTTACTTGATCAGTGCAGCCATCGCAGTCTAACGGTCCGGTTCTCTATTGATCTTGCGTTTGATGGGTAAGTCGTCAAACATCGAGGAGGCTGGGCCGGATCGGTTTTGGGCGACTCGTCGGCTAGGAGGTGCGATATTGCGGAAACAGCGCGAACATGGGACCGGTGCCCAATGAATTTGTTCTTTTACCTTGGATCGGCCGCTCCTGAGGGGGCAGCCGAATGATCCGGCTTCCCGTTCTCAAGCACCTCACGATTAGTGATTATGGCTTATTTCCCGGTCAGCCAGAGGGCTCTGGTCTCGATCACGAATTCCAGTCCGGACTGACGTTGATCGCAGGCATCAATGGACTTGGTAAGACGACTATTCTGACGTCGATCTTGCGTGCTCTTACTGGCCCTGTCGATGTCACCGGCGAGGGCGCCCCACACGCTCTCGGCGTCTCCGTTCCTGAAAATCCCGTCGCGCTGCGACCGAAGCAGATTGCGTTTTTCGCGCAGCGGGTCGCCGATGGCGCACAAGCGGCGCTTGTTGTGCTCAGCGCGACGTTCGGCGATCAGTCCTTGCGCGTCACCCGTCGGCTTGCAGATCTGTCCTTAGTCGAATGCGTAATCGACGGGGTCGCGCTGCCTCTCGCTGGCGCCCGCGCGGAGCGCGAAGCGAGTTTTCAAACCGCATTGACCGAACTTATGGGGCTTGGGTCGTTCATCGATGTCCTACTGATTATGCATCATGTGCTGCTGTTCCACGAGGATCGACCTGGCGCACTATGGGATCAAAACGCACAGCGGCAGGTGCTGCGTGCGCTCTTTCTAGAGAAGGACGACGCGACCCGCGTTGCGCAGTTGGAGCGGTTGGTGCAGAGCGCCGACAGTCAGGCGCGCAACATCCAGACGCGGATCACTGCGACTGAGCGCGACCTTCGCGAAGCACGCAAGCGCGAAGCGGGTTCCGAAGGGGTCATCGCTCAGCTCGAAGCCGAGCAGAAATTGCTTGATGCCGAACTGGTCGAGGCGGCGCGGCTCGATAGCGTGCTCGCCGATCTAGAAACTGAGCGTCAAACGGTTCGTCTGGAACATGAAAAGGCGAAACACGAACGCGAAGAGGCGACAGGCGCGGTCGAGCGGCTCAAATATACGGCGCTTCTCAATCTTTATCCGACGATGGACGATGCGGCGCGCCTCGTCGTGGCACGCATCATGACGCAGGCTAAATGCCTCGTATGCGATGCCGATGCAGAGGAGAAGCGCAAGGAGCTGGAGGCCCTGGTCGAGGGCGGGTGCTGCCCGGCGTGTGGGGCCGAGCCCGAAAAGCAGGAACGGATCATCCCGCAGCATAAGTTCGAGCAGGCGAAGCTCGATCAGGCACGCAGGCAGGCCGAACTTGCACGGAAAGAGGAAGAGGCCAAGGCGGCGCGATTGCGCGTGATCGCGGACACCTATGTTCAGACGATCGCTAAGGTAGGCGATCTGCGGCGTTCGATCGCCGATCGCAAGGCGCGTGACCAGAGGCTGCGCGCGAGCCTGCCACGCAGCACTACGAGCGATCAGTTCGAGAAAGCTCTGGTGACATTGCGCGGCCAGCAGCTCGAATGGCGGACGAAGCTCGGGGAGCACCTACTGGAATTGCGGACGCTGCTCTCAGAGAAGGAAGAGCTGGTAACGTCGCGCTCGGCCGAGTTGATGGAAAGCTTCGTCGAACTGACCAACGCGCTGCTCGCCGAAAAGGCTTGCTTGGTCCAGGTCACAGCGGAGCCACGTTACACTCAGGCGGGAAGGGCGGAAGATCGGTTGCGCGTTCCCGCTTTTCAGGCCGACATGGCGGCCGCCAACCGTCCCGGACTTGTCCGAAGAATCGACCCGTCTGACGTGTCGGAATCCCAGCGCGAATTGATCGACTTGGCGTTCCGCCTGTCGCTGGTCCGAGTCGCGACCCAGGGCGCACCCTCCACGTTCATCATGGAGACGCCGGAGGCCAGTCTCGATGGGTTGGCGATGGAGCGGGTCGGGGCGGCGCTCGCCAAGTTCGCGCAGTCTTCGGACAATCGGTTGATCGTCACCAGCAACCTTTCCAATGCCGGACTGATCACGTCGCTGTTCAATGGTCCGGCAAAGGACGACGCGGAAGTGGTTGCGCGGCGCGGTCGGCTCATCAACCTTCTGCAACTTGCGGCGCCGAACCGCGCGCTCGACCGCGACCGCGCCAAATACGAGCAATTGCTGGATCACGCGCTCACCGGGGATCAGCCATGACGAGCGGCGGGCTCTCGCCGGACCAGATCGCGCGACTGCGTCGGCGTGGGCGTTTGCTTCTTCTGCTCGATGCCGCGGAGCGTGCCGCGGTGACACCGCTCGCGTCGGCCCGCCTCCATGCCTTTGCCTATCTATCCGATGTGCTCAGCCCGGTCTGGGATTTACCCGCGTTCGACGGCAAGATTCTGAAGATCGACGGCGGGCCGCACTATCCCGATCTTCAGGAGGAGCTCGATCATCTGGTGGTGCTCGGGCTCGTTGAGGTGAGCAATCTCGAATACGTGGGGCGCGGCGAGAATGGCGCGCGCCTGGAAGGCCAATACGCGCTCAATTTCGCGTCCTCCTTTCTTGCACCGCTTCTCGCGGGATTGGGCGCCGGCAAGGAAGACGAGGCGATCGACGCCGATGATCGTCGGGTGCATAATTTCATGGTCGAACTGGCCGGCGCGCTGGCGACCTTGCCGAACGACGAGATCGACATCGCGGCATCGGTGGACGTGACCTACCGCTCGGTCAATTCGCTCAACAATATCGTCGATTTCGCGGAATGGGCCGAAGATACGTGGCAAGCGAATCCGAGTTGGCAGGCGTCGGAGCGCTTCGAGGCGTTCCTGCCGGACGACGCCGAGCTCTCGCCTGGAGAGAAGCTTTATCTTTACGCCACCTATCTCGGACGGGTCGCCAATGCCGCCTGAGCAGACTACCAGTGTCAACGGCACAGACGACAACGTCTTGGCCGCGGTGGCGGGCATCCTACCGAAGCTGCCCAACGTACGTGCCGAAGACCCAGACCGGTTCGCACAAGCGGCACGCGCGCTGGTCGAGACGCGCGCCCAAGCCGGCTGGCCCTCCGAAGCCGATGCGGACGTCGCTGCATTCGTCATGGTCGATCGGCCTCGCGAATATGCCGCACGATTCCCATCCGATGCGATTATGGACCCGATCGCGACTCAGGAGCCGTTGCTGGGTCGGCTGTTTCTGATGAACCGCGATTGTTCAGCGGGGAGGGGCCTGACGCTGCCATGCGCTCCAGGAAATCTGCTCGACTGGCTCAGCGAAAACGGTCTGGGCGACCTTCCTGTGGCGGTCGCCTACCGCACGACCAGCACAATGACAGTGCGGCGAGAGGGGGTCGAGGATCTGATCCGGCCTCACAAGATCCGGGATCGTCCCCCTGCGGCGACGGTGGAAGAGCTGCTCGACGCGCTGAACCATTTTCATCTGTCCGGACTCTTGACTCCGACCTGCTGCGTGCCTGGGGTCTGGGAGCCCAAGCGCGCCGCCAAATATGTCCCCGGATCACAGCCGGAGCGCAGCATTCAGGACGCGCTCGCACTCGCGCTTGGCATGTGGTTCCAAGGTCTCGTCCGCGTCGGCGTCGAGGATCGGACCAATATAGGCCGTATCGATGTTCGCCTGCTCAAGCCAAGTGCCGAAGGCCAGCTGGCCTATTGGGCGATTGTCGAACTCAAGGTCATCAAGGCGTTCGCGAACGCGAAAGGCAAAGCCAAGGCGGCGGCGGTTTCCCGCACGGTGAATGTCGACGCGATCCAGAAAGGCTTGCGCCAGACCTGGGCATATCAGAGCAATCGTGAGTCCGAGGAAGGACTTCTAGAAATCTTCGATCTGCGCGAGGACAAAAGCGAGGATCTGATGGCCGACGGTGATGTCGTGAAGCTGCTGGGGGAGCTTGCTCCGGTGCCGCGCTACACGGTGCGTCCGCTCTTCGGCTCGTCGGAGCACGCCCGGATCGCGGGCTTTTCCGGCGTCTAGCGGCGTTCGAGCACGACCAGGCTCTCGGCCAGTTCGGGGCGGCCACCCTGTTGCGGCGACGCGCGCATCGACCGGCAAGGCTCGACCCGCAACGGCTCGAGGCCGAGCCCAGGACTGATCTCGGCGAGAATGGCTGCGATCGGCACGTCGATGTTCGCATAGCGGCTGTCTCCGACGACCATGTATATGCGACCGTTCGCGCGCAATTTTTCCGCGAGCCCTTTGAGGATGATCGCCATGTCAGCGGTATAGGCGCCGATCATCGCCGGGATGTGCCGGTTCCACAGCTTTTCGCTCGCCGCCTCCAACTCCTGCATCGTCCGCTGGAGCGTCGTGCTGGAAATCCCGTGGAAGGACATATCCCGGTAAATCTGTACATGGCTGCGAAGCGTCTGTTTGCGCAGCGTCGTGTTCTTCTGCGCGCTGTCGAGATAGCCGAGCGTCCATAGCTCGACATTGTAAACATCCGTATAATCGAATGAATTGGGATAGGGCGGCGAGAAAACGGCCAAATCGAGGTCATCAATTTCGCCAACGCGCTGCCGCGCATCACCACGCAGCAGTCGGTAGTCCCGACATTTGCGATCGGAAAAGCGGCGCAGGTCATACAGCGCGCGCAGCACGCCATCCCGGAACCAGGCATCGATCACGTCGGGACTGGGCCGGCGCGTCTGCCAGCCTCGGCGATACCGCCTTCCCTTTCCGCTCACGACGATATTGCTGGCGGGAACGGTGGCGGAAGCCAACAAAACTTTGAACAAGCGCTTGACCGCTTCATCAGGTTCGAGGGCGATGGCATCGCGGTAGGCAACGAGCCTCCGCGCCACATCCTGCCAGAAAATGAAGCGCCCATCCACGCCGGGTTCCACGAACGTAGGAGGTGCCCCACGAAACTTGGGGATGGTCATCGCTTCGGACTGCCCGACCCGCTCCACCACGCGTCCGAAGGCGACTGCAGCGGCATCGACGTCAATTGGTGCAATCTTGGCCTCGATAAGATCGGCAAGGTAGGGATTGACCTCGATGGTAGTCGGTCGAACGCCAAGGAACTGTCCTGCGAGCGCGGTAGTCCCCGACCCTCCGAACGGATCCACTAGATGATTGATCTTTCCTGATGTTTCTGTCGCAGCTTGGTCGATAAGCTCGGGTGCGAATGCTTCCTTGAAACGGCGCCATTCCTGAAAGGGTAGTGCTATCGCGCCCGCGTTGGTGCCGACAGTCGCGATGGCGCGGTCTCCGGTCCAATCGCGGAAGGCGATGTGGGTCGATCCACTTTGTGCTGCTGCTTCCATCATATCCCAATGTTCAAATCTTGCAGTGAATATGCCAATATGCCACCTTAATGTAAATGGATGATTCGGCCTTCCTTCTTGAATTGGCTATAAAGCTTAAGGCCGTGCGTTCGCGTGGCTTGGCCACACAAACCGCGATCGAAGCAAGGACTGGGATCGATCAGGGGACGATTTCAAAGGTCCTCAATGGCAAGCGAAAGCGGGTCAACGATCGCCTTCGCGCTCTTGATAAATATGCTAATATTCTTCTTGAGGATGTAACTCTGTCGCCGCAGGTCACCGAAGCGGCTCGCGAATTCCTAACATTCGGCAGCGAGGCGGAACTGGTAGACTCCATTCGCCATTGCACCAGGCTCGTGGCTCACCGGATCAACTAACGACGATTGTCGCCAGAAACGCCAGTTGCCGTCATGCTTGATCTGATCGAAGCTAGTCAGCTGCCGGCCAAATGTTTTGTATGGAAAAGGCGGCCCGTCCCAATAGGGACGGACCGCCCGCCGAGTGATCTGGACCTGTCAGGAGGGGTCAGGCAGCCTGCTCGGCTATCTCGTCTGCTGTAACATTGCTGACCGGCTCATCCGCTTCGGCGTCAACCGGTTCGACCTCTTCGGCACCGGCGAAACGCATGATCGAAGGCACCCAGGCCTGCGCCCGTTCCTTGATATCTGCCTCGCCGATAAAGTTGCCCGAGAAAATGCGCTCGGCAGCGCTCGCCAGCTCTGCTTTCTTCGAGGCGGCATAGCGACTGACCAGTTCTGGACCACCAGCGGCATCGAGCGCCTCGAGCGTGCGAGCCTTGGCCACGCGGTCGAAATAGTTGGCCGCCGTGGGACGCCACCAAAGCGCGGTCTCGATTTCGAGGAGGGAGCCAAGCGCCTCGTGCATCGGCACCGAGCGTTCTCCTTCACAGGCCAGGCTGGCGACTAGCGTGCGCGAGACGACATGGCCGAGCCATGCCGAACGCGCCTCGTCTGACAGCGCTCGGAATTTGGCGAACCGCTCGACGTCGCTTTCGCCGGCACGCCAGCTTTCATCGAGCGATCCTGCGAACTCTGCCAGCGCAGCGCTTGCCGGAGCGTCCTTGGCCTCAAACCCGGCAACCGGGCCGGACGCGACCGAGCCGACCAAGGTCGACGCCTTCTGGGCCCGCCAGTCATGCCCATCGGCATCGGCAAGCGTGAAGACCATGAAGTCGAGCGCCAGTGCCGGATCGTTGGCGAGATGGATCGCCAGGATATCGCGGCGTTGCATCGCGAGCTCGTCGAGCAGGCGCTGCGACAACGAGCTCCCCTTGGGCTTCGCCGGGCCGTTCTCTTCAATGGCCTCGACCACACCTTCGTCAGCGATGACTTCGGTCTCGGTGTAGAACTGCGGAACAAGCGAAGGCTCGCCATTGCGCGAGAGGACGAGGAAGGCACCGGCCTCAGCTTTCAGTTCGTCGGCGAGTACCGGCGGCCGGTCATTGAGCGCGCGCATGGCGCGGTCGATCACCATGAGTTCCAGCTCGGCCTTGGCGACCTCATCCTCGTCGCTGTCTTCGTCTTCGAGCACGGCGGCGACGCGGTCGTAGTCGACCTCGAGCTCGCCAAGTTCCTTCGCTTCCTCCTCGGTCATAGGCGCAGGCTCGCATGGCAGACGGCCGAGACCTTCGACGAGGTCATGGCTGACGTAGTTGCCAAGCGTCGGGCGCACCCAGGCAAGGCCATATTCGAGCGCGGCCTTTTCTGCGGCTTCTTCCATGGCTTTGTGCGCGAGGTCTTCGAGCAGCGCGATATCGATCCAGCTTTCACTGGCATCGTCGTCGAACAGTTCGCGCTCGATCCGGCCGCCTGCGGCGAGGTAGGCATCGCGTCCAACGAGCACGGCACGCGGATCGGAACCACGCACCGTGGCATCGAGCACCATGCGGCGGATCGTGTCAGGCGTGATCTGGTACCAGGCGTCCTGCAGCTCGGCATAGACATGCGCCTGGCGCTCGACGTCGGAAATCGCACCGTAGGCCTTCGCCATGTCGAGCGTGATCGTGCCCTCGGCGAGTGCTTCGAAGACGCAGGGTGCCAAACTTGCCAGGCGCAGACGCCCTTCGACGAACCGGACAGTGAGGCCGAAGCGGCGCGCCACGTCTTCAGGGGTGGCTCCCGCCTCGATGATGGAAGCGAAGGCCTGCGCCTCGTCGGCAGGCTTCATCGCCAGACGCTGGAAGTTCTCGGCAAGGCTGGCTTCGCGCACTTCGCTTTCCTCGCCTTCGATGACGAGGCAGGTGACCTCGTGGTTTTCGGACAAGGTGCCCTCTTCGGCCAGCGCCTGCAGAGCGGCGAGGCGACGACCGCCGGCCTCGACCTCGAACTTGCCGCGCTTTCCTTTGCGCACGACGAGGTTCTGCAGCAGGCCGCGCGCGGCGATGTCTGCCCGCAGCTGGAGGTCGGCCAGCACGTCGCTCGACTTGCGAACGTTGCGCGGGCTCGGGACAAGCTTCTTCAAGGGAATCGACTGGATCATGGGTGTTCTCCTGATGGATTGAAGGCGCAGGTGAGGATCACGAGGCCCACAAGCCCAAAGGGCTCCCTCCACTCTCATCCTGAGATTGGGGTCTGCCCGAGGGATCAGGCGGCAAGCGCGGGGAGGACCGACGAGGCTCTCGACACCGGGACGAACAGGCGCGTGCGGTAGCGGATGATCTCGGTGAAGCAGCCTTTGCCCTTGTACCAGTCGAGCCGATCGGGCGAGAACCCGGTCAGTTCAAGGCGCTGTTCGCCGCCGACCAGCGAGCGCTTCACGGTAAGTGGATCGTGGCTTGCAAAGCTTAGCGGTTTGCCGCTGGCGATGACTAGGTCGCCGATCTGCTCTGCCGATGGCCCGGTAACCCCGGAAAGGCTAAAGGTCTCGGCGATCGTAGCGAGATCGATATCGAGCACTTCGCGGCCGATGATCGACTGGCCGTCCTCGGCAACGAGCCGGGTGACGCGGACATGATCGCCTGGGAGGCGCTTCCAGACCGGAAGCAGCAGTCCGGTGGCAAGATGGATGCGCTCAGTCACAGGTGAAGCGGCGGCCTCCTCTTCCTCGGTTCGCCAGGCGCTGGTAAATGCGGTAACGCCAATTTCTTCCCAGTGGCTCTCAGCGAGTGCCTCTAGCGTCCAGTTGGCGGACTTGAGCGGGCGCAGCAGGCGCCGACGTTCGATCACGGCCCCGTCGTCAGTGATGAGGCGCCGGGCTGGAACCGACAGCGCAACCTTGCCCGAGCGTGCATTGCGCATCGGGATCGCGTGCGGGCTGCCGATCTCGTGCATCCGCACCAGGCGCTGCAATCGCAAAGGCCGAAGGTGCCTCGTCACTTCGAGCGAGACGAGGCGAGTTTCTGCTCCGGTCACGGGGTCGGTGCGCAGGAGTTCATCGGCGAGCACCGTGAAGCGATCGACCCTTACGGTTTCCAGTCCCTGGTCGAGGGTTCCGGCCTCGCGCGCAGCTTCGATCCGTGCCTCGACGAGGCCGAGATACTCTTCGAAGATCGCATTCTGTAGCGCGATTGGCAGCGCGAGGATGCGGTTGAGCCAGCGCTGGATGGTCGGGAGGTTGTCGGTCAGCCCGCCATCGGGGTTTTCAAGCCGGAGGCCTGTGCGCTCAACGAAGTTACCGAATGTGGTGGCTTCGAGCTTGCCGTCATAGAGCAACTGGAACCAGCGGCTGAGCGCATCGCGCGCATAATCGCTTTCGAGATTGTCTGCCGGGTCGAACAGGTTCTGTCCGCCGGTCTGGCGCTGGCCGCGCGTAAGCGCGCCCAATGCATCGAGCCTGCGTGCAATGGTCGAGATGAAGCGGCGTTCGCCCTTCACGTCGGTGGTTACCGGGCGGAACAGCGGAGCCGAGGCCTGGTTGGTGCGGTTGGTACGGCCAAGACCCTGGATAGCGTTGTCGGCGCGCCAGCCCGGCTCGAGCAGGAAATGAACCCGGCGCTGCTGGTTCCGGCAGCCAAGGTCGGCATGGTAGGATCGACCCGTGCCTCCTGCATCCGAGAAGACCAGGATGCGCTTGGTCCCTTCCATGAAGCTTTGCGCTTCGGCGACATTGGCACTGGGGCGTCGCCGTTCGAGGCGCTGCTGACCATCGCGGCCTACGACAAGTCTGCGGGTCCGACCCGTGACTTCGGCCACGGCGTCGGTTCCGAAATGTTCGATAATCGCATCGAGCGCAGTGGCGATGGGCGGCAGTGCGCAAAGGTGTTCGATCAGCGCATCGCGCGCAGCAATGGCGCGCGGGCAGAAAACGGGATTGCCCTCTCCGTCGCTCATCGCCTCGGAGCGAAGATTACCATCCTCGTCGGCGAAGACCTGCATCAATCGTACCGGGAAGCTCTTGGAAAGGTAGTCGATGACATATTCACGCGGGGAAAGGTCGATATCGAGCGCTTCGCGCTCTTCCACGGTAAGGTCGGCAAGGCGTCGGTCGAGCATGGCCTCGGCGGTCGAGACCAGCTGCACGACAACCGAATGCTCTTCGCCAAGCGCTACTTCCATCGCGGGGATCAGGCTCGGCAATTTCATCGAGAGCAGGAGCTGGGCAAAGAAGCGCTGCTTGGTGCCTTCGAAGATCGACAGCGCCGCAGCCTTGGCATTGCGATTGAGCGTATCGCCGCTGTCCTCGTCGACCACGCGGGTTGCTTCGAGCGCAGCTTCGAGGTTGCGGTGAATGATCGCCCAGGCATCAGCATAGGCATCGTAGGCTCGGACCTGCGCTTCGGTCAGGCTGTGTTCGAGGATTTCGTACTCGACCCCTGCAAAGGACAGCGCACGGGCAAGGTAGAGTCCTTGGGCCTTGAGGTCGCGGGCGACGAGCTCCATCGCCGCGACGCCGCCAGCGCGGATCTCGGTCATGAACGCCTCGTGGGTCGGGAATGCGGTCTCGGGTCCCCACAGACCAAGCCGGGAGGTGTAGCCGAGGTTGGCGATATCCGAGGCGCCGGTGGCCGAAGCATAAAGCACGCGGGCGCGCGGGAGATGGTTCTGCAGCCTGAGGCCCGCCATCCCTTGTTCGGAGCCCTTGACCTTGCCGCGGGTTGAAGAGCCCCCGAGCGCATTAGCCATCGCATGGGCTTCGTCGAAAGCGATCACGCCGTCGAAATCCTCGCCCGCCCAGGCAAGGATCTGGTCGAGCCGCGTATCCTCGGCGCGGCCCGAGCGCAGCGTCGGATAGGTGACGAAGAGAATACCTTCGGACATCGTTACGGGCTGGCCGAGTTTCCAGCGCGAGAGCGGCTGGAGATCGAGCGACAGCCCGCCAAGCGCTTCCCAGTCGCGGCGTGCATCTTCGAGCAGCGCCTCGTTCTTGGTGATCCAGACATGTCGGCGCTCGCCTGCGAGCCAGCGATCCATGATGACCGCGGCGATCTGCCGTCCTTTGCCCGCTCCGGTTCCGTCGCCGAGGAAGAAGCCTTGGCGGTAGGAGTGTCCGTCCTCGGAGAGTTCCAGCGAGGTGCCTTCCTGGCTCACCTTGAACTGACCCGGAAGATCGCGCGCAAATGCCTGGGTAGCATAGACCAGTGTCTCGCATTGCGCTTCGGACAGCAGGCCATCGGCCTGCCAACATGCGGGAATGCGCGGGCAAACATCGGCCTGCGGTGCCGCGACCGAACCCATGGCGACCGATTCCACGAGCGGGGTGGGATGGACCGGAGCATCTTCGAAGGCGATGCGGCTGGGCCGGTAAGGCAGGTAGATGCCTGCCTGTTCGGGCACAGGCGCGGGGTCGGCGAGGACCGAATAGGCAAGGTCGATCGCATTCGCCGTGGCTGCTGGTGTCGCGGCGAACGGCGCCACCGGCCGCACCGGCGCGCTTTGGGCCGAAGTCTTGCCAACGAGGCGCACTGGCTTGCCGAGCGGCAGGCGATGGATGTTGGCGGAGGTCTGTACGCGTGGCGGAAGCGCAGTGATAAGCTCGTGGAGCGAGATGAGGTCGGCAGTATCTCCGGTGATCGCAGGCGAGGACGCAATCGGCGTCTTGTCGAACACAACCAGGCGAACAGCGATCCCCGTCCCTGTCCGGCGAAACATCTGCTGCAGCCGAACATCGAGGAGCAGCGATGCTTCGTCCTGTTCCTTGGCGAAGGTGGAGGCGTCGAAGCCTTCAGGCATAATGGCGACGATCCTCGCCCGATTAGCAGCGGCCCGGATTGCACCGCGTAGGTGACGCATAGCGGTCTCACCGTCCTTGCCGCGTTCCAGGCTGTGAGCGAACGGCGGGTTCATCAGCACGGCAGACGGAACAGGGCCGCGAAGCAAGTCGGCGATCAGTTCCCCGTCATGCGCAGCGATGGTGGCCGTGGGGAAGACGTGGGCCAGACCGTCTCGTCTTGCCGGATCGATCTCGTTGAGGAGCAGCGAAGCGTTCTGGAGGCAACCCCAGAGAGCAAGGGCACCATTGCCTGCGGACGGTTCGAGGAGCGTGTCTTGCGCGCAGACAGCTGCGGCCTTCGCCATCAGCCAGGCCAGCATTGGCGGGGTCGAGAACTGCTGGAGCTCGACCTGTGCTTCGCTGCGAACGTGCCGCTGCGGCAAGGCTGCTTCGAGCCAGTCGAACCGCGCTTCGGCTTCGTGTACATTCGTCGCCAGATCGATCCGTGAGGACTCTCGAAGCCAGAGTAGTGCGCCGATCTCGACCGCGCTGTTGTAGTCGTCGATCTTCCAGGCGCTTCCCCAGTCCAGGACACCGGTCTCGTCGGCAAACAGCTCGGAAATGTCGGTACGGGTAAGATGACGTCCCGAAACAAGAAGCGCGGCAACTCGGGTGCCAATGGCATAGGCCAATGGCATTGACGGCAACTGCTCGCCGGCGGGAAACAGGTCTGATTGAAACATGGCAATTCGTCCTCCTGATGGGGGCATCGGGACACGCCCTCTGCCGGATCAGGAATCTGAGAAGCCCTCTCTCCTCTACGGCGCCGCTTTGCGGCGCAGCCATGCTGTCAGTTCATCGTTCCAGTCGGTGCCGCGTGAGGATGGTTTGCGGACCTGGATCGTCCGCCCATCGCGGGCATAAGCGGCCAGGCCACGCGATGCGGCCAGCTCGCCGCCAGCATCGTGATCGACGAAGAGATGAAGCTCGGTCACGCTCTCGGGCACGCTGACGAGGCCGAAGCGCTCATTGCCCAGGGTCGCCCAGACGGGGATGCCGGTAAGAGCGTAGGCCGACATCGCACTCTCGATACCCTCGGCGAGGCCGAGCTTGCCGGAGGCCGGAGCGAAAAGGCGGACAGCAGCCTCACCGAGCGCGCCAAGCGCGCGCTTCGGCTTGTCGAAGCCAGCCTTGGCATTGCCCGAAAGGAACGTGCGATGGATGGCGATCGGGCCCTCGTCGAGGCTGACTGCCGCGATCATGGCGGGCAGAAAGCGGGTCCGTCCTTTCGGGCCAAGCGGCGTTCGTGGATGGAAGCGGAGCGCCGGAGATGCGGCGAGGATGCCGCGGCTTCCAAGGTAAGCCTTTGCAGGACTGGCTCGCAAAGCTTGCGCTTCGCGCCAGATCCTCAGCGCTGCCGCCGAGGGTTTGCGCATTCTGGTCGGCTCGGGACCGTCCGTAGTCGCAGAGCCTGAAAAGAGCGAGCTTGCGTCGAAACCTTCACGCGCCAAAGCAGCCAGCACGCTCTGCTGATCGCATCCCGCGAAACAGTGGAAGAGGATGGCCCTTTGGCCGAGCGTCACACCGAGGGACGGCGTGCGGTCATCATGCGCAGGGCAGCAGGCCATGCCCTTAGTACCGGACCATTTGCCCCCTCGCGATTCGCAGATACGGCGGGCGGTCTCGGCAAGCGACCGGTCGGGATGAGTTTGGACAGACAGGGACATGCGAGCTCCTCAGCATGCAAAGTGGCCCTCTCATCAGCGCTCCTCTCCTCTCCCAAACGCAGGCGTTCGCCGCTTTCCTACAGGCATATGTTCTATCTATGTTCTCTTGCGATTCGAATCAATGGAGCACCACTCGAGATGACCTTCCTCAATCGTCTGGCTGCGATAACGGTCGCCTGTCTGGGGATTATCGCGACCTCCTCACAGCAGGTCCGCGCCCAGGATTTCACCTTGTTCGAGCACGCGATCGTTCCGCCGAAGACGGACCAGCAGCCGGCAAGGGAATATCTTCCTGCAATCTACCAGGCCGAGCCAGCAAACGTATCCTACCGGGAAGGCTTGTATATGGCGGCGATAGCCGAGGCTGAACGTCGTTACGGGCTTCCGACCAACCTGCTTCGTGCTCTTATCTGGGCTGAGTCCCGCTTCAATCCGATGGCTGTGAGTCCAGCCGGTGCTGCCGGGCTGGCTCAGCTTATGCCGGCCACGGCGCGAGAACTGGGCGTCCGGAACCGTCATGACCCTCTTGCTTCGATCGACGGTGGCGCCCGGTACCTTCGCGATATGTTGGACCGGTTCGACGCAGTCCACCTGGCCTTGGCTGCTTACAATGCTGGCCCAGGTGCCGTCTCCCGATCACGCGGCATCCCCAACAATGGTGAAACGCCGCAATATGTCCGGTCTGTGTTGGGACGTTGGCAAGCAATTGGTACGTACAATTGACGAAACTACCTGATTTCCGGCTATTGTCTGAAATCATGTGCCGGAATGAAGACGGACAACGCCAGTGAATGAGACCCCCGGTGAGCCGTTCGACTTTCGCAAGGCGTTGAAGGCACAGAAGCGCCGGAAGCTGAGAAAGGAGATCGCGTTGGGTTTGGGAGCATTCGCGATCGTTTTTGCTGGAGGGATGCTGGCACTCAACTGGCCAGTCCATGATGCCAGCCTTGCTAACGACGATCAGCAGCCTCAGGCTTTATTCCAGCAAGCAAGCTCCCCACAATTCGACATCTGCGGATCCATCCGGCGCACATGCGTCGTGGATGGAGATACTTTCTGGCTTGATGGCGTGAAGATCCGGATTGCCGACATCGACACTCCCGAGATCAGCGAGCCTCGTTGCGACTATGAATACCAGCTCGGCATGCGCGCGACGCACCGCCTTGTCGAATTGCTCAATGACGGGCCCTTTGAACTGACGACTATCGGGAGCAGAGATGAGGATCAGTACGGTCGCAAATTGCGGGTTGTAACGCGCGGCGGCCGCTCGCTTGGCGATCAGCTGGTCAGCGAAGGGCTGGCGCGGACCTGGACCGGGAGACGTGAGCCATGGTGCTGAACCGCGATCAGGAATTGTGGGCCGTCGCACTCTGGGTCGAAAAGAACCATGGCGAAGAGGGAACCGCTTATATCGCGCAGCAAATCCAGCGGCTATCCAACGAAGGGGACGAGGCAGGCATAGCAACGTGGAAGACTGTTGCTGAACGCTTCGATCAACTTAGCTGCCAAAGCTCTACGAACTGAGGCTCGGCACGATGCGGAATTGGCTTCGAATCTGGGGCATCAGAATTGAGTTCGCCGTGCTGGCGTCAGTGTCCCTGATAGGGCTGATCCTGAGCCTTCAATCCTGCATTGGCTGAGAAGAAATTCGATCTCCCGATCAACCCTTCGCAAACTTCCCCATGATGACCTTTCCTCCTGTCCGCAGCTCATCGAGGTAGTCGCTCCACCATTGAGCCATTCGCACGCGCTCGTCCCAATGTTTGCCGCGATGGTAGATGCCACGCACAACATTACTGTCGCCATGTGCCAGGGCACGCTCGATCGCATCGGGATTCCAAAGGCCCGACTCGTTCAGGAATGTCGATGCTGTCGCACGGAGTCCGTGAGCGGTGACTTCTTCTTTCGAGTATCCCATGCGACGGAATGCGGCATTGAGCGTGTTTTCACTCATGGGACGCTTGGAGCTGCGCGCAGACGGGAAGACATATCCTTCGCGGCCGAGCATCTCGGCCAGATCAGTGAGATAGCCTCTAACCTGCTTGGAAAGCGGGACGGCATGCGCTCGGCGCGCTTTCATTTTACCGGCAGGGATCTTCCAGACCCCATCGACGAGGTCGATCTCATGCCATTCGGCGTGCCGGAGTTCGCCGGGGCGTACGAACACATGCGGCGCTATCTGCAAGGCTAACTTCGTCACCATGTAGCCAGTGAAGTCGTCGATTGCGCGGAGCAACCCGCCTAGCTCGGTGGGCTCGAGAATTGCTGCATAATGCTTGGCTCGCGGCGTTACGAGTGCACCCTTCAGCATACTGGTCGGATCGGATTTGCAACGGGTCGTTGCGACACCATAGCGAAACACGCGGCCTGCGAACGAGCGGCATTTCTTCGCAGTCTCGTGCTTACCAGTAGCTTCCAGTCGTTTCAGAGGAGCCAGGACTTCGAACGGCTCGATCTCGTTGATGGGTCGGTTCCCGATGGCAGGCGCAAGCTTGTCGAGGAAATAATTGGCCTTGACGATCGTGCCATCGGCACGGCCATTCTGGACCATCATCTGTTCAATATACTCACGTGCGACTGCCTCGAACGTCTGTGCAGAAAGGAACTCGGCGCGGATTTTCCGCTTGCGCTTCTCAAAGGCCGGGTCGCCCCCTGAAGCAACAGCTCGTCGTGCCTCGTAGGCTTCGTCTCGCGCTTGCTTGAGACTGATGTCGGGATAGCTGTCGATGCAGAGCTTCTTTTGCGCGCCGCCGATCCGGTATCGGAATCGCCAAAGTTTGCCGCCGGTCGGCGTGACCTCAACATATAGGCCGCGCTCATCGGTGACCTTGTACGGCTTATCCTTGGGCTTGAGTGCGCGGAGGCGAGTATCTGTCAGCGGCATGTGGGGGCCTTTTCATCTGGGCCTTTGCGAAACGGCCTCAAAAGGCCCACAAAAGTGTCTGGAACCCCCGAGAACAGGCGGGACGATCCGGAACGATCCAAGGGCCAAATCCCTAGGATTTCTGCGGGTTTTATAGATTATTTGGGAGAACGTGAGAAGAACAAATGGTGCCCAGAAGAGGACTCGAACCTCCACGCCCTTGCGAGCGCCGCCACCTGAAGACGGTGCGTCTACCAATTCCGCCATCTGGGCACACTGTCGCTGGCCGGTCATCAAAGCCCGGCTGCGGGTAGGCGCGGGCCACTAGCGAAGGCGGGCGCCCCCTGTCAACGCCTTTCGTCAGCGCCGGAACGCTTGCGGGAAGACGAAAGTTGGGGCTAGGGCGCAGCAAACGAGACACCTTCGAGGAATCAGGCGAATACCATGGCGAAAAGCGGCGCATTGGACGGCAGGCTGGTGGTGCTGATGGGCGGCAGCGGCTTCATCGGCAATTACGTGGCGCAGGCACTGCTCGAGCGCGGCGCGCGCGTCCGGATCGCCAGCCGCCATCCCGAACAGGCGTTCAAGCTCAAGCCGCTCGCCAATCTCGGCCAGATGCAGTTCGCACGCTGCGACGCGGCCGACCGCCAATCGGTCGAGCGCTGCATCGCGGGCGCCGATGCGGTCATCAACCTCGTCGGATCGTTCAGCGGCAATCTGCGCCGGCTCATGGGCGAAGCGCCGGGCTGGATGGCCGAAGCTGCCGCACGCGAGGGCGCGAGCGCCTTTGTCCATGTCAGCGCGATCGCGGCAGAGCCCGGGGAGCATACCGAGATCGAATATGCCGCGGCCAAGAAGCTCGGCGAAGAGCGCGTGCTCGCGGCCTTCCCCCGGGCGACGATCCTGCGCCCGGGCATCCTGTTCGGCAAGGACGACAATTTCATCAACATGTTCGCCGGGCTGATTGCGAGACTCCCCGTGCTGCCGGTCTTCGGTCCCGAGGCCAAGTTGCAGCCGGTCTATGTCGACGACGTCGCCGAGGCGGCGGTGCGCGCGCTCGAGGATCCGGGCGCATTCGGTGGCAAGACCTTCGAACTCACCGGTCCCGAAACGCTCACGATGATGGACATCAACGAGGCGATCGCGGCAGCGCAGCACCGCCGCCGCAGCTTCCTGCCCATGCCCGATGGGTTATCCGCATTGTTCGCTGCGTTGCCCGGCACGCCGATGAATGGCGATCAGTGGCATCTGTTGAAGCAGGGCAATGTCGCCTCGGGCAAATTCCCCGGTTTCGACAAGTTCGGGATCACGCCGAAGCCGCTCGACCTGTTTCTCGACCGGTGGATGGTACGCTATCGCAAGCACGGTCGCTTCGCCGACCGGGTGAGTGCCTGAGCTAGGTCTTGGCGGCGTCCTCGCCGCCGAGCAGCGCCACGGGTTCGACCAGCAATTCGGCACCGCGGCTGCCGGTGATGCGCACCCGTGACCCTGCAGCTGCATCGGCGCCGCGCGCGATCCATTCGCTGTCGCCGACCTTGACCCGGCCCGCCCCGCTTTCGATCGCCTGCGTCACCAATGCGATTTCACCCACCAGCCGCCCGGCGCGGTTGTTGAGCAGCGGATCGGATGAGACGATCGGGCGATCGCGCAGCCAGCGCTTGGCCGAGAAGGCGAAGATCAGCGACAGCGAGACCCATGCGATGACCTGCATCGCCAGCGGCGGCGCGGAAACGAAGGCAAGTACGGCAACCGCCAGCGCGGCCATCGCCAGCCAGATCAGGTAGACGCCGGGCACCAGCATCTCGAGCAGCGCCAGCGCAAGGCCGGCGATCAACCAGATCCAGTAGGTGTCGATACCATCCATGCGCGACGGGCCTAGCCGTTTCGCGAGGGCGGTACGCTGGGGCGGCGCACCGGAGCTCGCTCACGCGGGTCCGGAATCGCCGTGCCCGCATCGACGGTGCCCTCGCCCTTGTCGAAGGTGCCCTTCACCAGCTCGCCGATCCCGCCGAGCGAGCCGATCAGCTGCGTCGCCTCGACCGGGAAGAGGATGGTCTTGGCATTGGGGCTTTCAGCAAATTTGGCGACCGCCTTGGTATATTCCTGCGCAACGAAATAGTTGATCGCCTGGCTGCCCGAGGAAGCGATGGCGTTGGAGACCATTTCGGTCGCCCGCGCCTCTGCCTCGGCCGCGCGTTCGCGGGCCTCGGCATCTCGGAACTGCGCCTCGCGCTTGCCCTCGGCCTCGAGGATCGCCGATTGCTTGCGCCCCTCGGCGCGCAGAATCGAGCTGGTCTTGTCGCCTTCGGCCTCGAGAATCTCGGCACGCTTCAGGCGTTCGGCCTTCATCTGCCGCGCCATGGCCTCAGAAATGTCGACGGGCGGGCGGATGTCCTTGATCTCGACGCGGGTAATCTTGATGCCCCAGGGCGAGGTCGCATGGTCGACCACGCTCAGCAGGCGGGCGTTGATCTCGTCGCGCTTCGACAGCGTCTCGTCGAGGTCCATCGACCCCATCACGGTGCGCAGATTGGTGGTCGTGAGCGCCATGATCGCCTGGTAGAGATTGGCCACCTCATACGCCGCCTTGCCTGCATCGAGGACCTGGAAGAAGACCACCGCATCGACCCCGACCATGGCATTGTCGGCAGTGATGATCTCCTGCCCGGGGATGTCGAGCACCTGCTCCATCATGTTGATCTTGTGCCCCACCCGATCGATGAAGGGGATGATCAGATGGAGGCCGGGATCGGCCGCAAGCGTGAACTTGCCGAGCCGTTCGATGGTGTAGACATAGCCCTGCTTCACTACCCGCACGCCCATCATCAGGAATAGTACGGCGAGCAGCACCAGCAGGATCAGGACCAGCGAACCTTCGAGCATGGGGCCCTCCTCTCAGGGGTTCATCGTAACGCGGGACGAGCGCGTCGCAAGCGAAAGCGCGTCACAGCGCCGCCGAATAGGTGGCGAGCAGGCGGCCCCACGCGCGTTCGGCCTCTGCCTCGTCGTAGGATGGCGAATCGGGCACGCACCAGCCGTGATCTCCACCGTAGACCTCGATCTCGGCCTCGGCACCCACGGCAGCGGCGGCTTCGCGCAGCGCGATCTTGTCGCCGGGCGCCTTGGCGTCGTCGTTCCTGGCGATGGCTATGAGGTAATGCCCATCCTTGCGCATCATGCGGTGTGGGCTCCCTTCTCCCTCGCGGACCAGCCCGCCGCCGTGGAAGCTGGCCCCGGCCATCATCGCAGCATGCGCTGCCGGGGCGAGGAGGGCGAAGCTGCCGGTCATGCAATAGCCCTGCGCGCCCATGCCGCGATCACCATCGACCGCATCCTGGACGAGCAGCCACTGCGCACATCCCGCAGTATCGCTGACGATGGTGTCGACGGTGAACTTCTGACGCCATGGTGTGACCTTCTGGAAGCCTCCCTGCCCGGCGAAGTCGGCGAAGTCGGCAAACTGCTGGCCCTCGACATCGCGGTAATAGGGATTGGCGAGCAGCACCGCATAGCCTTCCTTCGCGAGCCGCCGGGCCATCTGGCGTTTCGCCGGGCGGATGCCGGCGATGTCGGGCCACAGGATCACGCCGGGGTGCCGACCCGTGGCGGGATGGAAGAATTCGCCATCCATCGTACCATCGGCGATGGCGAAGCCGACCTTGCGCTCGGCCAGCGGCGCGGGGCTGCTTTCGCCCGCCGTTCCTTCAATCGGCGCGCAGGCTGCGGCCCCTGCGGCGATCGCCCCCGCGCCGAATGTCCGCCGGCTGACGGCGCCCCTTGCCCAGCGGGCGAGATCCTGTTCGTCGCACATGCTCGTCTCTCCTTCTGCCCGTCATCCTAGAACGCAGCGAGCGATGGACAAGCCTTCGCTCGCGCGGCAGGATGGGTTTCATTGAGCGACGTAAATGTCGCCGGGGAGAGAGCGATGCGAGGGATCGGATGGGCGGCGCTGGCGCTGCTGGCACTGGGCGGCTGCAGCATGGGGGCGAGCGAAACGTCCGACGGCGGGATCGACAATGTTCGTCTGGTCAATGCAGGCGATGACCCGGCCAACTGGATCACGCACGGCAAGACCTATTCGGAACAGCGCTATTCTCCGCTCGATCAGGTCAACCGCGACACGGTTGCCGACCTCGGCCTCGCCTGGTTTGCCGACATGGACACCGCGCGCGGACAGGAAGCGACGCCGCTGGTGATGGACGGCAAACTCTACGTCACCAGCGCGTGGAGCAAGGTTTTCGCTTTCGATGCCGCCACTGGCGAGCCGCTGTGGAGCTACGATCCGCAAGTGCCCGGCGAAACGGGCGTGAAGGTCTGCTGCGACGTTGTGAACCGTGGTCTCGCCGCATGGGGCGATCGCCTGTTCCTAGGCACGCTCGACGGGCGCCTGGTGGCGCTGGATCGCGACAGTGGCGAGGTGATCTGGGAAAAGGTCACGGTCGACCAGTCGCAAAGCTATTCGATCACCGGCGCGCCGCGGGTGATCGACGGAAAGGTACTGATCGGCAATGGTGGCGCCGAATTCGGCGTGCGCGGATATATTGCTGCCTACGACGCCGAGGACGGCAAGGAGCTGTGGCGGTTCTACACCGTGCCGGGCGACGAGGGCGAGGACGCTCCCGAATACCTCAAGGCGGCTGCCGAAACCTGGAGCGGCGATGTGCTGGGCAGTGACAGTGGCATCGGCGGGGGCGGCACGGTGTGGGATTCGATGGCCTATGATCCCGCGCTCGACCTGCTCTATTTCGGCGTAGGCAACGGTTCGCCCTGGAACCGCGCCTATCGCAGCCCCGGCGCGGACGGCGCGGGCGAAGGCGACAATCTCTATCTCTCCAGCATCGTCGCGATCCGGCCCGACACCGGCGAATACGTGTGGCATTACCAGACCACGCCGGGCGAGACCTGGGATTATACCGCCACGCAGCACATCATCCTTGCCGACATGGAGATAGACGGGCGCGAACGGCAGGTGCTGATGCAGGCGCCCAAGAACGGGTTCTTCTACGTGCTCGACCGCGCGACCGGCGAGTTCATCAGCGCCGAGCCCTACATCCCGTTAAACTGGGCGACGGGAATGGACGAGAACGGCCGCCCGATTGAAAATCCCGAAACGCGCGTCGATGTGACCGGCAAACCCGCGCTGGTCATGCCCGGCCCGCTGGGTGGCCACAACTGGCACCCGATGGCCTATCACCCGGGCGAAAACCTCGTTTACATCCCGGCGTTCGAGGCGGCCATGCTCTATGCGCCCGAAGCCGGCTGGAAGCCCGATCGCAAGCGCGGTTTCAATATCGGTTTCGATATCGGCGCTGGCGATCTGCCGCCCGATATGGGCTTCCGCCGCGAAGTGCAGGGCACGATCAAGGGCAAGCTGATGGCCTGGGACCCGGTCAATCAAGAGGCCAAGTGGACCGTTGAACATCCCGGCCCTTGGAACGGCGGCGTGCTGGCTACCGGTGGCGGGCTCGTCTTCCAGGGCAATTCGGGCAGCGAGTTCGCCGCTTACGACAGTGCAACCGGAAACAAGCTGTGGAGTTTTGCGGCGCAGACCGGCGTGGTCGCCCCGCCAATGACCTATGCGGTAAATGGCGAGCAGTATGTCGCCGTGCTGGCCGGATGGGGCGGCGCCTTTGCAATCACCGCCGACGGTACGTTGATCGACCAGATGCACCCGGTGCGCAACATCAGCCGCCTGCTGGTGTTCAAGCTCGGCGGCGAGGCACAGCTACCTCCCGAACCGGCACTGGCAGCCGCGCCGCTCGACCCGCCGCCCAGCCGGGCCAGCGCGGAAACGATCGAACTCGGCCGCACCAAATACGCCCGCTATTGCGCCGTGTGCCATGCGCCGGGCGCGGTTGGTTCGACCGTGCTGCCCGATTTGCGCCGCTCGGGCGCGCTCGACAACCGGCAGGCCTGGCTGCAGATTGTCCACGAGGGCGCGCTTCAGGATAATGGCATGGCCAGCTTCAGGGGATCGCTCACGCCCGCGGAAATCGAGGCCATCCGCGCTTACGTGATCAAGCGCGCGAACGAAGACAGGGAGATGGAGAACGCCCGCGCTGCGAACCGCGTCGTACGGCGCTGATCAGCCTCGGAAGACAATTGTCCGCTGGCCGTTGAGCAGGACGCGGTCTTCGAGGTGGAGACGCACCGCTTCGGCGAGCACCCGGCTTTCGATATCGCGGCCCTTGCGGACCAGTTGCTCGGGCGTGTCGGCATGGCTGATCGGTTCGACATCCTGGTGGATGATCGGCCCCTCGTCGAGGTCTGCGGTGACGTAATGCGCGCTCGCCCCGATCATCTTGACCCCGCGCTCATAGGCCTGGTGATAGGGTTTGGCGCCCTTGAAGCCGGGCAGGAAGCTGTGGTGGATGTTGATGCAGCGCCCGGCGAAATGCGCCGCCTGCGCGTCGGAGAGGATCTGCATGTAACGTGCGAGGACCACCATTTCGGCACCGCTCTCCTCTGCGATGGCGCGGACCTGCGCCTCCTGCTCCGACTTGGTCTCCCGCGTGAGCGGCAGGTGGTGGAAGGGAATATCGCCAAGATGCGTGTGTTCGATCGCCTCGCGCGGGTGGTTGGAGATAATGCCCACCGGCTCCATCAGAAGCTCCCCGATCCGCCAGCGGTAGAGCAGGTCGGCGAGGCAATGGTCGAACTTGCTGACCATCAGCAGCACCCGCCGCGGCCGGTCGCGCAGGGCAAGTTTCCACTCCATGCCATAGTCGCGCGCGATGGTCGCGAAATCCTCGCGGATAACCGCGCGCGAGGCACCGCCGGGGTCGAATTCGACGCGCATGAAGAAGGCATCGCTGGTCCGGTCGTTGAACTGCTGCGCTTCGAGGATATTCCCGCCGCGCTCGAACAGGAACGAAGCAACCTGCGCGGTGATACCCGGGCGATCGGCGCAAGACAGGGTCAGGATTAGCGGTTCGGACATGTCGATGCCATGTCCTGTCACGCGTTGTCCGCGCAAGCCCAAACGCATTTGCCGGCCGCCAAGCCAACCTTGCTCAATCGATTTCGAACACGACCTTGCGCATTCCGGCCTCGAGGAGAGCGGCTTCGACCTTCGCCCGCTCGTCCTCGCCAAGCGACGTTTCGCAACTCACGATATGGGCGACGGGCTCGCGCAACTCGAATGCGCCTTCGGCCAGAACCTTGCGAATGGCCCTGACGATAGTGTCTTCGAGATGACGGGGATCGGAGACGATCGATGTGCAGGATGAAAACGGGTAGTTCGCCGGCTGATCGGCAAACGTCTGGGTGGCGCGGTGCGTCACCTGCACCCGGTCCCGGTAGATTGCGATATCGACGTCGAGACGGTGGATTGTCATGTCAGCGTCGGGTAAGCGCCTCCTCGCTCTGCGCCATCAGCTTCTCGATGATTAAGGCGACAGGCTCCTCTTCCTTGAGCATCCCGACCGACTGACCGGCCATCAGGCTGCCGTTTTCGACGTCGCCGTCGATGACTGCGCGGCGCAGCGCGCCCGCCCAGTAATGCTCGATCTGCAATTGCGCTTCGTTCATTGCGATTTCCTCGCGGTCCAGAACGCCGGCAACCTCGATCTGTTTCCGGGTAAATTCCTCCGTGCCCTTGTTCTTGAGAGCGCGCACCGGAATGACCGGCAGGCGCGGATCGACCTGGACGCTGGCCACCGCATCGCGTGCCGAGGCGCGGAAGAAGGCCTTCTTGAAATCTGGATGCGCAATGCTCTCCTGCGCGCAGGCGAAGCGCGTGCCGAGCTGGACGCCCGCCGCGCCCATTTCGAGATAGCCGGCGATCGCCTGTCCGCGCCCGATGCCGCCGGCGACGAAGATCAGGTGCTCATCGGCCAGTTCGGGGAGCATTTCCTGCGCCAGCACGCTGGTCGAGACGGGGCCGATATGCCCGCCCGCCTCCATGCCCTCGATCACCAGCGCATCGGCGCCCGACCGGAGCAGCTTCTTGGCCAGCGCCAGCGTGGGTGCGAAACAGATCACCTTAGCCGGATTGTCGCCGCCCTTGATCGCCTCGACGCTGCCCTTTGGCGGGATACCGCCGGCGAGCACGACATGACCCACACCATGCTTCTCGCACACCGCGATCAAATCGAACAACTGCGGGTGCATGGTGATCAAGTTCACGCCGAAGGGCTTGTCGGTCAGCGCTTTGGTCGCGGCGATTTCCTTGTCCAGCAGCTCCGGGTCCATCGCCCCGCAGGCGATCACGCCGAAGCCGCCTGCGTTCGAGATAGCGGAAACGAGATTGCGTTCCGACACCCAACTCATCGCGCCGCACAGGATCGCCGTTTCGCTGCCGAGGAATTCTGCCCCGCGCTGCATCAGGCGGGCGGTCTTGGGAAAAATGCTCATAGGCAGGGCGCTTAGGGGCAGGCGCAGCCCGCGGCAAGCGGATGCAGCCTGTCGCAGGCCACCATCCATTCATCGAACCTGTCGCAAGGCTGACAACGCTGCTCCCGCACCGTTCAGCCGAGCGCGCGCAGAAGCATGGCTCCAATCCGGCGCGTCAGGTGGACGGACCCGCCCTCAAAGGAGACAGACCATGAGGAAAACCATCCTGCACACGACCCTCACCCTGGCGGTCGGCACAGCCTTGCTGGCGACGCCCGCACAAGCCTTCGATAGCGGCTATCCCTCGCCCGCCGAAGCCGCCTCGGTAGGCGACATGGCGTGGCAGCACGGCGGCCGCGATCGCTGGGACGACGACGATGATGACGACGACCGCCGCTGGCGCGATCGCCGCCACCGCGATCGCTATTACGGCCGTCACCGTGACCGGAATTACGACGAGCCGATCTATCGCGACACGCGCGTCTGGCGCGGGCGCGATGGCCGGACGTATTGCCGCAAACGCGACGGCACCACCGGGCTGATCGTGGGCGGCGCGCTGGGCGCCATCATTGGTCGTGAAGTCGACAGCCGCGGCGACCGTTCGCTGGGCACGATTCTCGGCGCGGCCGGTGGCGCCTTGCTGGGCCGCGAGGTGGCACGGGGCCGCTGCCGCTAATCGCCGTACAGGATATGGACCTTGCCCGCCGCGGCCCTGGCCTTGCGGCGGGCTTCGTCCGTATCGCTCGCCGTGGCCAGCGCTACGCCCATTCGGCGATAGGGCCTGCTGGTAGGCTTGGCGAAGATCCGGATATCGGCGCCTTCGGCCATCGCTTCGGCCAGGCCTTCGTAAGCAAGGCTCGCGCTGTCGCGTTCGGCGAGGATGACCGCGCTTGCCGCCGGGCGGGCACGCAGTTCGGCGGGGATCGGCAGGCCCAACACCGCGCGGGCATGAAGGTCGAACTCGGTGAGGTTCTGGCTCACCAGCGTGACCATGCCGGTATCGTGCGGGCGCGGGGAAAGCTCGGAAAAGATCACCTCCTCGCCACGCACGAAGAATTCGACGCCGAACAGGCCATGTCCGCCCAGATCGTCGACCACCTTGCGCGCCATATCCTGCGCCTTGGCGATCGCCGCGTCGGACATCGGAGTCGGCTGCCAGCTCTCCTGATAATCGCCGCGCTCCTGCCGGTGGCCGATCGGCGGGCAGAAGGTCACCCCGTCCTTGTGGCGCACGGTCAGCAGCGTGATCTCGTAATCGAAATCGACGAATTGCTCGACGATCACGCGCTGCCGGTCGCCGCGCATGTTGGCGCAGGCATAGTCCCACGCGCCGTCTAGTTCTGCTTCCTCGCGCACGGTCGACTGGCCCTTGCCGCTCGACGACATGACCGGCTTGATCACGCAGGGAAAGCCAGTGTGGTGTGCTGCGACCTTCACCTCCTCGAGGTTCTTGGCGTAGCGGTATTTGGAGGTGACGAGGCCGAGTTCGTGCGCCGCGAGATCGCGGATCGCGTCGCGGTTCATAGTCAGCTGCGCCGCGCGGGCGGAGGGAACGACGGTGAAGCCCTCGTCCTCCAGCTCGGCCAGCACCGAGGTACGGATCGCCTCGATCTCGGGAACGATATAGTCGGGCCGGTGCTTCTCGGCTGCTTCGCGCAGCTTCTCGCCGTCGAGCATGGAGAACACCTCGCGCGCATCGGCCAGCTGCATCGCTGGCGCGTCGTCATAGGCATCGCAGGCCACGACATAGGCCCCCAGCCGCTTGGCCGAGATGACGAATTCGCGCCCCAGCTCGCCCGAGCCGAGCAGGAGGATTTTTGCGGTGTGGCTCACACCGCCTCATCCGCAGCATCCAGCCCGTAAGCCGTGTGCAGTACGCGCACCGCGAGTTCGGTCTCGTCCTCGTCGATCATCACGCTGACCTTTATCTCGCTCGTGGTGATCGCCTGGATGTTAATCCCGCGATCGGCGAGGGCCTGGAACATGGTGGCGGCGACGCCCGCGTGGCTCTTCATGCCCACGCCGACGACCGAAATCTTGGCGATCTTGCTGTCAGTGATCAGCCGGTTGTAGCCGATCTCGTCGCGCCGGTCCTCGAGCAGTGCCTGCGCGCGGGCGAGGTCGGCCTGCGGCACGGTGAAGGTCACGTCGGTCTCGCCCTTGTCGCGGCCCACGTTCTGGATGATCATGTCGACATTGATGCTGGCGGCAGCGAGCGGTTCGAAGATATGCGCCACCGCGCCGGGCTTGTCGGGCACACGGGTGAGGATCACCTTGGCCTCGTTCTTGTCGTGCGCGATGCCGGTCACGTGCTGGCGTTCCATATCGCCCTTCTCCACCAGTTCGTTCATTTCTTCTTCCGACACTATCATCGTGCCGGGGTGTTCGTCTGCGGGGACCGCATCCTCGCCGACGAAGCTGGAGAGGACCTGCACACGCACGCCCTCTTTCATCGCCAGGCCCACCGAGCGCGTCTGGAGCACCTTGGCCCCCACGCTCGCGAGCTCGAGCATTTCCTCGTAGGTCACCGCCTTCTGCTTCCTCGCCTTGGCGACGATGCGCGGGTCGGTGGTGTAGACGCCGTCGACGTCGGTATAGATGTCGCAGCGATCGGCCTTGATCGCGGCTGCCACGGCCACTGCCGAGGTGTCCGAGCCGCCGCGCCCCAGCGTGGTCACGCGGCCATCGGAACCGCACCCCTGGAAGCCCGGGATCACCGCGATCTCGCCGGCCTGCATGCTGGCGACAAGCGCTTGGGCGTCGATCTCTTCGATGCGTGCCTTGGCATGCGCCTCGATCGTGCGGATCGGCAACTGCCAGCCGAGCCAGCTGCGCGCCTTGCAGCCCAGCGACTGGAGGGTGAGCGCGAGGAGGCCCGAAGTGACCTGTTCGCCGCTGGCGACGACCACGTCGTATTCGGCCGGGTCATAGAGCGCATTGGCCTCGCGGCAGAAATTGACCAGCCTGTCGGTCTCGCCCGCCATGGCGGAAACGACCACCGCAACCTCGTGCCCGCGCGCGGCCTGCTTGCGCACGATATTCGCCACGCGCCGGATGCGCTCGGTCCCCGCCATCGAGGTGCCGCCGAATTTCATCACGATACGGGCCAAGCGCAAGGGTCTCCGTGCTGGAATGCGTGAGGCTAGGCTGCTAGCCACGCCGCATGAGCGATGCAACCACGCAAGAGCGTAGCAAAACTTCGGGCGGCCAAACGATCCGGCCCGACGAAGCCGCGCATTTCGGAAAGCTGGCGAGGGATTGGTGGGATCCCAAGGGGAGTTCGGCCATGCTCCACCGCCTCAATCCGGTCCGCTTGCGGTTCCTGCGCGAAGCGATCGACCTGCACTGGGCCCGCGACATCGAGGCGCGCCGCCCGCTGGCGGGCAAGAGCGCGCTCGACGTCGGCTGCGGCGCCGGGCTGTTGTGCGAACCGCTGGCCCGGCTGGGCGCCGAGGTCACGGGTGTCGATGCGGCGCCCGAAAACGCCGCTGCCGCAGCCGTGCATGCCGACGGCGCAGGGCTCGACATCCGCTATATCGCGGGCGAGATCGGCACCCTCGACATCGGCAGCTTCGACCTCGTCACTGCGATGGAAGTCATCGAGCATGTCGCCGACAAGCGCGCCTTCGTCGCCGCGCTTGTCGCCAGACTTGCGCCGGGCGGGTTGATGGTGCTTTCCACCCCCAACCGCACGCCGCAATCGCGACTGTTGATGGTCGGCGCCGCAGAGGGCTTCGGAATGATCCCGAAGGGGACGCATCACTGGGACGATTTCGTCACTCCCGAAGAGCTGGCCGAACTGCTCGACGAAGCCGGTCTGGAAATGGGCGACCCCAGGGGCATCGATTTCTCGCCCGCCAAGGGGCTCCACCTGTCGAACGACCTCGCGCTCAACTACATCGTCACCGCCCGAGCGCGCTGACGACCAGCGCCGGATCGTCGGTGAACACGCCGTCAACGCCCGCGGCGCGCAACAACTGCGCGAGCGCGGCCAGATCGCCCGTCGCCCCTGCTCCCGTGCCGCGCTGCAAGGCACCGGGGAGGAAGACGTTTTCCTTGCGCAGCGTCCAGGGATGCACCTTCAGCCCCGCCGCATGGGCGTTCGCGACCAAGTCGGTCGGAGCGCCGTCGGCATCGAGCACGTGGCCGAGATGGGGCCCTATCGCATCGGCATAGCGGGCCACCTCGGCGAGGCCTGAAGGGGTCATCACATCGGTCCAGCTCAGTGCCGGTTCATCGAAGGGGCCGCCTTCGGGGCCGACCAGCAACACCAGCGGCGTATCGACCAGCGCGTCGAGGCGCTTGAGCGGCCCGATCTCGAAGATCTGCACGAAGACGCGGTCGTCCGCACCGTCGAGACCGGCCTTGCCAAGCGCGGTGGCGAGCAGGTCGACCACGTCAATCCCGGCCTCCTGGAGCAGCCAGGTGGGGTGCTTGAGCTCGGCATAGATGCCGATGGTCCGCCCGGTTTCCGCCTCCTTGGCGCGGACCAGCGCGAGGATCTCTTCGAAGGTCACGAGCGGATAAAGCCCGTCGAAACGCGCATTGCCGGGGCGCAGGCCCGGCATGCGCTCCTTGGCGCGCAACGTCCGCAGTTCGGCCAGCGTGAAATCCTCGGCGAACCAGCCGGTCACCAGCCTCCCCTCGATCGTCTTCGATCGCTTGCGGTCGGCGAATTCGGGATGGTCGGCGACATCGGTCGTCTCGCCGATCTCGGTCTCGTGCCGCGCGACGAGGCGCATGTCCTTGGTCGGCACGAGGTCGGGCTCGATATAGTCGGCCCCCTGGTCGATCGCGCGCTCATAGGCGGCCAGCGTATGCTCGGGCCGCTCGCCGCTCGCACCGCGATGCGCGATGACGAGGAAATCCTTGCTCGGATCGGCCGACGCCGGAGTCGCGACGAGCGCCGCAAGGATCAGGAGAAGTGCGCGGACCATTCGTCTTCCTTGAAACCAACCAGCACGACGCCGTCGTGCTCCACGATCGGCCGCTTGATCATCGAAGGGTTCTCTTGCAGCAATGTGACGGCCTTGGCGGCATCGATATCGGCCTTCTGCTCGTCGCTGAGCTTGCGGAAGGTCGTCCCGCGCCGGTTGAGCACGCTATCGACGCCCGCTTCCTCGATCCAGGCCGCCAGCCTGTCGGGATCGGCGCCTTCCTTCTTGTAGTCGTGGAAGCTGTAGTCGACGCCGCGCGCGTCGAGCCACTTGCGCGCCTTCTTGACGGTGTCGCAATTGGGAATGCCGTAGAAATGGATGGTCATGGATCGTCCTAGGATGAAGGGGTGATATGCGCGTCGGCAATCGCCACGGCCAAGGCATCGGCGGCATCGGCGCCCGCGATCCGGGCCCCGGGCAGTAGCACTTTGAGCATGGCCTGGACCTGCGCCTTGTCAGCGCCGCCGGTGCCGACGACCGCCTTCTTGACCAGCCGTGCGGCATGTTCGTTGACCGCCAGCCCCGCCGCACCGCATGCCGCAAGCACCGCGCCGCGCGCCTGCGCCAGCTTGAGCGTCGATTGCGGGTTCTTGTTGACGAAGACTTCCTCCGCCGCTGCCCGGTCCGGGCAGTGCGCGGCGATCACCTCGGCCAGCGCCGCCTGGAGCGCGGCCAGCCGCTCGGCCAGGGGCGCCTTGGCATCGGTGGGCACGCGACCGTTGGCGACATGCCCAATGCGCGAACCCTCGGCCCGGATCACGCCCCAGCCGGTACAGCTGAGCGAAGGATCGAGGCCGAGGATCAGCACCGCTGGATCAGTCCAGCTTCTCCATCACCTCGTCGGAGATGTCGTAATTGCCCCACACGGTCTGGACGTCGTCGTCATCCTCGAGCGCATCGATCAGCTTCAGCAAGGTCGTCGCGTTCTTCTCGTCCATCTCGACGGTAAGGTTCGGCTTCCACGCCAGCTTGACCGTATCGGCCTCGCCCAGCGCCTTCTCGAGGTCGCTCGCGACCTGATGGAGATCTTCGGCAGCAGTCCAGATTTCGTGGCCGTCCTCGCTGCTGGTAATATCCTCTGCACCCGCTTCCATCGCGGCTTCGAGAACCTTGTCCTCGCTGCCCGCATCGGCGGGGTAGAAGATCAGGCCGAGCCGTTCGAAGCCGTGCGCAACGCTGCCCTCGGTGCCGAGGTTGCCGCCGTTCTTGGAGAAGGCGGTGCGAATGCTGGTGGCCGTGCGGTTGCGGTTGTCGGTCAGCGCCTCGACGATGATCGCGCTGCCGCCCGGGCCGTAGCCCTCGTAGCGCACCTCTTCATAGTTCTCGCCGTCCTGCGCGCTGGCCTTGTCGATCGCGCGCTGGATATTGTCCTTGGGCATCGACTGCGCCTTGGCCGCGTTTACCGCGAGGCGCAGGCGCGGGTTCATGTCGGGATCGGGCATGCCCATCTTGGCCGCGACGGTGATTTCGCGGCTGAGCTTGGAAAACATCGCGCTGCGCTTCTTGTCCTGCGCGCCCTTGCGATGCATGATGTTCTTGAATTTGGAATGGCCGGCCATGGTTTCGCTTTGCGTAAGTCGGGTGGGTGGACGTTTTCTCGTCAGAGATTCTCGGGGGTCGCCTTAGCCGCATGGACGCCGCAACGACAAGCCTTGCGCCCGCGAATTCGACGCGCGGCGAGTGGGCGCAATTCGCCGCCTTCCTGAAACGCCCGGCACTGCCCGCGCGCGCGCCGTTGCCGCAGCTGGCAAGCCTGGTCGCCGTGTTGCGCCTGTTTCTCCTCGACGTCATGGTCATGGCCGCGCTGCTCGCTGTAGCGGGGGCGGTGATGTTTTCGGGAATCGAGGTTCCCAAGACGGCGCTCGCCGACATGGATATCGGCGCCGGGATCGCGTTTGCGGTGATTTTGATCGCCCCCCTGGCCGAGGAAATCGCCTTTCGCGGCTGGCTCTCGGGCCGGCCCGGGCACGTGCTGGCGGTGCTGCTCGGCGCGCTGGCCGCATTCGGGGCGACGGCATTGCTGTTGTCGGCTGCAACCGGTCCGGTCGAGGGCCTCGGCGCAATCGGCCCCACAATGCTCAAGGGGGGCGCTGCAGGGCTGATCGTGGCCGGCCTGACGGTGTTCCTGTTGCGGCATCGCGACGCGATGGGCTGGTTTCAGCGGCTTTTCCCGCTGCTTTTCTGGCTCAGCGCACTCGGCTTTGCGAGCGTCCACCTCTTCAATTTCAAGCCCGACGAGATGATGATGGCGCTGCCGCTGGTGCTGCCGCAATTCGTCACCGGCACCATGCTCGGCTACCTGCGCGTCAATTACGGCCTGTGGGCGAGCGTGCTGCTGCACGCCCTTCACAACGGCGCCTTTATCGGGCTGGTGCTGCTGGCGGGCAGCAGCGCCTGATCAGATGCGGACCGCGGTCCCGGTGACCGAGACCATCAGCATCGACCCCTTCGCCCCGACGACCTCGTAGTCGAGATCGACACCGACCACGGCGTTGCCGCCGCGTTTGTCGCACGCCGCCTGCATTTCCTGCACCGCCCGCTGGCGCGCATCCTCGAGCACCCGCTCGTAGCTCGCCGCCCGGCCGCCGAAGAAATCGCGCAGCCCGGCGAACATGTCGCGGAAGACATTGGCGCCAAGGATCACCTCGCCTGAAACGAGACCGAGATAGGCCTCGATCGGATGGCCCTCGATGCTCGGGGTCGTAGTCACCAGGATCACACGGCGTTCGGGCAGTTGCGCGGGCATCGGGGCTCTGCTTCGGGCAAACCGGCTCAGGCGATGCCGAGCGCGGCCTTGTAGGTATCGAGGATGGTTTCCATCTCGCGGCGATCGTCGGGGGTCATCTTTCTAAGGCGGACGATCTGGCGCATGATCTTGACGTCGTAACCGACCGCCTTGGCTTCGGCATAGACGTCGCGGATGTCGTCGGCGATGCCCTTCTTTTCTTCCTCGAGGCGTTCGATGCGCTCGATCAAGAGGCGCAGGCGGTCGTCGGTGGCT
This sequence comes from Qipengyuania sp., assembly GCF_964227205.1. Classification (GTDB taxonomy): domain Bacteria; phylum Pseudomonadota; class Alphaproteobacteria; order Sphingomonadales; family Sphingomonadaceae; genus Qipengyuania. The sequence continues at coordinate 422,216 of NZ_CAXQVB010000003.1, read as the reverse complement.
TCTGCCATCTGGTCATACTCCGGAATTTGAGAATCGGTCGGCGGCTCGATAGCCAGCCCTTCGGTCGGGGTGAAGGCGGCGACTCGCTACTCCACGCGATTTTTCGCGATACTGGCTTCCATCCGCGCGAGCTGCTCCTCGGTGGCAGGGGTCTGGCGCGTGGTCTTCCACTCCTCCTGCGTCATGCCGTGGATCAGTTCGCGTGCCGCCGCCTTGTCGCCGGTAAATCCGGCTTCGCGTATCCAGTCGGCCAGGCAATTGCGGCAGAAGCCCGCCAGCCCCATGAGATCGATGGTCTGCGCATCGTGGCGGTGACGCAGGTGGCGCACCAGCCGGCGAAATGCCGCCGCCGCTACGGCATCGTCGAGTTGGTCGAGCGGGTCCCCTGCATTCGTAGTCACAATCGCATCGTCCTTGCTTTGTCGCACCTCGCTGCCATAGGCGATTCGCATGGCCATTACCGCACCCAAGCTCGATCCGCGCGGCCGCAAGGTCAAGATCCTCGCGACCGTCGGCCCCGCCAGCCGCTCACCCGAAATGCTCGCCCGCCTGTTCAAGGCCGGGGTCGATGCCTTCCGCGTCAACATGAGCCATGGCGAACACGCCGATCACGAGGCGACGATCCGCGCAATCCGCGCGCTGGAAAAGGAATTCCACCGCCCGATCGCGATTCTCGCCGACCTGCAGGGCCCCAAGCTGCGCGTGGGCAAGTTCAAGGACGGACAGGCGGTCATCCGCCATTCTGGCCATTTCACGCTCGACCGCAATCCCGAGCCGGGCGACGAGACGCGCGTCGAACTGCCGCACCCCGAACTGTTCGGCCTGCTCGAGAAAGGCCAGCGGCTGCTGATCAACGACGGCAAGATCCGCCTCCGGGTGATTCGTGCCGACGACAAGGAAATCCTCTGCTCGGCCGAAGTGGGCGGAGTCATTTCCGACCGCAAGGGCGTGAATGTTCCCGACGCCGAAGTGCCGATCCCGGCGCTGACCGACAAGGACCGGCGCGACCTTGCCTTCGCGGTCCAGCAGGGAGTCGACTGGATCGGCCTCAGCTTCGTCCAGCGTCCCGAGGATCTGGCCGAGGCACGCAAGCTGATGGGCGGCTATGGCGCGCTCTGCGCCAAGATCGAAAAGCCGATGGCGGTCCGCCGGCTCGACGAGATCATCGACATGAGCGACGGGATCATGGTCGCGCGCGGCGACCTCGGCGTGGAGCTGGAGCCGCAGGAAGTCCCGCCGCTGCAGAAGAAGATCGTCAACGCCACCCGCCTCAAGGGCAAGCCGGTGATCGTCGCGACGCAAATGCTCGAAAGCATGATCGAGAGCCCCGCCCCGACCCGCGCCGAAGTGTCCGACGTCGCCAATGCGGTCTATGACGGCGCCGATGCCGTGATGCTGAGCGCGGAAACCGCGGCGGGCGACTGGCCCGAGGAAGCGGTGACGATCATGCACAAGATCGCGCGGCAGGTTGAAACCGACGAGGCCTATCTCGAACGCGTCCGCCTGCTCGACACGCCGCCCGATGCGACCACCGCCGACGCGCTGGCGCATGCCTGCATGACCGTGGCCGACACTGTGCCGGTCAGCGCGATCACCGTCTTTACCGGATCGGGCTCGACCGCACGCCGTGTCGCGCGCGAGCGCCCGAGCGTGCCGATGCTGGTGCTGACTCCGAGCATGAAGACCGCCCGGCGGCTGGGCCTGCTGTGGGGCGCGCATGCGGTGGCGACCAAGGACATCGGCAGCTTCGAGGAAATGATCGCCAAGGGAAAGCGCATGGCGCTGCGCCACCGCTTCGGCCAGGCTGGCAGCAAGCTAATCGCGCTGGCCGGCGTGCCCTTCGGCACGCCCGGCTCGACCAACCTGCTCCACGTCGTCACCGTTACCGGTGACGAGCTCGAGAAGCACGGGGGCTAGAGCGCAGCGCGTTCCTTCATGATGCGCCGGTTGCGCGCATCGACGGTGCGGAAAGCCTTCAAGACGGAAAGGTCGCGGTCGACCCGGCCCTCGTGACCCAGCAACCATATCTGCTGGTAGAACCAGTAGATGCCGGCGAAGCCGCTGATCGCCTTCATCAACTGGAAGCGCTTGAGGAAGCCGAGCCAGCGGGGCAGCAGATCGAGATTGTCCTCGTAGCGTGCGAGACGCTCCGCCCCCTTGAGCAACTGCGCGGGTGCATCGGTATCGACGCATAGCGGACGCCCCAGTCCGATCAGGTCGGCCGCGCCGCTCGCCAGCGCCTCTTCCGTCGCGCTGAGCGTACGGAAACCACCGGTGACCATCAGCGGCACCGAAACCTCGGCCTGCATGGCCTTGGCGAAATCGACGAAATAGGCCTCGCGCGCGGCGGTCGAGGGCGCGACAGTCTGCACCGCCTCCTCTTCCTGGCCAGCGACTCCGAGCAGCTTGGGCTGCTCATAGGTCCCGCCCGAAATCTCGATCAGGTCGACAGAAGCAGCCTCGAGCCATTTCACCACCTGCAGGCTGTCTCCGAAATCGAACCCGCCTTTCTGGAAGTCGGCGCTGTTGAGCTTTACCGAAACCGGGAAATCCGGCCCCACCGCCGCCCGCACCGCGGCCACGATCTCAAGCAGGAACCGGGCGCGGTTCTCAAGCGATCCACCGTATTCGTCGGTGCGCAGGTTCACCCGCGGCGAGAGGAATTGCGAGACCAGATAGCCATGCGCGCCGTGCACCTGCACGCCGGTGAAGCCCGCTTCCTTGCAGGCGCGCGCGGCCACGGCCCAGCGGTCCACCAGATCGTCGATTTCGTCCTTTGTCAGCGGCGTGGGCTTGCCGAACTGGCCGCCCGGCAGTGCGAGCTGGACGTCGGAGGAGGATTTGGGATGCGGGTTGACCAGCTTCTGCGTCTGCCGGCCGCCATGGCTGATCTGCGCCCAGAAGTGGTTGCTGTTGCGGGTGGCGGCCTTCGCCCAGCTCGCAAGGCGCGCCTTCATGTCGGCGTCGGGCTGGCGCTCGATCACGACGTTACCGGGCCGTTCGAGATGGTCCCTGTCGACGATGATATTGCCTGACAGCAGCATGCCTGCGCCGCCATCGGACCAGATGCCATAGAGGCGCTCGAGCCCGGGTGTGGGCTTGCCATCGGGCGTGGCCAGCCCCTCGGTCATGGCGGCCTTGGCTATCCTGTTGGGAAGCATCGCGCCGCAAGGGAGCTTTAGCTCCGTCCCCAGTCCCACGCCCATTTCATATCCCCCTAGCCCCGCGCTGCAGCCTCCAGCCGCTCGCGCGCGCGCGTTTCGCCGATCAACGGCAGCAATTCGCCCATGTCGGGCCCATGATCCATGCCGGTCAAGGCCTGCCGCAGCGGCAGGAACAATGCCTTGCCCTTCCGGCCGGTCGATTCCTTGAGCACGGCCGCGAGCATGCGCCACGGGTCTTCGCCCCATTCGAGCCGCCGTGCGGCTTCGGCGAGATAGGCGCGGTCCTCTTCGGCAAAGGCCGGCATGTCGACCGGTCCGGTGACCAGCCGCCACCAGCCCGCCGCTTCGGATACATGCGTCAGATTCGGCCTGATCGCGTGCCAGCCCGCCTCGTCCATCCCCGCGGGCAGACGGTCCGCGACCTCGGCGAAGTCCATCTGGTGGACCAGCGCGGCATTGAGCCGCTCGAGTTCGGCATCGTCGAACTTCGCCGGCGCGCGCCCGAAGGTCGCGAGATCGAAACTTTCGAGCAGCAGCTCCCGGTCGGCGATCGCCTCGACCGGGCGCGAAGTGCCGAGCCGCGCCAGCAGCGCGACAATCGCGGCCGGTTCGATGTCGCGTTCGCGGAAGGCGTCGCAGCCGAGCGAACCGAGCCGCTTCGACAGCTTCCCCTCGCGCCCGACCAGCAGCGCCTCATGTGCAAAGCGCGGCATCGGTCCGTCAGCATGGCCCGCTGCGACCAGCGCGTCGAACATCTGGATCTGCACCGCGGTGTTGCTGACGTGATCCTCGCCCCGCAGCACGTCGGTCACCCCCATGTCGAGGTCGTCGACCGCGCTCGGCAGCATGTAGAGCCAGCTGCCGTCGGCGCGGCGGATGACCGGGTCGGACAGCTGCGAGGGATCGAACTTCTGCGCCCCGCGGACACCGTCTTCCCAGGCGATCGGATCGCCGTCGTCGAGCTTGAAACGCCAGTGCGGGACGATCCCCTCCGCCTCCTTCTTCGCCCGGTCCTCATCGCTCAATTCGAGTGCGCCGCGGTCGTAGATCGGCGGCAGGCCGCGCCCGAGGCGGATTTTGCGCTTGAGCTCGAGTTCCTGCTGCGTTTCGTAACAGGGATAGACCCTGCCCGCCTCGCGAAGCGCCGCGAAAGCGCGTTCGTATAGCGCGAGTCGCTCCGACTGGCGTTCCTCGCCATCGGGCGTCAGACCAAGCCAGACGAGATCGGCCCGGATCGCCTCGACATAGTCCTCCCGACTGCGTTCGGCGTCGGTGTCGTCGATCCTTAGCACGAAGCGGCCACCGACCTTCTTGGCCAGCATCCAGTTATGCAGCGCGGTGCGGATATTCCCGACATGAAGCCGCCCGGTGGGCGATGGTGCGAAACGCGTCACGGTGGTCATGGGGGCGCCGATAGCCGAGGGCGCGGCGCTTGGCGAGAGGTCAGCTGGCGCGCCGGGGGCGCTGCTTCATCACGGCTTCGCGTGCCTTGCGATAATCGAGGATTCCGCTCGCTTCGTCATTCATCGCGGCCTTGGCCGCGGAGGAGGTGGCGAAATTATCGCCGGGAACCGGCTCGCAGATCAGATAGCCTTGTGCCTCCTGGCACCCAAGCTTGCGCAGCAGGTCGAGCTGCGCGCGCGTTTCGATTCCTTCCGCAGTGGTCGCCATGCCCAGCGCATCCGCAAGCCGGGTGATGCTGGAGATGATGGCCTGGCTGTCCGCCGACAATTCGACCCCCTCGACGAAGTCGCGGTCGATCTTGATCCGGTCGAAGGGGAAACGGCGCAGATAGCTGAGCGAGGAATAGCCGATTCCGAAGTCGTCGAGCGCGATCTTCGCCCCCAGCTCGCGCAGTTTCTCGAGATTGCTGGCGCAAACGCTGCCCTTCTGCATCAGCACGTGTTCGGTAATCTCGAATTCGACCCGTTTGGGCGAAATCCCGTGCGCATGGATCGCCTGGGCAACGACATCGGCCAGATGCGGGCTGCGCACCTGGGTGGGCGAAAGGTTGATGGCGATGCGGAAATTGCCTTCCCATCGCCCGGTTTCCGCGAGTGCCTGCCGAATGACCCATTCGCCGATCGGCACGATCATGCCCGTTTCCTCCGCCACATCGAGGAATTCGGCGGGGGTCACTACTCCGCGCTTCGGGTGATACCAGCGGAGCAATGCTTCGTACCCCGCCACTTCTCCCGAATCGAGATCCATGACCGGCTGATAATGGAGCCTGAGCTGCCCGCGCGACAGGGCTTCGCGCAGATCGGATTCGATTTCGCGCCGCTCCCGGGAAGCGAGGTCCATGGCCTCGTCGTAGAGCGCAATCGTGTCGCGCCCCTTGTCCTTGGCCGCAAACAGCGCGAGGTCGGCCCGGCGCATCAGTTCTTCCGCGTCGCATTCGCCCTCGCAGCGCTTGGCGATGCCGATGCTTCCAGAGACGCGGTAAACCTGCCCGTCGAGCTCGAAGGGTTCGCGGATCACCGCAAGGAAACGGTGGGCACGCTCGATCAGCATGCCCGCCCCTGCGCGCGTTTCGAGCAGGACGGCGAATTCGTCACCCCCGAGCCGGGCCACCAGGTCCTGGCCGCGTACCTCCTGTTCGAGGCGGGTGCCGATTTCCCGCAGCAGCCGATCGCCCACAAGGTGTCCGCGCGTGTCGTTGACGGCCTTGAAATCGTCGAGGTCGAGATAGAACAGCACCACGTCGCGCGCGCGTGCGCGATCTTCGAGCGCGGTCCGCAACCGTTCGTTGAAGAGGTAGCGATTGGCGAGCCCGGTGAGGTTGTCGTAATGTGCCATGAAGGCAACGCGTTCCTCGATCAACCGGTCGCCCGTCACGTCGCGCGCTACGCCGCTCATCCGACCATCCGAACGGGGACGGGCCGATAGCTCCCAGTACCGCAAGGCATCGCCGGCGCCGAGCTTGAGGACGAGGTCGCGGAACGGGCTGCGTTCCATCAGCCGGCGGGCGAGACGGTCACGGTCCTTGCTGGGAGCGAAGAGGTTGATGAGCGGCAATCCCTCGAGTTCGGCCACCGGCTTGCCCGCGGCAGTCGCGAAACGGTCGGAGACGTCGCGCAGGTTCCCGCATGGCCCGACCGTCCACAGCCAGTCGGACGACTGCTCCTCGTAATCGTTGAGAAGCATGCGCACCGTGTCGGCGGCTTCGCGGCGGCCGCTTTCCGCCTCGGCGCCACTGATGATCTGACGGTTCTGTTCGCGTACCGATCCGCCGAGCGCGATGACGAACAGCGCCAGCAGGACCAGGGCGGGCCAGCCGCTGCTGCCGACCTGGATCCAGACCGCCACCGCGATCGAGGCCGCAAGCGCGCCGATACGGACGCCTGCGGCAAGCGGGGCGGTGCGATGGACCAGCAGCGAGCCGCAAAGATTGGCGATGGCAATCGCAGCCAGAACCACCGCGTCGAGCCCTGTCGCAAAGATTGCCAGATAAGGCGTGATGAAGGCCCAGTTCGCCGATCTGACGATTTCCAGCCCCATGCAGCGACGCCAATGGCGGCGCAACTGTTCCAGTGTCGCGTCTTTGCGATCGAGCCGCGCGGCAAGCACCACGTAGATCGCCAGCACGATCAGCTGGATCGCGGCCCAGGCGAACAGAACGTCGAGCGAAGCCTGGTCGCGGAAAGTATAGATCAGCGCGGCAAGCGAGCCGAGCGACGGGAGAAGTGCCAGCCGGGCGCCGGCGCTGTAATCCTCGAGCCGACGGGTCAGCAGCAAGCGGTCCACAGCGTCGGCTGTAGACCACTCTTTCATATCCGCAGGCCGCTCGGTCTCGAGCTCTGCCATGGCCACGAATTCCCCCCGACTGCCGCCAACACCCTGCGGGCGGCCACTCGAGTGCTTATGGTGCAACCCCCGCAGCTTTCCGTCAAGAAGCAGGAAAATCAGAAATATTGGAGTAAGTAAAGTCCTGCTTAGCAAAGTAAAAGGCCCCGCCGGTTGGCACCGGCGGGGCCTGAAATCATTGAGACGGTCAGGAAGGCTTATTCGCCGTCCTTGGCCTCCTCGTTGAGGTAGTCGCCCGCATCGGCATCGGTGCCGTGGGTTTCACCTTCCATGCTCGCCAGCGGATCGTCGCCGATCGCCGCTTCGGGACCCTGGGCGAGTTCCGCCTCGTGCTCTTCCTCGGCGGTCTGCGCGGCGATGATCGCCTCCTGCGCCTTTTTCCACTGCGCGCGCAGGGCGGCATCGCGGCTCGAGGCGGTGATGCGCATACGGTTCATGCCCGCGCCGGTACCGGCGGGGATGAGACGGCCGACGATCACGTTTTCCTTCAGACCGACCAGCGTGTCCTTCTTCCCTTCGACCGCGGCCTGCGTGAGCACGCGCGTGGTTTCCTGGAACGAAGCGGCCGAGATGAACGAACGCGTCTGCAACGAGGCCTTGGTGATACCGAGCAGGATCGGGGTCCCCTTGGCGGGTTCCTTGCCCTTGCCCAGCTTGGCATTGGTCTCGTTGAGTTCCTCGAGGTCGACCTGCTCGCCGGGCAGCAGTACGGTGTCGCCACCGTCGGTGATCTCGACCTTCTGCAGCATCTGGCGAACGATCACCTCGATGTGCTTGTCGTTGATCTTCACGCCCTGCAGTCGGTAGACTTCCTGGATTTCGTTGACGAGATATTCGGCCAGCGCCTCGACGCCCAGCACCTCGAGGATGTCGTGCGGGTTGGGCGAACCGGAGATCAGCGTGTCTCCCTTCTTCACGAAGTCGCCTTCCTGCACGTCGATCACCTTGGTCTTGGGGATCAGGTATTCGACTGCATCACCTTCCTCGGGCACGATGGCGATCTTGCGCTTCGCCTTGTATTCGCGAACGAATTCGATCTTGCCCGAGATCTTGGCGATGACCGCATTGTCCTTCGGCAGGCGTGCCTCGAACAGTTCGGCCACACGCGGCAGACCGCCGGTGATGTCGCGGGTCTTGGCGGCTTCGCGCGAGGCACGGGCAAGGATGTCGCCCGCTTCGACGTTCTGGCCGTCCTCGACCGAGAGCACCGTGCCCGGCGCCAGCATGTAGCGCGCGGCCTCGGTCTCGTCGCCGGCATCGTTGAACAGCGTCAGGCGCGGACGCAGGTCGTCCTTCTTGCGCCCGGTGGTGCGCATTTCGGTGACCACGCGCTGGGCGATGCCGGTGGCATCGTCGACGCGTTCTTCCATGGTCGTGCCGTCGACGAGGTCCTGGTACTTCACCACGCCCGATGTTTCGGTGATGATCGGCAGGCTGAACGGGTCCCATTCGGCCAGGCGTTCGCCTTCCTTCACCTTGTCGCCGTCCTTGTGCATCAGCACGGTACCGTAGGGCACCTTGTGAATCTCGCGCTCGCGGCCTTCGGCGTCGATCACCGCCAGTTCGCCATTGCGGGCGAGCGACAGGATACGACCCTTCTTGTCGGTGATGGTCGGCATGTCGCGATAGACGACCTTGCCGTCCGAGATCGCCTCGAGATGGCTCGTTTCGTTGAGCTGCGCGGCACCGCCGATGTGGAAGGTACGCATGGTCAGCTGCGTGCCCGGTTCACCGATCGACTGCGCGGCGATGACGCCTACCGCCTCGCCGATATTGACCGGCGTCCCGCGGGCAAGGTCACGGCCGTAGCAGGTAGCGCAAACGCCCTGTTTGGCTTCGCAGACCAGCGGCGAGCGGATCTTGGCGACCTGCACTTCGGCTTCCTCGATCGCCTTGATCATCGGTTCGTCGAGCAGCGTGCCCGCCGGTGCGATGACCTCGTCGGTCGCGGCATTGACGATGTCTTCGGCCACGGTGCGGCCGAGGATGCGTTCGCCGAGCGAAGCGATCACCGAACCGCCCTGCACGATGGCGCGCATTTCGAGCGCGTTCTCGGTCTTGCAGTCATCCTCGACGATGACGCAGTCCTGCGACACATCGACCAGGCGGCGGGTCAGGTAACCCGAGTTGGCGGTCTTCAGCGCGGTATCCGCGAGACCCTTGCGGGCGCCGTGGGTCGAGTTGAAGTACTCGAGGACGTTGAGGCCTTCCTTGAAGTTCGAGATGATCGGGTTCTCGATGATCTCGCCCGACGGCTTGGCCATCAGGCCGCGCATGCCGGCGAGCTGCTTCATCTGCGCCGGGCTACCACGCGCGCCCGAATGGCTCATCATGTAGATCGAGTTGATCTCGGCCTGGAGCCCGTCCTTGTCGATCGGGCGGGCCTTGATCTTTTCCATCATCGCGTCGGCCACCTGGTCGCCGCAACGGCTCCAGGCGTCGATCACCTTGTTGTACTTTTCCTGCTGGGTGATCAGGCCGTCCTGATACTGCTGCTCGTAATCGGCGACCATGTTCTTGGTCGCCTCGACCAGCTCGACCTTCTCTTCGGGGATGATCATGTCGTCCTTGCCGAAGGAGATGCCCGCCTTGAACGCGTGGCGGAAGCCCAGTGCCATGATCGCATCGGCGAACAGCACCGTGTCCTTCTGGCCGGTGTGACGATAGACCTCGTCGATGACGTCGGCGATGTCCTTCTTGGTCAGCAGGCGGTTGACGATGTCGAAGGGAACCTTGTGGTTCTTCGGCAGGCATTCACCGATCAGCATGCGCCCGGCGGTCGTTTCGAATCGCTGCATGACGATGTTGCCGTCCTCGTCGGCCTGCGGGACGCGGGCGAGGATCTTGGTGTGGAGCGAGACCTGCTTGGTTTCGAGCGCCTGATGCACTTCGGCCATGTCGCTGAACATCGGCAGCTTTTCGACCTTGTTGCCGTCGGCATCCTCGACGAACTCGGGAGTCTTTTCCTGACGTTCCATCGACAGGTAGTAGAGGCCCAGCACCATGTCCTGCGAAGGCACGATGATCGGCTTGCCGTTGGCGGGCGAGAGGATGTTGTTGGTCGACATCATCAGGACGCGCGCTTCCAGCTGCGCCTCGAGGCTCAGCGGGACGTGGACGGCCATCTGGTCACCGTCGAAGTCGGCGTTGAAGGCGGCGCAGACCAGCGGGTGGAGCTGGATCGCCTTGCCCTCGATCAGCACCGGCTCGAACGCCTGGATGCCGAGACGGTGGAGCGTCGGCGCGCGGTTCAGGAGGACCGGGTGCTCGCGAATGACTTCGTCGAGGATGTCCCAGACTTCCTTGCGTTCCTTCTCGACCCACTTCTTCGCCTGCTTGAGGGTCATCGAGAGACCCTTCGCATCGAGGCGGGCGTAGATGAACGGCTTGAACAGTTCGAGCGCCATCTTCTTCGGCAGGCCGCACTGGTGCAGCTTGAGTTCCGGACCGGTCACGATGACCGAACGGCCCGAATAGTCGACGCGCTTACCCAGAAGGTTCTGGCGGAAGCGGCCCTGCTTGCCCTTGAGCATGTCGCTGAGCGACTTGAGCGGACGCTTGTTGGCACCGGTGATCACGCGGCCGCGACGGCCGTTGTCGAACAGTGCGTCAACCGCTTCCTGCAGCATGCGCTTTTCGTTGCGGACGATGATGTCCGGCGCGCGCAGCTCCATCAGGCGCTTCAAACGGTTGTTACGGTTGATCACGCGACGGTAGAGGTCGTTGAGGTCCGAAGTCGCGAAGCGGCCACCGTCGAGCGGCACCAGCGGGCGCAGTTCGGGCGGAATGACCGGCACGACTTCGAGGATCATCCACTCGGGACGGTTGCCCGATTCGATGAAGCTTTCGACGACCTTGAGGCGCTTGATGATCTTGGCCGGCTTGAGCTTCGACTTGGTGGTCGCGAGCTCTTCCAGCAGGTCTTCCTTTTCCTGCTCGAGGTCGAGATCCATCAGCATGGTCTTGACCGCTTCGGCACCGATCGCCGCGCTGAAAGCATCTTCGCCGTATTCGTCCTGCGCTTCGAGCAGCTCGTCCTCGGTGAGGAGCTGGAACTTCTCAAGCGGGGTCAGGCCGGGTTCGGTGACGATGTAGCTTTCGAAGTAGAGCACGCGCTCGAGCTGCTTCAACTGCATGTCGAGCAGCAGGCCGATGCGCGACGGCAGCGACTTGAGGAACCAGATATGCGCGACGGGCGCGGCCAGCTCGATGTGGCCCATGCGTTCGCGGCGGACCTTGGTCACAGTCACTTCGACGCCGCACTTTTCGCAGACGACGCCCTTGTACTTCATGCGCTTGTACTTGCCGCACAGGCACTCGTAGTCCTTCACCGGACCGAAGATCCGCGCGCAGAACAGGCCGTCACGCTCGGGCTTGAACGTGCGGTAGTTGATCGTTTCGGGCTTCTTGATCTCACCGAAGGACCACGAGCGGATGCGCTCGGGGCTGGCGATGCCGATCTGGATCTCGTCGAAAGTCTCGGGCTTCGCGAGCTGGTTGGTGAATTTGGTCAGTTCGTTCATGACTTAATCCCTTAGCGGGTGAATTCCTGGGGCGGTTGGGGGGAGCGTTGCCGCTCCCCTATTCCGCCGCGATCGCGAGACCGTCGTCGTCCTCGTCGTCGCTCAGCGACTTGAGTTCGACATTGAGGCCCAGGCTGCGCATTTCCTTGACGAGCACGTTGAAGCTCTCGGGAATGCCCGCCTCGAAGGTATCGTCGCCCTTGACGATCGCTTCGTAGACCTTGGTACGACCGATCACGTCGTCCGACTTCACGGTGAGGATTTCCTGCAGCGTGTAGGCGGCGCCGTAGGCCTGGAGCGCCCAGACCTCCATTTCGCCGAAGCGCTGGCCGCCGAACTGCGCCTTACCGCCCAGCGGCTGCTGGGTGACGAGGCTGTAGGGGCCGATCGAACGGGCGTGAATCTTGTCGTCGACGAGGTGGTGCAGCTTGAGCATGTAGATGATGCCCACGGTGACCTTGCGGTCGAAGGCTTCGCCCGTACGTCCGTCGAACAGAACCGACTGGCCCGAGCTGTGGAGACCGGCCTTTTCGAGCTCGATCGTCACGTCGCCTTCGCGCGCACCGTCGAACACCGGCGTGCCCATCGGGACACCCGCGGTGAGATTGCTTGCCAGTTCCACGATATCCGCGGTCGAACGGCTGTCGATCGCATCGTGATACTGTTCGCCATAGACCTCCTTGAGCCGCGAAATGACGGCTTCGGGCGGCTTGGCCTTGGCATAATCTTCGGCGGCGTTCGGGTTCGCCCGCTTCCACTCCTCGAGCTGCTCGCCGATCTGGTGGCCCAGATTGCGGGCCGCCATGCCGAGGTGCGTTTCGAAGATCTGCCCGACGTTCATGCGCGACGGCACGCCGAGCGGGTTGAGGACGATGTCGACCGGGGTCCCGTCTTCGAGGAACGGCATGTCCTCGACCGGCAGGATGCGGCTGATGACGCCCTTGTTCCCGTGACGGCCGGCCATCTTGTCGCCCGGCTGCAGCTTGCGCTTCACCGCGACGAAGACCTTGACCATCTTGAGTACGCCGGGGGCGAGCTCGTCACCGCGCTCGAGCTTCTCCTTGCGGTCCTCGAACTTCTCTTCGATGAACTTGACCGCTTCGTCATACTGCGACTTGACGGCTTCGAGCTGCGCCTGGCGACCATCGTCGGCCACGGCGAACTTGAACCATTCGTGCTTGTCGACGCCTTCGAGCAGCTCCTCGGTGATCTCGCTGCCCTTCTTGACGCCCTTCGGCGCGGCCGAAGCGGTCTGGCCGACGAGCATGTCCTTGAGGCGGTTGTAGGTCGCCCGGTTGAGGATCGCGCGTTCGTCGTTCGAGTCCTTGCGGAGGCGTTCGATTTCCTCGTTCTGGATCGCCCGCGTACGGTCGTCGATCTCGATGCCGTGGCGGTTGAAGACGCGGACTTCGACGATCGTCCCGGCAACCCCCGGCGGCAGGCGGAGCGAGGTATCGCGTACGTCGCTGGCCTTTTCACCGAAGATCGCGCGCAGGAGCTTTTCCTCCGGCGTCATCGGGCTCTCGCCCTTGGGCGTGATCTTGCCGACCAGGATATCGCCCGGGTGCACTTCGGCGCCGATATAGACGATGCCCGCCTCGTCGAGGTTGCGCAGGGCCTCCTCGCCGACATTCGGGATGTCGCGGGTGATGTCCTCGGGCCCGAGCTTGGTGTCGCGCGCCATGACTTCGAATTCCTCGATGTGGATCGAGGTGAAGACGTCGTCCTTCACGATCCGCTCGGAGATGAGGATCGAGTCTTCGTAGTTGTAGCCGTTCCAGGGCATGAAGGCGACGAGGCTGTTGCGGCCCAGTGCCAGCTCGCCGAGGTCGGTCGAAGGACCGTCGGCGATGATGTCGCCGGCTTCGACCGTTTCACCGACCTTCACCAGCGGGCGCTGGTTGATGCAGGTGTCCTGGTTCGAACGCTGGAACTTCTGCAGCGTGTAGATGTCGACGCCCGACTGGCCGGGTTCGACGTCGCCGATCGCACGGATCACGATACGCGTCGCATCGACCTGGTCGACGATGCCGCCGCGGGTTGCCGCGATCGCCGCGCCCGAATCCCGCGCAACGGTTTCTTCCATGCCGGTGCCGACCCAGGGTGCTTCCGCCTTGACCAGCGGAACCGCCTGGCGCTGCATGTTCGAGCCCATCAGTGCGCGGTTGGCGTCATCGTTTTCCAGGAACGGGATCAGCGATGCCGCGACCGAGACGAGCTGCTTGGGGCTGACGTCCATCAGCGTGATGGTTTCGCGCGGCGCCATCAGGTTGTCGCCGTCGTGACGCGCCGAAACCAGCTCCTCGACGAAGGAGCCATCGTCGGTAAGATCGGCCGAAGCCTGCGCGACGGTGTGCTTCTGCTCTTCCATCGCCGAGAGGTAGACGACCTCGTCGGTGACCTTGCCGTCCACGACCTTGCGGTACGGCGTTTCGATGAAGCCGTACTTGTTGACGCGCGCGAAGGTCGAGAGCGAGTTGATCAGGCCGATGTTCGGGCCTTCGGGCGTCTCGATCGGACAGATGCGGCCATAGTGCGTCGGGTGAACGTCGCGGACTTCGAAACCTGCGCGCTCACGGGTAAGGCCGCCCGGGCCAAGCGCCGAAACGCGGCGCTTGTGGGTGACTTCCGACAGCGGGTTGGTCTGGTCCATGAACTGCGAAAGCTGGCTGGAGCCGAAGAACTCGCGCACTGCGGCCACGGCGGGCTTCGCATTGATCAGGTCGTTCGGCATCACGGTCGACACGTCGACCGAACTCATGCGTTCCTTCACCGCGCGTTCCATGCGCAGCAGGCCGACGCGGTACTGGTTTTCCAGCAGCTCGCCGACCGAACGGACGCGGCGGTTGCCGAGATTGTCGATATCGTCGACTTCGCCCTTGCCGTCCTTGAGGTCGACCAGTTCCTTGACCACGGCGAGGATGTCTTCCTTGCGCAGCGTGGTGACGGTGTCCTCGGCGTCGAGTTCGAGACGCATGTTGAGCTTGACGCGGCCGACAGCCGACAGGTCGTAGCGCTCGCCGTCGAAGAACAGGCCCTCGAACAGCGCTTCGGCGGTTTCCTTGGTCGGCGGTTCGCCCGGACGCATGACCTTGTAGATCGCCTCGAGGCCTTCGTCGCGGTTCTCGGCCTTGTCGACCTTGAGCGTGTTGCGGATCCACGGACCGGTGTTGACGTGGTCGATATCGAGCAATTCCATCGCGTCGATGCCCGCGGCATCGAGCACTTCGAGGTTCTCGGCCGAGACCTCGTCGCCTGCCTCGATGTAGATGCGTCCGGTCTTCTCGTCGATCATGTCACGGCTGGCGTAGCGACCGAAGATTTCCTCGGTCGGCAGCAGCAGCGTTTCAAGGCCGTCCTTGGCCGCCTTGTTGGCAGCGCGCGGGCTGATCTTCTGGCCGGCGGGGAAGACTTCCTCGCCCGTCTTGGCATCGACCAGCGCGAAGGCCGGCTTCTGGCCGCGCCACTGTTCGGCAACGAAGGGAATTTCCCAGCCGTCCTTCGCGCGCTTCCAGGTCACGGTGTCGTAGAAATGCGCGAGGATGTCCTCGGCATCGAGTCCGAGCGCGAACAGCAGCGCGGTGACCGGCAGCTTGCGCTTGCGGTCGATACGCACGTTGACGATGTCCTTGGCGTCGAACTCGAAATCGAGCCAGCTGCCGCGATAGGGGATGATGCGGGCCGCGAAGAGGAGCTTGCCCGAAGAGTGCGTCTTGCCGCGGTCATGGTCGAACAGCACACCCGGCGAACGGTGCATCTGCGACACGATCACGCGCTCGGTGCCGTTGATGATGAAGGTGCCATTGCCCGTCATCAGGGGCATGTCGCCCATGTAAACGTCCTGCTCCTTGATATCGAGGACCGAACGGGTTTCGGTTTCCTGGTCCACCTCGAACACGATCAGGCGCAGCGTCACCTTCATCGGGGCGGCATAGGTGATGCCGCGCTGGCGGCATTCGACGATGTCGTATTTGGGCGCTTCGAGTTCGTAATGGACGAAGTCGAGTTCGGCGGTACCGGCGAAGTCGCGGATCGGGAACACCGAACGCAGCGTCTTTTCGAGGCCCGAGACGTAGCCCGTCTCCTTGTTCGAGCGGAGAAACTGTTCGTAGCTCTCGCGCTGCACCTCGATCAGGTTCGGCATGTCGACGACTTCGTGGATGTCGCCGAAGATCTTGCGGATACGACGCTTCGCCGTACCCTGCGCGTTCGTGCCCCGGGTCTTCTTCGGAGCCTTCGCCTTGGTAGCCATAAGGGGTAGTTACCTCTTCTCGTGTGCGCCGGGCCCGCGCGGTCGGGACCGGAATTCAAGTCTCATGCGCGTGAGATCCATGGCCGGGACGCGAAAAGGCCGCAGCGAATGACGCGCCTGTCCCGGCGGCCTGCTGCAGCTTCTCGAGCGTCGCGATTATGGAAACGCCGCTTCCATCCTGTGCCCGATCCCCGCGCATGAATCGGACTCGCTCGAAGCGTGCGGTCGCGGGGCATTTAGGAATTGGACGCCCGCGGGTCAACCGGGGAATTGCGCAAAGGCCGGTGGCGGCAAGCCGCTAGTCGGCTGGGCGAGTGCTCCACATCATCCGGTGGATTCTCCAGTGCCCCTCGTCGTCGGGCCGCGCATGGATGATATAGTACCCCTCCTGGGCACTGCGCTCGCCAGCATAGCTGAACGCAATCTCGCTGCGCCCCGCAACCGCCGCCAGGGCGGGCGAGCCCTCGATCGTCACGGGCTGGCGCTCGAAATATTCAACCTGGGTCGGCGGTGCCCCTTCGGGAAACCAGTAGGCGCGCAGCTCGTCCGTACCCGAAAGCGGCTCTCCGCCCCCACCGGGATAGATCACCGCATGCGGTTCGAACAGTGCGAGCAGCGCCTCGGCCTGTGCCTCGGTCCCCTGCTTCAGCCAGGCCTTGGCATAACTCTGGTCGAGTGCACGCAACGCTTCGCGATCGCCCGCCGTCAAGCCGGTCCGCTCACCGATGGCATGGGCAGCGGGCTCTGGCTCCGGTTGATCGGAGCACCCTGCAAGACTCAGGGCGGCCACGGCCGACATCAGGCGATACATCCAACCCCCTCTCGGTAGACGCGCTGTCAATGGCCGATCGCTCCTCGCGGGTCGAAGATTCCTCCACCAATCGCTTCCCTCGCACGGCGAACGACTTCGACTTGGTCGGCAGCCATTCGGCGCGTCCCTCTGTGACCAAGCTGTGCGAAAAATTTTCGGCAGGTGAAAATTGTGTCTTCTCCTTGGCGAAAATGAGGCTATTTTATGGCGGCGTCAATCATGGCGCTACAGGAATAGAATCACATGAAGAAGATCGCTCTCGTTGCCGCGCTTCCCGTTGCGCTGACCCTCGCCGCTTGCGGTGAAAAGGCTGCCGAAGAAGCTCCGGTCGAAGAAACCACCGTCGAAGCTCCGGTCGTCGAAGAGACCCCGGCTGTGACCGACGAAATGGCCACCGAAGCTACCGTCGACGCCGCCGCTACCGACGCGACCGCTACCGAAGAAGCATCGACCGAAGAAGCTCCGGCCGAATAATCCCTTCCGGTCCGGCGCTCCGGCGCCGGCCATACGGATTGCGAGAGGCTCGTTCCGCAAGGGACGGGCCTCTTTGCTGTTGGGCGCCCACGCCTAGGCCCCGCTCATATCGAAATTCGATATTATCGTTTGACAATAAACAATCGCAAGAGCATATCGATTTTCGATAAGGGAGAGCGATGCGATGTTTTCTGCCATCATCACCGGCCTGCGCTTAACCAACTGGCTGAACTGGATTGCCGCGGCTCTGCTCATGGCGTTCTTCGGCCTGCTTCTCGTCGATCCGGAAGGATTCCGCGATACGATCTTCTCCGGCTTCGATGCCGAGCCGACCAGCCGCGCCGCAATCGAGCGATACCTGTTCGGGATACTCGCGCTCGTTCCACCGATGGCGGTTGCCGTGCATTACATTCTCACGCGTCTGGCCGGCCTCGTGCGGGATGCAGCGGCGGGAGCAGCCTTCACCGATACCAATGCGCGCCGCCTGTCGGCAATCGGCTGGGCTGTGCTGGCGATCAACCTGGCCGACCTGCTCTACGGGTGGCTCTCCGTCCGCGCGAGCGAGGCGACCGGCGAATATTTCGGCTGGTCGCTTTCCCTGACCGGCTGGATCGCAGTGCCGATGCTGTTCGTGCTCGCCCGCGTGTTCCGCGAGGGCGCCGCGATGCGCGAGGACCTTGCGGGGACCGTGTGATGCCTGATCCCGAACCCCACCGCATCGCCGTGCGGCTCGACGAAATGCTGCGCGATCGCGGCATGACGCTGACCGAACTGGCCGATCGCATCGGCATCACGCTCGCCAATCTGTCGATCCTCAAGACCGGCAAGGCCAAGGCGATCCGCTTTTCCACGCTCGAGGCGATCTGCCGCGAGCTCGCCTGCCAGCCGGGCGACCTGCTGACCTATTCCGAACAAGAGGGGACAAACCGATGACCACCTTTCTCGCCGAGTTTCGCCGGGTCTACACCGCCAGCCTCGCCTTTGCCGCGGTGCTCCCGCTCGCTGCCGCCATCCCGCTCGTCGCCGAATTCGTCCAGCATGTGGTCGAGATGCGTATCGGCATGTACGATGGTATCGAGGCGGCCCAGGCAGTGGAAGGACATGCCGACCGGCTGCTGTTCGGCTTCATCAAGACCGTCGCGCTGGGCCTGCCCGCCTATTTCTACATCCGCTGGCTCGCCTCGGAGGGCAACCGAAGCTTCGCCGCGCGGCTAGAACGCCCCGCGCTGGCGCTGTTCGCGCTGGTCGTCGCGCTGCAGGCGCTATTCGCATGGCTCAGCCTCTATGTCTGGACCAGTGGAGCAATAGCGGTGGGCCTGTACGTCTTCAGCCTGGTCTTTATGCCCTTGATCGCGCGCTTCGTGATTGCGGCGCCGCTGGGCCTGTTCGTCAGCCCGCTGCAATCGATGCGCACGATGGCACCGCATGCTTTCTTTGCCATACTCTTCCCGCTCGCCGCCATGTTGCCGCTGATGGCGGTGCATTATGCACTCGGCCTCGGCGCTATTTTCGTCACCGGGGACGCACTGAAGTGGGCGATGCTCGTGCTCGACAGCTTCGTGACCGCATGGCTGGCGCTGGTGCTGATCGCCGCGCAATATGTTGTCGCCACAAGGCCCGCCCCGATCGGCCCCACCCCAACCGCACCGGCGGTCTGAGCCGAATGGCTTGACAGAATCGTGTAAATCCTTAGAGGCCCGCCCCGAAGGCGGGTCTCTTGTATTCGCCCTCATCCGTCCGAGACAGTTGGTGACCGGAATTTGCCGGTCTTAATTTCCAGCCTAGACGGGGAACAGAGATTTCATGGCGATGCCCCGCATCGTCGTTTCGCGCCGTCTGGCGCACTCCTTCCCCATCAACGGACTCGCCCGTGTCGTTTTCGGCACGGACAAACGTAGCCGATTTCGTCGGAGCCTTCCGACGGAGTCATAGTGAAGGAGTATGGCATGGATCGTTCGCAGAAAGCCGATTCGGTCGCCCAGCTCAGCGAAGTCTTCGCCCAGGCAGGCGTGGTGGTCGTCACCCGCAACCTGGGGCTCTCGGTCGCCCAGTCGACCGAGCTGCGCTCGAAGATGCGTGAAGCCGGCGCGACTTACAAGGTTGCGAAGAACCGTCTCGCCAAGCTCGCCCTGAAGGACACCGACTACGCAGGCCTCGATGAGTACCTGACCGGTCCGACCGCCCTTGGTTTTTCCGAGGATCCGGTCGCCGCGGCCAAGGCCGTGGTGGAGTTCGCCAAGACCACCGACAAGCTTGAAATCGTCGGCGGTTCGATGGGCGCAACGAAGCTCGACGAAGCAGGGGTCAAGGCGCTCGCCTCGATGCCGAGCCTCGACGAACTTCGGGCGAAGATCGTGGGTCTCGTCAACGCCCCGGCAACCAAGGTTGCCCAGGTCGTCAACGCGCCCGCAGCCAAGCTCGCTCGTGTCTTCGGCGCATATGCCGCCACGGAAGCCGCGTAAGAGCTGGTTCGACGCACGAACACATATTCATCGGGGCATGGCCACCCAGGCATTTTGGGGGCACCCCGGCCTTATATTTGGAGTGAAACATCATGGCCGATATCGCCAAGCTTGTTGAAGAACTGTCGAAGCTGACCGTCATGGAAGCCGCTGAGCTTGCCAAGGCGCTCGAAGAAGAGTGGGGCGTCAGCGCCGCCGCTGCCGTTGCCGTTGCCGGCCCCGCCGCCGGTGGTGCCGATGGTGGCGCCGCTGCCGAAGAAAAGGACGAATTCGACGTCGTCCTGACCGGCGACGGTGGCAAGAAGATCCAGGTCATCAAGGAAGTCCGCGCCATCACCGGTCTGGGCCTCTCGGAAGCCAAGGCTCTCGTCGAAGGCGCGCCCAAGCCGCTCAAGGAAGGCGTCAACAAGGCGGAAGCCGAAGAAATCAAGGGCAAGATCGAAGCAGCCGGCGGTACCGTCGAGCTCAAGTAAGCCATTCGCTTACGCTTCGATCTCGTTCGCGAGATCAGACGAAGGGCGGTGCCGCGCGGCGCCGCCCTTTTTCGTGGCGTCGGCGAACCATAGCGGTCAGGCGAGCTGTACTCGCTCGATCGTGTAAAAGCTCTCCGCCCCGGTTCCCTGTCGGCGCAGCACGATGTGATTGTCCGGCGCCGATGCGCCGGGCGCTTCGGCGACGGATTTTCGCTCTACCCGTTCCATCTCCTCTGGCGACAAGGTCTGGAAGAGGAGCCCCTCATCCGCCGCGAAGACTAGTGCCGCGGGTGCCTGTCCAGACCTGCGCGCCATGAATGTCGCGGCCGGCTCGCTCGTCATATAACCGTGAAGCTCGAGGATCTGGGTCAGCGAATGCGCGAAAGCGACATGGTTGTTGCCCTTGCCATTGTGCCATTTGCACAGCGGCATCAGGTAACAAATGCCCGTAGTGGGCACGGTCCCGTCCTGGTTGGGGGTCATATGCCCACCGACCTGGAAGGCCGGGTGCGAGTGGTCGGGAGTTTGCGGATCGACATAGCAATGGTCGTTGCTACCGACGCCGATACCGAATTGCTGGAGGAGGTAATTCCAGCTCGGATAGCCGGGTATTTTGGGGTCCGAAGTGCTGCCGATGACATTGTAGAGCGACGCCGTGTAGGTCACGACATTTGCGCTCGTCGAAAATAGCCGCTGGCCTTCGAAGCGGTCGACGAACTCCTGCAGCCGGCCGATCGATGCGGTGAGCGCGGATCTGTCCATATTCTCCTCCTGTGCTTGTCTGAGGGCCCGCAACGAAGCCCGTCGCTCACCGGAAAACCAAGCGACCTTGCATCCGGATTGGACCCGTCCCGGCTTGCAGGAAACCTGCATTCCGGTTCAGCGGCGGTGTGCGCCAGCATGCCATTGGCTCCCCGATGGATGGAATGGGCCACGTCAACCTTGTGTGGCCACACGGGCGCAGTGGCCGCGTGTTCTATCGCTGGCGGCGCATTAGCGTTTGAGCCGGCGGTAATCCCCGCCTATCCGGTCCGGCTGCATGACGAACGCAACCGCCATGGAGCCCCTGCCCCATGGCGGTGACGGCTGGCGCACAGAGCTCGGTGCGACGCTGCGGCTGAGCTGGCCGCTGGCGGCCGCGAACCTGTTGCAGATGCTGACCTATGCGGTCGACGTTATCTTCATCGCCCGGCTGGGCGAGGACCAGTTGGCCGCCTCTGCACTGGCGGTGGCGCTGTTCGGCCTCGTCCTCTGGGCGCTTTCGGGCCTGACCGGCGCGGTGGCACCGGTCGCGGCGGCCGAACTGGGCGAGCGCGCGCCTGCCTTGAGGCCGGTTCGACGCTCGGTTCGCATGGCGCTATGGTTGGCGCTGATCTCTGGACTTGGCGGAACCGGCATATGCCTGTTGCTCGGCCCGCTCATGCGGGTGACTGGGCAGGAACCGCAGATCATCGCGCTGGCGGTGACATACAATTCACTGCTGGTAGTCTCGCTGGTGCCGGCGTTGTTCAACAACGTCCTGCGCAGCTTCGTCTCGACGCTCGACAGGCCGATCTTCGCCACTGCGACCACGGCAGCGGGAATCTTCGTCAATGCGCTGGCCAACTACGCTTTCATCTTCGGCAATTTCGGCGCGCCCGAAATGGGTTTGCAGGGCGCAGCGGTTGCCACCCTGATTACCAATCTGGTGACCCTGGCAATCTATATTCTGGCCATTCGGCTCGATCCCAAGCTCCATCGCTATCGGATCTTCGGTCGCTGGTGGTCGCCCGACTGGGCACGCCTGGTCCACATCGCGCGGGTCGGCGCGCCGATCGCACTCACGATCACCGCAGAGGCGGGTATTTTCGGCGCCGCAGCATTCCTAATGGGCAATATCGGCGCGAGCCAGCTCGCCGCACATACGGTGGCGCTGCAGATCGCCGCGCTGGCCTTCCAGGTGCCCTTCGGCGTGGGGCAGGCGGCGACCATCAGGGTCGGCTATTTCTATGGCGCGCGCGACAGCGAGGGAATGAAGCGCGCCGGCTGGACCGCGATCGCCGTGGGTACCGGCTTCATGGTACTGACCGCGCTGGCCATGGTAGTGATCCCCAAGCCGCTGATCGCGATCTACGTCGATCCCTGGGATCCGAAGAACGCGGTACTGGTCGGTTTCGCCCTGCGCTACATCGTCATCGCCGCAGCCTTCCAGCTGTTCGACGGCATGCAGGCGGTCGCTGCGGGCGCGCTGCGCGGGCTGCATGATACGCGCGTGCCGATGTGGATCGCCGCTTTCGCCTATTGGGTTCCGGGCATC
The DNA here is from genome assembly GCF_964227205.1 of Qipengyuania sp. GTDB lineage: Bacteria > Pseudomonadota > Alphaproteobacteria > Sphingomonadales > Sphingomonadaceae > Qipengyuania. The sequence goes on along the minus strand of NZ_CAXQVB010000003.1, from coordinate 399,954 downwards.
GGTACCGCGCTCGTGCTCGGCTTCGCCACCCCGCTCGAGGGTGTCGGCGTATGGATCGGGCTCGCCACGGGGCTGACGGTCGCGGCCGCACTACTCGGCTGGCGCTGGCACCGGCGCGAGGCGCTTGGTCTGACCCTGCGCCCCGCGAGCCGGTAGGTCAGGCCGCCTTCTGCGTGACCTCGCGCTGCGGGAAGGGGATCGAAATGCCGACCGCGTCGAAGCGTGCTTTGGCCGCCTCGGTGAGATCCCAGCTCACCGCGACATAGTCGGCGGTATTGCACCAGACGCGCAGGCCGATGCCGACCGAACTGTCGTCAAGCGAAGCGACGAAGGCGACCGGCGCGGGATCGGCCAGCACACGCTCGTCCGCCGCGGCAAGTGCAAGCAGCTCGTTGCGCGCCTGCTCCATACTGTCGCCATAACCGATGCCGACCTTGAGCTCGAAGCGGCGGGTCGGGTGGCGGTTGAAATTGACGATGGCCTGGTTCCACAGCTCGGAGTTGGGGACCATCACGAACAGCCCGTCGAACTGCTTGATCTCGGTCGTGAACAGGCCGATCTGCTGGACCGTGCCGGTGACCGATCCGGCAATGATGCCCTCGCCGACCTTGAACGGTTTCTGCACCAGGATCATCACCCCCGAGGCCACGTTCGAAAGCGTGCCCTGCAGCGCAAGCCCCACGGCGAGCGCCATGCCACCCAATGCGGCGAGGATGCTGGTCGTCTCGACACCGAATTGGGCAAGCACGGTCACGAGCACCAGCGCCCACAGCGCGTATTTGACGACGTTGGACAGGAAGTTGGCGACCGTGGGCTCGAAGCGCGGCGAACTGCGCATCGCGCGCTCGACCCAGCCAGAAACGATTTTCGCCAGCAGCAGGCCGATGACCAGAACCGCAAAGGCGCCGGCGATGTCCATCATGTTGAGCCGCAACCACAGCCAGATCTGTTCGGGAATCGTCAGGGCAGATATGGTCTGGTCCGTGGTCATTGTTCGGGCGGCCCTCTTGCTTGCCTGTCGGGATGGGTTCGGGGCCACCACATGGGAAGGACCGCCCCCGTTTGCCACCCCCAACGCGGCATGGTCGCAAGAGTTCATTTTTTTGTGCGCCGGACCGTTGACTCGTTTCGGGCGCATCCCCAAATGCGCGGCGCTGGCACTCTCACCGAGTGAGTGCCAACACGTGTTTCATACTCCTAGAAGAGAGAGGTCATCATCATGGCATTTCGTCCGCTGCACGACCGCGTTCTGGTCCGTCGCATCGAAGCCGAAGAGAAGACCGCCGGCGGGATCATCATTCCCGACAGCGCCAAGGAAAAGCCCAGCGAAGGCGAAGTCGTCGCCGTCGGCAACGGCACCAAGGCGGAAGACGGCACGGTCACCCCGCTCGACGTCAAGGCCGGCGATCGCGTGCTGTTCGGCAAGTGGTCGGGCACCGAGGTCAAGCTCGATGGCGAAGACCTGCTGATCATGAAGGAAAGCGACATCATGGGGATCATCGGCTGATGATTTCCGTGTCCCCGCACAGCCGGGGGCCAAAGTCGGATTTGCATGAGACCCCCGCCTCAGCGGGGAATCAGACGAAACAGAAAGGTAACACCAATGGCAGCCAAGGACGTAAAGTTCGGCCGCGACGCGCGAGAAGGCATCCTGCGCGGCGTCGACACCCTCGCCAATGCCGTCAAAGTCACGCTCGGCCCCAAGGGCCGCAACGTCGTGATCGACAAGAGCTTCGGCGCCCCCCGCATCACCAAGGACGGCGTCAGCGTCGCCAAGGAAATCGAACTGAAGGACAAGTTCGAGAACATGGGCGCGCAGATGATCAAGGAAGTCGCATCGAAGGCGAACGACGCCGCCGGTGACGGCACCACCACGGCAACCGTTCTCGCCCAGTCGATCGTGACCGAAGGCATGAAGTCGGTCGCAGCCGGCATGAACCCGATGGACCTCAAGCGCGGCATCGACCTCGCGGTGACCAAGGTCGTCGAAGACCTCAAGGGCCGCTCGAAGGACGTTTCGGGCAGCGAAGAGATCGCCCAAGTCGGCGTGATCTCGGCCAATGGCGACCGTGAAGTCGGCGAGAAGATCGCCGAAGCCATGGAAAAGGTCGGCAAGGAAGGCGTGATCACCGTCGACGAGAGCAAGGGTCTCGAATTCGAGCTCGAAACCGTCGAAGGCATGCAGTTCGACCGCGGCTACCTGTCGCCCTACTTCATCACCAACCCGGAAAAGATGACGGTTGAACTCGAAAACCCGTACATCCTGATCCACGAAAAGAAGCTGTCGAACCTGCAGGCGATGCTGCCGGTGCTCGAAGCGGCCGTCCAGTCGGGCCGTCCGCTGCTGATCATCGCGGAAGACATCGAAGGCGAAGCGCTGGCCACTCTCGTGGTCAACAAGCTGCGCGGCGGCCTCAAGGTCGCAGCCGTGAAGGCTCCGGGCTTCGGCGATCGCCGCAAGGCCATGCTGCAGGACATCGCGATCCTGACGCAGGGCGAAATGATCAGCGAAGACCTCGGCATCAAGCTCGAGAACGTCACGCTGAACATGCTCGGCCAGGCCAAGAAGGTCACCATCGACAAGGACAACACGACCATCGTCGACGGTGCCGGTTCGGAAGACGACATCAAGGCTCGCGTGAACGAAATCCGCACGCAGATCGACAACACCTCGTCGGACTATGACCGTGAAAAGCTGCAGGAACGCCTGGCCAAGCTCGCCGGCGGCGTTGCCGTGATCAAGGTCGGCGGTGCCACCGAAGTCGAAGTGAAGGAGCGCAAGGACCGCGTCGACGACGCGCTGCACGCGACCCGCGCAGCTGTCGAAGAAGGCATCGTCCCGGGCGGCGGTACCGCCCTGCTCTACGCCACCAAGTCGCTCGACGGCCTCGAAGGCGAGAACGACGACCAGACCCGCGGTATCGACATCGTCCGCCGCGCGCTGCAGTCGCCGGTGCGCCAGATTGCCACGAACGCCGGCCATGACGGCGCGGTTGTCGCCGGCAAACTGGTCGACGCCAATGACGAAACGCTCGGCTTCAACGCCGCGACCGACACCTACGAGAACCTCGTGGCTGCCGGCGTGATCGATCCGACCAAGGTGGTGCGTACCGCACTTCAGGACGCCGCTTCGGTGGCCGGCCTGCTGATCACCACCGAAGCCGCCATCGTCGAAAAGCCGGAAGACAAGCCGGCGGCCGGCGGCATGCCCGATATGGGCGGCATGGGCGGCATGGGTGGAATGGGCTTCTAAGCCTTACCGACCAACCGGACAGAACGGGGCCCGGCAGGAGCGATCCTGCCGGGCCTTTTCGTGTGCGGATCGCCCTTGGCGCAATTTTCCAAGCCTTGCGGCCATGCAGCCCCTAGTGTCGACGGCATGAGGGATGGGTATGGAACCCGTTCCCGCACCAACGGTCGCGAGGATGGGTTCGAGCCCACCGCGGTCTCGAACGACAATCCTCCGCAGCCCGAAGCGCGGGAACGCTACACGCGGCCAAGGCAGTCGCCGTTGATCCGCATGGGCAAACGCCTGCGCGCTCCGGTGAACCGATGGTTCGCAAGGCAATCGCTGATCGGCGATGCGCCGGTCCTGCGCGCCGATCATCTGCCCTGCCTTCGCGAATTGCACCGCGACTGGCGCGTGGTGCGAGAGGAACTGCTCCCCTTGCTCGCGGAACGCCGGTCGATCCCCGCCTTCGGCAAGATTTCCCCCGACCACCGCCGCATCGCCAATAGCTCGGCCTGGAAGAGTTTCTTCTTCGAAGGCTATGGATTCAAGGCGCGGCAGAATCGCGCACGCTGCCCGCAAACCGCGGCGATGCTGGACCGGATACCGGGTCTCGTCGTCGCCTTTTTCTCGATCATGGAACCCGGCACCCATGTCCCGCGCCACCGCGGGCTGACCAAGGCCTGGCTCAACTGCCATCTCGGCCTGTCGGTGCCCGCGGGACAGGGACGTTGCGAAATGGAGGTCGACGGCAAACCGGTGCGCTGGATCGAAGGCGAATGGCTCGTCTTCGACGAGACCAATGCGCACGAGGTGTGGAACGAGACCTGCGAGCCCCGCGTGGTGCTGTTCCTGCAGGTCCGCCGCCCGATGCGCTGGCCGGGCCGCCTGGCGGCCCGGCTGCTCTATGAAATCATCCGGCGGACGGGCTTCGTCCAGGATGTGAAAAAGGCGATCGGAGCCTAGCTCATCCGCCCTTCCGGCTGGCGTCTGCTGCAGCCACCAGTGCTTCGGGCCAGGTGACCTGGGTCTGCGTCTGCGGGTTGAACAGGTCGCCGGGATAGATCGCGCCTTCGGCGGCAGCGATCTCTGCCGCAGTCAGATATTCGCTCGGCTCGAGGGCGAATACGTCGAGCCCCCGGCTGATCTCGGTCGCGTAGATGCGGCCCTTGTACCAATAGGCCGACCAGTACCCTCCGGTGACGAGCTGGTCCTTGTCGATCGGCCCGCGGTCGAAATAGGCGATCTCGTGGATGTCCTCGGGATCGGTGAAGTCGATCACGCTGATGCCGCCCTGGTACCATGCCTGGACGAAGATATCGCGCCCCGGAACGGGGATGATCGAGCCGTTGTGCGCGACGCAGTTCTCCTTGTCGCCCTGCGGCGCGGGCAGCTTGTAGGTGCCACGGTAGACCAGCTTGCCGTTCTCGATCCCGTAGAAGGCGTCGGCACCCCAGTTCGTCGGGTCGCCCGCCTGGCAGCGCGGCCGCCCACCGCCACCCCATTCGTCGGTGAACAGCACCTTGGTGCCGTCGTTGTTGAAAGTGGCCGAATGCCAATAGGCGAAGCCCTTGTCGGTGACGTCGTCGATGCGCACCGGCTTCAGCGGATTCGCGATGTCGAGGATGATGCCGTTGCCCGAGCAGGCCCCGGCCGCGAGGTTCTTGGCCGGGAAGACGGTAATGTCGTGGCACATGTCGGTGCGATAGGTGTCCTGCGTGCCCTCGCCATGGTCGCCGCCGCGCCACAGCCCGGCGATCTCGCCATCCTTGGCAAAGACTCGCGGCCGGTCGACGATGCGCGCCTTCGAGGGATCGGCCACCGGAATTTCGATCACGTCGATGCTGAACAGCGCGGTGTTGTCGCCCCCGACTTCATAGCAGCCCTCCAGCTCTTCATCGTCGCGGACGTAGCTGGTGCCCGAATTGTAGACCACCAGCCGCTTGTCGTCAGCCGCGACGATCGAGTGCGTGTGGCTGCCGCGGCAGGTCTGGACCTGCCCGACCTGGCGCGGACGGGTGATGTCCGAAATGTCGAAGATGCGGATGCCCCGGAAACGCTCGGCGCTGACCTTGTCGTCGATGCCCTGCAAGCCGCAATCGACGCGCGCGCGGCTATCCTGCACGCTCATCACGAGCAGATCGCCCGCGATCGAGACGTCGCCCTGCCCGCCGGGACACACGACCGAGCTCACCAGCTGCGGCACCCCGTCCTCGCCGAGACGATAGGCATTGAAGCCGTGATAGCTGCCCGCAACGAGCATATCTCCCGAGAAAGCCATGTCGGTGAAAGCGAAGCTCAGCAGCGAGCCGCGTTCGCCGAACTGGGGCTTGTCCTCTTCCGCCTCTTCGCCTTCCTCGCGTGGCGACTTGGCGGCCTCCTTTTCGTCCTCGTCCTTTTTCTCCTTGAGCGGCTTGAGCTGCGCCGGATTTTCCGGATCGAAGAATCCGGCCGGTTTTTCGAGGCTGGCGACCTTGCGCAGGTTCGAAATCGCCTCGCCCGCGTCACGGAAGCCGGGCTCGAGCGTGGCACGCGGATCGGTCGAGAGCGTGGCAAGCGTCGCATTCATCCGGTCGATCTCCGCCTTCTGGTCGGTCACGACATCGTTGGTGAATTCGAACATCACCGGGTCGTAGGCGCTGCCAGGCATGTGGTGGAGATCGTCGACCATGGTCACCGCACCGCGGTGGTGCTCGACCATCAGCTGCAGGAACAGGCGATCGAAGGCGGTGCCATTCGAGGCGGCAAGCTCGCGCATCTGCTCGGGAGAGGCCATACCCTTCATCGTGTGGTGTGCATGGCCCATGCCCGGCATTGCGACCTCGAGATTGCGGTCCTCGAGCCAGGAGCGCATGAACTTCATCTCGTCCTTCTGGCCCGCCTCGATCCGGTCCGCGGTCTTGAGGATCGCCTCGTTATTGGTGCGCTCCTTGACCAGCTTGGCCATCTCGACCGCCTGCTGGTGGTGGACGATCATCCCTTGCATGAAGGCGACGTCGGCGGGCGAAAAGCGCGTATCGGACAGCGCGATCGCCTGCTTGGCATCGATCACGCGGGGCGCCTCTCCCGGTGCGCCCGGGAGCACGATGGGTGTGGACTGGGCGGCAATCGGGGCGGCAGTCGCCAGCAGGGTGGCGACCAGCGAAAGGCGTAGGATCATTGTGTTCTCCCTCATTTGGGTGCGAGGGCTAGCATGCCGACCCGGCATGGCAATGCCGTTCGTCGATCAGCCGTATTTGCCGCGCCTGGGCCCGAGGTAGCCGAACAGATAGGCGCCGACCTTGCGCATCTGGATCTCCTCGGCCCCTTCGGTGATGCGATAGCGGCGGTGGTGGCGATAGATGTGCTCGAACGGCTTGTGCCGCGAATAACCGATCCCGCCATGCACCTGCATCGCCCGGTCGGCGGCCTGGCACACCAGCCGGTTCGCCCAGTAATTGCACATGGAGACCTTGTCGGAGATCGTCTTCTCGATCTCCTCATGCGGCATGTTATCCATTTCCCAGGCGGTCTTGTAGATCAGCAGGCGGAGCATCTCGCATTGCGTGGCGAGCTCGACCAGCGGAAACTGGATCGCCTGGTTCTTCGCCAGCTCCTCGCCGAAAGGCTTGCGCTCGCGCGCGTAGCGGACGCTTTCCTCGATGCAGTAACTCGCCGCACCGAGACTGCTCGCCGCCTGGCGGATGCGATTTTGATGGACGAAGCTCTGCGCCAGCGCGAGCCCGCGGCCCTCGACGCCGAGGATCGCGCTGTCGGGTACCCACACATTGTTGACCGACAGGCGCGGGTGGTCGGTGGGCATGTTGAAGGTCCACAACCATTCCTCGATTTCCAGCCCCGGCGTTGGATTGGGCACGAGGAAGCAGGTGATCCCGCTGGCATCGCCATCCTTGCCGCCGGTGCGCGCGAACATGGCGCAATGCGTGGCGACATGCATGCCGGTGATCCACATCTTCTCGCCGTCGATCCGCCAGCCATCGACCCCGTCGCGCGTTTCGCGCACCGCCCGGGTTTCCATCCATGTTGCGTCGCTGCCGTGGTCGGGCTCGGTCAGGCCGAAGGCGACGCGGCGCGTGCCCTCGAACCCGCCCTCGATGAATTCCTGCTTCTGCTCTTCGGTGCCAAACGTCTCGAACATGGCGACGAAGGGGAAATTGCCGACGATCGAATGCTCGTTCTGGAGATCGTTGTGAAGGCCCAGCCCACGCTGGGCGAAGCGGTCGCGGATCACCGCCATCCACAGGTTGGAGCCGTCCTTGCCGCCATATTTCTTCGGCGCGGAAAAGCGCCAGTGGCCCGCCTCGTCCGCCGCCTTGCGCGCCTGCCGCAACAGATCCTCCCAATCGGGGTTGGGCAGGCCCCCGCGCTCCCAGTCGGTGCGTGCGTCTTCGCGGCGGTGGTCGAAAAAACGGATATTGTCGTCCTTCGCGACGAGCGGCTCGATCGTGCTTTCGATGAATGCCTCGAGCTCGGTATAATAATCCTCCAGCGCCTGCGGTATCGCGAAATCCATCAGTCCTCTCCCATCCATAGCGTCCGCGCCCGGGCGAGCATCGGATATTTGGGCACGTCGGCGGCCAGTTTGTCGAGCGCGGCGCGGCGCAGCCGGGCGAGCATGCCGGGGCTTGCCAGCGATTTCCCGCCGGCTAGCAATTCGCGCGCTAGTGCCGCATCTTCGACCTGCATCGCACCCGCATCATTGCGCGCAATCATCCCCAGCGCGTTGCGCGCGACCGCCAGCTGGAAGCGGTCATGGCCTTCCATGCGCTCCTTCACCGTGCCCAGCCATTCGGCAATGGCGGTGGCCAATTCGCCCGCGCTCGCCTCGCCCAATGGCTCCGCGACGTCGGCTGCGCGGGGGACGGGTCGCAGGCGCTCCTCCTCGGGTGCGTCCTCCTCGATCAGCAATAACAGGTCGAGCTCCTGCTCGCTTGTCCGCCGCGAGATCACCACCCTTTCGAGCATGCGGTCATCGCCGCTGCGCCAGAAGCTCGCCATGCGCAGGCAGCCGAGCACCCACCAGACGGTGCGATAAACCATCCAGAAGCGGAACCGTTCGCGATCGACACCGACGCCGCTGGCTGCCTCATAGGCAGCCAGATAGTCCTCCAGCGGCCCCAGCCCCAATGCGGGCCGTTCGACTCGCGAGAATCGCCACACCGCCATGCAGCCGAAGGCGAGGTCTTCGTGACGGTCCCCGAAATGGGCAAGTTCCCAGTCGAGTACACCCGTGAGGTGCGAATCCTCGGCGAGAATATTGCCGAGACGATAGTCGCCATGGTTGAGTACCGGCTCGACCGGCTCGGGCAGATTGTCCTGCAGCCACTTCAGCCCCAGCGCAATGATCGGGCGGTCCGCGCCAGCCTCTTCGAATTGCTCGGCGAGACCCGCGACCGCGTCGGCATAGTCCATCTCGGGAACATCGCCAGGCAACGACTTGCGGTTCAGCGAATGGATCCGCGCAAGGTCCTGCGCCACTTCGCGCAGCAGCTGGGCCGGATCGCCCATTTCCAGGATTGCCCGCGGATCGGGCGTTCCGGGCAGCGCGCGCATGACAAAACCGCTGCCGATGCCGTCATCGGGCGTCAGTTCGACCACCACTTCGGGCGCGGTCACCCCGGCTCGGTGCGCTGCGCGTATGATCGCCGCTTCGGTCGCGTGGCCAAAGGGTCGTCCCGCCATGAACGAGAGGCTCGGCGCGCGCCGCAGGACGAAGTCTTCGCCTCCACTCGAAAATCGCCAGCTCTCCATCGTCGCACCGCCGGTCAGGCGCCGCAGCCCTTCAGGCGCAGGCAGGCTGACCCGCGCGAGCGCGTTGGCCAATCCGCGTTCGAGCGCCCCCGCGATTTCAGTCTCTCCCATGCAACCTATCTGTGCCCCGTTTCGCCGAGCGGCTCAACCCCGGACCTCTCCGCCGACTGGCACGTTGTCCTGTCGAGAAACGATAGAGGAGACCATCCCATGCGCCTTCCCAACAACGCCCATGTCGCGATCGTCGACGGCGAGAACTTCACCGTGATGCGCAATACGGGCAAACCCTTCGAGCCGCGTCTGGTCGCCGCCGAGCGGCCCCAGCTCGATGCCACCAATTTCAGCGCGGGCGTGAAGCATCAGGACCACGTCGGGCAGCAGATCGGCCGGACCGATCTCGAGGAGCTGGCCCATGGCGCTGCGGCGGCAGAGTGGCTCAACGCCAAGTCGATCGCCGGTGAAATCACCGATGTCCTCGTGATCGCGGACCCGAAGACGCTGGGCGAAATGCGGCGGCACTACCATGCCGAGCTGGAAAAGCGCCTTGTCGGCGAAATCGACAAGACCCTCTCGGGCGCGTCGACGGCGCAAATCGAACAGGCCATTGCCAAAGCATAGGCGCAATCGCGCAGGCCCATTCGCAACAAGACGCATGCCGAACCTGTCCCACGCGCAACACTTTTCGTCGCGCGGAGGCTTGTGTGCTACCCTCAGCTTTGCATTAAGCTTCGCCTAACCACGCGGGGTGTACAGGGTCGGTATGCGAAAAGGACTGTTTGGACGACTGGCAGCAATCGGGGCGATGCTTATCGCGACCCCGGCGCTGGCCAATGATGGCGGTTTCGAGAGCCAATTCGATACGGTGCTGGGCACCGAGGTACGCACTCCGCAGGCGTACGAATCGCTGTTCAGCTCGCCGCTCGAACGGCAGATCGCGCAATTGGCTGACGGTTCGAACGGACGCATCGGCGTCTATGCCATCGACCTGTCGACCGGACGCGAGGTGGGTATCTTGGCGGACCAGCGCTTTCCGATGGCCAGCACGAGCAAGGTGGCGATCGCTGCAACCTTTCTTGCCGGTGTCGACGCAGGGCGTTGGAGCCTGACCACCGAGTATCGCCTGCCTCGGCCCGGCGGCGCTTACCTGCCTGCCTATCAGCACCTCAGCCTGATGATCAGCAAGAGCTGCAACGACTGCACCGATGCGCTGCTTAACGCAGTGGGCGGTCCGCGCGCGGTCAACAAGTGGGTGCGCGATGCTGGCATCGAGGGATTCGAACTGACCCGCGACATTGCCACGCTGATCCGCGAGGACGGTCGAACCGATCCTGCGTGGACCGTGGTGACCGATGACAGCGCTACGCCGCGTGCCATGGGCAAGCTGTTGAGTGGAATCTATCAGGGCAAGTGGCTCAGCGAGCATTCGCGCCGCGTGCTGCTCGACGCGATGGAGGAAACCACCACCGGCAAGCACCGCATGCGATCGGTTCTCCCGGCCAGTGCCAACCTTGCCCACAAGACCGGAACGCTCGCCAGGACGGCCAGCGATATCGGCATCTTCCACACGCCCGACGGTCGCGCGATCGCGGTCGCGATCTACGTCACCGGACAAAGCCCCTCGATGGCCATCGAAAACGGCAGCCGCGGACAAAAGCTCGAGGCGCGGGCCAATCGCGATGCGCGCATTTCGAGCATCACCCAGGCTCTTTACCACGGCTTCTGGCGCAACGAGGTCGACGATGGCCGCAATTGGGCGAGTGCCGAATACGGCGGCGAATAGTCCTGTGCATGACGGACAATGAAAAAGGGCGGCGCCGGATGGCACCGCCCTTTCTGTTCGTGAACGCAAACCGTTCGCGAAGCGGGTCCGATTAGTCGGCCTGAGCTTCGGCGGTGGTTTCGCCTTCGACAGCAGCTTCGGTTTCGGCAGCAGCTTCGTCTGCGGTCGCAGCAACGTCTTCAGCGCCGGCTTCCATGGCGTCGCCAGCGGCTTCCATGTTGGCTTCGGTGTCGGCAGCGGCGTTTTCGGCGGTTGCTTCAGCAGCGTCTTCGGTGGCTTCCGAGCAAGCGGCGAGCGTCAGGGCAGCGGCCGAAGCAGCAGCGAAAAGTGCGATCTTGCGCATAGTTCTAATTCCTTGAACAGCGAGTTTGGATGCGGTTCGTAGGGCATCAGCCCCCTCCCCGCGCGAGTCCCGAATTGGGGCCTCACAGTGTCTAAATAATGGCCGAATTGGGGCACCGCAAGCGGATTCGACCCGATTGCGTCATATTCTTGCCATAATTGGGGCCGCATCCGCTCTATTCTGAGGTTTGCACAAGAGAGGAAAAATCGCGCTCCCCATCACGGCACGCCATTGCTAAGCCGCTCCGCAATGGCTGATACACCGCATCTCTACCTGGTCGATGGTTCGGCCTACATCTTCCGTGCCTACCATCGCCTGCCCCCGCTTACCGATCCTCAAGGCACGCCGGTGGGCGCGGTCTACGGTTATACCACCATGCTGTGGAAGCTCGCCGAGGATTTGCACAAGGCCGATGGGCCGACCCATCTGGCCGTCATCCTCGACAAGTCGAGCCACAGCTTCCGCAACGAGATTTTCGACCAGTACAAGGCGCATCGTCCCGATCCGCCCGAAGACCTGGTGCCGCAGTTCCCGCTGATTCGCCACGCCACGCGTGCCTTCAGCCTGCCCTGCATCGAGGAGGCCGGTGTCGAGGCCGACGATATGATCGCCTCTTATGCGCGGGCCGCGCAGGACCAGGGCTGGAACGTCACCATCGTCTCTTCGGACAAGGATCTGATGCAGCTCGTCGGCGAGAAGAAGGGCGCGCGGATCGACATGCTCGATACGATGAAGAACGCGCGCATCTATATCGAGGAAGTCGAAGACAAGTTCGGCGTGCCGCCCGAGAAGGTCGGCGACGTACTCGCGCTGATGGGCGATTCGGTCGACAACATCCCGGGCATCTTCGGAGTCGGGCCGAAGACCGCAAGCAAGCTGATAGCCGAGCACGGCGACCTCGCCGCCGCGCTCGATGCCGCGGCGGACATGAAGAAGAGCAAGCTCAAGGAACGGCTGCTCGAACATCGTGCCGATGCCGAGATGAGCCGCATACTCGTCACTCTCAAGGAAGACTGCCCGCTCCCCATCTCGCTCGACGATATGAAACTCGAAGGAGTGCCCCACGAGCCGCTGGCGGAATTCCTCTCAAAACACGGCTTCACCAGCCTCCTGAAGCGGCTCGACGCCGGCACCGGCAGCCCGTCGCGCACGACCGATCTCGACCCGGCGAAGCAAGACACGACCGGCGCGGCCGCGAGCAGCGAAGGCAATCGCCAGCCGTTGCCCGATTTTCCGTCCGTCGACCGGTCGTCCTATGAGTGCGTCCAGACGATCGAGCGGCTTGAGCAGTGGATAGAGCGAGCTCTGGCTGCGCGGCTCGTGGCTGTCGATACCGAGACCAGCAGCCTCGATGCCATACGCGCGGATCTCGTCGGTGTCAGCCTGGCGATCGGCGCCAATGACGCGTGCTATATCCCGCTGGGTCATGGCGGCAGCGACATGTTCGCCGAGAAGCCCGAGCAGATCGACAAGGCCGCTGCGCTCGCCGCGTTGCGCCCCTTGCTGACCAGCGACGCCGTGCTGAAGGTCTTCCACAACGGGAAATACGATCTCAACGTCTTTGCGCGCAACGGGGTGGAGGTATCGCCGATCGACGACACGATGATCATCAGCTTCGATCTCGATGCCGGTCGCCAGCTCGACGGGATCGGTGGCGGCCACGGAATGGACGAGCTCGCCGAACGCCACCTGGGCCACACCTGCCTCAGCTTCAAGGAAATCTGCGGCACCGGGAGGAAAGCGATCCCCTTCGGCGAGGTCCCGCTCGACCGGGCGACCGAATATGCAGCCGAAGATGCCGACGTCACCTGGCGCCTCTATCAGCATCTGAAACCTCGGCTCGCGACCGAAGGCGGCACGCGGATCTACGAGCGGGTCGACCGGCCGCTGGTCCCGGTCGTCGCGCAGATGGAACGCCACGGGATCGAGGTCGATCGCACGCGGCTGGCCAAGCTGTCCGAGGAATTCGCCCACGAGACTGCGCGGCTGGAAAAGGAAATTCATGCGATTGCCGGCACCGAATTCACCGTCGGCAGTCCCAAGCAGCTCGGCGAAGTGTTGTTCGACAGGCTCGGCTACAGGGGCGGCAAGAAAGGCAAGAGCGGCCAGTATTCGACCGACCAGAGCGTGCTCGAACGTCTTTCAGGCGACGGTGCGGAGATTGCTGGCAAGGTGCTTGAGTGGCGCCAGTTGGCCAAGCTCAAGAGCACCTATACCGACGCGCTGCAGGAAGCGATCAACCCCGAAACCGGGCGGGTCCATACCAGCTACAGCCTTGTCGGTGCGCAAACCGGTCGCCTGTCCTCGACCGACCCGAACCTGCAGAACATTCCGATCCGGACCGAAATCGGCCGCCAGATTCGCGACGCCTTCGTCGCCCGGCAAGGCCATGTCCTGCTCGCCGCCGACTATTCGCAGATCGAACTCCGCCTCGCGGCGCATATGGCTGACGTGCCCACGCTCAAGGAAGCCTTCGCCAATGGCGAGGACATCCATGCGCGGACGGCGACCGAGATGTTCGGCGAAGTCAATCGCGACACGCGCGGCCGGGCCAAGACGATCAATTTCGCGATCCTCTATGGCATTTCACGTTGGGGTCTCGCCGGACGGCTCGGCGTCGAGCCCGACGAGGCGCAGGCCATGATCGACACCTATTTCCAGCGTTTCCCCGGAATCCAGAAATATATCGTTCGAACGCTCGAGGACGTGCGCGAACACGGCTACTCGGAAACGCTCTTCGGACGCAAGACTTGGTTCCCGCGGATTTCCTCCAAGAATCAGGCCGAAAGGCAGGGCAGTGAGCGCGCGGCGATCAACGCGCCCATCCAGGGGACCAGCGCCGACATCATCAAGCGCGCGATGGCGCGCATGATGCCCGCACTCGAAGAGGCAGGCCTCGGCCATGTGCGCATGCTGCTGCAGGTCCATGACGAACTGGTCTTCGAACTGCCCGAAGCCGACGTCGAAGCCGCTTCCGAGGTCATCGAGCGCGTGATGGCCGGCGCTGCCGAACCGGCGGTGAAGCTGGACGTTCCCCTCGGGGTAGAGATAGGCACGGGCAAAAGCTGGGGGGCGGCACACTGACCGAGATCGACGAATTCGTCGCGCGCACGCGCGATCCGCGCTGGATGAACGTCGCGCTGCTGACCTTCATCGCGGCGGCCATGTTCGCGACCCTGGTGCTGGTCTACCAGACCATCGAGGCGGAGCGTGCGCAGCGCGAACAGGTCGGGCGCACGGTCGAGGTCCTCGAGGAACTGCGCGAGGTATATCGCGCGACGTTGAGCGGGGAGACCGGCCAGCGCGGCTATCTCATCACGCTCGATCGCCGATACCTTGCCCCCTACCATGCCGGGCGCGAGCAGATCGAACCCTCGCTCGATCGCATCCGTAACCTGCTCGGCGAGGATGCGACGCCGCGCCAGACGCAGCTGGTCGACCAGATCGACACACTGGCCCGTGCCAAGTTCGACGAAATGTCCGGCGGCGTCGAATTGCTCGAAAAGGGGCGGCTGCTCGACGCGCGACGTGCCGTTCTGACCGACGAAGGCGTGGAAACCATGGAACGTCTCGGCCGCGCAATTGGCGAGATGGAGGATATCGAGAACGAAATCCTGGGCCAGCGCATCACCGAAGCGGCGCGCACCGAAGCGCGCGTGCTGCCCCTGCTCGGGGCACTGCTAGTCCTACTGGTGCTCGCAATGCTCGCGGGGGCGAGACTGGTCGGCCGGGCCGCCCGGGCGGAAGCCGAAGCGGCACAGGCCGCGGTTGTCAGCGAAGCACGCGATCGCGCGGACCTGCTCGCACGCGAACTCAACCACCGGGTCAAGAACCTCTTCGCCGTGATCCTCGCGATCGTTCAGATGAGCGCACGCGACAAGCCCGAGGCGAAGGAGGTGACCGACAGCATCGCCCAGCGAATTCGCGCACTGCTTACCGCGCATGAGGTGAGCCAGGGCGAACTCGAGCGCCCGGTCGCCTCGCTGCGCGCGCTGGTCGAGACTTCGCTCGCCCCCTACCGCTCGAGCAAGCATCCTGCCGAAATCGAAGGTCCCGAAGTCATGCTCCCGGCCAAGCGCGTCACACCGCTCGGCCTCGTTCTGCACGAGTTGACCACCAATGCGGTCAAATACGGTGCCTGGAAGAACGAGGGCACCGTACATGTTACGTGGACCGAAGCGGACGGGACCGTGAAGCTGACGTGGCGCGAAACCGGCGCCGACCTTGCCGAATTGCCCGAGCGAAAGGGGTTCGGCAGCCTGCTGATGACCAGTGCCGCGCGGCAATTCGGCGGCAGCTTCGAGCGCAGCTTCACCAAGGATGGGCTGCTGGTGACGATCGAGTTGCCGGTCGGCGACTAGGGTTGCCATCGGCGGCGCCCCCCCATACCGCTTGTCACCGATGCTCGAACGCTACGATCCGCGCAATTGGTCGATCTCCTATGACGGCCTGATCCATACGCTCATCGCCCTGGGCGGATCGGTTATTGTCGCGCTTTTGGCGCATTGGATCGCCTTCGCCGTGCTTCGCCGACTGACGCTGGCCTCGGAGAGCACGCTCGACGATGCCGTGGTCGAGGCGGTGCGCAAACCGCTGCGCTGGGCAGCGATAGCCTTCGCGATTGCGGTGGCGGCCGAAAACGACGCGCTGGTCGGGCGCGGGTGGGACGTGCTCACCCGCTTCCTGACACCGGCGGTTGTCGGCTGGGTCGCCTATGCCGTCGTGCGCGGCCTTGCCCGCGGCTACGAAGCCGAAATCGGAGAAGCAGAAGACCCGGTTGCCCAGCGTGGTCGTCTGACCCGCATCGCGATCCTCTCGCGCACGGTAAAGGTGGGTATCATCATCATCACCGTCTCGTTGATCATGCTCAATATTCCGGGCGTGCGCGATGTCGGCACCACCATGCTCGCCTCGGCCGGCCTCGCCGCCTTGGCAGTCGGCGCCGCAGCGCAGCCGGCGCTCAAATCGTTGATCGCGGGCCTCCAGATGGCACTCACCCAGCCGCTGCGGATCGGCGACCTCGTCAAGGTCGATGGACAAGCGGGACGGGTGGAGGAGATCCGCATGAGCTTCGTCACCGTGCGCACATGGGACGAACGCGTGCTGGTGGTGCCCACCAGCCGTTTCCTTGACGACAGCTTCGAAAACTGGTCGCGGGTCAGTGAGAAGCTCACCGGCCCCGTCATGCTGCATCTGGATCCGATCGCCGATATCGAACCGATCCGTGCGGAGTTCGAACGGTTCGTCCAGGAGCACGCGCTGTGGGATGGCCGCAACCTTCAGCTGCTGATGACCGAGGCCTACCCCGAGAGCATCGAACTGCGCCTGTCGATGAGCGCGGAGACGATCGGCGATCTGTGGACGCTGCGCTGCGAGGTGCGCGAGCACATGCTCGCCTGGCTCAAGCAGAACCAGCCCGAGGCCCTGATCCGCCACCGGCTCGAAGTCGAAGCGGCGAACCAGCGCGCAATGGGCGCCTAGCCGGTGGCCTCGCCGCCGTGCTTTTCGTCGCGGGTGCTTTCGACCATGCCCTCGTAGAGAAAGCCGATCGGTCGCACATCTGCGGCGCGCTTCTTCAGCTCGCCCCGCATCTTGCGATATTCTTCCTCCATCTTCGACGTGACCGTGGCCCGGCTGTCGTCGAGCGCGGCGGCGAAATCGGTCGCTGCGACATTCTGCACATCGCCGCCCTCGCGGTGGAGCGCGTTGAGACCCGCCCGGCGCACGACATCCTCCAGATCGGCGCCGGTAAAGCGTTCCGTCCGCCCGGCAATGGCGGCGAGGTCGACGTCGTCGGCCAGCGGCATGTCCTTGGTATGGATGCCGAGAATCTGCTCGCGACCTGCCCTGTCCGGCGTGCCGACATAGACGAGCTCGTCGAAACGACCCGGGCGCAGCAGCGCCGGATCGACCAGCGTGGGGCGGTTGGTGGCGCCGATGACAACCACCGATTGCAGTTCTTCGAGCCCGTCCATCTCGGCAAGGATCGTATTGACCACCCGGCCGGTGACCTGCGGTTCACCCTGCCCGCTTCCCCGAGCCGGCACGAGGCTGTCGATCTCGTCGATGAACAGGACGCAAGGCGCCACTGCGCGGGCGCGCTTGAACAGGCGCGCGATCTGCTGCTCGCTCTCGCCATACCATTTCGACAGCAGATCCGAACTCTTCAACGAGATGAAATTGGCATTGGCTTCCTTGGCCACCGCCTTGGCCAGCAGGGTCTTCCCCGTGCCTGGCGGACCATAGAGGAGGAAGCCCTTGGCCGGACGGATGCCGAGGCGGTGGAACGCCTCGGGGTTCTTCATCGGCAGCTCGATTCCTTCCTTGAGCTTCTCGATCGCGTCGCCGATGCCGCCGATATCGGACCAGCCGATATTGGGCATCTGCACCATGACTTCGCGCATGGCGGACGGCTGGATGCGTTTCAGCGCCGAGAGGAAGTCCTCGCGCCCGACGTAGAGATCGTCGAGCACCTCGGGGGGAATAGTGCGTTCGTCGAGGTCGATCCGCGGCATGATCCGGCGCACCGCGTCGATCGCCGCTTCGCGCGCGAGCGCGGCAATGTCGGCCCCGACGAAGCCATAGGTCGCCTTGGCCAATTCCTTGAGATCGACCTTGTCGCCCAGCGGCATGCCGCGGGTGTGGATACCGAGAATTTCGCGCCGCCCGCTTTCGTCGGGAACTCCGATCACGATCTCGCGATCGAAACGACCGGGGCGCCGGAGGGCCTCGTCGATAGCCTCGGGGCGGTTGGTGGCGGCAATCACGACGAGGTTGGAACGAGCCTCGAGTCCGTCCATCAGCGTCAACAGCTGCGCCACAAGGCGTTTTTCCGCCTCGCCAGGCACGCGGTCGCGCTTGGGCGCGATCGAATCGATCTCGTCGATGAAGACGATCGCCGGGGCAGCCTTGCTTGCCTGTTCGAACACCTCTCGCAACGCTTTCTCGCTCTCACCATAGCCCGATCCCATGATCTCGGGTCCGTTGATGGTGAAGAAATTGGCGTCGCTCTCGTTGGCGACCGCCTGCGCAAGGCGCGTCTTGCCGGTTCCCGGCGGGCCGTGAAGCAGAACGCCCTTGGGCGGATCGACGCCGAGCCGGGTGAACAGTTCGGGATAGCGCAGCGGCAGCTCGACCATTTCGCGCAGCTGCTGGATCGTTTCGCCCATCCCGCCGACATCGTCGTAATTGACCACCGCGCGCGCGTCGCGCGGGGCCTCGAACTCGGCGCGCAACTCGACCTCGGTGTTCTCATCGATATGGACGATCCCCTTGGGGCTGGTCGATACGACGCTGAGGCGGATTTGCGTCAGTGCATAGGCAGGGGCGTTGAACATGCGACGCACTTCGGGCGGCATGTTCTGAACCGGCTGCTGGCCGGTCGTCGCAACGAGGTCGCCGGCGACCAACGGCTTGCGAAAGAAATTGCGCTTGAGCGCTTGGGCCGGGCCGTGCAGCCGCATTTCGCGCTGCGCAGGGGCGAAGACCACCCTTGTGGCGGGGCGCGACTGGGCTGCGGCGACCTTCACATGTTCGCCAGAGCCGACTTCGGCATTACCGCGCTGGAGACCGTCGAGCCGCACGACGTCGAGGCTCTGGTCCTCGTCATAGGCGGCCATGGCAATCGCTGCAGTGGCGCGTTTGCCGGTGATCTCGACAACATCGCCTTCGGTAATGCCGAGTGCCTGGAAGGCGGAGCGCGGCATGCGCGCGATGCCCTGCCCGCTTTCATCCTGCCGTGCCGCCGCCACCTGCAGCCTGACTGTGGTTTCCTCTACCGCTGGTGCAGCGTCCGCATCGGCCATCTGGGCTCGGCTCCATTACCTGTTCGATATTCCGGGCCCCACTTGGGGACCCGCCACAACTGTTGCAATGAGCGAGCCGGGCGCGAAGGTCCAGCGGGCAAGAAAAAAGCCCGGCTGGCGAACCAACCGGGCTGGAAAGTCTTGGGAGAGGATGCCTGAAAGGCAGGAGCACATATGCTGGCCCACGCATTTTTGTGCAAGTGCGAAAAGAACAAGGAATGTTGCACAATCTGCAATCAACGTAACTCGCATTGAGCCAAGTACCTGAAAAACATCGCTGCATTTTCGTGCACCGTAGCGAAATCGCGTTGCACTGCACAATCGACGAACTCTCGACGATGACTGCCGGAGGCTAGTGACAGCGCCCGGGTGCTGGACTACGACAAGCCCATGGAGCGTGAACCGCAAGAGGACGCAATCGCGATCGAACGCTTGGTGACCGATGCCTATGCGGTCATTTCGGGCCCAGCAGGCACGCCGCGAGACTGGGCCGCGATGCGCGCGATGTACTGGTCCGGTGCACGCATGACCGCCATTCGCCCTGACGGCACCGAAAGCTGCACGGTCGAGGAATACATCGCGACAAAGCGCGATTTCCTCACCGATCGCGGCTTTTCCGAAAGCGCACTCGTCAACCGGATCGAGGTCTTCGGTGCGGTCGCGCATGCGTGGTCGTCCTATGCCGGCGACTGGTCCGAGGCCGATGGCACCAGGGGCGCAACCCGCGGCATCAACTCGTTCCAGTTCCGCCGCGACGCCACCGGCGAGTGGCGTATCCATTCGCTGCTGTGGCAGGTCGAAACGCCGACCCTCCCCCTTCCAGCCGATATGGAGCCCAGACCATGACCCGCCTGTTCGTAATAGCAACCAGCGCCCTCGCGCTCGCCGGCTGCACCACCGTCGACGCGTCCTCTGTAGCAAGCACCCCCGCGCCGGCAATCGGAGATCACAAGCCCGCGCCCGACACGATGCGCTGGCTCTATGCTTCGGGCGAAGCCGCCGGGGCCTCGATCCAGACCTGGCGGCAGATCGCCGACTATGCCATCGCGGTTGCTCAGCGACGAACGGTGCCGCAGTCGGTTCCGCTCGGCCTGCCCGACGCAGACGGCGGGATCGGCACGCCTTCGTGCCTCCGCGCCGACGGTTCGGCCAAGCCCTTCGCCGCGGTCTTCGATGTCGACGAGACCGTCCTGCTCAACACCGGCTACGAATATTGGCAGGCTTACAGCGGTAAGTCTTACGATCCCGGCGAATGGAAGCAGTGGGCGGACGATGGAGCGGGGATCGCCCAGCCCGTCCCGGGTGCGGTCACGGGCCTCAGGCGGCTGCGCGAAGCGGGCATCACGGTGATCTTCAACACCAATCGCAATTCCGACACCGCAGCAGGGACGGCCGCCGCGATCGAGGCAACGGGGACCGGACCCGCGGTTCATCTCGAGAACCTGTTCCTGCGCGGCGACGACGCCATGGGCAGCCGCAAGGACGGCCGCCGCGCGCGGATCGCCGAAAGCTATTGTGTGATCGCGATGGCGGGCGACAATCTCGGCGATTTCGCCGATATCTTCAACGCCGAGGACGATGCGATCGCGGCGCGCCGCGCGATGGTGGCGCGGGGAACCTATGCCCGATTGTGGGGCGATGGCTGGTTCCTGATGCCCAACCCGGTCTACGGCGCATGGCAGAAGGGCACCGTCGGCGAGGTCTTCCCCCCCGAGACGCGGTGGAAGCCCGAGCCCGGCGATGCGCCGGCAATCATGGAAGGCCAGTAAACACCGCTTGCGCCACTGCGCGGTCGGGATAGGGTAGGTTTCAAAGGAGAGACCTATATGCCGATGAACCGTGTTTGCGAGATGACCGGGGCGGAGTTTCCGCTGTTCGCCTTCAGCCATTGCCGCGACGTGGTCGCCGCAGTCAGCAAGGCGGGCGGCTTCGGTGTTTTGGGTGCAACGCGCTTCACGCCCGAGCAGCTTGAGGAAGAGCTCGCCTGGATCGACGCGCATGTCGATGGCGCCCCATATGGGGTCGACGTGCTCGTACCCGAAGTGATCGACCCGCGCGTTCGCGAACTATCTGACAATACCAGCAGAGCTGCCGCGATCGATCCCTCCTATCAGGGCTTCGTCAATTCGGTGCTCGCCGAATATGGTATCGAACCGGAACCGGAGCTGCCGATCTTGAAGGAACGGATGGGTATCACTCCCGAAAACGGCCTCGCGCTGATGGAGGTCGCCTTCCGTCATCCGATCCGGCTCATCGCCAACGCGCTCGGCATCGCCCCGGCGGCGATGATCGAGGAAGGCAAGCGCCGCGGCGTGCCGGTGGCGGCTTTGGTCGGCGCCAAAGAGCATGCCATCCGGCAGGCCGAGGCGGGTGTGGACATCATCGTCGCGCAGGGGACCGAAGCCGGCGGGCATTGCGGCGAAGTCTCGACTCTCGTCCTGATCCCCGAAGTGGTGCGCGAGTTGAAGCGACAGGGCCACGAGATCCCGGTTCTGGCGGCAGGCGGAATCATGACGGGTGGGCAGATGGCGAGGATGATGGCGGCGGGCGCGCAGGGCGCCTGGACCGGCTCGATCTGGCTCGCCACGCCCGAAGCCGAAACTTCCGAAGCCTTCCGCGACAAGATGGTCGCGGCGCGCAGCCGCGATACCGTCCGCTCGCGCAGCCGCACGGGCAAGCCCGCGCGCCAGCTCAAGACCGCCTGGCACGAGGCCTGGGACGCTGCCGACGGTCCGGGCACGCTGCCGATGCCGCTGATGGGCATGGTCTCCGAACCGGCTTTCGCGCGGATCGAGCGCGACGCCGCAGCCGGGAACGAGGGCGCCCGAGAACTGGTCAGCTATTTCGTCGGCCAAGGCGTGGGCCTGGTCGAGCAGGTCCGCTCGAGCCGGCAGGTGGTACAGGACTTCCGCGAAGAGTTCCTCGAGGCGGTCGGCGAACTTGCCGCAGCAGTCGGCATGGAGTGACTTGACCGGCGCCGGTCGCCCGCGCAAGCCGCGAACCATGTGGCTCGACGAACCTCGCAATCCGAATGCCCCGCTCGCCGGGCTCAAGGTCCTCGAACTGGCCCGCGTCTTGGCAGGCCCCTGGGCGGGCCAGATCCTCGCCGATCTGGGTGCCGACGTGATCAAGGTCGAAAGTCCCGATGGCGACGGCACGCGCAAGTGGGGCCCGCCCTGGATCGAGCGCGCAAACGGCGAGCGCGAAGCGGCCTATTATCACGCGACCAATCGCGGCAAGCGGTCGATCGTCGCCGATTTCAAGGACCGGGACGACCTCGATCGCGTGCGAGATCTGGCCGCCTCGGCCGACGTCGTGCTGGAGAATTTCAAGACCGGGACGCTGGCGAAATTCGGCCTCGACCATGCGAGTCTCGCCGAGGCCAATCCGCGCCTGGTATATTGCTCGATCACCGGCTTCGGCCAGACCGGCCCGCGCGCGCACGAGGCCGGATACGATTTCGTCATCCAGGCGATGAGCGGTTTCATGGCGTTGACCGGAGAACCGCAAGGCCAGCCGATGAAGATGGGCGTGTCGATTTCCGATCTCACCTGCGGACTATACTCGGCAATCGGTATCCAGGCCGCGCTTGCCATGCGCGAGCGCACCGGACGCGGACAGCTCGTCGACATGGCCCTACTCGATTGTTCGGTCGGCCTGCTGGCCAGCCAGGCGTTGCATTACCTCACCACGGGCGAGAACCCGCCGCGCATGGGGAACGAGCATGCTCAGGTCAGTGCGTATGGCGTTTTCCCCGTCGCCGATGGCGAGGTGGTGCTGGCCCCGGCGAATGACGGCCTATTCCGCAAGCTTCTCTCGCTGCTCGGTCGGGAGGATCTGCTGGACGAGCAGAAATTCGCCACCAACGAAGGTCGCCTCGCCAACCGCTCCGAGCTCGACGCGATCATCGCCACCGAGACCCGCAAGTGGCAGATGGACGAACTCCTCGCCGACTGCGCCGAGGATGGCATCCCGGCCGGGCGCGTCAACGCAATCGACGCCGTCTTTGCCGAGGCACAGGTAAGGGCCCGCGGCCTGCGCGTCGATCTCGACGGTATTCCCGGCGTACGCAGCCCGTTTACCTTCTCCGACGCCGAACTTGCGCTCGACCGCCCCAGCCCGCGCAAGGGCGAGCACGGCTAGGGCTCAGCCGAGAGCGGCCTTGAGGTCCTCGACAAGGTCGGTGCGCTCCCACGGGAAGAAATCACCATCTGTCTGACGGCCGAAGTGGCCGTAGGCCGCGCTCTTGCGGTAGATCGGCTTATTGAGACCGAGATGCGTGCGGATGCCGCGGGGGGTCAGGCCGCCTAGCTTTGCGATTCCGCGGATCGCATTCTCGAGCGCTTCATCGGTCACGCCGTCGGTGCAGGTGCCATGCGTATCGACATAGAGCGACAGCGGCTTCGATACGCCGATCGCGTAGGACAGCTGGATCGTACAGCGCTTGGCAAGGCCTGCCGCGACGATGTTCTTGGCAAGGTAGCGCGTGATATAAGCGGCCGAGCGATCGACCTTGGTCGGATCCTTGCCGCTGAACGCGCCGCCGCCATGCGGCGCCGCGCCGCCATAGGTATCGACGATGATCTTGCGGCCCGTCAGGCCGGCATCTCCGTCAGGACCGCCGATCTCGAAAGCACCGGTGGGATTGATGTGCCACTCGGTATCGCCGGTGACCCAACCTTCGGGCAGGATCTCGGTGACAACGCGCCGGACATAGGCCTTGAGCTCGGCCTCCTTCTCGCCCTCATGATAGCCCTTGGCGTGCTGGGTGGAGACGACCACTGCGGTGCAGGCGACCGGTTTGCCGTCTTCGTAGCGCAGGGTGACCTGGCTCTTTGCGTCGGGTTCGAGGAAGGGGGCAGCGCCGCTCTTGCGGTCGGCGGCGAGCCGCTCGAGAATCTTGTGACTGTAGTCGAGCGTCGCGGGCATCAAATCGGGTGTCTCGTCGCAGGCGAAACCGAACATGATGCCCTGGTCCCCCGCACCCTCGTCCTTGTTGCCGCTGGCATCGACGCCCTGCGCGATTTCGGCCGATTGGCCGTGAAGATGGTTCTCGAAGGTCAGCGTCTGCCAATGGAAGCCGTCCTGCTCGTAACCGATTTCGCGCACGGTATGGCGCACCGCGCGCTCGATATCTTCCTTGGCCCCCGGCGCCCAGCCGCCGTTCTCGGCCCATTCGGGATTTTTGGCATCATACATCGAGGCACAGCGGATTTCGCCCGACAGGATCACCCGCTGGGTGGTGGTCATGGTCTCGCAGGCGACGCGCGCCTCGGGATCCTTGCTCAGCATCAGATCGACGATGGCATCGGAAATCTGGTCGGAAACCTTGTCGGGATGGCCTTCCGAGACACTCTCGGAAGTGAAGAGGAAACTGGTGCGCATGAAGCTGGAAATCCCGATATAAAGAAATCTTTATGTGTCTTTCGCGAGGTAGCGGTCCGCACGACGCATGGCAACCAGCGAAAGGCCCAGCAACGCCAGGCCCCACAGCAGCGTGAGCCAGTGACCGAGGCGGGCGAACCAGGTCGGGGCATGCGGCGGCGGCACCAGCGTATCGATCCGGCCGGCCACATTGCGTCCGATATGCTCGCGAACCACGCCCTGCGCATCGATCACCGCGCTGATCCCGGTAGTCGTCGAACGCAGGACCGGTAGCCCCTCCTCCGCCGCACGCATCCGTGCCTGCGCCAGGTGCTGGGGCGGTCCCCAGGCACCGAACCATCCGTCGTTGGACGGATTGAAGATGTAATCCGGTCGCTTGTCGCGCTCGGCAACTTCGCCCGAGAAGACGATTTCGTAGCAGATCTGAATGCCCGCCTCGCCATAGGCGCCCAGATCGAAACTTTGTGGTCCCGGCCCCGGAATGAAATCGATCGTGCCTGCCACCAGACGCGTCAGGCCAAGCGGTTCGAGCAAGCTCCGCAGGGGCAGGTATTCGCCATAGGGCACCAGATGAGCCTTGGCGTAGCGTTCGCCCAGTCGGCCTTCGGAATCGATGGAAGTGACGGCATTGTAGGCCCCGATCGCGCGTTCGCGCCCATCAACCTCGCCGATTTCGAGGTCGACCAGCCCGGTGAGTAGCAAGCTGTCGCTCCCGATGACCCGACCGATCCGCGCACGCGCGAAGCCTGGATCGCCGCCGGCTGTCATCTGCGTGTAGTAGCGCTGGGGATAGCCCTCCCGAAGATAGTCGGGCACACCGCTCTCGGGCCACAGCACAAGGCGATGGCTCAGCTGGCGCCGCGGTACGCTGAGCCCAGCGATCCTCTGGAACTGGTCCTCGAACTTGGATGCATCGTCGATTTCGTCCTGTCGCAAGTTGGGCTGGACCAGGGTGAGCGGAAGGCTGCCTTGTTCGGCCTTGCCCGTCGGCCAGTAGATCAGCGCGGTCGCGGCCAGCGCCAGCCCCGCGGCGGGCAACCAGAGCCGCCGCTGGACGAGGGCGGCGCCCGAAACGGCCAGCACGACGACGATGCCCGAGAGCGCATAGCTCCCCACGAAGGGAAGCAGCCGAGCGAACCCGGGCCGGTCCCACGGGCCCATGACCATCATCGAAAGGGGCCCCCAGCTATAGCCGGTAAAGACCCAGCTGCGGAGCCATTCCGCGGCGATCCAGCAGGCACCGAAGGCCAGTGCGAATACGGACAGGCTTTTGCGCCGCGCAACCAACCAAGCGGCATAGGCGGCGAAGGCCGGCCAAACGGCGAGATAGAGCGACAGCAGCGGCACGGCGACCCAGCCGAGCACAGCGGGCATTTCCGCCTGATAGGTGAAGGCGGTGGCGATCCAGTTGTTGGTGACGGTGAAATGCGCCACGCCGAACAACCATCCGGCAATCAGCGCAGCCTTCCAGCCAGGCGCGCGCCAGGCGAGCCAGCCGAAGACACCGATTGCGGCCAGACCCAGCGGCCACAGATGGAAGGGCTGGAAACCGAATGCGGACGCCGCGCCCAAGGCGAGCGCGGCAATCTGCGGGTGCGAGCGGGCCAAGCCGGCGATCTTCTCCATCGGCTTGCCCCTTAGATTGTCAGTCCGGCACTGCAAGCGCGATCAGCTGACCGCGCTCACTTCGCTCTCGTCGTCCTGCTTGCGCTTGCGCCGCCGCGGGGCGGGCTTGCCTTCGCTCTCGCCCGCACCGATCGAGGGAGGCAGGACCGTGGCGTCGATTTCGCCATCGTCGCCCTGCGCCCCTTCGTTACCCTCTTTCGGCTTGCGTGGAGCACGCCGCTTCTTGGGTGCCTCGCCGCCTTCGTCGCGACGGGTGAACGGGTTTTCCGAGGGCTCGAACTCGCTGGTGTCGCCATCGTCGTCACCCCGGGGCTTGAGCCCACGGGGCTTGCGACTGCCATCGTCCTGATCATCGCGGCGCCCGCGCGAGCGGCGGTTGCCGCGGCGATCGTCGCCATCGTCCTCATCATCGTCGTCCGACTGGCCGCCACGTTCTTCCTGGCGTTTCGCCTTGGCTTCTTCCTGACGGGCCTTGTTGTCGGCAATCACGCGAAAATAGTGATCGGCAAACTGCAGGTAATATTCGGCCTGGACGCGGTCGCCATTATGCTGGGCGTCCTGCGCGAGCTTCTTGTACTTGTCGAGCAGCTGCGGGGCATTGCCACGGGCACGGCTATCGATGCGATTGGCGTTGTTGCCGCCGCCCTGATTGCGGTTCCCGCGTCCGCGACGACGGTTGTTGCGATTGGTGTTCAAGGGTAGCTGGTCCTCATTCAATGCGCGGCGCGAACCGAACCGGTCCGCATGTGGCCGCGTGACCCCTTGCGCGACTGCGCCTGTCGCAGCTCGCGTGCTCCGGCCTGTGCATGGTATGCAGGGCCGAAGCCGCGCACCAAAACTGCAATGTCGGAGCTGGAACCGGCGGGGAGGCGTGAGCCGCGCACCACTGGCCTGTGGCCAGAGGTAAAGGCTCGAATCGGCTTTGCCAACCCCTAAGTGAGAATCAGTGCCCGCGGACGTCCGCCGAGGTCGCGTTTCATGACGACAGCGAAGCCCGATTCGCGGGCCAATGACGATACGGCCCCCTCCTGAGTCGCCCCGATTTCGAGGACGGCTACCCCACCGGGTAAAAGAAGCTTGCCAAGTTGTGGGATGATAGCGCGATAGTCGTCAAGCCCCTCGGGTCCCGCGAACAGCGCCGAGGCCGGCTCGTAGTCGCGCACGTCCGCATCGAGCGCGGCGCCGGTCTCGACATAGGGCGGGTTGCACAGGATCAGGTCGAATTGGCCGAGCATTGCCGCCCAGCCCTCGTCGAGCCAGCTCGCCTCGAAAAACCGGGCCCGCTCTACCAGCCCGAGTCGCTCGCCATTGGCTGCCGCCACGCGCAGCGCGGCCGGGGAAGCATCGATACCGATCCCGCTCGCCTCGGGACGCTGGTCGAGAAAGGCCAGCAGCAGCGCGCCCGTTCCGGTGCCCATATCGAGCACGCGCGCATCCAGCCTTGCCGCCTCGAGCGCCGCCTCGACGATCGTCTCGCTATCGCCGCGCGGGATCAGCGTGTCGGGGGTAACGGCCAAGTCGAGCCCGAAGAATTCCTGGGTGCCGAGCAAATGGGCGACCGGCTCGCGCGCGGCCCGGCGATCCACGAGCCCGACAAATCCCGCCGGGACCCGATCGCGCATATGCCGCAACAGCAAGTCCGAGCGCGAAACACCCATCGCATGCGCCATCAGCAATTCGGCATCGAGCCGCGCGGTGTCGCTGGTGGAAGACAGGCGTCCTGCCGCCTCGCGGATTGCGTCACCGACAGTCATGGTTGTGAGCCGGGCGACTGTCCTTCGACCGGCTCAGGACGAGCGGGTCTTGCCACTGCCCAGACCCGACCCCGCTCGCCCTGAGCCGGTCGAAGGGTGCTCACCATTGGAACTTTACTCCTCCATCGCCGCGAGCCGCTTGGCTTCGTCCTCGGCGATCAGCGCGTCGATCAGCTCGCCCAGCCCGGGTCCGGCGATGATCTGCGGCAGTTTCTGCAGCGTCAGCCCGATGCGGTGATCGGTCACTCGCCCTTGCGGGAAATTATAGGTGCGAATGCGCTCGGAGCGATCGCCCGAACCGACCATTGCCTTGCGCGCCTCGGCCTCGGCGCCCTGCGTCGCCTCGCGCTGGGCATCGTAGAGCCGCGTGCGCAGCACCTGCATCGCCTTTTCGCGGTTCTTGTGCTGGCTGCGCCCGTCCTGGCAGGTGACCACGGTATTGGTCGGCAGGTGGGTGATGCGCACTGCGGAATCGGTGGTGTTGACGTGCTGGCCGCCCGCCCCGCTGGCGCGATAGACGTCGATCTTGAGATCGCCCGGATCGATCTGGACGTCGACCTCGTCGGGTTCGGGCAGCACCGCCACGGTCGCCGCGCTGGTGTGAATACGCCCGCCGCTCTCGGTCTCGGGCACGCGCTGGACCCGGTGGACCCCGCTTTCGAACTTCAGCTTGGCGAAGACCCCGGTGCCGGTGACATTGGCGACCACTTCCTTGAACCCGCCGACCTCGCTGGCGCTCATGCTGACCGGCTCGACTGTCCAGCCCTGTTCGGCGGCGAAGCGTTCGTACATGCGGTAGAGATCGCCCGCGAACAGCGCCGCCTCATCGCCCCCCGTCCCGGCGCGGATTTCGAGCATGGCGGGCTTGCTGTCGGCGCTGTCGCGCGGAAGCATGGCGATGGCGAGCGCACGCTCGGCCTCGGGCAGGCGCTGGCGCAATTCGGCCAGTTCCTCTTCGGCCATCGCCTTCATTTCTGGATCGCCGAGCATCTCCTCCAGACTGGCGATCTCCTCGCGCGCCGATTTCACCTCGGCGGCGATCTTCGCCACCGGCTCGAGCTCGGCATAATCGCGGCTGGCCTGAACGAAAGCCTCGCCTTCGAGCGTACCCGAGGCCATGCGCGCCTCGAGCTCGGCGAAGCGATGGGCGATCTGGTCGAGACGTTCGGCTGGGATGGTCATGTCAACCAAGCAGGCCTTCGATATGGTCGCGGGCGCCATCATCCGCCTTGATGCGCACATGCTGGTGCCCGTCGCGCATGCTGAAGGCGACGATCTTGTCCGCCCCGGCCTTTACCGCCTTGTCGAAGCGCTTGCGCGGACTGCCCGTGGCAATGAGCTCGGCAGAATGGCCCGCTGCGCGCAGGCGTCCGATCGCAGCAATGGCCTCCGTAACCAGCGTATCGTCCTCGACGACGACGATGACATCGGCGTTGCCTTCGCCCTTCTCCCCCACCAGCATCGCCAGCCGCTCGATCCCCGCGGCCCAGCCGACCGCTGGCGTGGGCGCGCCGCCGAGGCTTTCCATCAGGCCGTCGTAGCGGCCGCCGCCGAGGATGGTGCTCTGGCTGCCGAGCTTGCCCGCTGCCTCGCTGCCAGCTTCGGGGATGAATTCGAAGGCGGTGTGGCGGTAGTAGTCGAGGCCGCGCACGAGGCTTTCGGCACGCGTCCATGTGACACCCGCCGCATCGAGACCGCTCGTGACTGCATCGAAGAAGGCGCGCGCATCGTCCGAGAGATAGGCGTCGATCTTGGGCGCATCGGCGACGAAGGCACGATCGCGCGGGTCTTTGCTGTCGAGGATGCGCAGCGGGTTCTTCTCGAGCCGCTCCTGCGAATCCTCGGACAGCTCGCCCTTCACCGCGCGGAAATGTTCGACCAGCGCGGTGCGCCAGGCTTCGCGGCTGTCGCCGTCGCCCAGCGTGTTGAGGTGCAGCGTGACGCCCTCGATACCCAGTTCGCGGATGACCTGGTCGGCCATCGCGAGCAGCTCGACGTCAGCTTGCGGTTCGGCGGCGCCGATGATTTCGGCGTCGATCTGGTGGAACTGGCGATAGCGGCCCTTCTGTGGGCGCTCGTAGCGGAACAGCGGTCCATGCGTCGCCAGCTTCAGCGGTGCATGCTGCTGCCAGCCATTGGTGAGGAAGGCGCGCGCGATCCCGGCAGTGAATTCGGGGCGCAACGTCAGGCTCTCGCCGCCGCGGTCCTCGAACGAATACATTTCCTTGCTGACCACGTCGGTGGTCTCGCCGATCGCGCGGCTGAACACCTCGGTACGTTCGAATACGGGCATCTCGACGCGGCGGAAGCGATAGAGCTTGCGCACGCGCTCGAAGGTTTCGACGACGAAGGCGAAGGCCTCGGCATCGGCACCGAAAATGTCCTGCGTTCCGCGAATGGCTTGTGGGGTCTTGCTCATGTCGGGCGCGCGTCTAGCGCGTTCGACGGAGGGGGGGAAGCCGCTCGTCGAACTTGCGCTTGCCTTGACCGCACCCGATCCGCATGACTGGCGCCCATGAACAAAATGACCGCGTCGCTCGCCCTGGCCACCGGCCTCGCCATCTCCTCCCCCCTCGCCGCCCGGCCCGATACGAATTCGGCCCCGGTCGCCCCGGCGCTGGAAGACGGGACGCCGCTGCCGCGGGATACCGCCTGGCCCGGCGGGACGATCGCTCTCGACATCGATGCGACCGACACGCGCCGCGGTGTCTATGCAGTGACCGAAACGATTCCCGTGGTGGCGGGCACGCGCGAGCTGGTGCTGCTGTTCCCCGAATGGCTGCCGGGCAATCATGCGCCGCGCGGGCCGATCAACCTGCTCTCGAACATCCGCTTCACCGCCAATGGCCAGCCGCTCGTATGGAAGCGCGACGCGCTCGACGTCTAT
This sequence comes from Qipengyuania sp., assembly GCF_964227205.1. GTDB lineage: Bacteria > Pseudomonadota > Alphaproteobacteria > Sphingomonadales > Sphingomonadaceae > Qipengyuania. The sequence continues at coordinate 369,394 of NZ_CAXQVB010000003.1, read as the reverse complement.
CGCTTCGTGGTCGAACTGCCCGAAGGCGTGCGCGAGGTCACCGCCAGCTTCCTCCACACCTCGCCCGTCACCGGACGCGAGGGGCGGATCACCATGACGCAGGAAATGCTCAACCTGCAGTGGGAGAAGATGAGCCTCTATCCCGAGGGTCACTACACCCGCCGCATCGCGGTGAAGCCCACGGTCAAGGTTCCCGAAGGCTGGCAGGTGTTCACCGCGCTCGACGGGCAGGCGCGCGAGGGCGACACCGTCACCTGGCAGACAATCGATTACGAAACGCTCGTCGATTCGCCGATCTTCGCGGGCAAATATGCCCGGCAATGGTCGCTCGGCGAGGGGGTGAAGCTCGATGCGGTCGCCGATGCGCCCAAATATCTCGAGCTGGCGCCCGAGAACCTCGCGCGCTTCGACCGGCTGGTGGACGAGGCCGACGCGCTGTTCGGCGCGCGGCATTTCGACCATTACGACATCCTGCTCGCCTTGACCGACCGGATGGGCGGGATCGGCCTCGAGCACCACCGTTCGGCCGAGAACCAGTACGAGCCCGACGCGCTCGTCAAATGGGACGAGATGGACTGGGACCACAATGTCGTCAGCCACGAACTGGTGCACAGCTGGAACGGCAAGTTCCGTCGCCCCGAAGGGCTGTGGACTCCCGATTATCGCACGCCGATGCAGGATGATCTGCTGTGGGTCTATGAAGGCCAGACCCAGTTCTGGGGCTGGATTCTCGCCGCCCGTTCGGGGCTGCAGCAAAAAGACACGATCCTCGGCACGATCGCCAATGCAGTCGCCTATTATGCCGAGGGACAGCCGGGCCGCGCCTGGCGCGCGGTCCAAGACACGACCTACGACCCGATCGTCAATTCGCGCCGGCCGCTGCCCTATTCCTCGCTCCAGCGCAGCGAGGATTATTACGTCGAGGGTGCACTGACCTGGCTCGAGGCCGACCAGATCATCCGTGACGGCACCGGCGGGAAGAAGGGCCTCGACGATTTCGCCCGCGCCTTCTTCGGCAAGACCGATGGCGACTGGGGCGTGCTGACCTATGATTTCGACGAGGTCGTGAAAACGCTCAACGGAGTTTACGCCTACGACTGGGCTACATTCCTCGACACCCGCCTGCGCCAGCCGAACCAGCCGGCCCCCGTGAAGGGGCTGGAGATGGCCGGCTATCGGCTCGTGTGGAAGGACACGCCCAATCCCTATGCCGCGGGGCGGATCAAGAACGGCAAATATGCCGACTTCTATTATTCGCTCGGGGTCAATCTCGACAGCGAGGGCAAGGTGACCTCGACGCTGTGGGACGGGCCGGCCTTCAACGCGGGCATCGTAAACGGCGCGCAAGTGGTCGCCGTCAACGGCACCGCCTATTCCTCCGATACGATCAAGGATGCGATCACCACCGCCAAAACGGACCGCGAGCCGATCAACTTGCTGGTCAAGCGCGGCGACCGTTACGACACGGTAGCGATCGATTACCATGGCGGCCTGCGCTACCCGTGGATCGAACCGGTCGGCAAAGGGAGGCAGGGGCTCGACCTCCTGCTGGCGCCACGCACGCGCTAGGCTTTTGGCCGGTTGCGGCCCGGCCCCGCTCGCTCTAAGGGCGCTCAGTCTTTCTGGGGAGAGGGGCCGCACGCAACGTGAGAGTATAGATGCGCATCGACATGATCCCTGTGGGCGACAACCCGCCCGAAAGCCTCAACGTCATCATCGAGGTTCCGACCGGCGGCGAGCCGGTCAAGTACGAGTTCGACAAGGCCAGCGGCGCGCTGTTCGTCGACCGCATCCTGCATACGCCGATGCGCTATCCGGCGAATTACGGCTTCGTGCCGCACACGCTCAGCCCCGACGGCGACCCGCTCGACGCGCTGGTCATCGCGCGTTCGCCCTTCATCGCGGGCTGCGTCGTGCGCGCGCGCCCGATCGGCGTGCTCAACCTCGAAGACGAGCATGGCGGCGACGAGAAGCTGATCTGCGTGCCCGTCGACACGACCTTCCCTTATTATTCGGACGTCGGCGAGACCAAGGACCTGCCCTCGATCATCTTCCAGCAGATCGAGCACTTCTTCACCCACTACAAGGATCTCGAAAGCGAGAAGTGGGTGCGGATCGGCAATTGGGGCGATGCTGCCGAGGCCCGCCGGATCGTGGTCGAGGCAATCGAACGCTACGCAGCCGACAAGGCCAAGTGATCCGACAGGGGCGCCGCGAGGCGCCCCTTTTTCATTCGCCCCGGATCATTCGACCGGGCGCGAGGTATCGAGCAAATCCTTCTCGCTCGCGCCCTTGGCCAGGCGTCGCTCGGCCTCTACCATTTCGGTGATTTCCTCCTGCGGGGAGACATCCGCCGGCGCATTGCTCGACGCGGCCTTCTTCGGCGGGGTAGCCGCGGCAGGCGAGGCCGCAGGCTCGCGGGTGGTCGCCAGCGGCAGCGGCTGCGTGCGCGCATCGAAGCGCAGGCGATAGATCGGCTCGGGCAGTGCGAAGCCGCCGTCCTCGAGCGCCGCCTTGACCGCCAGGATCGCGCTGCTGCGCGCCTTGTACCAATCGGCCTCGCGCTGGTCGATCCAGCCGAGGAAGCGGAGCACGACATTGCTCTCGCCGACCTCGATCACCCGCGCCTCGGGTGCGGGATCGTCCAGCACGAAGGTCAGTCCGGCCAGTGTCTCGCGGCCCAATCGCCGGGCCGAATCGGCATCGTCGTCGGCATCGACGCCGAGATCGAAATCGAACCGGCGCTGCGGATTGCGCGTGTAGTTGAGGATCACTGCGCGGAACACCTGCCCGTTGGGAATGCGCAAGTGATTGCCCTCGAGCGTCATCAGGATGGTCGCGCGGCTGGTCAGGCGGATGACGCGCCCTTCCTTGTCGTCGATCACCACCCAGTCGTTGGCACGGAAGGGCTGGCGCAGGCTGAGCATCAGCGAGGCGACATAGTTCTCGATCGTATCGCGCATCGCGAAGCCGAGCGCGATGCCGACCACCCCCGCCCCGCCAAGCACCGCGCCGAGCAGCGCGCTCGCCCCGATCATGTCGAGCGCGACCACGAGGCCGACGATCGCAAAAATAAAGCGGATCGCGCTGGCGATCAGTTCGGCGAGAAAGGAGTTGGGGGCCAGGCGGTGCCACAAGCGCTCCAGCCCGGCGATGAGATAGCCGATCACCGTGATCCCGGCCCAGACCGCAAGCGCCAGCGCGACCAGCGGGAGCAGCTTCACCAGCCCGTCCCAGCGATCGGCCAGGGTGGCGATGCCGCCGCTTTCCGAGGAAATCGAGAGATCGCGCTCGAGCCGGTTTTCGACTGTCACCACCCCCGATACCCGGCTGGCGATGGCCTCGGCCCGGGCGATGTCGGCCTGCTGCGGAACCTTCCCCGACAGCGTCACAACTCCCTGCGCGGCCGCCACCGAGACCGACGAGAAGGCGGGCAGTTCAGCAAAGATTCCGGCAATGCGCTCGGCGATCTTGGCGTCGGCACCACTGTCCTGGGTAGTGGCGATGGTCTGCGCAGGAGTAGGGGTGTCGGGACTCGCCTCTTCGGTCGGCTGGTCGAGCTCCGGCAGCTGCGCATGGGCGGGCGCGGATATGGCCAGCCCCCATGCGAGCAGCAGGAGCAGCCGTGCGATCACGTGCCCGCCACCGACATGCCATCGATGCGGAAGGTCGGCACATCGATGCCGCGCTGGAAATCGAGATCGTTCGCCGGCACGAGCCCACGAAACATTTCGGGCAGATTCGCGGCGATGGTGATCTCGGCTACCGGTTCGGCGATCTCTCCACTACGGATGCGCAACCCGCTCGCTCCGCGGCTGTAGTCGCCGGTGACGAGGTTTACCCCTTGGCCGAACAGGTCGGTGACGTAGAGCCCATCCTCGATATCGGCAATGAGTTCGGCGACGCTCGGTTCGCCCGCCGCCAGATAGACATTGTCGACGGAAATACCCGGCGCGCCGCCACTGCCCCGGCTGGCGTGGCCGGTCAGTTCCAGGCCGAGCTGTGCGGCGCTGGCGACATTGGTGAGCCAACCGGTCACCTTGCCGCCTTCGACCAGCGTGCGGGGAACGCTTGCCACGCCTTCGCCATCGTAATTCCGCGAGCGCAGGCCGCGCAGGCGATGCGGATCCTCGAACACCTTGATCGCACTGTCGAACAGCTGTTCTTGCTCCCGACCGATCAGGAAGCTCGCCTTACGTGCGATCGATGGCGCGCCCATCGCGCCGAGCAGGTGGCCGAGCACGCCATTGCCGACGCGCGGGTCGAACACCACCGGCATGCGGCCCGAGGAAATCGATCCAGGCGAAACCTTGCGCACTGCGCGCATGCCTGCCTCGCGGCCGATTTCGGCCGGGTCGGGCAGGTCCACGCGATGACGCTGCGTGCGATAGGCATAGTCGGTCTGCTTGTCGCCGCCCTCGCCCGCGACCACGCTGGCCGAGAGCGAATGCGACCCACCCGAGTGGCCGCGTGCAAAGCCGTTGCTGGTCACCAGCGCGAAGACCGAGCGCGCGTATGACGCACTGCCGCCGTTGGAATTGGTCACACCCGTCACCGCGCGCGCCGCATCTTCGGTGGCCAGAGCCGCCAAGCGCAACTCCTCGGGCGAAGGCGCGCCCGCGTCGGTCAGATCGAGATCGAGCGGCTCGCCCGCGAACAGCGCCCCGGATGGAGCCAGTCCGCCATAGGGATCTTCGGGTGCCAACCGCGCCATTTCGACTGCGCGTTGCGCCAACACGCCAAGCCCTTCGGGTGCGAAATCGCTGGTGTTGATCGATGCAGAGCGGCGTCCGACGAAGACCCTGAGGCCGATTTCCTCGCTTTCCGACCGCTCGACCTCCTCGAGCGCGCCGAGCCGCACACCGACGCTTTCGGAAGAGGAGGCGCGCGCGACGGCATCGGCGGCGTCGGCCCCCATGCGACGCGCGAGGTCGACCAACTCGTGGCAGCGGGCTAGCGCCGCATCGACGCCCATCATGACAGAGGCCGAGGTTCGGAAATCATCCGCGCGACGTAGGCCGCGCATCGCGTGCTGGCAACCGCCGGTCCGGTCAGGAAAAAGCCAGCTTGAAGAAAGCCGTCAGGGCGACCGGCAGGCCGATGGCCAGCCCCCACAACATGATCTGGTCGCGTCGGAAGGCAGGCTTGCGGTCGATATCGGCAGCTTCCTCGTCGCTCAGCCCGGCCCAGCGTCGCTCGAACCAGCGACAGGCGGGGATGATGCCGCCAACGAGTATGACCAGCGCGAGATATGGGACGATCGACGATACGCCCTGTTTCATCGCGCCCACCGTCATGAATATCTGGAGGCCGGTATAGACCAGTAGCGCCAGCGCCACATTGTCGCTCATCGCGCGCCGCCAGTCACGCGCGCGGCGTGCCGTGTGCCCGGTGGCGATGTGATCGTCATGAAGCGCGTCGTTCAAGGCGTCTCTCCCCTGTATTCTCTTCCCGCGGAGCATTGTTTCAAAATTGCGCCCGACTGGCAAGCAATCCTGCGCGAGGCCCCCGCCGACACCGTGGCGATTGCGGGAAACGGATCATGCACGAATCCTGCCAATTCGTCGAAAAAGGCCCCTGCATGGCTTTTCAAGGCCGACTCGCGTGCTATGTCGCGGCCCATGGCCGATATCCAGACGAGCCCTGATTACGATGCGGTACACGACGCCGCCCCGCCGATCCCGCAGGGTGGACTCGAAGTCGTTTCGATCGCCAAGAGCTACGACAAGCGCGCGGTCCTGACCGACATTTCGCTGTCGGTCGGCAAGGGCGAGGTGCTCGGCCTGCTGGGTCCTAACGGCGCGGGCAAGACGACCTGCTTCTATTCGATCATGGGCCTCGTCAGGCCCGATGCCGGTCGCATCCTGATGGACGGCGAGGATGTGACCAACCTGCCTATGTACCGCCGGGCGATCCTTGGCCTCGGCTACCTTCCGCAGGAAACCAGCATCTTCCGCGGCATGACGGTCGAGCAGAACATCAACTGTGTGCTCGAGATGGTCGAGCCCGAGGCCGAAACGCGCGCCGCCGAACTCGAACGGCTGCTCGAGGAATTTGGCCTGACCCGGCTCCGCGCCAGCCCTGCCATGGCGCTGTCGGGCGGCGAACGGCGTCGTTGCGAGATCGCCCGCGCGCTCGCCGCCAAGCCGTCGATTATGCTGCTCGATGAGCCCTTTGCCGGGATCGACCCGCTATCGATCAGCGACATCCGCGACCTGGTGAAAGACCTCAAGACGCGCGGCATCGGCGTGCTCATCACCGACCACAACGTCCGGGAAACGCTCGAAATCGTCGATCGCGCGTGTATCATCTACGGCGGCCAGGTGCTGTTTGCGGGAACGCCCGAGGCGCTGGTGGCCGACGAGAACGTCCGCCGGCTCTATCTCGGCGAGAGTTTCACGCTGTGACGCGCCAAGCCGGCAGGAGTTGAACCATGGCGCTGGGTCCGCGCCTAGACATCCGGCAAACCCAGTCGCTGGTGATGACGCCGCAGCTGCAGCAGGCGATCAAGCTGCTGGCTCTGTCAAATCTCGAGATCGAAACCTTCGTCGCCGAAACGCTCGAATCGAACCCGCTGCTCGAAATGGGCGAGATCCGCCACGAAGCCGGCGAGGAGAGTTCTCCTGAACCGGCGGAACACGACAGCGCCCCAGATTTCGACGGCGACAACGCGCTCGACATCGCCGATCATGCACTCGACCCCGAGGCCGCTCCGGGGGACCGGACACGCGGCGAAGACGGCGACTGGAGCCGCGGCGACGGGGGCCTCGGGACGGGTGAATTGCCCGACCTCGAAAATCGCTCCGCGGAAGGCCCGACCCTCGCCGAACATCTTTCCGAGCAGATCGGCGCGGTAGCGCATGACGCACGCGAGGCGCTCGTCGCGCTCAGGATCATCGGCGAGCTCGACGAAGCCGGCTACCTGCCTACCGATTTGCGGGTGATCGCGGACGAGCTGGGTGTCCCGCTGGCCGAGGCCGAACGCGCGCTGGAAACGATCCAGTCGCTCGAGCCGACCGGTGTCGGTGCACGCACGCTGGCCGAATGCCTTGCATTGCAGGCACGCGAAGCCGACCGCTACGATCCCTGCATGGCGCGGCTGATCGACAATCTTGATCTCGTAGCGACAGGCGACGTTGCCCGCCTCAAACGCATGTGCGAAGTCGATGACGAGGATTTTGCCGACATGCTCGCCGAATTGCGCGGCTACGACCCCAAGCCGGGGCTCGCGTTCGGCGGAGGGGCGCAATCGGCGATCGTGCCCGACGTGCTCATCACCCCGAGCAAGGAGGGATGGGACATCCGCCTCAACGAGGCGAGCCTGCCGCGCCTCGTGGTCAATCGCGAATACTATCTCGAACTGAAATCGGGCGCGCGCGACAAGGCGTCGCAAAGCTGGCTGAACGAGCAGCTGGGCGAGGCCGACTGGCTGATCCGTGCGCTCGACCAGCGGCAGAAGACGATCCTCAAGACCGCAGCCGAAATCGTTAAGAGGCAGGAGGGCTTCTTCCGCCAAGGGGTTACCGCGATGCGCCCGCTGACGTTGCGCGAGGTTGCAGAGCAGATCGAGATGCACGAGAGCACCGTCAGCCGCGTCACCAGCAACAAATATCTGTCGTGCCCGCGTGGCACGTTCGAGCTCAAATACTTCTTCTCCAGCGGGGTGGCCGCGGCCGATGGCGAAGGCGCCTCCTCGGAGGCGATCAAGGCACGCATCAAGGCGCTGTGCGAGGGCGAAGACCCGAAAAAGGTCCTTTCCGACCAGAAGCTGGCCGATCTGCTCAATGCCGAAGGGTTCGATCTCGCACGGCGCACGGTGGCCAAGTATCGCGAGGCTATCGGAATCGGATCGAGCGCCCAGCGCCGTCGCCAGAAGAAGCTCGCATCGCTGTAGCCCCCCCTGGACCACGTGAAAAAAGTTAACGCCATTTACGCCGCGTTAACCTTTCCCGTTCAGATGTTGTGTGGTTAATAGAGGACCACATCCCTTTTCCGGGGTTACCGCTAGAGACCAGCGGCCATACAGGGGACTTACGATGCGCGTACTGCTGATCGAAGACGAGCCGACTACCGCCAAGGCCATCGAGCTCATGCTCACGACCGAGGGCTTCAACGTCTACTCGACCGACCTCGGCGAGGAAGGCTTGGATCTCGGCAAGCTCTATGACTACGACATCATCCTGCTCGATTTGAACCTGCCCGACATGCATGGCTACGACGTGCTCAAGAAGCTGCGCGTGGCCAAGGTCCAGACCCCGGTGCTGATCCTTTCGGGCATCGCCGAAATGGACAGCAAGATCCGCAGTTTCGGCTTCGGCGCCGACGATTACGTCACCAAGCCCTTCCATCGCGAGGAACTGGTCGCCCGCATCCATGCCGTAGTCCGTCGCTCGAAGGGCCACAGCCAGTCGGTCATCCGCACCGGCAAGCTGGCGGTCAACCTCGACGCCAAGACGGTCGAGGTCGATGGGGCCCGCGTCCACCTGACCGGCAAGGAATATGCGATGCTCGAGCTGCTCAGCTTGCGCAAGGGCACCACGCTGACCAAGGAAATGTTCCTCAACCACCTTTACGGCGGCATGGACGAACCCGAGCTCAAGATCATCGACGTCTTCATCTGCAAGCTGCGCAAGAAGCTGAGCCATGCCTGCGGCGGCGAGAACTATATCGAGACCGTGTGGGGCCGCGGCTACGTGCTGCGCGACCCGAACGAAGAGGCCGAGGCGGCCTGACAGCGGTTTCCCCGCGGACGGGACAGCGAGAGACGCCCGGAGCCTCGGCTGCCGGGCGTTTTTCTTTGTCCGGCGCTCACTGCAATGGGGCAACGGCGCGAATCCTGCCAAGCACCCGAGTTACACAGATTTTCTATCTCGCCGGGACACGCGAATCACAGTAGAGGCCGCGGGTATCAACAGCGAAAGGCCCGCCCCCGCAATGGAGGTGCTCGGTTTCGATCTGGGGCCCATTCTCCCCTTCATCCTCATCGGTTTCGCCGCGCAGATGGTCGACGGTGCGCTGGGCATGGCCTTCGGGGTCATCACCAACACGCTGATGGTCGGCCTGCTCGGCGTGCCGCCCGCACTCGCCTCGCAGCGAGTCCATCTGGTGGAATGTTTCACCACCGCGACGTCGGGCATCAGCCACCTGCTGCATGGCAATATCGACAAGCGACTATTCCTGCGGCTGCTGATCCCCGGTGTGATCGGCGGCTTGGCCGGCACCTATCTGCTGACCTCTATCGATGGCGATACGATCAAGCCCTTCGTGCTGCTTTATCTGGCGGGGATCGGCCTGTGGCTGCTGGTGCGCGGCGTGCTCTACCCGCCCAAGTTGCGCGAGGCGAAACATGTCGCACCGCTCGGCCTCGCAGGCGGCTTCCTCGATGCCGCGGGTGGCGGCGGCTGGGGCCCCGTGGTGACCTCGAACCTGCTCGTCCAGGGTGCCGAACCGCGCAAGGTGGTGGGCACGGTCAATTCGGTCGAATTCTTTCTCACGCTGAGCATTTCGGCCAGCTTCGTCTATCATCTCGGCATCTCGCACATCGCCGGCCCGACGCTGGGGCTGATCCTCGGTGGCATTGTCGCGGCGCCCTTCGGTGCGATGGCGGCCAAGCACTTCAGTCCCAAGCTCATGCTGATCCTCGTCGGCATCGCGCTCAGCATGACCAGCGCCTACGGCATCTGGACGACATGGGGATGATGGCGCTACGGCGCGCCGCATGTCAGCATTCAAGGAAGGCGATCCGACCACGCTCAACCGGCTCTACGGCCGCAGCCAGGGAAAACCGCTGCGCGCGGCGCAGCAGGAGCTGGTTGACCGGTTGCTGCCACAGATTGCGGTTCCCGGCGAAGGACGGGTGACCTCGGAAGCGCTGTTCGGTTTCGACCGCCCGCTCCATTTCGAAATCGGCTTCGGCGGCGGCGAACACATGGCCGAACGCGCCGACCTGCTGCCCGATCACGGATTCATCGGGGCCGAACCCTTCGTCAACGGCGTGGCGCAGGCGCTGACGCATATCCGCGACCGCAGGCTCGCCAACGTCCGCATCCACCATGGCGATGCGCTCGAGGTGTTGCGCCGCGTGCCCGATGGCGCGCTGACGATGGTCTACCTGCTCCATCCCGATCCCTGGCCCAAGAACAAGCACGCCAAGCGGCGGATGATGAACGACGGGCCGGTGCGGATGATCGCCGACAAGCTGAAGCCGGGCGGCGAATTTCGCTTCGGCACGGATCATCCGGTCTATCTGCGGCACGCGCTGATGGTGATGCGTCGCTTCACCGACGAGTTCGAGTGGCAGGTCGAAGGCCGCGCGAGCTGGGAGAACCGCCCTTCGGGCTGGCCCGAAACGCGCTATGAGCACAAGGCGCGCACGGTCTATGGCCACGAAGTCTGGTACTTTCGCTTTCGGCGGCGGTGACGGGTCGATCGCGCGGCCGGACACGCTCGATCGCGTGGCCCGGCTGGAGGGGAACCTCCGGCGCATGGCTTCTGGCCTGCCGGTAGGGGAATTCAGAAGGGGATTGTCTGTACCGGCGTACCCGGTGGCAGGGCCTGCTGCCCGGCCGGACAACGGATGAGGCGATCTGCGCGCGCCATTGCGAGTTGGGCTGCGCTGCTTTGGTTGTCCAGCGGCGCCACTTCGTCGCCCTGCCGGATCGCGCGGACGAAGGTTTCGCGCATGCCGGTTCGGGGCAGGGCCTCCGCGAGGCGCAGCGTCTGCCATGGCTCTACCCGGTCGGCCCCGTGCAGCCGCGCGAGAAGGCAGGGCAAGAACAGCGTCGCGGTCACCATCGCCGAGGTCGGATTGCCAGGCAGGCCGAGCACCGCCCTGGGACCGGCACGGCCGAACCAAACCGGCTTGCCCGGCTTGATCGCAACCTTGGAGAAGATCAGCTCGAGGCCGAGTTCCTGCAGTACTTCCTTCGAATAATCCCGGTCGCCCACCGACGCTCCGCCGAGAACGATCAACAGATCGGACACTTGCAGCAAGGCGTCCGCTGCCTCGGCCAGGCGCACCCGGTCGTCCGGGACGATCTTCCGACCGACCAGGCTGGCGCCATGCGATTCGGCCATCCCGGCGATAGGCAGGCTGATGCTCTCGGGGATCGTACCGGGGCGGCCATGCGCACATCCGGGTGCAGCCAGCTCGTCGCCCGTCGCAAGAATCGCCACGCGTGCCCGCCGCGACACCGTGATCTCCGCCCGATCCGCTGCGGCGCACAACACCAGTTGCCGGGCATCGATGCAGGTTCCGGCGGGCACCAGCACGGTGCCGCGGGTGAAATCGCTGCCGGCTTCCCTGATATGGCGGGCGGGTCCATGCCCACTTGCGAACCACACCCTGCCCTGCTCTAGCCGGGCATATTCCTGCATGATCACCATGTCGGCGCCTTCCGGCAGCATCGCGCCGGTGAAGATGCGGGCCGCCTCGCCCTTGCCGATGTGCAGCCGTCGCGCCCCGCCCGCGCGCGCCTCTGCCACCACTGCGAAGCCCATGTGCTCGGCCAGTGCCGCGGAGTTCACCGCATAGCCGTCCATGGCGGCGACGGGCGCCGCGGGAGCGTCCGATCGGGCAAGCAGATCCTCGCGTAACACCCGGCCATACGCCTGGTCTATCGCGGTGACCTCGGTCTCGAGCGCGCCGACGCCCGTCTCGATCAAGCCGATCGCCTCGCTGAAACCGATCATTCGCGTCCCCCCAGCGATCCCGCTCCGCACGCGTCTATCCCCCCGTCATGCTCATGAAGCGCGACACGCTCGGCGTCGCGGCGGAATTCGCAAACGCGTGCCCCTCGGGCTTGCCCGCCAGCAGGCGATCGAGTGCGGCAGCCACCGCTTGTGCCCCCCCTTGCCGCAAGGCATCGCGAAGCTCCACTTTCTGGTCCCGCCCCAGACAGCCGAAGACCGTTCCGGTCGCCGTGACACGGATGCGGTTGCACGAAGCGCAGAAATTGCGCGTCAGGGGCGTGATGAAACCGATCTTGCTGGTCGATCCAGGGATGTCGAAATATCGCGATGGGCCGGGGCTGGAATGCCGCGATTCGACCAGGCCCATGTCTTCGCGCAACCGCGCCTCCACCGGTGCGAGAGACAAGAAGGTCGGTGCGCGATCTTCGCCGATCTCGCCAAGTGGCATCGTTTCGATCAAGGTGAGATCGTGATCGTTGGCCATGCAGAAGCGGATCATCCCGTCGATCTCGTGATCATTGACCGATTTCATCGCGACCATGTTGATCTTGATCCGAAGACCTGCCGCCGTGGCCGCAGCGATTCCTGCGATTGCTTTGTCCAGGTCGCCGCGCCGGGTAATCGCACGATAGGAATCGGGATCGAGCGTGTCGAGGCTGACATTGATACGACGCACCCCGCTGGCAGCCAGAGTGTCCGCATGGTCGGCTAGCTGCGTCCCGTTCGTGGTCAGGGTCAGTTCCTCGAGACCCTTGCCGAGACGCTGGCCGAGGCTCCTTACGAGATCGGAGACACCTGTGCGCACGAGGGGCTCGCCACCGGTGAGCCGGATGCGTCTCACCCCGCGCGCAATGAAAATATCCGCAAGATCGACGATCTCTCCGAGCTCCAGCAGGTCCTTGCGCGGCAGGAAAGTCATCCTGTCGGGCATGCAGTAGCGGCACCGCAAGTCGCATCGGTCGGTCACCGACATGCGCACGTAGTCGATGCGACGGCGGAAGCGGTCCACCAGCGCAGGTGCTGGCGCGATGGCCTGCTGGACGGTCATGCCGCGATTGCCGGCCAGGCGAGCGCGAAAAGCGCCTCAGCCATCCTTGAGCACCTTGACGGGTACCGATTTCGAAGCCGGCGTCTTCGATAGACTGTCGTGATGGCTGATCGGGACAAGGACGTTACACTCGGGATAGTAGGACGCCACGGTGCCCCTTGGCAATTTATAGGCGATGAGCTCAAGCCCCCCCAAAAAGCGATCGACACCATCGTCGTAATCGGTGACGAGACGCACGGTATCGCCATCGACAAGGCCGGCCTCTTCGATATCTGCCGGGTTCATCAGCACGACGTCGCGCGTCCCCTCGATCCCGCGGAAGCGATCGCTGTAGCCATAGACGGTCGTGTTGAACTGGTCGTTGGAGCGCAATGTCATCAGGCGATAGCGTCCCGGCCTGTCCGCAAAGCCCAGCGATGTCAGCTGCGGCGGCGTGGTAATGACCGCCTTCCCGCAATCGGTCTTCCAGATACGTTCGCGGGCCGGGTTGCCGCGGTAGAAACCGCCCGGCTCGAACATGCGCGCGTTGAAATCGGCAAAATCATCGGGATAGGTTTGCTCGATGAGGTCGCGGACCAGCGCGTAATCCCCTGTCCATTCATCCCATTTCAGCCTGGGGTTCGGATCCGTCGCAGCCTTGGCGATACCCGCGACGATCGCCAGTTCGCTTTTCAGCCAATCCGACGCCGGGGGGCGATGGCCGATCGATCCGCTGATCATCGAGAAGCTGTCTTCGCTGGTCACCGCCTGGTTTCCGCCAGCCTGCTGGTCGATTTCGGACCGCCCAAGGCAAGGCAGGATCCAGGCCGATCTGGCAGGATGAAGATGGCTGCGATTGAGCTTCGTCGAGACCATCACGGTCAATTCCTGCGCGGCCCAGGCCTCTTTCATCCGGTCCTGGTCGGGGGTTGCCCTGACGAGGTTCCCGCCCAGCGATATGAACCCCTTCACCTCGCGCCCGATCAGCCCCTCGACGGCATCGACAATATGCAGGCCGTCCTCGGTCGGGGGATCGAAGTCGAAAAGCTGCTTGAGCCGGTCGAGCGGGACCAGCTTGGCCTTTTCCGCGATGCCCACCGTCCGCTGGCCCTGGACGTTGGAATGCCCGCGCACCGGGCAGCAGCCGGTACCTTCGCGCCCGATATTGCCGCGCAACAGGAGCAGGTTCACCATCATCGCGATATTCAGCGCCCCGTGCGTGTGCTGCGTGAAGCCCATGCCGTAAACGCCGATGACGCGGTCCGCCTCCATATAGACCTGCGCCGCTTCGCGCAGGGCAGCCTCGGTCAGGCCGCTGGCGCTTTCGATTTCGGTCCATTCGGCCTTGCGGCAGCAGTCGGCGAAATCGTCGAAACCGGTCGTGTGCTGGGCGATGAAATCATGGTCGATGATCTCGTTCCTGCCGGCCGATCGGGCCTCGTCGTCGGCCTCGACCACGACCTTGCACATGCCCAGGATCGCCGCGACATCGCCGCCTGCCCTGAGCTGGTGGTACTGGTCGGAAATGATGGTTTCCTTGCCCGTCAGCATTGCCAGAGGATTTTGCGGATCGACGAAGGAAACCAACCCTTGCTCGATCACCGGATTGAAGGTCACGATCTTGCCGCCGCGATCCTTCAGGTGCTTGAGATTGTGCAGGAACCGCGGGCTGTTGGTGCCCGGATTCTGGCCAAAGTAGAAATAGGCATCGGCCTTGGCGAGATCGTCGAAGGTCACTGTGCCGACGGGCGATCCGATGACCTTCGTCAACCCTACGGAAGTCGTCTCGTGACACATGTTCGAACTCTGCGGCAGGTTGTTGTTGCCGTAGACGCGCGCCAGCAGGGCATAGAGATAGGACGCCTCGAGCCCCGCATGGCCCGAGGCATAGAAGACCACGCTCTTCCGCGGAAGGCGCTTCAGGATAGAGCCAATCTCGTCGAAGGCCTCCTCCCATTCGACCGGTACGTAACGATCCCTCGCCGCATCGTATTTCATCGGGTGGGTCAGGCGGCCCGCCTTTTCCAGCTCGTGGTCGCTCCAGTTGCGCAATTCGCGAACCGTGTGCCGTTCGCCCGCGAAAAATTCGGGGGTGCAGCGATCCTCCGTCAATTCCCACAGGACGGCCTTCGCGCCGTTCTCGCAAAATTCGAAGGCGGAATAGTTGGCGGGCTTGGGCCAGGCGCAGGACATGCACATGACGCCCTTCGGCTTGTTGAGCCGCCGCAAGCTGTCCAGCGCCCCGGGAGCAGCCCCGCTTTCCCCGTAGATCCGGACAATTCCCTGCAGCGACCCCCATCCGCCGGCAGGACCGGGCGAATGGGGCAGGTCGCGCTCGGCCTCGTCGTCGTCGTCGATCGTCTCGGGCATGGGCGCTTCTCCGGAGGGGCACATTCCAGTGGCTCGATGGTGCCGGGTTGGATTGTCCTTGTCTTATAATATGCTTAGCGCTTCGCATTGTATCGCGCCACCACAACCCCAATCGAAGGCCGACTCTATGACCGGACCCCGCAGGCGCATCCTCGGCGCATTGATCGGCGGAGGACGAAGTCGCCGGTTCGGCTGCGACAAATCCGACGCCCTATGGCAGGGCAGGACATTGCTCGACCACGCTATCCGAGCGATCGCCCCCGCCTGCGACGGTCTCGTGCTCTGCGGCGCGAAGAGAGAGGGCCTGGCCTCGCTCCGCGATCGACCGCACGAAGGGATGGGGCCGTTGGCCGGTCTGTGCGCAGCGCTGTATCACGCTGGCGAAGAGGGATACACGCACGTCCTGAGCGCGCCGATCGACGTCCATCCGCTGCCGCCCGACCTGCTGGAGAACTTTCCCGGTGATCGACCGGCCGTTCTTGATCGTCACTGGCTGATCGGGCTGTGGCCCTGCCACTTGGCCGAGCAGCTGGAGCGGCACTTGCAAGGGGGCGAGCGCTCAGTCGTTTCGTGGCTCGATGGGTGCGGCGCAGCACGCGTTCCGCAAGGGGCCAATGGACTCGTCAACGTCAATACGCCCTTCGATCTCGAACTGCTGGAGATGTCGACTTCGCTTGGTTCGGCCGTGCGATTTTTCGATACGGATGTCCTGAATTTCGATAACGGCCAGGTCACATCGGGGGTCAGGGCGGTGCCGGTCGAGGTTCCCGTCGCCATCGAATTCAATGGTGTCGGCTATGCTGTGATGATGGCATCGCCATCCGACCTCGAGGATTTCGCGGTCGGCTTCGCCTTGAGCGAAGGCCTCGCCGATGCCGGAGAAATGGATGCGCTCGGCACCTTCGAAGCCGAGGGAGGATGGGTTGTCCGCGCCAACCTTCCACCTGGCAGCTTGCCGGCGATCCTGGACCGGGCAAGAACCCGCGTTTCGGAAAGCGGCTGCGGCATTTGCGGGATTGAATCGATCGCCGCCGCCCTCGCCCCGCTCGAGCCGGTGGAAGCCATCCCCCGTCTACGTCCCGCAGCGATCCACAAGGCAATGGGCGCCCTGCGCCAGCACCAAGCGCTGGGCAGGGTGACCGGAGCCGCGCATGCCGCCGCCTTCTGCTCGTTCGACGGCGAGATCGTCTGCACCCGCGAAGACGTGGGGCGGCACAATGCGCTCGACAAGCTTCTGGGCGCCCTGGTGCGGCAAGGGGAAGATCGCGCGAACGGTTTCGTTCTCCTGTCGGCCCGCTGCAGCCAGGAGCTGGTGGAAAAGACAGTGCGCGCCGGCGTGCCGATGCTGGTCACGATCAGCGCGCCCTCCAGCCTCGCTATCATCCGCGCGAGGGAAGGTCAGCTCACGCTCCTGGCCCTTGCCCGCAGCGACACGGCGCTGGTCGTGAACGATCCGCACGGACTGATGCGGAAGGATGTCTAGCGCTTCCGGTCGATCCTCCCGCCCATGAGGGCGGCATGGAAACGCTGCAGTCGCCAAGCGTTGCAGCGAGAGCAGGTTCGCGAACCGCCGACCGCAGGAGAGGGCGCCCGATGAAATCGATTTTCGCAACGCTTTTCCAGGACAATGCCCTCGAACGTAACCTCGGACTGTGGTCGACCGCGCTGGCAGTGCTCTTGTTCGGAACGATCGCGATGACCGTACAGCCTGCCGCGGCGTGGGGCCTGGCAGTCGTCGGCCCGCTGTTTCTCCTGGCCCTGTGGGACCTGTTCCAGAAGAAGCACTCGCTGCGGCGCAACTACCCCCTCGGGGCGCGCTTTCGCTGGCTGTTCGAGGACCTGCGCCCCTTCCTGCGCAGCTACATCGTAGAGGGCCCGCTCGAGGGACGACCATACGACCGTGTCTCCCGTTCGCTGGTATATGCGCGGGCCAAGGGACAGGAAGATGCCAATCCTTTCGGTACCGAGCTCGACGTCTATTCCGAAGAGTATGAAGCCCTCTGCCATTCGACCAGTCCCAACGCCGGTGCGCCCAAGCGTACCCGCGTGAAGGTCGGCAGTGACCAATGCGCAAAGCCTTATGAAGCCGCCCGTCTGAACATAAGCGCGATGAGCTTCGGTGCTCTGGGGGCAAATGCGATCGAAGCCCTGAATCTCGGTGCCAAAATGGGCGATTTCTACCACGACACCGGCGAGGGAGGGCTGTCTCCCTACCATCTCAAGCATGGAGGAGATCTCGTCTGGGAGATCGGATCGGGATATTTCGGAGCGAGGACGAAGGATGGCCGGTTCGATCCCGACAGTTTCGCGGACAAGGCGCGCGACGATCGCGTAAAGATGACCGAAATCAAATTGAGTCAGGGAGCAAAGCCCGGTCACGGCGGCCTGCTCCCCGCTGCCAAGGTCAATCGGGAGATCGCCGACACGCGGCAAGTGGAGGCGCATCGGGATTGCCTGTCACCCCCCGGTCATTCCGCGTTCTCGACTCCTACCGAACTGCTCGAGTTCGCGGCAAGCATGCGCGACCTTTCAGGTGGTAAGCCGGTCGGGATAAAACTGTGCGTCGGCCTCCCGCACGAGGTATTCGCAATCGCCAAGGCAATGGTCGACAGCGGGATCCTGCTGGACTTCATCGTGGTGGATGGGGGTGGCGGCGGAACGGGGGCGGCCCCGCTCGAACTGTCGAACCACGTCGGGCTGCCGCTGCGGGTCGGTCTGCATTACGTCAATGCCGCGCTGGTCGGAACCAACCTCAAGGGAAAAGTCCGGTTGGCTGCCTCGGAAAAGGTGTTCTCCGGCTCGGCCATCGCGATGAATGCGGCTCTCGGCGCGGAATGGTGCAATGCCGCGCGCGGCTTTATGTTCTCGCTGGGCTGCGTGCAGTCGTTGCGCTGCCATACCAATACTTGCCCGACGGGTATCGCAACGACCTCGCGCGCCCGGCAGCGCGGGCTGGTGATCGAGGAAAAGGCCCAGCGAGTGGCCTCGTTCCAGTCGAAAACGCTCGATAGCCTTCACGATATCGTCGTCGCCTGCGGGCTCGAGTCGCCCGATGACTTCACCATGCAGCACCTGCGGCAGTGGAAGAACAATGCCGAAATGGTCTCCATCGGAGCGGTCATGGAAGAAGTTCACCCGGGCAGCCTTCTTGACGATCCGGAGAGCACGCCCTTTGCCGATCTCTGGCGCATCGCCGACCCACATAGCTTTCGGGCTCGCCGACACGCCTAGGCGCTCGGGCAGAGGCGCCCTATCCCCTCGTAATTCGCCCGACTTGGAGCGCCGCTCGCTCCGAGGAATCCGTCTCGCGACAGCTTCAACTCCACGACCGAGCGTGTATGAACGCCGCGCCGATTGCCGATCCTCGAACTCTGGATCGAGAAGTTCGGATATGCGTAGACAGGGCGCCCGCGAATAGCGAAGGGCCGCCCGGTCGCCCGGACGGCCCCCCGATTGTTCGAAATCGGACGACGCCTCAGAAGCGCAGGCCGAGCCCGGCCACGACCTGGTCGGTCTTCGCGTCGCCGACGTCGCCGCCGACATCGTTATAGCGCGAGCGGCGGTATTCGAGACGCCCTTCGAGCGGACCCGGCAGCTGGACCTGCAGGCCGCCGCCGAAGCGCAAGCCGCTGGCGTTTTCCTTCACATCGCTCAACGAACCGGCACTGGTGAAGGCCTTGGTGTCGAGCGCGGTGTAGCCGACCTTGCCGTAGGCCGCGATGCCCGGCGTCAGCGCGAAGCCGGCGCGGGCGCCGAGGTAATACTGGCCCTCGGCCTCGAGCCCGTCGCGGGCGCCGCCGAAGCTGCTCGGGAATTCGGTCGACCCGCCGCTCTTCGACAGTTCGCCCTCGACGCCGACGAAGGCACTGCCGAGCGAGAGATCATAGCCGGCGGTGACGCCGTAGACTGCCGAATCGGCATCGGCAGTAACGCTGTTGTCGGCCGAATCGACGTTGAGGCCTTCGTAGCCGGCGAGCGCGCCGACATAGAATCCGCCCGGAGCGGTGTTGCTGCCCTGCGCCATGGCCGGCGCTGCGACCATGGCACCGGCGAGGATTGCGGCCGCTGCGATTGTCTTTTTCATTTCACTTCCTTTCGGGTGCGTTAGTCTGCCCCCGCACCGCCGTTGGAACCTGCGCGCTTGCGCGGCGATGAACCGGAAGGCGGGAGCGGGTCGCAATGCGGCGAACCGAACGCGACGTGACGCGATCGAAATCGGAGCGAAAGAGACGGAACATGAGCGACAGGACGATCTTCATTCTCGGCGCATCGCGCGGGCTCGGCCTCGGGCTGGTGCGCGAGTTCCTCGGCCGCGGCTGGCGGGTCGTTGCCAGCGAACGCGGACGCAGCGGCGACTTGCATGCGCTTGCCTGCGACACGCTGCGGATCGTCACCTGCGACGTGACCGACCCGGCGAGTTATGCCGACCTCGGCTTCGGCGCAGGCGAACTCGACGTCCTCTTCGTCAATGCGGGCATCACCGGCGCGCGCCACCAGTCGAGCGAGCAGGCCACCGCCGAGGAAGTCGCCGAGGTGATGATGACCAATGCCTTCGGCCCGGTGCGTGCGGCGAAGACGCTGCTGCCCGCCGTCAAGGATGGCGGCACGCTCGGCTTCATGACCTCGCTGATGGGATCGATCTCCGACAGCTCGGGCGGTTACGAGCTCTATCGCAGCAGCAAGGCGGCGCTCAACATGCTCGCCAAGGGCGTGGCCGAACAGGATGCCGGTCCACGCGGGATCGCCACGCTCGCGCTCCACCCCGGCTGGGTCCAGACCGATATGGGCGGGCCGCAGGCACCCTTGAGTATCGAGGAAAGCGCAAAGGGTCTCGCCGATATCCTCGAAGGCGCGCGCGGCGCGGGCTTTCGCTACGCCGACTACACGGGCAAGGACCTGTCCTTCTAGGCCATGCACGCGCGCAGCGTGGCGATCAGCGCTGCACTGTCTTCGGATCGGTTGTAGAGATGCGGCGTCACGCGCAGCGACGAACCGCGCAGCGAGACGTGAACCTGCGCCGTTGCGAGCCGTTCGGTCAGGCCATCGGGCACGCCATTAGGGAATTCGAGCGCGAGGAAATGCGGCGCGCGCGTCCCGATCGCCGCGGATCGGAGGCCCAGTTCGCGGGCCTGATCCGCGATTTCCTGCGTCGCCGCGCCGAGCGTCTCGGAAATCGCGTCGACACCGAATTCAAGCAGGAATTCGAGCGCCGCGGTCGCGCCCATCAGCAGGGGCGGGTTCGATTTCTCGCCCATGTCGAAGCGCCGCGCGCCGGGCTGGAAATCCGCGCGATAGTCGACCAGCCGCGCGAAATCTTCCGACCCGGCGCGATTGATCCAATTGTGCTCTATCGGGCGGCCGCCATGGTGCTTCGGCGCGATATAGCAGAGGCCCACGCCATAGGGGCCCATGAGCCATTTGTAGCAGGCCGCGACGGCAAAATCGGGCTGCACCGCGTCGAAATCGAGCGGCATGGCGCCGAGCGACTGCGTCAGGTCGAGCACCAGCGCAGCGCCGACCGAGCGGCACTTCTCGCCGACCGCGACGAGATCGACCACGCGCCCGTCGGCCCAGTGATTGTGCGGCAGCGCGACGATGGCGGTGTCCGATCCGATCGCCTCGACCACCGCGTCGGTCCAGCAGTCCTGCGCGGGACGCCGGACCGCCACCACCTCGCCTCCGCTGCGCGCGGCAAGGTCGCGCCAGGGATAGACGTTCGAGGGGAACTGGTCCGCCAGCGTGACGATACACTGCCCTCCGGCAATGGGGAGGTTGGCCGCAGCCGTTGCCAGCGCATAGCTGACCGAAGGCACGATCGCGAGGCACTCGGCATCGACTTGCGTGAGCCGGGCGGCAGTGGTCCTGAAACGCTCGGCCACCGCAAAGAAATCGGCCGGGCGGAAATTCCACGGCTGCGCTTTCAGCCGCGCGCCTTCGACCATCGCCTCGCTCACGTCGTGCGCGAGCGGCGCCATATAGGCGCAGTTGAGATAATGCACATCGTCGGGGATGGCGAAGCGGTTGCGCTGGCAGGGGATCACCGCCCTCAGCCCACTACCCCGGCGCTTGCCAGCACCGCCAGCGTCAGCACGTCGGGTGCGATCGCGGTCATCGGGGCGATCTGGACGGGCTTCTCCATGCCGATCATCATCGGGCCAACGGTGGTTTCGCCAGCCAGTTCGCGCAGCAGCTTGGCCGAGAGGTTGGCCGATTGCAGCCCGGGCATGACCAGCACGTTCGCCGGCCCCGAAAGGCGGCTGAAGGGATAGAGCTGCATGACCTTGGGGTTGAGCGCGGCATCGGGCGCCATCTCGCCCTCGTATTCGAAGCCCGGGTCTTCGGCGTCGAGGAGCGCCACCGCGTCGCGGATATTGTCGAGCCACTGGCCCGACGGATTACCGAAGGTCGAATAGGAGAGGAAGGCGACGCGCGGTTCGTGGCCCATGCGGCGGGCTACGGCGGCGGTCTCCTTGGCGATATGGGCAAGCTGTTCGGCCGTCGGGCGCTCGTTGATCGTCGTGTCGGCGAGGAACACGGTGGTGTTCTTGCCGATCATCATGTGGATCCCGAAGGGCACCGCGCCCGGTTTGGGATCGAGCACGCGGCCGACTTCGCGCGCAGTCTGGGCGAAGGTACGGGTCAGACCCGAAATCATCGCATCGCCGTGCCCCAGCGCAACCAGGAGCGCGGCGAAGACGTTGCGTTCCTGGTTGACCATCCGGCCGACGTCGCGCTCGGTATAGCCGCGCCGCTGGAGGCGCTTGTAGAGATAGTCGACCATCGCCGGGACCTTGTCCGACACGGCCGAATTTTCGATGATCCAGTCGTCGGGATCGTCGACTCCGAGTTCGGCGAGCTTTTCGAGGACCTTCTCGGTCCGCCCGACGAGGATCGGCTCGCCATAGCCGAAATCGCGGAACTGGACCGCGGCGCGCAGCGCGACATCTTCCTCGGCCTCGGCGAAGACCATCCGCTTGGGGTTTGCCTTGGCCTGCTCGTAGATATTGGTCAGCGCCGCAGTGGTCGGATTGAGGCGCGCCTTCAGAGCAAGACGGTAGGCATCGAAATCCTCGATCGGCGCCTGCGCCACGCCGCTGTCCATCGCCGCTTTTGCGACCGCGCTCGAAACGACTTCCATCAGCCGCGGATCGAAGGGGGCGGGAATGATGTATTCCTCGCCGAACTGGTGGCTGACGCCATAGGCGGCGGCGACCTCGTCGGGCACGCGCTCCCGCGCGAGTTCGGCGATGGCGCGCGCGGCGGCGACCTTCATCTCCTCGTTGATCGCGGTTGCCTGCACGTCGAGCGCGCCGCGGAAGATGAAGGGGAAACCGAGCACGTTGTTGACCTGGTTGGGATAGTCCGAGCGCCCGGTGGCGATGATCGCATCGGGGCGCACCGCCTTGGCGTCCTCGGGCATGATTTCGGGCACCGGATTGGCCATGGCGAAGATGATCGGCTTGTCGGCCATTTTGGCGACCCACTCGGGTTTCAGCGCACCGGCGGCGGACAGGCCGAGGAAGACGTCTGCGCCTTCAAGCGCCTCTTCGAGGCTGCGCGCCTCGGTTTCGACGGCATGCGCGCTCTTCCACTGGTCGACATTGTCGCGGCCCGGATAGATGGGCCCGGCGCGGTCGCAGACGATCACATTCTCGTGCCGCACGCCGACCGACTTGATCAGCGCGGTACAGGCGAGCGCCGAGGCCCCGGCCCCGTTCACCACCATCTTCACGTCCTTGAGGTCGCGCCCGGTCAGGTGGCAGGCATTGATCAGCCCGGCGGCCGAAATGATCGCGGTACCGTGCTGATCGTCATGCATGACCGGAATGTTCATCCGCTCGCGCAGCGCCTGCTCGATGATGAAGCATTCGGGCGCGGCGATGTCCTCGAGATTGATGCCCCCGAAGCTCGGCTCCATCAGCGCGACCGCCTCGATGAACTTGTCCGGATCTTCCGTGTCGAGCTCGAGATCGATCGAATCGACATCGGCGAAGCGCTTGAACAGCACCGCCTTGCCTTCCATCACCGGCTTCGAGGCGAGCGCGCCGAGATTGCCGAGGCCGAGAATGGCGGTGCCGTTGGAGATCACCGCGACGAGGTTCGAGCGGGCGGTGAAGCGCGCTGCATCCTTGGGATTGGCCGCGATCGCTTCCACCGGAGCCGCGACACCGGGCGAATAGGCCAGGCTCAGGTCGCGCTGAGTCGCCATCGGCTTGGAAGCGATTATCTCGATCTTACCCGGGCGGATCGTCTCGTGGTAGAACAGTGCCTCGCGGGTATTGAATGCGGATTTTTCGTCAGCCATTAGGGTCCTCGTCTCGCTGGCTCCCGCCCCTAACCGCTCGCGCGGCGAAGTCATAGGGGAAAGGGCACCTCGCACGACTCCCGAATCGCTTCCGCGCTCGCTAGGCCCGGGTCATGTCATCCAAGCCCACCCCGATGATGCAGCAATACCTCGCGCTGAAGCGCGAGGCCGGCGATGCGCTGCTGTTCTACCGCATGGGCGATTTCTTCGAGCTGTTCTTCGACGACGCGAAAGTGGCCGCGGGCATCCTCGACATCGCGCTGACCACGCGCGGCGAACATGGCGGCGAGCCGGTGCCGATGTGCGGCGTGCCCGTGCATGCCGCGGAAGGCTACCTTGCGCGCCTCATCAAGGGCGGCTGCCGTGTCGCCATCGCCGAACAGACCGAGACGCCCGAGGAAGCCAAGGCGCGGGCGAAGCGCGAGGGCACCCCCACATCCAAGGCGCTGGTGGCCCGCGATATCGTGCGCTTCGTGACTGCGGGAACGCTGACCGAAGAGGCGCTGCTCGAACCGCGGCGGGCGAACCTGCTTGTTGCCGTGGCTCCGCTGCGCGACGGTGTCGGGCTGGCCGCCTGCGACATTTCGACCGGACGGATGGAGCTCGAGGAATGCGCTCCGCACGCGCTCGACGCCGCATTGGCGCGGCTCGGCGCGAGCGAAATCGTGGCGCCTGAGGACTGCGACGACGTACCCGGCGAGGTGATCGCGCGCCCGCGCGCCGATTTCCGCAGCGAGGAAGGCGAAGCGCGGCTGAAGGCGATCCATGGCATCGCCACGCTCGACGGGCTCGGCAGCTTTACCCGGCCGATGCTGGCGGCGGCGGCGGGGCTGATCGCCTATCTCGACCATGCCGGGCGCGGCAGCCTGCCCTTTCTCCTCCCGCCCGTGGCGCGCGGCCATGGCGCGCATCTTGCGATGGACGCGGCAACCCGCACCAGCCTCGAGATCCTCGAAGCGCAGGGCGGCGGACGCGCGGGCAGCCTGATCGCCTGCGTCGATCGCTGCGCCACCGGCGCGGGCGCGCGCCAGCTGGCCGAGGACCTCTCCGCCCCGCTCGCCGACCGTTCCGCGATCGAGGAGCGGCTCGCAGGGGTCCAGCACTTCCATGCCGATCCCCTGTTGCGCGCCGATCTGCGGGCCGTCTTGCGGCAGGCGCCCGACATCGGCCGCGCGCTCGGGCGGCTCGTCGCCGGACGCGGGTCACCGCGCGATCTCGGCCAGATCCGCGACGGCCTCGCCGAGGCGCGGCGGGTGCGCGAAATGCTGGCGGCGAGCGCAGACCTGCCGGGATTGCTCCAGCGCATGGCCGATGCGCTGGGCGGCCATGCCGCGCTGGTCGACCATCTCGCCCGCGCGCTGGTCCCCTCCCCCCCGACCGAGCGCGGTCAGGGCAATTTCATTGCGGCGGGCTACGACCACGCACTCGACGCACTGCGCGAGACCAGCGGCAATGCGAGGCGGGCGATCGCCGCGCTCGAGAGCAAGTATCGCGAGCAGACCGAAACTCCGTCGCTCAAGATCAAGCACAACAAGGTGCTGGGCTATTTTATCGAAGTGCCCGCCAAGCACGGCGACAAGCTGATGGCGGCCGACAGCGGCTTCACCCATCGCCAGACCATGGCCGGAGCGGTGCGCTTCAATTCGCTCGGCCTGCACGAGGAGGCGACGCGGATCGCCGAAGCGGGCGCGCATGCGCTGGCGGCGGAAGAAGCGCATTTCGAGGATCTGGTCGGCGAAGTCGTTCTCGCACGCGAAGCGATCGCCGCGACCGCAGCGGCGCTGGCGCGGATCGACGTCTGCGCCGCGCTGGCCGAACGCGCGGTCGAGGGCGACTGGGCGCGCCCCGAAATACTGGACGAGCCGTGTCTAGAAGTGACCGGCGGCCGGCACCCGGTGGTTGAACAGGCGCTGGCCAAGGGTGGCGAGCGCTTCGTCGCCAACGATTGCTCGCTCGGCAGCGACGACCGGCTGTGGCTGATCGGCGGCCCCAACATGGGCGGCAAGTCGACCTTCCTGCGGCAGAACGCGCTTATACTGCTACTCGCGCAGGCGGGCAGCTTCGTCCCCGCAGCTGCAGCGCGCATCGGTCTCGCCGACCGCCTGTTCAGCCGGGTCGGCGCCTCGGACAATCTCGCACGCGGGCGATCGACCTTCATGGTCGAGATGGTCGAGACCGCCGCGATCCTCAGCCAGGCGACAGCACGCAGCTTCGTCATCCTCGACGAGGTCGGCCGCGGCACCTCGACCTATGACGGGATGGCGCTCGCCTGGGCGGTGGTCGAGGCGGTGCACGAACAGCTCAAATGTCGCTGCCTCTTCGCGACGCATTACCACGAACTCAGCCGCCTCGCCGAAACCTGCGACGCGCTCAGCCTCCACCATGTCCGCGCGCGCGAGTGGAAGGGCGAGCTGGTGCTGTTGCACGAGCTGGCCAAGGGCGCGGCCGACCGCAGCTACGGCCTCTCGGTAGCCAAGCTCGCGGGTGTCCCCGGCCCGGTCATCCGCCGTGCAAAGGCGGTGCTCGACAAACTCGAAAAGGGCCGCGAAGCGACCGGCGGGCTTGGAGCCGGGCTCGGTGAGCTGCCGCTGTTCGCAGTCTCCACGCAGACCCAGGACGAAGAGCGTGACCGGCTGCGCGAGGCGTTTGAATCGCTCGATGTCGACGCGCTCTCGCCGCGCGAGGCGCTCGACACGCTCTATGCGCTCAAGGCACAGGCGATTGCGGACGAGCACTAGGCCGCCCGTCGTCGGGGTTGAACCGCATCGCCCCTTCGCGCATTGATATGGGCATGGCCCAGGATGATCCTTCCGGCGACGACAGTGCCGATACTTCGACCGAGTTGGCCGAGCTGCGCACCGATCTCGCCGAAGACCGCAATATCATGGCGCTCGAGCGCACCTTTGCCGGCTGGATGCGCACCGCCTTCGCCGCGATCGGCATCGGCCTCGGCTTCAAGGCGCTGTTCGGCGCTTTCGATCCGCCCTGGCTGGCGCGCGCCATCGCCACGATGTTCATCCTCGCGGGGGGCTGGCTTGCGATTACTGCACAGCGGCGCGCCTGCCACACCATGGCGAAGCTCGACGCGCATCGCTTCGAAGCAGTCTCCGCCCCCAACTTTCGTGTGCTGGCCTATGCCGTAGCTACCGGAGCGGCGATCCTGACCGCCGGGCTGTGGATCCTCAACGACGGCAATCTGGCCCCCTGATCAACTGCCATCGGAGGGCAGGTCGGGATCGACCTTGTTCGCCTTGCCGTACTTGTCTTCATTGTCGTCGTGATTGTCTTCGCCGCGATAGGCGGACATATCGATCCGCCCCGAGCTTTCCATGTCGCGCATATGATCGATCGTGTCCTGCGTCGAATCGCCCATCAGGCCGGATGCGTTGTCGCCCTTCACGCTTTCGGTCGGACTGTCGGGCGTTTCGTGCTGCGCGTCCTCTGAAACGGTCTGCGCCTGGCTGCGCTCGTCGTCCTGCTCGTCATTATGCGTTTCGGGAGGAAGGGTATCGGGGGTGCTCATACAATATCTCCTTTGCGGGAGAAACGATGGGCCCGGGGAGAGGGTTCCGTGCTTGTTGCGTGCGTGAAGCGCCTCCGCGCTTCCCTTGCGG
Organism: Qipengyuania sp.; assembly: GCF_964227205.1. Lineage (GTDB taxonomy): Bacteria > Pseudomonadota > Alphaproteobacteria > Sphingomonadales > Sphingomonadaceae > Qipengyuania. Next base: position 342,387 of record NZ_CAXQVB010000003.1, on the reverse strand, counting down.
CGGCACCGGCCCACTCCCCAGTTCTTGTTGCGTGCGGTCGGGACCTCCGTCCCGACCTTGCTGTTCCGTCCCGCTCCCCCTCCCGGCCAGCCGAACCGTCAGGCAAGCAAACTAGCGCGTAGCCACCGGTTGCTCGCCCGAATAGTCGTAGAAGCCGCGCCCGGTCTTGCGGCCGAGCCAACCGGCTTCGACATATTTCACCAGCAGCGGCGCGGGGCGATACTTGGCATCGCGGGTGGTCTTGTAGAGCACCATGATGATGTCGAGGCAGGTGTCGAGCCCGACGAAATCGGCCAGCTGCAGCGGACCCATCGGATGGTTGAGGCCGAGCCGGCAGCCCTTGTCGATGTCCTCGATATCGGCGGTCGACTGGCCGAGCACGAAGATCGCCTCGTTGATCATCGGCAGCAGGATGCGGTTGACGACGAAGCCCGGCTCGTCCTGGCTCAGCACCACTTCCTTGCCCAGGCTTTCGGCAAAGGCGGTGGTGCGCTCGGTCGTCGCCTGGGCGGTGGCGAGGCCGGGGATGACCTCGATCAGCTTCATCACCGGGACCGGGTTGAAGAAGTGCAGCCCGATGAAGCGCGCCGGGTCGGGCGAATAATTGGCCATGCGGGTGATCGGAATCGAGCTGGTATTCGAGGCCATGATCGCATCGGGCGCGAGAAACTCTCCCGCCTTCTCGAAGATGGCCTGCTTGATCGCCTCCTTCTCGGTCGCCGCCTCGATGATCAGCCCGGCTTCGGTCATCGGCGCATAGTCGGCGATCGGCGTGATGCGCTTCAGCGTCGCTTCGGCCTCCGCAATTTCGATCTTGCCCTTGCCGACAAGCTTGCCCAGCGCCTTGTCGATCCCGGCATGCGCCTTCTCGGCCACTTCGAGGCTGACATCGGCCAAGAGCACGTCCATGCCGTGCGCGGCTACGGTCTGCGCGATCCCCGAGCCCATCTGGCCCGCACCGATGATGGCGACCGTATTGTTCATCGAGATTTCCCTTCGCAAGTGCAGCAAGGCGCGCGGTCTAGCGAAGGCAGCGGGCGCTGGCTAGCGGCGTGTCAGCGATTGGCCCCGGGAACCCATGTCACATCGCCCCGACCATCATCATTAGCGACCCGCGCGAGCACGAAGAGGTAGTCGGACAGGCGGTTGATATAGGCCAGCGCCTGCGGATTGGTGCGCACTTCGGCCGCCATCGCGGTCATCGCACGCTCGGCGCGGCGCGCGGCGGCGCGCGCGACATGGAGGCGCGCGGCGGCCTCGCTCCCGCCGGGCAGCACGAAGCTGGTGAGCGGATCGAGCCGGGCATTGGCCGCATCGATCGCGCCTTCGAGCCATTCGACCTGCGCCGACACGGTGCGCAACACCATTTCCGAAGGGGAGAAATCGTCATCCTCGCCAGCGGGCGTGGCCAGGTCGGCGCCGAGATCGAACAAATCGTTCTGGATACGGAACAGCGGCTCGGCGAAGTCGCTGCCTGCCAGCGCGACCGCGGCAACTCCGAGCGCGGAATTCGCTTCGTCCACCGCCCCGATCGCTTCCATTCGCGCAGCATGTTTGGGCAAGCGCGATCCGTCGACGAGGCCGGTGGTCCCGTTGTCGCCGGTGCGGGTGTAGATCCTGTTGAGCTTGACCAAGGGCCTAGTTCGCGATCGCGAGGATCACCGCGACTACGACGATCGCCAGCGCCTGGTACTTGATGCGGTTGAACATCATCTTGTTCTGCAGCACCTGCATCTCGGTGGCGTCCTGCTGCTCGCCGCTCTCGAGGTCGATCTTGGTGCTCTTGAGGAAGGCGACGATCCCGCGGATCAGCGAGGCGACCACGAGGACCATGAGGATGACGAGGAGGATGGTGAGGAATGTTGTCATGACGCCTCCCGATCTAGGCGCTCGCGAGCGAAATGCCAGACGGAAAACGGTGCAAGCGTAGTTGCTCGGCAAGCAACAGACCGTCTTCGCCTCCCCCACGCCTGTCGGCCAGCGAGGGCGATCCGCGGCGCTTGGCGAGCTTCTGCCCGCTGTCATCCATCAGCAGGCCGTGGTGGTGCCAGCGCGGCACCGGCAGGCCGAGCAATGCCTGCAGCAGGCGGTGGATATGCGTGGCGGGGAACAGGTCCGCCCCGCGCGTGACCAGCGTGACCCCATCCGCCGCATCGTCGAGCGTCGCAGCCAGATGGTAGCTCGCGGGCGCGTCCTTGCGCACGATCACCACGTCACCCGCCTCGCGCGGATCGGCGATCTGCCGCCCGGCGAGCGCGTCATCCCAGTATAGCTGGCCGCAATCGGCCATGGCACGATCGACGTCGAGCCGCAGCGCCGCGGGCTTGTCCGGATCAAGCAGGCGCCCCCTGCAAGTGCCCGGATAGACCGCCCCCTGCGAGCCGAGCCGCGGCTCCATCGCCTCGATCTCGGCGCGGGTGCAGGTGCACGGATAGAGATAGCCGCGTTCGAGCAGATCGTGCGCCGCCGCCTCGTAGCGTGCGAGCCGGGTCGACTGTGCGGGGACCTCCTTCCATTCGAGCCCGAGCCATTCGAGGTCGCTGCGGAATTCCTCGGCCAGTTCCGGGCGCGAGCGCGGCCCGTCGATATCCTCGATTCGGAGCAGGAACCGCCCGCCTGCCTCCCTGGCGAGATCGTGCGCGACCACCGCCGAATAGGCATGGCCGAGGTGCAGCGGCCCGTTGGGGCTGGGGGCGAAGCGGGTGACGATCACGAGGTGCGGTTCTCCGGTTGCGCTGTTGCCCCGGTGCAACCCGGTGGAAAGGCTGTGGATAGGCTGTCTGTAACAGGCTTGACCCTTTCCCGTGCAAGTGCATTTCTCATCGCAAGAGATCGGGAGGGACGCACACCGTGTTCAAGGCCGAACTGCTGGAACGGGCCGCAAGGTTCCGAAGTACCGAGGAAGACCCGACGCGCAATTTGCAGTCGTGTCCTTCCCTCGTCCTGAATGCCGATTACACCCCGCTTTCCTACTACCCCCTGAGCCTGTGGCCGTGGCAGACCGCGATCAAGGCGATCTTCCTCGACCGGGTCGACGTGATCGCGACCTACGATCGCGAGGTCCACTCCCCCTCCCTCGACATGAAGATCCCCAGCGTGATTGCGCTGAAGCAGTATGTGCGTCCAAGCGAATTTCCCGCCTTCACCCGCTTCAACGTGTTCCTGCGCGACCGCTTCAGCTGCCAGTTCTGCGGTGACATGCACAATCTCACCTTCGACCACGTGATCCCGCGCCGGCTGGGCGGCAAGACCACGTGGGAGAACATTGCCACCGCCTGCGCGCCCTGCAACATGAAGAAGGGCGGGCGTACCCCCAAACAGGCCGGCATGCACCTCTATGCCGAGCCGATCCGGCCAACGCATTGGCAGCTGCAACAGCACGGCAAGATGTTCCCGCCCAACTACCTCCACGAAACCTGGCGCGACTGGCTATACTGGGACATCGAACTGGAGGCGTGAGCCTAGACTCTCGTCATTGCGAGCCGCCGCAGGCGGCGCGGCAATCCATGGCCTAACTGTTTAGTCCGAAGAACAGATCTCGCCATTCCGGGTTGGACCCTTCGACCAACGCGAGTTTCTTCGCACGCGAGCCCGCCTTCAATTGCTTTTCGCGCAGGATCGCTCCTTTCATCGTCGCATGGAACTCGAACCAGACCAGCCGCTTGAGCCCGTATCGTTTGGTGAAGCCATCAACCGCCCCTTCGCGATGCTGATGCGCCCGTTTCGCCAAATCGGAGGTGACACCGACATAGAGGGTGCCGCCCTTATGGTTCGCCATGATGTAGACGGCAGGCTGAAAATCGCGGTGCATGGTCCATGGATTGCCGCGCGGCTGCGCCGCTCGCAATGACGAAGTGTGGCTAGGTAACCACCGCCCGCTCGCGGAATTCGTCGCGCTGCCATTCGCCGCTCTCGAGCACTTCGGCCAGGTGCCGCGCGGCTTCGGCCATGTCCTCGAAGCGCAGATAGGCGGGGGCGAAGCCGAAGCGGAGGATGTCGGGATCGCGGAAATCGCCGATCACGCCGCGCGCGATCAGCGCTTGGCAGATGGCGTAGGCCTCGTGGTGGCGGAAGGAGAGCTGGCTGCCGCGTTGGTCGGGTTCGACCGGGCTCACGAGGGTCATCTCGACACCGCATTCCGACAGGCACTGCCGGAAAAACTCGGAGAGCGCCTGCGACTTGGCATAGAGCCGCTCGACGCCGATTTCGGCGACTAGGTCGACGCCCACCTCGAGCGCGGCAAGCCCGAGGATCGGCGGCGTGCCGCAGAGCACCTGCTCGATGCCTGGAGCGGGCGCATAGTCGTCGCTGAAGGCGAATGGCGCGGCATGCCCCATCCAGCCGGTCAGCGGTTGTCGCGCGGTGGCGAGATGGCGTTCGGCAACGAAGGCATAGGCTGGCGCCCCGGGCCCGCCGTTGAAATATTTATACCCGCAGCCGACCGCGAAATCCGCCGCGCAGGCATTGAGGTCGACCGGCAGCGCACCGCCCGAATGCGACAGGTCCCACAGCACCAGCGCGCCCTTTTCGTGCGCCGCTTTCGTCAGCGCTTCCATGTCGAACAGTTCGCCGGTCTTGTAATGCGCATGCGTCAGCAGCAGCAGCGCGACGTCTTCGTCGAGCGCATCGACGATGCTCTCGCGCGCGACCAGTCTCCGCTCGGCAAGCCCCTGTCTTTCGAGACCTTCGATCATGTAGAGGTCGGTCGGGAAATTGCCCGGCTCGCTCAGCACCACCTTGCGTCCAGGGCGCATCGTCAGCGCCGCGGAGATCAGCTTGAACAGATTCACACTTGTCGAATCGCAGGCGATCACCTCGTGCGGCAGTGCCCCGATCAGCGGCGCGATCTTCGCGCCGATCCGGGCCGAAAGATCAATCCACCCCGCCGCATTCCAGCTGCGGATCAGGCCCTCGCCCCATTCGTCGCGAACCACCTGTTCGAGCCGTGCGGGGGTCGCTTTCGGCAGGCAGCCGAGCGAGTTACCGTCGAGGTAGATCACTCCCTCGGGCACTACGAAACGCTCACGGTAATTCTTCAGCGGGTCGCCCGCATCGAGGATGCGCGCGCGCTCAAGCATCGCCCAGCTCCCGCAGGATCGCGCGGCACAATCCGGCATCGCCGCCCGCAATCTTCAAGGGCAGCGCAATCAGCTCGTAGCGCCCTTCGGGCACGCCATCGAGCACCAGCCCTTCGAGAATGCGCATGTCGTGTTCGAGCACCGCCTTGTGCGCGTCCATCGTCTTCGACTCCTGCGGGTCGACGCTGGGTGCATCGGTGCCGACCAGCTTGACGCCCTGCAACGCAAGCCATTCGACCGTTTCGGCATCGATCGCGGTGAAGGTGCTGTCCCATTCGCCATGAGGGAAGCGCTCGAAAGTGCGAAACAGCACGCGATCGACGCTACCCAGATGCGGCAAGTCGCCCACCGATATGCTGCCCCCGTTGACGCCGGTAGCATCGACCACAAGGCACTCGCCGATATAGGGATCGAGTTCCACGCTCGCGATATCTGGCGCGGTTTCCGAATAGTGCAGCGGCGCGTCGCCATGCGTGCCCGAATGGGTCGACATGGTCATCCGCCCGACATTGACCGGCGAGCCATCCTCCATCTTCCATGTCCGCTCGAAGGCGAAGGCGGTGTCGCCCGGCCAGACCGGCAAGCCCCCTTGCTCGTTGGTGGGGCGCAGCGTTTGGGAAATGTCCCAGATGCGCCGTGTGCTCTTCCAGCTGCTCACAGCGCAGTCCGCACGCTGAGGAGTTCGGGGAAGAAGGCCGCCTTCAATACGCCAGCCAGATAGGGCACTCCGGGCGTCCCGCCGGTGCCTTTCTTGAAGCCGATGATCCGCTCGACAGTCTTGAGATGGCCGAAACGCCAGCGCTGGAAATGATATTCGAGATCGACCAGCTTTTCGGCCAGTTCGTAAAGGTCCCAGTATTCCTTCGGGTCGCGATAGACTTCTGCCCAGGCCGCCTCGACTTCGGAAGAATGCGCCCAGGGATCGCCGACCGGGCGCTCGAGGACATCCTGCGGAATGGCGAAACCGCGCCGCGCCAGCAGCGCGACTGCCTCGGCATAGATCGACTTGCGCGTCAACTCTTCGCGCAATTCGGCCGCCACCTCGGGCGTCGCCTCGTGCATGGCGACCATGTCGGGTTTCCTGCCGCCGAGGAGGAATTCCATCATCCGGTACTGCGCGCTCTGGAACCCGCTCGACCCGCCGAGATGCGGGCGGATGGTGGAATAGTCGTGCGGGGTCATCGTGCTGAGCACGTCCCAGCTCTGGATCAGCTGACCCTGTGCGCGCGCCACGCGGGCGAGCATCTTGAAGCTGGGGCGCAGCCGGTCCTGCCGAATGCACTCGCGTGCCTCGAACAGTTCGTGCAGGCACAGCTTAAGCCACAGCTCGCTGGCCTGGTGGACGATGATGAACAGCATCTCGTCATGCGCATCGGAGGCCGGGTGCTGCGCGGCCAGGATGCGGTCGAGATCGAGATAGCTCGAATAGGTGACGTCGGAAGGCATGCGCGCTGCCCTAGCGCGCTATCGTCGCAGATGAAACTACCCCTCGATCACCTGCGTGTGCGGGTGGTGCTTGTCGAGGTGCGCCTTCACGATGCGCAAGTTCTTGGTGTTCGAGCGGTAGACGATGTCGAACGCATCCCCGACCAGCGGCACGGCGCCGATCGCGCTGTCCACCGCAACATTCCCCATCATGCGCCAGAGCTTCCAGCGTGGCAGGCCGAGGTTTTTGGCTTCCCACACGATATAGGCGGCCATCGCGGCGGTCACGATATCGCCGAGTACCGGCACGAAGCCGATGATGGTGTCGAGGCCGATCGGATATCTGGTGCCCGGGATCACCATGCTGCGTTCGAGCAGGTATTCCATGGCTTCGATACGCTTGCGGATCGATACCGGATCGGTCCCGGTCGGCAGTTCGATGCCCATCGGGCGCGGACGGTTCGGGTTATCCATTCGCGTTAGATGGGGGCGCGCGAGAGCGGGAACAAGGGATGGATGTTCCACGGATTTTCGCTGAAAGCCTCGATGTCGGCGCGCACCAGCGACCAACGGATCGGCGCGCCCAGGGGGATGTAGAGATTGCCGGCGAGCAGCGTGTTTTCCGCTTCGAGAAGGTACGAAGCCTCTTCGGAGGTATCGCGCGCATCCAGCGCCAACGAGACAAGATAGTCCGCATCATCGCTGCACTGGGTCCGGCTGACAGTGCAATTGAACTGGTTGAGGAACCAGCGCGGCGAGGCGTATCGGGCGACCCTGTCGCGCAGCACGAGATCGGCTTCCGACGCCGTTTGGGCGCGCGTCGTCGTCACCCCGATCGCGGCGAAATCATCGGCGAGGCCGTCGAACAGCAGGTCGGAGCCAGGCCCCGGCGGAAGGAACACCCGCACTTGCGGCTCGCGTCCGGTCCCCGCACGCCACTGCGCGACCCGCTGGCGTGCGGTGCTGCGTCGCTGCTCGAGCGAGAGTGCTTTCCAGCGCTCGTCGGGCGGAGAAGCTCCATTCGCCAGCGCCGTCGGGACGATCCGCGTCGATGGCAGCCACCCCCCGATATTGAGGGGCTGCATCAGCGCCTGCCGGTCGACGGCCATGGCCAGAGCTTCGCGGTTTCCAGCCGCACCGAGAAAGCCCGCAGGCTTGCGCACATCGAGCCCGAACAGGCCGATCGTCGCATCGAGACGGACATTCCCGCGCGAAAGCGGCCCGGTGCTGGCCAGCGGCAAGCTCGACAGCCTGCCGCCTAAAACCAGGTCGAAACGTCCTTGCGCAAAACCTTCGGCGGCCTCGCGGGCCGGGACTGCATGGAGGCGGACCTCGCGCACGAGATCGTCCCAGCCGGGCTGCTCGGGCAGCCCGCGTCGTTCGGGCGGGAGAGGGGTCAGGACAAGCCCGTCGTCCCCTTCCGTGCGGCTCATGAGCCCTGCTCCCACGCCGTCGAGATCGATTCCCAACTCTGGTTGCGCCAGCAGCTGGAGGAAATCGGGCATCGGGCTGGTCAGGCGAATCTCGATCACGCGCCCGGTCATCGCCCTGACATCGCGAATCTTGGCAAGGTCGAGTCCGAGCGAGGTCCCCCTCAACTGACGCAGGCGGCGCTGCAACGCATCGCGTACCGCCTGGGCAGTAAGCCGGCTCCCGTCGGGCATGTCGAATTCGTTGATGCGGAAGATGTAGCTCGCCCCGCCATCGGTGACGATCCAGCGCTCCGCGACTCCGGGCACCACTACACCGTTCGCATCGAGCCTCACCAGTCCGTCGGAAAGCGCCGCGCGGACATGCTGGCCGGCAAGCCCTAGCCTGAGGCCCTCTGCCGAAAGGTCTTCGGGCGACGCAATGAATGCTACATCGACGATACCATCATCGGAGCCGACGCCGCAGGCGGCGAGCGAAGCGGACAGAAAGGCAAGCAGCCATGATCGCATGATCCGCGGGTTAGCAGCCGGCGCGCGCCGCGTCAGCCAATCAAATCACAGTTTGCGGATGCGGCGTTCTTCGTCGGAAAAGGTCGGCGGAGTGGTTGCGGGCCGCGCGTAGCGCGGCACGTCGGCCCGGCTCGCGACGGGCGCGCGCACGACCTTGGGATCGATCTCGGTCGCGAAGGCCACGCCGAAACGATTGTCCTGCGCCCAGGCCACGCTGCCCTTGACGATGCCGACATTGCGCAGTTCGATTTCGAGGCGGTCGCCAGGCGAGGCCGTGATCTCGCCGGTTTCGGCCATCATGCCGCCCGCAGACAGATTTCGCACTTTGACGCGGTACGCCTGGGTCTGACCTTCGAATGTCAGTTGCGCGAACAGAAACAGGCTGTCGCGCGCAACATTGCGAGTGTCGACCGAAGACATGGCGTTCATCGTATCCCTAAATACGTTGCTCGGACCCGGCGCCCGGCGGATCCGGGACCGGCTGCACCCTAGGGACGAGACCTAAATAATCGGTTAGCGCGAGGCTCAATCGTCGCGCGAAATCTTCTCGCGCCGCTCGTGCGCTTCCTGCGCCTCGACGGTCATGGTTGCGACCGGGCGGGCGATCAGCCGCTTGAGCCCGATCGGGTCGCCGGTCACTTCGCACCAGCCATATTCGCCCTGGTCGATCCGGCGCAGCGCGGCATCGATCTTCGCGATCAACTTGCGCTGGCGGTCACGCGTACGCAGTTCGATTCCCCAGTCGGTTTCGGAGGATGCGCGGTCGTTGAGGTCCGGTTCGCGGATCGGACCGTCCTGCAGCGACTGCAAGGTCTGGCCGGCGGCATCGTGGATCGATTTCTTCCAGTCGAGCAGCAGCATGCGGAAATAATCCTGCTGACGCTCGTTCATATATTCTTCGGAATCGTCGGGAACGTAATCCTCGCCCACCGCTGCGCGGGCCGCGGCGAGCTTTGCCTTATCGTTTGCCACAGAGGCCATTGAGGACCCTCTCACCCTGGTCGAATTCAGCCATCGGACCACCGTCTCCCCCTAAAGCCCGGATATTTCCGGCGCCCCTGAATGACCCGTTCGGCGCGAGCCTATAGGCAAGCCGCCCCCGGGGCACAAGCGCCAATCCGACGAGAGGTTGAGATGCGCACGAGCCGGAGAAATGCGTGTCCCGAAGAGCGCAAAAAGAAATCGGGTTCGTGTTAACTATTTCTTGACCATGAATTTGGCAGTTACTCAATGTCCGGTAGTGAATGCCGGTCGCTTGGGGGAATGACCATGCAGCTTACCGGTATCGAAGGGGGCCACGGCAGGATCATCCAGAGCGAGGACGCCGCGGCGCTGGTCGCCGAATGCCTCGCCAAATACGAACGCGGCAGCGTCGATGCGCTCTTCGCACTCGGAGTCGCGTTCTCGACCGGCAGCCACGGAATCGTGTGCGACCTGATCGAGGCGCACAAATGGTTCAATATCGCCGCATCCAAGGGACACGAGGAAGCGAGCTGGTGCCGTGCCGACATTGCGGAAGAAATGACCGCGCGTGAAATCGCCGAAGCCCAGCGCCGCGCGCGCGAGTGGCTGGCCGAAGGTCGCCGCGCCGCCGCCTAGTTTTTCCTGAACGGAGTCCGCGCGGCAAGATAGTTGCAGTCGGCCGCGACTCCTGCGCGTTCGCGGTCGAGAAATTCCGCGACCGCCGCGCGCAATCCGGGATCGGCGATCCAGTGCGCCGAGACGGTTTCCACCGGTTCATATCCGCGGGCGAGCTTGTGCCCGCCCTGCGCGCCGGCCTCGACGCGTGAAAGGCCAAGTTCGATCGCCGCGTCGATCGCCTGATAATAGCACAGCTCGAAATGCAGGAAGCGCACCTCGCGCGTGCAGCCCCAATAGCGGCCGTAGAGCGCCTCGCCGCCGATGAAGTTGAGCGCTCCGGCGATCGGCTCGCCTTCCTGCAGCGCGAGCACCAGCAGGATGCGATCCCCCATCCGCTCGCCGAAGAGGTCGAAGGCCGCGCGGGTCAGATAGGGCGTACCCCACTTCCGCGCGCCGGTATCCTGGTAGAAATGCCAGAAGGCATCCCAATGCTGGGGCCGAATGGCATCGCCGCGCAGGCGGACGATCTCGACCTCGGCCTGCGCCGCGGCGCGTTCCTTGCGCAGATCCTTGCGCTTGCGCGAGGCGAGCGTGGCGAGGAAATCGTCGAAGCCGGCAAAGCCGCGATTGTACCAGTGGAACTGGATATCGCTGCGCAGCATCCATCCGGCATCGTCGAACAGCGCCTGCTGCGCGGGCTCGATGAAGGTCGCATGCGCCGAAGAAAAGCGGTTCTGCAGACACAATTGCTCGGCCGCGGCGAGCAGCGGTGCGGCATAGGCCGGATCCGACAGCAGCAGCCGCGGCCCCGTGGCGGGGGTGAAGGGCGCCGCGATCTGGAGCTTGGGGTAATAGCGCCCCCCGGCGCGCTCGTAAGCGTCGGCCCAGCTGTGGTCGAAGACGTATTCGCCCTGGCTGTGGCCCTTGAGATAGGCCGGCATGGCGGCGAGCAGCGGGCCGCCCTCCTCGCTGATCACCAGCGGCGTCGGCTGCCAGCCGGTACCCGGCCCGACGCTGCCCGAATCCTCCAGCGCGGTGAGGAATTCGTGGCTGACGAAGGGGTTGTCCGCTCCCGCCAGCGCGTTCCATTCCTCGCGGTCGAAGGCGCCGACCGACCCGCCGACGCGCGCGGCAAGGCCGCCGTCGCTCATGGCAGCCCCGCCCCTTCGGCGATCGGCGCATCGGCATAATCCCCCGCAACGGCCCTGGCCTCGGCCGAGTTCACCGTCCAGGTCAGCACCGGCAGGCCGGCTTCGCGCAGGCCGGCGACCATTGGATTGGGCAAGGCAGCGACATGATAGGCGATGAATTCGGGTTGGGCGATCCACAGCGCAAGATGCCGCTGCCACGGCCGCTGCGTGTAGCCATGCTCGTCCTCGCGCATGACAAGGCCGCGCAGCGTCGCGGGCGAATGGCGTCCGAACCAGCGCGACACACGCGGGTCGAAGCTCATCACCGCGTGCAAGCCGCCGTAACCCGCCAGTGTTTCGGCCACGCGCCGGCAGGTTTTCGTAACGTCGTAGCGCTTGCGCGACTTGATCTCGATCAGCAGCGGGACCGTGCCGGCGACCAGTGCGAGAAGCTCGGCGAGGTCCATCGGCCGATCCTCGCTTTCGAGATAGGCCAGTTCGCGCCACTCCGCCCGGGTCAGTGCCTCGGTGCGTTCGGGCCGCCCGACCAGCCGCGCGAAGTCCCAATCGTGGAATACCATCGGCCAGTCGTCGCGACTGCGCTGGATATCGCATTCGATCCCCAGCCCGGCCTCGAGCGCGGCCTGAAAGGCGCCGCGCGAATTCTCGATTCGCCCTGCCCCATGCAGCCCGCGGTGGGCATAGGTCCATTGCCGCAGCCAGCCGACCCGCGCGGGGTCGGGAGGCCCGACGATCCGGCGATCAAGCCTTGAGAGCAACGATCGCATCGACCTCGACGGCGGCATCGAGCGGCAGCACCGGCACGCCGACCGCGCTGCGCGCATGCTTGCCCGCCTCGCCGAAGACCTCGACCATCAGGTCCGAAGCGCCATTGGCCACCTTGGGCTGGTCGGTGAAACCGGGGGTCGAAGCGACGAACCCGCCGAGCTTGACCATGTGCGAGACGCGTTCGAGCAGGCCCGCCGCCTCGAGCTGCGCGAGGATCATCAGCCCGCAGGCGCGTGCGGCAGCCTGGCCCTGTTCGAGGCTGACAGTATCGCCCAGCTTGCCGGTGACGAGTTCACCATCGACGAAGGGCAACTGGCCCGAGACATAGGCGGTATGGCCGTCGACAACGACGGGCAGGTAGCTGGCGACGGGGGCGGCTGCCTTGGGCAGTTCGATGCCGTGTGCACGCAGTCGGTCGTGGATGCTCATGCTATTTCCTTTTCGAGCTCGCCCAGCAGCCACGGCAGCGCGTCGTCCCAGCTGTCGATCCGCGCATCGGCATGGCCCGAAGTGTGCGCGCAATCGATATGCGGGGCGAGCAGCGGTTCGCCGCAGAGGTGGAGCGTGGTGATGGTGCCGACGGTCTCGCGCGCCGAGCGGTGATGCTGCGCGAGGTCGTCGATGAAGATCGCCTTGGACGGGTTGTATTCGTCGAGGATCGCCTGCAGCGCCGGGCCCTTGGGGCCCTGGTTGGTGAAGACGCGCGCGTCGAGCCCGTGGTCGAGCAGCTGCGCCTTTCGCATCTCCTGCCGCTTGTCGACGAGATTGGTGAGGATCACGACATCGGCATGGTCGCGCAGCGCCGAAATCCCCTCGATCGCGCCGGGAATCGGCGTCTGGCGGTGCATTTCGGTGTCGAAGAAACCGCCGAGCATGCGCCAGATCTCCTCGGGCGCGAGGTACTCGCCGCTGTCCTGCCAGCGCAACGCTTTCGAAAAGTCGTTGCCCTCCATGCGGAACTCCACCCCCTGCGTCTCGCCCAGCCAGTCGCGGAAAGGCGAGACCATGTAGAGCAGCACCTCGTCGCAATCGGAGATGATCAGCGGGCGGCTCATCGCGACAGCTCCCGCGCGGCGGCCACGAGGCTCTCGGGCGTCGTGTCCAGCGCATCGGCGGCAAGCACCAGGTCGGGTTCGTGATTGGCGAGGAATTCGAGCACCGCAGCCTGAACGCCGCGATCGCTCAACCCGTTCCGCAGCCGGTCGGGCGTCAGGCCGGTCAGCGAAAGCAGCCGTTCGGCGCGCTTGTCGTCGGCCAGCGCCCAGCCGAGCGCTTCGAGCGCCAGCACCTCGGCCGGCCGGGTTTCACCTGCGGATGGTTCGCGAATAATTGTCAGCGCTCCCGCTTTTGCATAAGGCCCCCACGCATTCGCAGGGAGTCCGGGCCAAGTGGCAAAGAGAATCCTCGTTGTCGAGGACAACGATCTCAATCGTAAGCTGTTCTGTGACGTGCTGAAGGCAAACGGTCACGAAGTGGTGCCCGTCGCCGACGGCCAGAACGTGCTCGCCACGGCCAGGCGATTCGCGCCCGACCTCGTCATTATGGACATCCAGCTGCCCAATGTCAGCGGGATCGACCTGATCGCCCAGCTCAAGTCCGACGGCGAATTGGCCGAGGTTCCCGTGCTCGCGGTAACCGCCTATGCCGGCAAGGGCGACGAGGAGCGGATCAGGGATGCGGGCGCGGCCGATTACCTCGCCAAGCCGGTTTCGATCGGCCCGTTCATGGCCGCGGTGAGGGCTTTGTTGCCGGAGTAGGTGGAGTTTCTTGTTTGGTGCGCTAGCGAGCTCGGTCGCTCATTGGTCGCTCATTTGCGGCTGTGCCACAGCAAGGGCCGGACGGAGGTCCGGCACGCACGCCAAAGAGACACCCGGGCCGGTGCAGCCGCAAGCTATCGACGGAGGTCGATAGCGCATTCAGAAAACCTCAATTCATCACCATCTCGATCGCGAAGACCGCCAGCGTCACGAACAGGCCGAACATGAACACCTTGTAGGCGAGCGCGAGGAAGCGGTATTTCTTGCCTGCCAGCACCTGGCCGTTCTGGTACATGTCGTGCGCCATGGTCTCGAACACGGTACGATCGCTTTCGAGCCGGGCGAGCAATTCCTCGGTCCATTCGTCCTCGTCCATCCAGGTGTAGTGGCCGAAGAAGATCAGATTGCGATTCTTCACCTTGCCGTCGGGTCGGCCGACCTTGGGCAGCACGGCCATCACCGCGCAGAGCGAGCTGGCGAAGGAAAAGCTCGCCAGGATCATCAGCGAGACGGGCATCTGCCCGGTCAGCGCCCGGCTGACCGATAGCGAGAAGACGAGAAAGGTCGCGCCGAGCAGGATCGAGGCCTTCTGGTCGGCCATCTGCGACAGTTTGAGCGTGCTCATCTGCGCGGTTCGCATCAGGTGAATCGCATGGTTTGAATAAGTCGGCTGTCGCGCGGGGTCGGGCGCAGGCGCCGCGACGCGTTCGTTTGCGGCAGCTGTTGCGGCCTCGACCGGCTTGGCCTGTGCTGAATCGCTCATCCGTTTCCCCTGTTCGAACAGACGTTTGCGACTTTTCTTCAAGTTTGCCATTGCGGCCCGTGCTTGACAAGCACCGCCACAAGCCGCTTTGCGACGGCACTTATCGCGCGAGCGCCCATAGCGGGCCTGCGCCAGCACAGGATTGGAAAGCCCCGCCATGGACCGAGCCGAAGTCGACGCCAGGATCCGCGAACTGGCCGCCCCCTTCAACAAGAAGGGCGTGACCATCACCGAGGAGACGACCTTCGCCAACGATCTCGAATTCGACAGTCTCACGGTCATGGACTTCGTCGCCGAGATCGAGGACGAATTCGACATCATCATCTCGATGAACCAGCAGGCCGAGATCGAGAACTACGGCCAGCTGGTCGACGCGGTCACCAAGCTCCAACAGGACTGATGTCCCAATCCGTTCGCCCCGAGCGTGTCGAAGGGCTGTACTTTTGTTTTAGTGCTGCGCCAGAAGTGAAGAACGGTGCTTCGACAGGCTCGGCACGAACGGGAAAGAGATATGAGCGAAGGCATCCTCCAGCCGGACCAGCCGAAAACCATCGAGGGAGAGGGCAAGGACCTCTTCTCCAAGTTCGACGACATCATCGCGCTGCGCGAAGGGCTGCTCGCCAGCGGGCAGGAAGACCCCTTCAACCTGGTGATGGAAAAGGTCCTCTCGCCGACCCGCGCGATCTGCAACGGGCGCGAGACGATCCTGCTCGGCACCTACAACTACATGGGCATGACCTTCGATCCCGACGTGATCGAGGCCGGCAAGCAGGCGCTCGCCGATTTCGGTTCGGGAACCACCGGCAGCCGCGTGCTCAACGGCACCTACCAGGGCCACAAGGAGTGCGAGGAGGCGCTGAAGGACTTCTACGCCATGGACCACGCGATGGTCTTCTCGACCGGATACCAGGCCAATCTCGGGATCATCAGCACCATCGCCGGCAAGGGCGATTACATCGTCCTCGACATCGACAGCCACGCCAGCATCTGGGATGGCTGCGCGATGGGCAATGCCGAGGTCGTGCCGTTCAAGCACAACGACATCGAGGCGATGGAAAAGCGCCTCAAGCGCATTCCCGAAGACGCCGGCAAGCTAGTCGTGCTCGAAGGCGTCTATTCGATGCTCGGCGACATCGCGCCGCTCAAGGAAATGGTCGCGGTGGCGAAGAAATACGGGGCCATGGTGCTGGTCGACGAGGCGCATTCGATGGGCTTCATCGGCGATAACGGGCGCGGCGTGGTCGAACAGGCCGGGGTGATCGACGATGTCGATTTCATCATCGGCACCTTTTCGAAGAGCGTCGGCACGGTCGGGGGCTTCTGCGTTTCGAACCATCCCAAGTTCGAGATCATGCGCCTCGTCTGTCGCCCCTACGTCTTCACTGCCTCGCTCCCGCCCAGCGTCGTCGCGACGGCGGCAACCAGCATCCGCAAGCTGATGCACGGATCGAACAAGCGCGCGCATCTGTGGGAGAATTCCAAGCGGTTGCACGAGGGGCTCAAGGCGCTCGGCTTCGCGCTCGGCACCGAGGAACCGCAAAGCGCGATCATCGCGGTGATCATGCCCGACCTCGAAAAGGGTGCGGCGATGTGGGAGGCGCTGATCAAGGGCGGCCTTTACGTCAACCTGGCGCGCCCGCCGGCGACACCGGCGAACATGACCCTGCTGCGCTGCTCGCTGTGCGCCGAACACAGCGAGAGCGAAGTCGGCGAGATTCTCTCGATCTTCGAAGAGGCCGGCAAGGAAGTGGGCATCATCTAGACCGCAGGCTCCGCTCGGAGGCTCTCTCGCTCAGGCGGCGCTCTGCGCCGTCCGCTCTGCGGTCGGCTCGCCGTGTCCCTGTTCTTGGGGGATGCTCCCGAACAGCGGCCAGGCGAGCTGTTCGCCGAGCGAGGTCGCGGGCAGGTTCTCGACCCCGTAGCTTTGCGGATAGGTCCTGGTGATCTTGGCGGTGCCGAACAAGACGTCCCAGAAGAACAGCAGGTTGCCGTAATTGCCCTTGTAATTGACCGCCGGATCGCTGGCGTGCCGGCCATGGTGGGCGTGGTGCGTCGCCGGGGTCGAAATCGTGCGTTCGACCAGCCACATGAGCGGCGCGAGCCATGCGATGCGATAGAGCGGCCGGTCCCAGGCGACGTCCGAATGCGCGCCGGTGATGACCAGCAGCTTGACCACGATGTAACCCGCATAGACCCAGCCGAGGCCGAGGTAGATCAGCACGCCCGACAGCCAGATTCCCGGCATCATCATGTAATAGAACAAATTGTTCCGGTAGACGAGGCGGATGCTCATGTAGCGCGCGTTATGGTGCGGACGGTGGAGGTTGTAGAGCCACGGAAAGGTGTGCGCGGCGCGGTGCCACCAATATTGCATCATGTCGTCGAGCAGCAGGAACAGCGCGATCGCGGCGAAGATGTCGAGGCCGGCGAGGGCCCCGGCATATTGGGGTGCGATCGTCCCGGCGAGCGCGGCGGAGAGGAACAGCACCGCAGGCTGGGTCAGGCCGAGCAGCACGACAAGGCTGACCGCCTCGACGATGCCGTCGTCGCGGGTCTGCTCGGGCTTGGCGAAGAGGTCCGAGCGCCACAGCTCGAGCGCCGCGAAGCCGAGATAGATGGCGAGAATGGCAAGGGTCGACGATGGCATGGGCGGGATCCTCCGGCGTTTGTGCGGTGGAGGATTACCGGCTAGGAACGGCGAAGAATGTCGGATGTTTTACATTCTCGCTCTTCGCTGCGCGCGGCGGTTTCGCCGATGCTCTACGCCTCGCTCGAACCCGCGCTGCGCGAGGAGATCGAGGCGCGCACGCACGGGCGGCGCTTCGCCGACGGGCAGATCATCCAGCAGCGCGGCGAGGATCCCGACGGCTTCTGGCTGATCGAGCAAGGCATGGTGGTCGCCGGCCAGTTCCTCGCCGAGGGCACCTTCCGCGCGGTCGCGGTGCTCGGACCGGGCGATTCCTACGGCGAGCTGGCAATGTTCTCGCAGCGCCCGCGGGTGGTCGACGCGGTCTCGCGCGGGGCGAGCATGGTGCGCTTCGTTCCCGCCGGCCTGTTCCTCGAATGCCTCGCGCGGCACCCCGCCTCGGGCCGCGCGCTGCTCGGTGCGCTGTCGGTGCAGGTGCAGGAGCTGATCAACCTGGTGGTCGACATGCGGCGCGGCACCGCGACCACGCGGATGGCACTGCTGCTGGGCACCATGTCCGAGGGACTCGAGGCAGGCGAGGAGCTGCCGGTCACCCAGCAGGAGCTCGCCGAGCTGCTCGGCGTCACCCGCCCGACCGCCAACACCGCGCTGCGCGAGCTCGCGGCGGCGGGGCTGGTCGAGCGCGGCTATGGCCGGCTGCGCGTGACCGATGCCGCGGCGCTGGCGCGCTTCGCGCTCAGGTGACGCGCGGCGCGCCCCGCCGGACGAGCGCGCGCGGCACCCGCCCGTCGATCGCCAGCAGCCCCGCGCCGATCAGCGCCATGCCCGCCCAGTGGACGGGCGCGAGCACCTCGCCCAGCACCAGCGCGCCGAGCAGGATCGCGGTGACCGGGATGAGGAAGGTGACCAGCAGCAGGTTGGTCGCCCCCACGCGCGCGAGCAGGCGGAAATAGAGCACATAGGCGGCGGCGGTCGAAAGCAGCACCAGCCCGGCGAGCGCTCCCCACACCGGCACTGGCGGCGCGGGCAGGCGCCAGGGCGCGTCGAGCCACAGCACCAGCGGCAGCAGCACTGCGGCGGAACAGGAGAGCTGGCCGCAGGCGGTGGCCAGCGGAGGGACGCCCAAAGCATGGAAGCAGCGTCCGTAGATCCCCGCGAAGGCATAGGAGAGCGTCGCCACCAGGCAGGCTGCCTGCGCCAGCAGGCTCGCGCCGCCCATCCCCGCCAGCGCGCCACCGCCGACCATCACCACCACGCCGGCAAAGCCGCAGGCCAGGCCGACGAGCTTGCCCGGGGTGGCCTTTTCATCGGCGGTGAGGACATGCGCGACCACCACCGTCCAGAGCGGCGTCGTGACATTGAGGATCGCTGCGAGCCCGCCGGCGATCTGCGTCTGCCCCCAGGTGAGCAGCGAGAAGGGGACGACATTGTTGAGCAGCGCCATGCCGAGGAAGGCCGCCCAGAGGCGCAGGGCGCGCGGCATGCGCCCGCCGGTGGCGCGGACCACGAGGTAGAGCACCCCCGCCCCCAGCATCACGCGCAGCAGCACCAGCGTGAACGGCGGCAGGCCGCGCAGCGCGACTTCGATGAAGAAGAACGAGCCGCCCCAGAGCGTGGAGAGGAGCGCGAGCGCCCCCCAGTCGCGCGGTCCCATCGTGCCATCGATCGTCGTCATCCCGCCTCCTGCCGTTTGGGGTCGGCCATGCGAAAGCAGAGGGGTTGGCGCGGTGCATCCCGACGCTTGCGGTCAAAGTGCCGCGCGAACCCGCACGGGTCAGGCCGCCTCTTCGCGCTCGCCGGCCAGCCACCCCGCGAGCGCGGTCGCGGCGATGCCGCCAGCGAGCTGCGCAAGGACGAAACCGGGGACATCGCCGGGGGCGATCCCGGCGAAACTGTCGGAAAGGCTGCGCACCAGCGTGATCGCGGGATTGGCGAAGCTGGTCGAGCTGGTGAACCAGTAGGCGGCGGTGATGTAGAGCGCGACGCCCGCGGGAATCGCCTCGACGCGGGTTCGCAGCAACACCAGGATGGTCAGCACCAGTCCGAACGTGGCGACGAATTCACCGGTCCACTGGCCGATCCCGGCGCGCGCCTTGGTGCTGAACTGGAGGATTTCCATGTCAAACATGAGGTGCACCGCGAAGGCGCCGAGCACCCCCGCGCCGAGCTGGACCGCGACGTAAAGCGCAGCCTCGCGCGGGGGCAGTTCGCGGCGCAGCGCGAAGGCGAGGGTCACCGCCGGGTTGAAATGCGCGCCCGAGATGGGGCCGAGCATGGCAATGAGCACATAGAGCACCGCCCCGGTGGCCACGGTGTTGGCGAGCAGGGCGAGCGCATCGTTGCCCTGCGCCAGCCCCTCGGCCATCACCCCCGAACCGATCACGCCGGCGAAGAGGAAGAAGCTGCCGATCGCCTCGGCGGCGAGACGGCGCGCGAGCGTGGGCATCATGCAGGGCGCGCGACGGCGGCGGCCGCGCAAGGGCCGGTGTCACCATCCTCGCTGCCGCCGAGCTGGGTGAGCACCACCACACCGCCCACGACGAGGATTACGAACAGCGTCGTCACCGTGCCGAGATATTTGTCGATCACCCGCTTGATCGGCGCGCCGAAGACGCGGAACAGGATGCCCACGGTCATGAAGATCAGCGCGCGGGCGAAGAGGCTGGAAAGCACGAATGTGACGAGGTTCATGCCGACGAAACCGGCGGTGATCGTCAGCAGCTTGAACGGCACTGGCGTTGCGCCCGCGATCAGGATCGCCTCGAAATCATATTCGCGCAAATGGCAGGCGGCGACGGGGAAGGCCTCGGTTAGGCCGAGCGAGGAGATCAGCCACACGCCGACGCTGTCGTAGAGCCCCCAGCCGATCGCATAGCCGAGCAAGGCGCCCGCGACCGAGGCCAGCGTGGCGACAGTGGCGAACTTCACCGCCTTCTTCGGTTCGGCGAGGCACATCAGGCCGAGCAAGGGGTGCGGCGGGATCGGGAAGAACGAGCTTTCGACGAAGCAGAAGAACGCCAGCCACCCCACCGCATGCGGGTGCGAGGCCTTGTCCATCGTCCAGTCGTACAGCCCGCGCAGCGGTTTCATGATCATGATGTGGGGAGATCCCTCGCGTCCCTTGGGTATGACGTGAATTAGGCGAGCGACCCGCTGTAGGCAAGCGCGAGTGAGTAACCTATTTGGTTCTTTTTTCTTGACATCGTCACGCTGTTTAGGTACATAAAGCGAACATCGGAAAAGTGCGATTCGCGACGGGCGGCTCCTGACACGGGAAGCCGCCCTTCGTCGTCTCGCGCTCTGCGCAATCGGGAGGGACGCATGGCACGACGGAACTGGGCGACGATCTTCCTCAACCAGCTCGCAGAAACCTCCAACGTCAAGGCGGCGGCGGAGGCGGCCAATGTCAGCCAGAGCCTCGTCTACAAGCGGCGGCGCGACGATCCCGACTTCGCGCGGCAGTGGTACGATGCTCTCGCCGAAGGATACGACAATCTCGAGATGGAACTGCTTGGCCGACTGCGCGAAGGGCGGCTGGAGGAGACCGACGCGGACGGCACCAGGCGCAAGTTCGACATCGGCACCGCCTTTCGCTGCCTCATCGCGCATCGCGAGACGGTCAATCGCGAAAAGGGCCGCCGCACGCTCGAAGACGAGGTCGCGACGATGAAATCGATCAACGCCAAGATCGACGCCATCCGCGCGCGGGAAGAAACAGCCGCCGCACTCGACGCGAAGCGACGGCAGAAACGCACACCGCGTGACCGATAGCAGCCGAGACAGTCGCGGAAGCTGGTTCCGCGCACCCGACGAGACCGGCGAGGAGCGACGCCACAATCTCGACAAGCTGCTCCTGCCGCACGAGCGCGAGGCGCTCGGCAGCTGGCACTGGGAGGTCTGGGGTCGAGACGAGCAATTGCCGCCGCCGGGCGACTGGCGCGTCTGGCTGATCTGCGCCGGACGCGGCTTCGGCAAGACGCGCGCCGGCGCCGAGTGGGTGCGCAATCTGGCGCGGCACGACGGCAAGGCGCGAATCGCGCTGGTCGGCGCTTCGCTCGGCGAGGTACGCAGCGTGATGGTCGAAGGCGAAAGCGGCGTCCTCAACGCCGCGCGCGGATCGCTGATACCCGATTACGAACCATCGCTGCGGCGGCTGCAATGGCCCAATGGCGCGCAAGCCTTCCTCTATTCGGCCGCCGAGCCCGACAGCCTGCGCGGTCCGCAGCATAGCCATGCCTGGTGCGACGAGATCGCCAAATGGGACAACGCGGGCGGCCGCGCGCTGGCGGCATGGGACAATCTGCAGCTCGGCCTGCGGCTGGGCGAGAAACCACGGCTGCTCGCGACCAGTACGCCGCGCCGCGTCGCTCTGATGGCGCGGCTCTATGGCGAGGCGCGTTCGGGCGCGGTGGTGGTGGCGACGGGGCGCACCGCCGACAATGCCGGCGCGCTGCCTACGCGCTTCTACGCAGCCATGCTCGACCAGTTCGACGGCTCCTCGCTCGGGCGGCAGGAACTCGACGGCGAAATGCTCGCCGAAGCCGAGGGCGCCTTGTGGACGCGCGCGCTGCTCGAGGCCTCCCGCGACGCGGGGTTCGCCGATCCGCTGCTGCGCATGGTGGTCGGCGTCGATCCGCCCGCGAGCGATCGCGGAGACGAATGCGGCATCGTGGTCTGCGGGCTTGGTGCAACCGGCATCGCGCAGGTGCTGGCCGATTGCTCGGTCGAGAAAGCGAGCCCCGATACATGGGCCCGCGCCGTGGCCGAAGCCGCGCGGGCGTGGCAGGCCGACCGCGTGGTGGCCGAAGCCAACCAGGGAGGCCAGATGGTCGCGCATGTGCTCCGTGCCGCCGACATCGCGCTGCCGCTCAAGCTGGTCCACGCCAGCCGCGGCAAGGCGGCAAGGGCCGAGCCGGTTGCTGCGCTCTACGAGGCGGGGCGGGTGCGGCACGCGGGGCTATTCGCCAGGCTGGAGGACCAGATGTGCGGCTTGCTGGCAGGCGGCGGGTATGAAGGGCCGGGCCGCTCGCCCGACCGGGCCGATGCGCTGGTCTGGGCGCTCAGCGAGCTGATGCTGGGAAAGGGCGCGCGGCCGAGGGTGCGGACGGTTTAGAAGAAAGCACTGGCCCGGATCAGGTCCGGGCCGACGAAATGGAGGGCTAGCTTTTTTCACGTCGCCCCGGACTTGATCCGGGGCTGGTGCTTCTCCCCTTCAGAGGATCACATCATAGAGGTCATCCCAATCCGGGTTGGCCTCTTCGACCAGCGCGAATTTCCATTCCCTTCGCCAGCGCTTCAGGCGCTTCTCATGCGCGATGCAGTCGTCGATGGTATCGCCGCGTTCAGCCCAGACGAGCCGGTTGAGTCCGCGGCGTGCGCAATAATCGGAGCCGGTGCCTTCGCGGTGCTGGCAGACCCTCGCGGCCAACGAACTTGTCACACCGACATAGAGAGCCCCGCGATAGCGATTGGCCATGATGTAGACCCAGCCGCCAAGTGGTTCGCACTGCATAACGAATTGAAGAAGCAAGCACTGGCCCGGGTCAAGCCCGGGCCGACGAAAGCAGAACGAATTCTGAAATCACGTCGCCCCGGACACCGATCCGGGGCCGGTGCTTCTTCGCAAGATTACAGACCGGAGACCCCCCATGTCCTTCCTCACCAGTCTCGCCGCCGCCTTCAAGGGCGGGGGCGGTGCCCGCGTGCCTGTGTCGCGCGGGTTCATCAGCCCCTGGGCGACAAGCTACGATGGCGGGCCGCTGCAGCGCGCGCCCTTCGACTACATGCGCGAGGTGGCCGAGGCCTATCTTGGAAATCCGGTCGCGCAGCGGTCGTTGCGGATCGTGGCCGAAGGGGTCGGCGGCGCGCCACTGGCTTGCCCCGACGATCGGCTGGCCGAGCTGCTCGCCTGCTCCTGCGGGTCGCAGCCGCTGCTCGAAGTGCTCGCCGCGCAATTGAGCCTGCACGGCAATGCCTATGTCCAGATCGTCAAGGACGGCGCGGGCGTGCCGGTCGAGCTCTTCCCGCTGCGGCCCGAGCGCGTGCAGGTGGTGGCGGGCGAGGATGGCTGGCCGCGCGCCTATCGCTACGTCCTTGCCGATCGCACGCTGACGATCCCGCTGGAGGACGAGGATGGCTGGCCCAACATCGTCCACCTCAGGGGTTTCCACCCGACCGACGACCATTACGGCGCGGGCAGCCTCGCCGCCGCGGCGCCCGCAGTGGCGATCCACAATGCGGCAAGCGAATGGAACCGCGCACTGCTCGCCAATGCCGCGCGGCCATCGGGCGCGCTGGTCTATGACGGGGGCGATGCGGGCGGGCTGAGCGCCGACCAGTTCGACCGGCTCAAGGCCGAGCTTGCCAGCGCCTTCCAGGGCCATGCCAATGCCGGCCGTCCGATGCTGCTCGAAGGCGGGCTCGACTGGAAGGCGATGAGCCTCTCCCCCGCCGACATGGATTTTGCCACGCTGAAGGCGGCTGCCGCGCGCGACATTGCGCTCGCCTTCGGCATTCCGCCCATGCTGCTCGGCCTGCCGGGCGACAACACCTACGCCAATTACCGCGAGGCCAACCGCGCGCTGTGGCGGCTCACGCTGCTGCCGCTGGCGGGCAAGATCCTGACCGGGCTGCACGCGGGGCTGTCCGACTGGTTCGCCGATCCGCCCACCGTCGATCTCGACCGCGTCCCCGCGCTCGCCGAAGACCGCGAGAAGCTGTGGGCGCAGGTCAGCACCGCCGATTTCCTGAGCGGCGCGGAAAAGCGCGCCATGCTCGGCCTAGAACGGCCATAGCGGCGGAACCTCACCCCGATAGTTTTCGGTGAAGCTGCATTCGCCGCGGTCGTAGTGGAAGCTGCCGCCCGCATCGGCGCACTCGTCCGCCGCGAGGAAGTCGATCGAATACAGGTAGGCCGCGTAGGCGAGCACCAGAGCCGCCACGAGGCCGGCGGTCCACAGATAGCCTGACTTTAAACCCTGCATCGGCGCTTCCTGCCCGATTGCACAGCGATGGTGAACCCATGACACGAGAAGACATGCTCGCGCGGCTGATCGCGCAGGCAAACCGCGCCGATACCTCCGGGGGCGTCGAGCTGATCACGCTGCGCGCGATCGTCGAGGAGGCGAGCGAGCTGGGCGCCGAGCGCGTGCTGGGCCGGCTCGGCCTCGCCGATCCGTCGGCGCAGGAGGATCTGGGCGAATTGCGCGAGCTGCTTTCGGCCTGGCGCGATGCCAAGGCGAGCGCATGGAAGGCGGCGGTCGAATGGATCGTACGCGGCCTGCTCGCATTGTTGCTGGTCGGCATTGCGGTCCGGCTGGGCGTCGGGGAGATGCTTTCGTGACCCTTCGCCAGGCTCAGGGCGAGCGGGTACTGCGCATCGCCGGCTATGCCGCGCTGTTCGACAGAGTGGATGGTGCACGCGACACGATCCGCCGCGGTGCTTTCAGCCGGACCTTGTCCGAGAGACGCGGCCCCTACCCGCTCTATTGGCAGCACCGGCCCGAGCAGCGCATCGGCTGGGTCGAGACCGCGGGCGAGGATGCGCGTGGCCTCAGGATCATCGCCACGATCGACAATCCGGACGGCCGCGCCGCCAAACTGCTGCGCGAGCGCGCGGTAAACGGCCTCAGCTTCGGCTACCGCGCGCGTAATTATCGCCACACGCCGCAAGGCCGCGAGCTGGCCGATATCGAGCTGTTCGAGGTCAGCGTGGTGACGCACCCGCTGCAGGATGGCGCCCGGGTGCATTGGACCACGCAAGACCCAACTATCCCGTCGCCCCGGACTTGATCCGGGGTGGGGCTAGCCTTCTCCGCCGCATCCAAAGGCAGCACTGGCCCGGATCAGGTCCGGGCCGACGACTAGTCTTTTGATCTCTCCCTTCGCCGCCTTCCGGGCGGCTTTCTTTTGTGCCCTGAAGAAAGAGGTTTTCTATGGATACTCCCACGACCCCCACCGACCCCGCCGAAGCCAGCTTCGATATCGTCGCGCGCCAGGACAGGACCGAAGCCGATGTCGCCGCGCTGCGCTCCGACGTCGACGAGGTGAAAGCGCGCGTCGACAAGATCGGCCGTGCTGCCGCCCGCCCCGCGATCGGAGGCTCCGACGAGACCGCCCCCGAAGTGAAGGGTTTCGTCGACGGCTATCTGCGCCGCGGCTCGACGGCGGAGTTCAAGTCGATCAGCGGCACCGTGCCCGCCGATGGCGGCTATGCCGTACCCCGCCAGATCGACGCGATGATTGCGCGCGAGCTGACCGCAATCAGCCCGATCCGCGCGATTGCGCAGGTCGTCCAGACCGGCAGCGCGGGTTATCGCAAGCTCGTCACCACCGGCGGCACGGCATCGGGCTGGGTCAGCGAAACCGCCGCGCGGCCCGAAACTGCCACGCCCGAATTCGCCGAAATCGCCCCGCCCACGGGCGAACTCTACGCCAACCCCGCGGCAAGCCAGGCGATGCTCGACGATGCCGGGTTCGACCTCGAAAACTGGCTCGCGAGCGAGATCGCGATGGAATTCGCCCGCGCCGAAGGCGCCGCCTTCATCGGCGGCAGCGGGATCGACCAGCCCGAAGGCTTCCTCAACGCGCCCGCGACGCTGGTCGACGATGCCGCGCGCCCCTTCGGCACGCTGCAATATCTCGCCTCGGGCGATGCTGGCGGGTTGGGGGCCGACCCCGACCTCACGCTGATCGACCTCGTCCATACGCTGAAAGCCGGACACCGCCAGGGCGCAAGTTTCGTGATGAATTCGGCGACGCTCGCCGAGGTGCGCAAGCTGAAGAGCGCCGATGGCGCCTTCCTGTGGCAGCCGGGCCTGGTCGAGGGCCAGCCCGACCGCCTGCTCGGCTATCCGGTGGTCGAGGCCGAGGACATGCCCGATATCGCGGCGGGGACCTATCCGATCGCCTTCGGCAATTTCCGCCACGGCTATCTGATTGCCGAACGCAGCGCCACGCAGGTGCTGCGCGATCCCTTCACCAACAAGCCCTTCGTCCACTTCTACGCCACCAAGCGCGTGGGCGGGCAGGTGCTCGACAGCAATGCGATCAAGCTGCTGAAGATCGAATTGTAAGAGCTGGCAGGCAGGCCCGGTGTCCCCTGCCGGGCCTGTTTATTTTTTTGTTTCGCCTCAAGCGCCGGCGGCCGCGTCCGCGGCCTTAGGCTTTCCTCGCTCATGCGGACTTCGTCCGCGTCGCTGCGGGCGGCCAGTCGGCCTTGCCGGGCCTCCACCGGCCCGGATCCAGCGCACGGTAGCAAACTGGCGAAAGTCTCCGAGCCGAAGGCGAGGCAAGGGCGACCGCCCGCCCGCAGCGGGTGCAGCTTGCTGCACGTCTAGCGAGGACGAACCCGCGGAGGCGGGTTCGAAACACAAGGACCACCCAATTCATGCCCCCAGACCTCTCCGGCCAGCCGCTTGGCGAACTCAAGCAATGGCTGGCGATCAGCACGGCCAGCGAGGATGCGCTGCTGCTGCGCCTGCTCGAAACCGCGTGGCAAATGTGCCTGCAATTCACCGGTATTGCCGCGACCCAATGGACCGAGCTCGACGAGGCGCTGCGCCACGGGATCGTCCGTTTCGCCGCCTATCAGTATCGCGAGCGCGACGCGGGCGCGGGCGAGCCACTGCCGGCCGCGATCACCGCGCTGTGGCGGCCCTGGCGCATGGTGCGGCTGTGAGCTTCGCCGCGCTGGCCGAGCGCCTCACCCGCCGCGCCGCGACGCTCGCCACTTCCCGGGGCGAAAGCCACCTCCGGGCCCGTCGCCGCGCTGGCGGACAATGGCGGCGCGCGGCGCTGCTGTGGCCGCTGTTTTCCGGGGGAGACCGGTAGATGGAAACCGCCCTCCGCAGCGCGCTCGTCGCCTGGCTGCGCGCCGATACCGTTCTCGCCGGCATGATCAACGCAATCGAGGAAGAGGGACCCGTTGCCGCCAGCCCGCCGCATATCGCCCTCGTCGCAAGCGCCAGCGCCGACTGGTCGACCAAGTCGGGCGCGGGCCGTGAAATCCGCCTTGCGCTCGAGCTGGTCGATCGCAGCGACGATCCAGCCGCAAGTGCCGCCATCGTCAGCCGCGTCGAGCAGCGCATCGCCACGCTCGCCCCGCAGCAGGGCGGGTTTCGCGTGGTCGTCACCCAATTCCTGCGCAGCCGCGCCGAACGCCGCGCGCGCAGCATGCGCGCCATGCTGCTCGAATATCGCTTCCTGGTGATGGCGGATTGATTGTTTTTCGCACCGACATCCGTCGGTGCGTCCTCGGTGCCGTTTCGACGCGAGCCGCGTCGAGCACCTGCGGTCGGGCGGTCGCCCTTGCCGGGCCTCCCCCGGCCCGGATTTGCCGCGACACATCTGATCAACTCGGTTTTCCGAGCCGAAGGCGAGGCAAGGCCGACTGGCCGCCCGCAGCGACGCGACCTTCAGGTCGCATGAGCGAGGAAAGCCAAGTGAGCGGACGCGAACGCCGGCGATTGAGGCCAAACAAAAAAGGACACATAATATGACAGCCCAGAAAGGTGCCGCCTTCCTCCTCAAGATCGGCGATGGCGGTTCGCCGGTGACCTACGAGACCGTCGCCGGCCTCAGAACCACGCAGATGAGCGTCAACGGCGACACGGTGGTCGTCACGCACAAGGAAAGCGGCGGTTGGCGCGAACTGCTGTCGGGGGCGGGAACGCGCTCGGTCTCCGTCTCGGCCTCGGGCATCTTCCTCGGTTCGGATGCCGAAGCATCGGTACGCGCCCACGCGCTCGCCGGGACGCTCGACGACTATGAGCTGAGCTTCGAGGACGGCGCGAAGATGCGCGGCCGCTTCCTTGTCCAGCGCCTCGATTATGCGGGCGATTTCAACGGTGAACGGACCTATGCGCTCCAGCTCGAAAGCTCCGGTGCGGTGGTGCCCTCGTGAACGGCGCTCAAGCAGCCCTAAGCGGTAGCGCCGACCAGAAGCCGAGTAACCCTGCACGAGGCGAGGCCACGCTCATCATTGCGGGCAGGCCACACGTCCTGCGCCCCACATTCAACGCGCTGGTCTGCGCCGAGGAAGAGCTCGGGCCGCTGTTCGCGCTGGTCGAGCGCGCGGGCGAGGGCCAGTTGCGCCTGGCCGAGATCGCCACGCTGTTCTGGCACTGCCTTGCCGAGCGCGGCACGCTGGCCCGCGAAGATGTGGGCGAAGCCGTGCTCCGGCAGGGGCTCGCCGCCGCCGCCAAGCCGCTGCGCGTGGTGCTGGGCGAGATTCTCAAAGGCTCGGGATGAGCCGGACCTTTGCCGCAGGCGCGCTGCGGCTGGCCGCGCTCGCCGCGATGCATCTTCGCTGGACGCCGCGCACCTTCTGGAGCGCGACACCCGCCGAGCTCGCGGCCTGCCTCGCCCCGCCACTGCCCGCCGGGGCCCCGCCAAGCCGCGCCGAGATCGCGGCGCTGATCGAGAGAGACAGCCATGGATGACGATTTCGAAGAGCTGGTTGTGGCGGTACGCGCCGACACGGAGGCTTTCGCCGCCGACATGCGCGCCATGCGCAGCACCTTCGACACCACGCTGCTCGACGGCTTCGAAAGCGCGGGCCGCGTGCTCGAACGCGGACTGCTATCGGCCATCCGCAAGGGCGGTCTCGGCTTCGAGGACCTCAAGCGCATGGCGACCCGCGCGCTCGACCAGATCGCGGCGCAGGCGCTGCAGCTCGGGCTCGACCGGCTGTTCGGCGGATCGGGTGGCGGCGGTCTCGGCGGCCTGCTCGCAGGCACGATCGGGGCGCTGTTCGGCCTGCCGGGACGCGCAACCGGCGGCCTCGTCGCGCCCGAGCGGCCCTATCTGGTCGGCGAGCGCGGGCCCGAGCTGTTCGTGCCGGCGAGCGCGGGCCGGGTCGAGGCGAACCGGGTTGACGCGACGAGCCGGTCGGACGTGCGCGTCGCGATCAATTTGTCCGCCCCGCGCGGCATGTCCGCACCGGTCGCGCTGCAGCGTTCCTCGCGCCAGGTCGCGAGCGCGGTCCGCCGTGCCCTCTCGGTCTAGGAGACACCATCATGGCTTTCTGGCTCGCTCGCGAACGCAACGGGCAGCATTCCGACTATATCCAGCGCTTCGATCCGCGTTTCTGGACGGTCAATTTCCCGCGCCCGATGATGGCCAGCGTGGTCACCACCGCACCCGATACGCTGCGTGTCGAGTGCGAGTTCTTCCACGAGGGCGAGCTGGCTGGCCTGATCTGGGAGAGCGAGGACAGCCTCGACCACCCGCTGCTCGCCTATGAAACGCAGCGAGACTATGCGCATTGCGTGCTGCGCTTTCGCTGGCGCAGCGGCGGAGTGCTGGCACTCGACGTGCCGCATGGGCCGACGCTGACGATCGAGGGGCGCGATGCGGCAGGCAACGAACGCGCCTGGTATGTCCGGCTGTGGAATTATGCCAGCGGTTCGCCTACCGATGCGCAGATCGAGCTGCCCTTCTCGGCGCTGCAATCGGGCTATGGCCTGCCCGGCGAGCCAGTCTACCCGGCCGATATCGACCGCATGTTCATCAGCCTGGTGCCCGAAGGCTATGTCGAGGGCAGCGACGCGCAACTGCCCGCGCGCGTCGACGGTTGGGCCGAGATGTCGGGTGTCGAATGCGAAGGCGAGCATGCCTCGCTCGAAATCGGCGACGTGCTGGTGCCCGCGCATGGCGAACAGATCGCCACCGCCTATGACGATTGTTTCAACCAGACGCCCGCGCGCCTGATCCGCAGTATCGAGGGCCTCGGCTATCGCGGGCGCGTGGTCCATTATGTCGGGATGAGCCATTATTTCCGGCTCGAACCGCTCGGCGGCGGACATTACGTCAGCCTGGCGGGCGGCGCGATCAACGGGCCGTGCGAGGCCTGGCACCGCGCCTATGCCGTAGCAGCGCGCGACCATGGCTTCGAGCTCATCTGGTCGCTCTCCTATGAAGTGTTCGATGCGCATTGCTGGAACGACTGGAAACAGCGCGCGCTCGACGGCTCGCCCGCGCTGACCGGCTGGGTGCCGCCCTCGACGTTGCTGTCGCCCGCGCATTCGGGCGCGATGGCCTATCTGCAGCAGGTCGCGCAGGCCTTTGTGGCGATTGCGGTCGATGCCGGAATGCCGGTGCTGTTCCAGATCGGCGAGCCATGGTGGTGGACCGTGCCGGAGACCGGCGCGCCCTGCCTTTACGATGCCAGTGCGCAGGCCGCGCTGGGCGGCAATCCGGTGGCCATCGCTTCGCTGCGCGATCCGCTCGATGCCGCGCAGGTCGCGCTGCTCGATGCGGCGGGGCAATTGCTCGCCGATTCTACGCTTGCGCTGGCCGACGCGGTGCGCGCGGCGGTGGGCGGCGCGGCGGAAATCCTGCTGCTGACCTTCACTCCCACGGTGCTCGATCCGGCGACGCCCGAGGCCTGGCGCGCGAACATGCCGACCGGCTGGCGCTATCCCGCCTTCGACCGGCTGCAACTGGAAGATTACGACTGGCTGACCGCCGGCGCCGAAGCCGCACGGCGCAGCGCCTATGCCTTCGTCGACCAGCATCTGGCCTACCCCGCTAGCGCAACCGACTATCTGTCCGGCTTCGTCCTTGCGCCTGCCGATGCGGAGGATTTCTGGCCGCTGATCGACGACGCGCTCGACGAAGCGCGGCGGCGCGGCGTGACGCAGCGCTTCGTCTGGGCGCTGCCGCAGGTCGCGCGCGACGGATACACCCGCTTGCCCCCAGGAGACGAAGACGTGATCCCCTTCGACGATGTAGCCTATCCGCTCGCGCTCGGGCGGGATGCCGCGGCCAGCCCCGAATTCTCCACATCGGTCGCTGTGACTGCCTCGGGCTACGAACACCGCAATGCGCTGTGGTCCGATGCGCGCATGCGCTACGATGTCGGACCGGGCATCCGCTCGGAAGAGGAACTCGGCACGCTGATCGCCTTCTTTCGCGCGCGCTATGGCCCGGCGCGGGGGTTCCGCCTGCGCGATCCCTTCGACTTCAGCTCGAACGGGATGACCGGGACACCGCAAGCGACCGACCAGCTGCTGGGCACGGGCGACGGCACGACGAGCCGCTTCCGGCTGGTCAAGCAATACGGTGAACAACAGCGCGTCATCACCCGGCCCGAGGTAGCCAGCATCGCGGTCGCGCTCGACGGCATGGCAGCGACCGGGTGGAGCTACGAACCCGGCGGCTGGATCGTCTTCTCTGCCGCGCCCGCCGATGGCGTCACGATCACCGCGGGCTTCCTGTTCGACGTCCCGGTGCGCTTTGCCGAGGACAGGCTCGAGGTTTCGGGCCTGTCCTTCGCGGCGGGCGAGGCGCCTTCGGTGCCGCTGATCGAGCTTCGCGAGGCGGCATGAGCAGGACTTTCTTCGCTGCCGAGCTCGACACCGCCGCGACCTGGTGGAGGATCTTCCGCAAGGACGGCGTGACGCTCGGCTTCACCACGCACGATCGCGATTTGTGGTTCGACGGCGTGCTCCACCGCGCCGCGCCGGGAATGCTGCCTTCGGCGGTGCGCAGGATGAGCGGATTCGAGGACGATCCGGGCGACGTCGAGGGCGCGCTGGACCACGATGCGGTGCGAGCCGAAGACCTCGCCCAAGGGCGCTACGACGGCGCTCGCGTCGAGAGCGGCATCGTCGACTGGGAAACGCGCACCGGCGCCACGCTCTACAGCGGCACCATTGCCGGGCTGCGCCAGGAGGGCGGCAGCTTTCGCGCCGAGCTATCCTCGGCCAAGGCGCGGCTGGCGCAAGAACCGGTGCCGCTGTCGAGCCCCGCATGCCGGGCGCAGTTCTGCGGGCCCGGATGCGGCCTTGCCACCGCCGCGCATAGCGCCATCGCCCGCGTGATCGCGGTAGATGGCGACGCGGGAACCGTGACGCTCGACCTCGCCGATGCGGCGCCCTATCGCCACGGCGCATTGCGCTGGCTCGATGGTCCCGCGACCGGCCTGACGACGCGCATCCTCGACACCGATGGCGGCGTGCTGACACTCGCCGGTCGGCTCGACTCTTCGCTTGGCGAGGGGCTGCGCGTGCGCTTGCGCGAGGGCTGCGACAGAACCGTCGCCACCTGCAGCGCGCGGTTCGACAATGCGCTCAACTTTCGCGGCGAACCCTTCCTTCCGGGCAACGACATGCTCGCCCACTATCCGATGCCGCGATGAGCCTCGCCGGCGCCGAAACCTTCGCCCAGGCCGCCGAGGCGCTGGTGGGAGTGCGCTTCCGCCTCCACGGGCGCGATCCCGCGACCGGGCTCGACTGCATCGGGCTGGTCGGCGCCGCGCTCGCACGATGCGGGGCGCCCGTGCGCTATCCGCAGGGCTACCGCCTGCGCAATCATGGCATCCGGCGCTGGCTGGAGTTTGCGGAACCCAACGCCCTGTATCGCTGTGCCGAACTGGTCCGGCGCGGCGATGTGATCCTGACCCGGCCCGGCCCCGCACAGCACCACCTGCTGGTCGCGCTCGGCGCGGGGCGCTTCGTCCATGCCCATGCCGGGCTGCGGCGCGTGGTCGCCCAACCGCTCGACATTCCCCAACCGCCGCCCGCGCACTGGCGGCTCGATCCCGATCCGGAGCATGTATGGCAACGCTAGTTCTCGGCGCCCTCGGCACGCTCGTCGGCGGACCGCTGGGCGGCGCGCTCGGCGCGACCCTCGGCCGCGGCCTCGACGCGCTGTTCATCGGCGGCCCGCGCCGCGAGGGACCGCGGCTCAAGGAGCTTGCGGTCAGCACCTCGGCTTACGGCCAGCCTATCCCCGCGCTCTACGGCAGCACGCGCGTGGCCGGGACGGTGATCTGGGCAACCGACCTCGTGGAGCGACGCGAGACCAGCGGCGGCGGCAAGGGCAAGCCCAAGACCACCAGCTACAGCTACAGCGTCTCGCTCGCCGTTGCGCTCTCGAGCCGCCCGATCGATGCGGTCGGGCGGATCTGGGCCGACGGCAATTTGCTGCGCGGACGAGCCGGCGACCTCAAGACCGGCGGCACGCTGCGCTGTCATACCGGCCATGCCGACCAGCAGCCCGACCCGCTGATGGCGGCCGCCATCGGGCCGCAATGCCCGGCACATCGCGGCTGCGCCTACGTCGTTTTCGAGGATCTCGCGCTGGAGGATTTCGGCAACCGCATCCCCGCGCTCAGCTTCGAGGTCTTTGCAAGTCCGGCACGCATGCTGGCGCGGGAAATCGCCGCGCTGGGCGGGATGGCCAGCCGCGACGCCGATTGTCCCGAACTCGCGGGTTTCATCCATGAAGGCGGCAGCCCGGCGCAGGTCCTCGCGCTGGTCGACCGGTTGAGGCCGCTCGCGGTCACGGCGCAGGACGGTACGACCAGCGTCGACGGTATCGTTGCGCCGGGCGGCGCGATCCCGCTGCTGCCGCCCCCCGCCGCTTGGGACGAGGGCGAATTCGGGCAAGCCGAGGGACGGACTCTATCGCGGCGGTCGACGCCCGAGGGCACGCTGGCCGCGCTACGCTATTACGATCCGGGTCGCGATTACCAGCCGGGCCTCCAGCGTGCCGAAGGGCAGGAGCCGTCGCACGGGCAGGACGTGCTCGAGTTTCCGGGCACTTTCTCCGCAAGCGACGCGCGGACCCTGGTCGCGCGCGCGAATAGCCGCGAACAGCGCGATCGCGAGCGGCTGGCCTGGCGGATGGCCGAACTCGATCCCAGCCTTGGCCCCGGCAGCATCGTGCGCGCGCCCGACCATCCCGGACTGTGGCAGATCGCCGATTGGGAATGGCGCGAACGCGGGGTGGAACTCGAGCTAGTCCGCTTCGTCGCGGCCAGCCCGACGAGCGCCGCGGGCGATGGCGGCTCTGCCTGGGCACCGGCCGATCGCGACGCGGTGGCGACCAGCCTGCGGGCCTTCGAATTGCCCTGGGACGGCTTCGGATCGAGCGCATCGGCCCAGCGCTACGCCGCGCTCGGCGCGCCGACCGGGCGCTGGGCGGGTGCGGCCCTTTACCGATCGAGCGGCACAGCGCTCGAGCCGCTGGCGCAAAGCGGCCCCGTCCGCGCGATCTCCGGCACCCTTCTCGAGACGCTGCAGTCCAGCCCCGGCCTGCGGCTGGAACCTTCCGCCGTCCTGCGGCTCGTCCTCGAAGATACCGAGAGCGAGCTCGAACCGGCCACGACCACGGCGCTCGCCCTGGGCGCCAACCGGCTGCTGGTAGGCGCCGAGATTATCCAGTTCGCGATGGCCCAGCCCGAGGGGGGCGGTATCTGGCGGCTCGGCGGCTTGCTCCGCGGTCGCGGCGGGACCGAACGCGAGGCCCTGGCCGGCCATGCGGCGGGCACGCCGGCGACCTTGCTCGACGATCGTCTGCTTGCCCTGCCCGCCGAGCTTTCTCTCGCGCAGTCCGACCGTCTGGCGGCGATCGGACTGGCCGAGCAGGAGCCGGTGACAGCGCTGCTGGAGGGCGCTGGCCGTAGCCGGCGCCCGCTCTTCCCCGTGCATCCACGGTCCAGCACCGATGCGCTGGGCGGGCTGACGCTGCGCTGGACCCGCCGGACACGCGGCGGCTGGCCATGGCTCGACGAGGTCGATCAACCGCTCGTCGAACAGGTCGAAGCCTACGAGGTTGGGCTCGGCCCATCCGATGCCCCCGCCGCGCTGTGGACCGTCGCGCAGCCCAGCCTCCTGCTCGATGCGGCCGAAGTATCGGCGTTGTCCGCTGCCCATCCCGGCGCGCCTCTGTGGGTCCGCCAGAAGGGCAGTTTCGCCCTGTCCGACCCGCTGCGCCTTGCCACCCTTCCCCCGTCCGCCTGACCGGAGTTCGTCATGACCGAGCCCATTGCTTTCGATGCCCAGTCCGCCCGCCACGCCTTGCCCCTGCTGGTGGCGGGACAGGCGCAGAAGGAATTCTTCGTCAACGAGGCCTTTGCCCGGATCGACGCGCTGCTCCACCCGGCCATCGAAGGCGAAGCGATCGAGCCACCTGCGGCTCCCCAGCCCGGCGAATGCTGGCTGGTCGCGGCTCCGGCGACCGGCTCTTGGGCCCAGCACGAGGAAGAGCTGGCAAGCTGGGACGGGACCCAGTGGACCTTCTGCGCACCGCATGATGGCATGATGCTGTTTGATGGGGCAACCGGCGCGCGGATCGTCTTTCGCAGCGGCTGGCAGCGGATCACACGCCCCGCCGCCCCGACCGGCGGGGCGGTGGTGGACAGCGAGGCACGCGCGGCGATCACGCTCATGCGCGACATGCTTGCAACACTCGGACTTTTTCCGCCCGCCTGACGGGAACCGCACCGCTCGCGCGTCGTTCGGCAGACATTGAATGGGCGAGAAATGCCGGAACCCATTCTAAGCGCGCGGGAAAAGCGGCATTAATGCAACAGTTCCCGCCGATTGTTTGCTTGCCACCTTGGGGGTTGAAAGATAGATATGTTCCACTCGGTGGCTCCAATTCGCAAAAAGGGGAAACTATAATGCGGAAATTCGTCATAGGAATGGCGATGGCCTCTACGGCCCTTGCATCGCCAGCCCTGGCAAAGGATGACAGCTGGTATATCGGTGGTGAATTCGGCGCTATGCTCGTCGAAGACGGCGATTTCACTATCAACAGCACCAACGACGCGCATGAAGTTAGCCATGAGGTTGGTTTCGATGGCGGTGGCTACGTCGGTTACGACTTCGGTGGTTTCCGTCTGGAAGCTGAAGTCAGCTATCGTCAGGCCGACATCGACAGCGTTGCTATCGGCGCCTCCGGCCTGCCCTTCTCCGGCGCTGGCCTTCTGACCGGCAATTACAACAACATGGGCGGCGACGCCAATTCGCTGTCGTTCATGCTGAATGGTCTTCTCGACTTCGGCCCCGACGACGGCCTGCAGGGCTATGTTGGCGGTGGTGTGGGCGTAGCGCGTACCAAATATGAGCTTGCGCCCTTCTCGAACACCGCTCCGTCGGTCGACGATTCTGACAGCGGTCTTGCCTGGCAGATCCTCGCGGGCGTTCGCGCGCCGCTGACCGACAATATCGACGTCGGCCTGCGCTATCGTTACTTCAACGCGCAGGACGTGCAACTGGTCGATATCGGCGGCAACGCGCTCGAAGACACCTTCACCAGCCACTCGCTGATGGGCACGCTCGAATACAACTTCGGGGCTCCGCCGCCGCCGCCGCCGCCGCCGCCCCCGCCGCCGCCTCCGCCTCCGCCTCCGCCTCCGCCTCCGCCGCCGCCGGCGCCGGTCTGCGAGACGGGTCCGTACATCGTCTTCTTCAACTGGGACAAGTCGGACATCACTCCGGAAGCAGCGACGATCCTCGACAACGCGGTTTCGGCCTACGCCAACTGCGGCACCGCCGCGGTCATGCTGGCCGGTCACACCGACCGTTCGGGTTCGGCGACCTACAACATGGGTCTCGCCGAGCGTCGTAACGCCTCGGTCCGCAGCTACCTGACCTCGCGCGGTATTCCGGATGGCCGGATCACCAGCAAGGCCTTCGGTGAATCGCAGCCGCGCGTCCCGACTGCCGACGGCGTCCGCGAACTGCAGAACCGTCGCGTCGAAATCACTTACGGTCCGGGCTCGGGCATGTAAGCGAAGGCGACACGCCAAAACATCGAAAGGGGCCGGAGCAATCCGGCCCCTTTTTCGTTGGCTATCCAGGACTCGAATTCACCCACGAAAGGACTGCCATGACCGCCGCCCGTCTTGCCCTGCCCGCGCTTGCCGCATTGGCCCTCGCCGGCTGTACCACTGTCGAATCGCTTCCCACCGACCGCGTGGGCGAAGCGCGCCTGACCTTCGCCAACGGCCTACCTGCCGGAACCGTCCAGCTCCTGAGCAATGGAAACACGGTCAGCGTCGCGGTGGCAGCCGTCGGCCTGACCGAAGGCGAGCATGGCTTTCACCTGCATGCGATCGGCCAGTGCG
The DNA here is from genome assembly GCF_964227205.1 of Qipengyuania sp. Taxonomy (GTDB): domain Bacteria; phylum Pseudomonadota; class Alphaproteobacteria; order Sphingomonadales; family Sphingomonadaceae; genus Qipengyuania. The sequence continues at coordinate 305,416 of NZ_CAXQVB010000003.1, read as the reverse complement.
AAGCGCCCGATTTCAAGAGTGCCGGCAGCCACCTCAACCCCGGTCGGGCCACGCATGGCGCACTATCGCCGGGTGGCAAGCACCTCGGCGACATGCCCAACTTGAAGGTCGGGGCGAACCGCACCGGTAGCGCCGAGGTCGCGCTCGACGGAAACGCGCGCACCGTGCTGGGGGACATTTTCGATGCCGACGGCACCGCCGTGGTGATCCACGCCGGCCCCGACGACTATCGCACCGATCCGGCCGGCGATGCCGGTGCGCGAATCGCCTGCGGGGTGGTGAGGCCGGTCTAGACCTCCTCGCCTGCTGCCCGCGCCCGTTCGACCACCGTGGCGCCGGCAGCCGGGACAAGCTTCAGCGCTAGCAGCAGCAGCGCCAGACCGAAGGGGGCCGCAATCAGCGTCGTCAACATACCGGTGCTCAAGCCGCCCGCGCTGACCGACGAAACATAGCCCGCCAGGAAGGGGCCGATCCCGAGCCCTATAAGCGTCGTCGACAGGAAGAAGATCGCGGTCGCCATGCCACGCATCCGCGGCAGGACAAGAGCCTGGCTGCTGGCCGCTGCCGCGCCCAGCGCCGATGCAGAAGTCATCTGCGCGAGGAAGCTCGCGATGTAGAAGACCAGAAGGCTGTCGGTGGTATAGGCGACTACGATCGGCGGCAGCGAGGCGAGCAGGCCAAACAGCACGACCATCACGCGGCCGTTGGCGAATTTCTCGAGCAGGAGATCGGCCATCCGTCCGCCGAGGATGACCCCGAGAAATCCTGCCAGTGCCGATGGCGCGCCGAGGAACCAGCCGAGGTCGGTCTTGTCCGCGCCGAGAACGCGCTCGGCATAGGGCGCCCCCCAGTACGAGGCCGCATAGGCCATGAATGCGACGGTACCGTAGCCCAGCACGACACTGAGGAAGGCAGGCGAACCCCATGTGAGGCGGAATGTCGGCAGGTCGCGCGTATGCAAGGCCGTCGCCCAGCTGAAGACTGCGTAATAGCCGACACCGAGGAACAGCCATTGATCGCTGACGGGTAGCCCTGCCGCCGACAGGCCGATTGCCTCCGACAGATACGCCGATGCGCCCGGAGTGATCGATGTGAGGAAGATCGCCAGCGCGGAAAAGCCGGCCAGGCCCAGGAGGTTGACCGCGAATGCTCGCGGTCCGCGCTGGATGGCTCCGAGCAGGGTAAAAGGCGGAATGACCTGGAAGAGCTCCTGGAAAAATCCGCGGAAGGGCCTCGGGTTCTCCGGCGTCGGAAGTCCGTCGATCGCCCCGCGCACCGGTTCGCGCAGGGTCAGAACCCACAGCGCCAGCAGCAGGCCCGGAAGGCCGACGGACAGGAAGGCAGCCTGCCAACCCACCAGGCCAAGCGGGCCGCCATCGGGATAGGCCTTGTTCCAGTTCTCGACAACAAGGCCGCCGATCAGCAGCGAAATGCCGCCGCCGATGTACAGGCCGCTCGAATAGATCGCCAAGGCGGTGGCGCGCAGCCGCGCGGGAAACCAGTCGGAAATGAGCGAGTAGGCCGAAGGGCTGGCAGTCGCCTCGCCCACACCTACGCCCACGCGCGCGGCGGTCAGTGTCCCGGCGTTCTTGGCGAAGCCCGAGAGCGCGGTCATCGTCGACCAGAGCGCGAGGCCGAAGCTCATCAGCCGGACGCGCTTCCAGCTGTCCGCCAGCTTGCCCAGCGGAATGCCGAACAGCGCATAGAAGACCGCGAAGGCGGTGCCGTAAAGAAAGCCGAGGTAATCGTCCTCGACGCCCAGGTCGGCCTTGATGTCGTTGGCGAGGATCGAGAGGATCTGCCGGTCGATGAAATTGAGGACGTAGATCAGGACGAGGACGCCGAGCGCGTACCAGCTGTAGGCCGGGACCTTGTCCGCCCCCCCGCCGGCTGCGGTCTCGGCAGGCGTGGCGGCATCCTTCGCTTCGGTCAAATCCCTACTCCGTCAGTTCTGGGGCATCCTTGGAATAGGGGGTCGTATCGACAAGCCCCGCTTCGGCAAAGCCTTTTCGCCGCAGACGACAGGAATCGCAGGCCCCGCAGGCCAGCCCTTCGGGCGTCGGATCGTAGCAGGACCAGCTCCACGCCGGATCGAGCCCGAGCCTGTGGCATTCGCGCGCGATGTCCGCCTTCGTCATGTGCTGCAGCGGCGCATGGATGGTGAAGGGCTGGCCTTCGACCCCCTGCTTGGTGCCCAGCCGCGCGGTCTCGGCAAAGCTGGCGATGAATTCGGGGCGGCAATCGGGATACCCCGAATAGTCGAGCGCGTTGACCCCGATGAAGATATCGCGCGAGGCGGCCGTCTCGGCGAAAGCCGTGGTCAGCGCGAGAAACACCAGGTTGCGCGCCGGGACATAGGTGACGGGGATGTCGTTACCGACGCCTTCCTTGGGTACGGCGATGTCCGCCGTCAGCGCCGAACCGCCGAATTGGCGCAGGTCGAGAGGAAGCTCGACATGGCGTTCGACACCAAGTTTCTCCGCAATCGCGCGTGCCGACTGCAGTTCACGAACGTGGCGCTGGCCATAGTCGATCGTCAGCACATGCAGCGCATGTCCGCGCTCGCGCGCGATCGCTGCGGTGACCATCGAATCGAGCCCGCCCGACAGCAGGACGACGGCGGGACCTGGGAGAGCTGATGGGGTCATGCCGCCCCGCTATGCGCGAATGCGGCTTGCTGCAAGCCGGGGCTCAGTTGCAGGTACCGGTCCGTCGCGCTTCGGCGGTGAACTGGAACGGCTTGCCCCCGGCAATACCCTGACTGTCGAGCTGGACTAGGCTGGAAGATTCCTTGCGGATATGCGTCCGGCCATAGCCATTGCCACGGCAGGTATATTGCACGGTGACTGTGTCGGCCTTGTCCTCGATCACGAAGCGGTTGCAGTCGCCTTCCGGGTGCCGCAGCTGGATCAGCTCGCGCCCCGTGCGGACGCAGATCTTGCGAACCCCGCTCCCGTCGCGGAAGCGCACTTCCCAGCCACCGTTTTCGAGGCTGTCGAGCATCGCCAGCGATACTTGCGCCACGACCGGCGCGGCGAGGGTCGCAAGCGATGCGCCCAGCACCGCGATGAGGACTGCCCGTTTACGAGCCATAGTGGAATTGACCTTTCGTCCGTGAAACCAGACGCGCCCGTGATTCGCCGTTACTACAGCACATTCACGCTGAACCGTAGTACAACAACGACACGCCGTTCACACTTCGATCCCGAACTGCTTCGAGCAGAATGCGCAATCGACCAAGACGATCCCGTCTTCGTTGCGCATGTCCTCGCGGTCTTCCTCGGGGAAGCGTTCGAGCACCTCGCGGTAATGTTCGACCGAACAGCGGCAGCCACGCGTAATCGCAGCGCCCGGCTGGACGCGCACCTCTTCCTCTTCGTGGAACAGGCGCCAGGCGATCGCTTCGAGCGACAGGTCCGGGTCGAGCAGTTCTTCGTGCCGGAGCGACCCGGCGAGGATGGCGACGTGTTCCCACTCCGGGTGGTCGAGCTTGGCGTGGAGCCGCTCGCGCCCCTCTTCGCCTTCGGGCAGATGCTGGACCAGCAGGCCTGCCGCGCGCACGCCGGCCCCGTCCGAGCGCACCGCGCAGCGGATTAGCGTCGGCACCTGTTCGGACTGGTAGAAATAGCGCTCGCATGCTTCGGCCAGGCTGTCGCCCTCCAGCGGAACGATCCCCTGATATCGGCCCCTGCCGCCCGCGAGATCGAAAGTGATCGCGAGATAGCCTTTGCCGAACAGCGCGAAAAGCGAGGGATTGGCGCCCAGTTCGGCCAGCGCCGCGGCGTCGAAATCGACATAACCGCGCAGCTCGCCGCCCTTGTAGTCGCACACCAGCAGGCGCACCGCGCCGGCTTCGGTCTGCGCCTGCATGGTGACCTGAGAACCGTCCTCCTTGACCAGCCCGCCCATCAGCACCGCCAGCACCAGCGCCTCGGCGAGGAGATGCGTGATCGGTGGCGGATAGTCGTGTGCGGCGAGGATTTCGTCGAGCGTGCTGTCGAGCCGCACGAGGCGGCCACGCGCATCGCGCGAGGGGATGGTGAAGGCGAGCAGTCGACCGGCGTAGGTCTCCGGCGAAGTGTCGGGAGTGGCGTCCATCGGCGCCATATGGGGCCGGTCCCGGCCGAATGGTAGGGGCCGCGCCGCCCTGTCAGATTTTATCGAAAGCCCACAGCAGCACCGACTTCTGCGCGTGAATGCGGTTTTCCGCCTCGTCGAACACCACCGAGCGCTCGCTTTCGAAGACCTCGACGGAGACTTCCTCGCCGACATGGGCGGGTAGGCAGTGGAGGAATTTGGCGTCCGGTTTCGCGCAGTCCATGAGCCCCGCCGTGACCTGGAACGGGGCCAATGCCGCGATCTTGTCCTCGGCATGGTCCTGCCCCATCGAGACCCAGGTGTCGGTGACGACGATGTCGGCACCCGCAGCGGCCTCGTACGCATCGGTGGTCAGCGTCACCGTGGCGCCGCCGGCGCGCGCCATCGCAACGAATTCCGCATCGGGCCGGTAGCCATGCGGTGTCGCCACACGAACATTGAACTTCATCAGGCCCGCCGCCTCGAGGATCGAATGCAGGACATTGTTGCCATCGCCCAGCCAGGCAAGCTCGAGCTCGGGCAGGGCCTTGCCGTGCTCGACGATGGTCAAGAGGTCGGCCACGATCTGGCAAGGGTGCGAACGATCGGTCAGGCCGTTGATCACCGGCACGTCGGCGAATTGCGCCAGTTCCTCGGCCTTGGCATGGTCGTCGGTCCGGATCATGATCGCATCGACCATGCGGCTGAGCACGCGCGCGGTATCGGCAATCGTCTCGCCGCGCCCAAGCTGGCTGGTTCCCGATTCGAGGATCAGCACCGAACCGCCAAGCTGGCGCATCGCAATGTCGAAGCTGACCCGCGTACGGGTCGAATTCTTCTCGAAGATCATGCCGAGCACATGGCCCGCCAGAGGCGCATCGGCATCGGGCCTGCCCTTGGGCCAGCCGACCCGCGCCGCCTTGCGGTCCTGCGCATCGTTGATCATGGCGGCGATCGCATCCCCGCCTGCATCCGAAAGGTCGAGGAAGTGCCGCATGCTCATCGCTCGGTTCAATCCGCCGGATCGTAGCTCGCGGCACCCGCCGAAAGCTTGTCGAAGAATTCGTCGAATTCGGCATCGCCCGCCACCAGCGGCGGCAGGACGCGCAGCGTGTTGTCGCCCGCGGCAACGGTCAGCAGCTGGTGCTTGTCGCGCAGGTGGACGAAGAAGGGTCGGCTTTCGACCTTCATCTTGAGGCCGAGCATCAGCCCCTTGCCGCGCACCAGCTCGAAGAGCTCGGGATAATTGCCGATGAACTGTTCGAGCCGCGCGCGCAGGCGTTCGCCCTTCTCGGTGACCTCGGCAAGGAATTCGTCGTTGGCGACCGCTTCCATCACCGCCTTGCCCGCCGCCATGGCGAGCGGATTGCCGCCATAGGTCGAGCCATGCGTGCCGAAGCCCATGCCGCGCGCGGCCTTTTCGGTCGCGAGGCAGGCGCCGAGCGGGAAGCCGCCGCCAATGCCCTTGGCAGTGGCCATGATGTCGGGCTCGATACCATAGTGTTCGTAGGCATAGAGCTTGCCGGTGCGGGCGACGCCGCACTGAACTTCGTCGAACACCAGCATGAGGTCGTTTTCGTCGGCGAGCTGGCGCAGCCCGCGAATGAATTCCTCGCTTCCCGGACGGATGCCGCCCTCGCCCTGGATCGGCTCGACGAGGAAGCCCGCGGTCTTGTCGCTCATCAGCGACTTGGCATGCTCGAGATTGTCGAACTCGGCATATTGGAACCCGGCGAGCAGCGGCATGAAGCCCTTGTGCATCTTCTCCTGGTTCGACGCGCTGATGGTTGCCATCGTGCGGCCGTGGAAGGCATTGGTGAAGGTGATCAGCTCGGTCCGGTTCGGATCGCCGCCTTCGTGCTGGTGATAGGCGCGCGCGGTCTTGATCGCGCATTCCACCGCCTCTGCGCCCGAATTGGTAAAAAAGACGGTGTCGGCGAAGGTCTTGTCGACCAGCATCTGCGCCAGTTCTTCGCCCTGCGGACTGCCATAGAGGTTGGAGACGTGCATCAGCGTCTCCGCCTGGCGCTGGATCGCGCCGATCAGCCCGGCATGGCTGTGGCCGAGGAGATTGACCGCGATGCCGCTGGCGAAGTCGAGATAGCGTGTGCCGTCCTCGTCGATCAGGTGGCAGTGCTCACCCTTGACCGGGCGCACCCCGCAGCGGGGATAGACGGGCATCAGCGGCGAAATCGACATGGGTCCTCCAGCGGCACCTCTTCGTGGGTGCATTCTCGGGTGAAAGACAAATGGCGGTCCCCGAGAGGAACCGCCATCTGCGTGTTTGCCAGCGATCTATTGCGTCTCGCGCGCCGGGTCAAACCGGTTCGCGCGGGGCGCGCGCCTCACCCCTCCACGGGGACGAGGTTGACCGCCGAATACTTGCCGCGTCGATCGACCTCGAGGTCGAATTCGTAGCGTTCGCCCTCGTTGATCCCGGCCAGGCCGGACCGTTCGACAGCGCTGATGTGGACGAAGGCGTCAGGCTGGCCATCGTCACGGGTCAGGAAGCCGAATCCCTTCATCGAATTGAAGAACTTGACCGTGCCGGTGGCCTTTTCGCCGGTCAGCTCGCGGCGGGGCGCGCCAGCCGGAGCGCCGCGTTCGCCACGATCACCGCCGCGCGACTGCACGGGAATGACGTCGCCGACGACCTGCAGGTCCTGTGCCGAAACCTTCCCGCCGCGATCGACGAGGTTGAATTCGAGTTCCTGCCCCTCGGCCAGGCCTTCGAGGCCCGCGCGTTCGACCGCGCTAATGTGGACGAACACGTCCTCACCGCCGGTTTCCTGCTGGATGAAGCCGAAGCCCTTCTGGCCGTTGAAGAATTTGACCGTGCCCTTGCCGGTGCCGACGACCTGTGCGGGCATGCGGTTGAAGCCGCCGCCCCCGCCGCCGCCGCCGCCGCGGTTGCCGCCGCCGAAACCGCCACCGCGATTTCCGCCGCCGAATCCACCGCGATCGCCCCCGCGGTCACCGCCGCCGAACCGATCGTTCTGAAACGCTTCGTGCGGAGCGAAGTCGGACGGGGGTCCGCCGAAATTGTCGAAACCGTCCTCGCCGAAACCGTCGCGCTTGTCCCGTCCGCGGCGGCGCCCTCTGTCGTAACCCATAAGTCGAACAATACCTTGTCGCGCAGCCTGCAAGTCGGATGTCGGCGGAAAGGAAGGCTGCATTCCCCCCGTCGCGGATGAGCACGAAACCCACCCTTGCCCATTCGTCATAGCGCGAAAGACGGCCATGCGCGAACAATTTAGCGGCAGAACCCAGCAAACCGCAGAAATGTGACATTTTCGCATGGCGATTTTGGCGTTCATAACGGCTTGAATGCGGCGGGCCGCTTGGGCACAGAGGCCACATGGAACTGATTGCACTGTTCGCAGAGCCCGCCACCTGGCTCGCCCTGCTCACGCTGATCGCGCTCGAGGTCGTACTCGGCGTCGACAATCTCATCTTCATCGCGATCCTGTCGAACAAGCTGCCCGAGGAGCAGCAGCAGCGCGCGCGGCGAATCGGCCTGGCGCTGGCGCTGATCATGCGCATCGGCCTGTTGATGCTGATCGGCTGGCTGGTGACGCTGCAGACGCCGATCTTCGATCTCGGCCTGGTCGGCACTCCCAACCAGTATGGCGAACCGAGTTTCGAGACGGCGTTCTCGGGCCGCGATTTGATCCTGCTGGTCGGTGGCCTGTTCCTGTTGTGGAAGGCGACCAAGGAAATCCACCATTCGATGGAGCCCGAAGACGATTCGGGCGACCTGCTCGACAAGACCCCCGGCGTGGTCGACGCGGCCAAGGCCACCTTCGGGGCGGTCATCGCGCAGATCGTGGCGATCGACATCGTCTTTTCGGTCGATTCGATTCTCACCGCGGTCGGCATGACCGACGACATTCCGATCATGGTCGCGGCGGTGGTGATTACCGTGGGCATCATGATGGTCGCCGCCGACCCGCTCGCCAAGTTCATCGAAAAGAACCCGACGCTGGTCATGCTGGCGCTGGCCTTCCTCGTGATGATCGGGCTCGTGCTGATCGCCGACGGGTTCGGCTTCCACGTTCCCAAGGGCTATATCTACGCCGCCATGGGCTTCTCGGTCGGGGTCGAACTGCTCAACATGATGCAGCGCCGCCGCCGTGCGACGAAGCAGGCGCGCGCGAAGGGTGAGGCGTGATGGCCCGATTTCGCAAGCTGTCCGACGATTTCTATGCCAGCCCGCAAGTAACGCCGGGAGAGATGTCCGAAGCCGCGGCGATGGGCATCGCGCTGGTGGTCAACAACCGTCCCGACGGCGAGGCGCCCGACCAGCCGCCGGGTGCGGATATCGAGGCGGCAGCGCGCGCAGCGGGGATGGACTATCTCGCCATTCCGGTGGGCAACGCCGGCTTCAGCGAACCACAGGTCGAACGCCTGCAGCAGGCGCTGGCCGGAGCATCCGGCCCCGTACTCGGATTCTGCCGCTCGGGCACGCGTTCGACGCTCTTGTGGTCGCTCGCCCGCGCGCGCTCGGGCGAGGACCCGGAAAGCATCGCCGACGCCGCCGCCGCGGTCGGCTATGATGTCACACCCGTGCGCCCGGCAATGGACATGTTCGCCGCCCGCGGGCGCAGCTGACTACTGCCGATAGTCGAGCGGCGGCTGGCGGTCGCCGAGCAGCGATTCATAGACGTAATCCTCGCCTCGCGCGGCGATGAACTCGGCCTTTGCGGTCTCGCGCAGTGCCGGGTTGGTGTAGAGTTCCACCGCCGCCAGGACCATGGCCTTCGCCGCCTGCTGCGTGCCCTTCGCGCCATAGCTGTGCCCGCTCGCCGCAACCGCCTGCCAGCTGTGTGCGGCAGTACCCGGGACCCAGGTCGCCGTGCGCACGCTGACCGTGGGTACCGCGCGGCTGACATCGCCGACATCGGTCGAACCGTAACCGGTGAGAACGGCGTAATCCTCGACCTCTTTCGCCTGCGCCAGGTCGGGCGCGTCCTCGCCGAGGCTCTCGCGGATCCTCGCCGCCCACGCCAGTTCATCAGCGGTGTATTCGATCGGCTCGAGCTGCCGCAGCTTCTCGGTCATCATCCTCTGGAGCGATTCGAGCGGCAGTGTCGGATTGTTGCCGTGGATGATTTCCCAATCGACCTGCGTGCCCGTGCCCATCGCCGCGCCCTTCGCCGCGGCTTCGAGCCGCGGCCACAGCGCGCGCACCTCGTCGGCATCCGAATGGCGCACGTAATAGAAGACCTCGGCGAAGTCGGGGACGACGTTGGGTGCCTTGCCGCCATCGGTGATGACATAGTGGATGCGCGTATCCATCGTGGTGTGTTCGCGCATCATGTTGACCATCATGTTCATCGCCTCGACCCCGTCGAGTGCCGAACGGCCGCGTTCGGGCGCGCCTGCCGCATGCGCCGAGACGCCGTGAAAGCGGAACTTGCCCGAACGGTTGGCGAGGCTCATGCGCGAGGCGGCCGAATTGGCATCCGAAGGGTGCCAGTCGATCACGAAATCCGCATCGTCGAACAGGCCCGCGCGCGCCATGTAGACCTTGCCCGAGCCGCCTTCCTCCGCGGGCGTTCCGTAAAGCCGGACGCGGCCCGGCGTACCGGTCGCCTCGAGCCAGTGCTTGATGGCGATCGCTGCGGTGAGCGACCCGGCCCCGAAGAGGTTGTGCCCGCAGGCATGTCCGGCGTGCTTTTCCGCCAGCGGATCGCGCGTGGGCGCGGTCGACTGGGTGATCCCCGGAAGCGCGTCGAACTCGGCTAGCAGGCCGATCACCGCCCCCCCGGTTCCCCATTCGGCGACGAAGGCCGTCGGAATCCCCGCGACGCCCGAGCGGATAGCGAAACCTTCGTTCTGCAATTCGTCGACCAGCAGCCCGCTCGACCGCGTTTCGAGATAGCCGAGTTCGGCATAGTCCCAGATCTGCTTGGCGACCCGCGCGGTGCGGTCCTGTTCGGCCTCGACCTGCGCCAGCGGATCGGTCGCCTGGGCAAGGGCCGGCGCGGTGAGAACAGCCGACGCGGCGGCAAGAACGGCAAAAGCTTTCATCATCGTCTCCCTGTTGCGCCTTGCTTGCCGGAAAGCGCGGCGCGTGCCAACGCTTGCGTCATGGAATTGCCGCCAGCCCTTATCCAGTTTCTCGGTTCGCTCGCCGCGATCCTGGCGCTTGCGGGTCTCGCCCGGTGGCTGAAGCTGGGTCCCGCACCGCGGCTGGCGGACGAAGCGGCCGCGCGGCAGGCGGCCGACGAGGCGGTCAGCGGGTTCGTGCCCGTGGCGATCGGTCTCGATCGGGACGGCCATGGAGCGGTGATGCGCGATGCCGCGGGTCGCTACCTGCTGCTGCGCCCGCATGGCGTGCATTTCGCCGGCCGCCTGCTTTCGCGCGAAACCCGCGTCCGACGCGACGGCGATGCGCTGGAGATCGACCCCGGCGAACGCCGTTACGGCAAGGCGCGCCTTGTACTCGACGATGTATCGGCTTGGGCGGCGGCGATAGAAGCGGTAGGGTCCTGAGCGCGATGCCCGATTTCTCGCCCACCGAGTATGCCGTGCCCGGCTTCGTCGCTCTGGTCCTGATCGAAATGATCTGGGCCTGGCGCTCGCGGCCCGATGCCTATGAGCCCAGGGACACGCTCACCAGCCTCGCGTTCGGGCTCGGCAGCACGGTTTCGGGCCTGCTGTTCGGCGGCCTGTTCTTCGCGCTCTACCTGTGGCTGTGGGATTACCGCCTGTTCGATATCGGCTGGGCTTGGTGGGCATGGATCGCCTGCTTCGTTCTCGACGATCTCAAATATTACTGGGTTCACCGCACCGGCCATCGCGTACGCTGGTTCTGGGCGAGCCATGTGAACCACCATTCGAGCCAGCATTACAACCTCTCGACCGCTCTGCGGCAGACCTGGACCGGCTTCCTGACGCTGGGCTTCGCCTTCGCGCTGCCGCTGGTGCTGCTCGGCTTCCATCCGGCGATGATCGCGATCTGCGGTGGCTTCAACCTGATCTACCAGTTCTGGATCCATACCGAAGCGATCGACCGGATGCCGCGCTGGTTCGAAGCCGTGATGAACACGCCGAGCCACCACCGCGTCCACCACGCGACCAACCCGCGCTATCTCGACCGCAACTATGCCGGGGTTTTCATCGTCTGGGACAAGCTGTTCGGGACCTTCGAGCCCGAGGTGAAGGACGAGACAATCCGCTACGGCATCGTCAAGCAGCTCGGCAGCTTCAACCTCTTGTGGGCGGTGTTCCACGAATGGATCGGCATCGTGCAGGACATGTGGCGCGCGCCGTGGAAGCACAAGCTGTCCTATCTCCTGCGCGAACCCGGCTGGACGCATGACGGCAGCCGCGAGACATCGGACCAGATCCGCGCGCGGTGGCTCGAACGGTCCGGCGGCGCGGAAAAACCCGTTGCATCGGAAAACCCGATTGCGAGCGAGGCCGAGGCTGCCTAACCTCTCGAATCGAGAGGAGTGTCCATGGACGAATTCGATGTCATCGTGATCGGTGGCGGCAGCGCGGGCAGCGCCGTTTCGGGGCGGCTGGCCGAGGCCGGCAAGCGCGTTTGCCTGCTCGAAGCCGGGCCGCGCAACGATACCATGCTGGTCAAGACGCCGGGCTTCATGCCCTTCCTGCGCGATGCCTCGAACTACCGCTTCGAGACGGTGCCGCAAAAGGGCCTCAACGGGCGCATCGGCTACCAGCCGCGCGGGCGCGGGCTCGGCGGTTCCTCGGCGATCAACGCGATGGTCTATATTCGCGGGAACTCCTTCGACTACGACCAGTGGGCAGAGCTCGGCTGCACCGGCTGGAGCTACGAGGACGTCCTGCCCTATTTCAAGCGCGCCGAGCACAATGTGCGCGGAGGGGACGCATTCCACGGGGCCAGCGGCCCGCTCTGGGTCAGCGACCAGAAATGGCCCAATCCCGGCAGTCTCGCCTTTGTCGAGGCCGCCGCACAGCTACAGCTGCCGCGCAATGCCGATTTCAACGGCGCGCGGCAGGAAGGCTTCGGCCTCTACCAGGTGACCCAGCGGAACGGCGAGCGCTGGTCGGCGGCGCGCGCCTATGTCGAGCCGCGCCGCGGCGACAAAAATCTCGACGTGCGCATCGGGGTCAGCGTCCAGCGGCTCGAGATCTCCGATGGCCGTGTTACCGGGGTGACCTATTCGGTCGGCAAGAAGGAGCGCACGATCACGGCGCGTGGGGCGGTCGTGTTGTCGGCCGGCGCCTTCAATTCGCCCCAGCTCCTGATGCTCTCGGGGATCGGTCCCGCCGCGCACCTCAAGGAGCACGGGATCGACGTCGTGCTCGACAAGCCTGCGGTGGGTGCCGACCTGCAGGACCATATCGACTACGTGTCGAGCTGGGAAACGCAGAGCAAGGACTTCATCGGCGATAGCCTCGCCGGGACGGTGCGAATGGCCAAGGCGATCATCGAGCACCGCCGCAAGAGGACCGGTGCCATGACCACGCCCTATGCCGAAGCGGGCGGGTTCTGGACGGTCATGCCCGATGCCCCGGCGCCCGATATCCAGTGGCATTTCGTTCCCGCGATGCTCGAAGACCATGGCCGGACACGGGTGAAGGGGCATGGCTTCTCGCTTCACGCCTGCGTGCTTCGGCCCGAAAGCCGCGGGACGGTGCGCCTCAATGGCGGCGACGCGCGGATGGCTCCGCGGATCGATCCCAATTTCCTCGACGACGAGCGCGATATCGCGACGCTGCGCGAGGGCGTGCGCCTGTCGCACCGCATCGCATCCTCCCCGAGCCTCGCGAAATACGAGCCCCGGGATCGCTATCCGATCGACCTCGCCGACGATGGGCAGCTCGACGAGCTGATCCGCAATCGCGCCGATACGGTCTATCACCCGGTCGGCACCTGCCGCATGGGGTCCGACGAGGAAGCGGTGGTCGATCCGACGCTCAAGGCGCGCGGGATCGAGGGGCTCTATGTCGCCGATGCGAGCGTGATGCCGCGGCTCGTCAGCGGCAACACCAATGCGCCGAGCATCATGATCGGCGAACGCTGTGCCGATTTCGTCAGGGCTGCGCTTGCTGCCTAGCCTCAAGCGCTGGGCTGCCGCGCTGAAGGACGAGGTGGTTGCGCTCTACGTCGCTGCCAGGGACAGGCGCACGCCGCTGGTCGCGAAAATCGTGGCCGGTGCGACTGCGGCCTATGCGCTATCGCCCATCGACCTCGTTCCCGACTTCATTCCGGTGATCGGCCTGATCGACGACCTCATCCTCGTGCCAGCCGGCATCTGGCTCGCGGTTCGCCTGGTGCCGCCCGCGTTGATGGTCGAGTGCCGCGAGGTCGCCGCGCGAATCGCACGGCGCCCCACCTCTCCCGTCGGCCTGCTGTTCGTTGTCGCCCTGTGGATGATCGGCATCGCCCTCGTGGGCCTGTTCCTCCTGCCCGGATGAAGATACGGGCTGGAGGTCGCCCCCCGGCCCGTCTCGTTCCAGCTCCGTCGCTGTCAGAACGCCTGACGCACCGTCATGCCGAAGGTCTGCGGCGTGCCGACGCGATAACCCAGACGCGCTCGCCCACCCCGTTCGCGATCGAAGCTCAGCAGCGCATTCTCGTCGAACAGATTGTTGGCATAGAGCACCAAGGACAACCCGCTGTCGAAGTCGATCCCGAAGTTGAGATTGACGAGATCGTAGGACGGCAGCAGCAGGTCAACCGTGGTCGAAGCGCCGGCGGGCGCCCCGCCGAAAGGCAGACCGTGCACGAAGGTGCGCGGATTGTTTTCCTGATCGCCCGGCTGGGTATAGCGATTTCCGACATGGCTCCACGATGCGGAGACATAGGCGCTCGCATTGTCGGCGACCGGGAATTCATAGCTGCCCGAGGCCGAGAACTGGAACTTCGGCACCGATGCGAGGCGGTTTCCTTCGCGAATGCCGGTTGCCGCGGCGAGCGGCCCCGGCAGGGTCGAATCGAATTCGGCTTCGATCAGGCTGCCGGTAAAGACCAGGTCGAGGCCGACCGTCGGAGAGAAGCCGAACTCGGCCTCGACTCCCATCGAATGGGCCTTGTCGACATTGAAGACGATCCGCGACGAACAGCTTCCGGCATCGATCGTGGTCTGAAGGTTCTTGATGTCGTTGTAGAAGCCCGCGACATTGGCGTAGAAACCCCGTCCGGAGGCCTTGGCGCCCAACTCGTAATTCCAAAGCGTCTCGTCGTCATAGCTTTGGAACCCGCCAAACAGGGCCCGGTCGGGTCCATTGGGCGCGCCGCCATCGCACAACCTGAGATTGAGAGGGTCGTTCACCCCGCCGAGACGGAAGCCCTTCGATGCCTGGGCGTTGAGCGTCACCGCATCGCTGACGTCGTAGCTGAGCAGGATACGCGGGCTGAAACCGTCCGACTTGGTGGTGTCGGTCACGTTGTCGCCATTGGAAAACAGGCCGCCCGAAATGAACTTGCGGCTTTCCTCGAAGTCGTAATAGCGCGCGCCCAGCGTGATATCGAAGGCATCGCTGAGGGCATAGGTGCCCTCGCCGAAGATCGCGATCTGCTCGAGCTGGTACGGCAAGTCGGCATTGTAGGGCGAATCGAGATTGGGGAATCCGTTCGCCACCGCAGCCGAGGTGCCCGCGCCCAGCACCGCATCGGTGACCGCAGCATAGCCCGGAGTGGGCAGGCGCTGGCGATAGAAGCGGTCGGTCGAGGCATAGAAGCCGCCGAGCACCCACTGGAACGGGCCAGACCCATTCGAGGCGAACCGCACTTCCTGCGTGATCCCTTCGACATCGGTCGTGTCGCGCAGGTTCGACGGCAGCAGCACGCCCGAAGCGGGATAGCCCAGATCGACCGAAACCGAGCCGGTCAGCGCGCTGGCATCGCGGCTGACCAGGATGTCGCGGTTGGTGTAGGAACTGACCGAGGTCAAGGTGACCGCGCCGAGCTCGGCCTCCACCACCAGATCGGCGATCAGCGTCTTGTCCTCGAAGGCCTCGCGCAGCTTCAGATACTGCTCGCGCTCGCCCAGCTGCACCGGGGTTCGCGTGGTCGTGTAGGGGTTGGCGTAGAGGTTGTAGATCTCCTGCCGGTTGAAACCGTTGGCCTCGACCTTTTGATAGATGATGCGCGGCGTGATCGAGAAGCCTTCGCCCGTATCGACCGTGAAGGCGATGCGGCCGCCGAGGCGTTCGCCGTCGTTCACATCCTCGCCGCCGGCCGGGCCGAGCGCGTTGATGAAGCCCGCGTATTTGGTGTAATAGGCGACCGCGCGCATGGCTGCGTTCTGCCCCATCGGCAGATTGACTGCGCCCTTCAAGTGCCAGCCGATGTCGTCGCCATCGACGAGATTTACGTTGCCCTCGACAAGGCCCTCGCTCACCCCGATCTCGGGCTGATTGGTGATGTAGCGGATCGTCCCGCCGACGCTCCCGGAACCGAACAGCGTGCCCTGCGGCCCGCGCAGCGTTTCGACGCGGTTGAGGTCGAACAGGTCGAGATCGGGCGTGAACAGGGAAAGCGAGATCACGCTCTCGTCGAGATAGACGCCGACCTGCTCCTTCACACCGGGCTGGTCGCGCACAACTTGGCCGGCGGACACGCCACGCACCGAAACCTGGCTCTGTCCCGGCCCGAGGTTCTGGACCGAGAGCCCCGCCACATTGCGCGAGATGTCCTCGAGATTGGTAGAACCCGATTTCTGGATGTCTTCCTGCGTCTGTGCATTTATCGAGAAGGGCACGTCCTGAATGGTCGAATCGCGCTTGGTCGCGGTGACGACGATGACGTTGGTGCGCCCCTCTGCCTGCTCCGCCTCCTGGGCGATTGCCGGGCTCGCCATGGCTGCAAGGCCGGTGCCTGCCATGAGCAGCGCTGCGAACGAAGCCTGACGGTGGGTGGATGACGGCATGCTGACTCTCCTCGGCGATTGTTCTCTCGTGGTAACATTGGGAATGAATCAATGCAGATGGAGAAACAATCGAAACCCTTCGCGCGACAGACCGAACGTTTCGTAGCGTAACAAAAGAGTCACACCCGCTTGGACGCAAAAAAGGGCCGGAGATTCGATCTCCGGCCCGGAAAGTCGGTGTTCGCAGGAGGAACACGGTTGGGCGGGGACACCCGAGGAGAGGAGAGAAAGGCGCCCCGCCGAGCTGGTGATCAGTTGTAGGCGCGCTCCCCATGCTCGCCGATGTCGAGGCCGTCGCTCTCGATCTCGGGGGTAACGCGCAGCCCGGTGACGAGCTTGGTGGCCAAGGTCGCAACGAGCGTGCCGATAGTGGCCCAGGCGATCGCAACGACCACCGCGATGATCTGCGTCGTCACCTGTGCGCCCATGGCGTATTCGGCGGCGTCGCCCGGCCCACCCAGCGCGGGCGAATAGACGATACCCGTGCCGATCGCCCCGACGATCCCGGCTACGCCGTGGATCCCGAAGACGTCGAGCGCATCGTCATAGCCGAGCTTGGGCTTGAGCTTGGCGACCGCGTAATAGGCGATCACCGAGGCGACGATGCCGAGCACGATCGCGCCGAAGGGGCCGCTGTTGCCGGCCGCCGGGGTAACCGCGACGAGACCCGCGATGACACCCGAGGCGAAGCCCAGTGCCGATCCCTTGTGGCCCGCGAAACGCTCCATCAGCATCCACGCCAGCGCACCGGCCGCCGTAGCGACGAAGGTGTTGATCATGGCAAGGCCGGCAGTGCCGTCGGCTTCGAGTTCCGAACCCGCGTTGAAGCCGAACCAGCCGACCCACAGCAGGCCCGCACCGACCAGCGTCAGCGTCAGGCTGTGCGGCGGCATGGGTTCGGCCGGATAGCCCTGCCGCTTGCCGAGAAAGAGCGCCAGGACCAGCGCCGAGACACCGGCATTGATATGGACCACGGTACCGCCGGCAAAGTCGAGTGCGCCCATTTCGAACAGCAGGCCGCCGCCCGCCCACACCATGTGGGCGATGGGGAAATAGACGATCGTCAGCCAGATCGCGGTGAACAGCATTGCGGCCGAGAACTTCAACCGCTCGACCGTCGCGCCGAGCACCAGAGCGGCGGTGATCGCAGCGAAGGTCATCTGGAAGCTGACAAAGACATATTCGCTGATCACTTCATCGCTGAAGGTCGCCGCGGTGCTGTCGGTCGTCACTTGCGATAGGAACAGGTTCCCCCAGCTGACGAAGGCATTGCCCTCGGGCCCGAAGGCCGTGGAATAGCCCCACATCACCCAGATCAACATGGCGAGGCAGGCCGCGCCGCCGATCTGCGTCATGGTCGAAAGCATGTTCTTGGAACGGGTCAGGCCGCCATAGAACAGCGCCAGGCCCGGCAGGATCATCAGCAGCACGAGGATCGTGGCGGTCATCATCCAGGCGTTGTTGCCGGGGTTGGCCACGGCGGGTGCGGCCTCGACCGCCTCCTGCGCGAAGGCCGTTACGGGCGTGAACAGCGCGAGGCCGGCGGCGGCGCTGCGAGAAAGAGTTCGAAGCATCATGGGTCCCATCCTGTCCGTCAAAGCGCGGTGTCGCCGGTTTCGCCGGTGCGAATGCGCGTGGCGCTGGCGAGGTCGAATACGAAGATCTTGCCGTCGCCGATCGCCTCGGTGCTGGCGGTCTGCTGGATCGTCTCGACCACTTGCGGTGCGAGGTCGTCGCTCGCGGCGATTTCCAGCTTCACTTTGGGCAGCATGTTGGTCGAATATTCGGCGCCGCGGTAGATTTCGGTCTGGCCTTTCTGGCGTCCGAATCCCTTGACTTCGGTAACGGTCATCCCAGCCACACCGATGCCGCCGAGAGCTTCGCGCACCTCGTCGAGCTTGAATGGCTTGATGACGGCGATGATGAATTTCACGCGTACACCCCCTCAAATGGTCACCGGCCCCAGCACCGGCATTCGCACCTGCAGCAATGTGCGTGCCAAACGGGGATTCGGGGGAGATAGAGGCGCGGTTTCGCGAGAAGCGGACCTCTTGATGCCTAAATTATAGGCAGCTGCCTAAAATTACATCAACTCAAGAGTGGCCACTACGGGCAGGTGATCGGAGGCCACGGCCGAAAGGCCGGTATGGTGCACCTCGTGCGAGACGCAGTGCCAGTGCGGGCTGGCAACGATGCGGTCGAGCGTCGCCACCGGCTGGCGGCTGGGATAGCTGCGGCCGGGGGTGATGATACGCCAACCCGGCGGGAATTCGCGCATCGCCCCGCTTTGCCGACCCCATTGGTTGAAATCGCCCATGATGACGGTCGGCAGGTCGCCCGCACAGTCCTGCACGAAGTCGAGCAGCGAGCGGATCTGGTCGCGACGGCGCAGTCCCGACAGGTCGAGATGCGTGCCGATGATGCGAAGGCGATGCCCCTCGACCACGACCTCGCCGCAGGCCGCTCCGCGCGGCTCGAGCGTGGGCAGGTCGAGCGGTTCACCGTCGACGATCTCGATATTGCGCCGCACCAGCAGCGCGTTGCCGTGCCAGCCGATGCTGCGCGGGCGTCGGGCAACCTCGACCACCCGCCAACGGGTGTCGTCGATCTCGGCGCGTGGCAGCACGCTCGCGCGTTCGCCGATACGCCGGTCGGCCTCCTGCAGCGCGATGATATCGGCATCGATCTCGTGCAGCACGGTGAGAATACGTTCGGGGTCGCGCTTGCGATCGAGCCCGACGCCCTTGTGGATGTTATAGCTGGCGAAGGTGAGGCGCACGCCGGCGTCAGCTCACAGGAATCCGCGCAAGGTCGCCATGAAGCGGTCGAACTGGTCGTGGTGGAGCCAGTGGCCGGCTTTCTCGAACTCGATCACCTCGGCATTGGCGAAATGGTCGAGCCGCCCGTCGCCTTCCGGGTTCGAGGCCCAGCTATCGGCGCCGTAGAGCAGCAGCGTGGGCGCGGTGATCGCCGCCCAGGTCTGGTGGAGGAATTCGTCGGCAATGTCCTCGACCGGCCAGACATTGAGATGCGGGTCGAATTTCCAGCTGTAGGTGCCATCCTCGTTGCGGTTGACGCCATGTAGCGTGAGGTGCCGAGCCTGCTCCTCGGTGAGGTAGCTGTTTTCCTCGATCATCCGTGCGAAGGCAGCCTCGATGCTCTCATACTTACGCGGGCTCCGGCCCGAGGCGGCGCGCTTCTTGCCGATCCATTCGGCGAGGCGCTCGGGATAGGGCCGACTGCGCATCTCGGCCTGCCGCTTCGGGCTCGGCCCGAGGCCCTCGATCGCGACGATCTTCGTGACCATGTCGGGGAAGGTCCCGGCATAGCGCAGCGAGACGTTGCCACCCATGGAATGGCTGACGATGGTCACCGGGCCGACACCCAGCTGATGGACCAGCTGCGCGAGATCGTAGACCATGTCGCTGGCCGAGTAATTGCCGTCGCTGACCCAGTCGGAATCGCCATGACCGCGGTGGTCCATCGCCACCACGTGGTAATCCTCGCGCAGCTGCTCGGCCACCCAGTCCCAGCTGCGCGCGTGGTCGCGCCCGCCATGGACGAGCACCAGCGGCGGCTTTCCGCGATTGCCCCAGTCGAGATAGTGCAGCCGCATGCGCTGCGAGATGAAGGTCTGCGAAGTCGGTCCGGCGTGAAGCGTCATGGCGCTGCCATGCCGCCTTGCCGCGCGCCCCGCAAGCCTACCGCTCCTTCGTCGCCGAGAAGGTAAGGTCGGGGTTCTTTTCCTGCTGGTAATTCACGTCCCATGGGCTCTTGGCCATGAAGACGAGATCGCCGTCGCGATCCCTGGCGAGGTTCGAGAGATTGAACTTCTCGAATTCGTTCATCGCTTTCTCGTCGCCCTTGATCCAGCGGGCCGTCGCAAAGGGCGAGGCTTCGAGCTTCGCATCGACCTTGTATTCGGCCGAGAGACGGCTGATCAGCACGTCGAGCTGGAGCTGGCCGACCACGCCGACGATCCACTGGCCGCCAATCTCGGGATAGAAGACCTGGATTACCCCTTCTTCCGAAAGATCGTCGAGCGCCTTGCGCAACTGCTTGGTCTTGGTCGGATCGACCAGCGCCACGCGGCGCAGGATTTCCGGCGCGAAGTTCGGCAGCCCGGTGAAGCGGATCTGGTTCTTTTCCGACAGCGTATCGCCGACGCGCAGCGTACCGTGGTTGGGGATGCCGATGATGTCGCCCGGCTCGGCGGTGTCGGCCACCTCGCGGTCCTGCGCGAAGAACAGGATCGGCGAATGGATCGCGACCGGTTTGCCGAGGCCCGAGGGCGTGAGCTTCATGCCGCGCTTGAAGGTCCCCGAGACCTGCCGCATGAAGGCGATGCGGTCGCGATGGTTCGGGTCCATGTTGGCCTGGACCTTGAAGATGAAGCCGGTGACCTCGTCGCGGGTGGGGTCGATCTGCTCTTCGCCCGCGGGCTGCGGGCGCGGCGGCGGCGCGTATTTCGCGATCGCCTCGATCAGCTCGGTGACGCCGAAATTCTTGAGCGCCGAGCCGAAATAGACCGGGGTCAGGTCGCCGTTGCGGTAGGCTTCGAGGTCGAATTCGGGATAGCCGATCTGCGCCAGCTCGATTTCCTCGGCAAAGCGCTCGGGAATGTCGGCGTCGCAATCGCGCGTGCCGGCAAATTCCTTCGACGGCCCTTCGGGCCGCGCGATGCAGCCGCTCTCGAAATCGAGCACGCCTTCGAATTCGCCGCCCATGCCGACCGGATAGGCCTGCGGGCTGACGTCGAGCGCGAGCATGTCGGCGATCTCGTCGAGCAGTTCGAACACCGGGCGACCTTCGCGGTCGACCTTGTTGACGAAGGTGATGATCGGCACGCTGCGCAGGCGGCAGACTTCGAACAGCTTGCGCGTCTGCGGCTCGATACCCTTGGCCGCGTCGATCACCATGATGGCGCTGTCGACTGCGGTCAGCGTGCGATAGGTGTCTTCGGAAAAGTCCTCGTGCCCCGGCGTGTCGAGGAGGTTGAAAGTGATGCCCTCGCGCTCGAAGGTCATGACCGAGCTGGTCACCGAGATGCCGCGCTGCTGCTCGATCTTCATCCAGTCCGAGCGCGCGCGCCGCGCAGCACCGCGCGCCTTGACCTCGCCGGCAAGGTGGATCGCACCGCCGGTCAGCAGCAGCTTTTCGGTCAGCGTGGTCTTGCCCGCGTCGGGGTGCGAGATGATCGCGAAGGTACGGCGGTTGGAGGTCATGGAATCTCTGTATCAAATATCGTCATCCCGGCCCCCGAGCCGGGATGGTGCCTTCCTATGGCGCAGCGCCAGTTAGGGAGGCACCGCGCAAAGATAAACCGCCGGCCCCGGATCAAGTCCGGGACGACGGGGTAGCTAGTGACGCTCTCGCGCGACGCGGAAGCCGGCGAAATCCTGATTCACCGGCATCGGCTCGAGCCGGTTGATGTTGAGATGCGGCGGCAGTTCGGCGACCCATTTGATCATGTCGGCGATATCCTGCCCGGTCATCGGATCGGCGCCGCGATAGAGATCGTCGCTGGCTTCCTGACTGCCGGTGCGCACCAGCGTGAATTCGGTCTCGACCATGCCCGGCTCGATGCTGGTCACGCGCACGCCCGTGCCGTGGAGATCGGCGCGCAGCGCGAGAGTGAAATGGTTCACGAAGGCCTTCGACCCTGCATAGACGTTGCCGCCCGGGTAGACGTAACTGCCCGCGACCGAACCGATCGCGATGATCGCGCCCTTGCGCTCGATCAGCGCGGGCAGCAGCTTCCGCGTGATCGTGACCATGGCGGTCACATTGGTGTCGATCATGGTCTGCCAGTTTTCCAGATCGGCCTCCTGCGCGGGCAAAAGGCCCTGCGCCAGACCGGCATTGTTCACCAGCAGGTCGATACCCGCGAACGGCCCGGGCAGTGCGGCGATCGCCGCATCCATCGCTTCGGTGTTGCGGACATCGAAACAGGCAGCATGGACCTTGTCCGCGCCCAGCTCCGCAACCAGCGCGTCGAGCCGTTCCTTGCGTCGCCCCGTCGCGACGCATCGCCACCCGCTGGCGACGAGCGTGCGCACAGTTGCTTCGCCGATCCCGGCAGTGGCTCCCGTTACGAAAGCGGTCTTGTTCATCCCCTCAACTCCGCACCCTGCTTGGCGGCCGCGGAGACTACCTTGTCGGAAATCGCCTTGATCTCCGCCTCGGTGAAGCTCTTCTCGCCCGGCTGGAGCACGACTTCGACCGCCACCGACTTCTTCCCTTCGGGCACGCCCTGGCCGGCGAAAACGTCGAATACGCGCGCGTCGACCACGGCCTTCTTGTCCGCCCCCCGCACCGCCCTGACGAGATCGCCCGCAGCAAGATCGGCAGGAACGAGGAAGGCGAAATCGCGCGTTACCGGCTGGAGCGCTGGCGGCGCGTAAGGCGCGCGGGCGAAGGCCCCGCCGCCCTTCTTCGCGGGGACCGCGTCGAGGAATATCTCGACCGCCATCACCGGGCCGTCGATATCGAAAGCCTTGAGCGTGCTCGGATGCAGCGCGCCGCAACGGGCAAGCACGTTCTTGGGGCCGAGCCGCAGCGTGGCCGACTGGCCGGGGTGGAACTGGTCGCCCGCCTCGCCCATCACCATGAGGTTGCCGACCGGCGCGCCGGCGGCGTCGAGCAAGGCCAGCGCCTCGGCCTTGGCGTCATAGGCATCGAAGCCCTGCGCCTTGCCGCTGGCCCAAGCGCGCGGCGCCTTGTCCCCGGCAAGGACGACTCCGAGAGTCGGCCTCTCGTCGCTGGCACCGTTTTGCCCTCGGAAATAGCGTCGCCCGATTTCGAACAGGCGCGAGCCCGGCGCGCCGCGGTCGGCATTGCGTTTGGCGGCGGCGAGCAGGCCGGGGATCAGCGAAGGGCGCATCGCCTTCATGTCTTCGCTGATCGGGTTGTCGAGAACCCACAGTTGGTCCCGCTCATCCTGAGCCTGCCGAGGCGCGAAATGCTCGGCCTCGGCTGTCGGCAGGAAGGACCACGTCACCGCCTCGTTGAGGCCGCGCGCGGCGGCGGCGCGGCGCAGCTTGCGTTCGAGCTTCTGCAGCGGGGTGGCGGTCGGGCGCGCAACGCCTTCGACTCGCGGCAGCGCGACGCTCTCGACCTTGTCGAGCCCGTAAATGCGGACGATTTCCTCGACCAGGTCGGCCGGACCCTCGATATCGTGGCGGCGCGCCGGGCAGGTGACCTTCCAGTCCGCAGCAACCGAGAAATCGAGCGCTGCGAGAATGCGGCGCTGCTCGTCTTCAGTCACCTCGATCCCGCCGAGGCGGGCGGTAAGCGCCGGGTCGTACTGCACGGTCTTCGGCTCATCCGGTGCCTGTCCGGCGCGAACGACTTCGCTCGCGGTGCCGCCGCAGCTGTCCACGATAAGTTCGGTCAGCAGCGCAAGGCCATCGTCGAGGAAATCCGGATCGACACCGCGTTCGAAACGCGTGCGCGCATCCGAGGCAAGGCCGAGCTTGCGGCCGGTCACACCGATCCGCTCGGGGTCGAAATAGGCCACTTCGAGCAGCACATCGGTGGTAGAATCGGTTACACCCGAGTGTTCGCCGCCCATGATGCCGGCAATGTCGTGGACGCCGGCATCGTCGGCGATCACGGTCATGCTCGCATCGAGCGTATAAGTCTTTTCGTTGAGCGCCAGCACCTGCTCGCCATCGCTGGCGCGCCTTGCGACGACGGCGCCCGATAGCCGGGCGAGGTCGTAGGCATGCGCCGGGCGACCATAGGCGAGCATCACGTAATTGGTGATGTCGACGATGGCCGAGATCGGACGCTGGCCAGCCGCCTTGAGGCGCCGCTGCATCCATTCGGGCGAGGCGCCGTTGGTCACGCCGGAAATTGTACGGCCGTAGAACGCCGGGCAGCCCTCGGGATCGTCGGTGCGGATTTCGACCGCGCAGGCACTCTCGCCAGCGAGCTGCGGCACGGCGAGGGCCTTCAGCTTGCCCAGCCCCGCTGCCGCGAGATCGCGCGCGATGCCGAGGACGCCCATGCAATCGGGCCGGTTGGGGGTAATGGCTACGTCGAAGACGGGCGAGGCATCGCTGAATTCGGCGAAGCTGGCGCCAACGGGCGCGTCTTCGGGCAGCTCGATGATGCCATCGTGCTCGTCACCCAGTTCGAGCTCGCGCACCGAGCACATCATGCCGTTCGATTCGACTCCGCGGATCGCGCTCTTGCGCAATTCCATGCCGTTGGCCGGAACGACCGCGCCGGGCAGGCCGAGCACGCCCTTCATCCCCGCGCGGGCATTGGGCGCGCCGCAGACGACCTGCAGCGGCTGGCCGTCACCCGTATCGACGCTCAGCACCTGCAGCTTATCGGCATCGGGGTGTTTGTCCGCGGTGAGCACCTTGGCGACGCGGAACCCCGCCAGCTTGTCCGCTGGATCCTCGATCCCTTCGACCTCATGGCCGATGGCGTTGAGCGCAGCGGCGATCTCGGCAACCGAGGCCTCGGTGTCGAGGAAGTCGGTCAGCCATTCGAGCGAGAACTTCATGCGCCTGCTCCCACCCCGGCGGATAGCGTCGGCTGGTCGAAGGGCGAGAAGCCGTAGTGGTCGAGCCAGCGCTGATCGCCGTCGAAGAACGCGCGCAAATCATCCATCCCGTATTTGAGCATGGCGAGGCGGTCGACACCCACGCCGAATGCGAACCCCTGCCACTCGTCCGGGTCGAGTCCCGTCATCTCGATCACCCGGCGGTTGACCACGCCGCTGCCGAGCAATTCCATCCAGCCGTGGCCGGGCGCATCGCCGTCGCCGCCGAGCACGCGGCGTCCGCCCACATCCTGCCAGCCGACATCGACTTCGACCGAGGGTTCGGTGAAGGGGAAATAGGAGGGGCGCAGCCGCAGCACGATATCCTCGCGTTCGAAAAAGGCCTTGAGGAAGGTCTCGAGCGTCCACTTGAGATGGCCGAGGTGGATATCGCGGTCGATGACCAGCCCTTCGATCTGGTGGAACATCGGCGTGTGGGTCGCGTCGCTGTCGCTGCGATAGACGCGGCCCGGGGCGATGATGCGCAGCGGTGCCCCCCGCTCGACCATCGCGCGGATCTGCACCGGCGAGGTATGCGTGCGCAGCAACATGCGGCGCCCTTCGCTGTCCACATCGGGGAAATAGAAGGTGTCGTGCATCGCGCGCGCCGGGTGCGTTTCGGCCATGTTGAGCGCAGTGAAATTGTGCCAGTCGTCCTCGATCTCGGGCCCGGTGGCGACCGAGAAGCCAAGGTCGGCGAAGATCTCCGCGAGCTCGTCCATCACTTGGCTGACCGGGTGGACCGAGCCTTTCGGCGTTTCGGGCGCGGGCAGTGTCAGGTCGATGCCTTCGGTCGCCAGCCGCGCCTCGAGTTCGGCCTCCTCCAGCACCGCCTTGCGCGCGGCGATCGCGTCGGCGGTATCGCCGCGCAGGCTGTTCAGCAACGGCCCCTGCACCTGCCGCTCTTCGGGCGACATCTTTCCGAGCGTCTTCATCAGCCCCGAAATCGAACCCTGCTTACCAAGAAATTCGATCCGCAGCGCTTCGAGCGCAGCCGCATCGGGAGCATTTTCGATACGGGTCAGCGCATCGGTCTTGAGTTGGTCGAGGTCTGTCATTCTGTCTGGCTTGAGAAGGTCGGGGAATCTATGCCAGCAGCCCCTAGCGGCAAGAGCACGATTGCTAAAGCCCCAGTTCGGAATCGGTCGAACGCTGCGGATGGTAGAGCGCCTGCATGGCGACGCCCGCATTGGCACTGGTGACGCTCACGGCTGCGCTGCTGATCGGATGCGGCAGCGCAGCGAACTCGCTCGGCGTCATGTTCATCGTCCGGCGAAAGTCCCTGATGAAATGCGCCTGGTCCCAGTAATGCGTGTCGAGCGAGCCGATCCATTTCATCGACGGATCGAGCATATATTTGCCGAGGCTGCGCAGGAAGCGCTGGCGCCGCAGCAGCACGCGCGGGGTAAAGCCGAAATGGCGGGTGCAAAACCGTTCGAAGGTACGCGGCGTCATGCCCGCGAGCGCCACCAGGTCCCCAACCGAAGAGGCATCTTCGGAAAGCAGGGCGAGATGGACCGACTGGATCGTCTGGTCGGCGTCGGGTGGCTCGCCCAGCAAGGTACGAAAGGTGTCGGTGATGAGCGTGGCGGAGGCGACGATATCATCGCCTATGTCGCACAGCCGCAAAAGCATCGTCTCGAGGACCGGAGCCGCGTCCGACTGGCCGATATCGCAGAACCGGTTGGCCATCGTGCATACCGGAGTGCGCAGGAAGCGCGCCCAGCCGGCGGGGGTCAGGCCGATGCCCCAGAACTTGCCGCCTGCGATGCGCAGGCGGGTTGCGCGATCGGTCGGCCCCGAAAGCACCGCTGCCGGCACCGCCTGCAGCGGGCCCTCGCCAATGACCGCCTCGTAGATATCCGCCTTGCCGGTCCGCAGGTTGGCCTCTTCGGGTGGCAGCCAGTCAACGACTTCGACGCCTGGCTCCACTTCGGTGCGATAATAGGCGGAAAGGTAGGGCACCAGGTCGGCTGGCGGCCTGACCAGCCGCAATCGCAACCCAGCCGATTCATACTCCGTGACCCGAAGCGATGCTGTCGCCATTGCGCCCCCTTTATAAGGCGAAATAGAGAGTTAATTTCGTTTAAATGCAAGAGTTTTGGTCGCGCGCATGGCGCATCGGGACCCTGCGCAGGACAGCCGCTCAGCCACCCGAAGGTTGCTGCAGAACCTGCATCGCCTCGCCTGCCACGGCCATCCGGGCATGCGCCGCGGCGGCCAGCACGGGGTGCGGGAGCTTCCCGTATTCGCTCGGCGACATGGTCATGAAGCGCTTGAAATCGCGTACGAAATGAGCCTGGTCGTGATAATGTCCATCGAGCGTGTCGATCCATTTCAGCGACGGGTCGAGCATGAATTTGGCGAGGCTGCGGACGAAGCGCTGGCGTCGCAACAGCAGTTGGGGGCTGAAGCCGAAGACCCGGCTGCAGAAGCGCTCGGTCGTACGCGTGCTCATGCCCAGCGCGGCAGCCAGTTCGGTCACGCTGTGATGGCGGGGATCGGTCAACGCCGCCTCCGCGCGCAAGATCTGCGCCTCGCGCGCGGCGGGCTGGGCCAGGAGCAGTCGCAATTCGCGCAGCAATGCGTCGCGCTCGTCCAGGACCGAGCCCTCCCGTTCGGTGACGCAGCCACAAAGCGGTCGCAGACGCGCCAGGCCGGCGTCGGCCTCGGCATCGACATAGCGATCGGCATAGGCGCTGGCCGAGGCGCCGGTCAGGCGCGCCCAGCCCCGCGGCATGAGGCCGATCCCCCAAGACCGCCCCGTCGACGCGCGGAACCGGGTCGCCACGCTGGTCGGGCCCGTCATGACCGCGCGCGGCATGCGCTCGAGCGGAGTCTCGCCGATGCCGGCTTCGATCGTGCGGTCAGGAATGATGCGCAGATTGGCCCATTCAGGGTGGAGCCAGTCTTCGACCGGCTGCTCCTCCGCGCCGGAGATCTCCATGTGATAGAGCGTGGTGACGAACGGGCGCATGCGCTCCGGCGGCAGGAAGAAGCGCAGGGCCACGGCAGCCGATGCACCGCCCTGTTTCACCGCCGCAGCACCCGTTCGTGGCCCGGCTTTCGATGCCCTGTGACGATCATTCAATCCTGTCCCTGCGTCCGGGATAGCAAATAGGCGTTTGTTTATCGACAGCTATTGCGGATCGTCCAGCGTCTGCGCCGGCGAGCCCCAGACCCGTTTGCGCTCGGCCATGAAGGCGCTCATGACGGGATGCGGCTTGGCGGCATATTCGCTCGGCGAGCAGCGCATGAAGGCGTGGAACTCGTGCACGAAATGCGATTGGTCGTGATAGTGGCGGTCGAGCACCGCTGACCAGCTCGCCTCGGGCTCGAGCATGTAGGCGGCCAGGCTGCGCATCAACCGCTGGCGACGCAGCAGGAGGCGCGGCGAAAATCCGAAGTGGCGCGCGCATACGCGTTCGAGAGTACGCTTCGACAGACCGCACTTGCGGGCGAATTCCTCGACCTGCAGCAGGTGCGGATCGACCATGACCTCATGCACCCTCTGGATCCGCTTCTGGTCGCGCGGGGGATCGGCCAGCTTGCGGAAAAACGCGGTGAGAAAGGCGAACTGCTCTTCGTCGGAATAAGCACGCGTGCACAATTTCCCGCACAGGGGGGCGAAGCGCGCGAAGAGGGGAGATCGTTCGCCATCGACCACGGTATTCGCCTGCGCACTCGCATCTTCGCCGATGAACCGGGCCCAGCCCAGCGGAAACAGCCCGACCCCCCACATCCGGGTACGGCCAAGCGTGAAATGCGTCGGGCAGGAACTGGGGCCGGTCGCCTGGAAGCGCGCACCCTCGACTCTCTCGCCGTCGGGCATTTCTGCGGTGGGAGCGTTTTCGGCAAAGAAGCGCAGATTCGCCCATTCGGGCTGCAGCCAGTCCTCGAGCACTTCGCCGGGCGGGAGATCCACTTCGAGCCGGTAAAAGGTCGTGAAGCAGGGGGCCAGATCGGCGGGCGGCGCGAAAAAGCGGACGTCGATGCTGTCCTGACCGATCAATTGCCTCATCCTGCTACGGAGGCAAAATATACTCGCTTGTAGGAAGGCGACAATCGGTTGCCATACGTAAAGGGCGCCCCTAACGGAGCGCCCTCTGCGTATGTCTTATGAGTCAAGAACTTAGGCAGGAAGCGCCTTCTTGGCCTGTTCGATGATCGCCTTGAAGGCTGCGCCTTCGTTCATGGCGAGATCGGCCATGACCTTGCGGTCGAGTTCGATGCCGGCCAGCTTGGTGCCGTGCATGAACTGCGAATAGGTCAGCCCTTCGGCGCGGACCGCGGCGTTGATGCGCTGGATCCACAGGGCGCGGAAGTTGCGCTTCTTGATCTTGCGGTCGCGATAGGCGTACTGGCCGGCCTTCTCGACGGCCTGGCGGGCGATGCGGATCGTGTTCTTGCGACGGCCGCGATAGCCCTTCGCCTGATCGAGGATCCGCTTGTGCTTCTGGCGCGTGGTGACGCCGCGTTTGATGCGAGGCATTTCGTATATCCTTTCAGAATTTCGGAGCCGGCCCCGCTTCCCCTCCCCGCCACCCGATACGCTACCCGTTATGTGGTCGGGTGGCCGGGAGGGGGAGCGGGCTGGAGCCGCTCAACGATTAATCAAGCCCGTAGGGGGCCCACTTCTTCACCGTCTTGCTGTCGGCTTCCGACAGGACAGTGGTGCCGCGGTTCTGGCGAATATACTTCGCATTGTGGCTGATCAGGCGGTGGCGCTTGCCGGCCACACCATGCTTGACCTTGCCGGTAGCGGTGATCTTGAAGCGTTTCTTCACACCGCTCTTGGTCTTCAGCTTGGGCATTTTCATCTCCTACTCGGATATCGGGTCAGAGACACGTCCAACCAGCCCTGGCAGCCCTTACAGCCAGACCGGCAGATGAATCACGTGTCGGTGAAGGCCGCGCATCTAGCGATTCTGCGCATAAAAGCAAGTCAGAAGTGGGTGACGTAGCCGCCGTCGACGATGAGCGTGTGCCCGGTGATGAAACTGGCTGCCGACGAGGCGAGAAAGGCCACCGGCCCGGCGATTTCTGCCGGCTCCGCCCAGCGACCGAGCGAAGTCCGCCGCGCGAGATGCGCAGCGATCGCGTCGCCGTCGGTGAACCAATCCTCGTTCCTTTCGGTGAGGACGAAGCCCGGCGCCACCGCATTGACGGTGACGCCGTCGGGTCCGAGTTCGGCAGCCAGCGCGCGCGTCAGCCCGTCGAGCGCCGCCTTGCTCGCGGTATAGGAAGCATCGCCGCGGGCGATTTCGGACGCGATCGAAGTGATGTTGATGATCCGGCCCTGTGCGGATTTGCGCAGCAGCGGGGCCGCGCGGCGGGCCAGGTCGAAGGGCGCGATCAGGTTCACCTCCAGCAGGCGCGCCATGTCGCCGCGCCCGATCTCCTCGAAGCTGCGCCGGTCGCGCTGCCCGACATTGTTGACGAGAATGTCGAGGCCGTCCTCGGCGAGCAGGGCGAACTCCGCCTCCACCGCAGCGGCATCGCCGACATCGAAGCACAGGGGGCGCGCCGCGCCGCCGATCCGCTCTGCCGCATCCTCGAGCGCCGCCTTGTCGCGCCCGTTGAGCCAGACCGTCGCGCCCTCCCCGGCCAGGTGCTGCGCGATGGCGAATCCCAGCCCGCGCGCGGCGCCGGTGACCAGCGCTATACGTCCCTCGAGCGATCCCGTCCCTGCCATGTCAGTGTTCGTAGATCATCTTCGCGGTCATGCCACCATCGATGTTGAGGTGCTGCCCGGTAACGAAGCCCGCTCCATGGAGATAGGCAACGGCTTCGGCGATATCCTCGGGCCGGCCGATTCGGCCCACCGGATGCTGGGACCGGTCCTTGGGGCGATGATCGGGATCGCGACGCGCGCCGCGCTTCTGCCACGGCCCGGTCTCGATCCAGCCCGGGCGGATCGCATTGACGCGAACGGCCGGGCCCAGCGACACGGCGAGCGCATGGGTCAGCGCATCGAGCCCGCCCTTGGCCGCGGCATAGGCGAAGCTTTCTGGTTCGCTCATCACCGCTCGCGTGGAGGAGATGTTGGCGATGCTCGCGCCTTCCGCGCGACGCAGGTGCGGCAGACTGGCGCGGGTGACGAGGAAAGCTGCGGTCAGGCAGGCGTCGATCCACGCCTGCCAGTCCTTCAGCGCAAGTTTCTCGAGCGGTCCCGCATAGGGATCGGCGATTCCGGCATTGTTGACCAGGCAATCGAGTGGATCGCCACCCAGCCACTCGGCAATCCGCGCGAAGGCCGCGGCGACGTCGCTCTCGCGCCCGACATCGCAGGTCAGGAAAAGTGCTTTTTCGCGCGGCAGGGCATCGCGCAATTCCGCCAGCGCCTCGGCGTCCCTGTCGAGCCCGATCACGCGCCAGCCCATCCCGTGAAAATGCATGGTGATGGCGCGTCCGATCCCGTTGCCCGCGCCGGTTGTCAGAATGGTCTGCATGCCCGGCAAACGGGTCCGCGCGCGATCAGTGCCCGTGATGGTGCGAGGATGCGCCGCCCATTGCCTCGAGCACGTCCTCGAGCCGTGCTGCATCGCCGAGCGCGACGACCCGCCCGTCGCTTCCGGCGTCGAGCGGATGGCCTTGCCAGTCGCTCATCACTCCGCCCGCGCCTTCGACCACCGGGACCAGGGCTGCGAAATCGTGGAGCTTGAGGCCCGCCTCGATGACGACATCGACATGGCCCGAGGCGACGAGGCCGTAATTGTAGCAATCGCCGCCGTAGATGATCTTGCGCTCGGCCACCGCCTTGGCGACGCCCATGAAGGCGTCGACATCATCGCCTGCGAACTGGTGCGGCGTGGTCGTGCCCAGCACGGCATCGGATAGGTCCTTGCACGCTGCGGCGCGCACCGGCTGGCCGTTGAAGGTGGTACCCTCGCCGATCCGCCCGACCCAGCGTTCGCGCGCGATCGGCTGGTCGATCACGCCGAGCACCGGCCAGCCGTCCTGCATCAGCGCGATCAGCGTGCCGAAGATCGGGCGCCCGGCAATGAAGCTGGTGGTGCCGTCGATCGGATCGAGCACCCACTGGCGGCCCGCACCTTCGTTGCGGGTGCCGTATTCCTCGCCGATGATGCCGTCGGCCGCACGCTCGGCTTCGAGGATCGCGCGCATCGCCGCCTCGGCGGCGCGGTCGGCCTCGGTCACGAAGCTGCGATCTGCCTTCTGCTCCTGCGACCACGCGCCGCGGAACAGCGGACGGATGGCTTCCCCCGCCGCGTCGGCGAGACGATTGGCCAGCGCGAGATCGGCGGCGTTCGCCATCTCAGTCGAAAAGGCTCGAAACCGAGCTTTCGTCGGCGATGCGGCGCACTGCCTCGCCGATCAGCGGGGCGATGGTGAGGATGCGCAGCTTGTCCGAATCCTTGGCGGCGTCGGTCGGGCGGATCGAATCGGTGATCACCAGTTCCTTGAGCGCCGAGCCGTCGACCCGGGCCACCGCGCCGCCCGACAGTACGCCGTGCGTGATATAGGCGGCGACCGAAGCCGCGCCCTGGTCGAGCAGCGCCTGCGCGGCGTTGCACAGCGTCCCGCCCGAATCGACGATGTCGTCGATCAGGATGCAGTGGCGGCCGGAAACCTCGCCAATGATGTTCATCACCTCGCTCTCGCCGGGGCGGTCGCGGCGCTTGTCGACGATCGCCAGCGGGGCGTTGTCGAGCCGCTTGGCCAGCGCACGAGCGCGGACCACGCCGCCGACGTCGGGGCTGACCACCATCAGGTCCTGGTCGCCGTAGCGAGCCTGGATATCCGCCGCCATGACGGGCGCGGCGAAGAGGTTGTCGGTCGGGATGTCGAAGAAGCCCTGGATCTGCCCGGCGTGGAGATCGACCGCGAGGACGCGGTCGGCGCCCGCCTCGGTGATCAGATTGGCAACCAGCTTGGCCGAGATCGGCGTGCGCGGCCCGGGTTTGCGATCCTGCCTTGCGTAGCCGAAATAGGGCACCACTGCCGTGATGCGCCGCGCCGAGGCACGCTTGAGCGCATCGATGCAGATCAGCAGTTCCATGAGATTATCGTTCGCTGGATAGCTGGTCGACTGGACGACGAAGACGTCTTCGCCGCGCACGTTTTCGTGAATCTCGACGAAGATCTCCTCGTCGGCGAAGCGGCGTACCTGCGCATCGACGAGCGGCATTTCGAGATAGCCGGCGATCGCGCGGGCGAGCGGCAGGTTCGAATTGGCGGCCATGATCTTCATGTGGCGATTCCCTGGGTCAGCTGGCGATGCGCACCGCCTAGCCGAGCGTCACGGGAATGCAACACGGGGATGCGCGTTTCGGCAAGTCTTTTGCCGGCGCGCGGCCGTGCCCCATCGGCAGCGGCCGGTGCACCGGCGTTGCGCAGGATCGCTACTTCGCGCGGTGTTCGCCCTTGACCCAGCGCACCGTGCCCGAACTGGCGCGCATGACCACGCTGTCGGTCGTCATCCGCCCGCCGCGGAGATATTTGACGCCGTCGAGCAGCGAGCCCGAGGTGACTCCCGTGGCGGCGAAGATGCAGTCACCCTTCACCAGATCGTCGCGCGTATAGATTCGATCAAGATCTTCGATCCCCCACTTGGCCGCGCGCGCCTTTTCGTCCTCGTTGCGGAAGACGAGGCGGCCGTTGAACTGGCCGCCGACGCAGCGCAAAGCCGCAGCCGCGAGCACGCCTTCGGGCGCTCCGCCCTGCCCCATGTACATGTCGATCGTGGTGTTCTCGTCGGTCACCGCGATCACGCCGGCAACGTCGCCATCGCCGATCAGCACCACGCCGCAGCCGAGGCTGCGCAGTTCGGCGATCAAGTCGGCGTGGCGCGGACGGTCGAGCACGCAGACGATGATGTCGCCCGGTTCGACACCCTTGGCTTGGGCCACCGCCTTGACGTTTTCGGTCGGAGTCCTGGCCAGATCGATGATGCCTTCGGGATAGCCCGGGCCGACCGCCAGCTTGTCCATGTATACGTCGGGCGCATTGAGCAGGCACCCCTCGGCCGCCGCGGCGAGCACGGCGAGCGCATTGGGGCCCGCCTTGGCCGTGATGGTAGTGCCTTCGAGCGGATCGAGTGCGATGTCGATCTTCGGCCCGTCGCCCGGCGCGCCGCCGACCTTCTCGCCGATGAAGAGCATCGGCGCCTCGTCGCGCTCGCCCTCGCCGATCACCACCGTGCCGTCGATGTAAAGCGTGTCGAATGCCTTGCGCATCGCCTCGACCGCGGCGGCATCGGCGGCCTTTTCGTCGCCGCGCCCGATCAGCTTGGACGCGGCGACGGCGGCGGCTTCGGTCACGCGGACCATTTCCATGACGAGGACGCGATCGAGCGGATTGTCGGCGGGCGAGTTCATAGTCGGTTCAGTCCCTCAGGTGAGTTTGGCGCGACAGGGTGCCGCCGCGTGAATTCGTATGCGCGGCGCGAATAGACAGGGAGCCTTGCATTGTCGAGACGCTGGTGGGTGGCATGCGCGACAATCGGTCCGGGGCTGGTCGCCGTGCCCTGCATGGCGCAGCAGGCCGAGGAGGCTCCACGGCAGATCGACATTCTCATTCCGCAGGAAGAATTCGACGCGCCGCTCGAGGATTGCAGCGCCGAGCAGGAAGCGGCGAGCATATCTGGCGAGATCGTCGTCTGTCGGCGCCGCCGCAGCGGGCGCGAGTTCGGTTATGACGAGGAGCGCGCGGAGCAGCGCTATGCCGCTGAAACGATGAACAAGGGCGATCCGCGTGCTCCGGATTTCGGTGAGTCCTGCAAGAAGAACCCGGAAAAGGGCATGTGCATCGGTTTCGGCAAGGTCCCGCCTCCCGCCTACTTCGTCGATTTCGACGCGATCCCGGAAGCGCCTCCGGGCTCCGATGCCGACCGGGTCGGGCGCGGCCTTGCGCCGCGCGGCATCGAAGCGCCGGTAGCGGCCCAGGACGCGAAAGGAGCCGAGCTCGGCCTGCCCCCGGTCCCCACAGAGATCACTCCTTCAGGATCGGCATCACCAGCGGCGGAGCCGTCAGGCTAGGCGAACCCTCGAGCAGGTCGAGCGCCCGGGTGACGCAGCGCTCGGGACCTTCGTGGGTCACCATCGCCACGAGCACCTCGCCCCCGTCATGATCGCGACCGCGCTGGATGAGGCTTTCGATCGAGACTTCGGCGTCGCGCATGGCGGCAGTGATCTCGGCCAGAACGCCGGGCCGGTCGGTAACGGTGAAACGGATATAGTCGCGGCCCACGCGGTTGCCCGGATCGGCAGGGGCGAACTGCTCGAGTTCCTCGACCGGGACCGAAAAGGGCGCGCCGGAGTCGCCGCGGGCAATATCGATAAGGTCGGCGACCACCGCGCTGGCGGTCGGACCGGCTCCCGCGCCCGCGCCCTGGAACAGCAGGCGGCCGGAGAAATTGCCCTCGGCCACCACCGCGTTGGTGGGCCCGGTCACCGCTGCCAGCGGATGGCCGCGTGCCACGAGGCAGGGGCGCACCCGCTGGAGCAATCGCGGCTCGGCATCGCTTTCGTCGAGCGAGGCGATGCCGACCAGCCGGATGACATAGCCGAGCGTTGCAGCCTGGGTGATGTCGGCTGCGCGCACCTCGCCGATGCCCGTCGCGCTGACACTGTCGAAATCGACCCTTGCGCCGAAGCCGATCGCGGCGAGGATTGCGAGCTTGTGCGCGGCATCGACACCCTCGACATCGAAGGTCGGATCGGCTTCGGCATAGCCCTTATCCTGCGCCGCGCGCAGCATGTCGGAGAAGTCGGCGCCGGTCCGCTCCATCTCCGAGAGGATGTAATTGCAGGTGCCATTGAGAATGCCGTAGATGCGTTCGATCCGGTTGGCGGCGGCACCTTCGCGCAGGCCCTTCACCACCGGGATGCCGCCCGCAACCGCCGCCTCGAATTTCAGGGGCAGGCCGCGCAGCGCAGCCTGCTCGGCCAGGGCGAGGCCGTGGTGTGCGATCATCGCCTTGTTCGCGGTGACGAAGCCCTTGCCCGCATCGAGCGCCGCGCGCGCGAGCGTCAGCGCAGGGCCGTCGCTGCCGCCGACCAGTTCGAGCACCACGTCGATATCGCCGCGCTCGGCCATGGCCTGCATGTCGTCGACCCAGGCATAGGGAGACAGGTCGATACCCCGGTCGCGCGTACGATCGCGGGCATTGACCGCGACGATTTCGAGCGCACGCCCGGCGCGCCGTTCGATCGTCGCGCGATTGGTTTCGAGAAGGTCGATAACACCGGTTCCGACGGTGCCGAGCCCGGCGAGGGCGATGCGAAGCGGTTCAGCCATGGCCGCCCGCCTAGCGCAGGCGCACCTGCCGATGGAACCAGTTTGTCTTGGCGAGGGTCAAGCGCGGCCTTCAGTCGCGCGTGCGGGCGCAGGCCCCGAGCTCGGAACGAACCAGCGCATAGTCGCGCGCCGCCAGCGCGCGCGCCTGCGGATCGCGCGACAGGTTTGCGCTGGCCGGCAGCGTTTCGGGCAGCGAGCAGGCGAGGCGGTACCATTCCAGCGTATCGCGCCGCGGAGGCCGCGCCGCCTGATCGACGATCTCGGTCCAGGAAACACCCCAGCGCGGTGCCTGGCCGGGACGGCGGACCACCGTCACCGACACCGGGCCATCGCTGCTCGTATCGAGGAACAACTGGGTTTCCGATTCCCCGACCAGTGTCCCTTCGACCGCGAGCGCGTCGCGGATTCCGGTGATCCGCGGCGGGGCATCGGGCGACAGGAGATCGGTCAGGATCGGGCGCAGGCGCTGCTCGACTGCCTCGCTATAGGGCAGCTGGGCCTGCGGATCGACCAGCTGCAGCTGACCGGGACGGCCGGGCACGGACCGGGCAAATAGGATGACTTCCTGCTTCTTGAGCTTGGGCGGCTTGCCCTTGGCGTCGAGCGGTACGTCGACGAGATAGCGCAGCGCTTCGCCCACCGGTGCGTTGCCGGCGATCAGCGCGGTCGTACGTGCCTCGATATAGAGGCGCACGAAGCCGGGCGCGAGGCCGGGAGAGCGTTCGCGCTCGACTGTCGCCTGCTTGCGGATCTGCGCGCGCAGGACCAGCGGCGTGCCATCGGCCAGATCGACCATGTCGGCATAAGTCAGCGGCGTGGCAGCGGCGGGGGCCTGGGCGAGAGCCGGGCCGGACGCTGCCGCCAGCGCTGCGGAAAGGAAGAACACGCGGGCGGAAGTAAGGAAGGGTGGCATGGCGAGAGATTCTTTTTCGCTGGATTGGGCAGGGTCCGATTCGGTGAACCCGCGGGCGTCATGGTAGGTTCCTTTGCCCAAGCCACTGAATCCGCGGTTAACCGATAAAGCATTTGCGGTGAGGGGGCATCGTAGCTAAAGGGTCGGGCCGGACCCGAGTGCATGATACATTATTGCTTGGGGAGAGGTGTCCGGGTTCTTATCGGGAACTTCTGTGCACCTTCGTCGCTAGAGCTTCTAGAAGCCCTAGCGGCGCGAATGCGTTAACGATGCCCCTGTCACGCCATACCGGCGGGTCGCAAGGGGGGTGTCCAAATGCCCCGGCCTTTCCGGGGCGACCGATGGAGTGATGCAACCGAATGGCTTATGCTGACCAACAGATGAGCGGCAATCGCGTGGTCGCGATCATCATTGTTGCCCTCATCCATATTGCTCTCGGTTACGCTCTCATCACCGGTCTCGCATATAATGCGGTCCAGCAGGTGGTCGAGCGCGTGACGACGATCGATATCGAGGAGCCCCCGCCGCCCGAGGAAGAACCGCCGCCGCCGCCGGAACAGGTGCCCGACACCCCGCCGCCGCCGGTCGCGCCGCCGCCGCCGATCAATATCGCGCCGGCTCCGCCGCCGATCCGCACGCAGGTGACGATTCCGCCGCCCGCGCCGCCGCGGCTGGTGATCCCGCCGCCGGCACCTCCGGCTCCGCCGCCGCCGCCCTCGAAGGCGCAGGGTGCCTCGCCCAAAGGCCTCAATGGCTGGGCTTCGCGAATCCAGAACAACTATCCGCGTCGTGCGGAGCGTGAAGGAATCGAGGGCGTCGTCGGCATGTCGGTGACTGTCGGACCCGACGGCCGCGTTTCGGCCTGCACCGTGACCCGTTCGAGCGGGTCGAGCGATCTGGATAGCGCCGCATGCGACGGCATGATGCGTTACGCCCGCTACAACCCCGCTCTCGATGCGGCTGGCAACCCGATCTCGGATACGCTGCCGCAGTCGATCCAGTACAAGCTCAACTAGTTTAATCGGGTCCGGGCGACCGGACATCGGAATTTTCAAAAGGACCATTCGTTATGACCTTCGAACTTCTTGCTGCTGCCGGTGAGGCGGCCCCGCAGAACTCCTTCGGCTTCATGGAAGCGATGGAACAGGGCGGGATCATCGCCTGGTCGATCCTCACCGTGCTGGTGATCATGTCGGTCGGCTCGTTCTACATCCTGTTCACCAAGCTCCTCGAACAGCGCAAGGTGATGAGCCAGTACAAGAACGTCCGGACCCAGTTCTGGAAGGCCAACAGCCTCAAGGAAGGTGCGACCAAGCTCGAGAAGAACAGTGCATGGCGCCAGCTCGTCGACGATGCGATCACCGCCGAAGACCAGCACACCAAGATGACCGACAAGCTCGAAGCGCATGACTGGATGCACGGTTCGCTGCAGCGTTCGGAAGATACGATCAACGCCAAGCTTGCGGGCGGCCTGCCGTTCCTCGCCACCGTCGGCGCGACCGCGCCCTTCGTCGGCCTGCTCGGCACCGTCATCGGCATCTACCGCGCGCTGATCAACATCGGCATCGCCGGTTCGGCCTCGATCGACAAGGTCGCCGGTCCGGTCGGTGAAGCGCTCATCATGACCGCCATCGGCCTGCTCGTCGCGGTTCCCGCGGTGTTCGCCTACAACTGGCTGCAGGGCCGCAACCGCCGCATCGCGGAAATGCTGCACGCTTTCTCGACCGATCTGCTGGCCAACATCAGCTCGAACGGCACCGTGAAGCCGACCTTCCTGACCGCTACCTCGACCCAAGCGGCGGGCAAGGCTGCTCGCACCGCTCCGGCTGCTGCGACCACCACGGCCAAGAAGTAATCGAAGCTGTTAGCGGGGGCGGCTCCGGTCGCTCCCGCCCAGCCGCCTCGATCCCAAGAATTTTCGTACGATAGGATTTGAACCATGGCGATTTCGACAGGAGGTGGCGGCGATACGCCCATGTCGGACATCAACACCACCCCGCTCGTGGACGTGATGCTGGTGCTTCTGATCATCTTCCTCATCGCGGTTCCGGTCGCGATCCAGACCATCGAAAAGCTGGAAATCCCGGTTTTCGAATCGGTCGAGTCCAAGGATAAGGTCGAAAACCTCCTCCTGACCGTCAGCACCACCGACGAAAACGGCGTCAGCGCCGGCGAGCCTGGCTTCCAGGGTGCGTCGCGCAATGGCCAGTGCCGCGTCTATTTCAACAATATTTCGCCGGTCTCCTCGGAAGAACTCTACGATCAGGCATTCGAGCGCCTCGATGCGATCGTCCAGCGCGCCGGTGGTCCGGACGCGATCATGAACGATCCGGAGAAGATCCCGCAGGTGCATATTCGCGGCGACGTCAACGCTCCGTGGTCCTGCGTGGCCGGCGCGATCTACAACGTCCAGGCGGCGGGCTATCCCACCGTCGGCTTCATCTCGAACCCGGTCGACCCGAACGGTTGATCGCGCGGTTCGGCAAAGCAGATTAGGGAGTAACCCACTATGGCAATGTCAGGCGGCAAGGATGATGGCGCGCCGATGATGGAAATGAACATGACGCCGTTGATCGACGTCCTGCTCGTTCTCCTCATCATGTTCATCATCACCATCCCGGTGGCAACGCATTCGGTCGACATCGACCTGCCCGCACCCAGCCAGACCCCGCCCGACGTGACCGTCGAGCCGGACAAGAACAAGCTGGTGCTCACGGTCAACAACGAGATCCTGTGGAACGGCAATGCGATCGACATGGGCCAGCTGCGCACGCTGCTGGACGAGTCGACCAAGATGGCGGTCGAGCCCGAACTGCAGTTCGAGCCCGAAGCCCTCGCCAGCTACGATCTCTCGGCCAAGGTGCTGCAGATCATCAAGGCCAGCGGGGTGACCAAGTTCGGCTTCGTCGGAAACGAGCGTTACCGGACCTTCGGCAAGGCCGGCTAAGCCCGATCTTACCCACACGAACACCGGAAAGGGGCGGAGCGATCCGCCCCTTTCTTTTTGCCCCGCCCGCCAATCCCTTTCGAAGCTTGCCAATCGGTGTACTGGTGATGTAATCACATCTCATTGCAATGGGAGAGATTGCATGCCTTA
The DNA here is from genome assembly GCF_964227205.1 of Qipengyuania sp. Lineage (GTDB taxonomy): Bacteria > Pseudomonadota > Alphaproteobacteria > Sphingomonadales > Sphingomonadaceae > Qipengyuania. The sequence goes on along the minus strand of NZ_CAXQVB010000003.1, from coordinate 265,640 downwards.
TGGAAATCGGTTCCACCGCCACGCGCCGACATCGCGCCCGATGGCCGACATGAACATCACACCGCTGATCGACGTCCTGCTGGTTCTGCTGATCATGTTCATCATGGTGATCCCCATCGCAACGCACACGCTGCTGGTACCCCTTCCCAACGGAGGGCCTGGATTTGCCATAGAGCGCGTGAACACGGTCCATATCGACGATGCGGACCGGCTCTACTGGAACGGCCAGCCGCTCGATCGGCAGGCGCTTCTCAACCAGCTTGCCGCGACTGCAAAGGCTGCACCGCAAGCGGTGCTGCGTTTCGAACCCGATGCCCGGGCGAGCTACGGTTCCTCGGCAATGACGATCGCCCTCATCAAGGGTGCCGGAGTCGAACGCTTCGCCTTCGTCGGCAACGAGAAGTTCCGCCACTTCGCGGCCGACTAGCCTTCCTCGAGCGGGGGCCCGTCGACCCGCATCGCCGCGCCTGCCAAGCTTTCTGCCTCGAGCAGCAATTCGTCGTCCACCGCGCCCTGCGGCGTCGCCTCGCGGCCGATCATGACCATGACCGGCACCGCGAGCGGGCTGACGCGATCGAGCTCGACATGGACCAGTTGTTCCGCCGAGCGGTCGAGCAGGTCGCCCAGGCGGCCGACATCCGTCAGCCGCGTGCGCGCATCGGCCCATGCAGCTTCGAGCAAGACATGGTCCGGTTCGTATTTGCGCAGCACATCGTAGATCAGGTCGGTCGAGAACGTAACCTGCTTGCCGGTCTTCCGCCTGCCCGGATGCTGTCGCTCGACAAGCCCGCCGATTACCGCCACTTCACGGAAAGCACGGCGCAAGAGGTGCGAATTCTGCACCCATTCTATGAATTCATCCTGCAGGATATCGGGTGACAGGAGCGGAGCCGGGTCGACCACCGGCTTCAGACCCCACACGGCGAGCGAATAGTCATTGGCAACGAAGCCGCCGGGCATCAGCCCGCGATCCTCCATCCGCCGCGTGATCAGCATGCCGAGGCTCTGGTTCGCGTTCCACCCCTCGAAAGTGTAATAGACGCTGTAGTGTCGCTTGGCGTGCGGGAAGCTTTCGACCAGCAAGTGCCCCGGCCCCGGCATCTGCGAACGCCAGTCCTGCACTTCGAGCCATTCGCGCACATCGTCCGGAAAGCGCGCCCAGCCCGCGCGGTCGACCAGCATTGCCCGCACGCGATCGGCAAGATGCGTGGTCAGCGGCATGCGCGCGCCGCCATAGCTGGGGATCATGGCGCTGGCCTTGGCCGCCTTTACCACCACCTCCATGTCCTGCAGCTTGACCACCTCCAGGCTCATCCCGGCGAAGGCGAAAGTATCGCCCGGGCTGAGCGAGGCAGCGAAGCGTTCCTCCACCTTGCCCAAGCTGCGCCCGCCCCGCCCGCGCCCGGCATTGATGCGCACCTCGAGCATTTCGGAGTCGATGATGATACCCGCGTTCATGCGGTGCCGGGCAGCCTGTTCGGGATGCGAAAGCCGCCAGACCCCGTCCGCGTCGCGCACGATCCGCCTGAACTTGTCATAGGCCTTGAGCGCATAGCCACCCGTTTCGACGAAAGAGAGCACGCGCTGCCAGACCACCTCGTCGACCCAGGCATAGGACAGGCTCGAACGAATCTCCCCAAGCAGCTCGTTTTCCTGGAACGGCGCCGCGCAGGCACAGGCCATGACATGCTGCGCGAGCACATCGAGCCCGCCGGGCCGGAAATCCTCGCCGTCGCGCTGCCCCTCGTCGACCGCCTCCTTGGCCGCGGTCGCTTCTAGAAATTCGAATCGGTTGCCCGGGACGAGCAAGGCGCGGCTGGGCTGGTCGAGCCGGTGGTTGGCGCGTCCGATCCGTTGCAACAGCCGGCTGGAGCCCTTCGGCGCCCCCATCTGCACCACGAGATCGATATCGCCCCAGTCGACCCCCAAATCGAGGCTCGCGGTAGCCACCAGCGCGCGCAGCTCGCCGCGAGCCATGGCGCCTTCGACCTTGCGCCGCGCCTCCTTGCTCAGGCTCCCGTGATGGACGCCGATCGGCAGGTTCCCCTCGTTCACGTCCCACAGGTTCTGGAAGATGTATTCGGCGAGGAAGCGGGTGTTGGTGAAGATCAGCGTGGTGCGGTTGGCGCGGATCAGCTCGTAAAGCTGCGGGATCGCCCAAGTCGCGGCATGCCCGCCCCAAGGCACGCGTTCCTCCTGCGGGAGGAGGATCTCGACCTCGGCCGGGGCGCCGGCTTCGCCCGTGACCAGCTCGACCGCATCGATCTCGCCCCAAGGCGCCAGCCACTCGCGAAAGCCCTCGGGATTGGAGAGCGTGGCCGACAGCGCAGCGCGGCGCATCCCCGGTGCGATCGCCTGGAGGCGGCTGAGCGCCAGCGCCAGCAAGTCGCCGCGTTTGCCGGTGGCGAAGGCGTGCACCTCGTCGATGACGATGCGCTTAAGGTCCCGAAACAGCTCGAAGCTGTCGGGATAGGAGAGCAACAGGGAGAGGCTCTCGGGTGTGGTCAGCAGCACATGCGGCGGACGCGTGCGCTGGCGTTTCTTGCGATCCGACGGTGTATCGCCGCTACGCGTCTCGACGCGGATCGAGAGGCCGATCTCCTCGATCGGGGTTAGCAGGTTGCGTTGCACGTCATGCGCCAGCGCCTTCAGCGGCGAGACGTAGAGCGTGTGCAGGCCTTCGGGAGGTTCGTTTCCTGCCAGCCGCGAGGGGACGAAATCGGCAAGCGTGGGGAGAAACCCGGCCAGCGTCTTGCCCGCCCCGGTATCGGCCACCAGCAACGCATGCCGCCCGGCATCGCTCGCGGCGAGCATCTCGTCCTGATGCCGCCGGATACGCCAGCCGCGCCCTGCGAACCAGGAGGAAAGCTCAGGAGGGATTTCGGTTACGGTCAGTGCCCCGCCTGCGGGCCTCGTTCGAGTCCGCTGAGCGCCAATTGCTCGTCGATCTGGGCAACAAGGCGGTCGAGCCCTTGCTTGCTGTCGCTTTCGGCGCGGGCGACGAGGACGTCTTGCGTGTTCGAGGCGCGCAGCAGCCACCAGCCGTCGTCGGTGGTCACGCGCACGCCGTCGGTCGTGTCGGCCACGGCCCCACTGGCTGCCACGCGCGCGGCAATTTCCTCGATCGCGGCGAACTTGCGGCTTTCGTCGACCTGGAAGCGCATTTCGGGCGTGTTGACCATCGGGGGCATCGCGCCGCGCAGATCGGTAACCGATTTGCCGAGCCGGGCGCTCGCGGCGATCAGGCGCACGCCGGCGTAGAGCGCATCGTCGAAGCCGTAATAGTCGTCGGCGAAAAAGACGTGCCCGCTCATCTCCCCGGCCAGTGGTGAGCCGGTTTCCTTCATTTTGGACTTGATCAGCGAGTGGCCGGTCTTCCACATCAGCGGGGTGCCGCCATGCGCCGCGACATCGTCGAACAGCGCGCGGCTGGCCTTGACGTCGGCGATGATCGTCGCCCCCTTGCGGCGCGCAAGCAAATCCTCGGCATAGATCATCAGCAGCTGGTCGCCCCAGATCACCCGACCCTGGCCGTCGATCGCCCCGATCCGGTCGCCGTCGCCATCGAAGGCGACACCGAAATCGAGCGACTTTTCGGCGACGAGCGCGCGCAGATCGGCGAGATTCGCCTCGACCGTGGGATCGGGATGATGATTGGGAAAATTACCGTCGACTTCGGTGTAGAGCAGGTGGTGTTCGCCTGGCAGGCGCGCGGCAAGCACTTCGAGCGCGGGACCGGCAGCGCCATTGCCTGCATCCCAGCCGACGCGAAGGCTGTCGAGGGTGGATGCATCGATCCCCCCGAGCGCTTCGAGCAGGCGGTCGATATAGGCCTCGAGCACCTCGCGCCGCTCGACCTCGCCCGCGCCGTCGACCCATTCGCCCGCGGCGCTGCGGCGCCCGAGTTCCTGGATGTCCGCGCCGAAGAACGGACGCCCCTGGAATACCATCTTGAAGCCGTTGTAATTGGCGGGGTTGTGGCTGCCGGTTATCTGGATGCCGCCATCCACGTCATCGGCTGACGCCTCGGCATAATAGAGCATCGGCGTCGGGCCCATGCCCACGCGCACCACATCCATGCCCGAGCAGGTCAGCCCTTCGACCAGCGCATGTTCGAGCATGGGCGAGCTGACCCGCCCGTCATAGCCGACCGCGACCTTGCTGCCGCCTGCCTCGCCGAGCATCGAGCCGAAGACGCGTCCGATCGCGCGGGCGTCGTCGGGCCCCAGCGTTTCGCCGATGATCCCGCGGATATCGTATTCGCGCAGAACGGTGGGGTCGAAAGTGTGGGTCATTCGGAACGCTCCAGTCGGGTCCGTGAAAGGTTGTCGAGCAAGAGGTCGCGCGCGGCATTGGCCTCTTGCAGGTCCGCGGCGCTACCCCCTCTGTCGGGGTGAATTATTGTAACAATGCGACGGTGCGCGGCACGGATGTCCTCGGCGCTCGCGTCGCGTGCCACACCGAGGGTCGTTCGCGCACGGGCGAGCGCCCGTTCCGCCGCGCTTTGCGTCGTGAGATAGTCCCATGGCCATTTGCCGAAGATCCAGCGGCAGGCCACCGAGAGCAGAACGGCGAGGGCCAGCAGGCGGATCACTGGGCTGCTTCCACGACCTGCTCGGCCCCCGCGCCCGGAAGCCGCAGGCTGGCGACCAGTCCGCGCAATTCCTGGCGGGCAACCAGGTGACTGGTGCCGAGATCGCCGAGATGCCCCTTGTCGAGCAAGGTCAGGCCCGAAGGGAAAAGCTCGCGATAGATCACGCGCTCCGACAGCCCCTTGGCAACCCGGAAGCCGACTCGCTTGGACATTTCCATCAGCGCCTGTTCGATGCGCGCCATGTTGCGCGCCTCGGTAAAGCCGGTGCGGTTCCGCACCACGACCCAGTCCATCTGCGTGCGGTTCTGTTCGATCGAGGTGCGGCTGCGTTTCAGGCGCGCTTCCCAGATCAGCTCGGCGTAGAAGGACAGCTTCCTAACCTTGAAGTTCTCGCCTTCGACCTGCCCGATGAGGTCGAAGTCGACGAAACTGTCGTTCATCGGCGTGACCAGCGTATCGGCAGTGGTGGCCGAATGGCGGGCCAGCGGATCGTCGCGCCCCGGGGTGTCGACGACCACGAAATCCGCGTTGCGCGCCGTGTCATGGACGAAGGCTTCCATCTGGGCACCGTCCATGCCCTCGACCACATGGCAACGGACCGTGGGCAGGTCGATCCCGCGACGCTGCATGGTTTCGGCTCGGTTCTCGAAATAGCGGCACATGGTGCGCTGGCGATGGTCGAGGTCGTAGGCGACGACATCGGCCCCGCGACTGGCGAGCGCGACGGCGACATGGACTGCCGTGGTCGATTTGCCGGTCCCGCCCTTCTCATTGGCGAAAACGATGCGATGGGGCTGCGAATTCATCAGGATTGGGCCGTCGATATCATGCTGGCGGTGTCCCTATCCAACCCATGGCGCGGCGGCAACGCGTGCTCCCCCGGCGGCGCAGGATAACCCACAATGGCGGATGCGTACTAGCCTGCCCGCTATCATTTGATAATGTCGGCCTTGCCTGGGTCGCATTCGACCAGCGTCGATCGGCAAGAGCCGGCGGCCGGAGACGAACCAAAGAGGGGATCCCAGGACATGAAAAAGCTACTCTTCACCGCGCTCGCCGCGCTCTCGATCACCGGCGTGGCGGCCGAACCGGTGTTCGCCCAGGGCCGCTCGTCCGGCCGCAAGGCCCAGGACCGCGCAACGATGGAAATTCCGCAATGCTCGCGTAATCTCGGCACGATCGCGGTGGTCGAACCCGACGACAAATGGTGGCGCGAGCTCAACCTCGGCAGCCCGGAACAGATCATCCGCGTCTTCGTCCAGCGCTCGGGCTGCTTCACCCTGGTCAACCGTGGTGGCGCGATGCGCAGCCGCGCCATGGAACGCGCGCTGCAGGAACAGGGCGAACTGCAGGAAGGCCAGAACGCGGGCCTCGGCCAGGTGGTGACGGCGGACTATTTCCTCCAGCCCGACATCGTAAGCACCAACAGCAATTCGGGTGGCGGCGGCGGGCTGCTCGGCGGCGTGGTCGGCGGATTGTTCGGCCGCACCGCAGGAGCGCTCGCGGGCGGTATCCGGGTCAAGAAGGGCGAAGCCAATGTCGTCCTCTCACTGGTCAACGCCCGCACCACGGTGGAGGAAGCGCTGGTCGAAGGCTATTTCCGCAAGAAAGATCTCGGCTGGGCCGCGGGTGGCGGCCTGTTCGGCGGCGGCGGCGGCGCGGCGGGTGGCTTTGGCGGATATGAGAACACCGCCATCGGACAGATCATCGTACTCGCCTATCTCAACGCCTATACCGATCTGGTGGCCCAGCTTGGCGGCCTGCCCGAGGATGCGGCGGCAGCGGCGCCCGAAGCGCGCTGAACGGGCAGCGCTTGCAACATTGAGGGCGGGGCGGCAGATGTCGCACCGCCCCTTGTCGTTGCAGGAGCAGGAACGCTGCACACCGTCACCACCCTCGCCGATCTTCGACCTGCGACCGAGGCGCTGCGCGCCAGCGGAACCCTTGCCCTAGTACCGACGATGGGGGCGCTACACGAGGGTCACCTGGCGCTGGTACGCGAAGCCCGCGAGGCTGCCGACCACGTCGCGGTATCGATCTTCGTCAATCCTCGCCAGTTCGGGGCGAACGAGGACCTCGATGCCTATCCACGCCAGCTTGCCCTCGATTCGGCGCTGCTCGAGGTTGAGGGCGTAGGGCTTCTGTGGGCTCCCTCGCCAGAGGAAGTCTATCCGCAGGGCTATGCCACCAATATTTCCGTCGCAGGTGTCAGCGAGGGCCTGTGCGGTGCCGACCGTCCGGGCCATTTCGACGGCGTCGCCACGGTGGTCTGCAAACTTTTCAACCAGGTGCGGCCGGACATAGCCTTTTTTGGCGAGAAGGACTGGCAGCAACTGGCGGTAATCCGCCGGATGGCGCGCGACCTCGACCTGACGCTTCCGCATGTCGAGGCGATCCATGGCGTCCCTATCGTCCGCGAAGCCGACGGTCTCGCGATGTCGAGCCGCAATGCCTATCTCTCCGCCGATCAGCGCGCGACGGCGGCGGCGCTTCCGCGCGAGATGCGCGCCGCTATCGCGCGCCTCGCTGCCGGAGACCCAGCGCACTCGGTGCTTCCCGCGCTGACCGGGGAACTGCTCGAGGCAGGATTCGACAGCGTCGACTATGCCGAGCTGCGCCATGGCGACAATCTTGCCCCGACTGCGGGCGCGGCGCCGGGCACCCGCCTTTTCGTCGCCGCGCGTATCGGAGGAACCCGGCTGATCGACAACATGCCGGTGGTCGGCTGAAACGCCGCGTGGTCCTCTGCCTGGGGGACTGTCGCAAAAGAGAAACAACCGCTATTCGAACGGTCCGTCGTGAACGGTGCCGAACAGCACCGGCCCTTCGGTTCGCAAGGGTCGGGTGCACGGCGCCAAAGGCATGGTGCACCCGGCTTTTGCCCATCCCCCTTGAACGCAAGGATTTCTCCTGCGAGCCGTGGCCCGGAGGCGGGAACATCTGCGCCTTTGTGGGAGTGGAGCGGGTAAGGGGAATCGAACCCCTCTAGCCAGCTTGGAAGGCTGGAGCATTACCACTATGCTATACCCGCCCGGGTGAGGCGCCAATGCCACCGAAGTCGCGCCCGCGTCAACACGCTATTGCGCCGGTTGGTCGGCTTTCGCCTCGTCTTTCTCGGCTGCCTCCGCCAAGCTCTCGGCCAGCGTCGGAGGCTTGTCGAGAGCAGCCTCGACCTTGCCGCGTATCTCGATTTCCACCCTGCGATTCGCTGCCCTGCCCGCTTCGTCGGGCGAGCCGTCCGGCAGGGCATTGGGCCTTTCCGGATTCTGTTCGCCGAATGCGATAACGGTGATGCGGTCCGCAGCCACCCCGTTCTCGACGAGCCAGTCGCGCACAGCATCGGCACGCTGCTGCGAGATCCGCATATTCGCGTCGTCGCTTCCTCCGCTGTCGCTGTGGCCGCGCAAGACGATGGCCCCGCCTTCGGCGATCTGCGGCGAGGCGAGAACCGTTGCCAGTTCGGCGCGCGCCGCTTCGGTGAGGTCCGCGCCCTCGGGAAATTGCACGCGGGTTTCGAGCGAGCCTTGCGGATCGAGAGCCTCGATCGGTTCGACCTGGAATTCGGGGCGGAAGATGGAGCGTTTCTCGCCTGCGGTCTCGTCTTTGGGCGGAGCTCCACGATTGTCCTCGCAGGCAGCCAGGCCAAGGCTGGCGACGGTAGTTGTGAGGACAAGGGCAAGCCGGTGGGTCATGTCATCCTCCCTGTTCGGCGGTCTTGGTGCGCTTGCGTTCGCGCTTGGCAGCGGCCTCCTGCGCGCTGCGCTCCTGCGGCGGGGCGAAACTGACGATCACATCGCCGGCCCTGGGTTCGGGGCGTGCAGCGTGGGTGAAGAAGCGAATCGTTCCGTTGTCGCGCACGAGCAGCAGCAGCGAGGCACCTTTGGGCAGGCGCTCCTGGGCGGCGTCGAAGTCGAATTCCTCGGACAGCTTGGTCTTGCGGAAGACCCAGCCACGCGCGAGCCGCTCGTTGACGTCCTCGACACCGAAGCCCGATTCGAAAAGCGCCCGGCCGCGAATGCTGCTGGGCAGCGCGTGGCGATCGTCGTCATCGACAGCATCGCCGAGCTGGAACACCGTGTCGCGACCGATCTCATAGGCGAATTCATTGCAGACCAGCGCGTTGTAGGCTTCGTTCTCGGTCGCTGCGACCAGGACCGCATAGGGCGAAAGGTCGAGGTTGTGTTCGGTCGCCTCGTTGAGGATTTCGCCGTGGTAGAAGGGCAACCCCTTCTGCCGCGCCAGCGCGAGGCGTTGCCAGCTTGCATCGACCACCATGACCGGTGCCTTGAGTTCCTGCATCATCAAGGCGAGCGAGATCGTCCAGGGCGTACTGCCGACGATCAGGATGCCCGGTCGGTTGCTGCCCTTGAGATTGAGCAGGCGGGCGACGAGGTCGATGGTGAAGCCGTGGGCGACGATGGTCGCGACCACAACCGCGAAACTGAGCCCGATCAGCGCGGTCCCGTCATAGCCGATATCCTCGAGCCGCAGTGCGAACAGGCCCGAAATCGCGACGAGCACGATACCGCGCGGTGCGATCCAGGCGAGAAAGAGGCGCTCGTTCCAGGGCACCGAACTGCCGAGCAGGCTGAGCAGAATCGTGGCCGGGCGCACCAGGAACAGCAGCGCGAGCAGGAACAGGCCGAAATTCCAGTTGAGATAGGCCAGCTCTTCGAATTCGAGGCTGGCCGAGAGCAGGATGAAAATGCCCGATATCAGCAATACCGCGATGTTTTGCTTGAACGGATGGATGCTGCGCAGCGACGACACGTTCATATTCGCCAGCGCGATGCCCATCACCGTCACCGCCACAAGGCCCGCTTCGTGCTCGATCTGGTTGGCGAAGACGAAGACGACGATCACCGATGTGAGCAGGACCGGGACTTTGAGAAATTCGGGGATCGTCCCGCGCGGGAAGGCCCATGCGATCGCGGCGGCGGCGACATAGCCGATCAGCCCGGCGATGATCGCGGCGATGACCAGTGGCGGGACCACATCGAACAGTCCGGCGCCCGGCGATTCGGCGACTGCGCGGAAATATTCATAAGCGACGACCGCGAAAAGCGCGCCGATCGGGTCATTGACGATCGCCTCCCACTTGAGGATCGCCGCCGGGCGAGTCTTGACCGAGGATTGGCGCAGCAGCGGCATCACCACCGTTGGACCGGTGACCACGAGGATCCCGGCGAAGAGGATCGCGACGGGCCACTCCAGCCCGCCGATCGAATGCGCGGCGAAGGACCCGAGCACCCAAGCGATCGGCCCGCCGAGCAGCACCAGCCGCCAGACGCCGTCGCCGGCGTGGCGCAATTCGCGAAAGTCGAGGCTGAGCCCGCCTTCGAAGAGGATCAGCGCAACCCCGATGGCGATCATCGGGTCGAGCAGTTCGCCGAATGCATGCTCGGGGTCGAACAGGCCGAGGATGGGGCCGGCAAGGAACCCGGCGGCCAGCATCAGCACGATGGCCGGCCAGCCCGTGCGCCAGGCCAGCCACTGCGCACCAATGCCCAGCATGCCGACCATCGCGATGACTAAAGACTGTTCCATGCCCCTCTCTGGCTACGCGGTTGGCCGCGGATCCACGCACCCCCTAGGGCACGAGACCTAACAATGCCCGAGATGCGAAATTTATCCAGCCCCGTGATCGAAGCTCAGTGCCCTGCGAACTGCATCAGCGCCCTGACGTCGACACCCTCGCGCAAGAGCCGCTCGCTGCCGCCCAGCTCGGGCAAATCGATCACGAAGGCAGCGCAGTCCACCCTCGCCCCTGCAAGCCGCAGCAATTCGCTGGCGGCGAGCGCGGTTCCGCCAGTCGCGAGAAGGTCGTCGACGATCGCGACGCTCTGGCCCGCACGGACCGCCCCGGGGTCCATCTCAAGCCGGTCGAGCCCATATTCGAGCTCGTAATCCACGCCGATCACCGCGCAGGGAAGCTTTCCGGGCTTTCGGATCGGAAGGAACGGCAGGCACAGGCGTGCCGCGACTGCCGCACCGAAGATGAAGCCGCGGGCCTCCATTCCCGCCACCGCCTCGGCCCCTTCCACCTCTCCCGCCAGCCATTCGACCGTGGCGGCGAAGCCGGGGCCATCGCCAAGCAGCGTGGTGATGTCGCGGAACTGGATCCCCGTCTTGGGAAAATCGGGAATCGTCCGGACCAGCGCCTTGATTTCGGCAGGTGTCATTCGGAAGCTCCCCGGAATCGAAACGCCCCTCGCATCGGGTGGATGCAAGGGGCGCTCGTCATATCTGCGGTGCGTCGGATCAGTCGTCCTTGCGTTTCGCGGCTGCCCAGATCTGCTGCTTGGACAGATAGGCCAAAACGGTCGCAAAGAGCAGGAAGATCAACACCGGCCAGCCGGTTTGCTTGCGCTTCACCATGGTCGGTTCGGCAGTCCAGGCCAGGAATGCAGCAACATCCTTGGACATTTGTTCAACCGTGGCTTCGGTGCCGTCGTCGTAGGTCACCTGTCCCGCGCTGGTCAGCGGCGGTGCCATCGCCAGGCCGAGATTGGCGAAATAGGGATTGTAGTGCCCCGTCGGCGAGAGCGCGAAGTCGGGGAATTCCTTCTTCAGCTCGGCCGGGACTTCGCGGTACCCGGTCAGCAACGAGGCGACGTAATTGGTCCCGTCGTGGCGCGCCTTGGTGATCAGCGAAAGATCGGGCGGGATTGCATTGTTGTTGGCCGCCGCCGCCGCCACCGCATTGGGATAGGGCGAGGGGAAATAGTCGGTCGGCAGGCCGGGGCGCGACGTCGCTTCGCCGGTCTGCGGATCGATGCCCGGAACCTGCTTCGATGCCGCGAAGGCCTTGATCTGGCCCTCGTCATAGCCGAGCGCTTCGAGATCGCGGAAGGCCACGTAGTTGAGGCTGTGACAGGCCGAGCACACTTCGTTGTAGACCTTGAAGCCGCGCTGCAACTGCCCGGTATCCCACTTGCCGAAGGGGCCGTCGAACGACCAGGCATACTGCTTCGGATACTCGTGGAACTCGTGCTCGGCAGTGGCCGGCTTGAGTTCGCCTTCCTGGATGACCGCAAGGGCACCGCTGACGAAGGCCCACAGGACGGCCACGGTGAAGCCGAGACCGACGATGATCGCTACGAGGCGGATGCTGAGAAGTTTGCTCATTATCTCAAGTCTCTCTTTCTCGGTCAGACCGCCGGAGTGGCGTTTTCGCCGAGGACGGCTTTGTCGTCGGAGCCGAGAACGGCTTCGGTTATCGAATAGGGCAGCGGCTCTGGCTTCTCGATCTGGCTGACGATCGGCAGGATCACCAGAAAATGGAGGAAGTAGTAGGCCGTCGCGATCTGGCTGAGCATCACGAAGGGCTCCTCGGCCGGAGCGCCGCCGCAGTAGAACAGCACCGCCATGGCCGGGATCAGTCCGAACCAGAAGAACTTGCGGAACAGCGGACGGTAGTGGCCGCTACGCACCGGCGACTTGTCGAGCCAGGGCAGGAAGAACCACAGCAGGATAGCGCTGAACATGGCGAGCACGCCCATCAGCTTGGCCGGAATGAAGAAGAAGTCCGCGGTGAAGGCACGCAGGATCGCGTAGAACGGCCAGAAATACCATTCGGGAACGATGTGCGCCGGGGTCGAGAGCGGGTTCGCCTCGATGTAGTTGTCGGGGTGCCCCAGATAGTTCGGCAGGAAGAACACGAGGCCGAAATAGAGCAGCAGCGCGACGCCCAGGCCGAAGCCGTCCTTCGCCGTGTAGTAAGGGTGGAAGGGCAGCGTGTCGCTTTCGCTCTTCACTTCGACGCCGGTCGGGTTCGACGAGCCGGGGATGTGCAGCGCCCAGATGTGCAGGATGACGACGCCTGCGATCACGAACGGCAGCAGGAAGTGGAGGCTGAAGAAGCGGTTCAGTGCGGCATTGTCGGGCGCGAAACCGCCAAGCAGCCACACCTGAATCGGCTCGCCGATCAAGGGGATGGCGCCGAACAGGCCGGTGATGACCTTCGCGCCCCAGAAGCTCATCTGGCCCCAGGGAAGCACGTAACCCATGAAGGCGGTCGCCATCATGAGCAGGAAGATGACCACGCCGAGCAGCCAGATCATCTCGCGCGGCGCCTTGTACGAAGAATAGTAGAAGCCGCGGAAGATGTGCAGGTAGACGACGATGAAGAAGAAGCTGGCGCCGTTGGCGTGCGCATAGCGCATCAGCCAGCCCCAATTGACGTCGCGCATGATGTGCTCGGTCGTCGCGAAGGCGACCTGCGCATTGGCGGCGTAATGCATCGCCAGCACCACACCGGTGACGATCTGCAGCACGAGGAAGAAGCCGGCGAGCACGCCGAAATTCCAGAAATACGACAGGTTGCGCGGGACCGGGTAGCCGGCTCCGACGGCATTGTAGACGAGGCGCGGAAGCGGCAGCTTCTCGTCGAGGAATTTCATGACCGGGTTGGTCGGGGTGTATTCCTTGGCCCAGGGAAAGCTCATGGTTTCGTCTCTTCTCTCTAAGCTCAGCCGACCTGGATGACGGTGTCCGAGGTGAACGCGTATTCCGGCACTTCGAGGTTTGTCGGCGCCGGGCCCTTCCGGATACGTCCGGCGGTATCGTAGTGCGACCCGTGACAGGGGCAGAAATAACCGCCGAACTCGCCACGTGGCTCGCCCACGGCGGCCCCCAGCGGGACGCAGCCGAGATGGGTGCAGACACCCATGGTCACCAGCATGTCCTTGTGACCTTCCTTGGTCCGCTCCTCGAGCGTCTGCGGATCACGCAGCGATCCAACGGCGACGTCCTCCGCCATCTTGATTTCCTGTGCCGTCAGACGGCGCACGAACAGCGGCTGCTTGCGGAAGATCGCCTTGATAGCCATTCCCGGCTCGATCGAGCCAACATCGACCTCTGTCGAGCTGGCGGCGAGCACGTCCTTCGACGGCGCCATCTGGCTGACCAGCGGATAGACGACCGCGAGGCCGCCGATGCCGGCGGCGCTTACGGCTGCGATGTCGAGGAAATCGCGGCGACGGATGCCGTTATCGGTCACGCCTGCCGTTTCGGGAGTTGCGGTTGCAGCGGTGTCTGCCATCAGCGCCTTGCCTTGCCTGCCTTGGTCTAGCGCCGCCGCCCGGACGGGTTTTGGCGCGATTACGAATCCTTGAACCGGCCTGAGGGATAGACGGTGCACGCGATAGATTATGCATGCGCGAAAGCCCCCGGTACGCCCGGTTTGGACGCGCCTCTAGCCGCTCTGGGGCAGGTTGCCAACCGCCATTTTGGCCTGCCGCGCGCAGGCGCGGGCTATCGCAGCGGCAGGCTTCAGCCGGGCAGGCCGATGACGCTGAGCTGGCGGCCGTCGGTTTTTTCTCCGCGATGGGTGGCGCGGCGATAGGAGTAAAACCTGTCGGGCTGCGAATAGGTGTCCTCGGCCAGATCCTCGACCTGGCGTACGCCGGCAGCCTCCAGCCGATGCGCGACATAGGCCGGAAGGTCGAACTGCCAGCGGTCCGCGCGCCCGGCGGCAAAGAAGCGCCCGTCCTGCGGCGCAAAAGCAGCGCGAAAGCCCTCGTCGACCTCGTAGCTGCGCTGCGCGATCGTGGGGCCGATCGACGCGCGAATATTGGCGAGACCGGCTCCGAGCAAAATCATCGCCTCGAGTGTGTTCTCGATCACACCCCCCTGTGCGCCGCGCCATCCGGCATGCGCCGCCCCGATCACGCCGGCGCTGGGATCGGCCAGCAGCACCGGCGCGCAATCGGCAGTCACGATCCCCAGCAGCAGCCCGCTTCGATCGGTCACGATACCGTCGGCTTCGACCGCCCCCGGGGCTTGGGGATCCGCAACGACCACCCGGGTGCCATGGACCTGCTTCACTCGGACCAGCACCGCGCCCGGCAGGATGACCTCCGGATCGAGCGCGCGCTCGGTCGAAAAACCGTGCGGGACGTCTGCCAGTAACGTCCCCTCGAGATGGTCGTGCATGTGCCCTACCCCAGCGAGCGGGTTACCTGCTCGAAGGTGTCGCGCGAGAGCTTGGGCGCCGCTGCGATCCGTTCGAGCGCCCGGTGCATCAGGGCCGAACGCCCCGGTTCGATCCGTCGCCAGCGACCGAGCGGGGGGACGAACCGCGCTGCGGTTTGCGCGTTGATCGGATCGAGCTCGAGGATGAGGTCGGCGATCAACCGGTATCCTTCGCCGTCGGCGGCATGGAAAGCGGCAGGATTGGCGGCGAACGCCATGTAGAGCGCGCGGACCCGGTTGGGATTCCTGAGGGTGAAATCGGGATGGTCGCGCAGCGCCTTCACATGGTCGACCACCTGCGGGTGGAGCGAAGCCGCCTGGAGCGAGAACCACTTGTCGACCACCAGCGCATTGTCGCGGTAGCGTTCGTAGAAGTCGAGCAACCTGCCCGTGCGCGCACCACTGTCGAGCCCGGCAAGGACCATCAGCGCGCCCTGCCGGTCGGTCATGTTGTCGGCGCGATCGTATTGATACGCCGCCAGCTCGGCGGCCTTCTCCGCATCGCTCGCGGCGGCGTAGGCGAGCACCAGCGTCTTGACCTTGCGCGCGCCCTTGGCTTCCGCATCGAGCGAGAAGGCAACCTCTTGGGCGCGGTCGTAAAGCGTGTGCAATTGCGGCGCGAGCCGTGCACCCAGATCGGCCTTCAGCGCCTCGCGCTCGGCATGGATGCGGCCCGGGTCGGCGAGCAGCATCTGTTCGGCGAGATAGGCCTGGCTGGGCATCGACATAAGCTCGCCGCGCATCAGATCGTCGAGCGCCTCGTCCTCGATTACCGCCTGCATCGCCTGCGCGATGTCGGCGCGGGCGGCCTCGCGTTCATTGGCACCGAGGTCGCCCGAAACGGTCGCCACGAGATAGCCGGTCATCAGGTCCTGCATCGCCTCGTAACGGGCGAAGGGGTCATCATCGCGCGCGGCGAGAAAGACAAGCTCCTCGCGTGGCACGGCGCGCTCGATCTGGACCGGTGCGGAAAAGCTCCGGTTGATCGACAGGACCGGCTTCTCGGCGAAGCCATCGAAGGCGAATTCGGCGCTATCCTCGTCGAGGACCACCAGTTCCTCGCCGCGATGCTTGCCGCTTGCGCGGTCGAACAGAGCCAGCTTGAGCGGAATCGGCATGGGCTCTTTTTCGGGCTGGCCGGGGGTCGGGGGCACCGTCTGCGTGAGCCGGAGCCGCGCGACATCGCCGTCATGGTCGAGGCTGACGCCGACCTTGGGCGTACCGGCCTGCGCATACCAGCGGCGGAACCGGGTGAGGTCGAGCCCCGCCCCGTCCTCGATCGACGTGACGAAATCCTCGCAAGTCGCCGCCTCGCCGTCGTGGCGCTCGAAATAGAGGTCGGTGCCTTTGCGGAAGGCTTCCTCGCCCGCCATGGTGCGCATCATGCGGATCACCTCGGCACCCTTGTTGTAGACCGTTGCGGTATAGAAGTTACTGATCTCGCGATAGGAATCGGGTCGGATGGGGTGCGCCAGCGGCCCCGAATCCTCGGGGAATTGGGCGCCGCGCAACACGCGGACATCCTCGATCCGCTTGACCGGTTCGCTACCCATGTCCGCGCTGAACAGCTGGTCGCGCAGCACGGTGAAGCCTTCCTTGAGACTCAGCTGGAACCAGTCGCGGCAGGTGATGCGATTGCCCGACCAGTTGTGGAAGTACTCATGGCCGATGACCCCTTCGATTGCGTCGTAATCGCTGTCGGTCGCGGTCTCGGGGTCGGCCAGAACATATTTGGTGTTGAAGATGTTGAGGCCCTTGTTCTCCATCGCCCCCATGTTGAAGTCGGAGACTGCAACGATGTTGAACAGGTCGAGATCGTACTCGCGCCCGAAAACCTCTTCGTCCCACCTCATCGAACGCTTGAGGCTTTCCATCGCATGCTCTGTCCGCTCGAGATCGCCCTCGCGGACCCAGACGTTGAGCTCGACCTCGCGCCCGCTCATCGTGGTGAAACTGTCGCTGCGCGCGATCAGGTCGCCCGCGACCAGCGCGAAGAGGTAGCACGGCTTGGGCCAGGGATCGTGCCATTCGGCCCAGTGGCTATCGCCATCCTCGCCGGCACCGGTGCGGTTGCCGTTGCACAACAGCACTGGGAACTGCGCTTTGGGGCCGCTCATGCGCACGGTATAGGTGCTGAGCACGTCGGGCCGGTCGGGAAAGAAGGTGATCCGGCGGAAACCCTCGGCCTCGCACTGGGTGCAGAGCATGCCGTTCGAGGCATAGAGCCCCATCAGCTGCGTATTTGCGCTCGGATCGATCTCGGTCTCGATGCCGATCTCATGCGCTTCGCCGCTCAGCGTCAGCAGGAGATCGTCGCCGTCCATGGCGAAAGCCTGCGTCGGCTCGCCATCGACCGTGACGCTCGTCGGAACCAGCCCGTCGCCATTGAGACGGATGGTCCGCGAGGGCGCCGCCTTGTCGTTGCGTACCACGGTCAGCCCAGCCCGCACCCGCGTGCAGTCGAGCCCGAGTTCGAAGTCGAGCCGGGTCTCGGGCACCAGCCATGCAAAGGGTTGGTAATCCTCACGCCGGATTTCGGACGGCGCCTTGGGCTCGACGGCCGCATCGGCCATTTCGGGATTGCCGTCGGTGGCGGCGGTGCGAACGATATCCATGGAATTCCTGTCAGACGTGGTTCGAAGGTTGCTGTGTCATTTTCTTCAACGCCCGTCGATGACAAGTGTTCACTCGGCAGGCCGCCACTGTGGACCGATTGACAGATTCACCGGGGTGTCCCAGCAGCGCGTGGCCAGGGAAGGATAGCAATGCCCGATACGACTGCCGCACCACCCGTGCGCGCGCTCCGGCGCGTGATCGCATGAGCCGCCTGCTCATCTTCGGTCTCGGCTATACCGCCTCGCGCAGCGCAAACGCCCTGCGCGACCGCGGCTGGCAGGTCGACGCCACGGGCAGCGCGGGCAATCTGGATTTTGCAGATCGTGACGGGGTCGCTGCCGCGCTGCGGAATGCCAGCCATGTGCTCAGTTCGGTCCCACCCACCGACGCATGCGACCCGGTGCTCGACAAATACGGTGCAGCGCTGGGCGGAAAATGGCTCGGCTATCTCTCTTCGACCGGGGTCTATGGCGACACCGGCGGCGCGTGGGTCGACGAAGCGGCGCCGACCGGTGGGGGGCGTCGCACCGCGCGCGCAACATGCGATGCGCGCTGGCTCGCTCTCGGCGCGCGCGTTTTCCGCCTGCCCGGCATCTATGGGCCGGATCGCAGCGCGTTCGAGCGGGTCGAGCAGGGAAAAGCACACCGCATCGACCTGCCGGGACAGGTTTTCAGCCGAGTGCATGTGGACGATATCGTGGCAGGTGTCGTTGCCGCCGTCGACACCCGAGCCCCGGCGGGGGCTTATAATCTCGCCGACGATCTCCCGAGCAGCCAGAATGCGGTGATCGAGGAGGCCTGTCGCCTGCTGGGGCTTGCGCCGCCACCGCTCGTCACGGTCGAGGAAGCGAATCTGTCACCCACGGCACGCGGCTTCTATGCAGAAAACCGGAGAGTGGCGAACGGCAAGGCGCGGCGCCTGCTGGGCTGGATTCCGCGCTATCCGACCTATCGCGAAGGCCTCGCCGCAATCAGGGCTCGGGCGTAGCGCGCCGCGGCGGCGCGTTCGCCCGCCCGCGCATTGCGACCACCATGCCCGCCAGTGTGATTGCGGCCCCGACCGCTGGCAATGGGCCCCAGACGAAGCCTTCGAACAGTGTCGAAAGGGCCATGGCGATCACCGGCACGATCACCGAGCTGTAGGCCGCCCGCCCCGCGCCGACCTTGCGTACGAGACCGTAGTAGAGCGGGAACGTCACAACAGATCCGGCCAGACCTAGATAGAGGATGCCGAGCGCGTAGGACGGGCGCGGATCGAATTGCGGCGGGCCCTCGGTGGCCAGCGCGAACCCTGCATTAATGATCACCCCGACCACCATCGACCAGGCAAGCAGCGCGAGAAAGGGCTGTCTCTTCGCTCCGTCCATCGCCTGCGTAATGTTCGCCGCGCTGGCCGAAAGGATACCGCACAGCGTAAGGCCAGCCCCCAGCAGGACCTCTTCGAGCGTGGCGGGCGAGGACCGCCATTCATGCGCGAACAGCAGTGCCACGCCCACCGCGGCGATGGCCGATCCGAGGACGAAGGCGCCGGTGATCGGCTGGTGCAGGAGGATGCGCCCGAGCACGGCATTGGGCACCACCAGCAGCGCAAACATCACCGCGACGAGGCCCGAGGTGATGTGCGCTTCGGCCTGGTAGACGAAGGCGAAGTTGAGGGTAAACTGGAACAGGCCGAGCAGCAGCGCCCATCGCAGCCCGCCTCTGGTCAGCGCCAGCTGCTCGCCGCGCCACGCCGCCAGCGCGAACATGCCGGCCGCCGCCACCACGAAGCGGTACGCGATCGACCAGTTGGCCGGGACGCTGGCGATCTGGTCGCGGATCACCAGCCAGGTCCCGCCCCAGATCACGCTGACGAGCAGGAAGGCGGCGAAATTGCGCGGGGTGAAGAGGCTCTCGCCTTCGGGGGACATGCTCACAGGTCGGCGATCGCCCGGGCAAGCGCGCGCGCATCGTCCTCACGCGTGTTCCAGGCGGTCACGAAGCGCGCCGCATCCTCCCCCCAGTCGTAAAAGCCGAATCCATGCCGGCGCAGCGCGTCGCGCTCGGCGGAGGTGCAGCGGACGAAAAGCTCGTTCGCCTCCACCGGATGCATCAGCCGTTCGCCGCAGGCCGACGCGATCTCGCGTGCCGCGTCGTTGGCATGGCGGGCATTGGCCAGCCAGAGATCGCCATCGAGCATGGCGTGCAGCTGGGCAGCGAGGAAGCGTCCCTTCGATTGCAGGTGCCCGGCGCGCTTGCGACGATAGCGCGCGACATCGGCCAGCGCGGGATCGAAGAATACGATCGCCTCGGCACTCATCGCGCCGTTCTTGATGCAGCCGAAGCTCAGCGCATCGGCCGGGCCGACGGCCTCGCCCGGCGCGCAATCGAGAAAGGCGACGGCATTGGCGAAGCGCGCGCCATCGACATGGAAGCCGAGCCCGCGCTTGCGCGCCACCCCGGCAATCGCGGCGATCTCGTCCGGACGATAGCTGCAGCCATACTCACTCGCCTGGGTGATCGAGATCGCATGCGGCTGGACCTGGTGCACGTCGTCGCGGATCGGGTCTATCACCGCGCCGATCGCGTCCGGGGTCAGCTTGGCGCCCTCGCCCTGCGCCAGCATCAATTTGGCACCGTGAAGGTAAAAGCCCGGCGCGCCGCCCTCGTCGACCTCGATATGCGCCTCTTCATGGCACACGACGCCGCCGTGCGGGGGGACCATGGTCGCCAGCGCAAGGCAATTCGCCGCGGTCCCTGTTGCCACCCACAATGCCGTGCACGGACGACCGAAAACTGCGGAAAAACGCTCGTCGAGCGCGTGGCTTAACGTATCCCCATCATAGGGGGAATCGGGTGCATCGGCGGCCTTGAGGGCATCCCAGACGGCGGGGTGGACGGCTGCTGCGTTGTCGGACAGGAACTGCATTGGAACGCCATAAACGGCAATGCGTTGCTTGCCCAGAAAGGAAACTTTCGACTATGAATTCGGATGAAATTGTAATCGAGCGGCGCAATAGGGTCACGCACGGCGAATATGTGGCAAGTTTCGATGAAAAAGCCACTGCCGGACGGCTGAGCTGGACCTTGCGCGACGGGGCTCGCGATGCCCAGCACACCCATGTGCCCGCGGCGATGCGCGGACGCGGCATTGCCGCGCGACTGGTCGAGGCCCTCGTCCGCGACGCCCGCAGCGAAGGGTTCAAGATCATCCCGAGCTGTACCTATGTCGCGGCGCAGTTCGACAGGCACCCCGACTGGGCCGATTTGCGCGCTTAATCGCCCTCCACGCGGCTTTCGACCACCGACGAAAAATCCCGCTCGGCCATGCTTAGGAGCACGGCATTGCGGATCCGCCGGGCATCTCCAAGCGCCAGTCCGCGCATCCGCAGCTGCCCCCCGGCAAGGCCGAAATGCAGGGTGGCATAACCGCGCAAGCGCGCCAGCGGATGGCGAACGATCTCGAC
Organism: Qipengyuania sp.; assembly: GCF_964227205.1. GTDB lineage: Bacteria > Pseudomonadota > Alphaproteobacteria > Sphingomonadales > Sphingomonadaceae > Qipengyuania. The sequence continues at coordinate 245,009 of NZ_CAXQVB010000003.1, read as the reverse complement.
CGACTGCAGTTTTTCGCGGGCCGCAATCGTCAGGCGCGGCGCCAGCCAGCCATGCCGCACATAGAGCTGGCGCCGGCCGATCGCGTGCCGATGCCAGCGCCAGCGCAGAAACCCGTGCACCCCGATCAGCGGCCCGCCCAGCAGCAGGGGCACGAGCGCAAGATCGATCCGCCCCAGGATCGCGGCACCCACCGCGATAGCGCCCATTGCTGCCAGGCCCAGCAGAAAGCCATCGATGCAGGAGGCTGGCGCCGCGCGGTGCCATTCGACGGCGTCGTCCGGCAAGGCGAAGCCCGTTTCGGCCACGACCGGGGCGATTTCCTCAATCTGCGCGAAGGGCACGGCTTCGTGATTGGCCGAGCCGCTGTCGCTGGCGAGGCTCACCAGCTTGAGCGAGTGCCAGCCGAACAACCGCCGCACCGGACCGGTCCTGACGCGCAGCGCCTGAACCCGGTGAACCGGCATGACCAGATCGGTACGCGTGAGCAGCCCGCGACGGCGGCGGAGCCCCTTGTCACTACGCTCGAGGCGGAACCCCCATTCGCGCAATGTGGTGCGAATCACGCCGGTGGCCACGCCGACGAGCACGAGCGAGCCGAACGCGACGGCGATGCCCACGACCTGCGCGAGGAAGCCCAGCCCGGCAAGCCATTGGCCCGGAGCGGCGAACTGTTCGCGCCACGCGCGCCAGTCCCAGACCTCGAAAGGAAGGAGGAAGTCGAACTGTTGTGCGAGACCGCCAAGGACCGCGACGATAGCGAGAGAGAATTCGAAGAAGCCGAAAGTAAGCACACGCCGGGGGGACATGGCGAAGAGCAGCTGCGGCTGCTCCGCCGGGGACAGATCCTGCCCCCCCGACTCCGCCATGCCTTCCTCGCGCCGGCTGCGCACCAGCTCTCGCAAACGCTCGCCCTCGCTCTCGGGAAGGTAGGCTAGCGCAATGTCGTCGCCACCGCCCGCCCCGGTCTCGAACTTGACTTCGACCAGACCGAACAGGCGCGGGATGGGCTTCTGTTCGAGGCTCACATCCTGGATGCGTTCGTAGGGCACAGAGCGTGCCGAGCGCGACAGCACGCCGCTCTCGACGCGGATATCTGCGGAACCGACCGTGTAGGTGAGGCGGCGCCAGCGCAGATAGGCGAACAGGAGGTTGGCCCCGACCACCGCAACGACCAGCGGCACGAAATAGGCGACGACATCGTCGAACTTGCCTTCGTCGAAAATGGCGAAGCCCCCGACCAGAATGGGGAGCACCAGCTGCGACAGCAACGAGATCGCGCGCACGACGAATGTGCGCGGATCGGTCCGTCGCGGAGCGGCTTCCGGGGCCTCGCTCACCGCGTATCGCGCCCGATTGCCGCGCGGATCCGTTCACGCATGGCGCTCGCGTCCTCACGGCGCAGGCCGGGCAGCGAGACCGAGGCATTGTGCGTTCCTGCGGTGTGGACGGTCAGCGTTGCAAGCCCGTAGGCCCGCTCGAGCGGGCCCTGCCCCACGTCGATATGCTGGACCCGGCCGAAAGGGACGACCGTATCGGCACGGAAGATCACGCCGCGCACCACGCGTAACCGTTCCTGCTCGAGCGAATAACCGCGCGCATTGTATCGGCGCAGCGGAACCCGGATCAGCCCATAGGCGATCACCAGTAGCGCGGGGATCCACACCGCGCCCGCCCACCCTGGTATCGCAATTTCGGCAATCGTCGCCGCAACGAGCAGCACCAGCGCACCAAGCGCCAGCTGCACGCGCAGCATCGACTTGTAGGCGGGATCGAGCGGGATCAGGTCGTCGGGATCATTCATGCCGTCCTAGCTAGGCAATACAGCTTGGCGATACAATTGGGTTTCCGCCCATCGGGTCGCTATGCCGTCTGCAGAAGGAGAGAGCGCGATGGATATTTCCAAGCTGATGTTCCGCAATCGCCTGCTCGAGGGCGAACGCATCCTAGTCACGGGCGGCGGCACCGGGCTGGGGCGCGAAATGGCGGAGGCCTTCGTCAGCCTCGGCGCCGAGGTGCATATCTGCGGCCGGCGGCAAGGCAAGCTCGACGAAACCGCCCAGGACCTGACCGACCGCCATGGCGGGACGATCATCGGCCATGCCTGCGACATTCGCGATCCCGAGGCGATCCAGGCGATGGTAGAGGCGATCTGGCAGCACGGCCCACTGACCGGCGTCGTCAACAATGCCGCGGGCAACTTCATCAGCCGGACCGAGGACCTGTCGGTCGGCGGGTTCAATGCCATCAGCGACATCGTCTTTCGCGGCAGCTTCTATGTCACGCTCGAAGTCGGCAAGCGGCTGATCGCCGAGCAGCGCAGAGCGAGCTTCCTCTCGATCCTGACGACATGGGTATGGAATGGCGGACCCTTCGTGGTGCCGAGCGCGATGAGCAAGGCCGGGCTCAATGCGATGACGCAGAGCCTCGCGGTCGAATGGGGGCGCTACGGCCTGCGCTTCAATGCCATTGCGCCGGGGCTTTTCCCCACCGACGGGATGAGTGCGCGCCTGTCGCCAGCCGGACGCGGTGGAAATTCGCACGACGAGATGAACCCGATGGGCCGCCATGGTGAAATGCACGAACTTGCCAATCTGGCGGTATTCCTGATGGGTCCGGGCGCCGAATGGGTCAACGGCCAGACGATCGCCGTCGATGGCGGCGGATACCAGGCGCATGGCGGCAACTTCTATGCCGCGCTCAAGGACATGCGTGACGAGCAGTGGGACGCGATGCGCGCGATGATCAAGGGCACAAATGCGAAGGACAAGGCGGAGCGTTCGACTTAGGTTGTGCCGCGCATTCGGTTGTTTGTTTAGCCTCAAGCGTCGGCGGGCCCATCCGGGCCCTCAGGCTATCCTCGCTCATGCGACCTGAAGGTCGCGTCGCTGCGGGCGCGCAGTCGCGCTTGCCTCGCCTATCGACTCGGAAATCACAGCCATTCGCTTGCAATCGCAAGGGCACCGGGCCGGCGGAGGCCCGGCAAGGGCGACCGCCCGCCCGCAGCGGGTGTAGCTTGCTGCACGCATAGCGAGGACGCGCCCGCGGATGCGGGTGCGAAAAACAAGAGATCCATTTTTCTTCGAAAAATGGTGCTGCTGGGGAGGATTGAACTCCCGGCCTCACCCTTACCAAGGGTGCGCTCTACCACTGAGCTACAGCAGCACATCTCGCCCACCAGCCAAGCCGGTGGGGTGGAGGCGCGCGCTATTGGCAGACGGGGCGCATAAGTCAACCTTAGCTTGCAGCCGCGAGGCAATTTCGCAAAAGGAATGCGCCATGAGCGCCGAAAACGACAAGATGACGCGCGAAGAGCGTCTCGCCGCGAAACTTCGTGAGAACCTGCGCCGCCGCAAGGGCCAGGCGCGCGAAATGCGCGAATCGGATGCAGACGGGGTTTCCAAGCCGGACGAGGGCCGCTAGCGGACGGTCCACATTCTTGTCCCGCTGACGCGGGGATGCGGTGCCAGCCCACTCCCCACCCGGCCACCCAATCAGTATCGTGCCGTGGGTGGCCGGGTGGGGAGTGGGCTGGAGCCGGAAACGGGAGCAGATATGTCGAAGCTTATCCTCGTCCGCCACGGCCAGAGCGAGTGGAACCTCGCCAACCGCTTTACCGGCTGGTGGGATGTCGACCTTACCGAAAAGGGCGAGGAGGAAGCGCGCGCCGCGGGCGAGCTGATGAAGGCCAAGGGCGTCCTGCCGACGGTCGCCTTCACCAGCGTGCAGAAACGGGCGATCAAGACGCTCAACATCGCGCTCGAAGCCTGCGACCGCCTGTGGATCCCGGTCACTCGCGACTGGCACTTGAACGAACGTCACTATGGCGGGCTTACCGGGCTCGACAAGCAGCAGACGCGCGAGAAGCAAGGCGACGAGCAGGTGCACATCTGGCGCCGCAGCTTCGACGTCCCTCCGCCCGAACTCGAAAAGGGCAGCGAGTTCGATCTTTCGGACGACCCTCGTTATGCCGGGATCGACGTGCCGCGCACCGAGAGCCTCAAGCTCACCATCGAGCGTGTGCTGCCCTATTGGGAAGAGGCGATCCTGCCGCAGCTCGCCAAGGGCGAAAACGTGATTATCTCGGCGCATGGCAATTCCTTGCGCGCGCTGGTCAAGCACCTCTCGAACATCTCCGACGACGACATCACCGGGCTGGAGATCCCCACCGGCCAGCCGATCGTCTACGATTTCGACGGCGCGAAGGTGTCGGGCGAACGCTATTACCTGAAGGATGCGTGAGATGGCAGCGGAGGGAACAGCGAAGGTTGCCATCGTCATGGGCAGCCAGTCGGACTGGTCTACCATGACCTGCGCCGCCGAGGTGCTCGACGAACTTGGCGTGACGACCGATATCCGCATCGTCTCCGCCCATCGCACGCCCGAACGGATGTATGATTTCGCCAAGGGTGCAGCGGACACAGGCTTCGAGGTCATCATAGCGGGCGCCGGCGGTGCGGCGCATCTGCCGGGCATGATCGCCGCGCTCACGCACCTGCCGGTGCTCGGCGTACCGGTGCAGTCGAATGCACTTTCGGGACAGGACAGCCTGCTTTCGATCGTCCAGATGCCAGCCGGTGTCCCCGTCGGCACACTGGCGATCGGCAAGGCCGGGGCGACCAATGCCGGCCTGCTCGCCGCCGCGATCCTCGCCAATCACGACCCCGCGCTCTCGCAGCGACTGCAGGAGTGGCGCGCGGCCCGCAGCGCGGCGGTGGCCGAGCGACCGGTCGACTGATGCTCAAGCGGGGCGGCACGATCGGCATTCTCGGCGCCGGCCAGCTCGGCCGGATGATGGCGATGAGCGCCGCGCAACTCGGCTATCGCTGTATCGCCTATGCGCCCGATGGCGACAATGTCGCGGGCCAGGTCTGCGACGACCTGTTCACCAACAAGTGGGACGACACTGCCGCGCTCGCCGCCTTCGCCGCCCGGTGCGACGTGGTGACCTGGGAATTCGAGAACGTCCCCGTCGCCACCGCCAGCGCCATGCCCGAGGGTCGCATCTTCCCGCATCCGCGCGCGCTCGAGACCGCGCAGGACCGCTTGAACGAGAAGCGCTTCGTCGAGGGGCTCGGCGGCAGGCCGGCGGCCTATGCCCGCGTCGACTCGCGCGCCGACCTGGAGGCCGCGGTCGACCGGTTGGGCGCGCCCGGCATCCTCAAGACGCGCCGCGACGGATACGACGGCAAGGGCCAATGGCGAATCGGCTCGGACCGCGAGGCGCAGGGCCTGCACCTGCCCGAAATGCCGCTGATCTACGAAGGCTTCGTCGAGTTCGAGGCCGAGTTCTCGGTTATCCTCGTGCGCGGGCAGGATGGCGAGATCCGCTTCTGGGGTTCGACCCGCAACACGCATGAGGACGGGATTCTCGCGACCTCCTCGCTCCCCGCGGGCGAAGCGATCGAGGCGCAGGTCGGCGAAGCGCGCGAGCTCGCGCGGCAGGTCGCCGATGCGCTCAAATATGTCGGCGTGCTGACGCTCGAATTCTTCGCCACGCGCGAAGGGCCGGTGTTCAACGAGATGGCCCCGCGGGTGCACAATTCGGGTCACTGGACGATCGAGGGCGCGGCCACCAGCCAGTTCGAGAACCATATCCGCGCGGTGGCGGGCCTGCCGCTGGGCGACACCGCGACGGTGGCGCAATCGGTCACCATGACCAATATCATCGGCAAGGACATCAAGCGGGCCCAGGCGCACCTGACGGCGCCCGACACGCACCTCCACGATTACGGCAAGGCCAAGGTGCGCGAGGGGCGCAAGATGGGCCACGTGACGCGGCTCGAACGGTGAGCCTTTTTCTCATCTATGCCCGCGCGGCCAATGGCTGCATCGGCAAGGACGGCGCGCTGCCGTGGCACCTGCCCGCCGACCTCAAGCGCTTCAAGGCGCTGACCATGGGCCAGGAAAATCAGGGCCTCCCGATGATCATGGGGCGCAAGACCTTCGAGAGCCTGCCCGGCCTGCTCCCCGGGCGCCGCCATATCGTGCTCACGCGCAAGGAGCGCTGGGATTCGACCGGCGCCGAAGTTGCCCGCTCGGTCGAGGAAGCGCTCGCGCTGGCGGGCGCAGGCGACGACGGGGGCGAGATCGCGGTCATCGGCGGCGCGGCGATCTACGACGTGTTCATGGAACATGCCGACCGCATCGAGCTGACCGAAATTCATGCCGATTTCCAGGGCGACACCTTCATGCCCCCGCTCGGCCCCGAATGGGAAACGGTCGCGCGAGAGGATTTCGACGGCGAGGACGGGCGCCCCGCCTACAGCTTCGTCACGCTGGAGCGGGCTGCGTGAAGCGCAAGCTGATCCTCGGCCTGCTCGGCGTAATCGTCCTCGCGTTGGCGGGCTTCTTCCTGCTTGCACCCGGCGTGGTCGAGCGGAGCATGAACAAGATCGACGGCAAGCCGCTGATCGCCGTCTCCGACGAAGCGAAGGCGCTCCAGAAAACCCTTACCATCGTCGACCTGCATTCGGACACGCTACTGTGGAAACGCAGCGTGCTCGACGCGGCCGACCGGGGGCACATGGATCTGCCGCGGCTCGAAGAGGGCAATGTCGCATTGCAGGTCTTCTCGAGCGTGACCAAGACCCCCAAGGGGCAGAATTACGACGCGAACGGCGCCGACAGCGACAACATCACCATGCTTGCGGTCGCGCAGCTCCAGCCGATGCGGACATGGAACAGCCTGCTCGAACGCTCGCTCTGGCACGCACAGAAATTGCAGGCGGCAGCCGAGGCGTCCGATGGCGAGCTGGTGCGGGTAATCGACGATGCCGCGCTCGATTCGCTGCTGGAAAGCCGTGCCGGCGCGAACAGGCCGGTCGGCGCGCTGTTCAGCGCCGAGGGGCTCCAAAGTCTCGAAGGCGATATCGCCAATCTCGACCGGCTCTATGACGCGGGCATGCGTATGGCGGGGCTGACGCATTTCTTCGACAACCGCCTCGCCGGCTCGATGCACGGCCTGGAAAAAGGCGGGCTGACCCCCTTCGGACGCGCGGTGGTGCGCAAGATGGAGGCCAAGGGCATGATCGTCGACATCGCGCATTGCAGCCACCGCTGCGTCGCCGACATCCTCGCGATGGCGCAGCGCCCGGTGGTGTCGAGCCATGGCGGGGTGCAGGCTACCTGCAAGGTCAATCGCAACCTCACCGACGCGGAAATCCGCGGTGTCGCGAAAACCGGCGGCGTGGTCGGCATCGGCTATTGGGACGGCGCGATCTGCGGCACCGATCCGCGCGCCACCGCCAGGGCGATGAAACACGTTCGCGACCTCGTCGGAATCGAGCATGTCGCGCTCGGCAGCGACTTCGACGGGGCGACGACGGTGCGGTTCGACACCGCACAATTGGTTCAAGTGACGCAGGCGCTGCTCGACGAGGGATTCACACCGGAAGAAATCCGCGCGGCGATGGGCGGCAATGCGCTGCGCGTGATCCGCGCGGGGCTGGTCCCCCAATGAGATTTCTCGACCATCGCGAACCGCTACCCGAATCGCTGCGCGGCGCGATCATAGCGCTGGGCAATTTCGACGGCTTCCACCTCGGCCACCAGGCGGTGGCGGGCGAGGCGATCCGCTGGGCGCGCGAGGAAGGCCGTCCCGCGATCATCGCCACCTTCGATCCGCACCCGGTGCGGCATTTCAAGCCCGATGCCCCACCCTTCCGGCTGACCACGCTCGAACAGCGGCAGGAACTCTATCTCGCCGCCGGGGCGACTGCGATGCTGGTGTTCCATTTCGACGGCGAACTGGCGGGCACCACGGCGGAGGATTTCGTCGTCAAGCTGCTCGGCGAGCATCTCGGCGTCTCCGGAGTGGTGACGGGCGGGGATTTCACCTTTGGCAAGGCGCGCGGCGGCAATTTCGAAAAGCTGGTGGAACTCGGCAAGGACGTGGGGATCGAGGCGCGCGCGGTGCAGCCGGTGATGGACCACGGCGAGCCCGTTTCCTCCAGCCGCGTGCGCGATGCACTGCGCGCAGGCGACCCGCAGGAGGCGGCGCGACTGCTGACCCGCCCCTTCGCGATCCGCGGCGTGGTCCAGCACGGCGACAAGCGCGGCCGCGAAATCGGCTATCCCACCGCCAATTTGCCGGTCGAGCATTACCTGCGCCCCAAATACGGGATCTACGCGGTGACCGGGCGCATCCTCGCCACCGGGCAGGAGCTGAAAGGCGCCGCCAATATCGGCGTGCGCCCGCAGTTCGACCCGCCCAAGGAATTGCTCGAACCCTATTTCTTCGATTTTTCGGGCGATCTCTACGGCCAGGAAATCGAGGTCGCCTTCCACCACTTCCTGCGCGGCGAGGCGAAGTTCGATTCGCTCGACGCGCTGGTGGCGCAGATGGAGAAGGATTGCGACGAGGCGCGACGCCTGCTCGGCTGAGCTTCCTCAGTCATTGCGAGCGAAGTGAAGCAATCCAGTCCCGCGCTATCTGGATTGCCGCGTTGCCTGCGGCTCCTCGCAATGACGAGTATTTGCAGCGGACGCACTTACCGCTAAGGCGCGCAGCCTATGTCCGAGAAGCGCGATTACAGAGACACGGTCTTCCTGCCCAAGACCGATTTCCCCATGAAGGCCGGCCTCCCGCAGAAGGAGCCGGGCATTGCCGCGCGCTGGCAGGACGAGAAGCTCTACGAACAGCTGCGCAAGAGCCGACAGGGGCGCGAAAAGTTCATCTTCCACGACGGCCCGCCCTACGCCAATGGCGACATGCATATCGGCCATGCGCTCAACCACACGCTCAAGGACATGGTCTGCCGCACGCAGAACCTGCTTGGGCGTGACGCGCCCTACGTGCCCGGCTGGGACTGCCACGGCCTCCCGATCGAGTGGAAGGTCGAGGAACAGTACCGCAAGAAGAAGAAGAACAAGAACGACGTTCCGGCGAAGGAATTCCGCGCCGAATGCCGCGCCTATGCGCAGCACTGGGTCGACGTGCAGCGCGAGCAGCTCAAGCGTCTCGGCATCATGGCCGACTGGGACAATCCCTACCTGACCATGGATTTCGAGGCCGAGGCCACGATCGTCGCCGAGCTGATGAAGTTCGCCGAGGCGGGCAATCTCTATCGCGGCTCGAAGCCGGTGATGTGGAGCCCGGTCGAGGAAACCGCGCTGGCCGAGGCCGAGGTCGAATATGAGGACATCACCTCGACGCAGATCGACGTGGCTTTCGAGATCACGGAATCGCCCATCCCCGAACTGGTCGGCGCGCACGCGGTAATCTGGACGACGACGCCCTGGACGATCCCGGTGAACCAGGCGATCGCCTATGGGCCGGAGGTTGAGTATGTGTGGTTCACGATTGCAGCTGGCGGTCCGTATGACATTGTGTCGGGCTCTGCGCCACCACGCACCAATTTTGACGATCACGGTCAAAAGTCTTTTTTGATCGCATTGCCGCTGCTTGAAGAATTTCAGAAGCGTACAGGATTGATTGCAGCTGAAGGTGCCTACAGGCGCACGTTCAAAGGTTCCGACCTCGCCGGAACCGTCGTGCGCCACCCGATGCACAAGCTCGGCGGGTTCTACGCCAGGCCGCGTCCCTTCCTGCCGGGCGATTTCGTTACCACCGACAGCGGTACGGGCCTCGTCCATATGTCGCCCGACCATGGCGAGGACGATTTCCTGCTGTGCCGCGCCAATGGGATCGAGCCGGTCTTCGCGGTCATGGGCGACGGGCGCTACCGCGACGACTGGGAGTGGCTCGGCGGCGAGGACGACCGCCGCCGCGCGGTGATCAACAAGCAATTCAACGCCCCCGACGGCCCGATCTGTTCGGATTTGCGCGAGGCGGGCGCGCTGCTTTCGGCCAGCGACGACTACCAGCATTCCTATCCGCATAGCTGGCGCTCGAAGGCCAAGGTCATCTATCGCTGCACGCCGCAATGGTTCGTGCCGATGGACAAGGAGCTTGCCGGCGGCGGAACGCTGCGTGGGCGCGCCATGCAGGCCATCGCCGATACGCGCTTCATTCCCGAAAAGGGCCGCAACCGCATCGGTTCGATGGTCGAGGGCCGTCCCGACTGGGTGCTTTCCCGCCAACGCGCCTGGGGCGTGCCGATCACGCTGTTCGTCAAGAACGGCACGGGCGAGTACCTGCAGGACGCCGAGGTCAATGCGCGCGTGATTGCTGCGGTACGCGAAGAGGGTGTTGACGCCTGGGACGAGGCGCGCAAGGCCGAATTCCTCGGCGCCGACCATAATCCCGACGAGTACGAGATGGTCACCGATATTCTCGACGTCTGGTTCGATTCGGGCTGCACGCATGCCTTCGTGCTCGAAAGCGGGCGCTGGCCCGAAATGCGCTGGCCCGCCGATCTCTATCTCGAAGGCAGCGACCAGCATCGCGGCTGGTTCCAGTCCTCGCTGCTCGAAAGCTGCGCCACGCGCGGCCGCGCGCCCTACGACCAGATCCTGACGCATGGCTTCACCATGGCGAGCGACGGGCGCAAGATGTCGAAGAGCCTCGGCAACACGGTCGATCCCTTGAAGGTCATGGAGCAGTACGGCGCCGACATCATCCGGCTGTGGGCTCTGAGCGTCGATTCGACCGAAGACCACCGCATCGGCGACGAGATCCTCAAGGGCACGGGCGACCAGTATCGCAAGCTGAGGAACACCTTCCGCTACCTGCTCGGCGCGCTCGACGGCTTCGTCGGCGACATGGGCGATGTCGGCGAGGTGCCCGAGCTCGAGCTCCATGTCCTCGCGCTGCTCGCCGATCTCGACGGCAAGCTGCGCCGGGCGGTCGAAGACTACGACTTCAACGCCTACACGCGCCTGCTGGTCGATTTCTGCAACGAGGACCTCTCGGCCTTCTACTTCGATATCCGCAAGGACGTGCTCTATTGCGACGGGCCCGACAGCGTGAAACGCAATGCCTATCGCACCGTGCTCGACATCCTGTTCCATGCGCTGGTCCGCTATGCCGCGCCGGTGCTGGTGTTCACCGCCGAGGAAGTGTGGACCACGCGCTATCCCGATGGCGGCAGCGTCCATTTGCTCGAATGGCCCAAGGTCCCGGGCGTGAGCGCCGACGGCGCGCGCTGGGATGCGCTGCGCAAGCTGCGCGAGGAGGTGATGGAGGCGATCGAGCCGCTGCGCCGCGAGAAGGTGATCCGTTCCGGCCTCGAAGCCGATGTCGTCGTGCCCGCCGCTGCGGTGCCCGAAGGCTTTTCCGACGCCGATCTCGCCGAGCTGTTCATCACCGCGTCAGTCGCGCGTGGCGATAGCGGGGCGGTGACGGTCACGCGGACATCGGAAAGCAAATGCGGGCGCTGCTGGCGCCTGCTGCCCAGCGTGGCTGAGGACGGCGATCTGTGCGATCGCTGCGAGGATGTCGTCGCCCAGATGGACGAAGTGGCATGAGCCCGGTCCTGCGCAATCGCCTGATCGGCTGCGTCACTGCGCTCGGCATCTTCGCCGTCGACCAGTGGAGCAAGAATTTCGTCACCAAGGGGCTCGGCATCGATCGCATCGGCGACGCGATGGAACTGCTGCCCTTCTTCGACCTGCGCTTCACCCGCAATTTCGGCGTCTCGCTCGGCATGTTCGAGGCGAGCAGCCCCGAGATGCGCTGGGCCCTGGTGCTGGTCACCGGGATCATCGCGCTGGTAGTGACCGTGTGGATGATGCGCGAGAAGCTGCTTGGCGATATCCTCGCGCTGTCGCTGATCCTCGGCGGGGCGCTGGGCAATATCAAGGACCGCTACGATCTCGGCTATGTGGTCGATTTCGCCGACCTGCATTTCGGGGATTTCCGCCCCTTCCTCATTTTCAACCTCGCCGATGCGGCTATCACCATCGGCGTCGTCATCGTCCTTGCACGGGCCTTCTTCATGCGCGACAAGGACATGGCAGAGGTCGATGGCCTCATGAACAGCAAGGCGGCCGAGACCGCGGAGAGCAAGTGATGACCAAATTCGCCCGTTTCGCCCCAAGAATTGCAATTCTCGCCGGCCTCGGCGCCATGACCGCCGCCTGCGGTGGCAGCGGCCTGTTCAACCGCGATCGGCCCGACGAGTTTGCCGTGCAACGCCAGGCGCCGCTGGTGGTCCCGCCCGATTTCAACCTCGTGCCTCCGCAGCCCGGCGCCCCGCGCCCGGCCGAAGGCAGCGCCGCGACGCAGACGCTGGAAGCGCTGTTTGGCGGTCCGCAGGCACGCAGCAGCGTCGAGACCAGCCTGCTCGAACGTGCGGGCAGCGCAGCGCCCGGCATCCGCAGCGCGGTGGGCGATCCGAACACCGCGACGGTCGCCAAGGGCACCGTCACCCGCGACATCATCGCCGCCCCCGAAGGCGACGGCGCGAGTGCCAGTGCGGTGATTCCGGGCTAGTTTTGCGTTTCGCACCGGCATCCGCCGGTGGGTCCGGATTCTTTGTTTGCCTCAGACGCCGGCGCCGCACGTCCGTGCGGCTTGGCTTCGCGGCATAAGCCGCGGCGGCCGCTCGGCCTTGTCTCGCCTATCGGCTCGGATACTTCCACCAGATTGCTGGCTAGGCGCTAGTTCCGGCCCGGCGGGGGGCCGATAAGGGCGACCGCCCGCCCGCAGCGGGTGCACCTGCTGCTTGTCTAACGAGGACGAACCCGCGGAGGCGGGTTCGGAAAACAAGAAATTCCTCTACACTTCGGCTTTCGGAGGAGCCTCGCCCTCGCTGCTCACCAGCAGCTTGTCGATCCGGCGCCCGTCCATATCGACCACTTCGAAGCGCCAGCCCTGGTCGGTGAAATGGTCGCCCTCGCCCGGCAGGCGCTTGAGCACGTGGAGCGCATAGCCCGCGGCGGTGCCGAATTCGCGATCCTCGCCATATTCGAGCCCCAGCCGGTCGGCGAGGACGTCGGCCGAGAGCGAGCCCGCGACCAGCAGGCTACCGTCGTCGCGCTCGATGACGCCGGGGCCGTCGCCCGCGTCCTGGTCGCTGGCGAAATCGCCGACCAGCGCGGTCAGCAGATCGACCGGAGTGATGATCCCGTCGAGATGGCCGTATTCGTCGTGCACCATCGCCATCGCGACCTCGGCCTGCTGCAGCACGCGCAGCGCATCGACCGCGTCGAGCTGGTCGGGCACGACTTCGGGCTTGGCCATCAGCGCGGCGAGGTCGACCGGCTCGCCGGCGACGAGCCGGGTGAGGATGTCGCGCACCTTCACCACGCCGAGCACGCGGTCGGGCGACCCCTCGGCCACCGGCAGCAGCGAGTGCGGGCTGTCGTCGAGCGCCGCGCGGATCGCTGCGGCATCGGCAGCTATATCGACCCAGTCGACTTCGGTGCGCGGGGTCATCAGCTCGCGCACCGGGCGCTGCGCCAGCCGCACCACGCCCTGCAGCATCTGGTGCTGTTCGTGTTCGATCACTCCCGAGCGCGTCGCCTCGGCGAAGAGCATGTGCAGCTCCTCGGCGGTCACCGCGCTCTGTCCCGCCGGGCGCACGCCGAGCAGGCGGATGAGCAGACCCGAGGAAGCATCGAGCAGCCACACCAGCGGCGCGGCGACTTTGGCCAGCACCGCCATCGGGCGCGCCATGACGATCGCGATCGGCGCGGCGGCGCGCAGCGCGACCTGCTTGGGCACCAGCTCGCCCACCACCAGGCTGAGATAGGTGGTCAGGACGATCACCGTCGCGAAGCCCGCTTCCGGGGCCCAATTGGCGGGGAAGCCGAGAAGCGCGAGCCGCTCGCCCACCGGGCCGCCAAGGCTGGCGCCCGAATAGGCGCCGGCGACGATACCGATCAGCGTGATGCCGATCTGCACGGTCGAGAGAAACTTGCCCGGCTCGGCGGCGAGCGCGAGCGCGATCCGCGCGCCGCCATTGCCCTGATGCGCCGCGGCGCGCAGGCGCGCGGTCCGCGCCGAGACGATGGCCAGCTCGCTCATGGCGAAAACGCCGTTGAGGACAATCAGTCCGGCGATGATGACGAGGTCGGTCCAGGGAAATGGGGTCACCCGCGCGTGGCTAGCACAAAAGCTTCGCGCTGCCAGTGCCCTCGCGCGACTTATCTGCCGCCGCGCCGGAACGGGTGGCGCATTGGACGGTTGGAAGCCTTGTGACGCGAGTGGGCGCGTCCGGCCCCAATTGCCCGGCAGCGATCCCGCATGGGCCGCCTGCCCCTCAGAGGAGGAGAATTACATGATGAAGTCGCGCATTCTTACCGCCAGCCTGGCCGCGGTCTCGCTGCTGACCGTATCGGCCTGTGTCACCGACCCCAACACCGGCGAGAAGAAAGTCTCGCGCACCGTGCTCGGCACCGCCGGCGGCGCGCTCGCTGGCGGCCTGCTCGGCGGCGTCATCGGCGGCAAGACCGGCCGCATCATCGGCGCGGCCGCGGGTGGCGTCGCCGGCGGCGTGGTCGGCTACAAGATGGACCAGCAGATCAAGGAGCTGAAAGAGCAAACCGCCGGATCGGGCGTCGACGTCAGCGAAGTCGACGGGGGCGACGCGATCCTCGTCAACCTGCCCGACGGGGTGACCTTCGCTACCGGCAGCTACACCATCTCGCCCGGCTTCCGCGACCTGCTCGACCGCGTCGCCGCGAGCCTGCGGCAGTATCCCAACAGCCTCGTCGACGTTTACGGCCACACCGACACGGTGGGTTCGGCGCAGTCGAACCAGCGCCTTTCCGAACAGCGCGCGCAGGCGGTGGCGAACTACCTCATCTCGCAGGGCGTCAGCTCGTCGCGCATCCGCTGGATGGGCTTCGGCGAAACGCGGCTCAAGGTAGCGACCGGCGACAATGTCAACGAGCCGCTGAACCGCCGCGTCGAAATCAAGATCATCCCCTTCGACCAGCAGGACGTCCAGGCCGCACAGGCGCAGGGCAGCTGAGCAACGATCCCCTCGGGACAATCGCACGACTTGGGGGTCGGCCTGCGGGCCGGCCCCCTTTTCATGTGCGTGCGTGAAGCGCATCGGCGCTTCCCATGCGGCACCAGCCCCCCCGGCCACCCACGGAAGTATTCTCAATGGGTTGCCGGGTGGGGGGCTGGAGCCGCCGCAAGGGCGGGAAGGATGTCCCGACCGTACCCAACCAGCAAAAAGCCTCCCTACCCCAACCTTTTCGCGAGCCGTTCGACTGCCGCGCCGTGGATGTCGGGCGCGCTGACCAGCACGCCGAAAGCGCGCGGATCGCGCTTGTTGTAATCGAGCTTGCGGCCATAGGCGTCGCTCACCGCGGCCCCCGCCTCGCGCGCGATCATGCCCGCGGCAGCAATGTCCCACTCGAAGCCCCAGCGCACGGTCGCCACCAGATCGGCCTCGTCGGCGGCAACCATGGCGATGCGCAGCGCGATCGAGTTGGGCTGGTCGACCGCGACCAGATCGGTATCGACCTTGGGCAGAGCATGCGCGGGGACACGTGCGCCGGGCAGCGTGCGCCGGGTGGAAGCCCGGAGCCGTTCGCCATTGCGCCAGGCGCCCTGCCCCGCCACGGCGGTCCAGTTCTCGCCGCGCGCGGGGGCGCACAGCGCGCCGATCAGCGGACGTCCGCCGCTGATGAGCGCGACCGAGACCGCCCAGCCGCTGCGTCCACGGATGAAGTCGCGCGTCCCGTCGACCGGATCGACCAGCCAGATGAGATCGTGGCCGAGCCGCGCGGGATCATCGGCGGTTTCTTCCGACAACCAGCCCGCCGCGGGCAGCAGCGCGCCGAGCTCGCGCTTGAGAAAGCCATCGACCGCGATATCGGCCTCGCACACCGGATCGCCGGGCTTTTTTTCCCACGCTTCCAGCGCATTGCCCGCCCCGGGCCACAGGTCGTAGGCGATCCTCCCGGCTTCGGAGACGATGGATTCGAGGCGCTGGCTGTCGATCATGGGGAGTGGACCGCGCCCTGCACCCGAATGCGGGCCTTTTCAAGCGCGCCCAGACATGCTTATGTCGCTCGCGACTCCATATTCCCCCACGCGCATCACGCGAAGGACGAAGCTTCGACATGAACATTCACGAATACCAGGCCAAGGAACTGCTTGCGAAATACGGCATCGGCATCCCCGCGGGTCATGCCGCGCTGACCGTCGAGGAAGCCGTCGAGGGCGCCAAGCAGCTGCCCGGGCCGCTCTATGTCGTGAAGGCGCAGATCCACGCCGGCGGACGCGGCAAGGGCAAGTTCAAGGAACTGGGCCCCGATGCCAAGGGCGGCGTGCGCCTGTCGAAGAGCATCGAGGACGTCGAAGCCAATGCCAGGGAAATGCTCGGCAACACGCTGGTCACCGTCCAGACCGGCGATGCGGGCAAGCAGGTCAACCGCCTGTACGTGACCGACGGCGTCGACATCGCCGAGGAATACTATCTTTCGATGCTGGTCGACCGCGCCACCGGCCGCGTCGCCATGATCGTTTCGACCGAAGGCGGGATGGACATCGAGGAAGTCGCGCATTCGACTCCGGAAAAGATCACCACCATCACCATCGACCCGGCGCAGGGCTTCATGCCGCATCACGGCCGCGCGGTAGCCTTTGCGCTCAAGCTGACGGGCGACCTCAACAAGCAGGCACAGAAGCTCGCGAAGCAACTCTACACCGCCTTCATGGATCTCGACTGCGAAATGCTCGAGATCAACCCGCTGGTCGAAACCGAGGACGGCAATCTGCTCGTGCTCGACACCAAGATGAGCTTCGACGGCAACGCGCTGTTCCGCCACAAGGACGTCGAGGCGCTGCGCGACGTGACCGAGGAAGACCCGGCCGAAGTCGAGGCAAGCGAATACGACCTCGCCTACATCAAGCTCGACGGCAACATCGGCTGCATGGTCAATGGCGCCGGCCTCGCCATGGCGACCATGGACATCATCAAATTGAATGGCGCCTTCCCGGCGAACTTCCTCGACGTGGGCGGCGGCGCGACGACCGAGAAGGTCACCGCGGCGTTCAAGATCATCCTCAAGGACCCGGCGGTCGAGGGCATCCTCGTCAACATCTTCGGCGGCATCATGAAGTGCGACGTCATCGCCAACGGCATCGTCCAAGCGGCGAAGGACGTGAACCTTTCGGTTCCGCTGGTCGTCCGCCTCGAGGGCACCAATGTCGAAGAAGGCAAGGCCATCCTCGACAATTCGGGCCTCGCCATCGTCAGCGCCGACGATCTCGGCGATGCGGCGAAGAAGATCGTGGCCGAGGTCAAGAAGGCGGCCTGAGCGCCGCCTTCGCCGATCACTCCATCCGTGTGAACCGGAACACCAGCTCGCCCGCTGGCTTGCCTTCGCGCGTCATGCGTACGGCGGCCAGCAGGCCGTCCTTGCCATCGCAGCGCAGGGTGAGCGCGTGGAAATAGGCCGCGCAATCCTCCACCGCGATCAGGCGGAACGAGAGCATGTCGTTCTTTTCTTCCCACCCAGTCAGATCGGCATTGAAATGCTTGAGGCGCAGCGCCAGCGTGCCGCCTTCCTCGATCAAATACATGTGCTCGGTAAACCGGAGCGTTTCGCCATCCGCCTGCTGCACGAAGGTGCCGACCATCGTGTTGCCCGACGGCGGGAGCCAGCTCTCGTAGGCAGGCGCCCCGCCGATCCCCTCGCCGCGCCACTGGCCGACCAGCCAGCCCATCTCTTCGAGCGTGGCGGCGGGCGGCGTGTGGTCGTCGGGAGCGGTCCGGGTCTCCTGCGCCCACAGGGGCAGGGCCAGCAGTGCCGCAGCACTCGCGAACATGGGCCTGACGCGCATCGGACACCTCCCGCCTCTGCGCCTGAAACTATGCCTCGCGCCAAGCATAGTAAAGACAGGTTCCGACGCCGCTTGACCTGCACCCCGGCCCGCGCGAGGGACGGGGCAAGGGTCAAAAGCCACTCCAGCCGTCAGCTTGACGTTTACGTAAACGCAAGTTAGGCGGTCGCCACAGTTTCCAGCCGAGAGGAAGGTATCGCATGAAAATCCTCGTCCCCGTGAAACGGGTGATCGATTACAACGTCAAGCCGCGCGTCAAGGCCGACGGCTCGGGCGTCGACCTCGCCAACGTCAAGATGAGCATGAACCCGTTCGACGAAATCGCCGTCGAGGAAGCCATCCGCATCAAGGAAGCCGGCAAGGCCGAAGAGATCGTGGCCGTCAGCATCGGCCCGGCAAAGGCGCAGGAAACGCTGCGCACCGCGCTGGCCATGGGTGCCGACCGCGCGATCTTGGTCGAGACCGAGGACGAGGTCGAACCGCTGGCCGTCGCCAAGATCCTCAAGGCGATCGCCGAAGAGGAACAGCCCGGCCTGATCCTGCTGGGCAAGCAGGCGATCGACGACGATTCGAACCAGACCGGCCAGATGCTGGCTGCGCTGATGGGCCGCCCGCAGGGCACCTTCGCCAACACCGTCGAGGTCGAGGGCGATAGCGTGACGGTGAAGCGCGAGGTCGACGGCGGGTTGCAGACGGTCAAGCTGACCATGCCCGCGATCGTCACCACCGACCTGCGCCTCAACGAGCCGCGCTATGCCTCGCTTCCGAATATCATGAAGGCCAAGAAGAAGCCGCTCGATACCAAGAGCCCGGCAGATTTCGGTGTCGACACCGCACCGCGCCTCAAGACCACCAACGTCTCCGAGCCGCCGGTCCGCCAGGCGGGCGAAAAGGTCGAGGACGTCGATGCGCTGGTCGCCAAGATCAAAGCCCTCGGCATCGCCTGAGCAACACTGAACGAGAAGGAAGACAGCTATGAAAACCCTCGTTTGGGTCGAACACGACAACAAGAGCCTCGCCGATGCGACGCTGGCCGCGGTTACCGCTGCCGGCAAGCTCGGTGAAGTCCACCTGCTGGTCGCCGGAGCGGGCTGCCGCACGGTGGCCGAGGAAGCCGCCAAGATCGCGGGCGTGGGCAAGGTCCACCTCGCCGACGACGCGGCCTACGAACACGCGCTGGCGGAAAACGTCGCGCCGCTGGTGGCCGACCTCATGGGCCATCACGACGCCTTCGTCGCGCCAGCAACCACCACCGGCAAGAACATCGCGCCGCGTGTCGCCGCGCTGCTCGACGTAATGCAGGTCTCGGACATCCTCTCGGTCGAAGGCGACAAGACCTTCACCCGTCCGATCTATGCCGGCAACGCCATCGCCACCGTCGAATCCTCCGATGCGAAGCTGGTCATCACCGTGCGCGGCACGGCCTTCGAAAAGGCTGCGGCCGAAGGCGGCTCGGCGGAGATCGAAGAGGTTTCGGGGCCCACCGATGCGGGCATCTCGACCTTCGTCAGCGAAGAGATCGCCGAGAGCGACCGCCCCGAACTGACCAGCGCCAAGGTGATCGTCTCGGGTGGCCGCGCCCTCAAGGACGCGGAAACCTTCGAACAGGTCATCACCCCGCTCGCCGACAAGCTCGGCGCCGGGATCGGTGCGAGCCGCGCGGCGGTCGATGCGGGCTATGTCCCCAACGACTACCAGGTCGGCCAGACCGGCAAGATCGTCGCCCCCGAAGTCTATATCGCGATCGGCATCTCGGGCGCGATCCAGCACCTTGCGGGGATGAAGGATTCGAAGACCATCATCGCCATCAACAAGGACGAAGACGCCCCGATCTTCCAGGTCGCGGACATCGGCCTCGTCGCCGACCTGTTCAAGGCCGTGCCGGAGCTGACCGAAAAGCTCTGATTGAAATCAGACTGATAGATTCCTACCCTCCCGACCACCAGATCGGGAGGGTTTTTCTTTGCGCTACGTAGTCTTGTCTTTTGTCGCCTTGCTGGCTGGTCTCTCTGCACCAGCCTACGCGCAAGATGAGGCGCCTGTGATCGTGCCGCCTGTGACGCCGTGGCAGGTCGACTTCGGCGAGAACAAATGCCGCGCAGTGCGGGTTTTCGGTGAGGGCGACGAGCGAACCGTACTACTGCTCGAACAGATCACACCTTCGGATTCGCCGCGCTGGATCATGGCGGGGGACGTTGCCGAGCGGCTGAATTCCGGGGGCGACCTGACGGTCCAGTTCGGGCCCGGTGTGGGGGCTTTCGAGATGTCCGCCGCCAAGGGCACCACCCTGGGCGACTTCGGAAAGGCCTATCGCTCGTTTTCCATCCGCAAGCCGGATTGGGACGGGCGCGACGGTAAGAAAGAGGACGAAGCGGATAACCTCGATGATGAAGCAGATCCGACGCCCGGGATCCCGATGCTCGACATCGAGGAAGGCGCCTCGATCGAATGGGTGCAGTTCAGCCGCGACAAACGGGCACCGCAAAGGCTGGCCACGGGCGATCTTGGTCAGCTGTTCTCCGTACTCAACACCTGCATGACCGATCTCGTCGGGACTTGGGGCGTGGACGTGGAGGCGCAGCAGCGCCGAGCCAAGGGCCCCAGTCCGCTCAATTTGAGCCAGATAGCCAATCGCATCCAGCAGTACTATCCGAGCCGAGCCGAACGCTGGGGCAAGCAGGCCGATCTCAGTATCCGGATGCTGGTCGACGAGAACGGTGCGATCACCGACTGCCGCATAACCAACATCACGATTGCCGAGGATTTCGACGACCGCGCCTGCAGCGAATTCAAAAAAGTCGGCAAATTCGAACCGGCAATCGACACGGATGGCAAGCCGATGGCTTCCTTCTACGCGTCGACCATCCTCTATCGCCTGAACTGACCGCCGCGTATCAGATCACGTATACATCCAGTGCATGGATGGTGACACCCACCAGCCCGCCGACCAGCGTGCCGTTGATACGGATGAACTGGAGGTCGCGGCCGACCGCGCCCTCGACCCGGTCGGTGATCGTCTGCGCATCCCAGCGACGCACGGTTTCCGATACGAGCCGCACGATCTGGTCGCCATAGCGCGTCGCCACGCCCACGGCAGTGCGGCGGGCGAAGCGGTTGACCTGGCGCTGGAGCCGCTCGTCGTCGCGTAGCGCCGCGCCCAGTTCTCCCAGTGTCTCGCCGATATAGCCGTGGCCGGTGCCGCCCGAGTTGCGGATCGTCTGGATGAGGTTCGCGCGCAGCCGCTCCCACACGCCCTGCCACCACTCGCCGATCGCGGGGTTCTCGAGCAGCTCGCGCTTCATCCGCTCGACGCGCTCCTGCATTTCCGGATCTTCGCGCAAGCCCTTCGCGAGCTCCTGCAGCCCTTCCTCGATCTTGTCGCGCAGCGGATGCTCGGGATCGACCAGCACCTCGGCGAGCAGCTTGTAGAGCCCGTCGAGCACCGAATTGGCGAGCCTTTCGTCGAGCCCGGTGAAGCGCAGCACGGCATTGGCACGCCGGTGCACCATGTCGCGCACCGTCGCCTCGTTGTCCTCGAGTACCAGCCCCGCCCAGCGGATGATCTTGTCGATCAGCGGCTTGTGCCGTCCGTCGGCGATCATCGCCTCGAGCATGCCGCCGAGCAGCGGGGCGATATCGAGCTTGCCCAGCTGGCTCTTGATGCCGCTGCGCACCTGCGTGCCGAGCCGTTCGGGATCGAGCGATTCGAGCACTTCGATGGCGAGTTCGCCCGCGCCCGCGCGGATGCGCGAATCCTTCACCGATTTGGGGTCGGCGAGATAGCTGCCCACCGCGCCTGCCAGGTTCATCGCCCCCATCCGGCGGCCGACCACGGCAGGAGTGAGGAAGTTCTCGCGCAGGAAGCCGGCCATGGTGTCGGCGATACGGTCCTTGTTCTCCGGAATGATCGCGGTGTGCGGGATCGGCAGGCCGAGCGGGCGGCGGAACAGCGCGGTGACCGCGAACCAGTCGGCCAGCCCGCCGACCATCGCCGCCTCGGCGAAGGCGTGGAGATAGCCCCAGCCGGGATGCAGTCCGAGATAGCGGCCCGAGAACAGGAACAGCGCCGCCATCAGCACGATCAGCCCGGTCGCCGTCCGCCGCATCGCCCGCGCGCGATCGGGCGCGATCGGCGGCCGGGCTGTCGGGAGGCCAGCGGGAATGCGGTCGGTCACTCGGCGGGTTCTACCCCGGGCTCATGCGTGCCGCCACCGGCAATGCCGCGTGCATCGTCGCCGTCCTTGTAGGTCAGCAGGCGGTTGCGCAGCCAGGGGCCGACACGCTTTTCGAAGCCGTCGGCCAGGCTGAATCCCGCCGGCACGATCAGCAGCGTCAGCACCGTCGAGAGGATCAAGCCGCCGATCACCACCGTGCCCATCGGCGCGCGCCAGGCACCATCGCCCGACCCCATCACGCCCGAAAGCGCGGTGGGCACCATGCCCGCGGTCATCGCCACTGTGGTCATGACGATCGGCTGGGCCCGCTTGTGGCCCGCATCGACGATCGCGTGGAGCTTGCGCGTGCCCTTGTCCATTTCCTCGATTGCGAAGTCGATCAGCAGGATCGAGTTCTTCGAGACGATGCCGAGCAGCAGCAGGATACCGATATAGACCGGCATCGACTGCGGCTGGCCGAACAGCCACACCAGAAGTATGCCGCCGAGCGGGGCGAGCGCGAGGCTGGTCATGTTGACCAGCGGGCTCATCAGCCGCTTGTAGAGCAGCACCAGCACGGCAAACACCAACAGCACGCCCGAGACGATGGCGATCAGCAGGCTGGTGATCAGTTCCTGCTGCCATTGATCCTCGCCCACGACGTCGCGGATCACGCCCTGCGGCAGATCTTGCAGGATCGGCAGGGCATCGATCTTGGCCTGCGCCTCGCCCTTGATCACGCCCTGCGCCAGATCGGCGCCGACCAGCACGCGGCGGTTCTGGTTGTAGCGCTGGATCGTCGTCGGGCCCGAACCGAAGGAGATATCGGCCACGCGCGAGAGTGGCACCGAGCCACCGCTCATCGTTTGTACCGGCAGGTTCTTGATCGTCTCGAGACTCTCGCGCGACTGTTCGGGCAGCTTGACGCGGATCGGGATCTGGCGATCCGAGAGCGAGAACTTCGCGGCGTTCTGCTCGATCTCGCCCATCGTCGCGATCCGGATCGTCTGGCTCAACGCAATGGTGGTCACGCCGAGTTCGGCGGCAAGATCCTCGCGCGGCTCGATGATCAGTTCGGGCCGGTTGATGTCGGCGCTGATGCGCGGGGCGACGAGCATGTCGATGCCCTTCATCTGCTCCACCAGCGTCGCGGCAGTCTGGTTGAGCAGTTCGGGATTCGACCCGGCGAGCATCACCGTCATGTCGCGACCCGAGCCGAAGCCGCCCGATTGCGAGGCGAAGCGTACCCGCGCATCGGCGATCTGGGCGAAGGTCGGCGCCAGCGCGCGTTCGAATTCGATCGAGGTGCGCTCGCGGTCGGGCCGCAGCGAGACGTAGATCGTCGCCCGCCCTTCGCGGACCCGTTCGAGCGCGCGTTCGACCTCCTGCTGCTGATAGAGGATGTCCGCTACCTGGTCGGCCACCCGTTCGGTCGTCTCGAGTGTGGTGCCGGGCACCATTTCGATTTCGACGCGGCTGTTTTCATCGTCGATGACCGGCTGGAACTGGGCCGGCACGATGCCGAACAGCAGGATCGTCAGCAGCAGCGAGTAATAGCCCACGCCGAGCATCCATACGCGGTGATCGAGGAAGCGCGCCTGGAGATACTGCCAGGTCTGCGCCATGTGCTCGCCGAAGCGGCGGACGATGAACCCCGTGATCCGGAAGAAGGCCAGCGTGGCAATGAAGCCAATGGCCAGTGCCACCGCCAGCTGGACGAGTCCGATCAGCGTGGCGATGAACTTGAGGAAGCCGCCGACATTGGGATCGCCCCCGGTAACGAGATTGGGCAGGCCGAGTCCCTGGATCAGGCCTGACGCGGCGAAGGTCGCTACCGCCGAGATGCCCAGCGCGCCGAGCACGACCAAGAATAGCGAGAGGATGTAGAGCCAGCGGCGGCGCGGGCCGTCGATGCCCTGACGCGCGGCAAACATCTTGCCGCGATCGAGCGACCAGCGCAGCACGTTCATGTAGCGGTCCATCATCGGGCCCTCGCCATGCGAGGCCTGGCCCTTGGCCTTGAGGAAATAGGCCGCCAGCATCGGCGTGATCATGCGCGCCACGGCCAGCGACATGAGCACCGCAACCACAACGGTGAAGCCGAAGTTCTTGAAGAACTGTCCCGAGATGCCCGGCATGGCGCCGACGGGGAAGAAAACCGCGACGATACAGAAGCTGGTGGCGACCACCGGCAGACCGATTTCGTCGGCCGCGTCGATACTTGCCTGGTAGGCACTCTTGCCCATGCGCATGTGGCGCACGATGTTCTCGATTTCGACGATCGCGTCGTCGACCAGCACGCCCGCGACCAGCGCCAGCGCAAGCAGCGACAATTGGTTGAGGTTGAAGCCGAGCAGATCCATGAACCAGAAGGTCGGGATCGCCGAAAGCGGGATGGCGACCGCCGAAATGGCGGTTGCGCGCCAGTCGCGCAGGAAGAAGAACACCACGACCACGGCGAGCAGCGCGCCCTCGATCATCGCCGCCATGGCGCTTTCATACTGGTCCTTGGTATATTTGACCGTGTTGAACAGCGGGATGAACTTGACGCCCGGGTTCTCCGCCTCGATTTCCTTGATCTTCTCGAGCGCCTCTTCGTAGACGGTCACGTCCGAGGCCCCCTTGGCGCGGCTCATGGCGAAGTTGACGACTTCCTTGTCGCGCACCTTGCTGATCGAGGTCCGCTCCGAATAGCCGTCGCGCACCGTAGCAACGTCGGCCAGCTTGACCGTGCGGCCGCCGCCGAGCTGGATCTGGCGCTGGCTCAGCGCATAGGCATCGTCGCTGTTGCCGAGCACGCGGACCGACTGCTTCGTCCCGCCCACTTCGGTGGCGCCGCCCGCGGCGTCGATATTGCTCTGCCGCAGCACGCCGTTGATCTGGCTGGCGGTGACGCCGAGCGCCTGCATCTTGGGCAGGTCGAGAATCACCTCGATCTCGCGGTCGACGCCGCCGAAGCGGTTGACCTCGGCCATGCCCTCGATGCCGAGCAACTGCTTGGCCACCGTATCGTCGATGAACCAGCTGAGCCCCTCGATCGTCATATCGTCGGCCTCGACCGCATAGATCGCGAGGAAGCCGCCCGAAATCTCTTCCTTGGTCACGCGGGGTTCGATGATGCCGTCGGGCAGCGACCCGCGGATCTGGTCGATCGCGTTCTTGACCTCGGCCACCGCATCGTTGGGATCGGTACCGATTTCGAATTCGATGAAGGTGCTCGAATTGCCTTCGCTGGCGGTCGAGTTGATCGAGTTGACCCCATTGATCGAGCGCACGGCGGCCTCGACCCGCTGGGTGATCTGGTTCTCGATCTCGGTCGGTGCCGCGCCGGGTTGCGAGATCGAGACGTTGACCGCGGGAAATTCGATGTCCGGGTTGTTGACAACGTCCATCCGGGCGAAGCTGATCAGGCCCGCAAGCAGCAGCGCGGTGAACGCGACCAGCGGGATTACCGGGTTGCGGATCGACCAGGCGGAAATGTTGCGGAAGTTCATCGAATTACCCCCCGATCAGTCGCGCTTGGCCAGCTGGGCCTTGACCGTTTCGCCTTCGGTCAGGAAGCCGCCGGCGCGCAGCACGACTCGCTCCGATCCGGTCAGTCCCTCGGTAATGACGATCCCCTTGGGCGTGACCGCGCCCGTGGTTACCGCGCGCCGCTCGGCCTTGTTGTCGCCGTTTACGATCAGGACATAGGGCCCCTGGGCGTCGGAGAGGACTGCGCTTTCGGGCAGGATCGGTGCGACAACCGTGCCGCTGGCGATGGTGGCCGTGGCAAAACCGCCCGGACGCAGGCCCGGGGCATAGGCAAGCGCGATCCGAGCAGTGCCCTGGCGGTCCTGCTGGTCGATCGTCGGCGAAACCTGCCACACCTGGCCGGTGAACAGCTTGTCGGTGCCGACCGGACGAACCTGCGCGGTGGTGCCGACCGATATGGCCGCGAGCGAATCCTCGTTGAGGCGCGCCCGCAGTTCCATCTCGCCGCCGCGCGCGATGCGGAACAGCGGCGGCGATCCGGCACTGACGGTCTGGCCGGTTTCGACGTTGCGTTCGAGCACATAGCCCGAGGCGGGAGCGAGGACGTTGAGGCGGGCATTGCGGGCACGCAGCTCGCTCAGCTGCGCCTGGGCAACGCGGACGCGAGCGTTGGCGGCATCGCGGGTCGCGGTCAGGCGATCGACATCGGCTTGCGAGACGAAGCCGCGCTCGACCAGCTTGAGCGCGCGGTCGAGATTGGCCTGCGCTAGATTGGCATCCGCCTGCGCGACCTGGACGTTGGCAGCGGCGCTCTGGACCTGGCGCGACTGGACCGACTGGTCGATGCTCGCGAGGACCTGGCCCTGGCGCACCCAGTCGCCGGCATCGACCGGGACCGAGACCACCCGGCCGCCTTCGCCGACCACGCCGACCGGCATGTCGCGGCGGGCCGCCAGCGTGCCCGTGGCGGTGATCCGCCCTTCGACAGTGGTCTTGCCGGGGGTTACGACGGTGACCGTGGGAGCCTGGGCATCCTCGTCGCCGGCGGGCGTGGTGGTGCCGTTGCCGCGCATGGCGAAGAAGGTGGCGATGGCGAGACCGAGCACGACCAACGCACCAATCAGGAACAGCCGACGCCGACCGCGACGCTCGGAAGCCTCGAATTCGGAGGGGTCCTCGTCCAGGCCGACGGTAATCGGCTCCCCCTTCTCGGCCATCACTCCAGATTCGTAATTCATACCCTACCCTGCCCCAGAAGCGCTGCGGATAAGCAGTGTATTACATCGCTATATCACTTCGCGCAAGATGTTCGCAATCGGCGGGTTAGACCCGGGTACGGCCAAGAGCAATCGACGCTTCGACCGGGGACGTGTGGGACTGGACGAATGTCGCATTGCGACCACAGCCGGCGGTGCCACGCAAAAAGGGCGAGACGTCCTGCGACGTCCCGCCCCTCTTGTTCTGCAGTTTGTCCGGCTTAGCGAACGCGGCCGCGCTGGACCATGTTGGCGATGCCGAGCAGCACGATCGCGCCGAGCAGCGACATCAGCAGGCCGGGCACGCTGAAGGTCGTGAGCGTAGCGCCGACGCCAATCAGCGAACCGATGAAGCCGCCGATGAACGAGCCGACGATGCCGACGATGATATTCCAGAAGATGCCCATCGAAGCATCGCGATTCATCACCAGGCTGGCCAGCCAGCCGATGATCCCACCGACGATAATTGCGATAATCCAACCCATTCCAATTCCTCCTGTTTCTCCCGCCAACCCTACGCCTGAAGAACGGTCAGACGCGAACTGCGGTTCCCCGATTTTATGCCGGAGATGGAATGGGAGCGTGCCGCCGGGGGTTTGGTTCCCGCGCGCGGGCCGAGCGATCAGTACTTGAGCTGGCGTTCGTAGAGGTCGCGATAGTGCTGGATGCGGGTCACGCGCAGGCCCTGCATGCCCGAACGATCGACCGCACGCTGCCACGAGGCGAACTCCTCGAGGCTGAGCGAATAGCGCTCGAGCACCTCGTCGATCGTCAGCAGGCCGCCATTGACCGCCGCCACGACCTCGGCCTTGCGACGGACCACCCAGCGCTTCGTGTCGGGCGAAGGCAAGTCCGCCAGAGTCAGCGGTTCCCCGAGGGGGCCGATAACCTGCGCAGGGCGGATGTCCTGGTTTTCGATCATTCTTTCTCTCTGTCGCCTTGCACCGCGTTACCTGCGGCGTCCCCAAGGCCTAAGCCGGCGGCTTTGCCATCGCTTAAAGCAGCTTGGTTAACGGTCGGTTTACTTTCTTGGCAACTTTCGCGGCGAGCCTCGGCGAATGCATTGAACCCGCCGTCGACCTTGTGCAGCTCGTCGCGCAGGTCGCGACTCGCAGCCAGCTTGGCAACCAGATCGGTCCAGCGGAACTGGCGCAAATCCGGGCTTTTGCCCGGTTCCCCGACGGATTTCGCTTTGAAACGGCCCTCATACATGCCGATTGAATTAGGCCTACATGGTAAATGTTCCGTGAAACGTCGCCTGCGGGGCCTACGGTGTCCCTCTGGCAGCGGTGGGCCAAGCCGTGTATGGGGCCGCCATGCCCGCAATCGAAACCCTCTCGCCGGACCAGGCAGCCGCATTGTTCGACCTGCCGCGGCCGGCCGCCGAAAGCCGCATCGTGGTCGCCATGTCGGGCGGCGTCGACAGCTCGGTCGTCGCCGCGCTGGCAGCGCGCACGGGTGCCGAAGTGATCGGCATCACGCTGCAGCTCTACGACTACGGCGCCGCCACCGGGCGCAAGGGCGCGTGCTGCGCAGGCGACGACATCCGCGATGCCCGCGCGGTCGCCGAACGCCTCGGCATCGCCCATTACGTCCACGACCACGAAAGCGCCTTTCGCGAGGAAGTGGTCGAGACCTTTGCCGACGATTACCTCGCCGGACGTACGCCGGTGCCCTGCATCCGCTGCAACATGGGGCCCAAGTTCACCGATCTGCTGGCGATGGCGCGCGAACTGGGCGCGGACTGCCTCGCCACCGGCCATTATGTGCGCCGGGTCATGGGCCCCGCCGGAGCGGAGCTGCACCGGGCGGAAGATCCGGCGCGCGACCAGTCCTATTTCCTTTACGCGACCACCGAGGAGCAGCTCGATTTCCTGCGCTTCCCGCTCGGCGGCCTGCCCAAGGCAGAGGTTCGCGAGCTCGCCGAAGCCGCAGGCCTGCGCAATGCCGCGAAGCCCGACAGCCAGGACATCTGCTTCGTACCCGATGGCGATTATGCCAAGATCGTCAGGAAAATGCGCCCAGAGGGCGGCCGGCCGGGTGCGATCGTCCACGCCGCGACGGGCGAGACACTGGGCGAGCACAAGGGCGTGATCCACTACACCGTCGGCCAGCGCCGCGGGCTCGAGATCGGTGGCCAGCCCGAACCGCTCTATGTCGTCGGGATCGATGCCGATGCGGCACAGGTCAGGGTCGGCCCCAAGCGCATGCTCGCGGTGACCGCGGCGCGAATCATCGAGACCAATCGCATCGGCCCGCTGCCAGACGTCCCGCTGACCGCCAAGGTCCGCAGCCTGGCTAGGCCGGTCCCGATCGTGCTCGAGGGACCGATCGGCGGCGGCGCAGCGACCGAAATCCGTTTCGCCGATCCCGAATTCGGCGTCGCGCCCGGTCAGGCGGCGGTGATCTATGCCGGTGAGCGCGTGGTCGGGGGCGGCTGGATCGATTCGACCAGCCGGGTCGAGGCTTAGTCGCGCCACTCCTCCAGCACGCAGCCATAGCCTTCGCGGTAGGTGGCGGTGTCCGAGGCAAGCAGCGGGATCGAAGCAGTGACGCTTTTCGCCTGCACGTCCTCGCTCAGCGAGACCAGCTCCATCCCCTTGAGCTTGTCCTTGGCGCAATCGTCGAGGCTGCGCCCGGCGACGAAGCGGCACGAACAGCCGACCCGTGCGGCATAGGCCGATCCCGCCTCGCCGGTCCTGCGCAGGCCTTCACCCCAGGCAAGCCAGGCAGCGCCGAGCAGAATGGCGATGAGCAGCACCAGCGCGAGCCGGAAGCGCGTCTTGCGCGAGCGTGTTTTGGCCGTTGCCAAGCGGGATTCCTTCGTGCGAGTGACGCGGAGCCATGACCCCGCGGACCACCTCCCTTATCGCGCTTGCCCTCGCCACCTCAAGCCTTGCAGCCTGCGGTTCGTCCGGCGCCCCCGCCGAGCCGCCGCTGAGCGAGGAAGCGCTGGCGGCGGTGACCGCGCATCCCGGCGCGCCCACGCGGCCGCTGGCTCGCGCTGCAGACGATCTGTTCACGCTCGACGGCCTTGGCGAAACGCGTGCGCTGATCGTCTATCACGGTGGCCGCCTGGCGCTGGAACGCTATGCCCCCGGCTACGACAGGAGCACGCGCTTCGTAAGCTGGTCGATGGCCAAGACGGTCACCGCGGTGCTGATCGGCATGCTGGTGGCCGACGGGCAACTGCGGCTCGACGCGCCGGCGCCGGTCCCACGCTGGCAGCGAACCGGCGATCCGCGCGCCGAAATCACGCTGCGGCACCTGCTGCAGATGCGCAGTGGGCTCGACCATACCGAGGCGGGCGATCCTGCGTGGGAGAGCAGCGAGGTGCGTATGCTGTTCCTCGACGGGCGCGACGACATGGCCGATTTCGCCACCGCACAACCGCTCGAGGCCGAGCCCGGCGCGAAGTTCGAATATTCGTCGAGCACCACCGTAATCCTCGCCGATATCGCCGCGCGCGCGCTGACCGACAGCAAGGATCCCGACATGCGGCGCAAGGCGGTGGCCGACTATCTCGAGGCGCGGCTGTTCGGCCCGCTCGGCATGACCAGCGCGGTCCCCGAATTCGACCGTGCGGGCACGCTGATCGGCGGCAGCCTGATCCACGCCACCGCGCGCGACTGGGCCAGGTTCGGCGAACTCTTGCGCAACAAGGGCTCCTATCGCGGCGAGCAGCTGGTCCCGCGTGCCTGGGTCGAGGAAATGGTCGAGCCGAGCCCGAAGAGCCCGCAATACGGGCTGCAGACCTGGCTCAACCGCCCGCTGCCCGAGGGCGAAGAGCACCCCCTGTTCCCCGACCGCGCACCGCACAGCGCCTTTTCGCTGATCGGGCACATGGGCCAATATGTCTTCGTTTCACCGAGCCAGAAACTCACCGTGGTGCGGCTCGGCCATTCGGATGCCGAGGAGCGCAAGGCGATGCTGCAGCAGCTCGCCGATGTGATCGAGCTCTATCCGGAGACCTAGGGCAGGAAGAATCGGCCTTCGACCACCGTCACGCAGGGCCCCGACAGGATCGCCTTGTCGCCCTCGCGCCGACAGGCGGCCTGCCCGCCGCGCTGCGAGGCCTGGAACGCAGTAAACCGCTCGCGCCCCAGACGTTCGGTCCAGAAATAGGTCAACGCGGCATGGGCCGAGCCGGTGAAGCTGTCCTCGTCAACGCCGCCGCCGGGGACGAAGACCCGGCTTACTACATCGGTGTCCCTGCCCGGCGCCGTACAGATGAACTGGTCGTTCCCAAGGGTCCGCAGGCCGCGCAGGTCGGGGTCCAGCGCGCGCACCTCCTCCTCGCTGGCATAGAGGTAGACGCCGTAGCGGTCGGGACTGAGCCATACTTCCTGCGGATCCGCGCCGAGCAGCGCCACTGCTTCGGGCCAGGCATCGGGCGCGGTGCGGATCAGCGGCAGCGCGAGCTCGTATCCCTCCCCGGCGCGTGCCACCTCGAGCACCCCCGCCTTGCGGGTGCGGAAGCTGACCCGATCGCCTCCGTCGCGCGTCAGCAGCACATGGCCGCTGGCGAGCGTCGCATGGCCGCACAGCCGCACTTCCTCGGTCGGCGTGAACCAGCGCAGCTCCCAATCGGCGTCACCCGAGCCATCGCGCACCACGAAGGCGGTTTCGGCGAAATTGTTCTCCTCGGCGATGGCCTGCAGCGTGGCATCTTCGAGCCATTGCTCGAGCGGCATCACCGCCGCCTGGTTCCCCGCGAAAGGCCGCGCCGCGAAGGCATCGACGTGCCAATAGGGAAGCGAATTCGTCATGCACCCTTCTCCAGTTGTGCGAACTCGTCCTTCTCGACCAGCGGATTGTCGGGTTCGTCGACATGACCCTCGGGATCGATATGGATGAGCAGTTCCATGCCCGGGAACTGGCGGCATAGGTCGGCCTCGACCCGTTCGATGATGTCATGCGCCTGGGCAATCGTCATGGCGGGCGGCAAATCGACGTGAAACTGGACGAAATCGCGATGGCCGCTCGTGCGCGTGCGCAGGTCGTGCAGGTTCGACAGCTCGGGATGTTTCGCCGCCGCCTCGACGAAAGCGAGCCGCTTTTCCTCGGGCCATTCACGATCCATCAGATCGTCGACCGCATCGCTCATTCCGCGCCAGGCGCCCAGGGCAAGCCAGCCGGCGATGGCGAGGCCGAACAGCGGATCGGCCATGCCAAGACCGAGATACTGGTCGAGCACCAGCGCGGCGATCACCGAGAGGTTCAGGAACAGGTCCGACCGGTAGTGCAAATGATCGGTCTGGATTGCCAAGCTGCGCGTACGGCTCATCACGTGACGCTGCCAGGCGAGCAATGCGAAGGTCAGCACGATCGCCACGAGCGAGACCGCGATGCCTTCGCCCGCGGCTGCGGTATCGCGCTCTCCAGCCAGGTGCATCAGCGCGCGAACCGCGATGCCGAAGGCCGACAGCGCGATCAGCATGACCTGGAAGATCGCCGCCAGCGCTTCCGCCTTGCCGTGGCCGAAGCGGTGGTCCTCGTCGGCCGGCCTCGAGGCGATCCATACGCCGGTGAGCGTGGCCATGCTGGCGATCAGGTCGAGCGCCGAATCGGCAAGGCTGCCCAGCATCGCGGTCGAGCCGGTGCGCCAGGCGGCCCAGGTCTTGAGCGCCACCAGCACCACCGCCACCGCGATCGAGGCCATCGCCGCCGAACGGGCCAGAAAGGCGCGGCTGTCGGTCATCGCGGCGCGATCACGGATAAAGCAGCGTGTTCGACCATGGCGCACCCGCATCATCGCGGGTGAACAGGCGCCGGTCGTGGAGGCGGTACTGGCGATCGTGCCAGAATTCGATCCGTCGCGGGCTCAGGCGGAAGCCGGTCCAGTGCGGCGGACGCGGAATATCGCCTTCGGGATAGCGCTGTTCGAGCGCGGCGACGCGGTCGAGGTAGATCGTCCGGTCGGGCAGCGGGCGCGACTGGTCGCTCGCTGCCGAGCCGATTTGCGAGACACGCGGACGCGAATGGAAATAGGCGTCGGCCTCCGCCTCGCTCACCTCCTCAAGCGGGCCTTCGATGCGGATCTGGCGGCGCAGGCTCTTCCAGTGAAACAGCAGCGCGGCGCGCATATTGGCGCGGATCTGCTCGCCCTTGCGGCTTTCGGCATTGGTATAGAAGACGAAGCCATCGGGGCCGTGCCCCTTGAGCAGCACCATGCGGACCGACGGTTGGCCATCGGCCGAAGCGGTTGCCAGGGCCATCGCATTGGGATCGTTCGGTTCGCTCTCCTTCGCTTCGGCGAACCACACCTCGAACAGCGCGAAGGGGTCGCTCGGCGGGATGGCGCTGTCGTCGTCTTGCATCGGACCTTTCCTACACCAGGGAACAGGGTTCAGGAGCAAAACGTACTGCAACCCGTTTCCGCCCGGAACCCGCTGCAAAAAGGAGAAGAACGCCGTCCATGCCTCTCCCCCTATCGCCAATGCGTGCCTTAGGAAACCGCCCGCGCTTGCACGCGACTGCTGTTACACCTAGCTAATACGCCGATGGCCATGAACACACCCGATCCCTACAGCACGCTTGGCGTACCCCGCGGCGCATCCGAAAAGGACATCAAGAGCGCCTATCGCAAGCTCGCCAAGGAGCTGCACCCCGACCGCAACAAGGACAATCCCAAGGCGGCCGAGCGCTTCAGCCAGGTTACCAATGCCTACGACCTGCTGTCGGACAAGGACAAACGCGCACGCTTCGATCGCGGCGAGATCGACGCCGAGGGCAATCCGGCCAATCCCTTCGCCGGGATGGGCGGTGGCGGGGGCGGCTTTCGCCCCAATGGCGGCCAGCGCGGCTTCCGCGCCGAGGACTTTCAGGGTTTCGACACCGAGGATGTCGATCTCGGCGATATATTCGAGGGCCTGTTCGGCGGGCGCGGCGGAGGCAGTCCCTTCGGGGGCGGGCAGCAACGCCGCCAGCCCCCGCAGAAAGGCGCCGACATCGCTTATAAATTGCGCGTGCCCTTTACCGATGCCGCGACGCTGAAAGACCAGCGGATCACGCTTGCCGACGGCAAGACGATCGACCTCAAGCTGCCCAAGGGGGTCGAGGACGGCACGCAGATGCGGCTCAAGGGCAAGGGCCAGCATGGGCCTGGCGGCGCGGGCGACGGCATCGTCACCATCGCGATCGACCGGCACAAGGTCTACAAGCGCGAAGGCGACGATGTGCGCCTCGACCTGCCGATCACGCTCGACGAGGCGGTCAATGGCGGCAAGGTGCGCGTTCCCACGGTCGACGGTCCGGTGATGATGACGATCAAGCCGGGCACGCATGGCGGCACCGTCCTGCGGCTCAAGGGCAAGGGGTTCACCCGCAAGAACGGCACGCGCGGCGACCAGTTGGTTACCCTCGAGATTCAGTTGCCCGACGATCTCGGCGAGCTCGCCAAGCGGCTCGAGGGATGGAAGGACGAGGGCGATCCGCGAGCCGGGCTCGGGGTCTAGCGCTTGTCGCCCGAACCCTTTTCGGAGGTGCCCGAGCGCGAGGTCCACTCGCTCTCGCCCGAGCAGCGCCGGAAGGAAGCGCGCGACTTGCGCGAGCGCCTCGAACATCATGTTGGCCCTGGCACGCGCGCTTGGGAAGTGGCCAAGCGGACGCTGATAGGAACCTATAACGACGGGTTCATCCACGCCGGCAATCTCGCCTATCTCTCGATGTTGGCGATCTTCCCCTTCTTCATCCTCGGCGCTGCGGTGTTTTCCGCCTTCGGCGAAGCGACCGAGCGGGCGGCGATGATCAACACGGTCCTATATGCACTGCCACCGGTCGTGCGCGATGTTATCGAACCTGTCGCCCGCGACGTGATCGAGGCCCGCAGCGGCTGGCTGCTGTGGGTCGGTGCGATCGTGGGGCTGTGGACCGTGGGCAGCCTGGTCGAGACGATCCGCGACATCCTGCGGCGCGCCTATGGCACGCATGCGACGCATGCCTTCTGGAAATACCGCCTGATCTCCTCGGGCGTGATTCTCGCCGCGGTGTTCCTGCTGCTGATCAGCCTGATCGCGCAGGTGCTGATCGGTACGGCGCAGGAGGTGATCCAGGCCTATTACCCCCAGCTCGTCGACCGGCTGATCGATCTGCGCCTGACGCGCATCGTTCCGGCGCTCGGCCTGTTCGGCTCGCTCTACCTGCTGTTCTACTCGCTCACCCCGTCGAAATATCGCCGCAAGCGCTACCCCAAGTGGCCCGGCGTTCTGCTGACGACGCTATGGTGGATCGCGGTCACCACCATCATGCCCGCTGTGCTGCGCAATTTCTTCGCCTACAACCTCACCTATGGCGCATTGGCCGGCGTAATGATCGCGCTGTTCTTTTTCTGGCTTGTCGGGCTCGGCGTGGTTATCGGCGCGGAATTGAATGCGGCGCTGGCGGAAACGCCCGAAGAGGAACTCGCCGAGGAAACCGACGAGAACCGCAGGGCCGCGCTGGCGCGGGAAATGGAAGAAGAGGAGCATGCCCGATGAGCGGATTGATGGCAGGGAAGCGCGGACTGATCATGGGGCTCGCCAATGACAAGTCGCTTGCCTGGGGGATCGCCAGACAGTTGCGCGACCAGGGCGCGGAACTCGCCTTCTCCTACCAGGGCGAGGCGCTGAAGAAGCGCGTCGGCCCGCTCGCCGAACAGCTCGGCAGCGATTTCCTCATCGAATGCGACGTCTCCGACATGGCCGCGCTCGATACCGCCTTCGATACCCTCAAGGCACGCTGGGAGACGATCGATTTCGTCGTCCACGCGATCGGCTTTTCGGACAAGAACGAGCTGCGCGGGAAATATGTCGATACCAGCCTCGACAACTTCCTGATGACGATGAACATCTCGGCTTACAGCCTCGTCGCCGTTTCGCAGCGCGCCGCGGCGATGATGCCCGATGGCGGCAGCATCCTCACGCTGACCTATTACGGCGCGGAAAAGGTCATCCCGCATTACAATGTCATGGGCGTGGCCAAGGCGGCGCTCGAGACGAGCGTGAAATACCTCGCCAACGACCTCGGCCCGCAGAACATCCGCGTCAACGCGATCAGCGCGGGGCCGATCAAGACGCTGGCCGCCAGCGGCATCGGCGACTTCCGCTACATCCTCAAGTGGAACGAGCTGAATTCGCCGCTGCGCCGCAATGTGACGATCGACGACGTCGGCGGCTCGGGCCTCTATTTCCTCTCCGA
Organism: Qipengyuania sp.; assembly: GCF_964227205.1. Classification (GTDB taxonomy): domain Bacteria; phylum Pseudomonadota; class Alphaproteobacteria; order Sphingomonadales; family Sphingomonadaceae; genus Qipengyuania. Next base: position 209,297 of record NZ_CAXQVB010000003.1, on the reverse strand, counting down.
TCTGTCATCGGGCGTGACCGGCGAGACGCACCATGTCGATGCGGGCTATCACGTCGTCGGGATGAAGCAGGAAGACGCGCCCGACATCGCCCTCGACAAGGGGTAGGCGTCAGGCGACGTCGGGCCAGATGCCGCGGGTGTCGTAGACGGCCTTGCCCGCGCGCTCCTCGGGCGGGATCACCTTGAAGACATCGTGGTCGACCAGCGTGATCAGCACGCCGCACTCTTCGAGCGCGGTGTCGATGTCGACCAGTTCCGCGCCGGTGCCGTCGAATTCGCGCGGAAGTTCGCCCGCATAGGGTTCGACCACCTGGATGCGGTCGCCGTATTCGCGCGCGAGGCTCGCCGCGATATAGCGGGCGGGGCTTTCGCGGAAGTCGTCGATATTCGCCTTGAAGGCGAGGCCGAGGCAGGCGACCTTCGCGCCCGGATTGGCCGCCACCAGCGCTTTCGCACGGGCGAGAACGTGGTGCATCTTGGCATCGTTGGTCTCGCGCGCCTGGCGGATGATCTTCGCCTCTTCCGGAGCGCCGTGAACGATGAACCAGGGGTCGACCGCGATGCAGTGCCCCCCGACACCCGGCCCCGGCGTGAGGATGTTCACGCGCGGGTGGCGATTGGCGAGGCGGATCACCTCCCACACGTCCAGACCCTGCCGGTCGGCGATCATCGACAGCTCGTTGGCGAAGGCGATGTTCACGTCGCGGAAGGCGTTCTCGACCAGCTTGGTCATTTCGGCGCTGCGCGCATCGGTGGTGACGCATTCGCCCTTTACGAAGCGCTTGTAGAAGGCGAGCGCCTTGCGCGCGCAGCGCGGCGTGATCCCGCCGATCGAACGGTCGTTATGCGTCAGTTCCTCGAGGATCTTTCCCGGCAACACGCGTTCGGGGCAATAAGCGAGGCTGACATCGGGCTGGCCCTCGCTCAGGCCCGGCATGGCGAGATCGGGCCGCTTGGCGGCGATCGCATCGCGCATCGCCTCGGTCGTCCCGACGGGCGAGGTCGATTCGAGGATCACCGTGTCCCCCTTCTTGAGCACTTCGGCGACTTGCTCGGCGGCAGCCATGACATAGGAGGTGTCGGGCGTGTGGTTGCCGTCCTTGGCGAAGGGCGTGGGCACCGCGATGACGAAGACATCGGCCGGCGCGATATCAGTCGAGGCCTTGAGCAGCCCGCGCTGGACCACCGCCTGCACCAGGCCGTCGAGGTCAACCTCCTCGATATGGATTTCGCCGCGGTTGATCGTGTCGACGACGCTTTGCGTCACGTCGACACCATGCACCGGGCAGCCCGCGCGCGCGATGATCGCGGCGGTGGGCAAGCCGATATAGCCGAGGCCGATGACGCAGACGTCGGGCTTGGTGTCACCACGCATGAATTGTGTTTCCCTGATCCTTTGCGCGAGCGGTCTAGCGCCTGTCGGTAAATTTTACAGTAACGGGGGCGTCCTATCGCAGTCATTGCGAGCGCAGCGAAGCAGTCCATCACCTGCCGCCGCATCAAACCGATAGGTCCGAAGATGGATTTGCCGCGTCGCCTGCGGCTCCTCGCAATGACTACTTAGGCTGAAGCGAGCAGATCCGCGATGCGCTGGGCGGAGTGGCCGTCGCCGAAGGGGTTATGCGCTTTCGCCATGGCCGAATAGGCCGCCTCGTCGTCTAGCAGCCGTTCGGTTTCGCGCACGATTGTATCGGCATCAGTTCCGACCAGCTTGGCGGTTCCCGCTTCGACGCCCTCGGGTCGCTCGGTCGTCTCGCGCATGACGAGTACCGGCTTGCCGAGCGCGGGGGCCTCTTCCTGCACCCCGCCGCTATCGGTGAGCATGATGTGGCTGATATCGAGGAGGCGGGCGAAATGCGGATAATCGAGCGGTGCGATCAGCGCGACATTGTCGAGGCCCGCAAGCTGCTCGTTCATCACGGCGCGCACGTTTGGGTTGAGATGCACGGGGAAGATAACCGCAACGTCATTGCGTGAGGCAATCTTTTTAACCGCATTGGCGATATTCTGCATGCCTTCGCCGAAGTTTTCACGGCGGTGGCTGGTCATGCCGATGATCCGCTTGCCTGCAAAGCGTCGCTCGAGATCGCCTAGGTCCGAAGCGAGCGCAGGCTCATCGGCGACTCGTTTCGTCACCCAGTGCAGCGCGTCGATGACCGTATTGCCGGTGACGTGCACGCTCGCCGGATCCACGTTTTCCCTCAGCAGCGCGTCGCGCGCGGTCGCGGTCGGGGCGCAGTGGAGCGCGGCGAAGCTGCCGACCACGCGGCGGTTCACCTCTTCGGGCCAGGGATGATGGATATCGCCGCTGCGCAACCCCGCCTCGACATGGCATACCGGGATCTTGCGGTAATAGGCCGCAATCGCGCCCGCCATCACCGTGGTCGTATCGCCCTGCACCACCACCCAGTCGGGCCGTTCGGCGTCGAGCACCTTGCCGATTTCCACCAGAGCGCGCGCGGTGAGCGCATCGAGCGTCTGGCCCGGCGTCATCAGGTCGAGGTCGTGGTCGGGGACCACACCGGCAATGGCCAGCACTTGGTCGAGCATCTCGCGATGCTGCGCCGAAATGCACACGCGGCTCTCGAAGCGCGCGTCGCGCTCCAGCGCATGCACCAGCGGAAACAGTTTGATCGCTTCGGGGCGGGTTCCGAAAACGGTGAGGATTTTCCGGCGCGAACTCATGCCCGGCCTAGTAGCCGGAAATGGTTAAGCGGCGATAGACTATCCCGGTCCGTCCGCGCTTTCGGGTTGCGGGAGCGCCGCCTCGTCGGGGGTTTCTGCCGCCCGTTCGCGTTCGAGCCGTTCCATATATTCGCGCTCGATCATCTCGACGCGTTCCTGCTCGGCCGCCGCATCGGCATCGATCGTCGACAGGCGCTTGGCACGCTCGGCGGCGATGATCTCGCCGAACCGGACGCCGGCATCATTGGCCTTGTCGGCATAGGCGGCGTTGATCATCTCCTGCGTGCAGCCGGTGAAGCCGCCCGCCCCGGTGGGAGAGCAGGACATGGTGCCGAAATCGCCGACCATCTCGAAACTCTCGACCCGTTCGGCCCAGGACTGGTTTTGCGGACTGTCCGAGAAGCGCAGGTTCTGCGGAATGCGATAGCGTTCGCTTTCCGCCTTGCGCGCGCAGACCACGATCTGGTCGGCGGTGGTCTGCGGGCATTCGTCATCGCCATAGACGATGACCATGTTGTAGCTGTCGTCGCCGGCATCGGCGGCGTCCTGCGCCTGCGCGGAAACAGGCAGGGCGAGGGCCAGGCCGGCCAGGGCAATCAGCGGTTTGGTCATCGTGCGTCCTCTCGGCGGATGGGTCTGCGGACATTGAGCGCCCGCGCGGGTGAACTGTCAATGAAGCGTCCGCACCCTGCGGTGGTTCCGCTCATACACGCTCCGAAATGCGGATCGCGGCGCGACAGCCGAGCCGGATCAGGCCCGACAGCAGCGGGTAGGCCGGCGCGCGTTCCGCCCCCGCGGCCAGCGCCGCATCGCGATGCTCGCGCTCGTCTTCGCGAAACTCCTCGACCATCGCCGCCAGCTCGGGATCCTCGCCGCTGGCGTGGAGCTGGTCGAGCTGGCGCGAATAATGCTCGTCGATCTCGGTCTCGACCGCCGCAGTGCAGGCCATCGCAGCTTCGGGGCCGATCAGCGCGGTGACCGCACCCAGCGCGAAGCCGGCACGATCCCAGAAGGGCTGCAGCGCGGTGGGCCGTACGCCGCGCCGCGCCATCAGGGCGTCGAACTTCGCGCGATGACCCGCCTCCTGTTCCGCCATGCCGGCGATCTCGGCCGAATGCGGGCCGCGATCGCCCATCACCGCAAGCTGGCCAGCGTAGATTCGCGTTGCACCGAATTCGCCGGCCTGGTCGACGCGAATCATGCGGGCGAGGTGGTCTGGAACCTTGGTCATGTGCGGCGATCCTTCGCCAGAAGTGCGAGGATGGCGAGGCCTGCGGCACTCGAAATCAGGAAGTTGAAGCCCGCCAGGCTGATCCCCAGCAGCGTCCAAGCCGGTTCGTCGCAGCGGACCAGCGGCGTGTTCATGATGTTTTCGAGCGCGCTGCCGGCGCCAGACGAGGCGATGACCGCGCAGGAGGTGATGCCCGGCCACCAGCCATATTCGACCCCGGCGTGGAACAAGCCGATCGCCCCCGAGGTCAGGATCGCCAGCGCCGCGAGCGCGGTCCAGACCCGCTGCGGGGGTACCGTGAAGGCCAGCATTGCCAACCCGATCGCAACGAAATGCGGCCAGCGCTGCCACCAGCACATCTCGCAGGGATAGAGGCCGAAACCGTATTGCGAGACATAGGCCCCGCCGAGCAGGGCGGCGGGCACGGCAAGCGCCAGGAAACGGGCGAAGCGGACGGGCTGCGAAAGGCTCATGCCCCGCGATCTAGCCTATTTCGCGCGGGCGGCAATGCTCTTGGGGCTCGTACGGCGCAGCGTCTCGAGCGCGTAATGGAGCTGGAAATCCTCGATTCCCTTCGCCTTGAGCTCGTCGGCGGTCTGCTGGAAGCGCGGATCCTCGCGCGAGTCCTTTTCCACCGCGTCGTCGTCGAGGCCGATCTCGTTGATCAAATGGCCGCGCAGATCCGATTCGCGCATCTGGAAGCGCGCCCGCTTGGCAAGGTCGGGATCGGAAAGCTGCGGCACCGCGATATCGGGCTTGATCCCGCCTTCCTGCACCGAATGGCCCGAGGGCGTGTAATAGCGTGCGGTGGTCAGCTTGAGCGCGGCGTCGCGACCGAGCGGCAGCAGCGACTGGACGCTGCCCTTGCCGAAACTGCGTTCGCCCATCACCACCGCGCGGCGATGGTCCTGCAGTGCGCCGGCGACGATTTCGGACGCGGAGGCCGAGCCGGCGTCGATCAGCACCACGATCGGAAGCCCTTCGGCAATGTCGCCGCGGAACATGGTTTCGGCGTTGTAGGCGATGTTTTCGCCCCGTGCGCGACCGCGCTGCGAGACGATCCGCCCCTCGGTGAGGAACAGGTCGGAGAGCGCGACCGCCTCGTCGAGCGAGCCGCCGGGGTTCGAACGCAAGTCAAGCACCAGGCCATTGAGGCGGCCGGCGGCCTTGCTCTTGAGGTCTTCCCACGCCGAAAACACATCGCTGCCGACATCGCGCGAGAATTCGTTGATCATGATGTGGCCGATATTGCCGTCTTCGAGCTCCCAGGTGACCGGCTCGAGCTCGATCACCCCGCGCGTGACGGTGACATCGAAGGGTTCATCGCGCCCGGGACGGAAGATGGTCAGCCTGATCGCAGTGCCCTCGCGTCCGCGCATCTGCGCGACCGATTCGTCGAGCGTCTGGTTGACGATCAGCCTGCCATCGAGGTGGGTGATGAAGTCGCCCGCCTTGATTCCCGCCTTGTCGGCCGGACTGCCGCGGAAGGGCGAGATGACCTTGACCGCGCCGTCTTCGGCCACGACCGACAGGCCGAGTCCCGAATAATTGCCGTCGATCATCGTTTCGAGCCGCTGGAGGTCGCTGCCGTCGAGATAGGCCGAGTGCGGATCGAGCGCGGCGAGCATGCCGTCGATCATGCCGCGCATCAGCACATCGTCCTCGACCGGTTCGACATAGCTCGCCTTGATCCGCTGGTAGACCGCGATCACCTTGGCGAATTCAGGTCCGGCGCGCCCATCGACCTGGGCAAGGCCAGCCGTCGTCGCGGGAATCAGCGCGACCGCAGTCACAAGGGCGGCCGAACGGGCCAGGGCGGCGAACTTCATGGGCGAGAACTCTCCTTTGCGCGCACGCAATCTATCGCTTGCGGGCGGTTAATGCCAGATGAGCATGCGAGGCCCGGCGCGGACAAGGCCTTTTCGACCGGGACCTAACGCAGGTGGTCGAGCGGATTGAGCGGCTGGCCGCCCTGCCTCAGCTCGAGTGCAACCTCGCCGCGCGCCGCCGGAGCAAGGCCGAGCGGCGATCCCGCGGTGACCTGCTGGCCGACCGCGACGTCGAGTGTGGCAAGCCCGGTGACGAGGCTGGTCCAGCCATGCGCATGTTCGATGATCACGATCCGCCCATAGCCGCGATAGGGCCCGGCAAAAGAAACTCTGCCCGCGCCCGGCGCAACGACCTGCGCGCGCGGACGTGCCGCGAGCGCAATGCCCGCCCGGCGCTGGCCGCTGGGATCCGCTTCGCCGAAACCGGCAGTGATCCTTCCGGCTACGGGCAATTGGTAGCGCGCAGGCGGCGCGGTTTCGCTGGGGGCGGGGCGTGGGGGCGCGGCCATGCGCGCCGCCGCCGGATCGGCGGGACGCGGCAGCGGTCCCGGCAATGCTGCCAGCCGTTCACGCAGCGTGCCCGCCGCCTCGAGCCGCTCGACCAGCTGGTCGAGATCGAGGGCCTGTTCGGCCAGTACCAACGCCCGTTCGGCTTCGCGATCGGCGCCGCCCGCCGCCTGCTGCGCCTTGAGCCGCTCCTGCGCCGCCAGCGCGACAAGTTGTCCACGTCGCTGGCGGAGTTCCGCCTCGCCGGCGCGGAGCTCGGCAAGCGCCACGCGCGCTTCGGCCTCGAGCACTTTCGCCCGGTCGAGGTCGGTGCGCAGCGCGGCGGTCCGCTGGCGTACCAGCGGAATCGTGCTGTCGAGCACGGCGCGGGTATAGACGAGATCGCGCAAGCTGCCCGGCTGCAGCGCCGAGAGCGCCAGCGGCCGACGCGACATCGCCTGGAGCGCGCCGGTCAGCCGGACCAGCGGCCTGCGCCGCTCGGCCAGCTTGTCTGCCAGCGCGCGGCGTTCGCGATTGGTCAACGCCAGTTGCGCTTCCGCGGCCGCGATGCCGGCCTCGGCCTGCTGGACGCGCGCCGCGAGCGCCGCAGCCGCGGCCTTGGCCTTGGCCGCCGCCTCCTGCGAGCGCGCGGCCTCGCGCTCGAGCCGCTCGCCGCGCGCTCGCGCATTGCGCTGTTGCTGGCGCGCGGAGGCCAGCGCCGCGCGCGCATCCTCGGGTGTGTCGAAACCGGCCGGAACTTGCGCAAGTGCGGGCAGGCCGAGCAGGGCTGCGGCGACCAGGGCGGTGATGGCGGCGCGGCTGCGGTTCATGCCCGCATTCCTGCCCGATCAGCCGCTGCGATGATAGGGGTGGCCGGCGATTATCGTCGTCGCGCGATAGAGCTGCTCGGCGAGCATGGCGCGGGCGAGCAGGTGCGGCCAGGTGGCCCTGCCGAAGGCGAGCAGCAGGTCGGCGTGGGCGCGCTCCTCTTGCGAATGGCCATCGGCGGCGCCGAGCACGAAGCGGCATTCGCGCATCCCGTCGTCGCGCCACCGCCCGAGAATTTCGGCGAGTTTGTCGGACGACAGGTCCTTGCCGCGCTCGTCGAGCAGGACCGTCCTGCACGGTGCTTGCGGCTCGGGAACGCGCCCGCCGGTCTCGGGCAGTTCGGTGAACTTCACCGGCCAGGTCAGGCGCTTCTCATAGCGCGCGACCAAATCCGCCTCGGGCGAGCGGGCGATCTTTCCGCGAGCGATGACGTGAAGAAGAATCGGAAATCCTTTCCGAGCTGTCGGCAAGTCGATGGCCGACCCGCAGCATGCGCAGCGGCACTGCGCCGTCAGCAAGGACGCAGCCACGCGGGTGGCCGCGAGGCCCCGTTATGCCCGACCGGCCACCGGCGGCGCGTCGCCGAACGCCCACATGCGCTCGAGGTTGTAGAAGCTGCGCACTTCGGGGCGGAACAGGTGGACGACCACGTCGCCGGCGTCGAGCAGCACCCAGTCGGCCGCCGGAAGCCCCTCGAGCTTCACCGGGCCAAAGCCGGCCTGTTTGACCTTTTCGGCCAGTTTCTGCGCGATCGCGGCGACCTGGCGGGTCGAGCGGCCCGAAGCGATCACCATGTGATCGGCGATCGAGCTCTTGCCCTCGAGGTCGATGGTCACGACCTCCTGCGCCTGGTCGTCTTCGAGCTGCTGGAGCACGAGGCTGAGCAGCGGGTCGGTAGTTGCCTCAGCCAAGTTGATCACCTGGGCCGATGCGGTCCCGGCAGCGGCCGGGCTGGTTTGCGCCTGTGTCATAGGCGAATACGAAACTCCTGGATTGAAGGGCTCGGGCCATGAAAGGTCCAACGCGCATCATGGCGCGGTGGTTTCCTCCCCCGACGGAATCGAACGATGCGTCAGCTGGTCCCTCGGAGGCGGTCCGGCATAGCGTAAGGCCCAGTCGGGATCGGCGCGGCGGATGGCCGTGGCCGATCTTTCGTCGGGATCGAAACGCAATGTCACCAGTGCCGGCGCGCTCCATTCGCCCCTGTTCACGAAGCTGGACAGCGGCACCGAAAAGTGCCTCAGCCAGGCCATCGCGGGGCTCGCGACGGCAGGGCCATCATAGCCGGGCCGCGCAATGACCGCAATCGGCATCGTGCGTGCAATGCCCCGCCAGTCGCGCCAGCGATGAAACTGCGCCAGATTGTCCGCGCCCATCAGCCAGACGAATTCGCGTTTGCGATAACGGCGCTTGAGCGCTGCAAGCGTATCCACGGTATAGCGCGTCCCCAGCTCGCGCTCGATCGCCGTCACCCGGATCGGTGCCCGCCGGGCCTGCGCCATTGCCGAGCGGACCCGCGCCGCCAGCGGCGCCATGCCGCTGGCCGGTTTGAGCGGATTGCCCGGCGACACGAGCCACCATATTTCGTCGAGATCGAGTGCGCGCAGGGCGAACAGCGAGATCCGCCGATGCCCGCCATGCGCCGGATTGAAACTGCCGCCGAGCAGGCCGATTCGCTGGCCGCGCATCACGATTGACGGTCGCCGGAGTATTTGTCGGTTTTATACAATGGCTTGGCTGGGTGCCGCGGGAAGAATGGGAAGCCCTTATAAAGCCACGACTTAATATCCGGTTCCCGACGGGGTTCGAAAATTATGCGGTTTTGAAACGACTCGTCGCGTCGATGCTTCGACTCGTGGATTCTTCGGGAACCAAGATTCGATTTCACAGGCAACCTTTGATAGCGCAGCGCCCCGGGACATAAGACCATAAGGGACGGGTCGTTTTGAGCAATCACATTGGCGCGAATGGCTGGGGGAGCCGTATGCGCAGCTGGTTCCCGGATCGCGAATTCTTCATGCGCTCCGAAGGCCAGGTTCGTTTCATCACCATTTCCTCGCGGGTGCAGATCATCGCTGCGGCGATCGCCGTGACGGTGCTCGTCGTCTGGGCGCTGTCGATGGCGGTGGCCGGCTGGACGCAGTATCGCGCGACAGCCGATCGCCTTTCGCTGCTCGACCGCGAGGCCAAGGTCGCCACCGCGACCGAACGCGTGAACGCCTATCGCGACGATATCGACGCGGTCGCAACCGATCTGGTCAAGCGCCAGGAATTCATCGAAAGCATGATGGATGTCCTTCCCGACGACGTGAAGTCGATCGAGAATGTCAGCGATTCCTCGGGCGAAGCCGCCGCCACCGTAGACAAGGTGAGCCTCGCCGTTCCCGAAGCGGCGACGCTGGCGAAGATCGAGGCCCGCCAGCTCGCTTTCGTCGAAGGCCTGACCCGCTATGCCGACTGGCGGTCGCAGCGTGCCGCAGCCGCGCTCAAGAAGCTCGGGCTCAATCCCGACCGCATGATCCGCAATGCCGACCGCAGTGCGATGGGTGGCCCGCTCGAAAAGCTGAGCACCGATGCCGACGGCAGCATCGACCCGCGCTTCGAGCGTCTCGGCCTTTCGATCGCGCGGATGGACGCACTCGAACGCGGCCTCGCCGGCGTTCCTCAGGTTGCACCTGCGGCGGTCGGCATGGTCTCGTCGAGCTACGGCTACCGACGCGATCCGTTCACCGGGGCCGCAGCGATGCACAAGGGGCTCGATTTCCGCGGCCCCACCGGCTCGCCGATCTTCGCCGCAGCCGACGGTCGCGTGAGCTTCGTCGGTCGCAAGTCGGGTTATGGCAATGTCGTCGAGATCAGCCATGGCAACGGGCTCATGACTCGCTATGCGCATATGTCGAAGTTCAAGACCAAGGTCGGACAGGTGGTCGAGGCCGGCCAGACGATCGGCGCCATCGGCTCGACCGGACGGTCGACCGGTCCACACCTGCATTTCGAAGTGCGCATCAATAATCGCGCGGTGAACCCGCGCACCTTCCTGGAGACCGCTCCCAATGTTCTCGAAGAAATCCGGCGAGCTCCCCAACTCGCCTCTGCCAAGTAACCCGGGACGCGAGCGTATGGCCAGCAAGAGCAATTCGACATTCTCGGTCCTCGGTTCGGATCTTTCGATCACCGGCGACATCGTCGCCTCGGCCGACCTGCATATCGACGGCAATGTCGAGGGTGACATCGCCTGCTCCTCGCTCGTCCAGGGCGAGACCAGCAGCGTCAAGGGCGCGATCAAGGCCGAAAGCGCCCGTCTTGCGGGCACGGTCGAGGGATCGATCACCGCGCGAGAGCTGGTGATCCTCAAGAGCGCCAAGATTACCGGAGACGTGTTCTACGATGCGCTGACGATCGAACAGGGTGCGCAGGTCGAGGGCCGCTTCGCCCACCGCGACGCGAAGCCCAAGGGCGCCGCGAACGCCACGGCCAAGCCGGAGCTTGCCGTAGCCGGCTGACAGAAATTTCGGTTGGAGGGGACGAGGGCCGCACGCGCGACGACGCGGGCGGCCTTCTCTTTTCGCGCGGGATCCTAGCCGAGAACCTCGGCGCGCAGCGCCTTGCGGTCGAGCTTGCCGATCATCGTCTTGGGCAGTTCGCTTCGGATCACGACGTCGTCGGCCCGCTCGTGCTTCCCCACGCGCGCGTTGAGCCACGCCTTGAGCTCGGCGCCGGTGGCCGTGCCCTGTGCGTTCAGCGTGACGTAGGCCACGGGGATTTCGCCGTGATAGGCGTCGGGGCGACCGATCACGAGCGCCTCTTTCACCGCCGGATGTTCGAGCAGCACCTCCTCGACCTGGCTGGGGAAGACCTTGAAGCCGCCGACCGCGATCATGTCCTTGATGCGGTCGACGATCTGGAGGAAGCCGTCTTCGTCGAGCATGGCGACATCGCCCGTCCGCAGCCAGCGCTTGCCCCGATGCTCGACGAAGACCTCCTCCGTGGCATCGGGCCGGTTCCAGTAGCCCTGCATTATCTGCGGGCCATGCAGCGCGAGCTCCCCCGGGACGCCGTCGGCAACGATCCCCGACGGGTCTTCCTTGTCGAGCAGCAGCACTTCGGTGCCTGCCACGACCTGGCCGATGGTGCCCGGCTTGCGCATGCCCTCGTAGGGATTGGCCGAGACCACGCCCGAACTCTCGGTCAGGCCGTAGCCTTCGACCAGCCGCACGCCGGTCGCCGCCTCGAACTTCTCGCGCAGGGGCCCGGGCAGCGGTGCGCCGCCCGAGATGCAGACCTTGAGCGTCGACAGGTCGGTCCGGGCGAGATCGGGATGGTCGAGCAGTGCCTGGAACATGGTCGGCACGCCGGGAAAGCCGGTCGTGCCGTATTGCTGGATCGTCTGCAGCACCTGCTCGGTCTCGAACCGCGGAACCATCGCGATCGAGGCCCCGGTCACGACCGCATGGTTGAGCAGGGCGGTGTTGGCAAAGACATGGAAGAAGGGCAGCGCACCCATGAAGACCTCGCCCGCGGGATCGCCGAATGGGTTGAGGCCGGCAGTCTGCTGCGCATTGATCGACAGGTTCGCGTGGGTGAGCATGGCGCCCTTGGGCACACCCGTCGTGCCGCCGGTATATTGCAGCAGCGCAAGCGCGTGCGGGTCGATGACCGGCAGCGAAACCGCCGCCGAAGAACCCTCTTTCAGCAGCGCATCCCAGCGAAGGATGTCCCTGCCGTAGCCGACCTTGGCGACCTTGCTGCGCGCGAAGATCCGCAGGGCGAAACCCTTCAGCGTGGGCAGCATCTGCGGCAGCGAACTGACGACGAGGGTTTCCAGTGCCGAGCCGTGGAGAACCTTTTCCGCGGTAGCAAAGAGCGCGGGGACGTCGATGGTGACCAGCAGCTTCGTGCCCGAATCGGCGACCTGGTGCGCGAGCTCCTCGACCGAATAGAGCGGTGAGAAATTGACCACCACCGCGCCGGCCATCATCGCTCCGTAATAGGCCGCGACATAGCTCGGCACATTGGGCAGGAACAGGCCGACCCGATCGCCCGGTTCCACCCCCCGCGCGACCAGCGCCCGGGCGAAGGCCTGCGCATCGCGCAAAATCTCGGCATAGGAATAGGTCCGGCCGAGAAACTGCAAGAGCGGCGCAGCGGGAGTCTGGCGAGCAGTCCGCCTCAGCATTTCGCCCAGCGCCATCGCCTCGAAACGCGTGTCCCAAGGCACCGGGTGGTGGTTCGGCAGCCTGCTTACATCCATGTCAGTAGACATGGAGCTTTATCGCTGAAACGCAAGCAAAAAGGGCGGGAGAAGTCCGTGCTTCCCCCGCCCCGTATTGTGTCGTCCAGCGAACCCGTCAGGCCTCGTCGGTCGCTCCGGCTTCGCCGGCTTCTTCGGCGGCGCGCTTGGCTTCGAGCCAGGCGGCGGCTTCGGCCTCCTGCGCCGCTTCGGTGGCGGCCTTCTCATTGGCCTCGCGCTCGGCGCGCAGTTCCTCGATCAGCTTCTCGCGATCGCTGGCGCCGCTGGCAGCGACCGGGGCGTCCTCGCCCTCTTCGCTGGCGGGCAGGTTCTTCGCGGCCTTGGCGACAACCGCGTCGAGCTCGCGCTGCGAGCACAGGCCCAGCGTCACCGGATCCTTGGGCTGGATATTCTGGATGTTCCAGTGGCTGCGTTCGCGGATGGCGGTGATCGTGTTGCGCGTGGTACCGATCAGCTTGCCGATCTGCGCGTCGGAGATTTCCGGGTGGTTGCGCAGGATCCAGGCAATACCGTCGGGTTTGTCCTGGCGCTTGGAAACCGGCGTGTAGCGCGGGCCTTTGGTGCGGCTCACCGCAACCGGCGCGCGCTGCATCTTGAGCCGGTACTCGGCATCGGCCTGGCCCTTCTCGATTTCAGCCTGTGTCAGCTCGCCCGAATGCACCGGGTCGCGGCCGGTATACTTGCTGCCCGCGAGATCGTCGGCCATCGCCTGCACTTCGAGGATGTGGAGACCGCAGAATTCGGCAATCTGCTCGAACGACAGGCCGGTGTTGTCGACCAGCCAGGTGGCGGTCGCATGCGGCATCAGCGGTTTGGGTTGGTCGGCCATGGAAATGCCTTTTCTCGTATCCGAAAATAGAAGGGCCGCCCCTCGCGGGACGGCCGTTATCCTGCCGATGTAGGGCGGAATGGGGGATTCGGCAAGCGAAAGCCTCAGGCTTCGGGCAGTGCGTCCGCATCGAAAGCGGCAAGACCGCTGAGGAACTGGCCCGTCGCGGCGGCCCAGGTGAAACCCTCCGCATGGGCAAGGCAGGCGGTAGGCGCGCACATCAGCGCGACATCGATCGCCTGGTCGAGGTCCTCGCTCAGCGCCCCTACCTCATCGATCACGATGTCGCGCGGGCCGGCGACCGGGTAGGCGGCAACCGGCGTCCCGCAGGCCAGCGCCTCGATCATCACGAGGCCGAAGGTGTCGGTCCGGCTGGGGAAGACGAAGACGTCGGCCCCAGCATAACACCCCGCCAGATCGCGCCCCGACCGGCGGCCGAGGAAATGCGCTTCGGGGAATTTCGCCTGCAGTGCGGCGAGCGCGGGCCCGTCGCCCACGACGACCTTGCTCCCGGGATAATCGCTCTTGAGGAAGGCCTCGATGTTCTTCTCGACCGCGACACGCCCGACATAGAGCTGGATCGGGCGCGGCAGGCGAGCGAATTCGGGCGGGTGCGGTGCATCGGGGGTGAAGCAGGACAGATCGACGCCGCGGCTCCAGCGGTGGAGCTGGGTCAGTCCCTGCGCGCGCAATTCCTCGCCGATGCTCTCGGTAGCGACGAGGACGCGCTGCGCCGGGCGGTGGAACCAGCGGATATAATGCCAGAACCACGCAGCGGGCAGGTGCGATCGCTGCGCCAGATAGTCGGGAAACTGCGTGTGATAGGCGGTGGTGAAATGGATAGCGTGCCGCGCGCAATAGCGCCGCGCGGTCATCCCCAGCGGCCCTTCTGTGGCGATATGGATCGCCTCGGGCGCAAAATCGCGCAATCGCCGCGCGACTGCCCCCGGGCGCGCCAGCGCGAGACGGATCTCGGGATAGGTCGGACACGGTAGCGAGGCGAACTGGTCGGGCGAGACCACCAGAACTTCGCGCCCCTGATCGCGCAGCAGCTCGCAGGTCGTGGTCAGCGTGCGCACGACGCCGTTCATCTGCGGCAGCCACGCATCGGTGACGATGGCGATCCGTTGCGGCCCTCTGGTCACGCGGCCTCGGGAACTGTCGTCTTGACGTCATCACGCCGGATCTCGCGCCGCGCGACTTCCTCGGGCCAGTGGAGGATCTCCATCGTCCCGTCGAAATGCTCGACCAGCGCGTTGCAGCCCTCGACCCAGTCGCCGTCGTTCCAGTACTCGACCTCTTTCCCGTCATGGATGAAGCTGCGGAATTCGGCGGTATGGATGTGGCCGCAGACGACGCCATCGACACCGCGCTCGCCCGCGGCACGGGCCACCACCTCCTCGTATCGGGAGATGAACTCGACCGCGTTCTTGACCTTGTGCTTGGCGGCCCTGGACAGCGACCAATAGGGCAGGCCGAGCGCGGTTCGCACCCGTGCGACCCAAGTGTTGAGCTTCATCATCAGGTGGTAAAGCGCGTCGCCCACGAAGGCGAGCCAGCGGTGCGCCAGCATGATGGTGTCGAACTCGTCGCCATGCAGCACCATTAGCCGACGCCCGTCGGCGGTCTCGTGGAATGCGGCGCGCATGATCTCGACGCCGCCGAAATTCATCCCCGCGAAGGGGCGGACCATCTCGTCGTGATTGCCCGGGATATAGACGATCCGCGTGCCCCGCTTGGCGCGTTTGAGGATGCGCCAGACGATGTCGTTGTGTTCGGCCGGCCAGTAGAACTTCTTCTTCAGCCGCCAGCCATCGATGATGTCGCCGACGAGATACATCGTCTCGCTGTCGGTGTGGTCGAGAAAGTCGATCAGCAGCTCGTGGTTGCAGCCCTTGGTGCCGAGATGGACGTCGCTGATCCAGATGGTGCGAAACCGGCGCCGCTCGCCGACCACGCGCTCGGGCACGCTCGGCTTTACCGAAGCGAAGTTCGCCACCTTGTGGGCGGCATCGAAATGTCTGGGCAAATCGTTCATGGGCCGACCCCCGTCCAATACCGGGTCTGCCATGGCGCATGATTGTTACAGGGGATTCACACTGCCGTTGCGAAACGGCGACAGTGCGTCACTTGCGCGTCAGTCCATCGGGACGAAGCGGGGCTGTTCCCGCACGCGCAGGATCCAGCGCTGGATCGCCGGATAGTCTCCCAGCCCGAAGCCGCCTTCCTCCGCGACATGGGTATAGGCGAAGAGCGCGATATCGGCGAGGGTGACGCGATCGCCGACGAACCAGTCGCGCGCGGAAAGATGGCGGTCCATCAACGCCAGCGCGTCGCAGCCGGCGATCCGCTTGGCCATCATCTGCGCCTTCTGCTGCGGCGAAAGATGCGCTTCGCCGACAAAGCGCAGCCAGAAGCGCAGCGTCGCGATATTGGGCTCGTGGCTGTATTGTTCGAAGAACATCCAGCGCAGCATGTCCGCCTGATCGAAGCCGTCGCGCGGCACCAGCGCGCTGCCCCGGGCCAGGTACCAGCAGGCGGCATTGCTCTCGGGCAGGAACCGCGCGCCGACCTGCAGCACGGGAATGCGGCCGTTGGCATTGACCGTGGCGAGGAAATCGGGCGTCCGCGTCTCGCCCGCGAGGATATCGTACTGGCGCGTCTCGATTTCGATACCGAGCAGCGCGGCGGTGAGCTTGATCTTGTAGCAATTGCCGCTGCGCGGATCCTCGTGGAGGATGGCATCAGCCACCGGCGACCTCGAGCACGATCTTGCCGATATGCTCGCCGCCTTCCATCCGCGCATGCGCCGCCGCAGCATCGGCCAGAGGGAAAGTCTGGTCCATGACCGGGGCGATCGTGCCGTCGCCGAATAGCGGCCAGGCGTAATTGTAGATCTCGTCGGCGAGCATGGCCTTGAACTCGTCCGAGCGCGGGCGCAGCGTCGAACCGGTCAGCGACAGGCGCTTGCGCATCACCGTGGCCATGTTGATCTCGGCCTTCAGCCCGCCGAGGACGGCGATCGTCACATGGCGGCCGTCTTCGGCGAGGCATTCGATATTGCGCGCGACATAACTGCCCGAGACCATGTCGAGCACGACATCGACGCCCGCGCCCTTGGTGAAAGCCTTCACTTCCTCGACGAAATCCTGCGTCTTGTAGTTGATCGCGAGATCCGCACCGAGATCGCGGATCGCCTGGCACTTGTCCTCGCTCCCCGCGGTCGCGATCACCGTCATGTCGAACGCCTTGGCCAGCTGGATCGCCATGGTCCCGATGCCGCTCGTCCCGCCATGGACCAGCAGGCTGTCGCCCTCGCTCGCCCAGCCGCGCTCGAAGACATTGTGCCACACGGTGAACAGCGTTTCCGGAATCGCCGCCGCGACGTCGAACGGCATGGCATCGGGAAGCGAGAGGCAGTGCGCCGCATGGGCGAGGCAGTATTCGGCATAGCCGCCGCCCGAAACCAGCGCGCAGACCCGCCGCCCCAGCATTTCGGTTGCCGCGCCCTCGCCGATCGCCACTACCGTCCCCGCGACCTCGAGGCCGGGAATCGGCGAGGCGCCGGGCGGCGGCGGGTAGAAGCCCTGCCGCTGGATCACATCGGGGCGGTTGACCCCGGCATAGGCAACGCGGATCAGCACCTGGTTGGCGCCGGGCACCGGCAGCGGCATCACCTGCGGGACGAGCACCTCGGGTCCACCCGGCTTCTCGAACCCAACCGCCGTCATCGTCTCGGGCAAATCTGCTGCCACGCCTGTCCCCATCGTCCGTCCCGTCGTGGCGCCGCGGCCACGAGGCGGTGCAATACCGCGCAGCCCCGTTGACAGCAACCGCCCAGACTTGCGACATTGCCGACGATGGATGACGATGCCCGTCCGCGCCCGCGAGGCGATGCCGCGAGTCAGCTCGCAACCGAGGATCTCGGTCCCTATTCGCAGGATGAGCTGGAAATGCGCATTGCGCTGCTCGAAGCCGAGATCGCGCGGGTGGAAAAGCACCGGCTGATGGCCGCCGCACAGCGCGATGCGGCCGAGGCCTTGTTCGGACGAAAGGAATAGTTGGTGGCGCAGGGGGCTGAAAATCCACCCTGCGTATGCCTATCTAGTGCATATACAGCATTGGCTAACTTTCGGCCTGTAGGCTGTCCCTCATTCGCCCCGTGCGAGTCTCTTTGAGAAAGACCACTGAATGCCCAGCTTCGCCGCCAATCTCGAAAAGACCCTCCATTCCGCCCTGAGCGATGCGGGCGAGCGGCGGCACGAATATGCGACGCTCGAACACCTTCTGCTCGCGCTGATCGACGACGAGGATGCGGCGCAAGTGATGACTGCTTGCGGCGTCGACCTGACCGAGCTGACCGCGGTGGTGAAACAGTATCTCGAACAGGAATACCAGTCGCTGCAGTCGGACGAGAGTGCCGATCCCCAGCCGACCGCCGGGTTCCAGCGCGTTATCCAGCGCGCGATCCTGCATGTGCAGTCGAGTGGCAAGGACACCGTGACCGGCGCCAACGTGCTGGTGGCGCTGTTTTCCGAGCGTGACAGCTATGCGGTCTATTTCCTCCAGCAGCAGGACATGAGCCGGCTCGATGCCGTCAGCTTCATCAGCCACGGCATCGGCAAGGGCGGCAAGCAGATCGAAAGCCGGTCCCCGCAGGGCGCCGAAGAGGCCGAGGCGCAGGGCGAGGAGAAGCTGGCCGAAAAGGGCAAGAAGGAAACCGCGCTCGACCAGTTCACGGTCAACCTCAATCAGAAAGCCGAGGACGGGCGGATCGATCCGCTGATCGGCCGCGGCCCCGAAGTCGACCGGACGATCCAGATCCTCTGCCGGCGGTCGAAGAACAACCCGCTCTACGTAGGCGATCCGGGCGTCGGCAAGACCGCCATCGCCGAAGGCCTCGCGCGCAAGATCGTCGAGGGCGAAGTGCCCGAGGTGCTGCAGGACGCGGTGATCTATTCGCTCGACATGGGCGCGCTGCTTGCCGGTACGCGCTATCGCGGCGATTTCGAGGAACGTCTCAAGCAGGTGGTTACCGAGCTCGAGGGCATGCCCGAAGCAATCCTCTTCATCGACGAGATCCACACGGTGATCGGTGCGGGGGCGACCAGCGGCGGGGCGATGGATGCCTCGAACCTGTTGAAGCCGGCGCTCTCGAGCGGCGCGATCCGCTGCATCGGCTCGACCACCTACAAGGAATTCCGCAACCACTTCGAGAAGGACCGCGCACTGCTGCGCCGGTTCCAGAAGATCGACGTGAATGAGCCGACGATCGAGGACACGATCAAGATCCTCAAGGGCCTTAAGAGCGCCTTCCAGGATCACCACAAGGTCTCCTACACCGTCGATGCGCTCAAGACCGCGGTGGAACTTTCCGCGCGCTACATCAACGACCGCAAGCTGCCCGACAAGGCGATCGACGTTATCGACGAGGTCGGCGCGATGCAGATGCTGGTCCCGCCCAGCCGCCGCAAGAAGAAGATCACCGCCAAGGAGATCGAAGCGGTCATCGCCACCATGGCGCGCATCCCGCCCAAATCGGTCAGCAAGGACGACAAGAAGGCGCTCGAAAACCTCGAACGCGACCTCAAGCATGTCGTGTTCGGACAGGACCCTGCGGTCCGCAAGCTTTCGACCGCGATGAAACTCAGCCGCGCAGGGCTGCGCGATCCGGACAAGCCGATCGGCTCGTTCCTGTTCAGCGGCCCGACCGGCGTCGGCAAGACCGAGGTTGCGCGCCAGCTCGCCAGCATCATGGGCATCGAACTGAAGCGCTTCGACATGTCCGAATATATGGAGCGCCACAGCGTGAGCCGCCTGATCGGCGCGCCTCCGGGCTATGTCGGCTACGACCAGGGCGGTTTGCTGACCGATGCGGTCGACCAGAACCCGCATTGCGTGCTGCTGCTCGACGAGATCGAGAAGGCGCATCCCGACCTGTTCAACATCCTGCTTCAGGTGATGGATAACGGCCGCCTGACCGACCACCACGGCAAGACGGTCGACTTCCGCAATGTCGTGCTGATCATGACCACCAATGCCGGCGCCGCCGACATGGCGCGGCAGGGCATCGGCTTCGGCGACGTGAGCAAGGAAGATGCGAGCGAGGAAGCGGTGAAGCGGATGTTCACTCCCGAATTCCGCAACCGGCTCGATGCGGTGGTGCCCTTCGGCTATCTCGGCAAGGACACCGTCGCGCGCGTGGTCGACAAGTTCATCCTCCAGCTCGAACTGCAGCTGGCCGAACAGAATGTCGACATCCAGTTCGACAAGGCAAGCCGCGCGTGGCTGGCCGACAAGGGGTACGACCGCCTCTATGGCGCGCGCCCGATGGGCCGCCTGATCCAGGAGAGGATCAAGCAACCGCTGGCGGAAGAATTGCTCTTCGGCAAGCTTGCCGATGGCGGCGAGGTCTCGGTGACGATGAAGGACGGCAAGCCCAGCTTCGAGCTGACCCCGGCCCCGCCCTCCAGCAGGCCCAGGCGCAAGAAGCCTGCGGCAAAGAAGAAAACAGCCAAAAAGGCGCCCCAGGCACCTGCGTCCGAAGACAAGAGCAAAGACTGAGCCGAATTGGCGAAAAGTAAGGGCGGCAGTCGGCTACCGACTACCGCCCGTTTTGCATCACCAGCGGATCGAGGCGCCGACCGTACATTCGGCATGGCCGTGACTGTCGGCCGAGCAGGACACGTTGACCTCGCCCCCGCGCGTGGCGTCGTCGAGGATGGGCTCGACATAGGGGACCGACGCTTTGGCCGCCGCCATCGCCTCCCAGCAGGGCGGGAAGCACGTGTCGATCATGTACTGGCGGAAGGTGGCGTGGTCCATGTTCAGCACGTCGGGACCCATGTCGATATCTAATACGCAGCGCGAAGCCATGGTGTTTCTCCTTCTCAGATGGTGAATGGACGCTGTGCGAGAAACGCAGCGTTTTCTCTGCCGAGAAGCTGGCGGTTCGGCTGCTGCTTGCGCGGCATTGCCTGCCTCAGGTTCTCGTAGAGTTCGGTGTAGCTGCCCTGCCATGCACCCTGGTCCCACTGGTCGAGCAGATGCGAGGTAAAGTAGCCATTGTCAGGGCCGTCTCCGGCAAGCTGGTCGTCCTGGCAGGCGGCGAACAGCTGCAGCGAACAGGACAGCGACGAACGCCCTCCTGCGGCAGCTAGCGCTTGGACCGAATCGTACAGTTCGGAATGGTCGGCATAGACGGCGCGCGCCGCCACGGGATCGATGGTGCGGAACACCTCGTCGGAATCGGCTGCAAAGGGATCGGCGGCCGCACTCGCCGATACCATCCGGGCAACGGTGCCGCTGTGGCACGAATCGGACACGATCAACAGCCGGACGTCGGGGCCGAACAGCGTATAGAGACCGTAAAGCTCGTCATCGACCATCATCCGGTCGAACAGACACCAGGTCTCGTCGAGCGAATCGGGTTCGTCGCCGCCCGAATCGTAGATGTTGCTGCCGTGCCCGGCGTAGCTGATGAGGACGATATCCTTGCGCCGGGCCCGGCTCGCCAGCTGGTGGATATGCCGCGCCACCGCGCCGCTCGTCGCTGCGTCATCGTGCAACGCCTGAGAGGAGAAGCCCTGCGCCCGGGCAATAGCCTCCATCGCCTCTGCGTCGGCAACTGCGCTGCGTAGCGGCATCTCCGAGCCGTAATGACCCGCCGAAACGCGATTGAGTCCGATATGGAGCGAGTACCCAGCCATTACATGTCCTCCTTGTCTGCGAAAGAGAGATAAGGCCGGGCGCGCCAGGCTGCGCGTGACGGGCATCACGCTACGAAGCGGCGGTCCGGGAACATCGGCGTAGCCGTGCGGGTTTCTGTGCGATGGCAGCCCCCTTTTCCTGGATCAGGCCCGAACCCCACGGAATCCATATCCTGCCCGCCGATTGCTGGGTCGATCCCAGCCGCGCGGTCGACAAGGCCTTGGTAACGCACGGCCATGCCGACCATGCCCGCGGGGGACACGGCCAGACCGTCGCCACCCCCGAGACGCTGGCGATCATGAAGTTGCGCTACGCGACTTCGGATGGTGCCACGCCGGTCCAGTATGGCGAGACGATCCGCCTGCCCGGCGGGGTTGAGGCGACCTATATCCCCGCCGGCCACGTGCTCGGCAGCGCGCAGATCCTGCTCGAACATGCCGGCGAGCGGGTGATCGTCACGGGGGACTACAAGCGACGTCACGACCCCACCTGTCCGCCCTTCCAAGTCACCCCCTGCGACATCTTCATCACCGAGGCGACTTTCGGTCTGCCCGTGTTCTGCCATCCGCCGATCGAGGAGGAGATGGCGAAGCTGCTCGACCGGCTCGCCGCGCATCCCGAGCGCTGTGTGCTGGTCGGTGCCTATGCGCTCGGAAAGGCGCAGCGGGTGATCGCCGAACTGCGTCGCGCTGGGCACGACGCGCCGATCTACCTCCACGGCGCGATGGAGAAGATGTGCCGGCTCTATGAGGAACACGGGGTCGATCTTGGCGAATTGCGGCTGGTGGCGGATCATTCGAAGGAGGACATGCGGGGCCACATCGTGGTGTGCCCGCCCTCCGCGCTCAACGATCGCTGGTCGCGCCGCCTGCCCGATCCGATCACCGCGATGGCGAGCGGCTGGATGCGCATTCGCCAGCGCGCGCGCCAGCGCAATGTCGAACTGCCGCTGGTGATTTCCGACCACGCCGACTGGGGCGAGCTGACGCGGACGATCGAGGAAGTCGGCGCGCAGGAAAACTGGATCACCCACGGCCGCGAGGATGCGCTGCTGCGCTGGTGCCAACTCCACCAGCGCCGCGCCCGCGCGCTGGCGCTCGTGGGGTACGAGGACGAGGATGATTGAGCCCGTGGGCGTGACTGTCCTTCGACAGGCTCGGGACGAGCGGCCCTCATGTTCGCCTCGCATCGCCACGTCCGCTCACGCTGAGCCTGTCGAAGCGCAGTCGCAACGTCTCGGAATTCGCTGATGGAAGACTTCGCCGCCCTGATCGACGCGCTGGTCTACACGCGCAGCCGCAACGAGAAACTGCGGCTGATTGCGGACTATCTGCGTATGACGCCCGATCCCGACCGCGGCTGGGCACTCGCCGCGCTCGCCGACGGGCTCGACTTTCCCGCGGTCAAAAGCTCGACCATTCGCAACCTGCTCAAGGACCGGATCGATCCTGTGCTGTGGACGCTCTCGCGCGATTTCGTCGGCGACACGGCGGAGACCGCCAGCCTGCTCTGGCCCGCGCCCGAACAAGCCCCCTCGCCGCCGACGGTGAGCGAGGCTGTCGAACTGCTCGGCGGCATGAATCGCAAGAGCGTGCTGGCCGAGCTGCCGCGCCTGCTCGACCGGCTCGACCCCTCGGGCCGCTATGCGCTGCTCAAGCTCGCCACCGGCGGCATGCGGATCGGCGTGTCGAGCCGCCTTGCGAAGACCGCTTTCGGCCAGGCCTTCGACGTATCGGTCGAGGAGGTCGAGGAATATTGGCACGGGCTCGAGCCGCCCTACGACCCGCTGTTCGCCTGGGCCGCGCGCGGCGAGCCACCGCCCGATATCGAGAATCTGCCGACCTTCCGCCCCTTCATGCTCGCGCATCCGCTCGAGGAAACGGTCGTCGACCTCTCCGACTACGCCGCCGAGTGGAAATGGGACGGGATCCGCGTCCAGCTGGTCCGCGCGGGCGACGAGACCCGCGTCTATTCGCGCTCGGGCGACGACATCTCGGCGACATTTCCCGAACTGCTCGATGTCCTCCCCTTCCCCGCGGTGCTCGATGGCGAACTGCTCGTGCGCGGCGCGCACCAGGGCGGCGAGCAAGGCGGCGCGGCGAGCTTCAACGCGCTGCAGCAGCGGCTCGGGCGCAAGACGGTGAGCAAGAAGATGCTCGCCGAGTTTCCCGCTTTCGTGCGGCTCTACGATGCGCTCCTGCTCGAGGGCGAGGATCTGCGCGAACAGCCCTGGACCGCGCGGCGGCAGCGGCTCGAGACGCTCATGACGCGGCTGCCGGGTACGCATTTCGACCTCAGCCAGCTGGTCGAGGCGCGCGATTTCGACCAGCTCGCCGAAATCCGCGAGGGCGCGCGCGACGATGCGATCGAGGGGCTGATGCTCAAGCGACGCGACAGCCCCTATATCGCCGGGCGGCGCATCGGCTACTGGTACAAGTGGAAGCGCGACCCGCTGCTGGTCGATTGCGTGCTGATGTACGCCCAGCGCGGCAGCGGCAAGCGCTCGAGCTTTTTCTCCGACTACACCTTCGGCTGCTGGGACGGCGACCCCGATGCCGGCGCCGAACTGTTGCCCGTGGGCAAGGCCTATTCGGGCTTCACCGACGAGGAGCTGAAGAAGATCGATCGCCATGTCCGCCAGAACACCGTGAACCGCTTCGGCCCGGTACGCGAAACCGACAAGAGCCTGGTCTTCGAAGTCGCCTTCGACAGCGTCCATGAAAGCAAGCGCCACAAGTCCGGGCTCGCCATGCGCTTCCCGCGTATCCACCGTATCCGCTGGGACAAGCCGCCGCACGAGGCCGACCGGATCGAGGCGCTGCGGGCGCTGATCAGGGACTGACAGCGAGCACCTTCTCGCGCGACGTCGCGCCGCGTACAATCCGGCAGCGTGACGCCGGCACGCCAAGGGCGCGCGCCACCAGCTTTTCGACCGCGATGTTGGCCGCGCCGTCGGTGGGCCGGGCGCGCACCTTCACCAGCACCCTGCGGTCCTCGATGGCGATGCTTTCGCTGCGTGCACCCGGCGTCACGCGCAGGCGCAAATGCCCCTCGGTGACGAGCGCATTCAGCTCTGCAGGATCGGGGAGGTCAGCCCTGCGGCGTGCCATGGCCCGTCGCGGCATGGACGGCTGCCGCGTGGTGCTTGGCGTTCTCGGCGTAATGCGCGACGCCCATGCGCATGCCGGCAATCGCGGCATCGTCGAGATCGCGCATCTTGCGCGCGGGACGCCCGCCCCACAGCTCGCGTGCGCCCATCACCTTGCCCTCGGTCAGCATCGCCCCCGCCGCCAGCATCGCGTCCGAGCCGATCACCGCCTTGTTCATCGCGATCGCGCCAAGGCCGACAAATCCGCGATCCTCGATCGTGCAGCCGTGGACCATCGCCATGTGGCCGATCAGCACGTCGTCGCCGATGATCAGCGGCGAACCGTCGGGATCGCCCGGGCATTCGGGGTCGCAATGGCAGACGGTGCCGTCCTGGATGTTGCTCCGCTGGCCGATGACGATCCGGCTGACATCGGCGCGCAGCACGCAATTGTACCACACCGAACTGTCGGCCCCGATCTCGACATTGCCGATGATCGTGCAGCCGGGCGCGATGAAGGCGCTGTCGTGGATCTTCGGCGTGTGGCCATGGATCGGGATGATGGTCACTCCGGGGCGGCTTGCAGTCACTGTGCGCTCTCCCATTGGTCTTTCGTGAGCGAATACTGAATCGTCGGATTGTCTTCGGGCGGAAAGGCGGGATCCGAAAAATCGAGATCCTCGCGCCGGACCATGCCGAGCTTTTCCATCAGTTTCCAGCTGCCGGTATTGGCCTCGCTGGTCAGTGCCACGACATGCGGTGCACCGACGCGGGTGAAGGCCCAGTCGAGCACCGCGCGCATCGCCTCCTCGGCGTAGCCCCTGCGCCAGCGGTCCTTGCGCACCAGCCAGCCGACCTCGTGATCACCGACATTGGGCGCAAGCGGATTGTCGACGCGCTTGATCCCGCAATGGCCGACCATTTCGCCGCTCGCCTTTTCGATCATGAAGAGGAAGCTGAAGCCCTCGCGCGCGTAGAGCGCGCGTGACTTGGCGTGCTTGGCCTCGATCTCGTGGCGTTCCTTCACCCCGCCGAGCCGCGCCATCACCGTCGGCGTGTTGAGCAGCCGGTCCTGTAGCTCGACATCGCTGTCCTCGATCGTGCGCAGCACCAGCCGGTCGGTCTCGGCGACGATGTCAGCCATGCGCCTCTTCCCATGTCGCGCGGTCGATCGAATAGACGATCGTATCGCGCCACGGCGGGTCATAGCGCTCGTCGGCATAATCGAGCTCTTCGCGCCGCCGCATGCCGAGCCGCTTCATCAGCCCCCAGCTCGCCGCATTGCCTTCGACCGTGAGCGCCACGACTTCCTCGGCGCCAAAGCGTTCGAAAGCCGCACCGAGCGCAGCCAGCGCCGCCTCTTTCGCGTAGCCCTGGCCCCAGGCATCCTCGCGCAGGCGCCAGCCGATCTCTACCGCCCCGGTTACGCTCGAGCCCGGAGCATCGGCCCGCTTGAGGCCGCAAAATCCCAGCAGGGCACCATCGTCCCTGCGTTCGACCGCCCAGAAGCAGAAGCCGTTGCGCGCGGCGCAGCCTTCGACCCGTTCGCGCTGCTTGGCCCGGCCGTTCTCGTCGAGCACGCCGCCTAGCCATTCCATTACCGCCGGCGTGTTGGTGACGCGGAAGAACTCGGCCCAGTCGGCATCGCCGCGCCAGTCGCGCAGGATCAGCCGCTCGGTCCCGATCCGGAATTCAGCCATTGAGCAGCTGTGCCGCGCGCGGTGCGTGGTAGGTCAGAACCCCGCTGCACCCGGCGCGTTTGAAGGCGAGCAGTTTCTCCATCAGCAGCGCGTCGCGATCGCCCACGCCCGCCGCCGCGCCGGCCTCGATCAGCGCATATTCGCCGCTCACCTGATAGGCGAAGACGGGCACGTGGAACTGCTGCTTGGCGCGCCAGATGATGTCGAGATAGGCGAGGCCGGGCTTGACCATGACGCTGTCGGCGCCCTCGGCGATATCGAGCGCAATCTCGCGCATCGCCTCGTCGCCATTGGCCGGGTCCATCTGGTAGCTCTTCTTGTCGCCTTTCAGCAGGCCCCCAGACCCCACGGCATCGCGGAAGGGGCCGTAAAAGGCCGAGGCGTATTTCGCCGCATAGGCCATGATCTGGACATTGGGATGCGCGTTCATTTCCAGCGCCATGCGGATCGCCTTCACGCGACCGTCCATCATGTCCGACGGGGCGATGATGTCCGCCCCCGCATCGGCCTGGTTGACGGCCTGGTCGACCAGCACCGCGACCGTATCGTCGTTGAGAACATAGCCGCTATCGTCGAGCAGCCCGTCCTGCCCGTGGCTGGTATAGGGATCGAGCGCCACGTCGGTGAGGATACCGATGTCGCTGCCGCAGGCATCGCGCACCGCCTTGATCGCGCGGCACATGAGATTGTCGGGATTGAGCGCTTCGGCGCCGTCGTTGCTGCGCTTTTCCGGCTGCGTGTTGGGGAACAGCGCAATGCAGGGGATGCCGAGCGCGACCGCCTCCTTCGCGCGCGCCGCAATTCCATCGACCGACCAGCGCGATACGCCCGGCAGGCTGGCGACCGGGTCTTCCACCCCCTGCCCGTCGGTTACGAACAGCGGCCAGATCAGATCGGCCGGAGTCAGCACCGTTTCGCGGTGCATGGCGCGGCTCCAGCCGCTCGCGCGGGTGCGGCGCAGGCGGGTGGCGGGGTAACTTGCGTTGGTCATGGCGCCGCTGTGCCGCAAGCGGGCGCGCCGCGCAATCTCAGCCCTTCTTGGGCGGGGAGAGCCGGTCGATTTCGCGTACCGGTTCGCTCGCCGCAACCTCCGCCGAGGTCTGCTCGAGTTCGGCCAGCGCAGCGCCCGGCTGGACCGTGCGGATCCGCGCCAGCGCGTCCTTGAAGCGCCGCAGTTCGGCGCCGGCCAGCTGCGCCCGGCTCACATATTGGACACTCGCCGGGTCGATCGCACGGCCGTTGCGGTACATTTCGTAATGCAGGTGCGCGCCGGTGGAGAGGCCGGTCGAGCCGACATAGCCGATCACCTGTCCGCGGCGGACACTCTGCCCGCGGTTCACCGCGATCCGGCTCATGTGGCAATAGCGTGTGTCGATCCCGCCGTCGTGGCGCAGCCGCACTGCATTGCCGCAGCCGCCCATGCGCCCGGCGCCGGTCACGCGCCCATCGGTCACCGCGACGATGGGCGTGCCGTAGCCGGCCTTGAAATCGAGCCCCGAATGCATCCGGCGATAGCCCAAAATCGGATGCCGCCGCATGCCGAAGCGCGAGGTCGTCCGGCCAGCGACCGGAGCCATCAGCCCGCCGCGTTGTTCGCCCACGCCCGAAGCCTCGTAGAATTCGCCGTCCTTGCCCCAGCGCATCAATTGCACCCGGGGCTTCTCGTCGCGCTCGAGCCCGGCGTAGAGCAATTGCCCGGCCTGCCGCTCGCCGGTTGCGGCACGGCGGTGCGCGACGATGAAGTCGAAAGTGTCGTCTGCGCGCACGTCGCGGTCGAGATTCACATACTGGCCGAGCGTCTTGAGATAGGCCTGGACCGCGCTCGCCGGGGCGCCGGCGGCGCGCGCCGAACGATAGAGGCTGTCGCCCACGGTGCCGCGAATGCGCAATGGGGTCTCGTCGACGCGGATGACGTGTTTCGTCAGCGCAAGTTCGGCCCCTTCTCCGTGCCGCTCGACTGCCAGTTCGAGATCGAAGCGGGCGCGAAAGGCAATGGCTTCGAGCGGGCGCGGCGCACCGGGTGCAGGACGCCGGCCGAGCGTGATGTCGAAGCTCGTACCCGGGGCCAGCTCGGACAGGTCCATCGCGCCCCCGACGAGTTCGGTGACGCGCAGGCTGTCGTCTCGCCCGATGCCCGCGCGGCGCAGCAGGCGCTCGAAAGTGTCGCCGCGGCCTATCGTCAGGACCGTCTCGAGCGTAGGCCGTTCGGGCGCGGCGGCGAGCGGCTCGACCAGCGCGGTCGCGCCCATATGGCGGCCGCTGTCGGCACCCAGCGCCAGCGGGAGGATCATCTGGCTGCGGTATTCGTCGCGCACGGCATCGTCGACATGCGCCGGGGGTGCTGCCTCGAGTGGGGCGAAGCTGGGCCAGAGGGCCAGTGCCGCTGCGGTGAGCCCGACGAAGGTTCCGAGCCCGCGCATCCAGCGCTTGCTGCCGATCTCGCTGCCGAGATCGGGGGCGAGGTCGAGTGCGGCGATCCGGCCTGAAAGCTGGTCGCGCATGGTGGTCCAGGAAAAAGCGGGCTGGTGTGCCGGGGCGACGATCTGGTCATGCGCGAGCGAGGCAGGGGGCTGGCCCTGTCCGCCAGTGGCGTGATGCCTGTGCGTATCGTCCATGTCCGCGGGGGACCTGTACACCTGCGCTGTCCCTTCTTTCCGGCCGCTCGCTGCAATCGATGGCGGCCCGACCCTTGCTGCAGGGTCCTTTGCCCGTTCCGCTTGCCAAAACAAAGTAAAGGCCGACTTAACTTGCGGCGATCCGAGTCGCGATTGCGGCGAATCGAGGGAACGGGGCGCCGGGTGGTTGCCCTCGGCCCCCGCCGCTGCCACCTAGGGGGGGTGCAGGGTAGCGCGATCAAGGCGGTCCTCGGACCCACCAATACCGGCAAGACGCATCTGGCGATCGAGCGCATGGCAGCGCATTCGAGCGGCTGCATGGGCTTTCCGCTGCGCCTGCTGGCGCGCGAGGTCTACGACCGGGTGCGCGCGATCAAGGGCGACGATGCGGTCGCGCTGATCACCGGCGAGGAACGGATCGAGCCGGCAAACGCACGCTACATGTGCTGCACGGTCGAGGCCATGCCGCGCGACGGAGCCGGGGCGGCCTTCGTGGCGCTCGACGAAGCGCAGCTCGCCGCGGATCGCGAGCGCGGGCACATCTTCACCGACCGGCTGCTCAACGCGCGCGGGCGCGAGGAGACGATGCTGCTGGGCGCTGCGACGCTCGAGCCGCTGGTGCGGCAGCTTGTGCCCGAGGCCGAAATCTCGGACCGCCCTCGCTTCTCCACCCTCACCCATATCGGGCCGCGCAAATTGTCGCGTCTGCCCCCGCGCAGCGCGATCGTCGCCTTCAGCGCCGAGCAGGTCTATGCCGTCGCCGAGATGCTGCGACGCTTCCGCGGCGGCGCGGCGGTGGTCATGGGCGCGCTGAGCCCCGAGACGCGCAACAAGCAGGTCGCGCTGTTCCAGAATGGCGAGGTCGACTACATCGTCGCCACCGATGCCATCGGCATGGGCCTGAACCTTGACGTCAACCACGTCGCCTTTGCCGGGCTCAGCAAGTTCGATGGTGTGCGCATGCGCCGCCTGCTGCCGGCCGAGATGGCGCAGATCGCGGGTCGCGCGGGGCGCCACCAGCGCGACGGCACCTTCGGGACGCTGGCGGGGACGAACAAGCACGGCACCGCGCCCGAGTTCACCGAGGAAGAGGTCTATGCGATCGAGGAGCACCGCTTCGCGCCGCTGACGCATCTGTTCTGGCGCGAACCCGAGCCGCGCTTCGATTCGCTCGGCACGCTGATCGGCGATCTCGAAGCCCCGCCGCGCGATCCCGCGCTGCGGCTGGCGCCCGAAGCCATCGACCTCGCTACGCTCAAGCGCCTTGCCGAGGAGCCCTTTGCGCAGACCATCCGCGGCCCCGGCACTGTCCGCCGTTTCTGGGAGGCGTGCTCGCTGCCCGACTTCCGCCAGCGCGGGCCCGACGTCCACGCGCGCTTCGTCGCGCGGTTGTGGCGCGACTTGTCGAAAGGATACATCGGCGCGGATTACGTCGCCGCGAGGATATCCGAACTCGACAACATGTCCGGCGATATCGATACGCTGCAGGGGCGGATCGCGGCGATTCGCAGCTGGGCCTATATCTGCCAGCGGCCCGACTGGGTGCTGGCGCGTGACGAAATGGCGTCGCGCGCACGCGCAGTCGAAGCCAAATTGTCGGACGCGCTTCATGCGCGGCTAACCGAGAGATTCGTAAACCGGAGGACGGCGATCCTGATGAAGTCGCTGGGACAGGATGCAGGCATGTTGCCGATTGAACTGAACGAGGCGGGCGAAGTGAGCGTCGAGGGCGAGGTGCTCGGCCATGTCGAGGGGCTGCGCTTCGTGGTCGATCCCTCCGCCCGGCACGAGGACCGCCGCATGCTGCTCGCCGCCGCGGAAAAGGCGCTGCCCAGGCTGCTGGGCGAAAGGGCCGAGGCGCTGGTCGCCTCCGACCTCGCCGGGGTTGAACTGGCGCGCGGCGCGGTTCGCTGGGGCAAGGAAGAACTCGCCAAGCTGGACCAGCGCGATGGCAGCGTGACGCCGCTCCTGCAGCCTTCGCGCGAAGTTGCCGCGCTGCCCGATGCCCCGCGTACGAGCCTGCTTGCCGCGCTCGAAGGCTGGCTCGCCAAAACGCTCGCGCCGCTCGAGCCGCTCGAAAAGCTGCATCATGCGGCGAGCAATCCCGACGCGGGATCGCAAGCGCGCGCGCTGCTGCTCAACCTGATTGCCGGGCATGGCTATGTCACGCGCGAGAAGGCGGGCATCGAGCACCTGCCCAAGGAGATGCGCCCCTTCCTGCGCAAGATCGGCGTGACCTTCGGTGCACTCGACATCTTCGCGCCCGCGCTGCTCAAGCCTGCGCCGCGCCAGCTGCTCCATGCGCTGGGGCGCGACCGGCGGCCGCTGCAGGAGGCGATGCTGCCGGTGATCGCCGATGCCAAGAAGCTGCCCTCGGGCTATCGCCATGCGGGCAGCCAGGCGATCCGCATCGACCTTGCCGAGAAAATCCTGCGCGCCGCGCACGAGGTCCGCGCCAAGGCGCAGGGCAAGGACCGCAGGCGCAAATTCGTGCTCGACTATGCGCTGCCGGTCTCGATCGGGCTCGAGGAAGGCAATATTGCGCGCCTGCTCGGCAATGCCGGCTTCCGCGTGCAGAAGGCACGCCCTCTGGCGGAGGGGCAGTTCGGCCCGCCGCGTCCCGACCGCTGGGAATGGCGCCCGGCGCGGCGCAAGCAGGAGCGGCAGAAGCCCACGCAACCGCGCGAGGGCAATGCCTTCGCCGCGCTCGCCGACCTGGTGCGCTGATGGAGAGCCTTGAGTGAGGATCGACCGGCTGCTGTGCTATTTGCGCTTCGTGCGCACCCGCAGCGCGGCGCACAGGCTGGTCGAAGAAGGGCACATCCGCCGCAACGGCGAGCGGGTGACGCGCTGTTCTCGCGATATCGGCACGGGCGACATCCTCACCCTTCCGCTCGGCGAAAGGGTGCGGCTGATCGAAATCCTCGCAGTTCCCGAAAGGCGCGGCCCCCCGCGCGAAGCGCAGGCCTGCTACCGCGAGCTTGACCCCAACGGATAAACCGCCCTAGCAGCGCGGATCAGAGAACCACTTCTAGGGATTACGCTACCCATGACCTATGTCGTCACCGAGGCCTGCATCAAGTGCAAGTACACCGACTGCGTCGAGGTCTGTCCGGTCGACTGCTTCTACGAAGGCGACAACATGCTGGTCATCAATCCCAGCGAGTGCATCGACTGCGGCGTATGCGAACCCGAATGCCCCGCCGAAGCGATTCTCCCCGATACCGAAGACGGTCTGGAGAAGTGGCTCGAGCTGAACACCAAGTTCAGCGCCGAATGGCCCAACATCACCCAGTCGAAGGAGCCGCCGGCCGACGCCGACGAGCACAAGGACGAAGAAGACAAGTTCGCCAAGTACTTCTCGCCCGAGCCCGGCGAAGGCGACTGATCCGGGGGCGGCCGCCGAACGCCGCCTGCCCGCTCCCTCCGGTCGACTCAATTGCGATTCGCAATTTTCTTGCGGCTGTGCTATATAATGCAACAACTGCGCCGGTTTGCTCCCGGCCAGGTGTGAGAATTGAAAGGGCAGGCCACCAGCACACGTCACATTCGGCACCCGACCGCACTCCCTCGGAGGGGATTGCGGCCAAGGGTTTCGACGACGCTGTTGTCCCTCCGGCCGGGCCCGGACGAAAGGATAGATTGCATGGCAAGCAAGGCTGATGCCTTCGACGTTGGCGACTACGTTGTATACCCCAAGCACGGCGTTGGCCGTGTGATCGAGCTCCAGAGCGAGGAAATCGCCGGCATGCAGCTCGACCTTTATGTCCTCCGCTTCGAAAAGGAACGCATGACGCTGCGCGTTCCGGTCAACAAGGTTGAATCGATCGGCATGCGCAAGCTGTCGAGCGACAAGACGCTGAAAGAAGCGATGGAAACGCTCAAGGGCAAGCCCAAGGTCAAGCGGACCATGTGGAGCCGCCGCGCACAGGAATACGAAGCCAAGATCAACTCGGGCGAGATCGTCCTGATCGCCGAAGTGACGCGCGACCTGTTCCGTCCCGACGACCAGCCCGAACAGTCCTATTCGGAACGCCAGATCTTCGAAGCGGCCTCGAGCCGCCTGGCCCGCGAACTCGCGGCGATGGAGAAGACCGACGAGGCGACCGCGCTGGAGAAGATCCTCGACGTGCTGCGCGAACACGCGCCGCAGTATTACGAGAACACCGAAGACGCGTAAGCGCGTCCAAAACCTTACATTCGAAGGGGGTGCCACCAGGCGCCCCCTTTTCGTTTGCGGCGTGGCCGGACCCCCCTATTCCATTAAACGATTACAGTTGTCGACGAACGTCCTCGACTTCGTTCGCCGATGGTGAGACCTATGCCCCACCATTCGGGAGAACCACCATGTTTCGCATTCTTGCCGCCGCCTCGCTCGGCCTCGCCACGATTGTCGCCCTGCCCGCCGACACCGCGATCGCGCATGGGAAATGGCATTCCAGGCTCGATGACGGGCAGCCTATCTCGCAGGACTGGGCCCGCACGGGTCGCTTCGATTCGGTGGTCCTCGCCGGTGCCGACAATCTCACCGTGACGCGCGGCGATCGTTGGCAGATCCGTGCCAGCGGCAGCAGCGAAGTGCTCGCCGAGCTGCGCTTCCTCGTCGAGGACGGAAAGATTACTATCGGCCGGCGCCACCGCCACGACCGGATCGACGGTACGGCGCGCATCGAGATTATCGCGCCGGCAGTCGAGGACGTCGTCCTCGCCGGTTCGGGCGATCTTTCGGTCGACGCGATGAACGGCGAGGATATCGGCGCCACCGTCGCGGGATCGGGCACGATCGACATACGCCGCGTTCAGGCATCCGAGCTCAAGGCGACGATCGCCGGTTCGGGCGATCTGCACATCGCGGGCCAGGCCGACGACGGCAAGATCACCATTGCGGGCAGCGGCGACATCCACGGCCGCGGCCTGCGCGTGGGACGTGCGAATGTCACGATCGCAGGTTCGGGTGACGCGCGCTTCCACGCGGACGGGCGGGTCTCGGCGAGCATCGTCGGCAGCGGCGGTGCCGTGGTGACGGGAACCACCGACTGTTCGCAAACGCGGATGGGTTCGGGCCGCCTCACCTGCACGCGCTGAGTTCTACGAACGGTAGCAATCGATCGATCGGCGGGGCGGACCCTGCCGGTCGGTCCGCATCCTCCGGCTTGATGATCGTCGCGCGCTGTATTATATCAGCAACACGGACTGCCGCTGCGAGAGGAATACCACTGCGATGATCCACCGTTTACTCAAGGGCCTCGCGCCCCTGGCCGTGCTGGCCGGCGCCGCCATCGTCACCGGCTGCGATGGCGTGAATATCCAGATCGGCGACAGCGAAGGCGTGCCGCTGGCCGAACTCGACACCAGCGGACCGGCGCCGACCGAGCTGGTGCTCGCGGGCCCCGACACGGTCGTCGTCACCGAAGGCGATGCGCTCGACATCTCGGTTTCGGGCGACGACGAAGCGGTCGAGGCCCTGCGCTTCTCGCTCGACGACGGATCGCTCGGCATCAGCCGCGAGAAGAACAGCTGGAAGGACAAGGGACACGCGACCGTTCGCGTGACCATGCCCAGCCTCACCGCCATGGTACTCGCCGGTTCGGGCGACATCGAGGCCGAATCGATGACCGGCAAGGCCGATGTGACCATCGCCGGTTCGGGCAAGGCCAAGGTCGCGCGGATGGACGCGAGCTCGCTCGACCTCACCATCGCCGGTTCGGGCGACTTCTCCGCCAGCGGCAAGGTCGAATCGCTCGACCTGACCATCGCCGGTTCGGGTGCAGCGGACATGGCCGGCCTCGAAGTCGGTGGCGCCGATATCTCGGTTGCCGGATCGGGCAGTGCCGAATTCGCCTCGGACGGCGATGTCGAGGCCAGCATCATGGGAACGGGCTCGATCACCGTGAACGGCCGCGCCAACTGCACCGTCAGCGCCATGGGTTCGGGCAAACTCAATTGCCGCGAGGTGACCCGCGCGCGCAAGGCCCCCGAAGCTCCGGCGGCGCCGATCGCCCCGCCGGCACCCGAGGCGCCCGAAGCACCCGACGCCTGAGTTCATCGACGGCTCACCCGTTTTGAGCTAGGCGGCGCGGCGAAAGGATTTCGTCATGCGTCGCCTAGCTCTTCTGATTCTGCTGCCTTCCGCAGTCATGCTGCCCGGCTGCCTCGCCAAGACTGTGGTCGACGTTGCCACCGCGCCGGTGAAGGTCGTCAGCAAGGGCGTCGATCTCGCCACGACCAGCCAGTCGGAAGCCGACGAGAAACGCGGGCGCGAAATCCGGCGGCGCGAGGAGCGACTCGCCAAGCTCGAGCGCCAGTACGAAAAGCAGCTCGACGAATGCGAGGATGGCAGCCGCCGCGCCTGCGACGAAGCGCGCGACACCTATGCCGAAATGCAACAGATCATCCCCTCGATCCCGGTCGAGCCCGAAGGCGACTAGCCGGGCGGGGTTGCGGCCCGGCGCAGCCGGTCGTTGATCGCGATCCCGATACCCTCATCGGGTATCGGCGCGACCGCGATGCGCGGTTTCTCCGAGCGTGCGCCCTCGTGGAGGCAGGCATAGAGCCGCGCCGCCGCCTCGGCGAGATCGCCGCGGGTGGATAGGGTGCAGTCCCCGACGATCGCACCGAAGCCGATCATGAAGTCGTCTGGCGCAACTTGCGTCGCGTCGAGCCGCACCGGCTTGCCGGGGGCGTAATGGCTGGCGAGCTGGCCTGGCGCTTCGATGTGCTCGCCATCGCCTGCCTCGGCCTCAAGCGCGATAGGGCCCGGACGCAGCAGATCGATCGAACCATCGGCACGGACCGCGGCGATCGTCGATTCGAGCCCGCGTTCGCATTCGCCACCCTCGAGCACCGCATCGATCCGCCCGTCGAGCGAGGCGAGCACATGGGCCGCGGTGGTCGGACTGATGAAGCCGCTGCGATTGGCCGAGGGCGCGGCGAGCGCGAGACCGACCTCCTGGAGAAGGCGTTGCATCAGCGGATGCGCGGGCATGCGCAGCGCGACCGTGTCGAGACCCGCGGTGACGGCGGTCGCAAGCCCGGCCTTGCGGCGGCGCGGGAGAACCAGCGTGAGCGGCCCGGGCCAGTGTTCCCCGGCGAGCCGCTCGGCCGCTGCGGAAAACTCCGCCAGACCCCGCGCCTGGTCGAGCGATGCCACATGGACGATCAGCGGGTTGAAGCTTGGCCTCCCCTTCGCTGCATAGATTCGCGCGACGGCCTCATCGCTGTCGGCGCGCGCGGCGAGGCCGTATACCGTCTCGGTCGGGACGGCGACCAGGCCGCCTTCGCGCAGAATCCCAGCCGCGCGGGCCAAGCCCACGGCATCTGCGCGAAGCGTTTCCGTAACGTATTTGCCGCCCATGCCCGCGCGCTATATCTGCGGGCAGGCAAAGCCAAGAGGATTAGACGTGACCTATACCCCCGCCACCCAGGACCAGCTGCTCGCCATCCGCGTCAATGCCGGGATCGAGGAGCTCGCGCAGGCCGAGAGATTCGCCGCTGCCGAGCCCGACATGGTCGATGCGATCGTTGGCGGGATCGGCGAGTTCGCCGCGGGTGAATGGGCGCCGCTCAACCGCGTCGGCGACCTCGAGGGCGCGAAGCTCGAGAACGGCGTGGTGCGCCTGCCCGACGGCTTCGAGGAAGCTTACCACCACTATGTCGAGCAAGGCTGGAACGCGATCTCGGGCCCGGTCGAGTTCGGCGGGCAGGGCCTGCCCTTCACGCTTTCGTGCAACGTGCTCGAGAATCTCGGCACGGCGAACATGGCCTTCAACCTGCTGCCCATGCTCAGCGTCGGGGCGATCGAATCGCTCGAACACCACGGGTCGAATGCGCTGCAGGAAAAGTACCTGCCCAGGCTGGTGAGCGGCGAATGGTCAGGCACCATGAACCTGACCGAGCCGCAGGCCGGTTCCGACCTCGGTGCGCTGCGGACTACCGCCCGGCCGATCGCCGAGGGCGAACACGCCGGCAAGTACCGGATCAAGGGCCAGAAGATTTACATCACCTGGGGCGAGCACGAGCTGGCGAAGAACATCATCCACCTCGTCCTCGCGCGCCTGCCCGACGCGCCCGAGGGCAGCCACGGCATCTCGCTCTTCATCGTGCCGAAGTATCACGTGACAGACGATGGCTCGCTCGGCGCGCGCAACGACCTGCGCTGCGTCAGCATCGAGCACAAGCTCGGCATCAACGCCTCGCCCACCTGCGTGATGAGCTATGGCGACAATGACGAATGCATCGGCGAGCTGGTCGGTGCGGAAAACCGCGGGCTGATGGCGATGTTCACGATGATGAACAATGCGCGCATCAATGTCGGCAACCAGGGCGTCCAGATCGGCGAACGCGCGACGCAGCAGGCGCTGGCCTATGCGCAGGAGCGCGTGCAATCGGCGCGCGCCGGATCGCCCGACAAGTCGCCGGTGGCGATCGTCGAGCATCCCGACGTGCGGCGCATGCTGCTGCGGATGAAGGCGCTCACCGAAGGGGCACGCGCGCTGCTCTATTACACCGCCGGGCAGGTCGATCGCGGCACGCTGGGCGACGAAGGCGCCGGTGCGCGCGGCGAAGTGCTCACCCCGCTGATCAAGGCCTGGGGCACCGATATCGGGATCGAGGTGGCCAGCCTCGGCGTGCAGGTCCATGGCGGCATGGGCTTCATCGAGGAAACCGGCGCCGCGCAGCACTGGCGCGATTCGCGCATCGCCCCGATCTACGAAGGCACCAACGGCATCCAGGCCGCCGACCTCGTCACCCGCAAGCTCGGCCTCGACGGCGGCGAGGCGCTGACCTCGCTCGTCGCCGACATCGCCCGGAATGCGACGCAGGAGCCGACCCTCGCAGCGCTCGCCGCCGATTGCGAAGCGGTGGTCCATTGGATGCGCGACGAGGCCAGCCTCGATGATCGCCTAGCCGGGTCGGTGCCCTTCTGCACCATGCTCGCCGTGGCGGTCGCGGGTTGGCAGCTATTGAACCAATTGCGCGCGGTCGAAGCGGGCGATGCACCGGCCTTGGCCGCCGGCAAGACGGCCTCGGTGCGCTTTTTCCTCGATCGGATCGTGCCCGAAGCTGCGGGCCTGAAGGCGTCTGCCACCGCAGGGGCCGAGACGCTTTACGCGCTATCGACCGCACAGCTGGCGGGCTGAACTATTCGGCAGTGACCCGCCGCGCATAGTCGTCCTTGCCGAATTTGGCTTCGAGCCCGTTCAGCTCGCGCTGCGGCGGCAGGCGGTCGCCCGTTACACGCGCAATGCCTTTCTGCCCCTCGGCACCGGGCGCTACGACGCGCCAGATGATTCCCGCCGTATCGTCGGACACCAGCAGCGAACCGTCGCCGGCCCATTCGACCCAAGTCGGGCGTCCGCGAGTCGTGCCGTCGTCCTTGAGGAAACCGGTCAGCACAGGCACCGGCTTGCCGGTCGGGTTGCCGCGCTCGTCGAAGGCGACATAGACGACATCGTAGCCCGACGGCGGCTTGCGGTTCCACGAACCGTGTTGCGCAATAAAGGCGCCGCTGGCGAATTTCGGCCCCATCCTCGCGCCTTCCTTGCTGAATACCAGCCCGAGCGCGGCGACGTGCGGGCCGAGCGCATATTCGGGTGTGCGGACGTAGTTGATGAACTGCGGAATCGGATATTTCACCCGACGATCGTAATTGTCGCCGTAATAGACCCATGGCCATCCATAATGCGATCCGACGGGGACATTGGTGAGGTAATCGGGCACGAGATCCGAGCCGAGCATGTCGCGCTCGTTCACCGTGGTCCAGAGCTCGCCCGACCAGGGGCTGAAATCGAGCCCGTTGGGATTGCGCAGGCCCGCGCCGAAGACCCGCTGGCGACCGGTCTCGAGATTGATCTCCCAAATCAGCGCGCGGCCTTGCTCGATCTCCATGCCGTCTTCGCCGATGTTCGACTTCGAACCCACGGCGGCATATAGCCGGTCACCGTCGGGATGCAGCGCGAGATTGCGCATCCAGTGGCCGGTTCCCTCGGCGAGATCGGCGATCTTGCGGCCTTCGCCGGCAATCTGCGTGGCACCAGGCTCGTAATCGAAGGCCAGGACCTCATCATGGTTTGCCACGTAGAGCGTGCCATCGCCCCAGGCGATGCCCGAAGGAGACTGGAGATCGTCGCGCAGCACGAAGCGGCGTTCGGCGACGCCGTCGCCGTCCGCATCGCGCAGCAAGACAAGTTGGTTGGGGCTTTCGCCGCCCGCGCCCGCCTTGCGGAACAGGAACCCGGCGATGATGTCTCGCAACCCTTTGCTCTTGCCGCTGGGTATCGAAGGTGAGCGGGTCAGCGATACAAGAATGTCGCCATTGGGCAGCGCCTGCAGCGTCCGCGGATGGTCGAGCCCTTCGGCAAAGCGGGTGACGGCAAGACCCTCCGCGGCGACTGGCGCCTCGTCCTCGCCCCAGCCGACGGGCTCGGCGATCGCAACGGTGGGGAAGCTTTCCGCGTCGGGTTCGTCGAGCTTCGGATCGGTTCCGACCGTCTCGTCGAAGGGGACATCGGCGGTATCGCCGCGGGTGAGGAAATATCCTGCCGCAAGAACGACCAGCAGGATGACGAGGAGCGCGATGCCCAGCTTCTTGAGGATACCCATGGCGCGGGAATAAGCGAGCGTGCCCGATCGGGCAATGGGGGTTGCAGCGGCGCTTGCGCGCGTTACATCGCGCGCCATGTTCGATTTTCGCCCCGCTCCCGACACACCCAAGCCCGAGGCCTATCGCCAGCTGTGCGACGCAGCCGACGCGCTCACCGCCGGCGAGCCCGACGCCGTTGCCAATATGGCGAATGTCGCCGCGCTGCTGTGGGATTTCCTGCCCGATCTCAACTGGGCGGGTTTCTATCGCCTTGTCGAGGACGAGCTGGTCCTCGGTCCCTTCGTCGGCCGCCCAGCCTGCATTCGCATCCCCCTGGGCAAGGGCGTCTGCGGAGCGGCGGCATCCGCGGGCCGGACCCAGCTGGTCGAGGACGTCCATTCGTTTCCGGGACATATAGCCTGCGATGCGGTGACCCGGTCGGAACTGGTTGTACCCGTGATCCGCGAGGGCGCGGTCGTCGCGGTCATCGACCTCGACAGCCCCGTGGCCGCACGATTCGACCAGGCCGACGCGGAGGGGATCGAAGCGCTTGCCGCGGTGCTGGAAAAACGGATCTGATCGCGCCTGCCCCATAGCGGCACAGCGCGGGCTCGGCTTTTGCGCTTGCGCGGCGGAATGCTAACATCGCGATAACCATAGCGGCCGGGCCTTCGCTCGAGTCGCCTGAAGGAGCCCGCGCCATGTTCGTTCGTACCGCACTCGCCCTCACCGCTTCGAGCCTCGCCACGATGCCGAACGTGGCCCTGGCACAGGACACCCTATCCTACGAGACGGGTCAATACGAATACGCTCAGCCCGAGGCCGCGCTCGACGACGACGTGGTGACCGAAACGGTCCCGAACGACAAAGCGCCGGCGGTTGTCTTCGTCGAGGCGCCGACGATCCAGCCGATCGACCCTTCGAATCCGGCGTATCGCGCACCGACCACCGACAGCGGCCAACCGCTTCCGGCGGCACGGACGATCGCAACCCGCAATACGGTGCCGGTAGCACCCGTTTCGCCACCCCCTCCGACCTATGTCTACGTCCAGCAGCCGCCGCAGGTGCTGTATGCCTATCCGGCCCCGGTCACCTATGCACAGCCAAGCGGCGGTGCATCGCGTGTGATCTACCGCGATGCGACCGCACAGCCGGTCCAGCCGATGCAGCAGGGCAGCTATGGCTATGGCTACCAGCCGGGCCAGGTCTCGACCCAGCTCTACCTTCCCGCAGGCGCGCAACTGGTCGCCTTCGATCGCAATGCGTGGCTCGCGGAGTGTCGCACGCGGCTCGACACCTATGAAAACGACAGTGATCGCGGCAAGGTGATCGGGGCGCTGGTTGGCGCGGCGGCAGGTGGCGTCCTGGGTAACCGGATCGCCGGAAGCGGCAATCGCACCGCCGGGACGCTGATCGGTGCCGGTGGCGGGGCGCTCGCCGGTATGGCGGTGGGCGACGCAATCGATGGCGCGGCGCGCACCAGGAACGACAGTTCGCGCCAGTGCGAGGCCTATCTCGACAATTACATGGAGCAGGCGAACGCGAGCGCTGGGCGCGTCCAGTACAACCAGCCAGGGCAGTACATGCTCGTGCCGGTCACGGTCGCACTGCCGCAAACGGCGGTCTATCGCGACGGCACGCCAGCCAACTGACGAATTTCTCGGACAACGATCGCGTCGAGTGCCCTCGTCTGCCGCAAAACGGCGTGGATCTCTTCGCCGGAACTCTTGGCAGGTGCCGACAGGCTAGATTTCTCCGCCTGTAAGCCTCTGACAAATAAGATCTAATTGGTCGAGCGTACGATAGCGAATCGTAACGCTGCCGGTGTTGGGCGTGCTTTCGGTGGTGATTTTGACTGGCATACCGAGGAATTCCTCGAGATGGCCTTGCACTGCGGCGATATCGGCATTGTCCTCGCCCGCAGGTGCCGCGGATGATCCGCCGGCGGCAGCGTTGCGACGCGGTTTACGCGTCAACGCCTCCATTTCCCTAACCGAGAGGCCTTCGGAGACGGCGCGGCGAGCGAGATCGACCGCCTCCTCACGCCCGATGAGCGCGCGTGCATGCCCCATCGACAGCGAACCATCGGCGAGCAGTGACAGGACGGTGTCCGGCAACGCAAGAAGCCGCTGGAAATTGGCCACGTGGCTTCGCGACTTGTCGACCAGCCGAGCGATTTCGGCCTGGGTCATACCCTCGTCCTCGGCGAGCTTCTGGTAGGCATGCGCCTCTTCGACGGGGTTGAGATCTTCGCGCTGGAGGTTTTCGATCAGCGCCAGTGCCATGACCTCACGCTGGTCGAGATCGCGGACCAGCGCGGGAATCTCGTGGAGCCGCGCCTTCTGCGCCGCCCGCCAGCGGCGTTCACCCGCGACGAGGCGATACCGGCCGCGGGCGAGCGGCGTAACGATGACCGGCTGGATGACGCCACGCGACGCGATCGAGGAAGCGAGTGCATCGAGGCTTTCCTCGTCGAACCGCGAGCGCGGCTGTCCGGGAAGCGGTTCGATATCCGCGACCGGAATCGACGCGAGCCCGTCGAGCGGTGTGGAGCGCAATGCTGCGTCGCCCGATTCGGTGGAAGCACCCGCAGCGCCGGCCTGCGCGGACCTGACAAGCGGTTCCTCGCGCCGTGTTTCCCCCAGAAGGGCGCCCAGCCCCTTCCCCAATTTCTTCTTGCGGTCGATCGGTCGTGCTCCCGTATTGGCGGCTTTCTCGCTCATGCCGCCTTCCTCTTCTCAGGCAGACGCCCGATCAATTCGCGCGCCAGGCCGATATAGGCCCGGCTCCCCGGACAATTGTGATCGTAGACCAGCGCCGGCATCCCATGGCTCGGCGCCTCGGACAGGCGGACGTTGCGTGGAATGACATTTTCGAACACCAGGTTGCCGAGGCAGTCGCGGACATCGTCGCCCACCTGGTCGGTTAGCCGGTTGCGGCGATCGAACATGGTCAGCACCACGCCGACGATTCCAAGGTCCGGATTGAAACCCTGTTGCACCCGCTCGACGGTCTGCAGCAGCTGGCTGAGCCCTTCGAGCGCGAAAAATTCGCATTGCAGCGGCACCATCAACGTATCGGCCGCGCACAGCGCATTGAGCGTCAGCAGGCCTAGCGAGGGAGGGCAGTCGATGAAGCAAGCATCGTAGCCAGCAAAGCTGCCGCGTGCCTGCGCCGAAAGCGCCTTGGTTAGCCGTGCGGTACGATCGTCAACCGAAACCAGCTCGACTTCGGCACCGGAAAGATCCTGCGTTGCGGGGACGATATCGAGCCCGGGAATTTCGGTTTCCAGCGCACATTCGGCGAGCGTCGCCTGGTCGAGCAGCAAGTCATAGCTCGTGTTTTCACGTGCGGCACTGGGTATGCCCAGCCCCGTCGAGGCATTGCCCTGCGGATCGAGGTCGATCAGCAGCGTCTTCCAGCCCGTCGCGGCCATCGCGGTGGCGATGTTGATGGCGGTGGTAGTCTTGCCTACCCCGCCCTTCTGGTTGGCGATTGCGATGGTGATCATGACGTTTCGCTCCACTTCCCGCGGCCGACGACGATGCCCGCTTCTGGGTCGGTCAGCGATTGTTCCACGTGAAACATGGCGCGACCGGTCCGGGACAACCCCTGCACTTCTTGCTCTGCCGAGCGTCCCTTGGGCAACACCCAACAGGTGGTGGTTGTGGAGAAGCGTGCGGATAAGCTGAGCAAACGATCGAGCGGGGCGAAGGCGCGGGCGGATATCACCCCGGCGTCGAACCGTTCGACCTGCTCAAGGCGACATCCCTCGACCCGGCAATTCTCCAGCCCCATTCGGGTCGACGCGCGGTTGAGCCAATCGACCCGTCGCTTGCGCGATTCAACGAGCATGACCGGGATTTGTGGTCGGAGCGCTGCGATGACCAGGCCCGGAAAGCCGGCGCCACTGCCGAGATCCATCCAGACAGCCGGTTGCTCGGGACAGTAGGCGAGCAACTGCGCCGAATCGGCGATGTGGCGCTGCCAGACTGTCGCCATTGTTGCCCTCGCCACGAGATTCTGGCTTTGGTTCTCTTCGGCGAGATCGGCCGCGAGCAGCGAGAGGCGATCTATTGCCGCCTCGTCGCCGAGCCCCGCGACATAGGACTTCGCCCCAGCCTCTGTACTGATCATGCCGCACGATCCCGCTTGCGGGCGTGGACGAGCAAGGCGGCGAGCGCGGCAGGGGTAATCCCCCGAATCCGGCCTGCAGCAGCCAGCGATTCGGGCCGCGCGGCCGACAGGCGTTCGATCATTTCGTTCGACAGGCCCGGAACCTCCGCAAAGGGAAAATCGGGCGACAGTCTTTGGGCTTCGCTGGTGCGCAGGTCGTCGAGCTCGGCCCGTTGCCGCGCGAGATAGGGCGCGTAGAACGCATCCTCGGCAAGTTCGATCGCCAGGGGATCCGCAGGATCGACGTTCTCCAGCCAAGGCGCGAGGTCCGAAAGCTCGGCATGGCCGCCTGCGAGCCAGTCAACAGCGGCACGCGGGCCGGCGTCCTGTTTCACGTGAAACCCTGCTGCAACGAGCTCTTTGGCGTGGATCGGTTTGGCGAATTGTTCCGCATACCGCCCCCGGCGGGCTTCACGCCGGGCATACCATTCGGCTCGGTCGGATCCGACCAGCCCACACGCTATCCCCAGCGGGGTAAGGCGCGTATCGGCATTGCTCGCGCGCAGCCGAAGGCGATACTCGGCACGCGAGGTTAGCATGCGGTAGGGCTCGGTAATTCCCTGCAACGTCAAGTCATCGAGCATCACCGCGATATAGGCGCTGGCACGGTCGAGAGTCGCGGGCTCGGTGCCGAGGACCGAAGCCGCGGCGTGCATCCCTGCAACAAGGCCCTGCGCTGCCGCCTCCTCATATCCCGTCGTACCGTTGATCTGTCCGGCGCAATAAAGGCCGGGGATAGCGTGCAGCTCGAGCGAGGAACCGAGCGCGCGCGGA
Organism: Qipengyuania sp.; assembly: GCF_964227205.1. Taxonomy (GTDB): domain Bacteria; phylum Pseudomonadota; class Alphaproteobacteria; order Sphingomonadales; family Sphingomonadaceae; genus Qipengyuania. Next base: position 165,513 of record NZ_CAXQVB010000003.1, on the reverse strand, counting down.
TCGATATGATCGTATTCGACCGCATAGCCGGGAACCGCCATCTCGACACGAGCAAGGCCGTCCATCTCGCGGAGCATGGCAAGCTGCACATCGGCGGGTAAAGAAGTCGAAATGCCGTTGGGATAGACCAGCTCGCTATCGAGGCCCTCCGGCTCGAGGAAGACCTGATGCCCCTCGCGATCGCCGAAACGGTGGATCTTGTCTTCAATCGAGGGACAGTAGCGCGGGCCAGACGCCCCGATTGCCCCCGAAAAGAGCGGCGAACGGTCCAGATTGGCGCGGATGATGTCGTGTGCGCGCGCATTGGTCCGGGTGATCGCGCAGAAGACCTGCGGATTGGCCCTGCCCTGTGTCAGCGAGGACATCGTCCAGGACTCGCCATCAGAGGGCTGCTCGTCGAGCGCAGCCCAATCGATCGTACGCCCGTCGAGCCGCGGCGGCGTGCCCGTCTTGAGCCGTCCCATAGGCAGCTCGGCCTCGCGCAATTGCTGCGCTAGCCGATGGGCCGCCCCCTCGCCGATCCTTCCGCCTTCGAAACGCTCTTCACCGCGAAAGAGCACTCCACCGAGAAATGTCCCGGTGCAAAGCACCACTGCGCGCGCTGCGAGCGCCGATCCGTCGGCCAACTCGAGCCCGGCGACCCTGCCTCCCTCGAGCCGCAGCGCTGCCGCTTCGCCAGCAACCAACTCGAGGCCCTGTTGGCCCGCGACAATAGATTGGACGGCCGCATGGAACAGCCGCCGGTCGGCCTGGACCCTCGGGCCCCAGACCGCGCTCCCTTTCGACCGGTTGAGCATGCGGTAATGGATCGCGGCAGCATCGGCAGCCCGACCGATCACGCCGTCGAGCGCATCGACTTCGCGAACCAGATGCCCCTTGCCCAATCCGCCGATAGCGGGATTGCAGCTCATCGCCCCAACCTTCTCGAGGTCGAGCGTGACGAGCCCGGTGCGCGCACCCATACGGGCCGCGGCGCAGGCCGCCTCGACCCCGGCATGGCCGCCTCCGACAATCAGGACATCGAATGTATGCATGGGACGCGCGCCTTAGCTCGCAGTGGGATTCGCGTCAAAGCCCGCGTGTTTCACGTGAAACATTACTTCCCGATGCAAAACCGTCCGAACAGCGCATCGAGCATTTCCTCGGTCGAATCGCGCCCCACCAGCGCGTCGAGTGCGCGCCGCGCACTGCGGATGTTCTCCGCCGCAAGGAGCAGATCCCCTTCGCCATCGACGGCCTCGATCGCCGAGACGGCGGCGAGCGCCAAATCGCGTTGGCGCCGATTGAACGCGAGCCGGTCGACGGGCGGCAACACCTCCCGTGCCCTCGCGACAAGCCATTCGATCAGTTCCTCCAGCCCCGAACCGGTTACAGTCGAAACTTCGAGCCCCGAGCTCGAGCCGGACGGCCGCAGATCCGCCTTTGAGCGCACGAGAAACGCACCTTCCGGCCTGTCTGCAGGGTCACCCAGCCACAACACGATCTGTCCCGCGGCGACTTCGCGGCGAGCACGCTCGATCCCGAGCGCTTCGATCGGCCCCGCCCCCTCCTCGCGCATCCCAGCGGTATCGACGAGGACGAAGGGCACCCCGCCGATCGATACCGGCCGTTCCAGTACATCGCGGGTCGTCCCCGCCTCGGCGGTAACAATCGCCGCATCGTCGGCGAGCAAGGCATTGAACAGCGACGATTTCCCGGCATTGGGTGGACCTGCAAGCACCACCCTGATCCCGTCCCTCAGCCGCTCGGTCGCAGGACGTTCGGCTACGCGCCGAATTTCCGCTGCAAGGGCACCCAACTCTGCCCCGAAACCGGCAGGCAAGCTGGCAACATCGTCCTCGTCAGCGAAATCGATCACCGCCTCGATCGCCGCGCCAAAGGCCAACAGGCGATCGCGCCAGCCCTCTATCCGGCGCGACAATTCACCCCCTGCGGCAAGCAGTGCGCCGCGGCGCTGCAATTCGGTTTCAGCCGAAAGCAGATCGGCCAACCCCTCGGCCTCTGCGAGATCGATCCTGCCATTGGTAAAGGCACGGCGCGTGAATTCGCCCGGTTCGGCCTCGCGCAGTCCCTCGATGGTACCGAGCGTGGCCAGGACCGCTGCGACGACCGCCCTGCCCCCGTGGCAATGCAATTCGACCAGATCTTCCCCCGTCGCCGTCGCCGGCCCCGGAAACCACAGCACCAGAGCACGGTCCAGCATTTCGCCGGCGCCATCGCGCAGGGTCCGCAGCCGCGGTGAGCGCTCGACCGGAAGCGTCCCACATAACCGGGCCAATGCTTGTCCCGCCCGCGGACCGCTGATCCGGATTACCCCGATGGCAGCCGGCGGCGCGCCGCTGGACAGGGCATAGATCGTCTCATCCATCGCGCGCTGGCGCCTCTAGTCGTCGTCGCCAGTCTTGGGTTTCGAAGCGCCCTTCGCGCTGTTGGCGCCTTCCATGAAGCTCTGGAACAGCTTGAAACCCGCTTGGCCCATCGGCGCCAGCTGCTTGGCATATTCTTGAAGCTGGTCGGTGTTGCTGACACCCTTCATCGCCTTCGACATCATGTCGACATAGACATCGTTGGCCTTGCCCACATCGGGCAGCCCCATAAAGGTCCGCGCCTCTTCGGGCGTGCAGTCGATTTCGATATGGACCTTCATCGCACTTTCTCCGTTACCTCTTGCAAGGCCCTATTTGGGTCCGCATCACGCGTCATGCAAGCATAAGACACCATTCGCAGCGAGGGACCCCATCATGAGCGAGACCGTCACCATCGAAACCCTCTCGGGCAACGACAGCTTCACCGGCTATGTCGCCCGGCCGGCCGACACCCCGCGAGCGGCCATCCTCGTCATCCAGGAAATCTTCGGGGTCAATGCCGGTATCAGGCGCAAATGCGACCGGCTCGCCGAAGACGGCTATCTCGCGGTCGCGCCCGACCTCTTCTGGCGCCTCGAACCGGGCGTCGAGCTCGACCCCGATGTCGAACCCGAGTTCCAGCGCGCGCTCGAGCTGATGGGCAAGTTCGATCAGGATCAGGGCATTCGCGATATCGAAGCGACGATCCATTACATCCGCAACACCGAGGGAGTGCCCAGCGTGGGCTGCGTCGGTTACTGCCTCGGCGGGCGGCTCGCCTATATGACCGCGGCGCGCACCGATGTGAACGCCAGCGTCGGCTATTACGGCGTCGGTATCGATGGCTTGCTCGGCGAAAAGCACGCCATCGCCCATCCCCTGATGCTGCATATTCCGACCGAGGACGGCTTTGTCGACAAGGCAACGCAGAAGGCGATGCACGAAGGCCTCGACGACCACCCCAATGTCACGCTGCACGACTACGAGGGTCTCGACCACGGGTTCGCCACCGAATTCGGCAAGCGCCGTAGCGAAGAGGCGGCGCAGCTGGCAGACAAGCGCACCGCCGATTTCTTCGCCGCGAATCTCGGCTGATACAACGAGCGAGCCTCACCCACTCTCCCCTGTCGGAAACGGTTTTCCTGTCCGGCACAGGAGAATTGCTGGCCGATGGCTCGATCGCGCCCTATGCCAGTCCCGAAAAGCAACCGGACTGCAGGAGGTATCGATGAGCGCCGAACAGGGCCTGAAACGCTGGCACGAGGTGATCGAAGGCGGGTCCTCGACCGAAGCGCTTGCCGCCATCATCCACAAGGATGCGGTGTTCCATTCTCCCGTCGTCCACACGCCGCAGGTCGGGCGCCCGATCGTCGTCGCCTATCTCTCGGCAGCTGGAAAGACGCTCGGCAACGGTAGTTTCGAATATGTCCGCGAGCTGGTCGACGGCGACAATGCGATGCTCGAATTCACCACCGAGATGGACGGCATCCACGTCAACGGCATCGACCTGATCCGCTTCGACGAGGACGGCATGATCACCGATTTCAAGGTAATGGTGCGACCGCTGAAGGCGGTGAACAAGGTGTGGGAGCAGATGGCGGCGATGCTCGAGAAGATGAAGGCTTCATAATCGGGCCGACACGAAATCCGCTCGCCTGGCGGGTGTCAACAGCGGCAAATCGATCAATTGGTAGCCGTAGTCGCGCCAAGCGCCGGTGACCGCCTCGTCGCTGGCAAGGGCTTGCTGCCAATCCTGTATTCGCTCCGCGTCGGACCGGTAGATCGCCCGCCATGCTGGTGCACGAAAGATCGGGCCGTCAAAGCGGCACTCACGGCACGCCCGGTCGATCGGCGCGGGTACTGCTAACCCCTCGGCGCGCAGGAAGCCGGCTATATCGGCAAAGCCGCGATCGTAGATCACCCGACTGGCCCTCACAGGGGTTTCCCAGGCGCGCATCTGCGCCTCGAGCATGGCCTCCGCAAAACCTAGCGGGTCGGCTTCGCGCAGCGCCATTCCACCCGGCCGCTTAAGGATAGGGCGCGCGACCTCGGGCGCGATCGCATGGCCGCGCCGCGCGAGTTCATCCAGCAATGTCGACTTGCCCGCGCCGGGAGCCCCCGTGATGGCGGCTCTCCGGTGGGCGGACATCGCGGCCGAACCCTTACTGGTTCATCGTCGCGAAGAAGTCCTCGTTGGTCTTGGAATCCTTCATCTTGTCGAGGAGGAATTCCATCGCGTCGACCGTGCCCATCTGCATCAGGATACGGCGCAGGACCCACATCTTCGAGAGCTTGTCCTTCTCGACCAGCAGCTCTTCCTTGCGGGTGCCGCTCTTGCCGACATCGAGCGCAGGGAAGATGCGCTTGTCGGCGACCTTGCGGTCGAGCACGATTTCGCTGTTACCGGTGCCCTTGAACTCTTCGAAGATCACTTCGTCCATGCGGCTGCCGGTGTCGATCAGCGCGGTGGCGATGATCGAAAGACTGCCGCCTTCCTCGATATTGCGCGCCGCGCCGAAGAAGCGCTTGGGGCGCTGGAGGGCATTGGCGTCGACACCGCCGGTCAGCACCTTGCCCGAGCTCGGCACCACGGTGTTGTAGGCACGGCCGAGGCGGGTGATCGAGTCGAGCAGGATGACGACGTCGTGCTTGTGCTCGACGAGGCGCTTGGCCTTTTCGATCACCATTTCGGCGACCTGCACGTGGCGGTTGGCCGGCTCGTCGAAGGTCGAGGAGATGACCTCGCCCTTCACGCTGCGCTGCATATCGGTGACTTCCTCGGGGCGCTCGTCGACGAGCAGCACCAGCAGGAAGACCTCGGGGTGATTGTCGGTAATCGCCTTGGCAATGTTCTGCAGCAGCACGGTCTTACCGGTGCGCGGCGGGGCGACGATCAGCGCGCGCTGGCCCTTGCCCTGCGGCGAGATGATATCGATCACCCTTGCCGACTTGTCCTTGACCGTCGGGTCGAGCGTATCGAGCGAGAGTTTCTCGTCGGGATAGAGCGGCGTGAGATTGTCGAAATTGGTGCGGTGGCGGACCGCATCGGGTTCGTCGAAATTGACCTTGTAGAGCGTCGTCAGCGCGAAGTAGCGCTCGCCTTCCTGCGGCGCACGGATTTCGCCTTCGACCGTGTCACCCGTACGCAGGCCCCATTTGCGGACCTGGTTGGGCGAAACATAGATATCGTCGGGGCCGGCGAGGTAGTTCGCCTCGGGGCTGCGCAGGAAGCCGAAACCGTCCTGGAGCACCTCGATGGTGCCGATGCCCATGATCTTTTCTTCGTATTCCTCGTCCTCCGCCAGTTCGCGCAGGATGCAGAACATCAGGTCCTGCCGGCGCATGGTCGAGGCCCCCTCGACACCCAGCTCTTCGGCCATCGCGACCAGATCAGCCGGGGTTTTCGCTTTCAAATCCTTGAGATGCATATGTTTTACTCGGTATTCGGGTTTGGATGGCCGGCGGGTCGGTATGGGCTTGGAGAAAGCGGACCCGGCCTCGTGGAAAACGAAGCCCGTAGCCGGTAGATGAGGTGCAGTTACGCCCGCGCAGATGGGGCGTCAATTCACAAAGCGACGTATGGTTTGCCGGCGGCTACGAGTACCGCATTGGCGCGGCCCGTGGCTCAAAACGGTTTGACGACGACCAGCACGACGATGATCGCCAGCGCGATCCCCGGAAATTCGCCCCAGATACGCAGCTGCTTCTCGGTCATCGACCGCTCGCCGGCAGCCATCTTCTTCGACCGGGCGACCATGATGCCGTGGAATGCCGTCAAAGCCACGACAATGGCCAGTTTGGCGTGAAACCACCCCTGGCTCCACGCACCGATCGATTGCGCCAGCAGCAGGCCCAGAACCCAGACGACGATGACGCTGGGAGTGAGGATGACCTTGCGCAGCAGCCCCATTCGCTTCGCCCACAGCGCCGCTTCCTCGGATTCGGGTGCGGCGGAATGGAGATAGATCATCTGGCGCGGCAACATGAACAGGCCCGCCATCCAGAACACCATGAAGATGATGTGGCCGGCCTTGAGCCAGTAATAGGTCATCGCGAGGAATTCCTGCATCGCGCCGTCATGTAGGGATCCGGCATGCCCGCGTCACCCCTCGAAAGCGCGGACGACTGCGATCAGGCGTTCGACATGCTCGATCGGCGTGCGGCGATCGATCCCGTGGCCGAGATTGAAGACATGCGGCCGGTCGGCGAAGGCCTCGAGGATGACGCGGGCGCGGGCCTCGAGCCGGTCGCTCCCGGCGAGCAGAAGCAACGGATCGAAATTGCCCTGCACCGGCATTCCGGCGGGCAGTTCGCGCGCAGTCCAGGCCGGATCGATCGTCTCGTCGACTCCGACCGCCTGCACGCCGGTCTCGCGCGCATAGGCGGGAAGCTTCTCGCCCGCGCCTTTGGGAAAGCCGATCACCGGTGTATCGGGATGCTTTGCACGCAACGCGGCGACGATCCGGGCGTTGGGCGCAATCACCAGCCGCTCGAATTCGTCGGGGGCCAGGCTCCCCGCCCAGCTGTCGAACAGCTGCACCGCTTCCGCACCCGATTCGATCTGGCCCGAAAGATATTCGATCGTCTCTGCAACGATCCTGTCGAGGATTGCGTCGAGCTTTAATGGATCGCGATAGGCCATCGCGCGCGCTTCGTGCTGGTCTCTGCTGCCCTCGCCCGCCACCATGTAGGTGGCTACCGTCCACGGACTACCCGCAAAGCCCAGCATGGTCGTGTCCGCGCCCAGCCGTTGGCGACAGAGGCGTACCGTCTCGTATATCGGATCGTAGCGCGAGCGGTCGGGAGCGAGCCCGTCGAGCTCAGCTTCGACCAGCGGGGGCGAGAGCTTGGGCCCCTCCCCTGCGAGGAATTCGAGATGCTGGCCCATCGCATGCGGCACGATGAGAATGTCCGAGAACAGGATCGCTCCGTCGAAACCGAAGCGCTCGATCGGCTGCAGCGTGATCTCGCAGGCCGCCTCGCTGTCGTAGGCCATGGCGAGAAACCCGCCCTTCTCTTCCCGCAGCGCGCGATATTCGGGCAGGTAGCGACCCGCCTGGCGCATGAGCCAGAGAGGCACGCGATCGCCGCGCTTGCCGTTCAGCGTATCGAGGAGGAGACCGGGCATCGAGGAGTCCAATCCAATAAATAATGATATTTATATAAGGGTTGAAGGAGTCTGTTGGCCCTGTGGATTTCAGGGATAACCGGCCCCTGCCCGATTTCTCCCGCGCTGCAAAGGGTCGAAGCCGGATTGCGACTCGCCAGCACCTGTGAGTCGAGTCAAACTTATCCTCGCTCTCCCCACCCCTGCGCATAAATCATATTTGCTGTGCGGGAATCGCCCCGTGGAGGACTCGTAGCGGGGAGGGTTTTTGCTCCCGAACTTGTCGCCAGCTTTCTCCCGTGGTTTATGCCTCGCATTCTCCACAGGCCGCAGGACTCCGAAATTTCCAACCCCGTCCATCTCCATCTACTGTCCGATTCCACCGGCGAAACGCTCGAAATGCTCGCCAAGGCGGCGCTTGCGCAGTTCGAGGATGCCGATGTCGTGCGCCATTTCTGGCCGATGGTGCGCAGCCGCCAGCATCTTGAAAGGATCCTTCCCGAACTCAAGGCCAATCCGGGGCTAGTGCTGTTTACGCTGGTCAATCCCGAAACCCGCGAGAGGCTCGAGGATGCCTGCAGTCAGCTCGGCCTGCCGGCAGTTCCGATCCTCGACCGTGTGACCGAAGCGCTTGAAAAGGCGCTGGGGCAGGAAGCGCACGGTCGGCCGGGGCGGCAGCACGCGATGGACCAGGCCTATTTCGCCCGCGTCGAGGCAATCCAGTTCACCATTGCGCATGACGACGGTGTTGGTTGGGAGAACTGGGACGAAGCCGATATCGTGCTCGCGGGCGTCTCGCGCAGTTCGAAGACTCCGACCAGTATCTATCTTGCCAATCGCGGCTACAAGGTCGCCAATATCCCGCTGGTGGTCGAAAGCCCGCCCCCGCCCAAGCTATTCGAGCTCGAACGCGCGATGGTCGTCGGCCTCACCACGGCGCCCGAACGGCTGGTCCAGATTCGCCGCAACCGGCTGCTGACGCTCAATGAAGAGCGTGAGACGCATTATGTCGACAACGAGCGCGTGAAGGACGAGGTCAAATTCGCGCGGCGGATGTTCGCCGACAACGGCTGGCCGGTGATCGACGTCACCCGTCGCTCGATCGAGGAAACCGCGGCGGCCGTGATCCGCCTTTATAACGAACGTGCAGCGCGTGGTACGCGGCAGGGAGCGAAGCCGATATGAACGATCTGAGCGGACGCGGAATCCTGCTCGCTTCGAACAGCGCCTCGCGCAGGGCGATGCTCGACGCGGCAGGGATCGCCTTCGAAGCACTTGGCGCGGATATCGACGAGCGCGCGCTCGAAGCGGAAATGGACGGTGCCGAGCCCGGCGAGATCGCGCAGGCGCTCGCGGCGGCCAAGGCGGCGGCGGTCTCGGACAGACGTCGCGATGCGCTGGTCCTCGGATCGGACTCGCTGGTCGAGGTGGCAGGCCGGCGGTTCGACAAGCCGGCAAGCCGCGAGGAAGCGGCCGAGCACCTGCGTTTCTTTTCGGGCCAGGTGATGACGCTGCACAGCGCCGCGGCACTGGCGCGCGGCGGACAGATTGTCTGGATCGGTTCCGATTTCGCGCGCCTGCGGGTGCGGACGCTGAGCGAGGATTTCATCGCCGCCTATCTGGCAGCGGAATGGCCTGCGGTTGCGCATTGCGTCGGCGTTTTCCGCATCGAGGGGCCGGGCGTGCAATTGTTCGAGAGCATCATGGGCGACCAGTTCACCGTGCTGGGCATGCCGCTGCTGCAGGTGCAGGAAGCATTGCGCGAAGCAGGCACGCTCCTCGAATGAAACCCTATGCCGAAGTGATCGGCGATCCGATCGCCCAGTCGAAATCGCCTGCGATTCACGGTTTCTGGATCGAGAAGCTTGGTCTGGATGCCGAATATCGCGCCACTCGGGTAGAGAGTGAAGGCCTCGCGGAGTATCTCGCCGATCGGCAGCGGGATGCCGATTGGCGCGGCTGTAATGTGACGATGCCGCACAAGCAGGCTGTCCTGCCCTTGCTCGACCGGCTCGAACCGCTGGCGAAACGCGTCGGCGCGGTAAACACCGTGATAAAGGCACCCGATGGGAAACTGGTCGGACGCAACACCGACGTCGCCGGCTTCCTCGAGCCGCTGGCCGATCGGCTGCGCGACCAGCACTATTTCCGCATGGCGCGTGTGCTCGGCACCGGCGGTGCGGCGCGGGCGATCCTGGCGGGCCTCGCCAAAGAGGGCTTCACACTCGTGCTTGCCGGGCGCAACCCGGACAAGGCGCGCGCACTGCTCGATGAACTCGATCCCGAGGGCGAACACCACGTCGCTTCGCTCGATCACTTTTCCGAGGCCACCGATTTCGCCTTCGACGACCGCGAGGGATGCTGCGACCTGGTCGTCAATGCCAGTCCGCTCGGCATGTGCGGGCAGCCGTCGCTAGTTTTCGACTGGAGTCATGCACCCCCCGGATCAATCGCCTACGACATCGTCACTGATCCGGTGAAAACCGAATTCCTCAAGAACGCGCGATCGGCCGGATTCGAAACGATCGACGGCCTTTCGATGCTGATCGGGCAGGCAGCCGTGGCCTTCACCCACTTCTTCGGGGTCGAGCCGCCGCGCGAATACGATGCGGATCTTCGTGAAAGGCTCGGCGCATGACGCGCCCGCTGATCGTGGGCCTCACCGGCTCCATCGGGATGGGCAAATCGACCGTCGCGGCGATGTTCGAAGCGGCCGGCGTGCCCGTGTTCGATGCCGATGCCGAAGTGCGCGCCATGCAGGGACCCGATGGCGAGCTAGTGGCCGCGATCGAATCCGCATTCCCGGGAAGCACCGATTCCTCCGGGGTATCGCGCGACCGGCTGGGCGCGCTGGTCTTCGGCGATCCCGAACAGCTCGCCCGGCTCGAGGCGATCGTCCATCCAGCGGTGGCCCGCAAGCGCGAGGCATTCCTGATCGAACATGCCCATGCGCCGGTGGTCGTCTTCGATGTTCCCTTGCTGTTCGAAAAGGGAGGAGCCGCGGCAGTCGACCGGATTGTCGTCGTGTCCGCCCCTCCCGAAATACAACGCATGCGTGTGCTGGCCCGACCGGGTATGACCGAGGACAAGTTCACCCACATCCTCGCACTCCAGACACCCGATGGCGAAAAGCGCGCCCGCGCCGATCATGTCATCGATACCGGCACCACGCTTGCCCGGACCGAGGATGCGGTGCTGGAGCTGGTGGCCGAACTGCGTGCGGCGAGCGGCGCCCGCTCGTGATCGCAACCCCCTTGTAATCTGGCAGTACGAGGCCGATAGAAGAGTAGATGCGCGAAATCGTGTTCGATACCGAAACGACCGGACTCGACCCCAAGACCGGGGACCGGATGGTCGAAATAGGCTGTATCGAACTGGTCAATCTCGTCCCGACCGGCGCTCATTATCACGCCTATTTCAATCCCGAACGTGACATGCCTGCGGGCGCCGAGGCGGTGCACGGCCTCTCGGCCGCATTCCTGTCGGACAAGCCGCTTTTCCGCGAGCTGGCCGGCGAGCTGCTCGAATTTATCGGCGATTCCCCGCTGATCGCCCACAACGCCGGTTTCGACTTCGGATTTCTCAATGCCGAGCTGGCCCTGTGCGCGATGGATCCAGTCTGCGCCAGCCGCATGGTCGACACGGTCGCGCTGGCACGCAAGCGCCATCCGGGCGCCAAGCTTTCGCTCGACGCACTCTGCTCGCGCTACGGGATCGATCGCAGCCACCGTGTGAAGCACGGCGCGCTTCTCGATGCGGAGCTGCTTGCGCAGGTCTATGTAGAGTTAAAGGGCGGCCGTCAGATCGGTCTCGAATTGGCTGCCGAAGCGGTGATCGTCGAGACGGGACCGGCCAAGGCGGACCCGGTCGTGCGCCAGGCACCTGCCGGGCCGAGACGCGAGCCGCGCCCACATCGGGCCAGTGCCGCCGAACTGGCACGCCATCGCGACTTCATGGCCGGGATCGAAAACCCCTTGTGGGGGTAAATCGATCCCGATCGGAAACCGGCCGGCGGGCCGGCGAGTTGGGATCGCACGGGGGACGGTAGAAGGAGAAAACGACAAGATGGATATTCGTGTTTCCGGCCACCAGATCGACACCGGCGCAGCGCTCCAGGAGCATGTCGGTGATCGCTTGAACTCCATCGTCGAAAAATATTTCAATCGGGCGATTTCCTCGCATGTGACCTTCGGCAAGGGACCGGGCGGGGCCTTCACTTCCGACATCGTTACGCATGTCATGCAGGGCCTGATTCTGAAGGGACATGCCGAGGCGCACGATGTGCACCAGGCCTTCGATGCCGCCGCGGGCAAGATCGAGAAACAGCTGCGTCGCTACAAGCGGCGGATCCAGGATCGCCACGAGCAGGCAGCGCATGCCATGCGCGAATCCGAGGCCGCCTATACGATCCTCGCCGCGCCCGAGCCCGACAATGACGAGGAAGTGACGGCCGACAGCCCGCCGGTGATCGCCGAGACGAAAGCGATCATTCCCGAATGCAGCGTGGCCGATGCAGTGATGATGCTCGACTTGCAGAACGCCAACGGCCTGTTGTTCAAGAATGCTGGCAGCGGCGAGCACAATATGGTCTATCGCCGCCACGACGGGTCGATCGGCTGGGTCGAACCGCGCTAGAGGAGGCGAAACTGCGATGACCGGGGCCGCATCCAGCGGGGCAGGGCGCCACTACCGTGCGCTCGAGAGCCTCTATGCCTCGGCGCCGGTCAACGCGCTGTTTTCCTCGCACCTCGAAATCACCGGCGAAGGCACGTCGCGCATCACTTTCGACGTGACCGAGGAGGTGTATCACGCGGCGGGTGCGGCGCATGGCACGATCTATTTCAAGATGCTCGACGATGCGGGCTTCTATGCCGCGAATACCTTCGTCACCGACCGGTTCCTGCTGACCACCTCGTTCAACCTCCATTTCACCAAGCCGGTCCGGATCGGCCAGGTGGTGGCCGAAGGGCGCTGGGTCAGCGGGCGCAAGCGGGTTTTCGTTGCCGAATCGCGGCTGGTCGATTCCGAAGGCGACGAGATAGGTCGGGGGACGGGCACCTTCATGCGCTCGCATATCCCGCTGTCGAGCCTTCCCGGCTACCTCGCCGACGGCTGAGCGCCATGGACGCGCGCCTGCCCGCCCATGTGGAAGTTTCCGGCCTTATCCGTGCTGTAGGAGCAGATGGCGGTTTCGCCGTGGTGGTGCAAAGGGGGGAAAAGGACGCGGGAGTAATACTCATATTAACCACGCATAGTGGCAAAAATACCCGCCTGTGGGAACGGATGCCGCAGCTCGACGGGTCCCGCAAATTCGTCTGCACGCGGACACAAGATGATGAAAAAAAACAGGAATTTGAAGAGTATGTGGATCGTCGGCGGCGATCCGATCCCGACTGCTGGGTGATTGAGCTGGATATCGAAAACGCAGAACGGTTCGTCGCAGAGGCTGCGCGTTAACTTGACTTGATTTCATTTGCGACTATTTGGCCGCGAACTTCGATGCGCAGGCGGCGTTTGGACGACAATGGGGTCGACACGCAAGCACGCAGACGGGGGGTGGGCGGCAGGCCCGCAACGGATCCGTCTTCCAGGACGCTAGAAACGCGCCATGGATCCCAGCCTGCGACAGTCCGCCAACCGCTCAGTTGTCAGTGACAAATGATTCGCAAGACTACCGGTCTCACCGCGATCCTCGCGGCGATTGCCCTTACTACTTTTGCCGGAGCCGAAGGTTCCGGTGCCAACGCCCAGGTAGGGGCCGCGGCAACTGAAAATACCGCCACCCAGGCACAGCTCACCGAAGAGGTGGTGCCGGTCTTTGCCGAAAAGGCGGTGGTACAGGAGCTTCCCGAACAGGCAGAAGCCCAATCCGAAAAATCAGCCGACGACATGCTGCAGGCAAACAGCCTGCGCGAGCTCGTCGATGCCATGCCTGCCGCGGGCCAGCTCTCCGAAGAGCTGCAGTGTCTCGCCGGGACGGTCTACTTCGAATCGCGCGGCGAACCGCTCGAAGGCCAGCTCGCAGTCGCGCAGGTGGTGATCAACCGCGCCGAGGACAGCCGCTGGCCCTCGAGCTATTGCGGCGTGGTCTACCAGCGCGCGCAATTCTCCTTCGTGAAGAACGGTAGCATGCCGCGGATCCGAACCGGATCGAAGGCATGGAAGCGCGCCCAGGCGATCGCCCGTATCGCGCATCGCGGACTGTGGGACAGCAGCGCGCAGGATGCGGTCTATTTCCACGCGCGCTATGTCCGGCCCAGCTGGAGCCGCCGCAAGGTGGCGCTCGCCACGATCGACACGCACATCTTCTATCGCTGAGGCGGCCAAGCACGCCTGGGGCCGTCGGCTGATGCGACGGCCCCAGGCGTGCTTGGCGGGCTAGTCGCGCAGCTCGACCCAGACGGGTGCGTGATCGCTGGCCTTCTCGCGACCGCGGTATTCCTTGTCGACGCCCGCCGCCACCATCCGGTCGGCGAGTTCGGGCGAAAGCAGCACATGGTCGATGCGGAAGCCGTGATCGCGCTGCCACGCTCCGGCCTGGTAATCCCAATAGGTCCAGACCCCGCCGCGCGGGTTGAGCGTGTCGATCGCGTCGGTCCAGCCATCGTCCAGCAGCCGGCGATAAGCGTCGCGCGATTCGGGCTGCATCAGCGCGTCCGAGGCCATCGCCCTGACCGACCAGACGTCCTTGTTCTCGGGAATGACGTTGAAATCCCCCAGCACGACCGCCGGGATTTCCGCTGCCCAGACTTCGCGCATTCGCTCGCGCAATCTATCCATCCAGGCGAGCTTGTAGTCGAACTTGGGCCCCGGATGCGGATTGCCGTTGGGCAGGTAGAGGTTGCAGATGCGGATGCCGTTGACCTCGGCCTCGAGATAACGCGCCTGCTCACCCTCGCCATCCTTGGGGCCGTCTATACCCAGGCCGCGCCGGACTTCCGTCGGTGCGACACCATCGGCAAGGATGGCAACGCCGTTGAAGGCCTTCTGGCCGTGCCAGATCGCATGATAGCCGATCGCCTCGAATTCCTCCGCCGGGAAACCCTCGTCCATCGTCTTGATTTCCTGCAGGCAGGCGACGGCGGGGCGCGTTTCCTCGAGCCATTCCTTGAGGCGCGGCAGGCGCGCCTTGATACCATTGATGTTGAAACTGGCGATACGCATGGCGGACCTGATGCCCGAAACGCCTGCGCGGGTCTAACCTAAATCCCGAAGCTCGATCCGCAGCCGCAACCGGCCGCCGCCTGGGGATTTTCAACCCGGAACGCCGCACCCCCGAGCGATTCGACGAAATCGACGCTGCTTCCTGAAACCAGGTCGAGGCTGACCGGATCGACTACAAGCTTCACGCCTGCGTTCTCGCTCACCGCATCGTCGCTCTCGGCCGCCTGGGCGAGCGCGAACTTGTACTGGAATCCGGAACAGCCGCCGCCCTCGACCGAAAGGCGCAGAATCGCCGGCTGGGCTTGCTTGGCGGCAATCGCGGCAACCCGGGCTGCGGCCGCGTCGGTGAGGTAGGGGGCGGATGTCATGGAAGCGATGTAGGGAGCCGCGGCGGCGGTCTCAAGCGGTCTGGATATAGGTGCGCATGGCTTCGGCTTCGTGCTCGATCTCGTCGAGCCTCGCCTTGACGAGATCGCCGATCGAAATGAATCCGCACATGGCCCCGGCTTCGACCACGGGCAGGTGGCGGATACGCCGCCGCGTCATCAGCGCCAGCGCCTCGAGCACCGCCGTGCTGCGCTCCACGGTGATGGCCGGGGCGGTCATGACTTCGCCAAGGGGCCGTGACAGGCAAGCGTCTCCTTCTTCGGCCAAGCGGTAGATTACATCCCGCTCGGAGAAGATGCCGGCCACCCGGTCGCCGTCCATAACCGGTACCGCGCCGATCCTGCGCGAAGCAAGCAGGGATACCGCCTCGCGAACCGAGGTGTCGATGGTGCAGGAGACCACCTCCGAATTCGTCCGTCCCTCGATCAGCGTGCCGATGTCCATAGATGCCTGCCTCTTTCTCTCTGATCGGCACAGAATGCCACCTTGGGCGCGAAAAAGCCAGCCGAGCGCATCGCGCGCGTTGCAACTTGCGCTGGTGCATACCATCTCGCTTACGATGGCCCGCAAGTCTCCCCTCGATGATCCCGGGAACGCCGCCTACGCCTGGGCGCGCTATCGGAGGATCATGCGCTTCATGTTCCTGCTGACGGTGGGGATCGTCGCGATCGCGCTGGCACTGCTCTACAAGCACGGCAACGATGAGGTGTCGATCCATTACTACATTGCCGCAGCGCTGGGGATCGGCTTCACCATGCTGCTGACCAGCGCGCTGATGGGACTGGTCTTTCTCTCGTCGGGGACCGGCCACGACGAGTCGATCGAGGACCCGCTCTCGGATCGCGATTAATCGGCCGGCCTGAGCCGGAATTCCTCCGCGGGCACGCCACCGATCAAATGTCGCTGGATGATCGCCTCGAGCACTTCGGGCGTGCACGAATGGTACCAGACATTGTCCGGCCAGATCACCGCAATGGGGCCGGCTTCGCAGATCTGCAGGCAATCGGCCTTGGTCCGCTGGACGGTGCCGTTGCGGCCAACGAGGCCGAGTTCCTTCAGTCTCCGCTTCAGGTAGCTCCAGGCCTCCTTGCCCTCTTCGTAGCGGCAGCATTTCTGCTTCTCGGAGATCGCGCAGAGAAAAATCTGCCGTTGGGCAGTTGCGCCACCGGTCTTGGCCAGCGCTTGCTCGGCCTTGCGCAGCGATTTCGGTCGGGCAGTCAATTCGGGCAAGGAGCCGCCTAGCTGCGCTTGCCAGCAATCCGTGCGATTTCAGCCTTCACGAGCTCCTCGACCATGCCCGGGAGGTTGTCGTCGAGCCACTGAGCCAGCATCGGGCGCAGCATTTCGCGCACCAGCCCCTCGAGCGAGGTCTCTCCCGAGCGGACGATTTGCGGCTGCTTGCCGGGCTTGGCGAGCATGGCGAGCGCGGCGAAATTCTGGCGCATCGCCTCGCGTGTGTCGCCGCGCGTGAGGGCGTCGGTTTCGCTATCGCCCTCGCGCGTATCGTCGTCGAGCGCGCTTTCCTCGGCGAGCTCGAGCACCTCTTCCGCTTCTTCAGCGTCGACCGGTTCGGCGGGGCCGCGGTCTTCCGCCGACATGGTCCGCCGCCGCCGCTCCTGCAGCGCGCCTTCGCGGTTGTCGCGTGCGATCACCTTCTTGATCGAGTCGAGGATTTCCTCGACCGAAGGCTCACCCGGGTGTTGCATCGTTCTTCAGGCCCCTGTTGCGAATCGGCACGTCCCGATTCGGTACACCCGTTCAATAGCCTGAAACGGTTTCGTTTTCACCAATTGCGGAAACGGCGGCGTTGGGGGCTGCTACATCCACGGTCCGGGTGGCGGTGGCAACGGGCACGGGATCGCGATCCCAGTCCCATACCTTGCCGCGTACACGCTTGTAGTTTTCGGCCGGATCGTAGAGCAGGCCTTCGCCGATGAAGCCGAGATCGCGGGCCTCGGCCCGCCCCATCGCGGCAAGCAGGCTGAAACCGGCGACATAGGCGTTGCGCCGCGCGGTCACCAGCTGGACGCGCGCACTGAGCAGTTCCTGTTCGGCGTTGAGAACATCGAGGATCTGGCGGCTGCCGATCGAATTCTCGGCCCGCACCCCTTCGAGGCTCAGTTCGGCGGCTTCGACAGCCACCTGGCTGCTTTCGATGACCGCGAGCGATGCGCGCCAGCTCGACCAAGCCGCGCGAACCTGTGCGATGACATCGCGTTCGGTGGCGATGACCTGTTCGAGCGCCGCCGTCTCGCGGGCCTGCGCCTGCCGCTGGCGCGCGGCGGGAAGCCCGCCCTGGAAGATCGGGATGCTGACCTGTACGCCGGCCCGCGCGGTGGTTTCTTCCTGCGCGATGCCGCCTCGCCCGCCGGCGAGCGTATTGAAGTAATCGGTGTAGGTCGCCCCGGCAAACAGCGACACATTGGGCAGACGTCCCGCGCCCGCGACTTCCGAATCGAAACCGGCAGCCTTGGCGCGCTCCTTGTCTGCGATCAGGTCGGGATTGTGCGCCAGCGCGATGTCGACCGCACTTTCGACGTCTTCAGGAAGGTTGGGCAACGGCGGCGGCGGCGCCAGGTCGGTCGGCGCATCGCCCACCAGCCTGATGTAGGCCTCGCGGGCATTGATCAGATTGGCCTGTGCATTGCGCAGATCGCCCCGAGCCAGCGCCAGCCGCGACTGCGACTGGGCCACGTCGGTCCGGGTCAGATCGCCGATTTCGAACCGGTCGCTGGTCGCCTGGACATTGACCGACAGGACATCGACCTGGTTGGCCGAGAGGCTGACGAGCGCCTCGGCGCGCAGCACGTCCATATAGGCGGCAACCACTTGGCTGAAGATCGCGCTTTCGATGGCGCGCAAGTCGGCCTGTCCGGCGGTGACCCGCTCCTTGGCCGCCTTCACCGAATTCCTGATCGCGCCACCGGCATAGACCGGGACCGTAAGCGTCGGTCCGACCTGGAAGGTCCGGTCGGGTGCGGTGAAGCTGTTGGGCGACTTCTTGATGAACTCGACATAGCTTGCCGTAGCTTCGATGCTGGGAATGCCCTGCGCTTCGTTGATCGGGACGTTTTCGTCAACGGCGCGCTGGCTGGCCCGGGCCGAAAGCAGCGTCGGGTTGTTCACATAGGCCTGTGTCAGCGCTTCCTGAAGCGTATCGGCCTGAGCCGGTACCGCCCACGCGAGGACAGCCGTGCCCGACGCCAAGACCAGAGATCGTGCAAACCCGGTGCGATGCATTCAGAAACTCCAGCTTTGCGGCCGGTCGAATGCACCGAGCCGCGGGATTCCCATTTCGGCGAGCGGAAGCAGTGCCAGCGCCTTGCCCGACTTGCGCCCTGTCGCCAGACGGGTGACGTCGCGATCGACCATGCCGGTGACGATCCGTCCGCCTTCGGCAACCAGCTTCGCGAGCGCGGGCGGCACATGCTCGATCGCCCCGTCGACCAGGACGAGGGTGTAATCGCCGCGCTTGCTGCCGTTGGCGGCCTTGTCGGGGGCGATGGTGTCGAGCTTTCCGACCAGCGGTTCGACCAGCGCCGGCAGATAGCCGCTGCCTGCATCGACCACGAGCGTGCGGTCCTCGACGGTCGGACGCGCCTCGGCGAGCATGGCCCCATGGAACACCGGAGCAGGCAGGAAGCCGCCGTCCTCGAGCCGGATCGCTCGGTCCATATAGGCGGTCGCCCTCGCGCTTTCGGGCACGAAGTCTTCGCGCGCGACGGCGCTCATGCGCTCGAGTACGAAGGCATCGTTGACGCCGCTGGTGCGCAGCTGGCTGTCGATCATCGCCTTGCGGGCGGCAGCGAAATCGGGGCGGGTGGTTGTCAGGGTCATGGTCGTTCCGCGAGCTGTATTACATCAATAACACGCTTATGCAAGCTCCGGTTGCCTTAGGCGCAAGGCCCGTTGCGGCCAAGCGCTTTGACCGATGCCGCCAAACGCGCCTATCGGGGAGCGCAAATCTGCAACATGGGAATTTGCGGCGATGAGCGACATGACCGTCATCAGCGAAGACGACCTGATCGAGAGCGTGGCCGATGCGCTCCAGTATATCTCCTACTATCACCCGATGGACTACATCCGCGCGCTGGGCGAGGCCTACGAGGCCGAGAAAGGGCCGGCCGCTAAGGACGCGATCGCGCAGATCCTGACCAACAGCCGAATGTGCGCCGAAGGGCATCGTCCGATCTGCCAGGACACGGGGATCGTCAACGTCTTCGTCAAATGGGGCATGAACTGCCGCATCGACAGCGAGCGCTCGCTTCAGGATATCGTCGATGAGGGCGTGCGCCGCGCCTACAACCATCCCGACAACAAGCTGCGCGCCTCGATTCTCGCCGATCCGGCCTTCACCCGGCGCAATACGCGCGACAACACGCCCTGCGTACTTTCGGTGGAGATGGTGCCGGGCAACCAGGTGAGTGTCGACGTCGCGGCCAAGGGCGGCGGCAGCGAGAACAAGTCCAAGTTCAAGATGATGAACCCGAGCGACAACATCATCGACTGGGTGGTCGAGCAGCTGCCCTCGATGGGCGCTGGCTGGTGCCCCCCGGGCATGCTCGGCATCGGCATCGGCGGAACGGCCGAGCATTGCATGAAGCTTGCCAAACTGTCGTTGATGGATCCGATCGACATGGGCCAGTTGAAGAAGCGCGGTGCGCAGAGCGATCTCGAGCAACTGCGCATCGACATATACGATGCGGTCAATGCGCAGGGTATCGGCGCGCAGGGGCTTGGCGGGCTTTCGACCGTACTCGACGTGAAGATCCTCGACGCCCCCTGCCACGCTGCGGGCAAGCCGGTGGCGATGATCCCCAATTGCGCCGCCACGCGCCACGCGCATTTCACGCTCGAGGGATCGGGGCCGGCCTATCTCGAGCCGCCCAAGCTCGACGATTATCCTCAGGTGACGTGGAAGCCCGACGCCGCGGCCAAGCGCGTGAATCTCGACGCACTCACGCCCGAGGAGGTCGCCAGCTGGAGCCATGGCGATCGCCTGCTGCTCTCGGGCAAGATGCTCACCGGTCGCGACGCGGCGCACAAGCGCATTCACGACATGCTCGAAAAAGGCGAAGAACTGCCGGTCGAATTCAAAGGCCGCGCGATCTATTATGTCGGCCCCGTCGATCCGGTGATGGGCGAAGTGGTGGGGCCCGCCGGCCCGACCACCGCCACCCGGATGGACAAGTTCACCGAGATGATGCTCGACCTCGGATTGCTGGCCATGATCGGCAAGGCCGAACGCGGGCACGATGCGGTCGAGGTGATCAGCAAGTTCAAGGTCGCCTATCTCATGGCTACGGGTGGCGCAGCCTATCTTGTCAGCCGCGCGATCAAGGGCGCCAGGGTCCTCGCCTTCGAGGATCTCGGCATGGAAGCGATCTACGAATTCGAAGTGCAGGACATGCCGGTGACGGTGGCGGTCGACGCCGAGGGCAACAATGTTCACACGCTCGCCCCCGCCGAATGGCGCCGCCGCATCGCCGAAGGGGATCTGGAACCCGCCGAATAGCAGGACGCTCGACCAACCGCGTTGCCTGTTCGACCGCCGCTCTGGCATTTGGCGGCGCGAATGGGCACATCGCAGAGCGTGTCGATCGATGAACGCCAGATGAATCCCGAAAGCGAACGCCTCTCCGGCAAGGTCGTGCTGGCCTCGATGGTCGGTGTGTGGCTGTGCTATTTCCTGCTAATCACTCTACGCGGCGTCATCGTCGGACTGGAATTTCAGGACGAGTTGCTGTGGCGACGCGCGCTGGTCTGTACGGTCGGGGTCGCGGTGACGGGGCTGCTGTGGCTGCTGCTGCGTGCGGTCGAGGACCGCGCGCTCGGCATCAAGATCGCCGTGGCCCTGATCGCGGCGATGCCCGGCGCTATCATGATCGCCCAGGTCAATCGCTGGGTCTTCGATTCGATCGAAGCCAAGGTCGAGGAGCAGATGGGCAAGGAACGCGGCATCGCCCTGCGGCGCGACGACGCCGGCAATTTGCTCATCGACCTGCCCCGCAAGCATATGGACGAAGACGTCGAGGAAGCCGAGGAGGCGACCCCGCAGAGCGTGGTCATCGCCCCTGCCCCAACCTCGCTCGACCAGTGGCGGATGACCTTCGACCTGGCAGTCGGGCGCTACTTCGTCCTGCTGGCCTGGGCAGCCCTGTTCCTCGCGCTGCTCGCCGGGGCTCAGGCCCGCGCGGCCGAACGGCGGGGGGAGCGGTTTCGCAGTGCCGCCAAGGCGGCGGAATTGCGATCGTTGCGCTATCAGGTGAACCCGCACTTCCTGTTCAACACGCTCAACTCGCTCTCGGCGCTGGTCATGACCGGCAAGGCGGAGCGGGCCGAGCAGATGATCCAGACCATCTCGCGCTTCTACCGTCACAGCCTGGCCGACGATCCGACCGGCGATGTCAGCCTCGAGGACGAGATCGACCGGCAGGAGCACTATCTCGAGATCGAATCGGTGCGCTTTCCGCAGCGCTTGAAGGTCAAGGTCGACCTCCCGTCGGAGCTGGCGGGTTACAAGGTCCCCGGCATGATCCTTCAGCCGCTTGTCGAGAACTCGGTAAAATACGGGGTGTCGGCTTCGAGCAAGCCGGTAACGATCACGATTGCCGCACGCGAGGAATACGGCCGCCTGGTGCTGACTGTCAGCGACGACGGGCCGGGGGTGGCGCAGACCGCGTCGGGTACGCATGGATTGGGCATCGGGCTTGCCAATGTGCGCGACCGGCTCGTGGCGCGTTTCGGCAATGCCGCAACGATCGTTTCCGGTCCCTCGCTGACCGGCTATGAAACCGAACTCAGGATACCGATGGTGAAGCATGGCTGAGGAAAGCGGCGAAAAACTGAAAACCCTGATCGTCGATGACGAGCCCCTCGCGGTCGAGCGGATGCAGGTGATCTGCTCGAAGATCGCGGAATTGCAGGTCGTCGGCACCGCCAGCGATGGCGCCCAGGCGCTCAGGCTGGTCGACGCACTGCAGCCCGACCTCATGCTGCTCGACATGACCATGCCCGAAGTCGATGGCATAGCGGTCGCCAAATCCTTGTCGAAGAAGTCCCCGCGCCCGGCCGTGGTCTTCGTGACCGCGCACGACAATTACGCGGTCGAGGCCTTCGATCTCGACGCGGTCGATTACGTGCTCAAGCCGGTCAAGGCCGAGCGGCTCGAGCGGGCGGTGGCTCGCGCGCTCGCTCGGCGGGGCGATGGCGAAAGATCGGACAGCGCCTGGCTCGAGGAATTGTGGATTCCGCATCGCTCCGAACTCATCCGGATCGCCACTTCGGAAGTGGGCCGCATAGATGCCGAACGCGACTATGTCCGGCTGTATGTGGGAGAGGGCGAGGCGGCCCGGACCTACCTGTTGCTGCAGACCATCGCGGGGCTCGAGAAGCGTCTCGATCCCGACAAGTTCATCCGCATCCATCGCTCGACGATCCTGCGCAAGGATCGCATCACCGGGCTGCGCCACGATGGTCTCGGGGTCTGGTCGGTCGAGCTGGAGGATGACGAAACGTTGCGCATAGGGCGCACCTATCTGCCCAAGGTCAAGGCGATGGCAGGGCGTTGATTCGCCCTGTTGGCCGCGTGCCCGAATAAAAAGGACCCCGGCCGGGGGACTGCATCCGGCCGGGGTCCACAGGTGGGCGGACTGGGGGTATCAGCCGCCCATGGCCTCGTCGTTGACGCGGGCGGCCATTTCGGTGCCGGCGCTCGCCTTGGCCCTTTCGAAACAGGCGCGGGTCGCCATGTCGAAACGCAGGTTGCGGGTGCCGCCACGCTGGTGGCCGCAGACTTCGCGGGCGGCCTTGTCGATGCGGTGCGAGAGCGCATCCTGGCCCGCCACGCTGCCGAGATCGAGATCGTCGTAGGTCACCAGGACCGACTTTGCCTGAACGGCCGGAGCCGACAGGGCGAGGCCTGCGGCGGCGAGAATTGCGAGGGTTGTCTTCATGGGTAATCCTCCGGGTCTGCGGCGGGCCCGATCGAGTGAGGGGGAGAGGCCCGCCGCACGAACTGTATTGCATGGCTACAACTGTAATCTCACGCGATGTTCGACCGACGACCACTGGATTTGACCGGTTGCGCATAGCTGCCGACCAACCGCGATTCGCAATCGGCGGACGACGGGCGTAAGACGTTGATCGATGCCGATCGTCGTCCTTTTCCTGCTCGGAACGGTGAATTTCGCGATTCACAAGGCGGTGCTCGAATCGGGACATCCGCTTCTCGGATCGCTTCCCGCAGCACTGCGGGCGCGGGGCGGCCGACTTTCGCTGCTGTTCGAGTTCGTGGTTTTACTCGCCAGCATGCTGCTGACGGCAAATGGCTGGACGTCCGCTGCCTGGGCCTATGGTTTCTACAGCATCCTCAATGCGATAACCGGCTGGTTACTGCTGACCGAACGGTTTTGACCGAGCGGGAACCGCACCCGCGGCTCGGCGCTTCATCTGCATGGGAACAGCGAAAGCATGGCTCGTGGTCAATGCGCGCAGCGGCAGCAACAGCGCTGCTGCGCGCGATGCGCTCGAGCGTTCGCTGGCCGCGCATGGGCTGACTCCAGAGAGGACCATCGAATTTCCCGACGAAGATCTGCCGACGGCCGCCAGCTTGCGCGAAGCCGGGGTGGCGCGGCTGATCGTCTTTACCGGCGACGGCAGTCTCAATGCCGCAATCAAGGCGGTGGCCGGCTGGGATGGCGAACTGCTGGTCCTCCCGGGTGGGACGATGAACCTCCTCAGCGCGCGACTGCATGGCGCGGAGACGGGTTACGAGGAGATCCTCGACTGCATTCATCGCGGCGCCTACCGCCCTGTCCGACCGGTCATGGCGTGCTGCGACGCGGGATGTGCGCATGCGGGCTTGCTGGTCGGACCCGGAACGGCCTGGGCCGAAGTGCGCGAGGCGATGCGCGATTTCGACATTCCGGGGCTGGCGCGCGGTACTGGCGAGGCCTTGGCAGAAATGACCGGGGGTGCGCGCGTGCGCATGGTCGATCCCCTAATCGGGCATGAAGACGGCTATCCCCTGCTCGAACTCACTCCCAGCCATCGCGGTCTGCAGGTCGAGGGTTATCGACCCGAGGGGCCCGGCGATTTCCTGCAACAGGGCTGGGCCATGCTGCGCCGCAGGTTTCGCGAAGGCCCGCACGAGCGCCTCGGCCTCTACGACAGACTGGTGATCGAAAATTGCGCCGGCGAGCCCCTAGAATTGCTGCTCGATGGCGAACCTGCCCGCCTGGGCAGCAAGGCCGAATTCTCGGTGGAGGAGTGCCCCGTCGATCTGCTAGCGACCGCGCATGGTTTCTGACTTTCGCCGGATATTTCACCTCTCCGACATTCATTTCGGGCTCGAAAACAATCGCGCGCTCGACTGGGTCAAGCGTGAGATCGCCGAAAAGCGGCCCGATGCGGTGGCGATCACGGGCGATCTGACCATGCGTGCACGGCATCGCGAGTTCGCGGCCGCAACGCAGTGGATCAACACGCTCGAGGCCCCGGTCACGGTAGAGGTGGGCAATCACGACATGCCTTATTTCAATCCCATCGAGCGGTTCTTCGCGCCTTACCGCCGCTTTCGCGGCATGCAGGAAAAGGTGGAAAGGGAGCTCGACCTCGGCTGCCTGGCGGTCGTCCCGCTCAAGACCGCCGTGCGGATGCAGCCGCGGCTGAACTGGTCGAAAGGATGGGTCAGCAGCGCGGCGCTCGAGCGCTGCCTGGCGGCGCTCGATGCCCTGCCCCGCGGAACACGGGCGCTCGTCGCCGTCCATCACCCGCTGCGCGAAGTCGGCACGCAGGGAACGGCGTTGACCAAGCATGGCGGCAAGGCGCTGCGCGAACTGGCCCGGCGCAATGTCGCTGCGGTCCTCTCGGGCCACGTCCACGATGCCTTCGATATCATGGAAGAGACGAGCGAAGGCCCGGTGCGGATGATCGGCGCAGGCACGCTGTCGCAGCGGACGCGCTCGACCCCGCCGAGCTTCAACGAAATCGAATGGGATGGCGAAAATCTGAAAGTTTGCGTTCGCAACCTGCAGGCGGTCGAAACGCCCGACATGCAGATCGACGACGTTCCCGAAAACGCGTTGCCGCCGCGCAGGCCCGGCGAACCCGTGGCACCGGTCCATCAGATTCCGCGCGTCGATCCGCCGGTGCATTAACCGCGTAGGGCAACCGCATCCGCTAAGACGGATCGATACCGATTGCGAAATCGACCTTGCCTATCCTTTCCCCGACAGTGGTGGGGAAAAGGGGCATCGTGGTGGAATTCTTCAAGGCGGCGCCGCTGGGCGCAATCCTCACCTTCGTGGTGGCACTGCTAATCGGCACGCAGGGATCGAAAGGCGGCTGGCTCGCAATCTATCGCGCCGAGATCTACCAATACGACATCTGGTGGTCGTGGCCGTTGTTCTTTGCCGCTACCGCGCTCGCCTGGGGCATCATGATGCTCCAGCGCTGAGCGGGGCCTAGCCCGAACGAAAGGGGCGGCTCCTTGCGGAACCGCCCCACTCGGTGATCCGTAAGATCGGGTAAGCCTTAGCGCTTCGAGAACTGGAAGCTGCGGCGGGCCTTGGCGCGGCCGTACTTCTTGCGCTCGACCACGCGGCTGTCGCGGGTGAGGAAGCCGGCGGCCTTGACCGTGCTGCGCAGCGCCGGTTCGTACTTGGCGAGAGCCTGCGAAATGCCGTGCTTGACCGCACCGGCCTGGCCCGAAAGGCCGCCGCCGCGGACAGTGGCGACGACGTCGTACTGGCCCTGGCGATCGGTGATCGTGAAGGGCTGGTCGATGATCAGGCGCAGCGTGGGACGGGCGAAATAGACTTCCTGGTCCTTGCCGTTGACGATGACCTTGCCGCTGCCCGGCTTGAGCCAGACGCGCGCGGTGGCATCCTTGCGGCGACCGGTGGCATAGGCGCGGCCCTGGGCGTCGAGCTCCTGCTCGCGCAGCGGAACGTCCGCGGTCGCAGCGATGTCTGCCGAATCGCCCTGAGGCGCGTCACCGGCGATGTCCTTCAGATCGGCGAGATCCGAGACGGTTTCGTTCTTGGTTTCGTCGGCCATTATGCGACAACCTTGTTCTTGCGGTTCATCGAGGCAACGTCGAGCTTCTCGGGCTTCTGGCCGTCATAGGGGTGCTCGGTGCCGGCGAATACGTGGAGCGCGCGCATCTGCGCACGGCCAAGCGGGCCGCGCGGAATCATGCGCTCGACAGCCTTCTCGAGGACGCGCTCGGGAAACTTGCCTTCCAGCACCTTGGCCGGAGTGGTTTCCTTAATGCCGCCCGGGTGGCCGGTGTGTTTGTAGTACACCTTGTCGTTCAGCTTCTTGCCGGTGAACTTCACCTTGTCGGCGTTGATGACGACGACATGGTCGCCGCAATCGACATGCGGGGTGTAGCTCGGCTTGTGCTTGCCGCGCAGGTGGTTGGCGATGATAGCGGCGAGACGACCGACGACGAGACCTTCGGCGTCGATGATGTGCCACTTCTTTTCGACCTCGGCCGGCTTGATCGACCGGGTGGCCTTCGTAAGAGCCTTCATGGCTGGTTTCCGTTCCTAGTGTTCGTGCCGTGCCTGTTGGGGACAGCGGCGCCAATCGGCGAATCCCGTGTTGCGGGACCCGCGAAGCGCGCGGCAAATGGCGCCGGATCGCCTGTCAGTCAAGTATTTCCGCGCCTTTCCCGTGGGGTAAAATAAAACCCCAAGAGCTTTATGCAAGCCGTAGACGCCAGGTTTCGCGCGAATTGCGGGTATCGTCGCCTATCCGGGTGACGATCCGCCGATCGAAGCTTTCGAGTAGGCCCCCTGCCCCTGCGCGCGCGGCGATCTTGACCGAAACCTCACCCATCGTCCCGCCGGGGAGTGCCAGCTCGCGGCGCTCGCTTGCCTCGCCGACGAGGGGGAAGAAGAGATCGGGCGGGATCGCACTGATGATCCTGCCCGAGGCTTCCGCGAGCCTGCCCAGATATTCGCGGGCCTCGCGCATTTCGGTATTCGGTGTACCCAGGCGTTCGAGGACGGCAAAGGCGGCCTGCACCGCGGCGCCCGCCCCGGCGCCGCGGGCGACGCTCCGATCGTCGATGATCCGTCCATTCACGTCAAGCCTCGCCGGAAACGGACCGGCCTCGATACGGTCGCGCTCGATCGCCGCAATCGGTTCGAGCACGGCGGGCGCATCGACAGTGCACAAGACTTGGGAACCCTCGACCAGTGTTCCACGCTCGGATTGTTCGAAACGGGCGCGCCATTCCCTGACCACCAAGAGCGAGTCGCCGTGCGCCAGACCGCGCTCGAGCTCGCGCCGCAAGACGAACGAGCGCTGCGGCACGACGATCGAGGCGCTGACGGCCCTTGCCCTTGCGGCCAGCGCCAGACCCGAACCCGCAGCAAGCGTTGCGCCAATCGAGCGCAGGATCATGCGGCGATCCACTGCGATCACATCCCCCTCCCCTGATTGGCGACGCCTCAGAGCGCGCCGAGCCAAGCCTGCGTCGCCGCCCCCGCCGCGTCGCAATGCCAGCCCATTATTGCTGGCGCCTCATAGGGGTGCAAGTCCTCGAGCCGGGCAATCGCCCGTTCGAGCAGATCGCCCGAGGTCTTCATCAGGCAGGGCACCTCATCCGCCTGATCGGTCGTGCCGCTCCAGCAGAAAACCGAGCGGATCGGGTTGCCGATATTGATGCAGCCGATCAGGCGCTCGCCGATCAGTATGCGACCGGTCGCCTCGGCGCAGCCGGCGTCCGGGAAGGGGCAATAGATCAGCGCGGTCATCGCCGGCCGAGCACGTGCGCGCCCCAGGCGAAACTCGCCACGAGCAGCGCGCCGACGATTTGATGGGCCACCGCGACCCACAGCGCGACACCGGTCAGGACGGTGGCGATGCCGAGCAGGATCTGCGTCCCGAATGCCGAATGGATGGCCACCGAAGCGCGGCGTTCGAGCGGTCTGACACGGCGCGCCATCACCACCAGCCCCGCGACTGCGACCCACGCCCACCAGCGATGGAGGAAATGGATCAGGTAGGGATCGTGGGTGGCGGCCCAGACAAGGCCCCGCGCCCCGTCGTATTCGGGTACGAACCGGCCCTGCATAAGCGGCCAGCTGTCGGAGGCGAGCCCGGCGTCGAGACCGGCCACCCAGGCGCCAAGCAGCAGCTGGACGAACAGGATCGCGCCTACCCAGCTGGCGGTCCGCGTCCAGCGTGCGGGCGCGGCACCGCGGCTTGCCAGCTGTCGGAGGTCGAGCGCGGTCCACACCAGCCCGCCGAGCGTCACCAGCGCGGTCAGCAGGTGGATCGACAGCCAGAAATGGCTCACGTCGGTCATCGTCGCCGAAAGGCCGCTGCGGACCATGAACCAGCCGAACACGCCCTGCAGGCCGCCCAGCGCGAGCAGGGCGAGGAGGCGTCCCTTGTAGCCCGCGGGGATCGCTCCCCGGATCCAGAACCAGGCAAGCGGCAGCGCGAAGACGAGGCCGATCAGCCGGCCCCACAGCCGGTGGAACCATTCCCAGAAAAAGATGAACTTGAAGGCGGCCAGATCCATGCCCGCCGGCCCCGATACGTTCTTGTATTCGCCGGTCGCCTTGTAGAGCTCGAACTCGGCCTGCCAGGCGCTTTCGGATAGGGGCGGTATCGCGCCGGTGATCGGGCTCCAGTGGGTGATCGACAATCCGCTTTCGGTCAGGCGGGTAATGCCGCCCACGGCTACCATGATGATAACCATCGCCGCGGTAACCAGAAGCCAGTTGGCGAGCGCGACGGGGCGGCCCTGTTTGAATGTCTCGGACATGGAACCGTCTCTGGGTGGCGCGCCGTTCGGGCGCAAGTGCAAATCTCGAAAGCGGCGGTCCGGTCGCTGCAACCGCCGAAGCGGGATGTATTTTTCACGCTTCCGCTTGAATCAGGTTACACCATAACATAACTGGCGTGTCATGTTGCAACGCGCCATCTCGCCGATTCGTCGGAGGCTCGACCGCACCGGGATCTTCCTCTCGGGCGCCTGCGCCGTGCATTGCCTGCTTTCGATTGTGCTGGTTTCCGGGCTGGGAATCGGAGGCGAGTTCTTCCTTGCGCCCGACATTCACCGCTTCGGCCTGCTTGTGGCGACGTTGATCGCAGGCGTTGCGATCGGCTGGGGAGCGTTGCGGCACCGCGTCGCGGCTCCCTTCGTCGTGGCGATGACGGGGCTCACCTTCATGGGCGGGGCGCTCGCGGTTCCGCACGGTATCGAGGAGGCCGTGCTGACCATCATCGGGGTCGCCCTGGTGTCGCTCGGCCACATCCTCAATATGCGGCACGCGCATGCCTGTGCTTGCAAGGACGGCCACGCCGATTAAGTGGGCGGGCATGATTGCCCTCACCATCAATGGCGAAACCCGCCGCACCGCTGCCGCCACCATCGCCGATCTCGTGCGCGAGCTCGAGCTCGACCCCGCCAAGGTCGCGGTGGAACACAATGGCGTGATCGCGCCGCGCAGCGCACTCGCCGAGCACCCGATAGCGGATGGCGACACGCTCGAGATCGTCCATTTCGTCGGAGGGGGCCAGGGCGACGACACATGGAGCGTAGCCGGACGGACTTTCACAAGCCGCCTCATCGTCGGCACCGGCAAGTACAAGGATTTCGAACAGAACGCCGCCGCGCTCGAGGCGAGCGGGGCCGAGATCGTCACGGTGGCGGTTCGGCGCGTCAATGTCAGCGATCCCAAGGCGCCGATGCTGACCGACTATATCGATCCCAAGAAGATCACCTACCTGCCGAATACCGCCGGCTGCTTCACCGCCGATGAGGCGATCCGCACCCTGCGGCTGGCGCGCGAAGCGGGCGGCTGGGACCTCGTCAAGCTCGAGGTGCTGGGCGAAGCGCGCACGCTCTATCCCGACATGCGCGAAACGCTGGTTGCGACCGAAACGCTGGCGAAGGAAGGGTTCCTGCCGATGGTCTATTGCGTCGACGATCCCATTGCGGCGAAGCAGCTCGAGGACGCCGGTGCGGTGGCGGTGATGCCGCTGGGGGCACCGATCGGTTCGGGCCTCGGAATCCAGAACCGCGTGACGATCCGGCTGATCAAGGAAGGCGCGAGCGTGCCGGTGCTGGTCGATGCAGGGGTCGGCACAGCATCGGACGCGGCGGTGGCCATGGAGCTGGGCTGCGACGGCGTCTTGATGAATACCGCCATCGCCGAAGCCAAGGACCCGATCCGCATGGCGCGCGCGATGAAGCTGGCGGTCGAAGCGGGGCGCGACGCTTATCTCGCAGGGCGCATGGCGACGCGCAAATATGCCGATCCTTCGAGTCCGCTGGCGGGCCTGATCTAGCCGCGGACCGCCCCGCGTGCGGTGAGGGCTTCATCCCGGCGGCCGATGGCCGTTCTCCTGGGTGAGGCCGATAGGCCCGAAGACCGGCACGACGGTGGCGAGTTTCGACGCAGCTCACCACTTGTTAACCATATTCGGCGACACTCGGCCTCGTAGCAGGAGAGTGCCGCCATGGCCGTTACGCATACCGCATCGCTGACCATCGCCGAAATGCGCGAATTTGCCGGATTCACCGCCGCCGAGCAGCGCTACATCCGCCGCAGTCTCGACATCGGGCTCAGCCGCTGCGACGCCTTCCGGGTCTGGGGACGCAATGCGGGCGAGAATGCCGCGATCCGCAGCCAGTATGTCGCCTACCAGGAATTGAAGGCGCTGCGTAACTCGATCCCCGAACAATCGGGCTTCGACAGCATCGAGGGCTTTGTGGGCAAACTCACCCGCGTCGCGGCCTTCGACCTCGCGCAGGAACGGATCGACAGCTTCTCCGCCTTTCGCTTCCTCTATGAACGCCTGATTTCGGCCGATGCGCGCCCTTGGCTGCCGAGCGCGTTCTGTGCTGCCGCCGCGCTGCCGCAGATTCGTCCCGAACGCCGCAAGATGCTCCTCCAGTCGCTCAGCGAAGCCGCTGCGACCGCGCCCGGCTGGAGCGATCGCGAACCGAGCTTCTACCCCGAATTTATCGAGGAAGCGGCAGCCTAGCTGCGATAGAGCTTCTCCAGCCGCTCGCCATAGCGTTCCTTGATCTTGTGGCGGCGGATCTTCATCGAGGGGGTCATTTCCTCGTTCTCGATGGTAAAGGGCTCGTCGGCGAAGGCGAATTGGCGGACTTTCTCGACCACCGACAAATCCTTGTTGACCCGGTCGACCGCGGTGCGCACGGCGGCCTTGAATTCGGGTAGCTCCTGAACCTTCTTGCAGTCGAACTTCTTGCCCTGCGCGCGGCACCATTCGAGCGTCCATTCGGCATCGGGCACGATCAGCCCGACGATATAGGGCTTGCGATCGCCCGCGACCATCGCCTGACCGATCTCGGGCTGGAGCGTCAGCATGCCCTCGACTTTCTGCGGGGCAATATTGTCGCCCTTGTCGTTGACGATCATGTCCTTCTTGCGATCGGTGATGACGATCCGCCGCCGGTCGTCGACATGGCCGATATCGCCCGTGTGGAGCCAGCCGTCCTTGATCGTGCGTTCGGTCTCGCTATCGTTCTGCCAATAGCCCCGCATAACGAGTTCGCCTTGGACCAGGATCTCCCCGTCCTCGGCGATGCGGATATCGACGCCACGCATCGCCGGGCCCACCGAATGCATGGCAATGCCCGCCGACGGGCGATTGCAACTGATCACCGGCCCCGCTTCGGTCTGGCCATAGCCTTGCAGCATGGTGAGGCCCATCGACTCGAAGAAGATTCCGACATCGGGGTTGAGCGGAGCACCGCCCGAAACCATCGCCTTGATGCGTCCCCCGAAGCGTTGGCGGATCTTGGGCTTGAGCAGGCGTCCGACCAGCGCATCCCTCAACGCGTCGCCGAACTTCGGTTTGCCCGCGGCGCGCCGCTCGCCGACCTCGAGCGCCGTGTTCATCAGCTTTTCGGCCAACCCGCCCTGTTTCTGGACCTGCTTCATGATCCGCGTGCGCAGCACTTCGAACAGGCGCGGCACCACGACCATGATCGTCGGGCGGGTTTCCTCGATGTTGCTGGCGAGCTTCTCGAGACCTTCGGCGTAAAAGATCTGCGCACCCACGCTGATCGGCAGGAACTGGCCGCCAGTGTGTTCATAGGCATGGCTCAGCGGCAGGAACGACAGGAACCGCTCGTCGTCGGCAATGCCGAAATCCTCGATCAGGATCTCCGCCGCGCCGGCCACGTTGCACAGGATCGCGCCATGATGCTGCATCACGCCGCGCGGCGCGCCCCCGGTCCCGCTGGTGTAGATGATGCAGGCGGTGGTTTCGCGTCCAATAGCGGCGATCCGCCGTTCGACCGCCTGCCGCGCCGTCGCGGGATCGCCGGACAGCATCTTGTCCCAGGTGTGGAAGGTAAAGCTGCCCGACTGCTGGCGATGAAGATCCTCGATACCGATGACATGGTCGGCAATGCCCGAAGCCTGGAGGGCGCCATGCAGTGGGCGCAACAGTTTCTCGGTCGAAACGATGACCGCCTTGGCTCCCGAATTGTCGAGGATGTGGACATGGTCGCGTTCGGTGTTGGTGATGTAGGCGGGCACGGTGATGCAGCCCGCCGCCATGATCGCGAGATCGGAGATGCACCACTCTGGCCGGTTCTCGGAAACGAGGCAGACGCGGTCGCCGTCCCTCAGGCCCAGGGCGCGCAAGTTCTCCGCAAGGAGGCACACCTGCTCGGCGGCCTCGCTCCAGCTGATGGTCTGCCAGCTTCCCGCGATCTTGGCGCCGAGGAACGGCCTGTCACCCTTCTCGGCAGCACGCTTCAGGAAGAGTTCGACGAGATTGTTGGCGGAATCGATATCCGACAGCACGGCTTGGCTCCTCAGCAGTTATGTTCTTGTGCGACCATTCGGTAGCGCGGGCTTAGGCCGCTCGCTGCGCCTCGGCAAGCCGAAGGCTGGCCCGATCAGGGCGTTTCGATCTTGCCGTCGAGCCGGGGATCGCGCGCGCTTTCCCAGCCGAGCGGGCCGCGCAGCACGGCACCGGCCTTCACCGGGGCCTCGCGCACGAAAACCTCGCCATGGCCGAGCGCGCGAAAGGCCGACGCCTGTTCTTCCAGCCATGTGCCCTCTTCGACCATCACCCTGTCGTCGAAGGCCATGATGAAGGGCAGGCCGAGAATCTCGCGCGCCGACAGGCCGAAATCGATCGCACCGATGATGCTGCGTGCGGTCTGGACCGGGATCGTGCTTCCGCCCGCCGCGCCGACCGCCAGAAAAGGCTTGCCTTCAGGGTCCCAGATCACCGTGGGCGACATCGAACTGCGCGGGCGTTTTCCGCCCTCCACGCGATTGGCCACAAGCCTGCCATCGATCACCGGCGAGCGGCTGAAATCGGTTAGTTCGTTGTTGAGGAAGAAGCCGCCGACCATCAGGCCCGAGCCGAAGGGGCCCTCCACCGTCGAGGTATAGCTGACCATGGTGCGATTCGCATCGACCACTGCGAAATGCGTCGTACCATGCTCGATCGGTTCGTCGCCATCGGCGAGCGCTTGCGGCGCGCCCCGAGGCGTGCCTGGGACCGCCTGCGACAAGGTGGAGTCTGCCGAGATGAGCGCGCTGCGCTGGGCCAGATAGTCCGGCTCGACGAGCCCGGCGACGGGCACGGAGACGTAATCGCTGTCGGCGAGGTAGAGTTCGCGATCGGCATAGGCGAGCCGCTGCGATTCGACGAACAGGTGCCAGGTTACGGGATTTTGCAGGCCGAGCGCGGCGAGATCGAAACGTTCGAGCTGACCCAGAATCTGGAGCACCGCGACCCCACCCGAGGTCGGCGGCCCCATGGTGCAGATGCGATAGGCGCGGTAGCTG
Source organism: Qipengyuania sp. (assembly GCF_964227205.1). Lineage (GTDB taxonomy): Bacteria > Pseudomonadota > Alphaproteobacteria > Sphingomonadales > Sphingomonadaceae > Qipengyuania. The sequence continues at coordinate 131,695 of NZ_CAXQVB010000003.1, read as the reverse complement.
CCGCAAACTCCGTCGCGCGCCTTGGCTTCGTACGAGGTGATATCCGCATAGGTCATCGCCCCGTCGCGCGGGGTATCGGCCGCAACCGTCGCGGCGATTTCACGCGCCAGGTCTCCCGAATAGAAGGCCTTGGAGCCTGCCGCGGCAATTTTCTCGAACGTCCGGGCGAGCGGTTCGTTGATGATCCGTGTGCCCACAGGCAGCGGATTGCCCGAAGCATCGAAGAACAGCGCACGCGCCGCGGCCGAATGCGCCGAGCGGTCCTTGGCCATGGCGAGCATGCCGTTGAGCCGCGGGTTCATCTCGAACCCCTCGCGTGCCAGCCGGATCGCCGGGTCGAATAGCGTGGCCCAGGCGAGCTTGCCGTGCTCCTGGTGGGCCTTGGCGGCGAGCGCGATATTGCCGGGCACGCCGACCGAAAGGCCGCTGCGCACCGAATCGATAAAGGGCGGAAGCTTGCCGTCGGGGCCGAGAAACCATTCGGGCGTCGCCCCGGAAGGCGCAGTCTCGCGCCCATCGAAAGTCTCGATGCCGCCTGCGGCAGTGCCACGCACCATGAAGCCGCCGCCGCCGATGCCCGAGCTCTGCGGCTCGACGACGGTCAGGGCCAGCATCACCGCGATCGCGGCGTCGGTGGCGCTGCCACCCTTCGCCAGCATCTCCTCGCCCGCGGCCTGCGCGCGCGGGTCGGCGGCTGAGACGGTCCCTGAAAAAGCGGTTTCGGTGTGGGCTGGCGTCGAGGCGACCGGGGGCGTGGCGGCGCATCCGCACAGCGTCAGCGCCAGAAGCGTGGAGGAGACGAGAGGTCTGATCATGCGCGCGAAGCTATTCGCTTCCGACCGCTTCGGCAATCGAAGCGAAGCCGTCGCGATGCATCAGTTGTTCGAGCCCGCGCACAATGCGGTGCGGCAGGCCAGGGCCTTCATAGACCATGGCACTGTAGAGCTGAACCAGGCTGGCACCCGCGCGGATCCGGGACCACGCGTCCTCTGCCGTAGCGATCCCGCCCACTCCGACCAGCGGAATGGTGCCACCGGTGGCCTTGCGGAAGTCCCTCAATCGTTGCTGCGCCAGATCGCGCAGTGGCGCCCCCGACAGTCCGCCTGCCTCGGTGGCATGGCGCGAGCGCAGGGCAGGGCGCGATATCGTCGTGTTCGAAACGATCAGCGCGCCGAGCCGCCGCTCGATGGCGATGCGCGCGATCGCGTCGATATCCGCCGGCTGGAGGTCGGGCGCGACCTTGAGGAATACGGGCGGACCGCCTGCTCCGCGCGCTGCGATCACCGCATCGAGCAGCGCGGTGAGCGCGCTCTCGTCCTGCAGCGCGCGCAGACCCGGCGTGTTGGGGCTGGAGATATTGACCGCGAGATAGGAGGCAAGCGGTGCCATGATCCGGGTCATCGCGACATAGTCCGCGATGCGGTCCTCGCTGTCCTTGTTGGCACCGATATTGATCCCGACGATGCCGGGGCGCCCGGCGCGGCGCGCGAGCCGGGTTCGTGCAACCTCCGCCCCGCGATTGTTGAAGCCCATGCGATTGATTACGCCGCGGTCCTCGACGAGGCGGAACAGGCGCGGCTTCGGATTGCCTGCCTGCGGGCGCGGGGTGATCGACCCGACCTCGGCAAACCCGAAGCCCAGGCCGAGCAACTGGTCGGGCACCTCGCCGTCCTTGTCGAAGCCGGCAGCCATGCCGAGCGGGGTGGGAAACTCCAGCCCGGCCACCGTGGTTGCCAGCGCCCCTGCCGATGGCGGGCCGCAGCGCGGCGAAAGGGCCAGCGCGCGGACGGACAGGCGGTGGGCGCGTTCGGGATCGAGCGCGAACAGGGCAGGGCGGGCGAGGTCGAACAGCATGCCGCGCGCAATGCCGTCTGGCGGACCGGCTGTCGAGCCGTTTCCCCGTCTCCGAACGGTCGTGGATTAGGCAGGGAAATCAAGAAAAACCTTCAGTCCGCCGCCTTGTCGCTTGCATACAATCAATCATCCCGGACTCGGTTTAACACAATAGCGCGACCCGAAGGGCTCGGTGCAGTTCTGCAGCGAGTTCTCGACTTCAACGGGGGCGACTTCATAGGTCGCCCCCTTTTTTTGGCCGGTGTTCGGCGCGTGGTCGGATTTGTCGACAAGGTGATTGCGGCATTCGCCTGTTTGGCGTATTTATACAATTCTTTGGGCAGATAAGAAACGGAACAGGGGTTTGTCGGGTCGAACAGGTGACGCTGCGTCACATTCATTCGAATTTGTAGCGGCGCCGAACGATCTGGCGCCGTATCTCAACTCGCTCTATGTCTGGCGCAGTCCTTCCGACCAGCTGGACGACGTGCTGCCTGCCTATTCAGGCCAGATGGTGATGTTCGCCCAGGGGGTCGGGCGGATGCAGTTCGACCAGGGTACGGTAGCCGAAACCAGCGACGCCTTCTTTCTCGCACCACTGTGCCAGGCGCGCAATTTCAGCGTCAGCGGCCCGGCCGTCCTGTTTGGCGTTTCGCTCAACTTTCGCGGCTGGGCGGCGCTTTCGGGCCTGTCGGTCCACGATTACCACGACTGCTTCCTCGAACCGGAGATGGTGCTCGGGGATACGCTCGCCGGGCGATTCCGCGAGCTGGCGGTGCGCTGCCGCGAGAGCGAGCTCGGCGATGACGCGTTGCTCGAGGCGATGAGCGACATCGTCCGCAATGGCATATCGCAGCTGCCCGAACAGCATCTCACCGTGATCGACCGGACGCTCGAATGGCTTTCGAGTTCGTTCAAGCCCGATCTCGAAAGCCTGTACGAAAGATTGCCCTATTCGAAGCGTCAGGCGCAGCGGTTGGTGGCGCAGTTCTTCGGCCAGTCGCCGGTGCGCCTGGTGCGGCGGTATCGCGCCGTCCGTGCGGCTACCTTGCTGTCGATGCCGCAACTGCCCGAGGAAATCGAAGCCGAGATTCGCGAAGCGTTCTACGACCAGGCGCATCTGATCAAGGAAATCCGCTTCTTTACCGGGCGCACGCCCAAGCGGCTTCAGCCGGGCGGCGAATCGAGCATCAACGACATGCTCGGGCCCGACGGCTACGGCTCGGTCGACCTCTTCGGCTCGGGCGAAGCCGAGCAGCTCGGTCGCGGGCTGCTCGACGAAGTCTGACTGCTAACGACTCGCAACAAGCCGATTCCCGTTGAAATGGCGGTTTCGCGCGCCTAGCTGGCCAATCGGAACAAATTGGTCCGATTAAGCTTTGTGTCGCTGGAATGAGACTGTCCAACCTTGCCGATTATGCCGTGGTCGCGATGTGCGCCGCCGCACGCCATTGCGGCGGCGGGCGGACCAGCGCTGCGGAACTGGCGGCGGAAACCGGCCTCCCCGTCCCGACCGTGCAGAAGCTGGTCAGCAAGCTTTCGTCCGCCGGCCTGCTGCGCTCGACGCGCGGGGCGGGGGGCGGGCTGCAACTGGCGCGGCCTGCGGCGGCGATCACCCTCGCCGACATCGTCGAGGCGGTCGAAGGACCGATCGCGCTGACCGCCTGTATCGAGGGGGCGGATTGTACGGTCGGGCACGATTGCTCGGTCAGGCCGCACTGGCCGCTCGTCAATGAAGCGTTGCGCGGCGCGCTGGCGGCGATCCCGCTGACCCAGCTCGCCCCGTCAAGAGAGATTGCATGAATCAAGAGATCGACATCCAGGACCGCGAAGCGAAGGAGGCCGCTGCCAGGGCGGCCGAATACGAACACGGCTGGTCGGCCGAGATCGAGACCGAGTTCGCCGAGAAGGGGCTGACCGAAGACACCGTCCGGTTCATTTCCGCCAAGAAGGGCGAGCCCGAATGGATGCTCGACTGGCGCCTCAAGGCCTTCCGCCTGTGGCAGGAGATGGAAGAGCCCGACTGGGCCAAGCTCGGCTATCCGGCGATCAATTACCAGGATGCCTATTATTACGCCGCGCCCAAGAAGAAGGAAAAGCTTGCCTCGCTCGACGAGCTCGATCCCGAGATCAAGGCGGTCTACGACAAGCTCGGCATTCCCGTGGCGGAGCAGGAAGTGCTCGCCGGGGTCGAGGGCGCGCGCAAGGTTGCGGTCGATGCGGTGTTCGATTCGGTCAGCGTCGCCACCACCTTCCGCGAAGAGCTCAAGAAGGCGGGGGTCATCTTCCTCTCGATCAGCGAGGCGATCAAGGAGTATCCGGAACTCGTAAAAAAGTGGCTCGGCAAGGTCGTGCCGCAGCACGACAACTTCTTCGCCACGCTGAACAGCGCGGTCTTTTCCGACGGCACCTTCGTCTATCTGCCCGAAGGCGTGCGCTGCCCGATGGAGCTCTCCACCTATTTCCGCATCAACGCCGAGAATACAGGCCAGTTCGAACGCACGCTGATCGTCGCCGAAAAGGGCAGTTACGTCAGCTATCTCGAAGGCTGCACAGCGCCGATGCGCGACGAGAACCAGCTCCACGCCGCGGTGGTCGAACTGGTCGCGCTCGAAGATGCCGAGATCAAATATTCGACCGTGCAGAACTGGTATCCCGGCAATGCCGAGGGCAAGGGCGGCATCTACAATTTCGTCACCAAGCGTGGGTTGTGCCAGGGCGCGCGGAGCAAGATCAGCTGGACGCAGGTCGAAACCGGCAGCGCAGTGACGTGGAAATATCCCAGCTGCGTGCTCAACGGCGAAGACAGCGTGGGCGAGTTCTACTCGGTCGCGGTGACCAACAACTACCAGCAGGCCGATACCGGCACCAAGATGATCCACAATGGCAGGGGCAGCCGTTCGACGATCATCTCCAAGGGCATTTCGGCGGGCAAGTCCAACAACACCTATCGCGGGCTGGTGCGCGTGGCGGCCAATGCCGACGGCGTTCGCAACCGTACCGAATGCGATTCGCTGCTGATCGGCGACCAATGCGGCGCGCACACCGTGCCCTATATCGAGGTGAAGAATCCGAGCGCGCAGATCGAGCACGAGGCGACCACCAGCAAGATTAGCGACGACCAGCTCTTCTACGCCATGCAGCGCGGGCTGGATGATGAGGAAGCGATGGCGCTGATCGTCAACGGCTTCGCCAAGGATGTGCTGAAAGAGCTGCCGATGGAATTCGCGGTCGAAGCGCAGAAGCTGCTGGCGATCTCGCTCGAAGGGAGTGTGGGATGACCGACCGCAAAACCCTCCAGCTCCGCGATCCTGGCGAAGCCGCCGACGAAACCCCCGCGCTCAAGAAGAAGGGCCGCGGGTGGGAGATCTCGGAGAAGCGGCTCGACAAGATCCACGAGCGCGCGCGCTATCTGCGGCGGCATGCGAGCCCGGCGCACAAGGCGCTCGCTGCGCGCTTCGCCAAGGAAGATTTCGGCAAATACAAGTTCACCCGCCACACCGTGGTCGGCTCGGCCATCCTCGATTTCGTTTCGCACCCGCTCGGCCTCGCGATCGCAATCGACGAGGAGGGGCAGAACGACACCCTCGCCAAGCGCCGCGACAAGAGCCTTTCGAGCGTCGGCATCGAGGTCTTCCGCATCCCCGCCGCGACAATCCTCGAGGATGTCGAGGCCGCGATGCAGCCGATCTTCGCCGCGATGAACGCGCGCTACCGCGACAAGCAGACCGCGCGCCGCGCGCACCAGTCGAAATACGGCTCGACGCCGAGGCGGGGACGCCCGGCAGGCGGGCCGCGAGATCGCCGATGATGATCGCCAACCCCTTTCCCGTCATCCCGGACGTGATCCGGGATGCAGCTCCTCTTTCTGCCGCTGCGCCCAAGGCAGCACCGGCCCCGGATCAGGTCCGGGGCGACGATAATCTGGAAATCGCCTGATGCTCAAAATCGACAATCTCCACGCCGAAATCGACGGCAAGACAATCCTCAACGGCCTCTCGCTGACCGTGCCCGCGGGCGAGGTCCATGCAATCATGGGCCCCAATGGCGCGGGCAAGTCGACGCTCGCCTATGTGCTGGGCGGTCGGCCTGGCTACGAGGTCACCGCCGGTTCCGTAGAGTTCAACGGGCAGGACCTGCTCGACCTCGAACCGCACGAACGCGCGGCGGCGGGCCTGTTCCTCGGCTTCCAGTACCCGGTCGAAATCCCCGGCGTCTCGAACTTGCAGTTCCTCCGCGAGGCGCTCAATTCGCAGCGCAAGGCACGCGGCGAAGAATCGCTCACCGGCGGCGAGTTCCTCAAGCTCGCGAAGGAAAAGGCCGGCCTGCTCAAGCTCGACCCCGAAATGCTCAAGCGCCACGTCAATGTCGGCTTCTCGGGCGGCGAGAAGAAGCGCGCCGAGATGGTCCAGATGGGCATTCTCGATCCCGCCTTCGCCGTGCTCGACGAGACCGACAGTGGCCTCGACATCGATGCGCTGCGCGTGGTGGGCGAAGGCATCAATGCGATCATGCGCGATCCGGCCAAGGGCGTGCTGCTGATCACCCACTACCAGCGCCTGCTCGAAGTCGTGAAGCCGGACAAGGTCTCGATCCTGTCGAAGGGCCGCATCGTGAAGACCGGTGGACCGGAGCTGGCAGTCGAACTCGAAAACGAAGGCTATGATGCGGTGATGGCGGATGCCTGAAGCAGCCGAACTTCCCACGCGGCGCGAGGAGGCCTGGCGCTATTCTGCGGTCGACCGGCTGCAGGGTGAGAACCTCGATGCCTGGCGCACGATCGATATCGCGGCGGGCGAAACCTTCCGCGAGACGCTTGCGATCGCCGATGGCGAGGCTACGCGACCGACCGAACTGCACCGCTGGCGCGTTTCCGTGGGCGAAGGCGCAACCTGCGAGATTTTCGCGGTGCTGTCCTCCGCCGAATACGCCCGGCTCGAAATCGAAGTGACGCTGGGCAGGGGCGCCCATTTCGAATTTGGCGGAATCACCGTTGGCGGACGCGAAACAGTCCGCGAATTCGTCACCCGCACGGTGCACGCCGAGCCCGAGGCGACTAGCAACCAGACCGTCCGTAGCGTCCACTGGGGCCACGGCACGGGTAACTTCCTCGGCAATATCGACGTCTTGCGCCACGCGCAGAAGACCGACGCCGCGCAGGACTTCAAGGGGCTGTTGCTCGAGAAGGGTGCGAGCGTGAATGCCGTTCCGCAGCTCGAAATCTTCGCCGACGACGTGAAATGCGCGCATGGCGCCAGCGTCGGCCAATTGGACGAGGCAGCGCGTTTCTACATGGCCGCGCGCGGGCTTTCGCCCGATCTCGCGCGCTGCCTGCTGGTGCAGGCCTTCCTCGGCGATGCGCTGGTCTCGCTCGACGATGACGATACGCGCGAGGCGCTGATGAGGCACGCGCTCGACAAGGTGGACAAGGCGCTGTGAGCGATAGTTCACTCATGAGTCCCCGCGAAGGCGGGGACCTCGGTCGGTCTGGCGCCAATCTGCCGGAGACCCCTGCCCGCGCGGGGGATCGGTTGCGGAGCGACTTCCCCGGCCTCGTCACGGCCGACGGGCAGCCGTGGCACTACCTCGACACGGCGGCTTCGGCGCAAAAGCCGCAAGCGGTGATCGATGCCATGACCCGCGCGCTGGGCAGGGATTATGCCACCGTCCATCGCGGGGTCTATGGCCGCAGCGCGCAGATGACGCTGGGCTACGAGGCGGCCCGCAAGCGCGTTGCCGACTTCATCGGCGCGCGAAGCGAAAACGAGGTGGTGTTCGTCCGCGGTGCGACCGAGGCGATCAACCTCGTCGCCGCGAGCTGGGGGATGACGCAGCTCGGCGAAGGCGACCGGATCGTCCTCTCGACGCTCGAGCATCACTCGAACATCGTCCCCTGGCAGATGGTTGCCGAGCGCACAGGCGCGCACATCGACGTCTGCCCGCTGACCGACGACGGTCGGATCGACCTCGGCGCGCTCGAAGCGCTACTGACCCCGCGCACCAAGCTGGTCTCGCTCGCGCATGTCTCCAACGTGCTCGGCAGCGTGCTCGACGCGCGCGCGGCGGCCGACCTGGCGCATTCGGTTGGGGCGAAAATCCTGCTCGATGGTTGCCAGGCTGCGCCGCGCATGAAGCTCGACATGGCCGCGCTCGACTGCGACTTTTATGCCTTCTCGGGACACAAGATCTACGGCCCCACGGGTATCGGCGTGCTGTGGGCGCGCGAGGCGATCCTCGATGCCATGCCACCCTGGCAGGGCGGCGGCGCGATGATCGACCGCGTGACTTTCGAGAAGACCACCTACGCCCCGCCGCCGCAGCGCTTCGAGGCGGGCACGCCGATGATCACCGAGGCGATCGCGCTGCATGCGGCGATCGACTATGTCGATGCGCTCGGCCCCGATGCGCTCTTCGCGCATGAAAGCGCGCTGGCGAAACAGCTTCGCGACGAGCTGCGCGCGATGAATTCGGTCACGCTGTTCGGCCCCGAGGAAAGCGCGGGTATCGTCTCTTTTGCCCTAGAAGGGGTTCACCCGCACGATCTCGGCACCATATTGGATGAAGAGAATGTCGCGATCCGCGCCGGGCATCATTGCGCGCAGCCGCTGATGGACCATCTCGGCGTCCCCGCCACCGCCCGCGCGAGCTTCGGGCTGTATTCCGACGAAAGCGACATCGCCGCGCTGCTGCGCGGCATCGAGCGTACCCAGAGGATCTTCGGATGAGCGAAGAAACGACCAACGATACCGACTTTATCGCAGCTCCGTCGCCTGCCGACGTCGCACCGGCCAAGCCGCCGCGCGCGCGGGTCGAGGATGCCGTCGATCCGGATGAATCGCCGCGCGAGACGATGGAGCGCAAGCGCGACTACCTCGAAGGCTTCCTCCAGAAGAAACCGGAGAACGTCCCCGCGGGCGCGCCGGGCGGCGATCTCTACGAGGCGGTGATCGCCGCGCTGAAGGAGATCTACGACCCGGAAATCCCGGTCAATATCTACGACCTCGGTCTGATCTACGGCGTCGAAGTCGACGAGGAGTGCGACGTTACGGTCACCATGACGCTGACCACGCCGCATTGCCCCGTCGCCGAAACAATGCCGGGCGAAGTCGAACTGCGCGCCGCGAGCGTGCCCGGCGTGCGCGATGCCGAAGTCAATTTGGTCTGGGATCCGCCCTGGGGCCCCGATAAGATGACCGACGAAGCGCGCCTCGAACTGGGGATGCTGTGATGAGCGATACCGAGACCCGCCCCGCGCCCAAGGCCGCCGTCGTGCTGACCAAGGCCGCCGAGCAGCGCGTCGCCGACCTGATGGCAAGGGCGCCCGAGGATGCGATCGGCGTGAAGCTGTCGACCCCGCGCCGCGGCTGCTCGGGGCTGGCCTATTCGGTCGACTATGTGATCGAAGAGGCGAAGTTCGACGAGAAGATCGAGACGCCCGGCGGCGTCTTCTACATCGACGGCGCGAGCGTACTCTATCTCGTCGGCAGCACGATGGACTGGGTCGAGGACGACTTCACCGCCGGCTTCGTGTTCGAGAACCCGAACGCCAAGGGCGCGTGCGGCTGCGGCGAGAGCTTTATGGTCTGACCACGGCGGCGCGGATTAGCGCCGCAGCGCCTTGACGCAGGCGGCGCGGTCGACGTCGAGTCCGTCGCTCGCACGGCGCGCATCGACATAGGTCGCGCTCGGCTCGCCGCCCGGAGTCAAGGGATAGAGGTAGACGTCGAGCACGCAGGCCTCGCCGGTGAATTGCAGCTTGCGCGCATCACCTTCCTTTACCGTCAGCCGCGGGGGGCCGAAGAGATTGGCGAGCGCGGTTTCGTTGCGCCCGATCACGCTTTCGAGCCCGGGAATGTTCATAACGCGCGGGGCACGGAACCCCTGAACCGTTGGGGCCACGCGCACCTCTTGTGGCGGTGTGGAGGTGGCGGGACGCGCAGGTGCCGGTCCGCCAGGCACGGGTCCGGTGGCGCAGGCGCCCAGCAAGGGGAGCAGCAGGAGGGCGATATTACGCATGAGGTTCTTTCTCGCGTGCGCGGTGGACGAGGTGCGTGGCACTGGCAGCGCCCACTATCGGGGCAAGGAGGTTGAGGAAAGGTATCGCGAGCAGGCCGACCACCGCCCCACCGAGCATGAGGCGCGTCCCGGCGCTTATCGGGGCAAGTTCGGTGGTATCGGCGCGGTGCGGCAGCCACACCAGATCCTGCAGGTCTCGCCCCACCAGCCAGGCATTGACGAGAAGGAATACGAGCACCGGCCCGACCCCCGACAGGAGCAGCAGACCTGCCACCGGCAGCGCAAGTAGATTGGCAATCAGCGTCCGCGCCAGCGATCGCAGCGCGCTGCCCAGTTCCTCGCCGAAGCCGATCTGGCGTCGTGTCGCGGCGGCTTGCGGGTAATACTGCCGCTCGACCGCGCCCACGATGTCCTCGGCGAAAAACTGCAGCACGAAAAGCGCTACGATACGGAACAGGAACCAGCCGGCGACCAGGGTGACGAGAACCGCCGCCAGCGCGCCAAGGCCCCCAAGCGGACCGTCGTCCAACGCCGTCGCAAGCGCGAGATAGACACCCGCTCCGCCGGCTGCGAAGATCGCCAGCGTCAGCATTGCCGTCTTGCCGAGAATCCCGAGAATCGCCGCGTCGCCGAGCTGGCCGAAAGCAAGGGCAAGGGCGCGGGGAAGCGACAGCATCGGTGTGCCGGGATGCGCGCCGTCCGCGGTCGAGTCAACGCCGACCTTGGACTCCGCCCGTTGAACCGCTAACGGCGCGCGACACACAGATTCTGTTCCCCCGGAGTATCCATGACCGCACCCCGCTACGACGTGATCGCGATCGGCAATGCCATCGTCGATGTGATGGCCCCTTGCGAAGACGACCTTATCGACGAGCTCGAACTGAACAAGGGCGGCATGACGCTGGTCGATGAAGACGGCGCGCGCCGGCTTTACGCAGCAATGGGGCCGGCGCGCGAGATTTCGGGCGGCTCGGCGGCCAACACCCTGGCCGGCATGAGCGCGCTGGGGGCGCAATGCGCTTTCGTCGGGCAGGTTGCGAACGACCAGCTGGGCGATGTCTTCAGCCACGACATCCGCGCTGTCGGCATCGATTTCGACACGCCGGCGCGCGAGGGCGAACCTTCGACCGCGCGGTGCCTCATTTTCGTGACGCCCGATGGCGAGCGCACGATGAACACCTTTCTCGGCGCAAGCCAGTTCCTGCCTCCTGCAGCGCTCGACGACGAGCTGATCGCCAGTGCCGGGATTCTCTATCTCGAAGGCTATCTGTGGGATCCGGAGGAACCGCGCAGCGCCATGCGCCGCGCGATCGAGGTCGCGCGCAAGGCCGGTCGCAAGGTCGCTTTTACCGCCTCCGAAAGCTTCGTCATCGAACGCCACGGCGATGATTTCCGCGCGCTGATCGAAAAGGGGCAGATCGACATCCTCTTCGTCAACGAGCACGAACTCGCGACGCTCACCGGGACGAACGATTTCGAGGACGGCGTGGCCATGGTGGCGGGCAAGGTTCCAGTGCTCGTCGCCACGCGCAGCGCCAAGGGCGCGGTCGGCATCGCCTATGGCGAGCGGGTGACCATCGCCGCCGAACCGATCGACAAGGTGGTGGACACCACCGGTGCGGGCGACCTCTTCGCCGCAGGTTTCCTGACTGGCCATGCGCGCGGCGAAAGCCTCGAGACATGCCTGCGCATGGGTGCCATCTGCGCGGCGGAAATCATCTCGCATTACGGTGCGCGGAGCGAGGCCGATCTCAAGGCGCTGGTGGCCGAAAAGCTCGGCTGACAAGGCGCCGCGATTCGCAAGGACCCACCGAATGTTAGGGTTTGGGTGCTAAGGGGCAGCGCGAAAGGAAACGCGCTTGCGCTACGAATCCTTCGCCGAACGTCGTGCCACTCCGGGGCTGCCGAGCCGCGCGCTGGCGCACGTCCAGGCTTGGGCGGTGCTAGGCGAAGCGGCCACATTGCCGACGCAGCATCCCGATTTCGGACAGGCGGCGGTGCAGGCCCTCCTGCCGTCGACCCCGCAGATACTGGTCGAGGGATCGCCCGCCGCGGGCTTCGAGGCGATCGTGCCCCTTGTTCGCGATGGCGGCCGGCTGGCACGTTGGCGCCTGCTGGGCGATCGCGAGGTCCATGAACCCGGCGGGCCCCTGGTCCGCGATGCGAAGGCCGCGATGCGGCTCGCCCAAGCGTTGTGCGCGCTCGCGCGGCCGGTCGAGTTTGCGCGAGTTCCGCTCGACTCGCCGATCGTCGCTGCGTTGCGCGAGGTGGCTCCGGCCCACGGGAAGCTGATCGTTCGCGAAGCCGATCCGTGCCCTTTCCTCGCGCTCGACGAGAGCTGGGGCACGCCCGAAAACCGGTTCTCCTCGCGCCGCCGGTCCGATTTCCGCCGTGCGCAGCGCAAGGCGGACCGTCTGGGCGAGGTCGGTTATGCCATGCATCGCCCGAGCCCGGTGGAATTCAATCAGCTGTTCGACGAGGCGATCGCAGTCGAGGCCAAGAGCTGGAAACGGGCTGCGGGTACGGCAATTCTGTGCGACCCGGCGAAAGAACGCTTCTTTCGCAGTTATCTGCGCGCCTGTGCCGAGCGTGGCGAGACGCGAATCGCGGCCATGCGGATCGATGGCAAGATGGTTGCCGTGCAGCTCGCCGTGGCCTGGCGCGGCCGCTACTGGCTCTACAAGATCGGCTTCGACGAGGCCGTCGGCAAATGCTCTCCCGGCACCTTGCTGATGCTCCATGCGCTCGGCGAGGCGGCGCGCGAGGGTCTCTCCAGATTCGAGATGATGGGCGAATCTGACAGCTGGATCAGCGATTTCTGGACCCGCGAGGCGCATCCCTGCGTGCGCTTGCGCTTCTATCCGCGAAGCCTCGCTGGCTATGTCGGGCTTGCGCAGGATACTCTGGGCTGGGCGCAAACGCGGCTCGATAGGCGGTTCAGGCCGGACGCCGCATGAATTTTCCCGGCAAGGTGCTGCTTCGCAAGGCGCGCTATGCCCTGCCGGATGCGGTCGGTGCACGCCTGCCGATCGAGACGAGCGAAGTCGCCGTCTCATCTTGCCTGCGGATCGCGACGCCAGCGGGAACGCGGATATCGCTCGGCTATTTTGCTCCGCCGGACGAAGAACCCGCAGTCGTGGCGGAAGCATTAATCGGCGCGGCTCGGGCGCTGCAAGCCGCCGGGGCGAGCGCTGTCGAACTGGCGGTGAAAGCGCCGCCCCTGGGCTTCGATCCGATGTTACTCGAGAGGATCGCCGCCGAGCGCATACCGCTGATTTTCGATGCGCTGACGCCCGAGCAGGCTCCCGAGACCATGGCTCTGGCCGAGACGCTCGGTTGCGGTGTCGCCCTGCCTGCGCGCTGGCGGCGCAGCGTGGACGATGCCTGCGCCCTGCGCGAGCGCGCCTGTCGTATCCGGGTGGTCAAGGGCGAGTGGGCCGATCCCCGAGACGATCCCGAGGATATCGCCAATGCCCATCTCGACGTGGTGCGCACGCTTGCCGGACGCGCTGCGCCGGTCGAAGTGGCGACCCATGATCCCGGTCTCGCCGAAGCCGCGCTGTCGCTTCTCTCCTCGAGCGGCACGCCTGCCGAGCTAGGGCAGCTCCGCGGATTGCCGCAGCGGCGCAGCCGTGCGGTGGCGCTGCGGCACAAGGTGCCCGTGCGCTATTACTATCCATACGGTCCCGGCTGGGGGCCCTATGCGATCGAGCAGGGCCTGCGGAAACCCTACCTTCCGCTCTGGGCGCTGCGCGACCGGATCGCGCGCTAGGTTCTTGCCACTCGGAGGATTACCTCCGGCAAGGGTCTCCGGCTCAGCCGGGCGCCATGGGGGTTTCGTCGAGCAGATCGTCGAGGAACAGCGACATCAGCATGGGCTGCCCGCTCACTCCGGCCTTGGCATAAACCTGGCTCAACTGCGAACGGACGGTCCCGGCAGAAGAGCCGCGCAGCGTGGCAATCTCGGCTATCGAGCACCCCTTCAGCGCGAACAGAGCGACTTCGGCTTCGCCGGGCGACAGGTTCCACTCGGCGAAGCGCTGGCGCATGAGCGCGCCCAGCGCGCCACGTGCGATGGCCACGACTTCTTCGCGTTTGCGGGCTTCGCCCAGCAAGCGCCGGATGGCGAGCGCACCAAGCGCGATTCCGGCAAACAGGGCAAGTCCGACGAACAGGTCGAGCAGTGCCGGCAGGCCGCCCTCCTCGCGCACAGAGTCCCACAGGAAATAGACCACCGCGACGATTTGCACGAGGATCACGAGGGCGATCGGGACAAGCTCGCGATCGCGGTTGCCGGTCATGGCACTTTGGCTGGTCATGGCTGTTTTGGACTTCCGCTTATGGCCCGATCCCTAGCACCGATCGTAGCTCTCCCGAACGCATAGGCGTCAGGAGTAACGTAATGAACGAACAAGCGAAAGACGCGCTGGCCAAGGTGCCGGCGGTGACTCTGGGATTCTGGATCGTCAAGATCCTCGCCACCACCTTCGGGGAAACCATGGGCGACACGGTCAGCATGAGCTGGCTGGGCGAAACCACTGTCAGTGCCGGCCAAGCGGGCCTCAACGGCTATCTGATCGGCACCGCGCTCTTCGGCACCGTGCTCGCGCTGCTCGTCGCGGCGCAGATCCGGGCACGGCAGTTCCACCCCCTGCTCTACTGGGCGACGATTATCGCTTCGACCACCGCCGGCACGACACTCGCGGATTTCGCCACGCGCTCGCTGGGAATCGGCTATCCGGGCGGTTCGACCCTGCTGTTGGGTATGGTGCTCGCCTCTCTCTTCGTCTGGCACCGGGCGCTGGGCAGTATTTCGGTGAGCACGGTGCACGAACCGCGTGCCGAGGTATATTACTGGCTGACGATCACATTCTCGCAGACACTCGGTACCGCGCTGGGTGACTGGGTTGCCGACGGGGCGCTGGGATATCTCGGTGCGGCGGTCATCTTCGGCGGACTGCTTGCGCTGGTCGCGGCGGCCTATTTCTGGACCAGGATCAACCGGGTGGCGCTGTTCTGGGCCGCATTCATTCTCACCCGTCCTCTGGGGGCGGTAGTCGGCGATTTCCTCGACAAGCCGGTCGCGCATGGCGGGCTCGAACTCAGCCGCCCGATCGCTTCGCTCGTGCTCGCCGGGACGATTTTGGGCCTGATCCTCCTTGTTCCCCAGCGCGCGGAGAACCGCACTCTGGCTGGGTAAAGGTGCCTAGCCTCGTTCGCGCCGCACCTCGCGCTGGCCGATGTCGCGCCGGCAGAATCCGTCGGCGAAGGTGATTGCGTCGACTGCCCGATAGGCGTTGCGCTGGGCTTCGGTGGCGCTTTTTCCGCGTGCGGTGACGTTGAGCACGCGGCCGCCGCTTGCGGTCAGCGTGCCGCCGTCCAGCTTCGTTCCGGCATGGAAGACCCTGGCGCCGTTCGACTCGGCGTCGCCCAGCGCGATCGCCCCGCCCTTCTTCGGCGTTCCGGGATAGCCCTCGGCCGCCATCACCACGGTCAGCGCGAAATCGTCGGACAGCTTGGGCGCAGCCACCTCGCCCAGCCGCCCCTGTGCGCAGGCCTGCATCAGCTCGACGAGATCGCTCTCCAACCGCATCATCAGCACCTGGCATTCGGGATCGCCGAAGCGGGCATTGTATTCAATCAATTGCGGGCCGGCCTTGGTCAGCATGAGCCCGGCATAGAGCACGCCAGAATAGGGCATGCCTTCCTCGCGCATGGTGCGCACGGTCGGTTCGACGATCTCTCTCATCACCTGCGCCTGCAGCGCTTCGGAAAGCACCGGAGCTGGCGAATAGGCACCCATGCCGCCGGTGTTGGGGCCGGTGTCGCCTTCGCCCACGCGCTTGTGGTCCTGCGCGGTGCCGATCGGGACGATCGCGGTCCCGTCGGTCAGCGCGAAGAAGCTCGCTTCCTCGCCGGTGAGGAACTGCTCGATCACCACCTCGTTGCCCGCGCTGCCGAACCGGCCGTCGAACATCTCGTCGAGCGCATGCTGTGCCTCCTCGCGCGTCTCGGCGATCACCACGCCCTTGCCCGCGGCGAGGCCGTCGGCCTTGAGCACGAAGGGCGGGTCGAATTTCTTGAGTGCGCCCCAGGCCGCCTCGAGCGAGGTGCAGCGCTCGTAGCGTGCGGTGGGGATGTTGGCCCGCCGGCACAATTCCTTGGTAAAGCCCTTGCTGCCTTCGAGCTGCGCCGCCTCGCCCGAGGGACCGAATGTGTCGATTCCCTTGGCCCGCAGCGAATCGGCAAGGCCATCGACGAGCGGCGCCTCGGGGCCGATGACGACGAGGCCGATGTCGTTGGTCTGGCAGAAGTTGATCACCGCTTCGTGGTCGGCGGCATCGAGCGCGACGCAGGTGGCATCCTGCGCGATGCCCGGATTGCCCGGCGCCGCCCACAGCTTGTCGCACAGCGGCGATTGCGCCAGTTTCCAGCTGAGCGCATGTTCGCGCCCGCCCGAGCCGAGCAAAAGGATATTCATGGCCAGCTACTTTCCGTCAGACAGCGAAGATGGGGGCTTGGTAGCGAAGGGTCGGGCAGGCGACAACGCCGAGCCGCTCTCGATCAGCGAAATCTCCAGCCTGCTCAAGCGCACCGTCGAGGATCGCTTCGGTTTCGTGCGGCTGCGCGGCGAATTGTCGGGCGTGAAGCGCGCCGCGAGCGGGCATCTCTACTGCGCGCTCAAGGACGACAAGGCAGTGCTCGACGGGGTGATGTGGCGCGGCAATACCGACCGGCTGCCCTTCCGCCCTGAAGACGGGCTGGAAGTTGTCGCCAGCGGCAAGCTCACGACCTATCCGGGTCGCTCGAAATACCAGATCGTGATCGAACGGATGGAGCTGGCGGGCGAAGGCGCCCTGCTCGCGCTGCTCGAGAAGACCCGCGCGCGGCTGGCGGCGGAAGGCCTTTTCGCCGCCGAACGCAAGAAGCCGCTGCCCTTCCTGCCGCGCACGATCGGGGTCGTCACATCACCCACCGGCGCGGTGATCCGCGACATTCTCCACCGGCTGGCCGACCGTTTTCCCAGCCGGGTGGTGGTGTGGCCGGTGCTGGTGCAGGGGCAGGGCGCTGCCGAGCAGGTGGCGGGCGCGGTACGCGGCTTCTCCGCCATGCCCGAAAGTCACCCCGACCGGCCCGACCTCGTCATCGTCGCGCGCGGCGGCGGCTCGATCGAGGATCTGTGGAGCTTCAACGAGGAGGCGGTTGTCCGTGCGATTGCCGAGTGTCCGATCCCGACCATCAGCGCCGTGGGGCACGAGACCGACACCACTCTCGCCGACTATGCCGCCGATCGTCGCGCGCCCACCCCCACCGCGGCCGCCGAGATTGCGGTGCCCGTGCGGGCCGAGCTGGCGGCGTCTCTGGCCGATTTCGAGGCACGCAAGAAGCGCGCGATATTGCGCCCGGTACAGTTGGGCCGCGAGAGACTGCAGGCGCGCAGCGAACGTCTGCCCACGCCCGAGGCGCTGCTGCAACCGCAGGGGCAGCGGCTCGACGAGCTTGCCGAGCGGCTGCGGCGGGGCCTGCGCGATAGCGCGGCGCAGGGACGCGAGCGGCTTTCGGAGCTACGCCTGTCGCCTGCCGTGCTGACCCGCAATTTGCGCGAGGCGCAGCGTGCGCTGGCGGGGCAGAAGCTGGCCGTCGCTCTGGTCGAGCGTCCGCTTGCCGAGCGTCGGGAGCGGCTCGCGGCGCTGCAGCGGGTGATGCACTCGCTCGATCCCGACACGGTGCTCAAGCGCGGTTATGTCCGCGTTATCGGAACCGACGGGCGGACTCTCACCGACAAGGCGCTGGCGGAGAAGGAAGGGGCGCTCACCCTCAAGTTTCGCGATGGTGATCTCGAGGTGTCGCCGGGAGGCAATCCGCCGCCCCGCGCACCCCGCCGCACACTCCCGAAAAAAGGAACCGCGCCGAAACAGGATGATTTGTTCGGTTAAGGTGGACCTGCTAGGATTTGCGCCATGCTGATGAACAAGAATTCGGGTCCGTCGAATGGCGAGGCCAAATTGCATTACGGCCCCTCGGGCTTTCGCGTATTGCGTGCAGGCAACCATGTCTTCTGTGCGATGAGCGGGGTGCCGATCCCGCTCGAGGAACTTCGCTACTGGTCGGTCGAGCATCAGGAGGCCTACGCCAGTCCCCAGCTCGCCACCGAGCGGCTCGCGCCGTGAAATTCATCCGGGTCGCACCGCTCCTCCTGCTGGCCAACGCCTGCGTTCCCGCTGTCGAACCCGAGTCTTCCGGCAGCGCCGAGGTTGTGCAGCCGGTGCGCACAGCGCCCATGCCAACATCCACCCCTGCTCCCGAGGCGGCTCCGGCGCGCCCTTCGACCTTCACCTTCGCTGGCGAACTCGAGCAGGGCGGCTGGATCCGCGGGACAGTGCCAGGCGGAACGGTCGAGGCAATGCTGGGGACCGAAAAGCTGGCATTCGACGCGCAAGGCCGCTTCTTCGCGGCATTCGACCGCGACGCACCGGCTTCGACCAGGCTCGTCGCCCGGCTTGCCGACGGCCAGACAATTACCTCGCTGCTCGCCATTGCGCCGCGTGACTGGGATATCGAGCATGTCGATGCGGCCCTCAGGCCAGGCGGGTCGAGTGAAGCCTTCCGTCGTCGTCGCCAGCCCGAACTCGATGCGATCTGGAACGCGCGGCTGAAGGAAACCGGCGCGCAGGGCTGGAGGCAGGATTTTATCTGGCCGGTCTCGGGCCGTATTTCGGGCCGCTTCGGCTCGCAGCGAATCTATCGCGGCGAACCCGGCAGCTACCATTCGGGCATCGACATCACCACCGGCACCGCTGGCACGCCCTATGTCGCACCCGCCGATGGCGTCGTCGTGCTCGCGGTCGACGATTTCAGCCTCGAGGGAAAACTGTTGATCATCGATCACGGGCAGGGCCTCAACAGCGCTTTCCTCCATTCTTCGCGGCTCTACGTCAAAGAGGGCGACCGGGTGACCAAGGGTCAGCATATCGGCGACATCGGCTCGTCCGGTCGCGCGACAGGTCCGCATCTCCACTGGAGTCTCAAGTGGCGCAATGCGCGGCTCGATCCGCTGCTCTTCACCGGCCCGATGCGCTGAGCGCTTGACGCCGGTAGCACGCCAGCCAAGGAATCTTCACGCCCATGCGTCCTAGGCGACTGTTCCTTGCTTCCCTGATCGCCATCGCGCTCGCACCCGGCACATGGCTGCGTACGCCGGAGCCGAGCGATTTCGACCGGCTGGCGCGGATCGTGCCGCTCGCGGTCGATGCCGCGCGCAGCGGTCCCTTCGAATTGGTCGCTGCATGGCGCATGTCCGGCGATCCGGTACAATTCGGCGGGCTGTCGGCTCTGGTCGCTCTCGACGGCACGCACTTTCTCGCGGGCTCCGACACGGGGCGCTGGCTCCGATTTACGCGGCCCGACCGCAGCGGGCTCGCACCGGGCGAAATCGCCCCGCTCTTCGCCGACGAGGATACGATCAAGGAAAGCCGCGATCTCGAATCGCTCGCAGTGGATCCCGCGCACGGAATCGTATGGGGGGGCTTCGAATATCGCAATTCGATCATGCGCTTCGACGCCGCGCTTGAACCGAATGGCGAGGTCCGGCCTCCGGCGATGCGCCGTTGGGACGACAATGCAGGGCCGGAGACGCTGGTGCGTCTGGCCGACGGTCGGTTTCTCGCGATCGCGGAAGGTTCACGGCGCTGGCGCGGGCAGCACCACCGCGCGCTGGTCTTTGCCGGTGATCCGGTGGAAGGAGCGCGAGCGGAACGGGTGGTGGTCGAAATTCCGAAGGGCTATCGCCCGGTTGATGCAACGCCCGCCGGTGACGGACGGGCACTGGTGTTGCTGCGGCGCGTAATCTGGGGCTTACCGCCGGGCTTCGCGACTGCCATTGCCGAAATCGACATTGACGACCGGGCGCCGGACGGGACGATCGCCGCTCGGCTGCTGGCCGAATTCGGCGCCCGAATCCCGCAAGACAATTACGAGGGCATTGCGCTGACCGAGGATCCCGACGGGACGCATGTGTGGCTGGTCTCGGACGACAATTTCATGGTTTTCCAGCGCACGATACTGCTCAAGTTGCTCTGGCGCGCACGCGAAAAGGCGCGCGAGTAGACCTCGCGCGCCTTTCGAATTCTCTCTGCGGCGCCGGAGCGCGCGTCAGGCCTTACGAGGCCGCGACGGCCTTCTTCAGCTCGCGCTTCACCTTGAGCGCATTGGCCGACAGCTTCTCGTCGCTGGTCTTCAGGAGCCAGTTGTCGAGGCCGCCATTGTGCTCGACCGAACGCAGGCCGTGGGTCGACACGCGGAACTTGAAGCTGCGGTCGAGCTTCTCGCTCATCAGCGTGACGTTCTGCAGGTTCGGCAGGAAGACCTTCTTGGTCTTGTTGTTGGCGTGGCTCACATTGTGACCGACCTGGCGGCCCTTGCCGGTGAGTTCGCAAATGCGCGACATGATACGTCTCTCGTTCGAATGGGCGGGCGAGCTTTCCCGTGCTGATCTCGTGCCAGCGTGGGTCCGTTCTTGTCCCGGAAAGCGGCGCGCATAGCGGCGAGGGTGCGAATCGTCAAGCACGTTGCGCGCCCGTCCTCCGGGGGCTAGCGCGTCCGCATTATGAGCGCCTGGACCCTTCCGCAACCCATGGACCGCGCGATTGCGCTCGCCGAAAAGGCAGCGGCGCTGGGCGAAGTGCCTGTGGGCGCAGTGGTGACGCGCGGCGGCGAAGTGATCGCCGAGGCGCACAACGCCCCGCGCGAAACGCACGATCCGACCGCGCATGCCGAAATCCTTGCGATTCGCCGCGCGGCGAAGGTGCTGGGCGACGAGCGCCTCTCGGCATGCGAACTCTGGGTTACGCTCGAGCCCTGCGCCATGTGCGCCGGCGCCATCGTCCACGCGCGGATCGGCAAGCTCTATTACGCCGCCAGCGACCCCAAGGGCGGTGCGGTCGAACATGGCGCGCGGGTTTTCGACCAGCCGCAATGCCTCCACCGGCCCGAGGTCTATCCGGGCATGGGCGAGGCCAGGGCGGCGGAATTGCTGCGGGGCTTCTTCAGGGAGCGGCGGTGATCGAAGCGAGTTTGGCGTCCGTCACAACCCCCGCCAGATCTTCGCCTCTGCGCCATCCCGCGCTCCATACTGCCGTCGATCGCAGGCGGTGGGCATGAAACCCCTATCGTAGCACAGCCGTAGTTCTTCGAGCCACCCGCGCGCATTGAGGTGGACGCCCACCGCCTCGCGCGGCCAGTCGGGATTGGCATCGATGAAGCGGGTCCGGATGGTGCCGGCCGTGAGGCCCTTTTCGCGGCTTACGCGATCGAGATCGGGAATGCGCAGGCCCTGCCACAGGATACGCGTGACCTTGAAATAGGTTGCAGGGCGCTTGGTCATGCAGGCGCCGTGTTTCGCCCATTGTCGTGCAAGCAGGGCGGCGGAAGGCGTCAGGCACATGTTCGCTGCCGCCTCGCGTGGCAGCGGATCGCGCGAGGCGGGGCACCACTGCGGCCAGCTGCGGCCGCTCTCGGGCCATAGCCCGTGCACCACGAGGCCGAAAAATCCAGCCCGCCCGCCGCACTGGCGTGCATGCGCAGGCCGGCGCTTGCGCGGCTTGCAGAACTCGGGGCTCCAGCTCAACGCCAGCGTGTAGCCCGTGATTGGCAAGACACGGGGCGGCCCATCGGCCTGGACCTGCGGAAGATTGATGCTTCGCGGCAGGCGGCACTGGTAGTGCTGTGCAGCGAGCGGCGCGGCGTCGAGCAGCGCGACCGCGAGAATGGCGAGCGCGATCCCCCTAGGGCGCGGCACGGTCGTCGGGGTTCTCGGCAAACCAGGCCCTGGCGCCAGGACGAAACAGCATCGCAGCCGCCGCCCCGGCGACAAGGCTCGCGGCGAGATCGACCCAGGCGCCCGCACTCGGTCCCACGACCGTCAGTTCGCGGTAGTTATGGAACAGCGCATACGCCACTACGAGGACCAGCACATAACGCATCACCCCCATCCGCAGCAGCGAGATGGTGGTCCACAGGATGCCCGCAAGCAGCAGCAGAATGAAGATCGAGGCGGTGATCATCCAGATCGCCATCCCGCGCGCACCTTCGCCCCCTCCTTCGTATCCCGCCATCGCATGCTCTTCGAGACCGGAGAAGCTGAGCGCCGCAGAGACCAGGACGAGCAGCGTCGCGACCGGAAACAGCACATCGAACAGTTTGATCGAACTCGGCTTCACGCCCGGTCTCCCACTGTTGCCGATTGGAGATGCAACAAAGTCCGCGGCAGGTAAAGGTCTGCGGGGCAGGCCGGGCGTCGTCGCGCGAGGTGGACGGGGTCAGCCGGACTGCTGCGGGCATGCTATTCGCCGCCAATCCCCCGATGGGCGGCGAACCAGTCCCTCGACCCGGGGCGAAACAGGAAGCCGATCGCCACCAGGGTCATGACCGTGCTGAGGAGTCCCCAGACCATTATGCTTTCGAGGCCCAGCGAAAGCGATTTCACGGTGGTCAGGATCGACCAGGCGGTGAGCAGGACGAGCGCCCATTTCGCCAGTCCGATCCGCAGGACGGAAATCAAGAACCACAAGCCCAGGTTGATTGCGAGGCCGATCAGGAGGGAGCCGACAAGCATGCCCGCGCCCGATTCCGCCATCCCACGTGCGGCGAATTCTGCTTCAGCCTGCGCGGACAGCGAATCGAAATTAAGGAGAATACCGATCAGGTTGACGCCAAGCGAGCCGAGATAGAGCCAGTCGAACTTCCTGATCGATGCGGGTTTCATCCGGCCCACCTCCCTTGGCGCTGCGGCGCCAGCCTCGGTTCACGTTACAGCGGCGTAAAATCGAAACCGATATCGGCGGCGGGCGCACTCTGGGTGAGCCGCCCGACCGAAACATAGTCGACCCCGGTCGCGGCCTTGGCCCTGATGGTGTCGAGGTTGATCCCCCCGCTGGCTTCGGTCGGCACGCGTCCGGCGACCATCGTCACCGCCTCGCGCAGCGTGTCGGGCTCCATGTTGTCGAGCAGCAACCGTGTCGCACCTGCCTGCAGCGCAGGTTCGATCTGGTCGATACGGTCGACTTCGCAGATGATGTCCTTCACGCCTGCCTCGACGGCGCGACGCACCGCCTCGCCCACCGAACCGGCGACGAGGACGTGGTTGTCCTTGATCATCGCCGCATCCCACAGGCCCATGCGGTGGTTGGCACCGCCGCCCATGCGGACAGCGTATTTCTCCAGCATACGCAGTCCGGGAATGGTCTTGCGCGTGTCAAGCAGCGTGCAGGCGGGATTGTCCATCGCGCGGACATATTGCGCAACCAGCGTGGCGATGCCGGAGAGGTGCTGGACGGTATTCAAGGCGCTGCGTTCGGCGGTCAGCATGGCGCGGGCATTGCCTTCGAGCCGCATCAGATCGGTGCCCGCAGGCACGCTCGCGCCATCCGCGACCAGGATCTCAATTTTCATGTCCGGATCGAGCGCGCGGAAGAAGGCTTCGGCTATGCCAAGCCCCGCTACCTTTATCGTATCGCGCGTATCCATTATCCCGGCAAAGCGGGCGTCGGGCGGAATCACGCTTTCGCTGGTGACATCGCGCCCGCCGCCGGGCAGTCCCTCGCCGAGATCCTCCGCCAGCGTGTCGCGGACGAAGGCAGCGAGGTCGAAGCCGGGGAGGCTAAAGGCCATCGGTTATCTCCAGTTCCGAGCCGCAGGCGAGGCAAGGCCGACTGGCCGCCCGCAGCGGGTGCAGCTTGCTGCACATCTAGCGAGGACGCGCCGACGGAGGTCGGCGCGGAAACGAATACTCAATGCACGAAGCGGGCGACCACGTCGCGATAGCTGCGGCTCACCTTCACCTCGGCGCCCGAATCGAGCACGAGAAAACATTCGCCATTGGTATGCGGCTTGACCTGCCGGACCTGGTCGAGATTGACGATGGTCGAGCGGTGGACGCGCTGAAACTTGCGCGGATCGAGCCGACGTTCGAGGTCCTTCATCGTCTCGCGCAGAATCAGCGAATTGTCGCCGGTGTAGATGCACATATAGTCGCCGGCCGCCTCGATATGCTCGATCGTGTCGGTTTCGACGCGGAAGATCTGCCCGCGATCCTTGACGTTGATCAGCTTCTCGTAGCGGCTTGCCGTCTCTGCGTCCTCGGCAGCGAGTTCTTCTGCCGCTTCGGGCGCCACTTCGGAGAGCACGCTCTTGAGTTTCTCGGCCTCCTCGGTCGATTTCTTTTCGGCGAGGCGCTGACGCACGCGTTCGATCGTGTCGGCGAGCTTGTCCTCGTCCACCGGCTTCATCAGGTAATTGACCGCATTGGCCTCGAAGGCGCGGATCGCGTGTTCCTGGAATGCGGTGACGAAGACGAACAGCGGCGGGTCGATTTCCATCACGCCCTGGACGACCGAGAAGCCGTCGAATCCGGGCATCTGGATGTCGAGGAAGACGAGGTCGGGTTTCTCGGTCTTGATCGCGCGGATCGCCTCGCGTCCGTTCTGGCACGTGGCAATGATCTCGACGTCCTCGAACGGTTCGAGGCGCAGCTGGAGGCCCTGGATGGCGAGCTTTTCGTCGTCGACGAGAATGGTGCGAATGGTCATGTCGTCTGGTGTGCTTTCGGGGGTAGGGATGGGGGTAGAACGGCCGGGGGAGCCGAGGGTTTCTGTATCGGGGCGCCGCCCTGCTGCGCGGGTGCGGCTTGCGGCGCGCTTAACGTCTCGTCCTGCTCTTCGGTTTCATAGGGCAGTTCGATGAGGACCGAAAAGCCGCCGCTTTCGGGCGAGCGGATCTCGAACCGGTGCTCCTCGCCATAGGCCTGCGCCAACCGATCGCGAATATTGGTCAGGCCGACGCCGGTCGAATCGCGCCGTGCATGCGTCGGGCGGACGGCGGGCAGCCCGTCCTCGGCATCGTTCATCGTCATCCCCGGCCCGGTGTCCGACACGGTCACCCGCAGGCGCGGCCCGACGACCTGCGCGACGATCGAGATCTCCGCCCCTTCTTCCTGCGGGCTGACGCCGTATTTGATCGCGTTTTCGACCAGCGGCTGCAGCAACATGGCGGGCAGGCGCGCCTTGGCCGCCTGTGGTTCGACACGGAAGCTCGTCCGCAACCGCTCCTCGAAGCGCATCTGTTCGATCCCTAGATAGAGCTGGAGAGTTTCGACCTCCTGCGCGACGCTGACCTTGCCGCCCGGCTGCGTCACCAGCGTGTGCCGCAGGAAGCTCGACAGGCGGGTGAGCATGGCATTGGCGGTCTCGCTCTGCTTGAGGAGCACCAGCGTGCTGATCGAATTGAGCGTGTTGAACAGGAAATGCGGGTTGAGCTGATAGCGCAGCATGGCCAGCTGCGCGCTGGTCGCCTGCGCTTCCAGCCGTTCGAGCCGGTCGGCCTGTTCCTCGACCTGAAGGAAGAAATTGATCGCGTAATAGAGCGCCGACCACGCGCCGAGCAGCGTCAGATCGATGAAGTACATGCCGACGAAAAGGCTGACGAAATTGCCATCGGTCGCCGCGCCGGCCACCTGCAGCACCCAGCTGTCGATGAAGGCATAGACGCCGGTCGCGAACATCAGCACCACCGCCGTCGCCCCCCAAGTCACCAGCGGGCGCTGGCGGATCAACTGGCCATAGACCACGGCGAGGATGAGGCTGAGCGAAAAGCCGGTGATCGTGGCGATAAGGATGATCACCAGGCGGTCGGGTGGCTGGCCGTTCGCCAGCGCGGACATGGCACGCAGCATCGCCGCCCCGCCCCAGCCGCCCAGCTGGAGGTTCCAGAACGCCTGGTTCTTGTTGGCGAAGAACGGCGTGGGTCGAATGGGCAGTACTGCCATTTGCCTGCCCCTCTAGCGCAATTGCGACGAGTTGCACCAGTCGCTAGAATGGCCGCGACAGGCGAAGCGAGGGAGAGACGCGATGGGCGTGCAGGAAACGATCGACGAGGCGGGGGCCGAGCGCGCCAAGTTCCGCGAGATGAAACAGGGTACCGCCGAGGACTGGGCGATCATCGGCGGCGAGTATCGTACTTTCGCCAAGGGCCTGCCCGACCGCGTGCTCGACCACCTCAAATTGCTCGACGGCGACTTCGGCGGCTTTCCGGTCGACCGGCTCGAACATTCGCTGCAGACTGCGACGCGCGCGCATCGCGACGGGCGCGACGAGCAATATGTGGTGATGGCGCTGCTGCACGACATCGGCGACACATTGGGTAGCTACAACCACCCCGAAGTCGCCGCCTCGATCATAAAGCCCTTCGTGAGCGAGGAAGTGCACTGGATTTGCCAGAACCATGGCGCCTTCCAGGGCTATTACTATTTCCACTTCCTCGGCATGGACCAGAACGCGCGCGACAAGTTCGCCGACCACCCCCACTTCGAGGCTTGCCGAGAATTCTGCGAAAAATACGACCAGGCGGCGTTCGATCCCGATTACGAGAGCGAGAGCCTCGAATTCTTCGAGCCTATGGTGCGGCGGGTAATGGCGAAGCCGCTCGCCTCGATGTACGCCAAGGCGATGGAAGAGGAGTAGGCGCCTAGCCCGCGGCGTCGAGCGCTTCGGCGAGCCTTTCGGGCGGGACCATCCCCTCGATCACTTCATTGCCGGCGATCCAGCTCGGCGTGCCGGTGAATTGCAGCTGGCGGGCATAGGCCATGTTGCGGGCGAGCTCTGCCGTCGCTTCGTCCGATGCCGCGAAGTCTCGCGCTGCGGCCAGATCGAGCCCGGCGATCTTTGCCGCGCGCTCGATACTCGCGGCGCTGGGCGGGCCCTGTTCGAACATGGCGTGGAAGAAGGCGCCGTATTTGCCCTGCTTCGCTGCGGCGAGCGCCATGCGGGCGGCCTGTTCGCTGCCGTCGAAGATCGGCCATTCGCGAATCACCACCTTGAGCTCCGGATCCTCGGCGATCAGCTTGTCGGTGCCGGGGATCGACTGGCGGCAATAGGTACAGCCGTAATCGGTGAACTTGACGAGCACTTTCGAACCCTTCGGGTTGCCCAGCACCGCCCCCGGGAAGGGCTGCTTCACCTCGTCCGAGACCTGCGCAAGCCTGTCCTTCGCCTGGTTGCGCTGATAGGCCTCGGCCATCTCGGGCAGGATCTGCGGATTGGCGATCAGATAGTCGCGCGTCTGACTGTTGCCGAGACCGGAAAGCGACCACAGGCCGGCCCCGGCGATGCCGAACACCAGCGCGATCAGCGCGGTCAGCAGGTGGTTCTTCATGAAAATCCTTCGTCGCTCAGCCCGGCGCGCAATTGCGCCCGCGCTCCATTTCGCACTGGCGCTCGATCAAGGCGCGCGCCTGCATGCCGATATCCTGCGCGCGAATCCAGTCCGGCGTACCACGATCGAGCCCCGCCTCGGCCGCCTGCGCACTGCGCAGCGCCAATCCGTACTGGCCGCTCATGACCTGCTGTTCGGCGGAGGCCAGTCGGGCGCGGGCTGTATCGCCGCGCTCGGCATAGACCACGCCGAGCTGGTACCAGGCGAAGGGATTGCGGCGGTCGCGGCCGACGGCAGCGCGCAACACGCGCTCGGCCTCTTCGTAATTGTCCTTGTCCTCGGTGGCGATCAACGCGTGGCCGAAGAGCCCCGCGATCAGCGGTTCGGCATTGGTCAGTTCTGTCGCGCGGCGCAGGGGGTCGAGTGCTTCCTCGGGACGGCCCGATTCGAGCAGCACCTGCCCCTTGAGCTCGAGGAAATAGGGATCGTCCGGATCGATCGCGAGCAGTTGGTCGGCCGCCGCGAGCGCCAGGTCGACGCGCGCGTTCTGGTGATAGGCATAGGCGCGCGCATAGAGCGCGGGCACGCTCTGGTCGGTTTCGGGATAGTCGCGCAGCGTTGCCGATGGTTTCGAGATATACCCCACCAGCTTGGCCTTCACGCGTTCGAAATGATCCTGGTTGTGGGCATTGGCGGGGCGGTTCCACGCCGGGTCCTTTTCGTAGACCTCGCGCAGGGCCGAGATGCGGTCGCCCGACAGCGGGTGCGTGCGATAGAAGCCCGCCTCGTCGCTCTGGCTGTAGCCGTAGCGGAATTCCTGGTTGAGCAGCTTGCCGAAGAAACTGAGCGAACCGCGCCCCGAAATTCCCGCCTTTGACAGATACTCCGCCCCGGCGAAGTCGGCGGAGGATTCCTGCGTCCGGCTGAAGGCGAGGAACTTGCCCATGGCTGCCTGCTGACCGGCCATCATGATGCCCATCGCGGCATCGCCCGCACCCGCCAGCGCGGCGCCGATTCCGGCGATCATCGACAGCAGCGAGATCTTGGTCGCGGCGGCCGCGCCTTCGCCATAGCGCAGCACATGCCCCCCGGTGATATGGCCGAGTTCGTGGGCGATCACGCCCTGGACCTCCTCGGCGGAATCGGCCGCTTCGATCAGTCCCGAATGGATATAGACCGCCTGTCCGCCGGCGACGAAGGCATTGATCGTGGGATCGTTGATCAGGACGATGTCGACATTCTCGGGTTCGAGACCCGCGGCCTCGATCAGCGGGGCGGAAATCTCGTCGAGAAAGGCCTCGGTCTCGGCATCGCGCAAGATGCTCTGTGCGGCAACGGGCTGCGCCGCGAGAACGGTGGCGGCAAGCAGGGCGAGCAGGCGGGCGATCAGGCGCATTGAGGCTCAGCCTAAGGCGTTTCGGCCTGAACCGGAACTGAAACCTCGCTTACCCGGCGCGCGAAATCGATCACCGCCTCATCGACGTCGCGCCGTGCGCGCCAGGGGCTGGCGAGCGAGATCAGCGGCGCATTGTGATCGAAGCCGGGATAGAAACGCGTCTCGACCGATGCACCGGCCTGTTCCAGCGCGCTTGCCAGTGCACGCGTGTTGCGCGGTTTGACCAGCGTGTCCTCCTCGCCGTGGATCAGCAGCGCGGGCGGCGCGTCGCGGCGGGCGTGGTTGATCGGCTGGCTTTCGGCACCGGCGCCGACCGATCCGAAGGCGGCGCGGGTCGAGGGCTTGTCGAAGGGATAGAAGTCGTATGGACCCGAGAGGCCGATCACTCCACGCGGCTTCACCCCGCTCGCGGCCAGCCATTTCGTTTCGAGTGCGACTTGTACGACGTCGTAGGCGCCTGCCGAGTGGCCGGCCAGCACGATGCGGCGGGGATCGCCGCCGAAGCGCGGGGAAAGCCGAACCGTCTCGGCAACCGCCGCAGCGGTGTCCTCGAGCATGACTGGGTAGCGCCCCTCCTCGCCCAGCCGGTATCCGGCCAGCACGACGACGAACCCTGCCGGTGCGATCGCACGCGCGATGAAATTGTAGTCGTCGGGATCGCCCCAACTCCAACTCCCGCCATGGACGAAGAGAAAGACCGGCAGGGGGCCGTCTGTGTCGGCAGGGGCGTAGATGCGCAGTTTCTGTGCCGGATGCGAGCCATATTGCGCCTTCGCCACCAGCCTGGTGCCGCGCGTCCCACCGGTCAGCCGGTCGAAGGCATCGAGTACGGCGGGGCCATTGTTTCGGATCGCCAGCAGCAGAGCGATCCCTGCCAGAAGGATCGCGGCAAGGCCGCCGAGCAGGATCTTCATGCCGCGTCGCACTCCCGGTTGCGTATCGCGGTGGGGCTAGCCTTTACGCTGCGGGGACGACAAGGCCTTCTGTCGAATTGTCCAGCTAGCCGAGCAGCTTGCGGGCCGCGCGTTCGACCAGCGGAATGTCTTCGGGAACTTCGCCGAGCACCTCGATCGCGCCCTTCTCATTGCGGCGGATCATCACCAGCGCGAATTCGGCACCGTCTTCGTTGAGTTCGGCGAGCGAGAGCGCTTCGATGGCGCGCAGTTTTTCGGCGAGCTTGGCGCGGAGGACCTTCTTCTCTTCGGCCGGCTTGCCCTGCTCTTCCCTGCGCGCGCGGCGCTCGGCCTGGACCACGCCCTTGAGCCCCCCCTCGGCCTCGCGCAGGAAACCGGCGAGCTTGCCGCGCTCGATTCCCAGTCGGTGCCCATGCATCAGCACCGCGGCGTATTCGGTCAGACGGGTCTTGTCGTAATCGGCCCCGAACACCAGCTTCACCACCGGCGTCATCGGAGCCCGGTCCTGCACGGTCAGCCCGCTTTCGGAAAGCAGCTCGTCGAAGCCGGCGGGATCGCCCTGTGCCTCGATGCTGAAATCATAGGCGCGGCCGACTGCCTCGTAGAGCGTCTTGCGGCTGCGATCCTCGGTGTTCTGCGCGGCCTGCGCCAGTTCGCGCGCCGCGGCGAGCGCGTCGTAGAGGTTTTCGGGCGTGTTTTCCTCACCCGGCCAGTCCGAGGCGGTATCGTCGACCTGTTCGTTGTCCTCCGTTTCGGACTGCCGATCGGCGGCACTTGCCATGTCTGTCTCTGCCACCGTGGCCTCGGCCGGCGGTGCGGGCGGGGGAACATAGGCTTCGGGGATAGGGTAGGCGTCAGCATCCCTCTCGGACGGATCCGGCGAGGGCATGCCCTCGCCGAGCGTAAGATCGACGCTCTTCTTGGTACGGTCGCCGCGATTGACCAGAGCGACGAGGCTGCTCGAGGCTTCTTCATCGGCGAGCGGGTCGATCACATCGTCGACATCTTCTTCGCCTTCGTCTTCTTGGTCCCAGTCGGGCAAGCCGTAATCGGCGGCGGTCTTCATCGTGGCGTCGAATTCGTCTTCGTCGCCGGTCTCGTCATATGCCGCGTGGCCGCCGATCGGGTTGCCGAGTGCATCGAGGCGCGCCGCAAGCGGAGTCGAATTCCTGGCTGCGGGGATATGCCCATCCGCGCCCTCGGCCGTGCCGAAGGCCGGGCGCGGCAGTCCGCCCTGATCGCCACCGGCAAGTTCCATCATTTCTGCGCGACCGAGTTCGAGTATGTCTTCGCCCTGGCCTACGCTCTCGCTCAGCGTCTCGGCGGCCTCGAGCCTGTCCATGAAAGCGGCTTCGTGCTCATCTTCCGCGGTACCGAGTGCCTGGTCGAGCTCGAGCAGCAACGCATCGGCCGTCTGGCGGTCGGCCATTTCCTTCCAGTTGATTACGCCGTAAATGTAGTCGACCGTCTCGTCGTCGCTCGAATAGGGCAGCAATATGCCGCGGTAGAGCATGCTGGCGCCTGCGGCATTGTCGAATTCGGCCTCGAAGCCGATCGGTGCCTGGTTGGCGAGAATCTGCATGTAATGATCGGTAAGGCGGCTAAGCACCGACCGGCTCGGCACCGCCGAAAGTCTCGCCGGCGTCCCCTCCGATCCGCTTTCCCCGACCAGTTCCTGGCCGACATAGCGCAGGCGCGGATCCTCGATGTCCTGCGTCAGGTCGAGCAGCACCGAATAGGGGCCGAAATCATCGAGCGTGTCGGGGTGCAATTCGTCGATATGCGGAAAGTTGCGGTCGCCCAGCAGGCTTGCCCAGTGGTTGTAGGCGCGCACCTGCATGCGGCGCTCGTCCTGTCCGACAGGCGAGGGCGGCGGTTCGACGTCGGCGCCGTAGTCTTCGACTTCCGCATCGTCGAAGTCGTCTTCCTCGTCGCGCGAGCCGAAAAATCCGCCCAGCCTGTCTATCACTGCGTCCACCTTTCGCGGGGTCTGCCTAATCGGAAAGGCTATGCAGGTGGCGAGGTAAAAATAGGGTTAAACTTGTTAACCATGGCGCCACTCGGCACCGGCCGATTTCATAGCATGTAACGCATGTGGATTGTCAGCGCGCGGTTCTCGCTACCGATATCGAAGGCGGCTTCCGAAAAGCGCGGCGGCCCCATCCTTACCTTGGCATCGCGCGAGAAGCCGAAACCCTCCTTGGGCATCATGCCAAGCGCGCGATCGGCCTTGCCGTTGCCATTCTCGTCGTGGAGCAGCGCAATGGCATAGCGACCCGGTTTCACGCCGGTGAAGGTGAAGGTCACACTGCCCGCCTGTGCCGCAGTCGTCGCGCCATAGGCACCCGGCACGCCGCGGCAGCGGGGAAAGCGATCCTCGTCGCTGGTCATGCAGGCGCGTACGACACCCTCGGCATTGCGCAGTCCGGTGACGGTGACGGTGATCGTCGCGCCATCGGTGCCAGCGGGCGCAGCGGCGGCGAGCGCGGTGCCGAAAGGAAGCAGCGCCAGCGTGGCGGCGCGGCTCAGGCGGAGGCGCTGAGGCCGCGATCGGTCCCGGGCGCGGCTCAGGCGGAGGCGCTGAGGCCGCGATCGGTCCCGCACGCCCGATCCCAGAAGCGGAAATAGAGGCCGTAATTGCATCGATACTCTTCGTGATGGCGCTGGTGGTGGCTGGCGGTTATCAGCCACCCTCCTAACCTCGAGTGAACCAGCCGGCGCGGAAAAATCTCCCACCCCATGTGATTGGTCACCCCCATGACCGTCATCACCAGCAGCACGAGGCCGAGCATGGTGACATGGATCGGGACAAAGACGACGAGCGTGGGGATCACGATCGCGCCGGTCAGCGCTTCCCACGGATGAAAACTCATCGCGGCCCAGGCGGTCGGTGGGCGGCTGGCATGGTGCACCGCATGCATCGTGCGGAACCACGCCGGGCGATGCATCAAGCGGTGCGTCCAGTAGAACCAGGTGTCGTGCGCCAGCAGGTAGATCAGCGGAGCAAGCGGGAGATACCATAGCGGGTAGGCGTCCCACCGGCTGTAGATCTGCGTCCAGCCCCGCTCCTGCCAGCCCCATGCGACCACGCCCGCGGGGATGCCGTAGATCGCCGCCGAGGCCAGCGACCAGCCGATCTCGCGGCGGATCTGCGCGCCAAGCTTCGCGTGATAGCCCGGTCGCACGCGATCGGTGACCAGCGCGAACAGGCCGCTGGTCGCAAGATAGCGCAGCGCGACGATCGCGGTCATGGCAAGCGCGGACAGGATGATGGCGGTGAGCATCGCAAACCGACACTAGCCGCGCGCGGCGTCCGGCGAAACAGGCGATCGCTAGTCTGGCGTGCCCCAGGGTGCGCATCGCGGATCGAGGGCCACGGTCGCGCGGCGCAGCGCGGTGCGGGCGAGCCGTTCGACCTCGACCTTGCGACGCGCCGCGGCAAGCGGATGGAGCGGGGCGGGGCGCAGGATCTCGCCGTCATAGCCGTCGGCTACGACGATCCCGCAGCAATCGGGGCGATAGTCCGCGCTGTCGAGCGGGCCCCGGTCGAGCCCCGGCGGAACGCCCCAGAAGAAGCGGTCGCAATGGTCGAGATAGTCGGGCCATTTGCCGTCGCCCAGCAGGTCGCCGCGCTGGACCTTGATCTCGACGATGATCACGTGCCCCTTGGGGTCGACCCCCATCAGGTCGGCCCGGCGCCCGTTGCGCAGCGGCATTTCCGCGAGGCACCAGATGTCGTTGCGCGCGAAGAGCCGGGCGATCCCGCGTGCCACGATGGCCGCCGTGGTGGCATCCGCCTGCGAATCCGTCATGCCAACGATTTGGAACAGAGCACGAACACCGTCAAGCCCTCTCGGGGCCCGGCGGTCGCATTGGAAACAGGCTAACCGGCTTCGGAAAGGTCGAGCAGCGCCGCGCGCGCGGTATGGAACTCGCGCCACAGGGTGAGCGCGGCCGCAGTCGTGTCCTGCCCCTTGGCGGTAAGTGCGACGAGTGCCCGCAGGCCGGGCTGCATGAAGGCGGCGAGATCGTCGATGCCGCGCGCGGTCATCTCGTACGTCCAGCCGCCGATACGCGCGGAACGGCCTGGCAATCCGGCGATGTCGGCGGTGGGGGGCTCGTGCGCGAGCTGGGCAAGTGCGGCGATGGCGTCCGCCGCTTCATGAACCGCTTCCCATTGTTCGGTGAGCAATTCGAGATCGGGAGCGGTGCGCGGCCCGGTCGGCGAGGCTGGCGGGAGCATGGTGGCCTGGGCCAGGTCGAACTCGTGTGACGGCGCGTTCATAGGGTCATGAACTAGGCCGCCAGTCTTATGAAAAGCCTAACGCCAGCCGCAGGATTCGTGCTGGGTCGTTTTGGGCTGGCGAGCGCCCGCCGCCTTTGCTAAGCGCCCCGCTCGCCCGCATCGCGTGCATGCACCCGTAGCTCAGCTGGATAGAGCGCTGCCCTCCGAAGGCAGAGGCCACAGGTTCGAATCCTGTCGGGTGCGCCAGCTTGTTCGACGTTTCTCGGTTTGCAGTCGATTTCGGAGGGGCGGAGCGCTGCGCGGCTGGACGGCTCGACCTTGCTCCTGCGCGCCAGTCGGGTCCTTTGCCGTGGTGCAAGTCGAGATTCCCGTGCGACACCATTACAATTTGGCGAAAATGTCCTAGGTAGGCGCGCGCGGGGGCGAATAAGGCACGAGCGTCATGGACCGGGTAATCTACAATTTCGACAGCTTGCCGCTGCGCCAGACGGCGATGCCCGCGCCGCAGCGGCGGTCGATCTATCGCGCTCCGCGCGTGCCCGAACCGCGTATCGGCATCATCTACAACCCGCGCAGCCACCGCAACAAGGGCCAGGATCTCGCCTGCACCGGCGCGGGAAGCATCATGGTCGCCCAGCCGCGCACGCGCGAGGAGATTGCCCATGCGCTGGCGGGTTTCGCGCAGGACGGGATCGACTTCCTCGTCATCAACGGCGGCGACGGCACGGTGCGCGACGTATTGACCATGGGCCAGGCGGTCTTTGCCGACCGCTGGCCGGCCATCGCCGTGCTGCCCAAGGGCAAGACCAATGCGCTCAACGTCGATCTCGGCGCACCGGCCGACTGGTCGCTCGAAGGTGCAATCGCCGCCTATGCCACCGGCCGCCGCCTGCTGCGTCGCCCGCTCGCGGTCAGCCGCGAAGACGACCCGGGTCCGCCGATGCTCGGCTTCATCTTCGGCGCCGGAGCGTTCACGCTGGGTATCGAGGCGGGGCAAGAGGCACACTCGCTCGGTTTCTTCAACAGCCTGGCGGTCGCCGCAACCGGCGCCTGGGGGGTGATGCAGGCCCTGTTCGGCACCAATCGCAACAAATGGCGGCGCGGGACCGAGATGGCGCTGCGTTTCGAGCCATCGGGCGAGCCGGTGCCGCGGTCGGCACATAGCGATCCGGCACGGCGCAGCGTGATGCTCGCCTCGACGCTCGAGCGCATGCCGATGGGCGTCGAACTGTTCGGGAAGCCGCGCCCGGGCCTCAAGCTCGTCGCGCTCGACCGGCCGCGGCGCCGGCTGCTCGCCGCCTTGCCGGCAATCTTGACCGGCTGGCGTCCGGCCTGGCTGGCCACGGCCGGGCTGCACCAGCTCGACGCCGAGGCGCTGGCGATCGAGGTGGCCGAACCGGTCATCCTCGATGGGGAGGCCTTTCCTGCGGGGCGCTATCGCGTCGAACAGGGACCCGAACTGACCTTCATCAGCCCGTGAGCACGGCGCTCGCGCAGCGCATCGCCACCGCGCTCGATAGCCCGGTGCGCGGCGAAGTCGCGGCCTTTGCCCGCCTGCTCGGCGAGGAGGCCGGAGCACGGGCGGTGCTGTTCTATGGCTCGAACCTGCGAACCGGCTCGCTCGAAGGCGTGCTCGATTTCTATGTCTTGCTTCCGGGCGAGCAGCGCGAGATGATCTGGCCGCGCGTCGCCTATCGCGTATGGGACAATGCGGGCGAACGACTGCGCGCCAAGATCGCAACCATGTCGCTTGCGCAGTTCGCCCGCGCGGCGAGTGGCGAGTCGCGCGACACGACGATCTGGGCGCGATTCGTCCAGCCGTCGGCGCTGGTCTGGGCCGAAGACGGAGCTGCACGCGACGCTGTGCTCGAGGCGCTGTGCGAATCGGCTGCCACCGCAGGACGCCTCGCCGCGGCCGTCGGCCCGCCGGCTGGGACGGCGCAGGATTATTGGCGGGCGCTGTTCCGCGCTACCTATCGCGCCGAATTCCGCATCGAGCAGCCGGGGCGCGAGAACGCCATCCTCGAGGTCAATGCGGCGCATTTCGACGGGCTGCTGCCGCTCGCATGGGAGGCTGGCGGGATCGGATTCGCGCGTGATGGCGAACTCTTCCGTCCGGCGCTTGCTCCCGCCCGACGTACGGCCATTCTCGGCTGGTGGCGGCGGCGCCGACGGCTGGGCAAGCCGCTCAACCTGCTGCGGCTGGCCAAGGCGACCACCACATTCGACGGCGCAGCGGATTACGCCGCATGGAAGCTCCACCGGCATACCGGCATCGCGCTCGAGGTCACGCCCTTCCGGGCGAAACACCCGTTGCTGGCCGCGCCCGGCGCGCTGCTCGAATTGTGGCGCAGGCGCCGCGCTCAGCGGTAGCGCATGCGGATCGACATCGCCTGGACTCCGCTGCCGACCTCGAAGGCAACCTTC
The DNA here is from genome assembly GCF_964227205.1 of Qipengyuania sp. Lineage (GTDB taxonomy): Bacteria > Pseudomonadota > Alphaproteobacteria > Sphingomonadales > Sphingomonadaceae > Qipengyuania. Next base: position 95,658 of record NZ_CAXQVB010000003.1, on the reverse strand, counting down.
TTGTAGCTCGGCTTGCCGAGATTGAAGATGTTGAGGCTGGGGTTGTTCGACATGGCTCCGCCATCGGTGAAGATGTCGGTGCTGCCATTGCCGTTGAGATCGTGGCGCACAGCGATGGCATAGGTGCCGGGCGCGGGGAGCGGCATGCAAAAGCTCATCGACCCCGCCTTGGCGGGGGCTTCCATGCGATAGATCCACTTGCCCTTTTCGAGCCAGTCTTCCTTGGTTGCGCGATAACTCTGGACGCGGATAGTGCCCTTGCTTTCCCTGATGTCGGTGACCGTCACGCGCACCGCGGGGCCGGCCCCGGCGGCGCATTTTGCGGCATCGTTCGAAATCTTCTGGCGATATTGTGCCGCAGCCAGCGCTGGAGCTGCAAGCCCGCCGAGGGCGAGCGCGGCGAGACCGGCGGTGGCGAAGATAGTGCGGGTCATGATTGCAATCCGTTTCTCACTGGGAGGGCCATTGCGGCAGACCATTCGGTCGCCGAGCCCCACGATTTAACCGGCGTTTTAGCAAATTGCGCTGAATTGCGGCTGAATTTCTAGACTGCGCACTATTCAGTCTTTCGCTCGTTTCTGCCGTGACAAGCTGAACCGCGCGACGCGGTCCATGTGGAAAAGCCTCCCGCGCTTGCTTGTTAACCCTCCTTTCGCGCGCGTAGGGCAAGCCAGCATATTTCGCGACCCAAGGCCGCCGCCCGCATGACGACTCCGCTGATTTCCCCTTCGATCCTGTCCGCCGATTTCGCCGCGCTGGGCGAGGAAGTGCGCGCGATCGACGCCGCCGGGGCCGACTGGATCCATGTCGACGTGATGGACGGGCATTACGTGCCCAATATCACCATCGGCCCGGCGGTGGTGAAGGCGCTGCGTCCGCACACGGACAAGCCGTTCGACGTTCATCTGATGATCGCCCCGATCGATCCCTATCTCGAAGCCTTCGCCGAGGCCGGGGCGGATATCATCACCGTTCACCCCGAGGCGGGGCCGCATATCCACCGTACGCTGCAGGCGATCACCGCACTGGGGAAGAAGGCGGGCGTGGTGCTCAACCCCGGCACCCCGGTCGAGGCGCTGGACTACATTCTCGAGGATGCCGACCTGGTTCTCGTGATGAGCGTCAATCCGGGCTTCGGCGGGCAGAGCTTCATCCATTCGCAGCTGCGGAAGGTCGAGGCGATCCGCAAGCGCATCGATGCGCTGGGAAAGCCGATCCACCTCGAGGTCGACGGCGGCGTCAATCGGGAAACCGCGCGGCTGTGTGTCGATGCGGGGGCGGACGTGCTGGTCGCGGGATCGGCTACCTTCAAGGGCGGGCCGGGCAATTACGCGGCGAACATCGCCGCGCTTAAGGGCCGGAAGTGAGTTCCGGGGCGCGCATCCTTCTCCGCGAGGAGACCGACGCGCCAGAGGAGGTGGCCGCACCTGCGTTGCCGCTAAAGGGGTTGACCGAACCGCTTGTCGACGAGGCGCCTCCGCTTCCCGAAGCCATTCCGCTCGAGCCGGCGCGCGCGCTGGTCCTGTCCGATTTGCAGCCGCCGCGCACCGGGCCGATCGACAGCATGCTGCGCTGGGCCTATCGCCTCGGCGTACCTGGTTCGGTGCTCGCGGCGCCCTTGCGCAAGCCCGCCGCGCCGCGGCTGCTGGCCACGGTCGCCAGTCCGCTGGGCGGCGAACGGGCCGCGGGCATGGCGCTGCGCGCGGGCCAATTTCTCGTCCACGGCCTCAAGGTTCCCGTCGACAAGGTCGATTTCGCCAGCAGCGCGCCGTTGACCCCGCCGGTCCAGCGCGTGGTTCAAGGCTTCACCTGGCTGCGCGATCTCTCCGCCTGCGCGCCGCGTGAAGATTGCGCCGGGATCGCCGAAAAGCTGCTCGCGCGGTGGCTCAAGGCCAACCCGCAGCCCGGCAAGGGGCCCGCCTGGACGGTCGAACACGCCGGGCTGCGGTTGCTTGCATGGTTGGTCCACGCGCCACTCCTGTTGGGCGGGGACGCCAAGCTGCGGGGCGAGGCGCTGGCGGCGATGGAGGCGAGTGCGCGCTACCTCGACCGGCAGGTTTCCCGCGCGGAGGACGGTCTGGGCCAGGTCTCCGGCTGGTGCGCGATCGTCGCTGCGGGCCTGCTGTTGCCCGATGGTCGCCCGCGCCGCCTGTTCGGCGAGGCGGGCTTGCTGCGTGCGTTGGGCGAGCTGGTCGGCGAAGATGGCGGGGTGCTGTCGCGCAGCCCGCTGGCGCAGATGGAAGCGATCGCGCTGCTGGTCGATCTGCGTGCCTGTTACGAAGCAGTCGATCGCGAACCTCCGCAAGCGCTCGAGACAATGCTTGGCCTGCTTGTGCCCCCGCTGCTCGCACTGCGGATGGGCGACCGCGGCCTTGGCAGCTGGCAGGGCGGAGGCGCGACTTCAGCCGCGCGTGTCGATGCGCTGGTCGCAGCGAGCGGAGTGCGTGCCCGGCCCGGGAAGGACAGCCGCCATTGGGGGTACCAGCGCGTCGATGCGGGCAAGGCCACGCTGGTGCTCGATGCGGCTCCGCCGCCGCGCTCGCGCCACGCGCGCTATGGCTGCGCCTCGACTCTCGCCTTTGAGCTTTCGCATGGCGACCAGCGGATCGTGGTCAATTGCGGTGGGGCGGAGCTCGCCGGCGGGCTGGTCCCCGTGCGCATCGAACAGGGCCTGCGCGGCACGGCGGCGCATTCGACCATGGTGCTCGACGAGGCGAACTCGACTGCCGTCCTGATCAAGGGCCAGATCGGCAAAGGCGTCGAGGAAGTCGATATTGCGCGGACCACGGTCAAGCAGAAGGGCCGCGATGCCGTGCGGCTCGAGGCCTCGCACAACGGCTATGCCGCGCGCTACGGACTGATTCACCGCCGGACGCTGTTGCTCGGCGCCGACGGCAGCGGGCTTTCTGGCGAGGATGTGCTCGAACCTTCGGGGCGGCAGGGCAAGCGCGGCAAGATCGCCTTTGCCATCCGCTTCCACCTCGGGCAGGGCATCGATGTCGGCCTGTCCGACGATCGCCGTGGCGCCGGTCTCGCGCTGCCCGACGGAAGCTACTGGCAATTCCGCCTCGGAGGCGATAGCGGCGAGGCGCATATCGCGATCGAGGACAGCCTCTGGGTCGACGGGCAGGGCCGCCCGCGTGCGACCAAGCAGCTGGTCGTCGAAGGACTGACATCGCGCAGCGGGGGACGCTTCCCCTGGCTGCTCAAACGCATGGGATAAAATTCATGACCGACGTGGCGATCAAGCGGGCACTGCTTTCGGTGTCCGACAAGAGCGGCTTGGTGGACCTCGGCAAGGCGCTGGCCGCGAAGGGCGTCGAACTGGTATCGACCGGCGGCACCGCCAGGGCATTGCGTGAAGCAGGGCTCGATGTACGCGATGTCTCCGACCTCACCGGCTTTCCCGAAATGATGGACGGACGCGTCAAGACGCTGCACCCGATGGTTCACGGCGGGTTGCTCGCCGTGCGCGACAATGCCGAGCATGCCGCGGCGATGGAAGCGCATGCGATCGGTGCGATCGACCTCGTGGTGGTTAATCTCTACCCCTTCGAAGCGACGGTGGCCAAGGGCGCCGAGCGCGACGAGATCATCGAGAATATCGATATCGGCGGGCCCTCGATGGTGCGCAGCGCGGCCAAGAACCACCAGTTCGTCACTATCGTCACCGACCCGGCCGATTACGACACGCTTGTTGGCGAACTCGAGGCGACCGGTGCAACCTCGCTCGCCTTCCGCCGCACATGCGCGGCCAAGGCCTTCGCCGCCACCGCCGCCTATGACAGCATGATCAGCCAATGGTTCGCCTTCGCCGACCAGCAACAGCTGTTTCCCGATTTCCTCGCAGTCAACGGCAAGGCGCCGGTCGAGCTGCGCTATGGCGAGAACCCGCACCAGAAGGCAGCGCTCTACACGCCCTCGGGCCCGCATGGCCGCGGCATTGCGCAGGCCGAGCAGCTCCAGGGCAAGGAGCTCAGCTACAACAATTACAACGATGCCGATGCGGCGCTCGAACTGTGTGCCGAATTCGCCGGCGGCGATCCCGCGGTCGTGATCGTCAAGCACGCCAACCCCTGCGGCGTGGCGCAGGCATCGAGCCTGCTGGCCTCATGGAACGAGGCGCTCGCCTGTGACAGCGTTTCGGCCTTCGGCGGCATCGTAGCGGTCAACACCGAACTCGACGGGCCGACTGCCGAAGCGATCTGCGAAATCTTCACCGAGGTCGTCATCGCCCCTTCGGTGAGCGAGGAAGCGAAGGCCGCTTTCGCGAAGAAGAAGAACCTGCGCCTGCTGGTGACGGGCGAGTTGCCCGACCCGCGTCGCGGCGGGTTGCTGGTCAAGCCGATCACCGGCGGGCTGCTCGTCCAGACGCGCGATAGTGGCGCGATTTCGGAAGGCGATCTCAAGGTCGTCACCCAGCGCGAGCCGACCGAGCGGGAACTGAAGGACTGCCTTTTCGCCTGGACGGTGGCACGTCACGTCAAGTCGAACGCGATCGTCTATGCCAAGGATGGCGCCACCGCGGGTATCGGCGCGGGTCAGATGAACCGCCGCGATTCCAGCCGCATAGCCGCGATGAAGGCGGCGGAAGCGGCTGAGAAATACGGCTGGGCCCAGAGCCGCACGGTCGGCAGCGCGGTCGCATCGGATGCCTTCTTCCCCTTCGCCGACGGCCTGCTCGCCGCAGCCGAAGCGGGTGCGACCGCAATCATCCAGCCGGGCGGTTCGATCCGCGACGAGGAAGTGATCGCGGCGGCTGACGAGAAGGGGCTCGCCATGGTCTTCACCGGCATGCGCCATTTCCGCCATTGAGGCAGTGGGTCGGGCATTTGATCGCCTGAACCGTTCACAACCATCGCATTAAGCAGGTTGCAAGTGCAGCCAGTGTAACCACGTCGGCAAGACTGACGAAAGACCCGACAATGAGCCTGTTCACCCCCGACCTCTATCGCAATTTCGGCATCGGCTTCGGAGCCGGCGCCATCGCCGTCGTCCTCTCCAACAGCGGCGAAATCCTCGGCGCGGTACCGCAACTGATCGCCGCGATCTTCTGATGCGCGGGCGCGCCGCCCTTGCCGCTGCGGCGCTGGCGCTGGGGGTTGCGGCCTGCCAGCAGCCCGTCCTTGCAGCGGAAAGCGCGGTCGCGGCGCCCAAGGCCAAGCGCGTGGCGCGCGAGGGCGAGGGCCTCAAAACCGCGATCTTCGCGGGGGGCTGCTTTTGGGGCGTCGAGGCGGTGTTCAGCCATGTGAAAGGCGTCAGGAGCGCGGTCTCGGGCTATCACGGCGGCACCGAGCGGCAGGCCTCCTACAAGCTCGTTTCCAGTGGCGTCACCGACCATGCCGAGGCGGTGAAAGTGACCTACGATCCGAGCGTCATCCGTTACGACCAGCTGCTGCGGATCTTCTTCTCGGTCGTCGCCGATCCGACCCAGCTGAACCGGCAGGGCCCCGATACGGGCACGCACTATCGCAGCGCGATCATCCCCATCTCCGCCGAACAGAATGCGGTGGCCAAGGCCTATCTCGCACAGCTCGATGCGGCCAGGCTGTGGGATCGTCCGATAGTCACCAGGATCGAACGCGCCCAAGCCTTCTACCCGGCCGAGCGCTACCATCAGGATTTCGCCGCGAAGAACCCGCGCCATGCCTATATCCTGCGCTGGGACGCGCCCAAGGTGGCGGCGCTCAAGCGGATGTATCCGGGCGTCTATTCGGCGAGCTTCCAGCGCGACTAGCTTGCGCGAGGGCGCGCTGCGTCCTACCTCCTGTCCATGGCCGGACATGCGCATGCTCACAAGGAACACCGGGGCGACGATCTGATCGAGGCCGCCCGCCACACGCTCACCGACAGCGGCGAGCAATGGACGGGCATGCGCCAGTCGGTGTTCGAGGAACTGGCCCAGCACGACAAGCCGGCCAGCGCCTACGACATCGCCGACAACCTCTCGCAAAGCCGCGGCAAGCGGGTGGCGCCCAACAGCGTCTATCGCATCCTCGACCTGTTCGTGCGCACCAATCTCGCCAACCGCATCGAAAGCGCCAACGCCTACCTCGTCAACACCCATCCGGGCTGCCGCCACGACTGCATCTTCCTGATCTGCGACGATTGCGGCAAGGCCACGCATGTCGACGACGACCGCGTGACCGGCGCGCTGCGCGAAGCCGGCAGGGATGCGGGCTTTACCGATGTCCGCCCGGTAATCGAATTGCGCGGCCTGTGCGACGAATGCGCCGCCTGAGCGCCGCCAGGCCGTTCCTTTCCATCGACAAAGCGTTCATCGACAGTTTCGTCCGACGCGTGTAGAGCGCATCACCATGACTAGTCGCCCCAAGACGCCGTTGCTCGACACGGTCGATACGCCCGACGATCTCCGCAAGCTCAAGAAGGACCAGCTTCGCCAGCTGGCCGACGAACTGCGCGCCGAGATGATCGATGCGGTCGGGCAGACGGGCGGGCATCTGGGATCGGGCCTGGGCGTGGTCGAGCTGACCACCGCGATCCACTACGTCTTCGACACGCCGACCGACAAGCTGGTGTGGGACGTTGGCCACCAGTGCTATCCGCACAAGATCCTCACCGGCCGCCGCGACCGCATCCGCACGCTGCGCCAGGGTGGCGGACTGTCGGGCTTCACCAAGCGCGCCGAGAGTGAATACGACCCCTTCGGCGCGGCGCATTCCTCGACCTCGATCTCCGCGGCGCTCGGCTTCGCCATGGCCAACAAGATGCAGGACAAGCCCGGTCGCGGCATCGCGGTGATCGGCGACGGCGCGATGAGTGCGGGCATGGCCTACGAGGCGATGAACAATGCCGAACAGGCGGGCAATCGCCTGATCGTGATCCTCAACGACAACGACATGTCGATTGCTCCGCCGGTAGGCGGTCTCTCGGCCTATCTCGCGCGGATGGTTTCCTCGAGCGAATATCTGGGCTTGCGTAATCTCGCCTCGCGCATCTCCAGGAAGCTCAGCCGCAAGGTGCATTCGGGCCTCGAGAAGGCCGAAGAATATGCGCGCGGCATGGTGACCGGTGGCACGCTGTTCGAAGAGCTTGGCTTCTATTACGTCGGCCCGATCGACGGGCACAATCTCGACCACCTGATCCCGGTGCTCGAGAATGTCCGCGACAGCGAACAGGGTCCGGTACTGATCCATGTCGTGACGCAGAAGGGCAAGGGCTACGCGCCGGCCGAAAACAGCGCCGACAAGTATCACGGTGTCGCCAAGTTCGACGTCGTCACGGGCGAGCAGAAGAAGTCGACCGGCGGCCCGCCCGCCTACCAGAATGTCTTCGGCGAAACGCTGGCGAAGCTCGCCGACACCGACCCGCGCATCTGTGCCATCACCGCCGCCATGCCGAGCGGGACGGGGGTCGACAAATTCGCCAAGGCGCATCCCGACAAGGCTTTCGACGTCGGAATCGCCGAGCAGCATGGCGTGACCTTCGCAGCGGGCCTCGCCGCCGAAGGCATGCGCCCCTTCGCGGCGATCTATTCGACCTTTCTCCAGCGCGCCTACGACCAGGTGGTCCACGACGTGGCGATCCAGAACCTGCCCGTGCGCTTCGCCATCGACCGCGCTGGTCTGGTCGGCGCCGACGGCTGCACGCATGCGGGCAGCTTCGACATCACCTATCTCGCGACGCTGCCCAACATGGTGGTGATGGCCGCCGCCGACGAGGCGGAACTGGCGCATATGACCTACACGGCGGCCGAATATGACGAGGGCCCGATCGCCTTCCGCTATCCGCGAGGGTCAGGCACGGGCGTGGAAATTCCGGAAAAGCTCGAGAAGCTCGCAATCGGCAAGGGCCGGATCGTGCGCGAAGGCACCAAGGTCGCGATCCTCTCGCTCGGCGCGCGTCTGGAGGAGGCCAAGAAGGCCGCCGACCAGCTCGAGGCCAAGGGCCTGTCGACCACGGTCGCCGACATGCGTTTCGCCAAGCCACTCGACACTTCGCTGATCGAAAAGCTGATGCGTAGCCACGAGGTCGTGGTCACGGTCGAGGAAGGCGCCATCGGCGGCCTCGGCGCGCACGTCCTGACCTTCGCTTCGGACGAGGGCCTGACCGACAGCGGCCTCAAGGTGCGCACCATGCGCCTGCCCGATATCTTCCAGGACCAGGACGACCCGGTGAAGCAGTATGACGAGGCGGGCCTCAACGCGCCGCATATCGTCGATACGGTGCTGAATGCGCTGCGACACAACTCGGCTGGCGTGGAAGAGGCGCGGGCCTAATTGTGCTACTAGCCGCAAGCGCTATCGTCGCATTGGCAGGCGGAGTGGCGGCAGAGTCAAGGAATGACTTTCAGTCCATCTCCCATGCTCAAATGGCGGAGCGCACGAGCTCATGCGGGCTCGAGTCGGTTGAGGTTTTCTATGAGGACGATCTGCAGAGCGATGTCGTGCGCATCGCCGCTCAGGCGGCAACCGATGAACAATTGGACTGCCTAATCAACGCGACGCGCAAGACCTTCTATGTCGTCGAAGTAGATCCGCCTCTCGCTCTTAGATACCACGAGCACCTTGACGCTTCAGCCGTCCAGAGATGATAGCGCGGTACAAAGCATGGTTTGCGGCAAGGCCAGAGTTTGCCGATCCGCCCGAGCGCCAGGTTGGCGAAAGCGATGATGACTTGGCTCAAAGGATCGAGGAGTCCTGCGGTCCAAAAGCAGCAGGTGCCTTCACTCGAGAGCAGAGCGTGCTCACGTTCTCGCCTGAGTGGATGCAAAGCTTGATGGAAAATCGCGACGGGGGATCCGAGATTTTAAATTGCGTGTTCTACGCCGCCTCGCTCTCCAGTCTTCCGATCGGGCTCTTTGGCAACGAGAGGATTTCCGAGTAATTTCTCGGTCGTCACCCCGGACTTGATCCGGGGTCCAGCTTCTTCCGGCGCTGCTCTTGAAGGGAGCCTGGCCCCGGCTCGGGGGCCGGGGTGACGAAGCGGTTGGCTGGTGGCATGGGGGTGGGCGAAAGGATCTTCCGCCCATGACCCTGCTCACCATCGACACCGCCGCCCACGTCACCACGCTCACCCTCAACCGGCCCGACACGAGGAACCCGCTCGGCGCGTCGGGCGACGGGGATGCCTTTGCCGCGGCCTGCGATGCGATCAATGGCGACACGGGCGTGCGCTGCGTGATCCTGACAGGCGCGGGGCGGGCGTTCAGCGCGGGCGGCGACATCAAGGCGATGAAGGAGCGGACCGGGACCTTCGGCGGGAATGCGCCGGAAATCTCCGATGGGTACCGCAACAATATCCACAAGGTGCTGCGCGCGCTCTACGGCCTGCGCGTGCCGCTGATCGCGGCGGTCAACGGGCCGGCGATCGGGCTGGGATGCGATCTCGCCTGCCTTGCCGACATGCGCATCGCGAGCGATCGCGCCAAGTTCGGCGTCACCTTCCTCAAGCTCGGCATCATTCCGGGCGACGGCGGCACCTGGATCCTCCCGCGCATCATCGGCGAGGCGCGCGCGGCGGAGCTGTTCTATACCGGCGACGTCATCGACGCGGCCACCGCGCTCGACTGGGGTCTCGTCAGCCGCGTGGTCGAGGGGGAGAGCCTCATGGACGAGGCACGAGCGCTCGCTGCCAAAGTCGCCGCCATGCCCCCGCATGCGCTGCGGCAGGCGAAGAACCTCATGCGGCAGGGACGCAGCGTCGGCTACGACACCGCACTCGAAATGGCGGCCAATACACAAGCTCTGATGCACCTGACCGAAGATCACATGGAAGGGATCGACGCGCTGCTCGAAAAGCGCGCGCCCAGCTTCACGGGACAGTAAATCCAGAGAATTCCGCCGTATCGCTGCGTTGCCCGGGGACTAGACCCAGCGCCAGATTCCGGCGGGGACGCCATTGGCGTGGATATGGCCATAGGTCGCGGCGAGCCAGATGATCACGCCGCCGATCCAGGCCGCGGGCCCCGCGCGGAGCAGCCTGCCGAAGCGCGGCCAATAGCTCGTTTGCGCTTCCCAGCCGACCCAGGCCTCGCCCATGAGCGCTTCTTTCTTGCGGTCCTGCAGATGTGCGCCCACCAGTGCGAGTACGCCGATCGCGCCCGCCAGCACGATTTGGCGTGCGGTCGGGCTCAGCAGCAGGTGCATCGCCGCCCACAGCGCGATGCTCCACATCATCGGGTGGCGTGTCACATGGAAGACCCCGTGCGGGGCCCGTGCGGCGAGCTCGGCCGCACCGGGAGAGGGCAGCGCGGGATTGCCGACGAATGAGCCTGCAAGCAGCACCGAGGCGACGAGCATCACCAGCGTGGCCACCGTCCAGCCGATGTCGCCCATCGCGTACCACAACACCGGTCCCGAGGGGCCGACCGCGCGGAAAGCGATCACCGCCCAGACGAAGGTTGCCAGCGCGACCAGCGAATAGAGCACGCGGAAGCCGGCCTCGCCCAGCGTCCCGACCAGCGGCGCGCGCAACGGGTGCGACAGCGCGAAATGACTGCCGACGAAGGCGGTCGAAGCGGCAACGAGCGACAGCAGCGGATCCATGGCATCCTCCCCCAGGTCGGGGGTCAGGCTATCACAGTGGCGCAGTGCGGCAAGTCGCCTTGGCTCAGCGCCCCTCGATACCGATGAGCTCGACCTTGAACAGCAGCGTCGCGCCGCCGGGGATCGGCCCCTTGCCGCTCGCGCCATAGGCGAGATCGGCGGGGGCGGCGATCTCGATCGTGTCGCCCACGCCCATCTCGGGGATCGCCATCTGCCAGGCCTTGATCAGTCGCCCGAGCGGGAAGGTGGCCGGTTCGCCGCGATCATAGGAGGAATCGAAGGTTTCGCCGTCGATAAAGGTGCCGGCATAATGCACCGTCACCGTGTCCTCGACCGTGGGGTGCACGTCGCTGCCGGCGTATTCGACATAGCGCCAGCGCAGCCCGCCCGGCATGAAACGCCAGCCGCCCCTAGCGTCCAGCTCGGCCAGATAGGCCTGCTGCGCGTTCATCCAGGCGATGTCCTGCGACCGGTCGGGCGGGTTGTCCTGCGCGAAGGCTGCATAGCCGCCGACGGCGAGGATTGCGGCGCCGAGCGCGAGCATGGTTGTGCGCATCTCGTTCATCCTACCAGTCGTAACCCTTGGGCTGGTCGCTCGTATCGAGGTCGCGATAGCGGTCGCGCAGGCGGCTCTGATGGCTCTCGAGCGGCTGCTCGACCCCGTCGATGAAAACCTTCACCGGGACCGAACCGACCTCGAGCGGATCGCCGTCCCAGATCACCAGGTCGCCCAGCGCGCCGGGGGCCAGTACCCCCGCCTTGCCGCCCATGCCGCTGATCGCGGCGGGCACCGCGCTGATCGCGGCGAAGGCCTGGCCCCAGCTGAGGCCATCGGCGCCCGGCACACGGGTCAGCGCGACGAGGTTTCCGGCATATTGGTTGAGATTGCGCGGGTTCTCCATTGCCGATGCATTGATCGCCACGCGGACGCCGGCCTTGACCAACCGGCCGACGTTCGATTGCGTGCTGGCGAGTTCCTCGAAGTTCTGCGGCAGATCGTCGAGCCCGTCGGCGATTACCGGCACGCCCGCTGCGGCGATCTCGCGCGCCACCAGCCATCCCTCGCTCGCCCCGACCAGAACGAGGTCGAGCCGCGGGAAATCGCGCTTGAGCGCAATGACGCTAAGAATGTCCGAGGCGCGCTCGACGCCGACATAGAGCTTCTGTTCGCCGCGGACTACGGGGACCAGTGCCGCCGCGTCGAAACGGGTCAGCAGAACATCGCCTTCCCGATCGGTCGGGTTGCCCGACAGCCGGGGGTCGAGCGGGACATCGTCCCCGAGATCGACATTGCCGCGTTTCGACGAGCGCCCCGGTATGCGGGCATCCTCGCCCAGCCTGGTCGCTTCACGCAGCGCGTTGCGGAACAGCGCATGGGCCGAGACGCGGCTCCCGCCAGCGCGGCGTGCCCCGCCCTCGCCGAGGTCGACGAACTGGAAGGCACGCGGGCGGGTGACCGCATGGGCGTCGGCACCGAGGTCGATGATCGCACCCTGTCCGCCGAAGATCGAGGCCGAGGGCGGCATCATCGTGGCGGCCCGCGTCACCCCGGCTGCGCGGTGGACGAGAATGTGCTGCGAGGAAGGATTGATCGCCGGGCTCACGTCGAGTGCCGCGCTGAAGGGCGAATCCGCCGCGCGCGTATCGTTCGATTCGCTGACTGCCCCGACATCCCACAGGCCGAGTGTGGTCACCGTGGCGAAGATGCCGGGCGTGACCCAGCTGCCGGCGCCGTCGAGCACCGTCATGCCCGCGGGCACGGCGACGCCGCGACCTGCCGCGACCACCTTGCCGCCGCGCACGACGACGGTCGCGCCCTCGATCGGCTCGGAGCCGTCGCCGGTGGCCACGGTCGCATTGGTGATGGCGACATCCTGCGCCAGCGCGGGAGCGGCGGAAGCGAGCGCGATCAGGCTCGCGGCGCCCAGGGCGAATGCGGTCAGGGCGCGGTTCATTTCACATCTCCTTCGCCCGGCTGGCCAAGCTCGAAATCGCTCACCGGCCGCCGTTTGCGGTCCATCGCGTCGAACATCAGCGCGCCGTCGATCCAGACTTTTTCGGGCCGCGAATAGACCGACAGCGGATCGCCGTTCCACAAGACGACATCCGCCATCTTGCCTGGCTCGAGGCTGCCGGTCATCTCGGCAATACCCATCGCCTTGGCAGCGTTGTAGGTGAACCAGCCGACAACTTCGGCGTCGGGTATGTCGATGCCCAGCCGGCGACCGGCGGCCTGGGCCTTGGCCGCTTCCTGGTTGAGGCGCTGGATACCGTTGGCATCGTCCGAGTGGATCACCACGCAGGCACCCGCCTGGCGCAGGAAGGCCGCGTTCTCGAGGATCCCGTCATAGGCTTCCATCTTGAAGCCGTACCAGTCGGCCCAGATCGCGCTGCAGACATCGTTCTCACGCAGCAGATCGCCGATCTTGTAGGCTTCTACCGCGTGGTGGAAAGCGGTGACCTTGTAGCCCATCTCCTTGGCCATATCCATGACCAGCGCCATCTCGTCGGCGCGGTAGCAGTGGTTGTGGACGAGGATTTCGCCGTCGAGCACACCCTTGAGCGTCTCCTTGCCGAGATCGCGCTTCTTGCCGTCATAGGCCTGCGCATCGAGCCACATCTGCCGGTTGACCGCGAAATTGCCCATCCGGGTCGAAGGCATGCGGCCCTTGCCGCCGTAGACGCGCTTGGGGTTCTCGCCGCAGGCCATCTTCATGCCGTAGGGCGCGCCGGGAAACTTCATCCCCTGCACCGTTCGCGAGGACACGTTCTTGAGTGTGACCGAGCGCCCGCCGGTGAGGTTGGCCGAACCGGGGAGGATCTGCAGGCTGGTCACCCCGCCATTGGCCAGCGCCCGGGTGAAGCCGGGGTCCTGCGGCCAGACCGAATGCTCGGCCCAGACTTCGGGAGTCATCGGGCTGGTCGCTTCGTTGCCGTCCGAATGCGCTTGGACACTGGGGGTTGGATAGTCGCCGAGATGCGAGTGGATGTCGATCACGCCGGGGGTGACGAACTTGCCGCTCGCGTCGATCCGGTCGTAGCCCTCGGTCGACAGCGCGGCATCGCCCACTGCGGCCACTTCCCCGTCGCGCAGCAGCACGGTGCCGTTTTCGATCCGTCCGCCCCTGCCGTCATAGACAGTCGCGCCGACCAGCGCGGTCGGGCGGCCGGGGTAGCGGCGATAGGTCGAGGGAAAGGGCGCGTTGCCATCCTTGCCGACCGGCGCAGTCCAGTCCTTGGACGAGGCCGAGGCCACGCCACCGTCCCCGCCAGTGGTTGAGCAACCAGCCACCGCGAAGGCAGCCGCGCAGGCGAGCAAAGTGTATTTTGTCATGGAACCCCCAATGCAGTCGGGCCGGAGCATCGCTGCCCCGGCCCGGCCGGTCAATTGCATTTGTCGGTGTCAGCCAGCGTTTCGCCGATTGGCACCGGTACCGCGTCAGCGGGTTTCGGGATGGATCCCCGCACCCTGCGGTTCGCCCGGGCCTTCGGCCTGGCCGAGCAGGTCGTCGCCGACATTGTCGTCCCTGAGCGTATCGAGATGCATCAGCTTCTTGATCAGCGGACTGATCACGATGACGCCGACACCGACCCCGACCGCGATCCAGCCGATCTGGCTGTAAACGCCGAGCACCACTTCCTTCGAGGCGCCTTCGCCCGAAGCCGCTTCCGAACCGGTCGCCGCGGCGATGAGGCCGGCGACGAAGTTCCCGGTAGCCGAGGCGAAGAACCAGGTGCCCATGATCAGCGATGCCATGTGAGCGGGCGCGAGCCGGTTCATGGCCGACAGGCCCACGGGGCTGAGGCACAGTTCACCGGTGGTGTGCAGCAGATAGATGAGGAAGATGAAGATGACCGGGGTCATGTTCTCCATTCCGACGGCACTCGCACCGAACACCAGTACCAGGAAACCCGCGCCGAGCTGGATCATCGCGAGGCCGAACTTGGCCGGGGTCGAGGGTTCGAGCCCCTTGCGCCCCAGGAAGGTCCACAATGCCGCGAAGAGCGGAGCGAGCAGGATGATGTAGATCGGATTGATCGACTGGAAGATCGAGGCCGAGACGCCCTGACGGTCGACATAGCGGTCGGTGAACAGGTTGAGCGACGAGCCGGCCTGTTCGAACAGGGCCCAGAACAGGATCGAGCCGATGATGAGGAACATCGCGGCAAAGATCCGGTCGCGGTCGTGCCCACCGATCTTGATCGCCTGCCAGATGACATAGGCGACGAGGATGGCGCCGAAAATACCGAGGATCGAGCCGACCACGGCCTGGTTCTGGACCAACCACCAGGTGACTGCCACCGCAGCAAAGCCGACAAGATAGAGGAACCACTCGAACTTGATGCCCATGTAAGGAGCCGCAAGCTTTTCGGGCACGGTGCTCTCGCCCTTGCCGAGGAGCAGCGGCTTGAACACGATGAAGACGACGAGGCCGAGCAGCATGCCGATGCCGGCGGCACCGAAGCCATAGGCCCAGCCATAGGTCTGGCCGAGATAGCCGGCGATGATCGTGCCGACCGCGGCGCCAACGTTAATTCCCATGTAGAAGATCGTGTAGGCACCATCGCGGCGCACGTCGGTGCGCGGATAGAGCTGGCCGACGATCACCGAGATATTGGCCTTGAGGAAGCCCGAGCCGACGATGATGAAAGCGAGCGCGGCCCAGAAGACATCGATCATCGGGTTCGCAGCGTAGCCGGTACCGGCTTCGCCCTCGAACGCCATCAGGAAGTGCCCGATGGTGAGCAGCACGGCACCGAATGCGACCGCCTTGCGCTGGCCGAGGTACTTGTCGGCGAGATAGCCGCCGAGCACGGGAGCGATATAGACCAGCGCAGTATACGCACCGTAGATGACCGAGGCCTTCTCATCGCTGAAGAGCCAGTGCTGCGTGAGGTAGAAAATCAGCAGCGCGCGCATGCCGTAATAGGAGAAGCGCTCCCACATTTCGGCGAAGAAGAGGACGAATAGGCCTTTGGGGTGGCCGGCGAATTCGGCCTTCGACGAGGTTACGATCGTAGCACCTGCGATGAGCAGAAGTACGAGGAACGCCGCCGCCGCCGAGACGATGATCTGTTCAAGGGTCACGCAAAAGGTCTCCCGGTTATGGAATTTGCGGGAGGCGACCCCCGCTCATGGCGGCGCACACTAGCGGCTCGCGCGCCTATGTGAAGCCTTAGTTACAGCTGTCACCACCTTGCGTGCGCCTGAACGCTGCGCTGCGGGAACCTTGCGCGCAGCGGTGTATTATGGCACTGATGCAGTCTGTTGCGGGGAATATACGATGAGCACGCAGTCCAAGCCGGTCTATCTGAAGTTGCGCGACATGATCGCCGCGGCGATCATCGACGGGCGCTATGCCGAAGGCGAGATGTTGCCTTCGGTGCGCGCGCTTGCGGCCGAGCAGGGCGCCAACCCGCTGACTGTCGCCAAGGCCTATCAGCAATTCCAGAACGACGGACTGGTCGAGGTCCAGCGCGGCGTGGGCATGTATGTCGTCCGCGGTGCGGCCGAGCGCCTCCGCCGGAGCGAGCGTGAAAGCTTCCTCCGCGACGAATGGCCCGAAATCCGCGCGCGCATGACCCGGCTCGGCGTTTCGGCGAGCGAGCTGCTCGCCGACGCCTGAGCGCCGATGGCGAAAATTTACAACTGTGAACTTGCGGGGGGCACCGCCATCTGGCACATTCATCCAGTTGGAATCGGGCGGAAAAGCGCGATCCCGAGGGGGCGCATAGACAAACTGCAATTGCGGTCGATGGCACCGGGAGACCCTCTATGATCCGATCCGAACTTCTCGCGGCCCTCGGCCAGGACTATCCGGACCTGCGCGCCGAGGAGGTCGAACAGGTGGTGGACATCTTCTTCGAGGAAATCTCGCAGCGCCTCACCGAAGGCGGGCGAGTCGAGTTGCGCGGCTTCGGCGCCTTTTCCACGCGCGAGCGCGAAGCGCGCAAGGGCCGCAACCCGCGTACCGGCGAAACAGTCGACGTGCCGGCCAAGCGGGTGCCCTATTTCAAGCCGGGCAAGGACATGCGCCGTCGCCTCAATGACGGCTGACCATTCTGTGTGGAGACGATACGCGATTGCCCGCCGGGTGAGCAGCGACTAGGGCTGCCTGCCATTGCGGGTGTGGCGGAATGGTAGACGCCGGGGACTTAAAATCCCCTGAGCTTTGCTCGTGCGGGTTCGAGTCCCGCCACCCGTACCAGTCCCCGGCAAGTCACGATCACGAAAAAACCGTGCCTTCTTTATATTGGTATTAACACTTAGGGTGTCATTACGATAGGACGAAGACGCGCAGGCTTAGAGACGTGGTATTCAGCCACTGCCTGGCTGTTGGCGTTGTAAATGGTTTGCGGCGATGGAATTCACTACTGGATTCGTCATGGAAGACAATGCGACGAGGACTGGCCCCGACCAGCGCGGCGCGCCGCGCTATACCTCGCTCATCCGCGCGGCCAAGCTGGTGTGCGGACAGGGTGAATTCGTCTGCGTCATCCGCGACGTTTCGGCAACGGGCGTTTCCCTGCGGACCTTTCACAAACTCCCCACCGACGCCGCGCTCGCGCTCGAATTGCAGAATGGCGAAAGCTACGAACTCGAACTCGTGCGCTCCGAGGGCTTCGATGCCAGCTACCGTTTCGACAGGCCGATCGAGGTCGACCGGCTGATTCGCGAAAACTGGGACTTCCCCAAGCGCGGGCTGCGCCTCAATATCATGCTGCCGCTGCTGGTGTCCTCGCTTTCGGGCAAGGCGACGGCGGTTACGCTCAACCTCTCGCAGCAAGGTGCGCGAATCGAATGTGATCATGTATTCGCGATCGACCAGCGGGTGACGATCTCGGGTGAACACCTGCCCGACATCCGTTGCACGGTGCGCTGGCGCAGGGATGCCAATTACGGTCTCGTTTTCGAAGACACCTTCTCGCTCCGCGATTTCGCCATGGCCGCGGCCAAGGTGCAATGCCCCCTGCTGCTACAGGGTTGCGCCTGAGCCTGCCCCGCCACGAAGCCGCGCCTCTAACCTTATCCTAACCATTTTCCTTCACTCCCGCCGGGTGCTCAACCGGGGGACATGATGGGCAATACGCCGAACCACCACGAAGTCGATGTGGCCATAGTCGGCGCGGGGCCGGCCGGGCTTACCGCCGCCTACCTGCTGACCAGGCAGGGCAAGTCCGTGGCGATCGTGGAGCAGGACCCCGACTATGTCGGCGGAATCAGCCGCACGGTCGAGCACGCGGGCTATCGCTTCGACATCGGTGGCCACCGGTTCTTTTCCAAGTCGCAGGCGGTGGTCGAACTGTGGAACGAGATTCTCGGCGAGGAAGACTTCATCCAGCGTCCGCGGATGAGCCGGATCTATTACCAGGGCAAGTTCTACAGCTACCCGCTGCGAGCCTTCGAAGCGCTGT
The DNA here is from genome assembly GCF_964227205.1 of Qipengyuania sp. Lineage (GTDB taxonomy): Bacteria > Pseudomonadota > Alphaproteobacteria > Sphingomonadales > Sphingomonadaceae > Qipengyuania. The sequence goes on along the minus strand of NZ_CAXQVB010000003.1, from coordinate 77,734 downwards.
GGAACCTGGGTATCTGGCGCTCGACCACCTGCATGGCGAGTTATCTGCGCTCCAAGCTCTTCCCCAAGAAGGACGTGAAAAGCTTCGCCGACTGGACCACCAACCAGTTCGGCAAGGTGCTCTATTCGATCTTCTTCAAGACCTATACCGAAAAGGTCTGGGGCATGCCTTGCGAGGACATGAGCGCCGATTGGGCGGCGCAGCGGATCAAGGGGCTTTCGCTGTGGGGCGCCGTAGTCGACGGGCTCAAACGCAGCCTCGGCCTCAACAAGTCTCCCAATGACGGGATGGCGACCAAGACGCTGCTCGAGACCTTCCGCTATCCGCGGCTCGGCCCCGGCATGATGTGGGAGGCGGCGCGCGACAAGGTCCTCGCCAGCGGGCGCGGACGGATATTCATGGGGCATCGTCTCAAGCAATTGGCCGCCGATCCGCAGGGCGGTTGGCGCCTGAGCGCGACCGGGCCCAACGGCGAGGTGGTAATCAGTGCAGGGCACGCCATCAGCTCGGCGCCGATGCGCGAACTCGCCCGGCGCCTCCACCCGCTACCCCGCACGGCATTGCAGGCTGCCAATCTGCGCTATCGCGACTTCCTCACCGTGGCCTTGATGGTCGAGGGCGAGGACCTGTTCCCCGACAACTGGATCTACATCCACGACAGCAAGGTGAAGGTCGGCCGCGTCCAAAATTTCCGTTCGTGGTCGCCCGAGATGGTGCCCGACGCGCGCATGGCCTGCGTCGGGCTCGAGTATTTCTGCTTCGAGGGCGACGGTCTTTGGGCCCTCCCCGACGAGGAGCTGGTCGCCTTGGCGACGGAGGAAATGGACACGCTCGGGCTGCTCGACCCGGCAAAGGTCAGGGGCGGTGCCGTGGTGCGCCAGGCAAAGGCCTATCCGGTCTATGACGAGCATTACGCCGCCAATGTCGATGCGTTGCGCCGCGAACTCGAGGAACGGCATCCCACACTGCACCTCGTCGGGCGCAATGGCATGCACCGCTACAACAACCAGGACCACGCGATGATGACCGCGATGCTTACGGTGGAGAACATTCTCGCCGGCGAGCGGCTCTACGACACCTGGTGCGTCAACGAGGACGCCGAATATCACGAGACGGGCGAGGAAGGGGCCGACAGGCGCCTGCCGAAGCGCCCGGTCAGCGCCGACCAGGCCGCAGCGCTGGCATCGGTTCGCGACGTGCCCGAGCGGCTTGCGCCGGGACGCAAGGCGGCCTGATGCCAGCACTCCTCGCCCGGCTGCGCGATATCCGCTTCCTGCGCTACCTGCTCGCCAGCCTGGGCGCGCTGGGGGTCGACATGGGATGCTTTCTCGCGCTGCTCGCGATCGGCGCCGGAGCGGTGCCCGCCTCCGCCATCGGCTACAGTGCCGGTATTGCGGCGCATTGGTTGCTGTCGAGCCGCGCGGTGTTCACCGGGCAGGTCGCTCCGCGCGGGTTCGGGCGCCACCGCCAGAAGGCGCTGTTTATCCTTTCCGCCCTGCTCGGCCTCGTGCTGACCACCGCGATCGTCGGCGTTGGCGAAAGCGTGGGTATCGATCCGCGCTTCGCCAAACTCGTCGCCGTAGGCACGAGTTTCCTCGCCACCTGGCTGATGCGCAGCCGGATCGTGTTTCGCGCGCCGGTCGCCGCCTGAGATGCTTATTGAGCGTCGGCGGAGCGGGTGGAGCGGGGCCCTCGTCCTGCGCGCGACGCTCGCCTGGCTGCTTGTCGCGGCGCTGCTGGTGGCGACGCATTGGGCAGCCATTGCGGCGCGGCGCTTTCCCGATCCCGACGACGTCCTGCGGCTGGTCCAGCTGCGCGACCTGATCGCCGGCCAGGGCTGGTTCGACCTTGCGCAGCACCGGCTCGATGCGGCGCATGTCGGCGTACCGATGCACTGGTCTCGGCTGGCCGACATCCCGCTGCTGCTGGCGATCACGGCGCTGACCCCGCTGATCGGGGGGCCGGCCGCCGAGACTGCCGCGCTGGTCGCAGTCCCGCTCCTGACGCTTTACTGCGGCATGCTGCTCGCCGCGCGGCTCGCCTGGCGCATGGTCGATCTCGAGGCGGCGACGCTGGCCGCGCTGGTCATGGCGCTGTCCGCCCCGCTGCTGTTCCAGTTCGCCCCGTTGCGGATCGATCATCACGGCTGGCAGGTGGTCTGCGCGCTTGCAGCCGCCAATGCGCTGGCCACGCGCTCGCCCGCGCGGGGCGGGGTGCTGCTCGGCCTCGCGCTGGCTGTCTGGCTGACGATCTCGCTCGAGGGCCTGCCGCTGGCGCTCGCGTTCTGCGGGGTGGCTGCGCTGCGCTGGCTGCGCGACCCGAAGGATCGCCTCCTGCTCGTCCGGGCGCTGCAGGTACTTGCCTTCGCCTCGCTCGCCCTGTTCGCCGCGACGCGCGGGGTCCAGGACCTCGCGCCGCATTGCGATACGCTTTCGCCCCCCTTCCTCGCCACACTGTGCTGGAGCGCGCTTGGCGTGACGCTGCTCGCGGCGCAGCGCCTGCCCTTGTCCTGGCTTCTCGGCGGCTTCGCACTGACCGCCGCAGGCGGGGTGGGAATCCTGCTCATCGGCGCGCCCCGATGCACGACCGGAAGCTTCGCCGCGATCGACCCGCTGGTGCGCGAGCTGTGGCTCGCGGGGGTCATGGAAGGCATGCCCGTCTGGCGGCAGCCACCTGCCACCGCATTGCAACTGCTGATCCTGCCGCTGTTCGGGCTCGGCGCTGCCTGGCGGCTCCACTGGCAGTCGCACGACTGGCTGCGGCGCTTCTGGTTCGACTATCTGCTGCTGTTGCTCGCCGCACTCGCGGTAACCTGCGCCGTCGCCCGCGCGGGTGCCGCCGCCGCCGCGCTTGCCGCCGTCCCGCTGGGCTGGCAGCTGCGCGAATGGCTCGCGGCGCTACGCGGTCCCGCCCCGCTGCCGCGAAGATTGCTTGCGGCGCTGGCGATCCTGCTCGCTTTCGTGCCCACTCTCCCCTTGATCGCGTGGCAGAAGGCAGCAGGTCCGGAAGCGGGGAACGTGCCGCTCTCGCAGCCCGCCGCGCGCGCCGCGGCCTGCGAGGTCTCCGTGGCCGCACCCGCTATCGCCCGGCTACCGCGAGGCGAGATCGCCGCACCGCTCGATATCGCGCCGGCGCTGCTGCTCGATACGCCGCACTCGCTGGTGGCGAGCGGGCATCATCGCGGCTCGGCCGGGATCCGTTTCATGCTCGACCTCTTCGCTGCCGAACCGGCGAAGGCGGAGGCCATGCTGGTCGCCCGCGGAACGCGCTATCTGGCGCTGTGTCCGGGGCTGGCCGAGGTCCGCCTCGCCGCCGAGCGTAACCCCGGCGGCCTTGCCGATCGACTGCTGCATGGCCGGATCCCCGGCTGGCTCGATCGGGTCGATACCGGCGGTGAATTGCAGTTCTGGAGAATCAGGCCGGATTGAAGTCCAGCGCCGTGCCGTTGATGCAATGGCGCTTGCCGGTCGGCCGGGGGCCGTCGTCGAAGATATGCCCCAGATGCCCGCCGCAATCGGCGCAATGCACCTCGGTCCGCGGATAACCGATCTTGTAGTCGGTGCTGGTGCCGATCGCGCCCTTGTCGATCGGCGCCCAGAAGCTCGGCCAGCCGGTCTTCGAATCATACTTCGTCTTCGAGCTGTAGAGCGCGTTGCCGCAGCCCGCGCAGACGAAAGTGCCCGCCCGCTTCTCGTCATTGAGCGGCGAGCTATAGGGGCGCTCGGTCCCTTCCTCGCGCAGGATCCAATATTCCTGCTTGGTCAGGACCTTGCGCCATTCGGCATCGCTGCGGCCCTTGGGGAAGTCCTTCGCCTCCGCCCGGTCCGAGCCGCAGGCAGTGAGCGCCACGAAGCTGGCCGATGCGCCGATCCAGCCGAGCAGCCGGCGACGGTTCAGGGTCTGGTCGGTCATGGTCGTACCTTTCCGGCTTGGGCCGCGCGCCCAAGCTTTTCCTACGCATGAGGGGCGCCGAAGGTTACATCGAGACCGCGATCAGAATTCGGTGATCTCGACCTCGAGCTTGCGGAAGCCGTGGACGAAGTTGGCCTTCACCCGCTCGACATCGCCGGCCAGATGCACGCGCATGCGGCGCTTGTGCATTTCCTCGAGCAGGACGCGCAGCTGGAGTTCGGCCAATCGCGCGCCGACGCAGCGGTGAATGCCGTAACCGAAGGCGATGTGCCGCCGGGCATTCTCGCGGGTAAGGTCGAGCTTGTCGGGGTTTTCGAACACCTCCTCGTCGCGGTTGGCGGAGAGGTACCACAACACGACCTTGTCGCCCTTCTTGATCGTCTGGCCGAAGACTTCGGTATCCTCGGTGCAGGTGCGGCGCATATGCGCCAGCGGGGTTTGCATGCGCAGCATTTCCTGCACCGCATTGGGGATGATCGAGGGGTCCTGCTCGAACAGCTTGCGCTGGTCGGGGTTCTTGTCGAGCTGGTAGACGAAGCCGCTCATCGAATTGCGCGTGGTGTCGTTGCCGCCGACGATCAGCAGGATCAGATTGCCCATGAATTCCTGCGGGCTCATCTGGTTCATCGCCTCGGAATGGATCATCATGCTGATGAGATCGTCGCCCGGTTCCTTGTCGTGCGTGCGCTCGATCCACAGCGACTGGAAATAGGCAGCCATTTCGTTGAGGAAGCCCCAGCGCATCTCGTCGAGATCGCGCACGGTGGCGAGTTCGGTATCGCCCGACCAGTCCGACCAGAAGGTCAGCAAGCGGCGGTCTTCCCAGGGGAAGCCGAACAGGATGGCGAGCATGCCGGTGGTAAGCTCGATCGAGACCTTGTCGACCCAGTCGAACACTTCGCCGCGCGGCAGGCTGTCGAGCAGTTCGCCGGTGCGCTGGCGAATCTCGCCTTCCATCTCGGCCATTCCGCTGGGGGTGAACTTGGGCGCCACGGTGCGCCGCTGTCCGGTGTGCTGCGGGCGGTCCATGGCGATGAACATCGGCAGCTCGCGCCGTTCCTCGATACCCCGCTCGGCCAGCTCTTCTTCGGTCAGCCGCTCGAGAATGGTGATCCCGCCGTGCTCCCAGCTCGACGAAAAAATGTCGGGCAAGGCCTCGATGTGCTGGATCGCCTTGTGGCTGACCACTGCCCAATAGGGGCCGAAGGGGCTTTCGGGGATGTAGTGGAGCGGACCCGCGGCGCGCATTTCGCGGAAGATCGGGTGCCAGGTATTCTCGGCATAGATGTCGCTGCGGCTGACGTCCCACTTGTGCGGATGCTCGAGCTTGTCCTCGGGGTGCTCCGCGAAATGCTTCTTCAGCGCCTCGTAGGCGGTCGGCGAAGTGTGGCACTGGGGGCGTTCGATTGCAGCGGTTGCCATGTCTCTCTCCTAGCGGGAGCGACTCGTCGAGGCCGCTCTCCCTCCATTCGGGGGCTACTCTGCCCTAACTGACATTTCTGTCAATAGTGCGTTGCAAATCGCTACTCAAATGGCGGCGCGATCATGCGCTGTGCTTTTCGGTAATTCCCGCTGCGGGTGCGGCTGCGCCGACATGGCCCTTGATCGCGCGACCGCCCTTGCCCGATTTCATCACCCGGCGGCGGAAGATCGTCGCCCCCACGCGCACGAACAGGAACACGCAGAGTGCCTGCCACGCCAATGCCAGGGCGTGTGGCCACAGCGCGTCCGACTGCGCCGCGCGGGCCAGCATGGCGAAGGGCGAGGACAGCGGGAAGGCGGCCGCGAACAGCTCCATCGGCGAGCCCGGGCGGGTGATCGAGGAGGCAGCGAGGAAGAACACCAGCAATTGCGCCATGGTCACCGGCATCGACAGCGTCTGCACCTCGCGCACGGTGGCCGCCATCCCGCCGATGGTCAGGAAGAGCGAGCCGAGCAGCAGGTAGCCCATGGCGAAGTAGACGATGCCCAGCGCGACGAAGAGCGGCCAGCCGAGCGCGGGCTCGGGAAAGTGCGGCAGCGCGCTTCCGGCGAGCAGGCCGATGGCCCCGCCGGCCAGCGCCCAGACGGCGATCCCGACGAAGCTTACCCCGAGCATGGCGACGAGCTTGCCGAGGAAGACCGCATCCATCGGGATCGCGGCAGCGAGCACTTCGATGACCTTGTTGGCCTTCTCCTCGACGAGGTTGGACAGGACCATGCCGGCGAGGAGCATCATCAGAAGGAACAGGATCAGCTGGCCCGCCTGCGCGGTACGGATGCGGTCGGTGCGCTGCGCCGCCACGCTGGTGGCAACGGGCCGTTCCGCGACTTCGGGAAAGGCGGATGGTGCCCGGGTGCGGGCCTCGGCGGCGATCATGGCGATCGGGCCGCTCCATGCGTCGATCGCTTCCTGCGGCGCGGTCAGCGCGGGGGCGTCGGGCGATCCCGACACGACGGCGGCATAATTGCGCCCCGGCTCGCGCAAGATGTCCGCGGGAGCTTCGGCGCTGGCGGTGGCGGCGAGTTCGGGCAGTGCCGCGCCGACGCGCGGGGCGAGCCGCTCGCGCGCCGCGATCATCGCCTGGGCATCGCTATCGGCCATCGCCACCGCGACGAGCCGCGTGGTAGCATCGCGCTGGACCTGCCCGCCGATCCCACCGGCAAGCGCGCCGACGATGATCGGAAACAGCGGGCCGAGCAGGAAGAACAGGAAGGCGCGGCTGAACAGGATCGCGCGGAAATCGCGGCGGGCAACGACGCGGGCCGCCTCGACCAGCGACAGGCGGGTGGTATCGCTCATTGCGCGGCTCCCTGTCCATTGTCCTCGGCAAGCGCGCGCGCCGCGCCGGCGCCGGCGATCTCGACGAAGGCATCGTGCAGGCCCGCGCGTTCGATCGACAGCGAGAGGATCCCCGCCTCGCCCTCGATCAGCTGCTTGAGCATGGCCTCGATCCCGCTGTCGGGCACCGGGAAATACCAGAAATGGCTACCCTCGGCCTTGGCGTCGTGGCGCGCATCGGCGGGCAAGGCGCTGCGCCAGGCGCCTTCGCTGCGGCGGGTTTCGAGCCGCACCTGCGCCGGGATCCGGTCGCGCGCGGCATCGACCGATCCGGCATAGGGCACCTTGCCCCCGGCGATGATCGCGACCTCGTCGCACAGCCGTTCGGCGTGATGGATGACATGGGTCGAAAAGATCACCGTGGTGCCGGCGGCGGCGAGATCGCGGATCATTCCCTCGAGCTTGCCCTGATTGATCGCGTCGAGTCCGCTGAAGGGCTCGTCGAAGACCACCAGCCTGGGACGGTGGACCAGCGTACCGAGCAATTGCACGGTCTGCGCCATGCCTTTCGACAATTGCCGAATCTGGCGGTCGACCGCGTGGCCGAGCCCGTAGCTTTCGAGCATTTCGCGGCCCCGCGCCTTGCCTTCGGCGAGCGGCAGTCCGCGCAGCGCGCCCATGAAGGCGATCGCATCGTCGCATTTCATCGCCGGGTAGAGCCCGCGCTCCTCGGGGAGGTAGCCGATCAGCTTGGCAACTTCGTGCGGCCGGTCGTTGCCGAAGACGCGGCGCACGCCTTCGTCCGGATCGATAATCCCCAGCAGCATGCGCAAGGTGGTGGTCTTGCCTGCGCCATTGGGGCCGAGGATGCCGTAGATCGCCCCCTCGGGCACGGCGATATCGACTCCGTCGACTGCCAGGGTCCCGCCGAAGCGCTTGACCAGAGCGCGCGCCTCGATAGCGAGCGGGCGAGAGCTGGCCGCTTGGGCTCGCGTCACGGTGCCGGTCTCGGTAAGCATGGGCGCATGGCTAGCGGCTGGCAGTGAACGGGAGCACAAGCAAGCGTGGTTAACATCGGGTTGCAGGCGGATTTGCGCACGGAGGCGGAGCGACTGGGCTTTGTCGCCTGCGGTTTCACCTCCGCCGCACCCGATCCGCAGCGTACGGCGCGGCTCGAGGAATTCCTCGGGCAGGGTCGTCACGGTGCGATGGAGTGGATGGAAGCGCGCAAGGTTCAGCGCGCCAGCCCGCAGGGGCTCTGGCCCGAGGCGCGGAGCGTCATCGCGCTCGGCATGAGCTACGCCCCCGATGGCGACCCGCTGGCACTCGCGGATGAAGCCGAGAAGGCGCGGATCTCGGTCTATGCGCAGGGGCGCGATTATCACGACGTGGTCAAGAAGGCGCTCAAGGCGCTCGCGCGCTGGCTGATCGAGCGTGAGCCGGAGAGCGAGCTCAAGGTCTTCGTCGATACCGCGCCGGTGATGGAAAAACCGCTCGGCCAGGCGGCGGGCATCGGCTGGCAGGGCAAGCATACCAACCTCGTCAGCCGCGATCACGGGTCATGGCTGTTCCTCGGCGCGATCTATTCGACGCTCGATTTCGTGCCCGACGATCCGCATGCCGATCGCTGCGGCAATTGCCGCGCCTGCCAGGATGCCTGCCCCACCGACGCTTTTCCCCGGCCCTACCAGCTCGATGCGCGGCGTTGCATTTCCTACCTCACGATCGAGCACAAGGGGCCGATCCCCGAGGAATTCCGCACCGCGCTCGGCAACCGCATCTATGGCTGCGACGATTGCCTGGCCGTGTGCCCGTGGAACAAGTTCGCCGATGCCGCGCACCGCCATATCAAGCTCGCCCCGCGCGCCGAACTGAGCGCGCCCGAGCTGGCCCGCTTCCTCCGGTTCGACGATGCAGGCTTCCGCCAGTTCTTCTCCGGCTCGCCGATCAAGCGGATCGGGCGCGACCGCTTCGTGCGCAATTGCCTCTATGCCGCGGGCAACAGCGGACAGGCGGCGATTGAACCGATTGTACGCGGCTTGTGCAGCGATCCCGACCCGGTTGTGGCCGATGCGGCGCGCTGGGCTGCGGCGCGTCTGGCGCAGGCTGCGCGCTGATCGCGACCGGTCAGCGCATGTCCTTCAGCAGAACCGAACTGTCGGCGAGCAGGGCGGGATCGATCTCCGCCCGGTCCATGACCAGCTTGCGCCCCTGGACGTAATCCTTGGTGTTGTTGACGCAGTCGAGCGCGATCACGCGGCCTTCCTTGAGGTAGATTACGCTGAACTTCTTCTCCGCCGGATCGCCGCGCAGGACCGTGGCATCGTATCCCAGCGAGAGCCCGACGGTCTGCAGCCGGAGGTCGAACTGGTTCGACCAGAACCACGGCACCGCTTCGTAATCCTGCTTGTCGCCCATGATCGACTTGGCTGCGACAGTTGCCATGTCGTTGGCGTTCTGGACCGATTCGAGCCGGATCACCGCATTGGCCGCGAAAGGATTGGCATGGCTCGCGCAGTCGCCCACGGCATAGACGTCGTCGAGCGTGGTGCGGCAATAGGAATCGACGTCGACGCCGTTCGATCCGGCCGCCCCGGCAGCGATCAGGGGCCCGACCGAGGGTACGATGCCGATGCCGGTAATGACGACGTCGCAGGCGATCTTTTCGCCGCTGTCGGTGGTGACGCCGGTGACTCGTCCATCGGCGCCTTCGATCGTCTCGACCGCTGTCGACAGGCGCAGGTCGACGCCCTGTTCGCGGTGGTAGTCGGCGTAGAATTCGGACAGTTCCGGGCCGGCGACGCGCGCCAGCACGCGGTCGAGCATTTCGATGACTGTCACCGCACAGCCGAGCTTGCGCAGGACTGCGGCCGCTTCGAGCCCGATATAGCCGGCGCCGACGATGACCGCGCGCCTCGCACCGGCGGCGAGCTCTTCCTTCAGCGTGTCGACGTCGCGCCGGGTGCGGATGTAGTGGATACCGGCAAGGTCGCTCCCCGGGCACGACATGCGCCGCGCATCGCCGCCCCCTGCCCAGATCAGCTTGCGATAACCGATTCGCGTATCGTCGGAGAGGACCAGCGTGTGCGCTGCCGGGTCGATCTCGTTGACGTTTCGGCCCAGCCGCAGTTCGATATTCTTGTCGGCCCAGAACTGCTCGGGGCGGATCTGGATACGTTCGAAGGGTTTCTCTCCGGCGAGATATTCCTTCGACAGCGGTGGACGTTCGTAGGGCGGATTGCGATCGCGGCTGACCATGAGGATCGTGCCCTCATGCCCGTTCTGGCGCAGGGCAATGGCGGCTTGTGCCCCGCCGTGCCCCGATCCCACGATGACGATGTCGAATTGTTCCATCGCCGCGCTGGCTGGCGCGAAAACGCCAGCCGGTCAAGCACAGTGCGGGCGCAGTGCTAGCGCGAAAGCAGGTTGCGCGCCATGCTCGCGACCTGCGCCAGCATCGCCGGGGCAACCGGCGACTGGCCCTGCGCACGGGCGACCATCGAGCGGAACCCGCGTACCGCCACCTCCTGCTCCTCGGCCCATTTCGCAACGATCGCGGACATGTCCTTCTTCGCATCCTTGCGCCGCGCGAGGCGCCGCAACAGCTCCAGCCGCATCTGCTGGAAGTCGCGGGCGAGACCCGAGACGAGCAGCCGTTCCCACACGTCCGAGGGGCTCATCAGCGCGGCGGTCGACTGCGCCCAGTCGAGACCCAGTCGGCGCCCGACATCGGTAAAGGCGGCGGCCAGGTTGCGCGCCGCCATGCCGGTCTCGCTAGCGAGCTTGGCGAGGCCCACTGCGCCATCGAGGTCGTAGAGATGGGCCACCCGGGCGGCTAGCGCGGCAGGCGCGCCGGCGGAAACGAGCTGTTCGCGCAGGCGATCCGACTGCTGGCGCGATTCGGCGCTCAACAGTTCGCCGGTCGCATCGGACAGCTGGGCCGCGCCCTTGCCGATCTCGGCGACCAGCGCGCTCGGATCGACGCTTCCCGAAGAGGTGCGCAGCACGTCCGACATGAGATTGCCGACCGCAGCGGCGATCCGGTCGAACAGCATCAACCGGGCATTTTCGGGCATGGCGGCGGTATCGATCGCGGCCCACAGCGCGGGCAGGTCGAACAGCTCTTCCGCCGCGACGAAGGCGGCGGCGACCTGGCTCAGTTCGACACCTTCCTCTTCGGCGAGCTCGAACGGATGGACCATGCCGAGACGGTTGACGATGCGGTTGGCAAGCTTGGTCGCGATAATCTCGCGGCGCAGCTGGTGGCCCTCGATCTGCGCCTTGAACTTCTTGCGCATCGGTTCGGGAAAGGCTGCGAACAGCGTGGCTTCGAGCAGCGCGTCGTCGGCCAGCGTGCCGCGTTCAATCGCGTCCTGCAGTACCAGTTTCGACGAGGACAGCAGCACTGCCAGTTCGGGCCGGGTCAGCCCCTGCCCGTCGGCGGCGCGGCGCTGGAGCGTCTGGTCGTCGGCAAGCCCTTCGGTCCGGCGGTCGAGATTGCCGCCCGCCTCGAGCGTCTCGATGATGTGGCGCTGCGAGGCCATCGCGCGCGCACCGCCGACTTCGGCGATCGAGAGGGCAAGCGCCTGCAGGCGATTGTCCTCGAGCACGAGCCGGGCGACTTCGTCGGTCATCGATTCGAGCAGCGCGACTCGCTTTGGCTCGCTCAGCTTGCCGGCGCGTTTGGCAGCCGCCAGCGCGATCTTGATATTGACCTCGTTGTCCGAGCAGTCGACCCCTGCCGAATTGTCGATGAAATCGGTGTTCGAGCGACCGCCGGACTGGGCAAATTCGATGCGTCCAGCCTGGGTGATGCCGAGATTGGCGCCTTCGCCGATGACCTTGGCGCGCAGCTCGCGCGCATCGACCCTCAGCGCGTCGTTGGCGGGGTCGCCGACCTGGACGTTGTTCTCGTGCGCGGCCTTCACATAGGTGCCGATGCCGCCGAACCAGATGAGGTCGACCGGCGCGCGGAGGATCGCGGAAATCAGCGCTTCGGGCTCGATCTCGCGCTGCTCGATGCCGAGCTTGGCCTGCACCGCCTTCGACAGCTTGATGCTCTTGGCATCGCGCGGGAAGACCCCGCCGCCCTTCGAGATAAGCTTGCTGTCATAGTCTTCCCAGCTCGAGCGCGGGAGTTCGAACAGCCGCTTCCTTTCCTTCCAGCTGGTCGCCGGATCGGGATCGGGATCGAGAAAGATATGGCGATGGTCGAAGGCAGCGACCAGCTTGATCGCCTGCGATAGCAACATGCCGTTGCCGAAGACGTCGCCCGACATGTCGCCGCAGCCGACGACTTCGATCGAATCCTCTTGCACGTCGACGCCCATTTCGAGGAAATGGCGCTGGACGCTGACCCAGGCACCCTTGGCGGTGATGCCCATAGCCTTGTGGTCGTAGCCCTTCGAGCCGCCGCTGGCGAAGGCATCGTCAAGCCAGAAATCACGGGCTTCGGCAATGCCGTTGGCGATGTCGGAGAAGGTCGCGGTGCCCTTGTCGGCGGCGACCACGAAATAGGGATCCTCACCGTCGGTGATGACGACCTCGTCGGGATGGACGACCGTGTCGTCGACGATGTTGTCGGTCACCGACAGCAGGCTGCGAATGAAGATCTCGTAGCTGGCGCGCCCTTCAGCGGCCCAGCCTTCGCGATCGATGGCGGGATTGGGCAGCTGCTTGGGATAGAAGCCCCCCTTGGCGCCGGTCGGCACGATCACCGCGTTCTTGACGCGCTGTGCCTTCATCAAGCCGAGGATCTCGGTGCGGAAGTCGTCGCGGCGGTCGGACCAGCGTAGCCCGCCGCGCGCGACCGGGCCGCTGCGCAGGTGGATACCCTCGACCCGGCGCGAATAGACGAAGATTTCGCGGTAGGGGATGGGCTTGGGCAGGCCGGGGACCTTGGCCGAATCGATCTTGAAGGCGAGCGCTTCGGCGGCTGCGGGAGCGAAGGCATTGGTCCGCAGGATCGCGTCGATCAGCGAATTATAGAGCCGCAGCAGGCGATCGTCGTTGATCGCCTTGACCCTGGCCAGCCCGCGCTTGATCGCCGCGCGCGCCTCGTCGATCGCCTTGTCGCGGCCGCTGCCGAAATGCGGATCGTGGCGCGCGGTGAACAGCGCCACCAGCGCGCGCGTCACATCGGGTGCGGCGGCGAGCGCATCGACCACGGTGTAGATGGTGAAGCCCATCCCCGCCTGGCGCAGGTAGCGATAGAAGGCGCGCAGCCAGTTGGCTTCGCGCGCGGCGAGCCCGGCCTCGGGTACGAGCCGGTTGAAGGGGTCGTTTTCCGCCTCGCCGTTGAGCACAGCGGCGATGGCTTCCTCGATCGCGTCCGACCGTTCGATCAATGCCTTGGGTTCGGCGCCGGGCTTCAGGTCGAGCAGGAAGTCGTGAATCGTCCCCAGCCGCCCGTCGTCGAGTACGGTGGGCATCTCTGAACGGACATAGAAGCCGAAATCCTCGAGCGCGGGCACGCCTTCGGACAGTGGCAGGCTGCCCTCGGACTGGTAGAGCTTCAGCCGCAGGCAGCCAGCCACATCGCGTTCGCAGAAATACATCCGCGCACCGCGCAGGACTTCCTCGTTCTCGACGCTCGCGCCGAGATCATGCAGGCGGGCGATGTCGTAGGCCGCTTCGCGCGGGCCGAAACGACCGCGGAAGGCGGTGGGGAAATGCTCTGCGAAACGCATTGCGAGACCTGCCGCGCGCGAACCCTCCTCGAGCGCGCCGAGTTCGGCTTCGACAGCCTCGCCCCAGCCGCGCAGCAGCGTCTGCATCTGCTCCTCAAGGGCGGACTCGTCGGGCGCCTGGTCGCCGTCGCGAATATCGAAGACGAAACGCAGCGTCGCCAGATTGCCACCCTCGACCTCGAGGCTCCAGTCGAGCAGGCGCGCAGACGCGGCCTCCTCAAGCAGCGCCTGGATTTCGAGCCGGACTTGCGTCGCGACCATGTCGCGCGGCAGCCAGACGAAGGCGAAGAGGTGGCGCGCGAGTGGCGCCTCGATCAGCGCGAGCCGCGGACGCGGACGGTCGACCAGGCTCATCATGGTCGTCGCGACCCGTTCGACGTCGCCCTCCGAGAAGCCGATCAGCAGATCGTGCGGCAGAGTGGTCAACGCGTGGACGAGCGCCTTGCCGGCATGGCCGGTATCGTCGAAGCCGTGGCGCGTGCGCAACGCGTCGAGCTGGCGGCGCAGGCGCGGCACGTTGCGCGGCGGCGCGGCGAGCGCAGCGCTGGTCCATACGCCCGCGTGGACCGAGAGGGCGACCGTCTTGCCGCCGTCCTCTACCGGGACGATGAACAGGTCGAGCGGAACACGGCGGTGGACGTGACTGAGGTGATTGGCCTTGATGATCAGCGGACGGCGCGGGTCGTTGCCCTGCTCGAACCAAGCGAAGGCACGCTCGTAGGAGCTCTCGGCAAGCAGTTCCTGCGCGCTCCGGCGACAGATGCCGAGTTCGTCCTCCTGGCGCCCGTCGCGGAAGCGCGTGACGTGGCCGAGCTGCGTCAGCATCCCCGAATTGAGCCAGTCGAGCAGTTCGGCGCCCTCGGCATCGGCTGCGGCAATGCGCTTGGCATCCTCGGCCATGGCCTCCTGCAGGCGGGGCCAGTCGCTCACGGCCGCGCGGACGTCGGCGAGCGTAATCTGGAGCGTTTCCTGCAGCTGCCGACGAGTCTTGGCATCGACGCGCGCGGCTTCGATGTAGATCATCGATTCCCAGAAGGCATCGTCGGGATCGCCTTCGGGGATGGCACCCAGCACGCCCTTCTCGTCGCGTTCGACCGGGATGACCGGGTGGACCAGCCGGTCGATCGACAGGCCCAGCGCGGCGATCGTGGCCGCGACCGAATCGACCAGAAAGGGCATGTCGTCATTGATGATCGCGATGCGCGTCAGCCGACGTTCGTCGCTGACGCTTTCGATCGCCATGGCCGAACGGCCGGGCGTCCGCCGGACCGCCAGCTGGCCGACGAATTCGGCGGCATCGACGAGCTGCGCCTTGTCGAACGGCGTATCGCCGCTGAGCAGCGAAAGCCGCATGCGTTCGGTGATGGCATTCTGAAGCTTCTTGGGAAGTGCGGCAGTTGTCGAACCCATGAGGGGCCTCTCTCCTGGCGGCGCATGATCATTTCGGCGCCGCGAAATATCCGAGTCGTTTTGCGCTACGACCTATGAGCCGCGCCTAGGCCCGTTGGCAGAAGCTCGCAAGGTGCTGCGGGCGCAATTTCGCAATCGTATGCGTAAGATGCGCGAAGCGATGCCGCTACGGCTTGCTCAGCCGGTCAAGGCCTCCATCGCCAGGCGCAACGAGCGGCAGCGCGCCCGGGGATCGAACATGCTGCCCCCGAAGATCACCTCGTCGGCGCCGGTACGGGCAACGAAGGCGCGCACCGCCGCGGCGGCCTGCCCAGGGGTGCCGATCGCGCTTGCCTGGCCGATATGCGCGAGCATGGCCTGCGCCGGGGCCGGGAGGCTGTCGCGATAGCCGCGCACCGGCGGTGGCAGCTTGCCCGGCGTCCCCGTGCGCAACGCGACGAAGGCTTGCAGCTGCGACGAGGCGAGATATTCCGCCTCCTCCTCGGATTCGGACACGAAGAGGTTCATCGCAACCATGACATGCGGCCTTTCGAAGGCTTCCGACGGCTGGAAATCGCGACGGTAGAGTTCGAGCGCGGAATCGAGGTGGTCGGGTGCGAAATGGCTGGCGAAGGCATAGGGCAGGCCGAGCTTCGCGGCGAGCTGCGCGCCGAACAGGCTCGAACCGAGCATCCAGAATTCGGGGCGCGCGCCAAGGCCGGGAGTGGGGTGGATGGCCGTCTCGCCCGCCATAAGCGCCATCAGTTCGACGACGTCCTGCGGGAACATCTCCGCCGCGCGGTGGAGGTCCTTGCGGAGCGCGCGCTGCAATTCGGGGCCAGCCCCCGGCGCGCGTCCTAGACCGAGGTCGACGCGGCCAGGAAACAGCCCGTCGAGCGTGCCGAACTGCTCGGCAATCTGGAACGGCGTGTGGTTGGGCAGCATGATCCCGCCCGAACCGATGCGGATGGTCGAGGTGGCATTGCCGATATGTGCGAGCACGACCGAGGTCGCGCCGCCTGCAATTCCTGTCATGGCGTGGTGCTCGGCGACCCAGAAACGCTTGCATCCAGCCTCCTCGGCGGCGATCGCCAGCCGTGTCGCGGCATCGAACGCCTCCCCCACCGTGCCGCCTTCACGCACGGGAACGAGGTCGAGGACCGAATAGGCGGTCACGAATCGAGCTGATCGAGATAGGCGCGGGCGCGCGCGGCCTCCTGGCTCTGCGGGGCGACCTGCAGCACCGATTCGAAGCTGCGGCGCGCCTCGTCCGCACGACCCGCCAGCGCGGCGATCACGCCCGCCTCCAGCCCGACGGCCGGATCTTGCGGCGCGAGCAGCGCGGCCTGGGCAATCTGTTCGCGGGCCTCGCCCAGCCGTTCGAGCCTGCGCGAAAGGGTCGCCGAGAGCAACCAGGCGCGGGCGCTCGCAGGATCGTTGCCGCGTGCGCTCGCGAGCGCCTGCGCGGCTTCCTCGTTGCGGCCAAGTGCGACCAAGGCGCGGGCGCGGTCGACCGCGACGCTGGCCATCAACGGGGCATCGCCGGCCTCGGTGGCGAAACCGACCGAGCGGGCGAAGGCGATTTCGGCGATGGCGGGCTTGCCCTGCGCCATCGCGACATTGCCCGCCATGGCCGCGAGCCGTGCCTGATAGGCGGCCGCACCGTCGGGCACTTCATCGGTGGCTAGCTCGAAGGCGCGCTGCGCGCCGGCGAAATCCTCGAGCCTGACGAGCGCAAGACCGAGGCAATGCGCGGACTGCGCCAGTTCGAGCTGGTTGGCCGCAGTCTCGCGCCAGGCCTGTGCCATGTCGCTTGCAGCCTCGGCATCCCCGGTCGCCAGAGTGACGCATTCGGCCAGCTTGCCGCCCGATGTGCCAGCGGTGGAGGGGGGTGGGCTAGCCCGTTCTTCCCTGACGCGCTCGCGCAGTTCCTCGGGCAGGTCGGGAAAGTCGCTGGTGGAGGTACCGGGGCCGACCTGCATGAGGAGCAGGGCGAGGGCGGAGGTGATCATGCGGAACCTTTCGTAAGCGCGTCGATCGTGCGCAACAGCAGGGCGATGTCCTGCTCGCGCGACAGGCGATGGTCGCCGTCCTTTACCAGCATGACCTGTACATCGTCCGAACGCAGCGCGGCGGCGAGGCGCAGGCTGGTCTGCCACGGCACGTCGGCATCGCGCTGGCCGTGTATCAATCGTACGGGTGCGTCGATCATTATCTCACGGTCGAGCAGGAGCTGAGCCTGTCCATCGGCGAAGAAGCCGGGGTGCATCGGCGTGGGCTCGGGTCCGTAGGGGTTTTCGTCGAACACGGTCTCGCCGGCTGCGAGTTTCGCCTTGTCGGCATCCGAGCGACCCCATTCGGTGAAGTCGGGCGCCGAGGCGATGCCGACGATGCCCGCAAGTCGTTCCCCCAGTGCGAGACCCGCGAGCAGCATGAGCCAGCCGCCCATCGAAGAGCCGATCACGATCACGGGACCTTCAATGACAGCGTCGATCAGTGCAAGCACTTCGTCGCGCCAGAGCGACAAGGTGCCGTCGGCGAAATCGCCGGCACTTTCGCCGCAGCCCGAATAGTCGAGCAGCAAGCAGGCCTGTCCGCGCTCCTCGGCCCAGGCGAACAGCGCACTCGCCTTGCCGCCGGCCATGTCTGACATATAGCCCGGCAGGAAGACCAGCGCGGGTCCTGCGCCGGGCGTGTAGCGATAGGCGATGCGGCGCCCGTCGGGCATGGTGTGAAATCGGGTTTCGCTCATGCGCGGGTTTCTTCACGGCATGCGACACGATTGCAAGCGCAGGCCCGGGAACGGTGCGCAAGGCACCGGCCCGGGCCCGTTCTTCCGGATCCTCGCTACGCTTCGCGCTGGAAGATATCCTCGATCGCGAGGCCGAAGACGTCGGCGATACGGAATGCCAGCGGCAACGAGGGATCGTAGCGCCCGGTTTCGATGGCGTTGACGCTCTGGCGCGAGACCCCGAGCGCGTTGGCCAGATCCTGCTGGCTCCAGTCGCGTTCGGCGCGCAGCACCTTGAGGCGATTCTTCATGCGCCGCGCACCTTTTGCCACAACTGCGTCACGGCGAGACCGATGGCCCAGACCGGCAGGACCCACCAGGCCCATACATGCGGGACCAGCTCGAACATCTCGAGGAAGCCCCAGAAGATGCCGAGTGCCAGGACGATGCCGAGCGCGACCAGCGCCGCCATGATCGTGCGGTGCCGAAGGTATTCGTCCTGTTCCTCGGCGAGATAGCGGGCCATCGCCCAGATGACGCCGAAGGTCGGCAGCGTCGGCAACAGCGAGATCGCGAAGACTGCCGGGCGGGACAGTTCGTAATTGTTCCACAGCGTGACCGCGATGCCGAGTCCGAGCGCATAGCCGAAGCTGCTGAAGAGCACCCGACGATTGTAGTCGATCATCGCCTTGCTCGAGCATGTTGCGGTTCTCTGCCGGGCGATCGGTATCAGCAGCCCGGTCGCCAGCGCGAGCAGGATGAAGCCCGTCGGACCATTGATCGCATCGGTCAGCTTGAGGCCACCGATCGCTCCTATGGCAACAAAGTAGAGGACGACCCAAAGGTAGGGCGAGCGATGCTGGTGTCGGCCCCCCGCCGCGCCGGTCACGAGGCCTGCTCGCACGAGCGGTTGCCGGCTCTACGCATGTGGGTCAGCGCAATGACGGCAAGGCCGATGGTGACGATCAGGGCGGTGCCGTCAGACACGTCGAGATGCATCATCAGCATGGCTGCGGCGATGATCAGCGAGCCATAGGCGAGGCCGATGAGGGTATGTTTCATGAGTATGGGTCCTCGAGGGAATGTTGGTAGGCGAAAGTGCGGCCCGTGCGATGGCGCGATTACCGCATCAGTGTGCACATGCCGCACTCCGACTTGCCCTTGCGCGCGTCGAGTGTGGCGAGGAGCGGCAGCGTTAAAATCGCGACGTAGGTCGTCCAGTCGGGCAGGATGTCGAAAATGTTGAGCAGTGCCACCGAGAGGATCGCGGCGGCCCAGGCGAGATTGCGAATTTTGCGGCTCATGACAAGGTTCCTAAGCTATGTGTAAAGCACAATTTACATAGAAGGGGTTGTCGTGTCAAGCATGCTGGACATTATATACTTGACAAAGCTACGCCTAAGTGTAGGGTGTCCTTATGGAAAACATCTACGCCCCTCGCTTCCAGAACGAAGACGCAGCCCGCGAGCATCTTGAGGCCCTTCATTGGCCCGATGGCCCGGTCTGCCCCCATTGCGAGTCGGGCAATACCAAGCGGCTTCCCCCTCAGCGTGGCCGCAAGACCAAGGCGCATCCCGAAGGCGCGCTCCGCAAGGGTGTGGTCCAGTGCAACCGCTGCCGTAAGCAATTCACGGTTACGGTCGGGACCGTATTCGAATCCTCCAAGGTCCCTCTGCACAAATGGCTACTTGCCACGCATCTGATCGTGTCGAGCAAGAAGGGCATTAGCGCCCACCAGCTCCACCGCATGATCGGCGTGACCTACAAGACCGCATGGTTCATGGCCCACCGTATCCGCGAGGCGATGAAGCCTAGCGATAACGGCCCCGTGGGCGGCCCAGGCTCCGATGTGGAGGCCGATGAAACCTACTACGGCAAGCGCCCCGGCGAAGAGAACAACCGCCTCGGTATGCTCCGCAGGAACCGCATTGTCTCGCTCGTGGATCGCGCGACGGGTCGCGCCACCTCGATTGTCTTCAATGGCACCTTCAATGCCAACACGCTCGGCGCTTACCTCTTCACCCGCGTGGATCGCCGCAGCCGACTGCTTACCGACGAGCATCAGGCTTACAAGCGCCCGGGCCGCGACTTTGCTGCGCATGTCCATGTCGCCCATGCCCGCGACGAGTGGGTTAGCGAGCATGACCGCACCGCCCATACCAATACCGTCGAAGGCTTCTTCGGTATCTTCAAGCGCGGTATGCGCGGGATTTACCAGCATTGCGGCCAGCAGCACCTTGCGCGCTACCTTGCCGAGTTCGACTTCCGCTATTCCAACCGTGTCGGCCTTGGCATCAATGACGCGGAGCGCGCCGACATTGCCCTCAAGGGCATCAGCGGCAAGCGCCTTACCTATCGGCGGACTAACGGCCTCGCAACCGCCTAAGCTGAAACTGCCTCGCCACATTGGCGAGCGCCGCAAGCGTTGGACCGGCGGGGGATAATCCCCAACTTTCTGTCGATTAGAACAAAGCGAGACTCGACTCCAAGCCCGAGTCTCGGAATCCTGCGCAGTTGATTGTCCTGAAAAGCAAAAACCCCGGCGTTGCAGCGCCGGGGCTTCTCGGGGCAACTCCTGCCTTTTCCTAGTCCGGGGGCAGGAGCGGGTTAATCCCCGTGGAGTTGGATGCATCCAACAAAACGTGGTGTCCGTCAAGTCCGGTCGCACATGGAGAAGGTTAAATCCATGGAAGTGCAACCACCAAAACGCCCGATAAGGGCACCATACTCTCCGGAAGTTTACGCCGAGGTTAAGCGCAGGATCGCAGCGGGCGAATATCAGCATGATATCGCTGCGGACCTAAACTGGAACCAAGGCCGCGTTTCCGAGGTCAACACCGGGAAGCGCGGGGCTGACCCTAATCAGCCTTGCCTTCTCTAACTTTCGGCGGGGCGGGTTTTCGGGTCCGCCCCGTTTTCTCGTTCTTCTTCGGCGGCGTGCTAAGCATCCGCTTTAGAACCTCGTCCTCTTTGCAATCGGTGTCTGTCATGGATGATCCTGGTAATAATGCGTTCGGAATCTGGAGGCCGTTCTACACACAATGCGGGCAACTCTTCATTAGCTTCGGACGGCTTGAGAGCCTCTTGAGCAGCCTAGTAAGAGAAAACCTCTCATCCCGAATGCGAGCTATACGCTACCCCAACAGCTGGCTAGACGCAGGAGGGAAAGGGCGCCTTTTGGAGTTCATCCCGACCGAGCCTCCCACATGGCGGTATAAATCATCCGCATTAAAACGTCTGAAGACTGGTAAGCTTCGTTCTCCTCGTAAACGATCCTCCCCGCCTCAATCATCTGGGGGGTGACTGTCGGCCTGTCACGCGACCGTAGGGGTAAAGAATCAGTCTGCTTTGTCAAGTATACAATGTCCAGCATGCTTTCCAAAGAGGCGCGAGGCGAGGGCTTTCCATCTGGCGATTTCGCTTGTCACCACCTCGTCACGCAGCGCAGGCAGGCAATCACAGAGAGAGGAGATTCCGATGCTCGCAACCGAACCGCCCACCGCTGCCCGCATTCCTGCGCTCGACCGCCGTAGCCTGCTCAAGGGGGGACTTCTCGGTCTTGGCGTCGCGGGTGCGCCGCTTTCGGCGCAGGGATCGCTCGGCGGTTTCACCCATGGCGTTGCCAGCGGCGAACCAGGTGCGAATCGGGCGCTCCTGTGGACGCGATATGTCGGTGCGCAAGACACCCGGCTCGATTTCGAGGTCAGCGAATCGCTCGATTTCGCGCGCACCGTGGCGGGCGGTTCGGTCACCGCCGACGCCGAGCGCGACTGGTGCTGCAAGGCCTGGGCCGAGGGCCTCGAACCGGGGCGCTGGTATTACTACCGCTTCACCGCACCCGACGGATCGCATTCGGACGTCGGGCGGACCAAGACCTTGCCCGCAGGAGCGACTGACAAGTTCCGCATGGCGGTGTTCTCCTGCTCGAACATCGGCTTCGGCTGGTTCAACGCCTATGCTCACGCTGCGGCGGATGGCAGCTTCGACTGTGCGCTGCACCTGGGCGACTATTTCTATGAATATGCGCCGGGCACTTACCCCTCGACCGACGAGACCGCGGCCGGCCGCATCGTGTGGCCCTCGCGTGAACTGGTCGCGCTGGCCGATTACCGCGCGCGCTATGCGGCCTATCGCAGCGATCCCGACCTGCGGCGCCTGCACCAGCTCTTTCCGATGATTGCGGTGTGGGACGACCACGAGAGCGCCAATGATTCGTGGGAAGGCGGGGCCGAAAACCATCAGCCTGACAGCGAAGGGCCCTGGCCGGTGCGCAAGGCCGCAGCGATGAAGGCCTATCGCGAATGGATGCCCGTCTCGGACGAGCCCTGGGCGGCCTATGAAGTCGGCGATCTCGCCACGCTCTACCGTCTCGAAACGCGGCTGACCGCGCGCGCCAGGCAGTTCAGTCTCGGCGACATCCTCCGCGGCGCCAGCGGCTCGCCCGAGGAGGCGCAGGCGGCGCTGGCGGCCTTCCGCGAGGGCGATTATGCCGATCCCGCACGCGAACTGCTCGGTGCCAGGCAGCAGGCGTGGCTGGCCGAAGGTTTCAAGGCGTCGAAGGGGGCGGGCAAGACCTGGCAAGTGCTCGTCCAGCAGGTGCTGATGGGCAGGCTCGTCTCATCGCCATCGCTCGCGGCTGCCCTGCCCAAGGACGCGCCCGACTACATCCGCCAGCGCGTGCTGGCGGGGGCCATGGCGGGCGCCGAAGGGGTACCGTTCAACATGGATGCCTGGGACGGCTATCCCGCGGCACGCGCGCGCGTGTTCGAAGCGGCGCTGGCAGCCGATGCGAACCTAATCAGTCTCGCGGGCGACACCCACAATGCCTGGGCCTTCGATCTCGACCACGCCGGCACGCCCGTCGGCGTCGAGTTCGGCGGCCAGTCGGTCACCTCGCCGGGCATTGAAGGCTATCTCCCGCAAATCCCCGCCGATGTCTTCGCGCGCGATACGGTCGGGAACAACGCGCAGCTCAAGTGGATGGATTCCTCGCGCCGCGGCTATATGGCGGTCGAGCTCACCCCGGGCAGCGCGAGCAGCGCATACCGTTTCCTCTCGAGCGTTCGCGAAAAGGGCGCCGGCGTGGTGGCGACCCAGCGGATGACCACGCTGGCGGGCAGTCGCAGGCTCGAGGCGGGTTGAGCATTCCCGCCTTCCCCGCTATCCCCCGCCGCATGACGCCGCTGCGGACCCCGATCACGACTACCACCACTCCGGGCAACCGGGGGCGGTCGGTCGCAGCATAGGCGATCCACTGCCGCCCGGTTTCGGGCGGTGGGCGTTTCCTCCCGAAATCGCGAAATTCCGCCAAACGCCGCTTCAAGCGCGCGCGCTCATGTGCCATGGCCGCGCCAAGCAACGGTAAGAGACGATGACGGAACTTCTCAAGATCAGCCTGCCCGACGGTTCGGTGCGCGAAATGGAAGCGGGTTCGACGCCGGCCGATGTGGCTGCCGCGATCGGCCCGGGCCTTGCCAAGGCCGCGATTGCCGCGCGCGTCGACGGGGAACTGCGCGACATCAACCGCCCCTTCGAAGGCGATGCCGAGCTGGCACTGGTCACCAACCGCGATGAGGAAGACGCACTCGAGCTCGCCCGTCACGATTTCGCTCATGTGCTCGCCGAAGCGGTCCAAGCGCTGTGGCCGGGGACGCAGATCACCTTCGGCCCGGCGACCGACGATGGCTTCTATTACGACGTGAAGGCGCCCGAAAGCCGCGATCCCTTCTCCATGGACGACCTTCCCGCCATCGAGGAAAAGATGCGCGAGATCATCAGAGCCGACAAGCCGCTGCGCCGCGAGGTCTGGTCGCGCCAGCAGCTGATCGACAAATGGGAAGCCGAGGGCGAGCTCTTCAAGGCCGAATGGGCGAGGGAACTGCCCGAGGACGAGGAGCTGACGGTCTACTGGTCTGGCGACGACTGGCTCGACATGTGTCGCGGCCCGCACCTCGCCAGCACGGGCAAGCTCGACCCGCAGGCCTTCAAGCTGATGCGCGTCGCCGGCGCCTATTGGCGCGGCGACCAGAAGAATGCGCAATTGACGCGCATCTACGGCACCGGCTGGCTCAACAAGAAACAGCTCAATGCGCACCTCACGCGGCTGGAAGAGGCCGCCAAGCGCGACCACCGCAAGCTCGGTCGCGAGATGGACCTGTTCCACCTGCAGGAAGAAGCGCATGGCAGCGTCTTCTGGCACCCCAAGGGCTATCGCATCTGGCGCGAGCTCGAAGCCTATATGCGCCGCAAGATGGACGGCGGCGGTTATCGCGAAATCAAGACGCCGCAGCTGATGGACGTGCGCCAGTGGACGCAGTCGGGCCACTGGGGCAAATATGCCGAGAACATGTTCGCCGTGCCCGATATCGTGCCCGAAGTGGACGATAGCGGCGCGGCCTCAGCCTCGCCCAAGGTCGCCGACGATGCCGACTGGATGGCGATCAAGCCGATGAACTGCCCGGCGCATGTGCTGGTCTTCAAGCAGGGCATCACCTCCTATCGCGACCTGCCGATCCGGCTGGGCGAAATGGGCTGCTGCCACCGCAACGAACCGCATGGTGCGCTCCACGGGCTGATGCGCGTGCGCCAGTTCACGCAGGACGATGCGCATATCTTCTGCACCGAAAAGCAGGTGGTCGAAGAGGTTCGCGCCTTCTGCAAGCTGGCCGACGAGGTCTATTCGGACTTCGGCTTCAAATACGAGATCAAGCTCGCTCTGCGCCCCGAAAAGCGGCTCGGCTCCGACGCCGACTGGGACCGCGCCGAGCAGGAATTGCGCGACGCCGTGGCCGAAGCGGGCATGGACAACGAGAATTATGGCTGGGAGGAACTGCCCGGCGAAGGCGCTTTCTATGCGCCCAAGCTCGAATGGCACCTGACCGATGCGATCGGCCGCACCTGGCAGGTGGGCACGATCCAGGGCGACCGCGTGCTGCCGGAACGCCTCGACGCGAGCTATGTCGGCGAGGATGGCGAGAAGCATCGCCCGGTGATGCTGCATCGCGCGATCTTCGGTTCGTACGAACGCTTCATCGGCATTCTGATCGAGCATTTCGCCGGGCGCCTGCCTGTGTGGCTGGCGCCGGTGCAGGCGGTGGTCGCGACCATCGTGTCGGATGCCGACGACTATGCGCAGGAAACCGTGGCGAAGCTTGCAGCGGCGGGCATCCGGGTAGAAAGCGACCTCCGCAACGAGAAGATCAACTACAAGGTCCGCGAGCATAGCCTCGCCAAGGTTCCGTACCTGCTGGTGGTCGGCAAGCGCGAGGCCGAGGAAGGCACTGTCGCCGTCCGCACGCTCGGCGAACAGCACCAGAAGGTGATGGGCCTCGACGAGGCGATCGCGATGCTCAAGGATGCGGGCACGCCGCCCGATTTGCGCTAGGAGGGCGCGCGCGCGATGGAACTGCTCGCGGCCTATGCGCCGTGGCAACTGGCGGCGGCGGTGGTCGCTGCCCTGGTCTCGGCCTTCGTGCGCGGTCTGACCGGTTTCGGCATGGCGATCCTGCTGGTGCCGATCCTCGCCTTGGCGCTGTCGCCCGTCGATGCCGTCCTGCTGACCAATTTTCTCTCGGTCTTCGTCGGCCTGTCGGAAATCCGGCGGCTGGTGCGCGGGGCCGAGCGATCGGCATGGACCATTATCGCGCTGGTCGTGCTGACGACGCCGGCGGGGCTGTATCTGCTGAGCACGACGACCCCCGCCGTGGCGCGTCTGGCGATCGCCCTCATCGCCTTGTCGGCCTTCGGCGCGATCCTGCTGCCACGGCGTGCCGCGCTGGAACATCATCCGGCGACAACCGGGAGCGTGGGCGTGCTGAGCGGCCTGATGACCGGCTACGCCGGCATGCCTGGCCCGCCAGTCGTGCCCTATTACGTCGGGCGGTCCATCCCGCGCGAGACTGCCAAGGCATCGATGCTGCTCATCTTCACTTGCGCCGCGACCACCGGCTTGGTCAGCGGCGCGGCATTGGACGTGCTAGACGGGTCTCTGGCGCCGCTCGCCGTGCTGCTGTTTCCCGCAGTGCTGCTGGGCAATCGGCTCGGCAACCACGCCTCGGGCCGGATCGGCGATGGGCTGTGGCGCATCGCGGTGGGATCAATCTTGGGCGGGGCGGCGCTGGTCGCTTTCGTGCGCCTGCTCTAGCAAATCAGAAAGGCAGCACCGGCCCCGCAAGGATCAGTGCCAGCGCACAACCGGTCACGATCACCGCGCGCGCCAGTTCGGCAACCCGATGATCGGCGCTTTTCGAGCGAGCGAGAGCGATAGCCTTGGCCATGCTCCCATTCTCCGCTGCAAAACCTAACGAATTGTTAAGGACGCCCACGCGACGCTGTCGTTAGGGGCGCCCTCCGGCGCTGGGCATTTGCTGGCTCGCACAGTGGAACCCGCCGCCGCCTGCCAGCACCGCATCGCCCGGGAGACCGATCGTGGCGCGGTCGGGAAACAGTTCGGCGATCGCCGCAACCCCGTCGGCGTCATGCGGGCTGCCGAACGTCGGAACCACGACAAGGTGGCTGGTAATCGCGAAATTGGCATAGCTCGCGGGTTCGATCCGGTCGCCGCTGGTGACGCGCCCGGGCGAGGGGATCTCCTTCACCGTCACCCCCGCCTCCTCGGCGCGTCGCTTGGCATCGGCGTAGATGGCGGCATTGGGATCAGCCTTGCCCGTTGCGCGAGGCAGACACAGCGTATTGGGCGCAACGAAGCGCGCGAGATTGTCGACATGGCCGTCGGTGTGATCGTTGATCAGACCCTCGCCGAGCCACAGGACGCGGGTGAAGCCGAGGTTGCGCATCAGTCGCTCCTCGATTTCCTCGCGCGACAGCTGGGGGTTGCGGTTGGGATTGAGCAGGCACTGCTCGGTGGTGGCGACAAGGCCGGTCCCGTCGCCGTCGATAGCCCCGCCTTCCAGGATCCAGTCGGCCACTTCGAGGGGGAGTCCGGCATCCTCGGCGAGCTCGGCGCCCACGGTCTGGTCGCCGTCCATCGGATATTTTCCGCCCCAGCCGTTGAAGCCGAAACGCCGCGCACTGCGCTGGCCTTCGCCGT
Source organism: Qipengyuania sp. (assembly GCF_964227205.1). Taxonomy (GTDB): domain Bacteria; phylum Pseudomonadota; class Alphaproteobacteria; order Sphingomonadales; family Sphingomonadaceae; genus Qipengyuania. The sequence continues at coordinate 51,203 of NZ_CAXQVB010000003.1, read as the reverse complement.
CGCTCAGAATCAGGGGTCCGGTGTCGCGGAGCCAGACGTCGCCATAGACGCGTCGTTCAAGCGTGACGGCGCCCGAGACGAGCTGGCGTGCGCGCGCCTCATTCGCGGCATCGCGCACCAGAAGGCGAACTTCCTGTCCGCTTTCGGCCACCGCATTGGCGAAGGCCGCGATCTGCTCCTGCGCCCGCGGGAGCACTTCGGGCCATTCCTCGGCGTCGTGCGGGAAGCCGATCCACAGCCAGTCCTGCGGCGCCCATTCGGGCGGCATCACGAATTTTCTCACAACGATACTCCGTCATTCCCGCGAAGGCAGGAAGCCAGACAAGCTCTCCATCTTGGGCCAGACCGCGAATTATGCATCGCGAAGGCGGATCTCACGCTTGGCTGGGCCCCTGCCTGCGCAGGAGCGAGACTAAGCGCCGCAGCCAGCGCCTTCGGCAGCGCAGTCCTGGTCGCGGGTGGCCTTGAACTCATCGCCCTCGTTCCAATTGGGCCAGCTCGTCGAATCGGCAAGCATGCGGCCGATGCGGTAGAACAGCGCAAGGTCGCTCATCACGCCCGACCAGTCCCAGTTGGAGTCGTATTCGTCCTTGGGCCCATGATAACGCTTCTCGCGATATTCGGCCGCAACGGCGGCGCCTGCGTCGGGGCCGCCTTCGACGAGATCTTCGCCGCCATCGAGATAAAGCATCGGCACGCCGCGCTTGGCAAAGGCGAAATGATCCGAGCGATAGTAGTAACCGGCCTCGGGATTGGGGTTGGGCGTGGTGACGCGGTCATCGTTCATCAGCGCCTTGTCGAGGAACAGGTCGAGCTGCGACTTGCCCGGGCCGACCACGGTCACATCCTTGGCAGCGCCTGCCATCAAGAAGGCGTCCATGTTGATCCCGCCGACGGTTTTGTTGAGCGGGAAGACCGGGTTGGCGGCATAATAATCCGCGCCGAGCAGGCCCGATTCCTCTGCCGTCACAGCGAGGAAGACGAGGCTGCGCTTGGCGGGGCCGGCCTTGGCATGCGCCTCGGCGAGGGCGACCAACGCCGCGGTGCCGGTGGCGTTGTCCACCGCGCCATTGCAGATGTCGTCGCCGTCGGGGGCGGGCGTGCAGCGACCGAGGTGGTCCCAATGCGCGGTGTGCATGACATATTCGTCCGCCCGCTCGCTGCCCGGCAATACGCCGATGACGTTCTTCGAGGCGAAAGTGCGGATGTCGTTGGTGAAGCTGGTCGAGGCGGTCAGGCCGAGCGGGACAGCCTTGAAGCCTTTCTCGCGCGCAGCGGCGGAAAGCTTGCCGAGGTCCTTGCCCGCAGCCTTGAATATCCTTTCGGCAACCGGCTTCTGCACCCAGCCATTGACCTGCGTCATCGGCGGCGGGTTGTCGCCGCGCGCGGCGTAGGCCTGCGGGCCCGACCAGGACGATTCGACCACGTTCCAGCCATAGGCGGCAGGGGCGGTGTCGTGGATGATGATCGCTCCGGCGGCGCCCTGGCGACCGGCCTCCTCGTATTTGTAGGTCCAGCGGCCGTAGTAGGTCATTGCCTTGCCGTTGAACGGGCCTTCGAGCGTTTCGGCACCGAAATCGGGATCGTTGACGAGGATGACCGCGGTCTTCCCCTTCATGTCGAGCCCTTCGTAATCGTTCCATCCCTTCTCGGGCGCATTGATGCCGTAACCGACGAAGACCAGCTCGCTATCCTCGAGCACGGTCTTGGTATCCTCGCGATAGGTCACCCCGACCCAGTCGGTCGCATAGGCGAGCTCCATCGTATCACCCTTGCCGCCGGCGATTGTCAGCGGGGCGAAGTCCTTGCCAGTGATTTCGACCAGCGGAACGTCCTGCACCCAACTGCCGTTATTGCCCGGCTCGAGCCCGGCTTTCTCGAATTCCTCGATGAGATAGGCGATGGTCTTTTCCTCGCCCGCGGTTCCCGGCGCGCGCCCCTCGAACTCGTCCGAAGCGAGGCGCTCGGTCACCCGCTTCATCGTTTCTTCGGACAGTGTGCCATCCGCAACATCGGGCATGTCGAGCGCCGTGACAGCGCCTTTGTCCATGCTCATGTCGCAGGCGGACAGCAGCAGCGTCGCGGTGGCGGCCAGCAGGAAGCGTTTCATCGAAGGGGTCCTCTCAAAGCTGTTGCGCGCGCTTCTGTCAGCATGGACGCGCGAGGGCAAGCTTGCGTGCCCGCGGGCGGGGCGGCAGGGAGCGGGGGATGGCTGCCGACTGGACCTTTGCGCTCACCCGAGCCCGCGCGCATGCGCCCTTCCTCGCCCGCGCGCTCGACAGGCGCCCCGAGCTTGCCGAGTTGCTCGCGGCGGGCGATGGCGAGGCGGCGCTCATTGCTGCCAAGCAGGTCGATACCGAGGACGTGGCAGGGGCGCTGCGCCGCGAGCGGCTCGGCCTCGCGCTGGTGTTGGCGATCGGCGACCTTGCGGGAGGCTTCGATCTCGACAGGGTCATGCGAGAACTGTCGACCTTCGCAGACCGCGCACTCCACGCCGCGCTTGCAGCGGCAATCGCCCGGCGCGTGCCCGATGCAGAACCGGCAGGGATGATCGGGCTGGCGCTGGGCAAGCATGGCGCGGGTGAGCTGAACTATTCCTCCGACATCGATCCGATCCTGCTCTACGACCCGGCAAGCCTGCCGCGTCGCGAACGCGACGAACCCGGCGAGACCGCGCAGCGCTATGCCCGCGAGGCGGTACGGCTGCTCTCCGATGTGACCAGCGAGGGTTACGTCTTCCGAGTCGATCTGCGGCTGCGCCCCGCCGCCGAAGTCAGTCCGCCGGCGATCCCGCTCGACGCTGCGATCACGCATTACGAGAGCTCGGCGCTGGCGTGGGAACGCGCGGCCTTCATCCGCGCGCGCGCCTGTGCCGGAGACATCGCTGCAGGCGAGGCTTTTCTCGACCATATCCGCCCCTTCGTCTGGCGTCGCAGCCTCGACTTCGGAGCGATCGACGAGATCCGTCGCCTCACGCATCGGATCCGCGATGAACAGCGCGGGCCAGCCAGCCCCGAGCCGGGGTATAATCTCAAGCTCGGCCGCGGGGGCATCCGCGAGATCGAGTTCTTCGCCCAGACGCACCAGCTGATCCATGGCGGTCGCGACCCTTCGCTGCGGGCGCGCGGGACTCGTGCTGCGCTCGACGCGCTGGCGGCCACTGGACGGATCGCCGCCGAGGACGCCCGCCTGCTTGGCGAAAGCTATGACGGCCTGCGCACGATCGAGCACCGGCTACAGATGGTCGCCGACAAGCAGACGCACTCGCTCCCCGCAGGCGAAGCGCTCGACAATGTCGCGCGGCTACACGGTCTCGACGATGGCGCGGCCTTGGTCGCGCTGGTCTGCGACCTGGTACGACCGGTAGCCGAACGTTTCGACGCGCTGCTCGATCTCGACCGCACCTCGGGTCCGGCGACGGCGCCGCACACACTCTCCGCCGATGAGAACCCACCACCGGTCCCGCGCGAGCTGGCCGAACGCGTCGCCGGCTGGCGGGGAGGGCGGTATCAGGCGCTGCGCAGTCCCGCTGCGCTCGGCGCCTTCGAGGCGATCCGTCCCGACTTGCTCGCCTCTATCGCCGCATCGCCCGATCCCGACTCGGCGCTGGTGCGCTGGGAAAGCCTGATCGCGCGCCTGCCGAGCGCCATCAACCTGTTTCGCTTGCTCGAGGCGCGGCCCGGGCTGTTCGCCCTGATTGCCGACTGCCTCACGCTCGCACCGCCACTGGCCGACGAGCTCGCGCGGCGCCCCGACCTGCTCGACGCGCTGATCGATCGCACTGCGCTCGATCTTCCCGGCAGTGTAGCCGAGCTGGCCGACCGCATGAGTCGGCGCGAGCGCGGCGACGACTACGAGATGCGGCTCGATCGCCTGCGCGTCGTCACCGGCGAGACGCGTTTCGCGCTCGGTGTCCAGCTGATCGAGTCGGCGCATGACCCGCTGGCAATTGCCGCCGGGCTATCGCGAACTGCCGAAGCGGCCCTGCAGGTCGCGCTCGCCGCCGCCGAGGAAGAATTCGCTGCCAAGCACGGCCGGATCGCGGGCAGCGAGCTGGCAGTGCTCGGACTCGGGCGGTTCGGCGGCGGAGCGCTGACACATGCTTCCGATCTCGACCTCATCTATCTCTTCACCGGCACGCATGAGGGCGAATCGGACGGCGAACGCCCGCTCGGCGCGACGCTCTATTTCAACCGTCTCGCACAGCGCGTGACAGCGGCGCTAAGCGTACCCACCGCGCAGGGCGCGCTGTACGATGTCGACACGCGGTTGCGACCGCAGGGGGCGCAGGGCCCGCTCGCGGTGAGCGTCGAAAGCTTCGCCCGCTATCAGCGCGAGGATGCCTGGACGTGGGAGCATATGGCACTCACCCGGGCGCGCGTGATTGCCGGCAGCGACGCTGCGCGCGAGGAGATCGACGACGTCGTCCACTCGATCCTGTGCATTGGGCGCGATCCCGATGCGTTGCGCACCGATCTGCTTACGATGCGCGGCGAAATGGCCGCGCACAAGCCGCCCAAGGGACCACTCGATGCCAAGCTGCTGCGCGGCGGGCTCGTCGATATCGAATTCCTCGTGCACTTTCTCCAGCTGCGCGATCGAACCGCGCTGACCCCCGATCTCGCCGCTGCGATTGCCGCGCTGGTCGAGGCGGGCGGTCTGCCCCGTGCCATCGGCGAGGCGCACGACTTGATGACGCGGCTGCTGATCGGTACGCGGCTGCTCGCGCCCGAGCTTTCCCGTCCCGACGCCGCGGCCGCTGCGTTGCTGGCGCGGCAGAGCGGTTGCGAGGATTATGCGCAATTGCTGCGGGCGCTCGGCTCGGTTCGTCGCGAGGTGGCGGCAGCGTGGCGGGACATATTCGGCGAAACCCTGGAGGTGGACGTATGAGCGACAGCTATGGCGAAGGCGATGCCTTTCCCGATTTCAGCATGGAAACGCCCGATGGGGGCACGGTGACCAAGGCCGACCTGGCGGGCGGCAAGGCGGTCATCTTCTTCTATCCGAAGGACAACACGCCCGGCTGTACCACGGAGGCGAAGGATTTCTCGGCGCTCAAGGAGGAATTCGGGAAGGCGGGTGTTCGCCTGCTCGGCGTGAGCAAGGATTCGGCGAAGAAGCACCAGAACTTCATCGCCAAGCACGATCTCTCGGTCGATCTCGCTACCGATGCGCAGGACGGCGGTTTGTCGGACGTGCTCGGCGTGTGGGGCGAGAAGAAGAATTACGGCCGGACCTACATGGGCATGATTCGCTCGACCTATCTCCTCGACGAGAAAGGGCAGATCCTGCGCGTCTGGCCCAAGGTGCGGGTCAAGGGGCATGCGGAAGAGGTGCTCGCGGCAGCGCGATCGGCATGACGCCTCGCCGTCGCACCCTCGGCGAGGCAATCCGCGCAGCGTTGCTGACGGGCGAGGCACAGTCCAAGGTTTTCGCCGCGCGGGCGGCCGCGCGCGACTGGCGGTTGGGGCGGCTCGATTTCGTTGTCGACGGCCCTATGCCCGATCGCCCCGCCTGGCCTGCCGAGCTCGTACTTCTTCCGCCTGCTCGCATGCCCAAGCGCGGCAAAATGGGGTCCGCGCGCAACCGCATCGCGCTGTGGCACGCGCTCGCGCATATCGAATTCGTCGCCATCGACCTCGCCCTCGACATGGCCGGGCGCTTCGGCGCTGCGATGGGCGATGACTTCGTCACGGATTTCCTGGCGGTCGCCGCCGACGAGGCGATGCATTTCGCACTGATCGCCCGCAAGCTCGAATCGCTCGGTTCGCATTACGGCGCGCTGCCGGTGCACGATGGGTTATGGAGCGCGGCGCGGGATACCGCGCACGACGTCGCCGCGCGACTGGCGGTGGTCCCCATGGTGCTCGAAGCGCGCGGACTCGACGTGACTCCCGCGACTCTCGAGCGGGTCCGCGCGCAGGGCGACGAGAGCGGGGCGCGGATTCTCGAACGAATCCTTGACGACGAAATCCGCCATGTCGCTGCCGGCTCCAAGCACTTTCATGCGATTTGTGCGAGACGTGGAGAAAACCCACGGGAATCGTGGCAAAAGCTCGTCCACACGTATTTTTCCGGAGGGCTGAAAGGTCCGTTCAACGACTCAGCGCGTTTCGCAGGCGGCCTGCCGCGCGACTACTACGCGACTATTGCCTGATTAAGATTTTCGCCGATAAGCCAAACTCACGAGACGCCGGGGGGTTCCGGCAGTGACACAAAAGAGCGGTAACGGCACGGGACGCCGACATCGCTCAGGGATCGAACAGGCGCAAAAGCGCCGGATGGACGGGTTTGCATGCTCACCAAGCGCACTTCGCTTGCTCTTATCGTGATGGCAGGTTTCGGTATCGCCGCAGCTCCGGCTCAGGCGCAGGACACCAATGCCGCCGCCGCAGTGGGGGCCATCGACATGAGCAAGGTTGCCGCACCGGCCCAGGCCGGCGACGACGCTCAGTTTCAGCAGCTTTTCGCCCAGTGGGACAAGCTCGACAACGCGACCCCGGCGGCTGCGCGGGTTTCGGTTCCCTCGCGGATGCCGCTCGACGATACCCGGCTGACCAGCGACTACGGCATGCGGACGCATCCCGTGCTCGGCGGTCGCCGCAGTCACAAGGGCGTCGATCTGGCTGCCCCGGTCGGCACTCCGATCTACGCCACTGCCGACGGCTATGTCAGCAAGGCCGAATGGTTCTCGAGCTACGGCAAGTTCGTCTCGATCGAGCACGGCGCCCGCTTGCAGACCCGCTTCGCGCACATGTCGGATATCGCGGTCGAGGCCGGCACGCGCGTCAAGAAGGGCGACATCATCGGCTATGTCGGCAGCACCGGCCGTTCGACCGGTCCGCACTTGCATTACGAAGTCCGCATCGACGGACAGGCGGTCAATCCGGTTCCCTATATGGTTGAATCGGAGGCCCAGCGCGCCTTTGCCCTTGCGATGGGCGCCGGCGGCCAGGGCGACGGCGACGACGAATAAGTCCATACGGGCCCGCGGGTTCGGCGAAAACGGGCGGCGGGAGCGATCCCGGCGCCCTTTTTTCTTGCCCATGGAGGTGGCTTGGGTAGGTTTCTTTGCGAAACCGGATGAGTCCGCGCGAAACGACGGACCGCCCGAGAGGAGAGAGGCCAGCCTATGCACCCCATCGCCCATGCCCAGACGCGCCCCGATCATCCCGCCATCATCATGGCCGGCAGCGGGGAGACCGTGACCTTCGGCGAAATGGACCGCTACGCCAACCGCTTTGCCCGTTTGCTGCGTGCGAAGGGCCTGGGGCGCGGCGACCACTTTGCCGTGCTGATGGAAAACAACGCTCACTATCTGCAGGTCGTTTGGGGCTCGCAGCGGGCGGGCACGATGATGGTGCCGATCTCGACTCGTCTGACCGCTCCCGAAATCGCTTATATCCTCAAGGACGCTGGTGCGAAGTTCCTGCTCACCACGCGCAATTTCGACGACGTGCTCGATGGAATCCGTGCCGAATGTCCCGGCCTCGCGCTTCTGATCGTCGGCGGCGAGGGGGAAGAGGATTACGAGGCAGCGCTCGCCGCCCAGCCCTCCGAACCGATCCCCGACCAGGCACCTGGCCAGTACATGCTCTATTCCTCGGGTACGACCGGTCGGCCCAAGGGAGTCAAGCCAGCCCCGCCACAGGATGAGGACATCCAGGCGGTCAATCCGCTCATGGGGCTGGCCGTGATGGGCGCCGGCATGCCGGCCGATGGCAGCATGGTCTATCTCTCGCCCGCACCGCTCTACCACGCCGCCCCGCTAGGCTGGGGCACCACCGCGCAGCGGCTGGGCGGAACGGTCGTGGTGATGGAGAAATTCGATCCCGAACACGCGCTGGCGACTATCGAGAAGTACAAGGTCACCGACAGCCAATGGGTGCCGACCCATTTCGTGCGCATGCTCAAGCTCGATCCCGAGCTGCGCACCAGATACGACCTGTCGAGCCACCAGCGCGCGCTCCATGCCGCCGCGCCCTGCCCGGTGCCGATCAAGCGCGAGATGATCGAATGGTGGGGCCCGATCATCAACGAATATTACGCCGGCTCGGAAGGTATCGGCATGACGCTGATCAAGGCCCAAGACTGGCTCGATCACCCGGGCAGCGTGGGCAAGGCGATCCACGGCACGCTGCACGTCTGCGATGCCGAAGGCAAAGAGGTTCCTGCGGGGCAGGACGGGCTGCTGTTCTTCGAGAACGAGAACATCCCGACCTACCACAACGACCCCGAAAAGACGCGCGAGGCGATGCATCCCAAGGGCTGGATGACGCTGGGCGACATCGGCCATGTCGACGAGGACGGCTATCTCTACCTGACCGACCGGAAGAGCCACATGATCATCTCGGGCGGGGTCAACATCTACCCGCAGGAGATCGAGAACCTGCTCGTCACGCACGACAAGGTGATGGACGCTGCGGTGATCGGTGCGCCGTGTCCCGACTTTGGCGAGAAGGTGGTGGCGGTGGTCCAGCCGATGGACATGGCCGATTCCGGCGATGCGCTCGAGGCCGAACTCCGCGATTTTCTCGCCCCCAACCTCGCCAAGATCAAGATGCCCAAGCTGTTCGATTTTCGTCCGCAGCTGCCGCGCGAGGCCAACGGCAAGCTTTACAAGCGCGAGCTGCGCGACGAGTACCAGAAGAAGGCCGAAGAAGAGACGGAGCGGGCATGATGGCCACGCAGGATCGGCCCCGGCTCGACCCTGAGACAGTGCGCGCGGTGATCGACCCGGCAAGCTATGCCGAGTGGGACGGCGTGCTCGATATCTTCGATCGCCTGCGCGAGGAGATGCCCGTCGCCTGGGTCGAGCCCGCTGCCGATGCCGTCCACCCGCCCTTCTGGCTGGTCACGCGCTATGACGACGTGATGCGCATGTCGAAGGACAATGCGACCTTCCTCAACAATCCGCATTCGGTGGTCTTCAGCCTGACCGAGGGGATCGAGTTCGCCAAGGCGATGACCGGCGGCAGCGAGCATCTCGTCGCCAGCCTCGTCACCTTCGACGGGCCGACCCACATGAAGTACCGCAAGCTCACCCAGGAATGGTTCATGCCCAAGAACCTGCGCACGGTGGAGGACGAGATCCGCGCGATCGCGAAGGCTGCGGTCGACCGCCTCCTCGAAACCGGCAACGAGGCCGATTTCGTTAAGGCGGTCAGCGCGCCCTATCCGCTGCACGTCGTCATGCAGATCATGGGCGTTCCGGAAGAAGACGAACCGCGCATGCTGATGCTCACCCAGCAGTTGTTCGGCGGGCAGGACGACGACCTCAACCAGTCGGGCATGAAGGATTTGCCGCCCGAGGCGATCACCCAGCTGGTTGCCGGCGCGGTTGCCGATTTCGAGGCCTACTTCGCCAAGCTCACTGCCGAGCGCCGCGCCAACCCGACCCACGACGTCGCCAGCACCATCGCCAATGCTGTGATCGACGGCGAACCGCTGAACGACCGCGACATGATGGGCTATTACATCATCCTCGCCGCGGCCGGGCACGACACGACCAGCGCCAGCACGGCAGGGGCCATGCTTGCCCTCGCGCAGGACCCCGAGCAGTGGGCGCGGGTGCGGGCCGACCGCTCGCTCCTGCCCGGCATCGTTGAGGAAGCGATCCGCTGGACCACCCCTGTGCAGCACTTCATGCGCACGGCAGCCAAGGATACCGAGGTCGGCGGGCAGGCCATTGCCAAGGGCGACTGGCTTATGATGAACTATGTCGCGGCCAATCACGACCCCGCGCATTTCGACAATCCGCGCACCTTTGACGCTGCTCGCAACCCCAACCGCCATCTCGCCTTCGGCGCCGGGGCGCACCAGTGCCTCGGCCTGCATCTCGCGCGGCTGGAAATGCGCATCCTGTTCGAGACCCTGCTCGACCGGATCGAGAGCGTCGAGCTCGCCGGCGAACCGGCGCGGAGCAAGTCGACCTTCGTCGGCGGGCTGAAAACGCTGCCACTGCGCTTCACTGCCGCCTAGGCGGTCTCCGACGCCGAACGCACGAAACCCCCACAATTGCGGGCAAAATCGAACTCGGTTCGTCGCATATTCCTGTCGATTCACCTCCCGATTTGCTACATCTCGGGCATGGAAAAAAGACGATTGATGAAAACTTTTCGGCGCTAGTCGGGAAGCGGACACTTTCGCCCTAAGAACACGAAGAAGGGAGGGGCGATGACATTATTAGAACCGCACAATATGCCATTTGCGGCAGCGCTTGCGGTCATGCTGATACTTGCGCTGTTGCAGGTGATCGGCCTTGGCGACTTCGATGTCGATGCGGACTTCGATGCCGAGGCCACCGTCGGCGATCCGACAGCCACGGGCATCGGCGGGGCGATCACCTCGCTGCTCGGCCTCGGCCGGGTGCCGCTGTTTGTCTGGCTGATCGCCTTCCTGCTGTCTTTCGCGACGATCGGAATGAGCATCCAGGCACTGGCGAGCGACCTCACCGGCTCGCCGCTCTACGTCTGGCTCGCCGCGGTGATCGCGGGCGGGGCCAGCATCCCCGTGACCGCCATGCTCGCACGCCCCATCGGCGCGATCATGCCGAAGGACGAAACGAGCGCGGTCGGGCTCGACAGCCTCGTCGGCAAGCGCGGCACGGTGACCACCGGACGCGCGGCGAAAGGATCGCCTGCGCGCACCAGGGTCTACGACCGCCACGGCCAGGCGCATCACGTCATGGTCGAGCCGCACGAGGATGCGAGCGAGATGCTCGAAGGCGATGAAGTTCTACTGGTTCGGCGCGAGGGGCAGACCTTCTTCGCCGTGCCGCTGGCGGAGCGCAAGCTGTCCCCCCTGAACTAACGTTCGGGGAGACACGCGCAGCGCCGGTCAACGCAATTCACAACAAGGAGAGAAAATGGACAATCTGCTAGACGCCGGAATGGTCGGCATAATCGGGACCGCGATCGCATTCTTCGCGATCATCATCTTCCTCACCAAGCTCTATCGCAGGGCTTCGAAGGAAATCGCTTTCGTGCGCACGGGTGTGGGCGGCGAGAAGGTGGTCATGAACGGCGGCGCGCTGGTCTTCCCGATCTTCCACGAGACCATGCCGGTCAATATGAACACGCTGGTACTTTCGGTCGTTCGGCGCGACGGCGAGGCGCTGATCACGCTCGACCGCCTGCGGATCGACGTGAAGGCCGAATTCTACGTCCGCGTGAAGCCCGATGCAGAGGCCATCGCCATGGCCGCGCAGACACTGGGCCAGCGCACGATGCAGCCAGAAGCCCTGAAGGATCTTGTCGAAGGCAAGTTCGTCGACGCGCTGCGTTCGGTCGCGGCCGGCATGACGATGAACGAGCTGCATGAACAACGGGCCGATTTCGTCCAGAAGGTGCAGCAGGTTTCCTCAAACGACCTCGCGATGAACGGGCTCGAGCTTGAATCGGTCTCGCTCACCGGCCTCGACCAGACCAGCATCGAGCATTTCAACGCCAACAACGCCTTCGACGCCGAGGGCTTGACCAAGCTGACCGAGCAGATCGAGGCGCGCAAGAAGCTGCGCAACGACATCGAGCAGGACACGCGCGTGCAGATGGAGACCAAGAACCTCGAAGCCGATGCGCGCAGTTTCGAAATCGGACGTGACAAGGAATACGCCCGCCTCCAGCAGGAACGCGAGGTGGAGATTCGCCGCGCCGCGCAGGCGTCGGAAATCGCCCGCGAACAGGCCGAGCGCAGCCGCGAGGCTGATGCCGCCCGAATCGAGGCGAAGAAGCAGGTCGATGCGCAGCAGATCGAGGCCGATCGTCTCGTCGAAGAGGCGCGGATCGACCAGCAGCGCGCGCTCGAAATCGCGCGTCAGGAGCAGCAGATCGCGGTCCAGAACAAGAGCCGCGAGGAAAGCCAGGCCAAGGCCGAAGCCGACGAGGCCCGCGCCAAGGCAGTCGCGGCCGAGGAACAGGTATCGACCAGCCGCGAAACCGAGATCGCCGAGCGTATGAAGCGCATCGAGCTGATCGAGGCATCGAAGCAGGCCGAGCGCGACGCGATCAAGATCCGCGTCGATGCCGAAGCGGAGAAGGATGCGGCCTCGAATCGCGCCGAAGCCGCACGCCGCGAGGCCGAAGGCGAAGCCGAAGCCGAAAAGCTGCGCGCCGAAGCCGCACGTGTCCGCTTCGAAGTCGAGGCGGCGGGACAGAAGGCCATAAACGAGGCGGCGAACCTGCTGTCATCGGACCAGATCAGCCTGCAGACGAAGCTGGCGCTGCTCAAGGTCTTGCCCGAGGTCATCCGCGAGAGTGCCAAGCCGATGGAGGCGATCGATTCGATCAAGATCGTCCAGGTCGACGGGCTCACCAATGGCGGGGGCAAGGGCGGAGTACCGGCGGGCCCCGGCGGATCGGGCAATCTCGCGACCGACGCGGTCAGCGCCGCACTCGCCTATCGCGCGCAGGCCCCGGTGCTCGACGGACTGATGAAGGAACTCGGCCTCGACGGTTCCTCGCTCGACAGTCTCGTCAAGGGGCCGGCTGCCGCCGAGGCGCCGCCCGCGCCGCGCCTCGCCGAGGTCCTCGAAGACATCGCCGAACAGGTCGGTGAAGCCGAATCCGCCACCGCTTCGAAGGACGAGCCGCCGGCGAAGGACAGCGCTCCCGCCGCATAAGCGGGCGTTTCCGCACCGGCAGGGGGGCGCTTCGGCGCCCCCTTCTTGTTTGAGCCTCAGCCTAGGCCAGCAGCCGTTCCATGGCCGCGCGGACATCCGCGCCCATATCCTCTCGCTCCAGCGCCAATGCCAGCGTTGCCTCGACGAAGCCGGTCTTGCTGCCGCAATCGAAGCGGCGGCCGGCGAAGGTGACCGCGTGGAATGGCTGGTTGCCGATCATCCTGGCCATCGCATCGGTCAGCTGGATTTCGCCGCCGGCACCTTTCTCCTGGTCCTCTAGTACGCGCATGACCTCGGGCTGGAGGATGTAGCGGCCCGAGATGATCTTGTTGCTCGGCGCCTTGTCGACCGGCGGTTTCTCGACGAGGCCGGTGACCTCGGTCAGCGCATTGCTCTTCACCTCTCCGGGCGCGATCACGCCATAGCTCGAAACTTCCTCCTGCGGCACTTCGAGCACCGAGATGAGGTTCCCGCCGACTTCGTTATAGGCGTCGACCATCTGCTTCATGCAGCCGGTCCCGCCATTCTTCGCCGCGATCATCAGCTCGTCGGGCAGGAGAATGGCGAAGGGTTCGTTGCCGACGATTGCGCGGGCACACCAGATCGCGTGGCCGAGCCCCATCGGCACCTGCTGGCGCACGGTGATGATGTCGCCCGGCGTCGCGCGGGTCGGTTCGAGCACGCGCAGGTCCTTGCCGCGCTCGCTCATCGTGTGCTCGAGTTCATAGGCGACGTCGAAATGTTCGACGATGGCGGTCTTGCCGCGCCCTGTGACGAAAATGATCTGCTCGATCCCCGCTTCGCGCGCCTCGTCTACCGCATACTGGATCAGCGGACGGTCGACGATTGGCAACAATTCCTTGGGGATCGCCTTGGTCGCCGGAAGGAAGCGCGTGCCCAGCCCGGCGACGGGGAAGACGGCTTTTCTGATCGGTTTGTGTGCGGACATGGCGGCTCCCGTGCAAATCTGCGCGTCGGCGCATGGAAACAATTCGGCATTTTGCCAATGATCGCGGGGTGCGACACGGCTGTGACGCTTGCCAGCATGGCAGGCGTGGGTAAAGCACACTTCCATGGACAAGCTCATCATTCGTGGCGGCAACCGCCTTTCGGGGACGATTCCCATTTCGGGCGCGAAGAATGCCGCGCTCACCCTAATTCCCTGTGCGCTGCTGACCGAGGAGCCGGTGACACTGCGCAATCTGCCGCGGCTTGCCGACATTGACGGCTTCCAGCACCTGATGGGCCAGTTCGGGGTGGCGCATACGATCCAGGGCCAGCGGCCCGAGGATTTCGGACGCGTGGTGACGCTCGAGGCGACCCGGTTGACCAGCTCGGTCGCGCCCTACGATCTGGTGCGCAAGATGCGTGCCTCGATCCTCGTGCTCGGCCCGCTGCTCGCGCGCATGGGCGAGGCGACCGTCTCGCTGCCCGGCGGCTGCGCGATCGGCAACCGGCCGATCGACCTCCACCTCAAGGCGCTCGAGGCGTTCGGCGCGCAGATCGAGCTCGCCGCCGGCTATGTGAAGGCAACCGCACCCGATGGCGGCCTGCCGGGCGGCGAATACGATTTCCCCGTGGTCTCGGTCGGCGCGACCGAAAATGCGCTGATGGCGGCGGTGCTGTGCAATGGGACCAGCCGGCTGATCAATGCCGCGCGCGAACCCGAGATCGTCGATCTGTGCAACCTCCTCGTCGCCATGGGTGCCGAAATCGAGGGCATCGGCACTTCGGAACTCACGATCCACGGCGTCACGCGGCTCCACGGGGCGACCTATCGCGTCATGCCCGACCGGATCGAGGCCGGATCCTACGCCTGTGCCGCGGCGATTACCGGCGGCGAGGTGCGGCTCGAGGGCGCCGAGGCGGGCGACATGGGATCGACCATCCACGCGCTGCGCAATATCGGCGTCGAGGTCGAGAGCGACAAGAAGGGCGTCACCGTGGCGGCGAAGGGTCCGCTCAGGGCGCACAACCTCACCACCGCCCCCTATCCCGGCCTCGCCACCGACATGCAGGCCCAGCTGATGAGCCTGCTGACCCGCGCCAAGGGCACCAGCGTGCTCAAGGAAACCATCTTCGAGAACCGCTTCATGCATGTGCCCGAGCTCGCGCGGATGGGCGCGGATATCGAGACCGAGGGACGCACCGCGATCGTGCGCGGGCCGGTTGAGCTTACCGGCGCCGAAGTTATGGCGACCGACCTGCGCGCCTCGATGAGCCTGGTGATTGCGGGCCTTGCGGCGCAAGGCGAGACCACGGTGCGCCGCCTTTATCACCTCGATCGCGGCTACGAGCGGCTGGAAGAGAAGCTGCAACTGGTCGGCGCCGACATCGAGCGCGTCGGCGACGACTAGGCGCGCGTCGGGCAAGGACCTTTCCGGGAATATGCGCGTTGGAGGGGCAAGAAAGGAGTTTGCCCATGCTACTCAAACTATTGGCGCTCGGTGGCCTCGGCTATGCCGGCTACCGCTATCTCGAAAAGAACCGGTCTAAACCGGCGTTTGCCAAGAACCAGGGCGACGCCTCGGTGCGCGATGCCGGGCCCGAAGCCATGCGCGACAAGCCCGATGGCAGCTGGACCAAGGCCGACGAGGCCAGCGACGAAAGTTTCCCGGCGAGCGATCCGCCCGCGACATACTGAGGCGACAGACTAGATGTCCGAGGGAGCGGTTGGAGCGATCCAGCCGCTCTTTTCGCGCGACACCAGCCAGATGCGAATCGCACCGGCCAGCCCCGGCGGGGTCTCGGCGGTGATCCGCTCGGCATCGATTTCGGCGACCAGCGCATTGATCGATTGCCCGCGCGCCGCGGCGGCAGTGCACAGCTTTTCCCAGAACAGCGGTTCGAGGCTGATCGAGGTCCGGTGCCCGTCGATCCGGACGGAGTATTTTTTCGGCGGGTGGTAGGGCGGCATTTCCATAGGCGCCCGCCCCTACATGGGTGCGGCTTCGGCAGATACGATTTTTTTGGGGTGTGCGGTGAACCGAGGCGGGCATAGGCAGGGGCCATGGCAGACGGCTACGACGAGCTGACCGAGAAGGAGAAGGAAACGCTGCGCCTGATGGCGCGCGGGCACGACGCGAAATCGGCGGCGATCGCCCTGTCGTTATCGGTCCACGCGATCAACGAGCGCCTGCGTGCGGCGCGGCGCAAACTGGCGGTGACCAGCAGCCGCGAAGCCGCCCGCCTGGTGCTGGAGCACGAGGACCCCGAAAATTCTGTAGAAGAGGATTTGGGGGATGCCGATGGGGTACGCATGGCGATCTTGCGCCAGCGCCCGAAACCCGCCAGCCCGGCGGGTGGGGCGAAGGGCGCAAAGCCGCCCTGCTGACCGGAGGTATCCTCATGTCCCTGCTTGCCGCAGCCCTGCTGCTTTCCGCACCCCTCGCGCCCGACGACGCGGGTTCCCACGATGCCGAATTCGCCGCCCGGGATGCCGCAGTGGAAGCCGCCGCGCGGAGCTGGCTCAACCTGGTCGACGCGCGCGACTGGGAAGCGAGCTACGCAGGAACCGCCGCGGCATTCCGCAAAGCGAACACGCTGAAGCTGTGGAGCGACACCGCACAGAGCGTCCACGACGATCTGGGCACGATGCTGTCGCGCCAGCTCCTGGGCGTGGATGACGTGCCCTCGCCGCAGGGCATCACCATCGTCAAGTTTCGGACCGACTACGGCGATCGGGCGCGAGTGATCGAAACGGTGTCGCTGGTCCGCGAGGACGGTGCCTGGAAGGTCGCGGGAATCTACATTTCCTGACCGGGTCGGGCGCGGCGGACCATCGGTCGCGCGCCCTGCCCATATCAGTACATGTGCTGGCCCCCGTTGATGCTCATCGTCGAGCCAGTGACGAATTCGGCATGTTCGGAAGCGAGGAAGCTGACGCCGCGGGCGATCTCGCTCGCCTTGCCGAGGCGCCCGACGGGGATCTTGGCGACGATCTTTTCCAGCACCGGCTCGGGCACGGCGGCGACCATGTCGGTATCGATATAGCCCGGCGCGATCGCGTTGACGGTGATCCCGAAACGCGCCCCCTCCTGCGCCAGCGCCTTGGTGAAGCCGTGGATGCCGCTCTTCGCGGCGGCATAGTTGACCTGGCCGTATTGCCCGGCCTGGCCATTGATCGAGCCGATGTTGATGATCCGGCCCCAGCCGCGCTCCTTCATCCCCGCGAAGGTCGCCTTGGCCATGTTGAAGCAGCCGCCGAGATTGGTGCGCATGACCGCATCCCAATCCTCGTAGCTCATCTTGAGCAGCGTGCCGTCGCGCGTGATGCCCGCGTTGTTCACCACGACGTCTACCGGCCCATGCTCTTCCTCGACCTTGCGGCAGGCGTCCTGCACCGCCTCGAAATCGCCGACATCGAACTTGGCCGTCGGGATGCCGGTCTCCTCGGTGAATGCCTTCGCCGCGGCATCATTGCCGGCGTAGTTTGCGATCACCGTGAACCCCCGTTCGTCGCGCAGGCGCTCGCAGATGGCGCGGCCGATACCGCGCGTGCCTCCGGTTACGATGGCCACACGTCCCATAGGTGATCCTCCCAAGCTTTCCGTAACGTCGGCGGCAACCTAGGCGAGCGAGGCGGCGCGCGCCAAGCGCTTTCGCCCTACCCGGCCAGGGTGCAGTCGTATTCTCTCGGAAAGGGTTAGAAGCTGACGCGCGTGCCGACGTAGACGGCCTGGTCGTCCTCGACCCCGTCGGTCAGCGGCGCCAGCCGGTTGCTGTCCTTCGACAGACGGACGCCGGCGGTGACGTTGAGGTTGCCGACCACGCGATAGGAGGTGCTCAGATCGAGGCTCTGGCTTCCCGCTCCGCCGAGCGTACGCGGCGAACGACCCGCGTTCTCTTCCTTCTCGAGCGCCAGCCGCGAACCGAAGCGGCTCGGCTTTTCGGCCTTTTCGGCTTTCTCGGGGGCGAAGCTTGCCAGATCGGGCATGCCCATGTCGCGCAGGCCGACCGACACGCTCTCCGGCTTGGTCGGCTGGGCGAAGCTCTGATAGCCGCGTGCCACACCGAGATTGTAGCTCGTCGGGCTGATCGCGAGAATGCGTTCGCGACTGTCCGACGCGCCGGTGGCGTCGAGCGCCGTGCGGACCGAAATCGCGCGGGCGGTGGCATCGTCGACCCGGACCGCGACGGTCACCGTGCGATCCTTCGTCAGCGGAGACTTGCTCGCCGGGGTGAAGCGCAGGCCGTCTTCGCCGATGACGGCGGCAACGCGCGCGGCAAGCCGCGCATCGACCTTCGGCGGGGTGAAGGGCAGGTAGGAAACGGTTTCGGGCAATTCCGCCGCCGAACCCGTCTCGACCACCGCGAGGCCGGCCACGGGAATCGACAGCGCCAGACCGGCAACCGCCAGCGCCGCGGGAGCGAACCGCGCCTTGCCCTGACTTTTGACCGAACGTGCCATTATCAACCGGCTTCCCTTGTACCTCCTGAACTCTAAGCCAGAAAGCCGCTTAACGGTTCCTGACTTCCCCCTTGCTTGCGCGGGGGCGAGTCCCTGTCCTCTTGCGGGTCAGACTAGCACCCGCTCGGCGCAGGGCCAGCTTTTCCACAGGCGCCGGGTCAATTGGTCGCAAGGTGTTGCCCAGTTTCCACAAGCGGCGAGGCATATAGGTTGCGGCGGTTGCCGGATTAAGCGGGCATTCACGCGCAAAAGGGTGTGTGCGCCCTCGTGGGCCCTACGCCTTGCTCCGCAGCGTGCAGGCAGTATAGAGCCTTGAAACCCGCAGGATACCAAGGACCGACATGAGCGCTCTCGCAACCCTCCGCCGCCCCGCAGCCCTGGCCGTGGCGATCGCTGTAACTGCCGGCCTCACCGCCTGCGGCGGGCGCGAGCGGCCCAAGGCGGATCTCGCCGCGGCGCAGGTCACCACCATCGGCGTCAATTCCTATCTCTGGCGCGCCGCGCTCGAAGCGGTCAGCTTCGCTCCGCTGCTCCAGGCCGACAGCAATGGCGGGGTGATCGTCACCGATTGGTACGCCAATCCCAGCAATCCGGGCGAGCGGGTCAAGATGACCGTCGCCATCCTCGATTCGGACCTGCGCGCCGATGCGCTACGCGTCGCCGCCAGCCGCCAGGTCAACCAGAACGGCACCTGGGTCGATGCGCCGGTCCAGGCCGCCACGGTGCAGAAGCTGGAAGACATCATCCTGACCAAGGCGCGCGAACTGCGCCGCCAGGCAGTCGGCTGATTGCACGCAGGCTACGCGGCAAAAGCGCCTTCCCATAGCCTCCAAAATCCGTAAACGCGGCTCCCTATGAGCAGCGATACCCGTTTCGATCCCGCCAGCGCCGATGCGCGCTGGCAAAATGCGTGGGACAAGGCGCAGACCTTCCGCGCCGACAGCGATTCTCCCAAGCCGAAAAGCTACGTGCTCGAGATGTTTCCCTATCCTAGCGGGCGCATCCACATCGGCCATGTGCGCAACTACACCATGGGCGACGTGCTGGCGCGCTACAAGAGGGCGCGCGGCTTCGAGGTGCTGCACCCGATGGGCTGGGACGCCTTCGGCATGCCCGCCGAAAACGCGGCGATGGAAAAGGGCGTCCACCCGGGCGGCTGGACCCGTTCGAACATCGAACACATGAAGGCGCAGCTGAAGCGCCTCGGCTTCGCACTCGACTGGTCCAGAGAACTGGCAACCTGCGAGCCCGACTATTACGGCCACGAGCAGGCGCTGTTCATCGATTTATACGAGGCGGGCCTCGTCTATCGCAAGGAAAGCGAGGTCAACTGGGACCCGGTCGACATGACCGTGCTCGCCAACGAGCAGGTGATCGACGGCAAGGGCTGGCGTTCGGGCGCCGAGGTCGAGAAGCGCAAATTGAACCAGTGGTTCCTCAAGATCACCGACTTCGCCGAGGAACTGCTCGACGGGCTCGGCAGTCTCGAGAACTGGCCCGACAAGGTCCGGCTGATGCAGGAAAACTGGATCGGCAAGTCGAAGGGGCTCGAATTCAGCTTCGACCTCTCGAACGGCGAGACGCTGCCCGTCTATACCACGCGGCCCGACACGATTTTCGGCGCGAGCTTCGTCGCGGTGGCCGCCGACCATCCGCTTGCACAAGGCCTCGACAGCGCCGAGGCGCGCGACTTCATCGCATTGTGCAAAAAGGGCGGCACCACCGCAGCCGAGCTCGAAACCGCGGAAAAACTCGGGTTCGATACCGGCATCACCGCGAAACATCCGTTCACCGGCGCAGAGCTGCCGGTCTATATCGCGAACTTCGTGCTGATGGATTACGGCACCGGCGCGATCATGGCGGTGCCCGGGCACGACCAGCGCGATTTCGAATTCGCCACCAAATACGGCCTGCCGATCCCGCGGGTGGTCGCTGTCAGTGTCGAGGACGCGGGAAAGCCCTTCGATGGCGAGGCCGAGGCAGGCGAAGGCGTAATCGTCAATTCTGACTTCCTCGACGGGATGGGGGTCGAGGATGCGAAGCGCGAGATCATCTCGCGCATCGAGGCGCAGGGCCGCGGCGAAGGCAAGACCGTCTGGCGCCTGCGCGACTGGGGCGTTTCGCGCCAGCGCTATTGGGGCACGCCGATCCCCTTCATCCACTGCGAGGCCTGCGGAGTGGTCCCCGCGCCCAAGGACAGCCTGCCGATCACCCTGCCCGAGGATGTCGATTTCCAGACCCCGGGCAACCCGCTGCTGCGTCACGCAACGTGGAAGCATGTCGACTGCCCGAAGTGCGGCGGCAAGGCCGAGCGCGAGACCGATACGCTCGACACCTTCGTCGACAGCTCATGGTATTTCCTGCGCTTCGCCAGCCAGCCCGCCGACAAGCCGTTCGACAAGGACGAGATCGCCAAGTGGCTCCCGGTCGAACAATATATCGGCGGGATCGAGCACGCGATCCTGCACCTGCTCTACGCCCGGTTCTGGACGCGCGCGCTCGCGCACATGGGACAGATCGACGTGAGCGAGCCCTTCGCCTCGCTCTTCACGCAGGGCATGGTGACGCACGAGACCTATTCGCGCCGCGAGGGCGGCAAGACGGTCTATTACGCTCCCGACGAGATCAGCCGCGAGGCCGAACGCGCCTTGCTCAAGGACGATGGCGGCGAGGTCGAGATCGGCCGCGTCATCAAGATGTCGAAGTCGAAGAAGAACGTCGTCGATCCCGATACGATCATCGACACCTACGGCGCCGACGCGGTGCGCTGGTTCATGCTCTCCGACAGCCCGCCCGAGCGCGACCTGCCCTGGTCGGAAGCCGGGATCGAAGGCTGCAGCCGCTTCGTCCACCGGTTGTGGCGCCTGTTCTCGCAGCACCGCGACATGACGCTCGAAGGCGAGGACAAGGCGCTTCGCCGGAAAGTCCACCAGACCGTGGCTGCAGTCGCCGAGGACATTGAAGGTCTCGCGTTCAACAAGGCCGTTGCGCGCATCTACGAACTCGTGAGCGCCACCGAAAAGGCGGACATTACTGCGGATCGGCGATCCGCCATCGAAACCCTCGCCAAGCTCGTCGCACCGATGATGCCGCACCTCGCCGAAGAGGCCTGGCATTCCATGGGCATGGACGGACTTGTCGCCGACGCAGCCTGGCCCGAAGTCGATCCGGCGCTGCTGGTCGAGGACGAGGTCACCATCGCCGTCCAGCACAAGGGCAAGCTGCGCGACACGCTGACCGTGCCCAAGGGTGCTTCGAAGGAGGCGCTCGAGGCGATGGCGCTGGCTTCGGAGAACGTCCAGCGCTCGATCGACGGAGCGGAAATTCGCAAGGTCATTGTCGTCCCCGACAGATTGGTGAATATCGTCACCTGATGCGCATCCTCCTCGCCAGCCTCGCCCTGACCCTGCTCTCCGCCTGTGGCCTCTCACCCATGTATGCGGGCGGCGGCAGCGGCACGGTGGCGCAATCGCTTGCGGCGATCGAGGTCGCGCCGATCGAGGGGCGCGCCGGCTGGCTGGTGCGCAGCGCGCTCGAGGAACGCTTCGCCGCCGCAGGCCAGGCGAGCCCGCGATACCGCATCGAGGTGCGGCTCGACGACACGCTCGAGGGCCTCGCCGTGCTGCGCGACGACACGATCAGCCGCGAACGCCGCACGCTGCGCGCGCGCTATCAGCTGATCGATCTCGCCACCGGCGACATCGTGCTCGATGCAACCGACGGCTCGGATGCGGGGATCGACGTCGTGTCGAGCGAATATGCGGTGATCGCGGCCGAACAGACCGCGCTTGAAAACCTGTCGCAGGACCTCGCCCAGCGGATCGTGACGCGCGTCGCGCTGGCGCTGCGCGCCGGACAGTGAAGCTCACCAACCGCGATTTCGCGGCCAAGGGGCGCGGCGCTGCGCAGGGCTGCGGCATCTTCTTCTTCTGCGGCCAGGACGAAGCCGGCGCGAGCGCCGCGGCGAACGATCTGGTCAGCTGGCTGCCCGAACCGGGCGAGCGGGTCGAAATGTCGGGCGCCGAATTGCGCAGCGACCCGGCCAAGCTCGGCGACGAAGCGCGCACCACCTCGCTCTTCGGCGACCAGCGCCACATCTGGGTCCGGGCCAGCGGCGACGAGGCGCACGAGGCGCTCAAGGTGCTGGTCGAGACCGGCGATGCGGGCGCCGGCGAGGCCTGCCCGGTGATAATCGTCGCCACTTCGGCGACTGACAAGTCGCGCACCGCCAAGCTGCTCGAGAAGCGCAAGGATGCGCTGGTGGCGATGTTCTATCCGCCCGATCTGCCCTCGGTGACCAAGAGCGTGCGCGCGCTGGCCGACGCGGCGGGCGTTCGGCTCGGAGGGGATCTCGCCGAGCGGATCGCGCGGGCCGCCAACCTCGACGTGCGGCTGGCGCGGAGCGAGGTCGACAAGCTCGCGCTCTATCTCGATGCAAGCGCGCAGAGCCCGCAGACCGCCGGCGAGGAAGATCTGGACGCGATCGGCGCGGCGAGCGAGGACGACGGTTTCGCGCCGCTGGTCAACGCCGTGCTCGGCGGGCAGGCGGCCAAGCTCGGGATCGAGCTGGCGCGGATGAAGCAGCTCGGCCTCAACCCGGTCGGCGTGCTGCTCGCTTTCGAACGCCGCGCGGCGCAGCTGGCGCGGATCGCGGCGGCGCTGGGTAACCGCTCCTTCGGCGATCTCGACCGGGGCGAGGAAGCGCGCCTCGGCATCTTCTTCAAGGAGAAGCGCGAGATCGGCCAGCAATTCGGCCTCTGGCGCCACGGCGACAAGCTCGACCGGCTGACCCGGCGGCTGGTGACGCTCCACCGCGAATTGCTGACCAACAGCCAGGCCGCCGAACTGCTGCTCGCGCAGGGGCTGGCCGAAATCGCGCGGGTCGCGGGCGCCCGGGCGCGCTAGCTCGAAATCAATTCTCGGGGACCGAGAAGGTGCCCGTCACGCGCCCGCCCGACTGCTGCCCTTGCCCGGTGACCGAGGAAGACCCGCTGGCGCGCCCGTCGACGCTCGACACGCCGCTGGCGAGGTCGATCACCAGCCGTCCGCCATTGAGCGTATCGCCGCCGCGGTTGAGACGGACGTTGCCCGCCATGGTGATGATCCGCCGGTTGAAGTCGTAGACCGCGGTATCGCCGCGCGCGCGCTCGTTGCCGCGCGTCACATTGACCCCGCCGGTGGCCATGATCCGCTGGATCTTGAGGCTGCCGCTGTCGCTGTAGTTGACGATCGTCCGCGCGGCGCTGAGATTCAGGCCGGCCTGGCTGATCTGGACATTGCCCGACAGCACGACGCGGTTCTGGCGGTCCTGCAATTCGATGCGGTCGGCGGCGTAGCTCACCGGAGCGTTCGAATTGTGCCCGGCGATCGCCTGCGCCGACAGCTGCATGCCGACGAAAGCGGCGGCGGTTACGGCGAAGGAGCCGATGCCCCAGCGGGCCATGGTGGGTAACAGGGGCTTCATCAGGGCATCCTCAGCTTTCCGGGCGCCATGCGCAGCCGCGCATTGCCCGACAGGGTGATGGTGCGCGCCGAGAGATCGGCGGTCAAGCGGTCGGCGCGGAAGGTGCCGGCGGGCACCGCCCCGTCGACTCCGCCGCTCCCGACGAGGCGCTTCTCGCCGAGGTCGAGCGAGACGTCGCGTGCGACCATGCGATAGCCATCGGCGGCGACCATGTTCATCGGGCCGATGATCGAGACGACTTCGTCGTCGATATCGTACTGCCCGGCGCGGGCGGAAATACGCGCGGGACCCTCGTCGAGCAGCAGCCGTGCGACGAGATTGTTCATCCGCACGATGCCTTCGGCGCTCGATCGCTGGACGGCTTCTCCCGCTGTCAGCGAGAAGGGTCGGCCCTTGTCGTCGGCGCCGCGATAGAGTGCATTGTCGACCCGCAGCCGTTCCTTGATGATCGCCACCTTGTTGCGATCGAGCAGGAAGCTGACTTCGCCGCGCGGGCTGAGCGGGGTCACCACCATCAGCGCGGCGAGCACGCCCACGGCCATCGGCAGGGCGCGCGCGAGGAAGGCGACGAGGCGGTCGTGCGAACCGCCGGGCTCGGCCCAGTGCTGGCGCGCGTGCCGCCGTTCCTTGGCTTCGACCGTCTCTATCCTGCGTTGCCCGGATGCCATGGATGTCGCCTGCCTGCGTGATCCTTACATGTGGCTGAAGATGTCGTGATCGGCCCAGCCGGCGACGTCGAGCCGCGCGCGGGTGGGCAGGAAGTCGAAACAGGACTGGGCGAGTTCGGAGCGCCCTTCGCGTTCGAGCCTGCGGTCGAGTTCTTCCTTCATCCGGTGGAGATAGCGTACGTCGGAGGCGGCGTATTCGCGCTGCGCCTCGGACAGCTCGGCCCCGCCCCAGTCGCTCGACTGCTGGGCCTTCGAAATGCTCTCGCCGAGCAGCTCCTCGACCAGCATCTTCAGTCCGTGGCGGTCGGTATAGGTGCGCACCAGCTTGCTGGCGATCTTGGTGCAGTAGCAGGGCGTCGCCATCACCCCGAGATAGTGCTCGATCGCGGCAAGGTCGAAGCGTGCGAAATGGAACAGCTTGAGCCGGTCAGGGTCGGCCAGCACCGCCTTGAGGTTGGGCGCGTCATAGGTGCTGTCGGGACCGAAGCGGATGAGATGCTCGTCGCCCTTGCCGTCGCTGATCTGGACGACGCACAGCCGGTCGCGGATCGTGACCAGGCCCATGGTTTCGGTATCGACGGCTACCGGGCCATCGGCGAGCACGCCTGCGGGGAGGTCTTCTTCATGGAAATGCACTGCCATGCGCGAGGCCTTAGGCGCATCGGGGATTGTAGGGAAGGGCGGACTGGTGCGTCGCGCGGCAGGCCCTACTATCGCGTGCATGACCGAAAGCGTGCCGCCAAGCTGGAAGCCCGTGCTCGATCCCGTGCTGGCGAGCGCCGAGGCGCGGCGGCTAGGCGGCTTCCTCGTCGCCGAGGAGGGCAGCGGAAAGGCGATCTACCCCCCGCGCGGCTGCCGGCTGAAGGCGCTCGAGCTGACGCCGCTCGACGCGGTCAAGGTCGTGATCCTCGGGCAGGATCCCTATCACGGGCCGGGGCAGGCGATGGGGCTGTGCTTTGCCGTGCCCGAGGGGATCAGGGTCCCGCCCAGCCTCGTCAACATCTACAAGGAGCTCGAGGCCGATCTCGGGATCGCGCGCGCCGGCCATGGCGACCTTTCGAAATGGGCGCGGCAGGGCGTACTGCTGCTCAACGCCACGCTGACGGTCGAGGCAGGCAAGGCTGCCAGCCATGCCGGGCGCGGCTGGGACGCGATTACCGATGCCTGCGTCGCGGCAGTGGCGGCGCGCGAGGCACCCTCGGTGTTCATCCTCTGGGGCAGCCATGCGCAGGCCAAGGCAAAGCGGATCGCGGGCCTCAGGGACGGGCGGCATTGCGTGATCGAGAGCCCGCACCCCAGCCCGCTTTCGGCGCATCGCGGTTTCTTCGGCAGCAGGCCCTTCAGCCGCGCCAATGCCTTTCTCGAGGACCACGGGCGCGGGGCGGTCGACTGGTCGGTCTGAGCGGACAAAGGTGACACCGTGTCACTTTCGCCCTCGGCTCTACCCGGCTGAGATTACGGGTAAAAATGCCGCAATCCCTAGGCGGACGGACATGTGGGTGGCCGCGCAGGTCGCCAGCGGATCGACGATTTGAAAGAACCGGCAACTCCTTTACCACCGCACGAGGGGAGTAGGAAAATGCCCGAGGAAGAAGCCCGCGCCCGTCTGCTGGCGCGCCGTGCAGAGCTCGATTGCGAGGATGCGGCAAATGCCGATTCGCGCGCCACGGTCGAATTGCAGCAGGACAGCGTCGGGCGCCTGAGCCGGATGGACGCGATGCAGCAACAGGCCATGGCGCAGGCCACCCAGGCGCGCCGCAAGGCAGAGCGCGCGCGGATCGAAGCGGCATTGCGACGGCTCGACGAGGGCGAATGGGGCTGGTGCAGCGCCTGCGGCGAGGCAATCGCCCCAGGGCGGCTGGCGCACGACCCGAGCGTCACGCTCTGCCTGGCATGCGCGAGCCGGAGCTAGCGCCCCGGGCCGTCAGAAGATCGAATAGCCGCCGTCGATGACCACCGAATCGCCCGTGTGGAACCGGCTCGCATCGCTGGCGAAATAAACTGCGATACCGGCGAAATCCTCGCCTTCGCCCCAGCGGCGCATGGGGACGCGGCCGATCGCCTTTTCGTTGAAGGCGTCCCAGTTCTGCAGCCGCTCGGTCATCTCGGTGGCGATCCAGCCGGGTAGCACCGCATTGGCGCGAATGCCGTGACGCGCCAGTTCGACCGCCGTCCCGCGGACCATCGCCAGCACGCCCGCCTTGGTCGCGGCATAGGCCTGGTTCTGCGGCGCGCCGTGGATCGCCGACACGCTCGAGGTGACCAGCAGCGATCCGCCCTTGTCGCCCGCTTCCGCTCGCGCGACCATGTGCTTCGCCGCCTCGCGGAAGGTCCAGAACACCGCGTCGAGATTGACCGTGGTGACCTTGCGCCACTGTTCGGTGGTCTGCTCGGTGAGCGGTGCGCCCCCGCCCACCCCGGCATTGGCGATGCAGCAATCGATCCGCCCGAGCCGCGAGAGGCTTTCGGCCATCGCGTCGACCACTGCCGCTTCGTCGGAGACATCGACCGCCAGCGCCTCGACCCGCGTCCCATGCGCCTTCAGCCGGTCCAGCGCGGCGGCATTCTTGTCCGCATTGCGGCCCCAGATCGCCAGATCGGCGCCTGCTGCCGCCAGCCCTTCGGCCATGCCCAGGCCGATGCCCCCATTGCCGCCGGTCACCACCGCCACCTTGCCGGTGAGGTCGAAGGGTTTGAATGCCATTGATGTCTCTCCTCTCGCCGCCAGTGAACGCGACTGGCGGGACGATTGCAAGTCGCAACCTATCGGCTAGGCTGCCGGCATGACCGAGCCTGTGCTGACCGAGATCGCCGACGGTATCGCCACTGTCACTCTCAACCGCCCCGAGGCGATGAACGCGCTGTCGAAGGCGCTGCGCCACCGGCTCTACGAGGCGATGACGGAGCTGGACGCGAACGACGATGTGCGCGCGGTGATCCTGACGGGCGCGGGGGCGAGGGCCTTCACCGCCGGGCTCGACCTCAAGGAATTGGGCTCGCAGGAAGGCGCGCTCGGCGCGGCCACTGCCGAGGGGGCGGACGAGAACCCGGTCAAGGCGATCGAACAGTGCCGCAAGCCCGTGATCGGCGCGATCAACGGGGTGGCGATCACCGGCGGCTTCGAGGTGGCGCTCGCCTGCGACGTGCTGGTCGCCAGCAGCAATGCGCGCTTCGCCGATACGCATGCGCGGGTCGGCATCGTGCCCGGCTGGGGGCTGTCGCAGAAGCTGAGCAGGATGATCGGGATCAGCCGCGCGAAGGAATTGAGCTTCACCGGCAATTTCCTCGACGCCGAGACGGCCGAGCGCTGGGGGCTGGTCAACCGCGTGGTCGCGCCCGGCGAATTGTTGCCCGAGGCGCGCCGCATCGCCGCCGACATGGCGAGCGTGGACCCGACCTTCCTCGCCACCTACAAGGCGCTGATCGACGAAGGCTATGCCGCGAATTTCGGCGAGGCGCTGGCGGTGGAGCACCGCGTGTCCTCCTGCGCCAATGCCGCGGTCAGCCCCGAGGAAGTCGAAGCGCGCCGCGCGGCGGTGCAGGCGCGGGGTCGGACGCAGCGATAGCAGCTAGCGCGGCAGCTCGGTCGCCCCCATCAGCGCGAGGTCGACCGCGCGGGCGCATTGGCGACCCTCGCGGATCGCCCAGACGACGAGGCTCTGCCCGCGCCGCATGTCGCCGCAGGAAAAGACGTTGGGCTCGCTGGTGAGATACCATTCGGTATCCGCCGCAACATTGCCGCGCGGGTCGAGATCGACTCCGGCGCGGTCGAGCAGCCCGCGGCGATTGGGCCCGGTGAAGCCCATGGCGAGCAGGATCAGGTCGGCCTTGAGCGTGAAGCTGCTGCCCTCGATCTCCTGCATGCGGCCGTCGTTCCATTCGACGCGCACGCATTCGAGCCCGGCAACATTGCCGCCTTCCTCGACCACGCGCTTGGTCAGCACTGCCCAGTCGCGGTCGACGCCTTCCTCGTGGCTCGAGGAGGTACGCAGCTTGAGCGGCCAGTCGGGCCAGGTCAGCGCCTTGTCTTCCTTTTCGGGCGGCTTGGGCATGATCTCGAGCTGGGTGACGCTGGCCGCGCCCTGGCGGTTGCTGGTGCCGACGCAGTCGCTGCCGGTATCGCCGCCGCCGATGACGATCACATGCTTGCCCGTCGCGGTGAGGCTGCCGCGCGGCGCGGCGCGGACCTCGTCGTCGCCGGCATTGCGCTTGTTCTGCTGGGTGAGGAATTCCATCGCCAGCCGCACACCGGGCAGTTCGGCCCCGGGGATGTCGAGCCGCCGCGCTTCCTCGGCCCCGCCGGCGAGCACGATCGCGTCGAAATTCTCCTGCAGCGCGGTGAAGCTGACCTCGACCCCAACCTCGCTCGAGGTGCGGAACTGGACGCCTTCGGCCTCCATCTGCACCGCGCGGCGGTTGATCAGGTGCTTCTCCATCTTGAAGTCGGGAATGCCGTAGCGCAGCAGCCCGCCGATCCGGTCGCTTTTCTCGAACACGGTGACCGCATGGCCCGCGCGCGCAAGCTGCTGCGCACAGGCGAGGCCCGCCGGCCCGCTGCCGATTACCGCGACCGACTTGCCGCTGCGCTTTTCGGGCAGCTGCGGCTTGACCCAGCCTTCGGAAAAGCCGCGATCGATGATCGCGCATTCGATGCTTTTGATCGTGACCGGCGAATCCGTGATGTTGAGCGTGCAGGCCGCCTCGCAGGGGGCGGGGCACACGCGGCCGGTGAATTCGGGGAAATTGTTGGTCGAATGGAGCACCTCGAGCGCATGCTTCCAGTCGTCTTCGTAGACGAGGTGGTTCCAGTCCGGGATGATGTTGTTCACCGGACAGCCGTTGTGACAATAGGGGATGCCGCAATTCATGCAGCGCGCGGCCTGTCGGCGCAGCTCTTCCTCGCCCAGCGGGACGACGAATTCCTTGTAGTTCGTCAGCCGTTCCTCGGGATCGAGATAGCTGCGGTCGTGCCGCTCGTATTCGAGAAAGCCGGTTTCCTTGCCCACGAGGTCAAATCTCCGATTTGGCCGAAGCCCCCGCGCAGGCGGGGGTCCCGCAAGGCTGTGCGGGAAAGTTGAAAGGATAAGCGCGATCGCCGCCGTCGCGGGGATGGCGGCGGAATTCGAAGCTGGTCATTCCGCGGCCTCCATTGCCGCCTGTTCGCGTTCGTCCTCGAGTGCCTTCAAGGCGCGGGCGTAGTCGCGCGGCATCACCTTGCGGAAGTTTGCAAGCTCGTTCGCCCAGTCGTCGAGCAGCGCCTTGGCCCTGGCCGAGCCGGTGTGCAGCAGGTGGCGCTCGACCAGCACCTTGAGCCGTTCGGCATCGTGATAGAGCGGATCGCCCATCCCCGCATTGTCGACCGAAACGCCGCGCTGCTGCGGCTTGCCCCAGCTCTTCTCGGCACCCTCGCCATCGCCCGGACGGACGTCGAGCACATCGACCTGGGCGTGATTGCACAACTTCTCGAAGCGGCGCTCGGGATCGTAGACATAGGCCACCCCGCCGCTCATCCCGGCAGCGAAATTGCGCCCGGTCGGGCCGAGCACGCAGACCACGCCGCCGGTCATGTATTCGCAGCCGTGGTCGCCCGTGCCCTCGACCACCGCGACCGCGCCCGAATTGCGCACCGCGAAGCGCTCGCCCGCGACGCCGGCGAAATAGGCCTCGCCCGCGATCGCGCCGTAGAGCACGGTATTGCCGACGATGATGTTCTCGCCCGGCGCGCGGGGCGCCTGCTCCGGCGGGCGGACGGCGATGCGGCCGCCCGAGAGGCCCTTGCCGACATAGTCGTTGGCATCGCCCGTCAGGCTCAGCGCCACCCCGTGGGCCAGCCAGGCACCGAAGCTCTGTCCCGCGACCCCGGTGAAGTCGATCCGGATCGTATCGGGGGCAAGCCCGGCATGACCGTGCGCTTCCGCGACCCGGCCCGACAGCATCGCACCGACGGTGCGGTTGACGTTGCGGATGGTGCGGGTGAGCTGGACCGCCTGCCCGCTCTCGATGGCGGGCTTGCAGGCCTCGATCAGCTCGACATCCATCGCTGCGGCGAGGCCGTGGTCCTGGTTTTCGGTATGATGGAGCGGCTGGCCTTCGGCGAGCGGCACCGCTTGGAGGATGCGCTTGAGGTCGACCCCATGCGCCTTCCAGTGCCGTTCGACGCGGCGCATGTCGAGCCGGTCGACCCGGCCGACCATTTCCTCGACCGTGCGGAAGCCCATTTCGGCCATGATCGCCCGCAATTCCTCAGCGACGAAGAAGAAATAGTTAATCACATGCTCGGGCGTGCCGGTGAAGCGCGCGCGCAGCGCCGGGTCCTGCGTGGCGACGCCGACCGGGCAGGTGTTGAGATGGCACTTGCGCATCATGATGCAGCCGGCCGCGATCAGCGGGGCGGTGGCGAAGCCGAACTCGTCGGCCCCCAGCAGCGCGCCGATGGCCACGTCGCGCCCGGTGCGCAATCCGCCGTCGACCTGCACCGCAATGCGGCTGCGCAGATCGTTGAGCAGCAGCGTCTGCTGCGTTTCGGCAAGACCGATCTCCCACGGCGAACCCGCATGCGTGAGGCTGGTCAGCGGGCTTGCGCCGGTACCGCCTTCATAGCCCGAGATGGTGATGTGGTCGGCCTTGGACTTGGAAACGCCCGCGGCCACCGTGCCCACCCCAACTTCGGATACCAGCTTGACCGAGATCCGGCTCTCGGGCTGGACGTTCTTCAAATCGTGGATCAGCTGCGCGAGATCCTCGATCGAATAGATGTCGTGGTGCGGCGGCGGCGAGATCAGCCCCACGCCCGGGGTCGAATGGCGCACCTTGCCGATGCGCTTGTCGACCTTGTGACCGGGTAGCTGGCCACCTTCGCCGGGCTTGGCGCCCTGCGCCATCTTGATCTGGATGTCGTCCGAATTGACGAGATATTCGGTGGTCACGCCGAAGCGGCCGCTGGCGACCTGCTTGATCCGGCTGCGCATCGAATCGCCATTGTCCATCGGGCGGAAGCGCTCGGGCTCCTCGCCGCCCTCGCCGGTGTTCGAGCGGCCGCCCATGCGGTTCATCGCTATGGCGAGCGTCGAATGCGCCTCGTGGCTGATCGAGCCGAAGCTCATCGCGCCGGTACTGAAGCGCTTGACGATCTCGACCGCGGGTTCGACCTCGTCGATAGCGAGCGGCTGGTCGGCGGGCTTCAATTCCATCAGCCCGCGGATCGTCAGCAGGCGTTCGGACTGCTCGTTGATCTCGGCGGCGAATTCTTCGTAGTTTTTGGGATCGTTGCCCCGCACGGCGTGCTGCAGATGCGCGACAGATTGCGGGGTCCAGGCATGCGCCTCGCCGCGGATGCGGTACTGGTAGATCCCGCCGACATCGAGCATTCCGGCATAGAGCGGATTGTCGCCATAGGCCTGCGCGTGACGCAGCACGGCTTCCTCGGCGACCTCCTTGAGGCCGATGCCCTCGATCGTGGTCGCGGTGCCGTTGAAATAGGCGTCGACGAATTCCGAGTTGAGCCCGACCGCGTCGAAAATCTGCGCGCCGCAATAGGACTGGTAGGTCGAAATGCCCATCTTGGACATGACCTTGAGGATGCCCTTGCCCACCGCCTTGACGTAATTGGCCTGGCCCTGCGCCGGGTCGATTTCGGGAAAACGTTCGGCGCGCAGCGTCTCGATCGTCTCGAAGGCCAGATAGGGGTTGATCCCTTCGGCGCCATAGCCGGCCAGCGCGCAGAAATGGTGCACCTCGCGCGCCTCGCCGGTCTCGATCACGAGCCCGGTCTGCATCCGCAGGCCCTGCCGCACCAGCTGGTGGTGGACTGCCGCGGTGGCCAGCAGCGCGGGCATGGGAATGCGGTCGGGGCCCTGGCCGCGATCCGACAGGATCAGGATGTTGGCATCGCCGAGCACCGCTTCGGTCGCCGCCCAGCACATTTCCTTCAGCGCCATGGCGAGGCCCTCGGCCCCGCTCGACGCGTCCCAGGTGATGTCGATCGTCGCGGTGCGGAAAGCACCGTCGAGCGCGACCTCGACCGAGCGGATCTTGGCCAGATCGGTATTGGTGAGGATCGGCTGCGCGACCTCGAGGCGCTTGTGCGTGCCGCCGTCGCGCCCGAGCAGATTGGGGCGCGGGCCGATCATCGACAGCAGGCTCATCACCAGCTCCTCGCGGATCGGGTCGATCGGCGGATTGGTGACCTGCGCGAAGTTCTGCTTGAAATAGTCGTAGAGCAGGCGGCTGCGGTTGGAGAGCACCGCGATGGGCGTGTCGGTTCCCATCGACCCGATCGGATCCTCGCTCCCGCTCGCCATTGGCTCGAGGAAGCGGGAAATATCCTCCTGCGTATAGCCGAAGGCCTGCTGGCGATCGAGCAAGGAGACGTCCGATTGCGGAATTTCCGAGAGGTCGGGCTCGATATGGCCGAGATCTTCCAGCTTGTACTGCGCCTTGGCGAGCCAGGCCTCGTAGGGCTGCTCCGCGGCGAGATTGGCCTTGAGCTCCTCATCCTCGACGATGCGGCCTTCCTCGAGGTCGATCAGCAGCATGCGGCCGGGCTGGAGGCGCCACTTGCGGGTGATGTCGGCATCGTCGAACGGCAGCACGCCGCTTTCCGAGGCGAGCACAACGAGGTCGTCCTTGGTGGTGCACCAGCGCGCGGGGCGCAGGCCGTTGCGGTCGAGGCAGGCGCCGATCTGGCGCCCGTCGGTGAAGCACACCGCGGCAGGGCCGTCCCAGGGCTCCATCAGCGCCGCGTGATATTCGTAGAAGGCGCGGCGCGCGGGATCCATGAGCGGGTTCTTCGCCCAGGCCTCGGGCATGAGCATCATCATCGAATGCGCGAGGCTGTAGCCGCCGGCCAGCAGCAGCTCGAGCGCATTGTCGAGGCAGGCGGTGTCCGACTGGCCATGCGGGATCAGCGGCCACATCTTGTCGAGGTCGGCGCCCAGCAGCTCGCTTTCCATCGTCCGGCGGCGGGCTTCCATCCAGTTCACATTGCCGCGAACGGTATTGATCTCGCCATTGTGCGCCATGAAGCGATAGGGATGGGCAAGCCGCCAGCTGGGGAAGGTGTTGGTGCTGAAACGCTGGTGCACGAGGCCCAGGGCGCTGACGCAGTCGGGATCGCGCAGGTCGTCGTAGAAACTGCCGACCTGATTGGCGAGCAGCAGACCCTTGTAGACCACGGTGCGGCTCGAGAAGCTCGGGATATAGGCTGTGGTCAGCCCGGGGATGCCGTGCTTGACCTCGAGCGCGGCAAGCGGGTTGAGTGTCTGCTTGCGGATAACGACGAGCTTGCGCTCGAACGCATCCTGGTCGGCGCAATTGTCGCCCCGCGCGATGACGCACTGGCGGATCATCGGCATCGAATCGACCACCGCCTTGCCGAGCCCGTCGAGCGTGGTCGGCACGTCGCGCCAGCCGATCACGCGCTGGCCTTCCTTCTCGGCGAAACGTTCGAGCTGCTTCTCGACGAAGTCGCGCGCCTCGCCTTCCTGCGGGAGGAAGCACATGGCGACCGCATAATCGCCCGGCTGCGGGAGGTCGTGGCCGTGGTTCGCCGCCCATTTGCGCAACAGCGGGTCGGGCACCTGCAGCAGGATCCCGGCACCATCGCCCAGCAGCGGATCGGCGCCGACCGCGCCGCGATGGTCGAGATTGGCAAGAATTTCGAGCGCCTGGGTGACGATCGCGTGGCTCTTGGCGCCCTTGATATGTGCGACCATGCCGACGCCGCAGGCGTCGTGTTCGTTACGCGGATCGTAGAGACCCGTGGCCTGGGGCGGCATGCGTCCCATGAGTGCAGCGTCCTCCTTGGTGCCCGCCGACCGGCCTCGCGGGGGGTGCGGGGCGGCCGGGAACATGGTCGAGCGGTGCCGCGCGCGGCACCTGCAAAATTGCGCGAAGGGCCCTCATGCCGACAGGATGGAAATTTTGCAACTGCGAGAAGCGTAGCAAAATTTCACGCGCGTCAAGAATTACGCTTGGTCCGGGCGGCCCGAACGGGGAGGTTTCCCGGGCTTACCGGTGCTTGCCGACGCGGCTCAGCTTGTCGAGCGCGCTGCGCAGTTCGGCCTGCGGATCGCCCGAGCGGGGTCCGGAACCGGATGCCGGCGCGTCGCGCTCGGCCTCTCGGCGCAGGAAGGCGATCACCGGATCGTCTGCCCGGTTGTCCCCCTCCGGCGGACCGGAGCTGGCGGTTTCGAGCGCCCGGGCAAGCCGTTCGGTCAGCGCTTCGAGCGAGAGGTCGCCGAGCGCCGCCGTCGGGAGCGGTGCGGTCGCAGCTTCCTGCCCCGTCGCTGCGGGTGCAGCGGCGGATGGGGTGGCGTCGCCACCGTCTTCCGCAGCTGGGGCAGCGGTGAATTCCTCGTCCGGGCCCCGGGCAGCGGGTGCGGGTTCGGGTGCGGGTTCGGCATCGTCGTCCGTCGCCGCTGTTTCGTCGAGCGGGCTATCCCAGGCCTCGTCGAAATAGGCAACCTCGGGCACCGTTTCGCCCGCCGTGAGCACGAAATCCCCGGTCAGGCCTTCGGGGATATCTTCCGCTTCGGTGGCGATCGGGTCGGGATCGGCGAAGAAAGACGCGATGCCTTCCTCGGCCAGGTCCTCGCGCGGGTTGAAGGGGCGGCGCGGGGCGTCGTCGACGCGGCGAGGCTGCTCCTCCGGTTCCGGCGCCGGCGGGGACGAATGCCGGAGCGGATGGGTCCTGCCGGCCTCGGAAGGCGCGCTTTCGCGATGATCCGCGTCGGGGAGCCAAATATTGTCGGGCTCCTCGACCGGGGCCTCCTCCTCGGGCTCGATCTCGTCGGTGTCTGCGGCGGCATCGCTGAGCGCTACCACGCGCAGCGCGAGCACGAGGCCGATGAGGAATCCGAGCAGCGCGGCGGCCAGCGACAGAACGAGGCGGATCGTCGCCGCATCGCTCGTCACGCCGTCGAGGCCGAGCCGTTCGGCAAACAGCAGATGGACCTGCGCGGGCATGACAAACAGGCCGAGGCCGAGCAGCAGGGCGAACCACGCGCCGACGCCCCACTTGAAGGCGGGGTGGCTGCTGATCGGTACGGTACGCTTGGCGGCGGTCATTGGTGGCGAATACCCGTTGCAGGCGGCTCAGGCGGCCGCGGTTCCCCCGTGACCTAGCAGATTTTGGTAAACGGCCCGATAACGCTCTATGTTCCTCGCCCAGTCGTGGTTTTCGGCAACGTGGCGGCGGCCCGCCTCGCGCATCTCGGGCCAGCGATAGCGCTCGTCGATGAAGCGGGCGAGCGCGGTGGCCATGCCCGGCGGATTGTCGGGCGGGAACAGCAGGCCGGTGACGCCGTCCTCGATCAGCTCGCGATGCCCGCCGACGGCGCTTGCCGCCACGATCCGTTCCTGCGCCATTGCCTCGAGCGGTTTGAGCGGGGTCACGAGGTCGGTGAGGCGCGATTTCTTGCGCGGATAGGCAAGCACGTCGACCAGCGAATAATAGCGACCGACCTCGCCATGCGGCACGCGCCCGGTGAAGTGGATCGCGTCGCGTGCGGGAGAGGCCGCGGCCTGCGCGCGCAGTGCCTCCTCCATCGGCCCACCGCCGACGAGCAGCAGCCGGGCCTGCGGATGGCGCTGCCGGACTATCGGCATGGCGGCGATGAGATCGTCGAGCCCTTCGTAATCGTAGAAACTGCCGATGAAGCCGATCACCGGGCCCTCGCCCAGCGCTAGGTCTTCGGCGAGCGCCGCATCGCGCGGCGGCGGCGCGCCGAACAGCGTCAGGTCGACGCCATTGGGTGAAAGCGATATCTTGCCCGCGTCGTGGCCGCGCGCGATCAGGTCCGCGCGCAGTCCCTCGCAGATCGTGAACACCGCATCGGCGCCTGCCACCACGCGGTTCTCGAGCGCGCGGGTGAGGCGGTATTTGAGCGAATTTTCGCTGCCCGTGCCATTGCCGACCGCCGCGTCCTCCCAGAAGGCGCGGATTTCATAGACGAAGGGCAGGCCCAGCCGGCGCGCGGCGCGCAGGCCCGCCATGCCGCACAGCGCGGGCGAATGCGCGTGGAGGATATCGGGACGCCAGTCGGCCGCGAGCCGCTCGATCGCCGCGCGCAGCGTCTCGATCTCGCGCCATTCGCGATAGCCGGGCGGGCCCGACGGGGTGCCCGGCGCGCGGTGAAAGGTCAGCCCCTCGATCTCCTCGACCAGCGGCCCCGGGGCGGTGTGGCGCGCGCCGGTGATGCCGCGCACCTCGATCCCCGCCGCCTGCTGGCTCTTGAGGATCGCGCGCGTGCGAAAGGTGTAGCCGGAATGCAGGGGCAGCGAATGGTCGAGAATGTGCAGCACGCGGGTCATCGGCGGTGTCCTGTGTCACATTAGGCTTAACGGGGCGTCAACCGCCGTGCATTAGGGACGGCGCCCGGAAGCATTGCATCGTGATCGACTATTTCGCCCTCGGACTGACCCACGCGCTGATCGTGATCGCGCTGCTGCGCATCTTTGCGCGCACCGAGCTCGATCGCGAGGAAGCGCCGGTCGATCCGCCTGCCGAGCCCACCCGTCCGGCACCGCAAGAAGCGCGTCGCAGGCGGCGAAGGAAGGGAGGCGGCGATGCTTGACGCCGCCTTGTTCCTGACCGTGATGGGCATGTTCCTGCTCGGCCTCGGGCGTCCTTTCATCTGGGTGCTCGCCTATCTCTATATCGATATCCTCGCGCCGCAGAAGATCGGCTGGACACTGACCCCGATGCTGCCGATCTCGCTGATCGCCTTCCTGCTCGCCTTCGCCGGCTGGGCGGTGGCCGATCCCAAGGCGAACGTCCGCTTCACCCTGCGCCAGGGGATATTGGCGACGTTGCTGGCCTATTGCTTCATGACGCTGCAATGGGCCGATTTTCCGGTCGATGCGGCGTTCAAATGGGAATGGGTATGGAAGGCGCTGGTCTTCGCCATCTTCCTTCCGGTAACGCTGTACACCCGCCTGAGGATCGAGGCCGCGGCGCTGATACTGGTGCTCACCGCCGGGGCGATCATCATCTCGGCCGGGATGAAGACCGCGCTCGGCGGCGGGGGCTACGGCAGCCTCTATTTCTTCGTGAACGACAATTCGAACATCTACGAAAGCTCGACGCTGGCCACTGTGGCGATCGCGCTGATCCCGATCATCCTGTGGTTCGTCAGGCACGGCACGATCTTCCCGCCCGACTGGCGGGTGAAGACCTTCGCCGGCCTGCTGATCTTCGCCTGCCTGCTGATCCCGATCGGGACCGAGGCGCGCACCGGCCTGCTGTGCATCGCGGTGCTCGGCGTGCTGATGCTGCGCGACGTCAAGAACCGGCTGATGTATCTCATCGCCGCCGCCGCGCTCGGCGCCATGGCGCTGCCCTTCCTGCCGGCGAGCTATTACGAGCGCATGGCGACGCTGGGTTCGGTGCAGTCGGACGAATCCGCCTCGACCCGCGTCGAGGTGTGGAAGTGGACGCTCGACTATGCCGCCGAAAATCCGCTCGGCGGCGGCTTCGATGCCTATCGCTCGAACAAGTTCACCTATCGGCTTCCCGTCACGCGCGAGGAGGGCGGCACCTCGATCACCCGGATCGAAGAGGTCACCGACGAGGCGCGCGCCTATCATTCCTCCTTCTTCGAGATGCTCGGCGAACAGGGCTGGCCGGGCCTGTTCCTGTGGCTTTCGCTGCATGCCCTGGGGCTGCTCCAAATGGAAGGCATCCGCCGCAGGTGGCGCGACCGGGCGCGTCCGGGCGAGCAATGGCAGGCCCCGCTGGCCAGCGCGCTGCAGTTCTCGAACATCATCTATCTCGTCGGCGCAGCCTTCCAGGGAATCGCCTACCAGCCGGTATTCCTGATGCTGATCGGCCTGCAGATCGCGCTGTCGACCTACTGCGCCCGGCACGATTCGGCCCGGCAGGAAGCCGAACGCAAGGCCCGTCGCGAGGCCCGCCGCACGGCTGCTCCGGCCAAGCCCGCAATGCCGTAACGGCAGCCTTCGCGCGGTTGCGCGGCCCCCTTCCATGCGCCATGACTCGCGCCGCACCGCGCGGCCGGAGTCGCGCGAATCCGTGAGATTTCGATAGAGGAGAGGCGCGATGAGCCCGCAGGAACTGGCCGAGAAAGTCGGCGAAACCATCGGCACCAGCGAATGGGTCGAAATGAGCCAGGAACGGATCAACCAGTTCGCCGATGCCACCGGCGACCACCAGTTCATCCATATCGACGAGGAAAAGGCCAAGATGACGCCCTTCGGCGGCACCATCGCGCATGGCTTCCTGACGC
Source organism: Qipengyuania sp. (assembly GCF_964227205.1). Classification (GTDB taxonomy): domain Bacteria; phylum Pseudomonadota; class Alphaproteobacteria; order Sphingomonadales; family Sphingomonadaceae; genus Qipengyuania. Next base: position 12,796 of record NZ_CAXQVB010000003.1, on the reverse strand, counting down.
TCTCGATGATCCCCTATCTGGGCGCGCATTCGGACATGCCCAGGATCGACGGGGTGAAGATGGGCGTGAATTACGGCGGCAACAAAACCCGCTTCATCTCGCCCGTGCGCAGCGGCAAGCGCATCCGCGGCCACTGGAAGCTCGTCGAAATGATCGAGAAACGCCCCGGCCAGTGGCAGCAGACCAGCGAGATCACTATGGAGATCGAAGGCGAGGAAAAGCCCGCCCTGATCACCGAGTGGATCACCCAGCTTTTCGTCTGATTTCCCCCTCCTCCCCGGCGAGGATCAGGCACTTACATAGCAATCCAAGGAAATACCCATGCGTGACGCAGTCATCGTCTCCACCGCCCGCACCGCCATCGGCCGCGCCTACAAGGGCGGGTTCAACGACACCAAGGGCCCGACGCTCGGCGCCTACTCGCTGAAGCCCGCGATCGAGCGTGCCGGCATCGAAGCCGACGAAGTCGACGACGTGCTGTGGGGCGCCGCGCTCCAGCAGGGCACGCAGGCCGGCAACCTCGCGCGCCAGGTCGCGCTGCGCGCCGGCTGCCCGATCGGCACCAGCGGCATGACCATCGACCGCCAGTGTTCGTCGGGCCTGATGAGCATCGCCACCGCCGCCAAGCAGATCATTACCGACCGGATGGACGTGGTCGCCGCGGGCGGGCAGGAATCGATCAGCCTCGTGCAGACCAAGGAAATGCGCGTGATGCCCGATCCCGAGCTGATCAACATGCATGGCGCGATCTACATGCCGATGCTGCAGACCGCCGAAACGGTCGCCCAGCGCTATGGCATCAGCCGCGAAGCGCAGGACGAATATGCGCTGCAGTCGCAGCAGCGTACCGCCGCGGCGCAGGAAGCGGGCCTGTTCGACGATGAAATCGTTCCCGTTACCACCACGCACAAGGTGCAGGACAAGGAAACCGGCGAAATTTCCGACGTCGAGGTGACCATCGCCAAGGACGAAGGCAACCGCCCCTCGACCACGCTCGAGGGCCTCGCCGGCCTGCAGCCGGTCATGGGCCCGGGCACCACGATCACCGCCGGCAACGCCTCGCAGCTCTCGGACGGCTCCTCGGCCAGCGTGCTGATGGAAGCCAAGGTTGCCGAGAAGAAGGGCCTCACCCCGCTCGGCCGCTACGTCGGCATGGCGGTTGCCGGCACCGAGCCCGACGAGATGGGGATCGGCCCGGTCTTCGCCATTCCCAAGCTGCTCGAACGCTTCGACCTCAAGGTCGACGACATCGGCATCTGGGAACTCAATGAAGCCTTCGCGGTGCAGGTGCTCTATTGCCGCGACAAGCTGGGCATCCCCGACGAGCTGCTCAACGTCAACGGCGGCTCGATCTCGATCGGCCACCCCTATGGCATGACCGGCGCACGCTGCACCGGCCACGTGTTGCTCGAAGGCAAGCGTCGCGGCGCGAAATACGGCGTCGTCACCATGTGCGTCGGCGGCGGCATGGGCGCAGCGGGCCTGTTCGAGATCTTCTAGAACGCACGCTCTTCGCAAGGAATGGGGCGGCCGGGGTATCCCGCGCCGCCCTTTTTATTGGCTGCCAAGGCTCAATCTGGGAGGAAAACGGACGCACCTGCGCGACCTTCACGAAGGACTAGTCGAGCCTCGTTCCAGATGGTTTCGGGCGAATCAAGAGGGCTACAGATGCGGTCGACGCAAGAGCGATCGCAAATGCGCTCCACCAGGCAAGCCCGAACTCGCGACAAGCTAAGTAAGTCAGCGCTCCGATTACAGCGAAGAACGCGCTTTGATATTTGCGAATGAAATGGACAAGCAACGCGCGCCCCCGATCCGGTTTAACTCGGCTAAAACTAAGCCGATCCAATGGAATCCGCAATTGGGTCATTAGCGGCAGGTCCGCTTCTGGCACTTCGCTACCTCGGAAGATCGGTGACGAATTGGGTGGGAGGTGGACAAACAGGGCGTTAAAATGCGCGAGGTTGGCCTTTGGACGGAGAACAAGCGAGAACTTGGTCCGAATCTTCCCACAGCACCTCTCCAAGGTGCTCCGCATGAATCTCTCTAATCTCGACGCCCGCCGAGGTCATTACCTCCGCTAGTTGCCTAGCTCGTCTCACTACACTGCCTTTGGGATGACCAAAGAAAGCCGCCTCACTTCGAAACCAGAAAAAGCCTTTCGCACTTTCTGGGTTCGGGCTTTGCCGCGAAGTCGCGGGTGGACAAGGCCTCCGCCGCCATCACGAGAAAACCAGAGCCATGCCTCATCATGGGCGCTCTGGAATCGGCCGGGAAGCGAGGTGAAGTCGATATGCTGTCGAGCTTGAAACATACCGAGTTCACCATCGGCAGTTGGATGTCGTTGCGCACACACAAATCTAATGAACTTCGACATGGCTGCGAAAGCAAAAGCACACAGGTTCTTATGATGCAACGACCGCCTTCGGGTTGCTAGCGGACAGTCCGCACGCGCGATCTCAGTCGTGTTCGGCGATGAATTCCTCGACCACCGGGGCGATCTTCTCGCGCCATTTGCTGCCGTTGAAGATGCCGTAATGGCCCGCGCCTTCGGCCATGTAGTAGCGTTTCTTCTCGTCCGTCAGCCTCGGCGTGAGGTCGAGCGCTGCCCTGGTCTGGCCGAGGCCGGAGATATCGTCTCGCTCGCCCTCGATCGCGAGCAGCGCGGTCTCGGTGATGTCGCCCAGGTCGACGCGCTTGCCGCGATGCAGGAAGGTGCCATTGGGCAGCGCGTGATCCTGGAACACCTCCTGCACCGTCTGGAGGTAGAATTCGGCGGTCATGTCGCAGACGCTGCGGTATTCGTCGTAGAAATCCTTGGTCGCCTGCGCGCTTTCCTCGTCGCCCACGGTGAGGTGTTTGAACATCTCGTAATGGCTCATCATGTGATTGCCGAGATTCATGCTCATGAAGCCGGCAAGCTGCATGAAGCCGGGATAGACCTGCCGCCCGGCGCCGCGATACTGCATCGGCACGGTGGCGATGACGTTGTGGCGGAACCACTCGATCGGCCGCTCCATCGCAAGGTCGTTGACGCTGGTCGGGGAGCAGCGCGTGTCGATCGGCCCGCCCATCATGGTCAGCGTCTTCGGGGTGCAGGGGTGCCCGTCGCGGTTCATGATCGCGGTCGCGGCGAAGACCGGGACCGAGGGCTGGCACACCGCCATCACGTTCGCACCCGGCCCGATATGCTCGAGGAAGGCGATCACATAATCCATGTAGTCGTCGAGATCGAAGGTGCCCTCGTGAAGCGGCACGTTCCTAGCGTCGGCCCAGTCGGTGACGAAGACGCGGTAGTTCTCCAGCATCCGCTCCACCGTGCCGCGCAGCAGCGTGGCGTAATGCCCGCTCATCGGGGCGACCACCAGCAGGCGGGGCGCGTCCTCGGGCAGGTTCTCGCGGTGGAATTGCTTGAGGTCGCCGAACGGGCGGTTGACCACGGTCGCCTCGACCACCGCATCGTGCCGACCGTCGACCTCGACCGACTCGATACCCCAAGCCGGCTTGCCGTAGGAGGCGGTGGCATGCGCGAAGACCTCGAGCGCGCTCGCCGCCATCGGGCCGATGTTGAGATAGCCCAGCGGGCCGAAATTGTTGAGCGGATGCGCCGGATGGTTGAGCAGCTCCACCCCCATCGAGGCGAACGCGCTGGCGGAATTGAGCCAGCTGCGCTGGAGTTCATAGGCGTGGTAGAGCAATAGCTATCCCCTGCGGATCGGGCGTCATGTGGTTCTCTCCCACCGGATGAAGACGGCAATCCTGCCGCCGACTTCACCCTTGTGCAATGCACAATGATCGAAATTGTGCCTTCGCGCGTGCAGCACTGTGGATTTTCGCGCCCCGGCGACCTAACTGCATGGCCATGTCAGCCAAGGACGAGACGCAAATCGAGGGGCGCGGCCGCTTCGCCCGCAAGACCGCGGCCATGGACGCCCCGCGCGAACGATCACTGCGGCCGCTGCGGATGGTGTGGCAGGCAGGGGCGAATTACCCCGGCCATGTCGCGATGGCGCTGGTTGCGCTGATGATCACCGCTGCCGCCACGCTGGCGATCCCGGCAGGCTTCAAGCTGGTGATCGACCGCGGTTTCGCCGCGGGCGCCGATCCCGCCGACATGGGGCGCTGGTTCCGCTATCTGCTGATGATCGTCGCCGTGCTCGCCGCGGGCACGGCGATGCGCTTCTATTTCGTCAGCTGGCTGGGCGAACGGGTGGTCGCCGACATCCGCCTGAAGGTGCAGGAAAACCTGCTGCGGCTCGCGCCGGGGTTCTACGAAGAGAACAGCCCCAAGGAAATTTCGAGCCGCATGACCAGCGACACCGCGCTGATCGAACAGGTGGTGGGCACCACCGTCTCGGTGGCGCTGCGCAACACGCTGATGGCGATCGGCGGGTCGATCTACCTGTTCTGGCTGGTCCCGGGCCTGACCATGGGCCTGTTGCTGATCATTCCGGCGATCGTCGTGCCGATTACGCTGTTCGGGCGGCGGCTGCGCAAGGTTTCGCGCACCAGCCAGGACCGCGTCGCCGATATCGGCGCGATGGTCACCGAAGTGCTGTCGGCAATGAAGATCGTCCAGGGCTTCAACCAGGAGGGCCGCGAGCACACCCGTTTCCGCGAGGCGGTCGAGCGGACCTTCACCGTCGCGCGGCGCCGGGTGATGATTCGCGCGGCGATGACCGCGGTGGTGATCCTGCTGGTGTTCGGCGGCATCACCCTGCTTGTCTGGCGCGGGGCTCAGGCGGTCAGCGAGGGCACGATCTCGGGCGGCACCATCGCCGCCTTCGTGCTCACGGCGGGCCTCGTGGCCGGCGCGATCGGCGCGCTGACCGAGGTCTATGGCGATTTGCTGCGCGGCGCCGGCGCGGCGAGCCGCCTGTCCGAACTGCTCGACGAAAGGCCGACGATCACCGCGCCCGAACGGCCGCAGGCGCTGCCCGTGCCCCCGCGCGGCAGCCTGTCGTTCCGCAATGTCACCTTCCGCTATCCGACCCGGCTGGACGCTCCCGCAATCACCGATTTCAGCCTCGAGGTGGAGCCGGGCGAGACCGTCGCCATCGTCGGCCCTTCGGGCGCGGGCAAATCGACCATCTTCCAGCTCGCCGAACGATTTTACGACCCGCAGGCGGGCTCGATCCGGCTCGACGGCATTCCGCTGACCGGTGCCGAACCGGCGGAGATCCGTCGCCGCATCGCCTATGTCCCGCAGGAAGGTGTGCTGTTCAGCGCCAATGCGCGCGACAACCTGCGCTACGGAAACTGGGATGCGGGCGACGACGATATCTGGGCCGCCGCCCGCGCCGCCAATGCCGCCGAATTCATCGAGAAGCTGCCGCAGGGGATGGATACCTATCTCGGCGAAAGCGGCACGCAACTGTCGGGCGGCCAGCGCCAGCGCATCGCCATCGCCCGCGCCTTGCTGCGCGATGCGCCGATCCTGCTGCTCGACGAGGCGACCAGCGCGCTCGACGCCGAAAGCGAACGGCTGGTGCAGGAAGCGCTCGAGCACCTGATGGAAGATCGCACCACGCTGGTCATCGCGCACCGCCTGTCGACCGTGCGCGCCGCCGACCGCATCGTGGTGATGGAGGACGGCCGCATCGTCGAACAGGGCACGCACGACCAGCTTTCCGGCAATGGCGGGCTCTACGCCCGGCTCGCCTCGCTGCAGTTCGGGCTCGAGAACGCCTGACCTTCCGACCGCCTGACACCCGCCAACCGCTTTCCCTGGAACTTCCCGCAATGAACGACTTCCTCACCGCGATCTTCCTCGGCATCGTCGAGGGGCTGACCGAATTCATTCCGGTCTCCTCGACCGGCCACCTGATCCTCGCCACCGAGCTGTCGGGCGCCGATCCCGATGAGTGGGCGATGTTCAACGTGGTCATCCAGCTGGGCGCGATCCTGGCAGTGGTGTACCAGTATTGGGGCACCTTCTGGTCGGCCGGCATGGGCGTGCTCAGGCGCGAACGCGAAGGGCTCTTGTTCGCGCGCAACATCCTGCTCGGTTTCCTGCCCAGCGCGGTCATCGGACTGGCGCTCTATGAAAGTTTCGAAGCCATGCTCGGCAATCCCGGCATCGTACCCTGGGCGCTGATCATCGGCGGCTTCGCCATCATCGCGATCGAACGCATGGCCAATCCGCGCGACGAGGGCCAGGGTGTGGCGGACCTGCCGCTCAGGAAAGTGCTCGGCGTCGGTTTCGCGCAGTGCCTGGCGATGATTCCCGGGGTCAGCCGCTCGGGCGCGACGATCATGGGGGCGCTGGCGATGGGTATCAACCGTAAGACCGCGGCCGAGTTTTCCTTCTTCCTCGCCGTACCGACGATGATCGGCGCGACCACGGTGGAAGTCGCCAGCAATTACGACGAGATGGTGGCCGGGGCGACCCGCGTCGGGTGGGACGAGATCGCGGTCGGCTTCATCGTCAGCTTCATCGTCGCGCTGGTGGTGATCCGCGCCTTCGTGAGTTACGTGAGCCGCAGCGGCTTCACGCCCTTCGCTTGGTATCGCATCGTCGCCGGCAGTGCCGCGCTGGCCTGGCTCACATTCGCCTGACCCCTCCGGCTGCAGCCTATTTTCATGCGGATGGCTGCAATCTTCTATCGTAGCGGAACCATCGTGGCGCTACGGAATTGAACCTGAGAGTAACTTGCGAAGGTAGCAGCCAATGGGCCTATTGATCCTGACTGTTGTGGGCGCCCTGCTGGGGTGGCTGGCGACGATCATCCTGCGTATCGAGGATGGCCGTACCATTCTCGTCAATGCGCTGGTTGGCGTCCTCGGCTCGCTCGTGACCGGCTTGATCGCCGGGAATGGCGCGGTCTTCGGGACGGTCAGCGGAATCGCCCTGTTGTGGGCGGTGCTGGGTTCCGCCGTTGCGATCGGCCTGTTCAACCTGGTCAGGCAGCGCGCCTATTGTTGAGGCCCGCGAACGGGAAAACCACAACGGTCCGGGAGCGATTCCGGGCCGTTTTGCTTTGTCGGGCAGGGCGGTCGCAAATTCCGGGAACCGACCTTTACTTGACCCGTTCATCACATTCTCGCCGCATTTCGAATTCCGCGGCGCGAGTTCACGTACAAAGGGGAAACGCAAATGAAGTTCACCAAAGCTATGCTGGTTGCCTCGACGGCCGCTCTCAGCCTCGGCCTCGCTGCCTGCGACGGCCCGAACGAGAACGCCATGGAAGACGCCGGCGAACAGCAGGCCGAAGCCATCAACGAGCAGGTCGACGCGATGGAAGACGCCGGCACCATGAGCGACGAGCAGTCGGACGCCATCACCGAGCAGGCCGAAGATACGGCCGATGCGATGGAAGAGCAGGGCGAAGCCATGGACGAAGCCGCCGGCCAGTAAGCCGAGGTTTCGGATCAGACAGAAGGCGGCCCGGAAGCGATTCCGGGCCGCTTTTTCGTGGCCGGGGCCGTGTCCTGCTAGACCGGTTTCGCGCCGCTGCCGCGACCGCCCCGCAGCGTGTATTCGAGCGTGCCGCGGTTCACTACATAGTCGACGTCGATGACCGCCGTATTGGCATAGGTGAAGCCCGGCCCGAGGTTCTTGTAGAGCTTGTCGAAATCGCGCTCGACCGTCTGTCGGTAGAGATCCTCGAAGCTCTCGATCACGAAATAGGTCGGCTGGAGATCGCTGATGACGTAATCGGTGCGCATCACCCGGTCGACGTTGAGCATGATCCGGTTGGGGCTTTCGGCCTCCACCGCATAGACCACCTCGGTCGGCCCCGAGAGGATGCCCGCGCCATAGGCGCGGATGTCGCCGGGCTGTTCCTCGATCAGGCCGAACTCGACCGTGTACCAATAGAGCGAACCGAGCGCCTTCAGCCGGTTGTAGCGCATCGCCTTCCACCCGGCGCGGCCGTATTCCTGCATGTAATCGGCATAGACCGGGTCGGTCAGCATCGGCACGTGGCCGAAGACGTCGTGGAATACGTCGGGTTCCTGGATGTAGTCGAAGGTTTCGCGCGTGCGGATGAAATTGCCCGCCGGGAAGCGCCGGTTGGCAAGGTGCCAGAAGAACACGTGATCGGGGATCAGCATGGGCACGGGCACGACGCTCCACCCGGTCAGCGAACCCAGATCCTCCGACAGCCTGCCGAATTCGGGCACGCCGCCGCGGTCGAGGTTCAGTTTCTCGAGCCCGGCCATGAAGGCGCTTGCCGCGCGGCCGGGCAAGACACCCATCTGGCGGGCGAAAAGGTCGTTCCAGATCGCATCGTCTTCCGACGAATACTCGGTCTGCTTGGGCTCGAGCCAGTTTTCGCCGACATGCGCGGGCTTCTTCAGCGGCGCGGTGAATACGCCCTCGTCAAGCTCGGGAAGTCGGCTAAAGTCCTGTTCGGGTTCTGCAAGTGTGGCCATGGTTGCGGATGATACTACCAATGGCGGCGTCATTCAAATCCCGGGCGGGGGGAGCGATGAAAAAGAAGCAGTACGAGCGCGCGATCGAGTCGATGCAGGAGGAGCTGGCCGGCATGGCGCGCTGGGCGCGGACGACGGGACAGCGGATCGTGGTGCTGTTCGAAGGACGCGATACGGCGGGCAAGGGCGGGGCCATCGCGGCGGTGCGCGACAAACTGAATCCGCGCCAATGCCGCGTCGTCGCGCTGGCCAAGCCGACCGAGGCCGAACAGGGGCAGTGGTATTTCCAGCGCTATGTCCAGCACCTGCCCACCGCGGGCGAGATCGTGCTGTTCGACCGCAGCTGGTATAATCGTGCAGGTGTCGAGAAAGTGATGGGCTATGCCGACGGGGCACAGGTCGCGCTGTTTCTCGAGCAGGCGCCGGTGTTCGAGAGGATGCTCGTCGACGAGGGGATACTGCTGTTCAAATACTGGCTGGCGACCGACCAGACGCAGCAGGAGGAGCGGCTGCGCGAACGGCTGGAGGACCCGCTCAAGCGCTGGAAGCTCTCGCCCGTCGACCTTGCCGCGCGCGAGAAATACGACGCCTATACCGAGGCGCGCGAGGCCATGCTGGCGGCGACGCACACGACCCATGCGCCATGGACGCTGGTCGATTTCAACGACCAGAAACGCGGGCGGCTGACGCTGGTGCGCGACCTGCTCGACCGGCTGCCCGATACGCATGTCGCCCCGCCCGAGATCGATTTTCCCGAGCTGGGCCGCGAGCCGAAGGAGGAGCGCTACACGGTGCTGAAGCCGATTGCGGATTACCCCGTCTGACAGTCATTGCGAGGAGCCGCGGGCGACGAAGCAATCCAGAGCGATTGGGGACTGGATTGCCGCGCGGCTGCGCCGCTCGCAATGACTAGGAAAGGGTCGCCGACGCCTTCGTTACCTGCCTGCCATCGGCGGTAAAGGCGCCCAGTTCGATGGCCTCGCCCTCGCCGCGCATCACCAGGTGCAGGGGCTCGCCCGCAATCGCCGGGCTGACCCCGCGGAATGAGAAGCTGGCAAGACGGTTCTCGCCGAAGCGTTCGGCGGCAAGCTGGAGCAGCAGGCTCGCGGTCAGCGGCCCATGGACGACAAGGCCGCGGTAGCGTTCGACCGCGCGGGCATAAGGCGCGTCGTAATGGATGCGGTGCGTGTTGAAAGACAGCGCCGAGTAGCGGAACAGCAGCCGTTCGTCGGGGCGGACCTCGCGGTGCGCATCCCAGCCCGACGCATCGAAGCTTCCGGCGCCCGCTTCGGGCGGCGAAAGCGGGGCGTCCGGGCCGACTGCTGCGAGATAGACCAGCGTCTGCCGCTCGCTCACGGCAAGCCGGCCGTCGGCGCTGGTCTCGTGATCGATCTCGACGAAGACCATGTCGCCGCGGCTGCCGGACTTGGCTTCGACCGAGGCGCCGCGGCTCACCCGTTCGATCTCCGCGCCAATCGCAATCGGGGCGTGGAAGCGCATCGCACTCGAGGCCCACATGCGGCGCGGCAGCGGAACGGGGGGCAGGAAGCTTGCTGCGCTCTCGTCGCGCTTGGGGTGGCCGTCCTCGCCCAGCTGATCGGTGCGCGCCTCGGGCGTGCAGAGGCACAGGTGGATGCCCTGCGGCATCGCCTCGCCCGCCGGCACATCGCGGTCGAACGTCGCGCACCAGCGCGCGGCGAGCGCGGGGTCGAGCCGGTCGGCGCTGCGCTGCTCGCGCCCGATCCAGTCCGACCATTCCTGCGCCATCAGGCGGCGCGCTCGAACACGGCGGCCATGCCCTGGCCGCCGCCGATGCACATGGTTTCGAGGCCGAAGCGGACCTCGCGGCGCTGCATCTCGTGCGCCATGTCGGCAAGGATGCGGATGCCGGTCGCGCCGATCGGGTGGCCGAGCGAGATACCCGAGCCGTTGACGTTGACCAGCTGGCGACGGCTGTCGTCCTCGGCAAAGCCCCAACCCTTGAGCACGGCGAGCGCCTGCGGGGCGAAGGCTTCGTTGAGTTCGATCAGGCCGATATCGTCCCAGCCCATCCCGTTGCGGGCGAACAGCCGTTCGACGGCCGGGACCGGGCCGATGCCCATGCGGCTCGGATCGCAGCCTGCCGCGCTCCACGAATGGAACCACAGGATCGGCTCGAGACCCAATTCCTCGACCTTGTCCTCGGCGACGACGAGGCAGGCCGCCGCGGCATCGTTCTGCTGGCTGGCATTGCCCGCGGTCACGATCGCCTGGGGGTCGCGCTTCAGGTCCATCGCGCGCAGGGCGCCGAGCGTCTCCATGCTGGCATCGGCGCGGTAACCCTCGTCCTTGGCGAACACCACCGGATCGCCGCGACGTTGCGGGATTTCGACCGGGACCAGCTGCTCGTCGAACTTGCCTTCTTCCCAGGCGCGCGCCGCGTTCCGGTGACTGCGCACGGCGAAGGCGTCGGCCTCCTCGCGGGAAATGCCGTAATCCTTGGCGAGGTTCTCGGCCGTCTCGATCATGCCGGTGATGATGCCGTAGCGCTCGATCGGCTGGCTCATCAGCCGGCCGCGCGTCAGGCGGTCCCACAGCTGCATGTCGCCCATGCGCGCGCCGTGGCGGGCTGCCGTCGTGTAATGTTCGACGTTCGACATGCTTTCGACGCCGCCCGCCAATACGCAGTCGGCAACGCCGGTCTGGACCATCATCGCCGCCGTCGCGACGGCCTGCAGGCCCGATCCGCAGCGCCGGTCGAGCTGGAAGCCGGGGACTTCCTCGGGATAGCCGGCGGCAAGCCAGCTCCAGTGGCCGATGGCGGGCGCCTCGCCGCTGCCGTAGCCCTGGCTGAAGACGACGTCGTCGACGCGCGCGGGGTCGATACCGCTACGTGTCACCAGCGCCTTGATGATGATGGCGCCAAGCTGGCCCGCCTCCAGCGGAGCAAGAGTGCCGAGGAAGCGCCCGACGGGGGTACGCAGGGGCTTGCAGATGGCTACGCGGCGCTGTGACGTCATGGCAATGTCCTGATCTTGGAATAGTCGCGGCCCTCGTCGCTCCTCGCGGCGATGCCGCTGTCGACGAGCTTGCCGATTTCGCCCGAGGAAAGCCCGAGGCGCTCGGCGAGCACTTCTTCGGTATGTTCGCCGAGATAGGGCGCGCGGCGCGGTTCGCCGCGGGCGCGGTCGGGCATGTTCGCAAAGCTGCGCGCGACCGGATAGTCGACCCCGCTGGGATTGTCGGGCGTGCGCCCGAACAGCGGGTTCTGCCCCACCAGCACCGGGTCCTGCGATGCCTCATAGGGCGTGCGGTAGCGTTCGTAGGTCGTGCCCGCTGCCGCCATGCGCTTTTCCAGCTCGGCATAATCGAGCCGGCTGGCGACGGCCTGGAACAGCGCGAGCAGGCGGTCGCGATGCTTGAAGCGCGGCGTGTCGCCGTCGGCGAAGCGCACGCCGAGCTCGGCCTCCAGCGCGGAGATTTCCTGTGCAAGCCCGAAGGCCTCGACGATGCCGCTCCATTGTTTGGCGGTCAGCGCGGCGACCATGAAGCGCACCCCGTCGCGGGTGATCATGTCGCTGCCGAAGGCGCCCCAGATAGCATTGCCGAGCCGCTCGCGGTCGCCGCCGCGGTGGAGCATTTCGGCCATCGTGCCCGAGTTCGCCAGCGTGCCGATCGCGACGTCGCCCAGCGGCACGCGGATTTCGGCGCCTTCGCCGGTGGCGTCTCGGTGGCGCAGCGCCGCGAGCAGGGTGAAGGCGCAATAGGCCCCGGTGAGGAAGTCCCACGCGGGCATCTGCTGGTTGACCGGGGGTGCACTTGCCGGGTCCCAATCGGCAGGACCCGTCATCAGCGGATAGCCGGCGGCGGCGTTGACGGTGAAGTCCATCGCCTGGCGCCCGTCGTGCCAGCCCATGATGCGCACCGAGATCATGTCCTCGCGCCCATCGGCCATAGCGGCATGGCTGAGGAAACTCTTTTCCGGCAAGTTGGTGACGCACTGGCCGGTCTTGCGCGCCAGTTCGACACAGAGTTCGCGTCCCTCTCCGCTACGCAGGTCGAGCGCGACCGATTTCTTGGTCCGGTTGAGGTTTTCCCAGGCGAGCGAGCGCCCGTTATCCGCCAGCATGTAGCGGTCGTAATCGAGCCCGCCTTCCTTATGGTCGACGCGGATCACCTCGGCCCCGAACTGGCCGCAATAGAGGCCGACGGTGGGCGAGGCGACGAAGCTGGAGACTTCGAGGACCGAGAGGCCGGAGAGGAGATTATACATATTTGTCTCGTGCGTTCGGCGCATCCGCGCCTCTCTTGCGGCTGTTCCGTCCCGCTCCCCCTCCCGGCCACCCACGGCACTGTATCTTATGGGTGGCCGGGAGAGATCGGAAGAGCGTCGTGTAGGGACAGAGTGTTCGTACACGTGTAGATCTCGGTGGTCGCCGTA
>NZ_CAXQVB010000002.1:0-1116524 GCF_964227205.1 Qipengyuania sp. | reverse complement strand
TTCGCCCCCGCGCGCCGCCTCGATCGAGGCATTGAGCGCGAGCAGATTGGTGCGCTGGGCGATCGACTGGATTAGCTGGACGATCTTGCCGACCTGCTCGGCCGAACTGGCCAGCGCCGAAATCGTGTCGTCGGCGCCATTGGCGGCATCGGTCGCCTTGCGCGCGAGTTCGGCCGAATGCGCGGCCTGACGGCTGATCTCGCCGATCGACATGGCAAATTCGTCCGACGCGGCCGCTGCGGCGGTCACCCCGTGCGAAGCCTGTTCCATCGAGGCGGTCACGCTCGAGGTCTGCAGCGAGGCCTGTTCGGCAGTGACGGCCATCGAACCGGCGGTTTCCTTCAATTGCGCGGAGGCCGATGCGACGCCGTTGACGACTTCGCCAACCGTGGTCTCGAACCGCTTGGCAAAGCGGACCATTTCCTGCCCCCGATCCCGGTGCAGCGCTTCCTGTTCCCGCGACATCCGCTCCACTTTCCAGGCGGCTTCGAGAAAGACCTCGAGCGCGCGGGCGAGGTCGCCGATCTCGTCGCGGCGGTCCGTTGCGGGGATGTGAATATCCTTTTCGCCTCTGGCGAGGCGCGAGGCGACGTCGGTCATCTTGCGCAGCGTTCCCGACACATCGCGACCGATGACGCGCGCGCCGGTCCAACTGATGCCCAAGCCGATGGCGCTGACCACGAAGAAGGCCACGAAGAGCCACATCACCATAGTGCGCGATGCCTGGTCGGCGAGTTCGCCGATGGCTTCGATGTCGGCGCGCGTCACACTTGCCAGGTCGACGAAAGCCTGGCCCTCGACATAAACACTGTCGGAGAACTCCTGCCATTGCGCGCGGGTGCCGCTCGAAAGCTGTGCTGCCTGCACGCGTGTGCGCAGTCTGGCGAGCGAAGCGTCGAGCTGGTCGATCTGGGGCAGGACCGCCGGTGCGGTAATCGCAACATGGGTTTCGAGCCTGGTCAGGCCGCGGTCGGTTTCATCGAATGCGTCCCGCGCCGAAGCCAGATCCCGGCTCTCTCCCGAAACGGCATAGCGCTGGACGAACAGGCGGCCGGTGTTGATATCGGCGACCATGCGTTCTGCAGTTACCGCCGCGGTCGAAAGCGCCATACGCTCTGCTCGGGCCTGGAGCGCGAAATAGCCGCCGATGCAGATCGAGATCAGGCACAGCAGCACCACGGCCATATTCGCGGTTGCGATGGCCCAGAGCTTCTGGCCGACCGACTTGTCTGCCAGCCAGCGGCCCAGTCCCCGTGCCGGGGCGGCGGGCACTCCGTCGCTGGCGACAGCGTTCGGGGCAGACCCGGATACGCTCGACAGGTCGATGTCGGGCCGGGCTTCCTGTTCGGCAACCATGCCATTGGCGATTTCCTGCAGCGCGCTCATGCGACCTTACTTCCTTTGGTTCGGGCTTTGGTTCGGGACTGCCGCGGCCGCCCGATGGGCTTGCCGAGATGTTGGGCGATTTCCCCGGGGGGCATCGCTTTGAAATAGAGCCAGCCCTGGATCTGGTCGCACCCGGCGGCACGGACCATGGCGGCCTGTTCTTCGGTCTCGACGCCCTCTGCGGTGACGGCCATCTTCATGGCGCGCGCGACGGTAATGCTCGACAGCATCATCGCGCGGCTGCCGTCATCCTCGCTCGCCTGGACCACCAGGCTGCGATCGAGCTTGAGCTTTTCAAAACGGAACTGGCGCAGGAAGCCGATCGAGGCATAGCCGGTGCCGAAATCGTCGAGCGAAATCTTGACTCCGAAGCTGCGGATCAGCGCCAGGCTGCGCTCGGCCACCACCGGGTCGAGCACGAGGCAGGTCTCGGTAATCTCGAGCTCGAGAAGTTCCGGATCGAAGCCTGATTCCTCAAGGATATGGCCAAGCTGGATCGGGAATTCGGGATTGCGCAACTGTGCGGCGGAGATGTTGACCGACAGGCTGATCCCGTCCCATTCGAGCGCATTGCGGCAGGCCTTGCGCAGGACCCAAAGCCCGATCGAATTGATCAGTCCGCTCTCTTCCGCCACCGGAATGAAGACATTGGGGCCGATGCATTTTCCGTCGGGGCGTTCCCAGCGCAGAAGGCACTCGACCGCAACGATCACCCGCGTATTGCTGTCGATCAGCGGCTGGTAATGCAGCCGGAACTCGTTGCGAGCGAGCGCCTGGCGCAGTTCGTCGTCCATTTCCTTGAGCTGCTCGCGGCTCTTGTCGAAGGTCGGGCTGAACCAAGTACAGCGCATCTTGCCGCCGCGCTTGGAGGCATACATCGCGATGTCGGCGCGCCGCAGCAGTTCGGACGAGGGTACATCGTCCTGCAACGTGCGACGGGCAAGGCCGATGCTGGCGCCCAGCGTCAGACGGCGGTCTTCGACATGAATCGGCTTGGCGAGGCGTTCGATGATACGCCGGCAGAGCCCCTCGAGCAGGGTTCCCGCCACCGGCCCGCCGATCATCATTGCATATTCGTCGCCGCCGAGGCGGTAGACACCGGCCTCGCCGTCGCTGATCTGGCGAAAGATTTCGGCGCATTCGCGGATCGCCGCATCGCCCACGAAATGGCCGTAATGATCGTTGATCAGCTTGAAGCCGTCGAGGTCGATCATCGCCAGCGCCACCTCGTGGCCCTGACGATATTCGTGCTGGATGTCGAAATGCAGGGCGCGGCGGTTGGGGAGCAGGGTCAGGCTATCGCTGCGCGAGAGCTGCTCGACGCGGCTGAGATGACGAAGGCCGACAAAGGCGCAAAGCGTCGTCGCGATGCCGAAGGCGAGAGCGCCCACCGCGAGAATGGTCGAAAGCGAGACCCATTCGAAATAGCGATTGGCAAGTGCCGCCGCCCAGGTCAGCACGAAAACGCCGGCCAGAACGGCCATCGGCGCGAAAATCACAGTTCGCGTACTATCGCTCTCGCGAAATCCGTACGAACTCGAACTCATTCCCTCACGCGCGCCCCTTTTATTGTCGGATTACCGCCTAGATTGCATTCGCTAAGGAAGCGTAAACTACCGGTTTACCTTGTTTAAACGGGCGCGGCGGCGCCCCTAGGACGCTGCGCGCAGGCACGGTTCGGCTTTAGCATATTCCTCGAGCACCGGCCGGTAGAGCGACGAGCCGAACTCTGCCGGCTTGAACCGCTCGGTCTGACCGACGACGGTTTCCCCGGCGCCGAGCATCATCCACCCGTCGGGGGCGATGCCGCTCGCGAGCCGGCTGAAGGCCGTCGCCCGCGTTTCGGGGTCGAAATAGAGCAACACGTTGCGGCACATCACCAGGTCGAACCGTCCCGGTGACGGGGGAAAGTCGAGGATATTGTGCTGCTGGAAGCGGATCATCGAACGGATCTTGTCCGCCGCCTGCCACTGCCCGTTGCTCTCGGAAAAGAAATTGAGCATCTGCGCGACGCTGATCCCGCGCTGGATCTCGAATTGGGTGTACAGTCCGCTGCGGGCGGTCTCGATCGCCTTGCTCGATACATCGGTACCGATGATTTCGATCTTCCAGTCCCTCCAGCGCCCCGGTTGTTCGGCGAAGATCATCGCCAGGCTGAGGGCCTCCTGCCCGGTCGAACAGCCTGCCGACCAGATCGAAAGCCGTTTGCGCGCCTCGCGCTTGCGCGCGAGATCGGGCAGGACCTGGTTCGCAAGCACCGAGAAATAGGCGTGATCGCGGAAGAAATAGGTCTCGTTGTTGAGCAGCGCCTCGACCACGCGGGTCGCGAGCCTGTGTTCGCCCGGGCGTTCGAGCATGCAGGCGAGCTGGTCGACATTCTCGATCCCGAACTCGCGAAACAGGCCGGACAACGCACTGGTGACACGCCAACGACGGCCTTCCGTCAGTTGCTGTCCGGTACGCTGCGCAAGAAGGTCTCCGATAATACGGTGCGAAGCGTCGTCTACTGCCATGCGTCGGCTCCTGTGCTCGCGAGGAGCTTTTCGGCAAGTTCGGCGGGAGGAAGCACGGCGGCGGCCAGCCCCTGTTCGGCAATCGCGCGGGGCATTCCCCACACTGCGCAGGTCTCGGCGCTCTGGGCGTAGATCGTTCCACCTGCGGAGAGGATCGTATGGGCACCCTCGGTGCCGTCGCGGCCCATGCCCGACAGCAGCACGCCGGCGACGTGGCCGTCATAGGCTTCGGCCAGCGTCTCGAACATCGGATCGACCGAGGGCATGCAACCGCTCTTCACCGGATGATAGGCGAGGCCGAGGACGCGACGTCCACCCGAATTGCGTACCACCATGTGTCCATGGCCGGGGGCGATGTAGATCACCCCGCGCTCGATCGGGACACCCTCGTCGGCGAGGACGGCGCGCCGTCCGGCCGCCGTTTCCATCTGCTGGGCAAACACCGGAACGAAGCTGGCGGGCAGGTGCTGGGTGACGAGAATCGGCAGTTCGAAAGTCGCCGGAACCTGCTGCAGGAAGAGATTGAGCGCATGAATGCCGCCGGTCGAGGCGCCGATGGCGACCACCTGCGGCGATTTGCCCGAGCGCCGGGTCGCCGCGGCAGCGCCATCGGCCTTGCCCAGCGTATCTGGCGTCTGACCCTTGAGCGCGCGGATCTTGCCGAGAAGGCTGGACCGGTACTGGTCGTCGAATCCGCCCGGGCGGGGCTTCAGCATGGTATCGGCAGCACCCAGCGAGAGCGCCTTGACCGTCGACGCCGCGCCATCGGCGGTAAGCGACGAGATGACCAGCACCTTGGTGTCGGGTGCGGCGGCCATGATCTTCGGCAGGGCTTCGAGCCCGCCCATGCCGGGCATTTCGAGGTCGAGCAGCATCACATCGGGTTCGACCGAGGCAAGCTCGGCGAGCCCGCTTTCGGCCGTGTTCGCGGTGGCTACGATATGCATGTCGTCTTCCTGCTGGATCATGCGCGAGAAGACGGTGCGCACGGTCAGCGAATCATCGACGATCATGACTCGGACCGGGTCGGGGCAGACCCCGCGAGTGGGCCCCGAACCGGCGAATTCGGAACGCAGAGGAGCGCCCATCGAAGCCTCCTCAGGCCATGCCGACAAGCTGCAGCTTGATCTGCAGGGTCTCGTGGTCGAACGGCTTCATGACGTATTCGTCGGCCCCGGCACTGATCGCTTCACGGATATGCGCGACGTCGTTTTCGGTGGTGCAGAAGACCACCTTGGGCTTGTCGCCGCCTTCGCGCTGGCGCAGCTGGGTGATGAATTCGATGCCGGTCATCACCGGCATGTTCCAGTCGAGCAGGACCACGTCGGGCATCGCCTCGGCACATTTGTCGAGGCCCTCCTGGCCATTTTCGGCTTCTTCGACGGCGAAGCCCAGCGTCTCGAGAATATGTCTCGAAACCTTCCGGATGACACGCGAATCGTCGACGATAAGGCAGGATTTCATGTGAATGACCTCTGGTGTTTTCCAGCGATTCCTAGCGCCGGAGGGTAACTATTCGCTTAAGCCGCCTGGGCGGCGGGACCGGAAACAAGCGTTTCGATGTCGATCAGCAATGTCGGGCCGGTATCGGTTTCGACCATGCCGCGTGCCGCAGCCTGCCAGCCGGCGCCGAAGCCGCCCGGCACTTCGATCGGGTCGCTGCGTGCCTCGCCGACATCGTAGGCGGCATCGACCAGCAGGGCGTAGAGATGGCCATCGATATCGACCACCGCGGCACGTTGCTCGGGAGTATCGGGCTGGCTTTCGAAGCCCAGCGCGACCGAACAGTCGATCACCGTCAGGGCCTGGCTGCGCAGTGCAGTGAGGCCGCGGATGAAGGGGGGCACCCCGGGCAACGGGGTGATCTCCCCGACTTCAATCACCGATTGGACGCGAATCGCGGGGATCGCGGCGTTGCGCCCGGCAATGCGGCACAGGAGCAGGAGTTGGTTCATGCGGTCTTCCCCGAACGGGCTAGCTTGAGTGCGGCGAGCAGGGCCTCGCGATCGTATCGATAGATACTGTCCTGCGTGTCATCTGGCGCCTCGGGCTCGGGCCGCAGGCGGATCACGCGGCGGGCGGGGCCGGCCGGGGTTGCCTGCTCCTCGGCCAGCTCGATCGCGACATCGGCTTCTTCCGCCGCGTCGGTGGCGACGCGGTATCCGGCCGCCTCGACAAGCGGTTCGAGAATCGTCCGCGCCCAGTCGCTTCCTGCGGGGAGGCGACAGGTCATCGTGTGGGCGCTGCCCTTCGCGCTCTGGTGGCGGGCGAAGAGCGCATGGCCGTCGATCACCGGCACGGGCTTGTCGCCGATCAGCGTAACGCCTTCGATCGCCGGGTCGGCCGCGGAGGGGATGATGTCGCCGTCCATCGCGGCCGCATCGAGCACTTCCTGGACCGCGTAGGCGATCTCGCAGTCGCCGTCGGAAAGGCGCAGCAGACGGCATTTCTCTTCGGGCAACGAGCCATATTCGTGGCCGGCCAGGGTGAAGATCGCGCCGTCGATTACGGCCTGTGCGCGCGCACCCTCGATATCGATCGCCTCGCGGGCAACGGTATCGATCCGGCGCACCAGCTCGAGACGGACTGCTCGGCGACGCCCGTCGAGTGCGGTGAACAGCATGATCGGGTGGCTCGCACGCTGTTCGACCTGCTCCTCCTCGACAACGCGCGTCGCGCTTCGCATTTCATTTACCAGCTGGTGCTGCTGGGCGATGTTCGGCAGGTCGAGCAGCATCATCGGTCGGCCATCGTCGAGCAGCGTGGTGCCCGCATAGAGTCCCGTTTCCATGACCGCGGGTGCGATGGGTTTGACCACTACGTCTTCATGATCGTAGACGCGGTCGACCGCGAGCGCGAAGACCTCCTCGCTCGCCAGGCGGACCAGTACCAGCGTCTTGTACTGCCACGAATCGGCGTCGGGCGTTTCGGTGCCGAGGATTTCGCCGAGCGACAGGCAAGGGACGCGCTTGCCGCGGAAGGTGACGAGTTGGCGCTCGCCAGCCTCGGCGAATTCGACATGCTCGCTCGATCCGAAGACGATTTCCTCGACATAGCTGCGCGGGATCGCATAGCGCTGGGTCCCGCAGCCCACCGTCAATGCCGCAATGATGCTGAGCGTCAGCGGCAGTTTGAGGTAGAAGCTGGTTCCTTCGCCGGGTTTGCTGACGACGTCGATCGAGCCGCCAACGCGCTCGATATTGGCGCGAACGACGTCCATGCCGACACCGCGACCAGACACGGCGCTGACCGCATCGGCAGTCGAAAGCCCCGGTTCGAAGATCAGGTAGTGTTTGCGCCGCTCGGACATAGCGTCGACTTCGGACTGGCTATAGATGCCCGCTGCGACCGCCTTGGCCGCAAGGCGCTCGGTGTCGATACCGCGTCCGTCGTCGGTGATCGCAAGCGTGATCTGATTGCCCGATTGACGTGCGGCGAATTTGAGCAGGCCAAGCTCGCGCTTGCCTGCCTTGATGCGTTCGCCGGGCCCTTCGAGGCCATGGTCGAGCGCGTTGCGGATGATATGCGTCAGCGGGTCGCGCACCATTTCGACCATCTCGCGGTCGAGTTCGACCTCGCCGCCCTCGAAATCGACCATTACTTGCTTGCCGAGTTCGTTCGAGAGGTCGCGGACGAGCCGCGGTAGCGAGCCGAACAGGTGTTCGAGGCGCTGCATCCGCATGCGCGTGATTGCGGTGCGGACATCGGCGAGGATGGTGCTGAGCCGGTCGAAGGGGCCGTCTATCTCCGGCTGTACCCCCGCCTCGCGCAGCCGCCTGGCCAGGTCGTTGCGTGCCAGCACCATGTCCGACACGCCTTTCATCACCTCGTCGAGCAGTTCGGTCGGCAGCCGGATCGAGCGCTGGACTCCCGAGTTGCGGGCGGCCTTGGGGGCAGCGGTCTCGGCGGTATCGGCGGAAGTCGGCGCAGATGGGGCTTGCTTGGGTTCGCCGACGATCTCGACCGTCTCGCTGGGCTGCAGCGCCGCAATCAATTCGTCGTCGCCGCCTTCGGGATAGTCCTCACCGGCCTCGATCGAATCGGTCATCTCGCTTATGCGATCGATGATCGCGAGCACCGCCGAAACGAGCGCGCGGTCGGGGTCGCGGCGGCCCGCGCGGCAATCGGCAAGCGCATCTTCGGCCGCGTGGCTCAGTTTCTCCAGCCGCGGAAAATCGAAGAAGCCGCAATTCCCCTTTACCGTATGGACGAAACGGAAGATCGTATCGAGCCGCGCCTTGTCGGCGGGGTCGGCTTCCCAGGCGACGATTTCGCCGCCGCTCGCTTCCAGCATTTCCCGGGTTTCCGCGACGAAATCCGCCAGCAGGTCGTCCATCATCAAAAAAGCCCCTCGTACGATGGGACCGGCTATGGACGAGGATGGTTAACGTTTGGTGTTGGACGCGGCGCTGATTGCGGGGCCCGAGCGCAGGATCCGCCAGACGACGTAGGCGGCCAGCGCGCCGCCCGCCAGATTGGCAGAGAGTTCCGCGGCATAGATCGCCGACGACCCCCAGCTCGGCCGCAGCAGCCAGCCGAAGGGAAGCATGACGAGAAACACGCGCACCGCGCTCTGGGTAAGCGCATATCCCGCCTTGTCGACCGCATTGAGCGCGCCATTGGCGACGATCAGCAGGCCGAAGCCGGCATAGCCCCAGACCGAGATGGCGAGGTAATGCGAGAATTCGGCAATGACCGCGGGATCGTCGGTGAAGATATCGGCGAACCAGTCGCCGGTGAAGAACAGCACTAGCGCGATCGCCAACCCGTAGCCGATACAGAACAGCGCCGACCACCACATCGCGCGGCGCGCACGATCGGCCCGGCGGGCGCCCCAGTTCTGTCCGACGATGGCACCGATCGAGCCCGAGAGCGCGAGCAGCGGAACGACGGCGAAGCTCTGCAGCCGTCCCGCCGCCCCGAAGCCGGCCACCGCGGCCTCGCCCTGGCTGGCGAGCAGCGCGGTCAGGACCGAGAGGCCGATCGGATTGATCGCGTTGGAGAAGGCGGCGGGACCGGCAACCGAAAGGATCGCCTTGCTCGAGGCGCCGACATCGCAATCGCGGATGGTCGCGGGGTGGATCTGCAATTGCCCGCCGCGGATCAGCCACAGCGCAACGAGGATGGCGAGGAAGAAGCCGGCGATCGTCGCATAGGCGGCGCCGGCGATGCCGAAACCGCCGATCCCGAAAGCGCCGGTAATGAGAATCGGGTCGAGTATCCAGTTGGCGATCGAAAAGGTCAGCGAGACGTAGCTGGTCTTGCGCGCCTCTCCCTGGCCGCGGAGCACGCCGTTGAGGCCCATCTGCAGCAGCATGACCGGCAGGCCCAGCGCGTATGGCCGCATATATTCGCGGATGAGCGGGAGCAGCGTGTCGGGGGCCTGCATCAGCGCGAACAGCGGATCGAGCAGCAGGTAGAGTACCAGCCCCAGCACCACGCCGGTCGCCAGCGCGAAGATCGCGCCGAAATTGGCGCGCCGTTCGGCCCGCGCGACATCGCCTTCGCCGAGCGCGCGCGAGATGACCGAATTGATCCCGACCATGACGCCGACGCCGAGGCTGGAAAGCGCGATGGTGATGGGGAAGATGAAGCTCACCGCAGCGAGTTCCTGCGCGCCCAGCCGGCCGATGAAATAGGCATCGATCAGCCCGACCGACATGATCGCCGCGACTCCGAAGATCATCGGCAGCGTCTGTCCGACGAGATGGCCGCGAATGCTCCCCCGGGTGAGTTTGGCCGTCTCGCTCATCGGCTGGGGCGTTAGCGGGGCGTGGGCGGCTTGCCTAGCGCCAACTCCTCCTTGCTTGCGCAGTCGCAGCCCGCCATGCGATACAGGTTGCGAAACAGGACTGCTGACGGAGAGAGCACGCCATGGCCACGCAGATGAAGACCCGCGATTTCGAATGCAGCGATGCCGAGTGGCAGGCGCGGCAGGACCTCGCCGCCTGCTATCGCATCTTCGATCACCTCGGCTGGGACGAGAGCATTTACAACCACATCTCGGTCGCGGTTCCGGGCGAGGAGGATGTGTTCCTCATCAACCCGTTCGGCCTGCTCTATGACGAGGTGACCGCTTCGAACCTCGTCAAAATCGACGTCGAGGGCAACAATGTCGGGCCCTCGCAATATATGGTCAACAAGGCCGGCTTCACCCAGCACGCCTATTTCCACAAGCACCTGGGCGCACGCGCCAATGCGATCTGCCATGTGCACACCACCGCCACCATGGCGGTGTGCAGCCACAAGGACGGGCTCGTTCCGACCAATTTCTACGCCTGCAATTTCCAGGGGCAGATCGGCTATCATGATTTCGAGGGCGTCACCGTTCGACCCGAGGAAGGCGAGCGACTGGTCGAGAACCTCGGCGATCACTCGATCCTGATGTTGCGCAACCACGGCCCGGTGGTGATGGACAAGACCATTCCGGGGATGTTCGTGAAGATGTGGGCGCTGCAGCGTGCCTGCGAAATCCAGGTGGCAACGCTCAGCCAGGGCGAGGCGAACGTGATTTCGCAGGACGTCGTCGACGTTCACCAGCGCGACCTCTCCGTCATGCAGTCGCAGGGCGGGGCGGGCGTGTTCGATTTCGAGGCGTGGAAACGCCGCGTGTCGAAGATCGACGACAGCTGGAAATACTGACCGCTGGCTGAGACGCGCCGCGCATGACCAGCATGACTGTCAACGGGAAGCCGGTGCGCTTCCTGATGGATCCCGATACGCCGCTCTTGTGGGCGCTGCGCGACGCGGCCAATCTCACCGGCACCAAATATGGCTGCGGGGTGGGCGATTGCGGCGCCTGCATGGTCCATGTCGATGGCGAGGCGCTGCGATCGTGCCTCATCACCATTGCCGAAGCCGAGGGGCGTTTCATCACCACGATCGAAGGACTGAGCCGCGACCGCTCGCACCCGGTGCAGCAGGCAATGGTGGCGGAGCAGGCGATCCAGTGCGGTTATTGCACGCCGGGCATCGTCATGGCGGCGAGCGCGCTACTGGCCAAGACCGCCTCGCCCAGCCAGGCCGAGATCAAGGCGGCGATCCCCAACCTGTGCCGCTGCGGCGTCTACCCGCGGCTGGTCCGGGCGATCGAGCGGGCGGGGCGGGTGGCGCGGCGGGCCGAAACGATCAGCGCCGCGCCGGCCCCCGGGATCAGGGCCGGGGACGCTGCACGGGAAGTCCCCGCGATCAGCGCCCCCGAACAGGCCGATTAGAGCGCGAGGCGAACTCCGATCCGCGCGCTGAAGGGTTCGGCGGGCTGGATGTTGTTGTTGCCGTGTGCGCTCGGATAGTAGGTTTCGTCGAACAGGTTCTCGATGTTCAGCTGAACGCTGACACGCTCGTTCACCGTGTAATAGGCGGCGGCATCGACGCGCCAGTAGCTCGGCAGTTCGACGGTGTTCGAGAAGCTCGCGAACTGGTCCGACTGGTGGATGACGCCGAAACCGAAGCCGAACGCCTCGGTCACGTCGAAACGGTTCCAAGCAGCGATCTGGTGCTTCGGGGTCTGCTGCAGGCGCTGCCCGGCAGGGCCGAAGCTGCTAGCGGTGCGCAGTTCGCCGTCGAGATAGGTATAGCCGAGGTTGGCCTGCCAGAAGTCGGTGATTTCACCCACCGCTCCGATTTCGAAGCCGTCCACGCGGCTTTCGCCGGACAGCGTGGTGTTGCCGAGGCTGTCGGTGAAGGGCGTCTTGCTCCTTTCGAGGCGGAAGACGGCCGCGTTGACAAGGACCTTCTCGAGCGGCGCCCACTTGAGCCCGAGCTCGTAATTGGTGAACTTCTCCGGCTCGAACTGGGCCGAAGTCGGGCTCAGCAGCAGGAACTGGTCACCCGCCTGCGGCAGGAAGCTTTCGGCATAGGAGGCATAGATCGACAGGTCCGCATCGGGCTTGACGATGACGCCCAGGCGCGGGCTGACCTTTTCGTCGACCCGGTCGCCCGAAACGCCGCCGAACACATCCAGCGTCTGCAAGTCGAAGCGATCCCAGCGCAGGCCGCCGACCAGCTCGATGTGGTCGCCGATCTGCAGCTGCTCCTGGATATAGAAGCTGAGCGTTTCGAGCTGTGAATCGCGCAGGCGCGCACCGGGATTGAGGGCGTAGGGCGGCACGAAGATCGTCTCGGCCAGCGGGGTTTCGTTGGGGTCGAGGCCGTCGGTGCCCGGGGCGCGGGTGAAGCTGACGGTATCGCGGCCGTTGACCGTGTCCTGACGGCTGGCCTCGAAGCCCAGCAGCAACGTGGATTCGACCATGTCGCCACCCGTCTGCCAGATCAGATTGCCCTGGCCGATCCAGTTTTCGCGCGTGGTGTAGTCGCGGTAGCCGCCGAGGAAGACGGTGTTCGCAGCCGTATTGACGCCGGTCGGCAGGATGTTGGCATAGACCTTGTCGTAATTCGCATACTGGATGGTGCCATTCGCGGTCAGGCCGCCGCCAAAATCGTGCTCGAGGCGCAGGCGCGCGATGTGCGCCTGCGATTCCGCTTCGTTGAAGTCCGGATCGCCGAAGAAGGTCTCGTCGTATCCGCGCAACGGACCGGTGCCGCCGACAGAGGGGACACCGCGATCGGTGACGCGCTTGTCGTCATCATAGGTGTAGCTGGCGATCAGCGTGGTCTGCGGGCCGAGCTGGGCGGTAAGCGTCGGCGAAATGCCGTAGAAGCGGCCCTCGTAAAAATCGCGGTGGCTGTCGAATTCCTCATAGGTACCGTTTACACGCAGCGCGACATCGCCCGAGAGGGGCTGGTTGACATCGGCGAGCAGCGCGAAAGCGCCGAAGCTGTCGACCGAGGCCGAACCGGAAACCGCCTGGCCCGCCAGGTCGGCGCGCTTCGCGACGCGGTTGATCGCGCCGCCGCCCGCGCCGCGGCCGAAGATCAGCGCATTGGCGCCCTTGAGCACTTCGACGCGTTCGATGTTGTAGAGCGAGCGGTAGTATTGCGCATCGTCGCGCAGGCCGTCGATGTAGAAGTCGGCGGTCGATTCCTGGCCGCGGATGAAGACTTCGTCGCGATGCCCTTCGCCGGTTTCCATGCTGATGCCGGGGACGTAACGCAGCGCTTCGTTCAGCTGGCGGATCGACTGGTCCTCGAGCTGGTCCTCGGTGATGAAGCTGACGCCCTGCGGTACGTCGATCAGCGGGGTCGGCGTCTTCGTTGCCGACGAGCCATCGTCATTGTCGTAGCCCGTATCGCGCTCGCCGGTGACGACGATATTGCTGGGCAGATAGTCGCGCTCGGGCTGCGCCGCATCTTCGGCCTGTGCGGTGGTTGCGGTGAAAATGAATGCTGCACCGGCCAGAAGCGCGGCGCGCGAAAAACGATCCCTCATGGAAACCCTTCAGTCTTGCGTGTGATTCTCAATCGATGACCGCCTGCTATTGCGACCTATTCGCATTTGCAAGTCTTGTGTGCGTGAAAAAATCGCAAGCGTCGCTTTCAGTCATCGCAACACTCGCTTAGTCAGCACGCCGACAGCAGGAGATTCGGCCCCATGAAAGCGACCATCTGGCACAACCCCAAATGCGGCACCTCGCGCAAGACGCTCGCGATTCTCGAAAACCTGTCGCGGGTCGAGCTCGAGGTGATCGAATATCTCAAGGACCCGCCGAGCGCGGAAAAGCTGGGGCAGCTCTATCGCGACGCGGGCATCACGCCCAACCAGGGGCTGCGCCTGCGCGGAACCGATGCGGAAGAGCGCGGGCTGCCCGACGCTTCGGCTGACGCAGTGCTGGAAGCGATGGTGGCCGATCCCATCCTGATCGAGCGCCCGCTGGTCGAAACCGAAAAGGGGGTGCGCCTGTGCCGCCCGCAGGATACGGTGCTCGAGATCCTCTAGATCGCGGCATCCTGCCCGGTGCGGCCGCAAGCGAAGCGCGGATTCGCTTCACGCATCCAGCAGGCAATCAACGCCGCTCGCGCGTGAGCTCGCTATCGGGCTGCAGCGCCACCCAGCCATAGACGAAGACTGTCAGGCACAGGCCGGCAATCAGGCCGAAGCCGATCCAGTCCGAGTGGTTGTAGGTCCACACGCCAAGTGCGGGGGCATAGATGTAGCTCGCCCCCGCGACCGAGGCCGTGATGCCCGAGGCCTGGCCCTGCTCCTCGCGCGTGACCGCGAGCGAAGTGCCCGCGGTCGATCCGGGGCGGAACAGCCCGAAGCCGAGCGATGCGAGCGCGAAGGACAATGCGATGAGGTGGAGATCCTGCGCCACGCCGAGCAGCACCGTTCCGAGCGCTGCCGTGGCAATACCCAGCAGCGTTGCCGCGCGGGGGCCAAGGTCGAACCGCGGGATAATTCCCCATTGGGCAAGCAGCGTAGCCAGCGCGCCGGCCATCAGTACCAGCCCGATCGGACCCGTGCCCTCGGCAGGCGTCGCCCGCAGGCCGAGCCGGTCCAGCACGAGGAAGCCTGCGATGCCGAGCACCATCGCCTGCGCATGGCCTCCAAGAAGCCCGCAGACGATCCATGGCCTCAGCCGGGGTTCGAACCAGCGCAGCTTGCGCGTCGACCCGAGCGGTTCGACTTCCTGCGCCTCCCCGTCACGGTCGGGATCGGGATCCGCATTGGTGGCATTGGCGCCCCCGGCATAGGCGGCGGTGGTTCCGCGTGCAGGGAATTGGGGCTCGTCGTCGGGTAGCCGCAGCCGCAGCAGAACCAATGCGATCACGCCGATCGCCGAAAAGATCAGGAACGGGCCGGTCAGCCCGATGACGGGCAACACCATCAGCGGGGCGAGGGCAGGGCCGATGACCGTGCCGAGCCCGAAGCTCGAGGCGATCAGCGAGAGTGCCTGCGTACGCTGCGCGCGCGGTGTGCGGCTGGCGACATAGGCTTGCACCGCCGGCGGGGCCGCGCTGCCGAAGCCGCCGTAAAGGCTGCGCGCCGCAGCAAAGGCGAGCAGCGCCGCAGTCGCGCCGAGAAATCCGTTGAGGCCGAGCCACAGCATCACCCCGCACAGCGTGAAGCTGACGATGAAGCCGAGCAGGCCCAGCGCCATCATCGCCTTGCGCCCACGCCGGTCGGAACGCTCGGCCCACAACGGGGCGCAGATCACCCACAGCAGCGCCGACCAGCTGTAGGCGAGGCTGATCCACACGTCGGCCACGCCGAGCTCGGTGCCGATCGAGGGCATGACCGACTGCATCGCGGTATTTCCCGCGGCGGTGGTCAGCATCACGGTGAAGAGCAGCGCCATGCGCCCGCGCGGGATCGCGGAGGGCGCGGGCCGGGCAAGCGACGGGGCTGGGTCTGTTTCGGCCATAGCTCGTCGGGTAAGCCGAGGCCGGGCCGCTTGCAATGGCGAAGACAGGCTGCCAGACCGCAGGTTTGTTGCCCGAGGTCGCAAGGAAGTCTCACTTGAATTCGGATCAAAGCGTCGGCGTCATCGAACGGCCGGGTCTGCGGCAGAAGGCCGCCCGTTTCTTCGGCCAGTGGGGCGTGTTCTTCCGCGGCTTCCTCGAACACCCGCGGATGGTCGGGTCGATCATCCCCTCGTCGCGCTTCACGATCGAGAAGATGCTGGCGCCGGTCGACTGGACGCGCTGCGAGGTCTTCGTCGAATATGGCCCGGGCGTCGGCACATTCTGCCAGCCGGTGCTCGACCGGCTGCGGCGCGACGGCACGCTGATCGTGATCGATACCAATCCGCTCTACATCGACTATCTCAGGAAGCATTTCCGCGACAGCCGCTTCCACGCCGTGCACGGTTCGGCGGCGGATGTGGTCGATATCGTCAAGGCGCATGGCCACGACGGGGCGGACTACGTCCTCTCCGGCCTGCCTTTTTCAACGCTTCCCGACGGGATCGGCCCGGCAATCGCCGCGGCGACGCATGAGGTGATCCGCCCCGGGGGCGCATTCCTGGTCTATCAGTTCTCGGCCAAGGCGCGCGACTTCATGGCGAAGCATTTCCGTCGCATCGACCGGGGCTTCGAATTGTGGAACGTGCTTCCCTGCCAGCTCTTCTGGGGCTGGAAGGAGAGCGACGACTAGGCTTCGAGCGTTTCGCCCGGCGCGCTCGCCAGCCGATCGAGCTGCGTATGCACCGCGGCAAGCACGCAGACCGTGATCGCGATCATCGCCGCATTGACGAAGCCCGAAAGGATCGCCTCGCCCAGTAGCGCCGCCTGCTCGCCGGCGAGCGCGAAGACGAAGCCGAACACCAGCGAGAAGACCGCCGACAGCACGATGAAGGCGACCAGCAGAAGCAGGTAGAATGCAAACAGCCGCACGCTGTTGCCGCGCGTGAGCGACCATGAGCGTTGCAGCGCCCTGATCGGGTTGAGTTGACCCTCGATCGCGATCACCGGTGCGGCGAGCGAAAGCTTGGTGACGATATAGCAGACGATGACGAAGGCGATCACTCCGCCGAGCGCCGCGAGCACCTGCAGTCCGGTCACCGCGCCGAGCCCCACCAAGAGCATCGCCACGATCACGATCAGCGCCGATTGCATCAATTGTGCAGCGATATAGCTGGGCACCGACCGCGCGCCGGTGGCCAGGGCCTCGCCGACCGTGGGATTGGCGCGCCGCCGGACGAGCGCCAGCATGGCCAGCAACCCGGCACCCTGGACCAGCGCCAGGATCAGGAACACCCACCAATAGCCCACATAGAGGGCGCTCACCGCAGCCATCATGGTTTCGGCATTGCCAGTCGCCTGCGCCTTCTGAAGTTCACCCATTTCCGGAAGGGCGAGCGCGATCCCCGCATAGGGCAGGAAGAAGAACACGCCGGCGATCACCGCCAGCAGGCCCAGATTGCGCGTGAGCAAGCCGGTGGCATCCTTCCATGCGGTGTCGAGGTCGAATTTCATGCAGCGTTTCTCCCGTTTGCCCCTTGATAAGCGTTTCGCCAGTCGCCACGCAATCGCGCATGTCCACGCCTTCACCCGAAACCATCGAATGGCGCGCCGAGCCGGGTCAAATCGGCTATCGCGATGCGCTCGCGGCCATGACCGAGCGCAACCGCGCGATTGCCGAAGCGCAGGCGCAGGAGATGGTCTGGTTGCTCGAGCACCCGCCGGTCTATACCGCCGGGACCAGCGCCGACGGGGCCGAACTGCTCGATCCGCGCTTCGAGGTCGTCGAGGCCGGGCGCGGCGGGCGCTATACCTACCACGGCCCGGGGCAGCGGGTTGGCTACGTCATGCTCGATTTGAAGCAACGGGGCCGCGACGTGCGCTGTTTCGTCCATTCGGTCGAGGGCTGGGTCATTGCCACGCTCGCCGACATTGGCGTCGATAGCTGGCGCAGTGAGGGCCGGATCGGCATCTGGACGCGCGATATCGATGGCCGCGAGGCCAAGATCGGCGCGATCGGGGTGCGCGTGCGGCGCTGGGTGACGATGCACGGATTTTCAGTCAATCTTGCGCCCGACCTCTCGCACTTCACCGGCATCGTGCCCTGCGGGATCGAGGAATTCGGCGTCACCAGCCTCCAGCGGCTCGGAATCGATCTTGCGCCGGCCGCCTTCGATGAGGCATTGCGGGCGCGCTTCGGCGATTTCCTCGAAGCGCTCGAAGGAAGGACCTGCGCGTTGCCATGACGTTTCGAACGGCTGTCTTGCTTGCCGCTGGGGCGGCGCTAGTGTCGGCGTGTGGCGACGATTCGCCCGCCGAAGAGACCGCGGCCGAAGCCGGGCGTGGCGCCCAGGGCGAGGTGCTGGGAGGCACGATCAGCGACGACATGCTCCCGCTCGATCGCCTGCGCTCGCAGTCCCCGACCATACGCGAAGAGCGTGCCACACAGTCCGAGACCTCCGCGACAAGCGGAGAGGAAGCCGATACCCCGAGCCGCGATGGCGACACCGAGCCGCCAGCAACGGCCGAACCCGTCGCAGAGCCCGCTGCCGAGGACTAATCTTCGCCGAGCAGGCGTTTGGCGTGCGCCAGATCGGCCGGCCCGACCCTGCGGTCACCAACGGTCAGAATGCTTGCGCCGGGATTGGTGGCGAAAGCCGAGACGATCTTCATGGCCTCGCTCACCTCGCTCTCGACCGGGGCGAAGGCGCTGTTGATCCCGGCAACCTGCGAGGGGTGGATGGCGAACATGCCGGTAAAGCCGTCCGCCCTGGCCGCTTCGGCGATGCGCAGGCCTGCATCGGTATCGCGGACCTCGCGATAGGGATATTCGATCGCGCCAACCGCCTTGGCATGCGCAATGAGCAGAAGCTGTCCGCGCACTTGCGCGAGCGGGTCGCTCCAGCGTCCCCCGGGGCCGCGCAGCCGCCGTGCCCCGATCGCGCGGGCCAGCGCCACGGCATCCCAGGTCAGGGCAGCGACCCGCGGATGCAATTCGTCGGCCAGTCGCCCGAGGGCGAGTGCACAGGCGGGGGACGACCCCAATTGCGGAACGATGCGCGTGATATTGGCGGCGAGGCCGAGCCGGTCCTCGATCTCGTAAAGCACCGAGGCGAGTTGGCGGATATCCTCGGTCCCGCGGCAGTGCGTCAACACGATGCCATGCGGCGACCCCGCCATCGCGGCGTCGAGATCTTCGCGCCAATGCGGCGTGTCGAGCCCCGGTATCCGTACCCAGCGTTCGAACCGGCGATGCGCGACCAGCTGTTCGCGATGCGAGCGCAACCAGTCGGCCGCATCGGTCCTTGCGGCGGCCTGCTGCGCCAGAGGCAAGGGGCGCGCAAGATCGATCACCACGGCATCGGCACCTGCCGCTGCCGCCGCGCCAAGCGCCTTTTCGTTATCCGCCGGGATCAGGATCCACGAGCGCACGCCTTCCTCCAGATTCTCGCCGCGAGGCGAATCACCCGGCGGCAGTTTGCTCCATCTCGGTTAGCATCGGGTAATCGATGTAGCCCTCCGGACCCGATCCATACCAGCTATTCGGCACATTGACATTAGGTGCGATTGCCGAGCCCAACCGGAACCGCGCAGGGAGGTCGGGATTGGAGATGAAATCGCGACCCCAGCTTACGGCATCGGCCAGGCCCGAGTCGATATCCGCGACCGCGCCATGGGGCGTGTAATCGCTGTTGAGTACCAGCCGTCCCGAATAGATCCGGCGAATGAGCGGGCTCTGCTTGGGGACTTCGGTGGCGCCGAACGTGCCGTCAGGGCCGGGTTCGCGCAGCTCGAGGAAGGCGAGGCCCAGGTCTTCGACGACACGGGCGGCCGCGCCGAAGGTTGCCGCGGGATCGCTGTCGTCGCAGCCCTGGGTCTCACCGTTGGGGGACAGCCGTACACCCACACGATCCGCGCCCCACACATCGATAAGCGCGGTCAATACCTCGCGCAGGAAGCGGGTGCGGTTCTCGGGGGTGCCGCCATATTCGTCGGTGCGAAGATTGGTGCTATCGCGCAGGAACTGGTCGACCAGATAGCCATTCGCGCCGTGCAGCTGGACTCCGTCGAAGCCGGCCTTCTTGGCGTTCTCGGCGGCGTGGCGGTAGTCTTCGACGATGCGCTTGATGTCTTCGGTGCTCGCTTCTCGCGCCTGCTCGTAGTCCTTGCGGCCCTCGAACGTATGCGCATGGCCGGGCGCGGTCGTCGCGCTAGCCGAAACCGGCGGATTGCCGCCGAGGAACAATGGGTGGACCAGGCGTCCCATGTGCCACAGCTGGAGGACGATGAGGCCGCCTTCCTCGTGGACCGCATCGGTCACCAGTTTCCAGCCTTCGACCTGCTCCTCGCTCCAGATGCCGGGCGCGGCGGGCCAGCCGAGGCCTTCGACGCTGATCCCGGTCGCTTCGGAAATGATCAGGCCCGCAGTCGCGCGCTGGCGGTAATAGGTCGCCATCATCGCGTTCGGCACCGAACCCGGCTGGGTCGAGCGCCCACGCGTGAGCGGCGCCATGAAGATGCGGTTCTTGGCCTCGAGGGCTCCCATGGTCAGCGGCTGGAACAGACTATCGTGCATGCTGGACAAATCCTTTTTGCTGGCGCGACTTGGCCATTGAGCTAGGGGCGGGTCATGGACCGCGCAACCGCCTCGCCGGACAAGAATGGCTTTCAGGCCGGCGCGTGGCACTATGCTGCGCTGATTGGCGGAAACCTGGCCCTGGCGCTGGGCCCATGGCTGGTCCGCCTTGCCGATACGGGCCCTGTATCGGCGGCCTTCTGGCGGCTGCTGTTGCCGCTTCCCCTGCTGGCGCTCCTGGCGTGGCGCGGGCGATCGGTCGGCCCGCTCGATCGCAAGCTCGCGCTGCTGTGCATGCTCGCGGGCACCTTCTTCGCCTTCGATCTCGCCAGCTGGCACATCGGAATCGAGCGGACCCGGCTCGCCAATGCCACGCTGTTCGGCAATGCGGGCGCGGTGATACTGATGGTCTGGGGCCTGGTCGCGGCGCGGCGCGCGCCGACTGGGCAAGAAGCCACAGGTGTCGTCGCGGCACTGGCGGGCGCCGCGATCCTCCTCGGGCGTAGCCTCGAAATCTCCGCGACCACTTTCCTCGGAGACCTATTCTGCCTCGCGGCGGGCTTGTTTTACGCTTTCTACCTCTTGCCCGCCCAGCGCGCTCGATCGATGCTGGGCCCATGGGCGGTCTTGCTGCTGGTGAGCCTTGCGGCTTCGCCGCTGCTGCTCGTCCTGGCGCTGGCGACGGGCGAGCCTGTGTGGCCGGGCGCCGCGGGGTGGGCCCCGGTGCTGGTCCTTGCGCTCAGCAGCCAGGTTGTCGGGCAGGGCCTGCTTGTCTTTTCGCTGCGGCACTTCCCGCCGCTGCTCATCGGTATGGCGCTACTCACCCAGCCGGCCGTGGCGGCGCTGGTCGGCTGGCTGGTCTTCGGCGAGCTCCTGCTGCCGCTCGATATCCTAGGCATGGTTCTGGTCGGTGCGGCGCTGGTTCTCGCGCGGGTGCCGGGCAAGGTCGGCCGGGTTCGCTGAGACGCTACCAGAAAGTCCGGTTGAACTCGATGAAGTGCTCCTCGAAGCGCTCGAGATCGGGACCGACGAGGATGAGGCGTGCCTGCTGGGCGAGCTTTTCCGCTTGCTCCTTGAGCAGTGTCTGTCGCCCTTCGTGGTTGATCGGTGCCGCGGCGTTGGCGAGCGTATCGAGCATGACCTCCGCCGCGATCGGCGAGCTGGCCACCGCGCTGCGAATAGCACCAAAGCCGCGCTTCACATAGTGCCCGAAATCGTCGGGCAACGGGATGACGGGGCAATCCTCGGTTTCGTCGTCGCAGATGTCCTTGCGCAGATCGCGGCGCCCGATTTCGGCCGTGGCGGCGCCCAGCCAGTGTATGGCAGTGATTGCAGTGAACGGGTCGTTGATCCCAGGCGATAGCGCGCGCAGGCCGATCTCCACCAGTTCGTCGATCAGAAACTGCGGATCCTGTTCGGGGGTCCGGGTCGAACCAAGAGTGAAGCATTCGCGCACCCGATCCTCGATTGCCTCGGGCTCGCTGCCCCGCACATCCACCAGGGCGGAGTGCCGGTGAACGAAGTCGCCATTGCGGACTCGCAGCGAAAGCGTGCAGCTAGAATCGCGGGCGATCCTGGAAAGGTCCTTGAAGTCGATGAGCTGGACATAGCCGGCTCGCCATGCGGTCAGCGACTGGCCCCCCACAGGTTGCACGGCGTTGCGAAAATTCTCCTCCACCGGATAGGTGTCGCGGATCGCTCCGAGCAGGCGCTCGCCGATGCCTTCGAGCACCTTGTTGATGCGGATGCTCGAGGGGATGTGGTTGAGGAAGAAAACCAGCACCGCCACGCATAGTCCCATGAGCGCATAAGCGACGAGCAGCGAGAGTTGCGGAGTGAAGCCGGGCAGGGCCGTGGCCGCCGCATCCGCCGCAGCGGCCGGAGTCTCGTCTTCGGCGCGGACCGCGCGCAGCACGATCAACGCATAGACGAAGCTGCCGATGAAGGTCGCCAGGCTCAGCTGGTTGCCGCGGTCTTCCATGAAATTGGTCAGCAGGCGCGGGCCGTAATTGCCGCTGGCATAGGCGACTGCAGCAATGGTGATCGAGAACACCGTCGAAGCGACCCCGATCATGCTGCCCGCCATCACGGTGAGCATGTCCGCCGCGCCCTTGGGGCGCGCTGGAACGATCCAGTCCACCTCGTTGAGGAATTCGGCGAAGCCCGCGCGGTCGATCCAGACCATGGTAAAGGCGAGCACGCCGCCCAGGATCGAGAACAACGCGGGGTAGAACCAGTAGTTCGCGTTCAGCCGCGCCCAGAAGAAGCGTATGTCGGCGGTCAAGCACCCACCCCCTGACTGTTGTCGTCAGGAGGTGAACGCGCGAGCGGCGATTGGGTGCCTTAGTCCTCGGCGCCCGAGCCGATCTCGCGGTTGAGATAGGCGAGCAGCAGCGCGGCGCGCTTGGCGTCTTCCTCGTGATCGGCGCCCACCGAATGCCCGCCCTCGCGATATTCGTGGTAATAGAATGTCTGGCCCCACGCCTCGTGCTTGGCCGCCGCCTTGCGCGCATGACCGGGATGCACGCGGTCGTCGAGCGTCGAGAGATAATAGAACGCCGCGGGCACGCCGGGCTGATCGCTCATGTTCTGATAGGGCGACCATTCCTTCATGAAGGCCCAGTCCTCGGCCACGTCGGGATTGCCGTATTCGGCCATCCACGAGGCACCTGCGAGCAGCTTGTTGTACCGTCGCATGTCGATCAGCGGGCTGCCCGAGATGATCGCGCCGTAGAGGTCGGGGCGCTGGTTCGCCACCGCACCCACCAGCACACCGCCATTCGACCGGCCCGAGGCGGCGATGCGGCCGGGGTTCGCGAGGCGGTTGGCGACGAGATCGTCAGCCACGGCGTGGAAGTCGTCGAAGCTGTTCTGGCGCTTCTCGCGTAGCGCGTCCTCGTGCCAGCGCGGGCCATATTCGCCCCCACCGCGGATATTGGCGAGGACATAGGCATTGCCGCTCTCGACCCAGAACAGGCCCAGCGGGCCGCTGCGATAGGGCTCGGCAGTCAAATATTTGGGCGTCTGCGCCGCGCGGAATCCGCCATAGGCGTGGATCAGCGTTGGGAGCGGGCCTTCGGCACCCTTCGGGCGGACGAGGTAATAGGGAACCTTGGTGCCGTCCTTCGAGGTGGCGAACTTCTGTTCGACGGTGAACTTGCTCGCATCGAATTGCGCCGGTTCGCTGGCGATGGCGACCGGATCGCCTTCGCTCGGCACCGCATAGAGTGTCGGCGGGGTGAGCATGCTTTCGACCGTGACGAAGGCCATGTCGCCCTTGCCGCTGGTCTCGGCGATCTGGATCGTGCTGTTGGCGGGCAGGTCCATTGCGCGCGGTGTCCAGCTCGAACTGCCGGGCGAGAGCTCGATGAGCTTGCCCGACACGTCGTCGAGCACCTTGATCCACAGCTTGGTTTCCGATGCCGCCACCTGTTCCACCGCCTGCGTTTCGCTGGGACGGAAGATGGTGAAGGGTGCAGAATCTGCACCGCGCTGCACATCGTCAAGCGACCAGGCGAGCAGCGCGCCGGGCTGTTCGGTGCCGTCGGCGGTTTCGAATTCGGAGTTGAGCTTGGCTATTACGAACCCGCCGAGCACGGCTTCGAACTCGGCGTCGGCGGGCAGCGGCAGGGAGATGGTTGCCCCGTCGTCCGTTACCAGCGCGATTTCATTGGTCCAGAAACTGGGGCTGCGATTGATGAAGCGCCAGCGCTTGTCGCCGTCGAGGACGGAGAAGCCCGAGACGCTGATATCGGCCTGCTCACCTGCGGCGACCTGGCGGGCGTCGGAGAACTCGGTGCCGCGCTGCCACAGCTTGACGAGACGCGGATAACCGGAGTCGGTCAGCGACCCATCGCCTTCGTCGGTGCCGACGAACAGCGTGTCCTTGTCGAACCAGGCGACGTTCGACTTGGCCTCGGGAAGCGTGAATCCGCCTTCGACGAACTGACCCGTGGTGACATCGAACTCGCGCACCACGTCGGCATCCGTCCCGCCCGGGCTGAGCGAGACGAGGCAGCGGGTGTAGTCCGGCGCGAGGCAATTGGCGCCATGCCAGACCCAGCTCTCGCCTTCGTCTTTGCCGAGCTGGTCGACATCGATCAGCACGCGCCATTCGGGTGTGCCCGCCATGTAGCTGTCGAGGCTGGAAATGCGCCACAGGCCGCGCGGGTTGTCCGCATCGCGCCACAGGTTCGTAACCTGGTCGCCCATGATCGCATCGGGCATGGCGATCTGGCGCGTGTCGTCGAGGATCTGCTTCGCCCATGCCTTGGCGATCGGGTACTCGGGCTGGACCGTCAGTACCGCCTCGGTATCGGCATTCCACTGATCGACCTTGGCCAGCGCCTTCTCGCCCTGGATTTCCTCGAGCCAGATGTAAGGGTCTTCCGCGTCGCTTTCCTGTGCCGCGAGCGGCGCAGCGGTAAGTGCGAGCGCGGCGGCCAGCGCCAAGCGTGCGACCATGATATTCTCTCCCTGAGTGTTTCTAGACCTTGCCGAGATCGCCCTTGCCGATCGTACCACTCGCCATTTCGAGCATGCGGTCGAGGCTTTGCTTGGCCTTGAGCCGCAGGCCTTCCTCGATCTCGATCCGCGGTTCGAGATCGCGCAGGCAGGCGTACATCTTCTCCATCGTGTTCAGCGCCATGTAGGGGCAGATGTTGCAGCTGCAGTTGCCGTCGGCACCCGGCGCGCCGATGAAGTTTTTCTCGGGCAGCGCCTTTTCCATCTGATGGATGATGTGCGGTTCGGTCGCGACAATCAGCGTATCGCCTTCGAAAGTCTTGGCGAACTGGAGGATGCCGCTGGTCGAGCCGACGTAATCGGCATGGTCGACGATGGTCGGCGGGCACTCGGGATGCGCGGCAACGGGTGCGTCGGGGTGCTGGGCCTTGAGCTTCAGAAGCTCTGTTTCGCTGAAAGCTTCATGGACGATGCACACGCCGGGCCATAGCAGCATTTCGCGGCCGAACTTGCGGCTCATATAGCCGCCCAAGTGCCGGTCAGGCCCGAAGATGATCTTCTGGTCCTCGGGAATCTGGCTGATAATCGTCTCGGCGCTCGAGCTGGTGACGATGATATCGCTGAGCGCCTTCACCTCGGTCGAGCAGTTGATGTAGGTCAGCGCAATATGGTCGGGATGCGCCTCGCGGAAGGCCTTGAACTTCTCGGGCGGGCAACTGTCCTCGAGGCTGCAGCCGGCATCCATGTCGGGCAGCACCACGATCTTCTCGGGGCTAAGGATCTTGGCGGTGTCGGCCATGAACTTGACGCCGCAGAACACGATGACGTCGGCATCAGTTTCCGCCGCCTTGCGCGAAAGCTCGAGGCTGTCGCCGACGAAGTCGGCAATGTCCTGAATGTCGGCGGTTTGGTAGTAATGCGCGAGGATGATCGCGTTCTTCTCCTTGCGAAGGCGATCGATCTCGGCGAGCAAATCCTGTCCGGTCGGCAGGTCGGTCTGTGCGGTCATTACGTGTCCCGTCTGGTCCTTTTGGGGCCTCTATAGCCCGAACGGACGGGAAGGCGAGGGCGTTCCACCCTAGAAACCCGGTGGCATGAACGGGTCTGGCGATCGCTCGCCACCCGGCGTGCCCGCAACATGGCCGGCGACCCAGGTTCTGGCATAGCCGGTCGCGCCGATGATTTCACCCAGCCCCATGGCCGCGATCGGGCCGAACAGCGCCCACCACCAGGCCTTGTGCACCGTGCCATGCACCCGCTTGTCCATCACCATGCCGGCAATCAGGAACAGCGCGGCGGCCGCGAATATGGCAGGGAAAACGTAAGGTACGAGGAAGGGGAGCGGCAAAAGGCGCGCGATCCCGGGGATGCTGACAGTGACCATCGCACCGAACATCAGGCGCTTGTGCCAGTCGCTCTGCCTGCGCATTCGCAACGCGAAGAGGGACAGCACACCGAATGCCGCAAGGTGAAACAGATTGACCACGAGGAATTCACTCTGCGCGAAGAACGGAGGACCGCCGAGCACCTGCAGCGTTTCGAAGGTCAGCCACGTGCCCAGGACGAGCATCAGCGGGATGTAGACTACCGCGATCTGGCCGAGCTGCCTGTGCAGCGCGATGTTGCCCGATGCAGCGAGCGTCGCCTGGACGGTATAGATCCCGACAAAGCCCATGAAGACGAAGGCGTGGAGGTGGTAGACCAGCGGCACGTCGAAGCTCGATCGCCCGGCCGCAAGATTGAGTGCGAAACCACCCACCGTCATGGCGGCAAGCAGCCAGGTTGCAATCAGGAAAAAACGGTGTTCGCGCGCAGCGGTGTGCGGCGGTTGTTCGGCAAGCGTTGCCATGGTCCCATGGTCCTCCCTCAAAGCCCAAGCGACCGCATGCTGTTTTGATTCCGAACTATCGCGGCACATGGCGAGCGTCAAATCAGGACGGTTGCTCGCCGTCGAAACGCACGTCGACTGTCACGTCGCCATAACCGGCCACTTGCATCGGAATGGCAAGGTTCTGGCGCACTGCCTCCTTGGCTGCCTGCCGCGCGAGGGCGAGCACCTCGGGGTTCTTGGCGAAGGCCGCCGCCTTGCGCTCGGCCTGGAGCGAGTTGTTGCGATTCAACTCGCGGCTGGCATTGCGCGTCACCCAGACGCCTTCGGTGAAGGTCTTCGCCTGCGCTTCGTCGAGATTGGGGCGCGAAATCCTGAGCGGGGGCAGGACGACCGAGAGCGTTTCACTGTCCGCATCCCACCTCATCCGCTCACGCCCCATCCCCGAAAGGTCGACGCGGTATTCGACATTCGCGGGTATGATCGAGGCTTGCCGCGTCTCGGCCAGGTCGAGCGGGCCGACAGAGGTCGTGTTCACGCTTTCGGCGACGACCTCGAAGCGGCTGGCAAAGACGGTCAGTGAATTCTGTTTCTCGAAGGCCAGCATCGCGCTGCCCACCGGGTCGCCTTCCTCATCGTGAAAGAATGCCCGCCACCCGAGCCATGCGACGGCGGCGAGCAGGACGATCACGATCAGCCACGGGAGTGCCTGCACGCGTGCGAGCGGCTGGTCGCGCCTCGGTTCGACTTGGACTGTGGGTTCGCGCGTCTTCAGATCGTCTGCCATACATCGCCCGAACGGGCGACAAGGCCCCGGCGTTCCAGATCGATAAGGTGCGCGGTCACCGACATTTCCGCCGCCTTGTGCAGCTTGGAGTGGAGGCCCTTGTACATTTTCGGCACGAAATCCGCCGCCGCAAGCGGGCCCTCTCCGAGATGGCGGACGATCTGGCTCTCGCGCTGGCGGCGGTGGCCGATCATCCCGCGGACCAACTGACGCGGCTTGTCCACCGCTTCGCCATGTGCGGGATAATAGACCCGGTCCTCGCGCGCATAGAGCTTTTCCAGGCTCTGCATGTAATCGCCCATGTCGCCATCGGGCGGGATCACGACGCTGGTCGACCAGCCCATGATGTGATCGCCGGTGAACAGCGCGTCGCTTTCCTCGAGCGCGAAGCACAGGTGGTTGGAAACATGGCCCGGCGTCGCGACCGCTCGCAGCGTCCAGCCGGGGCCGGTCATCGCCTCGCCATCTTCCATGACGCGGTGGGGTTCGTAGGTCCGGTCGAATGCAGCATCGGCGCGGGGACCACTGTCGTCGAGCACCAGCGGCGCGCAGCCGACGATCGGCGCGCCCGTTCGGGCGGCGAGCGTTTTCGCGGCGGGCGAATGGTCGCGATGGGTATGCGTGCACATGATGGCGCAGACATGCTCCTCGCCGATCGCCGCATCGAGTGCCAGCAGGTGCGCCGGATCGTCGGGGCCGGGATCGATTACCGCACAGCCATCGCCGAGGCCGACGATATAGCTCTGCGTGCCGGTATAGGTGTAGGGCGAGGGGTTGGGAGCGAGCACGCGGCGTACTAGCGGCTCGAGCTGCATCGCCTTGCCGGTCGGCCATGGTTTGGGAGGAGGTCCTGCCATGCCCTTGCATATGGGGACAAGGCTGCGCCATGTCACGTCCCGCCATTCGCAAGGGAGAAAGCATGGCCGATCGTATCCTCGTCCTCGATGCCGGGACCACGTCGACCCGGGCGATGATCCTTGCGCCCGACGGCGCGATGGAAGCGGTCACGCAGGCCGAACTGACGCAGCATTACCCCCGGCCCGGCTGGGTCGAGCACGATGCGGGCGAGATCTGGGAGAAGACGCTATACTGCGCGCGCGAAGTCATGGCTGGAGCGCCCGAGCGGATTGCCGCGATCGGCATTACCAACCAGCGCGAAACCGTTGTCGCTTGGGACCGCACTACGGGTGAACCGCTGGCGCCCGCGATCGTTTGGCAGGACCGCCGCACGGCCGGATTCTGCGCGGGCATGAAGGATTACGGGCACGAGCCGGAGGTCCAGCGGCGCACCGGCTTGCTGCTCGATCCCTATTTCTCGGGCACCAAGATGCGTTGGATGCTCGACCATGACGAGGCAGTGCGGGCTGCGGCAGAGAAGGGCACGCTGGCCTTCGGGACGGTCGAGAGCTGGCTGGTCTACAAGCTTTCGGGCGGGGCGCATCTCACCGATGCAAGCAATGCCAGCCGGACTCTGCTGCTGGCGCTCGACGGGGCGCAGTTTGACGAGGGGTTGTGCGAATTGTTCGGCGTGCCGCATGCGGCCCTGCCCCAGGTGGTCGATACGCATGGCCAGCTGGCCCGGTGCAACGCCGCAATCCTCGGCGCGGGCATCCCGATCTGCGGCATGGCAGGCGACCAGCAGTCTGCAACCATCGGACAGGGGTGCACCGCTTTCGGCGAAACCAAGGCGACCTATGGCACCGGTGCCTTCGTGCTGACCAACAAGGGGCAGGACATTCCGCGCTCGGACAACCGCCTGCTCGGCACCGTACTCTATCAGGAAGCGGGACAGCGGACCTATGCGATCGAGGGGGCCTGTTTCGTCGCTGGCAGCCTGGTTCAGTATCTGCGCGACCAGCTCAGCCTGATAGGCAGCGCCGACGAGACAGAGGCACTCGCCCGCTCAATCGAAGACAGCGGCGAAGTGGTGATCGTCCCCGCGCTGGCCGGGCTCGGTGCACCGCATTGGGCGCCCGATGCACGCGGGGTCATTTCCGGTCTCAGCTTCGCCAGCGGTCGGGCACAGATCGCGCGCGCCGCACTCGAGGCGATGGCGCACCAGACGCACGATCTTGCCAGAGCTTTCGCTGCCGATGGGGCACCCTGGTCGCGACTGCGGATCGACGGCGGCATGAGCGCCAACGACTGGATGGCGCAGGACCTTGCCGACATTCTCGATCTGGAGGTCGAACGCCCCGACTTCGTCGAAACCACCGCGCTCGGGGCAGCCATCCTTGCGGCCGTGGGCAGCGGCATTCACGAAAACCTGGAAGTCGCCGCGCGGGCCATGCGCGGCGGAACGCAATGCTTTGCGCCGCAGATGGAAGACGCGGTACGCAGGGCGCGGCTGGCGCGTTACGCGAAGGCGCTCGCCGCGGCCTGATCAGCCGATCGCGAAGGCTTGGGCCAGGCGCCCGTGGAGCGCGGCCACGGGCGGAGCCGCTACCCGCTCCATCCGCCAGTCGCGATCGAGCCGTGCGACGCGGGCATGGAGCCGCTCGCTCTCCTCGATCAGGGCGCAGGTCGCGGGCTCGAGCCGCGCGAGGTTGTCCGCATCGCTTGCGCGCTCTTCGGGAAGGGCGCCACACCTCGCGAGCTGCTGCTCGGATAGTTCGCCGGCAAGATATGCGCGCTGGTTGAGCAGCCAGGCCAGGACATGCATCAGCCTTGTCGTCGTTCGCAGCCCTTCGATCGACAGGGCGACGCGCGTCAGGTCGTCAGGGTTTTCGCTCCGCTCGGTGAACCGCAGGTCGAAGGCGGCGCGTGCATCGTCGGCGAGGACGAGCGCTTCGGTGTAGAGGTCCTCGATGACTTCTTCGTTGAGATCGCGGGCAGGCATGGGAAAATCCTACCTGTCGCCGCCGCCTGCGGCCAGCGGATTAACCACGCCCGTCCCGCCTTGAAACGCCGGGCACCGAAACGGTGACAATTCAGGCGATGATATCGGGAAGCAGCAGGTCCTCGATCGCTGCGATGCGATCCTTCAGCGCCAGCTTGCGCTTCTTCAGCCGGGCCATCTGCAATTGGTCGACGAAACCGCGCTCCGCGCCGGCCTCGCCCAGCGCCGCGATCGCCACGTCGAGATCGCGGTGCTCGCTGCGTAGCAGCGCCAGTCTCTTGCGCAATTCCTGTTCGTTCACGCCGCCCATTCCCGCCTATCGCCTGTCGCGACCGACCTGCCGCATGCCTTCAACTCGGTGCTTTGTAAATTATCAATCCTGTGGTTTGATACCAGAT
This sequence comes from Qipengyuania sp., assembly GCF_964227205.1. GTDB lineage: Bacteria > Pseudomonadota > Alphaproteobacteria > Sphingomonadales > Sphingomonadaceae > Qipengyuania. The sequence continues at coordinate 1,086,435 of NZ_CAXQVB010000002.1, read as the reverse complement.
CTGCGGCTCGTGCCGCGCCTGCGCACGAGTCGCTCCTGAGGTCGTACAACCGTAAAGGAGACTACTCCGATGCAATCATCCCATGTCGATGCGCTTAAAGCCAAGCATGCCGGTCTCGAAGCCCGCCTGCACGAGGAACAGACGAGGCCGGCGCCCGACATCGCGATGATCCAGCAGATCAAGAAGCAGAAGCTCCGGATCAAGGAAGAGCTCGCCTCCTGCTGATTGCGGAAATCGCGGAGCGGGGCCCCGCGTCCCGCTTCCGCATTTCGACTTATTTGCTATAGGCTGCGGCCATGTCAGCCGCAGCTTCCGCCCGCCAGATCCTCACTCGCCTGCACGAGGTCATGGCCGGGCGCACCCACGCCCAGCACAAACTCGACCGGGTGGTCGAGATCATCGCCGAAAGCCTGACGAGCGAGGTCTGCTCGATCTACCTCCTGCGCGAAGGCGCGCTCGAGCTTTATGCCACGCGGGGGCTCAATCCCGAAGCCGTGCACGTCACCAGGCTGGCTGTGGGCGAGGGCCTCACGGGGACCATCGCCGAGAATATCGAGACGCTGAACCTCGCCGAGGCCAAGGCACATCCCGATTTCGCCTATCGTCCGGAAACCGGCGAGGAGAAGTTCCACTCCTTTGCCGGCGTGCCGATCGTCTATCGCGAGCGGGCGGTGGGCGTCCTGTGCGTCCAGCATGTCGAGCCGCGCCGCTATGAGGATGTCGAGATCGAGGCGCTGCAGACCACCGCGATGGTCCTGTCCGAGCTGATCGCACACAAGGAACTGGTCGACGACGAGGAGGCGATCGATCTCGATATCGCGCATATCGAGAACGACGTGCTCGAAGGGCTGACTCTCGTAAAAGGCCTCGCGGCCGGACAGGCGGTGTTCCACCAGCCGAGGATCGAGATCGACCAGGTCGTGGCCGAGGACATCGAGGCCGAACGCCAGCGCGTCTACCGCGCCTTCGACAAGATGCGCGACCAGATCGACGCGATGGCCAAGGAGCCCGAATTCGGCAAGGGCGGCGAACATGTCGAGGTTCTCGAGACCTACAAGATGTTCGCCTATGACGAAGGCTGGAGCCGCCGGATCAACGAGGCGATCGACAGCGGACTGACCGCGGAGGCGGCAATCGAGCGGGTCCAGCAGCGCACGCGCATGCGCATGCGCGAGATCGACGATCCTTTGCTGGCCGACCGGATGCACGATCTCGAGGATCTGTCGAACCGCCTCTTGCGCATCGTCTCGGGGCAACTCGGCACCGCGGCAACGCAGGGCCTCAGGCGCGACACGATCCTCTTCGCACGCAATTTGGGTCCCGCCGAACTGCTCGAATACGATCGCCGACGCCTGAAAGGAGTGGTACTCGAAGAAGGCTCGCTCACCGCCCATGTCGTGATCGTCGCCCGGGCGATGGGCATACCCGTGCTCGGCCGGGTCACAGGAATCAGGACGCGCGTGGCCGAAGGCGACGAGGTGATCCTCGATGCCGACAAGGGCACGGTCACGCTGCGCCCCAACCAGCAGGTACTCGACGCCTTCGAAACGCGTTTCGCCCGTACGCGCGAAAGGCAGGCGACCTATGCCGAGCTGCGCGACGTCGAGCCGTTCACGCGCGATGGCACGCGCATCACCGTGATGATGAATGCGGGCCTGCGCGACGACATGAGCGCGCTGGCCATGAGCGGGGCCGACGGGGTCGGACTGTTTCGCACCGAATTCCAGTTCCTGGTTTCGTCCACCCTGCCGCAGCGCGACCGGCAGATGCGGCTCTATCGCGACGTCCTCGATGCCGCGGGCGACAAGCCGGTGGTGTTCCGGACGGTCGATATCGGCGGCGACAAGGCCGTGCCCTATCTCGACAATGCCGTGGCCGAGCGTGACGAGAATCCCGCGATGGGATGGCGCGCATTGCGACTCTCGCTCGAACGCGAAGGGCTGCTCAAGGCGCAGGCGCGGGCGCTGCTCGAAGCGGCGGCGGGCCGCAACCTCTCGGTCATGTTCCCGATGGTCAGCGAACCGTGGGAATTCGATGCTGGCAAGCAAGTGTTCGAGGACCAGCTCGCGTTCCTGCGCGAACGCCGCAGGCTGCTGCCCGAAAGCATCGAATACGGCTGCATGCTGGAAGTGCCCGCACTTGCCGAAGCGCTCGACCTGTTGGCCCCGAAACTGTCCTTCATTTCGGTTGGAACCAACGATCTGACGCAGTTTCTGTTCGCGGCCGACCGCGCCAATCCCAAGCTGGCCGAGCGCTACGACTGGCTGAGCCCGGCGATTCTGCGCTTTCTGGCGCGCGTTTCGCAAAACCTAGTCGGCCACAACGTCAGGCTTGGTGTCTGCGGCGAGATGGGCGGTCGACGGCTCGAGGCACTTGCGCTGCTCGGTATCGGTTATCGCCGCCTATCGATAACGCCGGCAGCGGTCGGGCCGATCAAGGAACTGGTCCGCAAGGTCGACCTTGTCGAATTGACCGAACAGATGTCGCGCTGGCTTGCCGCGCCGCCGCCGGACATGCGCGGCGCCTTGCAGACCTGGGCGAGCGAGCACGATATCGACCTCGACTGATTTCGTCGTGAAACCGCCTCTATTCGTCGGCAGCGTGCAGCTGTGCTATGATGCGTGCTTGACAGGCGTGCCGTAGGTTCGCTTTTCCTGCGTCAAGACCAGAGGCGGGAAAACCGCGGGATCGCATTATCGGGGACCGCATGAGCGACGAAGAATCCATTGAAGACAGCCCAGCGGCAGACACGGGCGGTGTCGGTGCGCGGCTGAAGCGCGCGCGCGAAGCGGCAGGGCTGGAACTGGCGCAGGTCGCTGCCGAAACGCGTATCCCTCAGCGGCACCTTCTGACGATCGAAAACGGCGAGCTTACCGAACTTCCGGCACGAACCTATGCGGTCGGCTTCTCGCGGACCTATGCCCGGCTGGTCGGGCTCGATGAACGCGAGATCGTCGATCAGGTTCGCATCGAACTGGCCGAAGGCGAAGATCGCGGCGCGGCTCCCACGCGTTTCGAACCAGGCGATCCGGCGCGAGTCCCGGGCCGCGGCCTTGCTTGGTTTGCGCTGTTCGCGGCGGTGCTGCTCATCGGCGGAATCTATGCTTTCTACAGCAGCTATTTTGCACCAGGGCTCGGGCCGGCCCCGTTGCAGGATCCTGCACAGCAGACCGAAGCACAGCCGCAGCAAGCGCGCGCCGCGACCGGGAAAGACGCGGAGCCTGCGGCCTCGGGGCCGGTAGTCTTCACCAGCGAAATGGACGGCACCTGGGTCAAGTTCTACGATGCTGCGGGCGAACGGCTCTACGAAGCGCAGATGAACAAGGGCGATAGCTATACCGTTCCTGCCGATGCCGAAGGACCGCTGGTGTGGACCGGCCGACCCTATGCCCTGGCGATAACCGTGGGCGGACGCCCGGTGCCCAAGCTTTCGGAAGATGACGAAGTGATCAAGGACGTGCCCATCACCGCGGCCGCCTTGCTCGCCCGGGCCGAGAGGCCTTCCACTTCCGAAGAGTCCGTCGCCAACGGGGGCTGACACCTCTCTGTCCTCCCCGGAAAGGGGATAAGCCCGCTTCATGACCTCGACAGATTCGCGGGGCTAGGGCACTTTCACAACCTACGGATATCCCACGAGGAGCCTACCGATGACGTTCGGATCGTTCGCCCGCAACCTGTCCTTCATGGGGGCCGGGTTTGCCCTCTTGGCCAGCGCGACGCCCGCCTTGCCGCAGGACGGCAATGACGAAGCGCGCCTGCGCCGGCTCGAGGCCGAGGTGCGCGCCCTGCAGCGCAAGGTCTTCCCCGGCGGCGACGGGCGCTTCTTCGAACCGGAAATCAGCGCCCAGCCGACGGTGCGCTCGACCGTGACCAATCCGTCGACGAGTGCAGTGACCGATATTCTCGCGCGCCTCGACGCGCTCGAGGCGCAGTTGCAGCGCCAGACCGCGCTTAACGAGGAAAACGGCAACACCATTCGCTTGCTGACCCAGCGGATCGATGCGCTCGAGGGCGCGAAAAGCGCGAACGCAGTGGTGGAGGCGACGCCTAAGGCGACGGCTCCTGCAAGTTCGGGTACCTCGCGCTCGGTCGCGACGGCGAAGCCTGCCGGCCCAAGTGCCGAACGCCTTGCCGCGGTGCAGGCAATCGCCAAACCGCAAACCGACGATCCGGGCGACGATGAATATTCCTATGGTTTCCGCCTGTGGGATGCGGGGTTCTATCCCGAAGCGCAGCAACAGCTTACGCTGTTCGTCGAGAATAACCCCAAGCACTGGCGTACGACCTATGGTCGTAACCTGCTGGGGCGCGCCTATCTCGACGATGGCAAGGCCAAGGAGGCTGCACCGTGGTTCCTGAAGAATTATCAGGAGGACAAGACCGGAGCTCGTGCGGGCGACAGCTTGCTCTATCTCGCGGAGTCGATGATCGCGCTCAAAGACACGCGCCGCGCATGCATCGCGCTTGCCGAATTCTCCGAAACCTACCCGGCGCTGGCCGCGGGACGCCTGCAGAGCCAGTACGAAGCCACGCGCGGTAAGGTGAAGTGCAATTGACGCAGCTATCGATCCCGCGCTGTTAGCGCGTTTCGAGGCCGATCTCCGGCGCATCCGGCCCGAGGGCAAACTCGGTCTTGCCGTCTCCGGCGGTCCCGACAGCATGGCGCTGCTGGCCTTGGCCCATGCGCTGCTGGGTGGCGGGGTCGCGGTGGCGACAGTCGATCACGGACTGCGCCCCGAAGCGGCGGCGGAGTGTGCGCTGGTGGCCGAGGTGTGCGAACAGCGTGCCATTCCCTGCCGGATCCTGAGCGTCGAGGTCGAAAAGGGCAATGTCCTCGATCGGGCCCGCACCGCTCGCTATGCCGCGCTTGGCGCTTGGGCGGAGAGCCAGGGGCTGGCGGCGATCGCAACCGCGCATCATGCCGACGACCAGACAGAGACGCTCATCATGCGGCTCAACCGTGGAAGCGGATTGGCGGGGCTTGCCGGCATCCGTTCCTCGACCATGATGGAAGGCTGCCCCGTTCCCATCGTTCGTCCCTTGCTCGGCTTTCGCAAAAGCGAGCTGCGCAATCTGCTCGAGCGTGCGGGTGTGCCCTTCGCCGAGGACCCGAGCAATCGCGACGCGAGCTACGAACGCGTACGCATCCGGCGCCATCTCGAGCGGGCCGACTGGATCGATTCTTTGGCGGTATCCCGATCTGCAGCCCATCTGGAACAGGCGGAATGCGCGCTCGACGCGGTCACTCTCGAATTATGGGAAAGCCGGGCTTCGGTCGGCGCGGCGCGGGTCGCTGTTCCCGCATCGGACTCTCCCGAAATTACGCGGCGGCTGCTTGGAATGGCTGTCGCTTCGCTGGGCGGCATGGCGACGCAAGGGCAGATCGCGGCGTTTCTCGACAGCGGGGATCGACGTGCGAATGTTGCGGGCGTGCTGATCGAGCGGCAGGCTGAAGGCTATGTCTGTACGCCCGAACCGCCGCGGCGGGGCGAAGCGCGCCAGATCAGATGATGCTGTCGCCAAGGCCAATCCGCTGGCCATTGGTGATCACTACCTTGTCGCCCTGCTTGGCAATGGCGAAAAGGCGCTTTGCAATATCGTCGGGAACGCCGATGCAGCCGTGGCTGGCATAGCCGTTCTGCACTTCGCTGCCGCCGTGGATGGCAACCCCGTCGTTGGTCAGGAACATGCTCCAAGGCATGGGCGCATCGCCGTACTTCTCGGAAACGTTGTGCCGTTGCTTCCACAGGATCGGGAATACGCCTGTGGGTGTGGGATGCTCGTCGGTGCCCAGCATGACCGCCGCCGCGCCGATTTCATAGCCGCCGCGGAAGATCGAGATGACACGCGCTTCAAGGTCGACGGTGACGAGCAGAGGGCCGTCGGGAACATCTTCGTCGTTCCAGTGCCACTCGCCATATTTGATCGGGCCATCGATCGGCAGGATCCGGCGCACCGTGTACAGGCGATCGGCATCGGCCGCCGCCTTCGCGGCGATTGCACCATGGGCGAACACTGGCTTGGCGGCAGGCTGGGTCGAAACGACGGACGCTTTTGCCCGTTCGTCATCGGCCGTTGCACGTCCACCAAGAGCGACCCCTGCGAGCACCAGCCCGACAGCAACCGTTCCGCCGCCGATCCACTTCAGTATATGATCCATGCAGGGACTATGCCCGTATAACGATGAATTTTCCAGCAACGCGAATTTGCCGTCCCGCGCGGGCACATTTCGCCTGCAGCAAACTTACCGCGCCAATGCGGCAGCCTCGCGCGCGAGTCGCTCAACCTCGATCTCGTCGATTGCACCGCGCGGTGCAACCCAGCTGCCTCCCACACACAGAACGGGATCGAAAGCGAGCCATTCGGCGGCATTGCCCGGCGAAATCCCACCGGTCGGGCAGAAGCGGCACTGGCCGAATGGCGCGGCGAGCGCCTTGAGTGCGGGAAGTCCGCCAGCCGCCATGGCCGGGAAGAACTTGAAATGGGTCAGGCCGAGGTCGAGCCCGCGCATGATGTCGCCTGCATTGGCAATTCCGGGCAGGAAGGGAATTGCGGCAGCGTTCGCGGCCTTGCCGAGCGGTTCGGTAAGCCCGGGCGAAACGATAAACTGGCTTCCCGCATCGATCGCTTCGGCAAGCTCCTGCGCATTGGTCACCGTGCCGGCTCCGACGATCGCGCCGTCGACTGTGCTCATCGCGCGGATCGCATCGAGTGCGACGGGCGTCCGAAGCGTGACTTCGAGTACCCGAAGGCCGCCTGCGACCAGCGCGCGCGCGAGCGGTTCGGCTTGTTCCAGCTCGTCGACCACGATCACCGGGATGACCGGCGCAGTCTGCATGATGTCGGCAATGGTCATGCGTGTTCCCTGACAAAGGCTGCAGCGGCCCCGAACAGGCCCGGCTGCGGATGGGTGATGAGTTTGACCGGGATCGACGCCATCAGTTCCTGGAAACGGCCCTTTGCCTTGAACCTTTCGGCAAATCCCGATTTGAGCAAGGTTTCGCGGATGCGATAGCCGAGGCCGCCGGCGATCACCACACCGCCGAACCCGCCTTGCGCCAGCGCGATGTCGCCGGCCACGCTGCCCAGCGACATGCAGAAGCGATCGACCGCGGCGGCGGCGAGACTGTCGCTGCCATCCTGGCCGCGAGTCCAGATCGCGATGTCGTCTTCCTCCGCGACCGGTCGGCCCTCCATGGCGGCGAGCGTCTGGTAGATGTCGGAAATGGCCGGACCGGCCACGACGCGTTCGACCGACACGCGAGTATGGCGCTTGCGGAGGCGGGCGAGAATCGCATCGTCGATCATGTCGAGCGGGGCGAAATCGATGTGCCCCCCTTCCGTGGCCGAGACACGATAGGTCCCATCGGCCTCGCGATAGAGATGGGCGACGCCAAGGCCCGTCCCGGGGCCGAGGACGCTCAGGCGACCAGTCGGGGCAAGCGGCTTTTCAGGGCCGGTGAGATGGATGAACTGGTCGTCGCCGACCCGCGCGACGGCATGGGCGACCGCTTCGAAGTCATTGACGATGCAATACTCCTCAACCCCCAGTTTCTCACGCACAAGCGCGGGTCGGATGATCCACGGATTGTTGGTGAAGCGGATAACCTCGCCGCCGACCGGACCGGCAATGGCCATCGCGACCCGCGGGGGCAGCGTCCCGCCCATCCGCTCGCGGAAATCCTCCCATGCGGTCTGGAAGCTGGCGTGGTCTTCCGTGTGAAGCGTTTCTGGCTCGCCCAGCGTGATTGTGCCGTCGTCGGCTACGCTTGCTATGGCAAAGCGTGCATGGGTGCCACCGATATCGACGCTGACGAGATCCATGCTCACAACCCCGCCATCGCGAGCATGGGCGATGCGCCCTGCTCGGCGCCATCCGCACCGGCACGGAACATGGCGAAGAGCTCGCGGCCCATTCCGATTTCGGGATCGGGCGCGGGGGCCGGCTCGCGGGACGCGAGATCCGCTGCGGTCGAAAGTTCGCCTGTCGCGGCGCATACCCGCACGAGGTCGCCATTGCGCAGCTTCGCGAGCGGGCCGCCACCGAGCGCTTCGGGTGTACAGTGGATCGCTGCGGGGACCTTGCCCGACGCGCCCGACATGCGCCCATCGGTCACGAGGGCCACCTTGTAACCGCGGTCCTGCAGCACACCCAGCGCAGGTGTGAGCTTGTGCAGTTCGGGCATACCGTTGGCGCGGGGACCCTGGAAGCGGACGACCACTACGACGTCCTTGTCGAGTTCGCCCTTTCGGAATGCCTCGTTGACCGACGGCTGGTCCTCGAAAACCCGGCAAGGGGCTTCGATCGTCCACCGCTCGCGCTCGACGGCGGAGGACTTGAAACAGGCGCGGCCGAGATTGCCTTCGACCAGCCGCATGCCACCATCGGCCTGGAAGGGATCCGTGGCGGGGCGCAACATCTCGGTGTCGCCTGAAGGCCCCGGATCGCGCCAGCTCAGGGCGTCGCCGTCCATGCCCGGCTCGCGCGAATAGGCTGCAAAGCCGCCATCCCAGACCGTCGCAATGTCCGCGTGTGCAAGGCCTTCATCGAGCAAGGTGCCGATGACGTAACCCATGCCGCCGGCCTCGTGGAAATGGTTCACGTCGCCCGAGCCGTTGGGATAGACGCGTGCGACCAGTGGTACCGCCGAGGAGAGGTCTGCCAGGTCGGTCCAGTCGAACCGGATACCGGCGGCGCGTGCCATGGCGGGAATGTGGATCGCGTGGTTGGTCGATCCGCCGGTGGCGAGAAGACCTATGGCGGCATTGACGATCGCCTTCTCGTCGACCACGCGCGAGAGCGGGCGAAAATCCTCACCGGTCTTGCCGATGGCGGCGAGCCGGTGGGTGGCGGCGCGGCTCAATTCCTGCCGCAGTTTCGCACCCGGCTGGACGAAGGCGGCGCCGGGCACATGGAGGCCCATCATCTCCATCATCATCTGGTTGGAGTTGGCAGTGCCGTAGAAAGTGCAGGTGCCGGGCGAATGGTAGCTGCCCATTTCGCTGGCGAGCAATTCCTCGCGCGTCGCCTTGCCTTCGGCGTAAAGCTGGCGGACGCGCTGCTTTTCCTTGTTGGAAATACCCGTGCCCATCGGGCCGGAAGGGATGAAGATCGCTGGCAGATGGCCGAAGCGCAGTGCGCCCATCAGCAGGCCGGGCACGATCTTGTCGCAAATGCCGAGCAGCGCGACGCCGTCATACATGGCGTGGCTCAGCGCGATCGTAGTCGACAGCGCGATCGTATCGCGGCTGAAAAGCGACAATTCCATGCCCGCCTCGCCCTGGGTCACTCCGTCGCACATCGCCGGCGTTCCGCCAGCGACCTGGACAGTGGCTCCGACTTCGCGGGCCCAGATCTTCATCCGCTCGGGATAGCGATAATAGGGCTGATGAGCCGAAAGCATGTCGTTATAGGCGGTCACCACGCCCAGGTTCGGGCCCTTGGCCGCCATGATTGCGGCCTGGTCCTCTTCCGCGCCGGCGAAAGCATGCGCGAGGTTCGAACACGACAACGATCCGCGATTGACCTGCCGCTCGCCCTCGCGCTCCATCAGCTCTAGATAGGCGGCGCGGCTGTCGCGCGAGTTGGCGATCACCCGCTCGGTAACGCGATGGATCGTATCGTGGAGCGGTTTATTCGTCATGCCAGCTCACCCCGTCACGTTCGGCCAGCGCGATGGCGGCGCTGGGGCCCCAGCTACCCGCGCCATAGGCCTTGGGCTTGATCTCTTCGCTCTCCCACAGCGCACGAATGGCATCGATCCAATCCCACTGCGCCTCGACCTCGTCGCGACGAACGAACAGCGTCTGGTCGCCCTCGATCAGGTCGAGCAGCAGGCGCTCATAGGCGATGCGGCGCACCGCGCCCGAAAAGGCGTCGGGCATGGCGATGTCGAGCGGTACCTGTCGCAGGCGGATGCCCTCGCGGTCGAGACCGGGGACCTTGGCCATCATCGACAGCTGGACGTTCTCTTCGGGCTGGATGCCGATGACAAGACGGTTGGGCTGGGTGCTCGCCCCGCGTCCCTCGAAGATCGAATGCGGGATGCAACGAAACTGGACCACGATTTCGGTCACGCGCTCGGGCAAACGCTTGCCGGTGCGCAGGTAGAAGGGCACGCCCTTCCAGCGCCAATTGTCGACATGCGCCTTAAGCGCGACGAAGGTCTCGGTGTCGCTATTCTTGCCGAGCTCCTCGTCATAACCGGGCACTGCCTCGCCATTGACCGCGCCGGCCCGGTACTGACCTGTCACGGTCTCGTCCTTGGCGATGGGACGCAGTGCGCGCAACACCTTCACCTTTTCATCGCGCACCGCGGTCGAATCGAAGCTGGTCGGAGGCTCCATCGCGACCAGCGCGAGCAGCTGGAGCATGTGGTTCTGGACCATGTCGCGCAGCGCCCCGCTGTCGTCGTAATAAGCCACCCGCGATTCCAGCCCGACCGTTTCGGCGACGGTGATCTGGACATGGTCGATATAGGTCGAGTTCCACACCGGCTCGAACAGCAGGTTGGCAAACCGCAGCGCCAGCAGGTTCTGGACGGTTTCCTTGCCGAGGTAGTGATCGATGCGAAAGATGCGGTCTTCCGAGAAGGCCTTGGCCACCGCATCGTTAATCTCCTTGCTCGACGCGAGATCGGTGCCGAGCGGCTTTTCGAGACCGATCCGGACGTCGCCTTCGGTCAATCCGGCATGAACCAGCCCGTCGATAGTCGGCTCGAACAGGCTCGGCGCGGTCGAGAGAAAAATAGCGAGGCCTTTCTCGTAGACTCCGACTTCCCTTGCCAGTTCGTCGTATCCGTCAGGCGTGGTGGCATCTACCGGCACATAACTCAGCCGGTTGAGAAACTCGGCGACGCCTCCGCGGCGATGATCCGGCAGGTATTTTTCGAGCGCTTCGCGGGCGAAATCACGATAGTCCTGGGTCGACATTTCGGATCGCGCGGTGCAGACGATCTTCAGTTCGGGTTCGAGCAATCCATCGGCGTCGAGCGCACAGAGCGATGGCAGCAGCATGCGCTGCGCAAGGTCCCCGGTCGCGCCGAACAGCAATAGGCGATCTGCAGGAGCGTTCATGCGGCGGGCCGGGCGATCATCGGTTTCTCCTCTCGGAAGAGGCGGATAACAGCGCAGGCAGGCGTGCGCCAGCCAGCTGCATTCCTATTCTTGGCCGGCGTGGGGATGATCCGCACAGGAAGCTCGAACTGAGCCACCTGCGGAAGAGACTATGGGACGTTAGTCTGGACGAGCTAACGTCGTGTCGAGATTGTGCCGCTCGCGATGATCTTGAGTTTTTGATGGAGGTCAGAAGCAAGAAAGGGCCCCGATGGGGCCCTTTCAATTAGTGATGTGTCTGAGGGCTTACTTGCCGCCCAACAGCCAACCCCAAAAATCCCACATGGTCATACCTCCTGATTGCTCAGGAGTTATATGTCATTAACCATATCTGTTTGTAAAGCTTAAACTATGTTTGCAACGGGCCGTTCTATGTTAAGATCCTGATAATCAAGAAGATTGGATAGGGATAGCGGACGCGAAAAGGCGAAACCCTGGACCTGCTGACACCCTGCATTCTCGAGCAGAGGGACATCCTGGGGGTTTTCGAGTCCTTCTGCGACTACAGTGATTCGCGCGTCGCGGCCCATGGCAGCGATGCTCGAGACGATCGCCAAGGCCTTGGGATCCTTGCCGATATTCGAGACGAACAGCCGGTCGATCTTGATCTCGTCGAACGGCAGTTCGTAAAATGCCTCGAAGCTGGCAGAACCGACGCCGAAGTCGTCCATCGCAATGCGGACGCCGATCGACTTGAGTTCCTCGAGAATGCTTGCGGCTACATTGTGGTCGGAGATTCGCGCGGTCTCGGTTATCTCCAGCGTCAACGACTGGGGTGCGAACCGCGTCGCCTGGAGCACATTGCGTACCAGCCCCACGATGCGCATGTCGCCGAGGAGGGTGGCGGAGATGTTGACCGACATCGTAATCATGTGGCCGCGAAAATGCAGCAATTGTCCGGCCGAGCAGGCGCTCTGGAGAACATAGCGCGTGAGGTGCTCCATGCGCCCGGCCTTCTCGCACTGCTGGATGAAGTGCATGGGTGAAATGAAGCCGCGGGCCGGGTCGTGCCAGCGAACGAGGGCCTCGACCCCGACGATCGAATCTGAGCCGAGATCGATTTTCGGCTGGTAGACGCAATAGATCTCACCTGCTTCCATCGCCTCGTCGATGCGCGCGCGGAGCGAGATATCCCACAGCAGGTCGGTCTGCGACCCGGTTTCGGCAATGGCAATGGGATTGAGGGCTTCGGAGGTCTCTTCGGCGGCAGCTACAGCAGCCGCGAGGCGCGCAGACGGATCGCCATCGATCGAGGCGATGCCGAACGTAATGCCAACATCGACCGAGAATCCGCCAACCTGGACGGGGGCGGCAAAGATCGCGCGCAAACCTTCGAGATGTTCGATGACCGCTTCGGTCTCGTCGTTTGCCACGTGCCAGCCGAGATGATGGCCCTCGCTGTATACAGCCAGGTGGGGATCGGCTGCACGCAGGCGATCGACGAGCTTCAGGACGTAGCTGCCCTTGTCGTCCGAGCGGAGCGTCTTCAGGACCCGTTCGTAATTCTGGATCTTGGCGATGACGATATGGCCGGTGGCAACCGAGTCACGAACGAGCCGTGCTTCCAGCGCCCGTATCTTAGGCAGCCCGGTTTCCAGATTGACCATTTCGAGGCGCCGCTTCCAGCGCCTGCGCGAACGGAACAGGGCGTAGAACAGCAACAGCCCGACACCATAGGACAATTCGACGCGCACACCGATTTTCGCTGTCACGAACAGAAGGATAGGCGCGAAGATGACGACGGCCGCATATGCTATCCACCGCTGCTTTCGGGTCTTGCAGAGCACGAACGCCAAGACGAGAAGAACAGATAGAATAGTCAGGATCGCAGGGCCGCTAAGAGTTCTCGTATAGCCAGCCTTCAGCGTCTCCGCGCCGTATATATCGACATAGCTCGAAGGTGCATTCGAAAGGCTCGGAATCCTTTGCTGATTACCAGCAACTTGTCCGCTGTGCCCAATCACGACCGTCTTGCCGGTTATCTCGACCGGAGTTGTTTGCACGAGGCTGAGCTGACCGGACAAAGCCGCTACGGGAACTGCAGGGATTCGTGGCGGGGGGATGCCGTAATCGATCGAAAAAACTCTCTTCGGATCGCCAGCGATACCGGCCATCGACGAGGCGAAGGATGGTACCTGTTTGCCGTTCACAACGTAGCTATAGTGGAGTTCCCACGCCAAACCGGACCAGTCGCGGTCTGTTTGGTCAGACACCACTCGACCGGCAGCGCCCGCTATTGCGGGAGAAGTGGCCCGTACGACTTCGTCGACCGCCGCCCCTAAAGTCCTCCGATCTACCAGTGTGATCCGTGGACCGAGATCGGAAATCGCGCGTGCGAGCCTTTCATCCGCTGCTGGATCGTCCGATTCAGCGAAGGTAATGTCGAGGTAGACTTTGCCCACGCCTTTGCGATCGAGCTCGTCGAGGGCGCTTGCCAGTTCGTATCGCCTCTGCGGCGACCTCGGATCGTTCAGCGCTTCATCCGAACCGATGAACACTATGTCGCCGGAGGGTGCTCGCTCCGCAACGCGCGACTGTATCAGCCAAAAGACCTGATCCATCGGCTGGAGAAACGAGATTCCGTAGAGCGCGAGCGACAGCAGACCCGCCCACAGGATATGGCGCAGGCGCTCGAACAGCCGCCCGCCGAACAGCGAATACAACTGATCGAGGGTCGGCCCAGTCAGTTTCGAGATGCGTTGCTCACCCATCGAGCGCCCTTATGAGGCTCTTAAGTTTAAGAAAGTTTTGATGGGGGCGTCGCGTATCCCTCGTAAGCCAACGGGGCTGCGGCTTGCGAAGGTAAATTCCGCTTTAGGAATTTACCTGAAGGAAAAGCTGTTTATGGGTTCCGCTGCGCGTGTCTGCAGGCTTTTTTCTTATTACAGAAGAGTACCATAGCGCCGAGCGCTCACGGTTTGCCGGATCGGTTAACACCCCGGCGGAAACGTATCAGGCTACCGCGCCGAACAGGTCGTGGGCGTCGCTGTCCTCAATTGAGACAGTTACGATATCTCCAGGAGCGAGCACCTGCGGCACGTTTCGCAGATAGACCGCTCCGTCGATCTCGGGAGCGTCCGACTGGCTGCGCCCGGTCGCACCTATGTCGCCATCCTCGTCGGGTTCGCCGACTTCGTCGATGATCACGGGGATCCGGCGGCCTACCTTGCTTGCGAGCTTCGCGGCGCTGATCCGTTCGGTGACCTCCATGATCCGCGTGTAACGCTCTTCCTTAACCTCCTCGGGCACGGGGTCGGGCAGGGCATTCGCCTGAGCGCCTTCGACCGGCTCGAAACGAAAGGCGCCCACACGGTCGAGCTGGGCCTCTTCGAGCCAGTCGAGCAGATATTTGAAATCCTCCTCGGTCTCGCCGGGGAATCCGACTACGAAACTCGACCGGATCGCGATCTCGGGACAGATCTTGCGCCAGCCTTTGAGGCGCTCGAGCACCTTGGCCTCGTTCGCGGGGCGCTTCATCGCGCGCAGCACTTTGGGGCTGGCGTGCTGGAACGGAATGTCGAGATAGGGTGTGAGCAGGCCTTCGGCCATCAGCGGGATCACCGCGTCGACATGCGGATAGGGGTACACATAGTGGAGCCGCACCCAGGGTGGCACGCCGCCGCCGATGTCAAGCTGGCCCAGTTCGCGCGCGAGATCGGTCATATGTGCGCGCACCTCGCGGCCCTTCCAGCTGCGGCTCTCGTGCCGCGTGTCGACGCCATAGGCGCTGGTGTCCTGACTGATCACGAGCAATTCCTTCGTCCCCGCCGCGACCAGCTTTTCCGCTTCGCGCAGCACGGCGTCGATGCGGCGGCTGGCGAGCTTTCCGCGCAGGTCGGGGATGATGCAAAAGGCGCAGGAGTGATTGCAGCCTTCCGAGATCTTCAGATAGCTGTAGTGGCGCGGCGTGAGCTTCACGTCGGGCTGCGGGATCAGGTCGACGAAGGGACCCTGGCTCGGCGGGGCGTGTTCGTGGACGGCTTCGACGACCGCTTCGTATTGGTGCGCCCCTGTCACCGCGAGCACGCTCGGATGCGCGGCGCGGATGGCATCGGCCTCCTCGCCCATGCATCCGGTTACGATCACGCGGCCGTTCTCTGCAATCGCCTCGCCGATCGCCTGCAAGCTTTCCTCCTTGGCGGAATCGAGAAAGCCGCAGGTGTTGACCAGCACGACGTCGGCACCGGCATAGTCGGGGCTCATCGCATAGCCGTCGGCGCGCAGGCGCGTGAGGATGCGCTCGCTGTCGACCAGGGCCTTGGGACAGCCGAGGGATACCATGCCGACCTTCTTCTGGTCGGGGATCGGGGTGGTGGTAGTGCTCATGATTGCGCGCGCCCCTACACCCGAACGGGCAATTACGCTAGCGTCCTGCTGGCAGAGGGTTCCGGGGAGAACAGAAATGGGCGAAATCAACTTCTGGGCGGTGGTGCTGGGTGCGCTGGCCTTCTTCCTCGTCGGAGCGATCTGGTACGGCGTGCTGTTCGGCAAGGCCTGGCAGAAGGCTGCGGGCATCACCGACGATCAGCTTGAGGGCAGCAATATGGCGCTGATCTTCGGCCTGACCTATCTTGCCGAATTGGTGATCGCGCTGACCTTGTGGCACGCGATAACGCGCAGCGGAGCGAGCGATCGGGCGGTGATGATGATGGCTGTCGGCTTCGGGGCGACGATCATGGTTCCGGCAGTCGGTATCAACTACCTCTACCTACGCAAGAAAATGGCGCATTTCCTGATCGATGCCGGCCATCTGATTGTCGGCATGGCGGCGATGGGCGGGGTCTTCCTGCTGTTTCGCTAGCGTTCAACCGCGATTGCCATCGTCGGGGTCGTGGCCGTCACCCTGCGCTTCGCCGCTGGTGGTGGGGACGATCTCGACCACGACATCGCCGGGTTGAAGAGTCTGGCACTCGGGCTCCCAGAAGCCGAGCACATTGCCTCCGCGATAGACTCTGAGACCGCGCCCGCCCGTTCGCAACTCGGCAAGCGTTTTGCCGCATTCCTCGGGCGTGACTTCGCGCTCGACCAGTTGGACACGGCCGGAAATGCTCGCGAGGTCGGCGAGATATTCGGCGATGTGCTCACCCTTGGCGCTTCCCGCGAGCAGCAGGCCGGTGAAGCGAACCGGATTGATGACGTTGCTGGCTCCGGCCTGCCGTGCGATCGACTCATTGTCGTCGGCGCGCACAACGACGCTGATCGGAACGTGCGGTGCCAGCGCCCGCGCGGTTAGAGTGATGAGGATGGTAGTGTCGTCGCGACCGGCCGAAATCAGCACGTTGGAGGCCTGCGCGATCCGCACAGCCTTGAGCGTCTCGTCCCGCGTGGCATCGCCCGCCATCACGTTGCAGCCGAGCGCCTCGGCCTCGGCCAGGCGGTCCTCGCTCGGGTCGATTACCACGATCCGGCTCGGTTCGGTGCTCCGCTCGATCAGTTCTGCGACCGCCTCGGATCCCGAAATGCCGAAGCCCAGAACCACGATGTGGTCGCGCAATTGTTCCTGGATCCGCGCCATGCGCCACTGCTCCCATGTGCGTTTGATGAGGAAGTTATAGGCCGTACCGACAAAGATGAAGAGGACGGCGAAGCGGACCGGCGTCACGATCACCGCTTCGACCAGCCGCGCGCGGTCCGAAATCGGGGCGATATCGCCGAAACCGGTGGTGGTGATCGAGATCATCGTGAAATAGACGACGTCGAGAAAGCTCACCTCGCCGTCGAGATTGTCGACCAGCCCTTCGCGGTCCCACCAATGGATCATGATCACGATAAAGATCAGCAGAAGCGCCAGACCCAGACGGATGCCAAGGTCGCCCCACACAGGGATGCGCACCGCGCGGCGCAGGGGCTTGATGCCCTTGCTCATCCTGAGTTGCTGGGTGCGCGCGTCGGCCACTAGGTGAAGCGCTCCGCCAGAGCGCCGAGCGAGGCGTGGTGTGTCAGGTCGAGCTGAAGCGGGGTGACCGAGATGTAGCCTTCGTCGATGGCTTCGAGGTCGGTGCCGTGGTCGAGCGTATGCTCGATCGCCTCGAGCCCGAACCAGTAGTACTTGAACCCGCGTGGGTCACGCCCCTCGACCACGGTACCGCGCGAATAATCGTGAAAGCCCTGCCGCACGGCGCGGATGCCCTTGACCTCACCGGCAGGAAGCGGCGGGAAGTTGACATTGACCAGCGTGCGCTTGGGCAGAGGCGCATCGAGCAGCGGGGCGAGCACCTTCGCGCCCCATTCGACCGCGGCGCCAAAGGGGACGTCCTCGCCCAGTCCCTCTTTCGAATAGACTTGGCTCAGCGCGATCGAGCGGACCCCCGCGAGCGCGCCTTCGATGGCCGCCGAAACGGTACCCGAATAGGTGATGTCGTCGGCCAGGTTCGCCCCGCGGTTGACGCCAGATAGTATGACGTCGGGCAGCCCGTCTATGACCTTGCGCATGCCCATGGTGACGGCGTCGGTCGGCGTGCCGGTGACCGAGAAGCGGCGTTCGTCATGCTTGCGCAGCCGCACCGGGCGGGTGAGCGTCAGCGCGTGACCCATGCCCGACTGTTCCTCGTCGGGGGCGCAAATCCAGATGTCATCGCTGAACTGACGCGCGATCGCTTCGAGCACCTCGAGGCCCGGCGCCCGGATACCGTCGTCATTGGTGAGGAGGATTCGCATCAGGACCGAGGCTCCAGCTTGGTGACACCACCCATATACGAGGCGAGCGCCTCGGGCACGGTAATGCTGCCATCGGCTTGCTGGTAATTTTCCATCACCGCCACCAGTGTGCGCCCGACCGCGAGGCCAGATCCGTTCAGCGTGTGGACGAACTGCGTCTTCTTCTCTCCTTCGGGGCGATAGCGGGCATTCATGCGGCGGGCCTGGAAATCGCCCGTGTTCGAGCAGGAGGAAATCTCACGCCAGGCGCCTTGTCCCGGCAGCCATACCTCGAGATCGTAGGTCTTGCGCGCGCCGAAGCCCATGTCACCGGTGCACAGTAGCATGCGGCGATAGGGAAGGTTCAGCGCCTCGAGGATGCCCTCGGCACATTTGGTCATGCGCTCGTGCTCGGCCTCGCTGTCTTCGGGGCGGCAGATGCTGACCAGCTCGACCTTCTCGAACTGGTGCTGGCGGATGAAGCCGCGCGTGTCACGGCCGGCCGAGCCGGCTTCGGAGCGGAAGCACAGCGTATGCGCGGTCATGCGAATTGGCTGCGCGAGGTCGGGCAGGATCTCGTCGGCGATCGAGTAGGTCAGCGGCACCTCGGAAGTCGGAACCAGCCAGCGATCGTCGGTGGTGCGGAAGCTGTCCTCGGCGAACTTGGGCAGCTTGTCGGTCCCATACATTGCGGCATCATTCACCAGCACAGGCGGGTTGCATTCGGTGTAGCCGTTTTCGCGCGTCTGCTTGTCGAGCATGAACTGGGCGAGCGCTCGGTGGAGGCGGGCGATGTCGCCGCGCAGGAAAGTGAAGCGAGCGCCCGATAGTTTCGCGCCGGTTTCGAAATCCATGCCCAGCGCGGGGGCGAGATCGGCGTGCTCCTTGGCCTCGAAATCGAACACGCGCTTCGTGCCCCACTGGCGGAGCTCGACATTGTCGCTCTCGTCCGAACCGTCCGGCACATCATCGGCGGGGAGGTTGGGGAGGCGGGCAAGCATGTCGTCAAGTTCGGCACCCGCTTGGACCTCGGCGGCTTCCCATTCGGGCATGCCGGCCTTGATTTCGGCGACCTCGGCTTTGAGCGCTTCAGCCTTCTCCGTGTCGCCCTGGCCCATCGCCTGGCCGATAGCTTTCGATGCCTCGTTGCGGCGACTTTGCGCCTGCTGGACCTTGGTCGTCGCCTCGCGCTTCCTGGCGTCGAGGGCAATGATCCGGTCGGCGACCGGCTCTGCTCCGCGGCGAGCGAGCGCGGCATCGAAGGCTTGCGGATTGGCGCGGATGAGGGCGATATCGTGCATGGCTCGCGCCTATGCCTTCTCGTGCCTGCCTTGGCCAGTCACTTCGCCCCAGATCGATCATGCCCTTTTTCGGGCACTACTCCTGTTCCCACCCGTTCAATGGCAATTCCAAGAGCCTGAAAGGCAAGCAAGTTTGAACGATCAGCCGATCCACCCACCGCGCCGGACGCGTTTCATCGATGTAGTGGACGGCGCGATACGGGCGGGCCGCAAGGTCGGCTTGATCGATCCGCCCTGCCTTGAGAAGGATGCCCTGCTCGAAGAGGCGGCAGAGGCGACCGGGCTCGACGATTTCGGCGATCGCTGGTTCGAACGCCCCTTCGAGGTCCTGCTCGACAGCGTGAAGCACGAGGCGCGCCTCAATGCGGCGGGTGATTTCTCCGCCATGAAGATGTTCCATCACGTGCTGCGTGACCGGCTCTACACGCAGATGTGGTTCAAGCGGCATCCCGAGATACTCGCGCGTCCGCTGAAGAACCCGGTGGTCATCGTCGGCCCGATGCGCTCGGGAACGACGCGGCTTCACCGGCTGCTCGCCAGCGACCGGCGTTTCGCCCATTTGCGCAGCTTCGAAACCATCAGTCCCGTGCCGCGCCCGGGGTACGAAGCCGTGATGGATGGTGAGGAAGCGGACTTCCGCCCCAAGCTCGCCAGCCGCATTCTCAAGGTCGCACGGCTCGCCAATCCGCGCACACTCTCGATCCATCCTACCGGACCCTACGAGCCCGAGGAGGAACTCGGCCTTGTTGCTGCCTCGATGTACGGGATGAAGTGGGAGGCGCAGTGGCATGTCCCGGGATATTCGAAATGGTGCGCGGACGAATCCGCGGTGCCGGCCTATCGCCACATGGCAAACCTCCTCCGGCTGATCGGCTGGTCGCAGCAGGAAAGCTCGCTGCGTCCCTGGATACTCAAGACCCCGCAGCACATGCTCGACCTGCCCGCACTGCTCGAGGTCTTTCCCGACGCGCGGCTGATCTTTACCCACCGCGACCCCAAAAAAGTCGTCGGCAGCGCCGCCTCGCTCGCCTGGAACCAGACGATCATCTATTCGGACCACAACGACCCGGTCGAAACCGGTCGCGAATGGTTCGGCAAGACCGCGACGATGATCGAACGCATGCGCACTGCGCGCGACAGTATCCCGCGCGATCGGATGATCGACGTCCAGTACGAGGACATGGAAAACGACTGGCGCGCCACGATGGAGCGTGTCTATCGCTTCCTTGGCTTCGATATCGAACCGGCGCTAGCCGGGATGCAGGCCTATCTCGACCGTTCGGCGAGGCTCAAGCGGCGACCGCATCACTACAGCCTCGAGGAATTCGGCCTGGCGGAAGGCGAGGTCGACGAACGCTTCGCCAACTATACAGAGACCTACGGCATCCCAGTGGAGAATGCAGCGCGGCCTGCGCTCTTGCGGCGGCGCATCGCCCGATAGAAAAAGGGCGGAGTAATGCTCCGCCCTTTGTAGTCGAGAGAGTGCCGGATCAGAACTTGAACTCGCCGGTCACGAAGACCCGGCGCGGGTCGCCGTAGAATCCGGTCAAATTCCCTTCGAGGCCCAGCACGGTACCGGTGACGAAGTCGTAGCCGGCGACGGTGTAGCGCTTGTCGAACAGGTTCTTGGCGTGAACCCCGACCGACCAGCGATCGCTATCGTCGGTATAGACAATGCTAGCATCGACCAGCGCGAAGCCGTCCTGATCGAGCGGTCCGGGCAGTTCGAACTGGCTCGAATCCGAGCGCAACGAGACCGAGCCGAGGAAATCGACGATACCATTGGCGATCGGCAGGCCGAGATCAAACCCGGCATGGGCGGTGATATCGGGTGTGTTCTGGAACACGCGCTGGTCGGCGACATCGTTGCCGAAGGCGTCGATGAAAGTGTTGTACTGCGCGTCGAGGATGCCCAGTGCCCAATTGAAGGTCAGGCGGCTGCCCGGTCCGGCGAAATCCTTGCCGACGATGGCACGGCCTTCGAATTCGAACCCGTCTACATCGGCGTCGCCTGCATTCGAAGTGATGCCGATGAAGCTGTCGTTGGTGCCGTCGCCGTCGCTGTCGAAGCCGACCGAGCCGGGAATCTGGACGTCGGTATAGTCGGCCTTGAAGGCCGCCAGGCTGATGAACAGCCGGTCGTCGAGCAGCGAGGCCTTCCAGCCGATTTCGTAGCTATCGACCTTTTCGGGCGCGAAGCTCAGGAAAGCATACTGGTCGGCGTAATCGCGGTCGCCGTCGCCATCGAGGTCGGGAGCCGCGGTCGACTGGCCGCGCGGGTCGAACCCGCCACCCTTGAAGCCCTTCGAATAGGTGAAATAGAACGTGTGGTTGTCGTTCGGCTTGAAGGCCAGCGAGGCGCGGGGCGTGAATTCCTTGAAGGTCGCGCTGCCGGTAAAGTCGCTGGTCACCGCAATGGCGGTTGCGGTGGAGGGCGGGAAGAGATCCGAGAAACCACCGATGAAGGTGGTCCGCAGAATACGGCTGGTGCGTGTGTCCCAGGTGTAGCGACCGCCCAGCGAGAGGCTGATCTGGTCGGTGATGTCGTAGGTGAAGTCGCCGAAGATCGAATAGGTTTCAGTGTCCACATCGCCCAGCGTTTGCGCGTTGAGGCCGGGCAGGCCGATCAGAGCGCCGGTGGTGAAAAGCGCGACATCGAATGCCGTGAAGGCGTTGGCATCGAGATAGTAAGCGCCGAGAACGCCCGAGAGCCGGTCGCCCTCATAAAGCAGCTGGAGTTCTTGGCTGAACTGCTTGTTGCGATAGATCGCCGGTACATCGAGATCGGACGCGGGGAGGCTGTCGAAATCGATCGGCGTGGTCGAATTGTCCTTGCGGTATCCGGTGATCGACTTGAGCGTGACGGTGTCGCCGACTTCGTATGCGATCGTCAGGCCGCCGCCATAGGCCTCGACTTCCTGTTCGACGACATCGAGCCCGGCTCGTGTATCATAGACGTTGTCGAGCACCGGGGCCCCCGAGAAACGCCCGGCGAGCAGGCGGTGGCCCTGGCGCGGGTCCGAATTGTCCTTCACGTAATCGCCCGACAGTCGGATGAAGAGCGGGCCGGTGTCGAATTCGATCGTCCCGCGCGCGGCCCAGACATCCTTGTTGTAGTTCTCGACCCCGGGCTGGGTGAGGTTGTCGCCGAAGCCGCCGCGCGACAGGCGCGCGCCGCTGACACCCAGTTTCAGGCCGTCACTGAGCGGCGTCGAGGCGGTCACGATGAGGTCGGCCTGGTTGTAGGAGCCGTAGGTTCCACGAACCTTCACCTCGGTGTCGTCGGGCAGGCGCGCTGTGACGTATTTGATCGCACCGCCGATAGTGTTGCGGCCGTAGAGCGTGCCCTGCGGACCGCGCAGGACCTCGATCCGCTCGACATCGTAGACGTCGAGGACCGCACCCTGCGGGCGGTTGAGGTAGATGTCGTCGACATAGAGCCCGACACCCGCCTCGAAACCGGCGACCGGATCCTGCTGGCCGACGCCCCGAATGAAGGCGGTAAGCGTCGTGTTGGTGCCACGGCTGACCTCAAGGGTGAGATTCGGCACTTCCTGCGCGATCTCGGTGATCTCGAGGGTTCCGCCCTTGGTCAGTTCCTCGCCCGAAAGCGCGGTAATGGCGAGCGGCACGTCCTGGATGCGTTCCTCGCGGCGACGCGCGGTGACGACGATGGTGCTGCCGTCTTCGACCTGTGGTGCGGGGGCCGTGTCACCGGCGTCCTGGGCCGAGGCCGGTGCTGCGGACAAGGCCGCAAATGCGACGCCGGCGAGCAAGCTCGCGGCAAGGTAATTGATGGAACGCATGGTCAGTTTCTCCCTCCCGAACATCTTTGTCCGGCATTAATACTGAAACCTGAACCACCTTTCAAGTTAGATGTTGATTGATGCGTTGGGGCCCGATAGCGTAAGCGCATTGGAGGGGGTGTTCCGCAATGACCATCGAGGCGGCCATGCCGGGCAAGGAACCGCGGACCGATCGCGGGCGCAAGACGCTGCGAAAGCTCCTCGACGCCGCCACGCGCGAATTCGCCGACCACGGATTTCACGATGCGTCGATCAGCGGGATCACCCGCCGCGCGGGGGTCGCGCTGGGCACGTTCTACACCTACTTCGACAGCAAGGACGCGATCTTCCGGGCGCTGGTCTCGGACATGAGCGCGGGTGTCGCGCAGGCCGCGCGCGAGGCGCTCGATCCCGCGATGGGCGCGCTCGAGATCGAACGCGTCGCCCTGCGCGCCTTCCTTGCCTTCGCCGCCGAGCACAAGGAAATCTACCGCATCATCGACGAGGCCGAATTCGTCGACCCCGAAAGCTACCGCGCGCATTACGAGACGATCGGTACGCGCATCGAGGAACGCCTTCGCGCGGGCGGAAGAACAGGCGAGCTGGCGCATGACCTGGGGCCGACAGAGGCCTGGGCCGTCATGGGCATGAACGTCTTCCTCGGCCTGCGCTACGTCATCTGGGCACGCGATGGCGATCCCGATTTCGACGATATCGCGCGACGCGCCAACGACCTTCTGGCCAATGGGCTCGGCGCGCGAGGCAGCTGATGCCCGGAACCGGGCTGGGGCGAAGTCGTTGGTTTCGCAAAGGAGATTGACGACATGATTGGCAAGGTAATCGGAGCTTTCGTCGGCGACAGGCTCGCCAAGCAGACTAGTGCCATTGGTGGAGCGAGTGGCGCGGCCCTGGGCGTAGTAGCGACCACGGTCCTGCGCCGGATCAGCCTTCCCGCAATGGTTGCGCTTGGTGTCGGCGGGTATGTTGCCAAGAGGGTGCTCGACAAGAAGCACGCCGAAGAAGCCGAGGGTGCTTCCTCGAATTCCTCGAAGACGCCCAAGCGTCGGCCAAAGGCGGCCGCCAAAAAAGCCGCCTGACAGCGTATCAGCAAGACGACTTGGAAGGACCGCTCGCTAGGGCGGTCCTTATGCTATGAGCGAAATCGATATTCAGTTCGCGGCACCGATATGACCTGCTGAGAGGGTCTCATCGGGGGCAAGGCGGACCGCCGCGCGGGGGCAAAGCGTCAAGACAGGAGAAAACATGACCGACAAGCCCGAACCTCCCGTCCAGCCACCCCTGATAGAACTGCCGATCGAAACGGCCTCCCGCGGTTTCTACGACGGTTTCAGCCGAGCCGTCGCGATCCCCTCCAAGGTGATCGTCTCGCTGCTCATCATGTGGGCAATCTTCTTCCCGGTGCGGGCGAACCAAACGCTGGAAGCGGCCAATTCGCGTATCATCGCATCCTTTGCCGGCTGGTACGTCTACCTCGTCGCCTTTCTGATGCTGGCCTGTTTCGTACTGGCGATTGTACCCCAATCGGGCCGTCTACGGATCGGCAATGCCGACGAGAAGCCCGAATTCGGTCGTTTCTCCTGGTTTGCCATGCTGTTCGGTGCGGGCATCGGGATCGGGATGCTCACCTATTCCACCGGCGAGCCGCTGTCGCACTTCGCGAACAATCCGGAGATCATTCGCGGAAGGGTCGCGGCTGAGTCGGTCGCGGCGGTGCGGCCTGCCTATACCTACACCTTCCTGCATTGGGGTTTTGCCGCTTGGGGGACCTACGCCCTGGTCGGCCTTGCAATCGGCTATGTTGCCTACCGCCGCAATCTGCCCTTGACGGTTCGCTCTGCTCTGGCGCCTCTATTCGGCCTCAGGATGTCAGGCCTGTGGGGGCACGTAATCGATATCGTCGCGGTGGTCGCCACGCTTCTCGGTGTAGCGGTCACGATGGGGCTGGGCGTGGAGCAATTCGTGGCGGGGCTCGCCCGGCTGGGCTTCGGCGACTGGCTTCTCGATTCGGATGGCTCGGCCTCAGCCGCGGCAGTAGTCGTCGCGCTAGCGATACTCGTCGGTGCATCGACGCTCAGCGCATTGTCCGGGGTGGGGCGTGGGATCAAGTGGCTTTCGAATCTCAATATGGCGCTCTCCGCGCTGCTGCTGGCGATGTTCCTGATCGTGGGATCGGGCCTCTATGGGCTTCAGGTGCTTGGCGTCGGCCTGTGGGATTACCTGCGGACGCTGGTGCCCAATTCGCTCACGCTGTTCGAGAGTGGGGGGGCAATCGGCGATGCGCTGGTGCAGTGGCAACTCGACTGGTCGGTCTTCTACTGGGCATGGTGGATCGCCTTCGCGCCCTTCGTCGGCATGTTCATCGCTCGCATCTCAAGGGGGCGATCGATCCGCGAATACGTCTTCGGGGTCATCCTCGTCCCCTCGCTAATGTGTTTCGTGTGGATGGCCTTGGTCGGAGGTACCGCAATCGACCTCGAACTGAGGGGCATTGCCGGCGGGCGTATCCTCGACACCGGTATCTCGGACCAACTCTACGCCACCTTGGCGGTGTTGCTCAATCCGGCGGTGGCGATGATTGCTTCGGGCCTCGTCGTGATCCTGCTGCTGACCTATCTCATCACCTCGACCGACAGCGCGATCCTGATCGTCAACACGATCAACGGCGCAGGCGAGAGCGAAGGGAGCCGGCGGCGCCACATCCTGTTTTGGGGGCTGGCCCTGGCGCTGATGGTCGGCAGCATGCTGATCCTCGGCGGGATCGACGCGATTCGCATCACCATGATCATCGGCGCGCTGCCCTTCAGCTTCGTGGTCGCCATCATGGCGGTCGCGATACTCAAGGCGGTGGCTTTCGATCTCCGGCGTAGCCGACATGGCGTGCCGACGACCGCCCAGGCGGTCGAGGACGTGCTGCCTGAAAGCTAGGCCGCTTACCGGATCTGCGGTGTAAATGTAGCGGGGAGAATGGTGGGCGAGGCAAAGGTACTTACCTGAGGACTATCTTTGAGGGCTTAGCTTGTCGCTCCGGTCTGAGGTGGAAAGCTTGGGGGAGCGGACATCCTCAGTGAGTGTGCTGTGAGCCGACCGCTGATCTCGAACCTGGCAAACTGGCGCCAAGCCTGTGATCGGGGAAGATACGTATTTCGTGGCATCAGCCATTATGTCGCAATACTTCGATCATGGCGGAGAATTCGGTTGCGACTGCAGGCACTTGTTGATGGCAATCCGAATAGGAGTGGGGGCTCGGCTCACGCTCTCTCGAGGCCGTGCTGGTGGCGTGCTTTTGGGCTAACCCTGCTGGCATTGTTGGGCGGCTTTGCCCTTTCGGCTTCGGCCAGCGATCATGCCGGTGAGGCGGTGATGATGCGGATCGAAGGAGCAATCGGGCCCGCCTCTACATCGTATCTCGGCGACGGGCTGGCCGAAGCGCGGAATAGCGATGCCCGGCTTGTGATCATTGCAATGGATACGCCGGGCGGGCTCGACACCTCGATGCGCGAGATAATTCGCGATATCCTCGCCATGGACATCCCGGTCGTGACCTATGTCCATCCGAGTGGCGCGCGCGCGGCCTCTGCAGGCACCTATATCCTCTATGCCAGCCATTTCGCCGCAATGACGCCGGGCACCAATCTCGGGGCTGCAACCCCGATTCAGATCGGCGCTCCGACAGCGCCAGAGCAGTCTCCCGACGAGGAGGAGGAGGATGGCGAGCCGCAACCCGCCAGCGTTTCGGACCGCAAGGCGGTGAACGATGCGGTCGCCTACATCCGCTCGCTCGCCGAAATGCGGGGTCGCAATGCCGATTGGGCGGAGGAAGCCGTGCGCGGTGCGGCAAGCCTTTCCGCCAATGCGGCACTCGAGCAAAATGTGATCGACATCGTCGCCGAGGATGTCGGCTCGCTGCTCGAACAGCTCGATGGCCGGACGGTGGTCGTGGCCGGCGAGGAGATCGAATTGCGCACGCAAGGGCTCGTGCTGCGCGAGTTCGAGACGACATGGGTGACGCAGGTGCTGGCTACGATCACAAACCCCAACATCGCTCTGCTGCTGTTGATGATCGGGGTCTACGGGCTGATGTTCGAATTTCTCAATCCCGGTGCGCTCGTGCCGGGGACGGTGGGCGCGATCTCCCTGCTTATCGGGCTCTACGCGCTTGCAGCACTGCCGGTCGATTTCGCGGGCATTGCCCTGATCGTCCTCGGCATCGGCCTGATGGTGGCCGAGGCCTTTGCACCTTCGTTCGGCGTGCTGGGGATCGGAGGGGTGGCCGCCTTCGTCTTCGGTACAACGATCATGCTCGACACCGATGTACCGGAATTCCAGCTCGACCGGTCCTTCATCGCGGCGCTTGGCGTATTCAGCGCGGTGCTCGTGATCTTCGTCGCGCGTGCTGGGATCGCCTCGTTCCGGCATCGCATCGTGACGGGCGCGGAAGAACTGATCGGCGCCTCGGCCAAGGTGATGGATTGGCAGGGCGGGAAGGGACACGTCTTCGTCCATTCGGAACGCTGGAATGCAAGGGGGCCGGACAATCTCGCCGCCGGCGATGAGGTCGTCGTCACCAAGATGAAGGGCCTCGAAATGACTGTCGCAACACACAACGCCCTGGAGGGCCGAACCGATGGATAACTTGTCGCCGATCATGGATTTCGGGTTCTTCGCGCCGCTCCTGGCGCTGGTGGTGCTGTTCCTCTGGGCGGCGATCAAGATCCTGCGCGAGTACGAACGCGCCGTGGTCTTCACCCTTGGCCGCTTCACCGGCGTGCGCGGGCCTGGGCTGATAATCCTGATCCCCTTCGTGCAGCAGATCGTGCGTACCGACCTTCGTACCATCGTGCTCGACGTGCCGACCCAGGACGTGATCTCGAAGGACAATGTCTCGGTCAAGGTGAACGCGGTCGTCTATTTCCGCGTGGTCGACCCGCAAAGCGCGATCATCCAGGTCGAGAATTTCGCCGAAGCAACGAGCGAACTGGCTCAGACCACGCTGCGTTCGGTGCTCGGCAAGCACGAACTCGACGAGATGCTGTCCGAACGCGACAAGCTTAACGAGGACTTGCAGGAAATTCTCGACAAGAACACCGATGCGTGGGGCATCAAGGTTGCGAATGTCGAGATTAAGCATGTCGATATCGATGAATCCATGGTCCGCGCCACTGCCCGGCAGGCAGAGGCCGAGCGCGAGCGGCGCGCGAAGATCATCAATGCCGAAGGTGAACACCAGGCGGCCGCCAGACTGCTCGACGCTGCGCGCGTGTTGGCCAAGGCGCCACAAGCGATGCAGTTGCGCTATCTGTCGACGCTCAACGTGCTCGCAAACGAGCAGAACAGCTCGACCATCATCTTCCCCTTCCCGATGGACCTAGGAGAATGGTTCCGAAAATTGAACGCGTGATGCCGGCGGCACTCGCCGACAGATGCCCCGCCTGAGCGAAAATCTCTGTGCCAAAGCCATCTTCCGTGAATGGAGAGCTGTCATGAAATCTATCCTTTTCAACGCTTTTCCCGACGAGGGTCACTCGAGACGGCTCGATTTGGCGCTCGACCTCGCGCGGCAATTCGATGCCCACCTAACTCTGGTGAACGCAATGCCTTACGAGGCGGCTCTAGCAACCGACTCCGCCGGAGCTGCTTTCGCCGCGCTGGTTCCGATATGGCGCGCAGAAGCCACGAAGCTTCGCAATGAGACAGAAGCAGACCTAGCCAACGAAGACGTATCCTGGGACTGGATAGAGGAGGCCGGGCCTGTATCGTTGGCGTTGCTCAAACGGTCTACGTTGGCGGACATTGTGCTCGTAGGGGAGCGGGAGCCACAGGCAAATGGCAAGGCCCCGTCCTTTACTGCCGGGGAGCTTGCGCTTTCCGCCGATTGCCCCGTGCTTGTTCTTTCCGATGAGTGCCGGCGCTTGGAGCTCGAAAGGCCGGCCTTCATCGCTTGGGACGGATCGCCCGAGGCTTCGCACGCAATGAAAGCAGCCGTGCCACTTCTGAAGTCAATCAAACGCGCATTCATCGCCACGGTATTCGAAGGAAAACAAAGGAAGAAAACAAGCGGTGAAGTTCCTGCCGTCGAGGCGGGCAATTACCTTTCGCGTCACGGTATTTCCTGCGAGGTAGTAGAAATTGACGGGAGCACCAAAGACACTGCTATGACCTTGCGCGATGCGGCAATAACTCGCGGTTCGGGCATGATCGTCATGGGAGCCTATGGAAGGAGGCGGTTGTCAGAGCAAATCTTTGGGGGTGTTACTCGATCGATGCTTTCGGATTGTCGGTTACCGCTGCTGATCCGGCACTGACATGCGTTGCCCCATAGTGGCCCACCTAACGTTGAAGCGGCCGACTGATATTAGCGACTGGAGAGGACCTGTTGGCTTCGGATAAGACGACGCTCTCGTTCTTCGGCGCAGTTGGGACGGTCACCGGCTCGAGATACCTGGTCGAAAGCGCGGGTCGCCGTGTGCTGGTCGATTGCGGACTGTTCCAAGGCTTCAAGCAGTTGCGGCTGCGCAACTGGAACCCGTTTCCCGTTCCACCGGAGACGATCAGCGATGTGCTCGTGACCCATGCGCATCTCGATCATTCGGGATATCTGCCCGCGCTGGTGCGGAGCGGGTTTCGCGGCACGATCCATGCCACGCCATCGACGATTGCGCTGTGCGAGCTCCTGCTGCCCGACAGCGGTCACCTGCAGGAAGAGGAGGCGCGTTACGCGCGCCGCAAGGCCTATTCGAAGCACCGCGACCCCTTGCCCCTCTATACGGTCGACGATGCCAAGGCGACGCTGGATCGCTTCGAGCCCGTGGCGTTCGACGAAGTGCTGCATATCGCCGACGATATCACCGCGCGTTTCGTACCGGCCGGTCATCTCCTCGGGGCCGCTTCGGTGCGGCTCATGGTCGGCGGTCGTACGATCCATTTCAGCGGCGATCTCGGCCGATCGAAGGATGCGATAGTCCGAAATCCCGAGCCCTTTGCAGGGGCCGACATCCTCGTGGTCGAATCCACCTATGGCAATCGCAAGCATCCCGATAGCGATCCGGCTGCCGAGATGGCGGAAGTCATCAACCGTGTGGTCGGTCGGGGCGGGACGATCCTCGTGCCCGCCTTCGCGGTCGGGCGCATCCAGGCGGTCATGCTGCTTCTATCGCGCCTCAAGGCTCGCGGGGAGATTCCCGACGTCCCGGTCTATCTCAACACGCCCATGGGTGTAAACGCGACGGCGATCTACAACCGCTTTCACGAGGAACACAGGATCAGCCGCGACGAGTGCAAGGCCATGTTCGAACTGGCGATCCGCGTGCGCAGTGTCGATGAATCGATTGCGCTCAACGAAAACACAGAACCCAAGATCATCATCTCGGCGAGCGGAATGCTGTCCGGCGGGCGCATTCTCCACCACGTGATAAGCTTCGGCCAGGACCCGAAAAATGCCATCGTGCTGTCCGGCTTTCAGGCCGGCGGCACGCGCGGTGCGGCGCTGGCGCAGGGCACCCGCGAAATCAGGATATTCGGGGTGGAAAGGCAGATCCGCGCCGAAATCATCCAGCTCGAAGGGCTGTCGGGCCATGCGGATGCCGACGAGCTGCTGGAATGGATGGGCAAGGCGCGTCCCCCGCGCATGACCTATGTCACGCATGGCGAGCCCGAAGCCGCCGATGCGCTGCGCTTCCGGATCGATCACGAGCTGGGCTGGGAGGTGCGGGTGCCAGAACATCTGGAGCGCATCGATATTGGATCGCCACAGTAAGAACGCTCCGGCCCTTGCCTCTCGGGCAGGCCGCGCCGTCTTAGCAAATGCGCGGCAATTTGCTCGCCGGTCTGGAGGTAGAGGGCAAGGCGTTACCGAGCGTCTTCATGTTCAGGCTCGTGCCGCCTTGGCGGGCAACCACCTTGCCGATGATTGCCGTGTCTTCGCCATGCCGATCGAGGAAGGCCAATGCCCGCTCGGCGTCCCCTGCGGCGACGGTGGCCGCGAAACGGCCTTCATTGGCGACATAGAGCGGATCTAGCCCGAGGATTTCGCAGGCGCCGCGAACCGGTGGAGAAACCGGAATGTCGCGCTGCCCGATCGCAATCGTGACGTCCGAGCAATTGGCTATCTCGATGAGCGCCGTGGCCAGCCCCCCGCGCGTGCAGTCGCGCAGGCAGTGTACGTCGATCCCGGCATCGAACAGTGCGAAAACCGGTTCGGCAAGTGGCGCGCAGTCGCTCCTTATCGGCGGCTCGAACCCCAGTCCTTCGCGGGCGGCCATTACCGCCATGCCGTGCCGAGCATGTCTCCGTTGACGAGGACCAGGTCGCCGACGCGGGCTGCTTGGGGTCGGATCGGTCGCGGTGAAAGGATTTCCCCGATTCCCGAGGTGGATATGTAAATGCCGTCCGCCTTCCCGCGCTCCACGAGTTTGGTATCGCCGGCAACGAAGTGTATTTTCACGAGCAGTGCCCGCGGGCGCTGGGCATATGCAGCACAGCGAACATCGGGAGGGATGTCGTCAATTCGCTGCCCGACCGCATTGTCAGGATCGTTACTGCGTAAGTGCCATAACCCTTGCAAACTAGCAAAAGCGTTTCATGCCCTTACCTTTCTCGTTACAACCCTTTCCGCGCCCTGTGAGGACGGCTCATCTAATAGATGATCTCGTGGAATACTCGTTCTTCGCTTGCTTGCGAGCATCTGCCATGATCCATTAACTCCCTCATTTCATTCGGGTCAGGTTGCTTAAGGAAATCTACGAATGGAGCGCCCCGGATGATAGGTTCAGTTTCTAACTCCCAATAGCCAGTCCGACTGTCCCACCCACGTATCAGTCGCGCTCCATTCAGCCAGGAGATGTCCTGCCATCGTGCCTGAACCCTCCCGCGCCGATCCGGTCTGGCACGCGCTCGAGACGGCGGAGGCGTTCGGTCATCTGGGTTCGGCGCAAGTCGGGATCGGCAAGCTGGAAGCTGAGCGGCGCCTCGCCGAGAACGGGCCGAACCGGCTTCCCCAACCGAAAGGGGTGGGGCCCTTCGGCATCTTCCTGCGCCAGTTCGCCAGCCCGCTCATTTACCTCCTCATCGTCGCAGGCGTCCTGTCGCTCCTGATTGGAGACCGGTGGGATGCGATTTTCATCTTCGGTGTGCTGACCACTAACGCACTTGTCGGCAGCTATCAGGAATTCAAGGCCGATGCCGGGGCGCGCGCGTTGCGCGATCTCGTGCCGCAGGTGGCCCGGGTCCGGCGCGATGGGGTGGTGCAGGAGGTACCCGCCGCGCAAATCGTGACAGGCGATATCGTCGAACTGGAAAGCGGCATGAAAGTGACGGCCGATTTGAGGCTGGTGGATGCAAACGGCCTGCAGATCGACGAGAGCTCGCTGACCGGGGAATCGATGCCGGTGGCCAAGGATGCAGACCTCGTCCTCGACGCCGCGACCGTGGCTGGCGACCGGCGCAACATGGCGCATGCCGGAACGGTGGTCGTCGAAGGGAGGGGAGCCGGTGTCGTGACGGCTACCGCCGGGTCAACCCTGCTCGCGGGTATCGGATCGATGCTGTCCGATGTTGCGCGCAGCGCCGTCGAGACCCCGCTCGTCAGGAGGATGGCGCGGCTCGCTCGGCGCATTGCCATCGCCACTGTCGCACTGATCCTGCTGCTCGCCCTGCTGCTGGCGCTTCAAGGCGGGGGCTGGCGCGAGATCGTGCTGCTTGCTATCGCGCTCGCCGTCGCCGCGATCCCCGAAGGCCTACCGATCGCAGTCACGGTGGCCCTGTCTGCCGCAGGCAGCCGCATGGCCGACCGCAACGTCATCGTGCGCGCCCTGCCTGCCGTCGAGGGCCTAGGGTCGTGTACCTTGATTGCCACCGACAAGACGGGGACACTGACGCTCAATCGGCTGACCGTGAACCGCGTGGTGCTGGCCGACGGCACGCATTTCGACCGCGCGCAATGGCTGGATGGAGAGAAGCGCGACCGCCTCGCCGAAATCGGGTCAGCCGCAGCCATCTGCAACGAGGCGCATCTGACCGACACGGGTAGCCCGGTCGGCGATGCGGTCGACATTGCGCTGCTCGACCTAGCCCACGAGACCGGCAACGCTCCCGAGGAACTGCTGGGCATCGAGCGCCTCGCGATCGTCCCCTACGAGCCGGCAGCCCGGTTTGCCGCAGTCGAGGCCAACCTTCCCGGCGGTAGCCGCTTGGTGGTCAAAGGCGCGCCGGAAACGGTCCTCCCCATGTGCGCCGATGCCTCGGAGGATGCGCTCGAACTCGCGGAAGGGCTCGCGAGCGAGGGATACCGTGTCCTGGTGCTGGCCGATGCGCGCTCCACACCCAGCGCAGGACCCATCTCGAACCGCTTGCACGGATTGAGGCTGCTGGGATTCGTCGGTCTGTCCGATCCGCTGCGCCTCGGTGTGGTCGAAGCGGTCGCGCATTGCCGCGAGGCGGGAATTTCGGTGCGGATGATTACCGGGGACCACCCGGTCACCGCTATGGCCATCGCGCGGCAACTGGGTCTCGACGAAGGCGAGGAAAGGGTCGTCACCGGGTCCCAGCTCGCCCGGCTGCAGGAAGACAGCCCGGAATTCGTCGATGCAGTCGGCAATGCGGAGATTTTCGCGCGGATCGAACCGGCGCAAAAGCTTGCGATCGTCAAGGCGCTGCAACGCAGCGGCCACATCGTCGCGGTGACCGGTGACGGGGTGAATGATGGACCGGCCCTTCATGCAGCCGACATCGGCGTGGCGATGGGGCGCGGCGGGACCGATGTCGCCCGTGCCGCATCCGACCTGGTGATCGCCGACGACAATTTCGCCACCATCGTCGCCGGGGTTGAGGAGGGGCGGGTCACCTTCCTCAACGTTCGCAAGATCGTGATCTTCATGCTGGCCACCGGCGTGGCGGAAATCATGATGTTCATCGCCGCGGTTGCCGCCGGCCTGCCGATGCCGCTGACACCTGTCCAACTCTTGTGGCTCAACCTCGTGACCAACGGCCTCCAGGATGTGACTTTGGGCTTCGGCAAGGGCGAGGGCGACGAATTGCAACGCGCGCCGAATAGCAAGCTTGCCGCGCTGGTAGACAGGGATGCCATCGTTCTCATGCTGCCCGGTACGGTGGTGATGACGCTGGCGGCGGTCTGGATGATGGGAGAACACCTCGCTGCGGGTTCAAGTGTGGACGAAGCACGCAATGCCGTGCTTTTCCTGGTCGTGCTGTTCCAGAACGCCTTCCTGCTCAGCGTGCGCAACCTCCACCTGCCGTTCTGGCGGTGGCATCCACCCGAGAACGGGTGGCTGTTCACCGGGCTTTCCGCTGCCCTGCTGCTGCATGTGACCGCGCAGCATATCCCGTTTACGCAGCGCCTACTCGGTGTCAGCCCGATCGGTCTTGACGTGGTGATGCAGAGCCTAGTCGCCGCGCTTGTCGTCCTGATGGTCACCGAGACCGCGAAATGGTGGATCCAGCGACAGCGGCTGCGCGAAGTCACCGGAACATTACCTATGGAGTGAGTGCTCGGCCGAACCGAAAATGCGGGCAAAGCCAGCTTCCGAGGAGAACCTCGATGCCCCGCATTCTACTGAAAGCCATGATGGCGGCGCTCGCTACAAGTCTGCTGATGACGACCGGCTGCGTCTCCAGCAGCACACCTTACCAGCCGATCTCGGCCGCCAACAGGATCGCAGGCGGTTACAGCGATGAACAGATCGGCGAAGACCGTTATCGAATATCCTTTGCTGGCAATTCGCTTACCTCGCGCGAACAAGTGGAAAGTTATCTCCTGTTCCGCACAGCCGAACTGACGCTTGAGCGGGGGTACGACTGGTTCGTGATCGAGGACCGAGTGCTCGAACACGAGGTGGAGCGCATGAGTCGCAGGGATCCGCTCTACGATCCCTGGTACGATGGGTATTATGGGTACTGGCGCCCCTATTGGCGCTACTACGGGGCGGCCGGCTGGCGTGCATGGTATCCCTATTACGGCCACTCCTTCTGGACCGACCATGTCGACATTCGTGAAGTCCAACGGTTCGAGGCGATCGCCGAGGTGAGGCTCGGCGATGGATCGATGCCTGAGGGCAATTCGCGCGCCTTCGAAGCACGGGAAGTGGCCGAGCGCATAGGCCCGCACGTGAAATATCCGGGCGATCAATGATCGCGCGGGGCAGTTAGGTAAGCGTCCTCTAAGCCTCCTGAAGAGGTGGTGGCCAGTTACTCTGCCATGTCGGGGCTCACCAACATCCTGGCGACAGCCGGAGGTCTTCTTCTGCAGTGAGCAAGGGGAAATGATTCGGGAATTGGACTACGAATCCCGTTGCTCGCTCGCCGAAAGCGTGTGGCACGCATCTGTCAGCACCGTGAAATCGACATCGCAATTCGACGATGAGCCCAAGTTCAGCCAGTCTAGCTTGCCAACAATATCCAACAGCACGGGTAGCGCGCCTCCCGAGGGGCGAATAAGGACCAGAACTTCACCCGCGTAGATTTCGAATTCGACCTCGCGTGGGGCATGGATCGCGGTGTCGACACATGATGTAGGACGTGCTCGGCGATTGCACGCCGAAGGTGATTTCGCATCCTTGCTTGAATCGGGGCTCCACCGCGGGAGGCACTAGGCGAACTCAGGACGGCGTAAAGCGCTGCGAGCAATAGAACCCTGCTAGTTTACGACACATCCATTGCGTGAAGGGGGTCATTTCCCCGGCGAGACCGCGAGCAGGAAGGCAAGCCCCGCCGCATAGACCGCTATAACGGCGATTGAATCCTCGCCCATGCGAAAAATTGTCCGATCGCGCCGTTCAACCAAGCCGAGGACGAAGACGCCCGACATCAAGAGCGCGAGCAGTGCTGCCATGGCCTCGAACGGACCGGCCAGCTCCAGCACCGGTGGGCTACTCGCGACAATGTGGATCACCAGGATCAGCGCGAAATTGAACAGGTTGGAGCCAAACACCTCGCCAATCGCGAGCTCATATCGTTTATGGCGGATTGCCCCGATGATAGCGGAAAGCTCGGGCATCGAGGTTGCTGCGGAGACGAAGAGAAAACCCATCAGATTGTTACCCATCCCGGTCTGGTCAGCAATCTGTGTCGCGGTGGCGGCGAGTGTCGCCCCGGCAGCAAGGATGATGATCGCGAGCAGTGCGAGCCAGCCCAACAGGCGGTGCCATCCGATGTCGCCTTGCTTGACTGCCTCGGAAAACACGCGTTCGGGTCGGCCTATGACCTGCCACATGGGCCGACGCTCGGCCCTGTCGGCGATTTTGATGGCAGCCACCGCAGCGACGAAGATCAGCCCCGGCCAGATGAAGGAGCCGCCGGTGGGCGCGTGCCCATCGGCGGTTATGCCAGCTATGATTAGCGCCAGCACCATCATTCCCGACACGCCTTGGATCAGGGTCACGGGTCTTGCGACCACAGATGTCAGCGGACGAGGTCCAAGCATCATGTCAGCAAGGGCAAGTAGAAGGATGTTGAAGGCAGCGCTGCCGAGAACATCGTTCATGGCAAGAAGTGGCGCACCGATGGCTGCCGCCGTCGTCGCAGTCGCCAGCTCCGGCAAGGAAGTGATCCCGCCGAGGACGAGCATCCCCGCGAAACCCTGCCCGAGCCCCGTCTTGTCGCTGAGCGCCACAACATAGCGCGGCAGGCGCGTCCCGGCCCACCACACTGCCGCCGCTGCAAAGCAGAATATGAGGATCAGAACGGTGACCGGCAGAAATGTCACGAAACGCCATCTCGGCATGGGGGAGTGTTCGCCAGCATGATCGGCTCAACTCGCAAGTTCCAGTAAATCAGTTCCATCAGTAACTGTCCGGAGTTCTGCGGTTACGGTGGGTTCCGTATAGGCGCCTCACCACCCCGACTTCATCCTCGATCCAGACGCGGGATTAACGCTCCCGCTTTCTCTTGCTCGGAGGTCGTAATGGTAAGCAGCCAGATCGGGGATCTCATCGAGAACGGGTTAAGCGCGGAGCCGGTTTCCGATCATATCCGCGCTTCGCGCCGCGGGCTGCAGAAGGCTAATGGCGCGGCGGTCGTGGCCGCCCTTCGACCAGAGCGTCCTCGATTTCGGCCATCTCGCCGCCCATCCGCCCGATGCTGCGTGAAAATGGGTGGCTGTAGGGGCTCATGCCGGAAGGGGGCAAGGTACGCATCGCGCCGTCCTTGCCGGGTCAAGAAGTGCGAGACAGTTGGAGAAGATATATGAGCGCCGCGCTGGTGTTGGATCTCGCCGAGGTTTCCAAGGCCGATGTCGGGGTGGTCGGGGGGAAGAACGCTTCGCTGGGAGAGATGATCGGCGCACTCGTCCCTGGCGGTGTCGCGGTGCCAGCTGGTTTCGCCACGACCGCTGCCGCCTTCCGTCTCTTCCTGGACCACAACGGACTCGTCGCGGTGATAGCGGACCTCTTCGCCGCGCATGCTGCCGGCGAGGCCGATCTTGCGCAGACCGGCAAGGCGATCAGGGCTGCGATCGTCGACGGAGAATGGCCGGTTGAACTGCGCGAGGAGATCTGCAGGGCCTACGCGCAGATGGCGGCGGACACGGGGGTGGAACGGCCTGCCGTTGCGGTCCGGTCTAGCGCGACGGCGGAGGACTTGCCCGAAGCAAGCTTCGCCGGGCAACAGGAAACCTTCCTCAACGTCTCGGGGGAGGGCGCGCTGCTCGATGCGTGCCTGCGGTGTTTCGCATCACCCTATACCGACCGGGCGATTTCGTACCGCGCGGCCCACGGCTTTGCCGAAGGTACGGTGGCGTTGTCGGTCGGCGTGCAGCGCATGGTGCGCGCCGACGAGGCGTGTTCGGGCGTGATGTTCACGATCGATACCGACACCGGCTTTCCCGATGTCGTCATGATCGACGGGGCATGGGGGCTGGGCGAAAACGTGGTCCAGGGCGTGGTCGATCCCGATGCCTGGCAGGTCTTCAAGCCGCTGCTGGCAAACCCGGAGCTTTGCCCGATCATCGCGCGGCGACGCGGTGCCAAGAAGGTCAAGATGGTCTATTCCAGCGAAAGGGGCGCATCCACCGTCAATGTCGAGACCGGCCCGGAAGAGCGCGAAGCCTTCGTCCTGACGGATGACGAGGTGCTGCAGCTGGCACGCTGGGGGGCACTGATCGAGGATCATTACGGCCGCCCCATGGACATCGAATGGGGCAAGGACGGCGCCGATGGCGGGCTCTATATCCTCCAGGCGCGTCCTGAAACGGTCCACTCGCGTGCGCCGCGCGGGTCGCTCAAGACCTACAGCCTGTCGCGAACCGGCGAGGAATTGCTCAGCGGGCTGGCGATCGGCAGTGCAGCGGCGACGGGTCCGGTCTGCCTCATCGAAAGTGCCGCCGACATTGCCGGTTTCATCGATGGCTCGGTGCTGGTCACTTCGACCACCGATCCCGACTGGGTACCGGTCATGAAACGCGCGGCCGCCATCGTGACCAATCACGGCGGACGCACATCGCATGCCGCCATCGTCAGCCGCGAATTCGGCCTCCCGGCAGTCGTGGGCACGGGCAACGCGACCGAGGTCCTGCAATCGGAGCAGGACGTCACAGTAAGCTGCATCGGCGGCGAAAAGGGCGTCGTCTATGCCGGATCGGCCGAAGTGGCGGTCGAGGAGGTCGATCTGTCCACCGTCCCCGAAACGCAGACGCAGATCATGCTCAACCTCGCAGATCCGGGAGCCGCAGCCCGCTGGTGGCAGCTGCCGAGCGACGGCGTCGGGCTGACAAGAATGGAGTTCGTCATTGCCAATTCCATCAAGATCCACCCGATGGCCCTCGCGCACTTCGAGACGCTCGAAGACGCCGCGACGAGGGAGCAGGTCGCCCGGATAACGCAAGGCTATTCAGATCGGCGCGACTATTTCGTGGACCAACTCGCGCTGGGTATCGCCCGGATAGCGGCGGTGCAGTTCCCGAGGCCGGTCATCGTGCGGATGAGCGACTTCAAGACCAACGAATATGCCGGGTTGATCGGAGGCGCCCAGTTCGAGCCGGTGGAGGAAAACCCCATGCTCGGCTTTCGCGGGGCCGCACGCTATTCCTCGCCGAGATATCGTCCCGGTTTCTCGCTCGAATGCCGCGCGATCAGGCATTTGCGCGAGACTATGGGCTTCACCAATGTCGCGATCATGATCCCCTTCTGCCGCACGCTGGAGGAAGCCGACCGGGTGCTCGCGGTGATGCTCGAGGAAGGCCTCACGCGCGGGGAGGGGGGGCTCGAACTATACGTCATGTCTGAAATTCCCTCGAACATCGTGCTGGCGGGCCAGTTCGCGGAACGCTTCGACGGCTTCTCTATCGGGAGCAACGATCTGACCCAGTTGACCCTGGGTATCGATCGCGATTCCGAATTGCTCGCCGACCAGTTCGATGCGCGCGATCCGGCGGTCGAATGGATGATCCGCCACGTTATCGGGGAAGCCCACCGGCACGGTACGAAGGTGGGCCTGTGCGGACAGGCACCGAGCGACGATCCCGAATTCGCGCGCTTCCTCGTCGAGTGCGGGATCGATTCGATCTCGGTCACCCCGGACAGCTTCGTGGCGGTGAAGGAGCATGTCTCGGCCGCCGAGCGAGCGAGATCCGTGCGAAACGCGGGATTGGAAGCGATCGCATGACGTCAGGGAGCGGCATGGGATTCTTAGTGGGGAGGTCTCATAGAGCTTGGATCGTTACCGCGACGGGGCGCCACCCCGCGGCCGGCGTCCATTGTCCCACAAGCGGCATCTTCGCTGTCGCTGTCGATCATGTAGGTCCGTGAGAGACCTTGGCGGAGGCAAGCGAAATCCGCGAAGAGCGTCGCAGATCCATCGAGATTCTTGGATTCAACGAGGCCAATGGCTTTGGCCGGACGGCCCGGTTGGTGGGCTGTCATGCTTTCTCTCGTTTCAGGGAGGCACTATGTGCCCGCCAATAGTGAAAAAGCGACAACCCTATGGTCGGCTCGCGGAAGGTTGAGCGAACTGAGCGAACAAGCAAGCGAAGCCTCAACGAGCAGCTAGCAGCACGAATGTTCGCCGAGAACCACCAATGCTATCTATATTTTTCATGCAGACGCGGGTCATCTCTTCCAAGTCATTGAAAAGATGGTGGGCGCGGCAAGGATTGAACTTGCGACCCCACCCGTGTGAAGGGTGTGCTCTACCACTGAGCTACGCGCCCGCCCGGCTGCGCCGCTGGCGAGGCAGCGGCAGGGCAGGGGCGCGCCTTTACTGTGCGAATCGGCGCGTGGCAAGCACCCTAGCCGAAGAGCAGGGCGACTGCCTTCGCCAGCCATCCGTGGGGGGCATTCGCGCTGGCTCGTCCAGGCACCGGTGCCGGGCAGGCAAGACAATAGGCCTGCGCGCCTCTGGCGCCCAGCAGCCGTTGCGCATCGGTGGAGACCTGCGTCAGCAGCGCCGATTGTCCCTGGGCCAAGCGAGCGAAGACGTCGCCGCCCGATCGGCCTTCCTCGCCATCGCCGATCAGCCAGCGCCGCAGCAGCGTGTCGTAGGTGGAAGGCTGGGTGCCGAGGTACTGGACGTGCCAGTCGTTGCCGAGGCCGGCCTGTGCGGCAGTCCATTGCAGCGCTTCCTCCATACCGCCGTATTCGTCGACAAGGCGCAGCTGGCGCGCAGTGCCACCGTCCCACACGCGCCCCTGGCCAACGGCATCGACCTGATCGCGGGTCATGCCGCGCGCCTCGCCCACGCGGGAGAGGAAGTCCTCGTAGCCGTTTTCGATGAAGGCCTGCATCATCGCATCGGTTTCGGGCGTGAATCCGCCAATGAAGTCTGGTTGGCCCGAAAGCGGCGTGGTCCGCACCCCGTCGCTGGTCACCCCGACCATCGCGGCTGTCTGCTCGAAGGTCGGCACCACGGCAAATATGCCGATCGAGCCGGTAATGGTTTCGGGCTCGGCAAAAATCCGGTCGGCTGCAGTCGACACCCAATAACCGCCGCTGGCCGCGACATTGGCCATTGAAACCGCAATGGGAATGTCGCGCGCCTTCTGTCGCAGGATCGCTTCGCGGATGACTTCGCTGGCGAGGACCGATCCGCCGGGCGAATCGACCCGAACGACGAGCCCGGCGAGATCGTCTTCGAGCGCTTCGTCGAGCAGGCCGGCGATCCGGTCGCCGCCGGCGACGCCCGGCCCGGCATCGCCGTCGACGATTTCCCCAGCAACGGTGATCACGCCGATGGGCTTGCCCTGCTGGGGGAGGGGAAGGTCCTCGAGCCAGACTGCGAGATCGGTGTGCGGATAGGCGTTGGGACCGGTGCCCCAGTCGTCCTCGCCCACCAGATCGACGACGCGCTTGTCGAAGTCGGCGCGGCTGCCGAGCTTGTCGACCAGTCCAGCCTGCAAGGCGGCGGTCGCAAGATCGCCTTTCGCTGCGGCGATCCACTCCACCGGCTGATTGGTGATCCGCGCGATATCGGCGCCGGGGCGCGCCTTCTTCAGATTGGCGCGATATTCCTCCCACAGCGTTTCATAGAGCGCACGGGCGTTCTCGCGCGCCGGTTCGGACATGTCGCTGCGGCTGTAGGGTTCTACCGCGCTCTTGTATTCGCCGACCTTGTAGACGCGCGCATTGACCTTCAGCTTGTCGAGCAATCCGGCGTAGTAGAGCCGCTCGCCGCCGGGGCCGGCGACGACGGCCCCGCCCAGCGGATTGACCCAGACCTCGCTCGCATGCGCGGCGAGCAGCATGGCATCATCGGTATAGGCAGTGGCATAGGCCAGGACCGGCTTCTCGGCTGCGCGCACGCGATCGAGCGCTTCGCCGATCTCCTGCAGATGGACCTGTCCGCCGCCGAGGAAGCGGTCGAGATCGAGCACAACTGCCGAAATGCGCTTGTCGCTCGCGGCCTCGTCGAGGGCGTGGACCAGGTCGCGCGCCTGGTATTCGCCCATCGGCGCCTCGCCCGAAAGCAGCGCCTCGATCGGATCGATTTCGGTCCGTTCCTCGACCACCACCCCGTCGAGGGCGATCAGCAATGCACCCTCGCGCACCGCCCCCGGGCTTGGGCGCGCGGTCAGCACCGCGAAGAGCGCCGAAAAAAACAGCAGCATGAAGACGAGTACGAGCCCGTCCTTGATGCCCACCAAGAGGCGCCAGACCTTGCCAGCGAATTTCATGCGTCAGATCTCCTGTCTCACCCGGAGTTAGGGAAGCGCGCGGGACTTTGCCACCGGAAAGCGCTTGAGCGGCACAGCCTGCTCGACTAAGGGCGTGGTCTCAATGACATCGACGCCAAACCCGCCGCACGCGGCCCGCTATCCGGCGGGCGGCCTGGCGTTCCCGCACCGCGACCTGATCGGTATCGGCCAGCTCGAACGGCACGAGATTCTCTTCCTGCTCGACGAAGCGGAACAGTGGGTCGCGCTCAATCGCAAGGCGACCAAGCACGAGAACCTGTTGTCGGGGCTCACGGTTATCAACGCCTTCTTCGAGAATTCGACCCGAACACTGCTGAGCTTCGAGATCGCCGGCAAGCGGCTGGGTGCGGACGTGGTCAACATGCATGCCGCGCAATCGAGCGTGAAGAAGGGCGAGACGCTGATCGACACGGCCATCACACTGAATGCCATGCGCGCCGATGCGATCGTAATTCGCCACGGATCGAGCGGGGCGACCCAGCTGATTGCCGACAAGGTCGATTGCCCCGTGCTCAATGCGGGCGACGGTCAGCACGAGCACCCGACGCAGGCGCTGCTCGATGCGCTCGCTCTTCGCCATGCGCTGCGCGAACGCGGCGCTGTAGCGGAGGATTTTTCCGGACTGACCATCGTCATCTGCGGCGATATCCTGCACAGCCGGGTCGCCCGTTCGAACCTGCTGTGCCTTCAGGCGCTCGGGGCGACCGTCCGTCTCTGCGCCCCGCCAGCGCTCATGCCGGTCGGCATCGAAGCGATGGGCGCCGAGGTGTTCCATAATTTCGACGCTGCGCTCGACGGGGCCGATGTGGCGATGATGCTGCGGCTGCAGACCGAGCGGATGAGCGGCCAGTTCATCCCCTCGGCGCGCGAATATCACCACCTCTACGGGCTGACGAAAGAACGTCTCGCAAGGGCTGCTCAGGATGCACTCGTGATGCATCCGGGGCCGATGAATCGCGGCGTAGAGATCGACAGCGAGGTGGCCGACATGATCGACCGATCGATCATCACGCGGCAGGTCGAGATGGGCGTTGCCATCCGGATGGCGGCACTCGATGTGCTCACCCGTCGCGCACGCGGAGTCGCTGGCTGGGGAGATGCGGCATGAAGCAGCTTCGCTCACTTGCGATCACCGGCGGCAAGGTGGTCACGCCCGAGGGTCTGCGCAGCGCGTCCTTGCGGCTGGTGGATGGTTCGATCGAGGCGGTTGGCGGACCGCCGCAGGACGGTGACGAAGCGGTCGATGCTGGGGGCATGCTTGTGGCGCCCGGCCTGATCGATCTCGGAGTCTTCGCGATCGACAAGCCCGCCTTCCATTTCGGCGGTATCACCCGGGCCGCGCTGATGCCCGATCAGTCGCCTCCCTTGGACTTGCCAAGCCGCGTTTCCCATATCGCCAAGAGCGGCAAGCCCGATTTCTGGGTTCATCCGCTTGCGGCGGCGACCCGTGGCCTCGAAGGGCGCGAGATTGCCGAGCTGGCGCTGATGCGCGAAGCGGGCGCGCGGGGCATCGCCACGGGGCGCCAGTGGATTGCCGATGCGGGCGTGATGCTGCGCTTGCTGCAGTATGCCGCCATGCTCGACATGGTGGTGATTGCCCATGCCGAAGACGCCGCTCTGGTAGGTAGCGCGGTGGCCAGCGCGGGCGAGATCGCCACCCGCCGCGGCCTGCCGAGCGCTCCCGCCGAAGCCGAAGCGATCGCGCTTGCCCGGGATATCGCACTGGCCGAAATGGCACGCGCACGGATCCATTTTCGTCAGGTGACGACGCGCGCCGGGCTCGATCAGGTGCGCGCGGCGAAGGCGCGTGGCGTGGCCGTCACCTGCGGCGTCACGCCAGCGCATTTCATGCTCTCGGATCTTGCGACGGTCGATTTCCGGACCTTCGCCCGCCTGTCGCCTCCGCTGCGCTGCGAGGACGACCGCCAGGCCGTCCGCGAAGCGCTCGCGGACGGGACGATCGACGTCGTTGCGAGCGGGCACGATCCGCGTGGACCGGAAGATAAGCGCCTGCCGTTCTCCGATGCCGAACCCGGCATGGCCGGGGCAGAAACGCTCCTGGCGATGACGCTGTCCTTGGT
This sequence comes from Qipengyuania sp., assembly GCF_964227205.1. Classification (GTDB taxonomy): domain Bacteria; phylum Pseudomonadota; class Alphaproteobacteria; order Sphingomonadales; family Sphingomonadaceae; genus Qipengyuania. The sequence continues at coordinate 1,042,364 of NZ_CAXQVB010000002.1, read as the reverse complement.
GCGCGACGGGCTTGTCGATCTTCCCCGTGCCTTCGATCTCGTGGCCAGTGCGCCCGCGCGGCTGCTGGGAATTCCGGCGGGCTCGATCGAGGCGGGACTTGAAGCCGATATCGCGATTATCGATCCCGACCGACCGTGGATCATCCAGAGCGCCAAGATGCAGGCGACCGCCGGCAACACGCCTTTCGACGGCCAGCCGACGCAGGGGCGGGTCACCCAGCTCTACAAGGGCGGCGTGCCGATCAAGCGTTAGCCCGTACGAAAAGTCCCGCCCGGATCGCTCCGGACGGGACACTCGATGGTACGTTGGGCTGCGCCGGATATTTCCTAGCGCGCTGCGACCCGAACGTCCGAATTCACGACTCCGAGGGCTCCGGGCAGCGGTCTGCTGGCGGCATAGGCGATGCAGCCGCCGCCCTTGCCCTTGACTGTACGACACATCGATTGCGCCGAAGATCTGGCAAAGCCTGCCGCGGCGACACGGTAATAGATCTTGCCGTTGACGCGGGCCTTGGTGATCACGCGCTCGGCATCGCCGAGCTCGGGATAGCGTTTCTGGAAGGTCTTCCAGGCTTCGTGCGCGTCCGACATGGAGAAGAACGAGCCCAGCTGGACGTTATACTCGCCACCGGCAATGCTCGGCTGGGCAGGCGCGGAAACGGGGGCAGCAGCGCCCGCGACGCGCGGCGCGACCGCGCGGGCTTTGGCCGGTGTCGGCTGGGCGACTTCGTTGGAAACGTAGCGCACGCGGGCGAGGGCCGGCGCGAGCGCGGCATCGGCCAGTGCGGCATCCCCGCTATCGTCGTAATCCGCCGTTGGCGCGACGGGTGGCAGTTCCTCGGCATAGGCATATTCGCCTGCCGAAGGAGCCGCGATGTGTTCCGATGTATCGCTATCCTGCGCAGCGAGCATCTCGACGCTCGGATGGTTGGCGAGGGCGAGCATTTGCGGCTGGCCCGGATCGACCTGAGGCGTAACGCCGAGCAGATTGGCAACGCGCATGGTGAAGGCTTCGGGGCGGACCAACGCGGCCCACTGCGCCATGCGGTCGCCGACTTCGCCGGCAGGGACGTCTTCGGCCGCCATCACCCGGGCCGCACGCCAATTGCCCTGCATCGCATAGGCATAGGCGAGATTTTGGCGCACCTTAGGCGTATTCTGGCCTGCGCGCAGCGCATTGCTTAGCACATGGACGCCATGGTCGGGGCGCCCGGCAAGTGAAATGGCAAGGCCGAAATCGGCCGGGTCGAGCGCCGCCTCGAACCGCTGGAGGGCGCTGCGCGCGCCGACGTGGTCGCCAATGGCGATCAATGCCAGGGCGTGACTGATGACGGTACGCGGTGCGGTGTCGCCCAGCTCGATCGCTTCGGCGAAGGTCGTGGCGGCCGACGCAAAGCGACCGTCCTCGAGATAGGCATTGGCGAGCAGCGTGCGGCTGTAGGCATCGCGCGGGCTCGCCAGAACGGCTGCTTCGGCGTGCTGGACGGCCTTCGAGGTCTTGCCCTTCTTCAGCGCCACTGCGGCATGCTCGGCCGAATAGGCATGGCTCGGTGCGGTCTTGCCGGTGCATGCGGTGAGCGCGGTACTCGCCAGCGCAGTGGTAACGGCGAGCTGGACGAACCGCTTGGTTCTGGCTTTCGTCTCGGTGCTCATTCTAACCCCCTTCGAAGGCGTAAGTGCGTCGTCGAAATTCATTTTGTGCCCTGCTGCACTTGGGCAGCGAGGCTCGAGATCTCGGGCATTTCGGCGAGCAGTGCGTCGAGTGCATCGGTCACCAATTGCTGTGCGCTGCGACCGCGAACCGTACAGGCGAGACGCAGCTTGAGGTGGCGCTCCTGATCGAGCCGCAGCGTGAAAGCCGCCCGCTTGCCCTGCATCTTGGCGGGTTTACGCGGCGCCGGCGTCGAGTCTGCCGGCTTTTCGAGCTGGGCCTGGATACGGGTCAGCGATTCGCGCACCTGGTTGGGCGCTTGCGATTCGCTGCTTGCTGGCGGCGCCACGGCGAAGATGTTTTCCGTTGCGGCAACAGGCTTGCGCGGTTCCGGCTCTGCGTCACCCATGTCGTTCCAGCCCAGATCCTCGAGATTGGCTGCAGCCTCGCGGCCATCGACCGGGCCGATGATCCCCGACTGGGGACGCATGGCCGGCTTCGCGCCACCCTTGCGTGCCAGGAGGGTCGAGGAGAGCGAAGCGAAATTGGCGTCAGACATCCGGCTGCCTCCGCCCTTCCGGGGTTACTGGGCCACGCGGCGACCGAAGCCGCCGACTGGACGGTGGATGCCGGGAATCGCGGATTGCGAATGCGGCGCGGCGAAGACCGTGCGGCGGAAATTCTTTTCCAGACGGTCGGCGATATACTTCCACAGCGCGGTGACTTCGGCGGCGCTGCGGCTTTCGGGATCGACTTCCATCACCGTGCGACCGTCGATCATCGAGGCCGCGAAATCGGTGCGATGGTGAAGGGTGATCGGGGCGACGGTGCCGTGCTGCGACAGGGCAACGGCGGCTTCCGAAGTGATCTTGGCCTTGGGTGTGGCAGCGTTGACGACGAAGACCAGCGGTTTGCCCGCGCGTTCGCACAGGTCGACCGTGGCGCCTACGGCGCGCAGATCGTGCGGGCTTGGTCGGGTCGGGACGACGATCAGCTCGGCGACCGAGATCACCGACTGGATCGCCATGGTAATCGCCGGTGGCGTATCGATCACGGCCAGCTTGAAACCTTGCTGGCGCAAGATTGCGAGATCGCTGGCGAGGCGGGCGACGGTGGTTTGCGCAAAAGCGGGATATTCGTCCGCCCGCTCGTTCCACCAGTCGGCGAGGGATCCTTGCGGATCGATATCGATCAGGACGACGGGGCCGGCGCCGGCGCGCTGCGCCTGAACCGCCAGATGTCCCGAGAGCGTGGTCTTGCCCGATCCGCCCTTCTGCGATGCCAATGCCAATACACGCAAGACTTGGTCCCCCTGGTTTGCGCCAGTATCCAGTTCACAAAGCTGCGATCATCGACCGCGGTCTTGCCATGGAAATCGCAGACTACCCCTAATTTAGGGTTAATCCGGCACCGCATTGATGCGGCGGGCCGGCTGCCATATCGGCGGCAACACTTTGCTAACTGCCGATTTACTATAGGATGGCGCTGAACCGGCGCGTTCGCCGGCGGGCAGCATGGGAATTTTGGCGATGCGACTTTGGGCGAAAGCGGGATTGGCAGCCGGAGCGATGGCTGTATCGGCCTTGGTGTCCGGACCGGCGCTTGCGGATGTGAAGGCAGGCGTCGACGCATGGACGAATGGCGATTTCGCCACCGCCGTGCGCGAATGGGCAGGGCCGGCCGCCGAAGGCGATCCCGACGCGCAGTTCAATATGGCGCAGGCCTATCGCCTGGGTCGCGGGGTCGATACCGATCTCGCGCAGGCCGAAGCGCTTTATGCCAAGGCCGCGGTGCAGGGGCACGTGAAGGCCGCCGACAACTACGGGCTGTTGTTGTTCCAGCGCGGCGCGCGCGAGGAGGCCATGCCCTATGTTTCGGCTGCAGCCTCACGGGGCGACCCGCGGGCGCAGTACCTGCTCGGCATCGCCCATTTCAACGGCGACCTCGTGGCGAAGGACTGGCGGCGCGCCTATGCGCTGCTGACCTTGGCCAACTCCGCCGGACTGCCGCAGGCGCGCGGTGCGCTCGCGCAGATGGATGAATATATTCCGCTCGAGGATCGTCAGGCGGCGCAGCCGCTCGCGGCCTCGCTCAAGGCCGAGGCCGATGCGGCGCGCGCGCGTCAGCTGGCCGCAGCCGACCTTGCACTCGGCAATGATTCGCCGACCGGGCCCGTGGTCACCACGCCTCCGCCCCAGCCGGTCGCACGTCCAGCCGGGACCCCGCGCGTTGCCGGCAACACGGCCCAGTCGCAGACGGCCGGGGCAGACTATACGCTGCCCGCCCAACAGCCCACGGTGATCGCCCGCCAGCCGGAGGTAGCGCCATCGCGCGCAGCGGTCGCCGCACCGCGTGTGTCGGATGTCGCCGCGCCCGCGCCCGCACGCACCCCCTCTGCCACCGCTGCCCGCGTCGCGCCGTCGAGCGGTCCGTGGAAAGTCCAGCTTGGCGCTTTCGGCGTGCCAGGCAATGCCGAGCGGCTGTGGACCAAGCTTGCAGGGCGACCGGAAATCGCGGGGCGCAGCCGCCTGCTGCTCAAGTCTGGCAGGCTGACGCGGCTCCTCGTGGATGGCTATGCCAGCGAAGGCGCGGCAACCGCCGCCTGCACCTCGCTCAAGCGCAGCGGTCAGGATTGCCTCGTCACGCGCTGACAGCAACCGGCTTGGCATTGACGCAGCCTGCGCTAATGCGGCGGCATGCGGGATTACGGCAAGGCGGCTGATCGTACGGTAGCTGAGGGCGAAAGCGCCCGCCCGATCGCCATGGCCGACGGCGACCGCATCGCGAGCCTCGATGTCATCCGCGGGCTTGCGGTCATGGGCATCCTGGTCGCGAACGTCATCGCCTTCGGTCAGCCGATGACCGCCTATCTGTACCCGGCGGCCTTTGCGGTTCCGCACAGCACGGCCGAAGACTGGATGTGGGTTGCGCAACTGGTCCTGATCGACGGGAAGATGCGAGGTCTATTCACGCTGCTCTTCGGGGCGGGGATGTACCTCTTTCTCGAGAGGGCCCGGGCGCGGGGGCAGGGGGTCTGGCTACAGCTTCAGCGCCTGTTCTGGCTCGGCCTGTTCGGCCTCGTGCATTACTTCTTCCTATGGCGCGGCGATATCCTGTTTCTCTACGCCTGTGCCGGAGCCGCCGCACTGTTGTTCGTCGGCCTGCCGCGGCTTCACCAGCTGGTGCTGGGCGTACTCGGCTATATCGGCGGGGCCTTGTTCTACGGGGGCTTCGTCGGATTTCTCCCCATCGTGGCCGATACCGCGGTCGGAGAGCGCCCTGCCTATTCGCAGATGGCCGAAGGCCTCGACGCTGAAAAGCAGGCCAGTCTGGCCGACGGCCGCTTCGAGACAGAGCTGATTGCCGGAGGCGATTACACGGGCTGGGTCGAACACAATGCCTCGGCGCATGCCGGTGACCTGCCTTTCAATCTCCTGATGTCCTGGTTCGAGACCTTGCCACTGATACTGATCGGTATGGCCGCCTATCGCTATGGCCTGTTCGACGGGCGCCTCGACCCCCGCCGCCAGCGCCGCTGGGGCTGGGTGCTGCTGCTGGCGGGAACCGCGCTAACCGTGCCCGTGGCATTGTGGGCGAAATCCGGTGGGCTGACCTATTACGGGACGCTTGCCGCAATCGTGGGGTGGTCGATGCTGCCGCGGGGCGTAGCGGTTCTCGGCCTGGTTGCCTTGCTGGCATTGTGGGGCCGGCGCGCCGCCGGCCCGCTCGTGGGGCGGGTTTCGGCGGCGGGTAGGGTCGCCTTCACCAATTACCTCGGCACCTCGGTGGTGATGCTGTTGCTGTTTCACGGCTGGGCTGGCGGCCTGTTCGCGAAACTTGGCCGGAGCGAACTCTATGGCGTGGCCCTCGCCGCCTGCGCGCTCATGCTGCTGTGGTCGAAACCCTGGCTCGATCGGTACCGCTTCGGGCCGCTCGAGTGGCTCTGGCGCTGCCTCACCTATCGTCGCCTGTTTCCGTTGCGTCGGTGAAGGCTGGGCTTGCTAATGCGAACGGTTCTCACTAGATATGCTTATGCGAATCAGTCGCAGGAGTTTTCGAGTGTACGTCTGTATCTGCAATGCCATCCGGGAAAGCGAGCTGCGCCGCGCCGCGCGCCACGTTTCGGGCGATGCGGAGGCGTGCTACGCCGCACTGGGCAAGCCGGCCTGTTGCGGTACCTGCCTCGACGAGGCCGATGACATCCTGCGGGAGGAGCGCGAATTCGGTCTGGTACCTGCGGCGGCATAACGATCCGCTAACGAAAATCGCTCGCAACTGGCGGAATTCCGCCAATTTTCGCTGCTCGCCCCCTTGCCAAACGCCCGTGCGGAAGCGCATAGCCTTGCCCAGTTCAGCAGCAAGGAGGCCGGGTCATGCAAGGCGATCCCAAGGTCATCGAGTTCCTCAACAAGGCGCTCACCAACGAGTTGACGGCGATCAACCAGTACTGGCTCCACTATCGCGTGCTCGCCGATTGGGGCGTGACCAAGCTAGCGGAATACGAGCGGCACGAATCGATCGACGAGATGAAGCACGCCGACGTGCTCGCCGAGCGGATCCTGTTCCTCAACGGGCTCCCTAATTTTCAGGCGATTCACAAGTTGAAGGTCGGCGAGACGGTCGAAGAAATTCTCAAGGCCGACCTCGCAGTCGAGATGGAAGCGATCCCGCTACTGAAAGACGCCATCGCCCATTGCGAAGAGGTGCGCGACTACACCAGCCGCGAGATTTTCGAGCGAATCCTCGAAAGCGAAGAAGAACACGTCGATTTCCTCGAAACGCAATTCGACATGATCGCGCGCATGGGCCTGGAAAACTACGTCCAGCTCAACAGCAAACCGGCGGGCGAGGGGGAAGACGGCTGACCGGGTTCAGCCGACACGCCAGAAAGTCGCATGTTCGCCGCCCAGCTTCGCCAGACGGGCGAGTCGGTGGTCGCCTTCCCAGATTTCGGCACCGCCGCTGCCGAGATTGATGTCTGCAACGGTCAGGGCAGTCGCGATGTCCAGCGCCTCGAGGGCGAAGGTCTCGTTCTCCAGCTCGGCCGAACAGTGAAACGCCACGCGCAGTCTGCTCATGCTTACCTCCTTGCCCCGCCAAAGGAATATCGCGGGGCGGAGATGAACCGCAGGCGAAGCGCTTCGACGTTTCGTCGCGGAATTCCCGTCGCTTGGTCGCGAAGCGGTCAGGAACTGGTCGAGGAAGCTCCGCGCGCGCGCATCCGTTCGCGCATACGCTCGCGGTTGCGCCGGGCGGCGGTGCGTGTTTCCATCAGAAACGAGCCCAGACCGGCGACCAGCAGTCCCATGCAGATCACCCAGCTAGCCGCCACTAGCGTCCCGAGCGCGGCCTCCACGAAGGCGCTGACAAACAGCAGCACGATGACCACGCTGATCGCCAGAGCGGATGCGGTACTGAACATGACGGCACGCTGCGCATGGATCCGGCGTCGTTCGAGCGCCGGCAGTTCCGCTCGCATGGCTTCGATGTCGCCGTCTTCGCCGGCCTCGAGAATGCGCTCGATCTTGTTGGCGACCCAGATCAGCCGGTTGGTCATGACGTTCATGACCGCCCCGATCCCGGCCAGGAGGAAGGCTGGCGCCAGACTCAGCTGAACCACCTGCTGGACCCGCAAGCTCGAACTGGTCCGCTCGATCAGGTCGCTCGCGCCCGTTCCTGCGAGGATGTCGAGCAGCATGCGCCTCAGTCCTTCTGGTAGGGGTTCTTCGGAGCCTTGAGCACGACGCGGACGGGTACCGCATCGAAGCCGAGCTTGTCGCGAATGCCGTTGACCAGATAGCGCTCGTAGCTCTTGGGCAACATGTCGAGCCGCGTGCCGAAGACGACGAAGCGCGGCGGGCGGATGCTGGCCTGGGTAATGTAGCGCAGCTTGATCCGTTTGCCCTTGGGCGCCGGCGGCGGGTTGGCCTCGAGCGCATCGTCGAACCAACGGTTGAGTGCTGCGGTCGGCACGCGGCGGCTCCACGCTTCGCGCAGTTCGAAGGCTGCGCCGAGCATCTGGTCGAGCCCCTTGCCGGTCTTCGCGCTTACTGCGAACAGCGGGAGGCCGCGCACCTGCGCCAGCCCCTCGTTGAGCGCCTCGCGAATGCCGTTGAAGAGTGCGCTTGCCCCTTCGGCGACGTCCCACTTGTTGATCGCGATCATCAGCGCGCGCCCTTCCTCGAGCACCATATTGGCGATCTTGAGGTCCTGCGATTCGAGGCCGCGCGTCGCGTCGAGCAGCAGGACGACGACCTCCGCGAAATCGACCGCCCGGCGCGCATCGGCGACCGAGAGCCGCTCAAGCTTGTCGGTCACCTGCGCCTTCTTGCGCATACCGGCAGTGTCGATGAGGCGAATCTCGCGCGTCTCGCCGCTGCGCGGATCGCGCCATTCCCAGTCGACCGCGATCGAATCGCGGGTGATCCCTGCCTCAGGCCCGGTCAGAAGGCGGTCCTCGCCCAGCAAGCGGTTGATGAGGGTCGACTTGCCGGCGTTGGGGCGCCCGACGATCGCCAGCTTGAGCGGCCCGGCTAGGAGAGCTTCCTCATCCTCTTCGTCGATCTCGGCCTCGATTTCGGCGGCTTCGGCCTTCGCGCCGATGATCGGCCAGAGGTGGTCGAAGAGGTCGGCGATACCCTCGCCGTGTTCGGCGCTGATCGCGGCAGGTTCGCCGAAGCCGAGCGCAAAGCTTTCGAAGATGCCGGCATCGCCCTGGCTGCCTTCCGCCTTGTTGGCGACCAAGACCACCGGCACTTCCTGCTCGCGCAGCCAGCGCGCGATTTCCTCGTCGAGGGGAGTGAGCCCTGCGCGCGAGTCGAACACGAACAGCGCCGCATCGGCGCCTTCCAGGCTGACCTCAGTCTGCTTGCGCATCCGGCCGGGAAGGCTTTCCGCGTCCTCGTCTTCCCATCCGGCGGTATCGACCACCTGGAAGTCGAGCCCGGCGATCGTCGCATCGCCGAAGCGGCGGTCGCGCGTGACCCCGGGTTGGTCGTCCACCAGCGCCAGGCGCTTGCCGACGAGCCGGTTGAAGAGCGTCGACTTGCCGACATTGGGCCGACCGATGATGATCACCGTGGGCTTGGAAGAGGAGGGCACCATAATGGCGCGGCAAGTGGCGCTTCGCGCGCGGCTTTGCAAGCATCGCGCTCGACTTGGTTAAATCGCGTTAACCTTAATGCGAAGGGCGGCGGCAAGATCGGGCGGCATATTTCTGCCGCCATGAGGAAGGAATTTGCCGCTTTCGCCCTGCTCGCCTGCGCCACTCCGGCGATGGCGGGCGATTTCGACAGCTTCGCCGGCAATGGCGCCGAACTGGATGCCTACCTCCAATGTGTGCCCTATGCGCGAGAAGTGTCGGGGATCCAGCTCTACGGCGATGCCTATACCTGGTGGGACCAGGCACAGGGGCGCTATGCGACGGGCCAGGCTCCGAGGGTGGGCGCGGTCATGGCTTTCCGTCAGACCCCCAGCATGCCGCTGGGCCATGTTGCCACCGTCAGCCGTATTCTTGATTCGCGCCGTGTGCTGCTAGATCACGCCAACTGGTCGCCGATCGACGGGCGACGGGGGCAGATCGAGAAGGACGTACTGGCGATCGACGTCTCTCCCGCCAACGACTGGAGCGAGGTCCGCGTGTGGTACGCCCCGCTCGGCGCGGTAGGGACGACCGCCTGGCCCGTTGCGGGTTTCATCTATGGCGACCGCCGCTCGCAGCCGCGCCCACAGATCGCGATGGCGCCGGCGCGCAAGGAAACTTCGCGGCGTTTCCTCAGCGCCTTCGCCGAATTCGCGAAATAATCAGTCGGCCTTGGCGACCGGCGGGTTGTCGCCGAGATCCTCGAACCAGGCTTCGACCGGTCCGTTGAGCTTGAGCGTCAGCGGCTTGCCGTGACGGTCCACGGTCTTGCCTGCCTGGACGCGCACCCAGCCTTCGGAAATCGAATACTCCTCGATATCGGTGCGCTGCTTGCCCTTGAACCGGATGCCCACGCCGCGCTTCAGCACCTCGACATCGAAATGCTCGCTTCCAGGATTGACCGAAAGGTGGTCGGGCGGGGTCTGGCTCTTGGTTTCTTCGCTCATGGCGCGCGCCGATAATGCGGCATGCGCGCGCGGGCAAGTTCAATCGGGCGGCGGGGGCGTTTCGTCCGGCCCCCGGTCCGGTTCGTCGAAGTCGGGCCGCGGCGGTTCGAAGCCCGGCGGATCCTCCATCGGCGCTTCGTTAGGCGGGGCAGCGGGCGGTACTTCGTCGGGCGAGCCGGGCTCGATCGTGTCCGGTCGCGGGTCGGGTGGGGTTGCCATGGGACGGTTCCTTTCCACTCTGGAACGCACGGGAAGCCAATGCGGGTTCCCGCGTTTTGCCACGCTTGCGCATTCTCTCGCTCTCTACTAGAGGCACGCGCCTACACGCGAAGGTTAGCGCCTCTCGCGCAGCTTCGTTCGGGTTAGCGGGCGTGGCGGAACTGGTAGACGCGCTGGTTTTAGGTACCAGTATCGCAAGATGTGGGGGTTCGAGTCCCTTCGCCCGCACCAGTTTCGCCCGGCGCAAAGCCCCATCGCATTTTCGCATTTGGAAAGTCACGAGTTTCAACCCATGCAGATCAAAGAGACCGCCAACGAGGGCCTCAAGCGCGCCTACACCGTCACCATTCCGGCCAAGGAAATCGACGAGCGCGTCAACAGCGAAGTGAAGAAGATCGCCCCGCAGGTGAAGATGCCCGGCTTCCGCCCGGGCAAGGTGCCGGCGAATCTGGTGCGCAAGATGCACGGTGAGCAGCTCCACGCGCAGACGGTCAACGACATGATCCGCGAATCGGTCGACAAGGTGATGGCCGAAAACAAGCTGCGCCCTGCGATGCAGCCCAAGGTCGAGCTCGAGGAAGGCTATGAGGAAGGCAAGGATGCCACGCTCAACATCGAAGTCGAAGTGCTGCCCGAAATCGAGGCACCCGAAGTCGAAGGTCTCGAACTCGAACGCCTGACGGTTCCGGTGACCGACGAGCAGGTGATGGAAGCTGTCGAGCGCATCGCGTCGAACAACAAGAGCTACAAGGATGCGGCCAAGACCAAGAAGGCGGCCGATGGCGACCAGCTGATCATCGATTTCGTCGGCAGCATCGACGGGGTCGAATTCGAAGGCGGCAAGGCGGAGAACACCCCGCTGGTGATCGGCTCGGGCCAGTTCATCCCCGGCTTCGAGGAACAGCTCGCCGGCGTGAAGACCGGCGACGAGAAGACCATCACCGTAACCTTCCCCGAAGATTACCCGGCTGAAAACCTCAAGGGCAAGGAAGCGCAGTTCGACGTCACCGTCCAGCAGGTGAAGGTGCCGACCGACACCAAGATCGACGACGAGTTTGCCAAGAACCTCGGCCTCGAAAACCTCGACAAGCTCAAGGAACTGCTCCGTGGCCAGCTCGAGCAGGAAACCGCAGGTCTCACCCGCACGCAGATGAAGCGCCAGCTTCTCGACACGCTGGCCGCGGGTCATGACTTCGCCGTGCCGCAGGGCATGGTTGACGCCGAATTCGACCAGATCTGGGCCCAGCTCCAGCAGGAAGCCGCGCAGTCGGACGATTCCGAAGCCATGCTGAAGGAAATGGAAGGCGAGAAGGACGACTACCGCAAGATCGCCGAACGCCGTGTCCGCCTCGGCCTGCTACTGTCGGAAATCGGCCAGAAGAACGGCGTCGAGGTCAATGCCAACGAGATGAACATGCTCATCCAGCAGGCAGCCCAGCAGTACCGCGCCGAAGACCGCGAGCGTTTCGTCCAGTACGTCCAGTCCGAGCCGATGGCCGCCGCACAGCTGCGCGCGCCTTTGTATGAAGACAAGGTCGTCGACTTCCTCTTCGACAAGGCCGAGATCACCGACCGCGAAGTGACGCGCGAGGAACTCGAAGCCGCGATCGAGGCCGAAGAGACCACCGAAGAGAAGCCGAAGAAGAAGGCTCCTGCCAAGAAGGCGGCAGCCAAGAAAGCCGACTCGAAGAAGGCGGACGAGAAGCCCGCTGCGAAGAAGGCTCCGGCCAAGAAGGCCGAAGAGAAGCCTGCGGCGAAGAAGGCCCCTGCCAAGAAGGCCGCAGCTAAAAAGGCCCCGGCCAAGAAGGCAGCCGCGAAGAAGTAAGTCCGGTCATTCCGGCATCACGCGAGGGGCGGTGGATTGCGGTCCGCCGCCTCTTGTCGTTTCAGCCTTGAGCCCTTTCGCCGATTTCCCGGCGTGGCTGGTCAGGCGAGAGCGATTCCATGTTCGGGTCCTGCCCCCGATGGATGTGGGCCCTGCGGTACTCCACGTGCCGGATGAATGGACCGGCGACGATGCCATGCACGACGATCGAGCCGAGTATCGTGAAGCTCACCGTGGCCCACAGCACGTCGATCTGTCCAAAGGCTCCATGGTTCTGGCCATAGGCGAGATAGTAGATCGAACCCATTCCGCGCACGCCCAGAAAGGCGACCGCGAGCTTTCCGATAGCGGGCAGGTCGCTGTTCATTTCCGCCACCATCCCGGAAGCGGGACGAACGATGAGGATCAGCGCGAGCCCGACCAGCGCCGCGGGCCAGGTCAGCGCTTCCAGCACGCCGCTAGCCAGCATCGCGCCGAAGCCGAACAGCACCGCGACTAGAACGATCTGCTCGATCTGGTCGATGAAATGGTGGCTAATCTTGTGGTAGCGGCTCCGATTTTCGCGCTGCCGGGCGGTGACCGCACCTACGAACACTGCGAGAAATCCGTATCCTTGGAACAGTTCTGCCAAACCATAGGCCAGCATCAGGGTGCCGAGGACGATCAGGCCTTCGCTGGTCGAATAGACCGGGTCGGCCGACCTTTCGCTGTCTTCATCGATGTCCGACATGGGGGCGTCGGCCTCTCGCTCGAACACGTACCAGGCACCGATGCGACCCACCACCCAGCCGAGGGCGCAACCAGCAACGATCCGCCTTGTCAGATCCAGAGCTGCCCATTCCAAGGTCCAGCTACCCAAGGCCGTCATTCCGACAGCCGCTATCGCGAGGTGTGTGAAGGGGAAGGCAAGCCCGTCATTGAGGCCGGCTTCGGCGGTCAGGCTGAAGCGGACATCATGGCGTTGATCCTCGCCCGGTGGCCCGACCTGGACGCTGCGCGCAAGTACGGGATCGGTGGGCGCCAGCACGGCGCCGAGCAGGAGGGCGCTTGCGGGCGCCAGCCCCAGCGCCCACCACCCGAGCAAGGCCATGGCAAAGATGGTCAACGGCATGGCAATTATGAGTAGAGGCCAGATCTGCCGCCAGTTGGCCCAACTGACCGGCCGGTCGATGGCGATGCCTGCCGCCATAAGAGACGCGATGACGATGAATTCGGTCGCGTATTCAAGCGTCATCGCATCGAAACCATCGACCGTAGGATTGAAGTGCGGGAGCCCAAGCGGAAGCGACCAGATGGCAAATCCTGCCGCCACATAAACGATCGGCAGCGAAAGCCAAATTCGCGCCAGCCAGCGTTCTATCGTGACGGCAAGGGTCAGTCCCGCGCCGAACACCACGAACATCAGAATACGCGGATCGATTTCCAAGGACCTCTCCCTTGCCCAACATAACGCGCTGAGCTCGGGAGAGGTCCTCCGAAGCTAGAAATCCCCGCTCACGGTCAAGCGGAAGATCGGGCCGATCCGGCGGTCCTGATATTCGTGGAACAGTACATCGCCGTCGGGACGCGGGCTGTCATAGACCGTGCGTCGCCAATAATTGCGCGCGCCGAGTAGATTGCTCGCGCGCGCCTGTACCGTCAGGCCGAGCACATCCTTGTGTTCGATGAACAGCGAGCCGAACACCGGCCCCTCCCATTCGCGCCCGTTCTCGTAACGACGCGAGTAGGGCGCCTGGTCATAGTGGCTGAGATTGGCACCCCAGGCCCAGTCGCTCGACGGGATGTCGTGCCGGAAGTCGATGTCGAAACTACCTTCCTGGTCGTAGGAAAACGGGCGGTCGAGTCCAGTGAAGGGGTCGGTGACGCTCATGAAGCGCTTGACCACTTCGGCGTCGATCCGGGCGCCTTTGAAGCCGATCGGGTCGAGATTGATCGTCGCGTTGGCCTGCAGATGCAGCCGCTTGGCATCGCCGATATTGCCGCGTGCCTCGCCCCCGTTGGCAAGCGGGAAATAGTCGATGAAATCCTGGAACCAGGCCTGGCGCGCCTGGAGCTTGATCGATCCCCATGGACCCAGCTTCTTGTTCGCCTCGAGTTCGACGTTCCAGCTCTGGTAGGGGACCAGTTCGTTGTTGCCGCCGTTCTCATTGTCATCGTTGAGCGAGACCGAGGCGAGGAAGTCGCCGAACGACAGCTGGCTGACACGGCGGGCCACCGTCACCGATACATCGAAATCGTCGGACGGCTTCCAGGTCGCGGCAAAGGAGCCCTTGGGTCGCTTGAAGCTGCGTGAATTGGCCGCCGATCCGGTCTGTTCGATCTTGGAGAATTCCATCGCCCCGATGAGCTGGACCGAGAGCGTCTTCGAGATCGAGCGCGAGAAGCTCAGGCTGGTCTCGTAGCGATCCTCGGTCACGCCGCCATTGCCCTGTGGGAAGGCTAGCTGGCGGAATTCGCCATTGGGCGCGAGCTCGAACAGGTTGGACCTGCGGTCGAGACGATTGAATGCCGCTTCGCCCGACAGCTGCCAATCGGCATCCCACAGCTTCCAGCCATATTCGAAGCGCCCGATGCGCTCGCCCGCGCCATTGGTCTGTTCGAAACGAAAGCCGGTAGCGGCTCTGCCGTCGGAGAAGCTATCTACCAGCGTCGCGCTGAAGTTGTCGCGTTCGTACCGTTCGAGCCCGATCAGTTTCATCGTCCCCGGTCCGAGCGGGAACTGCAGATCGCCACCGATCTCGTACTGCGGGCCATCTTCATGCGCACGCGAATCGCGGGTGCGAACCGGACCGGAGACGGGCGTCGCGATTTCGGGCTCGCGGCGCCAGAAGAAGTCCTCGCCATAGCTGAGATTGAGATTGGCGAGCACGTTGCCCCCAAAGTCATACGCAAAGGTTGTTGACAGCTTGGGATTGTCGAACTTGCCCGAGAATTTCGAGTACTGCTCCTCGATCAAGGCGCCCTCGCCGTCGGTGATGAGGACGGGGCCGTCGGCACCGAAGCGGTTGTTGTCGTTCGATAACGACACCGAGTAGTCGAGCTTGCCGCTGCTGCCGGTAACCGAAATTTCCCCGCCATAAAGCTGGGCTTCGGTGTTGTGCGGACGGAATCCCGTGACCCAGCGGAACTGCCCCGACGCCCCGCTGGTGGTGTAGACCACATTGGCAACCTGCCCCGTGAGGCCCGGAATGCTCGTCGCATTGCCATCGAGAATCTCGATCCTGACGACGTCGGCGGCAGGAATTCGGCGCAGCTGGTCGCGAACGCTTTCGGACTTGCTGGAGAAGCGTTCGCCATTGACGATCACATTCTGCGTCGCCTGACCGAGCCCGCGCTGTCCCTGGTCATTGCCACCGCTGATCGAAAAACCGGGAATCCGGTTGACCATGTCGAGGGCGTTACGGGGGGCGAACTGGGCGAAAAAGGGAGGCTCGAACACCTGTGCTCCAGCGGTCGGGGCCGGCGCGGCGGGCACGCCTTCTTCATCATCTTGGGCAAAGGCGGGGGCGCCTGCCGCGGCAGCCAGGGCAAAGGTGGATGCGGCCAGGGTAAGCCTGCGAAAGGTCATGAAAACGGGTTCTCCCAAGGGTCTCTCGGGTCGAGCGTTTACGCTTGTAACCGAAGACGCCAATTCCGCCTCGACCGGGGGTGATCGTCATCCGACCAACGGTTTGCGACCCAGGACGGGCGACATCGGGTGGCCGACGGGAAGCAAATGGACGCCGGTTTTCCCAACGACCGACATATCCGCGGCTTTCGAAGGTTAAAGCCCTTGAACATCGCGGACAGCATGGCGACATAGGCGCCCGATTGACCCGACAAGAGGATTCTTCATGATCGACCTGTTCGGCAGCGATGCCCACGGCGCCCAAGGCCAGTTCACCCGCGACCCCGCAACCGGTGCGCTCGTGCCCGTGGTCGTGGAGCAGACCAGCCGCGGCGAACGCAGCTTCGACATCTTCAGCCGCCTGCTGCGCGAACGTATCGTCTTCGTCACCGGGCAGGTGGAGGACGGCATGGCGTCGCTTATCACCGCGCAGCTGCTATTCCTCGAAAGCGAGAACCCCTCCAAGCCGATCAGCATGTACATCAATTCGCCTGGCGGCGTGGTAACGGCCGGCATGGCGATCCACGACACGATGCAATACATCAAGCCGCGCGTGTCGACCGTCTGCATGGGCCAGGCCGCCTCGATGGGCAGCTTCCTGCTTGCAGCGGGCGAGCCGGGCATGCGTATCGCACTGCCCAATGCGCGTATCATGGTTCACCAGCCTTCGGGCGGAGCGCGCGGCATGGCCAGCGACATCGAGATCCAGGCGCGCGAGATCCTGCGCATCAAGAAGCGCATGAACGACCTTTATGTGAAGTATACCGGCCAGAGCCTCGACGATATCGAGAAGGCGATGGACCGCGACACCTTCCTCGAAGCCGATGAAGCGATGAAGTTCGGCATCGTCGACAAGGTTTTCGAAACCCGGCCCGAATCGGAAGGTGGCGACTCCGAGGGATCGGGCGGCGCGCCCGACTGATCCGGTGCTCGGGTCCGCGCGCGGGACCTGTACCCGCGCGGGACTGTTACGAATTTGTCGTAGGAATTGAGCAACCTTGCCGCTTCAGCTTGTGGCAAGGGGTCTGCGCTACCTATGATATTGACCCATGTCTCGTGCGGCCTAAAGTCGGAATTCTGCCGGCGGCCACGCGGGAAAGACGTTAGGATATGACCAAGTTGAGCGGTACCGACAGCAAATCGACCCTGTATTGCAGCTTTTGCGGCAAGTCGCAGCACGAGGTGAGGAAGCTCATCGCGGGCCCGACCGTGTTCATCTGCGACGAATGCGTCGAGCTGTGTAACGACATCATCCGCGAGGAAACCAAGGCCGGGCTGGCCGGCAAGAAGGAAGGCGACGTTCCGACGCCGGCCGAAATCTGCGCTACGCTGGCCGATTACGTCATCGGGCAAGACCGCGCCAAGCGCGTGCTTTCGGTCGCGGTGCACAATCACTACAAGCGTCTGAAGCACGGCGCCAAGGCCGGCGATGTGGAGCTGGCCAAGTCGAATATCCTGCTCGTCGGCCCGACCGGTTCGGGCAAGACGCTGCTCGCGCAGACGCTGGCGCGCACTTTCGACGTGCCCTTCACCATGGCCGATGCCACCACGCTGACCGAGGCGGGTTACGTGGGCGAGGACGTGGAAAACATCATCCTCAAGCTGCTCCAGGCTTCCGACTACAATGTCGAGAAGGCACAGCACGGCATCGTCTATATCGACGAAATCGACAAGATCACGCGCAAGGCTGAAAACCCCTCGATCACGCGCGACGTCTCGGGCGAAGGCGTGCAGCAGGCCCTGCTCAAGCTGATGGAAGGCACCACGGCTTCGGTCCCGCCGCAGGGCGGCCGCAAGCACCCGCAGCAGGAATTCCTCCAGGTCGACACGACCAATATCCTGTTCATCTGCGGCGGCGCCTTTGCCGGTCTCGACAAAATCATCGCCGACCGCCTGCAGAAGCGCTCAATCGGCTTCGGCGCGCATGTCGCCGATCCCGACAAGCGCCGCGTGGGCGAGCTGCTCGAAAAGAGCGAGCCCGAAGATCTGCTCAAATTCGGCCTGATCCCCGAATTCGTCGGCCGTCTGCCGGTCATCGCGACGCTGCATGATCTCGATGTCGATGCGCTCGTCACGATCCTGCAGGAACCCAAGAACGCCATCGTCAAGCAGTACCACAAGCTGTTCGAGCTCGAGGATGTCGAACTCACCTTCACCGACGAAGCGCTGCGCGCGATCGCCGAGCGCGCGATCAAGCGCAAGACCGGTGCACGCGGATTGCGCTCGATCGTCGAGGCGATCCTGCTCGACACGATGTTCGACCTGCCCGACCTCGATGGCGTCACCGAGATCGTGATCGACAAGGACGTTGTCGAGGGCAAGAAGGAGCCGATCCAGGTCCACGGCGGCAAGAAGGACGAGAAGGAAGCGGCTGCCTGACGGGGCGCTTCGTTTCCTATCCGGTGCGATTATGGAAAGGCCCGCCGATTCCGGCGGGCTTTTTCGTGCAACCTCAGCAGCACGCGACGCAGACCGCCCGACTGGTCTCGATCTGGAACGTGGAATGACCGATGCGGTGGTGGTGATCGAGGTCCTGCGCGGCTTTGGCGAGGAAGGAGTCGCCCGGATGGCCGCCGGGCATGACGAGGTGGACCGTCAGCGCGGTTTCGGTGGTGCTCATGGGCCAAATGTGGAGATCGTGCAGCGCCTCGACCCCAGGGAGGGCGGCGAGGTAGGCGCGTACGTCGGCTTCCGAAATTCCCTTGGGTACCGCGAGCATGCTCATGGCGACGCTGTCTTTCAGCAGCCCCCAGGTGCTCCAGGCGATCACGAGCACGATGGCCAGGCTGACGACCGGATCGATCCATGCTTCGCCGGTCCAGATAATCGCGAGGCCGGCGATGACCACGCCGAGGCTGACCAGCGCATCGGCTGCCATATGCAGAAATGCGCCGCGTATGTTGATGTCGTGCTGGCCGCGCATGAACAGGGCCGCTGTACCGGCATTGATCACGATGCCGATGCCCGCGACGATCGCCATGGTCTCTCCCTGGACCGTGGCGGGTTGGGCAATTCGATGGAGCGTTTCGAACAGGATCGCACCGATGGCGACCAGCAGCAATCCGGCGTTGAGCAGTGCGGCGAGGATGGTCGAGCTTTTGAAGCCATAGGTGAAACGCTCTGACGGGGGCTTCTTGGCGGCGGCGCTCGCCCCCCAGGCGAGCAGGAGCGCGAGGACGTCGGAAAGGTTGTGTCCGGCATCGGCGATCAACGCCATCGACCCGGAAATCCAGCCGTATATCGCCTCTATCACGACAAAAGCGGTGTTGAGGACGATACCGATCAGGAAGGCATTGCCGAAATCCGCCGGGGCGTGGGCGTGGCCATGCCCGTGATCATGCGTATGGCCGTGACCCGCTCCCATAACCGTGCTCGATCACTCCGATTGCGACATCCGTTTGGGTTCGCTTATCGCAAGGCCCCGTCACGGGGCAAGAAAAACAATTAAAACAGCAAGATACGGAATATCATCGCGAATACACAATATATCATATCGAAACGCGTGGCGCTTGCAACCCATTGTTATCCGGGGCCTTACCGTTGCTATTGGTAGAGGCAGGCGTCCAGCCCGTCGCGCCGCACCTGGCCGATGCGCGCGGCGATTGTGTTGCCGTGCCGTGCCAGCCAACCGCGCGGGTTCTTGACTGAGCGCTGTTTCGGCAGTGGCAGTGCCGCCGCCATCCTTGCCGCCTGCAGCGGGGTGAGCGAAGCGGCGGAAGAACCGAAATAGCGCCGGGCCCCTGCCTCCACGCCATAGGTCCCGATGCCCGTCTCGGCCACGTTCAGATAGACCTCCATGATCCGGCGCTTGCCCCAGATCTGCTCGATCAGAACGGTGAACCAGGCTTCGAAGCCCTTGCGGACATAACCGCCGCCTTGCCACAAAAACACGTTCTTCGCGGTCTGCTGGCTGATGGTCGATCCGCCCTTGATCCGGCCGCCGCGTGCATTGTTCTCGATCGCCTTCTCGATTGCCTCGCGGTCGAAGCCGTCATGCGTGCAGAATTTGCCGTCCTCTGCCGCGATCACGGCGCGCACCATGTTGCGATCGATATTGGAGAGCGAAGTCCAGTCCTTGGTGATGCCGTTACCGTCGAGCAGCATGGTCGCGGTGACCGGAACCGGCAGGAATTTGAACAGCAGTACCAGCGCCAGGCTGAGGCCGAGGAAGCCGACCATCGTCTTGAACAGGAAACGGACCACCCAGCGCATGAAGGCGCGTCTAGCCGGGCCCGGTCGGCTAGGCAATCTGCCAACTTGCGGAGCACGGCTGCGCGTGCTTTTCTCGCGCTCCGGCCAAGGGGCGCCGGGAGGGAGTAATTCATGCGCAAGGCAATTTTCGGTCGGGCAGCTTCGGCCGCGACTTTGGCACTAACGGTGACGCTTTCGGCCACGCCGGCGGCGGCGGATCCCGCTGCGGTCAAGCAGGCCGTGGAAGCCGACTACAACAACCATCTCGAAGACCTTTTCATCCATTTCCACGCGCATCCGGAACTGTCCTTTCTCGAGACCGAAACCGCCAAGCGTATGGCGGCCGAGCTGCGCGCTGCGGGCCTCGATGTGACCGAGGGTGTCGGCGGGACGGGCGTCGTTGGCATGGCGCGCAATGGCGACGGACCGCTGATCCTCCTGCGCGCCGATATGGACGGGCTGCCGCTACGCGAGAAGTCGGGGCTCGACTATGCCTCCACCGTTACCCAGACGGGCCAGGACGGTCAGGACTATCCGGTCATGCACGCCTGCGGGCATGACGTGCACATTACCTCGATGGTCGGAACGGCGCGCCGCCTGATGGCGATGAAGGACAAGTGGGCAGGCACACTGATGTTTATCGTCCAGCCGGCGGAAGAGCGTGTGGGCGGGGCGGAAGCGATGCTCAGGGATGGCCTCTACGACCGGTTCGGAAAGCCCGACTATGCGCTCGCCTTCCACGTTTCCTCGGGGCTCGCCACAGGCAAGATTTCCGCCTCGGAAGCCATTCAATATTCGAGCGCGGATTCGGTCGACATCATGGTTCCCGGCGTCGGCGCGCATGGGGCGAGCCCGCATATGGGGCGCGATCCGGTCTACATCGCTTCGCAGATCGTGGCGGCACTCCAGTCGATCGTCAGCCGCGAAATCGAACCCCTGAAGCCCGCCGTGATTACCGTCGGGGCATTTCATTCGGGCACCAAGCACAACATCATCTCCGACCGCGCCGACCTGCAGCTGACCGTGCGCGCCAACGACGAGGAGACCCGCGCCAAGCTGCTCGCCGCGATCAAGCGGATTGCCGTCAACATGGGCAGGGTGCACGGCCTGCCCGATGACTTGCCGGTCACCGTCACCGTGTCCGAGGGCACGCCGGTGACGAACAACGATCCCGAACTAGCCCGCCGTCTCAATGCGGTGATGAAGCGCGACCTTGGCGAAGACGTGTTCGAGCCGTGGGAGCAGAAGGGCATGGGAGCGGAGGATTTCGCCTATTTCGTTGCCGAGGAATACGGCGTGCCTGGCTACTACTTTGCCGTTGGAGGAACGCCGCAGGCGGCCTTCGATGCCGAAGATGCCGGCGGCCCCCCGGTCCCTTCGCATCATTCCCCGCTGTTCAAGATCGCACCGCGCGAATCGGTGACGCTGGGTACCGAGGCGATGGTTGCCGCGGTGCTGGATCTCGCGCCCGCGCCCTGAGCGATTGCCAACAGAAAGGCCGCCGGGCTCCAAGCGGAGCCGGCGGCCTTTTCCTGTCCGTTGACGGGGCGATCAGGCGACGCCCGGCAGCAGCCTTTCGCCCGCGATGGCCTTCATCGCCTTCTGCAGCTTTTCGAAGGCGCGCACCTCGATCTGGCGGATGCGTTCGCGGCTGACGTTGTAGACCTGGCTCAGTTCTTCGAGCGTCTGCGGGTTTTCCGTCAGTCGGCGTTCGGTGAGAATGTGCTTCTCGCGGTCGTTGAGGCTGTCCATCGCCTCGACCAGCATGTCGTGACGTACTTCGGATTCCTGCGCATCGGCGACCAGTTCGTCTTGCAGCGGGGTATCGTCGGTCAGCCAGTCCTGCCATTCGCCCGAACCTTCCTCGCCATTGCGCATCGGCACGTTGAGCGAGCCGTCGCCGCCCATCAGCATGCGGCGGTTCATATTGACCACTTCCTGCTCGGGCACGCCGAGATCGGTGGCGATCTTCTTCACGTCGTCGGGGTGGAGATCGGTGTCTTCGTAGGCGTCGAGGTTCTTCTTCATCCGGCGCAGGTTGAAGAACAGCTTCTTCTGCGCGGCGGTGGTGCCCATCTTCACGAGCGACCACGAACGAAGGATGTACTCCTGGATGCTCGCCTTGATCCACCACATGGCGTAGGTGGCGAGCCGGAAACCGCGATCGGCTTCGAACTTCTTCACGCCCTGCATCAGGCCGACATTGCCTTCGGAAATGAGATCCGACACCGGAAGACCGTAGCCGCGGTAACCCATGGCGATCTTCGCCACGAGCCGCAGGTGCGAGGTCACTAGCTGCGCCGCAGCTTCGGTGTCCTGATGTTCCTCGTAACGCTTGGCGAGCATGTATTCCTGCTCTTGCGTCAGCACGGGGAATTTCTTGATTTCGGAGAGGTAGCGGTTGAGGCTCTGCTCGCCGCCGAGCGCCGGAACGCTCAAAGTTTTGGTATTGCTCACTTGTACCCTGACCTTTCTAGTGTCGACCTCGTTCGTCGGACCCCTGATGGGCATCCGACCTTCGGGCCACTATGGTTACGTATAGCGGACACGGTCCGGATTGCACACGTCTTTCATCGATTTCAACGAGCGGTTTGATCGATGAGTTCCCGCATGTCGGCGGGCAGTTCGGCGCAGAAATCCAAGGTTTCAGCGCTGATAGGATGCTTGAATCCCAGCCGCGCCGCGTGCAGCGCCTGGCGGCGAAAACCGAGTTCGTCGAGCAGCGACCTGAGGGCCTTGGGAGTGCGTCCATAGACAGGGTCTCCCAATAGCGCATGACCGATTGACGCACAGTGAACGCGGACCTGGTGCGTGCGCCCGGTTTCGAGCCGGCATTCGATCAGCGCGGCATGGTCGAGCCGTCGTAGCGTTTCGAAATGGGTCACCGCAGGTTTCCCGCGACTGGCATCGTCGGGCAGGACGGCCATCTTCTTGCGATCCCTGTCCGATCGCCCGATCCGGCCCGCAATCGTGCCCGAGGGCGGGTTGGGGTGCCCCGCGCAGACAGCGAGATAGCGGCGGATAATCGAATGGTCTGCGAACTGTTTCGCCAGTCCCTCATGCGCGGCATCCGATTTTGCCACCACCAGCAGGCCGTTGGTATCCTTGTCGATCCGGTGGACTATCCCGGGCCGCGCCACGCCGTTGATCCCCGAAAGCTGGCCCTTGCAATGGTGAAGCAAGGCATTGACCAGCGTCCCGTCGCGATTTCCCGCGGCGGGGTGGACGACCATGCCCGCAGGCTTGTTCACGACGATCAGGTGTTCGTCTTCGAACACCACGTCGAGCGGAATGTCTTGCGGTTCGGCGGCCAACGGCTCGGGTGGTGGCAGGGCAATGACGAAATGCATGCCGGCTTCGACCTTGGTCGAACCGCTTTTGGCGGGTGTGCCGGCAATTTCGACAGCGCCGTCCGCGATAAGGCCTTTCACCCGTTCACGCGACAGGCCCGTCGCCTCTGCGAGGGCCTTGTCGAGGCGCGCGCCCGTCGCCAGCGTTCCTGTGATGATTTCGCCCTTGGCCATGCTAGGGCCATGGGCGATGCCGGTCCAAGTCTCAAGCGATGTCATCGTTCGCCTCCTCGTCGAGGCCGCATCCGCACATCCGGAAGAATGTTGCGGTATCTTGCTGGGCGATGGCCAGGCGATCACTTCGGTCGTGCCCGCCGCAAACGTGCACCCGGAGCCCGAACGCCATTTCGAGATCGATCCGCAAGTGCTTGTCGATGCCCATCGGACGGCCCGTCAAGGCGGACCGGGTGTCCTCGGCTATTACCACTCGCACCCGAACGGGCGCACCGAGCCTTCCCCAGACGATCGCAAGAAGGCCGCGCGCGACGGGGCGATCTGGGCGATAATCGCGGCGGGGCGAATCACGCTGTGGCGATCGGGGGATGCGGATTTCGAGGCGCTTCCCTATGAGGCCGCCCCCCGCTAAGACCCTGACCCGTCATTCACCAACCGGAACCCCAATGGACGACCGCCAATCGATCGATCTTGCCGCGATGCTATGTTCGCGCCTGTGCCACGACATGCTCAGCCCGGTAGGGGCGCTTTCCAACGGGCTCGAGCTGCTGGCGATGGAAACCGATCCGGAAATGCGTGCGAATGTCATGCAGCTGCTCGAACAGAGCGCGCAGATCAGCACCAACAAGCTGAAATTTTTCCGCCTCGCTTTCGGCGCTGCGGGCGGATTCGGCGAACGCGTCGATGTCGAGGAACCAAAGGCGCTGGTCGAGGCGCTGGTGGCCGACAAGGCGAAGATCGCGATCAACTGGGCTCTGGCCGATGCCACGCTGGCCAAGCCGGCGGTCAAGGTGCTGCTCAACTTCGCCCAGATCGCGATCGATTCCCTGGTCCGCGGGGGCACGCTCGATATCGGCGCCGAACGTCGCGACGGGGCCTGCGAGATCGTGGTGCGTGCTACCGGCCCGAAAATCGCCTTCGACGAGACCATCGGCAAGGCGCTCGACGGCTCGCTCGACCGGTCCGATCTGAGCAGCCGGACGGCGGCGGCGCATATGATCCACCTCCTCGCCAGCGAGAGCGGCGGCGGGCTCCAATATCACCGGGGCGCAGACGCGCTGGTGCTCGGCGCGGCCTTGCCCGAAGGCGAGGGGCTGATCGGTTGAGCTCTGATTTCGGCAAGCTTGGCGAGGGCCTTCCCGCCAGCAAGGACGAGTTGGTCGACCGCGAGGTGCTGTCGCCCAATTTCGACGAGCGCAGCACCCCCATTTCGATGGTTGTGATCCATTACACCGAGATGGAGGACAAGGGCTTCGCCATCGAACGGCTGTGCGATCCCGAAGCGAAGGTTTCGGCGCATTACCTGATCGGCGAGCAGGGCGAGGTCGTACGCCTGGTTCCCGAAGAAAAGCGCGCCTGGCACGCCGGGCTATCCTATTGGCGCGGCCACAAGGACGTGAATTCGGCGAGTATCGGCATCGAGCTCGACCATCCTGGGCACAAATACGGCTATCGCGAATTCAACGAGGCGCAGTTCGAGGCGCTGGTGCCGCTGGTGGCGCGGATGGTGAAGCGGTACGATATTCCGCGCGCCAACGTGGTCGGCCATTCCGATGTCGCCCCGGCGCGCAAGATCGATCCGGGCGAACTTTTTCCATGGGACCGGCTCGCCGAATACGGCTTGTGCCTGCCGCGTCCGGCAAAGCTCGAGCGGGGTGATCCGTTCGACAACGATGCGGCCTTCTACCTCGGGCTCGAGCGGTTCGGCTACGATATCACCGATGGACACAAGGCCGTGGAAGCCTTCCAGCGGAGATGGCGCCCCGAGAGGATCGACGGCGAAATCGATGGCGAAGTGCGTGCGATCCTGTTCCAGCTTTTGCTCGATCGGGACCGCGGACACACGCGCTAGCCCGGGAGTTGTTCGCCCTGTCCTGCCGGGGTGAAGGGCATATCGCTGCGACCGAGCAGGTATTCATGCATTCTTTCGACTGCGACGCGCGCGTTGATCCCCAGCAGATAGCGCACGTTGCGAAGGTCCTCGTCGAGCGGTGATCCGGAATCCTCGCCTTCGCACATGAGCGCCAGGTCCCACCCGTCGAAGAGGCGCTCTTTCACGGCCACCAGGTCGACGAGCTTCACCTGCGCATGCCGGAAGTCGCAGCAGATCCGTTCGAAGGTTGCCTCCACCGTGTCGCTATCGCCTTCCAGAATCTGGATGAACTGGCCCTCGACGAAGACGAGCAATCCGGTGATCCCGACTTCGCTGTTCCGAGCCGCGGCCTGCCGCGCGATCGCGGCAACCTGTTGTTCGACCGTCAGCGCGGCGGGCTTCAGGCGTGATTCGCTCGTGTAGAGTAACCTTCGGATCGGCATGATACCCTCGCGGAACTAGGCGTTGACGATGTCGGCTTGCCTGCCGGTTTGGGCAAGGAAGGCAGCGGAAGCGATCGGGCGCCCGGTGAGGAAGCCCTGCACCTCGTCGCAGCCCTGCTCGCGAATGAATGCCAGCTGGGACTCGGTTTCGATCCCTTCGGCAGTGATCTTCATGCTGAGGCTCGAGCCGAGCTGCGTGATGGCTCGGACGATCGAGACGCTGCCGCTGTCGTCGGGCAGTTTCTGGATGAAGCTCTTGTCGATCTTGATCCGACTGATCGGGAAACGGTGCAGATAGCTCAGAGAAGAATAGCCTGTTCCGAAATCGTCGAGCGAAATGCGCACTCCCAGCTTGCGTATCTGCGTGAGCGTGCGCAGCGCCGCCTCGTCATTGTTGAGCAGCGCGGTTTCGGTGATTTCGAGCTCGAGCCGTCCGGGGGCGAGACCCGAATCGGCCAGCGCCTGACCGACTGTCTGGGGCAGGAGCGGATCGAGCAACTGAACCGGCGAGACGTTGACGGCCAGATCGATGTCGTCGGGCCATGTCGCGGCATCGCTGCACGCCTGTCGCAGCACGTCGGCACCGATCCGCGAGACGAGGCCCAGCTCTTCGGCGATGGGTATGAATTCGCTCGGGGGAATTTCCCCATGCTCGGCGCAGGTCCAGCGCAGCAGGGCCTCGGCCGAAGTCATCTTGCCGTTCACCGAGGAGAAGACGGGTTGATAGACAAGGGTGAACTCGTCGCGCATGCACGCCCGCCGCAGGGCTGCCTCGAGTGAACGACGACGCTTGATCGTTTCCATCAGCATCGGTTCGAACACGCGATAGGTGTCCCTCCCGTTATTCTTCGCGGAGTACAAGGCTATATCGGCATGCTGGATCAGCAATTCGGGGGTGGTGCCATGCTCCGGCGCGAGCGCCAGGCCGACGCTGCCGCTCAGCTCGACGACATTGCCCTGGATCACTATCGGGCGCGAGAGGATTTCGGTGATACGTTCGGCGATGGCGGTAATCGTGTCCCGGTCCGAAGCGTCGAATGCGATCACTGCGAATTCGTCGCCACCGATGCGCGCTACCATGTCCTCCTCGCGTACGGCGGTTCGCAGCCGACTGGCGATGCGCTGGAGTACCTGGTCGCCCACCGGATGGCCTAGCGTATCGTTGATCGGCTTGAACCGATCGAGATCGACGATCATTAGCGCGAAAGGCGAGTGATCCTGCTCGAGCAGTTGGCATTGGTCGTGCAGCGCCTCGGTGAACTGGTGGCGATTGGCGAGGTTTGTGAGCGCATCGTGCATTGCGATGTGCGCTATCCGCGTCTCGCCGTCTGAATTGGTCCGGCGGTCCAGCAGGTAAGTCGAAATGCCCGTGCCGATAATCAGCAGGCCGACCATTCCGATTGCCGCTGCCATCGCGGCGAATGCTTCGCTGTCGGGCCCCCGTGAATAGCCGTCCATTGCAGACACCGAAAAGCCGGCCATTCCGGCAAAATGCAAACCGACGATAGCAACCACAAGAGAGATGCCCGCCGGCCATGCCCGGTGACGGGCGTCGTCCTCGCGCAGCAACCGGATGGCGAAGATCGAACAGGTGATGGCAATCACGAGCGAGGCGAAGACGTAGCGCCAATCCCAATGGACGATGCCGTCCACGCGATAGGCGAACATGCCGACATAATGCATCGCGCCAAGTGCGAGGCCGATCGTCGCCCCCCCGATCAGAGGTGCAAACCGTGGCATGGGGACCGAAGCAAGCATGAGGCCGAGGCCGATCCCGCCCACAGCGATCAGTGCGGAGACAACAGTGAGGGCACCGTCGAGAGATACGGGCGCGTGTGGCTGGTAGCCGAGCATCGCGATAAAATGCGTCGCCCAGGTGGCGGCCCCGGCCGTAACTGCGGACAGGAAGCACCAATGCACGCGGGCGATGCCGTCTGCGATCAGAGTTCGCCGAAAGAGCGTCGTCGACACCATCGAGCCGGCGATGCACATGAGTGCCGCCAGCACGACAAAGGCGAGGTTGTGGTCTTCCACGATGCAGCCGATGATTCGCATGCAGTCCTCGAGTAACCGCCCACGAACCGCCGCAGGACTGGTTGCGCCTAGGGAATAAAGGTTAATGAAATCACCGTGGTGGGGGAGCGGAAGTCACGGGTGCATTCGAATCCCGAAGCGGTGGGGGCTGCATATGGCCCCGGTAACCGGTGCTTGGCGATCGAAGAGCATGCCGGCCTGCACGCCGGGGAAGCGGGTTACGGTCCGGGCGCGCCCGCTTTCTCGCTCCCGATTGCCTCGACTGCGAGCCCGAAACTCAGCCTGCTTCGATTCTCCCAGGTGTGGAAATTGATCTCCGTCAAAGCGGGAGGCAGGCCATCTGCTAGTCGAGCCAGGCAAAGGAGAATACGGAATGGCACACACCGAGTTCAAGGATTGGCCGGCGATCGGCGCAAACCTTATCCCGGCGATCAAGGAACTGCACAAAGGCGCGCCCGGCGTGATGAAGGCGTTTCGCGAAATGGGCGCCGCGGCGCATCAAGGCGGTGCGCTTGACGCCAAGACCAAGGAACTTCTCGCGGTGGCTATTTCGGTCGCTGTAAGGTGCGACCCGTGCATCACTTACCATGTCGAAGGTGCGCGCAAGCATGGCGCGACGCGCGAGGAAATAGCCGAAACCATGGGTCTGGCAGTCTACATGGGTGCGGGGCCCAGCGCGATGTATGCCGCGCAGGCGCTGGAAGCCTACGACCAATATGCCGACAAGGCAGCCGGATAGCCTGTACGCTTCCCTTTGCGGTTGGCCGCGCCTATATCGGCCACGCCAGGGGGCCGGGCAGCCGCGTGCCGCGAGGTACGAGGAAAGTCCGGGCTCCACGAAACGAGGGTGGCGGGTAACGCCCGCCCGGCGAAGCGCCTTTCGGGGTGCAAGCCGAGGGAAAGTGCCACAGAGAGCATACCGCCGATGGCCCGCACGCGGGTTCAGGCAAGGGTGAAAGGGTGCGGTAAGAGCGCACCGGGGCGGCGGCAACGCGGCCCGCATGGCAAACCCCACCCGGAGCAAGGCCGAATAGGGGCGGCGCGTCCGCGCGAGCGGGCAGGTGCGTTTCGCATCGACCGCCCGGGTTGGCTGCTGGAGCCGCGGAGCGATCCGTGGCCTAGACGAATGGCTGCCCCCGCGCGGCTGGTGTGCAAGCATACCGCGTGCGGGACAGAACCCGGCTTACAGGTCCCCTGGCATATTTTCCACGGTGGTCAGCAGCGACGTCTTGGGAGGCGTTTCCTGCGGTACCACCTGACCTTCGACCTCGAGTCCCTCGAACGGGCGGCACGCTTCCTTCATCTTGTCCGAATGGAGGTGGACCTTCATCATCGGATCGGCATTGCTCCAGTCGGTGCGGGGGTCGTCGCGTACGACGCACAGGGCGCGCCAGGCGATCGGGAGTTCCTCGAGCTGTTCGATCGTCGGTAGTCCCTCGACGAGGACTTCGCGCCCGGCATAGGTTCCCTTGGCAAAGCCGACGAATTTGGTTTCCGTCCCGCGAATGTGGATTCGGTCGGTCCCGGCATCGATGCGGGCAAAGGTATCGAGCCGGATCGAGAAGGCAGCCCAGATCGAGACGCCGATCAGAAGCACCAACGCAATCATCGTGGCGACGACGGTCCACTTCGCGGCGGGGTTTTCGAGGCCTTCGGAATGATCGAGGGGCACGAGAGTACTCCTTGGGAGGCAAGTAAGGACAAAACGCAGAACCGGGCCAAATCGCTCCCGCCGACGGTTTGCGGAAACGCCCGATCGGTGGTGCTCGCTAGGCGAATTCCCTGTGCATCACCATGATATTCCCGTCCACCTCCTGCGCCTGGATGAAGCGGCGATCGTCCGCTTCGAGGACGAGCGATGTCAGCTTGCCGGTCCGAAAGGCTCCGGTGTCGATCCCGATACGGTATTCGGTGCTTTCGACGTCGTCGAAGATCGTGTGGCCGTGGACCACGACATGGCTGAGGGGGTCGCGGTGCTTGAGGAAGCGATCGCGGATCCAGCGCAGATCGGAGCTGCGCTGCTCGTCGAGGCTAAGCCTGGGATTGATCCCGGCGTGGACGAAGACATAATCGCCGGCGACGACGATGTCCTCCATCTCGGCAAGGAACTTGCGGTGCTTCTTGGGCACGAGTTCGTGCAGCTCGTCCTGCAGTTCCTTCATCGTGAGCTCGTTGTAGCGCTTCTTCTTGATCCCGTAGCTGAGCACGGTCTCCTTGCCGCCATGCTTGAGGAAGTGACGCAGCATTTCCTTGTCGGTGAAGCTTTCGAGAAACATTTCCTCGTGATTGCCGGCGATGTAGCGCACCTTGCGCCGCTTGCCCCATTGGCGCGCGGTTTCGATCACGCGGGCACTTTCGGGGCCGCGATCGACCAGGTCGCCAAGCAGAACGACAGAGGATTCGGCCGCTCCGGCCTGCCGGTCGTCTTCCTCGATCGCCAGGATGAGCTCGTCGAAAAGGTCGCATCGGCCGTGGATGTCGCCGATGACGTAATACCTCTCGCCCTCCGGCACCCGGGGGCGCGGCGCGCTCGGCACGTCTTTCCTGAAAAGTCTCGCGAGGTTCAGCATGGAAATCTTGGACAGTCTCGGTTCGTAAACGGGGGATCGCCAGCAGATAGGCGCAAGCCGCGGCAGGGGCAACAAACCCGCACGGGACACCTTGCTGCAGTTGCGAAAAAGGCACAGCTTTTGTTGCGCATGCGAAAACTATGCGCCGCTATCTTGCGCAAACGGGTCAATCCATGCAGGTTTATGACCGTATCCGAACCAGAGGCTTTGCAAAAATCGCCCGGTCGGATTCGCAGGTGGGACGAAGCGACACTCGCACAGGAGTTTGTAATGCTCACGTCCTTTCGCGGCCTCATGGCCGTTTCGCTCGCTGCGGCGGGCCTGTCTCTCGCAACGCCGGCGATGGCCCAGTCCGAAGAAGACAGCGGGTTCAGCACTTCGGCCAATGTAGCGCTGACCACCGATTATCGCTTTCGCGGCGTCTCGCTGTCGGGCGGTGACCCGGCCGTGCAGGGCGGCTTCGATGTTGCCCATGACAGCGGTTTCTACATCGGCACCTGGGCGTCGTCGATCAAGGGTGGTCCGGCCTACGGCGATCTCGAGTTCGACATCTATGCCGGCTGGGGTGGCCAGCTGAGCGATGCGGTCAGCGTCGACGTCGGTGTGCTTTACTACATCTATCCGACCGAGGATCTCGGTCTCGATACCGACTATATCGAACCCTATGCCTCGGTCGGGGTGAACTTCGGTCCCGCCGAGGCGACCTTCGGCGTTGCCTATGCGCCCAAGCAGGATTCGCTCGGCGGAACCGACAACCTCTATCTCTATACCGATGTCGGCTTCGGACTGCCGGGCACGCCGGTGAGCCTGAGCGGCCATCTGGGCTATACCGACGGCGCGCTTGCGCCGCCGCTGCTCGCCGGCACCACCGACGATACCGGCCTCGATTGGTCGATCGGCGCCAGCGTGACCCAAGGAAAATTCGAAGTGGGCGTCGCCTATATCGGGGTCGAGGGGCCGTCGATCGATGGTTTCACCGACGATGCCATCGTGGGTACGATCTCCGCCAGCTTCTGAAAATTCGCTGTCTGGAAATCCGTTGGGGGGTGCCGTGGCGGCGGCGCCCCCCATTTCGTCAATCGAGAGCAAAGTCGACTGTGGTGACCACGCGGACCTTCTTGAAGGGCGTGTCGCCGATCCCCCAGCCACCGGCCTCGCCATCGCGGGCCTCGATCGAAAAATAGCCCTGTGTCGCCTTGCGAATGCTGCCGACATCGGCACCGCTATCCTTTGCGAACTGTTCTGCCGCAGCGCGGGCGTCGCGCGTGGCTTCGGCGACCATCTCGGGCTTGATCGCGTTGAGACCGGTGAACGTGTAGCTGATGCCCGAGCCATCCTCGAGCACCACACCCTTGCGGACAAGTTCGGCCTGTCGCTGGACCGCGCGCTGCGCACGCGCGATGTCCCTGGTGCGCAGGACGCTGCGCTGGCGCACGGTGTAGAAGACCGTGCCATTGTCGGTGTAATTCGACACATTCACGCCAGCCGGGGTCAGTTCGGCTGCGGGAAAGCCCAGGTCCTCGAAGAACTGGCGGACCGCTGCCGCGTCGCGATCGGTGCTCGTCTGGGCAGTGCGCAGATCGGTGGCGGTGGAGGCGAAGGACAGGGTCCATGTCGCGAGGTCGGCGGTTACCTCGCGCTCGGCCAGCCCGCGGACGGTGACGCTGCGTTCGGCGGCCTTCATCCGCACCAGCCCGTCACCCAGCACGAATCCGCCGACGACCAGCCCGATGGCGAGGATCCCCGCACTGGCGAGCCAGCGCCTCAGGGTGGAATCCACCGGCTGCACTCTCCGGTTATCGGTGGTATCGGCTTCCTCACGCATCTTCGCACTCCTCTCTTCCCTGTTCCTCCCGGACTAGGATCTAGGAAATCAGCGATGAACCGTGCTTTAATAGAGATGAATGGAGTTTACCTTGGCCAGATACCTGCACAGCATGATCCGCGTGACCGACCCCGAGGCCACGGTGGCCTTCTTCCGGCTGATCGGTCTCGAGGAAGTGCGCCGGTTCGACAACGACAAGGGGCGCTTCACTCTCATCTTTCTCGCGGCGCCGGGTCAGGAAGGCGTGGCCGAGGTCGAACTGACCTACAACTGGCCGCCTGAAGACGGCAGCGCTCCCGAAACCTATGACGGGGGGCGGAATTTCGGCCATCTGGCCTACCGCGTCGAGAACATCTACGAGACCTGCCAGAAGCTCGTCGACGCGGGGTACACGATCAACCGTCCGCCGCGCGACGGGCACATGGCCTTCGTCCGCACGCCCGACGGTATTTCGATCGAGCTGCTGCAGGACGGTTATCTCGATCCCCGGGAACCCTGGGCGAGCATGGAAAACACCGGCAGCTGGTGAGACCCGCGGGTCAGTCCAGATAGGGTGACCTGGCATCGTCGGGATGCGTCGTCGTCAAGCGCAGGATGACGAAACCGACCACCGCCGAAATCAGCGATCCGAGCAGGATGCCGATCTTGGCCTCGTTGATCAGCAGCTGCTGGTCGGCGAAGGCCAGCCCGCTGATGAACAGCGACATGGTGAAGCCGATCCCGCAGAGGATCGAGACGCCCCAGATCTCGGGCCAGCTCGCCTGGTCGGGGCGAGGCGCGAAACCGAGCTTGTCTGCTGCGAGGATGGCCAGGAAAATGCCTACCTGCTTGCCCAGGAACAGGCCTGCGGCAATCGCCAGCGGCAACGGCGCAAGGACCTGTTCCAGACCGAGGCCGGCAAAGGGCACGCCGGCATTGGCGAAGCCGAAAACCGGGACGACGAGATAGGCGCTCCACGGGGCGAGGCTGTGCTCCATGCGCTCGACCATGGTTTGGTCGTCGGGTCCGACCATGGGAATGCACAACGCCGCGACGACGCCCGCGATGGTGGCATGGATGCCCGAGTTGAGCACGCAGTACCACAGCACCAGCGTCAGCAGGATGAAGGGTAACATCCGCGCCACCTTCATCCGGTTGAGCACCATCATGGCGGCGACGGCTGCGGCCGAGGCGGCAAGCCAGCCGAGCTTGATGTTGGCAGTATAGAACAGCGCGATCACCAGCACCGCGCCGATATCGTCGACGATCGCGACGGTGAGCAGGAACAGCCGCAGCGACGCAGGGACGCGATTGCCGAGCAGGCCGAGAACACCCATTGCAAAGGCGATATCGGTGGCGGCCGGAATAGCCCAGCCGCGAAGCAGTTCGGCATTACCGCCGGCGATGCCGACATAGACCAGCGCCGGCAGGATCATGCCCGCCGCAGCGGCCAGGATCGGCAGGCGCCGGGCCTGGGCGCTGGATAGCTGGCCCTCGATCCATTCGCGTTTCACCTCGAGCCCGACGACGAAGAAGAACACCGCCATCAGCCCGTCGTTGATCCACAGATGCAGGTCGTCGAGCTTGGCGATCGGCGTCCACGAAAGATGGCCGTAGAACAGCGCCTCATATTCGCCTGCGAGTGGCGAATTGGCTGCGATCATCGCGGCGGCCGCGACCAGGATGAGCAGGATGCCGGCCGAAGCGTCGCTGACGAACAGTGCGCGGACGGGGGCGAAAACGAGGCGGAATGCGGAGGGACGTTCGGTCATCTTGAGCCGCTCTTTTTCGCAAAGCCGCCCGCGTTGCAAGTCTTGAGGTATCGGAGTAGTCAGAAAGACGGGGGGTGTCGCGTGTTTTTCTGGGGCTTCACGCTGGCGGAATGGTTCGTGCTTGTGCAGCACGAGCTGTTGCTGTTCGCCGCTGCCTTCTTCGCCCTAGGCATGATCGACGAATTTGCGCTGGACTGCCTCTATGTCTGGTTTCGCCTGACCGGGCGTATCCGCACGCAGCACATCGACGAGATATCCATCGCAATGCCCGCGGGGCTCGCCGGCCGCGCCGCAGTGTTCGTCCCCGCATGGCAGGAGTCCGCCGTGATCGGAGCGACATTGACCCATATGCTCGATGTATGGCCACACGAGGATCTCGCCGTCTATGTCGGCTGCTACCGCAACGACCCGGCGACGGTGGCCTCGGTGGTCGCGGCGGTCCGGGGCGATCCGCGCGTCCGCCTGGTGGTTCATGACCGGGAAGGGCCGACTTCCAAGGCGGACTGCCTCAACCGGCTCTATCTGGCGATGGTGGAGGACGAGCGCCGGGCGGGATGCGATTTCCGCATGATCGTGCAGCACGATGCCGAGGACATGGTCGATCCCGCGGCTCTCGACCTGCTCGATGCAGCCCTGTGGCACGCGCATTTCGTGCAATTGCCCGTCATTGCCCTGCCGCAGCGGCATTCCCAGTGGGTCGGAACGCACTATTGCGATGAGTTTGCGGAGTCGCACGGCAAGACGCTTGTCGTCCGGGATGCTCTCGGTGCCGCCATTCCCGGAGCCGGGGTCGGTTGCGCAATCGCTCGCGGTTCGCTGGCGCTGCTTGCCGATCGTGAGGGCGGCAAGCCTTTCGCCGAGCAATCTCTGACCGAGGATTACGAACTCGGCCTGAAGATCGCCCAGGCCGGTGGGAAGGGGCGGTTCCTGCGCGTCCGCGGCGCCGATGGGCGACTGATCGCCACGCGCGAGTTCTTCCCGTCGCGGCTCGACACGGCGGTACGACAGAAGACGCGCTGGATGCATGGCATCGCGCTGCAAGGCTGGGACCGCCTCGGCTGGACGAGCCAGCCGGGCGAATTATGGATGCGACTGCGCGACCGGCGCGGGCCACTGGCATCGATTCTGCTCGTGGTCGCCTATCTGCTCGTCTGCATGATCGCCGCCGGAGTACTGCTCGAGCGGATGGGCATCGTGAGGCCGCCGCCCGCCTCGCCTCTGCTGACTGGTTTGCTGTGGGTGAATTTCGTCGGCCTGATCCTGCGCTTCGGCGCGCGCGCCGCCTTCACCACACGCGAGTTCGGATGGCGACAGGGCTTGCTCGCGATTCCGCGGACCTTCGTCTCGAACGTGATCGCCATCATGGCGGCACGCCGCGCATTACTTGCGTATTTTCGTACGCTTCGCGGTGCGCCCGTGGTCTGGGACAAGACCGAGCATCGTGACCATCCCGTGTTTCTCCGTGCGATGGGGAGCAATACATGACCGCTGGCCTCGACCGCCGCGAGGGACAGCCGGTCCTGTTTCTCGGTTTGTTACTTGGGGGGTGGTGCCTCTTGCGGGTTCTCACCTGGCAGAATCCCTGGCCCGATTTCGAGCTGCCACCGATGCTGCCGTTGGCGCATACCGCTTTCCCGGTTCCGGATACTGGCGCGATGGGGGACCGTCGCCTCAGCGAAGGCGAGGCTGGCAAGTTGAATCGATCCCTGCCCGACCGGACCGCGCAAATCGTCGCTTCGACTGCCGTCTTGCCACCAGAACCAACCGCGCCGCTTCCCGATATCGCCGCACATTTCGATACCAGTCGTCGCGGGGTGGGGCACAATCTCCTTTTCGCCGCCGGCATGGCAAACCTGCCGATGCCGCGCAGCGTTTCGGCTGCGCTCGATACGCATCCCGGCAGCGCGCGTTCCATTGCCAAAGCGCCTCCTGCACCCCTGGCTTCGCCGTGGCGTCTCGACGCATGGCTCTTGTGGCGTGATGGTCGGGCGCAGCTGGCCGGTGGCGGCGACCGCCCCGCAAGCTATGGTGCGAGCCAGCTGGGCGCGATCCTTGCCTACCGCCTTGCGCCCGGCGGCGCGCCACGCCAGCCGGCAGCCTATGCGCGCATCGCTCGCGCGCTGGTCGACGACGGGGACAGCGAGGCAGCCCTGGGCTTGCGTGCACGCCTATTGTCCGGGGTTGCGCTCAGCCTCCATGCCGAGCTGCGCGTGACCGAGAGGCCCGGCCGCGGCCCGGAAATCCGCCCCGCAGCCTTCCTCGCCGGAGGTTTCGATGCACTCCGCCTACCAGCACGGATGACCGCGCGCGGCTATGGCCAGGCGGGCTATGTCGGCGGAGATTTCGCGACCGCCTTTGCCGATGGCGCATTGGTCGCCGAACGCGAAGTCGCCCGGTTCGACCTCGCAACCGTTTCGCTCGGGGCCGGCGCCTGGGGCGGCGTACAGCGCGGCGCGGGACGTTTCGATGTGGGCCCCAGCGTGACGGTGAAACTGGAACTCGGCGGCGCTCCGGCACGGATCGAAGCCGACTATCGCTGGCGCGTTGCAGGCGGGGCACAGCCGGGAAATGGCGGCGTGGTGACGCTTTCGACCGGCTTCTGACATTGTTCAGCTTTTATCCGCCGCGGGGCTGCGATAGGGCGCAGCCATGGACGTCTATCTCCCCATCGCGAACCTGTCCGTAAACGGACTGTGGATCGTCGCGCTGGGGGCGGTGACAGGTGTGCTCTCGGGTCTGTTCGGCGTCGGCGGCGGTTTCCTGACCACGCCGTTGCTGATCTTTTCCGGCATCCCGCCCACCGTCGCCGCGGCATCCGCCTCGACCCAGGTCACAGGCGCGAGCGTGACCGGCGTGCTGGCCCATGGCGGGCGCGGCGGGGTCGACTATCGCATGGGCGCGGTCATGGTCGGTGGCGGGATCATCGGCTCGGGCTTCGGCGCGCTGTTGTTCCGCTTTTTCCGCTCGATCGGCCAGATCGACGTTGTCATCAGCGCACTCTACGTGATCCTGCTAGGCAGCATCGGCCTGCTGATGGCGCGGGAATCGGTGCAGACTCTGCGCGGGACCGCCAGTACGCAGGCACCGCGCCGTCGACACCATCCACTGGTCGCCAGCCTGCCGCTGCGCTGGCGCTTCTATCGCTCGGGCCTCTACATCTCTCCGCTCGCACCGCTGATCGTCGGCATGGTGGTGGGCATGCTCACCATGCTGATGGGGGTGGGCGGCGGATTCATCCTCGTGCCCGCCATGCTCTACATCCTCGGGATGAACGCGAATGTCGTCGTCGGCACGTCGCTCTACAACATCCTGTTCGTCACCATGGCGACGACGATGATGCATTCGCTGACCACCAAGGCGGTGGATATCGTACTGGTCTTCCTGTTACTGCTCGGCTCGGTCACGGGGGCGCAGATCGGCTCTCAGATCGCGGTCAAGGCCAAGCCCGAACTGCTGCGCCTGATCCTCGCGGCGATCGTTCTGGTGATCGCTTTTCGCATGTTCCTCGGCCTGTTTTACCGGCCCGAGGAAATCTACACGGTCTATCCGCTGTGAGGGCGCTGCTGCTCCTCCTCTTCGCCACCGTGCTGATGGGCCAGCGCGACCCGATCCTCGTGCCCGAGGTGAGCCAGCACGAAGTGCAGGTGCGCCAGGGATTTACCGGGACCGAACTGCTGTTGTTCGGCGCGGTGCTCGACCCGCTGGGCCGCGCCGCGGGCAGCGATTACGATATCGTGGTCGTTCTCAAGGGCCCCTCCGAACCCGTCCGTCTGCGCGAGAAAGAGCGGTTTGCGGGTGTGTGGATAAATGCCGCGAGCAGCGATTTCCGCTCGGTCCCGTCCTATTTCGCAGTCGCTTCCTCGCGGCCCATCTCGGAGATCGTCGACGAGAAGACGGCGGCGATCTACGAGTTCGGCACCGACTACATCCAGCTTTCGCCCAGCGGCGTGATCGATCCCGACGAACAGGCCCGTTTCAAGGCCGGGCTGGTCGATTTGAAGACCCGCCAGCAGCTCTACAAGCAGGATTTCGGCGGCGTGCAGATCAGCCAGCAGGTACTCTACCAATCGCGCATATCGCTTCCGTCGAATGTCGCCACGGGCACCTACACCGCCGAAACCTTTGCCGTGCGTGACGGACGGGTGATCGCCTCCGCGCTGGCCGAGGTCGAGGTGAAAAAGGTCGGTTTCGAGCGGATCGTCGCCGATTATTCGCAGAAATGGGCACTGGTTTACGGCCTCCTGGCGGTGGCGTTGTCGGTTGGCATGGGCTGGGCTGCCGGGCGCCTTTTCGCGCTCATCTGAGCCCTTCCCCAGTGCGCTGTTGACCACATCTTAAGCAGTTTGCGGCAGGCAGGACCCGTGCGCATGAGGCGCGTGCAATGTGGGAAACAGCCAGAGCATGACCGATTTGGGCCACCCCAATTTCCGCAGTTTCGATCCTTCGAAGGAGGCCGGCGCCGAGCCGCCCCAGCCGCGGAGTGTTTCGCTGCGCGATCGCGTGCGGCGAAGCGCGGAGAGCGCCGCCCCTGCGATCTCGCCCTCGGGTTATGTCCACCAGCCGCCGCAGCCGCCGATTGCCGATGCCACGCCGTCCCCGGCGCCGCAGCACAGCCGGGCCCCCGCACCCCGCGATGAGACCGCGCCGCCTGCTGCCGACCTGCCGGTCGAAGGCCCACACGCCGACGGCCAGCCCGGGATGAGCGAAACTGCGGCCGAAGCCCCGACGCCGGATCGACCCGTCGAAGAGGGCAGCGACTGCGCGACGCAGCCGATCGGCGTGGTGCTCGAGATCGCCGGATCGAGTTCGCAGATCGCGATCGACGTCCAGCGGCTCAACGAGTGTGCCGAGGATGCCGATCCCTCGATCGCCATGGCCGGCCAGGTCGGCTCGCAGATCAAGATACGCGTCGGCAACAGCTGGCTGCTCGCCAGCGTCCGCAACCAGCGCCAGGATCGCCAGGCCGGCTCGATCCTCGCCCATATCGACTTTCTCGGCGAGGGGATGGAGGAAAAGCTGACCGGGAGGCTGCATGCCTTCCGCCGCGGCGTGACCCGCTATCCGGTGCCCGGGGCGATGGTCTATCCCGCGTCGACACATGACCTCCAGCAGGTCTACGCCAGTGATGGCCGCAGCGCGGTCACCATCGGCAAGGTCTATCCCACCAAGGACATCCGCGCAGGGATCTACGTCGATGCCATGCTGGGCAAGCATTTCGCGCTGCTGGGTTCGACCGGTACGGGTAAGTCGACCAGTGCCGCGCTGATCCTGCACCGCATTTGCGAGGCCGCGCCCGAAGGGCACATCGTCATGATCGACCCGCACGGCGAATATGCCTCGGCATTCCGCAACACCGGCGTGATCCTCGACGTGTCGAACCTGCATATGCCGTACTGGATCATGAACTTCGAGGAGCATTGCGAAGTGCTGCTCACCAGCAGCGGCAACGATCGGCAGGTCGATGCCGACATTCTCGCCAAATGCCTGCTCAAGGCGCGCCAGAAGAGCCGGCTGGCCGAGAGCATGGGCAAGATCACCGTCGATTCGCCGATCCCCTACCTGCTGTCCGATCTGTCGAACGAACTGCAGGATGCCATGGGCAAACTCGACAAGTCGACCAATTCGGCGCCCTATATGCGGATCAAGACCAAGCTCGACGAGGTCAAGGGCGATCCGCGCTACCAGTTCCTGTTCTCGGGCATGCTGGTGGCCGACACGATGAGCGATTTCATCTCGAAGATCTTCCGCATGCCTTCCAACGGCAAGCCGATCTCGATCATCGACGTCTCGGGCGTGCCGTCGGACATCACCGCCACCGTGGTCGCGGTGCTCAGCCGGCTGGTGTTCGACTTCGCCATCTGGGGCCGCGAGGAGCGCACTTCGCCGATCCTGCTGGTCTGCGAAGAAGCGCATCGCTACGTCCCCAACGAGAAGAACGCCGACGGCAACTCGGTCGGCACCATCCTCAGCCGCATCGCCAAGGAGGGCCGCAAGTACGGCATCAGCCTCGGCCTCATCACGCAGCGCCCCTCGGACCTCGCCGAAGGCGTTCTGTCGCAGTGCGGCACGATCATCGCCATGCGCCTCAACAACGACCGCGACCAGGAATTCGTCCGCGCGGCGATGCCCGAAGGCGCGCGCGGCTTCCTCGATGCGATCCCCGCGCTGCGCAACCGCGAGTGCATCATCTGTGGCGAGGGTGTCGCCATCCCCATCCGCGTCAGCTTCGACAATCTCGAGGAAGCCAAGCGTCCGGCCTCCGAAGACCCGAGCTTCATCGACCTGTGGAGCCGCTCGGGCGGCGAGGAGGACATCGTCCAGCGCACCGTGAAGCGTTGGCGCTCGCAGGGGTAAGAGTCCTTGTATTGTGCACCGACCTCCGTCGGTGCATCCTTGCTAGACGTGCAGCAAGCTGCTCCCGCTGCGGGCGGGCGGTCGCCCTTGCCGGCCCTCCGCTGGGCCGGTTTCATCGCCAACCTTTCAGCCGCAAGAGTACCGAGCCGCCAGGCGAGGCGTGGCCGACCGATAGCCTGAAGGCCCGGACGGACCCGCCGGCGCTTGAGGCCGAACAGATTACGTCCCCCGCGTATCGCCGAACAGGTGGATGTGCAGGCGGTCGCTCATCCGGAAACCGTGTTCGACGCAGAGCGGGGCGAGCCATTTCTCGCGCGTGCGAAGCGTTTCGCTGTCGGTCCCCTCGGGCATCAGGAAGACGTGGCCGGGCCTGAACCGGTAGCGCTCGCGCAGTGCAAGGACTTCGTCGACATCCGAGGGCTCGGCGATCACGAATTTGAACCAGGCGCGCGGGTCGGTGGCATAGGCGTCGAGCCGCTCGGGCAGCAGGGCAAGCGCGGCGGGATTGCCACTATGCGCCAGCTTGGGGCTGACGTTGAACTGGTCGATGCGGATGTCGAGCCGCGCGGGCGCCTTGGTGGTGCCGTTGGTCTCGATCTCGACGCTCACATCGGGCAGCAGCTCGAGCAGCCGGGCTAGGGCAGGGCCCTGCAGCAGCGGTTCGCCGCCGGTGATGACGAGGCGGTTCTGGCCGAGCGTGGTGATCCGCGCGGCCACATCCGCCTCGTCCAACGTCACCTGGTTGGCCTTGCGGTCGTAGTCCACGCCGTCACGGTGCGGCCGCTCATCGTCCTCGAAATGCCAGGTATAGGCAGTGTCGCACCACACGCAGGCGAGGTTGCAGCGCGACAGCCGCACGAAGGTGCAGGGCGTGCCCGCGCTCGGACCTTCGCCCTGGACCGAGGCGAAGATTTCGGGTCCGCCGGTGTCGTCGGTGGCGAGGACTAACGGCATCGATTGTGCTCCACGGGTGACGAAGGTGACACGGTGTAACCTTCGGTCACGAACAATTTCGACATTGGAACCAAGAGCTTACCTGCTCCAATGGCGAGCGGACGGACAGGGTGGTGGAGGCGAAAATCCGATCGCCCGGCAATGCGCGGTTCGACCGAACCGGGTGATTGGAAGCGATTGCCGCCAGAAGGGAGGTAGTTCCGGGCCATTGCCGCGCTCATGACACAAATGGGACGAGTAGGAAATTGTCGCCCTTGGTCACCCCATCCGTCGCCCCGGCTCAGGTCCGGGGTTGGGCTTTCTTCGCGACAGGCACAAGGCCGAGCGAAGAAGCCCGACCCCGCATCAGGTCCGGGGTGACGGGGAAGGGAAGGTCATCCGGATAGCGTCAGCCCAACCGCGCCAGCGCTGCTTCGAGGCGGGCGATCTCGGCCACGTGATGCGCATGGTCGGCGCGCGCTTTCTCGACCGCTTCGGGCTTGGCGCGTTCGACGAAATTCGCATTTCCGAGGCGGCCTTCGAGCGATTTCGCTTCCTTGGCACTGGCAGCGAGTGCCTTTTCGAGCCGCGCCTTCTCGGCTTCGATGTCGATCACGCCTTCGAGCGGGATGACGAATTCGTCCTCGCCCGCAGCGATCTGCATCGCCGCGCCGGCGGGCGCTTCGCCGAAGGTCACCGGCGTCAGGCGCGCAAGCCGCTCGATCGCGGCGCCATTGGCCTCGACCACGCGCTTACCGAGCGGCGAAGGGTTG
The DNA here is from genome assembly GCF_964227205.1 of Qipengyuania sp. Lineage (GTDB taxonomy): Bacteria > Pseudomonadota > Alphaproteobacteria > Sphingomonadales > Sphingomonadaceae > Qipengyuania. Next base: position 1,000,703 of record NZ_CAXQVB010000002.1, on the reverse strand, counting down.
GCGACGAATGCGGCCAGCTTCGCGCCCGGCGCAATGCCGAGTTCGTTCTTCGCCGTGCGTGTGGCCGATGTGAGCGCGATCAGCCAGTCGATTTCGGCCTTGGCCTCGGCATCGACTTCGGCCTGCGGATCGGGCCATTGCGCGGTGATCAGCGGGTAGTCGGGGCGGTCGCCCTGCTTGCTCCACAGCTCTTCGGTGATGAAGGGCATGAAGGGGTGCAGCATGACGAGGATCTGGTCGAGCGCCCAGCCGGCCACCGCCTTGGTCTCTTCGTCGAAATTGCCCTTGATCAGCTCGATATACCAGTCGCAGAAGCGGTCCCACACGAAGTGGTAGATCGTGTTCGCGGCGGCGTCGAAGCGCAGCTCTGCCAGCGCGGCGTCGAGCGCCTGCTTGGTCTCGACCACCTCGCCGACGATCCAGCGGTTGACCGCGTGGCGCGCTTCGGGCGCGGCCACGCTGGTGCTCGCGCCGATCCCGTTGGCCTGGCAGAAACGCGTCGCATTCCACAGCTTGGTCGCGAAATTGCGATAGCCCTCGATGCGCTTGTCATCCATCTTGATGTCGCGGCCCTGGCTTTCCATCGCCGCCATGAAGAAACGCAGCGCATCGGCGCCGTACTGGTCGATCAGGCCGAGCGGGTCGACGACATTGCCCTTGGACTTGGACATCTTCTGCCCGTCCGCCGCGCGCACGAGGCCGTGGAGGTAGAGCTTCGGCCAGGGGTTCTGCCCGGTGTTGTACTGCCCCATCATCATCATCCGGGCATCCCAGAAGAACAGGATGTCAAAGCCCGAGATGAGTAGATCGTTGGGATAGTGCTTGGTGAGCAGGTCGGTCTGCTCGGGCCAGCCGAGCGTCGCCGAAGGCCACAGCGCGGAGGAGAACCAGGTGTCGAGCACGTCCTCGTCGCGGGTCAGCATGACGCCTTCGCCGGCCTGCGCCTGTGCCTCTTCCTCGGTCATGGCGACATAGGCCCTGCCCTCGGCATCGTACCACGCCGGAATGCGGTGGCCCCACCATAGCTGGCGGCTGACGCACCAGGGTTGGATGTTCTCCATCCAGTTGAAGAAGGTCTTCTCCCAGCTCTTGGGGACGATTTCGATATCGCCGCTCTTCACCGCCTCGATCGGCTTCACCGCGAGCTTTTCCGCGTCGACATACCACTGGTCGGTCAGCCAGGGCTCGATCACCACGCCGCCGCGGTCGCCGAAGGGCGTCGCGATGGTGCGCGGCTCGGCGTCGTGCTCGGTTTCGTTGCCTTCCTTGTCCTTGGTGACATGCGGGATCAGGCAGCCGCATTCCTTCATCCGCGCGACCACCAGCTCGCGCGCGCCGTCGACGCCGTCACGCTTGAAGCGGTGCAGGCCGAGGAATTCCTCCGGCACCAGCCCGTCGGCGGTCTGGCAGACGTTGGCTTCGGCATCGAGCATGTTGAGCATGTCGGCGGGCTTGAACCCGGCGCGCTTGCCCACGTCGAAGTCGTTGAAATCGTGCCCCGGGGTGATCTTCACGCAGCCCGATCCGAGTTCGGGATCGGCATGTTCGTCGGCGACGATCGGCACGCGGCGTCCGGTGATCGGCAGCACCACATGCTTGCCGACCACGCTCTTGTAGCGCTCGTCCTCGGGATGCACCGCCACCGCCATGTCGGCGAGCATGGTCTCGGGGCGCGTAGTGGCGACGACGAGGTAATCCTTGCCCTCGGCGGTCGTGACGCCATCGGCAAGCGGGTACTTGAAGTGCCAGAACCCGCCTTTGACGTCCTGCGTCTCGACCTCGAGGTCGCTGATCGCGGTCTTCAGCTTGGGGTCCCAGTTCACCAGCCGCTTGTCGCGGTAGATAAGCCCGTCGTTATAAAGGTCGACGAAGGTCTTGAGCACGGCCTGCGAGAAGTGCTCGTCCATGGTGAACTGCTCGCGGCTCCAGTCCATCGAACAGCCGAGGCGGCGTAGCTGGCGCGTGATCGTGCCGCCGCTTTCCTCTTTCCATTCCCAAACCTTGGCGACGAAATCCTCGCGGCTGTAATTGGTGCGCTTGTCCTGCTGCGCCTCGAGCTGGCGTTCGACCACCATCTGCGTGGCGATGCCCGCATGGTCGGTGCCGACCACCCACAGCGCGTCCTTGCCGCGCAGCCGCTCGTAACGGATCATCACATCCTGCAGCGTGTTGTCGAGCGCATGGCCGATATGCAGGCTGCCGGTAACGTTGGGCGGCGGATTGACGATGGTATAGGGGGCCGCGTCCGGGCGCTCGGGCCGGAACAGGCCGTTCTCCTCCCAATGCGCGTACCAGCGCGCCTCGATTTCGGCGGGGTCGAAGGTTTTCGGTAGCTCGGTGGTCATTGCTGTGTTCGCTCGCCGGTAAAATGTTAGGACGCCCATGCCAGCGCCCATGCTGCGATGCAACGCCGGAGGTGATGCGCGCGGATAGCCGCTTGGCAAGCGACTGATTTGTCCGCATACCGCGCCCGCAATGGGTGGTTTCGCCGAATACGAACTGGTTGAGGGGGACAACGGCGGCACGGCGCTCGTGCTGTCGGGGCCATACCTCGTCTCGACCATCGGAACGATCGACCAGGACCTGCGCGACCTCGAAGGGCCGCTGGCGACGATCGACCTGTCGGCCATTACCGAAATCGATACGGTGGGCGCGTGGATGGCGCGTCGGCTGGCGCATGACCACGGGGCCGAGATCACCGGCGCGAGCGAGCGCGCGGAGCGGCTGATCGGCGCGCTCAAGGATGCGCGGACCGACGAGGATCTGAGCGCCCCGCGGCTGCCGGTGTGGGAACGCGTGCCACAGGCGATGGGCGACAAGGTCTTCGCCGCGCGGCACGGGGTCTATGGCGTGCTCGGCTTTCTCGGCGCGCTACTGATTTCCAGCGCCAGCCTGCTGCGCCACCCGCGTCGCTTCCGTGTCCTGGCTCTGGTGCGCCAGCTCGAGCTGGTCGGCGTCACCGCGCTGCCGATCATCGGGCTGATGAGCTTCCTCATCGGCATCGTCATCGCGCAGCAGGGCGCGGTCCAGCTGGCGCAGTTCGGCGCCGAAACGCTGACCGTCAACCTCGTCGGGCGGATTACCCTGCGCGAGCTGGGCGTGCTGATGACCGCGATCATGGTCGCGGGCCGTTCGGGCAGCGCCTTCGCCGCGCAGATCGGCACCATGCGGCTGACCGAAGAGGTCGATGCGATGCAGACCATCGGCATCTCGCCGATGGAGGCGCTGGTGGTGCCGCGCATCCTCGCCGCAGTGCTGATGATGCCGCTGCTGGGGTTCTATTCGGCCGGCGTGGCGATCGTCGGCGGCGCCGTGGTCGGCCAGTTCATGCTCGGCATCCCCTTCTGGACCTTCCTCATGCGCATCCAGGAAGTGGTGCCGCTGCACGATTTGTGGGTCGGGCTGATCAAGGCGCCGGTCTTCGGGCTGATCGTGGCGCTGGCCGGCTGCTATCACGGCATGCAGGTCAAGGGGAATTCGGAAGACGTCGGCCTGCGCACCACCATGGCGGTGGTCACCGGTATCTTCGCGGTGATCGTGATCGACGCCTTTTTCGCGGTCTTCTTCACCGAAGTCGGGTGGGGCTGATGGCGCAGGACGAAACCGGGCGCGATCTGGGCCGCCACGAACGCTATCGCGGCGAATTTCCGATCGTCGTCGAGGGGCTGACCAACGCCTTCGGCGAGCAGGTCGTCCACGAGGATCTCGACCTCAAGGTCCGCCGCGGCGAAATCCTCGGCGTGGTCGGCGGATCGGGTACAGGCAAGTCGGTGCTGATGCGCTCGATCATCGGGTTGCAGCACCCCACTGCGGGCGAGATCCGCGTCTTCGGCCGCTCGATCACCGACAGCGATCCCGAAGACGATATCGGCATCCGCAACCGCTGGGGCGTGCTGTTCCAGGGCGGCGCGCTGTTCAGCACGCTGACCGTGGGCGAGAATGTCGAGGTGCCGCTCAAGCAGTTCTATCCCGAGATCGAGCCCGACCTGCGGCACGAGATCGCGCGCTACAAGGTGATGCTCTCCGGCCTGCCCGAAGAGGCGGTCAACAAATACCCCTCCGAACTGTCGGGCGGGATGAAGAAGCGCGCCGGCCTCGCCCGCGCGCTGGCGCTCGATCCCGAGCTGCTGTTTCTCGACGAGCCCACCGCCGGGCTCGACCCGATCGGGGCGGCGGCCTTCGACCGGCTGACGCGCGAGCTGAAGGAAACGCTCGGGCTGACCGTGTTCCTGATCACCCACGACCTCGATACGCTGCACGAAATCTGCGACCGCGTCGCGGTGATTGCCGACAAGAAGGTGATCGCGGTCGACACCGTCCCCAAGCTGATGGAACTCGACCATCCCTGGATCCAGGAATATTTCAACGGACCGCGCGGGCGCGCCGCGCTGACCGCGCAGGCGCTCGACGAATTGCGCAAGCATATGGACGAGCCGGTCGCCGCGCATGCGGTCAAAGCGTTGGACAAAGCGAATATGAACAAGGATAAGGCTTAGCGCATGGAAACGCGGGCAAATCATGTTTGGGTGGGGGCGGTTACGCTGCTGATCCTCGGCGCACTCGCGCTGTTCATCGTCTGGCTGGCGCGGCTCGGCGGCGGGGCGCAGAACGAATACGACATCTTCTTCAAGCAGTCGGTGGCGGGTCTCGCCAATGGCAGCTCGGTCGATTTCGCCGGCGTGCCCGTGGGCCAGGTCACCCAGATCGAGCTGTGGGACAAGGATCCCGAATTCGTCCGCGTGCGGATCAAGGTCAAGGAAAGCGTGCCCATCCTCGTCGGCACCACCGCCACGATCCAGGGCAGCTTCACCGGCGTCTCGACCATCACGCTCGACGGCGCACGCAGCGGGGCGCCGGCGATTTCCTGCGAGACCACCGCCTGCACCGAGGGCGTGCCGATCATCCCGCCGACCGCAGGGGGCGGCTTCGGCGCCGTTCTGGCAAGCGCGCCATTGCTGCTCGAGCGGCTGGCGACGCTGACCGAGCGGCTGACCCTGCTGCTGAGCGATCGCAATCAGGAAGAGATTTCGCAGATCCTCGCCAACACCAACGCCGCCAGCGCCGGCTTCGCATCGGCCGCGCCACAGCTCGAGCGGACCATGGCCGAGCTGCAGGTGACGCTGCGCGAGGCGAGCGAGGCGCTCGACCAGTTCGAAAAGGTCACCGCAACCACCGACCGTATCCTCAACGAGGAAGGCGAGGCGATCGCCAAGGACCTGCGTTCGACGCTCAAGTCGGCGAGCGGCGCGGCCAAGGCGCTCGAGGACACGCTCAACGAGGCGCGGCCCGCGACCAAGCAGCTGACCGAAAGCACGCTGCCCGCCGCCGAAGCGACGCTCAAGGACCTGCGCGCGACCAGCAAGGCGCTGCGCGACGTGACCGAGAAGATCGACGAAAAGGGTGCGGGCGCGTTGCTCTCGAGCCAGCCGCTGCCCGACTACAAGCCGTGAGGGGCCCGAGCATGACACGCATCATCAAACTTGCCGCATTGGCTCCGGCCCTGTTGCTCGGCGGCTGTCTCAGCCTCGGCGGCGAGGTGCCCGACAGCCTGCTGACGCTGACCCCCGCGACCACGGCACCCGCCGGCACCGGTGCCAGCGGGGCGCAGAACAGCGCCTTGGTGCTGACCGAATTCGAAGTGCCCAAGGCGCTCGACGTCACCCGCGTGCCGGTGCAGGTTACCGATACCGAGATCGCCTATCTCAAGGATGCGGTGTGGGTCGAACGGCCAGCGCGGCTGTTCCGCCGCCTGCTCGCCGAAACGATCCGCACGCGCTCGAACCGCGTGGTCATCGACGGCGACGATCCGGGCGTGAGCGCCAACGAGCGGCTGCAGGGCACGCTGCGTGCCTTCGGTTACGATGCCCGCACGCGCGAGGCCGTCGTGACCTTCGATGCCGTGCGCAACGGGAGCGGCTCGGCGGTCGTAACGCGCCGGTTCGAGGCACGCGTACCCGTGGCGGCGCCCGAGACCGCCTTCGTCGGCCCGGCGCTCAACCAGGCCGCCAACGACGTCGCGGCGCAGGTGGCTGGCTGGATCGGCTGAGGCGAGGCTAGCCGCGCGCCAGCCGCACGAATTCGATCGCCTTGAGGAATTCGCCCAGCCGCCTGGCGCGGCGCGTGGCGGCTTCCTCATCCTCGCCCCACTGCTCGATCTGCCAGTCTTCCTCGAGATTGGCGGCGGCCCACAGCGCTTCGCCGTCGGCCCCGTCCTCGAGCGCGGCGAGTCCGATGCACAGCGAGGCGGCGAGCGCGGTCAGCTGTTCGAGCGCGGCGAGGGTGAAATCGTCCATTTCCGCGAGCCGCGCTTCGAGCCGTGCCATCGTTTCGCGCGGATGCGATTTGGCGAGGATACCGCTGACGCGTTCGAAGCGTATGCCTTCGCGCCTCTCGAGCGCCTCTACCAGCGGGTCCCAGACCTCGCGCTGGCGCTGCCATAGTGGCTCGTCGGGATGCGCGCGGTAGCACAGCGTGTCGGTGTCGGCGTAGCGCAGCAGCTTTTCGATGATCTCCGCCCGCGTTCCGGGCACCACGTCGAGCGCATAGTCGACCATGTCGCGAAAGGCGAAACGCGCCGGGTCGATCGTCTCGCCCTGCTCCGCCCATTCGTCAGCCAGTGCCTGCGCGAGCGCGGCGGAGGCAACCAGCTGCAGCTGCCCGCCCTGCGTCTTGATCGGCCGGCCGTCGAGCGCGACATGGTGGCCGAGATCGCTCTGTTGGGCCGTGGCCTCTTTGTAGAAGCGCTTCATTTCCCGCTTCTCCAGCGCCGCGCGAGCACCAGCGGCAGGACGAAGACATCGAGCGCGCCGAGCGCGATGAGGACATAGCCGACCACTTCGGGCAGCGGCACGATCAGTGCCAGCACCAGCGCGCCGAGCACTGCCAGCGCCACGCCCGAAAGGCGCACCGCCTGAATCGTCAGGAAGCGCGTCTTGGCGGGGTCATGTGCAGGCGGATCATGCCGGTCCACGGATCAGGTCTCCCAAGTCGTGCGCGGTATCGGCCACCGCGCTCGCGCCCGCCTCGATCAGCTCGTGCGGTTCGTGATAGCCCCAGGATACGCCGATCGCACGCACGCCCGCGGCCACCGCCATTTCCATGTCGAAGCTGGTATCGCCGATCATCACCGCCTCGGCGGGCGCGACACCGGCCTCGACCAGCGCCGCCTCGAGCATGGCGGGGTGCGGTTTCGAAGGATGCCGGTCGGCGGTCTGAAGCGATACGAATCGCTCGCGAATACCGTGCGAATCGAGACAGGCGTGGAGCCCGCGATCGCTCTTGCCGGTGGCGACGGCGAGCAAGTGTCCGTCGGAATCGAGCGCCTCGATCAGCGCGCCGATACCCTCGAACAGCGGTTCGCGCAGGGCGCCCGACAGGCGCAGCTCGCGAAAGCCGGTCTTGTAGGCTTCGACCACCGCATGGCGCTCCTCGTCGCTTGCGGAAGGAGCCAGTTCGCGCAAGGCGTAGGGCAGGCTGAGCCCGACCATGCGGCGCACGTGATGGCGCTCGGGCGCGACGAGGCCGGCGCTGGCGAAGGCCGCTTCCATGGTCTGGCAAATCGCCGCCTGGCCATCGACCAGCGTGCCGTCGCAATCGAAGACGACCAGCCGGCTCACGCGCCCGTCTCGAACATGGCTGCGGCGAGATCGTGCTGCCCCGACGCGTCGAGGCCACCAGCGATGTGACGGCGGACATCTGCCGGCTTGTCCTGCGACAGCTTGATGGTCGGACGATAGTCATCGACCTGAAGTTCGTATCCCTCGATCCCGCCGAACAGGCGATCCCAGGTTGTACTGCTGGCTTCCTCCACGCTCCAGCGATCGCCGCCCAGCCGGTCTTCATGCATACAGATGAGCCGATGGAGGAAGGCCTCGAGGTCGTGGTCGCCGATCCGCCGGACCGTGCCGACGGCTTCGACGGAGACATAATTCCATGTCGGGACCGTGTCGCGATTCGCATACCAGCGCGGCGAGATGTAACCGTCGGGCCCGTCCACCGTGACCAGCGCGGTGCTGCCGTCGAGCCCGTCGGCCAGCCGGTTGGATCTCGCCAGATGGAACCGCAGGCGACCTTCTCCCTGCACGATCAGCGGCGTGCGCGCGGCGAAGGGGCCGGTGGGCGTCTGGCGAAACACCGTACCCACGCCGACCTGTGTGATCAGCGCCTCGATCCTCGCCCGATCGTCACTGCGGAAGAGCGGGTTGGGATGCATCAGCGCTTACCCCGGGGCTTCTTCGGTTGGCCTGCAGCCCCGCCGCGTGCGCGGCGCGGGGAGCGCTGCGACTTGCGGAAATTCTTGGCGTGCTGGCGCGCCTGCTGCTTCTTTTCCTCGCGGCTCTTGGGCGGCGGATCGTCGCGCATCGGCGTTGCGTCGGAGAGATTCTCGTCGAAGCCGAGCTGCTCCATCGAGGCGGCGAAATGTTCGGGCAGGTCGGCCGTTACATCGAGCTTGCCCCCGTCGGGGCTGTCGATGATCAACCGCCGGGCGTGGAGGTGCATTTTGCGGCTCACCGCGCCGGTGAGGAAGGCGTCCTTGCCCCCATACTTGCCGTCGCCCACGATCGGGTGGCCCATCGCCGCGCAATGGACGCGCAGCTGGTGCGTGCGGCCGGTCATCGGCTGGAGTTCGAGCCAGGCGGCCTTCTTGCCCGCGCTGTCGACGACGCGATACTTGGTCTTGGCCGGCTGGCCGCCCTCGTGATCGACATGCATTTTCTCGCCGCCCGATCCGGGCTGCTTGGCGAGCGGTGCCTCGATCACGCCTTCCTTGATGTCGGGCACGCCCATGACCAGCGCCCAGTAGATCTTCTTGGCACTGCGGCCCGAGAAACGCTTGGAGAAGAACGCCGCGCTGCCCGGCGTGCGCGCGACCAGCAGCACGCCGCTGGTATCCTTGTCGAGCCGGTGGACCAGCCGCGGGCGGACCTCGTCCTCGCCCGGGGCGAAGGCGTCGAGCAATCCGTCGACATGGTTGAAGGTGTTGGTCCCGCCCTGCGTGGCGAGGCCCGGCGGCTTGTTGAGCACCAGCGCGCCCTTGGTCTGGTGGATCACCATCCCTTCTGCCTGTTCGATCTCGGCCCTGGTCAGCTCGCGCTTGGGCCTGTCCTTCTTGTGCGGCGCGTCGCCGCCCGGGGGGACGCGGATCTGCTGCCCCTGCGCCAGCCGGTCGTCGGGTTTCACCCGCTTGCCGTCGACCCGCACCTGGCCGGTGCGCGCCCACTTGCTGACCGTGCCGAAGCCGACCTGCGGCAGGTGGCGCTTGAACCAGCGGTCGACGCGAATTCCGTCGTCATCGGCTTCGACGGTGAAGCTGCGCACTTCGTCCGAGGTCTTCATCCGACCATCCTCATCATATTGAGCCCGGCCATCAGCCCGGTGATGCCCAGCGCGATCGACAGCACGACATAGAGCAGCGCGAAGAGATACTGCCCACGCTCGATCATCAGCACCATTTCGAGGCTGAAGGCGCTGAAGGTGGTAAAACCGCCAAGCAGGCCGACACCCAAAAGCAGGCGCAACTGTTCGCCTTCGCCGCTGCCGTGGCGCGCCAGCCACCCGGCCAGCAGCCCCATGGCGAGGCTGCCCGCGGCGTTGGCGGCCAGCGTGGCGAAGGGGAAGGTGGTGACCATCTGCGGGCCGAGCCAATGCGTCATCGTGCGGCCCAGCTGCCAGCGCAGCACCGCGCCGAAGCCGCCGCCCAGAAAGACGTGCAGCGCGGCCACATAAGGAGAAAAAGTGGACATTGCCGCAGCCCTTAGCCGCCAATTGCCCGCGCGTCATCCCGATGTGCGCGCCCGGCCTCGCGAATGCGACAAAGACTTGCCTTTGCGCTGGAGAATCCTTATGTGCGCCCCCGTTCGAGCCGGTCCGGAACGGATTCGGCGCGTTTTTCGTTCTTTTGGCGAAACCGTTTCAAGGAGGCGAAACCCGCGCTGCGGGCTCTGGCCCGCAAAGTCGAGGTATTGAAGTTTATGCAGATCATGGTTCGCGATAACAATGTCGACCAGGCCCTCCGCGCGCTCAAGAAGAAGCTGCAGCGTGAAGGCGTGTATCGCGAAATGAAGCTGCGTCGCCACTACGAGAAGCCGAGCGAGAAGCGCGCCCGCGAAAAGGCCGCCGCCGTTCGCCGCGCCCGCAAGCTCGAGCGCAAGCGCATGGAGCGCGACGGCGTCAAGTAAGCCGTTGCCAGCAAATCCAAGCTAAGCCATGAGGGCGCGGAGAAATCCGCGCCCTTTGCGTATCCGGAAGAGACATTCATGACCGAGATTACCCGCGTTCCCCTCCAGCCCATCAAGAAGGGCTCGCTCGCCAAGCTGTGGCTCGGCGTGATCGTCGCCGTCCTGCTCGGGGCGGGCCTTGCCTGGGCCGCCGTGCCCAAGGGCCTCCAGGTCGAGACGGTGACCGCGGGCACGGGCGATTCGCCCAAGGTCGGCGACGTGGTGTTCGTCAAATATGTCGGCAAGCTCACCGACGGCACCGAATTCGACCGGTCGCAGCCGCTGCCGATCCCGCCGGGCCTGTTTCCCGAAGGCAATCCGCTGCTGCTCGAAGAAGGCGCGATCATCGATGGTTTCATCACCGGCCTCACGCAGATGCAGAAGGGCGGCAAATACGTCCTCACCATTCCCGCCGAACAGGCCTATGGCGCCGAACCGCCCCCGGGCTCGCCGATTCCGCCCAATGCCGATCTGGTGTTCGAGGTCGAAGTGGTCGACTTCATGAGCCGCGACGATTTCCAGTCGCGCGCCGCCGCGCTTCAGCAGATGATGGGCCAGCAGGAAGGCGAGGGCGCCCCCGCTCCCGACGCGCCGCAATAGGTTTTCGCAAGTCTTTCGTCGGTTAGCGCATGCGGCGGGCCGGCGAATAGGCTAATCGGCATGCGAGGCGAGGGAGGCCACGCATGTCCGACACTGCATCGATCCGTCACGAAGACTGGGCGCTGCGTCCCTGGGTACTGGCGGCCATGCTCGGCCTTGCGGGGCTGGGCGTGCATTTCGTTGCCCAATGGGATTCGAACGCGTGGGCCCCGTGGCGCGCGGCGCTGACCGCGGCGCTCGCGTTCGGGTCGCTCGCCTTCGCGTTCACGCTCGACCGCGACCGGTGGCAAGCGCCGCTGGCTTTCGCCGCGGTGGTCGCGCTGGTCATGGCGGGCATCGCCTGGCGGGTTGCGAACGCGGGCGAGAGCCATGCGGATGCGCCGTTCTGGTTTGCCGCGGGCGTGGTCTCGATCGCGCTCGCCCTGCCTTTGTTCCAGGCGGGTTTTCACAAGCGCCGCTGGCGCACTCCGTACGACGAGACGCATTTCCACGTCTGGACCGATTCGATCAGCGTAGCGGGCGCGCTGGCTTTCGTGGGCGTATCGTGGTTGCTGCTGTTCCTGCTCTCCGCGCTGTTCTCGGCCATCGCCATCGACCTGCTCGAGCATCTGATCGAGCAGGGCTGGTTCGGCTGGAGCTTCTCGGGCGCGGCTTTCGGTGCGGCGCTCGGCGTGTTGCGCAACCAGCTCAAGATCATCGGCACGCTGCAATCGGTGGTGATGCTGGTCTTCTCGATCATCGCGGTGCCGCTGGCGGTGGCTCTGGCGATCTTCCTGCTGGCCGTGCTGGCGAGCGGGATTTCGGTGCTGTGGAACGCGACCGAAAGCCCGACCCCGCTGCTGCTCTCGGTCGCGGTCGCCAGCTTCGTGCTGGTCAATGCCGTGGTACGCAACGATGACGGGGAGGCGAGCGGCAACCGCGTGCTGCGCTGGGCGGCGCTGGCGCTGGCGCTGGCGATCTTCCCGCTCGCGCTGCTCTCGGCGATCTCGACCGGCACGCGGATCGCGCAATATGGCCTCAGCCCCGAACGCATTTGGGGCGTGATCGCGGTGGGCGTCGCGGTGGCCTACGGGCTTGCCTATTTCATCGCGCCGATCCGCGGACGGATGGCAGGCTGGATGGAGCGCGTGCGCGCGGCCAACATGCATCTCGCGGTGGGTACCTGCGTGCTGGCCTTCATCCTCGCCTTGCCGCTGTTCGATTTCGGCGCGATCTCCGCGAAGAACCAGATCGCGCGGCTGGAAAGCGGTAAGGTCGCCGTCGACGAGTTCGACTTCGCCGCGCTGCGCTGGGATTTCGGTGACGCCGGTAGGGAAGCGCTGGCGCGACTGACCGACAGTAATGATCCCGAGATCGCGAAAATCGCCAGCGAAACGCAAACGCAGGATTCGCGACCATATCGCGGCTATCGCGACACGAACCGCGATGAGCGCATCGCAAATATCCGATTCGAATTCGAAGATGAGGCGTTGCGCGATCATGTGCGTGGCTCCGTTCGCGGGAATCGCTGGTATTGCGACAAGCCTTGTGTTGCACTGGATCTTGGTGCTGGCGAAGACGGGCGGCGCAAGGTTGCCATGGTCGAAGGTGGCAATGTGCGGAAATTGAGCTTCGATCTTGGCGAAGCGGTCGACGATAGCCCGGCAGGCGCTGCTGCTATGGAAGTGGTCCTCGCCGCAGAAGCGGTTGAGGCCACACCAGATCAAACCGCCGATTCTGAGGTCGAAATCCGCGAATGGACCGGGCGGCGCATCTATATCGACGGCCAGCCCGCGGGGCAGCCCTTCGAATAGCTATTCGGCCCGCTATCCCGCTTGAAGCGCAGCCCCCGCGCGGCTAGTGCGCTCCGCATGTCAGTCACACGCGAAGAAGTGGCCAAGATCGCCTCGCTCGCCCGCATCAAGATGGGCGATGCCGAGCTCGACAAGATGGTCCCCGAACTCAACAATATCCTCGAATGGGTCGAGCAGCTCGGCGAGGTCGATTGCAGCGGCGTCGAACCGATGACCGCGGTCATTCCCAACAGCCTGCGCCTGCGCGACGACGTGGTCGATGCGATCCCCGAGACCGCAGGCGGCCGCCGCGAAGACGTGCTTGCCAATGCTCCCGCAGCCGAACACGGCTTCTTCGGCGTGCCCAAGGTGATCGAATGATTTTCGCCGAAAACCATTCGATCATCCCCGCGCAGGCGGGGATCTCCATCAATCCAGCGGAGCGCCGGCGGCCTGAGGCCCCTGCCTTCGCAGGGGATCAGTAATATGACCGAACTTACCCAGCTGGGCGTCAAGGCGATCCGCGACGGCGTGGCCGGCGGCGACTTTACCGCGCGCGAAGTGGCCGAAGCCTTCAACGCGGCCGTGGCCGAAGCAGCCGACCTCAACGCCTTTATCGTCACCACCCCCGACCATGCGCTTGCCGCGGCCGATGCCACAGATGCCAAGCGCGCGAAGGGCGAGGACCTCGGTACCATGGGCGGCGTGCCCATCGGGATGAAGGACCTCTTCGCCACCAGGGGCGTGCAGACCACCGCAGCGAGCCACATTCTCGAAGGCTTCAAGCCGCAGTACGAAAGCACCGTATCGCAGAACCTGTGGGATGCGGGGGCGGGCATGCTCGGCAAGCTCAATCTCGACCAGTTCGCGATGGGCAGCTCGAACGAGACCAGCTATTTCGGCAATGTCGCCTCGCCGTGGAAGAAGGACGGCACCAATGCCGCGATGAGCCCGGGCGGTTCCTCGGGCGGTTCGTCCAGTGCGGTTGCCGCGCGCATCGCGCCCGCCGCGACTGGCACCGACACCGGCGGCTCGATCCGCCAGCCCGCCGCCTTCACCGGCATTTGCGGGATCAAGCCGACCTATGGCCGTTGCAGCCGCTGGGGCGTGGTCGCCTTCGCCAGCAGCCTCGACCAGGCAGGGCCGATGGCGCGCAGCGTGGAAGATTGCGCGATCATGCTCGAAGCCATGGCCGGCTTCGATCCCAAGGACGCCACCAGCCTCGACATGCCCATGCCCAATTGGGAAGCCGCGCTGTCGGCCGACCTCAAGGGCAAGAGAATCGGTATCCCGAAGGAATACCGGATGGACGGCACCGACGAGGAAATCCTCAAGAGCTGGGAACAGGGCAAGGAGTGGCTGCGCGATGCGGGCGCCGAGATCGTCGATATCTCGCTGCCGCACACCAAATATGCGCTGCCCGCCTATTACATCGTCGCCCCCGCCGAGGCGTCGAGCAATCTCGCGCGCTATGACGGCGTGCGCTACGGCCTGCGCGACCTGCCCGATGGGGCGGGCCTGCAGGACATGTATGCCGCAACCCGCGCCGCCGGTTTCGGCGACGAGGTCAAGCGCCGCGTCCTGATCGGCACCTATGTGCTCAGCGCGGGCTTCTACGACGCCTATTACACGCAGGCGCAGAAGATCCGCACGCTGGTGGCGCGCGACTTCGAGCAGGCCTTTGCACAGTGCGACGCGATCCTCGCGCCGACCACACCGACCGCCAGCTTCCCGCTCGGTTCGCTCAACGAAGACCCGCTGACGATGTATCTCAACGACGTCTTCGCCGTGCCCGCCAGCCTCGCGGGCCTGCCCGCGATGAGCGTGCCCGCCATGCTCAATTCGGACGGGTTGCCGCTCGGCCTGCAGGTGGTCGGCAAGCCCTTCGACGAGCAGGGCGTGCTCGATGTCGGCCTCGCGATCCAGCAACGCGCAAACTTCAACGCTCAGCCGGAGAAATGGTGGTGAGCAATTATCGCATCCAGGGCGCAACGGGCGAATGGGAGGTCGTGATCGGCCTCGAGGTCCATGCGCAGGTCACTTCCAAAGCCAAACTGTTTTCGGGCGCTTCGACCGCCTTCGGGGCGGAGCCGAATACGCAGGTCAGCCTCGTCGATGCGGCGATGCCGGGGATGCTGCCCGTGCCCAATCGCGAATGCATCCGCCAGGCGGTGCGCACCGGCATGGCGATCGAGGCGCAGATCAACACCTGGTCCCGGTTCGACCGCAAGAACTACTTCTACGCCGACCTGCCGCAGGGATACCAGATTTCGCAGCTCTACCACCCGCTGGTGGGCGAGGGGCAGCTGCATATCGAGGCCGACGAGAAGGCCGGTATCCCTGAGGACAAGGTCATCGGCATCGAGCGCATCCATGTCGAGCAGGACGCGGGCAAGCTGATGCACGACCAGCATCCGACCATGTCCTATGTCGACCTCAATCGCAGCGGCGTGGCGCTGATGGAGATCGTGTCGAAGCCCGACATGCGCAGCCCCGCGGAAGCCGGCGCCTATGTCCGCAAGCTGCGTTCGATCCTGCGCTATGTCGGCTCGTGCGACGGCAACATGGAAGAAGGCTCGATGCGCGCCGACGTCAACGTCTCGGTGCGCAAGCCGGGCGAAGAATTCGGCACCCGAACCGAGACCAAGAACGTCAACTCGGTGCGCTTCGTGATGCAGGTCATCGAATATGAGGCCAACCGGCAGGTCGATGTGCTGGAGAACGGCGGCAGCGTCGATCAGGAAACGCGCCTGTTCGATCCGAACACCGGCACCACGCGGACCATGCGCAGCAAGGAAGACGCGCATGACTATCGCTATTTCCCCGATCCCGACCTGCTGCCGCTCGAATTGGACGAGGACTTCCTCGCCGAATGCCGTGCCTCGCTCCCCGAACTGCCCGACGCCAAGCGCGCGCGCTATGAGAACGAGCTCGGCCTCACGCCCTACAATGCGCGCGAGCTGACTGCCGAGGTCGAAACCTTCGCGCGCTTCGAGACGCTGCTTGCCGCCACCGCCAAGGGCATCGGCAAGCCCGAGGCCGATGTCGCGACGCAGGTCGCCAACTGGGCGCTTTCGGTTGCCCCCGGCGTGATCAAGTCGCTCGGTGACGAGGCCAATCCGGCCCACGCCACCGCAGAGGCGCAGGCGAGCATTCTCGACATGCAGGCCAAGGGCGAAATCTCGGGCGGGCAGGCCAAGGAAATCTTCGAGATCGTCCTCAAGACCGGCCGCGATCCGGAAGAGATCGCCGATACCGAGGGCCTCAAACAGGTCAGCGACACCGGCGCGATCGAGGCGGCGATCGACCAGATCATCGCCGATAACGAAGACAAGGTCGCCGAATATCGCGGCGGCAAGGACAAGCTGTTCGGCTTCTTCGTCGGCCAGACGATGAAGGCGATGCAGGGCAAGGCCAACCCGGCCGTCGTCAACCAGATCCTGAAAGACAAGCTGGGCTGACGCCTGGCCGACAGGACACGAGAGAGGGTGGGCGCATCAGGGCGCGTCCACCGGTAAATCCGAGGGAGGAGTCGCACCCATGCGCAATATTTCTACCGTCGCGGCCTTGCTGGCCTGCGCCGCCGCTGCACCGCTTGCCGCCAAGGAGGGGATGTTCACCCCCGGCCAACTGCCCGAGATCGCCGAGGATCTGCGCGAAACCGGGCTCGAGGTCGCGCCCGAGGCGCTGGCCGACCTGACCGGCTTCCCGATGGGCGCGATCGTCCAGCTGCAGGGATGTTCGGGCAGCTTCGTTTCGGACGAGGGGCTGGTGGTCACCAACCACCACTGCGCGCGCGGATCGGTGCAGTACAATTCGACCGCCGAGAACAACTATCTCGAAAACGGCTTCCTCGCGAAGACCAAGGGCGAGGAACTGCCCGCCGCGCCCGGATCGCGCGTCTATGTGACGACCGAGATAAGCGACGTCACCGCGCGCGTGCGCAAGGGGATCGACAGGCTGAAGCCCAACGACCGCTACGACACGGTCGACCAGCGGGTGAAGGACATCACCGCCGAATGCGAGGCCGATGCGGGCTATCGCTGCCTCGTCGCCAGCTTCTACGGCGGGAAGGAATACACGCTGATCAAACGGCTCGAGGTCAAGGACGTGCGCCTCGTCTACGCCCCGGCGGATTCGATCGGCAAGTATGGCGGCGATATCGACAACTGGATGTGGCCGCGCCACACGGGCGACTTCGCCTTCTACCGCGCCTATGTCGCGCCCGACGGCTCCTCGGCTGAATATTCGGAAGACAACGTCCCCTACCGCCCCGAGCACCACCTCAAGGTCAGCGCGGCTGGGCTCGACGACGGCGACTTCGTGATGGCCGCCGGCTACCCCGGTTCGACCAACCGCTACACCCGCCTCGGCGAGGTGAAGAACACTTTCGAATGGACCTATCCGACCTTCGTCACGCTGCTCAACGACTGGATCGACACGATCGAGGCGGCGGCGCCCGAGGGCTCGGACGCGCGCGTGAAGTACGAATCGCGCCTCGCGGGGCTCAACAATTACGAGAAGAACCTGCGCGGCCAGATCGACGGCGCGCGCCGCGTTGGCTTGGTCGAGCGCCGGCGACAGCGCGAAGCTGCGCTCAACGCCTGGATCGGCGCCGATCGCACGCGCGCCAAATATGCCAAGGCGATCGCCGCGCTCGATGCGCTGTCGCAGGAAAGCGCCACCGCCGCGCGGACCAACTTCTGGTACAACAATGCCACGCGCGCCCAATTGCTGTCGGCGGCGCAGCGGCTCTATCGCCTCGCCAAGGAGAAGGAAAAGCCCAACGCCGAGCGCGAGAGCGGTTACCAGGAACGCGACATGGCGTTCTTCCGCCAGGGCCTGCAGGCGCTCGACCGGCGCTATGATCCCGCGGTCGACAAGGCCGAATGGCTGCTGTTCCTCGACGGTTACCTCGCACAGCCCGAGGCCGAGCGCGTCGCGGTGTTCGACGAGGCGCTGGGGCTGGACGGCGTGAACGATGCCAAGCAGCTCGGCGCGATCGTCGACGGCTTCTACGCCGGCACCGCGCTGGGCGACAGCGAGGCCCGCCTTGCCCTGATGGACGCAACGCCTGCCGAACTCGAGGCGAGCGATGACCCCTTCATGCAGCTCGCGGTCGCGCTCTACCCCTACGAGCGCAAGCTCGAGGACGAGGAAGAGGAACGCGCGGGCCGTGCGCTGGTGCTGCGCCCCGCCTATATGGACGCGATCACGCAGTGGCAGCGCAGCCAGGGCATTGCCACCTATCCCGATGCCAACAGCACGCTGCGCGTGACCTATGGCAAGGTGCTCGGCGGTAGTCCGCGCGACGGCATGGCCTATCTGCCGTTCACCACGCTCGAAGGCATCACCGAGAAGGATACGGGCGAGGATCCTTTCAACGTGCCCAAGCGCGAGCTCGAGAAGATCCGCGCCAAGGATTACGGTCCCTACGCGCTCGACAGCATCGGCTCGGTGCCGGTGAACTTCCTCTCCGATCTCGACAGCACCGGCGGCAACAGCGGTTCGGCGACGCTCAACGCGCGCGCCGAGCTGGTCGGCCTGCTGTTCGACGGGACCTTCGAAAGCGTCAATTCGGACTGGGACTTCGACCCGCGCACCACGCGCACGATCCATGTCGACACGCGCTACATGCTGTGGGTGATGGACAAGGTCGACGGGGCGCAGAACCTGATCGAGGAAATGGACGTGGTCCGCTAAACACCCGCCGCAAGGCAAAAGAAAAGGGCCGCCGGATCGCTCCGGCGGCCCTTTTTCATTGCGGCTGCGTGGCTCAGCCCTGGCGCTGGCCGGTCAGCGGCATGTCGCCGAAGGCGCCGGCGTTGACGGTGCCGGTCAGTTGGTCGTCATTGACGGTGGCGGTGCAGTTGAGCGTCATCGGCATCGGCACGGTCATGTCCATCTTCCACTTGATGGTGTCGCCTTCGATGGTGCCATCGCTGATGTCCATCGAGCCCATGCCGCCGGCCATCGAGCCGGTGAAGCTGTTGCCATCATCGCTCGGCACCACGGTCAGCGTGCCCTTCTGGTCGCCCATCGGGCTCTTGACGACGGTGTCATAGGTTCCTGCTACGGACATGGGATTTCCTCTCTTCGCTTGAGGGTTTGGAGTGCTGTTTCAATCGGCGCTACTGACACCGGTGTCAACATCGAGATATGTCGTCGGCAGGCCGAGCTTTTCGAGCTGTCCGTCGATTTCCCTGCGGTCGCCGACCACCACGATGGTGAGGTCGTCGGCGCCCAGATAGTCGCGCGCGGCGGCATCGATCGCCGCCTTGTCGATCGCACGATAGGTCGCGGGCAGGGTGACGTAATAGTCGTCGGGGCGGCCAAGCTCGTCGTTCTCGACGATCGCGCCGAGCACCTGGCCGTTGGTTTCGAAGCGATTGGGCAGGCCGCGGATATTGCCGTCGGTGACGCGGGTGAATTCGGTGTCGTCCACGCTGCGCGCCCCGCTGGCGAAGTCGCGTGCGGTTTGCAGGATGAGTTCGACCGAATCCGCGGTGCGGTCCGATTGCACCGAGGTGCTGATGGTGAACAGGCGCGGGCCGTCCGGAGCGTCGACCCCGCTGCGCGCGCCGTAGCTCCAGCCCTTTTCCTCGCGGATCAGCATGTTGATCCGGCTGAGGAAGCCGTTGCCGAGCACCTCGTTGGCGAGGTCGAGCGCCTCGAGCCCCGGCGTGGGGCCGGTCAGCGGCAACACGCGCCCGGCATAGATCACCGATTGCGGTGAATTGGGCCGGTCGATCACGACGAGCCGCGTCTGCGGGGGCGGGGTGGCGCTGTCGAGCACCTTGGCGGGCACCGCCTCGCCCGTGCCCTGCCAGTCGCCGAAGGCCTGTTCGAGCAGCGGCGTCATCTCGGCCAAGGTGACGTCGCCGACGACGTAGATCGCGGCGTTCTCGGGGCGGATCCAGCGGTCGTGCTCGCTAGCCAACGTGGCCGGCTCGATCGCTTTGACCACCTGTACCGTGCCCAACCGCCCGACCGTGCCATACGGATGGTCTTCGCCAAAGACGAGCGGGCGCAGCGTCCGGCTGGCGAGGCCGCCGGGCGAGGAGAGCTGCTGCGCGATCGCCGCGAGCCGCTGGTCGCGTACGCGCTGGACCTCGGTCTCGGCGAAGGCCGGATTGCGCACGATATCGGCCATCAATGTCAGCGACGGTGCGAGATTGGCGGTGAGCGCGTTCATCGTCACCGAACTCGTGTCGAGCGAGCTGCCGGTCGAGATCGTCGCGCCGAGCCGTTCCTGCTCCTCGGCGATCTCAACCGCGCCGCGCGTTTCGGTGCCTTCCTCGAGCAGGTCCATCATCAGCGACTGCGTGCCCGCATGCGCTGCGCCATCGGCGGCATAGCCGGCGTCGAATTCGACGCTGATCACCGCCTTGGGCACTGCCGTCCTGCGCGCGAGGACGACGGGAATGCCGTTGGAAAGCGTGGCGCGCTCGACCTCGGGGAAGGTCAGCGGGCCGACCGGTTCGGGGGTCGGCAGATCGCGCGGCGGGCCGGTGCGGGCGATCTCGATCGGCTCTTTCGCATCGGGCTCGGGCGCGGGACGCGTGGCCTCGTCGCCCCAACCGCCCATTGTCGCGCCGTCCTCGGTCCGTTCGCCCGGCACGATGGCGAGGCGATAGACGGGGCGGCTCAGCCAGCGCTGCATCGCCTCGGTGACGCTCTGCGGCGTCGCGGCGGCGATCGCTTCGAGCTGTTTCTTGTAGTTCGCCGGATCGCGCGCGTAGAGCAGGCCTTCGGCAAGCGTTGCGCCCTTGCCCGAGAAGCCGCCGACGCGTTCGAGCGAGTCGATCTCGCCCGAGACCATGCTGGTCGAGGCGCGTTCGAGTTCATCCGCGGTGGGGCCTTCGGCGACCATCTGCGCGATCACTTCGTCGAAGCGCTTCTCGGCCTGGGCGCGGTCGACGCCCGGCTTCACGTCCATCTGCGCGAAGAGGATAGCAACCTGTTCGGACTGATAGCTGCTGGCGGAGACGCCGGTGGCGAGCTGTTCGTCGCGCACCAGCACGTTGTCGAGCCGCGAGCTGGCGAGGCCGCCGAGCACCGCCATGCCGAGTTCGAGCGGTTCGGCGTCGGGATGCGTCAACGCGGGGCCGGTCCACAGGCGATAGATGCGCGGCTGCGGCACCTGGTCGACCATCTCGCGCGATTTCTCGGCGGCGAGCGTGGTCGGCGGCGCCTCGACCGAGCGGACCTCGGGGCCCGAGGGGATGGCGCCGAACCAGCGCTCGACCATCGGCCGCGCGGTCGCGGCGTCGATATCGCCGGTCAGCGAGAGGACGACGTTGTTGGGCGCGTAATTGTCGATGAACCACTGGCGGACATCGGAAAGGCTTGCCGCGTCGAGATCGGCCATCGAGCCGATGGTCGAATGGCGATAGGGATGGCCGACGGGGAACAGCCCCTCGAGCATGGCATAGAAGGCCAGGCCATAGGGCTGGTTGTCGCCCTGGCGCTTTTCGTTCTGGACCACGCCGCGCTGCTTATCGAGCTTCTCCTGGCTGATCGCGCCGAGGAGGTAGCCCATGCGGTCGCTTTCCATCATCAGGGCAAGGTCGAGCGCGCCGGTCGGGACCACCTCGACGTAATTGGTGCGGTCGAAGTCGGTTGAACCGTTTGTGCTGGTCGATCCCGCCGCTTCGAGCGGGATATCGAAGTTCTCGACGTTCTCGCTGCCGCCGAACATCAGGTGTTCGAACAGGTGCGCGAAGCCCGTGCGCCCGCGCGGTTCGTGCTTCGAGCCGACGCGGTAATAGGTCGTGACCCCGACGATCGGCGCCTTGCGGTCGGTATGGACGAGCACGGTGAGCCCGTTGTCGAGCGTGAACTGCTCGTAGGGAATGTCGACCTCGTCGACCAGCTCGGCGAGCGGGGCGGCCTCGGCGGTATCCTGCGCCACGAGTGGCAGCGGCTGCGCGACGGCAAGTCCGGCGAGGGCGACCGCGGCGATGCCGCTCAACAGATTGCGACGCATCAAATACTCCAGTTTAGCGCTTCGGCTGGTGCGCGACGGTATAGCGCCGCTCGGCATTGGCAAGGACGTCCTGCCGCCAGAAACGGACCGGCTTCAAGCGGTGCTGGACGAACAGCGCAGCCTGATCGGTGTAATGCGGGGAACGCGGGCGCGTGGTCGCCGCGCCGAAGGGCTGGATCGATTGCGAGCTCACCCGTTTGCCCGGCGCCCATTCGACGAACTGGATGAAGCTGTCGCCATGCTTGACCGACAGCCGCCCGTCGTCGTTCACGTCCCAGGTGGTCGATGCGCGCAGCGTGTCGGAACCGCCATCGAGGGGCAGGTCGACATCGCCCTGGCGCAGGCGCAGGACGTCGCTCATCGGCGGGTCAATGCTGCCGAAATATGTCTTGAGATGGCCGACCGCCCATTCGAGTTTCTCGCGGACGTCGGGCAGCGGCTTATTCTGGTACTCGGCCGACATGAAATCCTTGATCATCAGCAGCGCCAGCGCATCGCCGCGGCCGATATTGTCGGCGGTGAAATCCCAGTCGCGCAGCAACGCCCGCGCCTGGCCGAGGTCGCTGTCGGGATCGAGATCGAGCGCGTCCAGTGCATCCCACAGGTCGCCGACATAGCCCGCCCGCTCGTAAGCGGTATCGTACTTGATCCGCTTCAGCCGTTCGAGCGAGATCGGGCCCGCCTCGCTCAGCAGCTTCCACGCGCGGCGCGAGCGGTTGGTCTGCTTGAGTTCGACGCCCAGCTCGGGGGCCACGCTGTCGGGCGCCAGGTCGCTGCCTTCGCCCGCCGCGGTGAAGGGGGTGTTGTTCGCATTGTAAAGCCAGCCCGAAGCGGGGTTGATGGATTTGGGCAGCTTTTCGTAGGGCACCGGCCCGCTCCACAGGGCGCGCGGGTCGTCGCCCGGCAACACGCCGCGCCAGTCGTAACCCCTGGCCCGGTCGGGGATTGCGGCGTTGTAGACATAGGCGATGTTGCCGACCTTGTCGGCATAAAGGAAATTGGTCGAGGGCACGTCCATCCGGGCGAGGATCGCCTGCCATTCGTCGAGCGTTCTGGCCTTGTTGAGCCGGTAATAGGCGTCGAGCTGGCCGAGATTGTCGATCCCGCCATAGCGGATGGCGAAGGCGCCGTTCCCGTTCTTAATCACCGGCCCGTGGACGCTGCGATAGACCGTGCGGCGCACCGGCAGGACCACCGGGCCGAAGCGCACCGGCAGGGTGACCGTCTCTTCCTCGAGGTCGAACCAGCGGTCGCCCATGCGGTACTTCCTGTCGCTCTCGTCGAGCACCAGCTTGTAGACGTCGGTCATGTCGGGCCGGTTGACCGTATTGGTCCAGCCGAGATCCTCGTTGTGGCCGAGGAAGGGGTAAGGGCTGCCGGGGAAGTTGGCGCCGGCATAGTGCCAGCCTTCGCCGCTTTCGACGACCAGTTCGTACCAGGCGACCCCGCCGCGCCAGGGCTGGTGGCTGTTCGAGACTAGGCGGGTGACGTTGTCGTCGGACTTCTGCGGCGCGATGGCGAAGGCGTTGGAGCCCGATAGCGCGCCGTCCTCGCCCCAGGGCAGCGGATAGGCGCGGGCCTGCGCGACCTCGTCCTCGCGGATCACCTCGACGCCGTCGGGCGCGGACTGTTGCGGATCGTCCGCGAGCGGGATTCGCGGGCCGAACTCGGGCAGCAAATCCTCGCCTGCGACCAGCGGGCCGATGGTGTTGTTGAGCCCGAAAAAGAACGGCTGGCGCAGCGCGAAGCCGGCGGCGACATCGGTCCCGTCGACGGGGAAGAGGTTGGCGAGCTTGATCTCGCCCGGGTGCGCTTCGGCATAGTCGTTGAGCCCGGTGGCATAAGCCTCGAACAGCGCGCGCGTATCGGCCGGCAGCTCGGGATAGTGGCGCTCGGCCGTGCCACGCGCGTCGAGCAGGTGGTAGACATAGTCGATCGCTGCCCCGTCCTCGCCGGCGATCGCGCCGTAGCGGCCGCGGCTCATCGCGATCACGTCCTGCAGCGTGGAAAAATCGTCCTCGGCATGCGCCACGGCCACGCCATAAGCGACGTCGCGGTCGCGCTGGCCGTAGATATGCGGGACGCCGAATTCGTCGCGGATGATCTCGGCGCTGTAGGCTTCATGCGAGACCCGCACGCCCTCGCGCTTCGCCCAGAAGGGTTCCCAGCTCGCCAGCGCGATGAAGGCCACCAGCACGATCACGAGCAGCGCAAAGCCGATGCGCCCCAGCCATTTTGTCATGAAAACCCGTCCTCTCCTGCAACCGGCCTAGCGAGCGCACGGGCGCGAGGCAATGCGATTGGGCAAAACCGTATTGCGGCTGTTCCCCGCGGCGGATTCGGCTGGCTAATCATCCTGCCGTGACAGCGCAGATCACCATCGGCCACGAATCATCGGGCAAACCGGTCGAGTTCGACATCGAGGAGCTCCTCGCGACCCGTTTGCTCGTCCAGGGCAATTCGGGCAGCGGCAAGTCGCACCTGCTGCGTCGCCTGCTCGAAGAAAGCGCGGGCATGGTGCAGCAGGTGGTGATCGACCCCGAGGGCGACTTCCCGAGCCTCGCCGAGGAGTTCGGCCATGTGGTGATCGACGGCTCGGCCTATTCGCCGGGCGAGATCGAGGCGCTTGCCCGTCGTATCCGCGAACACCGGGCGAGCGTGGTGCTCGATCTCGACGGGCTCGAGGTCGAACAGCAGATCCGCTGCGCGGCGCAGTTCCTCACCGCGCTGTTCGATGCCCCGCGCGAGCACTGGTATCCGGTGCTGGTGGTGGTCGACGAGGCGCAGATGTTCGCCCCTGCGGTGGCAGGCGAAATCGCCGAGGATACGCGCCGGATGACGCTTTCGGCGATGACCAACCTCATGTGCCGCGGGCGCAAGCGCGGGCTGGCGGGGATCGTCGCGACGCAGCGGCTGGCGAAGCTCGCCAAGAATGTCGCCGCCGAAGCCTCGAACTTCCTCATGGGGCGCACCTTCCTCGATATCGACATGGTCCGCGCGGCCGACTTGCTTGGCATGGACCGGCGCCAGGCCGAACGCATCCGCGAGCTCGAACGCGGGCACTTCCTCGCGCTCGGCCCCGCAATCACGCGGCTGCCTCTGGCCTGCAAGATCGGCCCGGTGAAGACCGGGAACCGCGCGCGCAGCGAAGGGCTCATGGCGCTGCCCGACACTGCGCCCGCCGACATGGAAGCGCTGCTGACGGCAAACCTCGCCAGCGAAGTCGCCAAGGCACCGCCCCCGCCTGCGCCGCCGCCCGCACCGCGCGTCGACGAGATGGAAGACAGCATCGCCCGTGCCGAGGAACGGCTGGTCGATGCGCCGCCACAGGCAGATAGCTCGGCCGTTGCGGCTCAGATCGAGGCGATCATTGCCCGGTTGGCACAGGACGAGGGCATCGCCTTCCAATCGGCCAGCGCGCAGTACCAGACCTTCCTTACCCGCTGCCGCCGCGAGCGGATCATCGGCCCGATGCCCGACATGGGCGCCTTTCGCCGCCGCATGGCCATGGCAGGGGCAGGACTGGACGACCTCGACGAAGCCTTGCGGGATCGGATCATGCAACTGGCCGCCGCCGTCGAGCCCGACCTACTCGCGCCGTTCCTCGTGCTCGCCAGCTCGGCGCATGCAGGCGAGGTGCAGGTCGACGAGGACGCGCTGGGCCGCGCCTATGGCACCAGCTCGCCCGGTCGCATCCGCCGCCTGCTCGACCATCTCGAGCGGCAGGGGCTGATCGTGGTGCGCGAGGATTTCGGCGGCGAGCGTTCGGTCATGGTGCCGGGGCTGGACGGCTTAGCGACTGCCGCCGAATAGCTGGCGCCCGGCGAGATCGAGCATGATCTCCTCGCTCCCCCCGCCGATCGCATTGACGCGCACCTCGCGATAGATCCGCTCGACCTTGCTGCCGGTGATGTAGCTCGCCCCGCCGAGCACCTGCGCCGCTTCGCGCGCGACGGCTTCCAGCATCCGCGTCGCCTGCACCTTGAGCATGGCGAAGTCGGCCGGACGGTCGCGGCCCTCGCGCACCTGCCATGCACACAGGTCCACCCAGGCCTGCGTCGCCTCGATCTGGCGCTCCATATCGGCCAGCTTGATGCGGATCGACTGGTGGCCGACCAGAGGCTTGCCGAAGGTCTCGCGCTGCTGCGCCCAGTCCGCCGCCTCGGCCATGGCGACGCGGGCATAGGCGCAGCACCCCATCGCCATGCCGAGGCGTTCGCCGTTGAAATTGCGCATGATGCCGATCAAGCCGCCGTTCTCGGGTCCGATCAGGTTGTCGACCGGTACATGCACGTCGGAGAAATGGATCGCGGCAGTGTCCGAGCAGCGCCAGCCCATCTTGTCGAGCCGGGTGCGTTCGACACCTTCGCTGTCCATCTCGATCAGCAACAGCGAGATGCCTCCCGCGCCTTGGCCGCCGGTGCGCACTGCGCAGGTCAGCCAGTCGGCGCGCATGCCGGAGGTGATGAACATCTTGCCGCCATTGACGAGATAATGATCGCCCCGGCGGACTGCAGTCGTCTTGAGATTAGCGACGTCGGACCCACCGCCTGCCTCGGTGATGCCGAGTGCGATGATCTTCTGGCCCGCGAGCACCGGCGGGGCGATGCGTCGTTTCAACTCTTCCGAGCCGAGCGCGAGGACGGGCGGCAGGCCGATGCCATGCGTCATCAGCGAGGCGCCGAGCCCGCCTGCGCCGCAGGCGGCCAGTTCCTCGGTCACGACCAGCGAGTGAAAGATGTCGAACCCCTCTTCATGGCCGCCATATCGTTTGGGATAGCGCAGGCCGAGGATGCCCGCCTCGGCAGCCTTTCGATGCAGCTCGCGCGGCAATTCGCCTTCGGCTTCCCAGCGATCGATATGCGGCTCCACCTCGCGCTCGACGAAGCGGCGCACGCTCATGGCGAGCGCCTCGTGGCTCTCGTCGTAGAAGGGCGAACGGGCGCGCCAGTCGTCGAATGCGGTCATAGCGGAAGAGTTGCGCGGAGTGGATGCGCGGTCAATCCGCGACAAAAAATTTCCCTACGCCCCCTCGCCAACTACGGGGACACCCCTATATCTTGCTAATACACCTCGTGAAAATTACGGGGGAGGGCTTGTGTTGCATAATCGCCACACCATATCCGGGCGGCAAATCTTGAATGGGGTGCTTGCATGAATCTTGAAAAGTTCACCGACCGCGCGAAGGGTTTCCTGCAGGCGGCGCAGACCGTTGCCATCCGCATGAGCCACCAGCGGATTTCCCCCGCGCACTTGCTCAAGGCGCTGCTCGACGACGAGCAGGGCATGGCCGCGCAGCTGATCCAGCGCGCCGGCGGCAATGCCGGTGTGGCGATTACCGAAATCGACACGGCGCTGGGCAAGATCCCGGCAGTTTCGGGTGGCGGGGCGCAGCAGACGCCGGGGCTCGACAACGATGCCGTGCGCACTCTCGACCAGGCCGAACAGCTGGCCGAGAAGGCCGGCGACAGCTTCGTTCCCGTCCAGCGTATCCTCCAGGCGCTGGCGCTGGCCGACAATGACGCGGGCAAGGCGCTCAAGGCCGCCGGCGTCGACGCCAAGTCGCTCGAAGCCGCGATCCAGGAAGTGACCGGTGGCCGCACCGCCGACAGCGCGGGTGCCGAAGAAAGCTATGACGCGATGAAGAAATACGCCCGCGACCTCACCCAGGCGGCGCGCGACGGCAAGCTCGATCCGGTGATCGGGCGCGACGAGGAAATCCGCCGCACCGTGCAGATCCTCGCCCGGCGGACCAAGAACAACCCCGCGCTGATCGGCGAGCCCGGCACCGGCAAGACCGCGATCGCCGAAGGCCTCGCGCTGCGCATCGCCAATGGCGACGTCCCCGACAGCCTCAAGGGGCGCACGCTGATGGCGCTCGACATGGGCGCGCTGATCGCGGGCGCGAAATATCGCGGCGAATTCGAGGAGCGGCTCAAGGCCGTGCTCGACGAGGTGAAGGGCGCCGAGGGCCAGATCATCCTGTTCATCGACGAGATGCACACGCTGATCGGGGCCGGTGCATCGGAAGGCAGCATGGATGCCTCGAACCTCCTCAAGCCCGCGCTCAGCCGCGGCGAGCTGCACTGCATCGGCGCAACCACGCTCGACGAATACCAGAAGTACATCGAGAAGGACCCCGCGCTGCAGCGGCGCTTCCAGCCGGTCTATATCGACGAGCCGAGCGTAGAGGACACGATCAGCATCCTGCGCGGCATCAAGGACAAGTACGAACTGCACCACGGCGTGCGCATCACCGACGGCGCCATCGTCGCGGCGGCACAGCTGTCCAACCGCTACATCCAGAACCGCTTCCTGCCCGACAAGGCGATCGACCTGATGGACGAGGCGGCCTCGCGCATCCGCATGGAGGTGGAGAGCAAGCCCGAGGAAATCGAAGGTCTCGACCGCCGCATCATCCAGCTGCGGATCGAGGAGCAGGCGCTGCAGAAGGAGAGCGACGATGCGTCGAAAGAGCGGCTCGACAATCTCCGCAAGGAGCTGTCCGAGCTCGAGCAGCAGTCTTCGGAACTGACCACCCGCTGGCAGAACGAGCGCGACAAGATCCATGCCGAGGCGCGGATCAAGGAAGAGCTCGACCAGGCGCGGATCGAACTCGAACAGGCGCAGCGCGGCGGCGACCTGCAGAAAGCGGGCGAGCTGCAATACGGGCGCATACCCGACCTCGAGAAGAAACTCGCAGAGGCCTCGGGCCACACCGACAACGCGCTGCTCAAGGAGGAGGTCACCGAGGACGATATCGCCGGCGTGGTCTCGCGCTGGACGGGCATCCCGGTCGACAAGATGATGGAAGGCGAGCGCGAAAAACTGCTCGATATGGAAAACATCCTGTCGAAGCGGGTGATCGGCCAGCAACAGGCAATCGACGCGGTGTCGAAGGCGGTGCGCCGCGCGCGCGCCGGTCTGCAGGACCCGAACCGGCCGCTCGGCTCGTTCCTGTTCCTCGGCCCCACCGGGGTCGGCAAGACCGAGCTGACCAAGGCGCTCGCCGGTTTCCTGTTCGACGACGACCAGGCAATGGTCCGGATCGACATGAGCGAGTTCATGGAGAAGCACGCGGTCGCCCGGCTGATCGGCGCGCCTCCGGGCTATGTCGGATATGAAGAGGGCGGCGTCCTGACCGAGGCGGTGCGGCGCAGGCCCTATCAGGTGGTGCTGTTCGACGAGGTCGAGAAAGCGCACAGCGATGTCTTCAACGTGCTGCTGCAGGTTCTCGACGACGGCCGCCTGACCGACGGGCAGGGCCGGGTGGTCGATTTCTCGAACACGCTGATCATCCTCACCAGCAATCTCGGCAGCCAGTATCTTGCCAATATGGAAGACGGGCAGGACGTCGAGAGCGTCGAGCCGCAGGTGATGGATGTGGTGCGCGGGCATTTCCGCCCCGAATTCCTCAACCGGCTGGACGAGATCATCCTCTTCCACCGGCTGGCGCAGGAACACATGGCGCCGATCGTCGAGATCCAGGTCGCGCGGGTGCAGAAGCTGCTCAAGGAGCGCAAGATCGTGCTCGACCTTACCGAGGGCGCGAAGAAGTGGCTCGGCCGGGTGGGTTACGATCCGGTCTATGGCGCACGGCCCCTGAAACGCGCGGTCCAGCGCTACGTGCAGGACCCGCTCGCCGACATGATCCTTTCGGGCAAGGTGCCCGACGGGTCGACGGTCAAGATCGACGAGGGCGATGGCGAACTGGCGATGACCGTGACCTGATCGCCAGCCAGGCTTCGACGAAAAAGGGCCCCGGAATTCCGGGGCCCTTTCTTTTTGCAGTTTCCGGTTTCGATCAGAAGCCGAAGGTTGCCGCAACCTTGAAGTAGCGACCCATGATGCCGTCGAAATAGGTGACGACACCACCGCCTGCCGGCGAGGGATAGGGAGCTTCGCGATCGAACACGTTCTCGACGATAAAGCGGAACGTGAAATCGTCCTCGGTCTTGAAGCTGATTCCGGCGTCCATGTAGACGACGTCGTCGCGTTCGAAGAACTCATAGGCGGTGGGTTCGGCGTCGGGATCGACCACGGCCTTCCCGATGTACTGGAACTGCGTGAACGCGCCCCAGTTGCCGTTGTCGTAGGTCACGCCGACGGTGCCCTGGTGCTTCGAATAGCCGATCCCGCCACGGAAGGTGCTGAGATCGCCCGTACCGACCTGCTGCTGCAGCTTGTCGATATACTGATACGAAGCACGCAGGCCGATGCGGCTGTCCGCTCCGAGGAACGGAGTGGCTTCGGTCCAGCGCAGATCGGCAATGATCCCCTGATAGTCGTAGGATGCGACGTTCAGATAACCCGTGCGGATGAATTCGACCTGCCCGTCGGCGTCACGATCGATCCGATCGCAGGCCGCATTGGGGAAGTCGTTGGCATCGTAGCATGCCTCCAGCGTGCCTTCGGCGTTCACGCTCTGGATCGCGCCCGAAAGAGCGATGTCGACGTAGTCGACCGAGAGCGTGAGGCCCTTGGCGAAGGTCGGCGTGAACACCGCACCGATCGTCCAGCTGTCGGCCGTCTCGTTCTGGAGGTCGGTATTACCCGACAGCGAGCCACGCGTGGTGAAGTCGACGATATTCGAGGTGAAGTTCGCCGGCAGGCCGTCGGCTGCGCAGTTGGCCGCACGCTGGGCCGGGTTCGGACCGCTGTTGATGAAGCGCGCGTCGCACGGATCGTCCGCGGTCGTGAAGATCGCGCTGTTCGGGTTGAACAGCTCGGTAATCGCGGGCGCACGGATCGAGCGGGTGAAGTTGCCGCGGAAGGCGAGGTCTTCGACCGGCTTCCACCGACCGCCCGCCGTCCAGGTGACGTCGCCGCCGGTCAGCGAGTTGTCGACATAGCGAATCGCGCCCTTGGCTTCGAGCAGGTTGACGAAGGGCACGTCCATTGCCGGCGAGATCAGCGGAATCTGGATTTCGCCGAAGACTTCGTCGGTGTTGTACGAACCCGAGACCGGATCGATCGGGATCGAACGACCGTACTGGCTGCGCGGTGCGGTCGGATCGGTCGGATCCTCTTCACCATAGAAGAACGCGCCCGGATCGAAATCGGCCGATTCCTTGCGGTGCTCGTAGCCGATCGAGAACCCGACAGCGCCGCTCCAGATGTTGACCAGATCGCCGCCAATCGTGGCGATGAAGTCATACTGTTCGTTGGTTGCGGTGGGGTCGGCGATGGTCGTGATATAGTCGGCCACGGCCTGCGAGTTCTGGTGCCCGAAGGGATTGAACGGAGCACAGGTGCTGCTGATCGTCGCGATCGGCGAATTTTCCGCCCCGGTCGGGCAACCCGCCAGCGCGTTCTCGAAATTCTGCTGCACCAGTTCGCGGCTGCGACCCTTGGTCTGCGAGCGCCCGTAGGTACCCGACACTTCCCAGTTGAGGTTGCGCGAACCGAGATAGAAATCGCCACGCAGACCACCCGACAGGCGGTATACTTCGACGGTCGAGGAGCCTTCGCCCGAAATCAGGTCGGTGTTGGCGCGGCCGAGGTAGAACACGTCCTGCCCGGCAGGAAGCTGCGAACTGATGATGGCGCGTGCCTGGTCCGAAAGGAACGGGTTGCTCAGCGGTATGATCAGATTGCCGTCGGGGTCGCCGGCATCGCCGAACAGCCAAGTGTTGTAGACCGGCTGCGAGCGCAGCTCGGTGCCCTTCGAATTGGCATATTCGCCTTCGAAGAAGGCAGTGATCGAGTCGGTCACGTCATAGCTGGCGTGAACCGCGCCGAGGTAACGCTCGACCGGCGACAGCAGGTTCTGAACCGGGGTGAGGCTGTAGCCATTGCCGCCCGACGAGTTGACCACGCCATGACGCTCGCCGAAATCGAGCGGGATGAGATTGCCATTGGCGTCGAAGACCAGCGAATTGCCCTGGGCGTCGTAAAAGTCGAAACCGAAGCCGGGGATGAGATCGATGCTGGTGGGCGACCCGTATTCGCTGAGGATGGGGATACGGCGATCGGTGATGATCACATTGTCAAAGGGCGAGTTCGGATCGTTCGGCGCCGCGTAGAAGAGACCCTGTGCGGTACGCTCACGATCGGTGTAGAGCAGGCCTTCGGTCTTGTTGTATTCGACCGCGGCGACGACGTTGCCGCGTCCGTCCGCGAAGCTGGTGCCCACCATCGCGCCCAGACGGTATTCCGGCGCGTCGCCTTCTTCGGCCATCCCCATCTGCGCATCGAAGCGCACGCCTTCGAAGCGATCCTTGAGGATGATGTTGACCGTGCCGGCAATGGCGTCGGCGCCGTAGATCGGAGCACCGCCGACGGCGATGGTTTCGATGCGATCGACCATCAGCGTGGGGATCGTGTTGAGGTCGACCTGCGAGCCGGCTGCGACCGGGCCGAAGATCGACGCCGTGTTCGAGCTGACATAACGACGACCGTTGACCAGCGTCAGCGTGCGCTGCGAACCGAGGCCGAAGAAGTTGATGAAGGTCTGGCCCGAGCCGAAGCTGCCCGACTGGCCGCCGACGGCATTGCTCGAAGGGGGACCGAACGCAGGCTGGTCTTCCAGCACTTCGCCGACATTGGTGATGCCGCGCTCTTCGATCTGCGCCGAATCCACCACGATCGAGGGCTCGAGCGTGTCGCGGTTGGCGCGGCGGATGCGCGAGCCGGTGACGACGATGGCATTGGCCTGCGCCGGTTCGGCTTCGACCTGCTCGTCGTTGGTACCCTCTTCGGCGTCCTGCGCGAGGACGGGGGTGGAAATGGCGAGAGCCGCGATCCCTGCGCTCGTGAAGAGCGCAAGCCGCCGGCCCCGGTTAACGGGGGAAGTCTGAGTCATGATTATCCCTGATTTACGACCAGTGCAGAATTGCACTTGGGACTGTGGGGCACAGTGAGAGGTAGGTTCAAGGGCGTGTCCGCTTTATTGGAAGAAACGGGGGCGCTGGTGTCCCATTTTTGCAACAGGCGGTGTGCGGGGCACGGCGAGATATCTTCTCCGCGGCTTGTCGGCGTTAGGCAATATGGTAGGATTGTCGCCGGTTTACCGCCCCACTTATGAAGAGGACACTTTGATGCTGCGTCTCACCGGCCTCGCGGCCCTCCTCGCCGCCAGTCCGGTCGCCCTAAATGCGCAGGCGACCGACAATGACGAGTTGCTCTTGCAGTGCCGAGCGATGCAGAAGAAGTCCCAGCGGCTCGAATGTTTCGACAATGCAATGGATTCCATTTTCGGTGTCGATGAGGTGGCCGAGGCGGAGCGTGAACAGTTGCGGCGGGACAATTTTGGCGATCTCGCTGCTGACGAGCAGGACACGGCCGATGCCTATAGCGGGACGATCACGCACGTCGATTACAACCAGACCTACAAGATTCTTCGGTTACAGCTCGACAACGGGAGCGTCTGGGAAGCCCGGACCTCCGGTTCGCTGCGCCTTGATTTTATCCAGCCGGGAGAACAGGTGACTATCGAGAAGGGTATGCTCGGCACCTTCAAGCTCTCGCTCGCCGGGAAGAAGGGCTGGCGCGGCGTCAAGCGCATCGACTGATGGATACGGCGACGGCGCAGCGGGCGCTCCAGGCAGCGCAGGTGGCGCTGCAGCAGGGGCGAACTGCCGCTGCCCGTGAAGTACTGACACCGCTGCGCAAGGCACTCCCGCGCGAGAAGGCGGTGCTTTATCTCTCGGCCCGGCTCGCACGCGCCGAAGGCGATCCACGTAGTGCGGCGAAGCTCGTCGAGAAAGCGTTGCGTGCATCTCCGCGTGAGGCTCCGCTATGGGCCGAATACGCCAGCATCCTGGATGATGCTGGGCGCGCGGCTGAGGCAGTGAAGGCCTACGACCGCGCGCTCCAGCTCGAACCGCGGCTTGTCGATGCGGCCGTCGATCGCGCGGTGCTGCAGATCCGCAAGCTCGATCGGCCGGCGATGATCGAAGACCTGCGGCAGATCGTCCGCGACAATCCTTCTCATCTTCGCGGTTGGCGCAATCTCGCCATGCTCGAACGCGAAGCCTTCGCTACCGAGCGTGCCATCGCTGCTGCGGATCATGTTCTGGCGGCGGCGCCGGGCGATCCCCCGGCGTTGGCGATCCGCGCGTTCGCCCAGTTCGATTCCGGCGAGCCGAGTGCGGCCTATTTTGCCCGAGCCTGCGCCGCCGATCCTGCCAACACCGGTCTCGGTATAAAATATGCTGCAGCCTTGCACAGCGAAGGCCGTAGTGTGGAAGCCGACAGGCTTTTGGATCGGATTATTGCCGCTCAGCCATTCAACGTCGATGCACTGCGCACGCAAGCGCAACTGCGGTGGGAAGCGAACCTCGACGGATCGCCGATGGGAGGGTTCGAGCAGGCCGTGAGGCGGGCCGGATGCCCGCCGGAGGTATGGCGCGAATACGCCAGGTTGATTGAACGCCAGAGCGGGGCTCAGGCAGCGCTGGAAGTCGTGGCGCGTTCGCGGGCGGCGCTTGGCGAGACACGCGATGTCGCGCTGATGGCCGCACAGGCTGCATGCGAGGCTGATGATTTCGCCGATCGGGAAGATGCCTTTACGGCGATAGCGAGCTGGAAAGACCCCGGTGCAGACATGCTGCGCGTTCGCTGGTTGGCACGGATGCACCGCTGGGACGAACTCGCGAAGCTAGGCCAGCGCTTGCTGCGCATGGGATTGCAACGCGATGTGCTCCCTTATCTTTCGCTTGCCTGGCGCGCGAGCGACCCAGACCGATGGCATTGGCTCGAGCGTGACGGTGATTTTGTGGGCACGCTCGATATCGGCTCTCGGCTCAAGGATATCGACGCGCTAGCAATGCACTTGCGGAGTATCCACCGGTCGCAGCGCCAGCCGCTCGAACAGTCGTTGCGCGGAGGCACGCAGACCGATGGCATGTTATTCGCCCGGACGGCTCCGGAGATCACCGAACTGAAGGCGGCCATCGAGGACGCGGTGCGTGAATATTTGGACGGCCTGCCGCCGCGCGACCATAAGCACCCGTGGCTTTCGCTGCCGCGTGAAATCAAGCGCTTCAGCGGCGCCTGGTCGGTGAGGTTGCAGGATGCTGGGTTCCACGTCGCGCATATTCATAATCTGGGGGATGTCAGTTCGGCTTGCTATATTACCCTTCCCGAAATGCTCGGTAAGGGTTCAGAAGGGCAGGATGGCTGGCTGGCGGTGGGCGAACCGCCGCGCGAATTCGGGTTAGACTGGGAGCCGGTCAGGCTGATCGAGCCTGTAGTCGGCAAGCTCGCCCTGTTCCCCTCATGGGCGTGGCACGGTACGCGACCCTTCACTTCAGGCGAGAGGATGACCGTCGCTTTCGACGTCGCCCTGCGCTGATTCCTCCAACAACTCCAGTAAGCTGACTCGCTATTTAGGCGGGGCGGCATGGTCGTGTGCTGGCTGCCGGAGCGTATCGCGATCAGGCAAAAAGAAAGGCGGGCCGAAGCCCGCCTTTCCGTTTGTTCGTTTGCCGAAGCTTAGAACTGGAGGGTCGCGCTGACGAACACGCGACGACCGACCGGGTCATAGGTTTCGACATAGGTGTTGCCGTTCGAGCCACCGAAGCCGGAAGCGATGATCGGCGGTTCCTTGTCGAACAGGTTGTTGACGCCGAGGCGCACAGTAACCGGATCGAGGTTGTACGACAGAGTAAGGTCGAAATAGTCCTGCGAACCGATGTCGCCGATGCTGGCTGCAGCCCCGGTGCCGAGGTCGGCATCCGTGCTACGCTGGTCCCAATCGACGCCGTCGAAGTGACGCCAGCGAACCGACGCACCGAAACCGAAGTCGAAGGTATAGCCCAGACGCATCTGGTGGCGCCATTTCGGCAAGGGCGACCCACAGGAGTTACCATGGTAACCCGAACACTCGAACGCACCATCGGTGGTCAGCGTCGGAACGCCGGTATCGAAGAAGTACGAGTCGAGGTAGGAGCCCGTGAACGACCAGTTCAGACGGCCGGCACCAATGGATCGGCTATAGGATGCCGAAACGTCGATACCGCTCGTGTCCACGCCGCCGACGTTGCGAGTGGTGTTCGTGATGAAACCACCATTGGTCCACAACGTCAGGCTACCGGGTGCGCGCTGGACGAACCCGCAGAGGAACGGATCGCCCGTCTGGCCGCACTGGTTGATGATCGTCTGTGCACCGATGGTGCTGATCGCATTGTCGATCTTGATGTTGTAGTAATCGACCGCGAGGACGAAGCCCGGGACAATCATGTCCGGTTCGATCACGACACCCACCGTGTACGTGTCAGCCTTTTCGGGGGTCAGGTTCTGGTTGCCCCCGATGAACTGATTGTACTGGCCAGCGGGACTTGCTGCAATCGTACCGTAGCGAGCCGCAGGAACGCCAAGGTTGGCGCACTGTGCCGGCGTGAAGCTCGGGGTGGGACCCGAGCAGGGGTCCGAACCCTGGAACAGAGCAACCCGGTTCGGCGAGAACAGGTTGAGGATGTTCGGAGCACGGACGGCACGGTTGTAACCGCCACGGAACTTGATCCAGTCGACCGGAGCGAACTCGCCGATGATCTTGTAGGTATCGGTCGAGAAACCAAGGCTGTAATCCGAATAGCGATAGCCGAGTTCGAGGGCCAGCAGGTCCACGAAGCCGTCTTCGATCAGCGGAACACGAAGTTCGGTGAAGACTTCCTTCACATCGAACTTGCCGTCGACGTCGAGCTGCGGGCTACCCTGCCCGGCACCGTCCTGGGTCTTGAACGAAACGTCGTTACGAGTCGAAATGAGCTCTTCACGATATTCCGCGCCGAGGACGAAGCCGATCGGGCTTGCGTTGCCAATGGAGACGAGATCTC
This sequence comes from Qipengyuania sp., assembly GCF_964227205.1. GTDB lineage: Bacteria > Pseudomonadota > Alphaproteobacteria > Sphingomonadales > Sphingomonadaceae > Qipengyuania. The sequence continues at coordinate 964,345 of NZ_CAXQVB010000002.1, read as the reverse complement.
CCGAAATATAGGCGTTCGCTACGACTTCCTCGACTTCACCCTTCGAGAGCAGCGGAATGTTGACATAGTCAATTGCTGCCTGGGTGATGCCGTTGCGCGGATCGGTACCGGCGATGATGCCGGGGCCCTGGAACGGGTTGTATACCGCGCAGTTGGGGTCGGTCCCGTCGATTACAGACTGGCAAACGACGTTGCCATCGGCATCCGTGGTCGCCTGGAGGGCGTTACGGAGGCGCGACCGCGAGAAGTCGTTGTTGTAGACTTGGCTGAAGATGGTCGTGCCATACTGAACCGATGCGTCGTAACGGATCGTGTCGGTGATCGGACCTCGCAGACCGGCGACCAGGCGATAAGCCGTGTGACGCAGATCGTCGAAACGGGGGCCGCCCTCGATGTTACGCTTACCGATGTAGAGCGGAATGATCCCCGCACCCGTCGGATCGGTATCGGCTACATCGTCGCCGTCGGTGTCGATGAAGTCACCGCGATTTTCTTGGCCGTCAATCAGGCCGCAGAGGTAGTTGCCCTGGGCGGCGGTGAAAAGCGGGCTATCGCACGCGATGTTGTACTGATCGGCAAAGAAGGTGCCCGACTGCGCAATCTGCGCCTTCGAACGGTCGTCCATGAACATGAACTCGGCATAGGCCGTGACCGAAGGCGAGATCTCGTAGTCAGCGAAGAAACCGGCCGTGTAGCGGGTGTCAGGACGCTGGAAGTGGTTGATCGGATTGTAGTTATACGCTTCGAACGGACGGCTGAAGTCGTCCGAACCATCCGCAACCAGCCCACCGAAGAGGCTAAAGAAGGGATCGGTTACGGTCGCATAAGGAGCCGTCGACGAACCACCGCAGGAGATGTTCCCCGACCGCGAAGTGGTCAGAGCGCAGAACGAGTAGTCGCGATCGCCGAGCAGCAGCGCGTCGACTTCACGGTAACCGACATAGCCGGTGACGTGGCCACGGCCATCGTCAAAAGCGGCACCAACGGTCAGTTCCATGCTGTAGGTCGAACCGCCGACGTCGTTGCCCTTGGGCGGAGTGAAGCCGCGAGCATCATTGAGGTCGTCGATAGTCGAGCCGTCCTGCTTGACAACCTGGCTCGTGTCATTGTCGTGCTGGAAGAAGCTGTAGTTCGCATCGAGGCGGACACCTTCGAAATCGGTGTCCATGACGAAGTTGACAACGCCGGCCACAGCGTCGGCACCATAGGTCGCCGAAGCGCCGCCGGTGAGGACTTCGACGCGCTCGATCAGCGACGCCGGGATCTGGTTAAGGTCGGCTGCGGGAAGGCCCGGGTCACCCGGCTGCAGGCGACGGCCGTTGATCAGAACCAGCGTACGCGCTGTGCCGAGGCCGCGAAGGTCGACCGTGGCCGTACCCGAAGCGCCGTTCGCGATGAACGAGTTCTGGCCACCGACAACCTGCGGCAGCGAGTTGACAAGGTCTTCGACCTTGACCGTACCCGTATCAGCAACCTCTTCGGCACCGACGACGGTAACCGGGCTGGCGCTTTCGACGTCCGGGCGCGCAATACGCGAACCCGTAACGACGATTGCGCCCGTCGGAGCTGTCGTCGGGTTATCGACGGTAGCTTCGTCGGCCGGACCGACCTGGGCCAGTGCCGGCTGCGAAAGCAGGGCAAGGCCAAGGGCAGCGGGAGCCGCGCTTGCTTTGAAATAGGTTTGGAGTTTCACTCTGTTAATCCCTCTATTGATCGACCGACCCCTGAGGTCGGATCTCCAAGGAACCCCTGCGAGGGAAGGAGAATCGCATGCGACCAAGGCCCATGCGTATGCGCAATCCCTCCAGTGGAAGCTCGCATGTGCCTTTAGGGACGCGCCGAATGCAAAGCTTTTGTTACATTTTGCGCGGTTTGGCGTAAGGGGTGTGACGCCTAAGTCACACCTGCCGTTCGGCCGAAAATTGCGCCTGCCACGGGCGACTCGTACGGATTTAAAACCGATCGGGCGCGAAAGCGCGGCCTTCCGGTTGACGTTCACGTAAGGCGCGCTTACGCAACCGGTTCCTAATCGAAACCTAATGGTTTCGGAAAAGCGAAAAAGAGGATGACGATGCCCGAAGCCTATCTAGTCGAAGCCGTACGCACTGCCGGGGGGCGCCGCGGCGGTCGCCTGGCGGGGATCCACCCGGTGGATCTGGCTGCCAAGTCGCTCGATGCGATCATGGAGCGCAGCGGGCTCGAAGCCAAGGCTGTCGACGATGTGGTGATGGGCTGCGTCAGCCAGGGCGGCGAGCAGGCGATGCAGGTCGGTCGCAATGCAGTGCTCGCGGCCAAACATCTCGGCGAGGGCGTGCCTGCGGTCACGATCGATCGCCAGTGCGGATCCAGCCAGCAGGCGATCCAGTTCGCCGCGCAGGCGGTGATGAGCGGGACGCAGGACGTGGTGATTGCCGCCGGGGTGGAAAGCATGAGCCGCGTGCCGATGGGCTCGACCGCGATGTTCCACATGAAGGAAGGCCTGGGGAACTACAAATCGCCCGGTCTCGAGGAGAAATATCCCGGCATCCAGTGGTCGCAGTTCATGGGGGCGGAGATGATCGTCAAGAAGCATGGCTTCACCAAGGACGATCTCGACCGGTTTGCCCTGTCGAGCCACCAGAAGGCGATCGAAGCGACCAAGTCGGGCGCTTTCGAAGCCGAGATCGTGCCCGTCGAGGTGGAAACCCCCGAAGGCACCGAAATGCACACGGTCGACGAAGGCATCCGCTTCGATGCGACGCTCGAGAGTATCGCCTCGGTCAAGCTGCTGAGCCCCGAAGGCACGATCACTGCCGCCACCAGCAGCCAGATCTGCGACGGGTCCAGCGCGGTGCTGGTCGTATCGGAAAAGGCGCTCAAGGAATACGGCCTCACCCCGATAGCGCGGATCCACAATCTCACCGTGACCGCTGGCGATCCGGTGATCATGCTCGAGGAGCCGCTGTTCGCGACAGACCGGGCGCTGCAGCGCGCCGGGATGAACATCGGCGATATCGACCTTTACGAAGTCAACGAGGCCTTCGCTCCGGTTCCGCTCGCCTGGCTCAAGCATACCGGGGCGGATCCGGACAAGCTCAACGTCAACGGCGGCGCGATCGCGCTCGGCCATCCGCTCGGTGCGAGCGGGACCAAGCTGATGGCGACGCTGGTCCACGCGCTCAAGGCGCGAGGCAAGAAATACGGCCTGCAGACGATGTGCGAGGGCGGCGGCGTCGCCAATGTCACCATCGTCGAGGCGCTTTGACGGCTTGCGTCATCCCAGCGAAAGCTGGAATCGCGCGCAGCAAAGTCGGACCCATTTGAACCCGGTCCCAGCTTTCGCTGGGATGACGAATTGAGAGGATTATTCATGGAAGTCAGCAGCAATACCCCCGCAGTCGTGACCGGCGGCGCATCGGGGCTCGGTGAAGCCACCGCCCGCGCACTCGCCGCCAAGGGCGCCAAGGTCGCCATCTTCGACATGAACGAGGAAAAGGGCGAAGCGGTCGCCAAGGACATCGGCGGCGTCTTCTGCAAGGTCAACGTCACCAGCGACGAGGATGTCGATGCAGGCTTCGCCAAGGCGCGCGAGGCACACGGGCAGGAGCGCATCCTCGTCAACTGCGCGGGCATCGGCAATGCGATCAAGACCGCCAGCCGCGACAAGCAGACCGGCGAGATCAAGCACTTCCCGATTTCGGCCTTCGACTTCGTGATCCAGGTCAACCTCATCGGCACCTTCCGCTGCATCGCCAAGTCGGCGGCGGGCATGATGAGCCTCGACCCGCTGAGCGAGGACGGCGATCGCGGCGCGATCGTCAATACCGCGAGCGTAGCGGCCGAAGACGGCCAGATGGGCCAGGCGGCCTATTCGGCATCGAAGGGCGGCGTAGTCGGCATGACGCTTCCGATCGCGCGCGACCTGATGCGCGAAGGTATCCGCGTGAACACGATCCTGCCGGGCATTTTCAACACCCCGCTGATGAACGCCGCCCCGCCACAGGTGAAGGAAGCGCTCGCCGCATCGGTCCCCTTCCCCAAGCGCCTCGGCAATCCGGAAGAATACGCCAAGCTCGCCATGTGCATGATCGAGACCGGCTATTTCAACGGCGAGGACGTCCGCCTCGACGGCGCGATCCGCATGGCGCCGCGGTGAGCCCGTCTCGCTGTTTGTTTTCCTACTTGCCGCCGGCGCGCTAGACCTGGCCGCATGATCAATCCGGCGCCTCTTTCCCCTTGTTTCGGCAGGCGGAAAGGGGCGCCGACCTTTTTTGCCCTTGGACCGTGTAACATGCGGTCCAAGTCGCGGGACTGACCGAGGAGAAAACCAACACATGTCCTACACGCAGATCAAGCTCGACATCGCCGAGGGCGTCGCCACGATCACGCTCCATCGTCCGGAGAAGATGAACGCTTTCACCCGTGTCATGATGGACGAGATGATCGATGCGATGGACACGACCGATGCCGACGACAGCGTGCGCGCGGTGATCGTCACGGGGCATGGCGACAGGGCATTCTGCGCCGGGGCCGATCTGACGCCCGAGGGCGGGGGGCATGTGTTCTCCGATCCCAACCCGGTCGACGATCTCTCGGACGAGCGGGTGCGTGACGGGGGCGGGCGGCTGACCCTGCGCCTGTTCGATTCGAAGAAACCGCTGATCGGGGCCTGCAACGGCGTGGCCGTGGGGGTCGGGGCGACGATGCAACTCCCCTTCGACATTCGCCTGGCAAGCGACAATGCGCGCTTCGGCTTCGTCTTCGCGCGGCGCGGGATCACGCCGGAGGCCGCCTCGAGCTGGTTCCTGCCGCGGCTTGTCGGCATGCAGACCGCGCTCGAATGGTGCATGACCGGGCGGATCTTCGACGCCGCCGAAGCGAAGGAGCGCGGCCTGGTGCGTTCGGTCCACCCGCAGGGCGAGCTGATGGATGCCGCCATCGGCATCGCGCGCGAGATAGCAGACAACACCTCGGCCGTTTCGGTGGCGATGACGCGCGCCATGCTGTGGCGCCTGGGTGCCGGGGGCCATCCGATGGATGCGCACCGGATCGACAGTCGCGCGATCTATCGCCTCAGCCGCAGTGCGGATGCAAGGGAGGGTATCGCCAGTTTCCTCGAAAAGCGCGCTCCGGCCTATCCCGACAGAGTCAGCACTGACATGCCCGACTTCTATCCCTGGTGGGACGAACCCGCCTATCGATAGTTGCGATTGTGACGGTTACACCGGTAACGGCCTTGCCAAGCGCCGTTCCGGATTCCAAGGTCGTCGTCATGTCCCGACGCCAGCCTGCCCAACTTCTCGCCGACTTCCTTCCCTACCAGCTGTCGATCGCCTCGAACGCGGTCTCGACCCGGATTGCCGAGCAATATCGCAAGCGCTTCGCGCTCAAGACCACCGAATGGCGGGTGATGGCGGTGCTGGGCGATCACGGCGCGCTGACGCAGCGCGAACTGACGCAGCAGACGCTGATGGACAAGGTGCCGGTCAACCGCGCGTGTCGACGGCTGGAGGATCGCGGGCTGGTGCAACGATCGCCCAATGCCAAGGACGGGCGCTCGCACCTGCTCGAGCTGACTGCCGAAGGGCGCGCGGTCCACGACGGGATCATGCCGCTGGCGCGCAAGATCGAAAGCGAGTTGTTCTCGGTGCTGAGCGAGGAAGAGCGCGCCAGCCTGCTCGACATGCTCGTGCGCGTGCGCGAGCAGGCGGGCGATTTCGACGCGGAAAGCCTGGCCGACTAGGCATCGACCAGGCTTCGACTCGCGAAGAGAGGCACGAGCTGGCTAGCCGATGCCGCCGCTGAAGGCGTCGGCGATCGAACAGGCCGCCGGGCCGAGAATGACGATGAACAGCACGGGCAGGATGAACATGATCAACGGCACGGTCATGATCGCGGGCAGGCGCGCGGCCTTTTCCTCGGCACGCATCATGCGCTCGTTGCGGAATTCGGCCGACAGTACGCGCAGGGCGCTGGCCAGCGGGGTGCCGTAGCGTTCGGTCTGGATCATGGTGGTCACGACGCCCTTCACCGCATCGAGATCGACGCGATAGGCGAGGTTGTCGAAGGCCTTCTTGCGCTCGTTGAGGAACGACAGTTCGATCGCCGTCAGCGCAAACTCGTCGCCCAGTTCGGGATAGGCGCGGCCCAGTTCCTTGGCCACGCGGTTGAACGCGGCATCGACCGTCAGGCCGGCCTCGGCGCAGATGACCAGCAGGTCGAGCGCGTCGGGCAGGCCCTTGCGGATCGCATCCGAGCGCTTTTTGGCGATGTTCCCGATGTAGAGTTCGGGCCCCTTGTAGCCGACGAAGACGGCCAGCGCGAGCGCGGCCACGCGCTTCATCTGCCAGTCGGGATAGACCTGGACGACATACAGCATGACGAAGGCGAAACCGCCGAGCAGGATCGGCAGCACCGCGCGCAGGCCGATGATGACGATCGCCAGTTCCTTGTTGCGGATGCCGGCATGCGCCAGCTTCTGCTGGACGACCTCGACCTGACTCTGCTGCAGCACTTTCAGATTGCCGAGCGTATCCTTGATCTTCTCGGTCGTGTCGGTCTTGCGGACGAGGCTCTGCCGCTTCTTCGCATTCGCAGTGACGAGCCCCATCTTGAGCTCTTCGCGCCGGCCCTCGAGCGCCTTTACGCGCTTGCTCATCGGGTCCTTGATGGTGACCGCGGTGTAGATCGCGAAGACCATCGCCATGGCGGCGATCCCGGCGAGGATCGAGCCGACCATGTAGACGTCGAAGCCGAGGAGGGTGGGGCCGGTTGCAGGGTCCATTACGCTACTCTTTTCCCACTCAGATTTCGAAGCTGACCATCTTGGCCATGATGAAGCCGCCGATGCTCATCCACACGAGTCCGCCGAGCCCGGTGACGATCAGGCGATCGTCTTCGAAAAAGCCGCCGATATAGGTCGGGTTGATCCACCAGATCATCGCGAAGACGATGAAGGGCAGGGCGCCGACGATGTAGGCGGAGGCTTTGGATTCGGAGCTCATCGCCTTGATCTTGAGCTTCATCTGCGCGCGCTTGCGCAGCACGTCGGCCAGGTTCGACAGCGTCTCGGCGAGATTGCCCCCGGTTTCGCGCTGGATGGCGAGCGTGATGCAGAAGAAGTTGAACTCCGGAATTCCCAGCCGGTCGGCGGTTTCCTGGAGCGATTCCTCCATCGTCCGCCCGATCTTGATGCGTTCGACGATGCCTTTGAATTCAACCCCCACGGGTCCGGGTACTTCCTGCGCCACCACGGCCAGCGTCTCGGTCACCGGGAGGCCCGAGCGCAGCCCGCGGACGAGCAGTTCGATCGCGTCGGGAAACTTGGTGTTGAAGGCGTTCGTGCGCTTCTTGATCGCGCGACCGACGATGAAGTGGGGCAGGCCCGCGCCGACGAACACGCCAATGGCCAGCGACAGGCCCAGCGAGCCGCTGCGCAAATACATCAGCATTGCGACGACGACGCCGAGCCCCAACGAGGCATAGGCATACTGGCTCAGCGTCCAGCCCTTGCCGGTCTGGTCGAGGCGGTTGGCGAGCGCCTCTATGCGTGAGGAGGATCCCGCGACGCGGTGCATCTTGGGCTTGCGCGCCGCGATGGCCTTCTTGAGTTGCGATTCGACCTTGGCGTCGGTGCTTTCGGAGTGGCGGTAGCGGACCTGCTGCAGGCGACGCTGGCTCGCCTTGGACGCATTGGGACCCGAGAGCATCGCATAGCCGATCGCCAGCAAGGCCAGAACCCCGACGGCCACGAGCACGAGCTGGATGATGTTCATGCGTTAACTCCGTATCTCCGCAATCGGGCGCCCGGGGCGGCCGCCAAGAAGGCGTCACTCGGCGGGTTCGGCCACCTGGTCGGTTTTCTTCTTGGCCAGCAGACCCTTGAGATCGAGCGAGCCGAGCAGCGATTTCTTCGCTTCGCCAGCCTCTGCATCCGCAGATTCTTCTTCTCCGGCGCCCAAGATCTGCGAGGCCAGCTGCTTGATCGCACCAGTTGCCTTCGAACTGCCATTGGCATCGACGAAGGTCTTGCCCAGCTTGGCGGCATTGGCGGCAGCCTTCTGGTCGAAGGGAATCGTAATGTCGATCTTGCGCTCGATCGAGGCCTCGAAATCGGCCTTGCTGATTTCCGCGGCCCCGGGCTGGACCTTGTTCGCCACGATCAGCACCTGGGCATGCGGGGCATTCGTCTTGAGCCACGAGAGGATCCGGATCGTGTCGCGCGCCGAGGCGAGCGACATTTCGGTGGCCAGCACGACGACATTCACGTCGTTGAGCAGGTGCGGGAAATTGATCATCATGTTGCGCGGCATGTCGAGCACGGTCATCTCGAACGTATGCTTGAATTCTTCCTGCAGTTGCATGAAGGCCGCGCCGTCGGTCATCAGCGGCTGGTTGATCGGCGCCTCGGCCGAGAGGATCGCGAGATTGTCGTTCGCACGGATCATGGCGCGTTCGATGAACAGCCCGTCGATACGGCTGGGATTGTCGATCGCATCGGTGAGGCCGCGGCCGGGTTCGAGATCGAGCGTCAGCGCGCCGGTTCCGAAATGCACGTCGAGATCGAGCAGCGCGGTCGGCATGCGCTTGTTGACCGAGAAGAGCCAGGCGAGCGAGGTGACCAGCGTGGATGCACCGACGCCGCCGCGTGTGCCGATGACCGCTGTCGAGATGTGGCGCTTCACGCCTTCCTCCTCGCCCGTGCGCGGCGCCATGAAGACGGCTTGCGCCTGGTTGAGCGAGTCGCGCAGCATGCTGGCGGACAACGGCTTCAGCAGGTAATCGTGGATTCCGCTCGCCAGCAGGTCGCGGTAGAGGCGCACGTCATTGACCTGGCCGATCGCAATCACGACCGTGCCGGGTTCGCAGACTTCGGCGAGGGCGTTGATGTCGTTGAGCGGGTCGCCGCTTTCGGAAAGGTCGACCATGAGGATGTTGGGGCTGGCCGAGACCGACAGCGATTGCACTGCGTTGCGCAGGCCGCCCTTGTTGCACTTCTCGGGCGCCCAGCCGAGTTCGATCACCACCGGGCGCAGCACGTCGAGAGCATTCTCGTCGCAGAGATAGGCGGCAAAAGCATCGCGATTGCCCGGCATGGCGGATTTGAGTGAAGCGCTCATGGCGGATTAGCCTCCTTCTTTCGTGCTGACGTCGGCCAGGCCGCCGGTGCCGGTCGGTGCCTGTTCGCGATAGGCCTTGATGGCTTTGGTCGAGGTCGTGACCGTGGTCTCGCCGGTGCCCTGCTGGCCGGCGATCAGATCTTCGGGATTGGCGACCATCGCCGCGAGGTTCCCGTTCACGGCGCACCCGTATCCGGGATAGGTCGCATTATTGACATTGGCCTCGTTGTTGGCCGACCAGTCGGGGCAGCCGGGTACGCTCGCGGTCGAACGTGTCACGACGATCCGCGCCTGTCCCGGGGTCACATAGCCGGCGGTTACCGGTGTCCCTTCGCTGACGAGCAGACCGTGGCGTCCGGCCAGCGCGGCGAGATCTTCCTTCACCGCCGGGCTGGCGGTGGGGTCGTCGATCGAAATGCGGTCGCCGTAGCCGAGGCCCATGGCCTCGAACCAGCCGGCGATACGCTGCTGTTCGGTAACGGGAAGGCCGTCGCCCGAGGTGGTGACGTCGAGCGTGAAATTGGTCCGTTCGACGACCGGTTGACGGGCGCTGTAGAGCGACCTGTTATCGGTCGGCATGCCGCCCACGCAGGCACCGAGCACGAGGCTGAGTGACACCGTCAGAGTCCCGGCGAGCTTGTGATTGATTGCCTTGGCCATGGTAGTGGTCCCCTATTCGAAGCTGAAGCCGGGCGCGGCGGGTTCGTTGCGGCCCGTGTCGGGCTTGCCCTGAGTCTGGCGATTGCCATCGTCGGCGGGCCGTGCCTGCGAGAAGCCGGGTGCGGCCGGCGCCGCTTCGACCGCGCGCGGTTTCGGGCGATCGCCCCCGGTCACGCCATCGCTCTGCTGATAGCCGAGCAGGCGCTGGAACTCGGTCGGCGTGCGGAAGCCGTCGGTCGGCAGCTTGATGTCGTTGCCGTCGACCGGCTTCACCAGATAGGGTGTGACCACGATCACCAGCTCGGTCTCGCCCTTGCGGTAGGTGGTCGAGCGGAACAGGTTGCCGAGGATCGGGATGTCGCCGAGGCCCGGCGCCTTGTCGACCGAGTTGCTCGCGTTGTTCGAGAGCAGGCCGGCGATCATGAAGCTCTGGCCGGAACCCAGCTCGATGGTGGTCTCTGCGCGGCGCGTCACCAGTGCGGGGACCTGGAAGCCGTTGAGCGTGATCGCGCCCTGGCTCGAAAGTTCCGACACTTCGGGGCGGACGCGCATCGAGATGCGGCCGTTGGCGAGCACGGTCGGAGTGTAGGCGAGGCTGACCCCGTAGTTCTTGTATTCGACCGTGGTCGTCCCGAGCCCCTGGCTGAGCGGGATCGGGAATTCGCCACCGGCAAGGAATTCGGCGGTCTCGCCGGAGAGGGCGGTCAGGTTCGGCTGCGACAGCGTGGTGACGAGGCCTTCGGTTTCGGCGAGGTCGAGCGCCGCGCCGATGTCGAGGCCGAGGAACTTGCCCATCGCGCCGAGCGTGGTGCCGGGCGAGGCACTGGTTACCGTGGTGCCGACCGCCTCGATCAGCTTGGTCGGATCGGTCGGGTCGGGAATATAACCTCTAGGCGTGACGCCGACGCCCAGGGCGGACAGCTGGCCGCCGGAAAGGAAGCCCCTGCGCCCCTGGCCGACACCGAACTGGAACCCGCTGCTGCGGTCGATGCTGGTCAGATTGACGCCCAGGGCGCGCACGAAGCTGCGGCTGACTTCGGCGATGCGGACCTGCAGGTTGACCTGCAGCGGCGTCGCCATGCGCAGCCGGCTGATGACGTTGGTCTCCTCGCCCACGAAGGCCTCGACGAGACGCTGGGCCTCCTCGGCATCCTCCGGCGCGGCGACGGTGCCGGTCAGCAGCACGACGTTCGAGCCCATGGTCGCGACCGAAATCTTGGCTTCGGGCATGGCGAGGGCGAGCAGCTGGTCGATGCTGCCGATGTTCGATCCGACGCGGACATTGGCCGACCAGATGATGTCTCCGGCGGCATTGCTGGCGTAGATCGTTGTCTCGCCCCCGGCCTTGCCGAGGACATAGAGCTGACGCTGCGACTTGACCTGGACATCGGCGATGCCGTCGTCGGCAACGAAGACGTCGGCCATCGCGCCGGGCACGTTGACCAGTTCGCCGCGACCGATCGACAGAACGATCTCGGAATTCGGGCGAACCACCGACTGGGCGGTCGCGACACTGGTCGGTGCAGCCGCCAGCGGCGCCATGGCCATGCTGGCGAGCAGCAATTTCGTGGTAAGACGACGCTTCATCGAATTGCCCCCTGAATGGCTCTTCATTTTTTCGGTCCGGCTCATTTGCCGCCCACCGGCACTTCTTCGGTTTCCTTGCCGCGGGTGACGCGGACGCTCGGCCCGCGGTAGACCGGAGCGCTCGGCCCGGCCGCCGGAGCGACGCCGGGCGCGGGCATGGCCTGCTGCGGCGCAGCACTGGGACCCTGCGGCGGCGCGGTGCGGCGCTGGAAGCGCGACACGTCGCCACCCGTCACATAGGTCGTCTTGCCATCGACCGGGCGCGCCATCGCCTGGCGCAGGATCCGCTCTTCCTCTTCGGGCGAAGCATCGTCTGGGATGTTGACGTCGCCTTCGGCGATCGCGCGTTCGAGCTCGCTCTGATTGTCCGCCAGCGAGCGCAGCGAAAGGCTCAGCGTTCCGATGGTCTGCGCGACGGCCACCTTCTCGGCGATGGTCGGCGTCACCTCGAGCGTGACGGTGCGGAATTCCTTGACCACGGTCGAACCGTCCTCGGCCTTTTCCGAAACGGTCGACTGGTCGGTGGCGAGCACGCGAAGGTTACGAAGGATGGTTTCCGATGCCTTCAGGCTGGGGCCTTCGCCCTCGACCTGCTGGGTCAGGACCATGTCGACGCGGTCGCCGGGAAAGACGAAGCCGGCAACGCCCGACTGGGCGTTCACGGGAACGGTGATCGCGCGCATGCCCGGCGCCAGTGCGGCAGCCAGGAAGCCGCGGTCACCGGGCGCGACGAGCGATCCCTGGGTGATCGGCTCGCCTGCGGTGATCGCATTGCGCACGACGGTGCCGAGCAGCTTGCTCATGTCGGTCTCGCCGTCGAGGAAATAGGCGTCCTGCACCAGTTCTTCGGGCCACGGCTGGAAACCGAGCGCATCGGCGGTGATGATCGTGCCCACCGGCAGCGCGCGCTGCGCGACGAGTACCTTGGGACCCAGCTGTTCGACCTGCGCCGCATCGGCCTGCGGGGCACTCGCTCCGGCGAACATGCTCCGCGCGACAAGTGCCGTGCCGACAGCTACGATCAGCGCGACGACCAGCAGAACCAGCTTCTTCCTATCCATGGCTATCTAGCCCCCTAGTTCGGCCCGCGAAGCGATATGGCGGGCATGTATGGTTGCCTTCTCTAAGGGCGAATTGGTTAAGATCGCGTTCTCAACCACCGCCGGGAATTGCCGTGCCTGCCAGCAGTTCTCCGCTGGCGAGGATCCAGATCGCGGCGAGCGAGATCGCCGGGCCGTAGGGCACCCACAGATCGGCTTCGTGGCGCCGGATGATGCGGATCGATCCCAGCGTGACGATGAGCAGGACGACGAGCGGGGCCAGCGCCAGCGCCACCATCGCGACGAAACTGGTCGCACCCAGATCGGCCATGAACTGCGGCAGCGGCAGCGTCGGTCCGCCGAGTACGGCGCTGGCGAAGAGTGCCGCGGTCGCCGTTCCGAGAACGAGATAGGCGGTATCGCGCAACGGCCTGGTATCGGTCGCCGTCGAGCGCGCGACCCGCCAGGCGCCCACCGCCATCGTCAGCACCCAGCCGAGCATCGCCATGGCGACGAGCAGCAGGGTGAAGTGCGAGGGCGGAATCCACAGCGCGAGCGCGGTCAGCAGCTTGACGTCGCCGCCGCCCATCTGGCGGAGGGCGAAAAGCGCGCAGCAGACCGCGAAGACTGCCAGCGCGAGGCCCAGTTGCAACGCGATGCCGGGCCATGCCGGGAGGCCGAGCGAAAGCCAATAGAGCGGCGCGCCCGCTGCGATCGTCAGCGTCAGCTTGTTGCTGATCGTCCGGCTGCGCAGGTCGGTCACGATTACCCAGAGCAGTGCGATTGCCAAGCCGCAGAGCAATACGTAGGTGAAAGTCTGGCTTTGCATGGTCGCCCGAGGTGCTCCTTCGGGCGCGGTGCTACAGGAACGTGCTTACCAAAAAGTAACCATAGAGGAGGTCGCGATCACGGGCATGCCAGCGCAACAGGAGACCTTCGACCGCCGCTCGATTCCGCCGGGCGCGACCGAATCCACTTTCGCGCTTGCCGACGGCCACGCGATCCGGCGGATCGACTGGCCCGGCGCCGGTGGCGGCAGGCGCGGTTCGATCCTGTTCCTTCCGGGGCGCGGCGATTTCTACGAGAAATATCTCGAGACGCTCGATCATTGGCATCGATCGGGCTGGCGAGTCACCGCGGCCGATTGGCGCGGGCAGGCGGGTTCGGGACGCCTCGGGGACGACGCGATCACCGGCCACATTGCCGATTTTTCGGCCTGGACGGGCGATCTCGCGCAGCTGTGGCAGGCGTGGAAGGCGCTCACGCCGGGTCCGCACATCCTCGCCGGGCACTCGATGGGCGGACATCTTGTGATGCGCGCGCTGGTCGATTCGCTCGTCGATCCCGACGCCGTGGTGTTGAGTGCGCCGATGATCGGCATGGCCGGCCCGCCCTTGCCGGTCGCAGTGCTGCATGCCGTCGCAAAGCTGATGACGAAAATAGGTGCCCCGACCCGCCCGGCGTGGAAATGGAGCGAGAAACCGGGCGAAATGCCTGCCGACAGGGGCACGCTGCTGACGCACGATGCAGAACGCTACGCCGATGAGCTGTGGTGGCGCGAGAAGCGGCCGGAGCTGGTCATGGGGCCGGGCAGCTGGGGCTGGGTCGAACGGGCCTATGCCTCGATCCGCCGGCTGGAGGAAGCCGGCGCAATGGAATCCGTGCAGGTTCCGGTCCTGGTGCTCAGTACCGCGGCCGACAGGCTGGTCAGCCACGCGTCCGCGGTGCGGACCGCGCAGCGCCTGCCCAAGGGCGAACTGGTCGCCTTCGGCGATGAAGCCCGCCACGAGATCCTTCGCGAGGTCGATCCCGTGCGCGATCGTGCGCTGGCGGCGATCGACGATTTCCTCGACCGCGCGGCCCCTGCGGGACCGCGGTGAGCTACTACGATTTCGCGATCGTCGGCGCCGGAATCGCCGGCGCGAGCCTCGCCGCCGAGCTGGGCGAGGGGGGCGCGCGCGTGCTGTTGCTTGAGGCGGAGGAGCGGCCCGGCTATCATGCCACGGGTCGATCCGCGGCCTTCTGGGAGGAATGCTACGGCGGGCCCGAGATCGTGCCGTTGACGCTCGCCTCCGGCCCCCCTCTGCGCGAAGGCGGTTTCCTGACCCAGCGTGGCGCTCTCTACATCGGGCGTGCCGGCGACGAGGAACTGGTGACCGGCTTTATGCAGCGCTTCGTTCCCACCGGGGCGACGATCGAGCATCTCGGTCGCGGGCAATTGCAGACGCGGCTCCCGGGCGTGCGCCCGGGCTGGAGCGACGCGATCTGGGAGCCCGTCTGCGCCGACATCGATGTCGCTGCGCTGCACGGGCATTTCCTTGCCCGCGCACGGGCGGGCGATGTGCGCCTCGAATGCCGGGCCCGCGTGGCGGGTCTGGAGCGAGGTGAGGGGTTCTGGACGATCACCACCGCGCGCGGCGAGAGCCACCGCGCCGCAACGGTCGTCAATGCAGCGGGCGCGTGGGCGGACCCCGTCGCGCGTCTTGCAGGCGCAAGCCCCGTCGGGATCACCCCCTATCGCCGCACGGTGGTTCAGGTGCGGGTCGATCCGGCGGTGCCCGACGATCTGCCGCTGGTACTCGACCTGCGTGGTCAGTTCTATTTCAAGCCCGAATCGGGGCGCCTGTGGCTCAGCCCGCATGACGAGGAGCCGAGCGAGCCCTGCGATGCCGCACCCGAAGAACTCGCGGTGGCGCAGGCCATCGAGCGACTCGGCGAGGTGGTCGACTGGCGGGTCGAGGCGGTCGAACACAAGTGGGCCGGGCTGCGCAGCTTCGCGCCCGACCGCCGCCCGGTGTATGGTCGCGATCCTGCGGTGGAAGGCTTCGCCTGGTTCGCGGGGCAGGGCGGTTTCGGTATCCAGACCTCGCCCGCGGCGGCGCGGCTCACCCGCCAGCTGCTGCTCGGCGAAGAGCGCGACACAATGACTCAAGAGCTGGAGCCCGAGCTCTATGCACCCGCGCGCTTCGTCTAGCCAAGCGCGAGCGACACGCTAGGGTGTTCGACCGACAACGAACCCTAAAAGAGGAGCGAGCAATGGCCCACCATTTCGAAATCTACCGCGACAAGGCAGGCGAATACCGCGTGCGCTTCAGCTATAATTCCGAAGTGATGTTCTCGACCGAAGGCTATTCCTCCAAGGCCGGCGCGCAGAACGCCATCCATTCGATCAAGAAGAACGGTCCCGCGGCCAAGGTCGTCGACAACAGTTGATCAGGCTTGGCGGGCGATGCGCTCCGCCGCGTCGCTGGCGAGGCGATCGACCCGCTCGTTCTCCTCGTGACCCGAATGGCCCTTAACCCAGTGCCACCGGACCCTGTGGTGCGCGGTCAGTTCGATCAGATCGTGCCACAATTCGGCGTTGCGGACCGGCTTCTTGCTGGCATTGACCCAGCCACGCTTCTTCCACCCGTGGACCCACTTGGTGATCCCGTCGACGAGGTATTTGCTGTCGGTGTAGAGATCGACCTCGCAGGGCTCGATCAGCGCCCGCAGGCCCATGATCGCAGCGGTCATTTCCATGCGGTTGTTGGTCGTATCGGGCTCACCACCCGACAGCTCCTTCTCGTGCGGGCCCATCCTCAGCAGGGCGCCCCAGCCGCCAGGGCCGGGGTTGCCCTTGCAGGCACCATCGGTGAACAGTTCGACCTTCTTCATGCGAAGGCTCTTTGTCCGTTCGCGCGGTAGAATTCCAGCCGGCGGACGAAATCCATCGGATCCTTGCGCCGGACCAGCGCATCCTCGGGCGTGTCGAGCCAGTCCTGCGCGCGGCTGGCGACAAACCGCAGGCACGCGCCCTCAGCCAGCAGCGGCAGCGCCGCGCGCTCGCCGTTTTCGAGCGGCCGCACGCTTTCATAGCCTTCGACGAGTGCTTCGCCGAGCGGCCGGTCGCAGTTCTTTCCGCTTTCGTCGAAGCTCCACGCGGCGTGCGTTACCGCCAGATCATAGGCCATCGCCCCATCGCAGGCGAAATAGAAATCGATCATGCCGCTCACCCGATCGCCCAGCATCAGGACGTTGTCGGGAAAGAGGTCCGAATGGATCACTGATTGCGGCAGGTCCTCCGGCCAGACCTCGACAATCGCCGCGCCCGTGTCGAGGACGGCGGGCAAATGCGGGTCGATGGCCGCGAGTGCAGTGGCGCCGCAGTCGCGCAGGATCGCCAGCGTATCGGGCGGAGCGAGCCGGTTTTCGCGGCGCATCGGGAAGCGGGCTCCCGCGCGGTGCATCTCCGCGAGGGCCCTGCCCACCGCAAACGCCTGATCGCGGGTCGGCTGGCTGGGCGAAAGCCCGGGAAGAAACTCGATCAGCGCGATGGCCTTGTCGCCGACCATTCGCCATGCTTCGCCCGCGCGATCGTGGATCGTGCGCGGCACCGGGCAGCCGGCTGCCGAGAGGTGATCGAGCAGGCCGAGAAAGAAAGGCAGCTCGGCCAGTTCGATGCGCCGCTCGTACATCGTCAGGATGAAGCGCCCCTGCGTGGTCTCGACCAGCCAGTTCGAGTTCGAGACCCCTTCGGCGATGCCCTTGAACGAAACCAGTTCGCCGACATCGTATTGCGCGACGAGCTGCGCCAGGTCTTCGGCCCCGAGGTGGGTGTAGACCGCCACCCTATTCGGTCAGCTGGCGGGGCAGCTTGAAGATCATGTTTTCCTCGGCAGTGGTCACCACTTCCTCGTCGACGACGCGCCAGTCCGACAGGCGGTCGACCACCTCGCGCACGAGCTTTTCGGGGGCCGAAGCGCCCGCGGTCAGGCCGACCGTGCCGACCCCCTCGAGCCAGCTCGGATCGATTTCGTCGGCCCGCTGGATCAGGCGGGCGTCGGTACCGAGCCGTTCGGCCACTTCGACGAGGCGCAACGAATTGGAGGAATTGGGCGCGCCGATGACCAGCACGAGGTCGCAGCTCGGCGCCATCTGCTTTACCGCCGCTTGCCGGTTACTGGTGGCATAGCAGATGTCTTCGGCCTTGGGGGCGACGATCCGGGGGAAGCGGGCCTCCAGCGCTGCGATGATGTCGCGCGTATCGTCGACCGAGAGCGTCGTCTGCGAAAGATAGGAGAGATCGGCGTCGGGCTCGAAGTCGAGCTTGGCCACGTCCTCGACTGTCTCGACCAGCGTGATCCGGCCCTCGGGCACCTGTCCCATTGTGCCGATAACCTCGGGGTGGCCGGCGTGACCGATGAACAGGATATGCTGGCCTTTCTCGATCTGCCGCTCGGCCTGGCGGTGGACCTTGCTCACCAGTGGGCAGGTTGCATCGACATAGAGCATCTTGCGCCGTTCGGCCTCGGCGGGAACCCTCTTGGGCACGCCGTGAGCGCTGAAAACCACCGGCGCGTCATCGGGCACTTCGTCGAGTTCCTCGACGAAGATCGCACCCTTGGCCTTGAGGCTGTCGACGACATAGCGGTTGTGCACGATCTCGTGCCGGACATAGACCGGTGCGCCGTATTTCTGCAGTGCCCGCTCGACGATCTCGATCGCGCGGTCGACCCCGGCGCAAAAGCCGCGCGGGGCGGCGATCAGCAGCTTCAGCGGCAGCCGAGGTTCGGTGCGCGACGGTGCAGGCGTGGAAGGAAAGGGGGCATTCATGTGCCGCCCTCTAGCGCTTTCGCGCTGCCCAAGCTAGGGCATCGCGCAGCCCTGCCGGGCGATGAATTCGAATGACCGCAAAAGGGAATTTAGCCGCATGACCATCCGCACCCGCCTTGTTCCCGCGCTTGCTCTCGGCCTGGCGCTGGCCGGTTGTGCAAAAGAAGGTGATCTGATCGTCGATCAGGGAGTCGGCATCAGCGCGGTGCGGACCACCTGCCCGGCGGTCGGCATTCCCGACTATACAGGCGATATCACTACTTTCCGTACTCCGGGATCGACAACGCTGGCCAATCTCGACGTGACTGCGGCGATCACCAATCTGCGGTCGAGCTGCAACGAGGGTGCCGGTGACCGGGTCTATACCGAAGCGAGTTTCGATGTCGTGGCCCGGCGCACCGACACGCGCGGCAGCCGTATGGTGACGCTGCCCTATTTCGCCACCGTCCTGCGGGGCGGTTCGGCAGTCGTGACCAAGCGTGTCGGCAGCGTAACGCTGCAGTTCGCCGACGGTCAGGAACGCGCCATGGCACGCGGCACGGCGGGTGCCTATGTCGACCGTGCC
Organism: Qipengyuania sp.; assembly: GCF_964227205.1. Lineage (GTDB taxonomy): Bacteria > Pseudomonadota > Alphaproteobacteria > Sphingomonadales > Sphingomonadaceae > Qipengyuania. Next base: position 945,800 of record NZ_CAXQVB010000002.1, on the reverse strand, counting down.
GAAGCGACCCTGCCGGCCGACATCCGCGAACAGATCACCCGCAAGCGCAAGGCGGGCGACCCCGATGCCGCGCTCGACCCGCTGGCCGACCCTGCGGTTCGCGCGGCGCTCCAACGCGCGACCTTCGAACTGCTGGTCGGCTTCCAGCTGACCGAAGAACAGCTGCGCTACAACGCAACGCGCTGAGCCTCTCGCATCTTGCCATTTCGCGTCGATAGTCTAGGCGCGCGCCATGGCTGACATGCAGACACTTCACGCGGCCTTCGCGGCCCGCATCGACGCGGTATTGGACGCTCTCGAAATGGAGGGCGTCCTTCCTGCCGGCACGGATCGCGCCAATGTGACCGTCGAACCTCCGCGCGATCCCGCGCATGGCGACCTTGCCACCAATGCGGCGATGGTGCTCGCCAAGCAGGCGAAGACCAATCCGCGCGCGCTGGCCGAAACCATCGTCGAACATTTGCGGCGCGATCCGGCCATCGCCGAAGCGGAGATCGCCGGGCCCGGCTTCATCAACCTGCGTCTCCAGAGCGATGTCTGGCGTCGTGAGCTGCAAGCCATCGCAACGCTTGGCGACGACTATGGTCGCTCGCACATGGGCGATGGGCATATGGTCAATGTCGAATATGTCTCGGCCAATCCCACCGGTCCGATGCACATGGGGCATTGCCGGGGCGCCGTCGTCGGTGACGCGCTGTGCGGCCTGCTCGAATGGGCGGGCTACCGGGTGATCCGCGAATATTACGTCAACGATGCCGGCGGCCAGGTCGACGTCCTCGCCCGCTCGGCACACCTGCGCTACCGCGAAGCGCTGGGAGACGATATCGGCGAAATCCCCGAGGGGCTCTATCCGGGCGACTACCTCAAGCCGGTCGGCGAACGGTTGGCACAGGAATTCGGCCCGGCCTACAAGGACGCGCCCGAGGGCGAATGGCTCGCGTTGTTCCGCCAGCGTTCGGTCGCGGCGATGATGGAGATGATCCGCGAGGATCTCGCGCTGCTCGGCATCCATCACGACCTGTTTTCCTCCGAAGCAGAACTTCAGGCAGCGAGAAAGCCCGAGGCGGCGGAGGCCTGGCTGCGCGAACACGGCTTCGTCTACGATGGCGTGCTCGAAGCGCCCAAGGGCAAGGCGCCGCCCGAGGATTGGGAGCCGGTCGAGCTGCCGCTGTTCCGTTCGACCGAGTTCGGCGACGACCAGGATCGCCCGATCAAGAAATCGAACGGGGCATGGACCTATTTCGGTGCCGATCTCGCCTATCATTTCCAGAAGGCGGAAAAGGCCGATGCGCTGATCGACATCTGGGGCGCCGATCACGCGGGCACGGTCAAGCGGATCAAGGCCGCCGTCGCCGCGCTCACCAAGGGCGCCGGGCGCGACGTGCCGTTCGACGTCAAGCTGGTCCAGATGGTCAAGCTTTTGCGCGACGGCGAGCCGGTGAAGATGTCCAAGCGATCGGGGACCTTCGTCACGCTGGCCGACGTGGTGAAGGAAGTCGGCAAGGATGTGGTGCGTTTCACCATGTTGACCCGCAAGCCCGACGCGCAGATGGAATTCGACTTCGCCAAGGTGGTCGAGGCCTCGAAGGACAATCCGGTCTTCTACCTCCAGTATGCGCATGCCCGCATCCGCTCGACGCTGCGCAAGGCGGGTGTCGAACCGAACGATGCGAATCTCGACCGCCTCGGTGCGGACGAACTCGCGCTGGTACGCGAAGCAGCGCAATTCCCGCGCGTGGTCGAAGCCGCCGCCAAGGCGCGCGAACCGCACCGCATCGCCTTTTTCCTCGGCGATCTCGCCGCCGCCTTCCACAGCTTCTGGAATGCGGGTAACGATGATCCCGCGAAGCGGATCATCCAGGAGGGCGATCCCGACCTCACTGCCGCGCGGCTGTTCCTCGCGGCGCAGGTCGGTCAGGTGATCCGCAATGGCCTCGCCATCCTGGGGGTCGAGGCGGTCGAGGAGATGTGAACATGAGTGGGGCGACGCCATACGACACCGATGAGGATTGGGAGGGCGAGGACCAGCTCGACCTCGCCGATGGCGAAAGCCTGCCCTGGCTCGAAGCGGGCGAGGAGGAAGACGACGCGGCGGGGTTCGATACCGCGCGCCTCGTGATGGTCGGTGTGCTCGCGCTGGCGCTGCTCGCAGCGGTCGTCGGCGGAATCTGGTTCGTTTCCAACCAGGCCTCGGACGAACCGGAGGCTGATGGAAGCGTGATCGCCGCGCCCGAGGAACCCTACAAGACCCGACCCGACGATCCTGGTGGCAAGACCTTCGCCGGCACCGGAGATACCAGCTTCGCCGTGGGCGAAGGGCAGACCCGCGAAGGCAAGCTGGCCGAGACCGCGCCGCCCGAGTCGGTGGCGAAGCCCGCGGCTAGCGGACCCTCGATCGCCTCCACGGTGAACGAGCCTCCGCGCACTTCCGCCGCGCCGGGAACCGTAGTGCAGGTCGGAGCCTATCCGCGCCGCGAGGATGCCGAGGCGGCCTGGGCGCGACTGATGCGCCAGACCGAGGCGCTCAATGGCGTCAGCCACCGCGTCGTCGAGGCGCAAGTCGACATCGGGCGGGTTTACAGGTTGCAGGCGGTGGCCGGCGATCGCAGCGGTGCCAACCGGCTGTGCGCCGCGTTGAAAGCCGACGGGCTGGCCTGTTTCGTCAAGTAGATCGCTCGGCCCGGCGGAATTTCCACACCTCCCGCACGCCGCAAGCTTGCGGCATCGGGGCGAAAGACACAGTTTCCTTCCATGACACCCGCCATTTTCGGCATTTCCGGCCTCGAACTGACGGTCGATGAGCGTGCCTTCTTCAAGGAGGCCGAGCCGGCGGGCTACATCCTCTTCGCGCGCAATTGCGAGAGCCGGGATCAGCTGCGGCGGCTGACCGACGATTTGCGCGGCATCCACGGGCGAGAGCGGCTGATCGTCTCGATCGACCAGGAAGGCGGACGCGTGGCGCGGATGAAGCCGCCCGTTTGGCAGCGCTATCCCGCGGGCGAGGCCTTCGCGAAACTATGGGAAATCGCCCCCGCCTCGGCGATCGAGGCCGCGCGAGCCAATGCCGAGGCGATGGGCCGCGAGCTCGCCGAAATGGGCATCACGGTCGATTTTCACGCGCCCTTCGATGTGCGACGGCCCGAGACCGACGATGTCATCGGCGACCGCGCGCTCGGCAGCGAGCCGATGCAGGTTGCGGCGCTCGGCCGCGCGGTGCTCGACGGGATGGGCCGCGCGGGTGTGGTCGGGTGCCTCAAGCATATGCCCGGCCATGGCCGGGCGACCTGCGATTCGCACAAGGAACTCCCATATGTATCGGCGAGCGACATCGAACTCGGCATCGACATCGAACCGTTCCGCACGCTTTCCGCGCACTCGCTGGGCATGAGCGCCCACATCGTCTTCGAAGCGTGGGATGCGGACAATCCCGCGACGCTTTCGAAAACGGTCATCGGCGAAGTGATCCGCGGCAGGATCGGGTTCGACGGCCTGCTGCTGACCGACGATATCGACATGCAGGCGCTCGACGGAACCGTTCCCGACCGCGCCGAACGCGCGTTGGCGGCGGGCTGCGACATCGTGCTCAATTGCTGGGCGAAGATGGACGACCAGGCCGCCATCGCCGAGCGCCTCGGGGCGATGCGCGCGGCGACCGCCGAGCGGCTCGAGCGCGTGCATGCGGCGATGGGTGAGCCTCGCGACGGACCCGACACCGCCAAATTGCTGGCCAAGCGCGATGCCTTGCTGGCCATTGTGGAAGATCGCACGGGATGACCAGCGACGGCCTCCTCTTCACCGAACCCGCTGGCACCCCGCCGGATGAATGGGACGAGGTGACAAGCGAAGCGTCCGTCGACGACAATGCGCTCTACCTCGAGCTCGACGGCTGGGAAGGGCCGCTCGACCTGTTGCTCGACCTTGCGCGGCGGCAAAAGGTCGACCTCCGCTCGATCTCGATCCTCGCGCTGGTCGACCAGTATCTCGACTACATCGACCGCGCCGGCGCGCTGAAACTCGAGCTCGCCGCCGACTATCTCGTGATGGCGGCCTGGCTCGCCTATCTCAAATCGGCGATGCTCCTGCCCAAGGAAGAGCAGGAAGACCCCAGTCCCGAAGAACTGGCGCTCAAGCTGCAGCTGCGCCTCCAGCGGCTCGGCGCGATGCGCGATGCTGCAGCGCGGCTGATGGGGGGCAACCGGATCGGGCGCGACGTATTTCTGCGCGGCAGCCCCGAAGGTCTCGAAATCGCGCGCAAGAACCTGTGGCAATGCGACCAGTTCGCGCTCATCGAGGCCTATGGCCGGGTCAAGGCGCGCACCGCGCCCGCGATCCACATGGTCCGCGAAAGGCCCGTGATGACGCTCGAATCCGCGCTCGACCGGGTATCGAACATGCTCGGCGTCACGCTCGAGTGGATGGAATTGCGCGATTTCCTTCCCCCGCATGCCGAACCGCGGCTCAAGCGCTCCGCACTCGCGTCAAGCTTCGTGGCCGCACTCGAGCTGGCGCGGCTGGGTAAGGCCGAACTGCAGCAGGAGGACACCTTCGGTCCGCTGCACCTGCGCCGGATGCCCGCCTGATGGACGAGCTCGCCCGCGCCGTGGAAGCCGCGCTTTTCGCGGCGGAAGAGCCAATGACCGCAGAGGCACTGGCGGGATTTCTCGGCGATGCGGCGGTCGGCGAGGTGCGCGATGCCTTGCGCAGTGTGGCGGCGGATTACGACAAGCGGGGCATTCACCTGGTCGAGCGCGGCAAACGCTGGCATTTCGAAACTGCGCCCGACCTCGCCCACCTGCTGCGGCGCGAGAAGGAACAAGTTCGCCGCCTCAGCCGCGCCGCGACCGAGGTGCTGGCGATCATCGCCTATCACGAGCCGGTCAGCCGCGCTGAAATCGAATCGATCCGCGGCGTGCAGACCAGCGGCGGGACACTCGACGTGCTGATGGAAGCGGGCTGGGTGAAGATCGCCGGGCGGCGCGAGGTGCCCGGGCGCCCGACGATCTACGCGACCACGCCCGAATTCCTCGAGCATTTCGGCCTCTCGAGCCGCCGCGACCTACCCGGTATCGCCGAACTGCGCGCCACGGGCCTGCTCGACCCGGTCGACGATGCCTATGACGAACTGGTCGGCGGAGACGACGGCGAGGCCGAGGCGGAGGTCGAATCCGACAATGGTTAGCACGCCTGACTGGCGCTCGGCCGTCGGCAGGCCTATATTCGCCGTCTAGCTACGAAAAAGGTTTCACAATGTCGCTCGGTCCCTGGCAGCTCATCATCATCGCCATCGTCATCCTCGTGCTCTTCGGCCGCGGGCGGATCTCCGAAATGATGGGCGATTTCGGCAAGGGTATCAAAAGCTTCAAGCAGGGCATGAACGAGGACGATGCGCCCGCGAAGCGGATTTCGCACGATGCGAAGCCGGCCGACGAGGGGCTGACCCCCGATCAGGTCAAGCAGACCACCGACAGCAAGTAAGCCGCAGCCAGGCGGAGCCCGCCCATGTTCGATATCGGCGCCAGCGAACTGCTGGTCATTGTCGTGGTGGCGATTCTCGTGATCGGCCCCAAGGATATGCCGCGCGCAATGCGCACTGCGGGACGCTGGATCGGCAAGATGCGCCGGATGTCGGGCCATTTCCGGGCAGGGCTCGACGAAATGGTCCGCCAGGCGGAAATCGAGGAAATGGAAGAACGGTGGGCCGAGCGGAACAAGGCGATCATGGCCAAGTATCCCGACGGCGAGACGCCCGAGGGTGGCGCGCCTGAGAACCTGCTGCCCGACGAAATGGAATCGCTCGCCGCTGCGGGCGAAGTGCCCGATGCCGATGCGGCGGCGGAAGCGGCGATCAAGCGCGCCGCACCGGTCAAGGCGCCCGAACACACCGACGAGCCCACGCTCCCGCTCGATCCGCCATCGCCAGGCAAGGATGCCTGACATGGCGGTGATCAAGGATATCGACGAAAGCCAGGCGCCCCTGCTCGACCACCTGATCGAGCTGCGCGCGCGGCTGGTGCGCTGTGTGCTGGCGCTCGTCGTCGCCTTCGGCATCTGCCTTTATTTCGCCGATCCGATCCTCGGCTTCCTGATCCAGCCGCTCAAGAGCGCCTTTCCCCAGGGCCAGGGCCAGCTTATCTTCACCAAGCTCTACGAGGTGTTTTTCGTCGAGTTGAAGGTGGCGCTGTTTGCCGGGTTCTGCCTCAGCTTCCCGATCATCGCCAACCAGCTCTGGGCTTTCATCGCGCCCGGCCTCTACGCCAAGGAAAAGAAGGCCTTCCTTCCCTTTCTGCTGGCGACCCCGGTGTTGTTCACGATGGGCGCCGCGCTGGCCTATTACGTGGTCATGCCGACGGCCTTCAAATGGTTCCTCGGCTTCCAGGGGACCGCGGGCGGGCTGGAGATTCAGGCGCTGCCCACCGCCAATGAATATCTCGGCCTGGTGATGCAATTCATCCTCGCCTTCGGGATGAGCTTTCTGCTGCCGGTGCTGCTGCTGCTGCTCCATCGCGCGGGCATCGTCACCCGCGTCCAGCTCGTCGCGGCGCGGCGCTATGTTATCGTGCTGGTGGTGGCGCTCGCGGCGATCATCACGCCGCCCGATCCGGGCTCGCAGCTGCTGCTGGCGATCCCCCTCTTGCTGCTGTTCGAGGGCTCGCTGCTGCTGATGCGGGTGACCGAGAAGCGCCGCAAGGCGGCGGTCGACGGTCCTGAAGAGCCTCAGTCCGCTTCGTAGACCTTGCGCCCGCCGACCCAGGTTTCGAGGACCTTTGTCTCCCGCAATTCGCTCGGCGTGGCGAGCATGGGATCGCGATCGATGAGGACGAAATCGGCTCTTTCGCCGCGCAGCAGGCGACCGAAACGCCCTTCCGCGAATCCGGCATAGGCTGCGTCGCTGGTAAAGCCCGCCAGCGCCTGTTCGCGGTTGACCCGGTCCTGCGGGCGCCATCCGCCGAAAGGCTCCCCATTGGCGTCCATGCGGGTGGTCGCCGCGGCGAGACCGGCAAAGGGATCGGGCGATTCGACCGGTGCGTCCGACCCGAAGGCCAGCCGCCCGCCGAGCCGGAGGATGGTGTTCCAGGCATAGGCTCCGTCGAGGCGGTCTGGCCCGAGCCGCGCCTCGGCCATCAGCCGGTCGCTGGTCTGGTGGACGGGCTGCATCGAAGCGATGATGCCATGCTGCCCGAACTTGGGCAGGTCGACGGGATCGACAATTTGCGCATGTTCGATCCGCCAGCGCCGGTCGCCGGGAAAACTCTCGGCGATTTCGGCGATCGCATTGAGCGCATCCTCGTTCGCGGCACTACCGATGGCATGGATTGCGGGCTGGAAATTGCCCGTGGCTGCCCGCACGAGGATGTTGCGGAGCTGCGCGGGGCTCATCAGCGGAAGGCCGGTATTGCCCGGATCGTCGGCATAGGGACGCTTGAGCCAGGCTCCGCGACTGCCGAGCGCACCATCGAGATAGAGCTTCACGCCGTTCATGCGCAGCTTGTCGTCATAGAGCCAGGGGGACGGTCCCGATCCGGCGATGAGGTCCATCTGGTCGGGGCCGGCGGCGTAGGACATGATCCGCAGCGTCAGCGCGCCCCGATCCCCCGCCCGGCGAAAGGCCTGCCAGTCCTCGATCGTGGTACCCATGTCGGCCACGGCGGTGATGCCGAAGCGATGGAGGACCTTCTGCGCCTCGGCAAAGGCAAGATCGCGCTCTTTCGGACGCGGTGCGGGAACGGCGGCCTGCAACAAGTCAGTCGCCCGGTCGATGAACACGCCCGATGGGGTCTTTCCGTCGGCCAGTCGTTCGATGCGCCCTCCGGCTGGTGTCTTCGTCGCCGCATCGACGCCCGCTGCGCGCAGTGCGACGCTGTTGGCCCAGCCGGCATGGCCGTCGACCCGCTCGAGATAGACCGGGCGGTCGGCGATCGCGCTGTCGAGCTCGGCGGCAGTGGGGAAGCGGCCCAGGCCCCATTTCTCCTGGTTCCAGCCACGCCCGAGGATCCACGGGCGATCGGGATTGGCTGCGGCGAAGGCGCGAATCTTGTCGAGCGCCTCGGCGAGCGATTTGGTCTCCGACAGGTCGAGTGTGAGCGCACCGATTCCGATGCCCATGACGTGGACATGGGCATCGATCAGCCCGGGAATCATCACCCGGCCCTTGCCGTCCTCGCGATAATCGGTCTGCGGCTTCTTGTCCTTCGCCTGAAGGATCTGCGCGACCTTGCCCTCGTCGTCGATCACCAGCGCAGTGAAGCGCTGGACCTTGCCGTCTTCGCCGATGGTGATCCCCTCGACATTGTCGACCAGCACGTCGGCCTGCGCAGGTAGGGCGAAGGCGAAGGCGAGCGCAGTTGCAAGGAGTTTGAGCTTCATGTCAGGCAGTCCTGTCAGGCGGTTGGCCGCCCGCGATAAGGCATAGCTTGGCCAAGGCAAACCCTTTCGGCGATTGCGCCGCAGCCCTGCGCGCCGTAGGGGCGGGGACCATGACCGAAGCATCCCCCGTGCGTGTCGCCGCTCCGGCGACCGAGCTCCTGACTCTCGACGATGTGCGGGCCGCGGCCGCGCGCATCGAAGGCGCGGTGGTACGGACGCCGATGTTGCGCTCGCAGACGCTATCGGACATCACCGGGGCCGACATCTGGCTCAAATTCGAGAACCACCAGTTCACCGCCGCCTACAAGGAGCGCGGTGCGCTGAATGCGTTGTTGCACCTGACCGACGAGCAGCGCGCGCGCGGCGTGATCGCCGCATCGGCAGGCAACCATTCGCAGGGGCTGAGCTATCATGGGCGCCGGTTGGGCGTCCCGGTGACGATCGTGATGCCGCAGACCACGCCGAGCGTGAAGGTGATGCAGACCGAGAGCGTGGGTGGCAATGTCGAGCTGTTCGGCGAGACTTTCGATGAAGCCTATGCCCATGCGCGCGAGCTCGAACGCGCGCGCGGCCTGACCTTCGTCCATCCCTTCGACGATCCGCTGGTCGCCGCGGGGCAGGGCACGGTCGCGCTCGAAATGCTCGCCGACAAGGACGATTTCGACTGCCTCGTCGTACCGATTGGCGGGGGTGGGCTGATGAGCGGCATGGCCACGGTTGCCAAGGCGCTGAAGCCTGAAATCGAGATGGTCGGCGTCCAGGCCGAACTCTATCCCTCGATGTATTCCGCGGTGACCGGCGACGAACGCCCCTGCGGCGGCGACACGCTGGCCGAGGGGATCGCGGTCAAGGCACCTGGGGAATTCACCCGCCAGATCATCGCGGAGCTGGTCGACGAGGTGCTGCTGGTCAAGGAAGGGACACTCGAGCACGCCGTCTCGCTGCTTCTCCAGATCGAGAAGACCGTAGTCGAGGGGGCCGGGGCGGCGGGCCTCGCCGCGGTACTGTCCAACCCGGAGAAGTTCGCCGGCAAGACCGTCGGCCTCGTGCTGTGCGGCGGTAACATCGACACGCGCCTGCTCGCCAATGTGCTGCTGCGAGACCTTGCCCGTTCGGGCCGGCTCGCGCGGCTGGAAATCGTGCTGCAGGATCGCCCCGGCGCGCTGTTCAAGGTGATGCGCGAATTCAACGAACACAACGTCAACATCATCGAGATATACCACCAGCGCATCTTCACCACGCTGCCTGCCAAGGGACTGACGGCCGAGATCGAGTGCGAAGCGCGCGATTCCGAGCAGATCGACCGGCTGGTGCGGGCGCTTCGCAGCAAGGGTTATAGCGTCTCGGTGGCCGAGCTCGCCTGACCCGAAACGACCGTTCGGCGAGGCGATTGTGCTTTTCATGGTAAAGAGGGTTTTAACCTCTGACCCGCTCTGGCATTGATATGCCTGTCAGGTAGGAATTAGCCGCCCGAAGGATGCCGCCGAAAGTGACCGCACCGATACGCTTTCCCCGCTTTTTCGTGACCAGCCCTGCGCCGTGTCCGTATCTGCCGGGCAAGAGCGAGCGCAAGGTGTTCACCGAGCTGCGCGGCGACAATGCCGACGAGCTGAACGAAGCGCTCGGGCGGATCGGCTTCCGGCGCAGCCAGACGGTTGCCTACCGGCCTTCCTGTCTCGATTGCCAGGCCTGCGTATCGGTGCGCGTCGTGGCAGGCGAGTTCAAGCCGTCTGCCACCCAGAAGCGCACGCTCAAGGCGAACGACGATCTCGTCGCTACCGAATGCCGCCCCTGGGCCACCGCCGAACAGTTCGAATTGCTGCAAAAATACCTCGCTGCGCGCCACCCCGGTGGGGGGATGACGCAGATGGAGGAAACCGACTTTGCGGATATGGTGGAACACACCAGTGTAACCAGCTATGTGATTGAATATCGGGAGCCGGCTATCGGCGCCGAGCCGGGCCGCCTGGTGGGGGCGTGCCTGACGGATTACCAGGGCGACGGGCTGTCGATGATCTACAGCTTCTACGACCCTGAGCATGAGGATCGCGCCGGGCTTGGGAACTACATCATCCTCGACCACATCCGCCGCGCCGCCACCAACGGACTGCCCTATGTCTATCTCGGCTATTGGGTCGAAGGTGCCGAGCGGATGCAATACAAGGTTCGCTATCGCCCGCTCGAACGGCTCAGCCGCGGCGGATGGGAGCGCATGCCCGACCATGAACAGAAGCGCCTTATCGCGGCGGCTACCGCCCCGCGTGACAGACGGCGCGACAAGGCCCTTCCGGCCAAGGACGGGCTGTCGGCGGACTACAAGCTGCGGGATTGAGCGGGCGCTGACAGCGCTGGCTCGCTGCCTGGCGGCGCTTGCCCTCGTCGGCGGGGCCGCGCTCGCCGCGCAGGATCGCGAAGCTCCATCGAGCCTCGAGGATCTCATCCCCGACAGCGCGGTCGACGATCCCGATAGCTGGGCGCAGAAGGGAACCGACGGACCGGCCGGGGCGACGGATGACGCTTTGGGCGAACCGGAGGCGGACACGCCGATCTCCGAACTGCCGGACATGCCTGTCGCCTGGCCCGAGGAAGTCGAACTTGCGCCGTTACAGGAGCTCGAGCCGGAAGAGGATATTCGCTTCGCCGATCTGCTTGGCGATGCGCCCCAGATCGCTTTCGACGAGGCGGAGGTCGAGCGCATTTCGGATGCGCTGGTGCTGGGTTTCCCGCAGAAGGAACCGCCCTTCAGCGAGCGCAGCGATTTCGTCGATCGCTTCGCGGCCCTTTCGACCATCGAGGAACTCGGCGACGGCGAGGAAAACGTCGCCCAGCTCGCCGCGCGGGCGCGCAAGGACGAGGAACTGCTCGGCACGCTGCTCCGTGTCTACGGCTATTACGACGGCGAGATCGTCCGCACGATCGGCACGCGCGATGCAGGCGAAGACACCGCCGAACAGCGCCCCCGGGTACGCTTCGATGTCATTCCTGGCCCGCGCTACAAGGTCGGCGCAATCGATCTCGGCGATCTCGACACGGCACCCGACGCCGGCCAATTGCGCAAGAGCTTCGGGATATATCCGGACGATTTCCTTCAGTCCGATACGATCATCGCCGAGCGCTTCGACCTCGACCGGGCGCTGGGCGAGACGGGATATCCCTTTGCCGAGATCGACCAGCCCGAGCTGCTGATCGACCACGAACGCACCGCGGGCGACCTGTCGCTGCCGGTGCGCCCCAAGGGGAAATATGTTTTCGGCGAGGTGGTCAGCAGCGACGAGGCCTTTCTCTCCAGCCGCCATCTCGCGAGCATAGCGCGTTTCGAGCCCGGCGAAGTCTACCAGCGCAGCCTCGCCTTCGACCTGCGTCGAGCGGTCACGGCTACCGGGCTGGTGTCGAGCGTCGGTGTCGAGGCACGCGAGGTCACCCCGCCGCAAGGCGACCAGCCCGGCGTGGTGGCGATGGATGTCACCGTCGAACGGGCCAAGCTGCGTACGATTGCCGGCGCCATTGGCTATGGTTCGGAAGAAGGCTTCCGTGTCCAGGCGAGCTGGGAACATCGCAATCTCTTCCCGCCCGAAGGCGCCCTGCGGCTGCGCGGCATCCTCGGGACTCGCGAACAACTGGCGGGCGTAACCTTCCGCAAGAACAATTTCGGCGGTCGCGACAAGGTGCTGACGATCGACGCCTACGCCTCGAGCATCGATACGCTGGCCTACGATGCGCGGACCGTCGCGCTGACGGGCACGTACGAGCGAACCTCGACGCTTCTGTTCCAGAAACCACTCGCCTGGGGATTGGGCGCCGAAATCCTCGCGACCGACGAAAGAAACCGCATCGTCGATGGCGTCGAGCGGCCGCGGCAGACCTATTTCATCGGGGCGCTGTTCGGACGGGCGACGCTCGATACCAGCGATTCGCTGCTCGATCCGACCCGCGGTTTCCGGGTCACGGGCTTTCTCGCGCCCGAAACGTCGCGCACGCAGGGTGAACAGTTCTACTACCTCCGCTCGCGGATCGACGCGTCCTATTACCTGCCGCTCGGCGGGCGGACGGTGATCGCCGCGCGGGCCGCCTTCGCCAGCATCCAGGGCGCCGAACTGGTCGGGATCGCGCCGTCGCGGCGGCTGTATGCGGGTGGCGGCGGTTCGGTGCGCGGCTATGGCTACCAGTCGATCGGGCCCAAGAATGCATTCATGGAGCCGACTGGCGGGCGCAGCCTCGTCGAGGCTTCGCTCGAGGCACGGATCGGTACCGGCTTCCTCGACGGCGCCGTGTCCGTCGTGCCGTTCTTCGATCTGGGCAGCGTTTCGACGTCGAGCACGCCCGATTTCGGCGAGATCAAGATGGGGGCGGGGCTGGGCCTGCGCTACACCACCGGTTTCGGCCCGATCCGCCTCGACGTCGGCTTCCCGCTCAACCCCGAGCCCGAAGACGCGGCGGTCGGGGTCTATATCTCGCTGGGGCAGGCCTTCTGATGGCGGAGGATGTGCTCGTCGAAGCCGAGGAGGCAAGCGGCGCCCGCCGCAGCCACGCGGGGCGGGCGGTCAAGTGGCTGCTGGGTGGGCTGGCGGCTCTCGCATTGCTCGTGGTCGGAACGCTGCTTGTCCTCAACACGCCGCTGGGCGAGCGCTTTATCGCCAGCAGGATCGCCGAGCGGACCTTCCCCAATGGCCTCAACGTCCGCATCGGGCGGATCGAAGGAAATCTCTATGGCGTGGCGGTGCTGCACGATGTCCGTCTGTCCGATCCCAAAGGCGTGTTCCTCACTATCCCGCGCGCGGAAATCGACTGGAACCCCGGCGCCTGGCTCCATAACCGGCTCGAGATCGACAGCTTCGCCGCTCGCCGTGCCAAGCTCGCCCGGATCCCCGAATTCCTCCCCAGCGAAGAGGATAATCCGATCCTCCCCGGCTTCGACATCAGTATCGAACGGCTCGAAATCGACAACCTCGTGCTCGCTCGCGGGATCGCCGGCGACAGTCCGCAACGCGTCGACCTGACCGGAAGCGCCGAGGTCGCCGACCGGCGGTTGCTGGTCGACATCGACGGCCGGCTGGGCGAGCGTGACCGGCTTGCGCTGTTGCTCGATGCCGAGCCCGACGGCGACGATTTCGATCTCTCGCTGGACTTAGATGCGGAGGAAGACGGCCCCATTGCAGCGCTGGCCGGTCTGGATGGCGCACACCGCGCGCGTCTGCGGGGCGAGGGGACCTGGTCGAACTGGACCGGCGGGCTACTCGTCCGCAACGACGAAGGGCGCGTCGCGGCGCTGCGCATTACCAATCGCGCCGGGCGCTTCGGTCTGCTGGGCAAGGTCGATCCTTCGGGCTTCGTGACCGGCCTTCCCGCGCGGGCGATGGGCGACGATGTCGCGCTCAAGGCAGAACTGGCGATCGACAACCGCACCATCGATGGCCGCACGATCCTGGTCGGCCGCGGCCTCACTCTCGACGCCAAGGGACTGCTCGACCTCGCCGAAAACCGCGCGCAGGACCTCGAGATCGTCGCCGTCGTCCGCGATCCGGCGCTGCTCGGAGAGGGTATCGCACTGCGCAATGCGCGGCTCACGGCAACGCTCGACGGGCCGTTCAAGGACCTCGCGATCGTCCACGACCTGCAGGTCGGCGAGCTCGATCTCGGCGGGACCAGGCTCACGGGGCTCCGTCAGGCCGCCACAGCGCGTTATGACGGCACGCGCTGGATGCTGCCCCTCGACCTCGCAGTCGGGCGCGTCTTCAGCGGCAACGCCCTGGTCGATCCCCGGCTCATAAACGGCGTTGCGCGCGGTTCGCTAGTCCTGACGGGATCGGCGCTGCTGTCCGACGACTTGCGCCTCGCCTTTCCTGCCATGTCGGCCAATCTCGCGCTGCGCGGCGACCTGGCCGGCGGAGACTATCGCCTGCGCGGGCCGGTGCGCGCCGAACGGCTGACGCTCGAGGATGTCGGCATGCTCGGTGGCACCGCGGTGATCGAACTGTCGCTGGCCCCGGGCGCGCCGTGGCGTCTTTCGGCCGATCTCGACGCCCGAATCGCGCCGGTGACCAATGCCACGCTGGCCAATCTCGCGGGGGCCCCGATCCGCGTGCGCGGCGGGGTGGCAGTGGGCGGCGATGCACCGCTCGATTTCAACCGGATGCGGATCGATGCGAGCAAGGTCCGTCTCGCGCTCGACGGCAGCGTTCGCGAGGGAACGACGCGGCTCGCCGGGCGCGGAACCCATGTCGATTACGGCGCCTTCACTGTCGAGGCTCGCCTGACCGATGCGGGGCCGAGCGCGGCGCTGGTCTTCGCCAAGCCCGCCACCGGTCTCGAGAATGTCCGTGTCGCCATCGCCCCGCGCGACGATGGCTTTGCCATCGACACCGATGGCCAGTCGCTGTTCGGCCCCTTCGCGGGCACGCTCGGGCTGACTGCGCCGGCGGGCGGGCCGACGCGCATCGCGATCGAAACCATGCAGGTCTCGGACACCGATGTTTCCGGCAGCCTGCTGCTTGTGGACGGCGGCGCCGACGGCCAGCTGTCCTTCGCCGGGGGTGGGCTCGACGGAACCGTGGCACTCGCCCCGCGGGGCGGGGGCCAGGGGCTCGATATCGACCTGCGCGCACGCAATGCCCGCTTCGGCGGCGAAACCGCCTTGCGTATCGCGCGTGCCGATATTTCCGCTACCGGGCTGATCCGCAAGGGCCATACCAGCTTTACCGGGACGGGCACGGCGACCGGCCTGTCCTATGGCTCGCTGTTCATCGGGCGACTGGCTGCCAAGGGCGAGATGGACGATGGCGTCGGCAGGATCGACGCCTCGCTGGCCGGACGACGCAGCGGACGGTTCGCGCTCGATATGAATGCCATCGTCCGGCCCGAGGGGATTGCCCTGGCGGCCCAGGGCGAATTCGCCGGTCGGCCCATCTCGATGCCGCGCCGCGCGGTGCTGACCAGCCTCGATGGAGGAGGGTGGCGGCTCGCCCCGACCCAGGTGTCGTATGGCAGCGCGGGCATGATCGCGGCCGGCAGCTTCGGCGGTGGCAATCTCGACTTCGAATTCAAGCTGGCGCGGATGCCGCTCTCGTTGATCGACATCGTCCGTCCCGACACCGGGCTGGGCGGTACGATTTCGGGGACGGTCGACTATCGCACGGGTACGAGCGGCCTGCCGGTGAGCGAGGCAAAGGTGAAGATCGAGGGCTTGACCAGGTCGGGCCTCGTCCTGACCTCGCGCCCGGTCGATGTCGCCCTTGTCGCCCGGCTGAGCGAGAGCGAACTCGCCGCGCGGGCGCTGCTCGCCAACGAGGATATCCAGCGCGGCCGCGTGCAGGCGCGGATCACCGGACTGCCCGGCAGCGGTCTGCTGCTGGACCGTCTGCGTGCGGGCCGGCTGTTCGGCCAGCTGCGCTATCGCGGCGCGGCGGAAAGCCTGTGGCGGCTCGCCGCGCTCGATACGTTCGACATCACCGGGCCGATCGCCATCGCCGCCGATGCGACGGGATCGCTGGAGGATCCGACGGTGCGCGGTTCGATCGCGGGCGACAGGCTGCATCTGCGCAGCGCCCTATCGGGCACCGACATCCGCGCGCTGGCGGTGCGCGGAAAGTTCAGCGGTTCGCGGCTGCAACTCACCAGTTTTTCGGGGACCCCGGTCGATGGCGGGAGCGTCAGCGGGAGCGGGATCGTCGACCTGCGGACGCTCGGCGAAAGGGTGGAGGGCCGTCTGCTCGAAATCCGCGGACCGATAATCGACCTGCGCGCTTCGGCGAGAAACGCCCGGCTAATCGATACGGCGGGCCTCAGCGCCACGATCTCCGGCCCGCTGCGGATCGTCTCGAACGGCCTCGGTGGCACGATCGCCGGGCGGGTGCGGGTCGACCGCGCCAGCTGGAGGCTGGGTACGGCGGCCGACGATTTGCGCCTGCCGCAGATCGCCACGCGCGAGATCAACGCCCCGGCCAATCGTGCGCCGCGTGTCGCGCCCGCGCGTCCCTGGCGTTATCTCATCGACGCCAAGGCTTCGAGCCGGATCGACGTCGACGGCATGGGGCTCGACAGCGAATGGTCGGCCGATATCCTCCTGCGCGGGACCACCGACGATCCGCGGATCGGCGGCAGCGCGACAATGGTCCGCGGCGACTACACGTTCGCGGGAACCCGGTTCGAGCTGACCCGGGGAGACATCGATTTCGACGAGAGGGTCCCGATCGATCCGCGGCTCGACATCAGAGCCGAAACCGAGCGTGACGGCTTGACAGTGCAGGCCAGCGTTCGGGGCAGTGCGACCCAGCCGGAGATTGCCTTCAGCTCCAATCCGGCGTTGCCCGAAGAGGAACTGCTTGCCCGCCTGCTGTTCGGCGGTTCGGTTACCAGCCTGTCGGCCACCGATGCGCTGCAGCTGGGGGCAGCGGTCGCGAGCCTGCGTGGGGGCGGCGGCATGGACCCGATCAACCAGCTGCGCAGCGCGATCGGGCTCGACCGGTTGCGGATCGTCAGCGCCGATCCCGCCCTGGGACGCGGTACCGGCGTGGCGTTGGGCAAGAATTTCGGGCGCCGCTTCTATGCCGAAATCATCACCGATGGGCGCGGCTACAGCGCGACCGAGGTGGAATTCCGCGTGACCAGCTGGCTCTCGCTACTCGCCGCCGTCTCGACCGTGGGCCGCGAAAGCGTCGTCGCCGAGATCAGCCGGGACTATTAGCCGGAGTTTCTTCCCGCGGCAGCAGGACCGTGTCGATGGGCAGGATGACGCCGTTGATCGCGGCTACGGCCGATTCTCCGACGCGGGCGGTCACACCCTCTCCCGTCGCAGCCACGATTGCATCGCCCGATCGGCTAAAGGTCATCTCGGTTCGCCCGAGCGTGGTCATCGTGACCGGTCCGCCGTTGCGCTCGATCGCCGCCTCGATCGCCTCCGGTGTCAAATGACCGGGGAGCAGATGATCGCGCAGGATTGCGACCAGCACGGGGCGCTGCTCGGCCTCGAGCAGGGTCTTGCCCTTGTCGCCCAGTGCGGCGAAGGCAGGATCGTCAGGCGCCAGTAGCGTATAGCTCGCCGGACCGTCGAAAATGCCTGACAGGTCGGACTGTTCGACCGCCTCTCTTAGCGATTTGAACCGATCGTCGCCGGCAAGCACCGACGCCAGCGTTTGCGTGCCTTCGTCGATGGTCTCGATTGCATCGCTCTCGGGGCTCTCTTCCGCGGTGCACGCGGCGAGCGAGCCCAGCAGGGCGAGGGCCAGGGGCGCGGCAATGGGTTTCCAGGTCGTGGTCATGAGCGGCCCTTTCAGATCAGCAGGTCGATCGCGGCAGCCACCAGCCGCGTTTCGGGATCGATGCGATAGACGTAGCCGTCGGAGTAGCGATACCAGGCATCGGGCGTGTCGCGGTACCGTTCGCGGAAGGAATAGGGGACGTTGTAAACGTCGTATCCATGCGGGATCGGCTGCCCGACGACGAAGTCGTCGCCCGTCAGCAGCGCCGCTACCGACGCGATGGCGGCATCTTCCGGATCGATGCGGTAAATCACATTGTCGGCGTAGCGATAGGCATCGGGTCGCCCGAGGTCGAAATAGTCGACGTAATAATCGGGCACGGCATAGCTCTCGTAGCTCGATGGCCAGACCTTGCCGATCGCCAGCGCGCCACCGAGCAACGGGATGTAGCCTGCAATCCGGCCGTCATCCGAGGGACGCAACAGGTAGCCGTCGGAATAGAGATAGCGACCCGCAGCATAATTCGTCAGGCCGAACAGGCGCGGACGATAGGTATAGCCATTCCATCCGGTCGGGGGAGTAGAGCGCTTCTTCGCCTGCCCCGGGGGCAGGCAGCCGTTGTTCTTGCGGGCAAGGCCCGGCGGGCATCCGGCTACCAAGCTGCGGTCGCGGTCGCGCGCGAGAAACCTCCGGTCGCGCTCCTCGGTCGAGCGGCGCAGTTCGGTGCTGGCAGCGGGGAGGATTTCGCGCCGCTGGTCGCGGCTTTCCGGGCGCGCTGCGCGGCGCTCGGCCACGCCCGCATTGCGCCGATCCTCGCCGCGGCGTTCGGCCGAGCGATGCTGCGCTTTCCCATCATCTTCGGACCTTGCGCGGCGGTTCGGTTTCTCATCCCGAGCGGAGGCCTTATCGCGCCCGCCCCGTTCGGTCTTTTCTGCGGCGTGCTGCTTGCCGCCGTGTTCATTTCCTTTGCCTTTGCCGGGCTCCGCATGGGTGCCCGTCGCGACAAGCGCAATCGCTGCCGCACCTGCGAGCAAGATACGCATCTTGGATCTCCTTTGCCCGACAAACGGCGGCTGCCAGCCCGGGTTCCGCTAGACCGGAGCGTAAGGGTTCGAACGGGCTTGCCGGTCGATCAACCGTGCGGAGTAAGACCGCGTTGCGTCAGCCGCAGGGCGATACTTCCCCCCCGTCATGCAAGAAGGGCCGCCCGGTTTCCCGGACGGCCCTGCCTGTCGGGGTGGGTA
The DNA here is from genome assembly GCF_964227205.1 of Qipengyuania sp. Taxonomy (GTDB): domain Bacteria; phylum Pseudomonadota; class Alphaproteobacteria; order Sphingomonadales; family Sphingomonadaceae; genus Qipengyuania. The sequence continues at coordinate 926,998 of NZ_CAXQVB010000002.1, read as the reverse complement.
ACCCCTGCTGACTTAGAACTTGAAGCTCGCCATCGCCCGGTAGGACTGGGCATTGGCATCGGCACGACCGATCGTCGTGTCGACACCGATACCGAACTTGGCCGATCCCGAGACGACCTGTGCCGACAGGCCGACTTCGGCCCAATCCTTGTCGCCATTGGCAATCGCGAAGGGTACGGCAGGGCCGGTCCCGGCGGCGAACTGCGCCCCGACAGCACTAGGACCATCATTATATTCGTGGACCCAGTCGGCATTCATGTCGATCTGGAACGAATTGGTGACCTTCTGATAATCGAAGCCAAGCCGACCCTGCAGGCTTTCGAATTCCTCACGGGTGATCCGCAGGCCCAGTGCGCCGCCGCTTTCTTCGACCACGTCGAAGGAATGGTCTGCATAGCGTAGCTCGATCCCGGGCGAGAGCGTGCCGAAATCTCCTTCAATATCGTAGGAGATACCGACCGCTGCGGCGATGCCGCCGTCGCTGCTCTCGCTCGCCAGCGTCTGCGCGCCGCCGAGGAAGTTCACTGTTCGCATGGTGTCCATGTCGACGCTGGTCAGGCTAACCTGGCCGTCGAGGACGAAGCCGTCTTCGGTCTTGGTGCTGCCGTAAAGCGATACGGCGAACATCTTCGATTCGGCTTGCTGGCCGAGCGCGACATCTGCGTCGAGGTTCGAATAGTAACCCGACAGGCCGACCATCGAACTCTCGCTCGGGAAGTACTCGATACCGCCGGCGAGGAAGTAGCCGTCGATGTCGGTGTTGGTAGTATAGCCCGGCATTGGAGAACCGCTGCCGTTAAGCAGGCCGCCCGCCAGGAAGATGCCGACATCCTCGCGGATGGCACCCTGGCGGACACTGGTGGGTTCCTCGCCCTGATCGAGTCCCAGCGCCGTCGTCATGAGCGGCTGGCTACCGCGCGAGACCTGCATTTGTGCGGTCTGGATCGGATTGCCGAGCGTCGCGATCGTGCCGCCCGAGCGTTCGAGGTTCGACTCGCGCAAGCGAGACGCGTTGAACGAGCCGAGCTGGTTGTAGGACTGTGCAGCGAGCTGCCGGACCGCGCTTTCCGACACCGGAGCCAGGCCGTCGAAAGTGGCCTGGATGGTCGCGGCATCGGCGAAGTCGAGAGCGTAGAGCTCGGCCAGTGCCGCATTGCTGCGATTCTGGTCGAACAGCCTGGCGTAGCCGATCTGGGCGGGGCTGAAGGGATCGACCGCCGTGAGATAGCTGCGCGCCAGGATTTCCATCGTCACCGCAGTGTCGGTGTAGGCGAACCTCTGATGCAGGATGGCGGAGATATCGTTCGCGGTGAACGTACCGGTCAAGCCGCCGTCAGCGGTGAGGATCGTATACACCTGGCCGTTGCCGTTTACCTGCTGGGTAATGCCGGCGCCGACCGCGACTACGCCGCCGAGCGAGGCTTCGCCCGTCACTGCCACGCGGTCGGAAGCGTTGTTCGGCCCGATATCGATCATCAGCGTCGAGCCTGAAGACAGCACCAGCGAACCGTCGATCGTCAGCGTGTCGATCCCGCCGATCGTGCCCGGCGAAATCGCGCCCATGATGTTCGTGACAAAGGGTGCGGTGATCGTGCCGCCGCCCTGCAGGGCGCCGCCGAACAGCGTGTAGTCGCCGACGGAGTTGAGCGCACCGTTGACCGTCATCGTGCCGCCGAACTGGCTGATGTCGATCAGCGAGGTCAGGCTGCCGTCGGCCGTGATATTGAGGCCCGCGGTGCTCAGGACGGTCAGGCGGTCGATGGTGACATCGCTGCTCAGCGTCGTGGTGCCGGCATTGCCGAGCGTCACGTCGAAGTAGCGCGGATCGACATTGACGTCGGGATCGATGTCCACCGTCGGATCGACGTTGTCGGGCACGAAGCCGGTTGCGCCGGGCAGGCCGTTGTCGAGCGTCGGATCGGGCAGCGGGTCGTCCGAGAATTCGGGGCTGCCGCCATCACTGTCGTGCGGCGTGTCCTCGGCAAAATCGGCACCCGTGCCATGGGCGACTTCTTCGGAGAACTCGGGTCCGCCGTTCTGGCTCTGATGCGCGTTGATCAGGCCATCGCGACCCAAGGCACCGCGAGGGGCAGGAGCGGCGGCATCGGCGGCGTTGCCGCCACCGAGCGCATCGGCCATGTCGTTGCCGACTTCGCCGATGCCCGAACTGACCAGCCCGTCGGCATTACGCGCGGGCGGTGTGTTGTCGCCGTTGGAAAGGTCCTGGCATCCGTCGCCGGGATTGTCGCCCTCGGGATCGAAGCACACTTCGCCCCAGTTGGGCTCGTCACCGGTAATGCCGTTACCCGGCGTGGTCGGGATGCCGTTGACGATGTCGCCATTGGCATCGATGATCCGGTAGTTCGGGTCGAGCGTGGTTTCCCAGTGGCTCGCATCTTCCCAGGCGCCGTCGCCGGCCTTGGCGGTGACATAGCGATAGGGATTGTTGGCTGCGATCCAGTCCCAGAACAGGAACAGCGGCTGGTAGAAACTCTCGGTGCCGTAGCTCGAGAAGACCTGCGGGCCGAAGAAGCGCGAGCCGCCCGAGAGCACCGCAATGACGAGGTCCTCGTCGGTGATTTCGTTGTTCGCTGCGTCGAGAATCAGCGGGCCGCCCGAGTCGCCACCGGCGGTGGTGCCTTCGCGTTCGCGCGGCTCGTCCTTGTAGAGGTTGAAGTCGAACGGGTTGGTCTTGTTCGGATCGTCGAAGTCGAGGCGGTAGAGAACCTGTGGCAGGTCCCCGAAGGGGTTGCCGAAGAGGAAGGTGTTGCGCGCGTCGAACGACGTCAGCGCCCCGATCATGTTCTCCGCAGCCTTGCGCCGCCAGTCGATTCCGCCCGAGGCACCGGTCGTGCCCGAACCGGTGCGGCCATAGCCGGTGATGTTGACGTGATAGCCGGTGCCGTCCGTATCGTCGATCGCGTCGGGAGTCGGCAGCGGCGAGAACAGCAGCGACCAGGTCGGCAGGTTGGCGGCCGGCGTGTCGAGGCTGGCGAGGGCGACGTCGCCCTCGAGGAAGCCGAAGCCGTCGGGACGCTGGACCGAACGCGGATCGTAGTAGATGCGGTTGACGTTGAAGACCGCCAGATCGGGGTTGCTGGCAAAGCCGTTGCTGAACCAGTTCTGGAAGCCGGGCAGCGCGTTCACGTTGAACGACCAGGCAGCCGGTACATTGTCGACATTGAATTCGGTCGCGTCGCGATCATTGACGCAGTGTGCCGCGAAAATGACCGTGCGCGGGTTGATCAGGGTGCCCGAACAGACGAAGCCGTCGGCACGGAAGAACATGCCGACCCCGCTGAACTCGTCATCGTTGTCGACGATATCGTCGGGCGTGTAGTTGTCGTTCGGCACGATGGCGTGTGCCGGAGTGCTCAGCGCAACCGACGCCAAGGCGATGGTGGCAGCACCCGCGAGCAGACGGCCGCCGGTACGGTTAAGTGTAGATTTCATTACGAAGCCCCTCCAGGAAATGTTCGCAAGCGCGCGCCCCAAGCCGCGCATGGCCCTGTTCTAGAACCGGAACGAACAAAAAGAAAAGGGTATGGATACCACCCAGACGAAACTTTTGCGCAGCGTTGTGGCTCGAAAGTCTCACTTTTTCATACAAGACAAAGAGAAGGGCGGCCGGATCGCTCCGACCGCCCAATCGATTTCCGTCCGCCTTGGTTCGGACGGAGCGCCTCAGGCGCTGTAATACATGTCGAACTCGGCCGGGCAGGGCGTCGTTTCGACGCGCAGGACCTCGTCCCACTTGAGTTCGGCGTAGGCCTCGATCTGGTCCTTGGTGAAAACGTCGCCCTTCAAGAGGAACTCGTGGTCGGCTTCGAGCGCCTCGAGCGCTTCGCGAAGCGAGCCGCACACGGTCGGAACGTCGGCGAGCTCTGCCGGCGGCAGGTCGTAGAGGTTCTTGTCCATCGCTTCGCCAGGGTGGATCTTGTTCTGGATCCCGTCGAGGCCCGCCATCAGCAGCGCCGCATAGGCGAGATAGGGGTTGGCCATCGCGTCGGGGAAGCGGAACTCGACGCGCTTCGCCTTGTCGCCCGCACCGTAGGGAATGCGGCACGAGGCCGAGCGGTTGCGCGCCGAATAGGCGAGCAGCACGGGCGCTTCGAAACCCGGCACCAGACGCTTGTAGCTGTTGGTGGTCGGGTTGGTGAAGGCGTTGAGCGCCTTGGCGTGCTTGATGACGCCGCCGATGTAGTAGAGGCAATTTTCGCTGAGGCCGCCATACTGGTTGCCGGCGAAGGTCGGCTTGCCGCCATCCCAGATCGACATGTGGGTGTGCATCCCCGAACCGTTATCGTCCTTGATCGGCTTGGGCATGAAGGTCGCGGTCTTGCCATAGATATGCGCGACCTGGTGCACGACATACTTGTAGATCTGCATGTTGTCGGCGGTTTCGACGAGCGTGCCGAAGGTCAGGCCCAGTTCGTGCTGCGCGGCGGCCACCTCGTGGTGGTGCTTGTCGCAGTTGAGGCCCATTTCGATCATGGTCGAGACCATCTCGCCGCGGATATCGACGGCGCTGTCGACCGGGGCGACGGGGAAATAGCCGCCCTTGGCGCGCGGGCGGTGGGCAAGATTGCCGCTTTCGTATTCCTTGCCGCTGTTGGTCGGCAGTTCGATGTCGTCGATGGCGAAGCCCGAGCCGGCATAGCCGTCTTCGAAGCGGACATCGTCGAACATGAAGAACTCGGCTTCGGGGCCGACATAGATGGTATCGCCGATGCCGGTCGACTTGAGGAAGGCCTCGGCGCGCTTGGCGGTGGTGCGCGGGTCGCGCGCATACCATTCGCCGGTCGAGGGCTCGACGATGTCGCAGAACAGGATCAGCATCGGTTCGGCGCTGAAGGGATCGACATAGACCCGCTCGAGGTCGGGCTTGAGGATCATGTCGGATTCATTGATCACCTTCCAGCCAGCGATCGACGAGCCGTCGAACATCAGCCCGTCTTCGAGCTGGTCCTCGTCGAGCGTCTTGGCGACCATGGTCAGGTGCTGCCACTTGCCCTTGGGATCGGTGAAGCGCAGGTCGACCCACTCGATACCGTCGTCCTCGATCTGCTTCAGGACCTTCTTTGCACTCGACATTGATATTGCCTCCGTTTGAACTTGAACTGGAATTGCAGGGGCGCGTGCCCCGCGTGAAATCAGATGGCGTCGTCGTCCTTTTCCCCGGTGCGAATGCGCAGTGCGCCTTCGATCGTGGAAATGAAGATCTTGCCGTCGCCGATGCGGCCGGTCTGGGCGGCAGCGGCAATGGCTTCGACGGTGCGCTCGGCAATTGCGTCGGACACGACCACTTCGAGCTTCACCTTGGGAAGAAAGTCGACCACGTATTCGGCCCCGCGATAGAGCTCGGTATGGCCTTTCTGCCGCCCGAAACCCTTGGCTTCGGTCACGGTGATGCCCGATACGCCGATCTCGTGCAGCGCCTCCTTCACCTCGTCGAGCTTGAAGGGCTTGATGATCGCTTCGATCTTTTTCACGTCGTCTCCGACCCCCGGAAAATGTGGAACCTGTTCCTTCGCGCGCTTCTTTCCAAGAATCGTGCCAAGGCTGGGGCGAGGGGGTAGACGAAGATTCGGTGCGCGCCAAACGCCCTTGGCGCAATTTTTGCGTCGGCGGAGAGTGCCTTCGGGCAATCCCCTGCGCCGGCGCGGGCAAGACTGCTCACGCTTCAGTCAACGCTTGCCTAAATATTAGGCAGCAGTCAGTTTGAGGCCGGCGGTTTCGGGCAAGCCGCACATCAGGTTGAGGTTTTGCACCGCGGCCCCGCTCGCCCCCTTGCCGAGATTGTCGAGCCGGGCGACGAGCCGCGCGTTCCAGCCGCCTTCATTGCCGAAGACGAACAGTTCTAGACCGTCCGAAGGCTCCGCGTCGCGTTCGAGCAGGAGTTCGCCTGGCGGCGCCTTGTCGCGGACCGTCACCACGGGTGTCTCCGCGTAGAAGTCTGCCAGCGCGTCGCGCAGGGCATCGGCGTGCGGGTTGCCCGCCATCGCGCCGAGGTGCAGCGGCACCTCGACCACCATGCCGCGATAGGCGGGGACGACCGCCGGCGCGAACAGGACCGGATGTGCAAGCCCGGCATGCGCCTGCATCTCGGGCAGGTGCTTGTGCGCCATGTCGTAACCATAGGCGCGGAAGGCCGGCGCGTTTTCGCTCTCGAAACGTTCGATCAGCGCCTTGCCGCCGCCCGAATAGCCGCTCACCGCATTGACGGTGTAGGGCCAGTCGGCGGGCAGCAGTCCGGCGCGCACGAGCGGTGCGACCAGCGCCAGGAAGCCGGTCGGATAGCAGCCGGGATTGCTGACGCGGCGCGCCGTGCCTACGCGCTCGCGCCCGACCAGTTCGGGAAAGCCGTAGCACCAGCCTTCGGTTGTGCGGTGCGCCGAAGAGGCATCGATCACGCGGGTGCCGCCGGCCGGATCGAGCAATTCCACCGCCTCGCGCGCGGCCTCGTCGGGCAGGCACAGGATGGCGATGTCGGCCTCGTTCAGCGCCTCGCGCCGGGCCGCGGTGTCCTTGCGCCGCTCTTCGTCGAGCGCAAGCAGCGTGAATTCGCTGCGCCCGGCGAGCCGTTGGGCGATTTCGAGACCCGTGGTACCCGCCGCGCCGTCGATGAAGACCTTATGCGTCACTGGTCGGGGCGAGCTGGCCGAGCCGGACATAGCCGCTCGGCCCCTGGGGGCCGCAGGCGATCCACGCCCAGTCTCCGGCGCAGTCGAGCAATTCGATCGCCTGACCCGCCGCCAGCGTTGCGCCATCATCGGCATCGTCGCGCATGGTGAGCTTGAGCACCGCGGGCGCATCGCCGATCCGCCGCAGCTGGGGGATGACGTAATGCGCGGCGAGATAGTGCTCGGCGAGCGCGATATGCGCGAGGTCGCCGCGCAGCGGGAGCGTTCCCGGCGCGGGCCTGTCGACCGGGCCTTTCAGGCCGACGGTAGTCTCGGGGAGGGAATAACTGGCTGGAGCAGTCACGCTGTGTGGTAAATCCGGTTGTGAGTGTTGCGGGCGCTTAGCCGCGCACGGGCTTTCAGGCAAGGCGGGGGGCCTCAACCTCCCCCGAAACGGGCCCGCAGCATGTGCCAGGCGGCGCGCAGTCCGTAGGCGTCGCCGCCCTTGGGGCGGCCCGGCTTGGCCTGCGGACGCCAGGCGAAGGTATCGAAATGCGCCCAGTCGATCCCCTCGCCGACGAACTTGTCGAGGAACAGGCCGGCGACGCTCGCCCCGGCGAAGGAATTGGCATGGGCATTGCCGGTGTCGGCGATGTCCGAATTGAGCCATTCGCGATAGGCTTCGGGCAGGGGCAATCGCCAGGGTTCATCGTCATGCGCCTTGCCCGCCGCGATCAGGGCCTCGGCGGTCTCGTCGCGGCGGGCCATCAGCGCCGGGTAATCGGGCCCCAGCGCGACGCGCGCAGCGCCGGTCAGCGTGGCGAAATCCAGGATCAGTTCGGGCTTCTCCTCGCTGGCACGCTGCAGCGCATCGCCGAGGATCAGCCGTCCCTCGGCATCGGTATTGCCGATTTCGACCGTCAGCCCCTTGCGCGATCTGAGCACGTCGCCGGGACGGAAGCTGTTGCCGCTGATGGCGTTCTCTACCGCGGGCACCAGCAGGTGCAGGCGGACCGGCAGGCCCACGCCCATGACGAGATCGGCGAGCGCGATGGCATGCGCCGCGCCGCCCATGTCCTTCTTCATCAGCAGCATGCCGGTGGCGCTCTTCACATCGAGTCCACCCGAATCGAAGCACACGCCCTTGCCGACGATAGCCAGGACGGGATCGCTCTCCTTGCCCCAGGTGAGATGCATGATGCGCGGCGCGTGGTGGCGCGCGGCGGCGCGGCCGACCGCATGGACCATGGGATAGCCCTGTTCCAGCGCGTCGCCCTTGGTCACCTTGAGCGTGGCCGAGTGCTTCTTGGCCAGCGTCTCGCACTGTTCCTCGAGTGCGGCGGGGCCCATGTCCTCGGCCGGCGAGTTCACGAGGTCGCGCACCAGGCATACCGCCTCCGCTTCGGCGATCGCGGGCTCGATCGCCTTGACCTCGCGGGTCAGCAGCACGCGCGGGCCGACGGGGCGTTCGGGCTGCTTGTAGCGGGTGAAGGTGTATTGCGCGGTCTGCCAGCCGTGCAGCGCGGGGCCCGGTTCGCCCTCGGCCCGCCGATAGGTGCCCGCCGGCAGGTTTTCGGCGAGCTTCGCCATGCACCAGCTCGACAATTTGTCGGGATCGGCCACGCCGCCGACCGCGAACCAGCCGTCGCCCTCGGGCACGATGCCCACCTGAAAGCCGCTGCCGTCGAATTTCTGCGCCTCCAGCGCCGCGCGCTGGCTGGCGGAGAGTTTCTTCACCCAGCCCGCGAAGCCGTCGCGGTTGACGAGGTGGATGGAAATCGCCTCTTGCCCCCGGTCGGGCTGGATAAGCGGCTGCTTGTCGGCCATATCGGAAAATGCCCCTGATCAATTCGAATTTCGCAAAGGAAACCGCGATGCGTGCGCCCCTGTTCCTGATTTCGCTCGCGCTGTCGAGTGCGGCCTGTTCGGACCGCGCCGACTATGCCGAGAAGGCGGGGGTGAGCGAGGCCGCGACCGCGGATGCCGAAGCGACCGCCGCCCCGGCGGCAAGGGCGCATGCGGTAGAGCAGGAGACCGAGCGCTACCAGTTCGCCTATTCCTGGCCCGCCGCAGTCGCCGCCGAACCCGAGCTGGCCGACTATCTCGGCAAGCGTGCCGAAGCGATGCTCGCCGGACTGCGCGAGGAAGCCGACGAGGACTGGGCCTCGGCGAAAGGACGGGAGTGGACCCCGCGCCAGCACAGCGCCGCAGAGGAATGGAAAGTGGTCGCCGACCTGCCGCGCTTCCTCAGCCTTTCGGGCCATCTGTCGGCCTATTCGGGCGGGGCGCACGGCATGTACGGCACGGAATCGCTGGTCTGGGATCGCGAGAAGCGGCAGGCCGTCAAGGGCATCGAGCTGTTCAATTCCCCCGTCGCGCTGGAGCAGGGGCTGGGCAAGCGGTTGTGCGACGCGCTCGACAAGGCGCGCGCGAAACGGCGCGGCGCGCCGGTCGAGGAGGGGAGCAACGACATGTTCGACACATGCCCCGGCCTCGACGAGGCGGAGGTGCTGGTCGGCTCGTCCAACGGCAAGACCTTCGACCGCATCGCGGTCTATTTCGGGCCCTATGTCGCGGGCGCCTATGCCGAGGGCGATTACGAGCTCGATTTTCCCGTCACCGCATCGGTCCTCGACGCGGTGAAGCCCGAATATGCGAGGGCGTTCAGCGTCAAGCACTAGCGCACTCGCAAATTGTCCGGTCAATCGCTATGTGGGCGCGCATGACCGAATATCAGGTGATCGACAGCGACCAGACCGTCTATCGCGACGGCACCATCAAGCTTCACGGGGCGGAAGGCTTCGAGGGCATGCGCAAGGCCGGGCGGCTGGCCGCCGAAATCCTCGACGAGCTGACCACATTCGTCCAGCCGGGCGTGACTACGGGGCAGATCGACGACCTCGTGCGCACGATGACGCTCGATGCCGGGGCGGTGCCCGCGACCATGGGCTATCGCGGTTATGCGCACAGCTGCTGCACCTCGATCAACCACGTGATCTGCCACGGCATTCCGTCGGACAAGGCTCTGAAGGACGGCGATATAGTCAATATCGACGTGACCCCGCTGCTCGATGGCTGGCACGGCGATACCAGCCGCATGTTCTTCGCCGGCGAACCCTCGATCAAGGCCAGGCGCCTGGTCGAGGTGACCTATGAATGCCTCATGCTGGGGATCGAGGCCGCCTCGCAGCCCGGTGCGCGCGTGGGCGATATCGGCGCCGCGATCGAGGCGCATGCCCGCCAGTTCCGCTATGGCGTGGTTCAGGAATTCTGCGGTCACGGTCTCGGTCGCCTGTTCCACGATGCCCCCGAAGTGATCCATGCCGCGCGCGCGGGCACCGGGCCGCAGCTGAAACCCGGCATGTTCTTCACCATCGAACCGATGATCAACGCAGGACGGCCGCACGCCAAGGTGCTGGGCGACGGCTGGACCGCGGTTACGCGCGACAAGTCGCTCTCGGCGCAGTTCGAGCATTCGATCGGCATTACCGAGGACGGAGTGGAAATCTTCACCGAAAGCCCCAAGGGCCTGCACAAGCCGCCTTACTAGGGCTTGGTCGCGGGGCTTCAATGGTCTCGTCACCCCGGATCAGGTCCGGGGTGACGAATGGTCTCATCCCTCTCGCGCCGCTCTGATCGCCGCTCCTGCGGCGAAGGGGGCGAGGGCGCATAGCCCAAGGCTGATCGCGCCCGCCAGCAGCAGCGCGCCCGGATCGGGCCGCGCCAGCGCGCCTGCGCCGAAGATCAGGATCGGCACCGCCAGCGGGATCACCATCAGGCCGGCCAGCGCTGCGCCGCCGCGCAGCGTTGCGGTGAGCGCGGCGACGGCCAGGCCGACCGCGGCGAGCCCCGGGGTTCCCGCGAGCAGGCCGAGCAGCACGGTGCGCGTGGTCTCAGCCGTCAGGCCGAGCAGCGCGGCGGCCGGCAGGGTCGCGAGCAGCAGCAGCGGCGCGAAGGCGAGCCAGTGTGCGAGCAGGCGGACCGCCATCGCCAGTTCCTCGCTCACCCCACGCAGGTGCAGCTGGTCGAACACGCCCGCCTCGAGATCGCCCGCGACGAGCTTTTCGAGCGGGAGGATCGCCGCGAGCAGCGCCGCGACCCAGATCACGCCGCCGCCGGTGCGCGCGAGCAATGGCGCGTCGGGCCCGACGGCGAAGGGATAGAGCATCGCGACGGCGAGGAAGAACAGCAGCGGCAGCACGCCGCCGCCGCCGCGCCCCCCGGGCAGCAGCAGGCCGAGATCGCGGCGAAGCAGCACGCCGATCATGCAGCATACTCCGCGAGATCGAGCGTCTGCGGCGCGGGCAGGGCGATCGGCTGGTGCGAGGCGACCACGGCGATGCCGCCACCCTGGCAGTGCAGCGCGATCAGCGCCTCGAAGGCCTTCTGCGCCTGGCTGTCGAGCCCGTTGAGTGGCTCGTCGAGCAGCCAGATCGGGCAGTTGCGATTGATCAGCCGGGCGAGTGTCGCGCGCTTTTTCTGGCCGGTCGAGAGATAGCGCACGGGCACGTCCATAAGCGGGCCGAGCTGCAGCACTTCGAGCGCGCGACCCGGATCGCGGCAGCCGTCGATATCCTCCCAGAAGGCGAGCGCGCGTGCGAGCGGCAGGTTTGTGTCGAGCGCCAGCCGTTCGTCGACCAGGCCGAGCGCCCCTTCGCGTTCGACCGTGCCCGTGAAGGGGCGCAAAAGGCCGGCGAGGATTCGCAGAAGGCTCGACTTGCCGATCCCGTTGGCACCGGTAACATGGACCGCGCCGCCCGGATCGGCGGAAAGCGAGAACCCACGAAACAGCAGCCGCTCGCCGCGGCGGCAGGCTATATCCTTTGCGACGAGGCGAGCTTGCATGGGCAGGGGCGATAGGCAAAAGCGCCCGCAGCGACAAGCAGAGGAGATTCGCGCACCATGACTGTCGAGCAACTGACCGAGGACGAACGCGACAGCTGGCTGCGCGGCCTGGCCGGCTGGGCGCTCGCGCGCGAGGGCAAGGCGATCGAGCGGACCTTCGAATTCGCCGACTTTTCCGAAGCCTTCGCCTTCATGACCCGTGTCGCGATGATCGCCGAAACGCGCGACCATCATCCCGAATGGTTCAACGTCTACAACCGCGTCGAAATCACTCTGACCACGCATGATGCGGGCGGCCTCAGCCTGCGCGACGTCAAGATGGCGCGCAAGATCGACGCTTTGCTGGCCTAGGCCTACTGCCCCAGCGGACGGAAGGATTCGCGGGTCTGCTTGCGGACCCGGCCAGGCATCCAGCGCGCGCCGAAGGCGATGCGCTTCGCCGTTTTGCCGACCACCGTGTGCAATCTCTCGCCGTGAACCGCCGCCCACGCAGCCGCGGCAACCTCTTCCACAGGCGTGATCTCCAGCCCGGCCTCGGTCACCCGCTGGCGGATGCCCTCGTTCGAGCGCGCATTGGGATTGTGGTCGAGCAGCGGCGTATCGATGAAGCTCGGCATCAGGCTGCGGACATTGATCCCGTCCTCGGCCCATTCGCCGTCGAGGCTCTCGGTCACCGCGCGGACGCCGAACTTGGTCGCCGAATAGACGCTGGCGCCCGGCGTGCCGTAGATGCCGGCGGCGCTCGCGGTGTTGAGCAGGCAGGATCCCGGCGCGGTCTTCCGGAGGTGCGGATAGGCCGCCTGCGCGCCGAACAATACGCCCTTTAGATTGATGTCGAGGCAGCGCTCGATTTCCTCGGTGCTGTTTTCGAGCAGCGAGCCGCCGAGCGGAATGCCGGCATTGTTGAAGACCACGTCGACCCGGCCGCCTGCCGCGACCGAGAAGGCCTCGAGCGCCTCGTCCCAGGCGGCGCGGTCGCGCACGTCGAGGACATGCGCATAGGTGAAGCCGTTGCCGATCAGCTCTTCGGTCCCGCGCATGCCCGCCTTGTCGATATCGCCAAGGCCGACGAACCAGCCGCGCTGGGCGAAATAGAGCGCGGTCGCGCGCCCGATTCCCGAGCCGCCCCCGGTGATGAAGATTGCCTTGCGCTCGCTCATGTGTTCACTCCCTCCCGACCGCGCAATCAGAGCGCGGCATTGTTATAAGTGTGCCAGGTGAAGATGGCCATCGCGCCGCGATACGGGCGCCACTTGTCTCCCAGCGTGCGCGTTTCCTTCTCGCTCGGGCGCGCGGGTAGGTCGAGCAGGCGGCCGACCGCTTCCTGCACCGCGAGGTCGCCTGCCGGCCAGATGTCCTGGCGGCCCTCGGCGAAAAGCAAATAGATTTCCGCCGACCAGCGTCCGATGCCCTTGATCCGGGTCAGTTCGGCGATCGCCTCTTCATCGTCCGCGGGCAGGCTGTCGAACTGCAGTTCGCCGCTCGCCACCAGCTCGCACAGGCTGCGGGCATAGCCCTGTTTCTGGCGCGAGAGGCCACAGGCGCGCAGCGTGTCGAAATCGCGGGCGAGCAGTTCGTGCGGGGGCATCTCCTCGCCCAGTTCGCCCTCGAGTCTGGTCCACACCGAATTGGCCGCAGCCACGCTGACCTGCTGCCCGACGATCGTGCGCAGCAGCGTGCGGTAGCCGGTCGGGCGAATGCGCTCTTCGGGATAGCCGCAGCGCTCGATCGCGGCGGCGACCACGGCGTCCTGGGCGGCTACGGCATCGAGATGCGTGCGCAATTGTGCATTGGTCAGACCCATGGCGAGCGAGCTTGCCTTCCCCGTCCCGATTGAATAGCAGCGCGACGCATAGGTTGGGCCAGTGGCCCTTTGCAACCGAGGATACGCGCAATGCCCAAACTGATCGTCACCACCCGCGAAGGCGAAACCAGCGAAATCGACGTCGCCGACGGCCTGACCGTGATGGAAGCGATCCGCGACAACGGCTTCGACGAGCTGCTCGCGCTGTGCGGCGGTTGCTGTTCCTGCGCGACCTGTCATGTCCATGTCGATGCGGCCTTTGCCGACAAGCTGCCGGAGATGAGCGAGGACGAGGACGACCTGCTCGAATCGACCGATCACCGCGAGGCGACCTCGCGCCTGTCGTGCCAGATCCCCTTCACGGCGGAACTCGACGGGCTGAAGGTGACGATCGCGCCTGAGGATTGATGGCGCCGGTTCGCGCCTGGCTTCGTTACTCGCTGCGCGCTGCAACAGCGCGGTCGGGACGGATGTCCTGACTGCACCCACAAAAACGCCCGAAAGGGGGACGCGGCAGCCGCATGCAAAGCGCTGCGGCGCTTCCCGCACCCTGCAATAATCCCCTTTCCACGCTGCAAGCGCTTGTAGTTTGCACCCGCCGACCCGCGCGCCTACCTCGCAGGACATGATTGCACCAACTGTACGCGAGCAGACGCTCGACCTGATCGGCAACACGCCGCTTGTCCGCCTTGCAGGACCCAGCGCGGAAGCCGGATGCGACATCTTCGGCAAGTGCGAATTCGCCAACCCGGGCGCCAGCGTGAAGGACCGCGCGGCGCTCTATATCATCCGCGACGCGGAGGAGCGCGGCGAGCTGAAACCGGGCGGCACGGTGGTCGAAGGAACCGCTGGCAACACCGGTATCGGCATCGCGCTGGTGGCCAATGCGCTCGGCTATCGCACGATCATCGTGATGCCCGACAACCAGAGCCGCGAGAAGATGCAGACCATCCGCGCGCTGGGCGCCGAACTGGTCACCGTCCCACCGACCAAATATGCCGACTGCAACCACTTCCAGCACGTCTCGCGCCGCATGGCGGAAGAGATCGACGGCGCGATCTGGGCGGGTCAGTTCGACAACACCGCCAATCGCAAGGCGCATATCGAAGGCACGGCGACCGAATTGTGGAAGCAGCTAGACGGGCGGATCGACGGCTTCACCTGTGCTGCGGGTACCGGCGGGACGATCGCCGGCGTCGGCATGGGGCTCAAGGAGTTCGACGAGAATGTGGTGATCGCGCTGACCGATCCGCACGGTGCGGCGCTCTACAATTACTACGCCAATGGCGAATTGAAGGCGGAAGGTTCCTCGGTCGCCGAAGGGATCGGGCAGGGCCGGATCACCGCCAATCTCGAAGGCGCGCCGATCGACACGCAGTTCCGAATTTCGGACGAGGAAGGGCTTGTCTGGGTCGCACGGCTGCTGCGCGAAGAGGGTCTGTGCCTCGGCCTGTCGAGCGGGATCAACGTCGCCGGCGCCGTTTCGCTGGGCAAGCAGCTGGTCGCCGAGGGGCGCGAGAACCCGCGCGTCGCGACCATGCTGTGCGATACCGGCTTCCGCTATCTCTCGACGCTCTACAACCCCGAATGGCTGGCGGCGAAGGGCTTGCCGGTCTTCGATTGGTTGCAATCGGACGATTGACTGGCAGGCGGCGGAGCCTAGGCTTATGCACGTGCCCCAATTCTTCGACATGAGCCGCAAACCGCCGGTGGGCGAACTGCCCGAGGTGCCCGGCAATGGTGCCCGGCGCGAGCGGACCATCCAGCGCCTGCAGATCGGGCTCACCGGGATCGTCATGATGATCCTGCTTGTCGGACTGGCGAGCATCATCCAGAACCGTGCGGCCGAAACCGATGCCACCACGGTCCCTGCGGCGGCGCCGACGACCGAGCCGACCAGGGCCACCGCGCAAAACGATCCACTGGTCGAAGCCGGCGTGGTGCCCGACCTCCCGGTCCAGCCTGCCGCCCAGCCGACCGTGATGCCGACCTCCGCTCCGCAGACCGGTGCCGATGCCCCTCCGCCTGCCAATTAGGATGCTCGCGACATCGCTGGCCATGCTCCTCGCCGCCTGTTCGGCAGGGTCGCCGAGCGAAGACGCTGTGACCAAGCCGCGCGTCGGTTTGTTTACGAGCCTGCCGATCTATTGGGGCGAGGGCGATATCTCCGCCATGCTCGAAGGGGCGGGTGAGAAGGACTGGGTGCGCGAGGAGCTCGAAACCCGTTTCGAACTCGTCCCGCTCGATACGCTGGAGCCCGAAGCGCTCGCCGGGCTCGACCGGGTCATCCTCGCGCAGCCGCGCCCGCTCGCGCCGTCTGAGAATGTCGCCTTCGACCGCTGGCTCGCCGGGGGCGGCGAGGCGGTCATTCTGGCCGATCCCATGTTGACGCGCCATTCGCGCTTTCCGCTGGGCGACCGGCGGCGCCCGCAGGACGTAGTCCTGCTGTCGCCCATTTTCGGGCATTGGGGACTCGAACTGAGCTTCGACGAGAGCCAGGCCGCTGGCGAAAGCCTCGCCCAGATCGGGGGCAGGGCAATTCCGGTCAACCTGGCCGGGCAGTTTGCGGCGCGCAAAGCCGATGCGGACGACCGTGCATGCACGGTAGAGGGTGCAGGGCTGCTTGCCCGGTGTACGATCGGCAGCGGGACGGCGGTCTTGCTGGCCGATGCCGCCCTGCTCGACTGGGAAGGCCCCGCTCCTGTTCCCGCGCAGCGGCGCGACGCGCTGTGGTTTCTGGTCGGTCCGCTTGCCTCCGGCCCGGGCTCGCCCGACTGATCGGGGATAGTGCGGGAGAGACTCGGGGAAGGGGCGGGAAAGATCGGGAATCCGTCGAAATTCCGTGCCTTACCACTGGTTTTGTTAGCTATATGGTAACCATTACCACCATCAGCTTCGTGAAATTATAATGTAAAAACAGATATTTGCCGGATTATCCCGTGAAATCCCGCAATTTTCCCTTCCATCCCCGCCTGACCCGCGATAAACCGGCTTCACATCGGACAAGCACTGTCACTGCGCGTCTCGCCGCCAGGCGGGGCGGCTCGCCCACTCGTCTGGGCGAGGGGGAGGTCTTGTGCGGTGGGGAGGTGAGCGAAACCGTATTCGAGGTTTGGGGCAAGTGGCATTCGGAGGGTACAGCGGTCAGGCCTATTCGCCCGCGGGCGACAAGGGCCGCTTTGTGCTTCCGCCCCTGTTCCGCAAGGCGGTGAAGGACAGCAGCGACGGCCGCGTCCTGTGCCTGATGAAGCATCCCAGCTGGAACTGCCTCGTCGGCTTCGGCCTCAGCCGCAAGCCCGAGCTCGAAGCGCAACTCGACCGCGAGGAAGAACTCGCCGCCCGCCTCGGCAAGGAATACGACCGCGATACTCGCTCGAGCCAGTTGTTCGGCTTCCAGGAATTGCCCTTCGACGATAGCGGGCGCTTCGTCATGCCCGAACACCTGCGCGTGCTCGGCAGGATCGAGGACGGGCTCTATTTCCAGGGCGGCGGTCGCTTCTTCACTCTGTGGAACCCCGAGGAACTCGCCCAGATGGGCGACGACTGGGCGGGCGCGAAGGCCGCCTGCGACAGCTTCCTCGCCGATGCGAAGGCCAAGGGCAAATGACTCTTCGGCAGGCTCAGGGCGAGCGGGGTGCCCCGCATATCCCCGTCCTCCTCGACGAGGTCATCGAGGCACTCGACCCGCAACCGGGCGACATCGTCATCGATGCGACCTTCGGCGCCGGGGGGTACACCCGCGCGCTGCTGGATCGCGGAGCCGTCGTGCACGCGTTCGACCGGGATCCCGATGCAATTGCTTCGGGTCGTACATGGCGGGAGACGGAGGAAAATCCGCCCCGCCTCATCCTTCATCCGCATCGCTTCTCCGAAATGTTCGACGTCATGGCGGCGGCGGGCGTCGCGAAGGTCGACGGCGTGGTGATGGATATCGGTGTCTCCTCGATGCAGCTCGACCAGGCGCAGCGCGGCTTTGCCTTCTCGGCCGACGGCCCGCTCGACATGCGCATGAGCCAGGAGGGCGAGAGCGCCGCCGACTTCCTCAATACGGCCGACGAAAAGGCGATCGCCGACGTGCTCTATACCTATGGCGAGGAGCGCCAGTCGCGCCGTGTCGCGCGGGCGATCGTCGCCGCGCGCCCGCTCGAGACGACCGGCGAGCTCGCCCGTGTGGTGCGCAAGGCGCTGGGCCACAAGCCGCATGACAAGAAGGACCCGGCCACCCGCACCTTCCAGGCCATCCGAATTCACGTGAACGGCGAGCTCGACGAACTGTCCCAGGGGCTGTCGGCTGCCGAACACCTGCTGCGTGAAGGCGGCCGCCTCGCGGTGGTCAGCTTCCACAGCCTCGAAGACCGGATCGTCAAGCGCTTCCTGCGCGAGGCATCCTCAACCCCGAGCGCCTCGCGTCATGTCCCTATGGCGGCGCAGGATGATCCGGTCTTCTTTCGTGTCAGCAAGGCGATCAAGCCGGGCGAGGCCGAAATCGAGCGCAATCCGCGTGCCCGTTCCTCGGTCCTGCGCCACGCCACGCGCACCGCCACGCCTGCGCGGGAGGCGGCGTGATGGTCCCCGGTTCGCGCATCCGCCAGATCGGTTGGGCGCTGGTCCTGGCGATCTGCTTCGCGCTGCTCCTCGCGCTGACCTTCAAGGTCAATGCGGTGAAGAGCGACGTGCGCCTCGCCGAACGCAAGATCATCGCCGCGCAGCAGGCCAAGCTGATGCTCGAGACCGAATTCGAGACCCGCGCCAGCCAGCAGCAGCTGTCCGACTGGAACGCGGTCGAATTCGGCTATTCGGCGCCGCGCGCCGACCAGTATCTCGAGAACGAGCGTCAGCTCGCCGCGCTGGGTACGCCGCGCGGCGTCGATGCACCCGCGCCGGTGCGCGTCGCGCTCAACCGCCCGGCCCCCGAAAGCGCGGGACTGTTCGCCGAATGGATCGATGACGGCGAGCAGCCCGAGTCCCAGCCGCATGGCGATCGCCGCGAGCTGGCATCGGCTGCTGCAGAGGGACTGGCCGACCGGCTCGCACGCCCGGCCGTCTCGATGGCCGTCGCCGCCGAGGTGAGCCAGTGAACGCCTTTTCCGGCTTCGGCCCCGCCATCGCTGCGGGCAGGAGCGGGCACGGGGCGGTGAGCATGGCGGTGGCCTCGGGCCGCGTCCAGCTGGTCACCATCCGCGAGCGCTCGCTGACCCTGGCGCGCTGGCGCGTGCTGTGGATCGCGCTCGGTTTCGTTTTCGTCGCCCTGCTCGCGCTGGTGCGGATCGCCTATCTCGGCATGTCCGACCACGGTTTGCGCGGCACGTCGCTCGAGGAAGCGCTGCTGCCCCCGCGCGGCGAGATCACCGATCGCAACGGCGTGCCGCTGGCGCGCGCATTCCCCGCCTATGCGCTGTGGTTCAACCCGACTGCGCTGGGCGACGACGGGGCGCCGCTGGTACGCGACCCGGCGACCGTCGCAGCAAAGCTGAAAGCGATCTTCCCCGATCTCGACGAGAAAGCCGTCGCAGCGCAGCTCGCTTCGGGCAAGCAGGGATATATCCGCCGCCGTGTCCTGCCCGAGGAAGCCAACCGCGTGCAGGAAATCGGCGAACTCGCGCTCGAAATGCCGATGGAACAGGATCGCCATTACCCGCAAGGGTCGATGGCGGCGCATGTGCTCGGCTATGTCGCCGCCGACGGGCACGGCCGCGTCGGCATGGAGCAGGTGCTCGACAAGCATCTCTCGAACCCCGCCACACGCGGCACCCCGGTCGCGCTGTCGATCGATTCGCGCGTCCAGGGCGCGCTCGAGGACGAACTGCGCCGCGGCATGAAGCTGGTCCAGGCGCAGGGCGGTGCCGGCATCGTGCTCGACGTCGATAGCGGCGAGGTGCTCGCGCTCGCTTCGCTGCCCGAATTCGATCCCAACAAGATCGACGCGCGCGGCCAGAAACTGATGTTCAACCGCGTGACCAACCAGGTCTACGAACTCGGATCCACCTTCAAGCCGCTGTCGATCGCCGCCGCGATCGATGCCGGCGTGGTCCGCAATCTTGGCCGCCGCTGGGACGCGAGCCCGGTCAAGGTCGGTCGCTTCACCATCCGCGACAGCCACGATCTGGGTGCCGATCTCAACGTCATCGAGACGCTGATCCATTCTTCGAACACGGTGACCGCGCGCGTGGCCGACGAGCTCGGGCCGGAACGCATGCGCCGCACGATGATCGATCTCGGCATGAACGAGCGCCCCTATATCGAACTGCCGGCCAAGGGTTTCCCGATCTGGCCGGGCGAGAAATGGCCGCGCCTGCGCTCGATGACGGTCGGCTACGGCCACGGCATCGCGGTAACGCCGCTGCACCTCGCCAGCGCCTATGCGGCAATGGTCAATGGCGGCATCTGGCGTCCGGCGACGCTGAAGAAGCTGGGGCCGGGCGAAGCGCCCAAGGGCCGCCGCGTGTTCAAGGCCTCGACCTCGAGCCGCATGCGCCAGCTGCTGCGTGCGATCGCCGTCTACGGCACCGGCAGGAATGCCGATGCCCCCGGCTACCGGGTCGGCGGCAAGACCGGCTCGGCCGAAAAGCCCGGCGGCAGCGCCGGGTATCGGCGTACGGCGCTCGTCTCGACCTTTGCCGCCGCCTTCCCGATGGACCGCCCGCGCTATGTCGTGATCGCCATGCTCGACGAGCCGCGCGGCACGCTCGCCAGCTCCTACCAGCGCACCGCGGCCTGGAACGCGGCGCCGATCGTCGGGCGCCTAGTCCCGCGCATCGGCCCGCTGATCGGAGTGCGTCCCGACGACACGCGCGACGTCGACATCTCGGACATCAAGCCGCTGATCCCGGAGGCCAACAAGTGAAGCTCGCCCAGCTGTGCAACGCGGCAGGAATCGCCTGCGATGCCGACGTCCAGGTGACGGGCTTCGCGATCGACAACCGCAAGGTTGCTCCCGGCACGGTCTTCGGTGCCTTCGAGGGCGCGCGCGTCAATGGCGAGGACTTCATTCCCGCCGCGATCGAAAGCGGCGCCGTCGCAGTCGTCGCGCGGCCCGAGGCCAGGGTCGAGGGCGCGCTGCACATCGCCGATGCCACGCCGCGCCGGGCCTTCGCCGCGCTGGCGGCGCAGTTCTTCACTCCCGTGCCCGAACATATCGTCGCGGTGACCGGCACCAACGGCAAGACCTCCACTGTCGAGATGACGCGCCAGATATGGCGCATGGCGGGCGAGCGCGCGGCGAGCATCGGCACGCTCGGCGTGACCACGCCGGACGAAAGCGTGTCGACCGGGCTGACGACGCCCGATATCGTCACCTTCCTCTCCAACCTCAGCGGATTGGCGCGCGAGGGCGTGACGCATGTCGCCTATGAAGCCTCGAGCCACGGCCTCTCGCAATTTCGCAACGAGGGCGTGCCCGTCGAGGCGGCAGGCTTCACCAATTTCAGCCGCGACCACCTCGATTACCATGCCGATATGGAAGACTATTTCGCGGCTAAGATGCGGCTATTCGACGAGGTCGTCTCCGATGGCGCAACGGCGGTCATCTGGATGGGATCGGGCGACAGCGGGTGGAATGCGCGTGTCGTCGACCATGCGAAGCAGCGCGGCCTCGAGATCATGACGGTGGGCGAGCAGGGCGAAGCGATCCGCCTTACCCGCCGCGAACCGACCCAGCTCGGCCAGTCGCTGACCATCGAACACGACGGCAGGGCCCGCACGATCAACCTGCCGCTGATTGGGGCCTATCAGGTTGCCAATGCGCTCACGGCTGCCGGGCTTGCGCTTGCGACGGGTATCGATGCCGGCCAGGTATGGGACGGCGTCGCGCGTCTCCAGCCGGTGCGCGGGCGGCTCGAACGCGCGGTGATCGCGCCCTCGGGCGCTCCCGTCTATATCGATTACGCCCACACGCCCGACGCGCTCGAGGCGGCCGTCGCCGCGCTGCGTCCGCATGTCACGGGTCGCCTGATAACCGTCTTCGGCGCGGGCGGCGACCGCGACCACGGCAAGCGCGCACCGATGGGCGAGGCCGCAGCCAAGGCCAGCGACGTGGTGATCGTCACCGACGACAATCCGCGCGGAGAGGATCCTGCGGATATCCGCCGCCAGGTGCTTGAGGGCGCGCCACAGGCACGCGAGATAGGTGATCGCCGCGAAGCCATATGTGCGGCCATCGCCGAAGCGGGCGCGGAGGACATCGTCCTCGTCGCCGGCAAGGGACACGAAACGGGTCAGATCATCGGATCGGGAGAGAACATGCGAGTGCTGCCCTTCGACGATGTCGAGGTCGCGCGCCAATGCGCGGCCGGAATTGCCAGAGGTGATGCATGAGCGCGGCGATCCTGCGGCATCCGGCCTATCTCGAATGGCCTGCCGATTCGCGCGACCGGTTGCCGCTGACGCTGTGGTCGGCCAGCGATATCGCCGAAGCCGTGGGCGGCACCGCCAGCCACGACTTCCAGGTCGCAGGCGTCGAGATGGACAGCCGCGATGTGGTCCATGGCGATCTCTTCATCGCCTTGCAGGGCGAGGCGATGGACGGCCATCGCTTCCTCGACAAGGCCTTCGCCAATGGCGCCGCCGGGGCGATCGTCGACCGCAAGGTCGACTGGCCGCACATCCTGGTCGACGACACGACCGAGGCGTTGAAGGCGCTGGCCCGCGCCGCGCGCAGCCGCGCCGAGGCGAAGATCATCGGCGTCACCGGATCGGTCGGCAAGACCGGGGTCAAGGAAGCGATCTTCGCCAGCCTCGAACGCGCCAGCCGCGGCGCCGCGCACCGTTCGACGCGCAGCTACAACAACCATGTCGGCGTGCCGCTGAGCCTTGCCCGCATGCCCGCGCGCAGCCGCTTCGGCGTGTTCGAGATGGGCATGAACCATGCCGGCGAAATCGCCGGTCTGACCACGCAGGTACGCCCGCATGTCGCGGTCATCACCACGATCGCCGCGGCGCATATCGAAAACCTCGGCAGCATGGAGGCGATCGCCGACGCCAAGGCGGAGATCTTCGCCGGGCTCGAACCCGGGGGCATCGCCGTCATCCCCGCCGACAGCGAGTATTACGAGCGCCTCAAGCAGGCTGCGCTGAATGCCGGGGCGCAGGTCGTCAGCTTCGGCAGGGCACGCTTTGCCGATGTCCGCTTGCTCGATGCGATCCCCAGCGCCAACGGCGGCAGCCTCGTGACCTGCGAATTCCCCGAAGGACGGTTGTGCTACACCGTCGCCGAACCCGGCGATCACTGGGTAGTCAACTCGCTCGCGGTGATGGCCGCGGTGCGCGCGGCAGGGGGCGACATGGCTGCGGCCGGTCTCGCGCTCGCCGAAATGGGCGGGCTCAAGGGGCGCGGCGCGCGCCACGGGATCGACGTTCCCGGCGGCAAGGCGCTGCTGATCGACGAGAGTTACAATGCCAACCCCGCGAGCATGCGCGCCACGCTCGCGCAGCTCGGCCAGACGCCCTCGGGCCGCCGGATCGCGGTGCTCGGCGCGATGAAGGAACTGGGCGATTTCGGCCCGCAATTCCATGCCGCACTGGCCGACCCCATCGTCGAGGCCGATGTCGATTATGCGCTCCTGGTCGGCGACGAGATGCTCGCGCTCGCGCGCGAACTGGGGAAACCGCAGAACACCGCGCTTGGCAAGCCGCTTGCCTGGGCGCATTGCCGAACCGCCGACGAAGCGATCGAGCTGCTCGAGGACTATGGCGTCGTCGCTGGCGATGCCGTGCTGGTCAAAGGGTCGAACTCGGTCGGCCTCGGTCGGCTCGTGGATCATTTCACCCGCGCCGGCTAGGCGCGACGAGAGGCCGAATTGCTGTACCTCCTCGCCGAATGGTTGAATTTCGAAGGCATCTTCAACCTCGTGCGCTACCAGACCTTCCGCGCCGGGGCGACGCTGATGACCGCGCTGGTCATCGGCCTGGTCATCGGGCCGCGCTTCATCGACATGCTGCGCGTGCGCCAGGGCAAGGGCCAACCGATCCGCGAGGACGGGCCGCAATCGCACCTCGCCAAGCGCGGCACGCCCACGATGGGCGGGCTGATGATCCTCATCAGCCTGTCGCTGGCGGTCCTCGTCTGGATGGATCTCAGGAACCCGTTTATCTGGGCGGTGCTGGCGGTCACGCTGGGGTTCGGCCTGATCGGCTTCCTCGACGATTACGACAAGGTGACCAAGGCCAGCCACAAGGGTGTTTCGGCGCGCGTGCGCCTGCTGATGGAATTCGCCGTGGCGGGGGTGGCGAGCTATCTCGCCGTGAGCCAGATCAATACCTTCCTCTATGTGCCCTTCATCAACAATTTCGGGATCGAGCTGGGGTTCTTCTATTACATCTTCGCCGCCATCGTGATCGTCGGCGCGGGCAATGCGGTAAACCTCACCGACGGTCTCGACGGGCTGGCGACCATGCCGGTGATCATCGCCGCGGGCACCTTCGCGCTGATCGCCTATCTCGTCGGCCGCGTCGACTTCTCGAGCTATCTCGGCATCCCCTATGTCGAAGGCGCGGGCGAGCTGGCGATCTTCTGCGCGGCGATCATGGGGGCGGGCCTCGCCTTCCTGTGGTTCAACGCGCCGCCTGCCGCGGTGTTCATGGGTGATACGGGTTCGCTGGCACTGGGCGGCGCGCTCGGGGCGATCGCCGTGGCGACGCATCACGAGGTCGTCCTCGCCATCGTCGGCGGGTTGTTCGTGTTCGAGGCGCTTTCGGTCATCATCCAGGTGTTCTGGTTCAAGCGCACCGGCAAGCGCGTTTTCCGCATGGCGCCGATCCATCATCATTTCGAACAATTGGGCTGGTCGGAGAGCAAGGTGGTGATCCGCTTCTGGATCGTCGCCATCATCCTCGCGCTGATGGGGCTGGCAACGCTCAAGCTACGATGATCATGGACCTCCCCTGTTTCCCCGCGAAGGCTGGGACCTCGGTAGGCAGGCGGAATGCTGGACGGCCCGAGACCCCCGCCTGCGCGGGGGATCGGTCATGATCAACTCGCCCGCATGGAAGGACAAGCGCTACGCGGTGCTCGGCCTCGCGCGCTCCGGCCGGGCCACGGTCGAGGCGCTGCTGGCGTCGGGCGCCGATGTGCTGGCGTGGGACGACCGCGCCGAGGCGCGCGAGCCTTTCGTGGGCCGCTGCGTTCTGGCCGATCCGCTCGAGGCTGACCTCACCGGCTATGCAGGCGTGGTGGTCAGCCCCGGCGTCCCGCTCAACACGCACCCGATCAAGCCGCATGCCGACCGTTTCGGCGTGCCCGTGATCGGCGATATCGAACTCTTCGCGCAGGCCCGCGCCGACCTCCCGCCGCACAAGGTCGTCGGCATCACCGGCACCAATGGCAAGTCGACCACCACCGCGCTGGTCCACCACATCCTCAAGACCGCGGGCGTGCCGACCACGATGGGCGGCAATATCGGCCTGCCGATCCTCGAGCAGGACCCGCTTCCGGAAGGCGGGGTCTATGTGCTGGAGCTGTCGAGCTACCAGATTGATCTATTGCAAAGTCTGGAATGCGATGTCGCAATCTTGCTAAATGTGACGCCAGATCACCTGGACCGTTATGAGAGTTTTGCAGACTACGCGAATGCCAAAATACGGTTGTTCTGGCTTCAGAATATCAAAGGTAGCGTGGGTATTGCGCCAGAAGCTTTGATGTACGAGCACGGTGAAATCGCAGGTGTTCACACTCACGGCAATGCGGGTTCTGACGTCTCGATTGAGGAGATCCTCGCGGAGTTTGAGGCCGGAGTTCCAAGCGGTTTTGACCAAAATCGTTGGCCCTCACTGAAGGGCCCTCACAATCTCCAAAATATTGGTGCGGCAATTGGTGCTGCCCGATCTTTGGGCCTAACTTTCGATGTGATCGAAGCAGCTCTCCGAACCTACCCCGGCCTCCCGCACCGCATGGAGCGGGTCGCCGAAATCTCCGGCGTCGCCTATATCAACGACAGCAAAGGCACCAACACCGCTGCCTCGGCGCCTGCGCTGGCGGCGTTCGGGAACATTCACTGGATCGTCGGCGGTCTGGCCAAGGAGCCAGGGCTGGGCGAATGCGAGGCCGAGATGGGCCATGTGAAAGCGGCCTACACCATCGGCAAGGCCGGGCCGGACTTCGCCGCGCTGATTGAACCAATTGTGTCCGTCGAACGGTGCGAAACACTCGACCATGCGGTCGCCAAAGCGGCGCAAAATGCCGTGCCTGGCGACACCGTGTTGCTCAGCCCCGCCTGCGCCAGCTTCGACCAGTATGCCGACTTCGAGAAGCGCGGCGAGCACTTTCGCGCTCTGGTGGAGGCGCTCAAATGACCTCGACTATGCAGCCCTATGTCCCCGGCAAGCGCCAGCCTGCGCATATGCCCAAGGGCAAGCTGTCGCGCTGGTCCGAGCTCAAGATCTGGTGGCGCGAGATCGACCGCGTGCTGCTGCTGCTGGTCCTGCTGCTGATGGGCCTCGGCACCGTCGCGGTGGCGGCGGCAAGTCCTGCCAGCGCCGATCGCCTTTCGACCGCAAGCCAGACGCTCGACCCGCTCTATTTCTTCTACCGCCACCTCGCCTGGCAGGTGCTCGCGATTGGAACCATGCTGGGCATCTCCATGCTCGCGCGCGAGAATGCGCGGCGCTTCGGCCTCCTGCTCGCCGCGGGGATGACCGGCCTGCTGTTCCTCGTCCCGCTGGTCGGTGCGGAGATCAACGGCGCGCGGCGCTGGATCAATCTCGGCATGCAGTTCCAGCCGTCCGAATTTTTGAAGCCCGGCTTCGCCATCGCCACCGCCTGGATCCTTTCCTGGCGGATGCGCGATCCCAACATGCCGGTGGCCGGCATCGCCACCGCCTATGTCGCCTTGATCGCCGCGCTGATGATGATGCAGCCCGATTTCGGCGGGACGATCCTCTTCGCCGGCGTGTGGTTCGTGGCGATGGTCCTCGCCGGGATCGACATGAAACGGCTCGGCGCGGTGATCGGCGGCGTGCTCGTCGCGCTGACCGCGACCTATTTCCTCTACGACAATGCCCGCCACCGTATCGACAGCTTCATCGGCGGCGGCACCGCCTACGACCAGGTCGATCTCGGCGCGCGCACGCTCACGGCGGGCGGCTGGCTCGGGGCAGGCTATGGGCTCGGCATCCGCAAGATGAGCCTGCCCGAGGCCCATACCGACTATATCTTCAGCGTCATCGGCGAGGAATTCGGGCTGATCGCCTGCGCACTGATCGTGTTGCTCTACCTTGCCATCGTCGGCCGCGTGCTGATGCGGCTGATCGACGAGGAAGACCTCTTCGCGCTCCTCGCCGGGGCGGGGCTGATCGCGCTGCTCGGCGGGCAGGCCTTCATCAACATCCTGGTGAACCTGCAACTCTTTCCCTCGAAGGGGATGACGCTGCCGCTGGTGAGCTATGGCGGGTCCTCGACCATCGCCGTCTGTCTCACCCTCGGCCTGCTGCTGGCGGTCACACGGCGCAATCCCTTCCTCAAAAGCCGGACCAAGGGACTTGGCGACCGGCTCGGCTTCGGGCAGATGGCCCCGATGCAAGACCACACGGGTTCCGCGCGCCGGGAGATTCACCCATGACCGGTGCCAGTCGTCATTACGTCCTCGCCGCCGGGGGTACCGGCGGGCACCTGCTGCCCGCTTTCGCGCTCGCCGCCGAACTCCACCGGCGCGGCCACCACCTCGCGTTGATCACCGATGCGCGCGGCGCGCAGATCCCGGGCAAGCCCGATTTCCTGCCCGCGCACGTCATCCCGGCGGGGCGTTTCGGCAAGAACCCGCTCACCTGGATCAAGGGCATCAGGGCCGTGCTCGAGGGGCGCCGCATGGCGCTGCGCCTGTTCGAGAGCTTCGAGCCGAGCGCGGTGGTCGGCTTCGGCGGCTATCCATCGCTGCCCGCGATCCTCGCAGCGACCAGTGCCGGTGTGCCCACCGTGGTGCATGAACAGAATGCCGTACTGGGCCGGGTCAACCGCCTGTTTGCCGGGCGCGTCGATGCCATCGCCACCGCCTATCCCGAGGTCGAGCGGCTTGGCGCCAAGCATGCCGCCAAGGTCCATCTGGTCGGCAATCCGGTGCGCGCGGGCGTGTTGTCGCTGCGCGACGAGCCCTTTCCGGCCTTTACCGAGGACGGGTTGCTGCGCGTGCTGGTTACCGGTGGCAGCCAGGGCGCGCGCGTGCTCTCCGAAGTGGTTCCCGATGGCCTGTCGATGCTCCCGCCTGCATTGCGCCAGCGGCTGCAGGTCACCCAGCAGTGCCGGCCCGAAGACCTCGACACGGTGCGCGAACGCTATCGCACCCACGGCATCCCTGCCGAACTCGGCACTTATTTCGAGGACATGGCCGCGCGGCTGGCCGATGCGCATCTGTTCATCGGCCGCGCCGGCGCCTCGACGATTGCCGAGCTGACCGCGGTCGGCCGGCCCGCGATCCTGATCCCGCTGCCGGGTGCCACCGATGATCACCAGGCTGCCAACGCGCGCGAACTGGCGAAGGCGGGCGGGGCGCGGATGATCCGTCAGGAACGCTTCACCGGCAAGGAGCTGGCCAAGCAGATCAAGGCGCTCGCCGAAAATCCGCAAGGACTCGCGAAGGCCGCGCATGCTGCCTGGAACTGCGGGCGCCCGAGGGCGGCCGAAGACCTCGCCGATCTCGTCGAGAGCTTCGGCGGCAGCGAGCTGATGGATGTCATCCGTGTCGGCGGCAACAATGCCCGCGGCGCCTCGCAGGGCCTGCCCGCGGGGCAGGGCGCCAACCGGGAGACCGCACGATGAGAGGCGTCGCAACCGATATCGGGACCATCCATTTCGTCGGCATCGGCGGCATCGGCATGTCGGGCATCGCCGAGGTGATGGATAACCTCGGCTACAAGGTGCAGGGCTCGGACGCGAAGGAAAGCGCGACCGTCGAGCGCCTGCGCCAGCGCGGCATCCAGATCGCCATCGGCCATGCCCCCGAGAACGTCGCAGGCGCAGCGGTCGTCGTCACTTCGACTGCGGTCAAGCGAACCAATCCCGAAGTTGCCTATGCGCTCGAGAACCGCATTCCGGTGGTGCGCCGCGCGGAAATGCTCGCCGAGCTGATGCGCCTGAAATCGACCGTCGCGGTCGCAGGCACGCATGGCAAAACCACCACCACCAGCATGATTGCCGCTCTGCTCGACGCGGGCGGGATCGACCCGACCGTCATCAACGGCGGGATCATCGAGCAATACGGCTCCAACGCGCGGCTCGGCGACAGCGAGTGGATGGTGGTCGAGGCCGACGAGAGCGACGGCAGCTTCCTGCGGCTCGACGGCACGATCGCCGTGGTCACCAATATCGATCCCGAACATCTCGATCATTACGGCGATTTCGACGGGGTGAAGGACGCCTTCGTCGAGTTCATCCACAACGTGCCTTTCTATGGCGCGGCGGTGTTGTGCATCGACCATCCCGAGGTGCAGGCGGTAATCGGCAAGGTGCGCGACCGTAATGTCGTGACCTATGGCTTCAACCTCCAGGCCGATATCTGCGGGGTGAACGTGCGTCCCGATGCGGGCGGCAATTGCTTCGACGTGATCGTCCGCCGCCGCGGGCAGGAGGATCGCCGGATAGAAGGCGTGCGTCTGCCGATGCCCGGGCGGCATAACGTGCAGAACGCGCTCGCCGCGATCGCGGTCGCGATCGAGATGGGCTGCGACAACGAGGTCATCTGCAGCGGCTTTTCGCATTTCGGCGGGGTGCGGCGGCGGTTCACCAAGGTCGGCGAAGTGCCGAGCGGCACGGGCGTGGCAACGATCATCGACGATTACGGCCACCACCCGGTCGAAATCAGGGCAGTGCTCGCCGCGGCGCGCGAAAGCGCGGGCGAGGGGCGCGTTATCGCGGTCGTCCAGCCGCATCGCTACACCCGTCTGCGCGACCTGATGGACGAGTTCCAGTCCTGCTTCAACGAGGCCGATCAGGTTTATGTGACACCCGTCTATGCCGCCGGCGAGGAGCCGATCGAGGGCGTCGATGCCGATGCGCTCGTCGCCGGATTGAAGGCACGCGGCCACCGCGCCGCGCAGACGGTCGCCGGCGAGGACGATCTCGCGGCGACGCTGGCAGGCGACCTGCGCGCAGGCGATCTCGTGGTCTGCCTCGGGGCTGGCGATATCACGCAATGGGCGGCAGGCCTCGCCAACGGCATTGCACGGGCGACCACGGCATGACTGCCCTGGACGAGCCCGTCGACACCGCGGGATTGCGCGGCAAGCTGACGCCCGCGGCGCCGCTCGCCAAGCTCGTCTGGTTCAAGGCCGGCGGCAAGGCCGACTGGCTGTTCGAACCCGCCGATCTCGACGATCTCAGGCTCTTCCTCGAGCGCCTCGACGGTCGCCTGCCGGTGATGGCGCTGGGGCTCGGTTCGAACATGATCGTGCGCGATGGCGGCGTGCCGGGCGTGGTGATCCGGCTCGGCAAGCCCTTCGCCAAGATCGAGACCGGCGCCGATCACACGCTCACCTGCGGCGCCGGCGCGCACGGCATTCTCGTCGCCTCGACCGCGCGCGATGCGGGGATCGCGGGGGTCGAATTCATGCGCGGCATTCCCGGCACGGTCGGCGGCTTCGTGCGGATGAACGGCGGCGCCTATGGCCGCGAGGTCAGCGATGTGCTGATCGATTGTGATGTGGTGCTGTCCGACGGGAAGCTCGTCACGCTACCAGCGAAAGAGCTTCGCTATACCTATCGCCATTCCGAACTGCCCGAAGGCGCAGTGGTGGTGCGCGCGCGCTTCCAGGGCGAGCCGGGCGAACCCGCCGCAATCCGCGCGACAATGGACGCAATCGGCGAGGCGCGCGAGCAGTCGCAGCCGCTGCGCACCAAGACCGGCGGATCGACCTTCAAGAACCCTCCGGGCAAGAAGGCGTGGGAACTGGTCGATGCGGCGGGCTGTCGCGGCCTCAAGATGGGCGGGGCGCAGGTGAGCGAGAAGCACACCAACTTCCTGCTCAATGTCGAGGATGCGACCAGCGCCGATATCGAAGGCCTGGGCGAAGAAGTGCGGCGCCGCGTGCGCGAAAATTCGGGCGTCGAGCTCGAATGGGAAATTCAAC
This sequence comes from Qipengyuania sp., assembly GCF_964227205.1. GTDB lineage: Bacteria > Pseudomonadota > Alphaproteobacteria > Sphingomonadales > Sphingomonadaceae > Qipengyuania. The sequence continues at coordinate 896,677 of NZ_CAXQVB010000002.1, read as the reverse complement.
GTGTGGGGCGGCCGTGAGCGAGCATGGTTTGGATGAAATCGAGCGCAAGATCGTGGATGATGTCGCGACTCATGGATGTTTCATCATGTCGGTTTTCGATCCCGAAGGCGTGGAGCCGGATATTTCCTACTCCATTGGATTTCAGCAAACCCTCGATCAGCCCGAGGTGATCGTTTTTTCGCTCTCCAAGGCGCTCCGGGTCTCGATGATCAATGAGATTTGGCGCCAAGCATCGGCTGAAGGCCTTGTCCTCAAGGATGGTCTCGAGATCCGCGATCTACTCGAGGGTTTTGTCTGCGTCGCAAAGGAAGTCACTGATAGGGATGCCATCGTCGAGCACCTCGGTTCGGCGATCTGGTATAACGAACGGCATAAGGGGGCGGTTCTCGACCGAGCCTTCCAGATTGTATGGCCGGGGGCGAAACAGGGCCTGTTTCCTTGGGAGCAGGGATGCGATCAATCCGTGATCGACGACCAGCCTGCTCTTTACCACTCCGGACTACATTGATGACCGATCTCCCCAAACTCCACATCGCCGTGCTCATGGGCGGCTGGGCCAATGAACGGCCTGTCAGCCTGATGTCGGGCGAGGGCGTCGCCAAGGCGCTCGAGGAACGCGGCCATCGCGTCACGCGGATCGACATGGACCGGCAGGTCGCCGCGCGGATCGCCGAGACCGCGCCCGACATCGTGTTCAACGCGCTCCATGGCGTGCCGGGAGAGGACGGCACCGTCCAGGGCATGCTCGACCTGATGGACGTGCCCTACACGCATTCGGGCCTCGCGACCTCGGTGATCGCGATCGACAAGCAGCTGACCAAGCAGGCGCTCGTGCCCCACGGCATTCCCATGCCCGGCGGACGCATCGTCACGAGCGCGGACCTTTACGAGCGCGATCCGATGCCGCGCCCCTACGTGCTCAAGCCAGTCAACGAGGGCAGCTCGGTCGGCGTCGCCATCGTCACCGAGGAAGGCAATTACGGCAATCCCATCGCGCGCGATGCGAAGGGACCATGGCAGGAATTCAGCGAGCTCCTCGCCGAACCCTATATCAAAGGTCGCGAAATGACTGCGGCGGTGGTCGATTTCCCCGATGGCCCGCGCGCGCTGGCGGTGACCGAACTGAAGCCCAAGAGCGGCTTCTACGATTTCGACGCCAAATATACCGACGGCATGACCGACCATGTCTGCCCCGCCGAGATACCCGACCCCATCCGCGAGCTCTGCCTCGAATATGCGCTGCGCGCGCACAAGGTGCTCGGCTGCCGCGGCACCAGCCGGACCGATTTCCGCTGGGACGAGACGCAGGGCGAGGACGGGCTGTTCGTGCTCGAGACCAATACCCAGCCGGGCATGACCCCGCTCAGCCTGGTGCCCGAACAGGCGAAGCATGCCGGCATCGCCTATGGCGAATTGTGCGAATTGGTGGTTGCCGCCGCGCTGCGCCATCATGCCGAAAAAGCGGGTGGTGGCGATGGCTAGGGTCAAACGCAAACCCACCGGGGTGCGCCGCTCGGCCGCGACGCGCAGCCGCAACCAGAAGGCCCGCGCCGCGCGCCAGCATACCAGCGGGCTGTTCGACCGCGCGATGGCCGCGCTGCCCTTTACCGAGGAGCAATGGCACAGGTTTTTCCTCTCCGCGATCATCGTTGCGGGGCTCGGGATCGCCTGGACCATCGCCAGCTTCGCCGGCCTGCCCGAGATCGCCCAGGCAGAACTGGCAAAATCGGCGTCGCGCTCGGGCTTCGAGGTGCGGCGGGTGCAGGTCTCGGGCGTCAAGCGAATGAACGAGCAGCTGGTCTACGAACGCGTGCTCGCCGAGCAGGACCGGCCGATGCCGCTCGTCGATCTCGCCGAGGTCCGCGAGCGCCTGCTCGACCTGCCCTGGGTGGCCGATGCCCGTGTCTCGCGCCAGCTGCCCGAGACGCTCAAGATCGATATCGTCGAGCGCGTCCCGCACGCGGTGCTGCGCAAGCCCGACCGGCTGATGCTGATCGACCGTCAGGGCAACGAACTCGAACCGATCAGCGCCAGCAAGGCCAAGGGAATGCTGCTGATCGAAGGCCCGGGCGCCGCGCGGCAGGTGCAGGAACTGGGCCGGCTGCTAGACGCGGCGCCCGCGTTGAAGCCGCAGATCGCTTCGGCCGAATGGGTCGGCAACCGGCGGTGGAACCTGACCTTCAAGACCGGCCAGCTGCTCGCGCTGCCAGAAGGCGACCTCGGTGCCCCGGCACTGGTCAAGTTCGCCCAGCTCGACGGGATGCACCGGTTGATCGGGGGCAAGCCGGTGGCGATCGACATGCGCGTGCCCGACCGCGCCTATCTGCGCTGCGCAGACGGGCCTTGTCCCAAGCTGACCTCGCTCAACGCGAGGAGCGAATAATGGCCACCCAGCAGCCGCGCATCACCAGCGTCTTCGCCGCGGTCAATATCGGGTCCTTCCGCGTTTCGGCGATGATCTTGGGCCAGGCGGAGAGCGGCGAAATGGTGGTGCTCGGGTCGAGCCACCGCGCCAGCGAAGGCATCAAGCGCGGTTATGTCACCGACATGCGCGCGGCGAGCCACGCCATCCGCACCGCGGTCGAAAAGGCCGAGGCCAATGCCAATACCTCGATCCAGAGCGTGTGGATCGGCTGTGCGGGTGCGGGCCTTTCCAGCAAGATCTCGAGCGTCGAGATCGCGATCGGCGGAAGGCGCATCGAAGAGGACGATATCGAGCACCTGCTCTATGCCGCGCGCGATCACCTGCATCCCGACGGGCGGATGGTGCTTCACGCGCAGCCGGCGCATTACACGCTGGACGGCGCGCATGGCGTTGCCAATCCCAAGGGCCTCCATGCCGAGGCGCTCGGCGTAGACGTTCATGTGACGCTGGCCGAGGGCGCGCCGGTGCGCAATCTCATCGAGGCGGTGCAGACCGCGCATCTCGATGTCGAGGGCGTAGTCGCCAGCCCGCTTGCCGCGGCCTATGCCTGCCTCACCACCGAGGAGCGCGATCTCGGCGTGGCTCTGGTCGAAATCGGCGCGCAGGTGACCAATGTCTCGGTCCATGCGGCGGGGATGCTGCTGGGTCTTAAGTCGATCCCGGTCGGCTCGAACGACATTACCGATGCGATCGCTTCCTCGCTCGGCATCCGCCGCAGCCAGGCCGAACGGCTCAAATGCGTCGCCGGATCGGCGATCGCGACGCCGACCGACCATCGCGAGATGATCCCGGTCAACGGCCCTGGCGAGGAACCCGGCGGAAGGCTGGCGCGCGGCGCCGACGAGCACAACCGCATCGCCCGCGCCGAGCTCGTCTCGATCGTCACCGACCGGCTCGGCGTGACCACCGCCGAAGTCGGCAAGGCGCTCAAGGCGATGGGCTTTACCGGCGCGCAGGGCGGCCAGGTCGTGCTCACCGGCGGCGGGGCGGAACTGCACGGGATCGCCGAATTCATGCAGGGGGCGCTCGGGCGTCCGGTGCGGATTGGCAAGCCGCCCGCGCTGCAGGGCCTGCCCGAGGCGCATGCGACGCCCGGTTTCGCCACGCTCGCGGGTCTGTGTCTCTACGCTGCCGACGATCCGGTCGATATCCGTTCGGTGGGTCCGCGCTACCAACCGACCCGGCGCTATCGCGGCATGGGTCTGGTGAACCGTGTTTTTCAAGCGGTGCGCGAGTATTTCTGAGGGTTGCTACGCGGGGCGATCCCGCCTTTAGGCCTTGTGGATAAGGCATCCGGCGGCTCGCCCAGCGATTCGCTTTGTGCCCGAGTTGTGACATAAAGCGCGTAATTGACTTTCGAATTCCCAGGGGACTCTTGATGAGTATCAATATCGGACCGGCATCGGATGACGATCTTCGTCCCAAGATCATGGTCGTTGGTGTCGGCGGTGCGGGCGGCAATGCCATTGCCAACATGATGGAAGCGCAGATCGAGGGCGTCGATTTCATCGTCGCCAATACCGATGCGCAGGCGCTCAGCAGTTCCCCTTCCGAAAAGCGCATCCAGCTCGGGCCCGACATCACCGGCGGTCTCGGCGCGGGTGCGCGCCCCGAAGTGGGCAAGGCCGCAGCCGAAGAGACGGTGGCGGATATCGAAGACGCGCTCGACGGCGTGAACATGGTCTTCATCGCGGCGGGCATGGGTGGCGGCACCGGTACCGGCGCAGCGCCGGTCATCGCCGAGGCGGCGCGCAAGAAGGGCGTGCTGACCGTCGGCGTGGTGACCAAGCCGTTCCTGTTCGAGGGCACGCGGCGCATGCGCGCCGCCGAAGCGGGTATCGACGAGCTGCAGAAGCATGTCGATACGCTGATCGTGATCCCCAACCAGAACCTGTTCCTGGTCGCCAAGGCGGAAACGACCTTCAAGGAAGCCTTCCAACTGGCCGACGAAGTGCTGCAGCAGGGCGTCCGCTCGATTACCGACCTGATGGTCATGCCCGGCCTCATCAACCTCGACTTCGCCGACGTGCGCAGCGTCATGAGCGAGATGGGCAAGGCGATGATGGGTACCGGCGAAGGCGAGGGCGACAATCGCGCGCTCGAGGCCGCCGAACGTGCCATCGCCAATCCGCTGCTCGATGGGGTCAGCATGACGGGTGCCAAGGGCGTGATCATCTCGATCATCGGCGGCGAGGACATGAAGCTGCTCGAAGTCGACGAAGCCGCGAACCACATTCGCGAGCTGGTCGACGAGGATGCAAACATCATCTGGGGCTCGGCCTTCAACCCCGATCTCGAAGGCAAGATTCGCGTGTCGGTAGTCGCGACTGGGATCGAGCCCGACGGATCGGTGGCCGTGGCGCCGACGCGGAGCTTCTCGATGCGCGAGAGCAGCGCGCCGAAGCGCCCGGTGCTCGACCTGCCGAGCGAGACGGCGACCGAGGAAGAACCTTTCGAACTCAGTGAAGGCCTTTCGGCGGATCCCGAACCGCAGGCTGCGAGCGATGCCGTTCCCGCTCCCACGCCCCAACCCGAACCGGCCATGGATGAAGGCGATGCGCTCGACCTGACCGACGAGGCCTATGCCGAAGAGGACGAGCGTCCCTTCGGCCTGTCACCCGCAACATCGGGCTCCTCGGACGAGGAATCCGAAGAGGATTTCGACGACGTCGACGATATCGTCGATCCGCTCGCCGGCCTGCGCAACGAACATACCGAACGCTTCGACCGGCAGGACGAGGCAATGGGCGATGACGACAATTCCGCCTTCACCGCGCCGCGAGGCACCGGGGGCGCGGAGCAGCAGCGGCCGCCGCTAGACCTCTCGGGGGGGATGCGCGAACCCGAGGGGGGCTCGCAGGACGAATTCGAGCTCGGCGATGAGCATCTTGCCGGCGGCAGCCCGCTGGCGGCGAAGCCGACGCAGCGCCAGCCCGGTGGGGCGGCCGACCAGGGCGGCCAGGCTGGCGCGCCGGCCGGCGGGGGCTCGGGTTCGCTTCCTGGCAACACATTGTTCGAACGCATGGCAAACCTCTCGCGCGGCGCCAACAACGCCGAAGGTGATGAGGACGAGGATGACGATAGCGACGGCGCCAGCAGCGGCGGGCTCAACATTCCACGTTTTCTCGGACGCCAGAACAACCAGTAAGTGCAGCTGCGTCGGCGCGGGGTGATGCCCGCGCCGATAGGAGCGGGATATGATATCTAACCGGCGACTTGCGACTGCGATCGCGCTGTTGACCGTCGCGGCCTACGCGGCGCCTGCTGCGGCGCAGCACGAGATCGTCCAGCCGCTGCCGGGAGAAGGCGAACGCAAGTTGAGCGAGGCGCTGTCCCGGCTCGCTCGCAACGCGGCGGATACGAACGCATTGCTCGATGCGGGCGAGGCGGCGCTCGACCTGGGTGACATCGACGCAGCGATCGGTTTCTTCGGTCGGGCGAACCAGCTTTCGCCGGGCAATGCGCGCACCAAGCTCGGGCTGGCTCGCGCCTACACCCGTTCGCGCCGTCCGGTCGAGGCGTTGCGGCTCTTCGCCGAAGCCGAACAGGCCGGGGTCTCGCTGGCGCGGATGGCCGAGGATCGCGGGCTCGCCTTCGATCTGGTTGGCGATGCCGTAAGCGCGCAGCATCTTTACCGGATCGCTCTGGCCAACGGGGCTGGCGAAGAAGTGGTCCGCCGCCTTGCATTGAGCCAAGCGATCTCCGGCGATCGCAAGGGGTTCGAAGCCACGCTGAGGCCGCTGTTGCAAAAGCGCGATGTCACGGCTTACCGTACGCGTGCGTTCGGGCTTGCGATCCTCGGCGATGCGCGTGCCGCAAAGGATATTGCCAACACCATGCTTCCAGCTGGTGTGGGTGCGCGGATGGCAGCCTATTTCGACTACATGCCCCAGCTCACCAAGGCACAGCAGGCCGCCGCAGCCAATCTGGGCGTTTTTCCCCGCACCGCAAGCATCGGGACCGACGACGCGGGTATTGCTGATTATTCCGCCCCGCCGATGCAGGTGGCGCGCGCCGACGCCGCGCCCGGACAGCAAGCGTCCGCCGCTGCTCCTGTTGCTGTCGATCCGCGCGATCGCAGGCCCCGGCGCCGTCCCGACATTACCCGCAGCAGGGATACGCGAAGCGCTTCGGTCCGGTCTCCGGATTCGGCACCGGTGCGGCCGACTGCGCCGCCGCCTTCGCCGCCATCGCCGCCATCGCCGCCTTCCGCCGGGCCCCGACCGGCGACGGATGGCGCGCCGCCCGCCGCTATCGCGCAGGCGTCGGAGCAGTTCGCTATACGGCAGGACCCGGTTGTGATCGCCCAAGCTGAGAAGGCGTCGATCGTTGCGGAACCGGCGCCACTTCCGTCGCCTGCTGCCACGCCGGCACCTCCTCCTCCTCCTCCTCCTCCTCCCCCGCCGCCCGCCGAGAGCCCGGCGACCGTGGCCGATGCGTTCAGCGGCTTTACGCTCGAGTCCCAGGACCGGGGGCCGGCGGCAAGCGGCGCGGTCGATATCACGCGTATCGATATCCCGCGCGAGCGAGCCGCGCCCAAGCCACCTCCGCCGCCCGCCCATCCCTCGCGCCACTGGGTGCAGGTGGCCACCGGCAAGGATACCGCTGCGCTGAAGTTCGACTGGCGCAGGATCGCGCGCAAGGCGGAGGGCAAGCTCGACGGCAAGGGGCCCTTCGTCACCCCCTGGGGCGAGGCCAACCGCCTGCTTTCAGGTCCCTTCGACAGCGCCGAGAGCGCGCGCGAAATGGTCAATGAACTCAGGAAGATGGGCCTGGATTCCTTCCCCTTTACCAGTGCCGAGGGCGAGAAGATCGACAAGCTGTAACGAGCGGCCACGGTTAACGCCGGGCACACACTTGTTCACAAGCTTTGCACAAGCCAGCGCGGTTCTCCCCAGCGTCGAGCCCCGCCTGCATTGCCAAGCGCCCCCGGGCTTCTGCATCCAGCGGGTCATGACGGGTACGGAACAGCTTCGATGAGACCAGCAGAAGACCGCTTCGAGGCCGAGGGGGACGCGGCACCGCTCGACATGCTGGTGGCGCTGTTCGAGGCACGCGGCTGGCCGTGCGATTCGACCGCGACCGAGATGAGCGGAGAAATCCAGGGCAGCTGGACCAAGTACCAGCTGCGCGGCATCTGGCGGCCCGAGGACATGGTGCTGCAAATCCTCTGCCTGCCCGATATCCGGATTTCGAAGGACAAGCTGGCGCCCGCGCACGAGCTGGTCAGCCTGGTCAACGAGCAGATGTGGCTCGGCCATTTCGACATCTGGTCGAATGGCGGCGTGCTGCTCTATCGTAATGGCACCATGCTCGGCGACGACGGGTTGTTGAGCCTCGGTCAGGCGCAGGCGCTGGTCGAGATCGCGGTCGACGAATGCGACCGCTTCTACCCGGCGTTCCAGTTCGTCCTCTGGGGTGGCCGCACCCCGACCGAGGCGCTCGAGGCCGCCATGGTGGACGCCGCGGGCGAGGCTTGATCGCTCCTTCGTCGAGCGGGAATGCGCCCTCGGCGATCCCGGGTCGGTTTTGCTTGAAATTGCAGTCCCGAATGCCGATATTCGGCCCACGGAGCAGGGCGTATTGCCGCGCTGCCAAGAGGAGTTGCACAGACATGGCCAATTGGAACGACACCGACCAGCGGCAGGGCTTTACCGCCGTGCCACGCGCCGGCGACGCCGTTGCCAGGCAGGAAACCTTCGATGCGGGCCTGCGTGCCCACATGCTCAAGATTTACAACTACATGGCCTCGGGTGTGTTGCTGACCGGACTGGTCGCGATGCTTACTGCGCGCAGCGGCCTGGCATTGACCTTCGCCAGCGGTCCGCTGATGTGGCTGGTGGCGCTTTCGCCGCTCGCGATCGTCTTCGCAATGAGCTTTGGCGCCAACAAATTCAGCCAGGGCACGCTCCAGATCATGTTCTGGGGCTTTGCGACCCTGATGGGCTTGTCGCTGTCGACGATCTTCCTCGTCTATACGGGTGAAAGTATCGCCGCGACGTTCTTCGCCACTGCCGGTGCCTTCGCGGGCCTGAGCCTGTACGGCTACACCACCAAGAAGAACCTGCAGGGCTTCGGCACCTTCCTGGTGATGGGCGTCATCGGCCTCATCATCGCGAGCGTGATCAACATCTTCCTCCAGTCGAGCACGCTGACGCTGGCCGTCAGCTTCCTCGGTGTGCTGATCTTCGCGGGCCTCACCGCCTACGATACGCAGCGCCTGAAGCAGGAATACCAGTATCTGCGTGGTACCGAGTTCGCAGGGAAGGCCGTCATTCTCGGCGCGCTGAGCCTGTATCTCGACTTCATCAATATGTTCCTGTTCCTGCTGCGCTTCATGGGCAGCCGCGACTGATCCACTCGTCGCACACAGGAATCACTTGATCGTGCCCGGGGCGTAACCAGCGCTCCGGGCATTTTCTTTGCCCGGCGCAACGGCTAGGCGGGCATGCTTCATCCCCCGTCAAGGGACGCGGGCTCAGGATGAACGACAGCTTTATCGAGGAGGGTCCACGCGCCATGAGCCGCGGTACGAACATCACCATTCGCATGGCGGCGATCGCCATCGGCATTTCTGTTCTTGGCGCCTGTGCGGCGCCGCCTCCGCCGCCCCCGCCGCCTCCGCCGCCGGTCGTCGAAGCGGTACCCATCCGGCCGCTACCGCCGGGACAGGCTTCCTATGTCATGGACATCCCGCCGGTGAATTCGTTCGGCCTGCGCGAGACGGTCAATCTGGGGATCTCGGACGACGAGAAGGTGTGGCACTTCCGTTCGGCCTGGAACGTCGCAGCGCTTAACTGCCTCGATCCGCAGTACCAGCCGATCCTCGACGCCTACAGCAGCTATATCAAGGACTATGCCCGCCCGCTGAAGCAGGTGAACGACCGGATCGATGCCGACTATCGCAACGAATACGGCAAGGGGCGCTCAGCCATCCAGGCGCGCGAAAGCCAGATGACGATGGTCTACAACTATTTCGCGCTGCCGCCTGCCCGCGCCGATTTCTGCCGCACCGCGCTGGGAATTTCGCAGCAGTATCTCGCGGGAGACAAGGTCGATCCGCTCGGCTTCGCGCTGGCCAATTTCGCGGCTTTCGAAGGCCCGTTCGAACGCTTCTTCCAGGCCTATGAACAATACGAGCGCGAATCCGCCGCCTGGGATGCGCGCTATGGCGAGCGTTATGGGGCCTCGCAGCCGGGCTATGTCGCGGTGATGCGGGCGCGCTCGCAGCGGCTGCCCGGGCCCGGTGCCGATCCTTCGATGCTGAGCGCGGCACCGCTGCGCGAATCCAAGGTGGTGGACCCCGAGACCGGGGCGAAGATTCCCGTGGTCCCGGTCGATGAAACGCAATCCTCGGTTCCGGTGATCCAGCCGATCCTCAACGATGCCGGCGAGGACGACACACCGCAGAACTGACGAGATTGGTTCTTTTCAGGCGCGCCGCAATTGGTTAAACGGCGCGCCTCGCACCGCCGCCAAGACGCCGGTGCGGCAAACCTGGAACGGGGCCGTAGCTCAGTTGGGAGAGCGCGTCGTTCGCAATGACGAGGTCAGCGGTTCGATCCCGCTCGGCTCCACCAGGGCTTCACCGGACATCTCACAACGCACCGAAGGTCCAGCCTTCGGTCCGGGCGATCTCGGGCGTCAGCGCAGGCGGCTCCCAGCGGGATTGCTCGCCCACGACATGGCGCAGCCAGGCAGCGGCCAGCAGTGCGTCGGAGGAATGGTCGTCGATCGCTCCCGTGTGACCGGTCGGCGGCGCGCTGAGACTGGCCAGCGCCGCATCGAGTTCTTCCCCGCTGCGCATCTTCGCCCGTGCCGCGCTGCGCCCGGCCTCGAGCGCGGCGAGGCTGGTGTAGATTTCGACCACGGCCGAACCCTGCTCGGTGCGCTCGTCGACCGGCCAGACGGGCAACTGCCCGCGTAGGCGATGCAGCAGGCGCATTCCTGTGAGGCTCGATTTGCCCACCTGCGCCGCGCCGACCAGATTGAAGTTCGAATAGGGTTTGCAGCCCATGGCCGCCTGCGCTGCCTCGGTCACGCGGAAGCGCCCGCGACCATGCGCCGCGCCATCGCAGCCGAAATGCGAACCGGTTTCGGTGCCGTCACGGAAGTAGGGACGAAACTCGGGGTGGTCGACGAAGCTCTGAGCGCCAAGATTGGAGTCGCGCGAACAGATGTCGTCGATTAGCGCCCAGAGATCGGGCGCATTGTCCGGCGATTGGCCGGAGCCGGGGAAATAGCCACCGCAATCGGCGAAGGGCAGGGCGATGCCGAGATCGAGGCCGACCAGCGTATCGTCGGGCAGATCCTCGCGCAGCAAGGCCAGCACGTCCTCGCGCGACCAGCCCCGACCACGTTCGATCAGCACCGGGGGACCGCCATCGGCATGCGCGAGAGCCAGCGCGATACCCTGCTGCACGGGCCCCTTGGCGCCCGACCAGTCGATCGCCAGGAAATGTCTGAACCGGATCCTCGCGTAGGCGGGGGCCTCGGGCGAAGGTGCGCTTGGCCGACCGAGTTCCCCGCCTTCGCGGGGACTCACGCCTGTTTCTCGCGCCGCAGCTTGTCCCAATAGTCGAGCCGTTTCTTCACTTCGCGCTCGAAGCCGCGCTCGACCGGCTCGTAATAGCGCTGCGGCTCCATCTCTTCGGGCCAGTAATCATCGCCCGAAAAGCCGTCTGCCGCATCGTGGTCGTAGCTGTAACCCGAACCATAGCCGATATCCTTCATCAGCTTGGTCGGCGCGTTGAGGATGTTCTGCGGCGGCATCAGGCTGCCCGTTTCCTTGGCGGATTTGAAGGAGGCCTTCTGCGCCTTGTAGACCGCGTTCGACTTGGGCGCGGTGGCGAGATAGGTGCAGGCCTGCACCAGCGCGAGTTCTCCTTCGGGACTGCCGAGAAATTCGTAGGCATCCTTCGCCGCCATGCACTGCACCAGCGCCTGCGGGTCGGCCATCCCGATATCCTCCACCGCCATCCGCACCAGGCGGCGGGCAAGGAAGCGCGGTTCCTCACCCGCAGTGAGCATCCGCGCGAGATAATAGAGGCTCGCCTGCACGTCGCTGCCCCGCACCGCTTTGTGCAGCGCGGAGATGAGATTGTAATGGCCTTCACGGTCCTTGTCGTAGACCGCCACACGCCGTTGCAGGAATTTTCCCAGGCCGGCGGGATCGAGCGGCGCGGGAATCTTCGCGTTGTAGAGCGTTTCGGCCTGGTTGAGCAGGAAGCGTCCATCGCCATCGGCGCTCGCGACAAGCGCATCGCGCGCCTCGGGGGCGAGCGGCAGTGGTCCTTCGAGTTCCTCCGCGCGGTCGAGCAGCTGGCCGAGCGCCGCGCGGTCGAGCCGCTGAAGGATCAGCACCTGCGCGCGGCTCAGCAGTGCGGCATTGAGCGCGAAGCTCGGGTTCTCGGTTGTCGCGCCGACCAGCGTCACTGTGCCGCGTTCGACGAAGGGCAGGAAGCCGTCCTGCTGCGCGCGGTTGAAACGGTGGATCTCGTCCACGAACAGCAGCGTGCGCTGGCCGGCTTCGGCTGCCTTGTCGGCGGCGGCAAAGGCCTTCTTGAGGTCGGCGACGCCGCTGAATACCGCGCTGACGCTCTCGAAGCGCATGCCCACGCTGTCGGCGAGCAAGCGGGCGATGGTGGTCTTGCCCGTGCCGGGAGGTCCCCACAGGATCATGCTCGAGAGGCGGCCGGCCGAAACCATCCGTCCTATCGCACCTTCGGGCCCGGTCAGGTGCTCCTGTCCGATGACTTCCCCTAGGCTCGCCGGGCGCAGCCGGTCGGCCAGCGGCGCATCCTCGCGCGGCGTGTCGGCGGGGCGGGGCTGGTGGGTGTCTTCGGGAAACAGATCGACCATTGGTCGGCTGACATAGGGCGTTCACCGAGGAATTGCATCGTCCTCTTGCATCATTGATTGTAAGATATATCTTAGAGCTATCAAAGATAGGACAAGGGATGATCCGATGCACAAGGCTCACAAGTGGCGCAAAATGCGCAGGATGGGCGGCTGGCCCTTCGTGGCTGCGATGATGGCGGAAGCCGAATGCAAAGAGGGCCTCGGAGCCTCGGCACGATTCGGTGGGCCGGGGTGGTCGTTCGATTTCGGGCCGCGTGGAGGCGGACGGCGCCGGCGCCGGATGTTCGGTTCGGGCGAGTTGAGACTGGTGCTGCTCAAACTCGTCGCCGACGAGCCGAGTCATGGCTACGAACTGATCAAGGCGATCGAGGAATTGACCGAAGGGGCCTATGCACCGAGCCCTGGGACGATCTACCCCACGCTTTCGCTCCTCGAGGACGAGGGCGCGATTGCGCAGGCTGCAGGCGACGAAACGCGCAAGGCCTATGAGGCGACCGGTTCAGGACGGGCCGAGCTCGAGGAACGTGCCGACGAGGTCGAGGCCCTGTTCGAGCGGCTGTCGGGCCACGGCGAACACCGCCGCGCCTTTGCCACACCCGAGATGTTCCGCGCGCTCGGCAATCTCGCCGGCGTACTGAAGAACCGCGCCCGCTCGGGCAAGCTAGACGAGGACACCATGCGCGAGATCGTCGACCTGGTGGACGAGCTCGCCAAGAAGATCGAGCGGCTCTGATCGCCCTCCCGTTTACGACCTGCTGTGCAAGGTATATCCTGCCTCGCGGGTCGTCGAGAGGGAGGGAAGACAATGGACAAGGCTGGCAAGGCACCCTGGCACCTGTGGGTAGTCGGGTTCGTATCGCTGCTGTGGAATGCGTTCGGCGGCTATGATTACACCATGTCGCAATTGCGCGACCCGGCCTATCTCGAGGCGACGATGGGCCAGATGGGCATGTCGGTCGAACAGTCGATCGCCTTTCTCGACAGCTTCCCGGCCTGGGCGGATGCGCTCTGGGCGCTGGGCGTCTGGGGATCGGTTGCCGGATCGGTGCTGCTGCTGCTCCGCTCGCGTTTCGCGGTCATCGCGTTCCTGGCCTCGCTGGTCGGCGCGGTGCTCAGCTTCGCCTACCAGTATACCATCGACCTGCCGTCGCAGATGGCCGACACAGCCATGACCAAGGTCATGCCGTTGGTGATCATCCTCGCGGTCGTGTTGCAGTGGTGGTATGCGCGCAGCCAGCAGGCCGCAGGAGTCCTGCGCTAGCGTCGGTCTTCGGCGTCCGGGCGCTGATCGTGCAGCCGCAGATAGGTATCGACCACCGCCTGGTTGATCGCATCCCATGAATAGGCGCCGGCGGATAGCTCGCCGTTGGCGCCGTGCCGCAGGCGCAGCGTGTCGTCGAGGCAATAGGGTGCGAGCGCCTCGGCACAGGCAGGGGCAAAGACATCGGGCTTGCCCGGGGGGACGAGGCGACCGGTCTCGCCATCGGCCACCAGGCTGGCGGCGCCGGTGGCCCCGGCGGCGACCACGGGCAGACCGCAGGCCATCGCCTCGAGCGTGACGTTGCCGAAGGTCTCGGTGATCGAGGGGTTGAAGAAGATATCCCCGCTCGCCAGCGCCGTGCCGAGATCGGCCCCGGTCCTGAAACCGGCGAAAATGCCGCCCGGCAAGGCCTTCTCGAACCAGCCGCGCGCCGGACCGTCGCCGATCACGAGGACCTTGTGCGGCACCTGCCGCTTGCGCAGCTGGACGATGGTTTCGGCAAAGACATCGAGGCCCTTTTCCATCACCAGCCGGCCGAGAAAGACGATCGCGACATCTTCGTCGGCGAGACCCAGCGAGCGGCGCCATTCGAGATCGCGCTTCGATGGGTGAAAGAGATCCCGGTCGACTCCGCGCGACCAGATGCTGATGTCGTCGTGCATGTCCTGCGCCTTGAGCTCGTCGATCTGGCTTTGCGACGGCGCCACGAGCGCGTCGCAGCGGCGGTAGAACCGACGCAGCAACGCGACCACCGCCGGTTCGAGGAACCCGGCGCCGTAATACTGCGGATAGGTCTCGAAGCGCGTGTGGACCGAGGCGAGCACCGGAATATCGCGCTTGCGCGCCCATTTGAGCGCCGAGTGACCGGTGAAATCGGGAGCCGAGAGGTGGATCGTATTGGGCGCGAACGTTTCCAGATCGGCGCGCGCCTTGGCATCGAGCGGCAGGCCGAGGCGATATTCGCCGCGGTTCTTCACCGGCATGCGCATGTTGGGCACGTCGACGAGATCGCCGGTCGGCGGAAAATCGGGCTCGTCCACCACCGGCGAATAGACGCGCAGCGCGGCGCCTTGCCGCAAGAGATAGTCGGCAAGGCGGTTGAGCGCCTGATTGCAGCCGTCGCGGGTGTAGTTGTAGTTCCCGCTGAACAGCGCGATGCGGAGATCGGTCACATCCATCGCCGCGCCCTTAGGCAATTGCCGTCGCTTTGGCGAGGGGGGAGCCTGCCGTGTCGCAGCTACGCTTCGTCGCTGCATAGGTATTTCGCATTGACTTGCCGCGGCGCAACATTAGTTCGGCCATCGGGCCACGCGGTCCCAACGCCGCGCGAGCTCTCTGCAAGGAGAGAATACATGACTGCCGAACCGACGCTCAAGCCTGAGCGCCCCTTCTTTTCGTCCGGTCCGACCGCCAAGCACAAGGGCTGGTCTGCCGCCAATCTCAAAACCGAATCGCTCGGCCGCTCGCATCGCAGCGCGCTCGGCAAGTCGCGGCTGAAATACGCCATCGATCTGTCGAAGGAGATGCTCGGCGTGCCCGAGGATTACCTCGTCGGCATCATGCCGGCCTCGGACACGGGCGCGCTCGAATGCGCCATGTGGACGATGCTGCGCCCCGATCGCCCGGCGACCGTGGCGGCATGGGAGAGCTTCGGCAATGTCTGGATCCAGGACGCGGTCAAGCAGCTCAAGCTGCACCGCCTGACCACACTCGATGCGGACTATGGTGAGATACCCGATCTCGCCTCGATCTCGCAGGACAATGACGTCGTGTTCACTTGGAACGGCACGACCTCGGGCGCGAAGATACCGGACACCGACTGGCTCGCCCCGGGCCGCGAAGGCGTGACGATCAACGATGCCACCAGTGCCGTGTTCGCAATGGAGATGGACTGGGCCAAGCTCGATGCCACGACCTACAGCTGGCAGAAGGTGATGGGCTCCGAAGCCCAGCACGGCATGCTGATCCTTTCACCCAAGGCAGTCGAGCGGATCGAAAGCTACGATCCCGAATGGCCGCTGCCCAAGCTCTTTCGCCTCAAGAAGGGCGGCAAGATCAACACCGGCATCTTCGAAGGCGCGACGATCAACACGCCTTCGATGCTGGCGACCGAGGACTATATCGACGCGCTTGAATGGGCGCAGGCGCTCGGTGGCCGCAAGGCGATGTTCGAACGCGCCGATGCCAATGCCAAGATCGTGCTCGACTGGATCGAGGCGACGCCGTGGCTGCGCAACATGGTCTCCGACCCGGCCAAGCGCACCAATACCGGCGTGTGCTTCGTCTTCCAGGGCGAATGGTACGATAGCCTGTCAGACGAGGACAAGGCGGCGGTGCCGAAGAAGATCGTCAAGCTGCTCGAGGAGCGCGACGTCGGTTACGACTTCAACGGTTATCGCGATGCCCCGCCGAGCTTGCGCATCTGGTGCGGCGGCACGGTCGAGCAGGAGGACCTGAAACGCCTCCTGCCGTGGATCGAGTGGGCCTACGAACAGGTGAAGAGCTCGCACGCCTGAGGATGCCGCGAGCCCTAGCGAAGGCTGGGGCCTCCATCGGCCCAGCACCAATCTGGACGAGGTCCCAGCCCGCTCCGGGACTCGATTTAGGAAGAAATCATGACCAAACCCAAAGTCCTCATCAGCGACAAGATGGACCCCAATGCTGCGCGCATCTTCGAAGAGCGCGGCTGCGATGTCGACGTGAAGCCGGGCATGACGCCCGACGAACTCAAGGCTGTAATCGGCCAGTACGATGGCCTCGCCATCCGTTCGGCGACCAAAGTGACCAAGGAAATTCTCGAAGCCGCCGAAAATCTCAAGGTCGTCGGCCGTGCCGGGATCGGGGTCGACAATGTCGATATCCCCGCCGCCAGCGCCAAGGGCGTGGTGGTGATGAACACGCCTTTCGGCAATTCGATCACCACCGCCGAACACGCCATAGCCATGATGTTCGCTCTCGCCCGCGAAATCCCCGCGGCGAATGCGCGCACCCAGGCCGGCGAATGGCCCAAGAACGATTTCATGGGTGTCGAAGTGACCGGCAAGACGCTCGGCCTGATCGGCGCGGGTAATATCGGCAGCATCGTCGCCAGCCGCGCGCTGGGCCTACGCATGAAGGTCGTCGCCTTCGATCCCTTCCTGACCGAGGAACGTGCAGTGGAAATCGGAGTCGAGAAGGTCGATCTCGACACGCTGCTCGCCAAGGCGGACTTCATCACGCTGCACACGCCGCTGACCGACGAGACACGCAACATCCTGTCGGCCGAAAACCTCGCCAAGACCAAGAAGGGCGTGCGCATCGTCAACTGCGCGCGCGGCGGGCTGATCGACGAGGCGGCGCTGGCCGAGGCGCTCGACAGCGGCCAGGTCGCGGGTGCGGCGCTCGACGTGTTCCAGACCGAACCGGCCAAGGAATCGCCGCTGTTCGGCAAGCCCAATTTCATCTGCACCCCGCACCTCGGGGCATCGACCACCGAGGCGCAGGTCAATGTCGCATTGCAGGTGGCCGAGCAGATGGCCGACTACCTCGTCAACGGCGGCGTCACCAATGCGCTCAACATGCCGAGCCTCAGCGCCGAGGAAGCGCCCAAGCTCAAGCCCTATATGAAGCTGGCCGAGAACCTCGGCAGCCTCGTCGGGCAGCTGGCGCATGGCAACCTCACCAAGATCAGCATCGAGCGCGAGGGCGCGGCGGCCGAATTGTCGGGCAAGCCGATCGAAGGCGCGGTGTTGGCCGGCCTGATGCGCTGCTATTCGGATACGGTGAATATGGTCAACGCGCCCTTCCTGGCCAAGGAGCGTGGGCTCGACGTGCGCTCGATCCGGCACGAGAAGGAAGGCGCCTACAATACGCTGATCCGCGTTACCGTGGGCACCGAGGCGGGCGACCGTTCGGTGGCGGGAACGCTGTTCGGAACCGATGCCCCGCGCCTGGTGGAGATGTTCGGCGTCGGGATCGAGGCCGAGCTGTCGGGTGACATGCTCTACATCGTCAACGAGGACGCGCCCGGCTTCATCGGCCGGATCGGGACGCTGCTGGGCGAAAACGGCATCAACATCGGCACCTTCCACCTCGGTCGCCGCCAGGCGGGGGGAGAGGCGGTGCTGTTGCTGAGCGTCGACGCACCGATCCCGCAGGACGTCGTCAAGCAGGCCTGCGCGCTCCAGGGCGTGAAGACCGTAATGCCGCTGGCATTCTGACGGGCGATGAGGCAGGGGGCGCGGCGTTATGACGACACCTGACGACCTCCTGCCCGTCGGCCTCGAAGATGCGCTTCCCGATCGCGCCCGTGCGATCACCCGCGCGATGCGCGCCGTGCTCGATGCGATGGATGCGCATGGCTATGACCGCGTGCGTCCGCCGCTGGTGGAATTCGAGCGCTCGCTCGCCGGGCGCATGGACGGGGTGGCGACGCGGCGGATGGTGCGCTTCACCGACCCCGACAGCCTGCGCACGCTGGCGTTGCGCAGCGATATGACGGTGCAGGTCGGACGTATCGCAGCGACTGGCATGGCCGGCGCCCCGCGACCGCTGCGGCTGTGTTACGCCGGCGATGTCGCGCTGCTCCGCGCCGACCAGCTCGACCCCGCGCGGCAGCGGCTGCAACTCGGGGCCGAATTGATTGGCGCCGATAGTGTTGCGGCGGCGAGCGAAATGGTCTCGGTGGCGATCGATGCGCTCAAGGCGGCGGGCGTGGCCAATATCTCGGTCGATTTTACGCTGCCCGACCTCGTCGACGCGCTCGCCCGAGACGCGATGCCGCTCGATCCCGAGCAGCGCGAGGCGGTACGGCGCGAGCTGGATACAAAGGACGCCGGCGGGCTGCGCGAAGCTGGCGGCGAGGCCTATCTCCCGCTGCTCTATGCCACCGGCCCCTTAGGCGAGGCGATCGACAAATTGGCCGCGGTCGATGCGGGCGGCGCGCTCGCCAGCCGGATCGAGGGCCTGCGCGAGATCGCTGCAGCCATCGACAATCGCGCCCGGGTCACGCTCGATCCGACCGAACGCCACGGTTTCGAATACCAGAGCTGGTTCGGCTTCACGCTCTATGGCGAGGGCGCGCGCCGCGCACTGGGCCGTGGCGGCACTTACACCATTAAAGGCACCGACGAGGCCGCGACCGGCTTTTCGCTCTATATCGATCCGCTGCTCGAGGCTCTCGGCGCGATCGCTGCCGACAGGCGCGATACGCTGTTCCTCCCGTTGGGCCATGACCGCGAAGTGGCGGCACGCCTGCGCGGGATCGGCTGGCGGACGATCGCCGCCGTGGCCGAGAGCGACGATGCGCGGGCACTGGGCTGCACGCATGTGCTCGAAGGCAAGGAGCCGAAGCCGCTCTAGGCGCTCCGCCATTGCGGATGCTTGTGCATCACCCCGGAAAACAGATCTGACTCGATCAGCGCAGCGAGCCAGGCCTGCAGGCTTGGCAGATCCTGCGCATCAAACCAGGTGCGGTCGGCATTGGCGAACTGGCGGATGAAGGGAAAGATCGCGATATCGGCGAAGCCGCGCGCGTCGCCGCACAAAAAGGCGCTGGCAGCTAGCCGTGCCTCCAGTCGCTGGAGGATCTCCAGCGCCGCGGCGCGGTGCTCCTCGGGATCGACGTCGTCGTAGCGCGTGGCATATTTGTAGCGGTCGAGATGGTGCTTGAAGGGGCCGTCATTGGCTTCGAGCAAGGCCTCGTCGTGCCGCGCGAGCCAGCTTTCGGGATCGCTTCGCCCGAGCGCCCAGCGCATGATGTCGAGGCTCTCCTCGAGCACCGCACCGTGCTCCGTCACCAGCACCGGCACGGTGCCCTTGGGCGAGACCGCGAGCATCTCGGCGGGCTTGTCGCGCAGCACCACCTCGCGGTGGTCATAGCGCGCGCCGCTCACGCTCAGCGCCATGCGGGCGCGCATCGCATAGGGGCAGCGGCGAAAGCTGTAGAGGACCGCTTCAGCCATCGGCCTCTTCGTCGATCCCCGGGTTTTCCCGGCGTCCGACATGCTCCTCGCCGCGCGCCTCCGCGAGCCTTTCCTGCCGCTGGCGTTCGGCATAGCGGGCGCGCTGTTCATCGCTGCGTTCGCCATGGCAGCGGGGGCAGGAGACGCCTTCCTCGTAATGCTCATGCGTCATATCTTCGGCGCTGAGCGGGCGCCGACACGCGCGACACAAGGCATGGTCGCCGAGCCTCAGCCCATGGCCGACGCTGACTCGCTCGTCGAAGACGAAGCATTCGCCGCGCCACAGGCTTTCGGCCTCGGGTACCTGTTCGAGGTAATTCAAGATGCCACCCTTGAGGTGGTAGACTTCTTCCACCCCTTCGGCGCGCGCGAAAGCGGTCGATTTCTCGCAGCGGATGCCGCCGGTGCAGAACATGGCGATCCTGGGCGAGCGGCCCTCCGCCTCGATCTCGGCGCGCTTGGCGCGGAACCAGTCGGGAAATTCACGGAAGCTTGTGGTCTCCGGGTCGATCGCGCCCTCGAACGTCCCGATCTGCACCTCGTAATCATTGCGCGTGTCGATCACGATCGTGTCGGGATCGGAGATCAGCGCATTCCAGTCCCCGGGCGCGACATAGGTGCCGACTCCTGCCAGGGGGTCGAGATCGGGCTGGCCCATGGTGACGATCTCCTTCTTCAGCCGCACCTTGGTGCGGTGGAAGGGCATCGCCTCGGCGCGCGATTCCTTGACTTCGATATCCGCGCAGCCGGGCAGCGCGCGGACATGCGCGAGCACCGCCTCGATCCCCTCGTCCGAACCGGCGATGGTGCCGTTGATCCCTTCGCGGGCGAGTAGCAGCGTGCCGCGCACGCCGGCCTCTTCCATGCAGGCGAGCAGGTCCGGCTTCAAGGCGGCGGGATCGTCGAACCGCGCGAACTGGTAGAGCGCGGCGATGCGGATGGGAGGCAGCGACATGATCGCGCCCCGTTAGCACTCCGGGGCGCTTCGGGCACCCCTCGATGTCACTCCCTGCCGCTGCCCGCCAGTACAGCCTGTGTATCGGCCAGCTCGACATCGCTCATCATGCCGAGATAACGCTCGTAATAGGGCTTGTGCGACGAGCCGACGATCGCCAGCACGCGGCGGCCCGCGCCGATCACCTGCCGCAAATTGGCGACCATGCGCAGGTTTCGCGTCTCCCAATAGGCGAGATATTTGCGGCCCGTATTGCCCGGGTGGCGGGCGCCTGCGGCCGCGCCGAAATCGCTGCGCATAGCCAGCCGTGCCTCGCGCTCGCTGTTCATGAGGCGGTACCATTCGAGCACCGATAGCGATCCGTTTTGGAGCTGCTTGTCCCGGGCCTCGGAAGCGGCACGGCGCTCGGCCGTTGCGGGATTGTCCCAGGCTGCGCGAATTTCGCGCACATAGAGCTCCTCGTCGTCGATCGGCCCGGTGGCGATATCACCGGTATGGTCATCGACCGGATAGACGCGCTCGTGGCCGAGCCGGGCGGCGAGATGCGCCGCGATCAGGCTCGATTCGTTGCGCCGGGTCATGCGCTTGTCGATCTGTGCGACCAGCTCCCCGGTCAGCGCGCCCCCTGCACGGCGCTCGGGAGCAGGCAGGCGGAGCCACTGGACCAGCGCCGAATCGGGTTCGCCGATCGCGAGGAAAAGCGCCGCCAGCCGCCGCCGTTGCGCCGGCTCCCGCTCGGTGCCTTGTTCATCCAGCAGCTCGCGGACTTCGCGATCCGCTTCGGGCCCCGACACGCCGAGCGCGGCGCGTGCGGGCCCGGGGTCGGGGCAATAGTTTTCCGCAGTGTCGGGGTAGGCGTGCGCGTAGGCGCGCAGGAAGTCGCATTGCGGCCCGTCGAGATTCTCGATCGCGATGGCCTCGGGGCGCCACTCGGCAAGCCGGTCGAGCAGCGGGGCGAAGCGGGTGCGGTCGAAATCCTCGGGTAGAGAGCTGAGATGCGCTGTGCCGAGTACAAGCACCTCGCTCAGATCACCCCGCTCGCGCGCAGCCTCGTCGACGATGGCGACCGGATCGGTTGGGGTGGCTGCGGCTTGGGCGGGCGCCGCTGCGGCGACGAGCAGGCTGGCGATAAACAAGGTCATGACACTCTCCGTTTCCGGAGACGTGTCATGCCTATATAATACAGTCAATCCTCGCCCGGAGGACCGCAGCTCAGCCGTTGAAGTTCGCCGGATCGGGGCCGAGACGACCATCGTCGGTATCGAGCGCATCGATCCGCGCCATCTGCTCCTCGCTCAGTTCGAACGACAGGGCGGCAAAATTCTGCTCGATATGCTCGCGGCTAGTCGACTTGGGGATCGGGCAGAGCCCGTGCTGAATATGCCAGCGCAGCACCACTGCGCTCGCTGGCTGGCGCGTCTCGCCGGCAATCTCCTGGATCGCGGCGGCATCCATCCCGCCGCCCTGCCCAAGCGGCGACCAGCTTTGCGTGACGATGCCCATGTCCTCGTGAACCTTGCGCAGTTCGCGCTGCTGGAAGCTCGGGTGCAGTTCGATCTGGTTGAGCGCCGGGGTGACGCCGGTCTCGTCGACGATGCGCTTCAGATCTTCCTTGCGGAAATTGGACACGCCGATCGACTTCGCCTTGCCCTGGTCGCGCAGGTCGATCAGCGCCTTCCACGTGTCCACGAACAGGTCCTTATCAGGGCAGGGCCAGTGGATCAGCAGCATGTCGACATGGTCGCGCCCCAACCGCGCGAGGCATTTGTCGGCAGCCTTGAGCGTCCGGTCGTAGCCCTGGCTCTCGTTCCAGATCTTGGTCTGGAGGAAGATATCGGACCGCTCGCCGATCCCCTCGCCCACACCGCGCTCGTTGCCATAGATGGCCGCCGTGTCGACCAGCCTATAGCCGGTTTCGAGCGCGGTCTTGACGGCTGCGGGCGCCGTCTCCTCCTCGATCTGCCAGGTACCGAAACCGAGCTGTGGAATCTGGCAGCCGTCGTTGAGGGCGAGGGTGGGGTAATCGGTCATGGGGTCTCCTTTACCCTATCAATGATGCAGTGCAGCAATGTTTCCGCGGCTTGACTGCCAACCCGCAGGCTCCTACCTCGCGCCCCGCATTTGAAGCGGCACACCCGTTTCTCCATTCCATCCCCTGGTCGAGTCCTGTCGAAGGACCTTGTGGATCCCCTGGCAGGGGAAAAGGCGTAATCATGGCAAATGTGACCGTAATCGGTGCCCAGTGGGGCGATGAGGGCAAGGGCAAGATCGTCGACTGGCTTGCCAGCCGCGCCGATGCCGTCGTGCGCTTCCAGGGCGGGCACAATGCCGGCCACACGCTCGTCGTCGGCGACAAGACCTACAAGCTCTCGTTGCTGCCGAGCGGGATCGTCACGGGCACGCTCAGCATCGTCGGCAATGGCGTGGTACTCGATCCCTGGCATCTCAAGGCCGAGGTCGAAAAGCTCGAGGGGCAGGGTGTCGAGATCAATCCCGACAATTTCGCCATCGCCGACAATTGCCCGCTGATCCTGCCGATCCACCGCGATCTCGATGGCCTGCGCGAAACCGCAGCGGGTTCGGGGAAGATCGGCACCACCGGGCGCGGCATCGGCCCGGCCTATGAAGACAAGGTCGGCCGCCGCGCGATCCGCGTCTGCGATCTCGCGCATCTCGACCATCTCGAACCGCAGCTCGACCGGCTCTGCGCGCACCACGATGCGCTGCGCGCCGGTTTCGACCAGCCGCCGATCGACCGCGAAAGGCTACTCGCCGAGCTGCGCGAGATCGCACCCTTCGTGCTGCAATTCGCGCAGCCGGTGTGGAAACGCCTCAAGAAGGTCCGCAAGGCGGGCGCCAAGATCCTGTTCGAAGGCGCGCAGGGCGTGCTGCTCGATATTGACCACGGCACCTATCCCTTTGTCACCAGCTCTAACACTGTCAGCGGCGCCGCTGCGGCGGGCAGCGGACTCGGCCCCAATGCTACCGGTTTCGTGCTCGGCATCGTCAAGGCCTACACCACGCGCGTCGGCAGCGGGCCGTTCCCGACCGAGCTCGAGGACGAGGTGGGCAAGGGTATCGGCGAGCGCGGTCATGAATTCGGTACCGTCACCGGGCGCCAGCGCCGGGTGGGCTGGTTCGACGCCGTGCTGGTACGCCAGACCTGCGCGATCAGCGGCGTCACCGGTATCGCGCTGACCAAGATCGACGTGCTCGACGGGCTCGACGAGGTAAAGGTCTGCACCGGCTACCGCCTCCACGGCAAGATCATGGACTACTTCCCCAGCCACGCGGCGGATCAGGCCGCGGTCGAGCCGATCTACGAGACCATGCCGGGGTGGAAGGAATCGACTGCCGGCGCGCGCAGCTATGCCGACTTGCCCGCCAATGCGGTGAAATACATCCAGCGCGTGCAGGAACTGATCGAAACGCCCGTGGCGCTGGTCTCCACCAGCCCGCAGCGCGAGGACACGATCCTGATGCGCGATCCTTTCATGGATTGATGCGCAGTTCAGTTATTGCGAGCGTCGCGAAGCAATCCAGTCCTGCGCTGTCAGGATTGTTCTTTGGACAGCACGCTTCGCCGCGAAGCCTTCGGCTTCTCGCAATGACGAATTAAGAGTTGGTCGTTATGGTGCCCACACCATGCGCGGTCTCGCTCTTTCACTCGTGCTCCTGTTCGCGGCCTGCCTGCAGCCGGTGCCGGTCGCGCAGGCGCAGCAGGCGCGCGCGGGCGAGCGCGCCGATTTCGTCCTGATCGACAAGTCCGAACGCAGGCTGTGGCTCTATCAGGGCGGTCGCGTGATCCGTGCCTATAGCGGCCTGCAGTTCGGCGACCAGCCGATCGGCCACAAGCGCTTCCAGGGTGACGAGCGCACGCCCGAGGGGCGCTATACGATCACCTACGGCAATCCGCAGTCGAGCTATTATCTCAGCCTGTTCATCGACTATCCCAACGCGGCGGACCGGGCCTATGCCAAGGCACGCGGGCGCTCGCCGGGTGGGCTGATCTTCATCCACGGCCAGCCCAACGGCCTCGCCTTCGACGAGCGGATTCCGGGCGACTGGACCGATGGCTGCATCGCGCTGTCGAATGCCGAGATCGAGGAGCTGTGGAGCCTCGTGCCCGACGGGACGCCGATCGAGATCCGCCCCTAGCCGCGCCGCTCTTCGAGCATCGCCACCTGCAGCTGCAGGCGCTTCACCTCGCGCAGCACGCTGAGCAGGTTCATGCGCGAATAGAACCATTCCTTGATGAAGCCCTGCATGGTCAGCAGGCCGAGCGTCACAATCCCCCACCACAGCGCTTGGTCGAGCCCCGGAGCGGTAAAGAAGCGGTAGCCGCAATAGACCAGGGCGATCCCGACCGGCACCGCGAAGACGAAGATCAGCTTGGCCCAGCCGCCCAGCGGCCCGGCCAGCACGTCGCCCATCTGGCTGAACATGCCGCGCCCCTCGTCGAGCCCGGCGAGGAAGGCCTTGTCGTCGGCGTCGAGCGCGCCGCGGATACGGTCGTCGATATCGGTCATGTGTCGTCTCCTGTAAGCACCGCCTTTAGCTTGCGGCGGGCGTGGAAGAGGCGCGTCTTGGCGGTGCCCGGTGGCACCTCCTGCACCTCGGCGATCTCGGCGAGGGTGAGCCCCTCGACGAAGAACAATTGTGCGGCGAGCCGCTGGTTGGGCGGCAGCGCAGCGAAGGCCTGACGGATGGCCACCGCCTCCTCCGCCGAAGCGGGTAAGGCGGGCTCGTGCTCGCTCGCGCCGCTCCGCACCCGGTCGGCCTGCGCCCTGCGGATGCGATCGGCACAGCGCCGGCGCAAAATGCCGAAGGCCCAGGGCGCGAAGCGCGCGGGATCGCGCAGTGTGCCGATGCCGCGCAGGATCGACAGCCACGCCTCCTGCACCACCGCAAGTGCCGCCTCGTCCTCAGCGAGCAGCCGCCGCGCGGTCCGCGCGAGGCGCGGCTGCCAGCGCGCCGCCAGTCGCTCGCCCGCGCGCCGGTCACCCGACTGCACCAGCGTGACGAGCAATTCGTCATAGAGCCGCGCCGAAGCGGGTGGTCCGGCCGTTCTGCCCCTCGTTGTCATGATGCGATAGTCGCAGCAGCGGGGCGAAAGGTTCAATCACTCGTGTGGATTTTGCCCATCTTCTTGACGTGTGCGCTTTTTGTTCGCATTATGTTCCGTATCGGAGCAAGGAGTGCGAGTCGATGCAGGCGGATTTCGAGTATGAGCCGGCGCGCGATGCCTCGGGGTGCCAGCTGTCGGTGACCGTTCTCGCGGATCGCGACCATGTGCGAGCCGAAATGCGCGAGGATGCGCTCGCCGCAGGGTTTCGCCTGCGCGAATGCGGCAGCCTCGAGGAATATGCGCAGGGCCCGCTGGCCGCGCTGGGCGACCTCGTGCTGGTCGATTGCGCCGAGGCGAGCGCCGATGCGCTGGCGCTGCTCTCGCGGCTCGACATGCGCGGGGGCAAGGCCGGGGCGCAGCTGGTGGTTTCGACGACGATGGGCGCGCTCGACGACGTATTCGGCTGTTTTTCGATGTCCGCGCCGCAGATCCTCGTCGATCCCGCGCGTGCCGAACGGGTCATCGCCATCGGTCGCGTGCTCGCGCGCATTCCCAATCTGCGGCTGCGCGAAATGGGCGAGGAAGACCGGCTGATGCTGCTGCGGCTGACCGAACAGGTCGGCCGGATTGCCGAGCGGCTCGAACGGCTATCGCCCGGCCAGCGTGAAGGCGGCGGGGCGTTCAGGCTTGAGACGCCTGCGCCCGGATGGCGCAGCGAGGGGCACGATTATGTGATGGCGGGCAAGGACGAGCGGCCGCGGCTGCCCGATGCGGCAACGATCCGCAAGCTGATCAAGGCCCGGCAGGCGCGGACGCGCTTCTTCGATGCCGAACTCTTTGCCGATCCCGCTTGGGACATATTGCTCGATCTTGCCGCCGCGCGGGCCGAACGCAAGCAGGTTTGCGTGACCTCGCTATGCATCGCCGCAGGCGTGCCGGCGACCACTGCGCTGCGCTGGATCGGGCAGATGGTCGAGGCCGACCTGCTGGTGCGCGTATCCGACCCGCACGACCGGCGCCGCGCCTATATCGCGCTGGCCGACGAGACCGCCGACGCGCTGGCGCGCTATTTCGCCGCGGTCGGCGCAGGCGAGCTGGCGGTGGTCTAGGGCTTCCGCCGCAGGATCACGGTCAGCCCGTTGGCGGGCGGATCGGCGGGCAGCGGCAGGCGCACCGCATCGGCGCGGGCGCGGACCAGCAGCGCATCGGGCAGGTCCGGATCGTGGAGCACGGTATCGGCCATTCCCAGCGCGCGGGCCTGGCGCAAAGTCAGATCGTCGGGATCGTCGCTCGCAAGCGTGACATCGAAAACCTCTCCCTGGCGTGCCTCGCTGCGCCCCGCGAGCCAGCGATCGACCGCTTTGCCGTCCTGCGCGTCGAAAGGATCGAGCGCGCCGCCCTGCCGCAAGGCTTCGTCGAGCGCGCGGCGGCGGGCATCGGCCTGCGGGAAGCGTGCACGGATGCTGTCGCGCGCCGCCTCAAGCGCGCGGGCCAGCGCGCCGAGCCCATGCGGCAGCAGCGCCTCGAGCCGCAGCCGGACATGCTTTGCCAGCCCCGCCGAAGCGCCGCCGGTGCTCACCGCCACCAGCACCGGATCGCGGTCGAGCACGCTCGGCAGAGTGAAATCGCAGAGATCGGGCCGGTCGGCGACATTGACCAGCAAGCCCGCGCGCTTCAGCCGCAGCGCGGCAGCCTCGGCCGCACGCGGATCTTCGAGCGCGACGAAGCCGAGGCGCGCATGATGCGCCTCGGTCTCGGGGCAGGGCATGCCGCCCGCACGCGTAACCAGTCGCGCCTTGGCTTCGGCCATTGCGCCCGTGCCGACCACCACGACGCGTGTCCCCGCGATCCGGTGGAAGAGCGGCAGGCTATGCATGGCTGCGGGCCATCAGGCGAGCCACTCGGGTACGCGCTCGGCATCCATGATCGCGGAGGCGGCGATCCGGTCGGCGACGACGGCGTAGCGGTCGCCGTCGACCAGCACCTCGGCGACGAAGCCGCGCGAATTGTAGGACGAGGCCATGGTCGCGCCATAGGCACCCGCGGTGCGAAACACGGCGAGATCGCCCGCCACCAGCGCGTCGCAGTCGCGATCCATCGCAAAGGTATCGCCGGTCTCGCAGATCGGACCGACGATATGCGCGGTCATGCGCTCGCCACTGGGTTCGACCGCGTCGAAATCGTGCCACGCGCCATACATGGCGGGCCGCGCGAGGTCGTTCATCGCCGCATCGACCACCACGAAGGGCGGGCCGTTGCCGCTGCGCTTGGACCGGATCACGCGGGTCAGCAGCACGCCGGCATTGCCCGCGATCACGCGGCCCGGCTCGAACATCAGCCGCACGTCCCAGCCCTTGGTGACGCGGGCGACCATTGCGCCGTATTCGGCCGGGGCCGGCAGTTCCTCGCCGGATTTGTAGGGCACGCCGAGGCCGCCACCGAGATCGGCATGCGTCACGCTGCAGCCCGCCGCGCGCAGTTCCTCGATCAGCGCACCAACCTTGCCGAAGGCGGTTTCGAGCGGTTCAAGATCGGCCAGCTGGCTGCCGATATGCACGGCGATCCCGCGCATATCGAGCCCGTCCTCACGCGCCAGTCGGCCATAGATGTCCGCCGCGCGGTCGAGCGGGACGCCGAACTTGTTCTCGCGCTTGCCGGTCGAGATTTTCTCATGCGTGCGCGCATCGACATCCGGATTGACGCGCAATGCGCAGGCGGCGCGCGTGCCGTGCCGCGCGGCGATGGCGGAAAGCTCGTAGCCCTCTTCCTCGCTCTCGATGTTAAACTGGCCGATGCCGGCCTCGAGCCCCTGGAGCAGCTCGGCATGCGTCTTGCCGACGCCCGAGAAAACGATGTCCTCGGGCTTCATCCCCGCCGCCAGCGCGCGGGTCAGTTCGCCGCCCGAGACGACATCTGCGCCATACCCCTCGTTCGCCAGCACCTTGAGCACGGCGAGGTTTGGATTGGCCTTCACCGCGAAGGCGATATGCGGATTGTCGAGCGCGCCGAGCGCCTCGCGGAACACGCGCGCATGCCGTTCGAGCGTGGCGCGCGAATAGATGTAGACGGGCGTGCCGACCTCTTCAGCGATACGCGGCAGCGGCACGTCCTCGGCGTGGAGCACGCCGTTCTTGAGCTGGAAATGGTCCATGGCGCGTGCCTCTGCACAATGCCGGGCCGTCTGTCGAGCAAGCCTTGCTTGCCGTCTCGAAATTACTCGGGCGGCAGGTCGAAGGGGTCATCCTCGCGTTCCTCCGAGCGCGTCCGCAGTTCCACGCTGCGGTCGGGCGCGGCGGTGGGCGGTAGTGCGAGCAGTTCTTCCGAGGTCGGCTGTGCCTCCGCGCCATAGGGGGCGGGCGGCAGTGCGGTGCCCTCGACCGGTTCGAGCGCAGTCTTCTGCCCGCAGGCGGCGAGTGCCAGCAGCGCAGCAAGGGTGAGCGATAGGCGCATCAATCCTCCATGCCGAGGCGCTGTTTCGCCGCGGCCACCTGTTCCCTTACGCGAACCGGCGCGGTCCCGCCATAGGAGGCGCGCGCGGCGACCGAGGCATCGACCGAGAGCGCATCGAACACGCGCTCGTCGATCCGCGCATCGATGCCTTTCAGGTCCTCGATCGTCAGCCCGTCGAGCGCGACACCTTTCTCGTCGGCCAGCTTGACCGCCGCACCGGTGATGTGATGCGCCTCGCGGAAGGGGATGTCGGCCTGCCGCACCAGCCAGTCGGCCAGATCGGTCGCAGTGGCATGGCCAGCCTCGGCGGCCTTGCGCATCCGCGCCGTGTCGAACCCGCTGTCGGCGACCATGCCCGCCATCGCGGCAAGGCTGAGATCGAGCAGGCCCGCGGCTTCGAACACCGGCGGCTTGTCGTCCTGCATGTCCTTCGAATAGGCGAGCGGGAGGCCTTTCATCGTCACCATCAGGCTGGTTGCGCAGCCGATCATGCGCCCGGCATGCCCGCGCACGAGTTCGGCGGCATCGGGATTGCGCTTCTGCGGCATGATCGAGCTGCCGGTCGAAAGAGTATCGGGCAGCTTGACGAAGCCGAAGGGCTGGCTCGCCCAGATGATGAATTCCTCGGCCAGCCGGCTGAGGTGGAGCGAGCACTGGCTCGCCGCCATCAGGTAATCGAGCGCGAAATCGCGGTCGGACACCGCATCGAGGCTGTTGCGCGTCGGCCTGGCGAACCCCAGCGCTTGCGCGGTCATATCGCGGTCGAGATCGAAACCGGTGCCCGCGAGCGCCGCCGAGCCGAGCGGGCATTCGTCCATCCGCGCCAGCGCATCGCCAAAGCGCGAACGGTCGCGCATCAGCATTTCGAAATAGGCAAGCAGGTGGTGGCCCAGTGTCACCGGCTGCGCGGTCTGCAGATGGGTGAAGCCGGGCATGATGCTCTCGGCGTGTTCCTCGGCCCGCGTCACCAGCGCGGCGAGCACCGCATCGATCCCGCCGATCGCGCGCTGCGCGGCGCTGCGCACCCACATGCGGAAATCGGTCGCCACCTGGTCGTTGCGGCTGCGCGCGGTGTGCAGCCGCCCCGCCGCCGGGCCGACGATCTCGGTCAGCCGCGCCTCGACGGTCATGTGGATGTCTTCCAGGTCCCAGTTCTCGGGCACGCCGTCGCGCTCGTATTCGGCGGCGACCTGCTGGAGGCCCTCGTCGATCGTCTTCGCATCGGCCTCGCTGACGATGCCCTGCCGCGCGAGCATGGCGACATGCGCGCGGCTGCCCGCGATATCCTCGCGCCACAGCGCCTTGTCGAAGGGAATCGAGGCGTTGATTTCGCGCATGATCGCGCTAGGGCCTTCGGCGAACCTGCCGCCCCACATCGAATTGGAGCCCTTGGTGTCCCGCTTTTCGTTCACGCTAGCCTTCGTCCTCGGTCTTGCTGTCGCCGGCTGCGATAGGGGCGCGCCCGAACCGGCGCAAGAAAGCACCGCTTCTATTGCGCCAACGGCCGAAATCGACACGGGCGAGGCAGGCACGCCGATGCCGACCGCCGATGTGGCCGATCCGGACGGGCGTGTGCTCAACTTCGGCGACTTGCGCGGTTCGCCGGTGCTGCTCAACCTCTGGGCCACATGGTGCGCACCCTGCGTCAAGGAAATGCCGCTGCTCGATTCGCTGGCGAGCGAATATGACGGGCGGCTCAGGGTCCTGACCGTCAGCCAGGACATGCAGGGCGCGGAAAAGGTGCGGCCTTTCTTCGCGCAGGGCGGTTTCGCCCGGCTCGAACCGTGGATGGACCCCGAAAACAACCTCGGCTTCGCGATCGGCGGCGGGGTGATGCCGACCACCGTGCTCTACGATGCGGAAGGCAAGGAAGTGTGGCGCGTACAGGGCGAATTCGACTGGTCGGGCGAGGAGGCGCGCGCCGCCATCGACGCTGCGATCGCGGGGTAGCGCCGAGACGCGCCTTTCGCTTGCGCTCGGGAGGTTACGCGCGAGGCCAACCCCCGGATGCCTTCGTCCAGCGAAAACTGGTGGGCGCTGACGGGCTCGAACCGCCGACCCTCTCGGTGTAAACGAGAGGCTCTACCAACTGAGCTAAGCGCCCGCTCGCCTTGCGGGAGTGCTGCACATAACGTCCAAATCTTCAAAATCAATTGCCGAGATCGCTCCGCGGGGGCTAGGCCGCGCCGCATGACCACCAGGCTCACCGTTCTCGCCACCGGCGGCACGATCGCAGGGATCGCCGGCAGCGCCATCGCACAGGATTATCGCGCGGGCGAGATCGGGATCGAGGATTACCTCGAACGCGTCGGCGGGCTCGGGCTGGGGGCGGAACTGTCGGGCACGCAGATCGCCAATATCGATTCGGCCGATATCGGGCCCGCAGTGTGGCGCCCGCTTCATGCGGCCGCGCTTGCCGCGCTTGCCGACGAAAACTGCCACGGCATCATTGTAACCCACGGCACCGATACGCTGGAAGAGACCGCCTTCCTGCTCGACCTGACGCTGCCCGCGACCCAGCCGGTGGTGGTGGTCGGCGCGATGCGGCCCGCCGACGCGGTGGGCTATGACGGCCTCCGGAATTTCGCCAACGCGGTGCGCGTGGCGAGCGACCCCGATGCGGCCGGGCGCGGGGTGCTGGCGGTGATGGGTGACCGCGTCTTCGCCGCGCGCGACGTCTATAAGGTGCGCACGCGCGGGACCGAGGCGTTTCGCGGCTTCCCGCGCGAATCGGTGGGGCTGGTGACGCCCGCCTCGCTCGAATGGTTCGGCGCGCCCTGGCGCAGCGGGACCGAGGCGGCGTTCGCCTGGCCAGAGGCGCTGCCCGAAGTCGTCATTCTCTATGCCTATGCCGGTTTCGACGGCGCGGGCGTCATGCGGCAGGTCGGCGAGACCACTCGCGGCGTCATCGTGGCGGGCGTGGGGGAGGGCAACATGCCAGAAAGTGCCCGGCAGGCACTGATCGGGCTTGCGCGAAACGGAATTGCAGTGGTGCGCGCAAGCCGGGCCGACGAGGGACTGGTCGATCGCGAGCCCGAGGACGAGGCCAATCGCTTCGTCGCCGCGCGGGCGCTCAACCCGCAAAAGGCGCGTATCCTGCTGCAGCTGCTGCTGGCGGGCGGGACCAGCGATCCCGCCGCCATCCAGCGTGCCTTCGACGGGCGGTAAGCAGCGTGTGTCCCAGCGAAGGCTGGGACCTCCTGCAATTGCGCGCGATTGCGATGGAGGCCCCAGCCTTCGCTGGGGCTCACCAAGTTATCCGTTGGGCACGACCAGATATTTCTCGCCGGTCTTCATCCGGCGATAATCGAGGATCGCCTCCCTGGTCAGCATGCCTTCGAGGTCGACCCTGGTCTTGTAGCTGCTGGCGAAGGTGGTGGTGAGGTTGTCGAGCACGCGCTTGCGCATCCGCATCACGGTTTCCATGCCCGCGGTCTGCAGGAACGGGGTCAGCAGCCAGCCCGACAGCGTCCAGCCGAAGCCGTAGCTCGGGGTCAGCGTGGTCGGCCCGAAATCGAGCCGGCCATAGATGAACATGCGCTTTTGCTGATTCGAGCCGTAGCGCGAATATTCGGTCATCTTCGACACGGCGACCTGTTCCATCGCCTTGAAGCAGGTGTCGACCATCTGCCCGCCGCCGATCGGATCGAAACCGTAGAAGGCATCGGTCTCGTCGATCGCCGCCTTGAGCTGGGCCATGAAATCGTCGTCCGACGAGTTGACCACATGCTTGGCGCCGAGGCCCTTGAGCAATTCGGCCTGCTCCTGCTTGCGCACGATATTGACGAGATCGAGGCCGTCTTCCTGGCAGATCTTGACCAGCATCTGGCCGAGGTTGGAGGCGCCGACCGTGTGGAGGATCGCCTTCTGGCCGTCCATCTTGGCGTTCTCGGCAAACCCCAGCGCGGTCATCGGATTGACGAAGCTCGAGGCGCCATCCTCGGCGCTGTGATCGCCCAGCGGCAGGCACATGGCGGCATCGGCAATTGCGTATTCGGCATAGGCGCTGCCGGGGACGCAGGCGACGCGCTGGCCCATTAGCGCCTTGGCCATGTCGCTGTCACCCGTGGCGACGACGGTGCCGGCGCCTTCATTGCCCGCGGGCAGACGCTGGCCGTGGCGCGCCTTCTGGCCTGAATTGAACGGTTCGGGCATCTTGGCGACGACCTTGCCCGGCGAGTAGTCGGCATTCTCGAAATCCGCCGCACCCGTCAGGATCGCGAGGTCGGAAGGATTGATCGGCGCGGCTTCCATCTTGACCAGCACCTGGTTGCCGGTGGGATCGGGAAACTCGCTGTTGGCGATCTCTACGGTGAGCGTGCCGTCGCTTTCGAGCGTGGTGAAAAGCTGCTTGCCGGTGGTTGTCATCCTCGTCCCTTTCGTTGCGATACGAAACTCTTTGCGCGTCTCGCTACGCCCCGAAACCGGGCTTGGCTAGGGTGACGTTGGGTCAAGCCTCGTCCGGGTAGACCGCCCGAACGAAGTAAAGGCCGCAGGACGGGGCATTGAGGCCGAGCGCCTGCCGGTCCTTCGCCGCGAGCGCCTCGGCGAGCCGTTCCTCGCGCCAGCGCCCCATGCCGACCAGCGCCAGGCAGCCGACCATGCTGCGCACCTGGTGATGGAGGAAGCTGCGCGCCTCGGCATGGATACGCACCTCGTCGCCCTCGCGCTCGACATCGAGCCGGTCGAGCGTCTTCACCGGACTGTCCGACTGGCAATGGACCGAGCGAAAGGTGGTGAAATCGTGAAGGCCGACCAGCGCCTGCGCGGCGCGGTGCATGGCCGCGTGGTCGAGCTCCTGCGGCACCTGCCATAGCCGGTCCTTGTCGAGCGTCAGCGGCGCGCGGCGGTTGGCGATGCGATAGACATAGGCGCGGCCCACGCAGGAGAAGCGCGCATGCCAGTCGTCGGGGACCACCTCGCATTGCGTCACCGCGATCGGATCGGGCCGCAGATGCGCGTTCAGGGCCTCCATCAGCCGGAAGGGTGCGATGTCCTTCGCGATGTCGAAATGGCTGCGCATGGCGAGCGCGTGGACGCCCGTATCGGTCCTGCCAGCGCTGTGCAGCCGCACCTCCTCGCCCAGCACGCGAAAAGCGGCTTCCTCGACTGCCTGCTGCACGCTCGGCCCGTCCTTCTGGCGCTGGAGGCCGTAGAAGGGCGTGCCGTCGAATTCGAGAGTGAGCGCGAAGCGGGTCATAGCGGGCAAGCGCCGTGCCTGTGCTTCGACAGGCTCAGCACGAGCGGATGGGGGAACAGGCACCAGACCTGCTCAGCCTGAGCTTGTCGAAGGCCACGCACCAGCCTCACCCCAGCACCGTACCCGGTGCCACCGCATTGCCGCGCAGGAAAGTGTCGAGATCCATCTTTGGCTTGCCCGCACGCTGGAGTTCGATCGGGCGGATCGCGCCATCCTTGCAGGCGATGGTGAGCCGTTCGTCGAGCACCTCGCCGGGTGATCCCCCGCGCAGGCGGGGGACTCGGTCGGCCTGGTCGTCGCTCTTTGACTGCCCGAGGTCCGCGCCTTCGCGGGGAAGCGGTACTACTTGTGCGCGCAGGACCTTTACCCGCATGCCGTCCATTTCGAACCACGCGCCGGGGAAAGGCGACAGCCCGTGAATGTGGCGCACGATCTCCTGCGCGGGGCGGTCCCAGTCGATCCGCGCCTCGGCCTTGTCGATCTTGGCGGCATAGGTCGCTTGCCGCTCGTCCTGCGCCATCGGATGCAGCACGCCGTAGTCGATCAGCGTGCCGACCATCAGCTGCGCACCGATTTCGGCCAGCTCCTCGGTCAATTCGCCGGTGGTCTTGTCCTCGATCGGGGTGCGCGCGGTGGCCAGCATCGGGCCGGTGTCTAGCCCGGCCTCCATCTGCATGATCGTGACGCCGGTCACCGGATCGCCCGCCATCACCGCACGATGGATCGGCGCGGCTCCACGCCAGCGCGGCAGGATCGAGGCATGGACGTTGAGGCAGCCGTGCGCCGGCGCATCGAGGATCGCCTGCGGCAGGATCAGGCCATAGGCGGCAACCACTGCCACATCGGCATCGAACGCGGCAAACGCCTCCTGCTCCTCGGCCGATTTGAGCGACTTGGGATGGCGCACATCGATCCCCAGATCGCTTGCGCGCTGGTGCACCGGGGTCTGGGTCAGTTCCTTGCCGCGCCGCCCGCCGGGGCGCGGCGGCTGGGTGTAGACGCAGACCACCTCATGCGCCGCATCGATCAGCGCCTGCAGCGTCGGCACCGCGAAATCGGGGCTACCCATGAAGATTATGCGCACAACTTCGCTCCGTTCGCCCTGAGCCTGTCGAAGGGTCTTTCTCTGCTGTGCCCGCGCCCCTATCTGTGCCGCCATGGCATCGCAAGAGATCGAGACGCTGGCCGCTGCGCTGGCCCGCCTCCCCGGGCTCGGCCCGCGCAGCGCGCGGCGCGCGGTGCTGTGGCTGGTCAAACGCCGCGAAAGCGCGCTGCCCGCGCTGCTCGAAGCGCTGGCCACCGTGGGCGAGGCGCTGGTCGAATGCGACACCTGCGGCAATGTCGACACCACCAACCCCTGCGGCATCTGCGCCGACCCGCGCCGCGACACCAAATCGCTCTGCGTGGTCGAGGACGTCGCCGATCTCTGGGCGCTCGACCGGGCGAAGCTGTTCACCGGCACCTACCATGTGCTCGGCGGCAAGTTGTCGGCGCTCGACGGGGTGCGGCCCGAGGATCTCAACATCGCTTCGCTGATGGCGCGGGTCGAGAAGGGCGGCGTGGACGAAATTGTCCTTGCGATGAATGCGACGCTCGAAGGCCAGACCACCGCGCACTACCTCGCCGAGCGGCTTGAGGAGCACCCCGTGCGGATCACCCAGCTCGCCCATGGCCTGCCGGTCGGCGGCGAGCTGGATTATCTGGACGAAGGCACGCTGGCGCAGGCGCTCAGGGCGCGGCGGCCCGTTTCCTGATACGTGCGTGAAGCGCGTCCGCGCTTCCCTTTCGGCTGTTCCGTCCCACTCCCCCTCCCGGCCACCCACGGCACGGTAACTTTATAGGTGGCCGGGAGGGGGAGTGGGACGGAACAGCAAGCCTTCGACGGAGGTCGAAGGCGCACGCAACGAACAATTGAAGAATCCCGCGCTCGCGCCTATCTGGGCACCCATGGCTATCCGTGAAATCCTCGAAGTGCCGGATCCCCGGCTCAAGACCGTGTCGACCAAAGTTGAACCCGACGAATTCGGCGACGAGTTGAACACCCTCGTCTCCGACATGTTCGAAACCATGTATGCCGCGCCCGGCATCGGCCTTGCCGCGATCCAGGTCGGCGTGCCCAAGCGCGTGCTGGTGATCGATCTCCAGCCCGAGGACGAGGAAGCCGAGGGCGAGGTGTGCAACCATGGCGGGCACGAGCACGTCCATTATCCGACCAAGAAGGAACCGCGCGTCTTCATCAACCCGGAAATCCTCGATCCGGCGGACGAACTGGCGACCTATCAGGAAGGCTGCCTTTCGGTCCCCGACATTTTCGCCGATGTCGACCGGCCCGCGACCTGCCGCGTGCGCTATCAGGACCTCGAGGGTGAAACGCACGAGGAAGAGCTCGACGGGCTGATGGCGACCTGCCTCCAGCACGAGATGGACCATCTTGAAGGCATTCTCTTCATCGACCACCTCTCGCGCCTCAAGCGCAATATGGCGCTCAAGAAGCTGAAGAAACTGCGCGAAGCGGCGTAAGGCCGCCTCTCCCTCCGGATCCCAATCATCGTCACCCCGGACTTGATCCGGGGTCCCGCTTTTCCTCGCGTATTCTCACTACACGCAAGCAAGCCTGGCCTCGGCTCGGAGACCCGGGCGACGATTGTGGGTAGGCTGGTCGAGGGGCTGGCGTTCCCTCTCCGTTCCTCATAAAGTGCGCGGATGGATCCCGCAATTCTCGCCATCGTCGCACTCGTTCTCGGCCTTGGGCTGGGGTATTTTCTCGGCCACCGCTTCGGATCGGCCCCTGCCAAGGACTGGCAGGCCCGGCATGGTGAAAGCGAGGCGCGAGTCAGCGATCTCGACGAGAAGTTCCGCAAGGCGATCGTCGACCTTGAAAACGCCAGCGTGCGCGCCGACCGTGCGGATGCGCTCGATGCGGAGCTGCGCGAAACGCGCAAGAGCCACGAGGCGGCGATGGAGGAACTGCGCCGCACCAATGGTGCGCTCACTGCAGAACTGGCCACGCTGAAGGAAAAAACCGCCAATTTCGACGAGCAGAAACGCCTGCTGATCGAAGCACGCGAGGAATTGCTCAAGGAATTCCAGAACACCGGCTCGGCGGTGCTGACCAAGGCGCAGGAAGCCTTCCTCGAACGCGCCAACGAGCGGCTCGGGCATTCGGAAAAGAGCAGCGAGGAAAAATTGAAGGCGCTGCTCGATCCGGTCGGCAAGCGGCTTGAGGCTTACGAGAAGCAGGTCGCCGCGCTCGAGGAAAAGCGCACCGACGCCTTCGGGCGGCTCTACCAGCAGATCACCGAGATGCAGCGCGGACAGGAAGAGGTCCGGCGCGAGGCGCAGCGGCTTGGCAACAGCCTGACCAATGCCCCCAAAGCACGCGGGCGCTGGGGCGAGCGGGCGCTGCAGAACGTGCTCGAACAATGCGGATTGTCGGAGCACACAGACTTCAACCTCGAACATTCGATCGAGACCGACGAGGGCCGCTTGCGGCCCGATGCGGTGGTGCATGTGCCGGGGCAGAAGAAGCTGGTCATCGACGCCAAGGTTTCGCTCAATGCCTATCAAGCGGCGTTCGAGGCCGATGACGAGGGCGAGCGCGTGCGCCATCTCGACCTGCACGCCAAGAGCATGCGCAACCATGTCCAGACGCTGGGATCGAAGAGCTACCAGAGCCAGTTCGACGACACGCCCGACTATGTGGTGATGTTCGTGCCGGGCGAGCATTTCGTTGCCGCCGCGCTCGAACACGATCCCGAATTGTGGGATTTCGCCTTCCGCAACAAGGTGCTGCTGGCGACGCCGACCAATCTCGTCGCCATCGCGCGGACCGTGGCGCAGGTCTGGCGGCAGGACACGATCGCCCGCGAAGCGGTGGAAATCGGCAAGGCCGGGGCCGAGCTCTACGACCGCCTCGCGGTTGCCGCCGAACACATGAAGCGCGTCGGTGGCGGACTCGAAACCGCAGTCAACAATTACAACAAGTTCGTCGGCAGCTTCGAACGCAACGTGCTGTCGGCCGGTCGCCGCCTGCACGAGAAGGGCATCGAAATCGGCAAGCGCGAGATCGAGGAAGTGCCCAAGGTCGAGGCGACCCCGCGCTACAATGCCGAGGACGCCGCGCAGATCGAGGACGGGCGCGCAGGGCTCGGCGCTGCGGCTGAATGAGGGGCGGGGCCGGGCGGAACCCAAATGCGGTCATCTGCATTGCCTGAACAAACGAATCATACATATAGACGGCGTGATTCGACTGGTAGGCAGCAGCAGGAAGCCCCCTCATGCAACGCGGCGAAGGTGACGGAGAGCGCCCGACATTCGAGCAGGCCCAACAGGCCGGGCGCCCGTTCGATGCCGAGACAGACAATTTCTCCGGCGCGTCGGGCCTGTTGTTCGAACAGGCCATGGCGCAGACCCGCATGGCGGTGTGCCTCACCGACCCGCGGCTGGAAGACGATCCGATCGTCTTCTGCAACAAGGCGTTCGAAAAGCTGACCGGTTACCGGCAGGAAGATGTTATCGGCCGCAACTGCCGTTTCCTTCAGGGGCCCAAGACCGACCAGCGCCAGGTCGCCAAGATCCGCGAGGCGATCCGCACCGAAGAGGTGCTGGTGGTCGAACTGCTCAACTATCGCAAGGACGGCTCTACCTTCTGGAACGCGCTCCACCTCGGCCCGATCTACGACGAAAAGGGCGAGCTGCGCTATTTCTTCGGCAGCCAGTGGGACGTTTCGGATATCCACCTCGCCCGTGCCGAGGAAAAGCATGCCAAGGCCATGGCGCGCGAGGTTTCGCACCGCTTGAAGAACGTGTTCGCGGTGATCGGCGGCATCGTCAACATCACCGGCCGCGCGATGGATGCGCGCTCGGTCACCGTCAAGATCAACGAGCGTATCCAGGCGCTCGGCAGGGCCTACGAGCCGACTCTCGACGATGCCGCGCTGGGCACGATCGAGGTCGGGCAGGCGATCCGCTCGGTCCTCAACCCCTACGATCCCGAAAACGACCGGATCGTCTTCGTCGGCAATGGCGCGCGCACCGAACCCAATGCGGTATCGGCGATGGGGCTCACCTTGCACGAGCTCGCGACCAACGCCTCGAAATACGGCGCGCTGTCGAACCGCGAGGGCAAGATCACCGTGTCGTGGCATCACGAGGAAGACCGGCACGGTCGGCAATCGCTCGTGATCGACTGGAAGGAAACAGGCGGCCCGGCGATCGAGAGCCCGCCCGACGATACCGGGACCGGGTTCGACATTGCCGAGAGGCTGCTGGCCTATTCGCGCGGAACGCTCGACCGGATATGGGAGGAAGACGGGTTGCGAGCCAAAATCTCGCTACCGCTGAGATCATGAAATCGATTCTGATACTGGAAGACGAACCGCTGATTGCCATGGACCTGCAGTTTGCGTTCGAAGACGCTGGCGCGCATGCGGTCGTCACGATTTCCTGTGCCGAAGCGTTCGACGCGCTCGACCGGATGGAGTTCGACGGGGCGGTGCTCGATGTGAACCTCGGGCGGGGCGAGACCTGCGAACCGGTGGCGATCCACTTGCGGAAGCAGCGTATCCCGTTCCTGCTCCACACTGGCGATCTCGATCGGGCGGGCGAGGCGCTGCGCGATCTCGAGGCCCCGATACTCGCCAAGCCAAGCGGGGCGGACCATGTCGTCGAGAGACTCTTCGGGCTCGAAGGCCAGTACGAGCGGGCGTGACGGATCGCCGCGCCGCGATCAGTCGCCCAGCGTCGCCAGCACTTCATAGCCGAGTACCGCCGCCGCCACCGCGGCGTTGAGGCTGTCGGCGCGCCCCCTCATCGGCATGGTCACGCGCAGGTCGCAGGCCATCTCGTACTCTTCTGGCAGGCCGCGGCTTTCGTTGCCCACCATGACGAAGCACGGCGCGGCATAGGGGGCGTCGCGATAGGGCTGGGCATCGCGCAGGCTCGCCGCCACCAGCTGGCCGGCGCCGCCGCGAAGCCAGGGTTCGAATTCCTTCCACCGCGCCTGCGCGATCCTCTGCGTGAACACCGCCCCCATGCTTGCGCGCACTGCCTCGACGCTGAAGGGATCGGCGCAATCGTCGATCAGGATCAGCCCGCCCGCACCGATTGCGTCGCCGGTGCGCAGCATGGTTCCCAGATTGCCCG
The DNA here is from genome assembly GCF_964227205.1 of Qipengyuania sp. GTDB lineage: Bacteria > Pseudomonadota > Alphaproteobacteria > Sphingomonadales > Sphingomonadaceae > Qipengyuania. The sequence goes on along the minus strand of NZ_CAXQVB010000002.1, from coordinate 856,371 downwards.
GATCGCGCAGCGCCTGCGCCACCAGCCAGATATCGGCGCGCGAGCGGTCGAGGGTGGACAGGGAGGTGTCGAACTCCGCGAACACCCCGGCCACCGCCTGCGGATTGTCCTTGCCGGTGATCTTCGAAAGGATGTCGGGCGTTGTCTCGATGACTTCGCCGCCCGCGGCCTCGACCGCAACCTCGAGTGCACCGAGCAGCGGATGCGGGTCGCGCCGGTCGGCCAGCACCAGCGTCTCGGGCAAATGGCCGCATTCGCGCGCATCGGTCAGCAGGCGCAGCCCCTCGGCGAGGAATTTGCCCGCGGCCTTGCGATGCTTCTTTTCGCGCAGGGCCCGCAGCGCCTTGACGGTGGGATTGGAAAAGCCGGTGATGTGGCGGCGATCGGCCATGTACCTACGGCTCCCCGAAGCCGTCCTCGACCATGGCGGACAGTTCGGCCAGGACCGCATCGGCATTGTCGCCCGCGACGATCAGTTCGATCGTGTCGCCCTTGGCCGCGCCGAGCATCATCAGCCCGAGAATCGATCCGCCCGCGGCCTCGTTGTCGCCCTTGGCCACGCGTACGCTGCAGCCGTTCGGCAATTCGGCCACGGCGTTGACGAATTTCGCGCTAGCCCGCGCGTGCAGGCCGCGCTGGTTGACCACTTCGATACGCTTGCGCCGCTCGCTCAAGAGGCTTTCCGTGCGCTTTCGAGGTCCTGGCCGAGGAACTCGCTGGCCACGGTGATGTAGTTGCGCCCGGCAGTCTGCGCGGCATGGACCGCATCGACCACATTCATGCTCTTGCGCGCGCCGGCGAGGCGGATGAGCATCGGCAGATTGATCCCCGCGATCACCTCGATATGCCCCGTATCGAGCAGCGAGATCGCGAGGTTGGATGGGGTCCCGCCGAACAGGTCGGTGAGGATGATAGCGCCCTGGCCCTCATCCACCTCCTTGATCGCATTGGCGATATCGGCGCGACGCTGCTCCATGTCGTCGTTCGGACCGATGCAGATGGTGGCCACGCCGTCCTGCTTGCCGACGACATGCTCCATCGCATCGATGAAATGCTCGGCCAGTTTGCCGTGGGTGACGAGGATCATGCCGATCATGCAGCTTCAGTTCCGTTTGCGATGCCCGAAGAGTGTGCCTGCGTGGCGCTTAACCATTCCTTGCCTCCGGGTCTAGCGGCGCTCGAGCGGGTCGGCGGGGCGCGATCCGAGGTTCCGGTGGATGACCGTGGGCGAAAATCCCGCCTCGCGCAAGACCTCGGCGGCGCGTTCCGCACTGTATACCGAACGGTGTCTCCCACCGGTACAGCCGAAGGCGATGTTGAGATAGCTGCGCCCCTGCGCGGCATAGCGCGGCATGACTTCGTCGAGCAGCGCGACGATGCGCGCGAAAGCGGGGGCGAAAGCGGGATCTGCAGCGATATGCTTTCCCACCGCGTCGTCGAGCCCGGTCTGTTCGCGCAGGCCCTCGACCCAGTGCGGATTGTCGAGAAAGCGCATGTCGAACAGCAGGTCGGCCAGCGGCGGCATGCCGCGCGCGAAGCCGAAACTCGAAACGGTCACCGTCATCGTCCGCTCGGCATCTCCCGCGAAATGTTCGCGTACGACCTGCTGCAACTGGTTGGTGGCATAATCGGTGGTATCGACGACCACATCGGCCCAGCGGCGCAGCGGTTCGAGCAATTCGCGCTCTGCCTTGATCCCGTCATGCGCCGGACGTCCGCGGGCCATCGGGTGCGGGCGACGCGTTTCATTGTAGCGCCGCTCGAGTTCGCCGCTGCCGCAATCGATGAACATCGTCGTCACCTCGAGGTCGTCGCGCGCCTCGAATTTCTTGAACAACTCGATGATCTTGGCCGGCACGAAGCCGCGCGTGCGCGAATCGACCCCGATGGCGATGCGCGAACTGTCTGCGCTGGCGCCGACCAGCCGGTTGAGCAGGCGGATGGGGAAATTGTCGATCGCCTCCCAGCCGAGATCCTCGAGCACCTGGAGGGCAGTCGACTTGCCCGCGCCGGACAGGCCGGTGACCAGGAGGATTCGTTGTTTCGAATGCGAATCGGCTGCCATTGCCTGCGCTGCCTATGCCTTTTCGGTGGGCTTGGGGAGGGGGAGACCGTGTACAGCCAGCGCTCGTTCGGCACGCAGCGCCTGGATCGCATCGCCCGGGGCGAAAGGCAGCACGGGCACCGCGCACCCCTCGATATCGCGCATGGCGAGATCCATCGGGTAGCGGGGTGCAGCGGGATCGAGCGCGAGAACCAGCGCCACAGGACCCTGAGCTACCGGCGTCTCGACGATCCCGACATTGCGGATCTCGATCAGGCCGGCGGTATTCGCTGGCGGTGCGGCGGTCAGGCGTCCGTCGTGCGCAGCCACTTCCACCGCGTCGTCGCCTACCAGCACCCCGCCGCGATCGATCAGCGCCAGCGCGAGCGAGGACTTGCCCGAACCCGGCGGCCCCTCGATCAGGATGACGCGACCGTCCACCGCCACGCCGGTGACATTGGCGAGAACGCGCGCGCTCATCGCTTCGCCGGCAAGCCGAGCTCAAGGCAGGCGCCCTCCCCGCCATCGGCGCGCGAGGTCGCCACCAGCGTTCCCTCGTGGGCCTCGGCAATGGTCCGCGCGATGGCGAGGCCGAGGCCCGAATGGTTGCCAAAATCCTCTTCCGCCGGGCGGTCCGAGTGGAAGCGCTGGAACACCTTTTCGCGCTTTTCCTCGGGGATGCCGGGCCCTTCGTCGCAGATGGACAGGGTGACCCAGTCGTCGCGGCGCACGATATCGGCCCAGATCCGCCCGTCGGCAGGCGAGAAGGAAACCGCGTTGTCGAGCAGGTTCTGGATCACGCGTTCGAGCCGCACCGGCACGCCCATCACCCAGGCCGGCTTGTCGGCGCCCGATATCTCGAGCTGGCGTCCTTCGTTCTCGTCGCGCGCGGCGCGGCTTTCGGCGATCGTGCAGAGCAGGTGCGCTAAATCCACCGGCTCGAAATCGGTGCGCGACATTTCGGCATCGATCCGGCTGGCGTCGGAAATCTCGGTCACCAGCCGGTCGATCCGGCGCACGTCGTGCGTGGCGATGTCGAGCAATTGCGCGCGCAGGTCCGGATCCTCCACCTTGGCGAGCGATTCGGTTGCGCTGCGCAGGCTCGCGAGCGGGTTCTTGATCTCGTGCGCGACGTCGGCGGCGAAATGTTCGACCGCGTCGATCCGCTGGCGCAGCGCGGCGGTCATGTCGGAGATCGAGCGCGCGAGCATGCCGATTTCGTCGCGCCGCTGCGGCAGGCGCGGAACCTCGACCTGCCGGTCGCGGCCCTGCCGCACGCGCACCGCAGCCTGGACCAGTTCGCGCAGGGGCCGCACGATGGTCTGCGCCAGGAACAGCGACAGCAGTGTCGAGATCGCCAGCGCCAGCAGGACGATCAACGCAACGGTCGAGCGCGCCTCGCGCACGCGCTCGGTGATGTCGACCGGATTACGGGTTAGCAGCAATGTGTCGCCGTCGAGCCCGACCGGCGCGGCGGCATTGATCACATGCGTCCCGTCGGGCGCGTCGCGCAGCACGATCTGGGTGAGGCTGTCCTCGCGCGCGCGGGTCAGTTCGGGCCAGTCCTCGACATCGTCGCTCTCGGGTTCGACATAGTCGGGCAGCGCGGGCGCGCCGACGATGCGGTCGAACCAGCGATCGAGCCGCAGCGCGAAAGCATTGCGGTCGACTTCGCTCGCGGAAGGCAGGGTGAAGCTGGGCGGGGCGAGCTTGAAACTGTCGGATTCGAGCCTGCCGTCGGGTCCATAGACGCGCAGGCGAAGGCGCTGTTCCTTGCCGATCTGGATCAGCAGGGCTTCCTGCCGCTGCGGTGTCGCCCCGGCGAGCGCCTCGGCGGTGATCTGCGCCTCGACAAGTGCCAGCTTGAAGCGCTCGTCGAGCAGCTGCTTGCGATAGGCATCGACATAGATCACCCCGCCGCCGAGCAGCACCAGCGGCAGGACGTTGACGAAGAGGATACGGCTGGTGAGCGAAAGCCGCCGCGACCAGCGCAGTTTCTCGAGCCGCGGATCGCCTTTGAGGACGCTGCCTATTTCCGACATGGCGTGCCTGCCCGCCTCAGCCTTCGTTGAAGCTGTAGCCGGCGCCGTACAGCGTCTCGATCGCCGAGAAGGTCGGATCGACACTGCGGAACTTGCGCCGCATCCGCTTGATGTGGCTGTCGACCGTGCGGTCGTCGACGAAAACGTCGTCGGGATAGGCGGCGTCCATCAACTGGTTGCGGCTCTTGATTACGCCGGGGCGCGCGGCGAGCGCCTCGAGCAGGAGGAATTCCGTGACGGTGAGCGAGACCGCCTGCCCGTCCCAGGTTACATGGTGGCGCGCCGGATCCATGTAGAGCCGCCCCCGTTCGAGCGCTTCGCCCGGGGTATCGTCGAACTGTTCGGACAGCAGCAGCGGATGGCGGTCTTCCCCGCTGCGGCGCAGGATCGCGCGGATACGGGCAAGCAGCAGGCGCAGGCTGAACGGCTTGGCGATGTAATCGTCGGCGCCCATCTCGAACCCGGCTTCCTCGTCGGTTTCGTCGTCCTTGCTGGTCAGGAAAATGACCGGCAGGGGCGATTTCTCGCGCAGTCGGCGAAGCAGTTCCATCCCGTCCATTTTGGGCATCTTGATGTCGAAAATGGCGAGGTCGGGCGGATTGGAGAGCAACGCGCTGAGCGCCGCCTCGCCGTCGGAATAGACGCGGGTGGCGAAGCCTTCGGCCTGCAGCGCGATGGAAACGGTGGTGAGGATATTGCGATCGTCGTCGACCAGCGCGATGACCGTGCGGTTTTCCTCGGTCCCCGTGGCGGGCCCCGTTGCGGGCTCTGGGCTTGTGCTGTCCATCGTCTTGCTGATTAGCCGCAATAATTCCGCAAAACAACGCAGGCCATGTCCCGCATAAAGACAAGTTGTCGCCCAGCCGTTTGACGCAGCGGCACGGCGGGACTATTGGCGATAGCGAAAGCCGCGCATTCGTATGCGCAGGCGATTCCCGGACCAACCCGCACGATGCGCTGGAGGATTCAGTGACCTTTCCGCTTTCCCACTCGCTTGCCGCGCAGGGCATCGAGACAGCCGCCACCATCCATCCCAACCTCACCTCGGAAGAGCTGACCGCCGCCGCGCTCGCCAATGGCGAGGGACGCCGCGCCAAGGACGGGCCGCTGGTGGTCGAGACCGGCAAGCACACCGGCCGCAGCGCCAAGGACAAGTTCATCGTCCGCGACGCCGAGACCGAAAACACCGTGTGGTGGGACAACAACGCTTCGATGACGAGCGCGCATTTCGCCGCGCTCAAGGAAGATTTCCTCAAGGCGGTGGCGGACAAGGGCGACCTCTACGTCGCCGACCTGTTCGGCGGCTCGCAGCCCGAATATCGCGTCAACGTGCGCGTCATCAACGAGCTCGCCTGGCACAACCAGTTCATCCGCACGCTGCTGGTCCGCCCGACCGAGGCCGAACTCGACGGTTTCGTCCCCGAATACACGATCATCGACTTGCCGAGTTTCAAGGCCGATCCCGAACGCCACGGCACGCGCAGCGAAACCGTCATCGCGGTCAACCTGTCGGAAAAGCTGATCCTCATCGGCGGCACCAAATATGCTGGCGAAATGAAGAAGAGCGTGTTCGGCATCCTCAACTACCTGCTGCCGACCAAGGGCGTGATGCCGATGCACTGCTCGGCCAATATCGGCCCCGACGGCAAGAGCGCGGTGTTCTTCGGCCTTTCGGGCACCGGCAAGACCACGCTTTCGGCCGATGCCAGCCGCACGCTGATCGGTGACGACGAGCACGGCTGGTCGGACACGGCGGTCTTCAACTTCGAAGGCGGCTGCTACGCCAAGATGATCCGCCTCGATCCCGAGGCCGAGCCGGAAATCTACGCCACCACCAAGATGGAAGGCACGATCCTCGAAAACGTCGTGATGAACGATGCGGGCGAGATCGACCTCGACGACAACAGCCTCGCCGAGAACACCCGCGGCGCCTATCCGCTGTCCTCGATCCCCAACACTTCGGCCGAGAACATGGGCCCGCCGCCGAGCAATGTGATCATGCTGACCGCCGATGCCTTCGGCGTGCTGCCCCCGATCGCGCGGCTGACTCCCGACCAGGCGATGTATCACTTCCTCTCGGGCTATACCGCCAAGGTCGCCGGTACCGAGATCGGCGTGACCGAGCCGCAGGCGACCTTCAGCACCTGTTTCGGCGCCCCCTTCATGCCGCGTCACCCGAGCGTCTACGGCAATCTCCTGAAAGAGCGGATCGCCAAGGGCGAAGTCCACTGCTGGCTGGTCAACACCGGCTGGACCGGCGGCAAGTACGGCACCGGGCACCGCATGCCGATCAAGGCCACCCGCGCCCTGCTCAACGCCGCGCTCGACGGATCGCTCAACGACGCAGAATTCCGCAAGGATCCGAATTTCGGCTTCGAAGTGCCGGTGAGCGTCGAAGGCGTCGACGACGGTATCCTCGATCCGCGTTCGACCTGGGCCGACAAGGACGAATACGATCGCACCGCCAGCAAGCTGGTGCAGCTCTTCGTCGACAATTTCGAACCCTTTGCGGCGCATGTCGACCAAGGCGTGCGCGATGCGGCGCCGAATACGGCAGTCGCCGCCTGACCCGATCGGCTTCCCCAAGGGGGAACCCACCAGTTGGAGAGGAGGCCCCCGGCCGCGGAAACGCGGACCGGGGGCCGAAAATTCCGGGACCGTGGCGAGCGGGCCTCCAGCCGCGATCAGTCGCCCTCGTCCTCGCCTTTGTCGCCGTCCTTCTTGCTGGCGATCGCCGCGAGCGCATCGGTCAGGTCGACCACGCGGCGCGGGCTCCATTCGGTACCCTCCGCAACCTCGTCGAGTTCTTCGAGATAGTGCTGCGCCTCGCGCGCCATGCGCCCGCCGTGGGGGTTCGCCGCGACCGGGCCGAGCGTGTTGCGGGCCAGCGCGATCTTGCCCTCGCGTGCCTGCATCAGCCCCGCATTCATCGCCAGGCTGCGGTCGAAGGGCGAGAGCTGTGCCGCGCGTTCGAGCGCATGGCGGGCGACCTCGTTGGGAGCGACGCCGCGTTCGACGAAGCTACGGTAGTAATAGATCAGCGGTAACGGGTGATCCTGTTCGAGCCGGTTGAGCGCCGAGAAGGGCTGCATCGCGGCGGCATAGGCGGCCTCTTGGTCGTCGGCCTGCTCCGCCTTGCGAAACAGCGCGAACCCTTTCTGCACCAAGGCGTTCTTGACCGTGGCGTCGATCGCCAGCGCGGCATCGGCGGCAGCGATCGCCGCATCGTCGTGGCCGGCGTCGAATTCGGCTTCGGCCAGCGCGGCGAGCACGCCGGCATCGTCGGGAAACCGCGCGGCCACTTCGCGCGCATCTGCGAGAATGCCTTCCGCTGTCTCATCGTCCACCCCGCGCTTCGAGCGGATGATCACGGGCAGCATCTCGTCCATTCCCGCGCTCAGCCTCTCCACGGCGACGGGCCGGATGGGGAGCATTTCGGGCTGCAGGACGAAGCCCAGCAGCTTGCGCTTCTTGAGATAGGCATCGAGCTCGCGTTCGAGCACGTCGAGGTTGCCAAAGGCGCTGACGGCGGCCTCGCGCGATGTCTGGCCCGCGGCGATATGGCGCGCGTATTCGAGCAGCTGGTTTTTGCGTTCGGGCGAAAAGGTGAGGTAGTGGTAGAGCGCCCAGCTGCGGCCGTAGAAATTGTCCTCGGGGTTATTGCCCCCGCGGCTTAAATTGCCACGGTCAAACAGTTCCTCGATCGGGACATCGGGTGCCAGTGCCAGTTCGTAGGCGCGATGGTGCGCCGGCAGGCCGATGCGCACTTCGCCGCTGCGCGGGAAGCGGGCCGAAGCGAAGAATTCGGCACCGCCTTCGTCCATCCACCGCGGCATGGCGAAGCGTGAGCTGCCGATCAGGAAATGATGCGCATATTCGTGCAGCAGGGTAATCATGGAAAAATCGAGCTCGCCGGAGCTTGCCCGGACGTCGGGTACGAAGGCGACCGAGCTGCCCGCGCGCGGGATATAGAAGCCCCCGACATTCCGAATTCCGGCCAGCTTGCGGATCTTGCGCGAGCTGCCGACGGCATAGATCGTCACGCGGTTCGACGGGCTCGGTGTCTCGAGTTCGCGCCCGGTGACGAAAGACATGGCGGCGTGATAGCGCTCGAGCATCTCGGCGAAGCGCGCGACGTCCTTGGCGCTGTCATCGGCATAGATGACGAAATGTTCGCTGTCCGCGCGGTGCCAGTCGGCCTGCGCCGGCACGGCGAGCGAAAGTGCTGCAATCGCAGCGATAGATCTCAGCATGGTTGCGACCCCCGTCTGTCTAGCGAGGCTGAGACTAGCCGGGGCTCGCGGAAAATCTATGACGAATGCGTCATCCGCGTGTGCTCGATATAACGCGAGATGGTCTTCTCCAGCACGTCCATCGGGACATTGCCGCCGAGCACGACGGCATCGTTGAAGCCCTTGAAATCATAGGCAGTGCCCAGTTCGCGCTGCGCACGGGCGCGCTGGTCGACGATCCGGCTGTGACCGAGCTTGTAGCCGGTCGCCTGGCCCGGCCAGCTGCAATAGCGATCGACTTCGCTGTCGACCTCGGTCGGCTTGTTGCCGTTGCGGGTGACGAAGAAATCGACCGCCTGCGCGCGGCTCCAGCCCTTGGCGTGGAGCCCGGTGTCGACCACCATGCGGCAGGCGCGGAAGGCGAGGCTTTGCAGATAGCCCAGCCGCCCGACGGCGAAGCCGTCGTAGGCGCCGAGTTCGTCAGCCAGCTGTTCGCCGTAAAGCGCCCAGCCTTCGCTGAACGGGTTGAAGGCGAGAATCGAGCGGATCAGCGGCAGGCGGTTCGAATATTCGCCCTCCCACACATGACCGGGGATGGTCTCGTGATAGGTGAGGTCGGCAAGATCGTATTTACGGTGCAGGTCGGTGGTCCGCAGGTTGATCCAGAAGCGGCCCGGGATCGTCCCGTCCTTGCTGCCCGCACCGCCATAGGCACCTGGTGCGCCGACTTCCTCGGCCGGCGGGATACGGCGGACCTCGAGATTGGGATCGACCAGCGTATGGAAAGCGCGCGGCATTTGCGCCTTGATCCAGTCGATCCGCTCGTGGATGAATTCCATGATCTCGGCGCGGCCCGCGTCGCCTGCGGGAAACTGGTAGCGCGGGTCCGCGGCGAGCGCCTGCATGCGTTCGCCCACCGAGCCGCTGGTATAGCCGATATCGCGCAGGATCGGGTCCATCCGCGCATGCAGCGCCTCGAGTTCCTCGAGTCCCTGCCGGTGGACTTCATCGGGCGAGAGCCGCGTGGTGGTGCTCGATCGCAGCGCCCAGTCGTAGAACTGCTCGCCATAGGGCCGAGCGGCAATGCCCGGGGCGTCGGTTGCAACCGCAAGCTCGGCACGCAATTCCTCCAGTTGGCGGGTCAGTGCCTCGGCGATCGGCCCGCTTTCGAGCGTCAGCGCGCGATTGGCATGGCTCTCGGGCATGCCCTTGGCCGTGAGCTTGGCGCGCAGATCGTCGGCGAACAGCTCGCCCTTGCCGGCGCTGGCGATGGTCTGTTCCATCTGGCGGATCGCCTTGTCGAGCAGGAAGGCGGGCGGAACCACACCCATGCCGCGCGCGGCACGGATGCGTTCGACTTCACCCGCGAAACTCGCCGGCATCTGCTCCATGCGCTCGATATAGGCGTCGGCATCGTCGCCATTCTCGACCTTGTGGTTCGACTGCATGAAGCGCGGCAGCGCGAGATATTCGCCGACGTTCTGGATCACGACATAGGGCGCTGTGCGCCAGTTGCCGACGGGCGTGTCGCCATAGGGCAGGGCGAAGCCGTCGAGTGCGAGATCATAGGCGCTCTCGACTACCTCGAGGCTGGTCAGCGTCGCATCGTCGAGCCCCTCGCGCGGGAAAGCGCGGACGCGGGCGAGATCCTGGCGCAGCGTCGCGGCATAGGCCTGCTGCCCGGCGGGCGACTGATCCTCGAGCTTTGCGCGCAAGTGGTCATGCGCGCCGGTATCGACGCCGAGCGCGGTGGCGCGGTCGGGTTCGTGTTCGAGCAGATTGTATCCCACGACTTCGAGCAGCCGCTCGGCACCGATGGCCTGCGCGCGGGCGAGCGCTTCGGGGCGCGCGGAAACCCCGCAGCCGGTGAGCGCGAGGGCGGAGGTGGCGCCGAGCCCGGCAAGGGCCTGGCGACGGGTGATTTCGAAGCTGGTCTGGGTCATGCGCGCGGGTGTGCTGTCCGTGCGCATGCCTGTCAAATCAATCGAGGAATTCCGCGGGGACCTTGCCGCCATTGGTTGCGAGGCCGTTCATCACGCGCCGGTGAAGCCAGATGTTGTCTTCCGCACTGCCCGCATAGTCCTCGCGACCCATCTCGCTCGCAAGCGCCTTGCGTGCCTCGTAATCGGAGTCGATGCCGAGCAGCTTCATCAGGTCGACGATCGAGGTCCGCCAGTTCAGGCTGTCCGCGCCGGGCATCGAATCGAGGTGGTTTTCAACGTCGATGACCGGCTTTGGCCGGGCCTCGATGACAGGCGCGTCGGTCGTGCCATGGCCGGACGGCCGAGTTCGGGGGGCTTCGCGTGCCTCGGCCTTCTTGCCGAAGATCGCGTCCTTGATCTTGCTGAAAATGCTCATGGGATCGTCTCCTTTGCCCCAGTCGAACGGGTGAAGGATGACCGTGTTCCGGCGAGGAGGCTTGCCGCAGGAGCGCAATCGGTTAATGCGATCGCATGCTCGATGCCGTGCTCTCGATCACTGTCCTCGCCGCGCTGCTGCTGCTCGTCGGAGCCTTCTTCCTGTGGCGCCGCACGGGCAATGCGAAGAACGCGCTGCTGATGGTGCTGCTGGCAGCGATCGCGCTGGTCAATGTGGCGATCTGGACGCTGCCCGATACGGATGGCGAGGCCCCGCTCGACAAGCTCGAGCAGGGCACCCGCTGACCCGCGCCTAGCGCGGCAATTCCCACCGCACCGCGCTGGAATAGCTGCCGGCGACCGGCTCGCCATTGACTCCGCGCGCCGGTTCGAAGCGTGCCCGCTTGGTGACCAGCGCACAGGTTGCCTGGTCGAGTTCGTCATGGCCGGTCGAGCCGGTAACGGTGCAGCCGGTGACCTTGCCGTTGGCCGCGATCTCGAGCCGGAAGCGCGCAGTCCCGGTCAGTTCGCGCCGCGCCCAGCTGGGCCGGTAGTCGTCGTCGCTCAGCCAGCGCGCCGGGTCGTTGCGCGGCTTTGCGGCAACCGGATCGAAGCCCGGCTGCGGCACCGGTCTGGGCAGCTCGCGGCCGAGCCCGGGCTGCGGCGTCGGCAGCGGAGGCAGGACCAGCGGAGTGGTCGGAATGGTCGGTTCGACGGGGGCGATGTCGAGCTTGGGCTTGGGGGCCTGGACCAACGGATCGACCGGTTGGGCCTCGCGGGGCTCGACCGGATCGGTGGGTTCGGGCGGCGGGGGCGGATCGATCGGGATGTTCGTCGCGTCGATATCGTTGATGATCTCGGGCATCGCACCGCTGACAGTCAACCCGGCGACGAGCGCCGCTGCAATAGCCGCATGCACGCCGACGACCGCCGCCATGCTGGCGGGGGAAGGCCTGCGGGTCTGGTCGATATAGGACATGGGTTGTGCTCCTCTTCCAACGCGGGAGCCGTTCGGGCGACTCTCCTGTTGGCAATGTTACAACGTAACATGCACGAGGCAAGCATTTTCGCGTTGCATTCCGCAACCTTGCAGCGATGGGGAGTTAGCGCAGGCGCCGGGTGGCCGGCGCGATCACTTGATCGGGCAGGACGGGTCGAGCCGGAAATCGAGATAGTTGTCGACCGACTTCATCAGCTCGGCCTGCTCGTTCTCGAAGAAGTGGTTGGCGCGCGGGATTTCCTCGTGATGCACGGTGATGTGCTTCTGCGTGCGCAGCTTCTCGACCAGCTTGGTCACCGCCTGCGGCTGGACCACCGTGTCCTGCGCGCCGTGGATGAAGATGCCGCTGGCGGGGCAGGGCGCGAGGAAGGAGAAGTCGTACATGCTCGCCGGCGCGCCGATGCTGATCCAGCCGCGGATCTCGGGGCGGCGCATGAGCAGCTGCATGCCGATCAGCGCGCCGAAGCTGACGCCAGCGACCCAGGTCACCTGCGCTTCGGGATGGACCTGCTGCACCCAGTCGAGCGCGCTCGCCGCATCGGACAGCTCGCCGATGCCGTTGTCGAAACTGCCCTGGCTGCGGCCGACGCCGCGGAAGTTGAAGCGCAGCGTGGCGAAGCCGCGGTTGACGAAGGTCTTGTAGAGCCGCTGCGTGATCTGCTCGTTCATCGTGCCGCCGCCCTGCGGGTGCGGATGGAGGATCATCGCCACCGGGGCGCGCGGGCGCGGGGCGGGGGAAAAACGGCCTTCGAGACGGCCTTCGGGGCCGGGAAAGATCACGGTCGGCATGGGAGGTATACCCTGGTCGAAATTTTCATGGGCTCGGCCCCCGAGAGGGCTTGCGCGAGGTTGCGCGCTATATAGGGTTTGTTGCCCAAATCGCAATCATTTCGAGCATGTCCCATCGCGAACCGCATCTATCTCGATCACGCCGCCACCAGCCCGCTGCGCCCCGAGGCGCGCGCCGCTATGGACGAGGGCTTCGGACACTGGGCCAATCCGAGCAGCCCGCATGCCGAGGGGCGTGCCGCGCGCAAGCTGCTCGAGGACGCGCGCGAGCGGGCGAAGGCGGCGCTCGGCTGGAAGGGCGAGGTGATCTTCACCTCGGGCGCGAGCGAGGCTGCGGCGCTGGCGTTGCAGCACGCCCAGGCCGGGGCGCGGCTTGTCTCGGCGGTCGAGCATGACTGTATCCTGCAGGCGGCCCCCGATGCCGAGCGCTTGCCTGTGCGCAGCGACGGTGCGCTCGATCTCGAAGTGCTGACCGAAGCGGTGCAGCGCGAGCGCCCGCTGGTCATTGTGCAGCAGGTCAATTCGGAAACGGGCAGCCGACAGGATGTGCCCGCCATCGCCGGGATCGTCCACCAGGCGGGCGGGCTGCTGCTGGCAGATTGCGCTCAGGGGGCAGGCAAGATGGCCCTGCCGGAGGGGGCGGACTTGGGAATCGTCTCGGCGCATAAATTCGGCGGGCCGATCGGTGTCGGCGCGCTGCTGGTGAAGGATTACGCCATGCTCACCCCCTCCGGCGGGCAGGAGCGCGGCTATCGGCGCGGGACCGAGAACATGCCCGGCGTGCTCGGCATGGCGGCGGCGCTGGAGGCTTGCAGCGATCGCTATGTCGATCCGCAGGTCTTCGAACCACTCGAGGTCCTGGCCGACGAATGCCGCAAGCTCGGCGGCACCTGGCTCTCGGATCGGCTCTCCGATCCCACCCCCTATATCCGCGCCATCGCCATGCCCAACATGAGCGCCACTGCGCAGGTCATGCGCTTCGACATGACGGGGATCGCCGTGTCGCAGGGCAGCGCCTGTTCGAGCGGGACGATGAAGACCAGCCGCGTGCTCGAGGCGATGCAGGTCGAGCCCGAGGTCGCCGCCAACACGATCCGCGTCTCGCTCGGCTGGAACACGACCCGTGCCGAGGTCGAGCGGTTCTGCGAAGTCTGGCTCGACCTCGCGCGGCCGCGCTGATCGGTTTTTCGCGCGAAGACGCCAAGACGCGAAGGCGAGCGGCGCAGGCTTTTGAACATTTGCACACGAAGCCACGAGGCCACGATGAAGCTGTTCGCGCCGACACCGTCGTGCATTCGTGGCTTCGTGTGCTCATAAACGGCGGCTTCGCCGCGGACTCATCCGCTTAGCGTCTTCGCGCGATCAAGACCGCCTGCAAGATGGAGCTTTCCTACTTCGCCCGCAGGCGTCAGAAATCCCCAATGGCCTCCCAAACCCACGATAGCCTGCTTTTCGCGCCCCGCACCCTGTCCGTCCGCCACGGTTTGGACCGTAAAAGGCCTGCATTTGCAGCGGATTGCCCCCTCCGCGCGAAAGTGACGGGGTGTCACCTTCGTCACTTTCGGCCTATCGAGGGTGTGGCATGATCTATCTCGACTACCAGGCCACCACCCCGCTCGCGCCCGAGGCGCGCGATGCCATGTTGCGCTGGCTCGACGGGCCGGGCGGCACCGGTTTCGGCAATCCGCACAGCGCGCACCGCATGGGCCGGCAGGCCAAGGCAGCGATCGAGCTGGCGCGCGACCAGGTCGCCGCGTTGTTTCCGCCCAATGGCCGGGTGATCTTCACCTCGGGCGCGACCGAGGCGATCAATCTCGCGATCCGCGGGTCGCGGCCGAGGGGCGAAGAGGGCGGCACGGTGTCCTATTCGGCGATCGAGCACTCGGCGGTCGGCGATACCGCGCAGGATGCAGGCAAGAGCCACATGCTCAACGTCGCCAGGAACGGCCAGTGCAATACGAAGCAGGACCTGCCCGCCGACACGCGGCTGGTCTGCGTGATGCAGGTCAATAACGAGATCGGGACCATCCAGCCGACGGTGGAATGGCATCGCAAGGCCAAGGAAAACAACGCGCTGTTCCTGTGCGATGCGGTGCAGGCCTATGGCAGGATCGAGCTGACCGGGGCCGACATGATCGCCATCTCGGCGCACAAGTTCCACGGCCCCAAGGGTATCGGCGCGCTGTGGCTGCGCAATGGAGTGGACCTGCATGAGGTACAGACCGGCGGCGGGCAGGAAATCGGCCTGCGCTCGGGCACCCTCAGCCCTGCGCTGATAGCGGGGATGGGCGCCGCGGCGGCCGAGGCGAAGGACCGGATGGAGCAGGACCGCGACCATGTCGAAAAGCTCTGGAGGCGCGCGCGCGACCTCTTCGCCGACTGGACGTTGAACGGCAGCGAGGAGGCGCGCTGGCACGGCAATCTCAACATCCGCCGCAAGGGGCTCGATGTCGCCCGGCTGATGAGCGAGGTGCGCGATGTGATGTTTTCCGCCGGGAGCGCCTGCGCCAGCGGATCGGGCCGCCCGAGCCATGTACTGAAAGCCATCGGCCTCAGCGACAAGCAGGCGAAGAGCTCGATCCGCCTCGGCTTCGGGCGCTACACCACGCTCGAGGACATCGAACAGGCGGCGGGCAAGATCAATGCTGCAGCGGAGGCGCAGGGACTGTGAAGATCGAATTCCTCACCTCGAAAGGCGAGACCGTCACAGCCGAGGCCGAACCCGGCGACAACCTTCTGCGCGTGGCGCAGGCGGCGGGCCTTCCGCTCGAGGGCACATGCGAGGGGCAGATGGCGTGTTCGACGTGCCACGTGGTAGTCGCCGCCGAATGGTTCGACCGGCTCGAGGAAGCGAGCGAGGAGGAAGAGGACATGCTCGACCTCGCCGCCGGCGTGGCGCGCACCAGCCGCCTCTCCTGTCAGATCGACCTCACCGCGGAGATGGATGGCCTAACCGTGCGCATCCCCGCCGAAAGCCACGATATGCGGCGGGGGTAGGTTCGCGTCATCGAAAGACATTTGAAGGCAAGAAACAAGACGCGCGAGGCAGCAATTGCTTATACATGACCGGCTCCATTGTAGAGGAGCGGGAAAATGGGGCTGATAAACGGCAAAGTTGCGATAGTTACCGGGGCCAGCGCTGGCATAGGAAAAGCAGCCGCACTGTTGTTTGCGAAAAATGGTGCATCCGTCGTTCTTGTTGCCCGACAGCAAGAACGTCTGACCCGTGTCGTACAGGAAATCAGGGATCAAGGGGGGCAGGCGCACGCCATTGTTGGGGATGTGGTTGACGAGGATCTACATCAAAAAGCTGTGGCGACCGCTTGCGACCGGTTTGGTGGTGTACACATAGCCTTTAACAATCCCGGTCTGGTGGGCGCCATGAAACCTTTGGCAGAGATTGAAATCGGGCAATGGTCAGACGTTCTCAGGGTAAATCTGACTTCGGCATTCCTTGCAGCAAAAGCGCAAATTCCTGTGATGCTAAAACAGGGTACGGGATCACTCATTTTCACCGGAAGCTTTGTCGGTTGCAGTGTAGGCTTACCAGGCATGGGTGCCTATGCGGCAGCCAAATCGGGCCTGCTGGGGCTCGTTCGGGCAATCACAGCGGATTATGGCGCCACCGGAATTCGCGCCAATGCCCTGCTGCCGGGGGGAACCGCGACAGACATGGCCGGAGATGCATCCCAGCGCGAATGGGCGGCACAGCTCCATGCCATGAAACGTATTGCGGATGCGGAAGAAATTGCTCAGGCGGCGTTATTTCTCGCCAGCGATATGTCGAGTTTCGTATCCGGATCAGCCCTATGGGCGGATGGAGGCAATGCTGCGGTAAAGTTATAACCTCTGTCTAAGCAATTGAACTATAATCATATGCATCGCATGAACAGCCAAGCCCCGTCGTGAAAGCGCGGCGGGGCTTGGGAAGATACAAATGGTGCAGTCATGCCGTTTCCAGATCGCCGGCATCTGCTGTGGCACCCAGCTTTTCGATCAGCGCCTTGCTGAAAGCGGGGATGTCGTCGGGGTTGCGGCTGGTGATGAGGTTGCCGTCGGTCGCGACTTCCTGGTCGACCACATTCGCGCCGGCGTTCTTCAGGTCGGTGCGGATCGAGGGCCAGCCGGTCACCGTCTTGCCGTCGATAAGGCCCGCCTCGGCGAGCAGCCACGGGGCGTGGCAGATCGCGGCGATGGGCTTGCCCGCCTTGCCGAATTCGCGGACGAGGGCGATCGCGCGCTCGTTCATGCGCAGGATGTCGGGGTTCATCTGCCCGCCGGGGAGCAGCAGCGCATCGTAACTTTCGCAGCTCGAAACTTCGTCGACCGTCGTGTCGACCTTGATGGCGTCGCCCCAGTCCTTGTCCTCCCAGCCGCGGATCATGCCTTTCTCGAGGCTGACCACCTCGGTGCTGATTCCGGCCTTTTCGAGATTGGCCTTGGGCTTTTCCAGTTCGGACTGTTCGAAGCCATCGGTGGCGAGGATCATTACGCGCTTGGTCATGAAGGGTCTCCTGTTGTTTGCGGTTACCCCCTTCAACGCCTCCGCGAAACGCGCCGTTCCGACGCGGACCACGAAGCGAGGCAGCGGCGAGGCGGATCGCGCAATTCCGCGCTTCCCGGCCGAAAAACGGTCCGAATTGGATGTGGTTGGGCTGGACAACGCGCGTCCTTGCCGGCCAGTTCGGGCATGAGCAGGGGGGGGCTTGCATGATACTTGGCGACAGGCAGGTCAGGGACAGGGACGGCAACCGCTATACGCTGCGCCTGAGTGTCGATGTGCAAAGCGCCATACTCAACGATGGCAATGTCGAGACGAGCGTCAGCGCCATTCGCCATGTCGATGATGGCGAGGATATCGCGCTGACCGCGCTGGTGCGTCTGGAATCCTTTGAACGCAGGATCGCGATTAGCCTTCCCGAGCAGGGCCCGATCTACATCGACATCGAATATTTCGAAGGCTTTGCCGAGCGCGAGGGGGGCGAAGTCGATCCGCTCGACGATGTCGAGGCAGGCGACGCGCTCGAACAGGCGGCGCAAGACCTGCTGGCGGGCGCCGGCGTGGACGAGGCGATCGAGGCCGCGATCCAGCGTATGCCGGTTCCCGAACCCGCCTTCGGCTGCCTGATCAAGGCCGGCGTGAGCACTACTGTCGGTCAACTGATCCGCTGCCACAATCGCCACCGCAGGATCGAACAGCGCGGCAACCGCGCCTGGCAGATCGTCAAGTGCCTCGGCGTCAATGCGCCGGGGATGACGATCAAGGCAACGCTGCGAACCTTGGGGTGCTGGCTGACGCTGGGTATCGTCTGACGGGCGGGAGCCGCCAAAAAACATGCCAATATCTGTCCCGGGGTATCTCGTGCCGACGGGGCAGTATTGCTAGTCCGGTGGCATGTCCGCGACCGATATCACCGATTCAGACCCCTTCGACGCAATCGTCGACGCGCCTTTCGACAGCGCCTTGTCCGAGCGCTACCTCGTCTATGCGCTGTCGACGATCACCGCGCGCTCGCTGCCCGATTTGCGCGACGGGCTGAAGCCGGTCCATCGCCGCTTGCTGTGGGCGATGCGGCAATTGAAGCTCGACCCGTCCAGCGCCTTCAAGAAATCGGCCCGCGTCGTCGGCGACGTGATCGGCAAGTACCACCCGCATGGCGATGCCAGCGTCTACGATGCGATGGTCCGCCTCGCGCAGGATTTCGCACTGCGCTATCCGCTGGTCGAGGGGCAGGGCAATTTCGGCAATATCGACGGCGATAATGCCGCCGCCTACCGCTACACCGAGGCGCGGCTGACGCGCACTGCGCTGCGGCTGATGGAGGGGCTCGACGAGGGCACGGTCGATTTCGTCCCGACCTACAACGGCGAGGAGCAGGAGCCCGAGATCTTCCCCGGCCTGTTCCCCAACCTGCTCGCCAATGGCGCCAGCGGCATCGCGGTGGGCATGGCAACCAATATCCCGAGCCACAATGTCGCCGAGATCGTCGATGCGACGCTCGAGGTGATCGACAATCCGCACGTCGAACACGCGCGGTTGATGGAGCTGTTCAAGGGGCCCGATTTTGCCACTGGCGGAATCCTCGCCGAAAGCGCCGAGACGATCGCCGCCGCCTACGAGACCGGGCGCGGGTCGTTCCGCGTGCGTGGCCGCTTCCATGCCGCCGAGGCCGAGAAAGCCGAGGATCGCGAGGCGGGGATCGAACGGCTTGGCGGCGGGCAGTGGCAGCTCGTCATCAGCGAGATCCCGTACCAGGTCGCCAAGGGCAAGCTGATCGAGCAGATTGCGCAGGCCATCGCCGACAAGAAACTGCCGATCCTCGAGGACGTGCGCGACGAGAGCGACGAGGCGATCCGCATCGTGCTCGTCCCGCGCAGCCGCAATGTCGATCCCGAACTGCTCAAGGAAAGCCTCTACAAGCTGACCGATCTCGAGACGCGCTTCGGATTGAACCTCAATGTGCTCGATGCCGGTCGCACGCCGATGGTGATGGGGATCAAGGAAGTCCTCACTCACTGGATCGCCAGCCAGATCGACATCCTCCAGCGCCGCAGCCAGCACCGGCTCGACCAGATCGCGCGGCGGCTCGAACTGGTCGAGGGCTACATCATCGCCTTCCTCAATCTCGACCGCGTTATCGAGATCATCCGCACCGAGGATGAACCCAAACCGGTCATGATGGCGGAGTTCAAGCTCACCGACCGCCAGGCCGAGGCGATCCTCAACATGCGCCTGCGGTCCTTGCGCAAGCTCGAGGAGATGCAACTCCGCAACGAACGCGACGAGCTGCTCAAGGAACAGGACGAGCTCGAAAAGCTGCTTGCCAGCCCGGCCCGCCAGCGCACGCGGCTGAAGCGCGATTTGAACCAATTGCGCAAGGAGTATGGCGAGCATACCGCGCTCGGCGCGCGTCGCACGACGATCGAGGAGCCCGCCCCGGCGGTCGAATTCAGCATGGATGCGATGATCGAGAAGGAGCCGGTGACGGTGATCCTCTCGCAAAAGGGCTGGGTGCGCGGGGCCAAGGGGCACCTGCCGCTCGACCAGGACTTCAAGTACAAGGAGGGCGAC
This sequence comes from Qipengyuania sp., assembly GCF_964227205.1. Lineage (GTDB taxonomy): Bacteria > Pseudomonadota > Alphaproteobacteria > Sphingomonadales > Sphingomonadaceae > Qipengyuania. Next base: position 836,835 of record NZ_CAXQVB010000002.1, on the reverse strand, counting down.
GGGCCCGCCTTCGTGCTCCACGCGCAGACCACCGACAAGCTGCTGCTGGCGACCGACAAGGGCCGGTTCTTCACGCTCGGCGCGGACAAGCTGCCCGGCGCGCGCGGCTTCGGCGAGCCGGTGCGCAACACGCTCGACATCGATGCCAGCGCGCAGATCGTCGCCGTGATCGTCCACAAGCCGGGCCAACGGCTGCTGCTTGCCGCCGATACCGGCAAGGGCTTCGGCGCGACGACCGACGAGCTGCTCGCCGAAACCCGCAAGGGGCGCCAGGTAGTCAATCTCAAGGGCGATGCGAAGCTGATCGTCGCGCGCCCGATCGCCGAGGGGCACGACCACGTCGCCTGCGTCGGCGACAATCGCAAGCTCGTGGTGTTCAATCTCGAGGAACTGCCCCAGCTCGCGCGCGGGCAGGGGGTGACGCTGCAGCGCTATCGCGACGGCGGGTTGTCTGATGCCACCACCTTCACGCTTGCCGAGGGGCTCAGCTGGACGATGGGCGGCAAGGAAGGCCGCACCCGCACCGAGGGCGAGATGTGGCAATGGAAGGTCGCGCGCGGCGGCGCCGGTCGCATGCCGCCGCAGGGCTTCCCGCGCGACAATCGCTTTGGCTGATCGGGGGCTCTAGGGCCCGTCGCCCTTCAACGCGAAAGGCCGGAGACGATCGCTCGTCCCCGGCCTTCGTGCGACCCGTCCAAGGGTAAGGCGGATTATTCGCCGGTGCTGGTCGCCGAGGCGCCGGCCTGGGCGGCCATGGCAGCATCGATCTGGGCGTTGGTCAGCAGCGCCATCAGCATGCCGTTGGCGTCGGCGGCGAAGTGTTCGCGCAGCAGGGTGATCTTGTTGGTTTCGTCGCCACCGCGAGCGATGATGACGTTGTCGCCATTGATTTCGAGCACAGTGCCGAGCGGCGCATGCTGGGCGGTCATGGCTTCGGCGCCGACGACCAGAGCGGCGTCACGCGCGGCGATGGCCTTCTGCTTGGCAGCCTGGAGCATGCCCACGATCTGCGCCTTGGTCGCGTTGAGCGATGCACCCTTTTCGCCGGTGCCGAAGGCATTGGCGGGAACCGGGGCCTTCATGCCGTCGACGACGAGGATCGCGGTCGCGCCATCCACGCGCTCGACCGTGCCGATTTCCGCACCATCATTGCCGTAAACGGTCGCGCCAGCGGTCACGGAAGCCGAGGCTTCCTGGGCAGCGGCCATGGTCGGCAGGGCAGCGGCGGTGGTGGTGAGGGCGACGGCGGCAAGCGCCAGCTTCGCGGTTTTCATGTGGCAACTCCAAGACTTGTTATTCGAAACACGCGGCTCTCCCACACGTGAATCGCGCGATCGAGCCGACCAAACTGGAAAGAGCGGGCGAGAGTGGAATTCAACGCCACCCGCAAGTCCCCCTGAGAGAACGGGGTGCTCTATCTCACGGGTCACGGTTTTTTGCAACCGCGAGCCCTTTATGCTGCATTGCACCTTAAGCCAGGCTGAAGCTGAGCCATGGTGCGCGTTCAGCGGGCGGCGAGTTCTTCCTCCAGCATTTCCTCGACGCGCTCGCGCGGGGGAAATTCCTCGGCCACCCAGCGTTTCTCGATGCGCTGCAGCATGCGCGCGACTTCAGGCCCCTTGTCGACCCCGCGTGCGACGATCTCGCCACCCTTCAGCGGAAAGACTGGCGCTTCCCACGCGCGGATGGGGGCCGGATCGGCATGCGTGAGAAGCAGGCGGTCGATCGCGCAGTCGCGGCCGACCTCGTAAGCGAGCGCCTGCGGATTCTCGCCGTCACGCATGCCGCGCTTCGCCACGCAGACGAGCCGGTCGCGCTGGCTGCGCGACAGGCGCAGCCGTGCCGAAACCGCCTCGGCCACCGGCGGGACCGCCGGCAGCAGGGCAGCCAACCGGCGCATCGCATCGGGTTCGACCGCTGCGGCCTTCTCCGCCTCGACCAAGATGGCGAGCTGCTCGACCTCGCGCGCGCCGCTTTCGGGCAGCACTTCCTGCAGCACGCCCAACTCGCGCATCTTGGCGAGCGTCGCGGCAGGATCGGGCAGGGCGAGAAGGTTCCGCATTTCCCAGCCCACGCGCTCGCGACTGAGGCCTTTCAGCGTCGGGGCGAGCATGCTGCAGGCACGGCTCGCCTCTTCGTCCCATGCGTCGCCGAAGCGCGTTGCGAAGCGGAAATAGCGCAGGATTCGCAGGTGATCCTCGTTGATCCGGGTCGCGGGATCGCCGATGAAGCGTACTCGCCGGGCCGAAAGATCGTCGAGCCCGCCGAAATAATCCGAGATTTCGAGCGTTTGCGGATGCGCATAGAGCGCATTGATGGTGAAATCGCGCCGTGCGGCATCGTCTTTCCAGTCCTGCGAAAAGGCGATGGTCGCGCGCCGCCCGTCGGTCGCGACGTCGCGCCGCAGCGTGGTGATCTCGACATTGCCCTCATCGAGGATCGCGGTGACGGTACCGTGATCGATCCCGGTGGGAATGGTGCGGATGCCGGCGTCCTTGCAGCGGTCGATCACGGCTGCGGGCAGGTGCCGCGTCGCCGCGTCGATATCGTTCACTGGATAGCCGAGCAGCGTATCGCGCACGCAGCCGCCGACCCAGCGGATGTCCTCGGCGCCGAGCGCCCGCACAAGCAGGGCGAGGCTCTTGCGCTGGGTCCACTCGGTTGCAGGCAGGCGCTCGCTCATCCGCGCGCCTCCAGCCACGCGACGCGGCGCGACAGGTTCCAGCAGATCGCCGCCGTCACGCCCCAGATCCGGTACCCCTCGTGATCCATCTCGAGATATTCGCGCATAGCCCCTTTCCAGAAGACCTCGTTGCGGCTCCATTGCGATGCATCCATCAGCTTGTCGAGCGGGCAGGTAAACCAGCTTTCGACCTCGCGCGGGTCGGGACGGATCGACAGGTCGTGCGGCACCGTGGCGAGGACCGGAGTGATATCGAAGCCGGTGCCCGTCTGGTAGCGGTCGGTGGTGCCGATCACACGCACCTGTTCTGGGGTGATGTGCAGTTCTTCCCACGCCTCGCGCAGCGCCGCCTCGATCGCGTCCTCGCCATGGTCGAGCTTGCCGCCGGGAAAGGCGACCTGGCCGGGATGGTCGCGCATGGTGCGCGGCCGCTGGGTCAGGATCACCGTCGGTTCGGGCTGCTCGGTCACCGCGATCAGCACCGCGGCATCGGCAGTGCGCGCGGCATCGGCGAAGCGGCGGTCCGACATCAGCTCGCCGACATCGCGCGCATGGCCCTGTTCGAAGAGCTGGGTCAGCCGGTCGAAGACGGCACTCATGCTGGCAGCAGCGAGTAGGTTTCGCCGCCGCTGGTCACGGTCCAGTCGTCTCCGTGTTCGAGCGCGATGCGGGCGAGCTGCTCGTAGGTCGAGCGGTTGAGCCGCGCCTCGCATCCCCGGCGGACATGGAGGTAGATCGCGGGCTGGTCGGCATCGCCTGCGGCGCGGATGGAATGGCCGGGCCCGGCGACAACCAGCTCGTCGGTGTTGATCCGGAAGGCGAGGTCGCCTTCGACCACGCTTACATCGGTGGCGATGAAGCAGGCGTCCTCGACCTCGATGCTCAGCTTCTGGTAGGGAACGACCAGCCAGTAGCTGCCATCGTCCTCGCGGTTCAGCAGGCCCGCGAAGGCACGTACCATGCCGGGGCGCTTGATCGGCGAGCCGTCGTGGTACCAGGTCCCGTCGGCCGCGATGCGCATGTGGCTGTCATCGACATTGTCGGGCGACCACTCTTCCACCGGCGGGAGCTTGCGTGCGGCGACCGCCTCGGCGATCTGTGCGAGTGACATTCCGGCGATTTCGGGGGGCGGGGTGTAGGGCACGGGTCGAGCGATGGCAGATGTCTCGCCTCGCCTCAATACCGCGTCGCCCCTGCGCAGGCAGGGGCCTATTCCAGCCTCCCCGGCACGGGGAGGGAGACCAGCGAAGCTGGTGGAGGGGCAGGCCCCAATGATCAAGACTTCAGCGGTGCGGATCAGGGTACGTGCCCCTCCACTCCGCGCCGCTACGCGTCTCGCGGTCCCCCTCCCCCGTTGGGGGAGGCAACCCACGGCCCCAGCATGCCCTCGGCAGGCAGGATCGCCGGATTGCCCGTGCGTGCCAGCAGGCGGCGCTGGTCGAACGGGCCGGGACAGTGCCAGCCGCCGGTATGCGCGGCGGTGAAGTCCCAGCGGTCGTAATAGTCGGGATCGCCGATCATCACCTGCGGCAGCGGGGCGGCGCCATCCTCGAACCCTGCATCGATCGCGCCGAGGCTGGCGGCCATCAGCGCCTTGCCGAAACCTTCTCCCTGCCGCCCCGGCATGACCGCCACGGGGCCGACCATGACCATCGGATGCGCCCGCCCGCGCGGATCGGTCAGGGCGACGGGCCAGCACTGGATCGTGCCAGCCAGATAGTCCTCGTCGTCGAGCGCGGCGAAGCTCAGCGCCTCGAGCCAGTCCATGCCTTCGCGGATGCGATAGGCGGTACGCGCGTGGCGCCCCTCGCCGAAAGCGGCGTCGAGCAGGTCTTCGACCAGGTGTGGGTCGATCGCGGCAAGGGGAACGAGCGTGGCCATGGGCGCGCGCCGATTAGGGGCGCGCGCGACCCGAGTCGATCAAAAATAACTAGCCCGGGGTAAGCTTCAGCAGGCGTCCGCCTTCGCCGTCCTCGATCACCCACAATGCTCCGTCGGGGCCCTCGGTGACCCCGCGGATGCGCTCGCCCATCGAATAGCGCGCCACCTCGTATGCGCTTTCGCCGTCGATGCCGACGCGAATGATGGCGTTGGACGAAAGGCCGGCGATCAGCGCATCGCCCTGCATGCCGGGGAACATGTCGCCGCGATAGAAGATCATCGATCCCGGCGCGATCACCGGCGTCCAGGTGATCGCCGGGAGGGCATAGGCGTCGCTGGTGTCGTTGTCGGGGATCGGATCGCCATTGTAATGCATGCCGTCGGACACGCGCGGCCAGCCGTAGTTTGCGCCCTTGCGTACGACATTGAGCTCGTCTCCCCCGCGCGGGCCGTGTTCCATGTCCCACAACCGACCCTGCGGATCGAAGGCCAGGCCGAGGATGTTGCGGTGGCCCCAGCTCCAGATGTCGGCCCGGGCACCGTCCTGTCCGGCCAGCGGATTGCCGCTCGCCGGGGTGCCATCGAGATCGAGACGGACGATGCTGCCGAGATTGTTCGACGTGTCCTGCGCCGGATCGAGCTTCTGGCGGTCGCCGCTCGCCACGAACATGTGCTTCTGGTCGGGGCTGAAGGCGATACGGTGCGAATAGTGGCCGCGCCCGGTGACCTTGGGCGCCTGCCGCCAGATGACATCCAGCCCCTCGATCGCGCAGCTGCGGCGATCCGCACACGACAGCGTGCCGCGCCCGACCACCGCGCCGCGCGTATCGCCCTTTCCGGCCTCGACCCAGCTGAGATAGATCGTGCGGCCCGACAGCGGGGCGTCGGCCTCACCTGGCAGGAAAGCGACGTCGCCCATGCCGCCCTGACCACCGTAATCGACCTGGGGGGCGCCGGTGAACGACAGCGGAGTGCCGCTGGCGGCGTCGTAGCCCTTGAGCCCGCCCGCCTTCTCGGTCACCACCACGATTTCGGTCCCCGGGATTACGGTGACGGCCCAGGGTTCTTCGTAGCTGGCGATCTCCTCGATCGCGAAACGGCCATCGAAATCGGCGGCGGCCGCTACCGTCGGGCTCGAGGCCGGCTGGGTATCCACATTCGCGGCATTGCCGCAGCTTGCGAGGCCCAGGGCGAGCGTTAGGGTGGCGGCGAACTGCGGAAAATGGGTCATGTTGAGTGCAACTCCCGAAACTGGTCTGGGTGACGTGCCGCTCGTCGTCGGCGTGGACGAGGCCGGGCGCGGTCCCCTGGCTGGGCCAGTAGTTGCAGCCGCGGTGGTGCTGTGCAAGCCATGCCCTGCGGGTTTGGACGATTCAAAACGGCTTTCGTCGAAAAAGCGCGGCCAGCTCGAGCCGGTGATCCGGGCGCGCTGCGCCTGGGGGCTGGCGGTGGTCGAACCCGGGGAGATCGACCGGATCAATATCTTCCAGGCGACGATGCTGGCAATGACGCTGGCGGTCGGGCGGCTGGTCGAGACGCTCGGCCGCGAACCCGACGCGGTCCTCGTCGACGGCAACATGACTCCGCATGGGCGCCATGCGGACTGGCGCTGGCCGCTGGCGCGCGCGATCGTCGGCGGCGACGGCAAGGAGAAATGCATCGGCGCCGCGAGCATCCTCGCCAAGGAGCAGCGCGACCGGCTGATGCGCGCGGCGGCTGATGCGCATCCGCATTACGGCTGGGATCGCAATATGGGATACGGTACGCCCGAGCATATGGCCGCGCTGCGGGCGCATGGGCCGACACCGCTCCACCGGAGGAGCTTCGCGCCCGTTGCGCAGGTCGACATGTTTGCCGGGGAAGCGGCCTAGGAAGAGGCGCTCTCGCGCTCGGCGGCCTTCTGTTCCTCGAGCTTGCGCCGCTGGTGGGCGACATCGCGCGCCTGCTTGGCCAGCGCCTGCCACGTCGCTTCCGATCGCAGGGCGCGTTCGCGCACGTTGGCGAGCGTCGCTGCTTCGGCCTCGGCGGCAGATTCTCGTGCGCGGGCCGCATAGAATTCGTAAGTCTGGCTTACCATTGACTTGCTCCGCCTTGATGGTTTCGGAAGCCGCGTGCCGTATCCTGCGGGACCCGGCACGCGGCCCGTGAAAGTCAGTCGGCAGCCGAAAGGTTGACTGCGCTGGCCTTGCCGTTGCGGCCGGTCTCGATCTCGTAGTTGAGACGCTGGTCCTTATCGAGCGTGTGCATGCCGGCGGCCTGCACCGCGCTGATGTGGACGAAGCTGTCGTCCGAACCGTCGTCGGGCTGGATGAAGCCGTAACCCTTGTCGGTGTTGAAGAACTTCACGGTTCCGGTCTTGCTCATGATGGTTCCTTTCAAGAACGCGAGAGATTGCCGCGCCGCGACATGCGGTGCGGTCGTGCGTCAGATCGTCCGATGAAAGGAAGTCGTCGTCTGGTTTGCGCCGGGACCCGCGAAGGCCAGCGGCGGTCGTCAAAATTCGAAGTCCGTCGCAAATTTCGACGTCAGCGGCGGCATGCTAGCAGCTGCGGCCGCAAAACCCTAACGTTTAAATCGGCACTGCAATTGAGTCCTCCGCGCCACACCGCACCATCTTGAGTCCGTGGATTCGGCGCGGACTCAATATCTTGTGGCGGACACCTTCTGTTCTCTCTGCGCTTCGTCCGGCGCGCGGGGCGCCGCCCCATTTTCGTGCTTGACCCCGACTCCGTTTGGACTCACCCTGTGGATAACTCAGGACAGGGAAGCATATCATGGGGGTCATCACGACCGCGAAGAGTCGCGCGAAAGCGACTGTAAAACCGGCAGAAACGCCGAAAGAACTGCTGCCGCTCGGGCGCATTCTCGATGGCGACTGCGTCGAGGCCATGCGCTCGCTTCCCGATGCCAGCATCGATCTCGTCTTCGCCGATCCGCCCTACAATCTCCAGCTCGGCGGCGACCTCAACCGCCCCGACGGCAGCCATGTCGATGCAGTGACCGACCACTGGGACCAGTTCGACAGCTTCGCGCTCTATGACCAGTTCACGCGCGACTGGCTGACCGAGGCCAAGCGGGTCCTGAAACCCGACGGCGCGCTGTGGGTGATCGGCAGCTATCACAACATCTACCGTGTCGGCGCGATCCTGCAGGACCTGGGCTTCTGGATCCTCAACGACATCGTCTGGCGCAAGTCGAACCCCATGCCCAATTTCAAGGGCACGCGCTTCACCAATGCGCATGAGACGCTGCTGTGGTGTTCGCAGGGCGAGAAGGCGAAATACCAGTTCAACTATCGTGCGATGAAGACGCTGAACGACGAATTGCAGATGCGCAGCGACTGGGTCCTGCCGATCTGCAACGGCGGCGAGCGGCTCAAGGAGGGCGGGCACAAGGTCCACCCGACGCAGAAGCCCGAGGCGCTGCTCTACCGCGTGCTGCTTTCGACCACCGAGCGCGGCGACGTGGTGCTCGATCCCTTCTTCGGCACCGGCACCACCGGCGCGGTGGCAAAGCGCCTCGGTCGCGAGTGGATCGGCTGCGAACGCGAGAACCTCTACCGCGACGCCGCCTACAAGCGGATCGAGAAGGAACTCCCGCTCGACGAAAGCGCGCTCACCACGATGCAGTCGAAGCGCGCCGCGCCCAAGGTCGCCTTCGGCTCGCTGGTCGAGAACGGCTATATCGCGCCGGGCACGCAGGTGTTCGACAAGAAGCGCCGCTGGGTCGCCACCGTGCGCGCGGACGGCTCGCTCGCCTATGAAAAGCAGACCGGCAGCATCCACGGCCTCGGCAAGGAGCTGCAAGGCGCGCCGAGTTGCAACGGCTGGACCTTCTGGCACTACGAGAACGGCGGCGAGGTCAAGCCGATCGACGCCGCGCGGCAGCTCTACCTGCTGGCGGTGGAGGACTGAGGATTAGATCTTCCACTTTACCAGTCCCGTTACCGGATCAATTGCTTTTGCTAAGCTAGTGTTTGAGCGGTTCAAGCGGTTATCGACAAAGCGTTCCTGGCTTCGATCTGCACCAATTACGAGCTTCTTAGCTTGGACAGTCACGGCGTCATTCATCGCTTTCGAGAGAACTTTCCCGCTGTGCGATGCCATGTGTTTCGGCAGAGCTTCGTTCTCCGCGAGCATGACCAGCGTCCGCGGGCCTGTCGGCAAGATGACAAACGCGTCTTTGTGAGCCATTCCATTTGAAATCATCAGCGGGCTGTCGCCTGTCAGCAGATCAAAAGCACCTTCGCCTAAGTTGATGACAAATGTGGAGAGTTGCATCATTCGCTCAAGCATTTGTCGGGACTGAACCAAGTCAACGAATACATCCAAGGCGCCTGCACGAAAAACAGTGGAGTCTTCTTCGGCAAATAGGGGATTATCTGCTAAATCCTCGGTCAACCGCTTTTCTAGATAGTCAATCCTCTCTGGAGATCGGTGCATCATGGAAAGCATGAATTGGACGAGGCCAAATTTGTCGGAGGGACCCGCGACCTCGTTTCGTTCCGCCATCAATACAGCCTTGGCGCCACGATCATCTATGACCTGCAATAACTCAGTTTCAATTTGTGCTGCATCATCCGGAGATCGATTGGGAAGCGTATAAAGGTCTTTCGCATAGCCTGTCGCCGCCGGATGACGGTAACGTGCGTTCAGCTTCTTTTTCGGGCCGACACGAGCGAACTCCCAGATGACCTCTTGGTCGTTGAACTTTCTCCTCCACCGCGACAGATACCATTCGGGTAGATAATGATGTTTTCTCGGTGCGGGCATCCTCTCAATTTAGTTTTTGTGGCGAAGATTCCAATTGTGTGTTTAGGGTGGTTTCGGCCAGTGGGTAGATTGAAGCCCGCACCAATAGTATGATACCTTGCTCCGCAAAGGAGCCACTCATGCCCACCATCCGCAAGACCATCACGCTGAGCGATACGCAGGATGCCTGGATCAAGCGGCAGATCGCGCGCGGGGCGTTCACCAATGACAGCGAGTATATCCGCGATCTCGTGCGCCGCGATCAGGAGGCACAGGCGAAGCTTGCCGGATTGAAGCAGGCGATTGCCGAGGGGCTGGAGAGCGGGGTGAGCGAAAGGTCGCTCGACGCGATCTGGACCGAGGCGGAAGGTCGCGCTGACGCAGTCGGTGCGTAGGCTTCGTCTCAGTGGCAAGGCAGCAGACGATCTTTCCGGGATAGCCGATTTCACCATTGCTGCTTTCGGTGTCGAACAGGCGAGAAAATACCGCGACCAGTTCCAGCGCTGTTTCAACTCGCTTCTCGCCAACCCGCTGCTCGGCCGCAGTGCCGACGAACTGGCCCCCGGGCTTCGCCGCATCCGGCAGCAGGCGCATGTGGTGTTCTATCGGGCGGATGTGGACGATGTGCTGATCGTCCGCGTGCTGCATCATCGCATGGATTTCGACCGCCACCTCTAGCCCGCACTCTCCCCTCGACTCCCCAACGCCATCGCCATAGAGAGCGCCGCGATGGCGCTCCTTCCCCGCAGACCCGACTTCCTCTCCGGCAAGATGCCGCGGGAACTGGTCAGGGCGGACGATTGGCATCGCCGCATCGCCATGCTGGTATCGGCGGTGCTGATCGGGCTCGCCGCGCTGTTCTTCGCCCGGCTTGGCGATGCGGCGCAGGCGCTCTTCCTCTCTGTCCGGCAGGACTGGGTCTACCTGCCGCTGGTGCTCACCCCGCTGACCTTCCTGGTCGCCTCCGTGCTCACCCGGCGTTTCGCCCGCGAGGCGCGCGGCTCGGGCATTCCGCAGGTTATGGCGGCAAGCCGAAAGCCGATGGGGCGCACCGCGCGGGCGCTGCTCTCGCTGCGCGCGGCGAGCGCCAAGATCGTCCTCACCGTGGTCGCGCTGCTCGGCGGGGCATCGGTCGGGCGCGAGGGGCCGACGGTGCAGCTCGCGGGCGCAATCATGGTCCAGGTCCACCGGCTGTTCCGCCTGCGCGTGACGCCGGGCGTGGTCATCGCGGGCGGCGCGGCGGGCGTCGCCGCGGCTTTCAACACCCCGCTCGCGGGGATCGCCTTCGCCATCGAGGAACTCGCTGTCGCCTATGAACAGCGGCTCGCCGTGCTGGTAATGGGCGCGGTAATGATCGCCGGCCTGACCGCGCAGGGGCTGGCGGGTGATTATGTCTATTTCGGCCTGCTCGAGGGCAATCTTCCGATCTCGAGCGTGCTGGTGGCCGCGCCGCTGGCAGGGCTTATCGGCGGGGTTCTGGGCGGGCTGTTCTCGCGCCTGTTCCTGATGCTTCGCGGGCCCGACGGGCGCTGGGCGCCGCTGCTCGACCGCTGGCCGATGGTCACCGCACTGGCCTGCGGCTCGCTGGTCGGCCTGTTGATCTACCTCACCGACGGCCATGTCGCGGGCACCGGTTACGAGCCGACCACTGCGCTGCTCGAGGGCGAACAGGGCGATTACTGGTTCGGCCCGGCCAAGTTCGTCGCCGCGCTGGCGACCAGCGCCAGCGGCATTCCCGGCGGCATCTTCGCGCCCTCGCTGGCGGCGGGGGCAGGCTTCGGGCAATTGCTCACGCCGCTGTTTCCGACCGAACAGGCGGGGCTGATCGTGTTGCTCGGCATGGCGGGTTACTTCACCGGCGTGGTGCGCGCGCCGCTGACCGCGGTGATCATCCTCAGCGAAGCGACCGGATCGAGCCATGTCATCCTGCCGCTCTTCGCCACCGCGCTGATTGGCGACTGGGCGGGCAGCATGGTCTGCCGCGACAAGCTCTATCTCGTGCTCTCGCGCGGTTTCCTGCCGCCCGAGAAGAGCGAGGAAAAGCCGGCCTGAGCCGCTGTCCTACACGGCCATGCGGCGCTACACCTGTGCGCATGACCCCGCTTTCGCCCGCCTCCAGCCTGCACCTATGGAAAGCCGGAAACGGGCATCCGGCTTTTTTCCGCCTGGACCGTGTAACACCCGGTCCATGTCACGGGACTTGCCCAGCGGCATTCCAACAATGATCCAACAGGCTGCCACCGTGCCGCTCGCGACCGAGCGCTTTTCGCTGCGGGCATTGCGGCGATCCGATGCCGCGGCGCTGCTGCCGACTCTGGGGGACGAGGCGCAATGCCGTTATCTGACGCGTCCGGCCTTCACCTCGGAAGACGAATTGTGGGGCTGGCTCGCCGATCCCGACTGGCCTGGGCAGACCTGGATCGCCGAGGATGCCCGGGGCGAGATATGCGGCCGGTTTGTCGCGATTCCTCAGGCGCAAGAAGGCCTCGTGGAAATCGGCTACATCACCTGCATCGGCTGGCAGCGGCGTGGCGTCGCGCGCGAATGCATGGAGGCGCTGATCGCGCATCTGTTTTGCGAGGGGCGTGCGCAGCGGCTGCGCGCCGAAGTCGATATCGAGAACGCGGCGTCGCTGCGACTGCTCGACCGGCTCGGCTTCGCGCGCGAGGCGCTTCACCGGAACTATGAGGAAACGCATAAGGGGATGTGCGATGTGGCGATCTATGGCCTCGACCGCGCTGCCTATCGCGTGCAAAGCGGAGCGAGTGACCGATGAGCGCTAGTCTCTATATCCGCCCGATCGGCTTCGTACCGGGACCGCAGAGCGAGCACGGCAATGCCGTCCGCCTCGCCGGCGGGATGGTTTATGCCAGTCGCTTCGCGGTGATCCTGCGCCGAGATGGCGAGGTGGTCGAACGCTGGCTCGCCGCGCCCGACACGATGGCCGAGGTGCTTGGGCAATTGCCCGATGGCTGCGGCGCCGATGCCGAGGCGCAATGGGGCAATCTTACGCTCGCGCATCCGCCGCTCGAGCTGGGCGCGCGGACCGTGCGGCTCGACCAGCCGCAGGTGATGGGCATCCTCAACGTCACGCCCGACAGTTTCAGCGACGGCGGCGCGCATGACGGACCCGATGGCGCGCGCGCGCATGCCGCGGCGATGCTCGAGGCGGGGGCGGCGATCATCGACGTCGGCGGCGAGAGCACGCGTCCGGGAGCCACGCCGCTGTGGGAAGGCGACGAGATCGCGCGCGTCGTGCCCGCTATCGAGGCCTGCGCCGGCATGGGCGCGGCGGTGAGTATCGACACGCGCAAGGCGGCGGTGATGGAAGCCGCGCTCGCGGCGGGCGCGCACCTGGTCAACGATGTCTCGGGTCTCGCGCACGATCCACGCAGCGCGGAGGTGGTCGCGGCGGCGGGATGCCCGGTGGTGCTGATGCACGCACCGGGCGCGGCGGGCGAGGACCTGCACGAGGGTGGCAGCTACGGCAATGTGGTGTTCGACGTGTTCGATGCGCTGCGCGCGCGCCGCGATGCCGCGCTCGCGGCGGGTATTGCGGCGAAGAACATCCTGCTCGATCCGGGGATCGGCTTCGGCAAGAGCCTCGCCGACAATCTCGCTCTGATCAACGCGCTGCCGCTGTTCCACGCGCTCGGCCACCCGCTGCTGCTCGGCGCGAGCCGCAAGCGGATGGTGGGCGCGCTGTCGAACGAGGCCGCGGCCGGCGACAGGCTCGGCGGCAGCCTGGCGCTGGCGCTCGAGGGGATGCGCGCGGGCGTCCAGCTCCACCGCGTCCACGACGTTCCCGAGACCGTCCAGGCACGCAATGTCTGGCGCGGATTGCGCGACGCCGCGCTGACCGATTTCGGGGACTTGCCTGGCTAGCCGGGCGAGGCTGCGCTTCCCGCAAGCAGCCCGCCGTCGAGCGTGAGCTCGGCACCGGTCATATAGGCGCTCTCGGGCGAGGCGAGGTAGACGCAGAGCGCGGCGACCTCTTCCACCGTGCCGAAGCGCTTGAGCGGGGTGTCGGCGACCAGCCTGGCCATCTTCGCCTCGCGGTCGGGGCCGTCGCCCAGCATCGGCTCCCAGATCTCGGTCAGGATCGCGGCGGGATGGATCGAGTTGCAGCGGATCTGCCAGCCCTGCTGCGCGGCATAGAGCGCGACCGACTTGGTGTGATTGCGCATCGCCGCCTTGCTCGCGGCATAGGCCGCCGCGCCGGGTATGCCGACGAGGCCCGAGCGCGAGGACATGTTGATGATCGAGCCGCTGCCCTTGGCCTTCATGGCGCGCAAGGCATAGCGGCAGCCGAGGAAGCAGCCATCGGTATTGACCGCGTGGACCCGGTGCCATTCGGCGAGGCTGGCGTTCTCCGGGTCGTGCGCCGCGGGGCCGTCCTCGAAGCCGGTTATGCCGGCATTGTTGACCAGCACGTCCACCGCGGGGAATGTCTCGGCGAGGGCGTCCCACGCCGCCTCGCTGGCAACGTCGAGCCCATGCCACTCGCAGCCGAGGTCGGCGGCGGCTTTCCTACCTGCCTCTTCGTCGATATCGGTGAGCACCACGCGTGCGCCTTCGGCAAGGAAGGCCTCGCATACGGCGCGACCGATGCCGCGTGCGCCGCCGGTGACGAGGCAGAGCAGATTGTCGAGTTTGGTCATGACCCCGTCGGGGTTACGCAGGTTACGCTGCGTTGTCGATTCCGAGCTCGGAGAGCTTGCGGTAGAGCGTCGAGCGGCCGATGCCGAGGCGGCGGGCGACTTCGGTCATGCGGCCGCGATAATGGCCGATGGCGAGACGGATGATGTCGGCCTCGATCTCCTCGAGCGGGCGGACGTTGCCATCGTCGGTATAGAGCAGCACGCCGAGCCCGCGCGCGCGGCTTTCGCCGCGGTCGGGATTGTCGCCGAGAAGTTCGGCAAGCTGGGGGAAGCTGTGCGCGGTCAACGCCTCGCGCTGTTCGAACACGCAGGCGCGGAACAGCACCGCCTGCAGCTGGCGGACGTTGCCCGGCCAGTCGAAGGCTTCGAGCAGCGACAGCGCGCTGTCGGCGATCGAATGATGCTTGAGCCCGGGTTGTTCGCCGATCCGGCTGAGGAAATAGCGGGTCAGCGCCGGAATGTCGCCGAGACGCTCGCGCAGCGCGGGCAGGCGGATGCGGGTGGCCGAGAGCTGGTCGAACAGCGCCTGCGAGAAGCCTCCCGCCGCGATCAGTTCCTCGAGCGGGCAATCGCTCGCCGCGAAGACGCGCAGGTCGATGCGGAAGCCGTGCGACGCGCCGGTAGGCCGTACGATGCCGCTGGCCAGTACTTCGGCAAGGCGTTCCTGCTGGTCGAGGGGAATGCGGTCGACCTCGTCGAGGATCAGTGTCCCGCCGTCGCACTGCTCGATCAGGCCGGTCTGGCGATCGAAGGCGCCGGCAATGGCGCCCTTTTCGTGGCCGAAGAGCAGCGATTCGAGCGAGGCGGGGGGCATGCCGCCGCAATGGACCACATGCATCGGCGCCTTGGCGCGGGTGCTGGCGGCGTGCATCGCGCGGGTGAGCATGTCCTTGCCGGTGCCGCTCTCGCCTTCGACCAGCACATGCGCATGGCTGCGCGCGGCGGTGGCCGCCTTGGCCAGCGCGGTGCGGAACGGCGCGGCGGTGCCGACCATGGCGTCGAAATCGACCGGGTGGGAGAGTTTCTCGGTGAGCGGCTGGAGCTCGGCCCGCGGCCGCTCGGCATTCCGCGCGCTGGCGAGCGCCTGGAGCAGGCGGTCGGGGTCGACCGGCTTGACCAGGTAATCGGTCGCGCCCGCGCGCATCGCCTCGACCGCGAGCAGCGGCGAGGTGCTGGCAGTGAGCATCAGCAGCGGTGCCTGGGGTCGTGCGGCGCGCAGGTCGCGGATGAGGTCGCAGGCGGCATCGCCGGGCACCCATTGGTCGAGCAGGATCGCTTGCACATCATCACCCTCGGGCGAGGCGAGCGTGGCGAGGGCCTCCTCGCCGCTGGCCACCGTCAGCGTGCGCCAGCCTTCGCGCGCGGCGAGCGCGGCCACGAGCCGGCTCTGCGCCGGTTCGTCGTCGATCAGCATCAACAGGCGCGATTGCCGTGTCGCCATGGGGTTATCGGTGCTCCCTTGTGCTCTACGGACGCCAGACCACGCCCTGTATCCCTCGCTTATCGCAATAGGGTAAAGAGCCGATTAAGCGCGGGCCGCAGGGGACGCCGCGATTGCGGGGCTTGAGCGCTGCCGCCGGCCGCGATAAACCCCGGCGCAACACCACTATCACACAGGGACTTATCACCATGGATTCCGCCAACGACATGAAGGCGCATGCCAAGACCTACGGATCCTTCATCGGCATGCTCAAATGGTCGGTGCCGCTGATCGCCATCATCACGCTGCTCGTCGTCATTCTGATTTCCGACTAAGCGCCCGCGGTGCGCATTGCGGTGCTGAAGGAGCGTGCGCCCGGTGAAAGCCGGGTCGCGCTGACGCCCGAAACGGCGAAGAAATTCGTCGCCCTCGGGGCTACTGTCGCTGTCGAGGAAGGGGCCGGTTCCGGCGCCTCCGTGACCGACGAGGCGTACCGCGAGGCCGGGGCCGAAGTGGCCGGTGCCGCGGCAGTGGTGAAGGACGCCGACATCGTGCTCGGCGTCCAGGCACCCGACCCGGCATTGCTCGCGGGTGCGAACCCCGGCGCCTGGGTCGCGGCGACATTCGATCCCTTCCGCAATGGCGATCTGGTCGCTGCCTATGCCAAGGCGGGCCTCGAAGCGCTGTCGATGGAATTCATGCCGCGCATCACGCGCGCGCAGAGCATGGACGTGCTGTCGAGCCAGTCGAACCTCGCCGGCTACAAGGCGGTGCTCGTCGCCGCGAATACCTATGGCCGCGCCTTCCCGATGATGATGACCGCCGCCGGCACGGTGCAGGCGGCCAAGGTATTCGTGATGGGCGTCGGCGTGGCGGGCCTGCAAGCGATCGCCACTGCCAAGCGGCTGGGCGCGCAGGTGAGCGCGACCGACGTACGCAGCGCGACCAAGGAACAGATCCTCTCGCTCGGGGCGAAGCCGGTGTTCGTCGAGAATGTCGCGGGGATCGAAGGCGAGGGATCGGGCGGCTATGCGACCGAGATGAGCGAGGAATACCAGAAGGCCCAGGCCGAGCTGGTGAGTTCGCACATCGCCAAGCAGGACATCGTGATCACCACCGCGCTGATCCCGGGCAAGCCCGCACCGCGGCTGATCTCGGATGCGCAGATCGCCAGCATGAAGCCGGGCAGCGTGATCTTCGACCTTGCCGTCGCGCAGGGTGGGAATGTCGAGGGCTCGAAGCCCGACGAGGTGGTCGAGAAGCACGGCGTCACCATCGTCGGCTATTCGAACACCGCAGGGCACCTCGCGGCGGACGCTTCGGCGCTGTTCGCGCGCAACCTCTACAACTTCCTCTCGGCCTTCTGGGACAAGGAAGCGGGCAAGCCCGTGCTCGACGAGGAAATCGGCGATGCCGTGCGGCTGACACAGGGCGGCAAGGTCGTAAACGAGAGGCTTCAGGCCACGTAATCCGGGCCCGGGGAGGGGCCGCACATGGACTTCATTTCGATCCTGTCGATCTTCGTGCTGGCGTGTTTCGTCGGCTATTACGTGGTCTGGTCGGTCACGCCCGCGCTGCACACGCCGCTGATGGCGGTGACCAATGCGATCTCCTCGGTGATTATCGTCGGCGCGCTGATCGCGGCGGCGGCGGCGGATGTGCCGGGGGCGAAGTGGCTGGGGCTGCTCGGCATCGTACTCGCCAGCGTGAACATCTTCGGTGGCTTCGCGGTCACGGCGCGCATGCTCGCCATGTACAAGAAGAAGGAGAAGAAGTGATGCAGGGGCTCACCTCACTCCTTCGTCGCCCCGGCCCCCGAGCCGGGGTGGTGCTGCCTACAAGCGGTGCGACTGAAGAAAAGCACCGGCCCCGGATCAAGTCCGGGGTGACATTTGCTCTATTGACGGCTCTGTTTGCGACTCCCGCCTCGGCCTCGACCGGCGCGCCCGTGAACCCCTGGGTCGCGCTCGCCTATCTCGTGTCGGGCGTGTTCTTCATCCTCGCGCTGCGCGGCCTCTCCTCGCCCGCCTCGAGCCGTGCGGGCAACCGCTTCGGCATGATCGGCATGCTGATCGCTGTGGTAACTACGCTGGTGACGCACTTTCCGTGGATTAAACCGGACGCGGCGAAATGCGCGCAAATTCGGGATGTTTCTAGCGATGGCTCGACCTTCGCTTTCGATGGCCCGGGTGCCTGCGGTTACATGTCATACCCGGACTGGTTCGGCGCAGGCGAAATCCTGATCGCCATCGCGATCGGCGCGATCATCGGCATCACTATTGCCCGCCGCATCGCCATGACCGCGATGCCCGAGCTGGTCGCGGCCTTCCACAGCCTCGTTGGCCTTGCTGCTGTGCTGGTGGGCTGGGCAGCCTATCTCAATCCGGGCGCCTTTAGCTTGCTCGTGGGTGACAGCATCGGCGCGGTTTCCAAGGTCGAGATGGGACTCGGCATCGCCATCGGGGCGATTACCTTCTCGGGCTCGGTTATCGCCTTCGCCAAGCTGTCGGGCCGGATGAGCGGTTCGCCAATCCTCCTGCCTGCGCGCCATGTCATCAACCTCGGCACGCTGGCGGCGATCATTGTGCTGACCGCGCTGTTCGCGATGGCGGGTCCTGCCGAAACCATGCCGCTGATCGTCGCGCTGACGGTGCTCGCCTTTATCATCGGCTTCCTGCTGATCATCCCCATCGGCGGGGCGGACATGCCGGTCGTCGTCTCGATGCTGAACTCCTATTCGGGCTGGGCCGCAGCGGCGATGGGCTTCACGCTCGGCAATACGGCGATGATCATCACCGGCGCGCTGGTCGGCTCCTCGGGCGCGATCCTCAGCTATATCATGTGCCGGGCGATGAACCGCAGCTTCATCTCGGTGATCGCGGGCGGGTTCGGCGCGGATGACAGCGGCGGCGCGGGCGGCGAGGCGAAGGAACAGCGCCCCTACAAGCAGGGCAGCGCGGCCGATGCGGCCTTCATGCTCGAACAGGCCGAGAAGGTCATCATCATCCCCGGTTACGGCATGGCGGTGGCGCAGGCGCAGCACGCGCTGCGCGAAATGGCCGACCTCCTCGAGGAAAAGGGCGTGGAGGTAAAATACGCCATCCACCCCGTCGCCGGCCGCATGCCGGGACACATGAACGTGCTGCTTGCCGAAGCGCAGGTGCCTTACGAGAACGTCTTCGAGCTGGAGGACATCAACTCCGAATTCGCGCAGGCCGACGTCGCCTTCATCATCGGCGCCAACGACGTGGTGAACCCGGCGGCGAAGACCGACAAGTCCAGCCCCATCTACGGCATGCCCGTGTTCGACGTCGACAAGGCCAAGCAGGTCTTCTTCATCAAGCGTTCGATGGGCGGCGTGGGCTATGCGGGCGTAGACAACGACGTCTTCTACATGGACCAGACCATGATGCTGCTGTCCGATGCGAAGAAGATGGTCGAGGAAATCGTCAAGGCGCTCGACTGAGATGAAGCAGTTGCTGATCGTGCTTGCGCTGCTGGCCTTGGCCGGGGCGATCCTCTGGGCGACCGTGGGCGGCGGGCTGCAAGGCAGCGTCGAGGATCGGCTCGAGGCCGAATTCGTGGCGCGTGGCCTCCCCCAGCCGATGGCCGAATGCATGGCCGGGCGGATGGCGGAGCGGCTCTCGGTCAACCAGCTTCGCAAGCTGGAAAAGCTGGCCCCCGAGGAGGGCGAAGCCGACGTGCCACTGAGCATGGCCGAAGTGCTCGAACGCATCCGCCGAGTCGACGATCCCGAAGTGCTCGAAGTGGCGGCGGGTTCGGCAGCGGTCTGCGCCTTCTCTGCTTAGCAAAACCAGTCATTGCGAGGAGCCGCAGGCGACGCGGCAATCCAGATAGCGCGGGACTGGATTGCTTCGCTAAGCTCGCAATGACTTGCTGAGGGTCCTTGCTTTCCTTTTCGCAGGCGGCACAATGGGTTGCAAGGGAGAGACTCATGACCATCAGATTGACGCTTGCTGCCGTCCTGCTCGCCACTGCCGCGCCAGCGCTTGCCGCCACGCATAATGTCGCACCGGGCGAAGGTGCGCAGGAAGCCTTGCAGGAGGCGCTGATACTCGCCGAGCCGGGTGACGAGATCGTGCTCGCCGCGGGGCGCTACGTGCTCACAGACGGGCTCAGCCTCGATGTCGACGGGGTCACGCTGCGCGGCGCGGGGATGGATGGCACCGTGCTCGACTTCACCACCCAGGCCGGGTCGGGCGAGGGCCTGCTGGTGACGAGCGACAACGTCACGCTGCGCGATTTCGCGCTAGAAAACCCCAAGGGCGACGGGATCAAATCCAAGGGCGCCGACAATATCGTCTACCACCGCATCCGCGTGACCTGGACGCGCGGGCCGCACCCGGAAAACGGCGCCTACGGTATCTATCCGGTCGAAAGCGACGGCGTTCTTGTCGACGGGGCCAAGGTCACCGGCGCGAGCGACGCGGGCATCTATGTCGGCCAGTCGAACCACATCACCGTGCGCAATTCGATCGCCGAGGCCAATGTCGCCGGGATCGAGATCGAGAACAGCCGCAACGCGCTTGTCGAACACAATGTCGCCACGCGCAATACCGGCGGCATCCTGGTGTTCGACCTGCCCGACCTGCCCGTGATGGGCGGGGGCAATGTGGTGGTCGCGAACAATCTCGTCGTGGCCAACGACACGCCCAATTTCGCGCCTCCGGGCAACATCGTCGCGGGCGTGCGCCGCGGCACGGGCATCCTTGTGATGGCCAATGACAAGGTGCTGATCGAGAACAACATCCTCTCGCAGAACCCGACTGCGCCGGTGATGGTGATCGCCTATACGCAGCCTTTCGAGGACGAACGCTACAACCCGCTCCCGCGCGAGGTGGTAGTGGGTGCAAACCGCTATGACGGGGGCGGCTACGATCCGCAGCTCGATGGGGCCGACATGCTGCTCGCGGCCTTCGGCGGCGAATTGCCGCCGGTGATGTGGGACGGTCTCGGCAGCCTTTCGGTGGCCGAAGGGACAGCCGGGTGGAGCCTCAACCTTACTGAAGCGGGCAAGGGCCTCGACGCGGCGCAACCGGGGCCGCTCGATGTCGCGGTGCCCGCTGGCGAATTTGACCGCAGTGGCATCGGCGCGCCGGCCGCGCTGGAGGAACGGCTGGGGGGATGAAGCGCGCAACCAGCCTCCTTCTCGCCGCGAGCCTGGCGCTCGCCGGGTCGGTCGTCGCGCGGGCGGAGTTCTTCCAGCCGCTGACCGTGCTGGAGCAGGTCGATGACGAGGCGGTGCTGCAGGGCATGCCGCGGCTCTTGTCGGACTATGGCTTCTTCAATTCGCTCAGCGCCCAAACCCCTAACATCGGTGTCACTCCCTATCGCCTGAACACGCCACTCTTTTCCGACGGGGCGGACAAGCACCGCTTCGTCTACCTGCCCGAGGGTACGCGGATGGCGGCGCAGGGCGAGGGGCTGCTCGACATTCCTGTGGGTGGGGCGCTGATCAAGACTTTCGCCTTCCAAGTCGATGGCAAGCGTCGCCTGATCGAAACGCGCGTATTGCTCCACCGGGCGGACGGCTGGCTGGCGCTGCCCTACCTGTGGAACGAGGAACAGAGCGATGCCCAGCTCGCCATTGCCGGTGCGCGGCTGAACCTGACCACGCCGGCAGGAGAGACGATCAGCTATCGCGTGCCGAACAAGAACCAGTGCAAGGAATGCCATGGGCTTAATGGCGAAGTGGTCCCCATCGGCCCAAAGGCGCGCAATCTGTCGCATGACTGGCTGGGGCAAATGGTGGCTGCGGGGCATCTCGATGCCATGCCGCAAGGCGCCGACCAATTGCCGCTGTGGGAGGCGCGCGAAAGCGCCAATCTCACCGCCGCCGCGCGCGGCTATCTCGACGTCAATTGCGCCCACTGCCATCGGCCGGGCGCGACCGCTTCGAACAGCGGGCTCGACCTGCGCTGGGAACAGCAATCGCCCGAAGCCATCGGGATCGGCAAGCGGCCGGTCGCCGCCGGGCGTGGGGCAGGCGGCCACCTGTTCGACATCGTGCCCGGTTCGCCCGATGCCTCGATCCTCGTCTATCGCATGGCCAGCCCCGAACCGGGCATCGCCATGCCCGAACTGGGCAAGGCGACGGTCGATGAGGAGGGCCTCGATATCGTGCGCCGCTGGATCGAGGAGATGGCACCGTGAAATGGTTCTGGCGCATTCTCGGCGGGCTTCTCGCCGTGTTGGCGGTTGCGTTTATTGTGCTGCGCGTGCCCGACACCGACCCCGGTGATATGTATGCCAAATACGGCACCCCGCCTTCGCAAATGCTGGCCATTGCGGGCGAGCGCCGCGTGCATCTCCGCGACGAAGGGCCGCGCGATGCGCCGGTCATCATTCTGCTGCACGGTTCGAATGCCGATCTGCATACCTGGCAGCAATGGGCCGACGCGCTGAAAACCGATTATCGCGTGATTCGCTACGACCAGCGCGGGCATGGACTGACCGGCCCTGCGCCCGACGGGAATTATGCGCTCGATGCCTTCGTCGAGGATGTCGATGCGGTTGCCGACGCACTCGGTGTGGAGCGCTTCACACTGGCGGGCAACTCGATGGGCGGCGCGATCGCCGTGGGCTATGCCATCACCCATCCCGAGCGGCTCGACGCGCTGGTGCTGGTCGATGCCGGCGGCGCGCCGATCGAGCGCGAGGGGGGCGGGAATATCGCCTTCCGCCTGGCGGGCATGCCCGTTGTCGGCGATGTCATGAGCCAGTTGCTGCCGCGCTCGCTGGTCGAGAAGAGCCTCGCGCAGAGCGTCTCCAACCAGGCCGTCGTCACTCCCGAGGCGGTCGATCGCTATTGGGAACTGGCGCGCTACCCCGGCAATCGCACGGCGACACGCCAGCGCTTTTCGGCTCCGCGCAGAAGCTTCGCTGCCGAAACCGTTGCCAAGGTCCAGGTCCCGACGCTGGTCATGTGGGGCGAAGAGGACGCGCTGATCCCCTTCGATGCGGCGCGCTGGTACATGGATCACCTGCCCAATGCGACGCTGGCCAGCTATCCCGGCATCGGCCATATCCCGATGGAGGAAGCGCCCGAACGCAGCATCGCCGACTTGGAAATCTGGCTTGCCGAAGTGCTTGCTTCTCGGGACGCGTCGGCCAATGGAACCGCGACGTAGCCCAGCCGTTGCAACCCACTGATACGCGGGCCAACCGCGATCGACTGAACGACAGGGCGGAAGAAGAGGGATCAAGGCTTGCGCAAGCTCGGCATTATCGGGGGGATGAGCTGGATCTCGACCCGCGCCTATTACGAACGGATCAACAAATTCGTGCAGAAGCATGGCGCCCCGTTGGCCAGCCCGCCGCTGCTCATCGAGAGTCTTGATTATGCGCCGATTGCCGCGGCCAAGCAGGCCGACGACTGGGACGCGATCGCCGCCATGCTGGTCGATTCCGCGCGCCGCCTCGAAAATGCCGGAGCCGAAGGTCTGGTGATCGCCGCCAACGCGATGCACAAGGTTTACGACCGCCTGACCGAGGCCGTCTCGATCCCGGTCCTGCATATTGCCGATAGCGTTGGCGCGGCGATGGAAGAGGCAGAGTGCGATAGCGCTGCACTGCTCGGCACGCGCTTCGTGATGACCGAGAGCTTCTATCGCCAGCGTCTCGTCGCGCACGGCGTCAACCTGCTGCCGCCCAATCCCGACGACGTCGAGATGGTCGACGGGATCATCTACAAGGAACTGATGCTCGGTCGCGTGACCCGCAGCGCCGAACGCGCGCTCAAGACCATCATCACGATGAAGGAAAAGGAGGGCGCCGAAGCCATCGTCCTCGCCTGCACCGAACTCGAACTGGTAGTTGATACCGATGCCAATGTACTTCCGGTGTTCGATTCGACCGATATTCACTGCCGCGCTGCGGCAGAGTGGATTTTGGATTGAAACCCAACTTGTAAAAATGCGACATTTTGGCGACAGGTGCCGCTCTTTTTTCGTAAATTAACTATCAGCCGATTGATGCTGGCGCCGATCGACGCATGCTGACCTTCCTTATCAAGGGAAGGGACTGTTTTATGAACATCAATTGGGGTCGCTTGGCGACCGTGAGCCTCGTTGCGCTTGCGGGTGCGGGCATCGCTGCGCCTGCATCGGCGCAAAAGGTCGAGAACAGCTACATCTGCGTCTTCCAGCCGGGCCTCGTTGCCAAGGGCAATGTGAAGGCCGAAGCGGCGCGCGCTGCACAGGCCGCCGGCGGACAGGTCAAGTTCGAATACCGGAACACGATCCGCGGTTTCGCGGTCAATGCATCGGCGCAGGGCGTCGCCAACATGCAGGCGAAGAACCCGCGCATCGCCTATTGCGAGCAGGACCAGCTGATGACCACCGTCGCCAAGCCGGGTGACGGCGCGAAGGGCAAGCCCGGCGGCGGCTCGAGCCAGCCCCCCGAACAGACCCCCTGGGGAATTACCCGTGTGGGCGGTGGCCTGACCGGTGTCACGCGTCGCGCCTGGGTGATCGATACCGGTGTCGACATGGATCACCCGGACCTGAACGTGAACCAGACCGAAGGCGCGACCTTCATCGCCCGCACCAGCTCGCCCGATGACGACAACGGCCACGGTACCCATGTCGCAGGCACCATTGCCGGCATCAAGGGCAATGGCATCGGCACCGTCGGTGTCGCCGCCGGCGCGCAGATCATCCCGGTCAAGGTTCTCGACCGCCGCGGCTCGGGCACCAACAGCGGCGTGATCGCCGGCGTCGATTTTGCCGGTGCGAACTTCCAGGCCGGCGACGTTGCCAACATGAGCCTTGGCGGCGGATTCAGCCAGGCGCTCAACGATGCGGTCATCGCCGCAGCGGGCAAGGGCCTCAAGTTCGCGCTCGCGGCGGGCAATGAATCGACCGACGCCAACACCAAGTCGCCGGCTTCGGCGAATGGAGCCAATATCTACACCATCAGCTCCTTCGCCCAGGGCGACAACTGGTCGAGCTTTTCGAACTACGGCAACCCGCCAGTCGATTTCGCCGAGCCGGGTTCGTCGATCTACTCGACCTACAAGGACGGCGGTTACGCGACGCTTTCGGGTACCTCGATGGCCAGCCCGCACATGGCCGGCCTGCTGCTGCTCGGCACGCCGCGCAGCGGCGGCACCGTGAATGGGGATCCGGATGGAAATCCGGACACCATCGGCATCAACTGATTTCAGTTGGGTCGCACCTGGATCGGGCCGCATGTCGTCGGACGTGCGGCCCTTTCTTTTGGCCGAAAACCGGCGCAGTTCGCTATTCGTTCACGTTGTCGGCGGGCGGCATGAACTCTAAGCCCGCGCTTCGATGAACAGAGCTCCCTACGCCTCCGATCCTGCTGCCAGCCGCGGGCGCGAATTCGGCGAAGAACGCGAAGGGTCGCGCGGGCCGCGCAGCGAATTCCAGCGCGACCGCGACCGGATCGTCCATTCGATTGCCTTCCGCCGGTTGCGCTCGAAGACGCAGGTGTTCATCTCTCCCGACGGCGACCATTATCGCACCCGCCTGACGCATAGCATCGAAGTGGCCCAGATCGGCCGGGTCCTTGCACGCGAACTCGGGCTCGACGAGGATTTGACCGAAGCGCTGTGCCTTGGCCACGACATCGGCCATCCGCCCTTCGGCCACGCCGGGGAACAGGCGCTCGAGGAGGCGATGGCCGGGGCCGGCGGCTACGATCACAATGCGCAGGGGCTGCGCACGCTGGCGCGGCTCGAAAGCCCCTATTGCGACCATGATGGGCTCAACCTCACCTGGGAGACGCTGGAGGGACTGGCCAAGCACAACGGGCCGATCGCGAACCCCAATTGGGCGCTGGCCGAAATCGACCGGGCGTTTCCGCTCGACCTCCACAGCTGGCCCTCGCTCGAGGCGCAGGTCGCTGCGCTGGCTGACGATATCGCATACGACAATCACGACATCGACGATGGCCTGCGGGCAGGCTTTCTCGATCTCGACGATCTGCTGGTGCTCGATTCGCTTGCCGACCAGTGGCGCGCGGTCGAGAAGCGCTTTCCGCACGCCCCGCGCGACCGCCAGCTGCGCGAGCTCATCCGCACGCAGATCGGGCTGATGGTCAACGATTTGCTGGCATACACGCGCGAGCAGGTCCGGGATATCGGCAGTGTCGAGGAAGTGCGCGGCGCGGGGCGTCAGCTCGCCGCCTTCTCGCCTGCGATGCGCGAGCAGGAGCGCGTACTCAAACGTTTCATGTACGACCGGCTGTATTATCACGAAGAGCAGCTCGGCACCGCCGAACGCGCGCATGATGTGATCTCCCGCCTGTTCGCGGCCTATCAGCAGGATCCGACCGCCATGCCGGCCGACTGGCTCGCCACCCTGCCTGCGGCCGAGCCGCAACGCAGCCGCCATATCGCCGATTTTATCGCCGGGATGACCGATCGCTATGCCATTACCCAATGCGCGCGCATCTATGGCCGCATGCCCGAAGGGTTGAGCAATGTCTGATGCAGTGCGCATCGCGCTGTTCGGCGCCACCGGCCTGATCGGTTCGACGGTGATCGCGCAATGCGTCGGACGCGAGGACGTGCGCCTGACCGGCATCGCGCGGCGCGAGACCGAGCTGCCGCGCGGCATCCGGATGGAGCTGTTCGTCGCCGATCCGGCGAAGTGGGGCGAGGTCATCGAAGCGGTGCGTCCGCGGGCGATGATCTGCGCGCTCGGCACCACCTGGAAGAAGGCGGGCGAGGACGAGACCGCGTTTCGCGCGGTCGACCGGGACCTCGTCCTCGAAACCGCGCAGGCAGCGAAGGACCTGGGTGTCGAACGCTTCGTGCATGTGAGTTCGGTCGGTGCCGATCCGGCATCCAGATCCTTCTACCTGCGGGTGAAGGGCGAGGTCGAGCGCGAGCTCACCAAACTGCGGTTTGACCGGCTCGACCTCCTGCGTCCGGGCCTGCTGCTTGGACGGCGCGTTAACGAGCGCCGCACCGCCGAACGCGTGGGCATCGCACTCGCGCCGGTAACCAATCTCCTCCTGCACGGCGGATTTCGCCAGTATCGCGGCATCAAGGCCGAGGTGGTCGCGCAGGCCGCCCTGGCCCTGGCCAAGCGCCCGGCGCGCGGTCGTTTCGTTCACGACAATGACGCGATCCATCGCGCGGCGAGGACCTTGCCGCAAATCGCGGTCGATCCGACATGATGTGGGAGGCGGTCTTCGGCGCGGCGAACCTGCTCGCGATGGTCATGTGGGCCGCGTTGATCCTGGCGCCGCGCTGGCCGGCGCTGCTGTCGGCCGTGCTCTATCTCGGTGTGGGGCTGCTGTGCCTGGCCTATGCGGCAGGAATGGTCGGCATACTGTCGGGTGGTTTCGATGCGGGCGGCGAGCGCGGAGCTGTCGATTTTGCGACCATTGCGGGCGTGCGCGCGATCTTCGCCAGCGATGGTGGAGCGACCATCGGATGGATTCACTACCTCGCCATCGATCTCTTCACCGGCCTGTGGATCGCGCGCGATGCCGATGCCAAGCGGTTCTCGCGGCTGGTCCAGGCGCCGGTCCTGCTGGCGACCTTCCTCGCCGGACCGCTCGGCCTGCTGCTGTGGCTCGGCATGCGTGAACGGCGGGCGCGGGCCGGGGGGCGCTGGCGCTAGTGCGAATCGGGTTGCATGGCGCAACCGACATGTCATGATGCTCTCAAGGCTGATAACAGCGGAGAGGATGGATTACCGGCATGCAGAAGCTCACCTTCGATGAGCTCATCAGGCACTGGGCCAGCGAAAAACCCGACGAGGTGGCGATCGAACAGGATGGCGACGCGCTGACCTTCGCCGAGCTCGAGGAGCGTTCGCGGCGGATCGTGGCCATGCTGCGCGCGCACGGCCTCTCCAAGGGCGATCGCATCGCCTGGCTGGGCAAGAATTCGCGGCACTATTTCGAGCTGTTCTATTCGGCCGCGCGGCTAGGCGTGGTTATGGTCCCCATCGGCTGGCGCCTCGCCGCTCCCGAGATCGCCTATATCCTCGGCGATACGGGCGCGAAACTGCTGTTCATCGACGAGGGTTTCGACGAACTCGCTGCCAAGGCCTGCGGCCAGATGGACAGCCCCCCGCAGGTCATCGACACGCCCGCCGCCAAGACCGAAATTGCCGCCGCTCCGGCCGACGCTTTCGACGGGGCGGGGCCCGACGATGCGGTGCTCCAGCTTTATACCTCGGGTACCACGGGCAATCCCAAGGGCGCGGTGCTGACCAATGCGAACCTGTTTTCGCTTCGCCTGCCGGCGGAGGAAGCCGGGCAACCGTGGTCGAAATGGGACGACAACGAGGCGATCCTCATCTGCATGCCCTGTGCGCATATCGGCGGGACGGGGCTTGGCATCATGGCGATCGCGGCGGGCATCCGCGCGATCGTGCAGGCCGAATTCACGCCCGACGGCGTGCTCGACGCCTTCGAGCAGGGGATCACGCGATTGTTCATCGTGCCGGCTGCGCTGCAGATGGTGATCCAGCACCCGCGCGCGAAAGATACCGACATGTCGGCGGTCAGATACGTCATGTATGGCGCCGCGCCGATCCCGCTCGATTTGCTGCGCGAAGCGGTGCAGACGATCCCCGCGGCGGGTTTCCTCCAGTGCTACGGCATGACCGAGACCACCGGCACGATCGCCATGCTGCCGCCCGAGGACCACACTCTGGATGGCAACCAGCGGATGAAATCGGCGGGCAGGGCGGTGCCCGGTGCCGAGCTAAGGGTCGTGGGCGACGATGGCGAAGAACTGCCGCGCGGCGAGGTGGGCGAGCTGATCTGCAAGAGCCCGTCGAACATGCAGGGCTATTGGCACCTGCCCGAGGCAACGAAGGGCGCGCTGAAGGATGGCTGGATGTACACCGGCGACGCCGCCTATATGGACGAGGACGGCTATGTCTACATCCAGGACCGGATCAAGGACATGATCATCTCGGGCGGAGAGAACGTCTATCCCGCGCAGGTAGAAAGCGCGATCTACGGGCACCCGGCGGTGGGCGAAGTGGCGGTGATCGGCGTTCCCGACGAAACCTGGGGCGAGGCGGTCAAGGCCTGCGTGGTGCCCAAGCCCGGCAGCGAGGTCGATCCCGATGACATCATCGCCTTCACCCGCGAACGGCTGGCCGGCTTCAAGGTCCCCAAGACCATCGACGTGATCCCGCAGATGCCGCGCAACGCCAGCGGCAAGATCCTGCGCCGCGAGCTGCGCGCACCCTATTGGGAGGGGCGCGACCGCCAGGTGAACTGAGGGCCTTCGCGTGAAGCGCCACGCGCCCGCCACCGCGCGCAATTCTCAGCCGCTCGCCGAAGTGCTGGCGCGCGAATTGCCGGCGAGTGGGCTGGTGCTGGAAGTCGCCAGCGGGACCGGCGAGCATGCGGTCTTCATGGCACGGCGCTTTCCCGCGCTCGACTGGCAACCCAGCGATTGCGCGACCGATGCGCTGCACTCGGTCGAGGCCTGGGCGCAGGATGCGGGCCTTGCCAATCTGCGCCCCGCGATCGCGCTCGATGCGGCTGCGGGCGAATGGCCCATCGAGGCAGCGGATGCCGTGCTGTGCGTCAACATGGTCCATATCAGCCCGTGGGAAGCGACCGTGGGCCTGTTCGCGGGTGCGGGACGGCTTCTGCCCGCCGGAGCTCCGCTGATCTTCTACGGTCCGTTTATCGAGGACGGGGTGGAAACGGCCCCCTCGAACCGCGCTTTCGACCAGAGCCTGAAAGCGCGCGATCCCCGCTGGGGCCTCCGCCGAGTTGCCGACATCGATGCGCTTGCGATATCTCAGAACCTGCAGCGCACCGCCCGCCACGAAATGCCGGCAAACAATCTCGTGCTGGTGTATCGCAAGCACTGAACGTCACGACCGCTACCGACCCGATTGCGGACTTTGCGGACCGAAGTATCATCGCGACATGAAGCTGAAGGTTTTCGAGGACGACAAACACATTGGCGATGCGGAAGTATTTGCGCTGGACCCGCCCATGGCCGTTGCAGAAGCAAAGTTTCACCCAGCCTCAGCATATGAGGCCATGCGTCATGCGAGTGTGATCGATGGTGACTACGTTGGTGACCGAAGCGACATTCTACGCCTCGAAATGTCAAACGGTTCGGCGATGAAGAGCAAAGCGATCTCAATCCAAGATTTTCCCTCCCTCGATGAGCGGGAGGTTTACATTTTAGGCATCTTCCAACCGTTTGATCAACTCTTTAGCGACCACCCGCATTATCGTGATTACTACGATCTAGATCTGACCGACGAGCAGCGTGCAGAAAAGCAGCGAATGCTACGGGCCAATGTGCGTATTAGATCGGTGAAGGGGTGGTTAGTGCTAGTCGCGATTTTTGCGTCAATTGCCGGCGCAATCGCGTTCTTTATCTAGGTCCGCTTCCCACCCAAGACTAGCCATACAGCCTGCGATCAAAGAAGGGGCTCCGCCACCCCCAAAGAAAACGCCCGCCGGGTGAGGGCGGGCGTTTCGCTATCGCTTGTGCGAAGGGCTCAGGTTTCCTCGTCGACCGCATTGGCGGCCGACTGGAGGTCGCTGCCGACGCCACGGACGGTGTTGCAGGCTGCAGCCGAGAGGGACATGGCGGTAATGCCGAATGCGAGCAGGATCTTCTTGATCATCGTGATCTCCTTGCCGAAGGGCTCAATGGCTTGGCTCCGCGAATTGGAACGGGTCATGTGTCGATCGGTTCCGCCAGCGCCCGTCGCTCGATGCCGAGCCGGTGCTCGCGCCACGCGATGAGGATGCCCGCGGCCACCACCAGTGGCGCGCCGAGCCAGGTCGACGATGGCGGCAGATTTTCGAACAATAGCCAGCCAAGCAGCGTTGCCCAGACAAGTCCCGAATAATCCATCACGATGACATTGGCTACCGCGCCATAGCGCAGCGCGGCGGTGAGCAGAACCTGGCCCAGCAGGCCGATGACCCCGCAGGCAAGTAGGAGCAGCCATTCGTCCGGCGTATGCACGGTCCCCACGAAGGGCATCGCCAGCGCCAGGACGGGCACGGTGAACAGCGAGAAATAGAACACGATGGTGAGCGGGTGTTCGGTCCTTCCCAGATCGCGCAGTTGCACCGAGATCAGCGCGATCATCAGCGCCGCGCCCAGCGCAACGGCGGCTCCCAGCAGCGGCAGGTCGCTGCCCCAGGGCCGGGCAATCAGGACGACGCCGACGAAGCCCATCGCCACCGCGCTCCAGCGCCACGGTCCCGTCGGCTCGCGCAGGACCACCGCCGAGAGCAGCACGGCGAATATCGCCGAGCTGTAGTTGAGCGTGGTTGCGACCGCGAGTGGCAGCAGGGTGGCCGCGCCGAAATTCATCGCCATGCCGAGCAGGCCGAAGCCCGAGCGGCGCAGATGCGATCCTGCGCGGCGGGTTCGCACCAGGTCGAACCTGCCGCGCAGGGCGACCCAGGCGAGCAGGATCGGGACCGTCGGCAGCTGGCGCCAGAACATGATCTCGGCGAGATGGATGCCCCTGTTGCTGGCCAGCTTCACGCAGGCGAGCAACCCGGCGAGTACGAAGGCGGCGGCGAGGCGCAGTCCCAGCGCGAGCAACGGACGGTGATGAGGATGGTCGTCGTCGGCCTGCATCGCTGCCGTCGGTTAGACCAGCCGCGCGCCAGTGCAAGCGGGAGATTGCAGGCGCAGCCGGGTGTCCCCATATGCCCGGCCCATGACCGAGCCCGATTTCCTGCTCTTCGCCAGCGACGCCGAGCTGGCCGCCTATTGGGGAGCGGCCTGCCTGTTTGCGGCCGCGGTCTGCCTAGGCATGGAGCGCCGGAGGATGCGGCGGACCGAAATCAACCGTGTCGGCTGGATGCCCTGGACCGGCCTGTTCCTGACCTTCGCGGTGATCGGCGGCGGGCTGCTCGCCCTGTCGGTTCCGGCGATCCTGGGAAGCTAGCTAGTCTGGGGCTTCGAACTGCGCGCGCGCATTTCGGTAAAGCTCTGCATGTAGAGCGCTTCGAAATGCCGCTCGCGGTCGAGATCGCGCAGCGTTTGCTTGCGCCTGGGCTTACGATTTCCCGGAAAAAGAAGCTTGTCGAACATCGCGTCGTCCTACCTTGAACCGGGGTATACGCCGCCCTGCGCTCAAGGGATTGTACGAAGCCGACTTTTTCTGGCGCGTACTTACAAGCAGGCTGCCATGGTATCCATGGCAAAGGCGTGGCACGGCCGACCGGCCGTCGCCGCCCCTGCCGCTAGGACAGGTCGCACGGAGGTGCGGCGCCCGGCGGGCAAGGGCGCGGGTTTCCTTAGAGGCATGCCTCCAGATATGCCTGGTCGAAACCGAACTGGCGCGCCTTCTCAAGCGTGTAGGGGCGCAGGCCCGAGCTGCGGAACTCGCCCAAAATCTTGCCGTCCTCGCTCTCGTCGAGATACTCGAACTTGAACAGCTCCTGCGTGACGATCACATCGCCTTCCATCCCGATCACCTCTGTGATGTTGGTGGTGCGGCGCGAGCCATCGCGAAGGCGTTTCACCTGCACGATCAGATCGACCGATTCGGCAATCTGACGGCTGATGGCTTCCTTGGGGATCTTGATGTCGCCCATCAGGATCATGTTTTCCATGCGGCCGAGGCATTCGCGCGGGCTGTTGGCGTGCAGCGTACACATCGAACCGTCGTGGCCGGTGTTCATCGCAGCGAGCAGGTCGAAACATTCCGCGCCACGAATTTCGCCCAGAATGATGCGGTCGGGGCGCATACGCAGGGCGTTCTTCACAAGGTCGCCGATGGTGATTGCGCCCTGACCTTCGAGGTTCGGCGGACGCGTTTCGAGCGGCAGCCAGTGGGGCTGTTGCAGGCGAAGTTCGGCCGCGTCCTCGATCGTCAGCACGCGCTCGCCCGGGTCGATCATCTTCGACAGGGCGTTGAGCATGGTCGTCTTGCCCGACCCCGTACCGCCCGAGATGACGATGTTCATGCGGCACGCGCCCGCAATCTTGAGCGCGGTGCACATCTTGTCCGACATCGACCCGAAGTCCTTGAGCATATCCAATGTGATCGGCTTCTCGGAAAACTTACGAATCGAAATCGCGGTGCCGCGCAGCGACAGCGGCGGCACGATCACGTTGACACGGCTGCCGTCCTTGAGGCGCGCGTCGGCCAGCGGCGTCGTCTGGTCGACGCGGCGGCCGACCTGGTTGACGATGCGCTGGGCGATCTGGAAGAGGTGGGTCTCGTCGCGGAACTTGATCGGCGCGATGACCAGCTTGCCCTTCTTTTCGATATAGGTCTGGTCGGGGCCATTGACCATGATGTCCGACACGTCGGGGTCGTTGAGCAGTTCTTCCAGCGGACCGAAGCCGAGCAGCTCGTCGACCAGCACCTTTTCGAGAGCGAACTGTTCGCGGCGGTTGAGTGTGACCTTCAGTTCGGCCAGCACTTCCATGATGATCGGGCGGAATTCTTCGGACAGCTCGTCCTTGGTCAGCGTGGCCGCCGCTTCGGGATCGACGCGTTCGAGCAGGCGCGGCAGCACCTGTTCCTTGATCTTGTGGACGCTGGCCTCGAAGCCGCCGACTTCGCTCTGGCCCGAATGGGTGGAATTCATCCGCTCTTCGAGGCGCGACATGGCGTCGCCGCCCTGAGGCGCGATCGGAGCGGGGACGGCGGCATCGGTTTCGGGCAGCGGCGGGAATTGCTGACCACCACCGCCGCGGTCGCTTTCGCGATCGGTGCGGGTCTGTGCGGGAGTCGGCGTGCCGCCGCGCATGGGCTTGGCGACGCCGAATTGCGGACGCGCACCGGCACTGATCCCTGCCGGTCCGTTCTTCCGTCCGAATGCGCTCATTCCGGTCACCCCCGAGGAAAATCCTGATTCGCCGGACGGACCCTGCCGCGCTATGGCAAAGCCCGTCTCACAGGGTGTGGTGAATAAAAAGGAAACCTTGATTATTCCCTAATGGGGCGAGTGGGGTTACGCCGCGTCAGGTCGTGATTGCGGCGGCAATTCCACGCATCGATTGATTGCCGATGAGGAATGTCTAAGGCGGCATCCACAGTTGCTTGGAGTATGAACTTTATGTGCGGGATTATCGGTATCGTCGGTGCAGAGGCCGTTGCCGATCGGCTGGTCGAGGGGCTCCGGCGAATGGAATACCGCGGATACGACAGTGCCGGGGTCTGCACACTGCACGAAGGTCGGCTGATCCGCCGCCGCGCCGAGGGCAAGCTCAACAATCTGGTTGTCGAACTGGCGGACAATCCGGCGCCAGGCGAAATCGGCATCGCGCATACCCGCTGGGCCACCCATGGCGCGCCGACGGCCAAGAACGCGCACCCGCATGCGACCGAGCATGTCGCGCTGGTGCACAACGGGATCATCGAGAACTACAAGGAACTGCGCGCCGAATTGCGCGAAGCCGGGCGCACGCTCGAAAGCGATACCGATACCGAGGTCGTGCTGCAGCATATCTCCTGGCTCGTCGAACAGGGCAGGAATCCGCAGGAAGCCGTGGCCGAAATGCTGCCGCGGCTGCGCGGCGCCTTTGCTTTGGCGATCGCCTTTCGCGATCATCCCGACATGCTGATCGGGGCGCGGCGCGGCTCGCCGCTGGTAGTGGGCTATGGCGAGGGGGAAACCTACATCGGTTCCGATGCGCTCGCGCTCGCGCCGTTGACGCAGCAGATCAGCTATCTGGAGGAAGGCGACTGGGTCGTGGTGACGCGCGAGGGCGCGACGATCTACGATGCCGCAAACGCGCGGGTCGAACGCGAGGTACGTTCCTCCGGCGCTTCGGCGGCGGCCGTGGAGAAGGGCAATTACCGCCACTTCATGCAGAAGGAGATCTTCGAACAGCCGACGGTGGTCGCGCAGACGCTCGGCTCTTACCTGCGCCGCTCGGACAACGCCGTGGCGCTGCCGCAGTTCGATTTCGACCTCTCGAAGATCAAGCGGGTCACCATCGTCGCCTGCGGGACCTCGTTCTACGCGGGCATGGTCGCCAAATACTGGTTCGAGCAGTTCGCCCGGGTTCCGGTGGACATCGATGTCGCGTCCGAGTTCCGCTATCGCGAGCCGGTGCTCGAGGAAGGCGGGCTCGCGCTGTTCATCTCGCAAAGCGGTGAAACTGCCGATACGCTGGCAGCGCTGCGCCACTGCAAGGAGAACGGGCAGACGATCGGCGTGATCGTCAACGTGCCGACCAGTTCGATGGCGCGCGAGGCCGACCTGCTGCTGCCGACGCATGCAGGGCCCGAGATCGGCGTTGCCTCGACCAAGGCCTTCACCTGTCAGCTTGCGGTGCTCGCCGCACTCGCCGCGCATATGGCGGTCAAGAAGGGGCTGATGAGCCGTGCTGAAGAGCAGGAGGTCGTCGGCCATCTGCTCGAAGCGCCCGCCGCGCTCAACGCCGCGCTCGATCACGACGACGACATCGCCAGCATGGCGCATCTCATCGCGCCCGCGCGCGACGTCCTCTATCTCGGCCGTGGACCCGATTTCCCGCTGGCGCTGGAAGGTGCGCTGAAACTCAAGGAAATCAGCTATATCCACGCCGAGGGCTACGCCAGCGGAGAAATGAAGCACGGGCCCATTGCGCTGATCGACGACGCGGTGCCGGTGATCGTTCTGGCGCCTTCGGGGCCGCTGTTCGAGAAGACCGTCTCGAATATGGAAGAGGTCCGCGCGCGCGGCGGGCAGATCGTCCTCATTTCCGATGCCGAGGGGCTGGAGGAGGCGGGCGAGGGCTGTCTCGCGACGATCGAGATGCCAAGGGTTCATCCGCTGATCGCGCCGCTGGTCTATGCCATTCCGGTGCAATTGCTCGCCTATCACGTGGCCTGCGTCAAAGGCACCGATGTCGACCAGCCGCGCAACTTGGCCAAGTCGGTCACGGTGGAATAGGCCCCGCACTCCCGCGGATTGGCGGCGTGGCACGGCTGACCAAGCCTTTACCCGGAGATAAGGATTTCCGCGTAACGGTGCGGGTGTGAGCGAACAGGCACCCACTCTCAAGGCCAAGTCGGCCTCGCCATCGATTGCGCAGGTTATCGGGATCGAAGCGCCCGAGGGCAGCGATTGGTCGCTGGCGCACGGGCAGCAATATGCCCTGCTGAAGGAACGCATGGGCGTGCGCGCCGGACTCCATATCCTCGGTTTTCTGCTTGCCGCGGCTACGCTTGGTGCGGTGGTCCCGCTGCCGCTGCTGGCCGTCTGGGGAGTGGGGCTGATGGTGGCCGTCTGGCTCTCGGCGCGCGCCGATCGCAGATTGGGCGATGCGGACACGCGCAGCATCTCGCGCGAGGAAATCAGGGCGCATGCCGCAACCTCCGGTGCCAAGGGCGCGCTGTGGGGCGCGGGCATGATCCTGAGTGCGCTGGTGGCCGATCCGGCTGCTACGGTGGTGGTATGGGGCATCGCCGCGATGATGGTGCTCGCCAGCAGCGCCAGCCGCTTCGGTGCACCGCTCAGTTCGATCAGTTTCGCCTTCGCCGTGGGTTTCGGCGGACTGCTCGCCTGCCTGATCGCCGGGCAATTCATCCTCGCGGCAGTGGTGGTCCTCTCGACGCTGCTGTCCATTTTCGGCGTGATAGAAAGTGCGCGGGTCGCCGTGGCCGTTCGCCTCACCGAATCGGCGATGCAGGAAAAGAGCGAAGTCGTGTCTATGCTCCTGCGCGAATTCGAGGAAGGCAAGGCCGACTGGCTGTGGCAGATCGACACGCGGCGCCGCCTCAAGTCGGTTTCGCCGCGCTTCGCTTTCGCGCTCGGGCAGGACCCCGGCCAGGTCGAAGGCCAGTCTTTCCTCCAGCTGATCTCGGGTACCGGCTGGAAGACCGGACAATTCCCGCAAAGCCTGCACGAGCTCGCCGACCGGCTGAAACGAAAGGAGAATTTCTCCAATCTCCTGGTCAAGGTCTCGATCGACGGGCATGATCGCTGGTGGGAGCTGTCGGGGACGCCGATCATCGACGAAGCCGGCAAATACCACGGCTTCCGTGGCGTCGGCTCCGACGTCACCGAACAACGCGAATCGTCCGAAAAGATCGAATATCTGGCGCGTTACGACACGCTGACGCATCTGCCCAACCGGCGGATGCTCAACGAAGCGCTGGGCGAGGCGCTGCAATATGCCGCGCAATGGCGCTCGCGCTGCGCCTTCATGATGATCGACCTCGATCGCTTCAAGTCGATCAACGATTCGCTCGGCCATCTCGTCGGCGACCGCATGCTTGCCGAAGTCGCTGCGCGGCTGAAGGGCCTGATGGCCGAAGGCGAGGTCTGCGGCCGGTTGGGAGGCGACGAATTTGCCGTGGTCATCCGCGACGCGAGCAGGCGCGAGCGCATCGAGAGCCTCGCGCGCGAAATCATCGAGCGCCTGTCCGAACCCTACGAGATCGAGAACCATGTTCTCTATGTCGGGGCCAGCGTCGGTTCGGCGCTGGGACCGCGCGACGGGCACAGCGTCGAGGAACTGCTGCGCAATGCCGATCTGGCGCTCTATCGCGCCAAGGACGAAGGCGGCGGGACGCATCGGGAATACGAACCTTCGCTGCACGCCAATGCCGAAGAGCGTCGGCAGCTCGAACATTCGCTGCGCCACGCGCTCGATCGCGACGAACTGGTGCTGCACTACCAACCGGTGGTCGATGCGAGGACCGAGGGGGTGGTCAGCTTCGAGGCGCTGATCCGCTGGAACAGTGCCGAACACGGTTTCGTCAGCCCGGGCAAGTTCGTACCGCTGGCAGAGGACACGCGCCTGATCGTGCCGATCGGTACCTGGGTCATGCAACAGGCCTGCCGCGAGGCGGCCACGCATTGGCCGGCCAATGTGCGCGTCAATGTCAACGTTTCGCCCGAGCAGCTGCTCGAACCCGATTTCGTCGCCACCGTCGTGCGGGCGCTCTCAGAAACCGGGCTCGATCCCAAGCGGCTCGAGATCGAGGTCACCGAGAGCATTTTCCTTCGCGACGCCAGTGTGGCGCGCAAGGCGCTCGAAGAGTGCATGGCGCTCGGCTGCTCGATCGCACTCGACGATTTCGGGACCGGCTATTCCTCGCTCGGCTACCTGCGCAAGCTCAAGTTCTCGACCATCAAGGTCGATCGCACCTTCGTTCAGGGGGCGGCACAGCAGAGCCCCGAATCGATTGCGATCATCCGCGCCGTCGTGGCCATGGCCGACAGCCTCGGCATGACCACCACCGCCGAAGGGGTGGAGAACGATGAGGAGGCAACGATGATCCGCGGGCTCGGCTGCACCAAGATCCAGGGGTTCCACTTCGGGCGCCCGATGCCCGCGGGCGATGTCCGCGCGATCCTCAACCGCCATGCCGAGGAATGGCGCCGCAAGAGCGCCTGATCAGGCTTCGGCCAGCGCCTTCACCGCATTTTCGAACAGCGCGAGGCCATCGGTGCCGCCGTGCGCCGCATCGACCGCGCGTTCGGGATGCGGCATCATGCCGAGCACATTGCCTGCGGCATTGAGCACGCCGGCAATGTCGCGGCGCGAGCCGTTGCAATTTTCGGCATAGCGGAAGGCCACGCGGCCTTCACCCTCGAGCCTGTCGAGCGTGTCCTCGTCGGCGAAATAATTGCCGTCGTGATGGGCCACGGGAATGCGGATCGTCTGGCCGCTGTCATAGCCGCCGGTGAACAGCGTCTGGTTGTTTTCGACCGTCAGCGCGACGGTGCGGCAGATGAAGGTCTGGCCGGCATTGCGCATCAGCGCGCCGGGCAACAGTCCAGCTTCGGTCAGGACCTGAAATCCGTTGCAGACACCCAGCACGGGGACACCCCGCTCGGCGCGCCGCTTGACGCTGCGCATGATCGGGCTGTTGGCCGCCATCGCACCCGAGCGGAGATAGTCTCCATACGAAAAGCCGCCGGGAAGGGCGATGAAGTCGAGATCCTCGGGCAGGTGGGCATCGCCGTGCCAGACGCGGATCGGTGCAGTGCCCGAAACCTTCTCGATCGCCACCGCCATGTCGCGGTCGCAGTTCGAACCGGGGAAGGTGATGACGGCGGCGCGGAACGACATCAGCCGACCTTCTCGATGCGGTAGTTTTCGATCACCGTGTTGGCGAGCAGCTTCTCGCACATTTCGGCGAGCGCTTCGTCGCTCGTGTCGTCGGCAACGTCGAGCTCGATCAGCCTGCCGACGCGTACATCGTCCACCCCGGCGAAGCCGAGGCCTTCGAGCGCGTGGTGGACGGCGCGACCCTGCGGATCGAGGACGCCGGGCTTGAGCGAAACATGGACGCGGATCTTCATCGGGCAAGGCCTTTCCTTTGGCGCGCCTATGGCGCAGCGGCCGCGCGCATTCAAGCATCTCGCGCGATGGGCCCCCATGCCGCCCGTCAGCCGGAGCGGCGGACGCCGATGTAACCTCGATGCAACATGTGTCACAATTTTGTCCCGTGGCGGTTTGCGACACCCCCATTTCCCGCGCAAGCTGCTAAGGGATGCGCGCGGCGCAACCGGCCGCCTCCCTCCAAATGCGTGCCGATCAGACGGGGCGCTCAAGCAGGAACTCTCCCCACCATGACCATCCGTTCGACCGCTGCCCATCTTCTCGGGACCAGCACTCTCGCGCTTGCGGCCCTCGCCGCGCAGCCTGCCGTTGCCCAGGAGGCCGATGCTCCCGCCGATGCGGCAGCCAGCCAGGGCCAGCTCAACACCATCATCGTCACTGCCAACCGGCGCGAGGAAAACCTCCAGGACGTCGCCGTTTCGGCCGCGACGCTCGACTCGAGCATGGTCAAGACCATCTTCGACGCCGGCGCCGAAGTGACCGCGCTCGCCGCGCGCGTCCCGGGCCTCTTCGTCGAAAGCTCGAACGGCCGTGCCGCGCCGCGCTTCTACATCCGCGGCCTCGGCAACACCGATTTCGATCTCGCCGCCTCGCAGCCGGTTTCGGTCGTCATGGACGATATCGTGATGGAAAACGTCACGCTGAAGAGCTTCCCGATCTTCGACGTCGAGCGCATCGAGGTGCTGCGCGGGCCGCAGGGCTCGCTGTTCGGTCGCAATACGCCGGCCGGGATCGTCAAGATCGACACCGCCAAGCCGGGCGACCAGTTCGCCGCGCAGCTTTCGGCGAGCTATGGCAGCTTCAACTCGATCTCGCTCGATGGCGGCGTGACCGTGCCGCTTGCTCCGGGCGTGGCCTCGCTGCGCGTCTCGGGCCTCTACCAGCACCGCGACGACTGGGTCGACAACGGCTTCACCGGCCAGGACGACGTGCTCGGCGGCTATGACGAGCTCGCCGGGCGCGCCCAGCTGCTGATCACCCCCGACAGCCGCCTGTCGCTGCTCGGCTCGGTCGCCTTCCGCGATCTCGACGGCACCTCGACGCTGTTCCGTGCCAATATCCTCGGCCCCGGCAACAACGACCTCAACGCCAATTACGACCGCGATACGGTGTTCTACGATGCCGGCGGCGGCAATGTGGCGAAGTACAATGCCTTTGTCGGCAGCTTCAAGCTCGACTACGATGCCGATTTCGCAACGCTGACCAGCATCACCGCCTGGGCCAACAGCGAAGGTTCGAGCCGCGGCGACATCGACGGCGGCAACATGGTCACCGGACCGGGCTTCATCCCGTTCCCCTCGGACACGCAGGATTCGATCGACCTCGAGCAGTTCACGCACGAAGTGCGGCTCGCCTCGAATCCGGGCGGCGTGTTCGACTGGCAGGTTGGCATGTTCGTCTTCCAGAGCGATTTCGACGTCACCACTGTGGGCTTCAACTTCCCGCCGCCGGTTACCGTGCGCCACACCAACGACAGCTGGGCGACCTTCGGCCAGGTTTCGGTACAGGCGAGCGACGTGCTCAAGCTGACCGGCGGACTGCGCTATACCGACGACAAGAAGCAATTCGCCGTCACCCAGACGTCGTTCATGTCCGGCCCGGGCGCGCAATACCGCATCGTCACTGACGACCGGTTGAGCTGGGACCTGTCGGCCTTCCTCGACGTCAGCGACGATGCCAGCGTATACGCGCGCCTCGCCAATGGCTTCCGTGCGCCGACCATCCAGGGCCGCGACGTGGCCTTCGGCTCGCCGCCGTCGATCGCGACCTCGGAAAAGATCATGAGCTACGAAGCGGGCTTCAAGTCTGAACTGGCCGGTCGCCGCGTGCGCCTCAACGGCGCGGTCTATTACTACACCATCGAGGATCCGCAGTTCACCGCCGTGGGCGGAGCCAACAACCTCGTCCAGCTGGTCAATGCCAACAAGGGGCGCGGCGTCGGTTTCGAACTCGACAGCGCCTTCCAGGTGACGCCGGACTTCCTGCTCACCGCCGGTCTGAGCTGGAACAATACCAAGATCCAGGACGAGAACCTTGCGGTGGGCATCTGTGCGCAGTGCACCGTGACCGATCCGATCGTGACCCTGTCGGGAACCGACCGCGCGTTGGTCGATGGCAACCCGTTCCCCAATGCTCCCGAATGGATCGCCGACGTCACCGCACGTTACGCGTTCCCGGTCGGCAATGCGGGTGAAGTCTTCTTCTTCACCGATTGGGCCTATCAGGGGAAGACCAACTTCTTCCTCTACGAAAGCGAAGAATTCAACGCGAACAACCAGATCGAAGGCGGGCTGCGCGTGGGCTATGCCCGCAATGACGGCACGTTCGAGGTCGCTGCCTTCGTGCGCAACATCACCGATGCCGACAATGTGAAGGGCGGCATCGACTTCAACAACAACACCGCCTTCGTCAACGATCCGCGCGTGTTCGGTATCTCGGCACGGGTCAACTACTAAGCCGGGACCGCACAAGGAAATCGGGGCCGAGGGAAACGATCCCTCCGGCCCCTTTTTCAAGGCTGGCGGGCAGCCTCGCCAGGGATCACGCGAATGCGGAGTTCCTGCGCCGGGTCGAGATAGCGCTGCGCCGCGGCTTGCAGCATTTCCGGCGTCACCGCGCGGATACGATCTTCATAGCTGCGCACGCGGTCGAGCCGCTCGGCGCGAAGTTGCGCCTCGTCGATGATCGCGAGCCACCAGCCGTTCTCGCGTCGGCTCAGGGCGATCTTTTCCAGCAGCGGGGTCCGCGCGCGCTCGAGCAAGTCCGCATCGATCGGTGCCGTGCGGAAATCCTCGACGATCGCGTCGACCGCCGCGAAGACCTCGTCGGCCTGTTCGGGCTCGACCACGACCGAGGTGGAGAAGGTGCCGAAGCCGCGATAGATGCTCGACATGCTCGAACCCGCGGCGGGCGAGTAGGACGCGCCGAGCTGCTCGCGGATGCGGTCGAGCAGTTCGAGCCGCATGACGAGCGCAAGCACTTGCATGGTCGCCTCTTCCTGCGCGTCGTCGTCGTCGGTCGTCGGCCAATAGGTAAGCGCCAACGCCTGGTCGCTCGCTCCGGCATGCGTGAGGACACGCTCGCTGCGGTCGGTCGCGAACTGCGCCACGCGCTCGCTGTCCCAGCCCTCCAGAGTCGCCGCACGCCGGGGCAGGGCACCGAAGCTCGCGGCGACCGCGCCGATCACCGCATCGCTGTCGAAATCGCCCACGACCGAGATCTCGATCGGGGCCCGTGCGAACTGCTCGGCCACCAGCGCGCGGGTCTGCTCCAGCGTTACCGAGGTCAGCTCTTCTTCCGAGGGCAGGCCGAAGCGCGGATTGCCGTTGGCGAGGATTCGCGGGACCTGTGCCCGTGCCACCGCCTGCGGGGTGGCGTCGAGTTGCGCCACATAGGGCGGGATGATCGCCTCCCACCGCGCCAGCATTTCGGGCCGCAGCCCGGGATCGCTGAAATAGGCGGCGCTCAGCCGCAGTTGCAGCGGCAGGTCGGCCATGGTCGTGGCGCCGCGCGTGGCATAGCGATCTTCAGCAGCACCGAAGCCGTAGGTGAGGCGGTGTCCGGCGAGCACCTGGCGCAGCTCGTCATAGCCCTGTTGCCCAAGTCCGCCGAGCGCGCTGACCGATGACAGGAAGACCGCCTGCCCCATCTGGTCGCGCGGCAGCGCCAACTGGCCCGATCCGAGGCGGATCGCGAAGCGGACCTTGTCCTTCTCGAAGGATGTGGGCTTGAGGTTGAGCCGCACATTGTTGGCGAAGCGGATCGTGCGCACGCCGAGGTCTTCGATGATGCTGTCGTCGACAACCGTCCCGGCTGCTCCGAAATCGTCATAGGCGAAAGCCTGCCCACTCGTATCCGCCGGCGGCTCGACCGGTTCGGCGGCGGAGGCGCGCCAGGCGTCGAGGATGGTCGTCTGCGCATCGGCGATCGGTTGCTTGGTCGAGACGTGGATCAGCGGGTCCGACAGCGCGAAATGCTGTGCGAAGGCCTGCGAAACCGCCGCGGCGGTGATCCGGGGTTTCTGCGCCAGAAACAGCTCGTAGGTCGTCTGCGGGGTGATGAAGAGCCGCTCGCGGCGTGCAGTCGAGAGGATTCCGTCAGCGAGTTGCGTGTTGCGCCGCGTGTCCTGCTGGCGCGCGGCATCGCGATAGCGCTGTTCGAAATTGGCGAGCTGTTCGGCCACTTCGGCCTCGGTGAAGCCGTGTTCGACCGCGCGGCGCCATTCCTGTTCGCCGACCTCCAGCGCGCGCTGCCATTCGCCCTCGCGTGCCTGGAGCGCGACCTGCGCCGCGCGCTGGATATCGAAGAAGTCCGAGGCCGAGGCATTGCCGCCGATGATCGGCGAATCGGGGGCATTGGCTATCTTCTGCAGCCGGCGGTCGAGAATGGCGGTCCCGAGAGCGACCAGCCGCGCCTCGTCGGTTTCCGCCACCGTGGGCCGGCGTTCGACATAGGGCGCGAAGCGGTCGATCGTGACGAGCGTCTGGACGTCGGGATCGACGAAATTGGCCGCCGCGGGTCCGCGCGCGAGGTCGAGTGTGCCCTTGTCGACCTCGACCCGCGCCGTTGCTGGCGCCGCCCAGTCGCCGAATGCCGCGCGGATTTTGGCCTCGACCATATCCGGATCGACGTCGCCGACCACCACCAGCGCGGCATTGTCGGGGCGGTAATATCGTCGGTAGAGATCGCGCAGCACCTCGCCGGGGGCGGTGTCGA
Source organism: Qipengyuania sp. (assembly GCF_964227205.1). Lineage (GTDB taxonomy): Bacteria > Pseudomonadota > Alphaproteobacteria > Sphingomonadales > Sphingomonadaceae > Qipengyuania. The sequence continues at coordinate 793,466 of NZ_CAXQVB010000002.1, read as the reverse complement.
TGATCTCCTCGGTCACGTCGGCGCGGAAGCGTTGCGCAAAGAGCGTATCCGGCGCGACGAAGCTGATCCAGTGCTTGATACGGCGCAGCGAGTAATTGTTGCGCGTGCGCGTTTCGGACTGGATCACCCCGCGTTCGCGATCGACCGCATCGTCGGCGATGGTCAGCTCGCTCGCGGTCTGGCGCATCAGCATCAGCGCGGTGTCGAGCAGTGCCGCGTCGGTGCGCGGCAGGTCGAGCTTGTAGATCGTGTCCTCGAAGCCGGTCGAGGCGTTGGTGTCCGCTCCGAAGGCGAGCCCGAGGCGTTCGAGCAGCTTGACCATCTCGCCCTCGGGCACCTTTTTCGAGCCGTTGAAGGCCATATGCTCAAGCATGTGCGCGAGGCCGAGTTCCTCGTCGCTTTCGTCGATATAGCCGACATCGAAACCGAAGCGGATCACTGCGGTGTCTTCGGGTGTGCCATTCTTGAGGACGGCGTAGCGCATCCCGTTGGCAAGTACGCCGAAGCGCACGGCGGGATCGGGCGCGATGTCGTAGACAGGATGCCCCCAGCCGGTTGCTGCCGGAGCGGCCTCGACGCTCGCGGTTGCCGGTGTGTCGCCCGCGATCAGCGGGTGGGCGAGGGCGAGAAGCGGGAGTGCCGCGAGCATGCGGCCGGTAGAAAATACGGACACGAAAACCTGTGCGATTGCGGCCGAGGCCGGACGTGGTCCAACGCTATGCAATCGGCAGGCTTAAGCCAAGCTTTCCAATGCGGCTTGCCCCCGGTGGGCTCCGCGCGGCGCGAAGCACCTACTTTTTCGGCTTGCTCGGCGTCCGCAGCCGCCCGCGATGGGCGTTCATGTCGAGCACTTCGCCCGGCCCGCTGTCGTCGTTCTGCAGGATACCGAGACGGCGCGCGACTTCCTGGTAGGCCTCGCTCTCGCCGCCCAGATCGCGGCGGAAGCGATCCTTGTCGAGCTTCTCGCCGGTATTGATGTCCCACAAGCGGCAGCCGTCGGGGCTGATCTCGTCGGCCAGGATCACGCGGCTGTAATCGCCGTCCCAGATGCGCCCGAATTCCAGCTTGAAGTCGATCAGGCGGATGTCGATCGCGCTGAACATGCCGCACATGAAATCGTTGATGCGGATCGCCATGCTCGACATGTCCTGCAGCTCCTCATGGCTGCACCAGTTGAAGCAGGCGATTTCCTCTTCGGAAACCTTGGGGTCGCCGAGCGAATCGTCCTTGAGGCAGTATTCGATCAGCGTGTGCGGCAGCAGTTCGCCTTCCTCGATCCCGAGGCGCTTGGCCAGCGTGCCCGCGGCGACATTGCGCACCACCACTTCGAGCGGGATGATTTCGACCTGGCGGACGAGCTGTTCGCGCATGTTGAGGCGGCGGATGAAATGCGTCGGGATGCCGATGTGCGACAGGCGGGTGAAAACATACTCGCTGATGCGATTGTTGATCACGCCCTTGCCGTTGATCGTGCCCTTCTTCTGGGCATTGAAGGCGGTCGCGTCATCCTTGAAATACTGGATGATCGTCCCCGGTTCGGGGCCCTCGTAGAGGATCTTGGCCTTGCCTTCGTAGATCTGGCGGCGACGTGCCATGCGGGGAATTCCTTCGCGCGTGAAAGCCATGCGCCCCGGAGGCGGAATCGACGGGCGATCGCGACTGCCGGGGCGTGCCCGGTCGCCATACAGAAGCGGCCGTGCGAAAGCAATCGGAGCGCGTCACTGCAGCGCGCGCGACGGAGCCTCCTCGACCGCCGGCGCGTGGTCGGCCTTCAGCCGCTCGATCAACCGCCCCAGCGTGGCGCGCTGGACCAGCACGCTGAACAGGACCGCGGCGAAGGTCGCGGCGAGGATCAACTCGCGCGTTTCGCCCGGTGGCAGTGAGAGCGCCAGGGCAATGGAAATGCCGCCGCGCAGGCCGCCCCACCACAGCACGCGGCCGGCGCCCTTGTCCTGCAGCCGCGCGGCGGGAATGGCCTTGGTCGAGGCAAGGATGCCCACTGCGCGCGCGGCAAGCGTGAGCGGGATCGCAGCCAGTCCGAACAGCAGGTGATAGCCGCCGGGGACGAGCGCGATCATCTCCAGCCCGATGAGCAGGAACAGCACCGAATTGAGCAATTCGTCGACCAGCTCCCAGAATTTGATCACATAATCCCGGGTCACGTCGCTCATCGCATAGGTAACCCCCTGGTTGCCGATCAGCAGCCCGGCGACCGCCATCGCCAGCGGGCCCGAGATATGGAGCGAGGAACACAGCGCATAGCCGCCCATCACGATCGCCAGCGTGATCAGCACTTCGAGCGTATATTCATCCATGCTGGCGAGCGCGCGATAGCCGATCCAGCCGAAGACGAGCCCGACCAGCACGCCGCCGCCCGCCTCGATCGCGAACAGCCGCGCGCCCTCGGACAGCGAGAAGTCGGCGCCCGTCAGCGCCGCGCCGAGCAGTATCGTGAAGACGACGATGCCGACCCCGTCGTTGAACAGGCTTTCGCCCGCCACCGCACTCTGCAGCGACTGCGGGACTTTCTCTTCCTTGAGCACGCCGAGCACCGAAACCGGGTCGGTCGGGGCGATCAGCGCGCCGAAGACGAAATACCAGATCGGCGCGAGGGGCAGGGCGAGCAGCAGGCCGACGCCCCACATGGCGAGGCCCACCAGTACGGTCGAGACGATCACGCCCAGCGTCGACAGCAGCAGCACCGGCAGCCAGGCGCTCCTGAGCCGCTCGAGATCGACATGCAGCGCGCCCGCGAAGAGCAGGAAGCTGAGCATGCCCTGCAGCAGCGTCTCGGTGAAATCCATCTGCCGCAGCGTCTCGGCGACCCAGTCGTCGAGCGTGATCGAGGGGATGAAGGCATCGGCAACCATCAGGCCGATCGCCGCCAGCGCCCCCATCACGGTCAGCCCGATGACATGCGGCAGCCTGACGAAGTGATGGTTGAACCACCCCAGCAGCGCCGAGGCGACCACCAGCAGGGCGGCGATGTCGAAAGCGGAGAGGGCGGTGCTGGCGGTATCGTGCATGGCAGATGCCTAGCGTGGGTGGCGATGCAGGAAAAGCCGGGCCGGATAAGGCAGGGTAGCAGAGTGGTGCCCAAGGGCGGAAAGGTCTTTGTCGATGTGATCGATGGTGCCTTCAACGCGCATGTCGGTCCGCGAATGCCAAACGTCAGCATTCTTGGCGCGCCCCGAAATTGTGGCGGGAAGCTGATCTAATCGCACAGTTTGTTGCGGCGATATCCGTCAACCCACTTTGCGATTACTTCGTCTGGTGGAGGTGAAACGCTCACAATGCGAGATGCATAGAAGTCGCGTGGGTATGCGCCCAAATGACCAAAGGCACCCTTGGAGATCGTTACCCAACCTTCGACTTCAATCTTCGCAAATCCGGTATGAAACAGTGAATCCTCGATACAGCCTTTGAGGTGGTTCCTATCCAACTGTTGAGCCAAAGCAACGCCGCACCCGTCTTGCGGGCAGTGAAACCAAGATCGTGTGTCGTCGGACCCGAACTCGCTGGGGACAGGCGGGAAATCAGGACTGGAAAAGTTCGAGGCCTCAAACCCCGTAATCAAAAGGCCCTCATAGCGGCTGCCAGGCGCTAGTATGGCACAGCCCACTTCATCCGGCTCAAGTTCACTCGGAATAGAATAATTCGGAAGCCCAATGGCACATGCAGAATGCAGAACGGAAGGCCGATCAATCCAATACCATGTGACTAGCCCAAGGATGGTGACCAGCAACCCCACGAGAATGAACTTAGCTATCTTCATGAAGAGAGAACGCTAGCCGAAATGCCAATGTCCGCAACCGGGTCATTAGCGGACAGTCCGCTTCCGGCCAGCGTAGTGGCAAAGCTGCCGGTATTCGGGAGGCGCGCGTTCTTGTTCGACCCGAGACCCGCTGATTGGTCCAACCGACTTCAGGGCGCGCGCCCAACCGGAGAAAATCCAGATCTGAGGTGCTGATTGCCGGGGTAGCGAAGTGGTGCCCAGGGGCGGCGTGAAAACATCGGTCTAACTCTCTGTCCAATCGTCATATTATGTTCTCGGTGTCGGAAAATGCCCCCGCCCGTGCCCCGGGCGAGGGTAAAAAAGGGGGATCAGCAGACGAGCTGATCCTCCAGCCAGGCTTCGATTTTGGAGCGCTTCCAGCGGACGTAGCGCGCATCCCGGAAATGCTCCGGTTCGGGGAACTTGCCCTTGCTGATGCGGTCGTAGATCGCGCTCTTCTTGAGGCCGACGATCGCCTCGACTTCGCTGCGACGGAGTAGCTGATCGGTCATGCGAGCTCTTGTGCTTTCAGTTCGGCAGAGAGAGCCTTCTCCTCAGGGAGCGGCTCCAGCTTGGGGATGAGGTTGAGGACGATGACCTGCGGGTTGTTGGCCCATTGCCTAGGATCGTGGATCGAAGTGAAGCTGGTGATGTCGGCATCCCAGCGGGCGGCCCAGCCTTCGACCCTGGTGAAGCCCTCGCCCCTGGCCTCCTCGAGCGTGATCTCCTGCAGCGGCTGCAGTTTCACTTCGTCGACTATCGCATGCCATCGATGCCAATCGCGCAGAAGGCACCGCGCGTGCCGCATGTCGCCGAGCTCGAGCGCCTCGACGTCGCCGGGTCCGAGATCCTGCTCGAAGTAAGGTCGGGCGTCGTAGCCGCTCGCTGCGGTTGGCGAGAGCGAATTGAACTTGCGCTTCAACCGATAGGGCTCGCGGATCCAGACGCGATCGCCCGCGACAAGGCGGGCGTACATTCCGTCGGCCGGGCGGCGAACGCGCAGCGGGGCACCCGATGCGAATGCGGCCGTGGTTGGCTGGCGGATGGTGAAGGGGAGTGCGGTCATCGCGCTTTGCTCCTGTGCTTTCGGGCTTCGCGAGCGGCATGCTCGAGACGCGCTGACGTCAGAACCGCTGGCTTCAGTTCGTCGGGAGCGTGGTCGTAGGGAAGCGACCACCGACCAGCGAGGCGGGGAAGAAGAGCGCGCGGGATGCACAGCCAGTTTGCCGGATCTGTGTTGCTGCGATCGCCATCGCGGCACTTGAGGCAATGTCCCTCCGGCACCGGCCCGTGAAGCTCTTCCCACTCGATGCGGTGGACTTCTTTCCAGCGCGACTGGAACGGCATGCCGTCGTGGATCTTCCGCTCTCGATAGCCGTCTTTCGAGACCCTTTCGGTGCCGATCGGCTGGTAGAGTTCGGCGGCCTTGCCTCCACGGTGGCCCTTCTTGAACTGAGTCCGGGCAGATGCCGCGTTGTAGGGCATTCTCTTGCCCTTGTTCGCCGGCACATGCCCTTTGGGAAAGAAACCGGTCCGCCCGGTCTTCCATCCCTTCCGCGAGCAGAGGGCCTTGATGTGGCCCACCTGGACATCGGTTCTGCGGAATCGCTCGACAAACAGACTGTGCAGCTCCCGACGCGGCAGTGCGGCATTGGCCTCGATCCAGCTCAGTTCGGCTGCGCTGTACTCGATTGCCCGGCCTCGACCGCCGCGTTGAGCTGCGGCGCCGTCGCTTCGCTGGTCCCGCCGATCGCGGGCAGCATGCGGGCGAAGCGATCGCCGTGGTTCGCGATCAGCGTGGCCGCCTTGAGCTGGGTATTTGCGCCCGAGAGGATCTGATCGGAGACGGCCACGATCGCGTCGGCGCGCTTGCACTCCTGCTCGATCTTGTCCTCGGACAAATCCTCGTCTGACAGCCGCTCGAGCTGCGCGAAAAGATGATTGTTCAGATCCGTGAGCTTGTTCTTCACGGGCTTTCTCCTTTTGAAGGCGCTCTATCGAGACGCGGGTGTAAGCAAATGGCGATCGGAGCTTGGTCATCAGGCGGCTCCTCGCGGGACGCAGTATTTTTCGACTTGTCCTTCGACCGCGGGCCCGTTGGCCCCGTAGACCCAGCGTCCTGCGCGGCGCTGGGCGCAGTGGAGGAATTCATTGGCGGTCTTCACCAGATAGAAGCGACCGTCCTCGATCCGATCGTCGAGCGGGACGAAGTGGAACTGGCTCTGGCGCTGTCTCAATGCGGCCTCCTCTTCAGGAGGGTCGCGCCCGAGCAACCGCGCGGAAGGACGGTGACGACGGTGAAGCCCTGGAGCACGATCCGCTGACCATGCTCGAGGCGAATGTAGGGCGCCCCGATCAGCGCCGCACGTTCTACCGCAGGCGAAGCGAGCTGTTCGCAGATGTCCCGATCGGGAAGATCCTCGACCCGCTCGCGGAAGCGCTCGATCGCGTGCCGCGTGATACAGATTGCGCAGCTAGCCATCGGGCTTGTCCTGGCGAATCTCGCGAGCGGCGCGTTGGCGCGCAAGCAGCTCTTCCTCGCGCGGGTCGATAGGCAGGATCCCAGTTGCGCCCTTCCGGGGGCGCAACGGCCGGAAGGGGAGAAAGCGGAGCCAGCGCATCACAGGCCGCCCTGCCATTCGGCGAGCGCGCGGCCGACGCTGCCAGCGACGCGGGTCGATGCCTCGAGCAAGAGAACGTAGGCGAAGCCCACGACACCTGCCGCGGCACAGTAGGCGAGGAGGTGACGGCGGCTCATCGACGATGCTCCGGTCGCGGCGTCGTGGGATACCCAGCCGCGCCGATCGCGGCGAGAAGCGATTGCGTGCCCTGGCGGATGGCCTGCTCGTGCCGTGCGTCGCCCGCGAGGTCGACCGAGAGTACCGAAAGTGTGCGACGGACCGAGCCGCGCTTGATGCCCATCGCCCTCGCTATCGCGGCATCGTTCATGCCCTGGTCGCGCAAGTCGATCATCTGCTGTTCGCGCTGGGTGATGGCCATCACCCGATCCCCAGCGCCGCTTTGTAGGTATCGAGGATGGTCTCCATCTCTCGACGATTGTCTGGCGTCATGGCGCGCAATCGGACGATCTGGCGCATGATCCTGACGTCGTAACCGACCGCCTTGGCCTCGGCGTAGACGTCGCGGATATCGTCGCCGATGCCCTTCTTCTCTTCCTCGAGCCGTTCGATGCGCTCGATCAGCAGGCGCAGGCGGTCATCAGTTGCTTCGGCCATCAGCAGGCTCCTTGGTGGGAAAGTTGGATCGGGATCGCGTCAATCGAGACGCGGGACGGGCGCTCGGCGCATGCAGAACAAAGGTCGGGTTCCGCCCATGAGCATGCGGCCGCCTTCTCACCCCTTGCGCCGGAATCGGGCAGGCACGGATCGAACCAGCTGCAAGCGCAGGCCCGGCAAATCTGCGTGAGAGGAAGCGTGCCGCGAGCCAGCAAGCGCATGTAGAGATGCGGATCGAATGCGAAGACGTTTCGCAGAACTTGCGCCTGGGCTAGCGTCAGAGCGGCCTCGTCGCCCTCGACACGCTCCAGCTGTTCGAGCAGGTTGCGCCGATCGAGGCGAACCAGGCCTAGCTGTATGGTGGCAATCTGCCGTGCCACCTCGCCTAGCGACAAGCCGGCCGCCTCGCGACGCTTCCTGAGATAGAGGCCCGGCGTCACGGCAGCACCACAGGGCGATGGATCGGCGCAAGCCCGCGTGCTCCCATCTGGAGGCCGTAGGCAAGGCGGTCGGCGAAATGGGCCGCGCCGAAGGTCGACAGGACCGCCACGGCGATCGCAAATGGATGGGCAAGCCGGGAGTGCATCAAACCGAATCCCATTCGCCCAGGCCGGGTGCACAGGTCGCCGCTGCCAGCGCGCGCAGGCGGTCGGCATCGAAGGGAAACACACGGTGATGCTCGAGCGAGCGGATCAGATAGGCGTAGTCGCCGGGCTGGTCGTCCTCGAGCGCGCGCAGGTCTGCCTCGGTTCGCGGGTAGGCGCCGGCGTGGCGGGAGATCTTCTCCGCACAGCTGCGCAACGCCATTCCCGCGCGCTGGCGACAGTCGCGGAGATAGCGACCAGGGGTGAGCCCGGAACGAAGGGCGGCGCCGCGTGCGGCGAGGCCGGCGGTGCGATCGTCGATGTAGGCGAGTGCTGCGGGCATAGTGGTGAACCTTCCGGAAAGCGGCAAAGCGAATGCGCTTCCGGAAGCGAGCCGGATGCGCGGGAACGGGAGTGAGATTGCGGGACGATCGGAGCCGCCGCAGTCGGGAATGCCGCGGCGAGACGAGCTCGGCCGCAGCGCGTGCGATCAGGGGCCCTGCGCTGCGGCAGCGACGGTATCGACCGCGCGAACGACAGGGATGTCACCCTTTTCGAGCGCGAGGATGATCGGCTTGGCCTTGTCGACGACGTCGACGAGTTCCTTGAGGGCGCGGCGTTCCTCCACGGGGCCGGCGCCCGGTGCGCAGGCGCGCATCAGCGCGGCGAGCGCTTCGCCGGTTTCGGTGGCGAGCCCCTCGGTGTGCGCGAGCAGGGTAAAGCGTTCGGCGAAGCGGGCCGCGGCGGCGAGCTCGAGCCGGATGAGATAGGAATCGGCGAGCGGCGCCCCGATGCCCCCGGCCGCCTGGAAGGCGAGGTCGAGCTCGATCGCATCGTCGAGCGGAATCTTCTCGCGTCGATCGGGATCGCCCCATGCACGGACCATGCTCTCACTGCGACGCGTAACCTGCGCCATCTCGGCGAAACCGCCGGGCAGCTGGCCAGCGATCCGCGCGAGGGCCTGGTCGGTCGAGAGAGGAGCGCGGGGCTTCACTGGCGCGCCTCGCTAAAAACGGCAGCAGTGTAGGGCATGCCGCCTCCACCGGCGGGATTGTTAGTCCCCCCGGCTTCGGCCATCCTGTCGGCGCTGAAACAGACAGGAGAAAAAACGTGCGATGCAAGACCACAGTCTATGGTGAATTCGTGCTGGGGGACGGTATACCCCGTCGACGAGCGGATCGTATACTCGGCGGCCGACTTCAACTCGATAGCGCGGATCGTCCCGATACTGTTGCAGTTCAGTGGAGAGGGGTCGAGGGTCTCGTGACCCTCGAGATGGATTTCGTTCAGGCATTGCAGTTGCTCTCCCTGCTCAAGAGTCTCCAGCTCGACAGCGGTGTCCCGTTTCCCGACGATCCGCGTGCGCCGAGCGCGCGCTGAAACCGGGCTCCTATCGTCGAACGGGAAGGGGCGGCCGAAGCCTGCTGCAAGGCGGCGCTCAGTCCGCAGCATACGCGGGTTGCGCGCTTCGGCATGATCGGCAGCGATGATGGCCCCGATCATATCCGTGCTTCCTCGAGCTCGTTGTGGCGTGAACCGCCGGCGGGCTGGGGAGGTGTGCAGCCCACCGGCGGATGCGCGGGCGGCTCCTCGCGCGGATAAAGGTCGGGACGAAGGTCGTGGCGGGAGACGCCTGTGGCGGCTTCGACTGCCAAGACAAATCGGCCTGGAAGCAGAGATTTGCGCTCAAGGAGCTGATGAATGTTTGAGGGCGAGCATCCGCAAATACGAGCTAACCCCGAATGTCCTCCCGCGCGCTTTTGCGCGGAGACGAATGCTTCGAAAGAACGAGATGATTCGTAGGACATGTAAGCCGACTTAAAGTCAACTTACACTCATGTCAAAGCAAAATTATAAAGCGAGCTTAAAGAGGTGACCTTAGTTTGCTTTGAGATGGAGGAAAATCTCACCGCGAAGAGACTAACGTCTCGAATGGATGAACTTGGCATCGACCAGAGTGAACTGGCACGACGCGTGGGATGCAGCTCTGCCGCCATCAATCAGATCGTCCGAGGTCACACACGCAACTCCCGTCTTCTGCCGAAGATCGCTTCGAGATTGGGGGTTCCGCTGGAATATCTCACCGGTGAGGCCGGCAATTCGGATTTTGTCGACGGCCTTCCGGTTCGTTCTGATATGGTCGCAGTCGAAATGGTCGACTTAGCGTACGGAATGGGCGGCACCTTTCTTGACGAAGATGCCGAATCACGAATCGAGGAATTCCCACTCTCGTTTCTAAGGCAGTTTACAAAGTCGGACCCTGGGCAGCTGCTTATCGCTGAAGGGATCGGCGACAGCATGACGCCTACGATCGGGCCGAACGATCTAATCCTGATCGACCGCGGGCAAAACATGCTCAACATAAACGACCGAATATGGGCCTGCGCAGTAGGTGAGATCGGAATGATCAAGCGCCTGCGAGTGCGCGGCGACACAGTGACGATCCTTTCGGATAACGAAAATGTCTCCGACGATCATGCCGCCGATGGCGAGCTTCATATCGTCGGCCGGGTAGTAGGTAAGTTCTCGCGACTATGAGGTCGGACGATGGCAAGAACCAATAAACACCTCGACGCGTTCAAAGCCGAGCACTGTCTGAATAGCGAGGAGGTCCTCGCATGGGTGAAAGCGATCAGGGACGAGCGCGGTTTCGAGGGTGTGGCGATCCTCACCAATCAAAGGGTGGTATTCATACGGAAGGGTTTTACTTCGACGAAGCTCGAACCGTGGCCCCTCGCTTCGTTGCATTCGGTCGAATCGCGCCGCGGGCTGATTTTCCTCGATATCACGTTGCACAGTTCAGGGGACAAGCTGGCTCTTAGGATCGGCGACAAGGATCTCGGGCAGCAATTCCTGACGCAACTTCAGGAGGCTCGGAATGCCGGCACCCCGCCAACGTCTATGACCATGGATGACCCTGTCGAACAGATTGCCAAGCTGGCGCAGCTCCGTGATGCTGGCGCCATTTCGGATGAAGAATTTGCTGAGAAGAAGGCGCTGCTACTGCAGCGGATATAGTTGCCATACCTCAGTTTCCTCTGTGCAGCTGCGCTGGCGGTCGACGGCGATACGCTGCGCTGCGCGAACCTTAGCGCCGAAGCGAATGGTCGGGTTCGCCTGGCGCGCATCGACGCGCCAGAGCGCGGCGAGCCAGGCTACGAGGAAGCGACGCGGGCCCTGACCACGATGATCGAGGGCAGGGAGGTGCGCTGCGAGCTGGTCGACGCCGATCCGCGAACCAAGCACTTTGAGGAGCGGGACCCATACGGGCGACCGGTGGCGCGCTGCACAGTCGATGGTCGGGATCTTGGCCAAGTGCTGATCGAGATGGAGATGGCCAAACCCTGGCCGAAGGTGCGGAGGAAGTAGCGATGCTCAAATTCACGTTGGTCGTTCGCGAGCCGGGCAAAGTGAAGCCCGACTATTCGCTCGATTTTCAGACCCCTGCGCTTCCTCGGGTTGGGGACTACCTTTCGATCCAGCGCCCGGACCATCCACCGCCCTACGGAGAGGATGTGATCGTTCGCCGCATCTGGTGGCGTTTCGATCACCCTACCACCGACGGTTTCGTCGAAAAGCCCGAGACGGGCACGTTGAAGGAGATTTTGGTCGAATGCGACCCCGCCTTGAGCCCCTATTCCAGCGATCAATGGCGCAAACACAATCAAGGTGCCCCCGAGTTCGAAGTCGAGCGATTTTCGATCGGCGAGGCACGGTTGCGTGAGGCCGAGGGCTGGGACAAGGCATGAGCCGCATCCCTATGACGGGCGAGCGCCATGCAAATCTGGCGGACATCTCAAAGCAGATGGACGAAGCTCTGCCGCGAATGCTGCGCGAGTGCCTGGAATTTCGCAACGCGGCTGCGGATGCGGGCGAAGACATAGAGGGCTGGGACAAACAGATCGAGAAGGTCGAAGGTATGTGCCGCCTACGGGGCATCGCTCCGGAACCGATTAAACAGGAATTCAATCAGCAGAGGGAGAGCCTAGCATGAGTGATGGTGAAACGAAGACGAGCTTGATCGGCGTGCGCACCGATAGCGGAGAAAAGTTCAGCGCGCAGCCAAGGACCGCCAGTCCGACGCGAAGCGACGGGAACCGCGAAGACCGGTCTGCGCAACCTTTACCTGCCCGTTCCCCGCGCGAGGGTGACGGAGGTGCGAATACGCAGCCGCGCCCCGCTCCGACGCCGACAACATCGCCAAAGCCAAGCCCGCGCGGAACCTAACTTTTCAATCGGATACTCAAGGCTTTGATGTTGCCTGCCGGAATATAAGTCAGGAGGTCTCCCCAGGCATCATCGAACACGCCATCAACCTGGTCGACCTCGCCACCGGCGCTTTCGCGCTGGTCGACATACATCAGGATGTCGCCCGAGGTTCCTAGTACGAACGGCCCGTAGGGCAGCTTCTCGAGCCGTTTGGCCTCGGTGCTGTGGAGGTACCGACCGTCGTCGAGCTCGACGGAGAGCTGAGTGACGCCTTTGTATTCACACTCGAGGAGCCTATCCCATGCGCTCGGCGTGTCATCCGCCCAGGAATATCCGGACCAACGAAGAGCCTTGCGCAACTGCCTTCTGACGATCCAGCGCCAAATGATTGCGGCGCACAGCGCAGCCACGATTGCCAGGGCCGCACCAGCGATCCAATGGACCGTGGCCGGCAGAAGCGCGAGTGTTGCCAGGCTGAACAAGCCAAAAGCGAGAGTGCCAAAGACGGTGTCTGCAGCCTTGTGAGTGTGACGGATACCGACGAATGCCAGCAGGTAGGCGATGTAGCCGGAGCCGAGTACCAGCTGCAGCTGCCACGGCAGCGCAGCGAGCGCGGTCAAATTTGAGGGATCGAGCATTCAGATGATCTCCGGAACAGCGTTGGCATGCTGCGATCTTTCTGACTCACTCGTCAAGGACCGAAACGTGACCCACGCTTAATGAGCGTGCCACAGCCAGCGGATGTGCGCGACAACATCCGATGGATGGGCGAGCCCGAACCTCAGGTACCCAGAATTAACCCCCTTGCGGTCCACCTGTCGTTAACCTACCTGACCGCATAAGCGTTCTACTTCACATAAACTTCACACTGTGATTCCGCTGGGGAAACATCGATGAGCGAACTGCCACTGGGTGCCATTGAGCGCCGCGATCCGTTTGTGGGTCCGCGGCTCATCGAGCGTGCCGTGGTAGTGATCACGTTCGCCCCGATCGCCAAAATCGGCGATGAGAAAAACAAGATCGTGAGCGCATTTCAGGAAGCGATCCGGCACGACTATCCCCGCTTCGCTCAGCGCATCGAGCAATCTGTCAAAATTGAGATCGACGAGAAGGGGCAAGTCGCGAGTGCTCCATCAGGGGAGCGAAGCTGGATCTTTCAGTCCGAGGACGAGCGGAAGAAGGTGGTGCTCACCACCGAATTGCTGGCGCTGGAAATCCAGAAGGAAGCTTATACCAACTGGAAAGATTACACCGAAGCGCTGCTTAAACTTATCGATGCGTTCGAAAAATATGCAGAGCCCTCTCACCTCGCACGTCTCGGAGTTCGTTATCTCAATACCGGCCCTGTCGGTGGCGACGGAGATCCGCGACAACTGTGCAATCGGGCGCTGACTACGATCACTGGGAAAAGTCCACTTGAGGCGGCGGACCTGCTGTGGATGTTCAGGGTTGACGAAGGAACCTTGCTGCTGCGGAGTGGCATCATGCCCGCAAACGCCACTTATGATGCTTTCTTTCGGGCACGAGAGGGCAGAACTTGGTATCTCGACATTGATGTGGCGAGCCAGAATTTCGAGCCATTCAATCGCGAAGTGATCGCCGCCAAATTGCAGGCGCAGGCGGAACGCCTGCACGCTATCTACGCATGGGCAATGACCAAGGACGATGAACGATGATGGGCGCTGGTTTCCAAACCTATAGCGCGCCGCGCATGGAGGCCGAGGTGCGTTTCGACAAAGGGATGACGGTTCCGATAGGTGTCGTAGGGGCGAGCATCATTTTGTTGATCTCACCAACATCGGCTAGCGGGGGAACGATGCTTTCGCGTGCCGCGATGCAGCACACTTCGCCGATCAACCCGCCCTTTGCACGGGAGGAAGACGTTACTGTCGAGAACGCGCTGCTTGACGTGAAGGAGCGCGCCGGACTGGCCTGGAAGGACGTTGCCCTGCTGCTGGGGGTGACTCCACGAGCAATTTACGATTGGTTGAAGGGTGCTGGCGTCAGTGAGAAAAATCAGGCGGCGTTGTTCGGCCTGCGTGACCGGGTTCAGCAGATGGACGGCGAACCCCGCTTCCGGATCCGCAACGCATTGGTTGGCGATCAGGGCGCTGGCCTGCCAGAGCGGTTCCGTACGGTAACGGAGTTCGATCAAAACCCACTGCGTGAAAAACCGGCCGCTATCGAAAAAAACACCCTCAAGATCGCGGGCTAACAGCGTGGCGAAGGCGGGTTGCCCACTTGAAGACTGGCGTCAGGGCGACCTTATCCTCGCGCCCTTCAAGCTTCCAGTGCTTTACCTAGACGATCAGGGGCAACACGTGATTGGCAATATCGATGCACCGCACGGCGTTGCCCTGCTTTCGCAATCCTGCGACGTGTGCAAGCCAATCGATAAGATCAGCGTGGTGCAAGTTTGCCCACTCGTACCCGCCGATCCAAAGAAACTCGCGACGATCGCCAAGCGACAAGACAACCGCGCTGCAATTGTCCCCGCCAGCGAGAAACTCGGGCTGGCGCTCGATCTCGACAATGTCGCTATGTTGACGAAAGAAATGGTGGCTCAATTCGAGCGGGTCGAGGGCTGCCCTTGCGATGCAAGCCAGCGCGATCTCGCAGCGGCGCTCGGTCGCCATCGGAGCCGTTTCGCCTTCCCCGACGAGTTTCATGAACAGATCTCAACGCATCTGCGTGCATGGATCCAGAAACGGAATGGAAAGGCCAGTGAGCAAGGTAGGCTCGCTGATGCTATATATCAGGTTCGAGCCGAAACAGACAATTGGTCCAAGCCGACATACATGACGTTGCACCTGCTGCTCGACATTCCTTGTCCTTCGCCACTTCCCGCTGAATGGATTAAGGCGAGAGACGGTTTGCAGAAGAAGGCAAACTTGGCCAAAGATTATCCAGACATCGATATCGTCATCCAAGCCTATGCCGATTTTTCGACGAAAGATTTCGATGTGACCGACGAACTGGACTGGGAAGGTCTGAGCTAACGCTTGGTGGGAGCCAAGACACCTTACGCCGTCGGGCTCGCAGGCGAGCGCAGCTACCAGGCGCAAATCGCGGCCGTGGGCGTGGGCGAGGCCGTGGTGCTCGTCCACGAGCCGGACAATCCCTATGATGAGCGCGCGATCGCCGCGACATGCCACGGCGATACGATCGGCTATGTCCCGCGCGACAGCTGGCTGACGGCGGCTCTCCTGGACGAGGTGAAGGGCTGCAGCGCGACGATCAAGCGCCTGCAGCGGGGCAGCGAGGGCATCACCGGCGTCACGCTGCAGGTCCGGCTCGACGGAAAGCCGATCGGGGAAAGGGACTACGCACCCGCCTGATTATTGTCGTAAAATGGGATTCCCGCTATGTTCCCGCATGAACGGGAGGGCGGAGGCCGGGTGTGGGTCGCTCGCCAGACGACAGTGCCAGGCAAGTGAAGGCGAAGCTGACGGCCGAGATGGCCAGCTTCCGCCTGCTGGTGCTCACCTTCATCCGCGACTACTGGAACGACGTCGGCGCAAGCCCGAGCTATGGCGAGATCGCCGCAGGCCTCGACAGCAACCGCGACCGGGTGCGCAAGGCGGTGAAGAGCCTGAACCGCGACGGTCTGGTGCTGCGCACGCCGGGCCCGCGGGGGATCAAGCTGCCATCAGTGCTCGAGGAATCGGTGCGCCAGCTGCGCGAGCTGGGCTGGCGGGTCGACGAGGATCTGCAGGAGGCGCGTGCCCCCGTGACAAATTCTCCCCTCCTGCCGCCGGCCGCGCTGACCTATCCAAGCAGGGATGGGACGGAAGGGCAAAAGCGCGATCGAGGCTGAGCGGCAGGCGCGCCGCCAGCTGACCGACGAAAAGTTCCGCGCCCGCCATCCGCAAGTCGCCCGCGCCGAGCGCGCGTTCCGCAAGGATCGCGCCGAGCGCGAGCGCAACTTCTCGCGCCGCGACAAGCTGCAGGACGGCGGCACGCCCGAAACCCGGGCCCGCGCGGCGAAGGTTCACCAAGGCAGTCTGGCGCGGCTTTACGAGCGCGGCCACATCACGATCGAGCAGCTGGCGGCGAGCCAGCAGATCCGCGGCGTGGCCGAACGGCTCGGCCGCGACGTCGCGATCGGGACGGTCAGCATGGAAACGCGGGTCGACCAGTCGCGATCGGGAACGGGCGCCTTCTTCGAGGCGCTGGGCGCGGTGCGGGCGGAGGTCGCCTACAAGCGATGGTGCGAGTGGCTGGGCACTACGAGAGCGGGTGCGGCGCCCGTTCTGGCGATGGTGGTCGACGACCTGGCGGCGACGGCGGCGGGGAAGCGGTGGTTCATGCGGCCGGCGACGGCGCGCAAGGCGCTGTCCACCGCGCTCGACAAATGGGCGGACATCATCGGCGCGGTGTGCAGCGAGATCGAGGAGCCGGACCTTCTGGCGATGCAGGCGGGGCTGGTGTGAAAATGCGGCCGTGACAAATTGTCCCCTCCCGAAATGTCATCGAATCGGCCAAATCCGACCCCGCGACAATTGCGTCTCGATCCCTCGGCGCAGTCTCACAAGGCCCGGCCTGCCTCGGCAGCGACCGGGCCTTACCCGTTCCTGCGGGAGGACTTTCATGACCAGACCCGAAGTCTCCGGTGGCAGCGCGTAGCATCGAGCAGCTGCTCAGCGAGCAGCAGTCGGCGCTGGACGGCGTCTTGAACGAGGTTTCCCTCGGGATCCGCAACCAACGCCAATTCGACGAGCTCGAGGAGCGCGCGACCGCGATCGCCTTCGGCGTGCGCGACGCCTTCAGGAAAGGACGCCGCTGATGGCCTCACCCGAACCGATCGACCTCGAGAAGCTGGAAGCGCAGATCGAGGGCGAGGGCGACGTCGTCGTCGAGCGCGCCTGGCTGGCGCGGGTCCACGAGGAATTGCGGGCGCTGGAAGCGATCCGCGAGCGGATCGGCCAGGTGTTCGGCCTGCCCAAGGGCACGACGTTGTGAGGGATGCGCTGCGCGAGGCGGTGCTGGCGGTCGGCGGCGGTCTCGGCAGCGTGATCTTCCATAACGACAAGGCCTGGTCGGCCGACACGTTTTCCGGGACGCGGCATACGCTGCGGATCGAGTTCGACGGGCCCGAAGAGGTCGAGGGCGGCGAGAAGCTGGTCGACGAGCTCGCCAGCCATGAGTTTTCCATTCCAGGCCAGTTGGTTGCGGACGCAGGCGTAGAACATGTCGAGCATCGGATGCTGGGCAATCCGCGCATGGTCGTGACGGCATCGCTGCTGCTGATGGAAGTAGGTCGATGACATCGATCCGCCAGCCCCGCAGCGTTGAGGCCGCGACCGAGCTGTGCGAACGCTGGGCCACGCTCGACGGGCAGATCGCCGAGATCGAGGAGCGCCGGCAAGCGGACATCGCCGCGATCAATGCAGATGCCGATCGTGCGGCGACCGACCTGATCGCGCAGCGCGATAAGATCACCGAGAAGCTGAAGCCGTGGTGGGCAAAGGCCGGCAAGGAGCTGACCAAGGGTAAGCGCAAGTCGACCGAGATCGGAGGCTGCATGGTCGGCATGCGTTGCGGCAAGGCCAAGCTGGAAGTGCCCGGCAAGTCTTCCGACATGGTCGACGAGCTGAAGGGCAAGCGTTGGGCCAAGCCGTTGCTTCGGGTAACGACCTCGCTCGACGCCCAGGCGATCTCTAAGGCACTGCTCGGCAAACATGGGCCGAAGCTCAAAGGGCTCGGCTTCACGATCGTGCCGGGCGACGAGAGCTTCTTCGTCCAGCGGACCGAGCAGGAAGGCACGCGGACATGAAGCTGTCGCTACTTGGGCCTGCCTGCGACCTCGCCGTGCGGCGTGGCTGGCTTATCGAGCAAATCGCCGCGGTCGAGCGCGGCGAGTACACTTTCAGCGTGGCGGGCAAGGCGCTGACCGGTGCCGGCATCGCCATGATCAAGGACACGATGCTGCGGGCGCTGAGGACCGACCTTGCGGTGTGCGAGCAGAACCTCATCGCGCTGGGCGTGGAGATCTCCGATGCCGGCAAAGCCGCCGACATTCCGGCCTGCAGGGTGGAAACCGCGGGAGCCGTGGTCCCGACCAGCAGGCTGGCAGGATAAGCGCAAGCGCGGCCGCGCCGGG
This sequence comes from Qipengyuania sp., assembly GCF_964227205.1. GTDB lineage: Bacteria > Pseudomonadota > Alphaproteobacteria > Sphingomonadales > Sphingomonadaceae > Qipengyuania. The sequence goes on along the minus strand of NZ_CAXQVB010000002.1, from coordinate 775,559 downwards.
CAGCGAGACCGGGCACAGGTGCTCCTCGAGGAGCCCTACTGCCGCGAGTGTCTGAAGGCAGGCCGACGTCGCCAGGCGCGCATCGTCGACCACATCGTGCCGCTGGAGTGGTCGCAGTGCGACGAGCGGTACAACAAGCAGGCGCTGTGCATCGCCTGCCACGACGAGAAGTCGAAGCAGGAGCGGGCAGCGGGCAGGCCGAGCAACGAGGAGCTCGCCGCGAGGCTCCGCAGGCTGAAGGCCGAGTGGCTGACCTAACACCTCATAGGGGGGGAGGGTCAATCTCTCAGGCCGACCGTCGCGGACACCGCCGCCTCAGCCAAATTTTTCCGCGGTCGATTTCAAAGCATAAAAAGTTGGCCCTTTGGCCGGGAGGTCAGCGATGGCTTCAGGTGGATCTCGACCAGGCAGCGGTCGGCGGCGGAAGTCGCTGGATCTGAAGAAGCTCGAGGGCACGAGCCGCAAGGATCGCGACGGCGGCGGCGACGTCCCGGCGACGCCGGGCTCGCTCGTCTGTCCGGCTCACATGTCGGACCTCGAGCAGCTCTATTTCGGATCGATCGCGCATATCCTCGAGGAGCAGCGCCGATCGAGCCCGCACTTCTCGGAGCACGTCGGCCTCCTTGCCGTCCGATTGGCGCAGATCGAACGGTATAAGGCCGTCCTCGAATGCGACGGCGATACCTTCGAAACGAGGACCTCGACCGGCGCGCTGATGATCCGGAAGCATCCGGCGGTGCAAATGTTGAGCGATGCCATGCGGCATGCGCAGTCGCTTCTCGGCGAGCTGATGCTCAACCCCTCGGCGGCCATGCGCTTGGCAGAGGGAGAAAAGCCCGATGACGGTGGATTGGCGGCCTTCTTCCAAAGCTGAGGAAGGGCAGTGTGGCAGGGCGTGACTTCGTCGCGATCGCGAAGGGGTATGCCCGGGACGTAGCGAAGGGCAAGATACCGGCGGGCAAGACGGTCCGCCTCCAATGCGAGCGGTTCCTCGACGAGCTCGCACGACAGAAGCGCAAGGACTTCCCGTTCAAGCTCGACGCCAAGAAGGCGGCGCGCGTCTGTCAGTTTATCGAGTTCCTGCCTCACACCAAGGGCAAGTGGGCTCGCGAGAAGCGACTGCTGGTGCTCGAGCCCTGGCAGGTGTGGATCCTCGTCTGTACGTTCGGATGGATCCACAAGGCCGGCAAGCAGAAGGGCTTGCGGCGTTTTCGCGTCCTGATCGTCGTCGTGCCGCGCAAGAACGGCAAATCAGCGCTCGCCGCTGGCATCGGGCTCTACATGCTCTGCGCCGACGGGGAGCATGGCGCCGAGGTCTACTCGGGCGCCACCAACGAGAAGCAGGCGAAGGAGGTCTTCACACCGGCTCGGGTGATGATCAAGCGATCGCCGTCGCTGGCGAAGCATGCCGGCGTCACGGTGCTTTCGAACAGCCTGGTGCGCTATGGCGACGGGTCGAAGTTCGAGACGGTCATCGGCAACCCGGGCGACGGCCAGAGCCCGAGCTGCTCGATCCACGATGAGTATCACGAGCACGCCGACGACCGGCAGGTCGACACGATGATCACGGGGATGGGCGCACGCGACCAACCCCTGCAGCTGATCATCACAACGGCCGGCGACAACCTCGCGGGCCCTTGCTACGCCACTGTGCTCGAGCAGCGCGAGCTGATCGCCGGCATCGGCCACGACGACGGGCCACCGCTCGAAGACGAGACCTTCTTCGTCGAGTACACGATCGACGAAGAGGACGACTGGAAGAGCGAGGCCTCGCTCCGAAAGGCGAACCCGAACTTTGGCGTCTCGGTGTCGGCCGAGTTCCTGCTGGCGCGGCTGCGCGACGCGATCGCGATGCCGCGCAAGGCGGCCGTCTTCAAGACGAAGCACCTCAACCTGTGGGTCGCCGCCAAGGCAGCCTACTACGACATCGAAGCCTGGCGCCGGTGTGCCTCGAGCGAGATCCCGCAACGAGCGCTTGATGCACTGGCGCTCGAGCGGTTGCGTGGCCGCCTATGCATCCTTGCGCTCGACCTCGCGACGAAGATCGACATCGCCGCGCTCGAGTATCTGTTCCCGCCGATCGGACCGAAGGCAACACCCGAGGATCCATATATCCGGATAGGCCGCTCGTTCCTGCCCGGCGACACGATCGAGAACGTCCAGCGCTACCAGGCATGGGACGCGGCGGGCTACTTCGATGTCACCGAAGGGGCGGTGACCGACTTCTCGTTCCTCGAGGAGGCGCTGCGGCAGGCGGCGGTCGACTTCGACGTCGAGGCCTGCGCCTACGACCCGTGGCAGGCGGAGCAGCTCGCGCAGCGGATGGTCGCCGAGGGTCTGCCGATGCTCGAGTATCGCATGACGGTGCAGAACCTCTCGAGCCCGATGAAGGAGCTCGATGCGCTGAGCCGCGCCGGCACGATCGCGCACGGTAGCTGCCCGGTCATGGAATGGCAGATGAGCAACGTCGTCGGCCAGATCGACGCGAAGGACAACGTGTTTCCGCGCAAGCCGCGGGACGAAGCCAAGATCGACAACCCGGTGGCACTGATGATGGCGCTGGGCGTGGCGATGAAGGAGGAGGACGAGGTGGAAGCAGTCTCGCCCTGGGATGATCCCGAATACAGCCTCGCCGGTGCCGACGAGAGCGACGAAAGCTGATGGGTTTCCTGAGCCGCGCGATGGGCGCGATGGGGATTGCCTCGGCTGTCGCCGAGGAGCGATCGCTCGAGAACCCGCAGGTCTCGCTTAGCGATACCGATGCCATGCTCGGCCTGCTCGGCTTGCTCGACAGGAACGGTGCGCTTCCGCGGGTGTCGATCGAGGCCGCCCTGGCGGTTCCCGCGGTTTGGGGCATCACAAACTTTCTTCCGCGCACGCTCGCGGCATTGCCATTCCACACCTTCGAAGCTGGAGAGAATGGCGAGCGGGTCAACGATCCCCGCGCCCAGCTGCTGAGCTTCGCCTCCAACGCTGAAACCAGCAGCTATGCCTGGCGCAAGTACCACTGGCACCAGGTCTTCACGATCGGGCGCGGCCTGAGCTGGATCGAACGTGCCGGCGATCGAGCTGTAGCGATCTGGTCTATGGACGCCTCGAAAACGCAGGTAATTCGCCGGAACGGCCGCAAATTCTACAAATACGGCGACAGGGAGTATCCGGCGAAGGACGTGATCGACACGCCGTTCCTGCTGAAGCCGGACGGTCTCGGTAGCTATTCGCCGATCGAGAAGTGTAACCTCGCGATCAGTCTGGCGATTGCCATGGGCGACTTCGCGGGCGGTTTCTTCGCCGGCGGCGGTGTGCCGCCCTATGCGCTCGAGGGACCGCTGCCGACGGGTCGCGATGGCCTGCAACGCGCGCGCGACGATATCCAGCGCGCGATCGATCTCGCCAAGAAGGAAGGCAGGGCGTTTTTCGGCCTGCCCCCGGGCCACAAGCTCAACCCGATCGGCACCGACCCGAGCAAGGGCCAGATGGTCGAGGCGCGCCTATTCCAGATCCAGGAGGTCGCGCGAATTTGGCAGATGCCGCCGGTCTTCGTCCAGGATCTCTCGAAGGGCACGTTCACCAATACCGAGCAACAGGATCTGCAGCTGGTGAAGCACCTGGTCGGGCAATGGGCCAAGGACTTCGAGGACGAAGTTACGCTCAAGCTATACGGCCAGCGGCCGCGGCGTCGGGCGAAGCACAATCTCGACGGCCTGCAGCGCGGCGCCTTCAAGGATCGCATCGAGGCGCTCGCCCGCGCAATTCTCACAGGCCAGCTGATGCCGGACGAGGCCCGTGCGCTCGAGAACAGACCGCCGGCGGCGGGCGGCGATCGGCTTTATGTCCAGCAGGCAACGGTGCCGCTGGAAGAAGCGGGCGTAGTACCTGCGCCCCCAGAACCCAAAGACGAGGAGGACGGCGACGATGCCGGCACCGAAACCGAAAAGTGACGGCCGCGAGCTGCGGACGCTGACCGAGGGGCTCGAGCTCCGCTTTGCGCAGAGCGATGATGAAGAGCGGGTGGCCGAGGGTTACGCGGCAGTATTCGGCATAGAGTCGGATATCGGCGGCTACTTCACAGAAGTGATCGCGCCCGGTGCGTTTGCCAAGTCGCTCGATGAACGGGATTGCCTCGCCGTCCACAGCCACGATCTCGGCCGTGTCGTCGGTCGCAAGAACGCCGGCACTCTTGAGCTCGAAGAGGACGGCAAAGGTCTCCACTTTCGCAACGACCTGCCGGACACCAGCGACGGCCGCGATCTCGCTGTCCAGATCGATCGTGGCGACATCGCCGGGATGAGCTTCGCTTTCCGCGCGGTGCATGACGAGTGGGACGAGACGGTCGATCCTCCGAAGCGAACCATCCACGAGGCGATCCTCTACGAGATCACCTACACGCCGATGCCGCAGTACCCCGACACCGAAGTCGGGATGCGCAGCCTCGAGCATGCGCGGCAGGAAAAGCGCACGCACAATCGCTCCGCGGCAATGGCGCGGATCGCGATGCGCCAGGCGCAAGCCGAGCGCAAACCCAGATCCCGGTGAACCCGGAGGCGGCGAAGGCCCCCCGCGCTTTTCGCCCTATCGCCCGCCACTGGCGGGCTTTTTCGTACCTAGGAAAATCAGATGATCCTGACCCAGTATTACGAGCAGCGCGGCCGACTTGTGGCCGAAGCGCGTGAGATCCTCGACAACATCGCCGACGACGCTGACGAAACCGCCCTCGCGGAGGCCGAACAGCGCCACGATGCGGTGATGAAGAAGGTCGACGAGCTCGACAAGAAAATCTCTCGCGAAGAGCGCATGCTCGCCGCGGAGAACCGCGAAGAAGAGCGTCGCGCGGGTCAGCGTCCGCTCGAAGACGGCCGCGCGCCGGCCGGTGGCGGTGGTGGCGCCGAAGAGCGCAGCGAGGAAGACGTCCAGGCTGAATACCGCGACGCGTTCTTCGAATTCCTGCGCGCCGGCGCCGACCAGTCGAACCTGAGCACCGAGCAGCGCAGCCTGCTCCGCCAGGGCTTCATCGAAAACCGTACGCAGACCGCGGGCAACGACGCAGCCGGCGGCTACACGGTCCCGACCACGCTCGCGAACTTCATCGTCGAAGCAATGCTCGACTGGGGTCCGATGTACGATCCGGGCATCACCGACGAGATGGTCACCAGCTCGGGCAACCCGTTCGACATCCCAACCAATGACGACACCGGCAACAGTGCTGCTGCGCTGGCCGAGGGTGCCGATCTGACCGATGATGGCAGCGGCGATATCGTCTTCGGCGAGAAGTCGCTGAGCGCCTACACCTACGCAACTCCCTGGCTGAAGATCAGCTGGGAGCTGATGCAGGACTCGGCCTTCAACCTCGAAGCCTTCATCGCGCGCAAGCTCGGGGAGCGTCTCGGTCGCCTGGCGAACGCCCAGCTGACGATCGGCGACGGCGCTGGCGATCCGAACGGCATCGTCACTGCGGCTGTAGTCGGCAAGGCGGCCGCGGCCGTCGGTGCGATCGCCGCCGACGAGATGATCGACCTGCAGCATTCGGTCAATGCGGCCTATCGTCGCAGCCCGAAGTGTCGCTGGATGTTCCGGGACACCACGCTCGCTTCGATCCGCAAGCTGAAGGACGGCCAGGGCAACTACCTCTGGCAGATGGGCGACGTGCGCGTCGGCGCGCCCGACCTCATCCTCGGCAAGCCCTACAGCGTGAACGACGACACGCCGGCGATCGCGACCGGCAACAAGTCGGTGCTGTTCGGCGACTTCGGCCGCTACACGGTCCGCAAGGTCGGGCGCCCGCTCATCGGCACGGTGCGCGAGCGCTTCTGGCCGAAGATCGGCCTCGCCGGCCTGATCCGCTTCGATGGCGAGCTGCTCGACGCCGGTGCGGTGAAGGCGCTGCAGCAGGCCTGATCCGACGATCAATACCCGATCAAATGAGCCGGGCGGCAGCAATGCCGCCCGGTCTTTCGGTGAGCGCCGTCTTCGTCCCCCGGGGCGGCTCTCTCCGAAGGTACCAGAACGGAGACTACCATGAAGATCGATCTCACGATGCTCACCGGCATGTCCGGCCCCAAAATCAACGTCACTCGAGGTGACCCGTACTCGACCGACCTCGACGAAGCGGCGCGCATGGTGCGTGGCGGCTTGGCGCAGGCATCGGATACCAAGGGTGCGAAGGCGGTCGAGGAGAAGATCGCAGAGATGGAGGCCGAAGAAGCGGCCGCAGCCGAGGCCGCCGAGAAGAAGGCCGCGGAAGCCGCCAAGAAGGCCGCGGCGAAGAAGTAACCGATGGCCTGGTCTGCAGCCGTCACCACCGTCGAGCCGGCGGAGGAGCCGATCACGCTCGACCAGGTGAAGGAGTTCGTGTCGATCGACGCCACAGAGGCGGAGTTCGACACGCTCCTGGGCGGGTTTATCGCCGCAGCGCGCGGGCACCTGCAGGCGATCACTGGCACGCGCCTGGTTGTACAGACTGTCGAGCTGCAGGCCGACAGCTGGAGCGATCTCCTGTGCCTGCCGATCGGGCCTGTCTCCGATGTCGTGTCGGTGAAGTATGACGACGTCGACGGCGTGGAGCAGACGATCGCCGACACGGTCTACGAGCTGACGGGTGCCGGTCTCGCACGTGGGATCCGGACCAAGGTCGGCGAAGGCTGGCCGAACAGCGTCCGCTCTGTTTCGGGCGCGATCCGGGTGGCGCTGACGGTTGGCTACGACACCCTGCCGCCCGAGCTCGAAACCGCGCTGCTCCTGATGGTCAGCGACCAGTTCGCCTTCCGCGAGAGCGGCGTCGTTGGGATGGCTGCGGCCACCATCAAGTCGAGCATGCAACTCGACGGCCTGATCATGAACCACCGGATCTGGCTGTGACACCGAGCGGACGGAGAGACCGGCGGTTCCGCTTCGTCCGGCCGGCGACCACGAAGACGCCGCGCGGCTCGATGGTCCAGGGCGCCGGTGCCGAGCTCGCGAAAGGGCTGGGGCAGGTCAACTACGGATCGGGCGCGGAGCGCCGGCGCGCCGGGGCGGAGAATTCGGAAGTCGCGGCGACCATTCGCGTGCTCGCGACCGCAAAGACGCGGGAGGTCAAGGCAACCGACCTCTGCGAACTCGACGGTGCGACATGGAACGTCACCGGCGCCGTTCCCTGGGGACGGCGCGAGATCGATATCACCATCATCAGGAGAGGCTAGATGGCCACCAAGACTGGAAGCAAGAAGACCGAGCCGCGCAACGCCGAAGTGAAGGCGCTGCGCGCACATTCAAACCAGCACGGGGCGAAATACGCCAAGGCGCAGGGTGACACCTATGTGCATCCGCGGCCGCAGGCCGACATCGATGCCGGCCTGGTCGAGCTGGTAGCGGAAAAGCCGAAGAAGGCCTGATGCTCGACTTCGCGATGGACGGCATCGACGCAGCGATCGATGCCGTCCGTCGCGTCGTCCGGCCGGTCAACAACAAACGAATCGGCGAAAACGCGGCAGCGGCACTCGAACCGATCGCCGAAGACGCGCGTCGGCTCGTGCCGGTCGAGAGCGGCGATCTGCGCGACACGATCCGGGTCTCGCTCGAATTTGCAGACGGCGGCTTCACCGATGGAAGCATGGTCGTCGTCGGCCCGCTCGCGGCCGGCGATGCGCGCCATGTGTTCTACGCGCATTTCCTCGAGTTCGGGACGATCACCATGCGCGCGAGGCCGTTCCTCGGGCCGGCGATCGCGAAGCACCAGGAACTCGTCTTCGACGTGCTCGGCGAACGCATCGGCAGGGACATGATCGGAGCTATCTGATGGATGCTGCCCTGCTCAAGCGGCTGCGCGAAGCGCCAGCTGTCGCCGCCAAGTGCGGGACGTTCAACGACGAGCCGGCGATCGACTTCGATGAGCGCAAGTCGGACGAGCAGAGTGCCTTTCCGGCGGCGATCATCACGCTGATCGATCCCGGCAAGCGCTATGACCAGGACGGGCCGAGCGGCAAGCGGCAGGCACGCTGGCGCTTCGAATGCATGGCGCTGACGCCTGATGGCGCGGCCGAGCTCGCGGAAGCGATCGAAGGCGAGCTCGAGACAGAGGCCACGGTGGCGACGGTCCGCTTCCAGCAAGGTTTTCTCGCATTCGGGCGGAGCTTTCCGCCGGAAACGGTCGGCGAGCTGCGGATCTACCGCCGCCTGATCGACATGGACATCACCGCAACTTACTAACGGAAGGAAATTGCCATGGAAGGCGATGGCGTCGTCAACACCGGGGGGATCGAGGTCCACCTCACCAATGATTCCGCGGTCCTGACCAAGCTCAAGGGCGTGGTCAAATGCAACCGCCCCACGCTGCAGGTCGAGGAAAGCGAAACCACCGACCAGGACAGCGGCGGCACCAAGGAATTCAAGGCCTCGATGGCCGAGGTTCCCGATCTGTCGTTCGAACTCAAATACGAGCCGGGCAGCGCCACCGACCTGCTGATCCTCGAGCACCTCGCCTCGAAGGAAACGCGCCCGTTCAAGCTCGTGATCCCCGAGGAAGACGGCACGACGCAGGATTGCTCCGGCTCGATCTTCCTGAAGACCTACGTGCCCGACGACGGTAGCCTCGGCAGCACCCGCATGGCGAAGGTCACCGGGCGCCCGGGTCCGATCACCCAGGCAGCCTCGGCATAATGGCCGGCGCATCGAAACCCTCGAAGTTCTTCGGCGAGGCGGACTTCGTCTATGGAGGCGAGCTCTATCGGCTCACCCTCGACAACATGGCGCTGCTCGAAGCCGAGGGCGTGCTCGGCGAATCGATGATGGACTTCCTCCCGCAGCTGCAGGGGGCGATCACCTCGGGTGGAAACCCGCAGATCCGCCACCTCGCCGCGATCATGTACGGCGGGCTGAAGAACAATCACCCCAAAATCGAGCAGCGCGACGTCGTCGACATGGCAATGTCAAAGGATCCTGCGCTCCTGAAGGCAATGGTGGAAGCCATGGAGGCCATCGAGGTGCCCGAGGACGACACCGGAGAGCCGGGAAACGGCGAGCCGGCGGGCAACCGCCAGCAGCGCAGGGCGGCAAGGGCTGGTGCTGGGACACGCTCTACCGGCTCTGGGCGCAAGCAGGCTTCGAGCCGGAAGCCTTCTGGCGGCAAACCCCGCGAAGCACGATCTTAGCGCTCTACGGCGCACGCGACAGGGGCCTGGGCGACCAGCGAAGCCGGATCTCGGCGGGCTGGATGACCGGGCTCCTGACACATTGGGATCCGCTGAAATTCCCGTCGCTGGAGCAGATGCTCGGCGAGCAGAGTGACAAGCAGGTCGCGACACCGGTGGATGACGCGGAGCCGCGCGCCAATGCGGCGGCCTGGATTGCCGTCATGAACAGCTGGAACCGCAAGGCAGGGGCACAACCCACCGGCAATATCGAAGAGCAGGAGGTCGACGATGGGTAACCGGCGCATTGCCGACCTCCACGCCGCGCTGACCTGGGATCTCGACGATTTCGAGCGCGGTACCGGGCGGATCGAAAGCGGCTTCAACAAGCTGATCGGCAAGGGCCGCGAGATGGCGGACAAGTTCCGCTCGATCGGTCGCGACATGACGCTGGCGCTGACCGTGCCGATCGCCGGGCTCGCCACCGGGTTCGCGGTGGCGGCCAAGGGCATGGCCGAGGACGCACTTGCGATCCGGAATTCAGCTCGCCTGGCGGGCAGCGGGTTCGAGGACTTCCAGCGGCACGCCTATGCCGCGCGCGAAGTGGGCGTCGAATTCGAGAAACTCACCGACATCTTCAAGGACGTCCAAGACAAGTTCGGCGACTTCATCGCCAATGGCGGCGGCGAAATGCAGGACTTTTTCGAGCATGTCGCGCCCAAGGTCGGCGTGACGGCCGAGATGTTCAAATCGCTGAGCGGGAAGGACGCGCTCCAGCTCTATTTCGATTCCCTGCGCAAGGCGAACGTCAGCCAGGCGGAGATGATCTTCTACCTCGAAGCCGTGGCGGACGAAGCTTCGCTGCTGATCCCGCTCCTCGAGGACAGCGGCCGCGCGTTCGACGAGCTCGGCGCGAAGGCCCCGGTCATCAGCGAGGAAGAAGCCGACACACTCCTGCGGTACCGCGAGGCGCTGAAGGATCTGACCGATGCCTTCCGCCGCGTGACGATCGCGGTGGTCGAGAGCGGCCTGCTCCAGTCGCTGACCGATATCCTCGAGACAATTGCACGCAGTGTGGGCGAGTTCGCCGAGGCCAATCCCGCATTGTTCCGGTTTGCGGCCGGCGCCCTCATCGTGCTCGCCGCGCTGGGCCCGCTCGCGACAGTCCTGACGACGCTGGCCTTCATCGCTCTGCCGCTTTTCCTCGCTCGCCTGAGCCCGGTATTCTTCGCCCTCTCGGCGCTGATCAATCCGATCGGCACGCTGCTGGTTTTTCTCTCGAAGCTGGTCGGCGGGTTTTCCGGGCTGATCGGCGGCATCGGGCGCGTGATTCCCTTCCTCGGCAGGATGGTGCTGAGCCTTGCCCGGCTGCATCCGGTTGCGGCCGTACTGATCACAATCTTCACGCTGTTCGGCGACAAGGTGGTCGGTGCCCTCGGGCGATTGTGGGATCGGGCGAAGCAAGTGCTGGGCCCGGCGTTCGAAAAGCTCCTCACCAATCTCTCGCATGCCGTCGAGGCGGTCATCGGTGCGTTCACCGCGCTCGGCCGAACGCAGCTGGGCCAATTCCTCGGAAAGGTCATCGAAGTCGTGGGCGACCTGGTCGCCGCGCTCCTCGAGCTTGGCGGCGGAGTAGTCATCTTCGCGATCGAGCTGCTGATCCGGGCCATCGCCGGCATCCTGCGCATCATCGAAGGTGTCGTAACGGGGGTCTACAAGCTGCTGAGCGGCGACTTTGCAGGTGCCTGGCAGATTGCGAAGTCGGCGGTGGTAGATGCGATCGCGGGCATGTTCCCGGCCTTCCAGAACCTGTGGAACTGGATCCACGATACGCTCGCACGGCTCGGGCTGATGGACGAAAGGGTCAAGGAGGCGACCGGACAGGGCTCTGGCGACAATGACAAGGGCGCACCTTCGACCAAGCCCAAGGGCCGCGACTGGTCGGGCTTCACGCCCTACACCCTGCCCGAGAAGGGCAAGAAGGGTGGAGCGAAGAAGACCCGAACGGGCCCGTCCAAGGAAGAGCTGGCGGATCGGCGCGAAGAGATCAGGCTGGAGCAGGAACTTGAGCTCGCCCGGCTGCGCAACGACCAGGACGCGATCAAGGCGCTCGAGCGGCAGAAGAGCCTCAAGGATCGCATCGAGCAGTACGAGCGCGCGGGACTCAAGGCTGCCGAGGCGAAAGCCGCGGCCGAGCGCGACTTCGCCGATATCGATCGGGCGAAGCTGGCCGCACGCGACGAGTTTCTCGCGCGGCGTGAGGACGAGCTCGACCTGCAGCTCGCGCAGCTGCGCGGCGACTGGCAGCACCTCGACGACCTTGAGGCCGAAGAATATCTCAGGCGAGCCATTGTCGAGCTGCAGGAAGACGGGTTTACCCTCATAGGTGCCGAACGGATCGCCCAGGCCGAACTCCTGCGTATCGAGCAGGCTCGCGCCGAAAACGCGGCACAGCGGCTCCGCGACCAGAAGGCTGCGCATGATATCGAGCTAGCAAGGCTCCGCGGTGACGACGTTCTCGCACGGCGTCTCGAAGAGGATCGGCGTGTCGGCGATCGGACCGAAGAACTGCAGCGAGATTTCGGTTACAGCCGCGCGGAGGCCGAAGCAGAAGCGATCCGTGAGGCGAGCGATCGCGCGCGGGCGCATGTGCAGGGCAATTTCCGATCGGCGTTCCGCGATGGCCTCCGGGCCGCGATGGACGGCAATTTCTGGGGGTGGTTCAAGGATCGCCTCAAGGATGCGAGCTTCAACGCGCTTGCCAAGGCTCTCGATCGCCTCGCCGATCGTCTCGCCGACATGGTCTTTGGCCAGCAGGGCGGCGGCAGTGGCGGGGGAGGCCTCTTCTCCTTCCTCGGATCGCTCTTCGGGGGCGGTGGCGGTGGAGAACCTGCCAATCTCCTGAGCGGCACGCCCTACGATGTGCCCGGCTTCGCCACAGGCGGCAGCTTCAAGATCCGCGGCTTCTCCGGCGTCGACCGGAACATTCTCTCGCTGAACGGCCGACCGGTGGCGAAGGTCGGCAACGGCGAGATCATGGACGTGCGCAAGGGGGAGAATGGTGCGGCAGGGACGCATGTCTTCGCGCCCAATATCTACGCACCGGGAGCCGACGCCGCCCAGCTGAGGCGCGTGGAGGAGCAGCTCGTGGCACTGAACGACAGCGTCGAAGGCCGCGCGGTAAGCGCCGTGCGAGACTTCAACCAGCGCACGTTCGGCCAGGGCTTCTAGCGGGGCTGTTTCGATGATCTTGACGATGCCCGGGCGGGGCGTGGCTGCGAGCGACTTCGAGATCGATCGTAATGACGCTCTCGCGCCCGAACGCGGCGGACGCCTCGGCAGTGTTTCCCTCGGCGAACCGCTGTGGCACGCCAAGTACGAGCTGTCGCGCAGCATGTCGCTCGATCTTTCGGACGAGTGGCGCGCCTTCGCGGCAAGGCTGCGCGGCCCGCAGAGGGTTCTCGTCGGGCAGGACCGGACGCGACGCTATCCTCGCAACTATCCGGACGGTTTCGCGAAGGCGACGCGCGTCGCTGGCACGCCTTTCGACGGCGCGGCTGCCAGCTGGTCGCAGGCGATAAACTCCGACCTCGAGGCGACGCTAACGCTCAACGACCTGCCCGCAGGGCTGCGCCTCGAGCGGGGCGATTATGTCGGCTTCCGCTGGGATGCTGCCGGCTCGCCGGCGGGAACGCACGATCGCCTGGCCATGGTGCGCCTGGTTTCACCAGCCATGGCGAATGCGGCGGGCACGCTCGACGCGCTGGTCGAGATGCCTGTCCCGACGCTCGTCGTACCGGCCGGCGCCGAGGCGCATCTCGACAACCCGGCCTGCCTCATGAAGGTCGTGCAGGGCGGCGTGAAGCTGGGCGACATCGATACGCTCGGGACGCTTACCGGCGGAACGATCGAGGCGATGCAGGACCTGCGGCCGTGAGATCGCTGGCAACGGCCGCCATGGCCGCGATCGAGGACGGAACCGCGCAGATCGCCGGGGCCGTCGAGATACTCGCCGTCGACGAAGCGATCCGCGTGTGGAGCGGACACGGTATCCTTCCTCTCGAGGGTGAGGACTATCTCCCGCTGGGTGACCGCGATCTCGGGATCGCCACGGGTGCCGCACTAGGCGGTATTGCGCAGAACCTTTCGTTGAGCCTCTCCGGCATCGAACCGGCTTTGCTCGAGTTGCTCGATGCCGCATCGATCAAGGGCGCGCCGGTTCGCGTCATCACGCTGGTATTCGATGGCAGCGGAACGCAGCTGCTCGACCACTTCGTGCATCGCAGGGGGCGCGTCGACCGGGTCAGCCAGAAGGAGACCAGCGCTGGCACCGCGACCATCACGGTCGAGGTCGAAGGCCCGGGCCGAGGTCTCGGTCGCAGGACCGGACGGATGCGCAGCGACGCCGACCAGCGCCTGATCGATCCCGATGATGGAGGCATGCGGCAGGTCAGCTTCGCAGCCGAGAAAACGCTCTATTGGGGCGGGCGGCGACCCTCTAGGGCAGGCGCCTCTCTCGGAGGCGGTGGCCGAAGCGGCATGCCGGGCTACGAATACGGCCAGCAGTTTCCCTGGGTAAATCGGAGCCATCATTGAGATGGCCCGCGATCTCATGGCGCTGGTCGCCTATCTCGACATCAAGCTCGCCGAGCCGCACGACTTCGACCGCAATTGCTGCGTCCGCTTTGTGCTGGGGGCTGTCGAGGCGCAGTTCGGCAGCGCTCCGGATCTCGGCACTACATGGCGGACCGAGGCAGGCGCGAAGCGTGCCCTGGTCAAGCTGGGCGGTATCGAGGCGGCGACCGACCGGCTGTTTCGCCGGATAGAGCCTGCGCGGGCCCAGTTCGGCGATATCGCCGGCGTCGTCGACAGCGAAGGCTTCTTCCACGTCATGGTAGTCGAGGGGCAGACGCTGTGCTCGCCTGGCGAGCGTCGGCTCGAGCGCGTGTCGCGGCGCGAGATGATTGCCGCATGGAGCGCGGAGCCGCTCGGTGAGTAAGGTCGTCAAGGCGGTTGCCGGCATCGCGATCGCGGCTGTCGGTTTCGCGACGGGCAATCCGTTCCTCGTTCTCCAGGGGCTTTCGCTTACTGCGTCGTCGATTTTCAGCCCCAAAGCTGCGAACCAGGAGGAGCGCCAAGCCAGCGAGACCACCCTGCAGATGGGCGAGGTCCCGCGACAAGCAGGGTTGGGAACCTTTGCTACTGCCGGGAGCCTGCTCGACGCGTTCAACTATGGTGGCAAGTACGGCACCGACTGGGAAGTCCAGCAGATCGCGCTCGTCGACCACGAATGCGAAGAGCTGGTCGGCTTCTACGTCAACGACGAATATGTCGCTTTCGGCGGCGACGGCGACGTCGCCGGCTACAACAGCCAGCTCAAGGTCCACTTCCTTCCCGGCACAGCGACGCAGGCCTGGCCGAGCCACGTCACCGCGAATGGGCCGGGCTGGGACGATCCGGACAACAATTGCAAGGGCGTCGCCTGCGTAGCGGTCGCCTACAAGGCCGACGATCCCGAAGTGCAGAACCCGGTATGGTCGGGGGGGCGGCCGCGCTTCATCTTCGTCCTGAAGGGCAAGAAGCTCTACGATCCGGCGAAGGACAGCACCGTCACCGGCGGATCGGGCACGCATCGCTGGGCCGATCCCTCGACATGGGAGTGGAGCGACAACGCGAATGTCTGCCGCTACAATTTCCAGCGCGGGATCTTCGCGCTCGACCAGGTAGACCAGCCTGAGCAGCTGCTGATCGGCCGCGGCCTATCCGAGATCGAGGCTCCGCCCGAACGCAGTATCGCGCACAGCGCGACCTGCGACGAGCTGGTCGATGGGGAGAAGCGCTATACCTTCAACGGCCTGATCGGTGCGGACGAGGAATTCCTGACCGTGGAGGGCTATTTTGCCGCGGCCATGGCGGGCATCATTCGCCAGCCCGAAGGAAGCATCGAGGTCGAGCCCGGGCAGGCAAAGGCCGTGGTCGCCGAGATCACCGATCTCGACATCCTCAACCTCGCCGAGGTCCAATACGAAGCCTTCCGCGGGGAAGGCGACCGCGAATGGATCAACTCGGTCATCCCGCGCTATGTCGAGCCCGACCAGAAGTGGAAGATGCACACCGCTTCGATCCGGCGCGACTATGCCGATATCATCGCCGATGGCGGGCAGAGGGTCGAGACGCTCGAGCTCAAGCAGGTCACTGTCGAAGGGCAGGCCGAGCGTTGCGCCGAGATCACCCGTAAGCTTGGCCGCCTGCAGGGCAAAGGGGGCCTTTCGCTGGGGCCGCGGTTCTGCGAGCTCGAGGAAGGCGACTGGATCGGATGGACGAGCGCGCGCCACTTCGGGGGGGCGCGCAAGGTGTTCCGCATCGAGAGCTACCAGCGCGACGGCAAATGGCACATCCGGATCGACCTGCGCGAGATCGCCGCCTCGGTTTACGCCTTCGATCCTGCAAGCGACAGCAACCCGAACACGGCGACCGCGACCCAGCAGGCCGCGCCGCCGGCGATCGACGCGCCCGGAGCAGCTGCCTGGTCGCTGCTCGGCGGGCAGGTCAGTGGGCCGCGTGGCGATCAGCCCGCGCTGTTCCTCTCGGGGGCCAGCGACGACAGCCTGGCGCAGGCAATCCGTGTCGAGCAACGGGTCAGCGGCACGACCCCATGGATCCACGGCGGGGACTTTCCGCCTGCGATGACAGAGAAGGCGATCACCGGCGTGGCGGACGAAACGGCCTATGAGGTCGCGGTCAGCTATGTCGTGAGCGGCGAGCCCGGCGCGCGGCGGGTCCTGGGCCCGGTCACCACGGGTGTGATGGAGGGTGCCCGGGGGGCGCGGTGGATCGCCTCGAAGAGCCTAGCCTACCCGCTGACCAGCGATGACGACAGCATCGCGGTCGCGGCCTTCACGGGCACGCTCTACGACGGCTCGCAGGTGAGCTTTCCGGCCGATACCGACGACATGACCAGCCTCGCCAGCGGCACCAATTTCGGGGTCTTCTACGACCCCCTCGCCGGAACCTATTCGGCGCATGAAAGCCCCGCCGAAACCCAGATGGCCGACCGTTCGCTGATCTTCATCGGCGGGCAATCGACCAGCGACAGCGGTGTCTACGATGATCCGCCCACTCCGCCCGGCGGCAGTGGCGGTGGCGGCAACTACAACACTCCCTGACAGGATAAGCGATGAACAAGACCCTGCTCTACGCTCGCGAGAGCGTGGTGTTCGATAAGGTGCTCACCCTTGTCGACGCCGACGGTGCGCCGATCGACATCACCGGTTGGACCTTCGCGCTAGACCTGACCCGCCAGGCCGGATCCTCGGACCTGTCGCTGGACATGAACACGGCGAGCGGCGACGGCGGCTTCGCGGTGGTCGACGGCAGCGCGGGCGAGCTGCGCATGGTGGTGCTGCAGGCGGCGCTGGCAGGGATCGAGGATACGACCGGCGACTTCACGCTCTTCGGCGACCTGCTGGGCACTGCGCCTGCCTCGAGCGCCGTTTTCGTGCGCGATATTCGGCTCAACGTAACCACGGCGGGGACCGAGTTCGCCGGTACGAGCTACGAGGTCGCGCTCGAATCGATCGGCGCAGTGCTGAAGACCGAACTCAACGCAATCGTCGACCAGGCAGAAGCCTGGGCCGAGGGCACCGAGCCGGGCGGCGCGTCGACGAAGAGCGCGAAGGAATGGGCGGAGTCGATCGCTGCACAGGCCTATCACTCCTACCTCACCGGCGAGAACAAGCTGCCGGTTTCGATATCGAGCATCACGACCAGCGGCGGCGCTACGAAGACGGGGCGCGAGGTGACGATCCCGATCGGCGTCACCGGCAACAACACCTTCATTCGCGAGTATCTGAACGCGGCCGACCTGCCCGAGACCTGGGAGGTCGGACAAAAGCGTCAGATCTTCTTCGCGCTCTTGCTGAGTGCGCCCTTCACGCGGACGCTCGTGCCCAAGCTCAATGTCCGCAGGACAGACCTCGTGACCGTGGACCGGACCGAGGGAACGCCGACCATCGTCTATGCGACGGCAGGCTTCGCGATCTATCGCTTCGAATACACGGTGCAGGGCGACGAGAACCAAATCCGCCCCGAGGTGAAACTATCGAGCGTTGGCAACGCGGCGACGGTCGAGACGATCGAGCCGATCGGCGTGACCATCGGCCAGGCCGAACCGCTCGACAAGACGATCACTGCAATGACGGCAATGATCCGCGAGCGCGAGACCAGCCTTCTCGCGTGGATGGCGAAGTATTCGGTCCCCAACCATCCCGACATCTACGACGAGATCATCACGGTCGAGACCGATGGCAGCGGTGACTTCACGTCGGTCAAGGCGGCCTACGAGGCCATCACCAAGACGAAGTCCTTCCACCATGTGCTGATCCGCATCGGCGAAGGTCTGTTCAACGAGACCGAGCAGATTACGCACGACGGGGAGTTCTTCGTCCACTTCGTCGGCCGCGGCCTGCACGTCTCTCGCATCAACTACAATCCCGGCGACGGGGCGAGCGGGGTGCTGATCGACACCGACAGCGCCTTCAAGCTGCAGGGCTCGTACCGCATCGAGGGCCTCTCGATCCACGCGACGAACGCCCGCTATACGCTGCACCCCGAAAGCGATGGCGACAATGGCGACGGCATTTTCGCGAACCGCGTCTGGATCATCCGCAACAACGAGATCAAGCACCTCGGCAATCCGTCGGGCAACAACTATCGCGCGCCGCAGAGCCAGAGCGCGATCGGCGCCGGAACCTCCTCGGGCAAGTTCTTCCTGATCGAGCACAACTACATCGAAGCGGCCAATGGTGCGGCCGTCGCCTGCCACAACAACGACGATTTCGCCTTCGCCACGGTGCTGCTGATTCATGGCAACACGCTGGTTTCGGGCAGCGCCAGCGGGAGGGCGCTGTCGTTCGGCTTCCTGCAGTCGGGTTGCCCCGACCTCATCGCCTACACGCACAACACAATCCACGGCATCGTCTATATCGACCCGACCGCCGGGGCATCGCCGTTCACGGCCAATGCGTCGCTCTTCAGCGAGATTCACATCATCGGCTTCGGCAACACTCCGCATGTGGTCTATGTCGGCGACGAGGAGAATGGGGCGAACAACGCCTATTATCCGCGTATCACCGACGAGGAGAAGTCGCTCCTTAACACCACGGGTGCGACGATCCCGCGCAAGACGATGGTCGCCTACGATCGCAGGATGGATGCGATCCGGCCGATGACCAGCGCCGACGATCCGGAGCTGTTCGCGGGCGTCACCCTGCAGGATATCGCCGCGGGCACGCGTGGCCGGGTGAAGCACAAGGGCTGGCTCTCGGCCTATCGCGTCAACGGGATCACGCCGGCAAGCTTCACCGGGTCGATCAACGGCACCGCGCTGACGGTATCTGCGATCTCCTCGGGCACGCTGGAGGTCGGCGACCTGGTCGAAGGGACCGGCGTCCTCGAACGGACCTACATCACCGCGCTGGGCACGGGCAGTGGGGGCACCGGCACCTACACGGTGAACGTCAATTACAACGGCACCGGCGGCAATCCCGCCGCAGTCGCGTCCACGGCAATGAAGGGACGCCCGAGCCTGTTCAAGAAGTACTCGGTCGATCCGGGCACCGACGGCAAGGCGATCAAGGGCGGTGCGCAGAGCCTGCTTCGCGCGGTGACGCGAACCGGGGTGGAAATAGCCTGACGGCCCGCTTCCCCAACTTCATTTAAACATCCGGCGCGGTCGCGGCGGCGAAGGAGAATGCATCAATGCTCGAGCACAACAGCAGCGAATACGCGACGGCCGCGGCCAAGTCCGCTCCGCCGGTCGCCGTCCTGGCGGCCGACACTGCCGGGCTGACGCTCGAGCAATGGGTTTTCATCGCGACGCTGATCTACCTCGCCCTGCAGAGCATCTACCTGCTCTACAAATTCGGGCGGGATCTGCGGGCTGCACGCACGGAGAGGCGCGATGGCTAATCCCGGAGCGCCGGCGGGCGCATCGAACGCGACCAAGCTGGGCCTGGTCGGCTCCGTCCTCACCGCACTGGCGATGGCTGCGGCGACGATCGCGCCGTGGGAAGGCAAGCGCAACGAACCCTATCGCGACCCGATCGGGATCCTCACGGTCTGCTATGGCGAGACACGCGTCGAGATGCGCCGCTATACCGACGCCGAATGCCTGGCCATGCTCGAGGAGGCCTCGGCCGAGTTCCTCGAAGGCGTGCGCCGGCGCAATCCCGGGATCACCGGCTATCCGCACCAATGGGCGGCGCACACCAGCTTCGCCTACAATGTCGGGCTCGGCAAATACGGCCGATCGAGCGTCGCAAGACTGTTCGAACAAGGCAGGCAGGTCGAGGCCTGCCGCTTCCTCGGCCGTTATGTCTACGCCGGCGGCCGCAAGCTGCGCGGGCTAGAGCGCCGGCGCGCGGCCGAGACCGCGCTCTGCCTGAAGGACGCCGCGAAGTGAGGGTACCGGCATGGACCAGCGCCGAAGTCGCGCTGAAGGGTGTGTGGTGCGCCGCGATCGGCACCGTCATCCTGATCTCGCTTGGCTTTGCCGGTGTGCAGACGGCGCGTCTCGAGGGCTTCAAGCTCGGGCCGATATCGATGACCGGTTGGATCGAGACCGCGAAGACGGCCGCGGCCGAACGCGATGCCGAGAAGGGCGCTCACCGGAAGACCAAGACCGACTACCGCAACGCCCAGGCAGAGGCCGCCGAGCTCGAGCGCCAACGCCTTGCCAGGGTGCGAAGGGAGCAACAGGAGATCTCCGATGCGATCGAAGCCGACTACAATGCTCGTCTTGCCGATGCTCGCGCTCGCGCTGAGCGCCTGCGCAAAGAACTACGAACCCGAGACACCGCTACCCGTAAGGGCGGAAGCCTCGAAGTGCCCGGCCTATCCACTGCCGGCGACCGAGCTGCTGCAGCGACCGCGGATGCTCGACTTCCTGCCGCCGAGCGCGGATCGGCCGACCAGCTCGAGCGCGACCTCGTCGCAACCGAGCAGGCCCTACAACTCGACGCGCTGATCGACTGGATCATTCGGCAGGCCGAGATCGATCCGAATGCAAACGCTCAGCCGGGCCAGTAGGCGAGGATATCGAAGCCGGAGGCCTCACGGCCGCGCCATTCCCAGCAGCTGCCTTCCTCGAAGGCTTCCCATTCGTCGGCCGATCGCGTGCCGAGCGCGAACCGCGTACCGCTCGTGAAGAGAATCGCCGGCCGCGCATCGAGCGCGACCGGGCAACCCGCACCATCGTGACGGATCCATCCCTCACCAAGCTCGACGTCGTCGGGCAGTAGGCGAGGGCGTGACGATCGGCGCGGCATCGAGTTGTCCTAGCGGTTCGTAGAGCCGGGACAAGTGCGCCCAAATTTGGGGGTATCGCTGGGGGTATCGCCGAAGCCGCGGTGGCCGGAGAGGCGCAGGAAAGCGCGGTTTCCGCGCGCGATTGCGGCGGAGGGATTATCCGCCGCAATGGGCGGGCTATACGTCACAATAAGAATGCGAGAGCGGTACTTGCTGCGCCAAATACGAATGCACCGAGTGAAATGTACCCGCTAGCGTACGCGCCGCCCGCCTTCTGCAATGCCTCGGTTCCTAGCTGCGCGATTTGCAGTTCGGTGTCGCGATCGCGAAACCCGTTGTGTTCTACTGCGCGCCAATAGCCTTTGATTTCCCCAAGACGCAGAGACATCGCCAGTCCGTTTCGGATCCCAAGGTGAGTGCCCCATAGAGAAGCGATAATGCCCAATACGAACGCCGCAAGAGCGATGCCTTGCAGCAGGGCTGAGCCTTTGAACTGTAAGGGGGCGAACAGTCCAGCAATATTGATGGTGGTCAAGGTTGCTCCCAACCATCTTGATTGCTCGGTCATAACACGGTTGTTTGACTCCGAGGCCTTTTCGAAGTCTTCAGCGTAGTGGCGGGCCATGCGGCGATTATCGTCTTTGTCCTCGTTGAGTTCTTCCTGAGATGGAAATACTGCGTCAAGGTCGATAGCCTCTAGCGGATTGCCGGGCCCAAGCTTTCTGACAGCACGCCGTATTAGACTTACCTTCTCCGCCATGAAGGCTTCTTATCTCAGCCTTGGTGGAGCGAATAGTCCCAGGACTAGGTCCTCCACTGTCTCATGTCCGAAGTCAGCGGGTCCTTCCCCGGGGCAGGCGCATATTGCGGTGGGGCGTAGGGCAACGTTCCGGTTCACACAGCCGGTTTCGAATTGTGAACTTGTGAACTCTTCGGCTCGGCCGATTTCCTGAAGGATCCGAGAATGCTTACCAACGCCGCGGCGAAAGCCGCCGGCGCGCAAAGTCGCGCCTACAAGCTGCACGACCAAGGCGGCATGCACCTGCTCGTCCGACCCACGGGGACGAAGAGCTGGCAGCTGAAGTACCGCTGGCGCGGCCGTGAGAAGCTGCTCACGATCGGCCAGTTTCCCGAGATCAACGTCGCTCGGGCCCGGATCCTGCAGGCGCAGGCGAAGGAGCAACTCGAGCAGGGCGTGGATCCATCGCGCGCTCAGCGCTCGGCCGATTCTTTCGAGCAGCTGGCGCGTGGCTGGCACCGGCATCATCGAGCTAGTTGGAGCCAGACGCATGCGGCCGACGTCCTCGCCAGCCTCGAGCGAGACGTCTTCCCCGAGCTCGGTGCCCGGCCGATCGGCGCGGTCCAGCCGCGCGAGCTGCTCGATATAGTGCGCCTGGTCGAACGTCGCGGCTGTCTCGAGACGGCCGGACGGCTGCGCCAGCGCCTCTCCGCGATCTTCGGTTTCGGAATTGCCGAAGGCCTTTGCGAGGATGATCCAGCCGCGCAGCTCGGCCGCGCGATGAAGAAGGGCAAGCTCTCGGTACCGCACCCAGCGCTGACCTCGATCGACGATTGCCGCGCGCTGCTCGCGGCGTGCGAGGTCGACCGCGGCGCCGCGGTGTCGATCATGGCGTCGCGCTTCCTCGCGCTGACGGCCGTCCGCCTGGCCGCTGTACGCGGGATGCGCTGGACGGAGGTCGACCTCGAGGCGCGGATCTGGACGGTACCAGCCGAGCGCATGAAGCTGTCGAAGCCGAAGAAGGGCGAGGAGCGGTTCGATCATGTCGTGCCGCTGAGCGAAGAGGCGCTGTGGATCCTGCGCGGGGTTCGCCCCGCTTCAATCGGGGGTGAACCCCAAGTTGACCGGCTGGTATTCCCCGGTCGGTCGAGCGGGCCGATCGGCGAGGGCACGCTGCGCGAGCTCTACAATCGCGCCGGCTTTGCCGGCCGGCACGTCCCGCATGGCTGGCGCTCGAGCTTCTCGACCATCCTCAACGAGGATCTCGGACCCGAGTGGCGCACCGATATCGATCGCGCGCTGGCGCATTCGCCGAAGGACAAGGTCGAGGCAGCCTACAACCGCGCGCAGCTGCTCGATCGGCGCCGCGTGATCTTCGACCGCTGGGGCGAGCTCCTGTCCGCTTGAACATCGAGGAAGTGCGGCCTAGGCCGGAACCATGGCGAATGGCTGGCCCGATGAGCAGGAGATGAGTGGCGTGGAAGTCGCGCGCTCGCTCAACCATTTCGCCATGCGGCTCGAGAAGATGGGGCATGCAAAGGATCGCGCGCTCATCTTGGCCATGCGAGGGACTGCGAGGGCGATCGGAAGCGCGACGGATCATCCGTCGGTCGAGGAGCTCCAAGCGATCCTCGAGCTATTTGTCGAGCAGCTCAAGAAGCTGACCCAGTAGGACCCGACCTTTCCGCCAGTACCGCGCGTAGAGAAGATGTGCTGGCACGCATCTTGCGCTTGGCCCCTCGCCAAGCATGGAGGCGGCGCAGCCGCCGACCTCCGAGGCTTCGGATCGCTGCTATCGGTGATTTTTCGAGGGGATTTTGCGGGCCATCCCCAATCAGAAGAACGCGTGAGACCGCCTAAAGCGGTCTCACTCCTTATGAATTCTTCGATCGGGGGGGGGATTCAGGCTAGCCTCTGAACTCGCACTCTCCAACATGGCGAGGTGGGCGCGCTGAGCCGCCTCGTCGCCCGGGTAGAGGGCGGCGACGGTTTCCTCGGGCGTCCGTGCGCGCTGGAGCGCGTTGCGCTTTACTGCCCTGTCATAAGCCACCTTGTCGCGGATAGCCTTCGAGCGCCGTTTCTGGAGGCCCTCGTAGCGCGGGAACGATGGCGACTGGGGCGGGGTGAAGGCCCGGCCCTTGCGCCGGAGCTTCTCTTTCAGCCGCTTCATGCAGCGAGCGGGCATCCGCGCGAGGTCGAAGAAGTAGGCGTTGCTCACCTGGACAACGGGAGGGCCTTCGTCCGGCGCGTTGTTCGTCCTGGCAGTACGCCGGATCCAGTTCACGAAGCCCTTCTCCCAGAGCAGATGCAGCGCGCGGACGATTGTCGCCCTGGCGAAGTGAGTCTTTTTCATCAGCGTGTCGATCGACGGTTCGCAGATACCGGTTTCGAAGTCGCAGCAGCGGAGAAGGTAGTCGAGCACCTTGCGGCAGTTCTGGCCGAGAAGATGCTGCTTGCCTTTCTGCTTCGACCAATCGGCCCATTCGTCGAGCGTCTCGAGCAGGGCCTCCTTGAAGTAGATGCCGTGCTCGATGCGCCGGAACACCTGCGCGCGAGGATCATCGATGTCGAAACAGTCGCGCCGCGTCTTGGCCCGGCTGTGAAGGTCGAGAGCGTGCGCCGTCATGCCGCACCTCCCGCCGCGCGAGCGGCTAGTTGCGCGGACCCTCGAGCAGCTGCTCGACCGGCACCAGCCCGGGCGTGAGCATGTCCGCCCATTCCTGCGCCAGCTTCCGCCGACGCGGCATGTAGGCGGCGCGGTTGTAGTGCGCCTCGACGCCCTCGGGCTTGTGGCCCAGCATGAGGTCGATGATCGCGCGATCGCCCGGACGATCGAGATCGGCCGCGCGTTCGTTCATGATCGTCGAGAAGCTCGATCGCCAGCCGTGCGGCACATGCCTGCCCTGGAACAGCGGGCTGCGCCTGTAGGCGACGCTGAGCGCGTTTTCGCTGATCGGCTTGCGCGGGAACTGGACCGAGGGGAAGAGCCAGGCGCGCGGGCCCGCATTCGCGATGGCCGCCTTCACCAGTTCGACCGTCTGCCGGGCAAGCGGGATCTCGAAGGCGAAGTTCTCCTGCTCGCTCTCGGCGCGCTCGAGCTTCATCTTCGCGGCCGGGATGATCCAGCGCGGCTGGTCGCCGTCGAGGTCGACGAACTCCTCCTTCTGCGCAAAGCGCACCGGGCCCGGCCGTGCTGCCGTCAGCGCCAGCAGGCGCGAGGCGAGCTTCGTCTCTGGCCAGTGGCGCTCCGCTTCGAAGGTCTGGAGCGCGGCGCGCGCCTCCTCGAGCTTGAGGATCGCCTTGTACTTGCGCTTCGGAACGGGGTTGAGGATCGCCGTGAGCGGCGCGGCCGGGTCGACGTCTGCTTCCTCGTCCACGATCGCCAGCTGGAAGATGCGCGAGATCCGCATCAGCATGCGGTGCGCCTGGTCGACCGCGCCGCGGTCCTGCATCTCCTCGATGATCGGCCTGATGTCCGCCGGCAGCAGCTCGGCGATGGGCCGGTCTCCGATCGCGGGAAAGGCCTCCTTCTCGAGACTGTTCTTCACGTCGTCCGCGTGGCGCTTCTTCCACCCGTGCGACTGCAGCGCATGCCAGCGCAGCGCGGCTTGCCTGAAGGTGGAACCGCCGACGAGCGTGCCGGCGCGCCGCGCGCGGATCTCGCGCGCCTTCGCCGATGGATCGAGCCCCTGCGCGAGTTCGCGCTTCGCCTGATCGCGCAGCTCGCGCGCTTCGCTGAGCGACATCATGGGGAACTGCCCATGCGTCAGCTGCTTCTCCTTGCCCCCGAAACGGTACTTCTGGCGCCAGCTCTTCGTGCCGGTTTTCGTGACGAGCAGGAACAGGCCGCCGGTGTCGTGGAGCTTGTAAGGAGAATCGCCCGGCCGGGCGTTTTTCACCTGCGTCACTGTCAGCGCCATCCGGTGCCCCCAAACCAGCGCCGCGAGTCCCCGCTCGTGCCCCCAACATGCCCCGGCTTTCGGCGGAAGGCAGCGGAACGGCGCGGAACGTCGATAGGGCCGTAAACGGCAGTTCTGCAAGGGTTTTCCGGACTGATACGGACCGGCGCGGAATGAAAAGTGGTGCCCAGGGGCGGAGTCGAACCACCGACACGACGATTTTCAATCGTCTGCTCTACCACTGAGCTACCCGGGCACACTGCTTCGTCAAAGGGGGGGCTGTGCAGCCCCGCGAGCAATGAGGAGGCGCCTATGGCGAAGGCGGGCGGCCTTGGCAAGGGGGTATTTAGTCCTCTTTCCCCTGAATGACCTCGGCGGCTATTTCCTCGGGCAGCGCGGGGCGTCCGGGCACCGCATAGCCATCGCCGAACCATTGCGAGAGGTCGCGGTCGCGGCAGCGGCTCGAGCAGAAGGGCGCGAATTCCTCACTGCGCGGCTTCCTGCAGATCGGGCAGGGGCGGGGCTTAGTCGTCATGGGCGACGATCTGGGCCGCGGCAGCCTCGATCGCAAGCCCCGGATCGGTCTCTATCCGCACCGGGCGCGCGGTCCGCCGCTCGAGTTCGGCGCACCATTCGGGCTTGAGCTTGGCCTTGAGCGCAGGATGGACCGTGAGCAGCGTCGCGCCCGGTCCCTCGACCTGTTCCGCGCGCCGCAGCGCCATGCGCGCGGCCATGCCCACGCGCGATGTCGCGAAGCGATGGAGCAGCGAGGGCCCTTCGAGCCGCGCTACGATCTGGACGAAGCCGAAGCCGTTCATCGCGGTGCGTTCGTGCGGCCAGCCGTCCAGCGCCTCGTCCAGCGCCGCATCGACCGCCTTGCGATCGGCCTTGGCGGCAAGCGTGGGGAAATCGATCCCGATCGACCCGCCGAGGTCGAAGAGCCGCAGCCAGCGCGCCAGTTCGGGCACGGCGGCGAGAGCCAGTTCGCGCGGGGAAAGCTCGCCGTCGATATCGATGACGGTCATGCCCGGAGTCACCGCGAAGAGCAGCGCGCCGCCCGCAAAACCGACTTCGCCCGAAGAGGCGGCGTGCCAGATGTCTTCCCATGCCCCGGAAGGGAAGTGGCGGACGGGCTTTGCCTCCGCGAAAGGATCGCTGGTGGTGGTTCCGACAGCTTCGGCGGGGCGCGCGGCGGGCAGCTTCAACCGCCCGCGTTCGGCCATCGCCGCGCGGGTCACGGTGAAGCGGTAACTCGCGCCCTCGCCGGCATCGCGCGGGAGCTTGTCGACAAGGATTTCGCGGCCCGAGGGATGCTGCGCCAGTCCCCGTGTGCCGCTTTTGCGCAGCAGCTTGCCCTCGAAGCTCTCGCCCGCGGCGATTTCCTCCGGCCAGCGCAGCTTTGCGGCCAGCACCTCGTCGCCTTCGAGCAGCTGCGCCCGGCTTTCGCCGATGCCCTGCTCGACAACCCATTCGGCCATCACCGCCTCCCCGGCCCGGGGAGGGGACCCATGCGCAGCATGGGGGAGGGGCACTTTCGGCGGTTCGGAACGTCTGCGGCTCGGATCAGGGCGCCTGCCCTACCACCGTCTGCGACGGTCCCCCTCCCCCGTTGGGGGAGGCTAGGCAAGGTCGAATCCCGCGGCCTTGAGCAGCGCGCGTGTTTCGTAGAGCGGCAGGCCGACGACGCCCGAATGGCTCCCCTGGATGCGGCGGACCAGCCCTTCGGCCACGCCCTGGATGGCATACCCGCCGGCCTTGCCGTGCCAGTCGCCGCTGGCGATATAGGCGTCGATTTCGTCGGCAGAGAGCCGCTTAAAGATGACCACGGTCTCGCTCAGCCGCTCGCGAATGCCGCCGTCGGGCGCGCGCAGCGCGATCGCCGAAAGCACGCGGTGGCGGCGTCCCGAAAGCAGTTCGAGACATTGGCGCGCGGTGGCCTCGTCCTCGACCTTGGGCAGGATGCGGCGCCCGGCGGCGACCACTGTGTCACCCGCAAGCACATGGCCTTCGCCCGATGCCGCCGCCTCGGCCTTTTCGCGCGCCATGCGGCGGGCATAGTCGCGCGGCAGCTCGCCCTTATGCGGCGTTTCGTCGATATCGGCTGGAGCAACGGCAGAGGGCGTCGCACCGAGGCGGGCGAGGAGCTCGCGCCTGCGGGGACTGGCCGATGCTAGAATGAGAGTGGGCTGGCCCACGGGCGCTTATTGCGGGCCGGGGCCGCCGCGACCGGGCATGAAGCGGTAGGTGATGCGCGCCTTGGTCAGGTCGTAGGGCGTCAGCTCGCACAGGACCTCGTCGCCCACCAGCACGCGGATGCGGTTCTTGCGCATCTTGCCGGCGGTATGGCCGAGCACTTCATGGCCGTTCTCGAGCTCGACGCGGAACATCGCATTGGGCAGCAGCTCCACCACCCGGCCGCGCATTTCGAGAAGTTCTTCCTTGGCCATCTAGTCCGTCGTGTCCGTTCGTATATGCAATCAGAGCGGCGGCCTTTAGCGGCGCGGGCGCCAAAAGGGAAGCCTTGGCGACACGCGACCTCCATCGACCGACCGCCGATGGCCCCCGACCGGCGACAAAGCGATACGGAAACCAGGCTTGTCGTTCGGCATTCTTGCCCACATAGCCTTCTCCCGGGGGCGGTTCGAGAGTGTCCATAGGAAGGCCCGTTTCTTGGAATCGATAAGGTTTGCAGCAGTTTCGCTGGTGGCCCTGGGGTGGGCGAATGTCTCGCAGGCACAGGATGTGGCGCAGGCCGCCGATGCCGCCTCGGAAGCCGGCGAGGAGGACCTTGCCGCTCCTGGCTCGATCATCGTTACCGGCGAGCGGATCCGCGGGCAGCTGATCGTCGACCAGCCGCCGGTCGCCGAATATGACAGCGAGGACATCGCGGCCTTCGGCGGCAGCTCGATTGCCGATATTATCGCCGCGATCGAGCCTTCGACCGGTGGCGCGCGCGGCAGCCGGGGCGGAGGGCGCCCGGTCTTCCTCATCAACGGCATCCGCGTGTCGAGCCCACGCGAGTTCCACTCCTACCCGCCCGAAAGCATCGCCAAGGTCGAGGTCTTTGCCGAAGAGGTCGCGCAGCGCTTCGGCTACGATCCCGACCAGCGCGTCGTGAACATCGTGCTCAAGAACGACTATTCGGCGCTCACGCTCGAGGGCGAGATCGAGGCACCCGCGCGCGGTAGCTACTGGCGCAACGAGGAGGAGGCGACCTATCTCAGGATCGCCGACGGTGCGCGGCTCAACTTCAACCTCGACGTCGAGGATACCAGCCTGCTGACCGAGGCCGAACGTGGCTTCACCGTGCCCTCCGCCATCCCCGGTGTCGCCGACGAGGCACCCTTCCGCAGCCTCGTGTCGGACAGCTGGCAGGTCGAGGGAACCGCCAATTATGCGCGTGCCTTCATCGACAGCGGCTCCTCGCTCAGCCTCAATGCCACCGCCTCGCGGCAAGAGAGAACGGGCCTCTCGGGCCTGCGCGACACGGGTGGTACGATCGAGCCGATCGAGCGCCGCGGCCGCACCGACACGCTCTCGCTCGGCGCCGCCTACAATCGCAGCATCGGCTCGTGGAAGACAACCTTCACCAGCGACGCCGTGCTCGCCAATGGCGATACCGAAATCGATCGCCGCGATGCCGCGGATTTCGACTCTGCCGAAACGCGCACGCGCACGGTGGTCAACAAGGCGACCTTCACCGGCTATCCGGTCGACCTGCCGGCGGGCGAGGTTTCGGCCACGTTTGACCTTGGTTTCGACTGGACACGGCTGGACAGCGCGGATTCGCGTTCGGCGAGCGATGTCTCGATCACGCGCCGCCGCTTCGATGGCGGGATCAATCTCAACATCCCCATCGCCCGCCGCGACGGAGCTTGGGGGGCGATCGGCAACGCCAGCCTCAACCTGTCCGCCGGAGCCGAGGACCTGTCCGATTTCGGTGGCCTTGCCAACTGGAGCGCGGGTTTCAACTGGTCGCCTATCGACAGGCTCAACCTCCAGGTCACGCGTATCTGGCGCGAGGCGGCTCCGGGCATTTCGGCACTCGGCAATCCGCGCATAGATGAATTCAACGTGCCGGTTTTCGATTTCGCCACGGGACGCGATGTGCTCGCCACGGTCACCACCGGCGGCAATCCCGATCTCGGTGCGGAAACGCAATCGGACTGGAAGCTGGGGGCGAACTGGCAACTTCCGCTCGACGGCGCGCGGCTGCAGGTCGATTACGGCATCAACCGCTCGCGCGACGTGACGCTGTCTTCGCCCGCCTTCACCGCCGCCTTCGAGCAGGCCTTTCCCGACCGGGTGGCGCGCGATGCGGGGGGCGAGCTCCTGGCGATCGACCGGCGGCCCGTGACGCTTTACGAAACGCGCAGCCGCACGCTCAGCTTCGGCCTCTCGATGCGCGGACGCATCGGCGGTTCGGACGAACCACGCGGCGGCCGCCCGGGCGGGTCGCGCCGGGGCCCGCCGCGCGGGATCGGTGGCGACGGGAACCAGCAGCCACGCTTCGATCCCGAGCACTTCGCCCGGATGCGCGAGCAGTTCTGCGCCGCGCCAGCGACGAAAACGCCCGACCTGTCGCAGCTGCCCGAGGGCATGCGCGCACGGCTGGTCGATGCCGATGGCAATCCCGATCCCGTGCGGGTCGAGATGTTGCGCCAGCGTCTGTGCAGCGCCGATGGCGAGGCCGACGTCGACCGCTTTGCCGCCATGCGCGAGGCACTGTGCGCCGAACCGCCGCGGATCGACGCGTTACCTCCGCAGATGCTCGAACGGCTGCGCGGCGAGGATGGCGAGATCGACCAGAAACGGCTCAACCAGTTCCGCACCCGTATGTGCGCGGCCGAAGGTCCCGGCGGGTCCCCGCGCGGCGAGGGCGGCCAGCGCGAAGGCGGTGCGGGGATGAGCCCCTTTGCCCGGCGCGGCGGAGGCGGTGGGCGCTATTTCGTCAATCTCAACCACACCATCGCGCTGCAGAACGAGGTCACGCTGGCCGAAGGCGGGCCGGTGTTCGACCAGCTCGACGGCTACGTGCTCGGCAGCGGGGCGATCCCCAGGCACAGCACGCGGCTCGAAGGCGGCATGTTCATCGACGGATATGGCGTGCGCCTGTCGGGCAACTACCTCGGGCAGGCGGTGCTGCGTGGTAGCGGGCTGCCCGGATCGAGCGACCTGTTCTTTGGCGATCTGGTCACCTTCGACCTGCGCCTGTTCGCCGACCTCGGCCAGATCCTCGAGCGCGAGGACGGCTTCTTCAAGGGCTTCCGCGTCGCTTTCGTCGTCGACAATCTCTTCGACGGCCAGCGCCGCGTGGTCGATGCGCAAGGGCTGGTTCCCGAGGCCTACGATCCGCGCCGGATCGACCCGGTAGGCCGCTATCTCGGTATCGACCTGCGCAAGATGTTCTGACCGGTCAGGCGAGCGCGCGGCGGGGGAAGAACAGGCTCGCAAGGCCGGTGGCGCGGAAGGGCTTCCATGTCCCTTCGGGCTGCGCCAGCCGGTCGGCGATGGCATAGACCGCCGCCGGGTTCACGCCGAGCCCGCAATGGCTCGCATGGACCTCGATGTTCTCGCATTGGGCATGGTCGTCGCACTGCACCGAGCCGCGCCAGTGCACGACACCGTCGGTCCGCGTGAGGATCGAGGTGGTCGGCACCGGCGGCGCCTCTGCCAGCTTGCGGAAGTTGCCGCCCTGCATCGGCTCGGGTTCCTTGCCGTTGAGATATTCGAACAGGCGCGCGGCATTGGTATGGCCGCGATCGTCGCTTATCGGCGAGCCGAGGCTGACCACCCCGCGGATCTTTTCGGGCGCAAGCTTGGCCAGCTCGCGTGCGAACACCCCGCCGAGGCTCCAGCCGACAATGCTGATCTTCTCGCCCGTGCGCTCGTGCAACTCCTCGACACAGCCCATCATCGCCTCGATCCGGGCATTGTCGACCCGGACGTTGCGGCCGAGATTCCAGCCGACCGCGTCGTAGCCGAGATCGGACAGCAGCGAACGCAGCGGTGCAGTCGAGTAATCCGACGCCATGAAGCCGGGGAGCACCAGCACGCCGTGCCCGTCGCCGCGCGGCAACATCGAAAGCAGCGGGCGCAGCGCGTAGAAGCTGGCCAATTCGCCCATCGCGCGGCCCGGTTCGGCCAGCGTGAGCAGGCGGCTGGGCGGGCGGGCTTCGGTGGTGGTTGTCGTCATTCGATGGTCGGGCCTTTCAGGGGTTGGGCAGCCTTGTTGGAACGCCTGGTGGAGGTCTTGGTGCCCCCTTTGACGGGTTCGGACGGCTTTTTCCTCGGTGCGGTCCGCTTCTTCGCGGCGGGCTTCTTGGGTGCAGATTCGGCTAAGCTCTTCTTCGCCGGAGGTTTTTGTTCTGCGGGGGCGGCAGTCCCCGCCGCAGCATCGCGCAATTCCTCGAAACTTTCGCGAATGCAGGCCGCGTAGAATTCCGGATCGTCCATCATCTCGCGGTCGGCGGTGAAGGCGATGGTCGCTTCCTGGGTATAGCTCTGCACCACATGCGCGAGGCCCATGCCGTCGGTCAGGCAGATCAGGCCCATCATGCTCTCGAGCCGCGCACCGGCCGAATAGATCGGCACCGGCGGGCCCGGCACATTGGTCACCACGGTGGTGAAGATCGGGCCCACGCCGCGGTTGGCGAGGCTGAGGCGGGTATAGAGCTGCGCGCCGAGGCTCATCCACAGCGCAGGGCTGACCTTGCTCATCTCGGTCATGTTGCGCGCGCCCATGGCGTCGGTCATCGCCTTGGAATTGGTCGTGCGATCGTGCACCCATGCCAGCCGCTCGACCGGATCGGCGATCTGCGTACCCAGCGGGGCGATCATCGCGGCGACCTGGTTGCCCATCGCATTCTTCTCGCCCTTCGACCGGACCGAGATCGGCGCCATCGCAGTGAGCGATTTCCCGGGCAGCTCGCCCTTGCTGTCGAGATAGCGCCGCATGGCGCCCCCGATGATGGCAAGGAATACGTCGTTGACCTTGGCGCCCTCGACCGCACTGCGGATCGCCTTGATATCCGCCAGCGGGACGCTGACGCCTTCGACCACGCGGTGCGGACCGATTTTCCTGTTGAAGCGCGTCTTGGGCGCGATCATCTCGGTCGAGACGTCGAATTCCTTCGCCGCGAGACCGCGCAGCGCCTTGGCAAGGCCCGGCGCCGCCTTGGCCGCGACCTCGATCTGCTTGAGCGGATTGGCGATCGCGTTGAAATAGCTCTTGCCGAGCAGCTCGATCGGATTGGGGACCTTCTCGGGCTTCCATTCGTCGGGCCCGGGCGGTGGCGGCTCGTCGGGCCGCAGCGTATGTGTCGCCTCCATCAGGTCGATCCCGCTCATCCCGTCGATCGCGGCGTGGTGGACCTTGGTAATGTAGGCATAACAGCCCTTGGGCAGGCCTTCGACATTGTCGAGCCCCTCGACCACGGTGAACTCCCACGGCGGCCGGTCGAGATCGAGCGGGCGGGCGAAGATGCGCGCGGCCTGGATGCACAATTGGCGCCAGTTGCCGGGCGCGGGCAGCGCCACGTGGCGGACGTGGTATTCAAGGTCGAAGTCGGGATCCTCGATCCAGTAGGGATAGTCGAGGTCGAAGGGCACACGCACCATCCGCTGGCGCATCGTCTTGGATAATTGCAGGCGGCTTTCGAAAAAGGCGAGGATATCCTTGAACCGCACGAAGCCATCGGGCGCGGTTTCGGGATTGTAGATCAGGATCGAGCCGATGTGCATCGGCGAATTGCGCGTCTCGAGCGCGACGAAACTCGCATCCATGCCCTGGAGCTGCTGCATCCTGTTCCCCTTGCATGCCCCGCTTTTGCGGGTGCGAAGGGGAAGGCTAGCACGCGGCGGGACGCCGTCAACTTGCCGCTCCGGTCAATCGCTGACCTTGCGGAAGGGGCGGATCAGAGCGCCTCGCCCGCCGCGACGCCGCTCGCCCAGGCCCACTGGAAATTGTAGCCGCCCAGCCAGCCGGTCACGTCGACTGCCTCGCCGATCGCGAACAGACCCGGAATTCGCTTGGATTCCATCGTCTTGGAGGAAAGCTCGACGGTCGAAATACCGCCCAGCGTGACCTCCGCCTTGGCGAAGCCCTCGGTCCCGTTGGGGCGGAAGGTCCAGCGCTTGAGCCGCTCGCCCGCGGCGCGCAGCGCCTTGTCGGGCAGATTGCCCATGTCGCCGTCGAGGGCGAGCTTTTCCGCCAGGATATCGGCTAGGCGCGCCGGCAACGCTTCGCGCAGCAGCGTCTTGAAGCCTGTTCGCGGCGTATCGCGCTTCGCGTCGAGCAGCCACTCCGCGCCGCGATCTGGCACGAAGTCGATCAGCAGCGGCTCGCCCGTGCGCCAGTAGGAACTCGCCTGCAGGATTGCCGGGCCCGACAGCCCGCGATGGGTGAACAGCACGGCTTCGGCGAAGCCGGTCTTGCCCGCGGTAGCGACCACCGGGGCCGCCACGCCCGAAATCTCGCGAAACAGCACTTCCTCGCCGCCCAGCGTCAGCGGGACGAGCGCTGGGCGCGGCTCGACCACCCTGAGGCCGAACTGGCGCGCGAGCTCGTAGGCAAAGCCGGTCGCGCCCATCTTGGGGATCGACGGGCCGCCTGTGGCGATGACCAGCGCGGGGGCGGTGTAGGTGCCGGTCTGCGTGGTGACGGAGAAACCCTCGCCATGCCCGACCGAGGCGATGTCTTCGCCGCAGCGCACGGTCACGTCGCCTTTTGCGCATTCTTCGAGAAGCATGGCGACGATCTGTTTCGCCGAGCCGTCACAGAACAGCTGACCCAATGTCTTCTCGTGCCAGGCGATGCCGTAGCTCTCGACCAGATCGAGGAAATCGCGCGGCGTGTAGCGCGCCAGCGCCGATTTGGCGAAATGCGGATTGGCGCTGAGGTATTTTGCGGGGCCCGCACCGATATTGGTGAAGTTGCACCGCCCGCCGCCCGAGATGAGGATCTTCTTGCCCGGTTGCTCGGCGCGTTCGAGCACCAGCACGCGCTTGCCGCGCTGGCCCGCGCGGGCGGCGCACATGAGCCCTGCGGCGCCTGCGCCGAGGACGATCGCGTCGTAACGGTCGGTCACTCAGGCCTCTTCGATCGAATACTCGGGCGTCTGCCGCGCGGCGATGAAGTAGAGCAGCGTGCCCGCCGCGATGAAGCCGCCCAGCACGATCCACGCCTGCGCCTGCGCCTGCGCGGCGATGAACAGCGAACTGCCCACCGCGAAGACCACGCAGGCGAGGTGCCATGGATCGATCCGCCCTTCGCGATGTTCGAGCACCGGCAGCGCGCAGCTGGTCACAATATAGGTCACCAGCCGTACCAGCGTGCCCGCAATGGCGAGCACTTCGAAGCCTTCCCACAGGCCGAACAGGATCGCGACCACGCCATAGAACAGGATGGCGTTGAAGGGCGTCAGGAAGCGCGGGTGAACGTATTCGAACCAGCGCGGGAGCATACCGCGCTCGGCCATGCCGTACATCAGCCGCGGCTGCGCCACCCCGCTGGCGAAATTGTTCGCCCCGATGGAAAAGCTTGCCGCGATAACGATGGCGAGCGAGCCGAGCTGCCCCATCGAGGCCTGGGCTACGCCGGCCAGCGCATTGGTCTCGCCCGCGAACTGGGGGCCGATGGCGATGAAAGCCCAGATGATCGCCATGTAGAGCAGTGTCACCCCGCTCACCATGGTGACGATCGACAGCGGCACGTCGCGCTTGGGGTTCTTGAACTCGCCCGCGGCCTCGACCACGCCCTCGAAGCCGATGAAGGCGTAGAAGGTCAGCAGCACCACGCTTTCGACCGCGCTGAACTGCGGCAAGGCCACTTCTCCCATGCCGCCGCCAGCGAACAGGGCGGAGACAACCAGCAGGCCGAGCGGCAGCAGCTTGATCGCGGTCATCACCCCCAGCGTGCCGACCGAGGCGCGCATGCCGTAGAGATTGACCAGCGTGATCAGGGCGAGGCCGATGGCCACCGCCACCGGCGCGGCGACCGGCCCGGCGAGGCCCGGGAACAGCGCAGCGAGATAGGCCACCATCACGTGCATGTTCGCCGCCGCGGTCACGATCGCGCTGGCATAGCGCGCCCAGCCCGCCTGGAAACCGACGAAGCGCCCGAAGGCGGCCTCGCCATAGAGCACCGAGCCGCCGCTATGTTCGAAGCGGCTCGCCATCCAGGCGTAGCACAGGGCCAGCGGCAGGAAGAGAATCCCGCCGATCAGCATCATCCACGGCGCGAAATTGCCGACCGCCGCCACCAGCACCGCGGGCAGCGCGAAAATGCCTGCCCCGATCATCCCGTTGAGCGGAAAAAGCGATGTGCCCCAGAAGCCGACCGTGCGCGGCGGGGCGATCTTGCTTGCGTTCATGACCGCTGACCTGCCCGCTAATGTGCGGGCGTGCAAGCGGGCCTGTGCATGGCTCAGGTTTCGCCGAGATAGAGCGCGACGAAGTTGATCGTATCGATCGCCCCGTGAACCAACACCAGCGGCCACAGATTGCGCTTGAGCAGCAGGAAGGAGATGCCGAAGGCGAGGCCGATCAGCCCGGTCATCACCAGCCCGAACAGGCCCTGGTAATAATAGTGTCCGTAGCCGAAGATCAGCGCTGGCAGCAGTACCGCGATGGCGAGCCGGCCGGGCACGCCCGCCAGCCCATCGGCGAGGCGGGTGACCATGTAGCCGCGGAAGAACATCTCCTCGCCGAAGGCCGCGCTCGTCCAGACGATTGAGAGCCACAGCACCAACATCGCAAGATCGCCCTCGACGCTGCCCCAGCGCGCCTCGACCCCCGCCGTATCGGTGCGGGTGAGACCCGTGTGTTCGCCGACGAAGAGTACCAGCGCCACGGCGCCCGCAAACAGGGCGAAGGGCACCAGCGCCTTGGGCAAGACCAGTGCCTTCGCCTTCCATCCCGGCAGCCGGATAAGCCCCATGTCGCGCCAGGTGACGCCGCGAGCTCGCATGGTGAGCGTGAGCACCGCCAGCGTCAGCAGAAGCGACATCGGCCCAGAGAATTCCCAGGCCAGCTGCGCAAAGGCCAGTCGCGAGCCGAAGGCGAGGGCGGCGAAAGCGAGCACCTCGAGGACGACCCACCAATTGGCGGTCGACTTGTCCTCCATGGGCTGAATGGCGGCACCGGCCTGCATGATCTCTCCTCGTTGTATTGGTGTAGCAATACAGTGCATCAAGGATTTGACAAGCGCCGCGATTGTGAAATCCGGCGCTCCCGCCTATCTCGGCGCCCATGTCGCGCAGCAAGGCAGGTTCTCCCCACGATCCGAGAGGCAAGGAGCGGTTCCACGAGGAACGCGCCACCAAGACGGTCGCCAGCGCGCAACCCGATCTCGACGCGGGGCTGACCGCGATACGCGAGACGGTGAAGACGCTGAAGCCGCGCCCCGGCGTTTATCGCATGCTCGATACGCGTGGCGACGTGCTCTATGTCGGCAAGGCGCGCAGCCTCAAGGCGCGGGTGGCCAATTACACGCAGGTCAAGGGGCTTTCGAACCGCCTCCAGCGCATGGTCAGCCAGTGCCGGGCGATGGAAATCGTCACCACCAATTCGGAGGCCGAGGCGCTGCTCTTGGAAGCGCAGCTGATCAAGCGCTACCGCCCGCCCTTCAACGTGCTGCTGCGCGACGACAAGAGCTTCCCCTTCATCCTGCTGCGCGCCGATCATACCTTCCCGCGCATCCAGAAGCACCGCGGCGCACGGCGGGCCAAGGGCAATTACTACGGCCCCTTCGCCAGCGCGGGCAGCGTCAACAAGACGCTGAACGCGCTGCAGAAACTGTTCCTGCTGAGGAGCTGCACCGACAGCTTCTTCGCCAACCGCGACCGGCCCTGCCTGCTCTACCAGATCAAGCGCTGCAGCGCGCCCTGCGTTGGGCGGATCGATGAGGAAGGCTACGAGAAGCTGGTGCGCGAGGCGAAGGACTTCCTCGGCGGCAAGTCCAGCGCGGTGCAGGCCGAGATCGAGAAGCAGATGGCCAAGGCTGCCGAGGATCTCGATTTCGAGACCGCCGCGATCCTGCGCGACCGGCTGCGCGCGGCAACCTTCATCCAGGGATCGCAGGCGATCAATGCAGCTGGGGTGGGCGATGCCGATGTCTTCGCGCTCGCGGCCAAGGGCGGGCAGGTGGGCGTGCAGGCCTTCTTCATCCGCGGCGGGCAGAACTGGGGCCACCGCACCTTCTACCCGCGCAACACCGGCGACCTCGAATTGCCCGAGGTGCTCTCCGACGTCCTGCTGCAATTCTACGAGGAAGTTCCGCCCCCGCGCACCGTGCTGGTCGATCGCGAGCTGCCCGAGCAGGAGCTGGTCGGTGAGGCGCTGGCGGAAAAGGCGGGCCATGCGGTCGCGATCTCGATCCCGCAACGCGGTACGCGGCGCAAGCTCATGCAGCAGGCGAGCCGCAATGCGGTGGAAGCGCTCGACCGCCGACTGGCTGAAAGCGGCACCAAGGCGAAAATCCTGCGCGAGCTCGCCGAGTTCCTCGAACTCGACGAGGTGCCGCAGCGCATCGAGGTCTACGACAACAGCCATATCCAGGGCGCCAAGGCGGTCGGCGCGATGGTCGTCGCCAGCCCCGAGGGTTTCGAGAAGGGCCAGTACCGCAAGTTCAACATTAAGTCCGCGAAGACCAACGACGATTTCGGCATGATGCGCGAGGTGATGGCGCGGCGGTTTCGCGCGCTGGCGGGGGAGGATTTCGCTCACGGAGGCACAGAGGCACAGGGGAACGGTTCCGGCGCCGCAGGCAAGCCAACCGTCAAGACTGCGCCGGGCGGCGAGGGAGGTGTTTCAAAACCGGCTTCGCCGAAGGATCAAACCCCCAGTGCCTCCGCGCCTCTGCGAGCGTCCAAAAAATCGGACCACGAAACCGTCTGGCCCGACCTCGTTCTGATCGACGGCGGCAAGGGGCAGATGTCGAGTGTGCGCGATACGCTCGAGGAGATGGGCATCGAGCACGTCCCGCTGATTGCCATCGCCAAGGGCCCGCATCACGGGCGCGAGGGGCGCGAGGTGTTCCACTTTCCCGATGGGCGCGAGAAGACGCTGCCGGTCAATTCGCCGCTGCTGTTCTATCTCCAGACCCTGCGCGACGAGGTCCACCGTTACGCCATCGGCGCGCACCGCGCCAAGCGCAGCCGGGCAATCACCGCCTCACCGCTCGACGAGATCCCCGGCATCGGCCCTGCGAGGAAACGCGCGCTTCTGCTCCATTTCGGCACTGCGGGGAAGGTCCGCGCCGCGGCGCTCGACGACCTCAAGCGCGCCCCCGGCATCAGTGCCGGCGTGGCGCAGCAGATCTACGACTTCTATCACGCGGGTGGGTGAGGGCACCGGCACTGCGGTAACATTCTCGCCGCTCCTGGCCCGACCCGGGGGCGCGTCAGATCAGCAGCGGGATCGAATTGCCGACCGAATGCAGCACGACCGGCAGCAAGAGACTGCCGCTGCGGAGGCGTAGCCATACCGCCAGCAGCGAGGGGATCGTGGTCAGCGCCATATAGATCGGATCGAAGCTGAACTGGCCGTCGGAATAGCCGAAGGCATGGCCGAGCCCGAACAGCAGGCACGCAAGGATCGCACCCCAGCTCCAGTCAATCCCGAGGGCGCGATATCTGCCTGCAAAGGCCTCGTACAGCGCCAGCAGCAATATGCCCCGGTAGAAGGGTTCTTCCTCCAGGCTCGGCATGGTCAGCTGGAAGGCGATCGTTTCGGTCGAGGCGGGCTCGTTCGGGAAAGCCACGCCGATCGCCACGAAGAACAGGCAGTAGCCGATCGCGACGGGAACGCAGCTGCGCAGGCTGCCCTTGGCCTGCACCAGCGTGATGCCCGACCGCCGCCAGCCGAATTGCTTGTGCGATGCGATCGCGAGGGTGCCGAGCAGCGCGAGCGTCTTGCCCTGCCAATTCCACTCGGCGCCGGGCAGCACATTGGGGATCAGCCCGTAGGCGTTGGTGAGCAGGATATCGTTGACGAAGACGAGCGCGGCGGCGACGAGCAGCCAGGCGAAGGAGAAGCCGCGCCGGTCGAGCTGCCCCAGCACCGTACCGCCGACCAGCAACATGCCGACGATGGCAGCTGTCGAGATGATTCCGTCCATGGCCCGCGCTCCTCAGGCCGAGGATGCGTTCGGCGTGTTTGTGTGTCAAGACACCGTCACACTCGCTTGGGTGTGGGGGCCTGACCGAAACTACCCTGGCGAGGGGCCGCCTCTCACCCCTTGCCGGGCTTGCCCTTGAACGGCCCGCGCGGCTTGCCCGGGCCCTTGGTGCCCTTGCCGCCACCGGGCTTGCCCTTGAAGCCGCCGCCGGGCTTGCCCCTGAACCCGCCGTCGCCGCGCTTGTCCTTGAAATCGCCGCGCGGCTTGCCGGGACCTTTGGGACCACCGGGGCCCCTCGGACCACGCGGGCCCTTGCCCAGCGGGCGCGGTTCGACGCGGTCGCCGGCGTGGCGCCGGCGGTTCTCGCGCGCCTCGATGCGCGGGCCTTCGGGCGCTTCCTCGATCAGGATCGCGTCCTGCTCGTCCTCGCCGCCCGCAGTGCGCGCGACGCATTCGGCGAATTTGCCCGCCTGCGCCTGCGGGATCTGGAACCAGCTTTCGTGCAGGCCGATGCGGATTGCGCCGATCTCGTTGCGCGTCACATGGCCGCGGCGGCAGATCAGCGGCAGCAGCCAGCGCGGCTCGGCATTGTGGCGGCGCCCCACGCTCATCCGGAACCAGACGACCTCCTCGAAGCCGGGGCGGTGGCGCTCGGCCTTGGCCTGCTCGCGCGCCTCGGGGGTGTTGGCGATCAGTTCCTCGGGTTCGGGCATCTCGGCGCGCAGCGTCTGCACCAGCGCGGTGGCGATGTCCTCGGGCGTCATCCGCGCCATCAGCTCGGCGCCCAGTTCGCGCTCGTATTCGTCGAATTCGCGCGGTGCGGTGAGCCGTTCGATCAGCCGCGTGCGGTCCTTGGCGCGGATCGCCTCGGGCGTCGGCGCATCGATCCACTGCGCTTCGATCCGCGCGCCGCGCAGCATGCCCTCGACCCGGCGACGGCGGTTGTAGGGGACGACCAGCGCGGCGGTGCCCTTCTTGCCCGCGCGCCCGGTGCGGCCCGAACGGTGCTGCAGCGTTTCGGCATCGCGCGGAATCTCGACATGGATGACGAGGCTCAGCGTCGGCAGGTCGATCCCGCGCGCGGCGACATCGGTGGCGACGCATACGCGCGCGCGCCGGTCGCGCAGCGCCTGCAGCGCGGTGTTGCGCTCGCTCTGCGAATGCTCGCCCGACAGCGCGACCACGCCGAAGCCGCGGTTCTGCAAGGTGGTGTGCAGCCGCCGCACGCTCTCGCGCGTGGCGCAGAAGCAGATCGCGGTCTCGGCCTCGTGGAAGCGCAGCAGATTGACCACCGCATTCTCGATTTCCGAGGGGCTGACGGTCACCGCCTGGTAGGAAATGTCGCCATGGCCGCGCGTCTCGCCGACGAGGCTGAGGCGCAGCGCATCGCGCTGGTAGCGTTCGGCCAGCCGCTCGATCGGGCGCGGCATGGTGGCCGAGAACAGCAGCGTGCGGCGCGTCTCGGGGGTTGCGTCGAGGATTTCCTCAAGATCCTCGCGAAAGCCCATGTCGAGCATTTCGTCGGCCTCGTCGAGCACCACCGCGGCAAGGTCCGAGAGGTCGAGCGCGCCGCGTTCGAGATGGTCGCGCAGGCGGCCGGGCGTGCCGACGACGATCGCCGGGCCGCCGCGCAGGTTGCGGCGTTCCTTGCTCGCATCCATCCCGCCGACGCAGGTGGCGATGCGGATATGCGCGCCGGCATAGAGCCAGCCGAGCTCGCGGCTGACCTGCAGCGCGAGTTCGCGCGTGGGGGCGATGACCAGCGCGAGCGGGCGCTCGACCAGCGGCGCGGCGCCGAGTTCGGCGAGCAGCTGGTCGGCCAGCGCCAGCCCGAAGGCGACGGTCTTGCCGCTGCCGGTCTGCGCCGAGACGATCAGGTCGCGGCCCTGCGCATCGGGCGCGGTGACCGCCTGCTGGACGGGGGTGAGCGCATCGTATTCGCGTGCGGCCAATGCTTCGCCGAGGATCGGCGGGAGGGTATCGAAAGCCATGGAATCTCGTATCTTGTCCGGCGCGGCGATGCGGGGGGCACGGCTCGGGGCGCACGGGGGTGCGGTGCCTATAGCGACAAATGCGCGGTTTGGCTTGTGCTTTTTTGCGGGTGCGAGATGGGAGCTATAGGGTCTTGTAATTCCAAGAATGCGCACGCATCACGCGGTCGATGGGGGATGTCGATCAAACCGCGCTTTAGAAGCTTATTGCCGATTTCGCCGCTTCCGGCGGATCGGAAATGGCGAATGCGCAGATCTTCCTCGAGCGCCTAACGCGCGCCCTCGATGTCGACCAGCCTTCTCCGGCCCGAGAAGACACGCGGCACAATGATTACGTTTTCGAGCGGAACGTAACGTTCCGCCATGCCAACGGAACCACCAGCACGGGCCGGATCGACTGCTACAAGCGCGACTGCTTCATCTGGGAAGCGAAGCAATCCGCCAAGCGCGAGAAGGCGCGCGAGACCGAGCAGCTGGAACTGGTGGGCGTCGAGACACCCCAGAAGCAGGGTCACGCCAAACGTGGCACCAAGAGCTGGGACC
The DNA here is from genome assembly GCF_964227205.1 of Qipengyuania sp. Classification (GTDB taxonomy): domain Bacteria; phylum Pseudomonadota; class Alphaproteobacteria; order Sphingomonadales; family Sphingomonadaceae; genus Qipengyuania. The sequence continues at coordinate 733,857 of NZ_CAXQVB010000002.1, read as the reverse complement.
GGGTGATGATCGCCGCCAAGAAGCAGGCGGAAGATTACGCCCGCTCGCTGCCGGACGATCACGCCTACCCGCCCTTCATCCTCGTCGCAGACATCGGCAATGTGATCGAAGTCTATGCCGACTTCAGCGGGCAGGGACGCAATTACGCGCATTTTCCCGACCGCCAGAATTATCGCCTGTCGATGGAGGATCTGCTCGAAGAGGACGTGCAGAAGCGCCTGTGCGCGATCTGGACCAATCCGCACAGCCTCGATCCCGCCCGCATCAGCGCTGAAGTTACCGAGGACATTGCCGAACGCCTCGCCAAGATCGCCAAGAGCCTCGAGCGCAGATACGACCCCAAGGATATCGCCGAATTCCTCATGCGATGCCTCTTCACCATGTTCGCCGAGGACGTCGGGCTGATCGAGGAGACCGACGAGGAAAAGCGCATCGGTGTCGGACCGTTCGAGGCCATGCTCGAGCGGATGATCGATCATCCCGAGGTGTTCCCCGTCGCGCTCGAAGACCTTTGGCGCGCGATGGACGAGGGCAGATATTCGGGCGAATTCGGCCGGGTGCTCAAAAAGTTCAACGGGTCGTTGTTCAAGACACGCACGGCGCTGAAGCTCGAAGCCGACGATATTCGCGAACTCTGGCTGGCGGCGAGGAAGGACTGGCAGGACGTCGAGCCGGCCATTTTCGGCACGCTGCTCGAACGCGCGCTGGCGGCGAAGGAACGTGGCAAGCTGGGCGCGCATTTCACCCCGCGTGTCTATGTCGAGCGGCTGGTGGTGCCGACCATCATCGAGCCGCTGCGTGAAGACTGGGCCGAAGTGCAGCAACTGGCGGAAGACCTTGCACGGCAGGGCAAGCAGGATGCCGCTGTCGGGGCCGTGCGCGCCTTCCACCACCAGCTCTGCACCACTCGCGTGCTCGATCCGGCCTGCGGCACGGGCAATTTCCTCTATGTCAGTCTCGAACTGATGAAGCGGCTCGAAGGCGAAGTGCTCGACGCGTTGGAGTCGCTGGGGGATGACGAAGCGCGGCTGCTGCTCGATGGCGAAACGGTCAACCCGCGCCAGTTCTACGGCCTCGAAATCAACCCGCGCGCGGTACCGATTGCCGATCTCGTGCTGTGGATCGGCTTCCTCAAATGGCAGCTGCGCACGACCGAGGCGAAGAACCTGCCCGAACCGATCCTGCATGCCTATGGCACGATCAAGCATCAGGATGCGCTGCTCGCCTATGACAGCATGGAGATGCTGCGCGACAAGGACGGCAAGCCGCTGAGCCGCTGGGACGGCGAGACGATGAAGCTGCATCCGATCACGGGCGAGGAAATCCCCGATCCCGATGCCAAGATGGAACTCTACGAATTTGTGAACCCGCGCCGCGCCGACTGGCCGGAAGTGGAATTCATCGTCGGCAATCCGCCCTTCATCGGCGGCAAGGACATGCGCGCCGAACTGGGCGATGGCTATGCCGAGGCGGCGTGGAAGGTGCGTAAGGATGTGCCTGGCGGCGCGGATTTCGTGATGCATTTCTGGGACGAGGCGGCGACGCGCCTGCTCGCCAAGCCGCCCAAGGGCGCGAAGGGTGAGAACCCGCTGCGCCGTTTCGGCTTCATCACGACGAATTCGATCACCCAGACTTTCAGCCGCCGCGTGGTGGAGCGGCATATGAACGCCAAGCTGCCGCTCAGCCTCGTCTATGCCATTCCCGACCATCCCTGGCTCAAGGCGAGCGACAAGGCGGCGGTGCGTATTGCGATGACCGTTGCGATGCGCGGCGAGCGGCAAGGCAAGCTGGCGGAGGTGGTGCACGAGAGCGGGTTGAATACCGACACGCCCGAGGTGCGTCTGGAGGTGGCTGAAGGGAAGATTACGAGCAATTTGCGCTTAGGTGCCGATCTATCCCGCCTCGTTCCCAATATGGCGAATGAGGAAATCGCTCATATGGGGGTAAAGCTTCACGGGAAGGGCTTCGTGGTCGCGCCAGCTTTCAAATCTGCGCTGCCTGAAGAACAAAGAAGCAGGGTAAAACACTTTCTCAATGGAATGGACCTCGCTCAGCATTCGCGAGGGGTAATGGTCATTGATGTGTCAGATCTGTCCCGCGACCAACTTCGTGATCGCTATGGTCAGATTTATCAGCACCTGCTTGAGCAAGTGAAGCCGATAAGGGAATCGCAAGCGAACAAATCTCCCACCGCTGACGCAGTGGCGTATGCAAAGACTTGGTGGGTGTGGGGTAAGCCCAGAGTTGAATGGCGCGAAGCGATCGCCCCCCTTCCTAGATTTTTCGGAACCTCACGGACCGCTAAGCATCGCTTGTTTGTCGGGCTCAGCAACGATCAGGTTATCGAAAGCAAGGTCGTTGGCATCGCGCTTCCCGGCTTTGCCCATTTTGGAGTTCTTTCCTCTCGAATTCACGTCCATTTTGCCAACCAAACGGGTGGTTGGCAGGGGGTGGGTAATGACCCGGTTTATCAGCATTCGGCCACGTTCAATCTATTCCCGTTCCCCGTTCTCACCGACACGCAATCCGACAGACTCGACCAGCTCGGCGAGCGACTCGATGCCTTCCGCAAGGAGCGGCTGGCCGAGCACGCCTTCCTAACCATGACCGACATGTACAATGTCCTCGAACGCCTGCGCGAACTTGAGCAGGGCGTGGGCGAGCCGTTCAGCCAGAAGGAGCGCGATATCCATGAGGCCGGGCTGATCTCGGTGCTCAAGGATATCCATGACGATATCGACCGCGAAGTCTTCGCTGCCTATGGCTGGGAAGACCTTGGTGAGCGTCTGGTCGGTCGCCCCGGCGCCACCACACCCAGCCCGCACAAGTCCGAAGACCAGGAAGCCGCCGAAGAGGAATTGCTCGTGCGGCTGGTGGCGCTCAATCAGGAGCGCGCGGCAGAGGAAAAGCGCGGCCTCGTGCGCTGGCTACGCCCCGAATACCAGAAGCCGCGCCTCGCCCACAAGGTGAAGGGGCAGGACGATCTCGACATCGAACTGGTCGAAGCGGGCGTGGTCGAAGAACGCCCGTGGCCAAACGAAGAGCGCGAGCAGTTCGCCACCATGCGCGATGTGCTGGCCGAGGCCGAAGCGCCGCTACCCGCCGAAGCGCTTGCTGCGCTGTTCAAGGGTCGTAATACGCCCAAGCGCAAACAGCGCATCGCCCGCGTGCTCGAGATCATGGCCGATATGGGCGGCGCCCGCCGCAGCGAAGACGGCTACTTCCTGCCCCGTTGAGGCAGGGCGATTTTCCTACATCCCCCGCGCAGTGCTAGCTTCGCATCGGGCCCTCGTCGGGCTCAGATAGGCTCTTTCACACCGTCGACACCCGAACCGCTCCGCCATGGCCCTTTTGCGGCATTTTGCGCCTCGCTCCCCCGTGTCACCCTCGCGCAAAGTCCACGAATACCGTTCCATGCCAGACACTTGCCGCGGGACGCGAAAGTGACACGCTGTCACCTTTGTCCGCCTCAACTCAAGGATCAGGCGTCCTTCTTGACGCTAAGTTTTTGTCCGTCCTACCGCTGCGCTACTTGAGGACGCGTTTGCGCATCATCCCTTCCTGCGCGACGCTTGCGACCAGCTCGCCCTGGCGGTTGAAGATGCGGCCGCGGTTGAAGCCGCGTCCGCCGCCGCTCCACGGGGCGTCGGTCGCGTAGAGCAGCCATTCGTCGGCGCGCGCCGGGCGGTGGAACCAGATCGCGTGGTCGAGGCTCGCGCCGACCAGCTCGCCGCGCATCCAGCTGAGGCCATGCGGCAGCGCGCTGGTGCCGAGCAGCGTGTAGTCGCTGGCATAGGCGATCACCGCGCGGTGGAGCGCGGCATTCTCGGCGATGTCGGGCAGCGGGGCGACGGTGCGGAACCAGCTGTTGGCGCGCGGCTCGCTCGGCTCGCGGTTCATCCAGTGGAGCGGGCCGCAGCTGCGCATGTCGATCGGGCGCGGGCGCAGGAACAGCGCGCGCTGCGCCTCGCTCATCCGCTCGCCGGCGCGCTCGGCCACGCTGGCGCGTACCGCCATGTCGCTTTCCAGCTCCTCGGGCGGGGCGACTTGGGGCATGGTCACGTCGTCGTGGCTGAGGCCGTCCTCGGGGCGCTGGAAGCTGGCGGTGAGGTTGAGGATCGGGCGGGTCGAGCCGTCCTCGTCCTCCTGGCTTGCGACCACGCGGCGGTTGGCGAAGCTGCGCCCGTCGAAATCGCGCGCGGTGCGATAGGAAATGTCGAGCCCTTCCTTGCCGCCGCGTAGGAAATAGGCGTGGAGCGAATGCGCCTCCATCCCCTCGGGCGCGGTGGCCTGCGCCGCCTGGAGGCCCTGCGCGATGACCTGGCCGCCGAACACGCGGCCGATGCCGCCGGGCTGCTTGCGGCCGGTGAAGGCGTCCTCGCCGGTGCGGGTGACGGTGAGCAGCCGGACGAGGCCGGCGACGAGCTGTTCGGGGGTTTTCGGTTCGGTCACCCCCGGGCTTTGCGGGTGGTTTACGTTTGCGTCAAGCGCTCACCGCCGCGCCACTGTCGCCAGGCGTAGGCGGCGAGGCCGATGGCGATGAACAGCTCGCGGTATTCGCTGCTGTCGTAGATCGCCAGCATGTGCGGGCCGAGCAGGAACAGGTGGAGCAGCTGGCCGAGCACGACCCACAGCGCGAGCGCGCGCCACAAGCGGCGTTCGCCGCGGCTGCCGGAGGTGCGGGCGAAGGCGAGGCAGGCGAACAGGCCGATCCAGAAAGCCGCCTGGACCGGCAGCAGCGTCCAGTGGCTGTAGGTGAAGATCAGCATCGGCGCCGAAATGGCGGCGACGCTGCGGTCGGGGAAGAAGGCGGTGAACGGGCGCAGCAAGGGCCAGCGGGCGGCCTCGCTCTCGCGCACCAGCGGCAGCAGCATGAGGAAGAGCCCGGTGCCGGTGTAGAGCAACAATTCGGTGATGTCGGTGTGGAAATTATGCAGGTTGAATTCGCCCTGCCAATTGTGCGCCGCCACGGTCTCGGGAGTGGCAAACCCGATCTGGCGCTGGAACCAGCTGACTTCCTCGCCCGCCATGAGGAAGAAGAGGGCGGCGAAGCCCGCTGCGCCGACGAGGTGGAGCAGGCGGTAGGGCCGGCTCTCCGGCGCGCGCCACAGCGCAAGCACGCGCGCCGCCATGAATCCCGCGCCGGCGAACAGCAGCAGCGCGCTGAGCCATTCGATGATCCCGTCCTCCGCTCCGAGGCCGGCATAGGCTGTCGCACTGGACGCGAGCAGCAGCGTGGCCGCAACGCTGAGGGCGACGACGAGCGTGGCGCTTGCCAGCATCGCCCGGTCGAGCGGTTCGCGCTGCAGGCCGGGGCGGGCGAGGGCATAGACGAGCAGCCCCGAGAGGAGGGCGTCCAGCGTCCTGCGCAGCCAGTGCCAGCCATCGTGCAGCGGCACCTCCTCGCGCGCGAAGGGCCAACCGAAGGCAAGCTGTTCGAACACCATCGTCCCGAGCTGGAACGCGAGCAGCAAGCCGGCGGCGAGCAGGATGTGGCGGGTCGCGCGGGTCACGCCTTGCGCTCCCACCAGCGGCGCAGGAGCGTGGCGAGCAGGCCCCCGCGTACGAACAGCAGGTCGACCATCGCCGGGCCGGGCACCGCGCCCATTTCGCCCTTGTATCCGGCGTCGCCGAGGCCCCAGCTGATGCGCGCGATCCCGCGCTCGGCGGCGCGGGCGAAATCCTCGTAGAGGAGCACGCGGCCCGGGCCGAATCTGGTGAAACGCTCGTCGTAATTGTTGGCGATGTAATAGCGCGTATCGCCCGCCTCGACGCCGAAGGTGAAGGCGGCGGGTATCTCGCCGATCCACATCACGCTGCCGAACAGCATGGGGGCGAGGGCGGCGTCGGCACAGAGCGCTTCCCAATAGGCGCGCATTGCCGGATCGCGGAATTTGGTGTCGCCGCCATCCGCGAGGCCGCCGAGCCAGCTGGCCGCCTCGATCGCCGCCATCGCGTCGCGCTGTCCCACGGTCCAGTCGCTGCCGGTGAAGACTTCGGTGCGGATGGCGCCGCCCTCGTCTTCGAGCCGCCGCTTGCGCCAGCGGTTCTTGCGCTGGGTCTTGGCCGAGGGCCAGTCGCCCGAGGCGTCCAGTGCGGCGAGGTCGAGCTCGTAGACCGTGCCGAGCTGGCGGGTCAACACCTGCCAGCCGGCCCGCTGCGCGGCCGAGACGAGCGTGTCGAGCGCGGGATCGCCCGCTTCCGCCGGGCCGAGCCGCCAGGCCCATCCGAGGTCCTTGCCCATGCCCGGCAGTGCTGTGGCAAGTTCCTCGGTCGTCGCATCAAGCGGAACGCCGCGAAACGGCCAGTAGCAGCCCGCTATTTCGGCGAGGCGCAGCGGTCCCTTCCGCCGTTCGACCAGGGCGAAACCGGCGAGCGGCTTGCCGGCATCGCCATACGCGACGACACGCCGGTCGGCCCCCGTGAACCACTGCCCGCGCAGGAAGCCGCGGCGCGCGTCGCCGCGTTCGGCCAGCGTATCGAATGCCGTATCGCTTCCAGGCCGGTCGAACTGCTCCATGCCTTCGCTTAGCACGCCTTGCTCCCCCTTGCGGACGGGACGAAACCTGCCGTCCCCGATCACGTCGCGCCGCGCATGCTAGCCTATCGGGCCTGCGAAGTGTTTAACATCCCGCAAAGCATAAGGGCGGCGGCACTCGCAGGTGCTGCCGCCCCGTTGGCTCGGGTGATGAACCGATCAGCCCGCAGCGAGCGCTGCCAACAGCAGCAGCGCGACGATGTTGGTGATCTTGATCATCGGGTTCACCGCCGGACCGGCAGTGTCCTTGTAGGGATCGCCCACCGTATCGCCGGTGACGGCAGCCTTGTGCGCTTCCGAACCCTTGCCGCCGTGATTGCCGTCTTCGATGTATTTTTTCGCATTGTCCCATGCGCCGCCACCGGCGGTCATGGACAGGGCAACGAAGATACCGCCGATGATCACGCCGAGGAGCAGCGCTCCGACAGCGGCAAAGGCGTTCTCCTGCCCCGCGAGCAGGTCGATCGCGAAATAGACCACGATCGGTGCGAGGACCGGAAGCATCGAGGGCACGATCATTTCCTTGATCGCCGCCTTGGTCACCAGGTCGACCGTCTTGGCGTAGTTCGGCTTGGACGTACCTGCCATGATGCCCGCATCCGCAGCGAACTGCTCACGCACGTCGACCACCACGTCGCCGGCAGCACGACCCACGGCGGTCATACCCATCGCACCGAAGAGGTACGGGAGCAGTGCGCCGAGCAGCAGGCCGACGATGACATAGGGGTTCTCGAGGCTGAAATCGACGTCCGCATCGGGGAAGAACTCCGCGAGGTCGGTCGTGTAGGCAGCGAAGAGAACCAGCGCGCCGAGGCCCGCCGAACCGATGGCATAGCCCTTGGTCACGGCCTTGGTGGTGTTGCCCACCGCATCGAGCAGGTCGGTCTTCTCGCGAACGCTGTCGTCGAGCCCGGCCATTTCGGCGATGCCGCCGGCATTGTCGGTCACCGGACCATAGGCGTCGAGCGCCACGACCATGCCTGCCAGGGCCAGCATTGCGGTCGCCGCATAGGCGATGCCCATGAGGCCGGCGAGTTGGTAGGTCGCGATGATGCCGGCCACGATGACGATGGTCGGCAGTGCGGTCGATTCAAGGCTGATGGCGAGACCCTGAATTACGTTGGTGCCATGGCCCGTTTCCGAGCTCTTGGCGATCGAGCGGACCGGACGATAGTTCGTGCCGGTGTAGTACTCGGTAATCCAGATGATGAGGCCGGTTATGGCGAGGCCGATCAGCGCGCACCAGAAGAGCGCCCAGCCGGTAAAGGCGACGACCTGTTCCGACGTGCCTTCTTCGGACAGCGGCGCGCCTGGATCGACGCCGGCGGTCGAGCCGCCGATCTCGGTGCCCATGCCGCCCAGCGCGTAGTTCATTACGAGCCAGATCAGCGGGATCGCCAGAACAGCAGAGACAAGGAAGCCCTTGTACATCGCGCCCATCACATTCGTGCCGCCCTTGCCGAGCCTCACGAAATAGGTGCCGATGATGCTGGTCACGATGCACGCGCCGCCGATTAGCAGCGGAAGCGCCATCATCGGCATCAGCATGTCGCCCAGCGCCTCGCCGAACAGCAGCGCGGTCAGCACCATGGTGGCGCCGACGGTGACGACATAGGTTTCGAACAGGTCGGCGGCCATGCCGGCGCAGTCGCCCACGTTGTCGCCGACATTGTCGGCGATGACGGCCGGGTTGCGCGGATCGTCTTCGGGAATGCCCGCCTCGACCTTGCCAACAAGGTCGGCACCGACGTCGGCGGCCTTGGTGAAGATCCCGCCGCCCAGACGGGCGAAGATCGAGATCAGCGAGGCACCGAAGGCCAGGCCAACCAGGCCGTCGATCACTTCACGGCTATTGGCGGCATGCCCGGCCGGGCCGGTCAGGTACCAGAAGAACACCGCGATCGCGAGCAGCGCGAGACCCGCCACGAGCATGCCGGTGATGGCGCCCGCGCGAAAGGCAAGGGTCAGGCCCTGCTGCAGACCGCTCTGCGCGGCAGCGGCCGTGCGCACGTTCGAACGCACCGAGATATTCATCCCGATGAAGCCCGCGACGCCGGACAGGATCGCGCCGATCACGAAGCCGATGACCGGAATGACGCCCAGAAACACCCCGACGAGCACGGCAACAACCACGCCGACCATGGCGATGGTGGTGTATTGGCGCTTGAGATAGGCCTGCGCGCCTTCCTGGATGGCGCTGGCGATTTCCTGCATCTTTTCGTTGCCGGCGCCGGAGCCCAGCACCTGGCGGCTGGTGACGAAGCCGTAGACGACGGCAAGCAGTCCCAGCACGATTGCTATGAGAACAAGGTCCACTGAAAAATTCCCCTCCCGATTGATTTTATATGTCTATGCGGCCCGGCGCGGGAAACGCCGGAGCATGTGGAGCGTGGGTATAAGGGGCCTATGTTGCGTGACAAGGCCGAATTGCGCAGCAATCGGCGCTTATCGACGGCCTCGCGCGCAAGCGCTCAGTGCTGGTAGCCGAGGCCTTCTTCGGGCGTGAGAATTTGCCCGTCGAGCAGGAGCGCGGGAATTCCCGCCGCGTCGACCTGCCCGATGCGGGAGGCGGCGACGGGCAGCTGTGCGTCAGGGGCTGCGGTGAACAGCAATTGGTAGTCGTCGCCCCACCGCATGCAGTCGCTAGCCCGGGCCGGGTCGGCAACGGGAATGCGCGTGCTCTCCAACCGGAAAGTGCACTGGCTCGCCTTTGCGAGGCGCCAGCAATCGAGCAGCAAGCCGTCGGAGACATCCATCATTGCGCTGACAACGGGCGCCAGCATCCGGCCTTCGGCGAGCAGCGGCTGCGGACGACGATAGGCGAGGTCGTCTGCGCTACCTGAGCCGCGGTCCTCGAAGCCCAACATCGCACGACCCAGCACACCGGTGACATAGACCCCGTCTCCCGCCTGCGCCCTTCGCCTGTCCGGCACCGGCGTGTGCGAAGCGCGTCCGATGGCGGTGCAGCCCCAGGCACGACGACCCTCGGCGCGAACGGTGTCCCCGCCGAGCAGCGCGACGTCATAGGCTTCGAGTATCTCGCGCAGGCCCCTCACGAACCGTTCGTCGCCTTCGCCGAGCATGTGCGAGACGAGCACGCCGAGCGGCTTCGCGCCCTTGGCGGCGAGATCGGAGAGGTTAACCGCGATCAGCTTCCAGGCGACGTCGGCCAGGTCCTCGTCCTCGCGGACATGGACCCCCTGGACCATGGTGTCATGTGTCAGGACGAGGCTCTCCCCGCCGAATTCAAGCACCGCCGCGTCGTCATCGAGCCCGCGTGCGGCGGGATCACCGGCCAGCGCGCGGAGCGCGGCGACGAAGGCGGCTTCGTTCAGCGCCCGGCTTCCCTGGCGACCGCGTCGAGGATGCCGTTGACGAATTTCGCCTCGCGATCGTCGAAGAAGGCCTTGGCGACATCGACATATTCGCTGATTGCGCTGGCTTTCGGCACGTCGGGCCGCGCGATCAGCTCGTAGGCGCCCGCGCGCAGTATCTGGAGCATGGTCTTGTCGAGCCGCGCCAGCGTCCAGCCTTCGGCGAGGCGCGCGGTCAGCTTCTCGTCGATCTCGGCGCGCCGGGCCTCGACCCCGCTGACGATGTCGTCGAAGAAATCGACGTCGGCTTCGGCATATTCCTCGTCCTCGATAACGCGGCCGAGGCGATGCTGGTGAAACTCGTCGAGCAGCTTGGCCAGCTTGGTGCCTTCCATCTGCTGCTGGTAAAGCGCCTGCACGGCACCGAGGCGGGCGGCGCTGCGCGCCTGGGACTTGGAATTCTGGCTCATTTCAGTCTCGTCGAAATCGATAAGGCATGCGCGGGAAGGCCTTCTGCCTCGGCCAGCTTCACCGCGGCCGGACCGATCGCCGCGAGCGCGGCCTCGGAGGCATCGATGAAGCTCGTGCGCTTCATGAAGTCGAGCACCGACAGCCCGCTGGCAAAGCGTGCGCGGCGTCCGGTGGGACGGACGTGGTTGGGCCCGGCGATATAGTCGCCCACGGCCTCGGGCGTGTGGCGACCGAGGAACACGCTGCCGGCATGACGAAGTCGCCCGAACAGCGCCTGCGGATCATCGATCATCAGCTCGACATGTTCGGCCGCGAGGCGATCGGACAGGGCGGGAGCTTCGTCGAGGCTGTCGACCACGACGATCAGGCCGTGCGCCTCCCAGCTGGCCTTGGCCGTCTTGGCCGTGGGCAGTTTCATCAGCGCGAGGTCGACCGCATCCTCGACCTGCCGGGCGAGGCTTTCGCTGTCGGTGATGAGGATCGACTGGCTGGTCGGGTCGTGTTCGGCCTGGCTCAGCAGGTCGGCCGCAATCCAGTCGGGATTGTTGTTTTCGTCGGCGATGACGAGGATCTCGCTCGGCCCCGCGACCATGTCGATGCCGACCACGCCATAGAGCTGGCGCTTCGCCTCGGCGACCCAGGCATTGCCGGGGCCCGCGATCACATCGACCTTGTCGATCCGCTTGGTGCCATAGGCGAGCGCGGCCACCGCCTGCGCGCCGCCGACACGCCAGATTTCGTCGACTCCGGCGATATGCGCCGCCGCGAGGACAAGCGGATTGATCTCGCCCCTCGGCGTCGGCGTGGTCACGACGAGCCGTTCGACCCCTGCCACCTTGGCGGGAACGGCATTCATCAGCAGCGAGGAAGGATAGGCCGCGCGCCCCCCGGGGACATAGAGCCCCGCCGCCTCGACCGCGCTCCACCGCGCACCGAGCCGCATGCCGATATCGTCGGTATAATCGCGGTCCGCCGGCATTTGGCCTTCGTGATAGGCGCGGATACGGGCCGCCGCGAGGTCGAGCGCGTCGCGCAGGTCGGCATCGAGCGCGTCATAGGCGGCGCGGCAGTCTTCCGCGGTAATCTGCCAGTCGCTGTCCGCACCGAGGCCGTGTGCGTCGAACCGCGCGGTATAGTCTATCAGCGCCTCGTCACCCCGCTCGCGCACCTCGTTGATGATCGAGGCGACATCGCGCGCGACCTGCGTGTCGGCTTCGCGCCGGTTGCGGACGACGCGCGCAAAGGCCTTTTCGAAGCCTTCGTCGGAAGATCGGAGGAACTGCATCAGGCGACCTCGCGCTGCGCAGCATCGGCGCGGAAGGCCTCGACCAGCGCGGCAATGCGCGGATCGGTCTTGAGCGCGGCGCGGTTGACGATAAGGCGCGCCGAGATGTCGAGGATGCGGCTGGTCTCGACCAGCCCGTTCTCGCGCAGCGTGGTGCCCGTCGAAACGAGATCGACGATGCGCCCTGCCAGGCCCAGTGCGGGAGCGATTTCCATCGCCCCGTTGAGCTTGACGCACTCGGCCTGGATGCCCTGCCGCTCGAAATGGCGCCGGGTGAGATTGGGATATTTGGTCGCGACGCGCAGGTGGCTGGCCCCGTCTACGCTGGCTGCGCCATCCTTCGGTTCGGCCACCGAAAGGTGACAATGGCCGATGTCGAGATCGACCGGTGCGTAGAGGTCGGCATAGTCGAATTCCTCGATCACGTCGGAGCCGACGATCCCGAGTTGTGCCGCCCCATGCGCGACGAAAGTCGCGACGTCGAAGGCGCGCACGCGGATGAGGCGCATGTCGTCGCGCGTTGTCGCAAAAGTGAGCGAGCGGTTGCCCTTGTCGTGAAACGCATCCTCGGGCACGACGCCCGCGCGCGCCATCACCGGCAGCGCTTCGTCGAGGATACGCCCCTTGGGAACGGCAAAGGTCAGGCATTCGTTCATGGGATGCGCAGATAGGCAGCAGGTTTGGAAAGGGCAATGCCGATCGACCAGGCGGAATATGTCGTGATCGAACCTGGGGCTACCGGACCCGACGCAGTCGCGCGCGCCTTCGAGAACCAGGTCGCCTATTGTCGCGACAATGGCGCGCCGATCACCGCACAGGTCTGCCACGCCTTGCGCGAGCTGCTCGATACCGACCGTGGTGGTGCGGTCATGCGCAGGGTTCGCCGCTGGGCCGGGCCGGCGCTGGCCGATGCTTTGCCGCTGCGCGTTGCGGGCGGGTTGCACGCGCTGCATCTGCGTGGGGACGAGCCGAACCTGGCACCGATCTACGAAGGGTTGTCGCCGAACAATGCCACCGAGCTCATCGCCGACGCGATCGAACGGCATGAACCCTTCCTGTTGCCATGGCTCGACGGCCCGCCGCAGACCAACGAGGCGGGGCGTTCGGCGGCCTTCGCCGCGGCATTCCTGTGGCTCGTCGATCACGGTTTGCCCGGCCATTTCGACTTGCTTGAAATCGGCTCGAGCGCAGGCGTCAATTTGATGATGCGGCGTTTCCGCTATGATCTGGGTGGGCTCAGGATTGGCCCGAAAAATGCGCGCATGCAACTGAAGCCCGAATGGCGCGGGGAGCCTCCGCCGGCGAAAGGGTATGATATTGTCGGGGCCGAGGGGTGCGACGTTGCCCCGGTGGACCTTACCGACGAAGGGCAGGCCCTCCGTCTGAAGGGTTATATCTGGCCCGAGTTCACCGAGCGTTTCGCCCGCCTCGATGCCGCTATCGAGGCAGCGAAGGTCTTCCCGCCCGAAATCGAGCGCAAGCGCGCTGTCGATTTCCTGCGCGAGCGGCTTGGCAGGCCGCAGCAGGAGGGTACGACGCGCGTCCTGATGCATTCGGTAGTCTGGCAATATATCCCGCGTGAGGAACGCGACCAGATCGTCGAGCTGATGGAAGAGGCAGGGCACAAGGCGCGCGATGAGACGCCGCTCGCCTGGGTCAGCCTCGAGGCCAATCGCGACACGCACCGCCACGAATTGACGGTGAGCTACTGGCCGCATGGTGACATCCGCCGCAAGCTCGCCACCGCGCATCCGCACGGCAGCTGGATCGACTGGAAGGGCTGATCAGCCGGTCCGGCTGAGAAACGCGTCCGCAGCTTCGTTGAAGGCGTCCGGCGCCTCCCATTGCACGAAATGGCCCGAGCCGGGCACCTGCACGACCTCAAGGTTTTCGACCACCTCCTCCAGCCCGTCGAGATTGGCTGGCGGCAATGCGATGTCGTCCATCGCCCAGATCACCAAGGTGGGGATTGTCAGCCCTGGCAGCGGTAAGGGCTGGTAGTCTTCCGGCAATTCGTAAGGGGCGTCGAGCGGGAGCACCTCCATCGGGCTGGCGCGGTAATAGTTGAGCATGCCGATGGCGGCATCGGGATCGGACCAGTCCTTCAGCAGTGCAGCCTGTTCTTCGGGTTCCACATCGAAGCTGGGCTCGCCGCCGAAGGCCTTTATGAGCACCGGCAACAGTCCGTGCTCACGGATAATCGGGTCGTTGTCGGTATTGCGGAACTCGCGGAAATACTGGCTCGCCTCGCGCTGTGCCCGGTTGGTGTAAAGCAGTTTCGGAAACAGTACCGGATGCGGCGCATTGGCGATGATCGCGCGTGCCACGCGACCGTTCATCATGCCCCCATACGCCACGCCCCAGGCGATAGCGCCGCCCCAGTCGTGGCCGACGATGGTGAATTTATCGACGCCCAGCGCATCGGCCAGGAGGAAGACGTCGCCGACCATCTTGTCGGGCGTATATTCGCTCACCTCCTGCGGCTTGGACGATCCGCGATAGCCGCGCTGGTCGGGCGCGATGCAGCGATAACGATCGGCGAAGTACGGAATCTGGTGGCGCCAGGTGCGATGGCTGTCGGGAAAGCCATGCAGGAAGATCAGCACCGGCGCCTCGCGCGGCCCCTCGTCGACCACGTCGAGGTGAATGCCGTTGGCAAGCTCGACCCGCTTCTGCTCGAGCGCCATGCTCAGGCTTCCGCCTTCATCTTTTCCATGTAACCCGCTGCGACCATGCCCGCGACCTGGTCGAGCAACTGGTCGGGCGTCCGCCGCATTTCGCCCATCGCCTCCTCCATGCCTTCGGCGACGATGATCTCGCGCTGTCCAGCCGCGACCGCATCGATGATGCGCCGCGCGGCCTCGGCGGGGGCTATGCCGTTGTCGATCACTGTGTCGCTGCGTCCGCGCTTGCTGCCGTCGGCGGTCAGCGCATTGCGGCTGACGTCGGTGGCGACCGATCCGGGGCATACGACATGGACCGACACACCTTGCTGTGAAAGCTCGGCGCGCAGTGCATCGGCATAGCCGATCAGCCCGAACTTGGCCGCGCAATAGGCGGTGCGCATGGGCACGCCGACCTTGCCTGCGATCGAACTGACGAACAGCAGGTGCCCGCTTCCGCGTTCTACCAGATGCGGCAGCAGCGCCTGCGTCGCGGCGATCTGCGCGGTCAGGTCGATATCGATGATCTCGCGATAGACGCTCATTTCGGTTTCGAGCGCGGCGCTGCGCTGCGACACGCCGGCATTGGCGACGAAGATATCGACGCAACCCTGCCAGGTGATCGCCTTTTCGGTCGCGAGCTGCATGGCCTCTTCGTCGCGCACGTCGAAAGGCAGGACCAGCGTGTCACCAGCGAGGTCGTCCGCCACCGTCGCGAGGCGTTGCTCGTCGCGGCCCGACAGGATGATGCGCGCGCCGCGGCCTGCCCATTCGCGTGCCAGTGCCGCGCCGATCCCGCTCGATGCGCCGGTAATCCAGGCGGTCTTGCCTTCGAAACTCATAAATCTCCCCTCACGGATAGGTAACGGTCTTGGGCGTGCCCTCGGGCAGGGGGATGAATTCATCCTCGTCGCCCGGCACCTTGGGAAACCGCCCCGCACGCCAGTCTTCGCGCGCCTGCTCGATCCGCTCGCGACGCGAGCTGACGAAATTCCACCAGGCATGGCGGCGCGTCTCGAAGGCTTCGCCGCCTAGCAGCAGGACCCGCGCGCCCGTTTTGGTTTCGAGCGTCATGTCGCGGCCCGGCTGGAGCACGGCGAGTTCGTAGCGCTTCAGCGAATGCCCGTCGATCGTGGCCTCACCCTCGACCAGCATGACCGCGCGCTCGTCGGCCTCGTCCTCGATCGGGATCGCCCCGCCGGGAGCGAGGTGGATTTCGGCATAGATGGTGTCGGCATAGGTGGTGGTGGTGGCGCGCTCGCCCCACAGCTCGCCCATGATGACGATCGCCCTGGCGCGCCCGTCCTCGATTATCGGAAGATCGCTGACCGCTTCGAAGGCCGGATCGATTTCTTCGCGCCCGTCGGGCAGCGCCAGCCAGGTCTGCATGCCGAAGAGCTTCGGGCCGGTTATGCGTTCGCTTTCCGGCGAACGTTCCGAATGGACGATGCCGCGCCCTGCAGTCATCAGGTTCACTTGTCCCGGCCGGATGGTCGAGAAGCTGCCGAGGCTGTCGCGGTGGTCGATCGCGCCCTCGAACAGCCAGGTCACCGTGGCGAGATTGATGTGCGGATGCGGGCGCACGTCCATACCGGCGCCGAGATCGATCTGGGCGGGCCCGAACTGGTCGACGAAAATGAATGGCCCGACCATGCTGCGGGGCCGCGAAGGCAGGACGCGTCGAACTTCGAACTGGCCGAGATCGTGCGTGGTCGGGGTGAGGACCTGTTCGATCTGGCTCATGATCGCGCGTCTCCTAGCTCGTGGGTGCGGAGGCCTGGATGGCGAGGGCATGCACCCGCTCGCCGGGAATATCGCCCAGGGCCTTGTTGACCATGCGCTGGCGCTCGAGCCGAGACCTGTCGGCAAAGACGGGGGCTTCGATCACGACCGTAAAGTGCGATTCACCGCTGCCATCGTCGCCCGAATGGCCCGCATGCTTGGCGCTGTCGTTGATCACCTCGAGCCGGGTCGGGTTGAAGGCCTCGGTCAGAAGGCGTTCCATTTCCTGCTGGACTGGTCCTGGCACGGGTTCGAATCTCCTCTCGAGGGTTTCCTTAGCGCAGTTCGCTCCCCATTCTATACCGAATGCGCCAGACAAAGTTTCACGGACGGTACGAAGATACGGGCAGGGTGTGCGCGCATCCGGCTTGCAATGAAGCGGGCGAATTCCGTGCTCCCGGAGGACGCGGGCATGGATTCGACGGCCCCGGAGAATGGCGCTGGCTGTGCCTCGACCACGTCCGCGAATTCAACGCCGGCTACGACTGGTTCGATGGTATGAGCGCGGAAGAAATCTATCATGCGCAGGCCCCCGGCGCGGGCTGGCGGACCGAACAGCCCGCCTACCGCCCGACTGCCGGGGTCGACGGAATGCCGCGCTGGGCCGACTACGATGACCCGCTGGAGGCGATCGCCGCGCGCGCCTCGGGCATCAAGAGCCGCGCGCGGCGCGAGGCGGAAATGGCCATGGACGGCCGCTTCTCGAAGGAAGAGGCGCTGGCACTCGAGACGATGGGTCTGGGCCTCGACACCGACCGCCGGCGCTTGCGCAGGCGCTATTCGGAACTCGTGCGGCGCTATCACCCCGACAGGAACGGTGGCGACCGGCAATACGAAACACGGCTGGGCCGCGTGGTCGAGGCTTACCAGATGCTCCGAAAATCGCGGGCGATTGGCTAGGATCCGAGGCTGTCGATGACCTTCGACAGCCTGTCGCGGATTTCAGCAGCCGCCGCATGGAGCTTGGGATTGTCGATCGCCTGCATCGACGCAACGGGGTCGATCGCAGCCACTTCGGTGCGGTTTTCGTCGAGTTGCTGGACGATCACGTTGCAGGGCAGCATGGTCCCGACCTTGTCCTCGATCTGGAGGGCTTCGAAGGCAGCTTTCGGATTGCAGGCGCCGAGGATCGTATAGGGCCGGAAATCGGCGCCGATCTTCTTCTTCAGCGTTTCGCGCATGTCGATCCGCGTGACGACGCCGAACCCTTCTTCGGCAAGCGCGCTTTCGACCCGTGCAATCGTATCGTCGACATTCGCGTGCAGTTGTGTGGACAGGTAATATGCCATGGAACCTCCTTACCCGTGCCAACCGGAGAAGGCCGGGCCCGGTTCCTGAAAGGGTGGATTTCGTCCGTCGGCGGAATCGCCGCCGCGCAACGCTCTCTCCAGCTCACTCCTCCGCGAGTGCTGCTTCGATCGCGGCATGATCGATCTTCACCATCTGCTGCATCGCCGCGAACACGCGCCCGCGCGTCGCCGGATCGTCGTGCGCCAGCCCCTTCATCAACACCCGCGGGACCACCTGCCAGCGGATGCCGAAGCGATCAGTCAGCCAGCTGCACGCCATGGGCGCCCCGCTCTCGCCGAGCAGCGCCTGCCAATACCGATCGGTCTGCTCCTGCGTATCGGTAAAAACCTGCAGCGACATGGCGTTGGTGAAGCTGTCGTCCGTATTCCCGTTCATCGCCATCGTCCGCAGGCCGAGCAGGGTCAAATCGACGGTCAGCACATCGCCCGCCTTGCCGCCGGGCCAGTCGGTCGGCGACCGGTTGATCGCGTGAATTTCGCTGTCGGGAAAGAGGTCGCAATAGAACCGCGCCGCCTCTTCGGCGCCATTCCGGAACCACAGGCTGAGGGCGATTTTCTCCTCAGTCATCGGCCTGTGCCTCGGCGATCAGTTTCATGTCGATCGCCCGCGCTTTGTTATAGGCACTGCGCTTGCGCAGCCGCGCGGCATATTCCTCGAACGCGCCGCGCTTGGGTATCGACCCGAAATCCATGCCCCAGGTGATGTGACTGCCGACATAGACGTCGGCCATCGTGAAACGGTCGCCGCAGACGTAGTCGCGGTCGCTCATCAACGTTTCCAGCGTGTCGATGGTGCGTTCGTATGTGCCGAATCCGGCCGTCATCTGCTTGTCGAAGGGGACCGTCCACCCCATCGAATTCGCGACGATCGCCTGTTCGAGCGGACCGGCGGCGAAGAAGAAATAGCGGAAGTAATCGGCCATCTCCTCCGCCCGGGGAGCGAGCTCGGGCGCGTGCATGGCCGCGAGATAGTGGCAGATTGCCGCGCATTCGGTG
Source organism: Qipengyuania sp. (assembly GCF_964227205.1). Classification (GTDB taxonomy): domain Bacteria; phylum Pseudomonadota; class Alphaproteobacteria; order Sphingomonadales; family Sphingomonadaceae; genus Qipengyuania. The sequence goes on along the minus strand of NZ_CAXQVB010000002.1, from coordinate 715,498 downwards.
ACGACGTGCTGGTGGCCGTTGTGATTGTGGACCAGAGTCGGAACCTTGCCCATCGGATTGACCGCCAGCAGCGCGTCCGGCTTGTCCTCCCAGTCCACCAGCTGCGTCTCGTATTCCGCCCGCGCCTCGTGCAGGGCCCAGCGCGCGATCTGCCCGCGGCTCATCGGATTGGTGAACAGGACGAATTCGGCCATGATCCTCGTCCCTTTCAGCGTCCCAGCGAGTAGATCGGTGTAAACCCGCCGTAGATCAGTCGCTTGCCGGCAAAGGGCATCTCCTCGGGCGGTTCCATTTCCTCGTCCTCCTGCATCAGCCTTTCGGCTTCTTTGCAGGTCTCCTTGTCGGGCCAGACGACCCAGGAGAAGACGATTTGCTCGCCCTCCTCGGCCTGCACGGCCTTGCGAAAATCGGTGTGCGTGCCGTCCTTGATATCGTCTTCGATGGTCTCGACGATTTCGAGTGCGCCATAGCGCCGGAATATCTCGCCGGCCTGTTTCGCCATGGCGATGTAGGCGTCCTTCTTGCCCGGCAGGACGGGCAGGACGAATCCTTGTACATACATGCCAGTACTCCTCTCCGCTGCGAGACATAGCACAGCCTTTGCGAGTCGCCTTGCGGCAGGTCGCTTTCGGATTCAGTTCTGGCGGAAGGCCCAGCGCAGCGTCTTGCCCATGCCCCAGGTCGCGGCGCGCGCGGGGAGGGCGGCGAGGCCCGGACGCTCGAGGCCGAGCATCGAGCGCGCGAAGGGTGGCAGCAACGCCACCGCTTCCGCGCCTAGCATCGCCTGCACGGCGGGGGGCGATCCCCGGGGGCGCTGGGTCAGGACGAGCTGTGCAATCTCGCGCGCGGCGGGCGAACTTGTCAGCTCGGCGCGCATCTCGCGGAAAATCGCTTCGGCCTCGCGCCGGTTTTCCGGAACCGGATCGGCCCCCAATGCCCCGGCGACGACCGCGAACTGCCGGTAATATTCATCCTGGTCGCTCCCGGGCATGGCGGGGCGTACATGACGGATGTAGGCGGCAAGGAAGCTGGTAGCCTCGGCCACATGGACCCATGCCAGGGTGCGCGGATCGGTGGCCGAATAGGGGGAGCCGTCGGGCAGCGTGCCGTCGACCTGCGCATGGATGCGGTTGACCCGCTCGATCGCCGCCATGGCATCGTCGCGCCGGCCGAAGGTCGTAACCGCAATGAAGCGCGCGGTGCGGCGCAGCCGCCCGTGCATGTCGCTGCGAAAGTTCGAATGGTCGATCACGCCCTGCAGCGCATGCGGGTGCAGCATCTGCAGCAGCAGGCCGCGGATCCCGCCGACCATCATCGCGACGACATCGGCATGGACCATGCGGATCGGCGTGTCCTTGACGAACAAAGCTTCGTCGGAGGGAGGGACGGGCTTCTGTCCGCCCTCGACATCGTTGAAGATGCCGCGCACGCGCTCGACGAGCTTCAGGCGGAGACGTTCGGAGAGCGGCGTCGGCGGCATTCGCGCGAGTATGCGACCGGCAGGAAGGCGAGTCGAGGGTCGCTTGGGATGCGGCGCGATTTCGTTGCTTGCAGCTACCTATTCATCCGTCTACGCCGCCAGACGCGATGAACGATATGACCGACAAGACCTTCGACGCTTCCGCCAAAACCGTGCTTCCCGCGCCCGACACCACCGTCGACGTACGCGAGACGTTCGGGATCGATATCGACTGGCAGGTGCCTGCATTCAGCAAGCCGGACGAGCGCACGCCCGATCTCGACGAGGCCTATGTCTTCGATCCGGACACGACGTTGGCGATCCTCGCCGGCTTTGCCCACAATCGCCGCGTCATGGTGCAGGGCTATCACGGCACCGGCAAGTCGACGCATATCGAACAAGTCGCCGCGCGCCTCAACTGGCCCTGCGTGCGGATCAATCTCGATGCGCATATCAGCCGTATCGACCTCGTCGGGCGCGACGCAATCGTGCTGCGCGACGGGTTGCAGGTCACCGAATTCCGCGAGGGCCTGCTGCCCTGGGCGCTGCAGCACCCGGTGGCGCTGGTGTTCGACGAATACGATGCCGGCCGTCCGGACGTGATGTTCGTGATCCAGCGCGTTCTCGAACAGCAGGGCAAGCTGACGCTGCTCGACCAGAACCGCGTGATCCGCCCAGATGCGGGCTTCCGCTTGTTCGCCACCGCAAATACCGTCGGCCTCGGCGACACCAGCGGACTGTATCACGGCACGCAGCAGATCAACCAGGGCCAGATGGACCGCTGGAACATCGTCGTCGGCCTCAATTACCTGCCCGCCGAAACCGAGCAGAAGATCGTCGAGGCGAAGAACCCCGAGATCGATCCCAAGATTCTCGCCGACATGATCAAGGTCGCCGACCTCTCGCGCCAGGGCTTCATCAACGGCGACATCTCCACTGTGATGAGCCCGCGTACGGTGATCACCTGGGCGCAGAACTACGCCATCTTCAAGGATGTGGGCTTTGCCTTCCGCCTCAGCTTCCTCAACAAGTGCGACGAGGAAGAACGGATGCTGGTGGCCGAATACTACCAGCGCGTGTTCGGCGAAGACCTGCCCGAAAGCGTAGTCGGCAAAGCCTCGTAAAGCAGGGTTCATCGGACGTCCCCTATGCATAGCTGTGTTGTTTCGTTAACACAGTAGACGATGGGCGTTTTCGATTCCTTCCGGCGCAAGGCCGAACCGCAGGCGGAGGTCCCGGCGCATCGCGGCTATTACGCGACGCATGAGGCGCTCGACTACGACGATTGGGACGACCGCCTCGACCGGCTCGACACCGCGCTGGAGGCCGAGGAGCGCAAGCGCCTGCGTTTCTGGCAGCGCGACTATTGGCGCGGGCGACGCAAGCGCTGGTGGGCGGTCCGCCTTGTCGCGGGTGTGCTCGGCCTGTTCATGGTGCTCTTCGCCTGGCTGGCGATCACCGCACCGCTCTCAAAGTCGCTCGAACCCATCGCCGCACCGCAGATCACGCTGCTCGCCGCCGACGGCACGCCGATCGCGCGCAACGGCGCGATCACCGACGAACCTGTCGAGGTGGCGAAACTCCCGCCGCATGTGATCGAGGCCTTTCTCGCGACCGAAGACCGGCGCTTCTATTCGCACTGGGGCGTCGATCCGCGCGGCATCGCCCGCGCCGCCCTTACCGGCACGGGCGGGGGCAGCACGATTACCCAGCAGCTCGCGAAATTCACCTTCCTCACGCCCGAGCGGACGCTGACGCGCAAGGCGCGCGAGGCGCTGATCGCCTTCTGGCTCGAAGCCTGGCTGACCAAGGACGAGATCCTCAGCCGCTACCTCTCGAACGCCTATTTCGGCGACAACGTCTATGGGCTGCGTGCCGCGAGCCTTCACTATTTCTACCGCAAGCCGGAGAACCTCAAACCCAACCAGGCGGCGATGCTCGCGGGTCTCCTGCAGGCACCCAGCGCCTATGCCCCGACGCGGCACTACGATCGGGCGAGCAAGCGCATGGCGATCGTGGTTCAGTCGATGGTCGCCGCAGGCTACCTGACCGAGGCCGAGGCGCGCGCGATGAAACCTCCCGCGCTCGACGTGCGCACGCGCAACGACCTGCCGACCGGGACCTATTTCGCCGACTGGGCGCTGCCCGAGGCACGCGACCAGACCGAACAGGGCTATTCGCGGCAGACATTGACCACCACGCTCGACGCCCGGTTGCAGAACATCGCCCGCCAGGTGACGCAGGGCGCGCCGCTCGGCGAGGCGCAGGTGGCGCTCGTGGCCATGCGGCGCAATGGCGAGGTGGTGGCGATGATCGGTGGCAAGGACTACGCCCAATCGCCCTTCAACCGGGCAACGCAGGCGCGACGCCAGCCCGGATCGACCTTCAAGCTGTTCGTCTATCTCGCCGCTTTACGCGCAGGGTGGAGCCCCGACGACCCGATCGCCAATACCGAGATTACCGAAGGGAGCTATCGTCCCAAGAATTCGGGGGGACGCTATTCGGAAAGCCTGACCCTCGAGCAGGCCTTTGCGCGCTCGAGCAATGTCGCCGCGGTCCGCCTGCTGGGCGAGGTCGGGAGCGAAAAGGTCATCGCCACTGCGCGCGATCTGGGCGTCACCGCGCCGCTTGCCAAGGGTGACCCGAGCCTGGCGCTCGGCACTTCTACCATGTCGCTGCTCGAATTGACCTCGGCCTATGCCGCGGTGGCGGCGAATGAATATCCGATCGAGCCGCATGCCTTCGCGCGGCCCGAGCGTGGATTCTTCGAGAACCTGTGGGACGGGCCTTCGAGCTTCTCGTCCTCGACCCAGCGGGCCATGGAAAGGATGCTGCGCTCCGCGATCAACAACGGCACCGGGCGCGCGGCCATGCTGCGCGGTCCGAACTTCGGCAAGACCGGCACCACGCAGGACAATCGCGATGCGCTGTTCGTCGGCTATGCCGGAGATCTGGTGGTCGGGGTGTGGATCGGCAATGACGACAACTCTCCGCTCAAGGGCGGAATCAGCGGGGGCGGGCTGCCTGCGCGCATCTGGCGCGATTTCATGAACCGCGCGATGAATGTGAAAGCTGCGCCGAGCAGGCCCGAACCGCGCCAGCAGGACGATCCGGGTGGCCCGATCGAACCGCTCGACGTGCCCGACATCGGTGACATTCCGTTGGGTGGCGGCAATTCGCGCCTGCGTATTCGCGACGGCGAGGCGATCCTCTCGACCGAGATCGATGGCGTTCCGCTTGATATCTCGATCGGCGATGGCGGCCTTGCGGTCGATCCGGCGGCGATCGAGGAGGCCCGCAGGCGCGCTGACGAACGGCGGGCCGAAGCGCGCAACCGCCGCGAGGAAGCCGCGGCGCAAGAGCCGCGCAACTAGCCTTCTGGTTCGGCCATGAAGACGTTCATCACCGCGGTGGCGATCGGACGATTGCGATCGTCCTGCCATGCCTCGACGGTAATGTTGGCGCTGCGCCGCCCAAGCTTGGTGATCCGCCCCTGCGCATAGCTGGTGCGGCTCTTGCCCGCAGCGAGATACTGCACGGTGATGTTGATCGGCTTGAGCATCGCGGAGCGGCCCTGGCGCGCGAGTTCGGCGCGCAGCGCGGCATAGCCTGCCGTTTCGAGCAACCCGCCGGTTGCCCCTCCGTGGTAATGTTTTGGCCGGCCCTCGACCGTTTCGTCGAACGGCACCGACAGGATCGGCGTGCCGTCCTCCCAGGTATCGAGCGCGATGCCGAGCGAGCGGGCATAGGGAGTGAGGGCATCGATCTCGGGATTGTCCGTCATCTCAGAGCCTCGTCGTCGGTGCGATTTTCATGAACACCGCTTGGATGTGCGCCACCGGATCCTCGGCCTCGCCGTCATGCGCCAGCCCGCGCACGAAGGCCGCGCTGCGCGTGACACGGTAGCATTGCGAGCGGCCGAACACGCTGGCGCCTTCGCGCGCGGGCCGGACGTAATCGACGCGCAGGTCGAGCGTGGCGATGGCGGTGAATTCGTCCATCGCGCGCCAGATCGCCATGCCGCTCGCCATGTCCATCAGGCTGAGGATCGGGCCCGAGGCAAGCACACGCTGTCCTTCCTCGCCCAGCAGGTCCTCGCGCCAGGGCAGTTCGAGTTCGACCCAGTCGTCGCCATGGTCGGAATATTTCAATCCCAGCCAGCCCGAATGTCCCCGCCCGGTAAAGAAGGACGTGGCCTTGGCGGGATCGAATTTGCGCTCCTGTTCGCTCATCGCGGGCTGCGATAGCCGCGCGGCTGCGGACCTTACAATCCTTTAATTTCACCTCCTCGCCCAGCTCCGCTAGCCTCTCTCGCGGCGGGCGCGAACAGGGGGTTCGGTGGCTGCCTGGAATAGAGGAGAAAATGATGGATCTTCCCAAGATCGAGCTGGGCAGTCTTCCGGATCTGGATACCATGAGCGGCCTGTTCGGCAGCCTGTCGGCGGGCGGCTCGGACGATACGATCGTGGCGATCATGGTCTATGTCTACGACCATACGCTGTTCGACATGCTGCTCTGATCAGCGGGCGGGGCATGCAGATCGATCCGCAGATCGGCGCGCTGCGCGGTGATCATGCCGCGCAGCGCGCAATGCAGCGGGCGGTAGCCGATGCAATGGCGCAATGCCGGCACGATCCCGCCCTGTCCCCGGTGCTGACGGATCTCGAATCCTACGGGACGGGAGTTCCGCTTTCCGACTGCACGCATCTCGCGGCGCTGTTCGCAGCGGAGGGGTCTGCGCGAAAGGCAATTGAACCATTTGTGCGGCGCCTGGTGACGCTGCAGCGCGCCTATCCCTTGGCGCTACTCGCCTTTCGCCACCAGTCCGGCACTGGATTTCACTTTCTGCAGATTGCGGGAAAGGGGCGCGCCACGCTCGGGCTGGCGCTCCACGAGGGCGGAGCGCATTTCGCCGCCCCGACGACCGCGACTTTCTCCGATGCCGAGCGTCATGAAGCGGTGCTCGCCGGTGAGGCCGAGATATCCATGCTCGAAATCGCCCGCGAAAATGGTGAGCATGCCATGATCGTGGAGCACCGCCGACAGGTGTCGACAGGCACCATCTTCACCTGTTCGGGCAGGAAGCAATCACGGATCGTCCGCAGCCTTGCAAGCCGACTGCTGGTTCTGCGGCTCGCCCGCACCGGCGAGGAGATGCTGCCTGCGCGGCAATTCGCGCTGCCTTCGGGAAGGCTGGTTCATCGCGCGTGTGGCGACCGGCGCGAAAGCCGGCACGAAATGATGCTGACCCTGCTTGGCCGCATGGGGCGCTGCGATGCCGCGCCACTCCTGGCCGATCTCGCAGTGCAGGACGGGGCCGGTGGCGAGCAGTTCCGCTGGCAGGCCCTGCGCGAATGCCTCGCCCTCGACGCCGCGGCAGGCTTCCGCGCCCTTTCCAGCATCGCCGAGGTTCCGGCCGATCCGCTGGCGCGGCCCGCGCAGGAGCTGCGCACGAATCTGGTCCAGACGCATCCTCAACTGGCCGAACTGGAACCTGCGCCATGCCTCGCGTGATCGCCAATACCCAGAGCTGTCCCGCCAGCCTCGCCGAGACGGTGGAGGTGCTTGCCGAAGGCTTCAATCCAAACGACGATGCCAGCACACTGGAGGCCGCAGCGGCGCTTGAACGGCTCGCCCGCAACAGCAGCTTTCTCGGCGATCTGCTGGTCGCGCAACTGCAGGAGCGCCATCGTGACGCTTTCGAAGACAGCGCCTATGGCCCGCAGGCGATCGTGCTTTCTCCATTGCGGGGCGGCTGTTTCCTGCGCGCCAATATCTGGCCGAGCGAGGACGAAAGCTGCTTTCGCGCAAGCGGCGCGCGCAGTTTCGTCTACGGTATCCCGCACGATCACAATTTCGATTTTCTCACCGCAGGTTATTTCGGGCCCGGCTATCGCAGCGACTACTACGAAATCGACTATGAAGCGATCGCCGGTTTCGGCGGCGAGGAGGTCCCGCTGCGTTTCGTCGAGCGTAGCGCGCTCCATGAAGGCAGACTCATGCATTATCGCGCGCATGTCGATGTCCACGCGCAGCTTCCCCCGGTATCCACTTCGGTTTCGCTCAATCTCATGCGGGTCGATGCGGGGCAGGACTGGTTCGACCAGTACGGGTTCGATCTAGAGCGCTCGACTGTGGCACGCATTCTCAATCCCTCTGCCAGCGAGACCTTCTTGCGCTGCGCGGTCGCGCTGGGCGATGCCGAGGCGCTCGATCTTGCGGAAGGGTTCGGTCGGACGCATCCGAGCGCCCGCATGCGGCTGGCCAGTTTCGAAGCGCGCGCAGGCCTGCTCGAGAGCGACGAGGACCGGGACCGATTGTGGCGCGAGGCGGAGCGGGGCGGCAGCCTCATGCTGGCCGAGGAAGCCCGTCTGCGTCGCGCGGCTCTTCAGCCGTAGAGGATGGCGAAGAGCCCGAAGCCCAGCAGCAGGAAGATCGTAGCAAGCACTGCCAGCGCGCGCGACAGCGAGCGTTCACGATGCGCCAGCCCGGTATCGGGATCGGATCCTTCGCCCAAGGCGAGGTGCCGGAGAGCATCGATAAGCCGCATGGCGGCTGCGACTATAGTCCGCCGCCGGCCAGTGCGTCTATCGCGCCCTGCAGGATTACCGCTGCGGCGTGGCTGTCGATCTTTTCCGCACGCCGTGCGCGGCTCATATCCTGTCCGATCATGGCGGCTTCGGCACTGGCGGTCGACCAGCGCTCGTCCCACAGCAGGATCGGCAAAGCGAGCGCCACACCCAGGTTCCTCGCATAGGCGCGACTGGCCTGCGCCCGCGGCCCTTCGCTTCCGTCCATGTTGCGCGGCAGGCCAATCACCACGCCCTTGATCGAGCGCTCCGCAACGATCGAGCGCAAGGTCCCGCAATCCTTAGTGAACTTGCTGCGCGCGATTGTCTTGCCCGCAGTTGCATAGCGCCATCCCGGATCGCAGGTTGCGACGCCGATCGTCTTGGTGCCGAGATCGAGCCCCAAAAGCGCGCCGCCCTCGGGAAGCGCGTCGCCATAGACGAGCGCACTGTCGGTTATGATGTGCGTGTCGTCGTCCATGTCTTCACCCGAGCGATGACATCCTCCTGCAGGTTCTTCCAGAACAGCGGAATGTCGTAGACGTGGTAATTGCCGCCGGGCAGAACGCCGGGTCCGAGATCGGGCGGATTACCGATATACAGCAGACCATCGGCGCCGCACCGAGCCGGAACAACCCCCCGCACCAGCTCGCCGCGCGACAGGCTGGCGTCTGGAACCAGCGTGCCGAGGTTGGCGTCGGCCGGGGCGGCGCCGTTGACCCCGCCGGTCAGCGGATTGACGCACAGGATCGGCCCATCGCCGCGCCGCTCGCCGTCGTACCCTACGGTAGCCTCGTAACGGCGCATGATCATCTGCGGATCGCCGTTGTCGGAGAACGTCGACCACGCGAGGAGGCAGGCGGCCTGACCGGGCGCAGCGCAGGCGGGGAGGGGCAGGGCGGGAAGATCATGTTCGACCGAAACCGGCCAGCCCGGCGCGTAGACCGCCGCGATACGTGCTTCGGTTGGCGTGCCCGCCACCTTCTCGCGCAGCAGCCGCAGGACGTGGGCGGCCCCCTGACTGTGGCCGGCGAGAACGATCGGCACGTCGGGGTTCACGCTGGCAAGGAAGTAGTCGAACGCCTGCGCAACGTCGGCATAGGCGGCATCGATCGCCTGTTGGGCTTCGGGCTTGTCGGTCAGGAATGCACCTGCCGCAGCCTGGCGGTATCGCGGCGCCCATAGTTCGTCGGCGCGGTTGAAGGGGCTGGCGATGCCCTTGAGAAACAGCCGCGCCCGGTTGTCGGTCGATTCGTCGTCGAGAGCTGCGTTCCAGTCTCCTCCGGCCTGGATATAGCTCGTCGGGGGGACGAAGAAGACGGCGAAGTCGGGCACGGCCTGGGCATCGGCTGCCTCGCCGGCGAGCGAGCCGGCGCTCGACAGCGGGTTGCGGCCCTCGAGACTGCGCTCGGCCGCCGGAGCCTCGGGAGAAGCGGGACGGTCCGAGGGCGCAGATACGGTTTGGGCGATGGCAGGCTGGTAGCGCGCCGGATCGTTCGTGCCCAGGCCCGGTCGCGAGTACCACATGGCCGGATCCTGATAGGCATTGGCGGCAAGCGGTTGTTGCTCGACGAATTCACCGCGCGGAACGAAGGCGATTTCGGTCGCCTCGCGCGACCAGATCGAAAGCGCGATCGCTCCGGCGATGATTGCGACGATGCAGACCGCCACGAAATAGAGAAACTTACGCGCCATTGCCGACACCCTCTTCGCCTTGGTTCTCGTCCGCCTGCTCGGCCCGGCGTTCCAGCGCGACCTTGATCATTGCCAGCAGCGGATCGGCCAGGAACAGGCCGAGAATTCCGAACAGGATACCCATGATCAGCTGGAAGGCGAGAACCAGCGCAGGGGCCAGGTCGACCGTCTTCTTGGCGATCATCGGGATGACAATATAGCCGTCGAAGTTCTGGACGAAGAAATAGACCAGGATCGTGTATATCCCCATCTCGACCCCACCTGAAAATCCGACCAGCACCATCAGTGCGCCCGAGATGATCGCGCCTAGGTTGGGGACGAAGGCCAATAGTCCGGTCAGGATCGCGAGGAGAGCTGCCATCGGCACCACGCCGATACCGACAAGCGGGGCGACCACGGCCAGCATGACATAGGTGAACACCGCTTCGACCACCATGCCGAGCAGGCGGCCCGCCATCAATCGGCGCATGGTCTGGCCCATCCGCGCCGTCGTCACATAGAAGCGCGCGCGCTGTTCGCGCGGCAGCATCCAGGCGACGCCGCGCTCGTACAGCTGCGGGTCGATGGCGACATAGACACCGATCACCACGATGAGCAGCATCGTCGCCGCTCCGCCCAGTATTCCGCCGAGCGCCTTGGTGACGGTGCTGATCCCGCTGCCGATATTGCCGAGATAGTTCTGCAGCTGCGACTGGTCGATCTGGAACCCTTGCGCGCGGGCCCAGGCAAACATCTCGCCCAGCTGGCGTTCGATGATCGCGGGGAACTGGGCGGCTTCCTGCGAAATCGTCGACCCGGCAAAATAGCCGAGCCAGACGAGGAAGGCGACGGTCGCGGCAAGGACGATCGCGACGCGCACGCTCCGCCTTATATCGAGTGCGCGGCCGAGAAGACGCGCGCCGCCATCGATCATCGAGGCGAAGACCATTGCGCCGAAAATGACCAGCAGCGGGCGCGCGATCCATACCGCCAGGACAACCGTTCCGACCACGGCGACCCACACCATGGCACGCGACATTTCATGGCGAATGCGCGGGTTGTTGATCCGCGAGGGGCTGGTGCCGAGATCCCGGCTGCTGTTGTCCTGCGACTCGTCGGCCATGCGCGTCCCCTGATCCAGTGCCTTTAGCGCTCGGGAGCGCCTTTTCGTTCCGCGATGGCGGGTCGCAGGGTCGACCAGGCCCGCCCTTCGCGCAGGCTGGTCCACCAGGTGATCGGATTGAGCGTGGTCGTGCCGTCGAGCGAGAAGGTTATGAATTCGGCGCGCCCGCCGATATTTTCGAGCGGTACTGGACCGAGGAGGCCGCGCGAATTGTTGAGCTCGCGGCTGTCCGCGGAGTGGTCGCGATTGTCGCCCATCACGAAGACGTGGTCTTCGGGCACCGTGATCTCGGGGAAATTGTCGAGTTCCTGGTTCTGGTGGTCGATGACGAGATAGGTCGCACCATTGGGGAGCGTCTCGCGCAATACCGGCACGCGGCAGACGCGCCTTCCCGCCGAGGTCACTGCACGAAAATCGTCGAAGCCGAAGCCGTCGCAGCGCGAATTGGCATCAAGCGGCAGGTCGAGCGCTGGCTCGACCTTCTGTTCGACCGGCGTGCCATTGAGGATGATCTGGCCGTTGCGCACCGCGATCCGGTCGCCGGGCAGGGCGACGACGCGCTTGATATAGTCCTCGTCCTTATACGGATGCACCGGAATGACGATGTCGCCATATTCTGGAGTCGCGCCGAACAGTCGCCAGTGGCCGCGCGGGGCGAGATGGAAGCTGATCGAGCTCCAGTTCCAGCCATACGGATATTTGCTCACCACCAGCCGGTCGCCGACCAGCAGGTTGGGCATCATCGATTCCGAGGGGATGTAGAACGGCTTGGCGATGAAGCTGTGGAAGGCGAAGACTGCCAGAAGCATCAAGGCAAGGCCGCGGATTTCCGCGATCCAGTCGACCTTCTTGTCGGATTCGGTTTCGGAGGACTTCTTCACTGTCGTGGCGCCGGTGGTCACTGGGGTAGGGCCTCGATGATGACGTAGGCCTGGGCCCATGGATGATCGTCGGTGAGGGTAAGATGAATGCGCGCCTCATGGCCCTGCGGCACCATTTCCGCAAGCACGATCGCCGCACCGCCGGTGAGCGCAAGCGTGGGCGCGCCCGATGTCGCGTTAACTACACCGATGTCCTTCATGAACACCCCGCGCCGAAAGCCGGTGCCGACCGCCTTCGAGAAAGCTTCCTTGGCGGCGAAGCGCTTGGCGTAGGTGCCGGCGATGGTGAAGGGGCGGCGCCGTGCCTTGGCGATCTCGATTTCGGTGAACACGCGGTTCTCGAACCGCTCGCCGAAGCGGTCGAGCGAATTCTGGATGCGCTCGATGTTGCACAGGTCCGAGCCGAGGCCAATTATCATCGATCCCTCCTCCAGCGACACAGCGGCGCACCAGCCAAATGATTGATCGTGCGTCTGCCCGCCTCTGCTAAAAACCCCGCGAACAGGATCAGTCCCGCCGCAGGGATCAACAAATCGTCGCCGATGCTTCCCTCGATCTCACCGGAACTGACGTTGGCGACGATGAGGATAGGGACGACGATCAGGAAGAGGAAGAAAGTGGCCCTGAGCGAGCGCCAGATGTTCAAGGCGTTCTGTTCCGACAATTATCGCGCCTCATCCATAAGTGCGCGCATCCGGCGAACCGCCGCCTCGAGCCCGACGAACACCGCCTCGCCGACAAGGTAGTGGCCGATGTTGAGCTCGGCGAGCTCGGGTATCGCGGCGATCGGCTTGACGTTGTCATAGGTGAGGCCATGGCCGGCATGCGGCTCGATCTCCATCTCGCGTGCCAGCTTCGACATCGCCGCGATGCGCTCGAGCTCCGTTGCCTCGCGATCTTTATCGCCGTCGATGCCTGCGTGGGCGTATTCGCCGGTGTGGAATTCGACCACCGGTGCGCGCAGGCGCTGCGCAGCTTCGAGCTGGCGCTCGCTGGCTTCGATGAACAGCGAGACGCGAATGCCGTTGTCGGCAAGCTTCCACACGATCGGAGCAAGCTGGTTGTGCAGCCCTGCCGCGTCGAGCCCGCCCTCGGTGGTGCGCTCCTCGCGCTTTTCGGGGACAATGCAGGCGGCATGCGGCTTATGCGAAAGGGCAATGGCCAGCATTTCTTCGGTCGCCGCCATCTCGAGGTTGAGCGGAAGGTCGGTTGCCGCCTGGATGCGCTTCAGGTCCGCATCGCGGATGTGGCGCCGGTCCTCACGCAGATGCGCGGTGATACCGTCGCCGCCGACGGCTGCCACGATTTCCGCGGCACGCACCGGATCTGGATGATCGCCCCCGCGCGCGTTCCTGATCGTCGCGACGTGGTCGATATTGACCCCGAGGCGCAGGCGCCCGCTCAAGCCGCGCGGCTCCCGGGCTTGGTCACGGGAATGGCCGCGAGCTCTGCGGGAATTTCATCCTCGGCATAGGTCGGGAAATTGATGTCGACCAGCGGGAAGAAGGGCACGCCCAGATCGGCCGAGCCGTTCGACCGGTCGACGAGCGCGACTTCGGCGATCACTTTGCCGCCCTCACGCCCGACCGCCTCGATCGCCTCGCGGCTGGAGAGGCCGGTGGTGACGACGTCCTCGACCATCAGCACCTTGGCGCCCGGGTCCAGGCGGAAGCCGCGGCGGAGGTGGAACTCGCCTTCGGGCCGTTCGAGGAACATCGCGTCCTTGCCCAGCGCCCGGCCCATTTCCTGACCGATGATGATCCCGCCCATAGCCGGGCTGACCACCACGTCGATCTGGCTGCGGATGTCGCGCGGAATTTTCTGCGCGAGCGCGAAAGCGAGGCGTCCTGCGCGCTCGGAATTCATCAGCACGCGGGCGCATTGGAGGTAGTGGCCGCTGTGACGTCCGCTCGAGAGCTTGAAGTGGCCTTCGAGCAGGGCTTCGCTGGCGCGGAATTCGTGGAGGATTTCTTCATCGGTCATGGCGCGTGCGTCCAAAGCGCCTCGCGCGCGTTTGCGCAAGAGGCAAAGGTGCTTGCACATTTTTATCGGCCACCCGCTTGAGGCTGGCGCAATCCCTGCCTATAGGCGGGCGCAATCGGGCCCTGCCACAGGGATGCGTCCCGCCGTGCACGCGGGATTCGCATGGTCAAGAGGTCCGGACGACGACACGACACGAAAGAGTGCCAAGACGATGAAAATTCTCGGCTCCCTCAACGGGTTCCACCGCATTGTCGCCAGTCTGGCGATGGCCGCGATGTTGGCTTTCGGCGCGCAGGGCGCCATGGCGCAGGATGCCGCCGAAGCGACCGATACCGCGCAGCTCGAACTGGTCGATCAGGCCGGAGCCACCGACGCGTCGAGCGAGGCCGTGGGCGCCTACACCCCGATGAAGCCGACCGCAGGCAAGGGTATGCCGACCCCCGGCGGGATCGACGTCCAGCAGCAGTTCTCGCCGATCGGCCACCAGGCCAATGCACTGCACATCGGCCTTGTGTGGGTCATGGCCCTTATCAGTGTCTTCGTTCTCGCGCTTTTCGTCTGGGTCGTGCTCAAGTACAACAAGCGCGCCAACCCCTCGCCGTCCAAGACCAGCCACAACACGCTGATCGAAGTCATCTGGACGGTCGTGCCTGCGCTGATCCTGCTGGGCATCGCGATCCCCTCGATCGGCCTGCTCAGCGCGCAGTACAAGACGCCGCCCAAGGATGCGATCACGATCAAGGCGACAGGCTATCAGTGGTATTGGGGTTATACCTACCCCGACAATGGCGATTTCGAGATCGTCTCGAACATGCTGACCAAGGAAGAGGCCGATGCCCGCGGCGAGCCGCACCAGCTGGCGGTCGACAACCGCATGGTCGTGCCCGCCGGCGTGCCGATCCGCCTGCAGACGACTGCCGCCGACGTGATCCATTCCTTCGCGGTGCCGAGTCTGTGGTTCAAGCTCGACGCCGTCCCCGGCCGCCTCAACGAGAAGCTGCTCTTCATCGACGAGCCCGGCGTCTATTACGGCCAGTGTTCGGAATTGTGCGGCGCGCGCCACGGCTACATGCCCATCGCGGTCGAAGCGCTGCCGATGGATCAGTACAACGCCTGGGTTCTGGCGCAGGGCGGCAAGATCGCCGGCGCCGAAGAAGCGGCTGCCGCGGCCGCGCCGGCGGCTGAACCCGCAAGCGCCGAAGCCGGTGCGGCTCCTGCCGCCCCGACCGCCTAAGATTTTCGTTTAGCTCGAGAGTACAGCACGATGGCTACCACCGCCGACCACTTCGAGGCCCACCACGAGGACCATGCGCACGACGCCGATCACAAGCCCGGCTTCTTCGCGCGCTGGTTCATGTCGACCAACCACAAGGATATCGGCACGCTCTACCTGATCTTCGCGATCATCGCCGGCATCATCGGTGGCGCGATCTCGGGCATCATGCGCTGGGAGCTCGCCGAGCCGGGTCTCCAGGTCCTCAACCAGGTGGCGCCGTTCTTCGGTGCCGATCCGACGCAGATGGACCAGAACCTCCACATGTGGAACGTGTTCATCACCGCCCACGGCCTGATCATGGTCTTCTTCATGGTCATGCCGGCGATGATCGGCGGGTTCGGCAACTGGTTCGTGCCGCTGATGATCGGCGCGCCCGACATGGCCTTTCCGCGGATGAACAACATCAGCTTCTGGCTGACTGTGGCCGGCTTCGCCTCGCTGCTGTTCTCGCTTTTCGTGCCCGGCGGTACGGGGCCTGGAGCGGGCACTGGCTGGACCGTCTATGCGCCGCTCTCGACCACCGGCTCGCAGGGTCCCGCCGTCGATTTCGCGATCTTCTCGCTGCACCTTGCCGGTGCGGGCTCGATCCTTGGTGCGACCAACTTCATCACCACCATCTTCAACATGCGCGCACCGGGCATGACCCTGCACAAGATGCCGCTGTTCGTGTGGTCGGTGCTGGTTACCGCCTTTCTCCTGCTGCTGGCGCTGCCGGTTCTCGCGGCCGCGATCACCATGCTGATCACCGACCGCAACTTCGGCACGACCTTCTTCGATCCTGCCGGCGGCGGTGATCCGATCCTCTACCAGCACCTGTTCTGGTTCTTCGGCCACCCCGAAGTCTACATCATGATCCTGCCTGGCTTCGGCATGATCAGCCAGATCGTCTCGACCTTCAGCCGCAAGCCCGTGTTCGGCTATCTCGGCATGGCCTACGCCATGGTCGCGATCGGCGTGGTCGGCTTCGTCGTGTGGGCGCACCACATGTACACCGTCGGCCTCGACGTGAACACGAAGATGTACTTCACCGCAGCGACCATGGTCATCGCGGTCCCGACCGGCGTGAAGATCTTCAGCTGGATTGCCACGATGTGGGGCGGCTCGATCGAGTTCAAGAGCCCGATGGTCTGGGCGATCGGCATGATCTTCCTGTTCACCGTCGGCGGCGTCACCGGTGTCTACCTCGCCAATGGCGGCGTCGACGACGTGGTCCACGACACCTACTTCGTGGTGGCGCACTTCCACTACGTGCTGTCGATGGGCGCGGTGTTCTCGCTCTTCGCGGGCTTCTACTACTGGTTCCCGAAGATGAGCGGCAAGATGCACTCCGAACTGCTGGCCCACCTGCACTTCTGGGGCTTCTTCATCGGCGTGAACGTGATTTTCTTCCCGCAGCACTTCCTCGGCCTGCAGGGCATGCCGCGTCGTTATCCCGATTACGCGGATGCCTATACCTACTGGAACGAGATCAGCTCGCTCGGTTACGTCATCATGGCGGGTTCGATGATCTTCTTCTTCATCAACCTCGTCTACGCTTTCACCGCAGGCAAGAAGGCGGCTGACAATCCGTGGGGCGAAGGCGCAACGACGCTCGAATGGAGCCTGTCGAGCCCGCCGCCGTTCCACCAGTTCTCGACCCTGCCGGTGATCGAGGATCATCATACGGCGCACGATCATCTGAGCGAGGCCAAGCCCGCCTGATCCTGCGGTCGAAAGACTGGACACGAAAGAGCGGCCGGTCCCATGGTGGATCGGCCGCTTTTTCATGCCCCAAGGGAGTAAGGCCATGCCGCGTATGCACACCGTCGATACCGGAAAGGTCAGCCTGCGCTGCGCCATCGAAGGCGAGGGGCCGCTCGCCATCATGGTCCACGGTTTTCCCGAAAGCTGGTACAGCTGGCGGCACCAGATCGGCCCCGTCGCGGATGCCGGGTTCACCGCCTGCGCGATCGACGTGCGCGGCTATGGCGGGTCGGACAAGCCGCACCCCGTCGGCGCCTATGCCATGGAACACATCGTCGGCGATCTCGTCGGCCTGCGGCACGCGCTCTCGCCCGATGAAAAGGCGATCCTGATCGGACACGACTGGGGTGCGCCGATCGTGTGGAATTCGGCGCTCACCCATCCCGAAGATTTTCGTGCTGTTGCCGGGCTCTCTGTGCCCTTCGCCGGCGTGCCGAACAGACCCTTCACCGAGGTCTTCCGCGAGCATTTCACCAGCCAGGGGCGCTTCTTCTACCAGGAATATTTCCAGGAACCCGGCATTGCCGAGGCCGAGGCGGAGAAGGACCCGCGCGAATTCGTCGAGCGGATGATGTATTCGATCAGCGGCGACGTGCCGCCGGGCGATTACTGGAACAAGCCGGTCGGCGCGACCTTTCTCGAAGGTCTGCCCGATCCCGAGCCGGTTCCCTGGCTGACCGAGGACGATCTCGATTTCTACGAGGCGGAATTCAAGTCCTCGGGATTTCGCGGGCCGCTCAACCGCTACCGCAATCACGAGGCTGATTTTGCCTGGCTGCAAGCCTGGAAGGGAAGGGCGATCGAACAGCCTGCCCTGTTCATCGGGGGGACCCGTGATCCGGCGACTTTCCTGTTCGGCGCGGTCACCGATCCGATCGGGATGATGACGGCTTTCGCCCCCGCAGTCGAAGGCCATATTCTGGAAGGTGTTGGCCACTGGACCCAGCAGGAACGGCCCGATGCCGTGAATGCCATCCTGATCGACTGGCTAAACCGCCTCTAACGCCCTATATGGCGCCCGATTCCATGACCCAGACCCTTCCCTCCCAGCTGCCCGCCGACTGGCGCGATTTCTTTGCGCTGACCAAGCCTCGCGTGATGAGCCTGGTGATCTTCACCGGACTGTGCGGTCTGCTCGCCGCACCCGGCAGCATCCACCCGGTGCTTGGTTTCACCGCTATCCTGTGCATTGCGCTCGGTGCGGGTGGCGCGGCGGCTCTGAACCAGTGGTGGGAAGCCGATATCGACGCCGGCATGAAGCGCACCCAGGCGCGGCCGTTGCCGGCTGGCCGCCTGCAACGCACCGACGCACGCGATTTCGGCGTCCTCATCTCGGTCGCCTCGGTGCTGATCATGGGGCTGGGCGTGAACTGGCTCGCCGCAGCCATCCTTGCGCTGTCGATCGTCTATTACGCAGTGATCTACACCATCTGGCTCAAGCCGCGCACGCCGCAGAACATCGTCATCGGCGGCGGAGCAGGGGCCTTCCCGCCGTTGATCGGCTGGGTCGCGGTGACGGGTGACATCACGCTGATGCCGGTACTCCTGTTCCTGATCATCTTCATGTGGACCCCGCCGCATTTCTGGGCACTCGCGCTGTTCGTGAAGACCGATTATGCCAATGTCGGCATCCCGATGATGCCGGTGGTCAAAGGGGAGAAATCGACCCGCCGCCAGATCTTCGTCTATGCCGTGCTGCTGGTGCCGATCGCCGCCGCGCCGTGGTTCATCGGCGGGACGGGCTATGTTTACGGTATTGCGGCGCTCGCACTGTCGCTTGCTTTCCTTGCGCTTTCGCTTCCCGTCGCCTTCCGGCAGACAGGGGAGACCGATACAATGAAGCCCGAGAAGCGCCTGTTCGCTTTCAGCATACTCTATCTTTTCGCCCTGTTCGCCGCGCTGGTGGCGGATCGGGTCCTGGCCAACAACGGATGGATCGCATGACCCCCGAAGAAGAAGCCGAGTTCCGTCGCCGACAGAAGAGCCGCAATCTCGTGGTGGGCGGCATATTGCTGTTTCTGGCGCTGCTGTTCTACGTGATCACCATCGCGCGGATGTGAGGCCCGGTATGAGTGTAGAGGCCCTCGATACACGCAAGACCCGCACCGCCATGATTGCCATCCTTATGGCGCTCGGCATGCTCGGCCTCGGCTTTGCGGCCGTCCCCCTTTACCGCATGTTCTGCCAGGTGACCGGTTTCGGCGGTACTACTCAGCGGGCCAGCCAGAGCGATGCGGCGCAAGCGGCGCGTTTCGCCGACAGCGCGGCTGCGCGGACGATCTCCATTCGCTTCGATGGCAACACCGCCGCCGACGTTCCGTGGAGCTTCCATCCCGAACATCCCACCGACACGGTGACGATCGGCCAGCGCGACATGGCGATCTATATCGCCAAGAACAATTCCGACGAACGGATAACCGGTACCGCCACATTCAATGTCGAGCCTGAGCAGGCGGGCGCCTATTTCAACAAGATCCAGTGCTTCTGTTTTACCGAGCAGGTCCTCGAGCCGGGTCAGGAGGTGCGCATGCCGGTGCTCTACTACGTCGATCCAAAGGCGCTCGACGACCCCAATATGAAGGGAGTAGAGCAGATCACTCTCTCCTACACTTTCCACCGGGCACTGGAATCTGCAGAGTAGCCCCTAGACCCGCGCGCATTGGCGCATTAAGGGCACCCGCAAAGCGAAACCCAGGACGCGAGTACAATGGCTGGCAACGTCAATCACGAATATCACATCCTCGAACCCGATATCTGGCCGCTGATCGGCTCGATCTCGGCGCTGACCTTCACCAGCGGCATGGTGCTCTACATGCACGAGATGGCGAGTGCGCACCTTGTGCTCGGCCTCGGCATCGCCGGCCTGATCGCCACCTTCTTCAGCTGGTTCTCGAACATCGTGAAGGAAGCCGAGCGCGGCGATCACACGCCGGTCGTGCAGCTGCACATGCGTTACGGCATGATCCTGTTCATCGCTTCCGAAGTGATGTTCTTCGTCGGCTGGTTCTGGAGCTGGTTCGACTTCGCGCTGTTCCCCAGCGAGCTGTCCGACGTCGTCGGCGGGGTCTTCCCGCCCAAGGCGATCGAAGCGGTGATCGATCCGTTCAGCCTGCCGCTGCTCAACACGCTGATCCTGCTGTGCTCGGGCACCACGGTGACCTGGGCGCACCACAGCCTGATCCATGGCGACCGCGAAGGACTCAAGAAGGGGCTGTGGCTGACCATCCTGCTCGGCATTCTGTTCACGAGCATCCAGGCCTATGAATACGCGCATGCGCCGTTCGGCTTCGGTGGCAACACCTACAGCTCGGCCTTCTACATGGCGACCGGCTTCCACGGCTTCCACGTGCTGGTCGGCACGATCTTCCTGATCGTCTGCCTCGTGCGCACCTACAAGGGCCACTTCACCCCGCGGCAGCACTTCGGCTTCGAAGCGGCGGCATGGTACTGGCACTTCGTCGACGTCGTGTGGCTGTTCCTCTTCGTCGCCGTGTATGTCTGGGGCGGCTGGGGCGCTGCCATCCACTGATGTCTGCGGACAAGTACGAAAAACGCGAAGGGCAGCCCGGTTATGCCGAGGCTGCCCTTCTCGGTTTGCAGCAGGGTTGATCGATCATGCGCGTTCCCGTGGTTCCGACTGCCATCGTTGCCTTCGCCATCGCGACGATGATCGCGCTCGGCTTTTGGCAACTGGACCGCAAGGGCGAAAAGGAAGCCTTGATCGCGCATGCCGAACAGGCGCTGACGATCCCGACCGAGATCGACTATCCGCGCGATCCAGACCGGCGCGAGGACGCGCTGTACCGCCGCACCTCGGTGACCTGCCTTTCCGCCAGTGGGGCGACCACCGTGGCTGGCACGAGCAGGCGGGGAGAGAAGGGGGTCGCCCAGCGCGTCTCCTGCGCGCTTGCCGATGGAGGAGCGGCCACGATCGACTTGGGGTTTTCGCGTGACCCCGCACCGATCACCTGGAGTGGGGGCCAGGTCCGCGGCATCATCGCGCCGGGTGGCCGGATCGTCGCGACCGATCCGGTGGCCGGGCTCGAGCCGCTCGCGCTGCCCGATCCGCGCGACCTGCCCAACAATCACCTCGCCTATGCCGGCCAATGGTTCTTCTTCGCACTGACCGCGCTGGTGATCTACATTCTCGCGCTGCGGCGCCGGCGAAATCCTCGTTCAACGGGAGCGGACTACTTGTAGAATCCCTCGCGCAGATTGATGCCGTGTTCGATCCACATCTTGAGCGCGCAGAGCATGCCGGTCCATCCTTCGCAATTCATATAGGACCCGCGCAGCCCGCCGGGCGTCTCGCGCCAGCCCTCCTCGACGATTTCCACCAGTGTCCGCCCGTCGTCGGTGGGTTTGAACAGCATGGTGACGGTGGTCCGGTAGTCGGTTTCGACACCCTTGGCGCCGATCTCGCCGCTGTCGCCCTCGTGCGCACCCCATTCGAGGACGATCTTTTCGTTCGGCACGACCTCAATCACTTCCACGGGAAAGGCGCCGGGGAAGTCGTGGAAATCCCAAGTGAGCGTGGCGCCTTCCTCTATCCGGCCCTGGGCACCGCCGGTCGTGAAATAGTTCGACAGCTTCTTCGGATCCGCGACCGCTTCGAACACCTCGGCCACGGGCTTCGCGATCCGTCCGGCCACTCTGAATTTGATTTCCATCGCCAAACCTCCTCTTGAGTCGCGTTCAAATATGTTATAAAAACATAACATGTCAAACGAAGGCGATCTTGACGCGATCTTTAAGGCGCTGGCCAACCCAGTTCGCCGGTCGATCTGCGATGCGCTGAAGCTGCGCCCTCTGACCACCAAGCAGCTATGTGCGGAGTTTCCCAATCTCGATCGGACCACGGTGATGATGCACTTGCGGGTTCTTGAGGAGGCGGGGCTGGTGGTCCCGGTGCGCAAAGGACGCGAGCGCTTCAACCATCTCGACGCCATGCCGATCCACGACATACATGAACGCTGGATTGGGCCCCATGCAGCGCAGGCGGTGCAGGGGCTTTCGCGCCTCAAGCGGGACCTCGAAGCGGTCGAGGACAAGGAAAAGCAAACCACCGACTAGGCCGGCTTGCTTGCCCGGTGCTCTGTGCCTCGCTAACCGCTTTCCGGCATGAAATACGTCTCCACCCGCGGTAGCGCGCCGGCGCTCGATTTCGCCGGCGTCACGCTTGCCGGACTCGCCAGCGACGGCGGCCTCTATGTCCCCGAGGAATGGCCGCAATTCTCGATCGACGAGATCGCCGCGATGCGCGGACTGCCCTATCCCGAGCTCGCCGCGCGCGTGATGCAGCCTTTCGTCGGCGACTGCCTGGCGCCCGAAAAGCTGCGCGAACTGACCGCCAAAGCCTATGCCCGCTTCGCCCACAAGGCGGTCACACCGCTGGTACAATTGACTGAACGGCAGTGGCTGCTCGAATTGTTCCACGGGCCGACGCTCGCCTTCAAGGATGTCGCATTGCAATTGCTCGGCCTGCTGTTCGAGGAATTCCTCGCGCGCGAGGACGGCACGCTGACGATCGTCGGGGCGACCAGCGGCGATACCGGAAGCGCGGCGATCGATGCGGTGGCGGGTCTCGACCGGGTCGAGATATTCATGCTCCACCCCAAGGGGCGGGTGAGCGATGTCCAGCGTCGCCAGATGACCACTGTGCGCGCGCCCAATGTCCACAACATCGCGATCGAGGGCAGTTTCGACGATGCGCAGGCGATGGTGAAGCGCATCTTTGCCGACGAGAGCGTGATCGCCAAGCACCGCATCGGAGCGGTCAATTCGATCAACTGGGCGCGGCTGATGGCGCAGGTGGTCTATTATTTCGCCGCCTCGCTGCAGCTGGGCGGGCCCGAGCGCAAGCTGGCCTTCAGCGTGCCGACGGGCAATTTCGGCGATGTCTTCGCCGGCCATGTCGCGGCGCGCATGGGATTGCCGATCGAACGGCTGATCGTGGCCACCAATATCAACGACATCCTCCACCGCGCGCTGTCGAGCGGCGACTATTCGACCGGCAGCGTGACCCCCACCGCCGCGCCCAGCATGGATATTCAAGTTAGCTCGAACTTTGAGCGCCTGCTGTTCGATGTCGGTGGGCGCGACGGGGCTGCGCTGGCCGAGCAGATGCGCGAGTTCGAGCAAAGCCGCGCGATGCAGCTCACCAACGCGCAGCGCGAGGGAGCAGCGGTGCTTTTTTCCAGCGCGCGCGCCGACGAGGCCGAGACCGCGCAGGCGATCCGCTGGGCCTATGAAACCTGCGGCGAAACGATCGACCCGCATACCGCGATCGGTCTCCACGCCGCGCGGCAGGCCGAACTGCCCGCCGATGTCGCGGTGGTCACGCTGGCGACCGCGCATCCCGCCAAGTTTCCCGATGCGGTCGAACGCGCGACGGGGACACGGCCCACGCTGCCCGCGCGCGTCGGCGACCTCTTCGCGCGGGAGGAAGCCTATACCGAGCTGCCCGGAACCTACGAGGCGGTGCGCGAGCATATCCTGGGGCATGCCTCCTGATGGCCGAACTCGTCCGCGAACCCGTGCTGATGGTCGGCGAGGGCTGGGATGCCTATCGCCTGCTCGACAGCGGCCATGGCCGCAAGTTCGAGGCCTATGGCCCCTTTCGCTTCATCCGTCCCGAGCCGCAGGCGATGTGGTCGCCGCGGCTAGAGGCGTGGGATGCGCATGGCGAATTCGTCCCCGGCAGCGACGAGGATGGCGGCGGGCGCTGGCAATACGCCAAGCCAGTGCCCAAGGATGGCTGGGAACTTGGTTGGGGCGGCGAAGCGCGCTTCACCGCGCAGTGCACCCCCTTCCGCCACCTCGGCTTTTTCCCCGACATGGCCCCGGTGTGGGAGTGGATGGGCGCGCAACTCGGCGATGCGACCGATGCCGAGACGATGAACCTGTTCGGCTATACCGGCGTCGGTACGCAGGCGCTAAGCCGCTTCGGGCGTGTCACCCATGTCGACGCGAGCAAGAAATCGGTCGCGCAGGCGCGCGCCAATGCCGAGCTCGCGGGACTGGCCAACCGTCCGATCCGTTGGCTGGTCGAGGACGCGATGAAATACACCGCGCGCGAGGTGCGCCGCGGGCGTCGCTATGACGGGATCATTCTCGATCCGCCCAAGTTCGGCCGCGGTCCCGACGGCGAGGTCTGGCGGCTCGAGGAGGGGCTGCCCGGTCTCGTTTCCGATTGCCGCCGGCTGCTCGACGAAAACAGCCGCTTCCTCTTCCTCACCGTCTATGCCGTGCGGATGAGCAGCCTCGCGCTCGGCGGGCTGCTCGAGGAAGTCTTCGAAGGCCTTCCGGGCAAGATCGAATATGGCGATCTGGCGGTGCAGGAAGACGCCCTTCGACAGGCTCAGGGTGAACGGGCCGGTCGCTTGCTGCCTACCGCGATCTTCGCGCGCTGGTCCAATCCGCGCTAGGGCAACGCGATGAACGATTCGCTGATCCTCGAAGTGGCCGAATTCGAGCACGATGTGCTCACCGGCATCTATTCGGAAGAAACCGGGCGCCCGCAGCCGCTGCGCTTCACTATCCAGGCGCGGATGAAGCCGCTGCATCGCTACGATCCCGAGACTTCGCTCGATCATTCGAAGAACTATATGGATCTGAAATTCGCCGCCTCCGAGGCGCTGCCCGAAGGCGTGCATTTCAAGCTCATCGAAGCTGTTGCCGACCATGTCTGCGAAACGCTGTTCCTGCAGGACAAGCGCGTCGAGGCGGTGACGGTCAAGATCGTCAAGCTCGCGATCGCCGAAGCGGGCGAGAAGATCGGTATCACGCTCCACCGCGAGCGGCGCGAATGAAACGCATTTCGGTCGAGGGCCTGCCCGACGACCCGCTCGCCGCCGCGGGCGTCTTTCACCAGCACTGGCTGGCGCATGTCGAGGATGCGGTCGGCAAGGGGGAAGAGGTAATGCTGGTCGTGCCCACCGCAGACCATACCCATCGCGAATGGCGGCGCGCCATCGTCGCCGGGCTCGCTCGCAAACATGCGCCGCGGCGGATCAACATGGTCGCGGGCGAGGGCGCTGCAATTGATGCGACCGAGACCTATCTGGCCCGAGCCCCCGCCATCACCGGCCAGTATCTGGAGACCTGAGCCATGGGCGTTCGGATCCTCTTCCTCGGACCTCTTCGCGATCTCGCGGGGGAGCCGGAACGTGAGCTGCCCGCCCCGCTCGACTGGACAGGACTGCTTGCGGCAGTCGCCCCCGAAGTCGCCGAGCAGTTGCGCGAACCCCGCGTCCATGTCGCGTGCGGCGGTCGGGTGCTGACCGACAAGACCCGGCTCAATGCGCGCGATGGCGACGAAATTGCTCTCTTGCCTCCGGTCAGCGGTGGCTAGGCTCGCGCTTTCGACCCCGCTCGACGTGCGCTTGCTCGACAGGGGGCTGTCGGTAGGCGAGGCGCTGGCCGCCTTCAACGCGGCGCACAAACAGGCGGGCGGCATAGTTTCCTTCCTCGGCAAGGTGCGCCCCGATAACAGTGTACGCGCGCTCGAACTGACGCATTACGAACCGCTGACGCTCCCCGGAATGCAGGATCTGGCGCGCACCGCATACACGCGGTTCGAACTGGAGGGAGCGCTCGTCTGGCACCGCGTGGGGGTGATGGTACCGGGCGAGGCGATCGTGCTGGTGGCCGCTGCCGCGCGCCACCGCCGCTGCGCCTTCGAGGCCGCCGATTACCTGATGGATCATCTCAAATCCGCGGCATGGCTGTGGAAGCGCGAGAAGCGGGGGGACGGCTGGCACTGGGTGGAACCGCGCGATGCAGACCGGACCGACCTGGCGCGATGGAAATAATCGATAATTCTTGATCTCGATCAAGGAATCCCCGCCGCAGGAGGCGCATCAAGGCTCCGGAAAAGGAGCACACCATGGTCAAGCACTTCACCCGCGAGCTGGTCGCCGAACAGGGTACCATCGTCGAAACGCCCGTGGTCTCGCACGAGACCGATCGCAGCTTCGAACTGCCCAAGGGCCTCTATGTCGCGACCGTGGGGCTCTATCTCGGCTTCCTTGCGGTGATGGCGGCGGGCCTGTCGACGCCCGGGCTGATCCTTCCGATGGCCATCTTCGCCTTCGTCATCCTCGCCGGATTCGCTCTGCCGACGATCTGGACGCGGATGCAGCCGCAGCATCGCGGCCGCGCCAAGAGCTGGAGCAAGCTGGCCAGCGGCGGGATCGCCACGCATACCGGTCGTGTCAGTGCACGTGACGCCGCGGTTCAGGTGCTGATCCTGCCGGTGCTGATCTTCTGCTGGGGAATTGTCGCGGTGACGATCGCCGCATTCGTCTGAAGACTTCCGGATGGGGAGAGGCGCGGGGTCGGGCAACCGGCTCCGCGTTTCGCATTGCAGGGCGGGTCAGCGGACCTGCGCGCGGAGCCTTTCGAGCACGGCGTCCTCTTCCGCTACCAGCGCGATCACGCTGTCGCGTGCCGTAACGATGGCGGCGGCATCTTCCGCCTGGACAGTCGCGGCGGTAAACAGGATGTCGAGATCGCCCAGCGCGATGGCTGCGGTGCTACGCGCCGAATCGAGATCGGCGAGCGCGACCTGCGCAACCGCCCAACTGTCACTCCCCACGCTGCTGCCCGAGGCTGCCCTGACACGTCGTTCGGCGGCGGGGACGGCAGCGAGGAACCCGGCATGCGCCTCGCGCGCCTGGGCGACGAGTGCGTCGAGCCGCTCGGCGAGATTCGTGCCCTGGTCCACTTCGACCGGTGGGACCTCGAGTTTAGCCGTCTCGACCGGCTCGAAGGTCCCCTCGGCGCGCTCGACGTCGCGCGTGGCGAGCGAAGGATAGCGCTCGGCGGCGGTGGTGGCACACCCGGCAAGCAGGATTGCGGTGAGCGGGAGAACGGGAAGCTTGCGGAAGTTCATCGGCTTCTCCATATCACGCGCATCGCCGGGCGCCAGCGAGGATGCAAAATTCCTCGCGGCAAGCGTTGACTTGGCCCCTCCTTTCGCCTAACGGCACGCTTCTTTCCGGGGCTGCCGCTGGCGGCCTGACGGGCGCGCCGTGCATTTGCAAGAATTCGTCTTGTGGGTGAGGGCACAGCAATTTGAACGAGAGATAACCACCATGTTCGCAGTAGTGCGCACGGGCGGCAAGCAATACCGGGTTGCCGCCGGAGACAAGATCGCGGTCGAGAAGCTGGCAGGCGAAGCCGGCGACACCATCACGCTGGGCGACGTCCTGCTCGCAGGCGAAGGCGACACGCTTTCGGACGCCGGCAAGGTGACTGTGTCGGCCGAGATCATCGCGCAGGCGAAGAGCGAGAAGGTGGTCGTCTTCAAGAAGCGTCGCCGTCACAACTATCGCCGCAAGAACGGTCATCGCCAGCAGATGACCCTGCTGCGCATCACCGATGTCGGCACCGGTTCGGCCAAGAAGGCCGCGCCGAAGAAGGAAGCCGCTCCGAAGGCCGAAGCCGCGGAGAAGAAGGCTCCCGCCAAGAAGGCTGCACCGAAGAAGGCTGCTGCCAAGAAGACCGAAGCCAAGAAGTAAGGAGCGCGGACGATGGCACATAAGAAAGCAGGCGGTTCGTCGCGTAACGGTCGTGATTCGGCCGGTCGTCGCCTTGGCGTGAAGAAGTTCGGCAGCGAGAACGTCGTCGCCGGCAACATCATCGTGCGCCAGCGCGGCACCAAGTTCTACCCGGGTGCCAATGTCGGCATGGGCAAGGACCACACGCTGTTCGCCCTTACCGACGGTATTGTGCGCTTCCACAAGGGCAAGCTCGACCGCAAATTCGTCTCGGTCGACATGATGGCCGAAGCCGCCGAATAACCGGACGCTCCGATAACGGGATCGTCCAAACGGGACGGTCCCAGCCGGGTCCATGATCCGGCAACCGAAGAGGGAGATGGGACCAGCCCGTCTCCCTCTTGTCGTTTCTCCCTCTTCAAAATTCGCGGCGACATTTTCTTTCGCCATCACGCAATTGTCACGCGTCCGGCCTAGGAGCCCGGAGCGTGGATCGAAGGGGAGATTACCGATGTTCCATGTTACCGAAAGGCTGCTGCTGCGGCCTGCCTGGCCCGAAGATGCAGACGCGCTGTTCGGCGGCATTGCCGACGAAGGCGTCGTACGCAACCTCGCGCGTGCGCCGTGGCCCTATCTCCCCAAACATGCGCGTGAATTCGTCGCGATGACCCGCGAACAGCGCGTCCCGAACTTCCTCATTACGCTGCCGGGCGAGCAAGGTTCGACGATCATCGGCTCGATCGGCTTCGGCGAGACCGAGACGGGTATCGAACTCGGCTACTGGATCGCGCGTCCCTACTGGGGGAAGAGCTATGCCACCGAAGCGGGCAGGGGCCTGATCGAGATCGCGCGCCTGCTCGGTTACGAGCGGCTCGAGGCGGGGCATTTCCTCGACAATCCGGCCTCGGGCCGCGTGCTGCGCAAGCTCGGCTTCCGGCCCACGGGCAAGGTTGCCAAGCGGCACAGCTGCGGGCGCGGCGAGGACGTCGATTGCGCGCTCTATCAGCTCGAGCTGGGCGCGGACCAATCGGTAGCCCCACCGATGGCGGCCTGAACGCAAAAAGGCCTCGCAAGCACTGCGCTTGCGGGGCCTTTTTGCTTACGGATTCCCTGCGAAGGCGCGGGTCTCGGTCCATCGGCGCTATTGGCCTGCCGACCCGGCTTTCCCGGGGAGACCGATCATTCGGCAGGCATCAGGGCATCCGCGAAGTCGCCTTCGTAGAGCTTGATCAGCTCGCGGTCGTCATGATCCCACGGGTGGAAGCCGGGCTTGAAATAGGCCAGCCACGCCGGGAAGATGCGGCGCACAATGCCGGGCGTGACAGTGAGGTACTTGAACAGACCCCACTTGGCCTTCCAGCCGGTGATCCCGTCCTGCTCGAGCAGGTTGAGCGAATCGATCCAGCGGTTCTTGAAGAAGCGCGCCGTGACGGTGAGCATCACGAGGCTGCGGACCTTCCAGCGGCGCCAGCCGGTCCAGTCCCTGGTCGCGTGGTTCCAGGTGTCGAAGGCGACGCCCTTGTGTTCGATCTCTTCCGCCGAGTGCCAGCGCCACATGTCGCGCACTTCCTTGTCGGCATTCGCGAAATGCTTCGGATTGGCAAGGAATTCGGCGGCCATCATCGCGGTGTAGTGTTCAAGCGCCATGGTGACCGCGAGGTTGGCGATGGCCGGGCGGTCCTTGGTCAGGGCCAGCAGTTCGGCGACGCGGGCGTCGATCGCCTTGATGTCGTAACCGGCGTCTTCGGCGAGACGGTTGAAGGCGATATGTTCGCGCGTGTGGTTGATTTCCTGCTTCACAAAGGCGCGGATTTCTGCCTCGAGCTTGGGATCGGCGCCTTCACGGTGGGCCTTGACCGCCTCGATGAAAAAGGCCTCGCCGCGCGGGAAAGTGGCCGACAGCGCATTGTGCCAGGCGGTGCCGAAGGGCTCGCCCGCCCACCAGCGACGCGGGCTGCTGGTGCGGTTGAAGCGCCCGTCGCGCACGGTGATGGTGAGATCGGCCGGGGTCGGTGCCGAGCGGCGCGTATCGGTATCGATCGTGACGGGGGCGTTCATCGGAATACTCCGGGAATTGACTGACAAGAGTGTAAGTAGCGCTTACTTACATTGTTGTCAATAACACGTCGAGACGGCTTCCCACCCTGCCGGAGATGGGTTAACCCGGCGCCAATGGCGACACGCAAACGACTTTCTCCCGAAGAATCCCGCCTTGCCGCGCTCGAAGCGGCGCGCGCGCTGCTGATCGAAACCGGCCCTCAATCGGTCACGCTGAAGGCCGTCGCGGCGCGTATCGGGCGTACCCACGCGAATCTGCTGCATCATTTCGGCTCGGCCGCCGGGCTGCAGAAGGAACTCGCCGGCCATCTTGCCAAGACGGTGTGCGACACGATCATCGATGCCGTCCGGGCGAGCAGGGCCGGGCTGGGATCGCCGCGCGAGGTGGTCGATCTCGCCTTCGACGCCTTCGACAAGGAAGGGGCCGGGGCGCTCGCCAGCTGGATGATCCTCACCGGCAACGAAGATGCGTTGACGCCGATCGTGGAGACCATCCACCAGCTGGTCGACGAGATCGCCCCCGAAGAGGCCGCGCATGGCGCCGCGCCCACGCAGGTACACGAAGAGACGCTGGCGCTGGTGCTGATGGCCATGGGCGATGCGCTGATTGGCGGGGCGCTGTCGCGCTCGCTCGGCCTGCCCGAAACCGCCGCGCGCGACCGGGCCGAGCGCATGCTGACGCGTTCGATCGAAGTCAGGCTTCCGAAGGGCTGAGCGTAGCGCGCAGCCAGGCCGGGGCACGCTCCTGATCGATGGACTCGACCCGCAGGTGGTCGACCGCCAGACCGAGCGCCGGATATTCCGCCTTGCGGCGTTTTTCGTCCGATTCGTCGAGCGGGACCACCACCAGCCTTCGGTTGATCTTGCTGCGCCAGTTCATCCGCGCGGTGTTTTCCTGGCCAACATAGCAGCCCTTGGAAAAGCTCACGCCCTGGAGTTCGACTGCGTTGGTCTCGAGCCACAGGATGTCGCCCAGTTCGGCGCGGCCCTCGGGCACGCCCAGGGCGAGCCGGTGCGCCTGCCACGCCTCGTCCGCTGATTCTTCGCCCTCGGCTGCCGGTGCGAGCCAGCGCTGGCCGAGCGATCCCAGTCGCGGATCCGCCGCGCCGCCATCGCCCATCGCGGGTTGCCAGTGGACCGCGACCGCCGGATCGACCGTGATCGCGATCTTGCGGCGCAGCCGGTAGAGCGAGAGGCGCTTGACCAGATCCTCCGCCGCATCGGCTTCGCAATCGAGCAGGAGTTCGCCGGGCTTGCCGGGCCAGACGATGAAATCGAACAGCGTCTTGCCCTGGGGCGTCAGAAGGCCGGCATAGGCGGGAAGGGTGCCCGCCACGTCATTGGTCACGAGACCCTGGAGGAAGTCTACGACATCCTCCTCCTCGTCGGAGGGCGAGAGGCGGATCACGGCGCGACTGGTCAGGCGGGTGGCGGTCATGGGTGACAGATAGGCCGCCTGCCGCCATAGGCAACCGCATGGTCGAATCGCTGACAATCCGCCGCCCCGACGACTGGCACCTGCACTTCCGCGATGGCGCAACGATGCGCGCCGTGGTGTCGCATACAGCGCGCCAGTTCGCCCGCGCGATCGTGATGCCCAACCTTGCCCCGCCGGTAACCACCAGCGCGCTCGCCGCGGCCTATAGGGAGCGCATTGCAGAGGCGGTACCCGAGGGGCTTGAATTCACCCCGCTGATGACCGCCTACCTCACCGACGAGAGCAATGCCGACGATCTGGCCGCGGGCCATGCCGACGGCGTGCTGACCGCGGCCAAGCTCTATCCCGCCGGTGCCACGACCAATTCGGCGCAGGGCGTGACCGACATTGCCAATATCATGGGCGTGCTCGAGCGCATGGCCGAGATCGGCATGCCGCTCTGCGTCCATGGCGAGGTCACCACACCCGACATCGACATCTTCGACCGCGAGGCGGTGTTCATCGACCGCGTCCTGCAGCCGCTGGTCGATCGCCTGCCGACCCTGCGCGTCATCTTCGAGCATATCACCACCATGCAGGCGGTCGGCTTCGTCGAAAGCGCCGGTGCCAACGTCGCCGCAACGATCACGCCGCAGCACCTCCACATCAACCGCAACGACATTCTCGTCGGCGGCATCCGTCCGCATATGTATTGCCTGCCCGTCGCCAAGCGCGAACAGCACCGCCTGGCGCTGCGCGGCGCGGCGACCAGCGGTTCGCCCAAGTATTTCCTCGGCACCGACAGCGCGCCGCATCATCGCCACACCAAGGAAAGCGATTGCGGCTGCGCCGGGATATTCAACGCGCCCTTCGCGCTGGAAAGCTACCTCCAGGTCTTCGAGGAAGAAGGCGCGATCGAGCATTTCGAGGCCTTCGCCAGCCTCAACGGCCCGGCCTTCTATGGCCTGGCGCCCAACGAGGAGCGGATCACCCTCGAGAAGGCCCCGGTGGTGGTGCCGGCCGAAGTCGACGGGGGCGAGGCACCGATCGTGCCCTTCCACGCGGGCGAGACGCTCAAATGGCGGCTGGCTTCCTAGACCGCGCAACGAGGTCCCATACGAAGATCGCCGCGGCCAGCCAGATGCAGGTGAAGCAGGCGATTTCCGCCGGGTGGAGCGGTTTGTCGAAAACCGTCAGGCCGAGGAGGAAGACGATGCTCGGCGCGAGGAACTGGATGAAGCCGAGCGTCGAATAGGGCAGCTTGCGTGCGGCGATGGCGAAGCACAGCAGCGGGAAGGCAGTCAGCGCGCCGCCTGCCATGATCGCCAGGCTTAGCTCGGTCGAGACCGCGAAGGATGAGCCCTGCGTCTGCGCGAAGTACCAGACGACACCTGCCGAGGGCAGCAACAGCAACGCCGATTCGATCGTCAGCCCGGGGACCGAACCGATCTCCACCTGCTTGCGGATGAGGCCATAGGTGCCGAAGCTCAGCGCCAGTGTCAGGCTGATCCACAGCGTCGTGAGCGCTCCTGCCGCGAGCAGCGAAACGCCTACTGCGGCGATCCCTACCGCCGCCCATTGTGGCCGGGTCAGCTTCTCGCCGAGCAGCATCGTGCCGAGCAGCACGTTGACCAGCGGATTGATGTAGTAGCCGAGGCTTGCGGCATAGACCTCGCCCGCCTGGATCGCCCAGACGTAGACGACCCAGTTGACCGCGATCAAAGTCGCGCTGATCGCGAGCCACGCCATCGTTCGCCAATTGCTTATCGCTTCGCGTAGCGCGGCGCCCTGCTTGCGGGCGGCCACGATCACCAAGCACAGCGGCAGCGTCCAGATGATTCGCCAGCCGACGAACTCAAATGCGGGCACACTCTTCACCAGGATCAGGTAGAGCGGCAGGAAACCCCAGATGAGATAGGCGCAGAAAGCTGCGGCGAGCCCCGTCCTGTCGTGTTGCTGTGTGCCGCGCGCATTCATCTCCGCCGCGCTAGGCGGCCCCGCAGGGGGCGGCAAGCGGCAATTCGTCGCCCCCAGCACTCGGATGGCCGAAAAATGCGAATCTGACGAGGCTGTTGCATTTGGTTCAGCTTCGGGGGGTTAAAGCTTAACGGCATCGACGGAGCGACCTCCGTAAAGCGAGAGTGAAAAGGACCTGACATGGCGAAGACCTTCAAGACGGCTTCGATGGCCCTCGCTGCGACCGGCCTAGCGCTGGCCGTCCCGGCGAGCGCCGCCACCGCCATTCACGCCGCCACCGGCGCGCATAGCGCCGTCACCGGCGACATGACGTTCGAGCATGGCAAGAAGCGCAAGTACCGCAAGCATCGCGAGCGCGAATACCACCGCTATCGCGGCAGCTACCGGGCGCAGCCCTATTACGAGGGCTACGGGCGCTATTATGGCGAGCCGGTTCGCGCCGATACCCGCATCTGGCGTGGCAATGACGGGCGCTATTACTGCCGCCGCGACAATGGCACCACGGGCCTTCTGGTCGGCGCCGGCGTTGGCGCCCTGATCGGCCATGAAGTCGCCGGGCGCGGCGGCGACCGCACGCTCGGGGCCATCCTCGGCGGTGCTGCGGGCGCGCTCCTCGGCCGTTCGATCGATCGCTCAAGCACGCGCTGCGGCTAATTCAAATACCGAGATCCGGCCGTGCCCACCCACGGCCGGATACCGCGGCCCCCCACCGGGCCGTGCGGGCGTCGTTCGTCCTCGCTTGCGGGGATGGGCGGCGCCCATTAGTCTTTTCAACACGGCGTGTCCCACTATGATGCATCCGCTCCGGGCGGCTGGATTTGCCCGCGAATCCAGCCCTATGGGGTCGGTGTTCCCAAGCTGAAGGTCTACAGATGAAACGTCGCCTGCTGGTCTCCATCCTACCCGTCGCCCTGCTCGCAAGCTGCGGCGACAAGTCCGAGGACGAGGCAGCAGGCGACGCAATGGACCCGGCGAGCGAACAGGCTCTCAACGACGATCTGGCGACCGATCCGGACCTTGCCGGCCGCAACGAGGCGAATGCCGCGCTGTCGGGCACGGGCAATGCCGCGGTCCCCAACATCGACAAGTCGCCGCGCGCCATCGAGGCCGCGCGCAGCCGCGCCGCCGAACTGGTCGGCGGGCGCAGCAAGCTGGTGGCCCCCCCTGCGGCCAAGGCGCTGGGCAAGGATTCGGCGCCGAGCAAGGCGATGGTCGCCGCTGCCAAGGCGGCGGTCGCGCCCGGCGGTGCGAATTGCGGTGACAAGGTCGAATATACCTCGGCCTGGGCGGCCAAGCTGCCCGCGGCCTTCCCCGTCTATCCGCGTGGCAATACGCAGGAAGCCGCCGGCACCGACGAAGGTGCCTGCGCGCTGCGCGTGGTGTCTTTCGTGACACCGGTCGCGCTCGACGAGGTGCTTGCCTTCTACAATACCCGCGCCAAGAGAGCGGGTTACAGCGTAGAACACGTCACCAGCGCGGGCGACAACATCCTCAGCGGGACCAAGGGCAAGGCCGCTTATGTGGTATACGGTCGGCGCCTGCCGCAGGGTGTGACCGAGATCGATCTCGTCACCACCGACTGAGCCGCCTCAGGCATCCTTGACGCCCACGCCGATGCTGGCGCGCGGCTGTTCCATTTCATTGCTGGCGACCGGATAGGCGCAGTAGTCCGCGGCATAGAAGGCCGCCGGGCGATGGTTGCCCGACAGGCCCACACCGCCGAAGGGCGCGGCCGAGGAGGCGCCGTTGGTCGGGCGGTTCCAGTTGACGATGCCGGCACGAATCTCGTTCCAGAAATGCTCGAAATCGTTCGGCTTGCCGCCAATCAGCGAGGCGGAGAGGCCGTAACGCGTGTGATTGGCCTCGTAGATGGCTTCGTCGAAATCGGCCACGCGGATCACCTGGAGCAGGGGGCCGAACAATTCGATGTCCGGACGTTCGTGGACATCGGTCGCATCGAGGATACCGGGCGAGAGGAAGGGCAGTTTCTCGTCGGGCCGGCGCATGTGCATGATCGGCTTGCCGCCGCGATTCATCAGCGCGACGAAGCTTTCCGAGAGGAGGTCGGCGGTTCCGTTGTCGATCACGCAGCCCATGAAAGGTTGCGGATCGGCGAAGGGTTCGTCGACGATCAGCCGTTCGGCGAGGCTCTTCACCGCAGGGACGATCTTGTCGAACATCGAATCGACCACGATCAGCCGCCGCGCGGCGGTGCAGCGCTGGCCGGCGGTGGTGAAGGCCGACTGGATGATGGTCGCCGCAGCATCCTCGATCTTGGGCGTGTCGAGCATGACGATGGGGTTGTTGCCTCCCATCTCCAGCGCGACGATCTTGCCAGGCTCGGCCGCCAGCTTGCGGTTGATGGCGATGCCGGCGCGTGCCGAGCCGGTGAACAGGACACCATCGACCATCCAGTGTTCGACCAGCGCCTGGCCGGTCTCGACCCCGCCATGAATACACTGCACCACGCCTTCGGGCACCTTGGCCTCGTGGAAGCATCGGGTGAGGAATTCACCCACAGCGGGTGTTTTCTCGCTCGGCTTGAAGATCACCACATTGCCCGCGATCAGCGCTGGCACGATGTGGCCGTTGGGCAGGTGCGCGGGGAAATTATAGGGCCCCAGCACCGCCATCACTCCATGCGGCTTGTGACGCACCGCGGCAGTGCCCTGCAGCGCGCTGTTGAGCTTCTTCATCCCGGTCCGCTCGGCATAGGCGGTGATCGAGATCTCGACCTTGCCGATGACCGCCTCGACCTCGGTCCGCGCCTCCCACAGCGGTTTGCCGGTCTCGCGCGCGATCAGTTCGGCGAAGGGTTCGGCATGCTTGCGCACGGTATTGGCGAAGCGCCGCATGAATTCGATCCGGCGGCCCAGCGGTTCGCGTGCCCAGTCGCGCATCGCCTTGCGCGCGCGTTCGATCGTGGCATCGACATCGCCGGAGGTGCCACGCCAGATTTCTTTGCCGGTCGCGGGTTCGGTTGAGACCAGTTCGGTCGCCATTGCGGTATGGTATTCCTCTTTGCGGATCGAAGTGGGCCCTAAGTGGTGAGTCAGGCGCGCCGCGTCAATCGGCCTCTTCGCCAGCCCGGACCTGCGCCGCGGGCGGGGGCGGCGCGCCATGCGCCTCGCCCATGCGGCGCAAGGCAGCGACCTTGTCTTCGAGCGGCTGCCAGTCGTCGTGTTCGGCGATCGCCGCCCAGATCGCTTCGACTTCGTCGATCAGCATCGATTGCGGCGTATCGTCGCGCCAATAGGCATGGTCGCTTGGGACCGCTTCGAAGTCGCGCAGCGCCTCGGCGAATTCGCCCGGCACTTCGCGGCCGCCACGATGGGCGAAGAAGAAAGTATCGGGTGCCACGGCGCTCTCGCGCAGTGCCTTCTCGCTGGCGGCGACAAGCCGCGCGTTGGCATCGGCATCGCGCGGCACGAGGCCCAGCCGCCAGCACCAGCGCCGGCCGACGGCTTCCATGTAAAGCGGCCCGAACCGCTCCATCGCGGCAATCAGCGGCGGGGCCTCGGCGACCAACCGCAATGCAACGGCAAACTGGCCGCAGTTCCAGTGCAGCGCCTCGGGCTGGCGACCGAAGGCATAGAGGCCCTGGTGGTCGAAATAGGCGGCTGTGAAGCTCGGGTCCCAACGCGGCAGAAAGCGCCAGGGCCCGTAATCGAAGCTCTCGCCCGAGATGTTCATATTGTCGGTGTTGAGCACGCCGTGGACGAAGCCCGCGACCATCCAGCTTGCCGCGAGATCGGCCATGCGCTCGACCACCAGGTGCATCAGTTGCACCGCCGGCTCGTCGCGGCCCGGCGCATCCTCGGGCGGGGGCGGGCCGGGAAACTGCGCGAGGCAATAGTCGACCAGCTGCGCCATGTGGTCGCGTTCCTCCAGCGCAAGCAGGCGCTGGAAGGTGCCGATGCGGATGTGTCCGTGGCTGAGCCGGGTCAGCACCGCCGAGCGGGTGGGCGAGGGTTCGTCGCCACGCCACAGTTCCTCACCCGTCTCGACCACGCTGAAGGTCTTCGAGGTGTAGACGCCGAGCGCCTCGAGCATTTCGGTGGCGAGGATTTCGCGCACCGCGCCCTTGAGCGTCAGTCGCCCGTCGCCATCGCGGCTCCACGGCGTCTGTCCCGATCCCTTGGTGCCGAGATCGAGCAGCCGGCCTGCACCGTCGCGCAGCTGGGCGAACAGGAAGCCGCGTCCGTCGCCGATCTCGGGATTGTACACGCGGAACTGGTGTCCGTGGTAGCGCAGCGCCAGCGGGTGTTGGAGGTTGCCTTCGAGCGGTTCGAAACGCCCGAAATGGCGCACCCACTCCTCGTCGGCCAGCCCGGCGAGCCCGACGGTGGCGGCATGTGAATTATTGCGGAAGCGCAGCCGCGTATCGGGGAAGGGGGCCGGCTCGACCGCGTCGCCGATCCAGTCGGCAAGCGTTTCGATCGGCGTGTCGGGGCGATAGCTCGCGGCTTGCGGTTCAGCGCGCATGCGGCGATAGTGGGCACCAAGCCGGCCCGAAACAAGGGCCCGACCGCCACGTTACCGGGGTTTTCGCCGCCAGACATGGATACCAGCTTCACCGACTGTCAGTGGCAGACTGCCGACGGTCTCACCCTCCGTTTCCGCGAATATGGCACTCCCGACGGCCGCCCGCCGGTGATCTGCCTGCATGGCCTGACCCGCAATGCGCGCGATTTCGAGGACCTTGCCCCGCATATCGTGGCGCAGGGATGGCATGTGCTTGTGCCGTCGATGCGCGGGCGGGGCGACAGCGACTATGCCGAAAGCTCGGAAAGCTATGCGCTGCCGATCTATGTCGAAGACCTGCTCGCCCTTCTCGATCAGGAGGGGATCGAGCGCTTCGTTTCGATCGGCACCTCGATGGGCGGGCTGATAACCATGCTGCTGGCCCAGGAGCAGCCCGGACGGATTGCCGGGGCGGTGCTCAACGACATCGGTCCCGTGCTCGAGACGGAGGGGCTCGACACGATCAAGTCCTATGTCGGGCAGGGGCGCAGCTTCCCCACCTGGATGCACGCGGCGCGCGGGCTCGAGGAGGTGCATGGTGCGGGGTTCCCCGGCTATGACGTCCAGGATTGGATCGCCATGGCCAAGCGGATCATGACATTGTCGAGCAGCGGGCGGATCGTGTTCGATTACGACATGAAGCTGGCCGAGCCTATCCTCGCTTCGCCCGAGGCGGCAGCCCCGGTCGATCTCTGGCCTGCCTTTCGCGCACTGGCAGACAAGCCGCTGTTGCTGCTGCGCGGCGAATTGTCGACGCTGCTCTCCGCCGCCAGTTTCGCCGAGATGCAGCGCGTGGCCGGAGATGCCGACAGCGCGGTTATTCCCCAGGTCGGCCATGCTCCGACGCTCGACGAGCCCGAAGCGCGCGCGGCGATCGACCGCCTGCTGGTACGTGTAGCATGAGCCGCGCCCGAGGCGGCGCGGTGCCGCATATCCTGCACCTGCAATCGACCTTCTCCCCCGGCGGGAAGGAATTGCGCACAGTCCAGCTGATCAATGCCTTCGGGCGAAAGGCGCGACACACCATAATTTCGGCCGAGCCCGAGAATCTCGGCGCGGCCCAGCGGATCGACCGCGGCATCGACCTGCGTCTCCAGCCCGAATTTCCCAGCCTCAAGGGCTGGCCGACGCCGGGACGGCTGCAGAGGCTGGCCAAGGCGATGAAAGGCTACGACCTGGTCTGCACCTACAATTGGGGCGCAATGGACGCGGTGATGGCGCACACGCTGTTCAAGGACCTGCACAATCTCCCGCCGCTGATCCATCATGAGGACGGCTTCGACGAAAGCGAGCTGAAGAAGCTCAAGCCCAGCCGTACCTGGTATCGGCGCATTGCGCTCGGCCGCGCGGCGGGGCTGGTAGTGCCTTCCGAACGGCTCGAAGAGATTGCGCTGGTCGACTGGCAGCAGCCGCTCGGCCGCGTGAAGCGCATCCCCAACGGGATCGACACCAAGGCTTTCGCCATGCGTCCGAAAAAGGACGCGCTGCGGCTGATCAAGCATCCGGGCGAATTCTGGGTCGGCACGCTTGCCGGCCTGCGCACGGTCAAGAACCTTCCGCGACTGGTGCGCGTCTTCGCGGACCTGCCCGAGAACTGGCAGCTGGTGATCCTGGGCGAAGGCGATGCCGCGGCGCGCGAGTCGATATTGGCCGAAGCCGACCGGCTGCAGATCAATCATCGCGTTCACCTGCCCGGCGCGGTTTCCGACGCCGCGCGGGCCATCGGCCTGTTCGACATCTTCGCACTGTCGAGCGATTCCGAGCAATTCCCGCTCTCGGTGGTCGAGGCGATGGCCGCCGGGCTGCCGGTGGTTGCCCCCGCGGTCGGCGATATTGCCCACATGGTATCGGCGCCCAATGCCGAGTTCATCGCCCTGCCGGGCAATGAAGAGGAGCTGGCGATGGCGCTGGTACAGCTCGCCGTGTCGAAGGAGCTACGCAAGGAAGTAGGCGAAGCCAACCGGGCCAGGGCCGTGGCCGAGTTCGACGAGGCGAAGATGGTCGCCACCTACCGCCGTCTCTACTCGAGCGCGATGCGCATTGACCTTTAAAGCCTTTCATCCGCCATTCACGCGCTCGGGGACAGGCTTTCCCGACCATTGCCCTTGCCCCCGCCTGCCCGTAAAGAGCCGCGCAAACCGACACCTATCCAGATGGAGCCCGCCGCAGTGGCCCTGACGCCGAAGAACGAACTCTCCCGCGAAGAAAAGCGCGCACAACAGGAAAACGCCCAGCAGGAAGCACTGCTGCGCGAGGTCGATGACGCCGTTCGCCAGGGCGATGCCGAGGCTTTCCTCAACCAGTGGGGCAAGCCGCTGCTCGGCGTGCTGCTGGCAGGCCTCGCGGCCTTCGGTGGCTACCTGTACTGGGAAAGCCGCCAAGAAGCCGCGATGGAGCGCGATGCAGAGACCCTCGTGGGCGGACTCGACCAAATTCAGGCGGGCAATCTCGACACCGGTTTCGACCGGCTCGAGCAGCTGGCGGCCAAGGACGGCAGCGGAGCGGCCGTCTCTGCCGTGCTGATGCGCGCGGGGATCGCCGAGCAGCGTGGCGATCGCGAGCAGGCCTCGAGCCTGTTCAAGCGCGTGGCAGACAATGAAGATGCCGCGCCCGCGCTGCGCGATCTCGCGCGCCTGCGCAGCGTAGCGCTGAATTACGACACCATGAAGAGCGCCGAGATCGTCGCCACGCTCAAGCCGCTGGCGGTCCCGGGCAAGCCCTATTTCGCGAGCGCGGGCGAACTGGTCGCGCATGCCTATCTCGATCAGGGCAAGAGGGCCGAGGCCGGCGCGCTGTTCGCGCAGATCGCGCAGGACAAGACCGCCCCCGAAAGCCTCCGCTCGCGTGCGCGGCAGATGGCCGGCGTGCTTGGCGTCGATGCAATCGAGGATGTCGATGCGCTGCTGAAGGAACAAGGGGTCGACCGCGAAGAGGCCGCAAGCGATAACGCTGCGGCTGCCACCGAATAGGCCGCTGCGGCCGGACAAGACACGGAACGAGGATTTCAATGAACCGCACACACCTCTCGCGCTCGGCGCTCGTCGTGGCTCTGGCGATCGGTCTTGGCGCCTGCGCGGGCGGCGGCCTGTTCGGCGGCGGCAAGGACAAGAAGGTTACGCCCACATTGGGCGATCGCCAGCCGATCCTTTCGCGGATCGAAACCGGTGCCAAGGTCGATCCGGCGCTGGCAGGTGTCTCGGTCGTATTGCCCCCGGCGCAGGTCAATGAAAGCTGGGCGCAGGCTGGCGGCACGGCCAGCAAGTCCTATGGCCACCTGGCGCTTGGACCGAATCCCACCCGTGCCTTCACGGTCAATGTCGAGGGCGCAAACCAGCGTCGCCGCCTCGGCGCCTCGCCTGTGGTCGGTGGCGGCATGCTGTTCGCCGTCGGCGGCGACGGCACACTGTCCGCGTTCGACGCCCAGAATGGCGCGCGTCGCTGGTCCTACAACCCGGGTCTCGCGAGCGACCTGCGACCTTCGGCCTTCGGCGGCGGGGCCAGCTATGACGACGGCAAGGTCTATATGACCGACGGCGCGGGCGATGTCGTTGCACTCAACGCCGCCGATGGTGCTGTGTTGTGGAAGGTGAAGCCGTCCGGGCCGCTCCGCGGTTCGCCGACGATCGCCTTCGGATCGGTTTTCGTGATGACGCAGGACAACCAGATCTTTGCGCTCAGCGCTGCCGACGGTGCGGTCCAGTGGCAGGAAACGGGTTCCTCGACGCAGGCCGGTGTCTTCGGCGTTGCCGCTCCGGCAGCCGGGCAGGGCACGGTCATCGCGGGCTACAGCTCGGGCGAACTGAATGCCTATCGCTACGAGAATGGCCGCACGCTGTGGGCCGATGCCCTCGCTCGTACGTCGATCTCGACGTCGGTCGGCTCGCTGACCGATATCGATGCCGATCCGATCATCGATAACGGCCGCGTCTACGCGCTCGGCCAGGGTGGTCGGATGGCCGCCTACGAGCTGGTCACCGGCCAGCGGATCTGGGAGCTCAACCTCGCCGGTATCTCGACCCCGGCGGTTGCGGGCGAATGGATCTTCACGCTGACGGACGACGCCCGCCTGCTCGCCATCGCGCGCTCCACGGGCAAGGTGCGCTGGCTCACCCAGTTGCAGCGCTGGCGTGACGAGAAGGACAAGAAGGGACCGATCTTCTGGTCGGGCCCGGTGCTTGCGGGCAATATGCTCTGGGCGGTCAATTCCGAAGGCGAGGTCTATCGGATCAGCACCGGCGAAGGATCGGCGAGCCTGTTCACCGATCTCGACCAGTCGGTGTCGCTAGCCCCGATCGTGGCCAACAACACGCTTTATATTCTCGACGACAGCGGCCGGATTACCGCCTTCCGGTGATTTTCGTGCTA
The DNA here is from genome assembly GCF_964227205.1 of Qipengyuania sp. Lineage (GTDB taxonomy): Bacteria > Pseudomonadota > Alphaproteobacteria > Sphingomonadales > Sphingomonadaceae > Qipengyuania. Next base: position 673,947 of record NZ_CAXQVB010000002.1, on the reverse strand, counting down.
GCGTGACCGCCGTGTTAACCAATCTGGGCTAACGAGGCAGGGTCATGAGCGCGATGGAGCAAGCACCCCTTGCGCGGCCGCGGAGCGATGTCTCTTCGGCCGTGGGGCTGGTGGGCCTTGCCGGGCTGTTCGCCTGGGTCGCCTTCGCGCGCGCATTCCCCGCCATTGCCGAGGCTTTCGACTGGGCGGTGCCGCACGATACGCTCGGCGGACAGAATTCGGCGCTCGTCGGCCTGCTTGCCGCGGCGATCCCGATGGCCGCATGGTCGGTGCTTGTCGACAAGGTCCATCTGCGCCCGTCGACCGGGCTCGACTGGTCGCTGATGCGCAGCCGCAAGCCCGATCGCAGCGCCACCTGGGTCAAGCTCGCAGGTCTGTGGGCGACCTGGGCGATCATCGCCGGCCTCTATTGCCTGTGCCGGTGGTACTGGCAGGGGCAATACATCTTCTCGATGCAGGTGCTCGGCTATGCCGCGCTCCCACTGGTGGTGCTGTCAGTACCCTATGTATTCTGGATCGACCGCGCGCTGGTCAATCCGCGCGATCATGCCTGGCACTTCGGCGCACTGCTGCTGATGCGGCCCGGCTGGGAGCTGGACGAGGTCAAGAAACACTGGCGGACCTGGATCATCAAGGCCTTCTTCACCGCTTTCATGATCTCGATCATCCCCTTCGCCTTTCGCCATATCGTGACCGCCGATTTCGCAGAGGTCGTCGCGCGGCCCGAGCGTATCGCGCTGACCGTGATCGAGGCGATGTTCATGATCGACGTGATGATCGGCACGGTCGGCTACATTGTCACCATGCGCCCGCTCGATGCACATATCCGTTCGGGCAACCCGTTGCTGGGCGGCTGGGTTGCGGCGCTGATCTGCTATCCGCCGGCCGTCTGGGGCATTCTCGGCAACGGCAAGGCGATCTTCTACGAAGAGGATACGGCGGGCTGGCTGCACTGGCTCGAGGGGCACGATCTGGCGATCGCGCTGTGGGGCGCGCTGCTGGTGGCCCTGACGGCGATCTATGCGTGGGCGACCTTCGCCTTCGGCCTGCGGTTCTCCAACCTCACCTATCGCGGCGTGCTGACCAACGGCCCCTACCGCTTCACCCGGCACCCGGCCTATGTGTCGAAGAACCTCTTCTGGTGGGCTTCGGTCATGCCCTTCCTCGTCACTACCGGCTCGCTGGTCGAGGCGATCCGCAATTGTTTCTTTCTGGCGGTCGTCAACGGAATCTATTTCTGGCGCGCCAAGACCGAGGAAGCGCATCTCCTCGCCGAAGATCCGAAATATCGCGAGTACCACGCATGGATGGCGCAGCACGGTCTCATCACTGCGCCGCTCACCCGGCTGTGGCAGCGTTTCCGGCCGCGCTCCGCGATCGAGGCCCAGCCTGCCGAATGATCAGCCGAGCGGCTGGCCCTCGTCGGTCTCGTAGATCCGCAGGTCGCGCGATTCGGGGGGATTGGCGGCCATGACCTTCTGGAATTCGGCCATGTGGGCGGAGGTGCCATGCGCCGCCAGTGCCTCGCGGTCGCGCCACCGCTCGAACAGCACCAGCGTATCGGGATCGGCGAGGTCGCTGGCAAAGGTGTAGTCGAGGCAACCGTCCTCGGCGCGGCTCGCGCGGATCATTTCGACCATCGCCTTGCGCGTCGCCGCATCGATCGGTCGGCCGAGCTTTATGGTGCCGTTTATCTGGATCATCGCCTCTCTCCCGTGGTGGCGTGGAAAGAGGCGATAGCAGGTCACCGAATGAATGGGTCGGAAAATTTCGGATCGGTGGAGAGCGTGTCGTCGGCCAGCGTGAGGAGGAAATCGACCAGCGCCTGGCGGTCGGTGACCGAAAGGTTGAGCCGCCGCGGGGCGCCGCCTGCCCGAAGGCGATTGTCGAGCGCCGGGCCCGCCTGCACGCCCTCGTCGTAATGGACAATCACGTCGAGCAAGGTGTCGAAGCGGCCATCGTGCATGAAATGGGTCGAGAGCCCGACATTCTTGAGCGAGGGCGATTTGAAGATCGTCGTCTCGCCCGCGTCGAGCCCGTTCGAGCGGCTGTTGGCATTGAGCGCGAAAGTCGGCGGCTGGTGGCACGCGGCGCATCCCGCACCGCCGTTGTTGGGGCCGCCCATGAACAGCTGGCGACCGCGGTTTTCCGACGCCGAGAATCCCGGCAGGGTCACATTGAGGTTGCGGTTCTGCGCCTCGGGATCGAACACCTGGGCATAGGCGCGGTCCCAGCGGCTGTCGGTGGAGATGATCGCGCGCTCGAAATTGGCCAGCGCGCGCTCGATCCGGTTCATCGTAATCGCCTCGTCGCCGAACACGTAGGCGAACAGGACGGGGTAGTATTCGAGAGCCTGAAGCTTTGTCACCAGCGCGGCGAGGCCGCCATTGTCGACCCAGCCCATTTCGACCTGGTTGAGGATCGGCTGGGTCGCCTGGTCCTCGATACTGTCGGCACGGCGATCCCAGAACATCTCGCCCGGCTCGTAGAAACGCGCATTGCCGAGCCGCATCGCGTGCGCGCCGGTGAATGCGCCTCCGGCGAAGCCCTCGGAAAAGCGCTCGTTGTCGTCGAAGCCGAATTGCTGCTGGTGGCAACTGGCGCAGCTAATCGAGTCGTTCACGCTCAGCGCGGTGTCGTAGAATAGCACGCGGCCGAGCATGGCCAGATCGTCGCGCACGGGGTCGTTGTCGGGCGTGTTGTCGAGCGCGAAGGCGGTGTTGTCGTAATAGGCCGGCAGCGAGGGCGCGGCGTAGTTCTCCGGCGCATCGAGATCGAGGCGCAGATAGGCCTGGATAACCGCGTTGCCCTCTTCATTGCCGGTTGCCGGAGGTGTGGGGGTCGGTGTCGGCGTGGGCGTAGGCGGGGGCGTGGGTGTCGTCACCCCTGTGCCTCCCCCGCCCGTGGTTTCCGAGGAATCCCCGCCTCCGCAGGCGGTTAGCACCATTGTCAGTACGGCGATCGATGCGAAGTTGCGCGCCCGTTTCGGCATGGTCGAACCCTCATCCTCTGTATCCCTCGTCTCCCGGGACGAGCGATGCCGAGGATTGATTGCAGGTCAACTGCGGGCGGTATCATATTGTAAGCGCTGGATAAAATGACCGGGTATCACGACGCTGGCGATACGTCTGCGACAAACCGATACGCCCGGTCCGCGACTAGAAGCTGTATTTGTAGACGCGCTCGATGTCGCCGTCCCATTCGCCATGGTAGCGATCGAGCAGCACCTGCGCCGGGACCTTGCCGCTGGCGACGATTTCGTCGAGCGTCTCGAGGAATCCGGTCTCATTGTCGCCCGAACTGTTGTAGCGCGCGCGCGCGGCGAGGCCAGCGCGCGAGATGGCGAGCACCTCCTTCGCGAGGTCGCGTAGCGTGCCACCACCAGGGATCGATGCGTCGAGCGCCAGTTTCGGCACGGCGTTGCGCAGGTCCTCGCGCTCTTCCATCGTCCAGTGCTTGACCAGGTCCCACGCCGCATCGAGCGCGCCCTGGTCGTAGAGCAGGCCGACCCAGAAGGCGGGCAGGGCGCAAATCCGGCTCCACGGGCCGCCATCGGCACCGCGCATTTCGAGGAAGCTCTTCAGGCGCACTTCGGGGAATGCGGTCGACAGGTGGTCCCACCAGTCGCTTTCGGTCGGCTTCTCGCCGGGCAGGACGGAGAGCTTGCCCTCGAGGAAATCGCGGAAGCTGAGGCCTGCGGCATCGATATACCTGCCCTCGCGGAAGACGAAATACATCGGGACGTCGAGCATGTAGTCGACCCAGCGTTCGTAACCGAAACCGTCCTCGAAGACGAAGGGCAGCATGCCGGTGCGGTGCGGGTCGGTATCGCTCCAGATATGGCTGCGGTACGACAGGTAACCATTGGGTTTCCCTTCGGTGAAGGGCGAATTGGCGAACAGCGCGGTCGCCAGCGGCTGGAGCGCTAGGCCGGTGCGGAACTTTTGCGCCATGTCGGCCTCGCTCGAATAGTCGAGGTTGACCTGTATCGTGCAGGTGCGCAGCATCATGTCGAGGCCGAGGCTGCCGACGCGCGGCATGTGCCGCATCATGATCTCGTAGCGCCCCTTGGGCATCACCGGCAGCTCTTCGCGGGTCTTGTCGGGCCACATGCCGAGACCGAGGAAGCCGACCCCGAAGCGCTCGCCGACCTGCTTCACCTGGTCGAGGTGGCGCCCGGTTTCGGCGCAAGTCTGGTGAAGGTTCTCGAGCGGCGCGCCCGAGAGTTCGAGCTGGCCGGCGGGCTCGAGGCTGACCGTTCCGTCCGCACCGCGCATGGCGATGACCTTGCCGCCTTCCTCGACCGGTTCCCAGCCGAATTCGGTGAGCGCCATCAAGATGTCACGAATGCCGCCGGGTTCGTCGTAGGAAGGGGCCTTGAAGGTCTTGCGGCAATAGACGAGCTTCTCGTGCTCGGTGCCGATACGCCAGTCGGTCTTCGGCTTCTCGCCGCGCTGCATCGGGGCGACCAGCTGGTCGCGGCTTTCGATAAAGGGATCCTCTGCCCCCGAGGTCTCGCGCGTGCTCATGGCGAGTGGCGATAGAAAGCCGATCCTTGCGAGGAAAGGAAATTATTCTTCGCCAAGCCAGTCGCCCGCCTCGGCCATCCATACCGCCATGCCGGCGATCGCCGCGGTTTCGCCGCGCAGGATACGCGGGCCGAGGCTGATTGCGACCGAAGCCGGGTGGGCGCGGATTGCGGCGCGTTCGGCATCGTCGAAGCCGCCTTCGGGGCCGACCAGCAGCGCGGCCGGTCCCTCGGCATAGCAGAAGGCATCGGCCGCCGGCTCGCCGCCTTCCTCGTCGGCGAAGAACAGGTGGCGTTCCTGCGGCCAGTCGTGCAGGAGCGCGTCGAGCTTGGTCACCGGCGCGATCTCGGGCAGCGCAGTGCGCGCGCATTGTTCGGCCGCCTCGGTGACGATGGCATCGGCGCGCTCGGCGTTGAGCTTGTCGGCGACACAGCGCCGCGTGACCACCGGTGCGATCCGCGCGACGCCCAGTTCGGTCGCCTTCTCGAGCACGATGTCGAAGCGATCTTTCTTGAGTAGCGCGGGACAGAGCCAGAAATCGGGGACCGGCTCGCGCGGGCGCAGGTGCTGCTTGGGCTCGAGCAGGACGTGACGCTTGCCCGCCTCGACCACTTCGGCTGCCCATTCGCCGCTGATATCGTCGCACAGGATCACCGCATCGCCGGGTGTCACGCGCATTACCTTGGTGAGGTAATGCGCCTGGTTGCCCTCGACTTGCACGGGATGGGCAGCGGACAGGTCCTGCTCGACGAACAGGCGGGGGGCGCTCTTGGGCGGCCATGCTGGAGTTGCGGGCATGGCTTTGCAGGTGGCACGAGCGCGGTTAGGGAGCAAGCCATGAGCGAGACCGCCACCCCCGATGTCGTACCCGACAGCGAGCACCGAGGCCTCGTCGCGCGGCTGCCGCAAATGCCGCGCGACATGGCGCAGCTTGCCCGATTCGACCGGCCGATCGGTTGGTGGCTGCTGTTCTGGCCCTGTGCCTGGGGAGTTTGGCTGACCGGTGCAGGTTGGCAGGTCCAACTGCTGGCGTGGCTGTTGCTGGGCAGTATCGCAATGCGCGGGGCGGGTTGCGTCTACAACGACATCGTCGATGCCGATCTCGACCGGAAGGTCGCGCGCACAGCGCTCCGCCCGGTGGCGAGCGGGCGTATTTCGAAGAAGCTGGCTTGGGGTTGGTTGCTCACGCTCTGCGCGGTGGGCTTGCTGGTGCTGCTGCAATTGCGGCCACTGGCGCAGGGCGTCGCGCTGGGGAGCGTCGCGCTGGTCGCGGCCTACCCCTTCATGAAGCGCATCACCTGGTGGCCGCAGGCCTGGCTGGGCATGGTCTTCACCTGGGGACTGCTGGTTGGCTGGACACAGCTGCGTGCCGACAATTGGGACGCGCTCGCGGCGATGTATGCGGGCAGCGTGCTGTGGGTGATCGGCTACGACACCATCTATGCACTGCAGGACCGCGAAGACGACGCGCTGGTCGGCATCCGTTCTTCGGCGTTGCGGCTCGGCGGACACGTGAAGGGTGGGGTGGCGCTGTTCTATGCCGGCGCGGTGGGATTCTGGGCGCTCGCCTTCTGGCTCTATCGCGGCGATTGGGTGGCGCTGCTCGCGCTGCTCCCGGCGGCAGGGCATCTGCTGTGGCAGGTTGCGACGCTCGACGGCGAGGATCCGGGCAACCCGCTCGACCGCTTCCGCTCGAATCGCATGGCGGGCGCGCTGGTTGCAGCCGCCTGTTTCGTGGTGGGCAACGCCTGATGTGCAATCTCTATAAAATGACCAAGACGACGGACGAAGTCGCCAGGTGGTTCGACGCGGTCGATGCGTTGGGCGGGGCGAATTTCGGCGACGAGGTCTTCCCCGGCTATCCCGGCGCGGTGGTGGCCGAGGGCAGGCTGATGCAGATGAACTGGGGATTTCCGCTGGTGATGAAGGGCAGGGACGGGAAGCCATTGAAGCCCAAGCCGGTCAATAACGCGCGTACCGACAAGCTCGACAGTTTCTTCTGGCGCTACAGCTTCGAGGAACGGCGCTGCCTGATCCCGGTCACCGCCTGGGCCGAGGCGGAGGGACCCAAGGGCGGCAAGACACGGAGCTGGCTCTCCCGGCCCGATGCCGAGCTGTTCGCGGTTGCGGGCGTGTGGCGCGACAGCGAGGAATGGGGGCGCTGCTATGCAATGGTCATGACCGATGCCCGTCATGGCCCGGCGGCAGAAGTGCACACGCGCATGCCCGTGCTGCTGCGCGAAGAAGACCGCGCGGTGTGGACGAACGGTTCGGTCGACGATGCGCGCGGATTGTGTGTGCCGTGGCAAGGCGAGCTCGTCCTCGACCGGACCGACCAGCCATGGGTGGGCGGCGCGGCCAAAAGCAAGCGCTTGCTCTGACACCCATGCGGATCGCCCTGTTCGAACCCGAAATCGCCGGGAATGTCGGCAATGTCATGCGGCTCGGAGCCTGCATGGGCGTCGGCGTCGACCTCATCGAGCCGCTCGGCTTCCAGTGGGACGACAGGCGCGTGCGCCGCGCCGCGATGGACTACATCGATCATGTCGAGATCGTCCGGCATGCGAATTTCGAGGCTTTTCGCAAGGCGCGCAGCAATTGCAGACTGGTGCTTTTCACGACCCGCGCGACGCTGTGTTCCTACGCGTTTTCCTATCGCCGCGACGACATTCTCCTGTTCGGCAAGGAAAGTGCCGGGGTGACCGACGAGGTGCGTGCGGCCGTGGAAGAAAGCGTGCGCCTGCCGATGCGTGCAGGAGTCCGTTCGCTCAATCTCGCTACCAGCGCGGGGATCGCGCTGGGAGAGGCTCTGCGGCAAACGCGGATGCTGCCTGGCTGACACCCCGCGGTGGACAACTCATGCCGGCCATTTGGCGCGACTCGGCAAGCGCTTCTTAACCTCGTTGCCATGACCGACACATTCGCGGCGCTTTCCGATCCTACCCGCCGGCTGCTGCTCGACCGGCTGAGCGAGGAGGGCGGGCTGACCCTGTCCGACCTCGCCGAGGACCTGCCGATGACCCGGCAGGCAGTGGCCAAGCACCTCGCCGTGCTCGAGGCGGCCGAGCTGGTCGCCTCCGAGCGCGACGGGCGTTGCAAGCGGCACTATCTCAACCCGGTGCCGCTGGCGAAAATGGCGCGGCGCTGGCTGGGACGCTTCGAGGAAGTACCGCTGGCGGCAATGGCCGGTTTTCACGGCGCCGCGGGCGCGGGGCAGGCGGCGCGAACATAGGATCGCGAGGCATCGGCTCATTCATAGCTGACCACCTCGAATTCTATTCCGTCCCAGTCGAAGAAGTAGAACCGGCGGCCGGGCTCGTAATCGTCGTGCCCGAACGGCTTGAGGCCATGCGCGATCACAACCTCCTCCGCCACATCGAGGTCGTCGACCGTGAACGCGATATGGTTGAGCGGCTGGCCCTTGGTGTAGTCGCCCGACACGTGGTCGCCGGTGTAGAGCGCGATGTAGTCATGATCGGCCCCGACATGGACCGAGCGCCCGTATCTGAGCGATGGCCCGCGCCAGCGTTCCTTCCAGCCGAGCAGGTCCTTGAGTAGGGCGGCGCTGCGCTCGGGATCGGTAACCGAGATATTGGCGTGTTCGAGTCGTCCTGTAGCCATGGTGCATCTCCTTTTGGGGGAGGCCCGCGGGCCATGGCCGGCCCGGGCATCCCGCGTTGCGATGCCCGGATCTATGCAACTTCAACTTCACTTGAGGTCAAGATTCAAAACGTCTATCAGTGAAATCGATGAACGCGAACGACCCGCTCACGATCGGCGACCTTGCGCGCCGCACCGGCCTCTCGACCTCGGCGATCCGCTTCTACGAGGACAAGGGGTTGATCGAATCCTTCCGCACGGCGGGCAACCAGCGGCGCTTCCTGCGCAGCGACATAAGGCGGCTGAGCTTCATCCTCATCGTCCAGAAGCTCGGTCTCTCGCTCGAGGAGATCGGCGAGCACCTGCGCAGCCTGCCCAAGGGACGAACGCCGTCGAGCTTCGACTGGTGGAAGATCAGCGAGGCGATCCGCGAGAGCCTCGACCGGCGGATCGAGCAATTGCGCGCCCTGCGCGACAATCTCGACGGCTGCATCGGCTGCGGCTGCCTCAGCCTCAAGACCTGCAAGCTCTACAACCCCGACGACATCGCCGCCGAGGGCGGCCCGGGGCCGCGGGTTTTGCGGTGATTTAGGTGGGGTGCTAACGGCCCGGGAGTGGAAGTTTCCCAAACCGCCTTCCCAAGGGTTGGTCCCTGACACGGTCGGCGTGGGCAGTGCTACTACGGTGCGCTGTTTGGCGGGTTCGAGTTCTGCTCGTGGGTGCGTCTATTCGTCCGCTTTACGCTTAAAGGTGATCAGAGCCTAGCAAACGCACCGCTCGCGCGATGGGCGAGCCCCTCAATACTCCGGCCCCAGCTCCGGATCGAGATCGCGCGGGCGGGCGAAGTGGGCGAGCACGCCGCAGCCGTCGCGCAGCTCGGTCCAGTCCTCGATATCGAGTTCGAACACCGCATAGGCGGCGGTGGGGAACTTGACCTTGGCTTCGTCGTAGAGCGCGTTCTCGTTCTTGGGCGATACCAGTTCGAAGAGCATGTCGCCGAGGCCCGGATTGTGGCCTGCGACCAGCAACGCATCGGCCTCGCCGCCGCTTTCGCGGATCACGTCCATGATCGTGTCGGTCCCGGCGAGATAGAGCCGCTCGTCCCACTCGGGCGCCAGGGCGGGGAGGGCATCTTCGACCGTCAGCCGGACCCGCGTGGCGGGGCTGGCGACGAGCTTGTCCCACTTGATGCCGTGCCTGGCGATATGCTCGCCGATGACATGCGCGCCGCGATGGCCACGATCGTTCAGTCCCCGGTCGAAATCGCGCTTGTCGCTCTGGCCCCAGTCGGACTTGGCGTGGCGCAACAGGCCGAGAATCTTCACGATGTTGGGTTCTCCGCTGGCGAAACTTCGGGGCTAACAACACCCTCGGCGACGCGCTGTAAAGCCTCGTCGAGTGTCAGGCGTGTGACGGGGGTGCCCTCGGGGAAGGCGCTGAGCAGCCGGCTGGGGAATGCGGGCGAGAGGACGACGAAATGGCCCGCATCCTCGCGCGTGCGGATCAGCCGTCCGAAGGCCTGTGCCAGCCGTGCGCGGATGATGCGGTCGTCATAGCGTTGCGCCCCCCCATCCTGATCGGCCGCGGCGGCGCGGCGGGCGCGGTGGAGGATCGTCGGGCGCGGCCAGGGCACGCTTTCCATGACCACGCAGCGCAGCGACCTTCCGGGCACGTCGACCCCGTCGCGCAGGGCATCGGTGCCGAGCAGGCTGGCGCGCGGATCGTCGCGGAAGATGTCGGTCAGCGTACCCGTGTCGATCGGATCGACATGCTGGGCGTAAAGCGGCAGCCCGGCGCGCGCGAGCCGGTCGGCGATGCGGCCATAGACCGCGCGCATCCGGCGGATCGCGGTGAACAAGCCGAGCACGCCGCCGTCCGAAGCCTCGATCAGCCGCGCATAGGCGCCTGCCAGCGCGGGGATGTCGCCCTTGCGGATATCGGTGACGATTAGCACTTCGGCGCGGGAGGCATAATCGAATGGGCTGTCCGCCTGTGCGGTCCTCGGCTGCAGCTCGAGATGCGGGGCGCCGCTCTTGGCCACGGCATGCGCCCAGTCGGGGCCGCTCTCGTCGCGATCGGTCAGCGTCGCACTGGTCAGCATCACGCCATGCGCGGGCTCGAGCACCACCCGGGCGAAGGGCTTCATCGGATCGAGCCAGTGGCGGTAGAGCCCGACATCGAATTCGCGCGCATCGTTGCGGTCGACCTGCAGCCAGTCGACGAATTCGGGATCGGCCGGTCCGCCAAGGCGCGCAAGCAGCGCCTCCCATGCGGCGATCAGGTCGATCCGCCAGGCAAGCGAGTGGCGTGCGCCCTCGATCCGTGCGCGGCCCTGTCCGTCGAGCCAGTCGGGCGCGTCCTCGATCACCGCCTCGAGCCGCCCGGCGAGCTTGAGCAGCGGGGTGCGGATCGCAGCGAGCGCTTGCGCCGCGCTGCCCGCCGCCTCGACCAGTTCACCGGGAAGCTGCGCGCATTCGGTTTCGATGCCGTAGCCCGCCTCGAGCCCGCTCTCGTCGCGCGCGAAGGCGGTCGCACGGACCGCGGCGAGCAGTTCTTCGAGCGGACCGAGCGGCGCGGCTTCGGCCAGCCTTCCGAGCCATCCGTCTGAGGGCAACGCATGAGCCGCCTCCACCGCCGCCTCGACCGCTTCGCCGCCCGCCTCGTCGTAGCTCGCGACATCGGCGAGCCGTGCCGAAAGTCCGCGTCGCCGCCCGCGGCTGTTCTTTTCCGGCCCGATGATCCAGCGCCTGAGCTCGATCGATTCCTGCCCGGTGAGCGCGGCGGAAAAGGTGCTGTCGGCGGCATCGAAGACATGGTGGCCCTCGTCGAAGACGATCCGCGTGGGGCGTCCGTTGACGTCGCGCCCGCGCGCGGCGTTGACCATCACCAGCGCGTGGTTGGCGATGACGAGGTCGGCCTGCGCGGCATTGCGCGCGCTGCGCTCGATGAAGCACTTCCGGTAATGCGGGCAGCCGGCATAGACGCATTCGCCGCGCTGGTCGGTCAGCGCCGCGATTCCGCGCTTCCTGAACAAGGTGCCGAGCCAGCCGGGCAGATCTCCGCCGATCATGTCGCCGTCCTGCGAATAGGCTGCCCAGCGCGCCACCAGATGCGCGAGGATCGCGGGGCGGCCCGCAAACCCGCCCTGCAGCGCGTCTTCGAGGTTGAGCAGGCAGAGATAGTTCTCGCGCCCCTTGCGCACGACCACCGGCGGCGACCCATCGGGCCGCGCCGCAGGCCAGGCGCGCGCGCTCTCGCGGCGCAGCTGGCGCTGGAGGTTCTTGGTATAGGTCGAAACCCACACGGTGCCGCCCGAGCGTTCGGCCCAGAGCGAGGCGGGGGCGAGATAGCCGAGCGTCTTGCCGATCCCCGTGCCCGCCTGCGCGAGCAGGACATGCGGGCGTTTCTGTCGGTCGCGCGGAGCGAAGACATGGCCCGCGCCTTTGGAGAACTGGCGTTGCCCTTCGCGCCGCTCGGCGCCTTCGCCGGTCAGCCGTTCGAGCTGCGCCTCTATCTCGAACTCTTCGATCAGCACCTGGCCGGGCTGTGGGCGTTCGGGCGTTTCCTCCCATTCGGGTAGGCGGCTGAAGAGCCATTTTTCGGCACGCTCGGGGCGCCGGATGTGCGGCGCGAGCACGCCCGCCCAGGGCCAGCGCAGCCGCGCGAGCGATTGCAGCGCCGACCAGGCGCCTTCGCGCTCGGCCCAGTCCTCGCTCTCGCACTTGGCGACCAGCGCGCCTGCGGCCTGCTGAAGCAAGAGCGGGACCGCAGCATCGTCGGTGGGCTCTTCGAGCCCCAGCGCATGCGCGAGGCCCTTGGGCGTGGGGACGCAGAACCGCGCCGGATGAACGAAAGCGAAGAGCTCGAGCAGGTCGAGCCCCGACAGGTCCGGATAGCCCAGCCGGCTGGCTACCAGCGGCGCATTCATCAGCAATTGCGGCGTGTCGGCGGCGGCCATCACCGCCTCGCCCTTCGAACAGCCACGCGTGGCGCCGTTTGCATCGCGCAGCCAGGTGCCGGCGTGGCTCGCGTGGAGGGCGGGAAGGGGCAGGGAGGGGCTCACCGCGCGACCATGAAAGCGAGGGAACGAAAAGTAAACAGAGGCCGACGGGACTGTGCCCTGGCGGCTTCGGTTCGTCGCAAGCGATCGGCATTTAGCCGTGAAATGAAATCGTAAAATTGCGTGAAAACAGTCGATTGGCCGTTCCTGAACAACCGTTCAGCGGAACTGTGGCGAAAACATGTCCGTTTTATCGCCATGACCAAGACACGCCATATGATCGCCAGCGCCCCCATTGCGATTGCCGCGATGGCCGCGCTCCATGTCCCCGCCGCCACCGCGCAGGAAACGCCGACCATCGTGCTCGACATGCCGGCTCCTGCACCCGCACCTGCGACGTCGCAGGCTGTGGCGCCGGCACCGATTGCCTCGCCTGCACCCATCGTGCTTCCGGCCCCGACGCCTGCGCCCATCACGATCGAGCTGCCGGAACCCGTACCCGTGGTCGATGCCCCCGCGGTCAAGGAGGCCGAGCCCGTTGCGACCACGCAGACGACGCGTCGCGCAGCCCCCCAGCCACGAAGCGAACCGGCGCCCGCTGCATCCACGATGACCTCCGAACAGGCTGCGGCCGAAGCGGCCCCTCTGCCGGTCGAAGAACCCTTCGCCAGCGCCAATAACGCCGAAAGCCAGCCGCTTGCGACCGCTGAACCCGCGACCGACCCGGCCAGCGACCCTTCGAGTGCTGCCCTGCTGCTCGCCCTGCTTGGGTTGGGCGGTATCGCACTCGCAGGAGCTTTCCTGTTGGTCCGTCGGCGCCGCGAGGAAGAGGTCCCGGTCATCGAGCGACCGATTGTCTCCCAGGCTGCGCCGGTCGATGCCGAAGCGCAGGACCGCATCTATGACGTCGAGCCGCTGCGCACTATGCGCCCCGAGGCGGCGGCTCCGCTTGCGACGAATAGCGACGCTCCGGTCGAATTGCCGACCGAGAAGCCGCGCGATCCCGCTCAGCGCGACCGCCTGCTCAAGCGCATGATCGAAGCCGAGCCCGACCGGGCCAACCCGTTCGTTTCGCACAAGGCCCGAGCCAAGCGTGCCCGACTGATCCTGCAGTCGATCGGGACCCGATTCACCGATCGCAAGCCGGGTATCGATCTGAGCCAATACACCAATGTCTGGCCCGAATTGCGCGGCTGGCGACCTGCGACAGCCTAAATCCCTCCCGACCCTCGAAAGGTGTCGCAGCGGTAGGGGCGTTCCTTCGGGGGCGCCCCTATTGCCGTCTCAGGCGGCGATGGCGACCTGTGAAGAAGCGAGTGCCTGCTCGAGGTCCGCGAGGATGTCTTTGGCATCCTCCAACCCTACCGACAGGCGCAAAAGCCCTTCACTGATGCCGTGCCTCTCGCGCTCTTCCGCCGTATAGGTCGAATGGGTCATGCTCGCCGGATGCTGGACCAGCGTTTCCGCATCGCCAAGCGAAACCGCACGGGTGATCATCCCCAGCCGGTTCATGAAGCGGATCCCCTGTTCGTAGCCCCCGACGAGGTCGAAGGCGATCATTCCGCCGGGGAGCGCCATCTGCCGACGGGCAAGTTCGGCTTGGGCGAAGCTATCGAGGCCCGGATAATGCACCCCCGCGACCTGCGGCTGGGCTTCGAGCCAGCGTGCGACTTCCAGTGCGGTCGTGCTGTGCCGCTCCATTCGCAACGCCAGTGTCTTGAGCCCGCGCATCACCAGCGTCGCCGTGAACGGGCTCATCACCGCACCGGTCATGTCCTTGAGCCCTTCGAGACGCACCTTCTGCATCGTCGCGGCGGTTCCGGCGACAAGCCCCCCGACGAGATCGCCATGGCCGCCAAGGTATTTGGTCGCCGAATGGACGACGATGTCGGCGCCGAGTTCGAGCGGACGGGTGAGGGCGGGGGTGGCATAGGTATTGTCGACCACGACCTGCGCGCCGTGCGCATGCGCGACCTCGCTGATTGCGGCGACATCGACCAGTCGCATGTTCGGGTTCGCAGGGGTTTCGAAATAGACGAGCTTGACCCTGTCGTTCATCGCTTCTTCGAGAGCCGCCGGATCGGTCAGGTCTACATGGGTAACCTTGACCCCGAACTTGGCGAGGCCGTGGCCGAAGAACGCGAAGGTGCAACCGTAGAGCGTCTGGTCGGTGACGATCTCGTCCCCCGCCTGCAGCAAGGTCCACATTACCGCCGTGATCGCCCCCATGCCGCTGGCTGTGGCGACGCCTGCTTCGGCACCTTCCAGCGTGGCGATGCGCTGTTCAAGCAGGTCGAGAGTGGGGTTGGAAATCCGGCTGTAGAAATAGCCATGGCTCTCGCCCGCGAATATCGCGCCGCCCTGTTCCGCGCTTTCGAAAGCGAAGGTCGATGCCAGATGCATCGGCGGCGTCAGCGCGCCCTGGTTCTCGATCGGATCGTAGCCGTGGTGGATGGCCCGGCTGGAAAAACCGGACAAGGTGGTGCGACTCATGTGCTGGACCTCTTGATGCGTGATTGAGGTCGATATACCGCGATGAGCCTGGCATTTTCCTGCGAACTATGCCACGATATGTGTAAAAATTGGCATATTATGCCATTGGAGGTGAAGGTGGACAAGAAGGACCGGCAAATCCTCCGCGAGTTGCAGCGCGACGGTCGGCTCACCAATGCCGAACTGGCCGAGCGCGTGAATCTGTCGCCGTCGCCTTGCCTCAGGCGCGTGCGCAATCTCGAAAAGGCGGGCGTGATCGATCGCTACGTTGCCATCGTCGACCGCGAAGCGGCGGGCTATCCGGTCACCGCCTTCGTTCAGGTCACGCTTGCCCGCCATGACCGCGAGGTGGTCGACACTTTCGAGCGCCGCGTACGGGATACGCCGGAGATACTCTCCTGCCATCTGCTCACCGGCAGCTCCGACTACCTGCTGCAAATCGTGGTTCCCGGCCTCGATGCCTATGAAGACTTCATGCGCAAGACGCTGCATACGACGCCGGGAATTGCGACTATCAACACCAGCTTCGTCTACGGCACGATCAAGGAAACGGTGGAGCTGCCATAGGGTCGGGCGCAATGAAGCGAGGCCGGCACTGGGCCGGCCTCGCCATCGGTTTCAGGCCGTTCGTCAGCACTTACCGAAAGACTTGGTCACGATCGTGACCCCGCCGACCGAGATCGTCACCTTGACCCCGGTGGGAATGCCCCAGGTGGTGCAGATGCTGAGGCAGGCCTGAGCGGCGGTGCCGTCGGGCACCGAGAGCGGAATCGGGATACACACCGATCCGATCCCCAGCGGCAGGTTGAGACAGATCTTGTTGTCGCTCACCGTCACGCTGATGCATTCGGCCAGCGCGGCATATTCCCCGCCGCCGAGAATGTTCGGCGCGCCGTCTGCCGCCTTCAGCCCGACCGTATCGTTGTGCCGGCTGGCGGCTTCCAAAGCGTTCTGGACCTTCTCTTCGTCGAAGCTCGGTAAGGATGCCATAGTCAATTCCCCTTGTCTGATCGTGTCACGGCGCGGTTCGGCCGCAGGCGAATTTGTCCGCGTTGCAGAGGGGGATTTCGACTCGAACTAGGTCCACTGCGGAGCATCGCCATCTTGCAGACTTCGTTAGTGTCGCGTGGCGGGAAGCGAGCGAAGAACGGTTTCGGACCAATTGCCCCCGGTGCAACTTGCCGCTTGCGTATAGACGCCATTTTGGCGAGAGGCGCGGGCATGAGCATGACCGATCTGATCGCCGCCGCACGCGTGTCCAAGGCCTGGCCGTTCCAGGAGGCGCAGCGCCTGCTCAAACGCTATCCCGATGGCGCGAAGCGCGACGGTTCGCCGGTCCTGTTCGAAACCGGTTACGGCCCCTCGGGCCTGCCGCATATCGGCACCTTCCAGGAAGTGCTGCGCACGACGCTGGTGCGCCGCGCCTACGAAGCAATGATCGGGGCGAGGCCCGAAGACGGCAAGACGCGCCTTGTCGCATTCTCCGACGACATGGACGGACTGCGCAAGGTGCCAGACAATGTCCCGAACAAGGACCTTCTCGAGGCCAACCTTCACCTGCCCTTGAGCCGCGTGCCCGACCCCTTCGAAAAGGGCCACGAAAGCTTCGCCGCGCATAACAACGCCAAGCTGCGCGAATTCCTCGATCGCTTCGGCTTCGACTACGAATTCATCGCCTCGAACGACATGTACAATTCGGGGCGCTTCGACGAGGCGCTCCGCCAGGTCCTGCGCAAGAACCAGGACATCCTCGACATCATGTTGCCGACGCTGCGCGAGGAGCGGCGCCAGACCTATTCGCCGGTGCTGCCGATCTCGCCTTCGACGGGCCGTGTGCTGCAGGTGCCGGTGGAGGTGCTCGATGCCGAAGCCGGTACGATCCGCTTCACCGACGAGGACGGCAGCGTGGTCGAGCAGTCCGCGCTCGGCGGCATGTCCAAGCTGCAGTGGAAAGTCGACTGGGCGATGCGCTGGTATGCGCTGGGCGTCGATTACGAAATGTACGGCAAGGATCTGACCGACAGCGGCGTGCAGTCGGGCAAGATCGTGCAGGTGCTCGGTGGTCGCAAGCCGGAGGGGCTGATCTACGAGATGTTCCTCGACCAGAACGGCGAGAAGATCTCCAAGTCCAAGGGCAATGGCCTCTCGATCGAGGAATGGCTGACCTACGGCAGCGAAGAGAGCCTCGGCTTCTACATTTTCCCCAATCCCAAGAGCGCCAAGCAGCTGCACGTGGGTGTGATCCCGCGCGCGGTCGACGATTACTGGCAGTTCCGCGAGCGGCTTGCCGAGCAGGAGCTCGACAAGCAGCTCGGCAATCCTGCGTGGCATTTGCTGCGCGCCAACGGCGGGTTCGAAGCCGAGGAGGCGCCGGGTGCGGGCGACAGCCTTCCCGTGACTTACGGCCTGCTGCTCAACCTCGCATCGGTGCTCGGTGCCGAGGCAAGCGAGGCGAGCCTGCGAGACTATCTCGAAAGCTATATCGGGGCGGGGCGGATCACACCTGAGCTCGAAGTGCTGATCGGCACGGCGGTCGCCTATACCCGCGACTACATCGTCCCCACGCTGTCCAAGCGGGCTCCGACGGCGAAGGAGGCGGAGGCGTTGCGCGCGCTCGACGCCTATCTTGCCGATGCGGCCGAAGACACCAGCGCCGAGGATCTGCAGACCGAGGTCTACGAGATCGGCAAGCGCGAGGAATACGGCTTCGAGAACCTGCGCGACTGGTTCAAGGCGCTGTACCAGACGTTGCTCGGCAGCGACCAGGGGCCGCGCATGGGCAGCTTCATCGCGCTCTACGGTATCGCCAACAGCCGCAAGCTGATCGCCGAGGCGCTCGCGCGCGGCTGACGCCTCACGTGTGCTTGCGCGTGCGGTACCATTTGGTGAGCACGTATTTCTGACCCTTGATCACCGGCGTGCCCGCGTGGAGCGTGTGTTCGTTGGGTAGGCCTTCGGGCGTGGCATTGTTCCAGACCATGAGCACGCCCGGTTTGGGCTCGATCGAGGCACCGACTTCGACGAAATGCGTGTGCCCTCCTTCCTCGACCTCGTTGAGGAAGGCCATGGCGGTCCAGCAACGCTGTCCGCCGCGCTTGCGCTCGAGATTCCAGTACTCCTGGTCGGTATAGAACCAGTCGTTGTGCGGCTTGAACTCCTGCCCCGGCAGGTAGCGCTGGCCCTGGATGCTTTCACCGACCTTGCCCGGCAGGCCGAGCGTATCGTCTATTCGCCGAGAGATGGCCTTAACGAAGGGATCGTGCGGATCGAAATTGCCCGAATAGGATGTGCGGAACTTGGCGACATAGGCGGTCTCGTGCAGCTCGCTCGGCCGCGCGACCGCGTCGATCATCCGCATCAGCCGCTGACATTCCTCGGGCGCGAGGAAATTGCCGATGGCATAGATTTCCGCCTTGTCGGTGGGGATCCTGTACGCCTGCGGGTCGGCGTCTAGCCGCTTGCGCACCATGGCGCCCACGCGCCGCAGGGCATCCTGATCGGGAACGGTTTCGGTCTTGGTCATGGCCGGTCCCTGTTAGCAATCGTTCGCGCAGCATCAAGCCAGCGGCTTGCCGGCCCGAACCAAAGCGTTAGGTAGGGAAGAAGATTTCCGGGAGAAAACAATGACCGACCCTGTTGCGCGACGCTATTCCACGGGCGCCATGCTGTTTCACTGGGTGATCGCCATCGCCGTGATCTGGAACTGGCGGCTGGCCGAAAACGCCCATGACGCAAGCGACAAGCTCGAGGCGGGGGCAATCATGGGTGATCACAAGGCTCTGGGGATCGCGATCCTCGCGCTGACCGTCGGGCGCCTGCTATGGCGCTGGTCGCATCCCACGCCCCCGTTTCCCGCCACGCTTGCGCCGTGGGAGGCGAAGCTCGCGCGCGGGCTGCATATCCTGTTCTATGTCCTGCTGATCGGCCTTCCGCTGGGCGGCTGGCTGGCCAATTCGCTAAGCGGGCGCGAGATCGATTTCTTCGGCCTGTTCACCGTTCCCTCGCTACCGGTGGAGGAGAACAAGGATCTCGGCCGCACCATTTTCGACGTGCACGGGACCGCGGCATCGATCTTCATCTACCTGATCGGCCTGCATATTCTCGGGGCGCTCAAGCATACTTTCTTCGACGGAAACGGCGGCATCTTCCGCATGTTGCCTTTCGGCAAGGTGCCGAACTGAGCCACAAGAAACACCCCCGCCGAACGCTCGGCGGGGGCTTGGTAACCTCGTTGGTCGGCGTCCGGTCTTACCAGAAGAAGTCGTAGATCACGTCGACCACTTCGCCGTTGTAGATATCGACCAGCAGCACGTCGTCGTAATAGCGGACCCAGCGATAGGGGCCGTAGACTTCGGGCAGGCGATAGCGCCAGGGATCGTTGATCCAGTAACGGCTGCCGAAGAACAGGCTGCCGATCCGGATGCCGATGTTCAACCGGCGATAGCGATAGTCCCTGTAGGGCGCATAATAGCGGCCGAGGTGGAAGAGGCTGCGATTGCTGTGGCGATAGCGCTGCCAGTCGTAACGATGGTTGGCACGCCAGCGACGATGATCCCAGCGATCATAATCGTGCCAGCGGCGTCCGTCGTGATAGCGTGCGCGCCGGTGGGCATCGCGGTAGCCCTCGCGATAGGCGTCCCTGCGCGTGCGGCGATCTTCGCGCGCGTCGCGGCGACGCTCGTCGCGGCGACCGTCACGATAGGCATCGCGGCGGATTTCGCGATGGTTGTAATTGTGACCGTCGCGCCGATCCTGATGCCGCTCGAAGCGGCGGTCTTCGCGTCGTTCTGCCCGACGCTCCGCACGGCGCTCGGCGCGGTCGCGCTCTGCCCGTTGATCGGCACGGGCGCGCTCGGCGGTGTGGCGACGGCTGTGCTGCTCCATTACGCGACGTTCCGCGCGCTCGCGGGCGGCTTCAACGCGACGCTCCGCCCGATTCCAGTCGCGGTCACCGCGCGCGCGCGCGATATCGGCCCGGTTGTCCCCGCGCGCTTCCTGACGATTGCGCACGTTGATGCGTCGTTCGCTGGCCGCGCGGCGTGCTTCGCGCGCGTCATGCTGCCGCATGCGTTTGCGCGTTTCCTCCTGCCGGGCCTGCCTGCGGTTTTCGCGGCGCTCCGAGCGCTGCTGGCGCTGCGCGCGCGCTTCGCTGCGATCGCCGCGATTGCGCTCGGCGCGTTCCTGCCAGTCGCGCGATTGCGCCTGGGCTTCCGCGGGCAGCGCAGTGAGGGCCATCGCCGCAGCGAGGGCTCCCAGCGCGCTACCTTTCATGAGCTTGGTCAGTGTCATGGAGCGTGTCCTTACTTTTGGTCCAGGGCCGCTCCACCACCCGCGGCCATTGTCGATGTCGCATCTTGTATCACAACGGCCTGACGCCAATCTGAACCGGCCTGCCGGTCTTTCGTTCATGTTTTGGCGCATTAGCCTGAATATCTTGGTTCTTGGCAGGCGAGTGGCGCCCGTGCAAGCAGAATGCCATGTACGATACTCTCGAGAAGGTGCGCGCCGACCTCGACGCGCGACTGGAGGCGGCCGCAGGTGATCGTCGCTCGCCCATGCATACACCTGTGGTCGCTACCGCCGATGCAGATGCACGGGTGATGGTCTTGCGCGGTTTCGATCGCCTGAGCTGGACGCTTCGCTTCCATGCCGACGCGCGCAGCCCCAAGGTCACGGCGGTCGAGGATGATCCGCGGATCGCGGTCGTGGCGTATGACAAAGCCGCGGGGGTCCAGTTGCGTCTGCGTGGCAGGGGGCGGATCGAGCGGGCTGGCACGGCCGTCGACGCTGCCTGGGCAGAAAGCACCAATTTTGCGCGGCGCTTTTCTCTCGGCGCCGGACCGGGCGCTGCATCGGAGGGGCCGACGTCGGGCCTGCCCCAACAGTTCGAGGGGGCGGAGCCGGACGATGGCGAGCTTCTGCCCGCCAGGCTGAATGTCGCGCTTTTGTTGGTGAAGATGGAAGAGGCCGACTGGTTCAGCCTGGCTCATACCGGCCACCGTCGCGCCCTTCTGACCCGCGACGGAGGGCAGTGGATTGCCCCCTAGCGGCGCGAAAAGCCTGCGATCCCTTGCGGTGGGATCTTGCGCTGCTCGACCCGCGTCGGCGCTGCGCGGG
Source organism: Qipengyuania sp. (assembly GCF_964227205.1). Classification (GTDB taxonomy): domain Bacteria; phylum Pseudomonadota; class Alphaproteobacteria; order Sphingomonadales; family Sphingomonadaceae; genus Qipengyuania. The sequence goes on along the minus strand of NZ_CAXQVB010000002.1, from coordinate 653,208 downwards.
GCGGGCCTTCATGCATCGCGGCGATCATGCGCGCGATCGACTCGTCATCGCCCTCGAGCTGCGCCTCGACCGTGCCATCGGGCAGGTTGCGAACCCACCCCGCAAGGCCCAGCTCGCGCGCGGCGGCGACGGTCCAGGCGCGGTAAAACACGCCCTGGACGCGGCCGTGGACGATGCAGTGGCGGGCGGTCACGCGCTGATCGGCCATGGGCCGGATCGCCGCGCCGCCCGCCGGACGTGCATCAGGCGGCCTGCTTGATGTCGCGCAGGGTGATGTCGAAAGTCAGGTCCTCGCCTGCCAGCGGGTGGTTGCCGTCGGCCTTGATCGATTCTTCGCCGACTTCGACGACGTAGAGCGTCATCGGTTGCCCGTCGGGCGACTGCGCCTGCAGCGCCATGCCCGGCTGCGGTGCAGGCTCGGGCGGCAGGTTCGCGCGGGGGATGTCGATGACCATCTGCTCGTTGCGCGGGCCGAAGGCCTTGTCGCAAGGGATGGCGACGCTCTGTTCGTCGCCCACGTTCATGCTGGTCAGCGCTTCCTCGATTTGCGGGAAGATCTGCCCGTTGCCGAGCGTGATGTCCTGCGGGCCGACTTGCGCGGTGTTGCCGACTTCCTGGCCGTCGGTCCGCTTGAGGACGTAGTCGATGGTGACGGTGTCACCGCTGTTGGGAGTGGTCATTGATATCCTTTGGATTTCGTGTTCGCGGCACATGCGTGCGCCGCATGGGATATGCGCCCGCGGACCGAGCGCCTTGCCCCTGAGTCTCGCAAAGGAAGGTAGGGGGAGTCAAATGGTGCGGTCCATCCGACGTGGTTCGCCTCGCGAACGGGGCGGTTAACGGGCGGGGCCGGACGTCGTTCTGATAAGGTTTTCGAAAAAGATCGGTGCTACCGATTACTTCATGGGTCTGAGTTTGGGGGTTGATTGTGGAGCGCAGGGTCGGCCACCGTGCCACAGCAAGACAGAAGATCCATGCCAGGTTAGCCGAGACACCGCTCGAGCTGACTCTGCTCGATCTTTCGATTTCCGGCTGCAAGGCGCGCAGCCGAAACCTTGCGCTGGCGCAGGGGGCGTCCATCACACTCGTGCTCTCCGAAAGCGAAAGGATTCCCGGCAAGGTCATCTGGTGCGATGCCGGCGTCGCGGGCATACATTTCGATCGGGCGCTCGATCTCGAGAGCTTTGTGCGGCTTGTTCAGAGGGGAGTGGCGCAGGCGCGTAGCGATGCCACGCTCCGCGACGCATTCGGGCGCCGCCTGCCCGATCTGTCGTCGAACAAGGCGGCGAAGGCCAAGCCGGGAGACAAGCGCCGGGAAATTCGACGCGAACTGAAACGCGAAGCTTTGCTGCGGCTGGGATTCCAGCGTGATCTAAAGATCATGATCTACAACCTGTCGGCCAATGGCTGCCTGTTGAGGCATGGCATCGAGCAGCTGGCCATAGAGGACCGGGTCGCCGTAACGCTGCCGGACTTCGAGAGCTTTTCGGGAACCGTGATGTGGAACAGCGGGCACAAGGCTGGTGTCCGGTTCGATCGGTCGCTGCATCCGGCCGTAGTCGAACTGATTCTCACGCGCCCGCCACAGGGGCATGGCACAGGCCTTGGAGAGGATAGAACAGGCAAAGTCAGCCTGCTGATCTGAGCCTTCGGACCCTCGTCCCGGGGTTTCGCCGCAACACCGGTAACGGGTCGCAAGCCCCCCTTGGGCTTACGACCCATAGTCGCCGGTCAGCGTGTCAGCTTCTTGTAAGCCAGGCGCGTCGGCCGATCTGCAGCATCTCCGAGACGCCGCCGCTTGTCTTCTTCATAGGCTTCGAAGTTGCCCTCGAACCATTCGACGTGGCTGTCGCCTTCGAAGGCGAGGATGTGCGTCGCGAGACGGTCGAGGAAGAAGCGGTCGTGCGAGATGACCACCGCGCAGCCGGCGAAGTTCTCGATCGCGTCTTCGAGCGCGCCCAGCGTTTCGACGTCGAGATCGTTGGTCGGTTCGTCGAGCAGCAGCACGTTGCCGCCTTCCTTCAGCATCTTCGCCATATGCACGCGGTTGCGTTCGCCGCCCGAGAGCTTGCCAACGTTCTTCTGCTGGTCGGGGCCCTTGAAGTTGAACGCGCCGACATAGGCGCGGGTCGACATGTCCTGGCCGTTGACCTTCATGTAATCGAGGCCGTCGGAGATTTCTTCCCACACGTTCTTCTTCGGGTCGAGGTGGTCGCGGCTCTGGTCGACATAGCCGAGCCGTACGGTCGAGCCGATCTCGATGCTGCCGCTGTCGGGTTCTTCCTTGCCGGTAAGGATCTTGAACAGCGTCGACTTGCCCGCGCCGTTCGGCCCGATTACGCCGACGATGCCGCCCGGGGGAAGCGTGAAGCTGAGGTCTTCGAACAGCAGCTTGTCGCCATAGGCCTTGGAGATGTTCTTGGCCTCGATGACCTTGCCGCCGAGACGTTCGGGCACCTGGATGACGATCTGCGCCTTGCCGACCTGGCGGCTGTCCTGGCTGTTCTGCAGTTCCTCGAACTTGCGGATACGCGCCTTCGACTTGGTCTGGCGCGCGCTGGGCGTCTGCCGGATCCACTCGAGCTCGCGGGCGAGTGCCTTCTGCTTGCCGCTTTCCTCGCGGCTTTCCTGCTCGAGGCGCTTGGCCTTCTTCTCGAGGTAGGTCGAGTAATTGCCCTCGTAGGGATAGTAGCTGCCGCGGTCGAGTTCGAGGATCCACTCCACCACATTGTCGAGGAAGTAGCGATCGTGGGTGATCATCAGCACCGCGCCGGCATATTCCTTGAGGTGGTTTTCGAGCCACTGGACGCTTTCGGCGTCGAGATGGTTGGTCGGTTCGTCCAGCAGCAGGATCGACGGCTTCTGGATCAGCAGGCGGGTCAGCGCGACGCGGCGCTTTTCACCGCCCGAGAGGTCGGTGACCGGCCAGTCGCCCGGCGGGCAGCGCAGCGCTTCCATCGCGACTTCGAGCTGGTTGTCGAGCGTCCAGCCGTCGACCGCGTCGATCTTGGCCTGCAACTCGCCCATTTCCTCCATCAGCGCGTCGAAATCGGTATCGTCCTGCGGATCGCCCATTTCGGCCGAGATCGCGTTGAAACGTTCGACGAGGTCGGCGGTCGCGCGTGCGCCATCCTTGACGTTCTCGAGCACGGTCTTGCTCTCGTCGAGCTCGGGTTCCTGCTCGAGATAGCCGACAGTGATGTTCTCGCCCGGCCAGGCTTCGCCGGTGAAATCCTTGTCGATCCCGGCCATGATCTTGATCAGAGTCGACTTGCCCGCGCCATTGGGGCCGACGATGCCGATCTTGGCGCCCTGGTAGAACTGCAGGTTGATATTGCTGAGCACCGGCTTGTTCGCACCGGGGAAGGTCTTGGTCATGTCCTTCATGACGAAAGCGTACTGTGCGGCCATCGGGCGGGAGTCCTTCGGTATCGGAAATGGGTTGGTCGGGCAGGGCGCCCGCAAGGGTCTGCGGCGCAGATAGTCGCACCGACCGCGCGGGGCAAGCATGGCGCGGGCGCAGCCAGCCATATCCCGCCCTCGCGAGGCGTAAGAATTGTCGCAATCCTACAACAAAGGCTGGACAATCGGACCGCGAAACTCGATGGCGCCGGGCACTGGGGTAATCACCTACACCAAGTCTTAACCGACCGGGTTCAAGTCATGGGTAGGAAGGGCGGGGGCAGTCCATGCGCGAACAGATTATGGGGCTGATCACGCCGACGATGTCGATCGTGTTTATCGCGGTCTTCGTCGTGATGTGGTGGCGCGGGAAGATGGAGAATTACGTCCTCGCCTTCGCCGCAGCCTATCTGTTCTTCGCGCTCGGTTTCGGCGTGACCCATCTGTTCGATACGGGCTCGCCCTATGTCTTTCATGTAACGCAGTTTTTCTACACGTTGAGCGTGGCGGCGGGGGTGTGGGGCCTGACACGCCGGGCGGGTCAGCCGCCCTATTTGGGTGTGTTGCTCACCATCTACGGCCTTGCGGCGACTACGCTCGCCGTGGCGGTGGTGACTTCGCCCGACATCGCCTCGCGGCTGATCATCGTCAATGTCGGCTACGGCTCGATGTATCTCGTGTGCATTATGTCGCTGCTCGGCGCCCAGCGACGCGAAGCGATCGACAAGCTGATCATCGTGACGCATGCCATCCTTGGCGCGCAGTTCATGATCCGTCCGGTGCTGACGCTGCTCGTCGAACGCTCGATCGCCGCCGATATCTATCGCGAGTCGGTCTATTACTCGGTCCTCAACTTGTCGCTGGCGCTGGTTTCGCTGATGTCCGCGATGGTGCTGGTGGGGGCCTGCGTCTACGACCAGATCAAGGCCGTCCGCGAACAGGCCGAAATCGACGGATTGACCGGCCTGCGCACGCGGCGCGCATTCGAACAGGATGTCGTCGAACTGCTCGAGAAGGCGAAACAGGAATATCTGCCCGTCGCACTTGTCGTGGCCGATATCGACCATTTCAAGGCGGTCAACGACGTGTGGGGTCACCAGATCGGCGACCATGCCATCGCCCGTTTCGGCGAAGTGATCCGGGGAACGATCCGCGAAACCGACATTGCAGGCCGCATCGGCGGCGAGGAATTTTGCATTCTCGCCTGGAACTGCGACGAGGAGGCCGCGGTGACCATGGCCGAGCGCATCCGCCGCAACTTCGCCGAGGCGCCGGTCGAGGGCCTGCTCGAAGATCATCGCCTGACTGCCAGCTTCGGTGTCGCCGGGCGCGGCGAGGGCGAAGGCTATGGCAAGCTCTTCGCGCGCACCGACAGCGCGCTCTATCGGGCCAAGGATGCGGGGCGCAATCGCACCGTGGGCGACCGCGAGAAGCAGCGCGGTATTGTCACCCCGATCAAGGTCGAGGCAGATGAACAGGGCGCGCAGCGCGAGGCCATCGCCTAGGCGAAGGACCGCCGCAGCAGACCCGGCATCAGCGCCAGCTGAAATCCTGCGCGCAACAGCAAGAAAGCGCAGAAGCTGACCCACAACCCGTCGTTGCCGAGCGGCCAGGTCAGCCACAGGAGCAGGCCGTAGCCCGCTGCCGCGCCGGCCATCGACACCAGCAGTGCGCGCGTCCAGCTCGCCCCCACGAAAACGCCGTCGAGGACGAAACCGGCAAATCCCGCCAAAGGCAGGGCAGCGATCCACGGTCCCAGCCGGCGTGCCTCCGCCGCCACTTCGGGCGTCGCGGCAAAGCTGTCGGTCACCGTCGCGCCGAACAGTGCAAAGACCAGCGCGACGAGGCCGGCAAGGCCGAGGCAGCGCCACAGGATGGCCCCGACATAAGCGCGAAAACCGTCCCGGTCGGCGGCTCCCGCGCGTTCGCCATTGAGCACCTGCGCGGCATTCTCGAAACCGTCGAGCAGGAGCGCGGAAAGAATGAAGAGCTGGTACACGATTCCATTGGCTGCCAGTACCACCGGCCCACGTTCTGCCCCCAGCCGCGTCAGCGCGGCGATCGCGATCATCAGGACCACGGTGCGTAGGAAGAGATCGCGATTGACTCCAAGGAAGGAACCCAGCGCACGCAGGGTGACCCCCGGTCCCTTGCGCAGCGCCATGCGGAAATCGTCCCCCGCGATGCGCAGGACCAGGGCCGCGGTGACCGCGAACTTGGCGAATTCGGCGACGAAGCTCGACCAGGCGATGCCGGCGATGCCCCAATCGAGGCCGAGTGCGAGCCACAGGCCGAGCGCGACGTTGAGTAGGTTATAGGCCACTTCGATCGCCAGCACCGTGCGCATCCGGCGCCGACCGACGAGGAAGCCTACCAGCGCGAAATTGGCCAACACGGCCGGCGCGCTCCAATAGCGGATATCGGCATAGATGACCGCCGCCGTGCGCACGCGTGCGTCCGCACCCAGCGCGTCGAGCAGCAGCGGCAACAGGACCGGCTTGAACAGGAGCAGCACCGCCGCGATCGTCAGCCCGACTGCCAGGCCCTTGAGCAGCACCTCGGCCTGGGCCTGCGACCCGTGACGCGTACCCGCCTGCGCGACGAGGCCGGTGGTGCCGGTCTTGAGGAAGTTCATCACCGTGAACAGCGCCGCGAATAGCTTTGCGCCGACATCGACCGCGCCCTGTGTCGGCGCATCGCCCAGCTGGCCGACGATCCACATGTCACCGATCCCGATGAGTGCGGTGGCCACGTTGGTGACCATGGCGGGCAAGGCGATGGCCCAGATCAGCCGGGTGTCGATGGTGGGTGAGCGCGTGATCGGTCGGCCCTTCGCTATCGCCCGGGGGTTTTCGCGCAAAACTGTCCCCCGAACGGTTCTGTCTAGCGGAAACTGGTCGGGGAGACTGGATTCGAACCAGCGACCCCTTGTACCCAAAACAAGTGCGCTACCAGGCTGCGCCACTCCCCGACCGTGTTTCCCGCAAGACGCCAGGCTTGGTGGGCCCGGCAGGACTCGAACCCGCGACCTAGCCGTTATGAGCGGCCAGCTCTAACCAACTGAGCTACAGGCCCCCAGCCACGCCATGCGGAACAGCGCGCCTAGCCCCGGTGCTCGGGGCTTGCAAGCACTAGGCGTCGACCGATGCCATGATTTCCTCGATCGTGGTCGGACGCACCCCGCGGCTGGAGAGATAGCCGAACACCGTGCGCAGCCAGTCGTAGAGCGCATCGAGATCATCTTCGCCGCGCACGTAGGGGGTGAAACCCGCGGCGAGCGAGGGGCTGTGGAAGCTCAGCACCAGCACCGGCAGGCGGTCGTCGAGCGCAATGTCGATCGCGCGCAGTGCCTCGTCCTGGCTGACCCCCTCGGGCGTGAGGCCGATCCGTTCGAGCAGGCCAAGCCGCGACAGCAGCCCGCCGAGCAGGGGAAACTTCGCGGTAAACGGGAACAGCCGGTGTCCTTGCTTGCGCAGCAGGCCCCAGAATACGGTGGTTAGCGGCAATTCGAGCAGCTTGCGTTCCGGGTCGGTCCAATACGGCGCCACCGGATGGCGGCTGTAATCGGGCCCGTGCCCTTCCGAATAATCGTAGCGTGCGCGCACCGAGCTATCGATCGCGATACCGTGTTCGCTCAGCAATCGGGCGGTCTGCGGGCCGAGGCCATAGCGACCGGCACGATAGATGCGCGGCGCAGTGCCGAAGCCTTTCTCGATCACATCGCGCAACCGACGGAATTTCGATGCTTCGAGTTCTTCCCTCAGATTGCCGGCGAAGCTGTTGTATGTGTTCACTTCCTCGTGATGCGGCGGGTTTACCCAGGGGTGCAGCTGCACGCCGACCTCGGCCTTGCCGGCACGCACTGCATCACCGATGATTTCCCGCGCCAGCGGGTCGTTGGCGATCGGCCAGTCGACCAGATAGACCGGCGAGACGCCGATCCCCTCGCAGAATTCCTGGAAGCCGGCGATCGCGCGGACGTGGCTGAGGCCGTAGCCATCGGCGCTGAAGGGGGCGTTCCAGTCGAATTCCTCCTCGGTGTCGACCGTCAGCAGGACGCGCTGGCCGAACCCTTCGGCAAACCGGGCGGTCTGCGAAGCGTGTGGGGGATGGAGGAGGTTGGCGTAGATGATTGTCGAAATGTCCTAGCCGGCCGCGCGATCGGGCGCATCGGCAGGGCTAGGCAGCGCCTCGGCGCCGGTCAAGAGCGGCAGGCTCAGCACCAGCACATTGTCTTCGCGGGCCAATTCACCGCCGGCCGCGCGCGCCTCGGCGCGAGCGAGGCGGAGCGAGAAGCCGGCCCCGAAAATACCCGAGCTGAGCGTGCTGCCGGCCGAGCGGATGTCGGAGGCGAAAATGTCCTCGCTCCCGGCAAGCTGGGCGGGCAAATCGATGCGCAGCGCGACCTGCTCGTCCGCCAGCGAGAGGCTCAGGGGCACGGTTTCGCCGGCGCCGGTCGCCCCTGCGAGCGTCGCGAGAATGCGCCAGCCGAGCATCTCGGCCTCGTGGCGGGCGAGTGCCAGCGGTGCGGCGCGATCGGCAATCCGCGCTTCGAAGCGGGCGACGCGCGGCCCGAGAACGGTCTGCAACTGGGCGATCTGTCCGCGCACGATGGCGACGAAATCGCTTTCCCCCGGATCAAGGTCGAGCGCCCCGGTTTCGAGCCGCGCCAGCCGGTCGAGTTCGTCGAATCCGGCAAGGATGCGCGCCGAATCGCCAGCGATCGAGGCCGCCAGAGCGCGGTACTCATGCGGGGTCGGGCCAAAGACCTGTTGCTGGATGACCTCAGCATAGCCCTGCATCGCATTGACCGGTGTGCGCAGCTCATGCAGCAGCTGGCGCAGGCGGTCGGCCCCGCGCTGCGCCCGATCGTCCACCGGCGCCACCGCGCGGCGGAAGCGCCCGACATAACCGAAGAAGCGGCCTTCGCCGCGGGTGAAGCGCGGCGCCGCATCGACGATCCAGTCGCCTTCGATCGCCTCAGCCCCGCGCAGCGATAGGGCAACGCCGCGGACCGGCTGGCGATTGGCGAAAGCGGTGGCGAAATCCTCGCCCGGCCGGTCCGCCTCGCGCTGCTGTGCGAGGTCGATGCCGACCACCATCGGAGCAATTTCCGGCTCGGCCCAGTCGATCCGGCCCTCCGACCCGGTGCCGAAATTGAACGCCGCCAGAGGCTTGCGCGGCGCGATTTCGTCGAGGCCCGCCATCGGAAGGGTCGGCGCTTCGTCGTCTTGCGAGGCGCTGCGGGCCTTGCGGAAGGTTTCGATCCGTTCGACCAGCGCGCGGATATCCTCGGACTTGCCCCCGGAATTGCCGACCGGCGGCGCCGCCTTCGATGGCGCTGCCGGTTGCTGCAAGCTTTTCTTGGGGGTTTCCGTTTCGGCTATCGCGCCCGTCTGCTCGGGCGCCTCGGCGGCAATCTCTTCCGGCGCGGGGCGCAGGACGAGCGGCGCGATCGGGTCGGGTGCGGTCGGTACGTCGTCCTCGCTCGTGGCGAGGGGTTCTCGCATGCTGCGGGCGGGCATCGGCAGGGCGCGGTCGGCGACGCCAAGCCGGTCGAGCACCTGCATTGCAGCGTCCGGCAGATCGCGGCGGTGACGCAGGAAGCCGCGCGCGCGGATCGGCAGGCGGGGGATCAGTTCTGCCCATTCCTCGCCGGTCAGCTGCGCACGATAGAGTGCTGCACCGGCAATCGTCGGATGCGCCTCGCCGAACCAGCGTACGAGTTCGGGGTTGCGGAAGCGCCAGCCGTTTTCGCCGACGATCGCCGCGCGCTCGGCCACAGGGATGACCTCGGCCAGCGCGATCAGCCGGAGGTAGGCGGCCGCCTTGAGTGCCGGATCGCCCGCTTGCGGTCGCTCGCCGAGCAGGTCGAGCAGCTGGCGGAACTGCGTTTTCGCCGCACGCTCGCCAGCGGCGCGGAGGCGCAGCACGGTGGCAAGGCGGTCGTCGAAATGCATTCGGTCTCCGGATTGGGGGCGGCGGGTCGTGGAATTCGCCATGACAGCGCGGCATTGGCCGGGCGACAATGGATATAGTTACCCGGCCATTTACCGCCAATGAGCCACTCTGCTGCGTTGCAAAGCGGGACAATTGCTGGCAAAGCTAATAATGTTAGCCAAGACGGCTGCATCGCGTTGTCAACATTTCGTGGAAGTTTCGCGATGCCCCGCCAGTGGCGCAAGGGTAGCAGAGGCAGTGAGTATGGCCAATCTCGACGAAATCGACCGGCGATTGCTGGGTGAACTCCAGACGGAGGGGCGAATCACCAATGTCGAGCTTGCCCATCGGGTGGGGTTGACCGCGCCGCCGTGCCTGCGCCGCGTCCGCGCGCTCGAGGAAGAGGGTGTCATCAGGGGGTATCATGCCGAGCTCGACCCGTCGAAGCTGGGCTTTTCGATCACGGTCTTCGCGATGGTCAGCCTGAAGAGCCAGGCCGAGGATGCGCTGCGTGAATTCGAGGCGGCGATGAAGGACCTACCCGAAGTGCGCGAAGTCCACATGCTCAATGGCGAGATCGATTTCATCATCAAGATCGTCAGCAGGGACCTGCAGAGCTTCCAGGAATTTCTCACCAGCAAGCTGACGCCGGCGCCCAATGTGGAAAGCGTGAAAACCTCGCTGACGATCCGCACCAGCAAGCACGAGCCCGGCGTCCCGCTATGAGCGCGGCGATGACCGGCCACTGCCTGTGCGGCGCGGTCACGGTCACGCTCGACAATCCCAAATCCGAGGTCGAAATCTGCCAGTGCGCCATGTGCCGCCGCTGGGGCGGCGCGTTCTATGCGGCGCTTACGGGCGAAGATTTCACCATCGGCGGGGAAGAGTCGATCACCGCCTACGCCTCGAGCGACTGGGGCGAACGCGCCTTCTGCTCGCACTGCGGCACGAACATCTGGTGGCATTTCAAGCCCACCGGTAACCGCAGCTTCTCAGCCGGCATCTTCGACAATGCGGCGGGCCTCACAATCGAAAAGGAAATCTTCGTCGACGAGGGCGCGGACTGGTGCCGCCTCAAAGGCGACCACCCGCGCCAAACGGGCGAGGAGGCGATCGCCGAGGCGAAGGCGGCAGGGTTCAGCTTCGACTAGCGAGGTAGGGTGCAGCACGCACTCGAGTGGGATCGTCCGGGTCCACGTAAAAACACATATATATGCGGTGGCAATCCTTACACTGCGTGCCGCTTTCGTTGCTTAACACTCTGACTCGTAAGGGCGCGGGCGGTCGCAGCCACTACAGGAAGAAATGTATGAGTTTATCAATCACGGGTGTTGCGTCCCCGCTGACGCCCAAACCTTCGCCTGCGTCGTCGAATAACCAAGCCGCCAATTCGACCAGCGAGCAGCAAGCAGTATCGGAGCCGGAACCGGCCTCGCAAGCCAGTTCAAGTTCTCAGTCGTCTGAACCGGCACCTTCGTCGTCATCGAGCGAGCCAGGCGTCGTCTACCAACCCTCGCAAGGGGCGCAGGAGCCCGCGACCTATTCGCCTACCGCTCGTGGCGAGGCCACTTCGGCGGCATCACCCGCCGCCCGGCCGACGGTCAGCGACACGGCAATTACCGATCGCGTGGCCGTTGCGCGGCAGGCGGGGGTGAGCGCGGCTCCGGTTGCCAGATCGCAAGGTGAAGCGGACCGCGTGGATGTCACACAGCTCATCGCCGCCTATGTCAATCAGTTCGCCGGCAGCCAGCGTCAGGATCTGAGCCAGTTGCTCTGAAAGGAATGTGGGTCTGCGGATTCACATTCCAGCAAAGATTGCCCGGCCAAGTTACGGTCGGGCAATCCCCGCTATTTCCGATGACATAGGGGGCGACGGCGGCTCCGGGTCCCTAGATTGGAAGCGACTCATCCCTCGCGCGTCTTGAGCCATTCCTCGAGCCATTTGATCGAGTACTGCCCGCTCTTCACATCGTCCTGCTGGAGCAATTCCTGGTGCAGAGGAATGCTCGTCTTGACGCCTTCGACGACCATTTCCTCGAGCGCGCGCTTCAGCCGCATCATGCAGCCTTCGCGGGTGCGGCCGTAAACGATCAGCTTGGCGATCATGGAATCGTAATAGGGCGGGATGCGATAGCCCGCGTAGAGCCCGCTATCGACGCGCACATGCATGCCGCCGGCGGCGTGGTAATAGGTCACTTCGCCGGGCGAGGGGGCGAAGGTCCACGGGTCTTCGGCGTTGATGCGGCATTCGATCGCATGGCCCTTGAACTCGATCTCGTCCTGCTTGACCGATAGCGGGTGGCCCGCCGCGATGCGGATCTGCTCGCGCACCAGGTCGACGCCGGTGATCGCTTCGGTCACCGGGTGTTCGACCTGCAGGCGGGTGTTCATCTCGATGAAGTAGAATTCGCCGTTTTCCCACAGGAACTCGATCGTGCCTGCACCGCGATAGCCCATGTCGCGCATCGCTTGGGCGCAGACTTCGCCCATGCGCATGCGGTCTTCCTCGCCGAGCACGGGCGAGGGCGCTTCCTCGAGGACCTTCTGATGGCGACGCTGGAGCGAACAGTCGCGCTCGCCCAGGTGGATGGCATTGCCATTGCCGTCGCCGAAGACCTGGAATTCGATGTGGCGCGGATCGCCGAGGTATTTCTCGATATAGACGGTGGCATCGCCGAATGCGGCCTTCGCCTCGCTGCCGGCCTGCTTCATCAGGCTTTCGAGTTGATCCTCGCTTTCGCAGACCTTCATCCCGCGGCCGCCGCCGCCGCTGGCGGCCTTGATGATCACGGGGTACCCGATCTTGGCTGCGATTTCGCGCGCTTCGCCGATCTCGCTCACCGCGCCGTCGCTGCCGGGGACGAGGGGGAGGCCCAGTTCGCCTGCGGTCTTCTTCGCCTGCACTTTGTCACCCATCGTGCGGATATGCTCGGGCTTGGGGCCGATCCACTTGATGTCGTGCGCCTCGACGATTTCGGCGAACTTGGCGTTTTCCGAGAGGAAACCGTAGCCGGGATGAATCGCGTCGGCATGGCTGACTTCGGCCGCCGAGATGATGTTGGCGATGTTGAGGTAGCTGTCGGTCGCGGGCGGGGGGCCAATGCACACGGCATGGTCGGCCAGGCGAACGTGCATGGCATCGGCGTCGGCGGTCGAGTGCACCGCGACGGTCTCGATGCCCATCTCATGCGCCGCGCGGTGGATGCGCAGCGCGATTTCGCCGCGATTGGCGATCAATATGCGCGAAATCGTCATGGAAATTATCCGACGACGACGAGCGGCTGGTCGAATTCGACCGGCTGGGCGTTCTCGACGAGGATCGCCTTGACCGTCCCGGCCTTGTCGGCGGTGATCGGGTTCATCACCTTCATCGCCTCGACGATCAGCAGCGTCTGGCCTTCCTTGACGCTGTCGCCGACCTTCACGAAATCGGCCGCTCCCGGTTCGGGGGCGAGATAGACGGTGCCGACCATGGGCGACTTGATCGCGCCGGCGACATCGGCACTTGCAGCGCTTTCAGGTGCAGGCGCGGCCGCAGCGGGTGCAGGTCCTGCCGGAGCCGGCATCGGCGCGGGCGCCGCGGCCATTGCCACGCCGCCGCCGCGCGAAACCCGAATCTTCCGATCGCCATCCTCGACCTCGATCTCGACAAGCCCGGTCTCGCCCAGCATTTCGGCGAGCTCGCGTACGAGAGCGGTATCGACGTTCATGCCGGACTTGCCGGCGCTGCCCTTTTGGTCGGCCATGGAACCCCTTGTGTGTTGTTTGGCCCGCCTATGCTCCGCGCGGGACGATAGGGCAAGGGGGCGGGGCGCGTTTTAAAGCGCGGCTGCTTTCTCCAACGCTACGGCATAGCCGCGCGCGCCCAGGCCCTTGACCTCGGCCACCGCGCCCAAGCCGACATAGGAGACATGGCGGAAAGGTTCGCGCGTTGCCGGGTCGGACAGGTGGACCTCGATAACCGGCAGTTCGATCGCCTTGATGGCGTCGAGCAACGCGATTGAGGTGTGCGTATAGGCCGCCGCATTGAGCAGCACCGCTTTCGCTCCGGCTGCGCGCGCCTCGTGCAGCCAGTCGACCAGCACGCCTTCGTGATTTGTCTGGCGGAAATCGATCGCCAAGCCCAGTTCGCGGGCCTTGCCCTGCAGCATCGCCTCGATGTCGGCGAGCGTGCCGGTGCCGTAGATCCCCGGCTCGCGCGTGCCGAGCAGGTTGAGGTTGGGGCCATTGAGGACGAAGACGGTGTCGGTCATGCGACGTGGTTAGCGGTGGTTGCCGCAACTAGGAAGAAGAAGGTCGCCCGACAGCCCTAGGCCCGCCAGTCCGAGCTGCTAGAGAAGCGCGGACCCCCTCGATGATGCGTGATAGCGCGTCCCTTGGGGGCGCTTCGTATCCGCTAATCTGCGAACCGCCGATACGATCCGGCGGGCGTCGGCGAAGTCCTTGTCTATCGGTGATTTTTCTCGCAGTGGAGCGCGCCCAGCACTCCTCATGAGACCGATACATGACCCTTCTGGCGCGCGCGCTAACCGCTCTCTCCTTCTCCTTGTCGCTTGCCTTTTCTCCGGCTGCAGCAACGGGCGAAGGCGGCATCATCGCTCCCACTCTGAAGCTCGAAGGGGGAATGTGGTTCGATGGCCAAAAATTCGTGGGAGCCGATTGGTACGTGGTGAACGGACGTTTTACCGAGAGTGAGCCTGAGCGAATCGACGCAACCGTCAACCTCGAGGGTCGCTTTGTCCTGCCGCCGCTGGCCGACGCCCACAATCACGACGCGCAGAACATCTGGTCTGCCTCTCGTTCGATCGACAAGAACCTGGGTTCCGGCGTATTCTACTCGGGCCAGATGTGTGCCAGCCCGTCCTCCGTGGCGGGATTCAGGGATTTGCTGAATCGGCCTGCGACGCTCGACGTGACCTTTACCGGAGCCTGCATTTCGTCGTCGGACGGTCATCCCCTGGGCCTTGTCATGAGGGACCAGCCCGACGCCGACCCGGACGACCTCCGTGCCGGGTGGACGGTCGTCGATACGCTCGAGGATATCGAACGGGTTTGGGGTAGCATCTCGGAACAGGGGCCGGACCTGGTCAAGCTCATCCTCGTGAATTCCGAGAACTTCGCAGAAAATCGCCGCAATCCGGCGCTGTTCGGCTTCAACGGACTTGACCCGAGCCTGATCGCACCGCTGGTCGAACGGGCGCATCGCGATGGAGCTCGCGTTGTCGTGCATACGGATAGTGCCGCCGATTTCGAAGTTGCCGTCATGGCAGGCGCGGACATCATCGGCCATCTTCCCGGCTATCGCTTCGCCGGGGATATGCAGCCCGACGATTACCGAATTTCCGATGCCACGATCGCTGAAGCCGCCAAGCATGGAACGGTAGTGATGACGACTGCTGGTGTTGCCCGTTACTTCCTGCAGGCAAAACCCGAGCATGCCGATGCACTCAAGTCGGTCCAGATCGACAACTTGCGGCGATTGCATGACGCAGGCGTCAGGCTGGCCATAGGAAGCGACCAGTTTGCTGGAACCGCAGTCGACGAAATGCTCTATCTCCACGCACTGGGTGTCGTTCCGACTACGGAACTTATCAGGCTGGCGGTGACAGATACGCCGCGCTTACTGTTCCCCGATCGCAAGATCGGGCGCTTCGAAGAGGGGATGGAGGCCAGCCTGGTCGCTTACGATGCCAATCCCATCGACGACCCGGCGGCTCTCCGATCCCCCTCCCTGATCATCAACCAGGGCAACCTGCTGGCGATCGGGACGGCGAAATAGGGCATTTGCGCGGGAGAGCGGATTACGCGACCCGCCCAGCAGCTGATCTGCCGCTGCCTAGTCCACGCCCTTGACCTTCCCCCACTGGCGGGCGGCGGTGTAGCCGAGGTAACCGGTGCCGAACAGCGCGTAGAGCGCTTCGGGCAGGGCGGAGAGATAGCGGGTCATGCCTTCGCCGATGGCGCGCGCGGCGGTGGGGTCGAAGGCGGCGATAACGCCCATCGGCACGCTGAACAGGATCAGCGCGTACATGACATAGAGAAAGCTCGGTCGCGCGCGGCTGGTCCAGGGATCGCGGCTCTGCGCCTCGGCGACGATCGCCGACAGGCGCGCCTCGATCTGTTTCAGTTCCTGCGTGCCCTCGAGCGCGAGCAGTTCGAGCTTGGCCCTCGCGCGCGCCTGCTTGTCGGGGATCACCTTGTCGATGATCGAAGCGATGGGGGAAATGAGCGATTCGAGGAGCGGCATGGGGCGTCTCCGGTTTGCGAAGCCGAATCACCTAACCATATCGGTTCGTGTAGGAAAGCAGGCGCGCTGCGTCGCGCTCCAGGGTCCGTCGAATTGCGAGGAATACCACTGGTCGGGATGACTGGATTCGAACCAGCGACCCCCACACCCCCAGTATGGTGCGCTACCAGGCTGCGCTACATCCCGAAACCAGTGGAGGCGGCCCTATAGGGCGCGCGCCTGTGCATGGCAAGCACCCTTCGCAGGCAATTCGTTGCCCCGCTCCCGCATTGCTGCTAACCGCGCCGCACTTTCGCAGGAAGGAGCGCGCGGACCGCTTGAACGGGCGCCGTGCGCCACCCACCTGCGGGCCCGACAGAACACAAATTTCCCGACAGGAATTCCATCGATGATCGATCTCCTCGCCGCCGCTGGCAGCGCCGCAGCCGAGCCTCCCGCCTGGACCGGCTGGGTCCTGCCGCTGGGCATGCTGCTGATCCTGTGGTTCCTCATCCTGCGTCCGCAGATGCGCCAGCAGAAGCAGCACCGCGAACGCGTCGCCGGGCTCGCCAAGGGCGACGAGGTGGTCACCGCCGGCGGTCTCGTCGGCAAGATCACCAAGGTCGAAGAGCATTTCGTCCATGTCGAGCTTGCCAAGGGCATGACCGTCAAGGCGGTGCGCAGCACCATCGGCGAAGTGCTGTCCTCGCGCAGCACGCCTGCCGCCAACGATTAATCAGGGACGCCATCTTCCATGCTCGATTTCCCCACCTGGCGTAAGGCATGGCTGTGGCTGGTGACGGCGCTGTGCTGTCTCGCCGCGCTGCCTTCGTTGCTTTCGGCGACCAGCATGCGCTGGCCCGACGCCTTGCCCGATCCGATGGTCAACCTCGGTCTCGACCTTGCCGGGGGTAGCCACATCCTGCTCGAGGCCGATTCCTCGCAGGTCGCGGCGCAGCGGCTCGAGAACATGGAAGAAAACGTGCGCAACACGATGCGCCGCGCGGAACCGCGTATCCGCATCGGCGACGTCTCGACGCGCGGAGGGCGGCTGAGCTTCGTGCTCGATGATCCGAGCGAGATCGATCGCGCGCGCGAACTGCTGCTGCCCTCGATCAACGGCACCGGCCTGGTGCGCGAGTGGAACCTGACTGTCGAGGATGGCAATCGCATGATCCTTACCCCCACGCGGGAGGGGATCGACCAGGCGGTAAGCGATGCGATGGAAAGCGCCACCGAAGTGGTGCGCAAGCGTATCGACGAACTGGGCACGCGCGAGCCGACCATCATCCGCCAGGGCGAGACCCGCATCGTCGTCCAGGTGCCCGGCTTGCAGGACCCGGACCAGCTCAAGGCGCTGCTCGGCCAGACCGCCAAGCTCGAATTCAAGCTCGTCGACCAGCAGGCATTGCCGAGTGACGTGCAGCAGGGCCTCGCCCCGCCGGGATCGGAAATCTTCCCCTATGCCGAAACGTCGGACTACGCCGGTACTTCGGTGGCGGTGCGCCGGCTGGGCGGGATTCGCGGCGACAATCTTACCGGCGCGCAGCAGAGCTTCGACCCGCAGACCAACGAGCCGGTGGTGAACATCCAGTTCGACAGCGATGGCGGGCGCCGCTTCGCCAAGCTGACCACCGAGAACGTCGGCAAGCCCTTCGCCATCATCCTCGACGGCAAGGTGCTCTCCGCGCCCAACATCAACGAACCGATCCGCGGCGGCACGGCGCAGATTTCGGGTGGCTTCTCGGTCGACACCGCCAACCAGCTGGCGATCTCGCTGCGCTCGGGCGCGCTTCCGGTCGACCTCGCGGTGATCGAGGAACGCACCGTCGGGCCAGACCTCGGCGCCGATTCGATCCGCCAGGGAATGATTGCCATGGCCATCGGTTCGCTGCTGGTGGTGCTGCTGATGATCGCCACCTACGGGCGCTTCGGCGTCTATGCGACGGTGGCGCTGGTGTTCAACGTGCTGATGCTGCTCGGCGTCATGGCCTTCCTCAACACCACGTTGACGCTGCCCGGTATCGCCGGCTTCGTGCTGACAATCGGCGCGGCGGTCGACGCCAACGTCCTGATCAACGAGCGCATCCGCGAGGAACGCAAGCGCGGGCGGCGTGTCGTCGCCGCGGTGGAAACCGGCTACAAGGAAGCCAGCCGCGCGATCTACGATGCCAATGTCACCAACTTCATCGCCGGCGTGCTGCTGTTCCTGTTCGGCAGCGGTCCGGTGCGCGGTTTTGCCGTGGTCCTGGTGATCGGCCTGTTCACTTCGGTGTTCACCGCCGTCACGCTGACCCGCATGTGGGTTGCCGACTGGCTGCGCAAGGCCAAGCCCAAAGACATCGTGCTGTAAGGAGGCGGGACCCATGAAACTGCTCAAGCTCGTCCCCGACGATACCAATATCAAATTCCTCAAATGGCGCGTGCCCTTCTTTGCCGTCAGCATCCTGCTGATTGCGGCGAGCTGGGCGCTGGTGTTCACCAAGGGGCTCAATTACGGCGTCGATTTCGCCGGCGGCCTCGAAGTGCGCGCGACCTTCACCCAGAGCGTCGAGGCGCCGGTGGGCGAACTGCGCGAGAAGGTCGCGACGCTCGGTTACGGCGATCCGGTGGTGCAGCGCTTCGGCGAGGACAACCAGGTATCGATCCGCGTGCGACTGCCCGACGAGGTTTCTTCGGACAAGGAGGCCGCGCAGGCCGCCGCCAACGAGATCGTCGATACGCTCAAGTCCGACTATTCGGACTTTCGCCTCGACGGCAACGACAACGTTTCGGGTAAGGTGTCGGGCGAGTTTCGCGAGACCGCTCTTTACGCCCTGCTGGCGGCGATGGGGGCGATCGCGCTCTATATCTGGATCCGCTTCGAATGGCAGTTCGGCGTCGGTGCGCTCTTTGCGCTGTTCCACGACGTCAGCCTGACGCTGGGCATGTTCTCGCTGTTCCAGATGGAGTTCAGCCTGCAGATCATCGCCGCGATTCTGGCGATCATCGGCTATTCGCTGAACGATACGATCGTGGTCTACGACCGCATCCGCGAGAACCTGAAGAAGTTCCGCAAGATGCCGCTGCCCGAACTGCTCGACCTGTCGGTCAACGAGACTCTGGCGCGTACGGTCATGACCTCGCTGACGCTTCTCATTGCGCTGGTCCCGCTGCTGTTCTTCGGTCCGGCCAGCCTGTTCGGCATGGTCGCGGGGATCACGCTGGGCCTGTTCGTCGGGACCTACAGTTCGGTCTACATGGCCGCGCCGTTCCTCGTCTGGCTGGGTGTGACGAGCGACAGCTTCGTGCCCACCGAATCCGTGGCCGACCAGCAGGAAAAGAAGGCCCGCGGGCTCGTCTGATTGGTGCGGGGGAAGCGCTTGGCGCTTCCCTTGCGGCCGGTGCCGTAAGGGCAGGACGGAGGTCCTGACCGCACCCCGCGCAATCTCACACTATCTCGTCGTAATGGGCGGCCAGCGCTGCCCCGTTCGCTTCCCAGCTGAAGGCCTCGACCGTCTCCGCCACCGCTTCGGGCGAGTGGGGGCGGGCGGTGACCGCTTCGATCCCCTCGCGAATGGCTCGGCAATTGCGTGCCACGATTACCCCTGCTTCGGGCGAGGTCACCACTTCGCGGGCGCCGCCCGCATCGGTGATGACGATCGGCGTGCCGCAGGCGAGCGACTCGATCCAGGCGTTGGCGAGCCCTTCGCTGGCCGAAGGCAGCACCATGGCATCGGCGGCCGACAGGATCGGCGGCAACATCGAGGGATCGAGACTGCCGAGGAAGTGGACGCGACCGGCAACCCCCAACTCTTTCGCCAGCGCGCGCAGGCTTGGCTCGTCCTCGCCCTTGCCGACGAGCAGCAGTCGTCCCTTGGGAAGATCGGCGAGCGACTTAACGACATAAGCCTGGCCCTTGCGCTCGATCAGCGCGCCGACCGTAACCAGCAGCAGATCGTCACGCGCGATCGGGATCGAAAATCTTTCCGCAAGACGCGCGCGCAGCCCGTTATGGTCCAGCGGGCGGAACAGGTCGCGGTCGAGTCCGGTGTAGTGGATTCCGATCCGGTCGCGATCCATGCCGAGCGTGGCCATGTCGTCGGCGAGGGCCTCGCACACTGCCAGGACACCTGCCGCTTCGCGGGCGGTCTCGATCAGCGCTTCGCGACCGTATCCCCGCGCGCCCCAGTAATGGATGTCCGCTCCGCGCGCCTTGACCGAGAAGGGCAGGCCGAGTTCGCGCGCGATCATCATCGCGGCAGGGCCATCCGGGTAGAAGAATTGCGCGTCGACGAGGTCGAAGGGGCGCCCGGCGTGGAGGCGGCGGGCGAGCGGCAGGACGGCGCGCGCGATCAGCCTGGGGTTGAGCCGGCCCCCGACCTTGGGCAGCAGGCGAAAGATCGGACGGTGAACGTCGAAGCCGAATTCGCGGCCATTTCGTGCCGCGCCTGCGAGCATCTTGTAGCGCCCCAGCGCCAGCGGCGGCAGGCCGATCGGATTGATCAGCGTGACGTCCCAATGCGTGTCGCGCTGCAGCGCTTCGAGCGACCTGGCGACGAAGATACCGAAGCGCGGGTGGGCGGTATTGGGAAACAGCGTCGAAAGCGACAGCACGCGGCGAGTCTTGACCGCACTCACAGCGGACGCACCAGCATTTCGGCCAGCGCGATCCACGGCGGATTGTCCACCACCTGCTGCTTTTGGCCATGTCCCGGCGGCAGCAGGCCGACAAGGCTGCCCTGCCGGTCGATCAGCCGCCCGAAGGCGAAGCGGCCGCCTTTCTTCGGAACAAGGACGTCGCGATTGATCGCGCGGGCGGCATCGGCCGGATCGAGCTGGCGCAGCCACAACAGGTCGCCCGGGCGGTATTCGCCGTGCGGATAGTCGATTTCGAGAACCATCAGTGCGCCGTCGCCGCCGAGGTCTGTAGCGAGGATCGCGTCGCGCGGCGCGGAGAACGCTTCGGGTCCGTCCTTGGCCAGCCTCGCGACGACCTGAGGCGGTTCGGTGTGCTCGCTGCGCACGAGCTTCTCGGCATCGACATCGAGCGCGGCGGCGATCCGTTCCATCCAGTTGAGCGAGAGGTTGCGCATGCCCGTCTCGAGCCGACCGACGGTTTGAGGGGTCGTCGGCGGATCGCACGCGGCGGCCAGATCGGCCAGTGTCATGCCCTTCTGCTTGCGGATGTCGCGGATGCGGTTGATCATCGGTCGCCCCCCAAATAACCGATTTGGTTTTATCACTTTCCTACATGAACCGCACAGAGGCAAGGGAAATCGTCCAGCCAGCCAGGGAGATGCCCATGCCCCACCGCCATTTGGTCGAACGCGAGCTCACCGAAGAAGGCCCGCGTCGCGGCGCCGACGCGCGCGACAGACGCCGTAGCGTAACGATCAATCTCGCCGAGAGCCCGCTCGGCTGGCTGCACGCACGCGGGCATCTGACCGACCGACAACTCGATGCGGGCGAGCGGCTGCGGGCAGATTACGAACGCGCGCAGCTCGCACCGTCGGTGACCATGCGCTGGGACCCGGTCCGTGTGGATGGGGGAGCCCGCGACCATGGCCTTACGTCAACGGAACGCCAGATCGCGGCCAAGAACCGTTTCGATGGTGCCATGGCCGAGGTGGGCCCGGGCCTGTCCGACATTCTCTGGCGTGTCGCCTGCGCGGGCGAGGCAATTCCGGCAGCCGAGAAGGCACTCGAATGGCCCGTGCGCAGTGGCAAGCTGGTGCTGAGGCTGGCACTCGATCGAGTGGCTACGTTCTATCGCATTCGGTGAGGATGATTTTTGCGCCAGGACCGTGGTCCATGCGGTCCATGTCTGGGGAAACGCTCTCGGCCAATCCTCTTTCGGACGCGCAGCCTATTGCTGACCGTAGAGAAATCGTTCCTCGGCGATTTTCCCGTCCTTCACCGTGTAGAGGCCGACTTCCTTCATCTGGCTGCGCTCGCCATCGAGAGTGACGTCCATCTCGTAATTCACTGCGAACTGGTCGCCGAAGACATAGGGGCCGTCGGTACTGCTCGAATGGACCTCGGCATTCTCGTTCCACCAGGCATGCTTCTGCAACAGCGCCTCGCGCCCCTCGACGCGCGACATCGGTCCTTCAGTGGGTTCGAGGCTGACGATGTCGTCGGCCCAATAGGCTTGGTAGTCGTTGGTGCGCTCTTCTGCGACCGCTTGGGTGAAGTCCTTCGCCATCTGTTCGATTGCCATGACAAGCTCCTCTCTCGCCCCGTCCGCGAGAGAGCGTATCACACGTGGTGCGAGTCGGCGCCGGCTATTCGAGGCTGTCGGACACGAGTCGCCGCAGCTCGGGCAGGACCTCGTCTTCAAACCACGGATTCTTGCGCATCCAGATGGTCGAACGCCATGCGGGGTGCGGCAGGGGCAGGAAGCGCGGGAGATAGTCGCGGAAGGCTCGGACCCGATCGGTCATCGATAGCTTGCGCGCGCCGGGTAGGTAGTGGGCCTGGGCATAGGTACCGACCAGCAGCGTCAGCCGGTCATCGGGCAGCACATCGAGAACACGCGCGTGCCACTGGGGCGCACACTCCCGGCGGGGCGGCTTGTCGCCTCCGCTGGCCTTGCCGGGATAGCAGAACCCCATCGGCACCAGCGCGACTTGCGCGGGATCGTACATTTGCGCCTTGGTTAGACCAGTCCATTCGCGCAGCCGGTCGCCGCTGGCATCGTCCCACGGGATGCCGCTTTCATGGACCTTCGATCCGGGGGCCTGACCGACGATCAGCAACTTCGCAGTTGCTGAAAAGCTGGCGACCGGACGCACACCGTGCGGCAGGTGATCTGCGCAGATCCGACAAGCCGCGATCTCGGCCTGCAGGCTCATCCTTCGACCAGCTCGGCGAGCGCCAACCAGCGCTCCTCCGCCGCGTCCTTCTCGCTGCGCGCGTTCTCGATCCCTTGCGAGATATTGGCGAAGCGCTGCGGATCGGAAGTGTAGAGATCGGGATCGGAGAGGATTGCCTCGCCCTTGGCGATCGCCGCTTCGAGTTCCTCGATTCGCGCGGGCAGCAGCTCGTAATCGCGCTGGTCCTTGTAGGAGAGCTTGGTCGATTTGGGGGCAGGCGGCGGGGGCGGGGCGGGCTTGTCGGCCTGCTTGTCGGCCCTGGCCTTGCCCACGACGGGCTGGCGGCGCTTGGCTTCCCAGTCCTCGTAACCGCCCGCGACCACATCGACCTTGCCCGTCCCGTCGAGGCCGAGCGTGATGGTGACGGTGCGATCGAGGAAGTCGCGGTCGTGGCTGACGATCAGCACGGTGCCCTCGTAATCGGCGATCACCTCCTGCAACAGGTCGAGAGTCTCGAGGTCGAGGTCGTTGGTCGGCTCGTCGAGCACGAGCAGGTTCGAGGCCTTGGCGAATTCGCGCGCCAGCAACAGACGGCTGCGCTCGCCGCCCGAGAGCACGCCGACGCGCATGTCGACGATCTTGGGATCGAAGAGGAAGTCCTTGAGATAGGCCTGCACATGCTTGCGATTGCCGCGTACGTCGATCCAGTCGCCCCCCTCGGCGAGCACCTGCCGCACGGTCTTGTCGGCGGTGAGCAGCTGGCGCTGCTGGTCTATCATTACGCCGGTCAGCGTCTTGGCGATTTCGACGCTGCCGCTGTCGGGCTCGAGCTCGCCAGTGAGCATCTTCAAGAGGGTAGTCTTGCCCGCGCCATTGGCACCGACGATGCCGATGCGGTCGCCGCGCTGGATGCGCAGGCTGAACGGCTTGATGATCGTGCGGTCGCCATAGGACTTGGTGATGTCCTGCGCGACGATGACCGACTTCGACTTGAAGTCCTCCTCGGTCGCGAGCTTGAGCTTGGCGGTGCCGCCGGCGCTGATCATCGAGGCCCTCTGCGCGCGCATCTGCCACAGCTTCTCGAGCCGGCCCTGGTTGCGCTTGCGCCGCGCGGTCACACCGCGTTCGAGCCAGTGCGCTTCGAGCTTGAGCTTGGCGTCGAGCTTCTCTGCCGCGCGCGCTTCCTCGGCATAGACCGCCTCTTCCCACGCCTCGTAGCCGCCGAAGCCGACTTCCTTGCGGCGCAGGTTTCCACGGTCGAGCCACAGCGTCGTGCGCGTGAGGCGCTTGAGGAAGGTACGGTCGTGGCTGATGACGACGAAAGCGCCTTTGTAGCGTTCCAGCCAGCCTTCCAGCCAGTCGATCGCGCCGAGATCGAGATGGTTGGTCGGCTCGTCCATTAGCAAGAGGTCGGGGTCCTGCGCCAATGCCCGGGCGATCGCGGCACGGCGCTTCTCGCCGCCGCTCGCGCCCTTGGTCTCGCGGCTCATGTCGATGCCCAGCTGGCCCGCGATCGCCTCGATTTCGTGCTCCTGCGGCGCATGCTCGCCGGCCAGCGCCCAGTCCATCAGCGTCGCATGGCCCGCAAGGTCGGGGTCCTGCTCGAGCAGGACGATACGCAGAGCGGGCTTGGTCTTGCGGATCCCTGCATCGGTTTCGACCCGCCCGTCGATCATGCGGAACAGTGTGGTCTTGCCGACTCCGTTGCGGCCGATCAGCGCGATCCGGTCGCGCGGACCGATATGCAGGTCGAGCGGGTCGTGATCGGGCCCGCCGAACAGCCATTTGCCGCCCTGCTGCAGGGCCATGCCTTCGAGGCTGAGAATGGGGGGCTGTGCCATAGGCCGCGCGAGGTAGTCGCGCGCGCGGCCTATCGCAAGCGCCTAGCGCGCGGCGCGCTGTTCCTCGGCCATGCGCGCGACATCGGCGAGCAGCGCATGCGCGTCGTAAACGATCCCGTCTTTGACCGTCCAGCGCACCCCGCCGACCTGCTCGACCGCGCCGGTTGCAGGGTTCATCCGCGTATGGCCGGTGCCGTAGAGGACCTTGAGGTTGGCGAGCGGGTTCTCGGGCACGATCACGAGATCGGCCAGCTGGCCCACCGCAATCCGCCCCATCGGCGGCTCCTGCCCGCGCGGCTTGTAGATCTCGCGCGCGCCGTCGAGCGTGGCAGCGCGGATGACCGCGAGCGGGGAAAGGCCCGCTTCGCGCAGCATTTCGAGCTCTCCGATGTAGGCAAAGCCCCAGGTCTGGTAGATATAGCCCGGGTCCGATCCCGCGGTGACGCGTCCGCCGCGGTCGTGGAAGTCCTTCGTCAGCGCGAACCACTTGGCGTAGAAATTGCGCCAGGCCACCTCGTCCTCGCTGGTCCAGTCCTTGTAGTAGCTGCCGTGATTGGTCGCGCTGGGGGCGTAGAAATCCATCAGCGAGGGGGTGGTGTATCGCGCGTGCCAGTCGCGCGTCTTGGCGGCCATCACGTCGCGGCTGGCCGAATAGATGTTGAAGGTCGGGCTCAGCGTCACCCCGCTCTCGACGAGGAAGTCGACATAGTCGTCCCATTTCTCGGTGCCCTGCTCGACCGCCTGCGGCGCCAGCCGCGCGACCCAGGCGAAGCGCGACTGCTCGTCGAAGTAGTTGTAGTCCTCGGGGTAATAGGGGAGCCCGTCCTTCAGCAGGCTTTCGAAATGGCCGTAAAAATGGGTTACCCCGCCAAGCCCGAGTTCGACGGCCTTGCGCGCATTCACCTCTGCCACGCCGGTCTGCGCAAGATGGGCGACGGTGCCCATCTGCTGCTTCTTCGCTTCATCGAGCGCGGCTTCGAGAACATCGGGCGTGGCGGAATTGAAGAATTTCACGCCCCAATAGCCCTGTGCCTTCGCCCAGCGCACCCATTCGCGTGCCTTGGCGGGCGTATCGGGCGTGCCGCGCGACCATTTGTCGCCGAACACAGCATAGGGGATCAGACGCGGCGCGGCGATCGTGTTGGCGGCGCTTCGGGCTGCATCCGACAGGTCGGGCGTGTCGGGACCGAAATAGAAGCTCACCCCGCGCACCGTCGTGACGCCGTGCGCGAGCCAGAGCTTGTAGCCGTAGGATGGCTGAGGGGCCTTGGCAGCATCACCGTTGTGGCCATGGACATCGACGAAACCGGGCAGCACATACATTCCGGCGGCATCGACCACCCGTTGCGCTGCCTGCACTTCGTTTGCCGGGGCACCGCCAGGATAGGTCGCGGCGATGCGATTGCCCTCGATCAGGATGTCGACCGGTCCCGCGGGTGGTGCGCCCGATCCCTCGATTACAGTCGCGCCGCGGATCAACAGCTTGTCGAACGGCCCCTGCCCTTCGCCCGCCACGCGATCGGGGACGCGCTCCATTTGCGCGACGAGCGGCGGCGCCGCGATCGTGGCCAAGGCCGCCAGTGCGAATGTCCAGGCTTTCATGCAATCCCTCTCGATCGGAGCCATAGGCTGGCCACCGCTACCGCGCCAGCAAAGCGGGAACGGAACCATTCAGCAAGCCGTAAAGCTGGCAAGGCGATAATCCGTCGAACCAATGAGGAGCAAGCCCATGATCCGTTTCGCAATTCCCGCACTGGCTGCGGGCGTCGTCGCCAGCAGCGCACAGGCCGCCGAAGTGCAGATCGCTGCCCAAGCGCCGGTGGTGGAGCTGTCGGTCAGCGAAACGGTCGACGCCAAACCCGATATCGTCGAGATCGGCGCGGGTGTCACCAGCCAGGCCTATACTGCGGTCGAGGCGATGCGAATCAACGCGCGCGAAATGACTGCGGTGATCGAACGGCTGAAGGCGCTCGGAATCGACAAGGCCGATATCCAGACGACCGGAATAAACCTGAGTGCGCAATATGACTACGACCAGGCCGAACGCCGCCAGGTGTTCCGTGGATACCAGGCATCCAACCGGGTCAGCGTGACGCTGCGCGAAGTCAAGCGCGCCGGGGAAGTGCTCGATGCGCTGGTCGCCGCCGGCGCTACCGACCTCAGCGGACCGCGCTTCGCGCTCGACGACGACACCGAGGCACGGGCGCAGGCGCGCAAGGCCGCCTTCACCAAGGCCCGCGCGCAGGCCGAGGAGTACGCGCGCTGGTCGGGCTATACCGGCGTACGACTGCTCGAAGTCAGCGAATCGATCATGACGAACCGGCCGATCGCCTATGCCGAGGCCGACATGCGCCAGTCGATCAAGGTTGCTGCCCCGCCGACCCCGGTCGAACCGGGGCTCGTCGGGACCTTGGTTTCGATCACTGTCAAATACGAAATGACCCGCTAGGCTGAATGGTGCTCCCCGGCCGTATTCACACCTTGTTCAATGCCTTCTACCTAGGCAGGGACGTATCATGACGCGCCTTTTCGCCTCCTTGCTCGCCCTCGGTCTGCTTGCCGGTCCGATCATGGCCGAACCCGCCTTCGCACAACGTCGCTCGGAACAGGGTGAGGCGCGTCGCGAAATGAATGCGGGCAATATCATGCAGTTGCGCGATATCGAGGCGCGGATCCTGCCCTCGATGAAGGGGGCCGAGTATCTCGGCCCAGCTTATGATTCGACCGCGATGGCCTACCGCCTGAAGTTCATCAAGGACGGTCGCGTAATGTATGTCGATGTCGATGCGCGCACGGGCAAGGTGCTGCGCCGCAGTCGCTGAAATCGCTCCCCGGTGAAACGCCGTTCCGGTTGACGCGTTCATCTACATGAACGAAACGCGCCAGACACAATTCAAGGACGGACATTCATGAGGATCCTGATCGTCGAGGACGAGCCCACGTTGGGCCAGCAACTCAAGTCGACGCTCGAACAGAACGGCTATGCGGTGGACCTTTCCACCGATGGCGAGGACGGCCATTTCCTCGGAAGCACCGAGGATTACGACGCGGTGATCCTCGATCTCGGCCTGCCCGAAATCGACGGGCTCACCGTGCTCGGCATGTGGCGCCGCGAAGGTCGCAAGTTCCCCGTGCTCGTGCTCACTGCGCGCGACAGCTGGAGCGACAAGGTCGCGGGGCTCGATGCGGGTGCCGACGACTATCTTGCCAAGCCCTTCCAGACGGAGGAACTGATCGCGCGCCTGCGCGCGCTTATCCGTCGTGCTTCGGGCAATACTTCGAGCGAGCTGACCGCAGGCGATGTCCGCCTCGATACGCGTTCGGGCCGCGTCACGCTCAAGGGAGAGCCGGTCAAGCTGACCGCGCAGGAATACAAGCTGCTGAGCTACCTCATGCACCACAAGGGCAAGGTGGTCAGCCGCACCGAACTGATCGAACATATCTACGATCAGGATTTCGACCGCGATTCGAACACGATCGAGGTCTTCGTTACCCGCATCCGCAAGAAGCTGGGTGCGGAAGTGATCACGACGATCCGTGGACTTGGATACAGCCTCGACGACCCCGCCGACCAGCCGCGCGCCTGACGAGGACTCCGGCGAGGCGGCGGCGGTCGGGGGAAGCCCGCCTGCCGCTGCGCCGGTGGACGACCCGGTGACTATCGCTACGCCGCCTGCGCGGCGCAGCCTTGCGCGGCGCATGATGGCGATCGCCGCGCTGTGGATCGGCGTGCTGTTATTGGGTGGCGGTTTCGCGCTCGACCGAACGCTCGTCCGCCTGGTCGAGAACAATTTCGACGAACAGCTCGAATACGTCCAGACCGCGCTGATAACCTCGGCCGAGATCGACAACTTCGGCGATGTGCAACTCTACCGCTCGCTCGGCGATCAACGCTTTCTCGAACCGAACAGCGGCGTCTACTGGCAAATCAGCGGGAAGGGGCACGATCCCTTTCCCAGCCGCAGCCTTTGGGACCGCAGCCTGAAGATCGAAGGCGACCACATCGACAACGAGCCCCATTTCTATAACTCGGACCAGTTCGAGGGTGAGCCGCTGCGAATTGTCGAGCGTACCGTCATCCTGCCCGACAGCGACACACGCTGGACCTTCGCCGTCGCTTCGGCGCGAGGCGAGCTCGATTACCAGATCAGCCGCATCCGTTCGATCCTGGTGTGGAGCTTTGCCGCGCTAGGGCTCGGCCTGATGACGCTGGCGATGCTGCAGAGCTGGTACGGCCTGTCTCCGCTACGCCGCGTACGCAACGCGATTCAGGCTATGCGCAACCAGGGCACCAACCGCATTACCGAGCCGCTGCCGCTCGAAGTCGAACCGCTGGTAGAGGAAATCAACGCATTGCTGGCGCATACCGAACAGCAGGCCGAAGAAGCCCGCATGCATGCCGGCAATCTTGCACATGCGCTCAAGACGCCGCTGACAGTGCTGACCAATGCCGCGACCGCGCACGATCCCAAGCTCGCCGACCTGGTCTTCCGCGAAACGCGCACGATGCAGCGCCATGTCGAGCACCACCTTGCCAGGGCCCGGGCCGTCGGGCGTCGCGCCAGCGGGCATGCCCGCGCCGAGGTCTGGCCGAGCGCGGAAAGCGTGCTGCGCGCGGTCACGCGCATCTACGAGGACACACGCTTCGATCTCGACGGCAACCGCGACGCGTTGGTCTCGATCGAGCGCCAGGATCTCGACGAGATTCTCGGCAATCTGATCGAGAATGCCGCCAAATACGGCGGGGGCAGTGTCTTCGTCACCATCGATGCCGAGCGCGAGAGCGACGCGTGCATCATCTGGGTCGAAGACGATGGTTCGGGCATTCCCCCTGCCGAACGCACGCGCATCTTCGACCGCGGGGCGCGGCTCGATACGGGCAAGCCCGGCACCGGGCTGGGGCTTGCGATCGTACGCGATGTGGTCGCGATCTACGGCGGCTCGGTCGAATTGGACAGCAGCGAGGATCTGGGCGGACTGCTGGTGCGGCTGACGCTGCCCCGCGCCACGGCCTAAAGCGCTGTTACAGCCCCGCTGCCTGCTCGTGGTGGCGGATCACCTCGTCGATGATGAAACGCAGGAACTTCTCGCTGAACTCGGGGTCGAGCTCGCTTTCTTCCGCCAGCCGGCGGAGCCGTGCGATCTGCTCCTGTTCGCGCGCCGGGTCGGCTGGCGGCAGGGTGACCCTGGCCTTGTAGGCACCCACCGCCTGGGTGATCCGGAAACGCTCGGCCAGCATATGAATCAGCGCGGCATCGATATTGTCGATGCTCTTGCGAAAGCCGGCGAGGACGGGATCGGGCTGGGGCGTTTCGGTCATGCGATCACGCTAACAAGAAATCCCGTCTTGCCAAGAAAGCTTGGGCAGACCATGGCCAAGCCGAAATGTCTGCCGACGTAATTCCCCTGAAACGCGCCGAACCCGAAGGCTCGATCGAACCCATGCTGGCGCTGACGGCACCGGGCATGAACCAGGTCAACCAGGTCATTCTCGACCGGATGCAGAGCGAAGTGCCGCTGATTCCGGCGCTTGCGGGGCATCTGATCTCGGGCGGCGGCAAGCGCCTGCGGCCGATGCTGACGCTCGCCGGAGCGGAACTGGTCGGATATTCGGGCACCCGCCATCACAAGCTCGCCGCGGCGGTCGAGTTCATCCATACGGCGACGCTGTTGCACGACGATGTCGTCGACGGCAGCGATTTGCGGCGCGGCAAGGCGGCGGCCAATATCATCTACGGCAATCCGGCGACGGTGCTGGTGGGCGATTTTCTCTTCAGCCGCAGTTTCGAGCTGATGACCGAAGACGGCAGCCTCAAGGTGCTCAAGATCCTCTCGGGTGCGAGCGCGATTATCGCCGAGGGAGAGGTCGATCAGCTCACTGCGCAGCGCAAGATCGACACCAGCGAGCAGCGCTACCTCCACATTATCCGCGCCAAAACCGCCGCGCTCTTCGCCGCCGCCAGCCGGATCGCGGCGGTGGTGGCCGAATGCAGCGATGCGCAGGAACAGGCGCTCGACGAATACGGCCGCAACCTCGGCGTGGCCTTCCAGCTTGTCGACGACGCGCTCGATTACGATTCGAATGCCGCCGCCATGGGCAAGGACCGCGGCGACGACTTCCGCGAAGGCAAGATGACGCTGCCGGTGATCCTCGCCTACGCCCGCGGGAGCGAGGAGGAGCGCGAGTTCTGGAAGGCCGCGATCGGCGGATTCCGGACCGAGGACAAAGACCTCGAACATGCGATTGCGCTGATCGACCGGCACGATGCGGTGGCCGATACCAAACTGCGCGCGCGCCATTTCGCCCAGCGCGCGATCGATGC
The DNA here is from genome assembly GCF_964227205.1 of Qipengyuania sp. GTDB lineage: Bacteria > Pseudomonadota > Alphaproteobacteria > Sphingomonadales > Sphingomonadaceae > Qipengyuania. The sequence continues at coordinate 622,679 of NZ_CAXQVB010000002.1, read as the reverse complement.
GCTGTCGATCTTCCCCGACAGCAAGGCACGCCAGGCGATGACGCAGGCCGCGCTCTTCGCAGTAGCGCGCGTGTACTGATCCGTCCTAGGGGCGCTGTCGTGCCCGAGCTACCGATCCAATCCGTCCTGCCCGACCTGCTGGGAGCCCTGCGCGGGCGAACCGGTGCGGTTCTCGTCGCGCCGCCCGGGGCGGGCAAGACAACGGCCGTGGCGCCGGCCCTGCTCGACGAGAAGTGGTGTTCCGCCACGATCATCCTCACCTCGCCGCGAAGGGTCGCGGCGCGCGCGGCGGCCGAGCGCATGGCAGAAATGCTCGGTGAAAAGCCGGGAGAGACGATCGGCTATCTCACGCGTCTCGACAGCAAGCGTTCGGCGAAAACGCGCGTGCTGGTGGTGACCGAAGCGATCTTCGTGAACACGATCCTTGGCGATCCGGAGCTAGCCGGCGTGTCGGCCGTGCTGTTCGACGAGGCGCATGAGCGGCATCTCGACAGCGATCTCGGCCTCGCGCTGGCCCTGGAGAGCCGGGCGGTGCTGCGCGAGGATTTGCGTGTGCTGGTAATGTCCGCGACGATCGACGGGGCGCGCTTCGCGAGCCTGCTGGGTGGGGACACTCCGGTGATCGAGAGCGAGGGGCGGGCGCATCCCCTGTGCATCGAATGGCTCGGCTCCGCGCCGCAAATACCGATCGAGGATGCCACAGCGCAGGCGATTGCCACGGCCTGGTGCGACGAGGAGGGCGACATCCTAGCCTTCCTGCCTGGCGTGCGCGAAATCGAGCGGGTGCGCGAGAGGCTCGAGGCGCGGTTGCCCTCCGCGCTGGTCCTGCCGCTCCACGGGCAAATCGACCCGGCCGGCCAGCGTGCCGCGATCCGGCGCGATCCCGAGGGACGGCGCAGGATCGTGCTGGCGACGGCGATCGCCGAGACTTCTTTGACGCTCGATGGCGTGTCGGTCGTCGTCGATGCAGGGCTCTCGCGCCGGGCCGAATTCGACCGCGCAGCGGGCACGACGCATCTCGTGACCCACCGCGCAAGCCAGGCGGCAGCGGCGCAACGCGCCGGGCGCGCGGCGCGCCAGGGGCCCGGTGTTGCCTATCGCCTGTGGGAAGAGGCCGGCCATGGCGGGCGGCCGCTCTATGATCCGCCCGAAATGCTCACTTCCGATCTTGCGCCCTTGGTCCTTGCGCTCGCACAATGGGGCTGCGGCAATCCTGCGGAACTGGCGTGGCTCGATCCGCCGCCGAATGCATCGGTAAGTGCGGCCCGGCAGACACTTTTCGCCCTCGACGCGCTCGACGCGGAGGGGCGAATTACCGAACGGGGAAAGGCGCTTGCGCAGCTGCCACTCGACCCGCAGGGCGCGGCGACCGTGCTGTTTGGCGCGGAGCATGGTGTGGAAGGGGAGGCAGCGCGGATCGCCCTTCTGCTCCAGGAAAGGGGGCTGGGCGGCCGCGGCGAGGATCTGGAAGCGCGGCTTTCGCGCTGGAACGCCGATCATGGTGCATGCGCCGAAGCGAGCCGGAAGCTTGCCGGCCGATGGGCCAGACTGGCGCGTGGCCTTCGGCAGGCTGAGGCTGAGCGGAACTCGAGAAACCACACCACATCCGCTCGCCCTGAGCCTGTCGAAGGGCCGTCACCGCCACTAGGCATCCTCCTTGCCGCAGGCCGTCCCGAGTTCATTGCGAAGCGCCGCGATGCGAGCGGCGAGCACTGGGTGACCGCCGGGGGCAGGGGCTTCGTGCTCGACCCGGCGTCGCCGCTGGCAAGGGCAGTATTCCTCGTCGTCGGCGATGCGAAGGGACAGGCGAAGGGAGCGCGGATCACTTCGGCCATCGCGCTCGAGGAAAGCGATCTCGAACGCTGGCTGCCCGAGCGGATCGAGCGCCGACAGGTACTCCGCTGGACCGGCGAGCGGGTCGAGGCGCTGGTCGAGCGAAGGCTCGGCGCGATTACGCTGACCCGCGGCCCCGACCCTTCGCCCGATCCGCAAGCCATCGTGGACCTGCTTGTGGAAAAGGCTCTGGATAATGCGGCAAAACTGCTTCCTGCAGAACTGCTTGCGCGGGCAAGCTTTGCCGGCGTCGAGGGCCTGACGAGGGAAGTGCTGGCTGAAAATGCATCGCTCTGGCTCGCGCCGCTGCTCCATGGGAGGCGCGATCTCGACCTTCCCAAGGGCAAGCTCGTCGATGCACTGCTCGGCCAGCTCGACTGGGACAGCCGCCAGAAGCTCGACCGGCTGGCGCCGCGCGAATTCACCTCTCCTGCCGGCACGACGCATCGGATCGACTACACCGGCGACGAAGCACCCAGCGTGGAAGTGCGCGTGCAGGCGCTGTTCGGCCTCGAGCGGCATCCGATGGTCGGCGACACCCCACTGCTGCTCAAGCTGACCAGCCCGGCCGGACGCCCGATCCAGGCGACGCGTGACTTGCCCGGCTTCTGGCGCGGCAGCTGGGCCGATGTGCGCAAGGATATGAAGGGGCGCTATCCCAAGCACCGATGGCCCGAGGAACCCTGGGCGGAAGAGCCCAGTTTGAAGACCAAGAACGCCTTCCACCGTTCGGAATAGTTGACTTCCGAGCCGAAGGCGAGGCAAGGGCGACCGCCCGCCCGAGCTCATGCGAGGTAGCCAAGGCGGACGGATGTCCGCCGCCCGGCGTCTGAGGGACGAAAGAAAATGTCTGCGAGAATCTACCAGCGACCGAAAAACGCCATGCAGTCGGGCAAGGCCCGCACCGACGAATGGGTACTCGAATTCGAGCAGTCCGAAGCGCGTCATGCCGACCCGCTGATGGGGTGGACCGGCAGCGGCGACACGCAGGCGCAGGTGCAGCTGACCTTTCCGAGCAAGGACGAGGCGAAGGCCTATGCCGAGAAATACGGCATCGCCGCCCGCGTCCACGCAACGCCGCCCAAGGCGCTCAAGCTGCAGGCCTACGCGGACAATTTCAGGTAAGACCAGGTCATTGCGAGGAGCTACAGGCGACCTGGCAATCCAGAGACCATCGGACTGGTTTGCTTCACTTCGCTCGCTATGACTGAGGGCTTGAAACCTCTACCACATCCCTCCATATGGCGCGCCGGGAGTCGGTCGGACGTTTGCGTTCGCTCACCGGGTCAGGTCCGGAAGGAAGCAGCCCAGGTGGATTGCGGCGGGTCGGCCGGCTCCTTTTTCACCCACATTTCGTGACTGCGACGGCATGACTTTTGCCGCGCCAGTGCCTACCTAGTCGGGCATGGGTGATTCACCGGACAATGCAGACGGTCTGCCGTGGGAGACCGAGGCTGAGGAGGAGGCTGCGCCGAGCGCGGCGGAGCTCGAAAAGGCCGGGCAGGAATCGATGTTCGGCGCGCCGCCGCCACCCGAGCCAGCGCCGAGCCCGACGCCTGTACCCGCGTCCGAAGCCGCACCTGTAAATTCCGATCCCGCGCAGCCCTATCGCGTGCTGGCGCGCAAGTATCGTCCGCAGACCTTCGCCGAGCTGATCGGGCAGGAAGCGATGGTCCGTACGCTCGCCAATGCCATCGCGCGCGACCGGCTGGCGCATGCCTTCCTGATGACCGGCGTGCGCGGGGTGGGCAAGACTTCGACCGCGCGCCTGATCGCCAAGGCGCTCAACTGCATCGGGCCGGACGGAACCGGCGGGCCGACGATCAGCCCTTGCGGCGTGTGCGAACCCTGTCAGGCGATCGCCGAGGGCCGCCATATCGACGTGATCGAGATGGACGCCGCATCGCACACCGGTGTCGACGATGTGCGCGAGATTATCGAGGCGGTGCGCTATGCCGCAGTCAGCGCGCGCTACAAGATCTACATCATCGACGAAGTTCACATGCTCAGCCGCAATGCTTTCAACGCGCTGCTCAAGACGCTCGAGGAACCGCCGGCGCATGTAAAATTCCTCTTCGCGACGACCGAGGTCGAGAAGCTTCCTGTCACCGTGCTCAGCCGCACGCAGCGCTTCGACTTGCGCCGCATCCCGGTCGAACTGCTCGAAGCGCATTTCGCCGAAATCTGTCACAAGGAAGGTGTCGAGGCCGACCCGGAGGCACTGCATATCGTCGCCAATGCCGCCGAAGGCTCGGTCCGCGACGGCCTTTCGATTCTCGACCAGGCGATCGCCCATGCCGATCTCGATACCGAGGGCAAAGTCACTGCGGCGCGCGTACGCGACATGCTCGGCCTCGCCGACAAGGGGGCGCAGCGTCGGCTGTTCGGCCATATCCTCGAAGGCGAGGGCAAGGCGCTGCTCGAGGCGGTCGACGAGCAATATGCGCTCGGTGTCGAACCGCTGGCGCTGATGCGCGCGCAGATGGATCTGGCGCACCGGATTACCGTTGCGCAGGTTTCCGGGGACGAACCGGCAGGGGCCAGCCCCGACGAGCGGGAGCAATTGGCGGACTGGGCTGCGCGCCTTCCCGCTGGGCAACTCCATCGCCTCTGGCAACTGCTCCTCCGCGGGCACGAAGAAGTACGCCTTGCCCCCGATCCGCTGGTGGCCTTGCGCATGGCGCTGTTGCGCACGCTGCACGCGGGGCAGATGCCCGATCCGGGGAAACTGGCGAAGAAGATCGAGGCGTTGGCCGAGGCGGGGCCGCTGGTATCGGCCGGAAGTTCGTCTGGCGGCACGTCTGCTTCGGCGCCCGCTGTCGGCCCCGCGAAATCCACCCTCGACTGGCAGGATCTGGTCGAATCCATCGACGCCTCGGGATTGATGCAGGAGGCCAGCATCATGCGCCTGCAGGTGCGCGTGGTCGAACTGGCCGACGGCACCCTTCGTTATGGACGCGATGCGAAGTTCACCGACGATATCGCGCCGGTCCTGCGCGAGGCGCTGCATCGGCATACGGGCAAGCGCTGGACCGTCGAGGAAGTCGCAGGCGGGGCGGGAAGCCCCTCGCTGGTCGAGACTATCGAAGCCGAGCGCGAGGCCGCTGCCGCGGCAACGCGTGCTCACCCGCTGGTGAAGGCGGCCTTCGAGGCCTTTCCCGAAGCCGAACTGATTGACGATGGCGGCGCCTCCCCCGCGCGCCGCGAGATACCCTGGAGTAGAAAAGCATGAATATGGAAGAGATGCTCGCGCAGGCCCAGAAGGCCGCCGAAACGATCCAGAAGCAGATGAGCGATGCGCAGGCCAAACTCGACGAAATCGAGGTCGAAGGCACGGCTGGCGGTGGCCTGGTTAAGGTCCGCGCGACGGCGCGCGGCCGCATTTTGAGTGTGACCATCGACGACAGCCTGATGAAGCCCGAAGAAAAGGCAATCGTCGAGGATCTCGTGACCGCCGCCTTCAACGACGCGCGCGATCGCGCCGATCGCAAGTCGGCCGAGGAAATGGGCCGCATTCAGCAGGACGCGGGCCTGCCGCCGGGCTTCAAGCTCCCCGGAATGTAAGCCCATACAAAACGGCAGGTCCAACCGATAGGCGGCCTGCCGCCTGCCGGGATGAGCCGAGGCAAGCGGATAGTCGCGCGTAGCAGGTCAGGGCGCGCAGAGGAGCGCTAGGCGTGGCGCGGATTGGCTTTGGAGGATCCGCGCTGGTCTTGATCTGTGTCGAACAGGCGCCAGCCATCCAGATCGCGGATGAGCGGTTTGCGGCAACGCTCGCAATTCGTGCGATAGCTGATCCCGTCGTCCCATACCCGACGGCGATTGACCCGATGGCCACGCGCTCTGCAAATGACCGAACCCAACATCTGTCTGACTCCAAAGGAAATCAAAATTCGTCGCGCCCCGGAATCGTGTTCTATATAGTTTGTTTACCATGATTGCACGGTAATTATGCGTCATCCACATGACTTTCCCGTCTGGCGTTGCGCCATCGGGGTGGGCTCACCATATTCGTTGCGAACGACCGCACCCGGTCCCAACGGAATTTCTCGATGACCCAAACCTATCCCCTGTTGCCCCTTCGCGACATCGTCGTGTTCCCCGGAATGGTGGTCCCGCTGTTCGTCGGGCGCGACAAATCGGTCGCGGCGCTTGAGGCCGCGATGGAGGGCAGCAAGGACATCTTCCTGCTGGCCCAGCTCGATCCCGGTTGCGACGATCCGGCGCGTGACGATCTGTATGACGTCGGCGTGATCGCGCAGGTGCTCCAGCTGCTCAAGCTGCCCGACGGCACGGTGCGGGTGCTGGTCCAGGGCACCAGCCGCGCATCGCTCGAGGAACTCACCCCGCGCGGCGTGCATGTCGAAGCCGGCGTGTCGGTCATCGAAACCGTGACCTCCTCGGGCAGCGAGGTGGTCGCCATGATGCGCCAGGTGGTCGAACAGTTTGGCGAATATGCCAAGCTCAACAAGAAGCTCGGTGAAGAAGCTGTCGAGCAATTGGGCGAAATCGACGATGCCGGCGAGCTGGCCGACGCGATCGCCGCTGCCGTGAATGCCAAGGTGTCCGACAAACAGGCGCTGCTGGTGGAGAAGGATCCGCTCAAGCGCCTCGAGATGGTTATGTCCTTCATGGAAGGCGAACTGTCGGTGCTGCAGGTGGAGCGTCGCATCCGCGGCCGCGTGAAGCGCCAGATGGAAAAGACCCAGCGCGAATATTACCTCAACGAGCAACTCAAGGCGATCCAGAACGAGCTTGGCGGCGATGAGGACGGCAGCAACGAGATTGCCGAGCTGACCGAGAAGATCGCCAAGACCAAGCTCTCCAAGGAAGCGCGCGAGAAGGCCGAGGCCGAGCTCAAGAAGCTCAAGGCGATGCAGCCGATGAGCGCCGAAGCGACCGTCATCCGCAATTATCTCGACGTGTTGCTCGGCCTGCCATGGGGTAAGAAGAGCAAGGTCAAAAAGGACATCGGTAAGGCGCAGAAGGTCCTCGACGCCGATCACTACGGACTCGAGAAGGTCAAGGACCGGATCATTGAGTACCTCGCCGTACAGGCGCGGACGCGCAAGCTGAAGGGGCCGATCCTGTGCCTCGTCGGCCCGCCGGGCGTCGGCAAGACTTCGCTTGGCAAGAGCCTCGCCAAGGCGACCGGACGCGAGTTCGTCCGCCAGTCGCTCGGCGGCGTGCGCGACGAGGCCGAAATTCGCGGCCACCGGCGGACCTATATCGGTTCGCTCCCGGGCAAGATCGTCACCAACCTCAAGAAGGCGGGCAAGATCAATCCGCTGTTCCTGCTCGACGAGATCGACAAGCTTGGCCAGGACTTCCGCGGCGATCCGGCCTCGGCGCTGCTCGAAGTGCTCGATCCCGAACAGAACTCCAAGTTTCAGGACCACTATCTCGAGCTCGATCTCGACCTGTCGGACATCATGTTCGTCACCACGGCGAACAGCCTCAACCTGCCGCAACCGCTGCTCGACCGGATGGAGATCATCCGGCTTGAAGGTTATACCGAGGACGAGAAGGTCGAGATCGCAACGCGCCACCTGCTGCCCAAGCAGATCGAGGAGCACGGCCTCAAGAAGGGCGAATTCGAGCTGACCGAGGACGCCCTGCGCGACCTCATCCGCTACTACACGCGCGAAGCGGGTGTTCGTACGCTCGAACGCGAACTGGCCCGGCTCGCACGCAAGTCGCTGCGCAAGATCCTTGAAAAGGAGGCCGAAAGCGTGCGCATCACGCCCGAAAACCTCAGCGATTTCGCCGGGGTGCGCAAGTTCAAGCACGGCATGAGCGAGGACGAGCCGCAGGTCGGTGCGGTCACCGGTCTAGCGTGGACCGAGGTGGGCGGCGAGCTGCTCAGCATCGAAAGCGTGACCACGCCGGGCAAGGGCGAGATCAAGACCACCGGCAAGCTGGGCGAGGTGATGAACGAAAGCGTCGCCGCGGCCTTCAGCTTCGTCAAGGCGCGCGCGCCGCATTACGGCATCCGGCCGAGCCTGTTCCAGCGCCGCAACATCCATATCCACCTGCCCGAAGGCGCGGTACCCAAGGATGGACCGAGCGCGGGTGTGGGCATGGTGACGTCGATCGTCTCGACGCTGAGCGGCATTCCGGTCAGGCCCGATGTCGCGATGACGGGCGAGGTCACCTTGCGTGGCCGCGTGCTGGCGATCGGCGGGCTCAAGGAAAAGCTGCTCGCCGCGCTGCGGGGCGGGATCAAGAAGGTCCTCATCCCCGAGGAGAACGTGAAGGACCTCGCCGAGATTCCCGAAAACGTGAAGGAAGGTCTCGAGATCGTGCCGGTGGCGCATGTCGACGAGGTTCTGGCGCAGGCGCTGTGCGAAGTGCCCGAACCGATCGAGTGGACCGAGGCCGACGATCTCGCCAGTCAGCCCGATCACCCGCACCAGCCGGCCTCGGCGACCGCGCATTAACAAAAGGCATGCTGCGCCGCAGCGACTCGGACGCGCTGAAGCAGTGTTGCGGCGCGGCGGTCGGCGTTGTGCGAGCGGTCAGTGCAGGGTGAATGGTCGCTTCACCCTGATTTTCACCCCGCCCGCGCCAAAATCCGCCGAAATTCGCCGAATTTGCCTTTGACACTGCTTCCAAAAAACTCTCAATTCGTGCGCCTTCACCGAGGCGATTCAGCCAATATCACCAGACGATAAGAACAAGGGGGTTTTCCATAATGAACAAGAACGACCTGATCAGCGCGGTTGCCGATTCCAGCGGCCTTTCCAAGAGCGATGCCTCGAGCGCCGTCGAAGGCGTCTTCGATGCCATCACCAAGGCCCTGTCGAGCGGCGATGAAGTGCGCCTGGTCGGCTTCGGCACGTTCTCCGTCGCCAAGCGCAAGGCCTCGACCGGCCGCAACCCGCGCACCGGCGAACCGATGACCATCAAGGCATCGAACCAGCCTAAGTTCAAGGCCGGCAAGGGCCTCAAGGACGCGGTCAACTAAGCCGGTTTCCCACTGGCGCACCGCCACGCCTCGCGGTGCGATGCCGGGATCGACCTTCGCCGCGCTCTCCATTCCGGAAAGCGCGGCGTTTTCGTATCGGCGTCAGTCGAAGGCGATAAGCGCCGTCGGGGCCTGTTCGGTCCGGGGCGTGATGGTCCAGCCGAGCGCCTGTCCCCTCGCATGGCGCTGCGGGCCCTCGTCGGTATTGTTGGCGAGGATGCGACCATCGGTCACGATCGTGAACTTCCCATCGGGAACCGCGATGCGGGGCAACTCGCTTGTTTCCTCCCCCTCGGACATGGCCGCCATGGCGGCGAGCGGTAGCCCCCCGAACATGGGATTTGCATCCTTCTGCCCCGCAAAACCTGGCGCATCGATGCGCACCTGCCCCCCGTCGCGCAGGATCACGCTGACGAAGCTGTTCGCCATCGCCATCTTCTCGACGGTCGGAAAGGTGAAGTCGTGGGTTAGTTGTCCCGAGATCGAAAAGTCGACGTCGAACAGTCCGTCGCCCTTGTACTCGACCGTCTTCCAGCCGCGCTGCCGCTGGAGCATGGCGGCGAGTTCCCTCGCTGCCTCCGGGTCCGAGGGATCGATCCCGCCGAGGAAGGCCTTCATCTGTTCGGCCTCCTGCTCCTTCTTGGCGCGACGCGTCTCCGCTTCGGCCTCCCACTGGCTCTTCTGCTCGGCCACCTCGGCGGGCGAGCAGTCGCGGGATTCGAAATCCTCGTCCCAGCATTCGGCCTCGAACGTCTCGTCGACCTTGCCGCCCATCTCGGCCAGCTTGCTCAGCGCCAGCATCTGGATCTCGCCGTCATAGACGAAGGCGAAGCTGCCGTCCTGCATCAGGTCGAGCTGGCTGGTGAACTGCCCTGGCGACAGCAGACACCCCGACAACGTCAGCGCGCTGGCACCCGCCATGGCTGCTGCGCGAAGCTTCATTGCAATCATGTTTCCCTCCCCACTGGTGTTCCTAGCGTGTCGCGACCGCATAGAGCGCGATCGCGCCGGCGTTGGACACATTCAGGCTTTCGATCTGGTCGCCGATCGGCAGTTTGGCCAGCGCGTCGCAATGCGATTCGATATTCTGCCGCATACCTTCGCCCTCGGCGCCGAGCACGAGCGCGACTGGTCCTTCCGGAAGCGCTTCGGCCAGAGTCGCCTCGGCGGCACCGGTCAGGCCGATTCGCCAATAGCCCGCCTCGGCCATCTGCTCGAGCGCGCGGGCCAGATTGACCACGCGGACCCAGGGCAGCACCTCGAGCGCGCCCGAGGCGGCCTTGCCGATCACGCCGCCCTCGGGCGGAGCGTGGCGATCCTGCGTGACCAGAGCGGCGGCACCGAAGGCCGCGGCCGAACGCATGATCGCCCCCACATTGTGCGGATCGGTGACCTGATCGAGCACGACGATCGGGCGTGCCGGATCGGCATCGAGCACCTCGTCGAGATGAATATCCTCGAGCGGTGCGCATTCGAGCACGAGGCCCTGATGCGGGGCATCCTTGGCAACGAGGCGCGCGAGATCCTGCACGTCGGCATATTCGAGCGGGAAATCCTGCGGCAATTCACCATCGAGCGATTCGACGCCTTCGCGCGTCGCCCATAGCTTGCGATGCACACGATCTGGGTTCTTCAGCGCCGCCTCGACCGCGTGGCGGCCCCACAGCCGGACCTGCCCGGCGCCGGCGCGGCCACTGCCGCGTCCGCCCTTCATCCGGCCTGCCCGTCCCCTGAGTGCGCGCTTGCGTTCGCCTTTTGCCATCGAATTCGTCCTGTCAGAAACTTTGGTCCCGGCCTGTGCCAGCGAGGGCATTGACAGGCAAGGCTCGCTTCGCCAAAGGGGCGCCTCTCGGCACGGGATCGGCTTTGCGATCCCTCGATTTCCTGAGCGAAATGGCCCGTGTGGACAGGTGGCCGAGTGGTTAAAGGCAGCAGACTGTAAATCTGCCCGCGCAAGCGTACGCTGGTTCGAATCCAGCCCTGTCCACCACCGCCATCCCAAGCATATAGACGGGACATTTTGTCCGCAGACGGCTTGCCGAACCAGCGGCCAGCGCGGAGCGACGGTGCGTTCGTTTGGATTTGGAGCCGCGAAACGGTGGAGATCGCCGCAGGCCAGTCCAGCTCGATCCGGCACCGCCCCTCTAAACGTGGTCCGACAAAAGCTGGTGTGGCCGGCCTAGCCCGCGCGCGCCTCGAGGTCGGCCGGATCCCGCAGAACGACCTCACGCCGCGAGGGCAGTTCGATCGCGCCTTCGTTGCGCAGGCGGGTAAGTTGGCGACTAACGGTCTCGATCGTAAGGCCGAGGACATCTGCGATCTGCTGGCGTGACAGGGGCAGAGTGAAGCGCATCGGCCCGCCTGCCGTCCGCAACCCGAGCCGGTCGGCCATCTCGAGCAGGAAGCTGGCGACCTTCTGTTCGGCATTCATGCGCCCCAACAGCACCATCCAGCGCCGGGTCCGGTCGAGTTCGCCCAAGGTTCGCTCGAGCAATTTGTGCTCGAGGCGCGGGTGTTCGCGGGCGAAGCGGTCGAAATCCGAGCGTTCGAACACGCAGATATGCGCATCGGTGATCGCCTCGACGCCATAGGGCGTGGTCTGGCCGAAGGGACGCCCGAGGAAGTCCGAAGGATAGACCAGGCCGAGGATCTGCTCCTTGCCGTCGGCGGAATGCGAGGACAGCTTGAGTACGCCCTCGATGACATTGGCGACCAGGACCGCCTCGTCGCCCTCCCACATCAGCTGTTCGCCGGCGGCAAGGTCGCGGCGTCGCCCGATGCCGTTGAGCAGGCCGATTTCCCGATCGTCGAGATCGGCACAGATGGCCCGGTTGCGGATCGCACAGGCGTCGCAAAAACTGGCGGGGCGGGAAATCGGCGTGTCCTGCATCGGAATTCCAGTATCGGTTGGGCGGGGCAATGCCAAGGGCGAGTCGCGTGAAGCGTGCCGGCGCTTGCGAGAGAACCGATCGCGGCCTAACCAGCCGGCATGAGCCAAGCCACACGTCCGACGGGCCGCCCTGTCATTTCCTCAACCGGGCTGTTCACACCGCCCGAGACCATTACCAACGAAGAACTGGTCGAGAGCTTCAACAGCTACGTCGATCGCTTCAACGCCGCGAATGCCGAGGCGATCGCTGCGGGCACGGTCGAGCCGCTGCAGCCGAGCTCGGTCGAATTCATCGAGAAGGCGAGCGGGATCAAGGCGCGCCACGTGATGGCCAAAGCGCCGATCCTCGATCCCGAAATCATGGCTCCGCGCTGGCCCGAGCGTTCGAACGAGGATCTGTCGGTGCTCGCCGAGATCGGCGTGAAGGCCGCGCGCGACGCGCTCGAGCGGGCCGGGCGCGAAGTCGCCGATGTCGATGCGGTTCTGTGTGCCGCCTCGAACATGGAGCGCCCCTATCCGGCGATGGCCGTCGAAATCCAGCAGGAGCTGGGGATCGACGGTTTCGGTTTCGACATGAACGTCGCCTGCTCTTCGGCCACCTTCGGGATCCAGACGGCGGCCGACTATATCCGTTCGGGCAGCGCCAAAAGCGTGCTGGTCGTGAGCCCGGAAATCACCAGCGGCCATCTGAACTGGCGCGATCGCGACAGCCATTTCATCTTCGGCGATGTCGCTACGGCAGTGCTGGTCGAGGATGCCGCAATCGCCCCGGCGGAGCATTGGGATATTCTCGGCACGCGGCTCAAGACCGTATTCTCGAACAATATCCGCAACAATTTCGGCTTCCTCAACCGCGCCTCGCCCGAGGGTGAGGGCAAGGCGGACAAGCTTTTCGTCCAGGAAGGACGCAAGGTGTTCAAGGAAGTCGTCCCGATGGTCGCCGAACTGATCGTCGCCGAGGCCGAGGGGCTGGGGCTCGACCCGCAGGCTCTGCGGCGGCTGTGGCTGCACCAGGCCAATGCCGGGATGAACCGGCTGATCGCGCAGCGCGTGCTCGGTCACGAAGCCAGCGCCGACGAGAGCCCGACCGTGCTCGACACTTATGCCAACACCTCGAGCGCGGGATCGATCATTGCCTTCCACAAGCATAGCGAGGACCTCGCGTCGGGAGATACCGGGCTTATCTGCAGCTTCGGCGCGGGCTATTCGGTCGGTGCGGTGTTCGTGCGCAAGGTGGCATAACCGCTTGTGACGGCTCGCCACAGCGCCTAGGTGGCCGGAATGGCAGGTGATCTTCTCGACAATCGCGGCCGCGGTGACGTCCGCTGGTCATGGCCCCCAATCCATCCCGAAGGCCGAAAGTTCGGCGTCGTTGCAGTGCTTGTCAGCCTCGTGTTCCTGCTCGGTCTCGACTGGGAAATCGTCGGCTGGCCGCTGCTGCTGCTGTCGCTCGGCGTGTTCGCCTTCTTCCGCGATCCCGAACGCGTCGTTCCGCAGGACGAGCGGATGATCGTCGCTCCGGCCGACGGGCTCGTGTCGCTGATCGCCGAAGTCGAACCCCCGGCGGAAATGATGGTCGACGATGGGTCGGAACATGCTGGGCTGGCGCCGGGCAAGGTGACGCGGATCTCGATCTTCATGTCGGTGTTCGACGTGCACATCAACCGTGCGCCGATCGCCGGCACCGTGCGCCGCGTCGTCTATATTCCCGGCAGCTTCGTCGACGCCGGGCTCGACAAGGCGAGCGACGAGAACGAACGCCAGCATATCCTGATCGAACGGACCGATGGGCTCAAGATCGGCTTCACCCAGATCGCCGGTCTCGTTGCTCGGCGGATCGTGCCCTTCGTCAAGCCGGGCGACACCGTCGGCGTCGGCCAGCGCGTTGGCCTGATCCGATTCGGCAGCAGGGTCGATGTCTACCTGCCCGCCGGAACAGATTCTAAGGTTCTGCTCGGCCAGCGCTGCATCGCGGGCGAGACGGTCCTTGCGGAGATCGGGCAGCAGAAGCTGATCGAGGGCGTTGCGCAGTGAACCTGTCGCCCAACGAACACGATGCGGGGTTGCGGATCGGGCCCAAGGCAACCGAGGACGAACCGCCGGCCGTCGTGCGGGCGCGGGCGCTGACATTGCGGGCAATGATCCCCAATGCGGTGACCGCAGCGGCGCTGTGTTCGGGGCTGACCGGGATCCGCTTCGCGGTCGACGGGAAATGGGAAGCCGCTGCAGTGGCGGTTATCGTCGCGGGTCTGCTCGACGGGATGGACGGTCGCATCGCGCGCGCGCTGAAAGCCCAGTCGCGCTTCGGTGCAGAGCTCGACAGTCTTGCCGATTCGCTCAGCTTCGGGACGGCGCCTGCCATTATCCTCTATCTCTGGTCGCTGGCGGCAGAACCCCGCTGGGGCTGGTTCGCCGCGCTGGCGCTGGCGATCTGCTGCGCGCTGCGCCTCGCGCGTTTCAATGCGCAGATCGATGTCGAGGACCAGCCACACAAATCGCTCGGATTCCTGACCGGCGTTCCCGCACCGATGGGGGCGGGGTTGGCCTTCATGCCATTCTATCTCTGGGCCGCGACCGATCTCGAAATTTTCCGCGAGCCCTTGCTGGTCGCACCATGGCTGGTTGTGACCGCCCTGCTGATGATTTCGAGCATGGCGACACCGAGCTGGACCTCGCTCCGCCCGCGTCGGGGTATTCGCTTGTGGGTGCTGGCCTTCGTCGGCCTGTTGTTCGCCGCGCTGTTGCAGGAACCATGGTGGACGCTCAGCGTGATCGGGATCGGCTACTTGCTGCTTCTTCCGGCAACCCTGCTTCGCTATGCGCGGATCAAGCGACGCGGCTGATTTCGCCCTTGTCGGTGCGAACCGTGCCCCAGCGACCGAATGCCGAATAGCCGCCAGCGGTAACCGCCGGACGCAAGGTCGGTAGCAACGGGACCGTTTCACCTTTCAGTTCACGCCGGAGCGCGCCGAAAGCGGACCACCAGCGCAGTCCGCTATCGGCAAGCACGCCTGCTACAACCACTGCGGTGACGGTGAGCAGGGCAATGAGGAACAGTGCGAACATTTCGAAATCTCCTGCCCCGATGCTTCGACAAGTCTGTTGACACGCCCGGGGAAATCCTGTGGAAAACCCGTATTGCCCGCCGGTGGTTCCGGCGATGAGAACAATGTTCTCTTTTTGTTCTCGCAAGTCAAGCGCTTTTTGCGCCCGGATTCCCTTTTTCAGCGGTGAATTGAGTCTGGATTTATCCGGAAAGCGGCGATAAAGGCGCGCGGTCCGCAACGGATTCGGTTGATTTCCGACTTTGCCGAAGCGGGCAAATCCACATGGAAGGCGCACATACCGGTGCCCGCCGCGGGACATGACCGCATTTGGGTTCCAGCTTTCCAGAGGCATAACCGGAAAGGAATTTACCTATGGCGGCTCCTACCGTCACCATGCAGCAATTGATCGAGGCCGGCGCACACTTCGGCCACCAGACCCACCGTTGGAACCCGCGCATGAAGCCGTATATCTTCGGCGCGCGCAACGGCATCCACATCATCGACCTGTCGCAGACCGTGCCGCTGTTCGCGCGCGCGCTCGACTTCGTGCAGCAGACTGCCCGTTCGGGCGGCAAGGTATTGTTCGTCGGCACCAAGCGCCAGGCGCAGGACGCGATCCGCGAAGCGGCGCTTGCTTCGGGCCAGCACTACGTCAACCACCGTTGGCTCGGCGGCATGCTGACCAATTGGAAGACCATCAGCGAGCGTATTAAGTACCTCAAGACGCTCGACGAGCGCCTTGCCGGTGACACCGCGGGCCTGACCAAGAAGGAAGTTCTCGACCTCACGCGCAAGCGGGACAAGCTCGAAATGTCGCTCGGCGGCATCCGCAACATGGGCGGCATTCCCGATGTGATGTTCGTGATCGACGCCAACATGGAAGACCTGGCGATCAAGGAAGCCAATGTCCTCGGCATCCCGGTCGTCGCCGTGCTCGACACCAATGTCGATCCCGAGGGCATCGCATTCCCCATCCCGGGCAATGACGACGCTGCGCGCGCCATCCGTCTCTACTGCGATGCAGTCGCCAATGCTGCCAAGAGTGGCAAGGGCGAAGGCGTACAGGATTCGGGTGCCGACGTCGGCGCCATGGAAAACCCGCCCGAGGAAACCGCGGCGGCCTGAGGCCCGGATTTCGTGAGCGGGGGGCGCAATCTCCCCGTCACACAAGCGATCTATGCGCCGGGCCGCCTGCCAGGGCAGGCCCGGTGCCCGCACACTACCAGATGAAGGAATTGATCATGGCTGCATTCACTGCTGCTGACGTGAAGGCCCTGCGCGAGAAGACCGGCGCGGGCATGATGGACGCCAAGAAGGCGCTTGAAGCCGCGAACGGCGATATCGAAGCCGCGGTCGACGCGCTGCGCGCCAAGGGCCTCGCCACCGCCCAGAAGAAATCGAGCCGCACCGCGGCCGAAGGCCTGGTCGGCGTTGCCGTCGAAGGTACCAAGGGCGTGGCCGTCGAAGTCAACTCGGAAACCGACTTCGTCGCCAAGAACGACAAGTTCCAGGACTTCGTCCGCAAGACCACCCAGGTCGCGCTGACCGTTTCGGCAGATGACGTCGAAGCGCTCAAGGCCGCTGCCTATCCCGACGGTGGCAGCGTTGCCGACAAGCTGACCGACAACGTCGCGACCATCGGTGAAAACCAGCAGGTCCGTCGCATGAAGACCGTTTCGGTATCGAACGGCGTGATCGTGCCCTACATCCACAACGCCGTCGCGCCCGACCTCGGCAAGATCGGCGTGCTCGTCGCACTCGAGAGCGAAGGCGACACGGCCAAGCTCGAAGAACTCGGCAAGAAGCTGGCGATGCACATCGCCGCGGCGTTCCCGCAGGCGCTGACCGCCGAGGGCCTCGACGCCGAAGTGCTCGACCGCGAACGCAAGATCGCTGCGGAAAAGGCTGCGGAAAGCGGCAAGCCCGCCGAAGTCCAGGCCAAGATGGTCGAAGGCGCAGTCAACAAGTATGCCAAGGAAAACGCCCTGCTCAGCCAGGTCTTCGTGATGGACAACAAGACCCCCATCGCGCAGGTCGTGGAAGCTGCCGGCAAGGATGCGGGCGCCAAGGTCGAACTGGTCGACTATGTCCGCTTCCAGCTCGGCGAAGGCATCGAGAAGGAAGAGAGCGACTTCGCCGCCGAAGTGGCCGCCGCTGTCGCAGGATAATCTGTGCAGCGAAGCGCTAAGGTTCTGGAAATCCCGAGCCTTGTGTGACTAGCTATACGCGCTCGCATTTGCGGGCCGCCTGTTTTCGGGAACGGTCGTCGAGCTTGGGCTCGGCGGCCGTTTTCGCTTGCGCACCACTTGGCAGCGGGCGCCATGCGCTCTAAGGCCGCGCAAACTTCTGCCGAGCGAGAATCCATGCCCCTATCGTCGATGAAACGTGTCCTCCTGAAGCTCTCGGGCGAAGTCCTGATGGGCGACCAGCAGTTCGGGATCGATCCGGCCTTCGTCATGGAACTGGCCAAGGAAGTGAAGGCGGCCAAGGACACGGGGCTCGAGATCTGTCTCGTCATCGGGGGCGGCAACATCTTTCGCGGCATGGCCGGTGCGGCGCAGGGGATGGACCGGGCGCAGGCGGATTACATGGGCATGCTGGCCACGGTGATGAACGCGCTGGCGATGCAGAACGCGCTCGAACAGCTCGGCGTGCAGACCCGCGTGCAGAGCGCGGTGCAGATGGACCAAGTGTGCGAGCCGGTGATCCGCCGCCGCGCCGAACGCCATCTCGAGAAGGGCCGCGTGGTGATCTTCGCCGCCGGGGTGGGGGCACCCTATTTCACCACCGACAGCGGTGCCGCGCTGCGCGCAGCCGAAATGCGCTGCGATGCGCTGCTCAAGGGCACCAGCGTCGACGGGGTCTATGACAGTGACCCCAAGAAGAACGCGGATGCAAAGCGTTTCGATACGGTGACTTACAGCAAGGTGCTGGCCGATGACTTGAAAGTCATGGATGCCAGTGCCGTCGCGCTTTGTCGCGACAACGACATCCCGATCGTCGTTTTCTCGATCCGCGAGAAGGGCAATCTTGCCCGGGTCATTGCGGGCGAGGGCACACAGACGATCGTCACGAACGAGAAGAAGTAAGAGGAAGCCGCCATGGCCAAGTACGACAAAGCCGATATCGAGCGCCGCATGAAGGGCGCCGTCGAAAGCCTCAAGGGCGACCTCGCGGGCCTGCGCACCGGTCGCGCGAACACTAGCCTGCTCGATCCCGTGGTGGTCGAGGTCTACGGTTCGATGATGCCGCTGAACCAGGTTGCCACCGTCAGCGCACCCGAACCGCGCATGCTCAGCGTGCAGGTGTGGGACAAGGCCAATGTCACCGCGGTCGAAAAGGGCATCGCCAAGGCCAATCTCGGCCTCAACCCGATGATCGACGGACAGAACGTACGCCTGCCGATGCCCGATCTGACCGAGGAACGCCGCAAGGAGCTTGCCAAGCTGGCTGGCAATTATTCGGAACAGGCCAAGATCGCCATCCGCAACGTCCGCCGCGACGGCATGGAAGCGCTCAAGGAAGACGAGAAGAAGAAAGAAATCTCCGAAGACGAGCGCAAGCGCAGCGAGGATGAAGTGCAGAAGCTGACCGACAAATATGTCGCCGAATGCGATGCCGCCGCCGCGCAGAAGGAAAAGGAAATCCTGACGCAGTGAGCGCGGCGGGGCCCGGAGTGAAAGGATGACAACCGAAGGGCAGCAGGCCCGGCATGTCGCCATCATCATGGATGGCAATGGTCGCTGGGCCAAGCGGCGGCACTTGCCGCGCGCCATGGGCCATCGCAAGGGCGTGGAAGCGGTGCGCGAACTGGTGCGCAGCCTCAAGCACACCTCGGTCGAGTGCCTGACGCTCTATGCCTTCAGCAGCGAAAACTGGAAGCGGCCCGAAGAAGAGGTCGACGATTTGATGAACCTGATGCGCAAGTTCATCAAATCGGACCTGCCCGAATTCATCGCCAATGACGTGAAGCTCCACATCCTCGGCGATTGGCAGGGCCTCGCGCCCGACATCGTCGCAATGCTCGAGGATGCGCTGGAGAAGACTTCCGGCGGATCGCGCACGCTGGCCGTTGCGCTCAATTACGGCGCCCATGCGGAGATAACGCGCGCGGCGAAACTGGCCGCCGCGGAGGGTGAGGTGAGCGAGGAGGCGATCGAACGCCACTTGTTCAGCGCCGGCCTGCCGCCGCTCGACCTGCTGATCCGGACCAGCGGCGAAGTGCGACTGTCGAATTTCCTCTTGTGGCAGGCGGCCTACGCGGAGATGCTATTCACCGACGTGCTGTGGCCGGACTTTACGCCCGACCACTTCAAGCATGCACTGGCCGATTTCGCGGAGAGGGAGAGGCGATTTGGCGGACGTTGAAAACCCGGCGGCCGAGCCTGCCGCCAAGAACCCGGACCTGCCCGTGCGGATCGTCTCGGCCGTGGTCATGATCGTGCTGGCAGTGGGCGCGCTGTGGGCGGGGGATCCCTGGTTTGGCTGGTTCATCCTCGCAGTGGTGCTGGCGGCGCTGGTCGAATTCGTACTGCTGGTGGTCAAGGCGACGCCGAACGTGCCTTTTCGCCTCGCGGGCATTCTGGCCGGCACGATCTACATAGCGCTGGCTGGCTACATGTTGTCGCGCTTCCCGCTGCCGATCGTCGTCGGCGTGGTGGGTGCGGTGGTGTTCGTCGACACCTTTGCCTACTTCTTCGGGCGCACTCTCGGTGGCCCGAAGATCGCGCCGAAGATCAGCCCGTCGAAGACCTGGGCAGGGCTGCTCGGCGGAATCGTCGGCGCCACTGTCTGGATTGCGGGGTGGATATATGTGGTGGCCCGCGCGACCTCGGGCGACACGACGATGTTCTTCGATCTCTCCGAAGCGGGGCAGATCCTCGGCCTCGGGGCAATGACCGCCGTGGCTGCGCAGGCGGGCGATTTCTTCGAAAGCTGGCTCAAGCGCAAGGCCGGGGTGAAGGATTCCTCCAGGCTCATCCCCGGCCATGGTGGCGTGTTCGACCGAATCGACGGCATGATCCCGGTAATCATCCTTGCCGGCGTCCTGCTGGGCGCGGCACGCTGATGCGCTCGATTTCCATCCTCGGCGCGACGGGATCGGTGGGCGAGCAAACGATCGATCTCATCCGCCGCAATGCCGCTGACTGGAAGGTCGTCGCACTGACGGCCAATTCGAATGTTGCGGGGCTGGCTGCTGCCGCGCGCGAATTCGGCGCGCAAGTCGCGGTCGTGGCCGACGAGCGTCGCCTCGGGGACCTGCGGGAGGCGCTTGCGGGCAGCGGCATCGAGGCGGCCGCGGGGCGTGCCGCCTTGTGCGAAGCGGCCGCGCGCCCGGTCGACATGACGGTCGCTGCCATCGTCGGTTGCGCCGGCCTCGGCCCCGTCATGGCGGCGATCGAGCAGGGCGGGACGATCGCGCTCGCCAACAAGGAAGCGTTGGTTTCGGCCGGCGAGGTCATGACCGCTGCCGTCGCCCGGCACGGTGCGACGCTGCTGCCGACCGATAGCGAGCACAACGCGATCTTTCAGTGTCTCCAGGGCGGCAGGATCGGCGATGTGCGCTCGATCACGCTGACCGCCAGCGGCGGCCCGCTGCGGTTGGTGGAAGACCTCTCCTCCGTCACCCCCGAACAGGCCGTCGCGCACCCCAATTGGGACATGGGCGCCAAGATCAGCGTCGACAGCGCGACGATGTTCAACAAGGGTCTCGAGCTGATCGAGGCGCATCACCTGTTTCCCGTCGGGCTCGACCGGATCCGCATTGTCGTTCATCCGCAGAGCGTAATCCATTCGATGGTCGAATATCGCGACGGCTCGACGCTGGCGCAGCTAGGGCCTTCCGACATGCGCGTGCCCATCGCCTCGTGCCTCGCGTGGCCGGCGCGGATGGATACGCCGATGGCGCCGCTCGACCTGCCCGCGATCGGCGAACTGTCCTTCTTCCGGCCAGACGAGGCCCGGTTCCCGGCGACGCGACTCGCGCGCGAGGCGGCACAGGCAGGCGGGGCGGCCCCGGCGGTGCTCAACGCCGCCAACGAGGTCGCAGTGGCGGCCTTTCTCGATCGTAAGATTGCGTTCAGCAGGATCGCGGTATTGGTCGAAAGCGTTCTCGACCAAGGTGAATTGCCTGCTGCACCGCGAACCCTCGAAGAGGTCCTGCGCGTTGACGAGGATGCACGACGCCGTGCCACCCGCATTCTGGAGCCCGCCTGACCTTGGAATTGAACCTGCCCCTCTGGCTGTACTACGTGATCGGCTTCCCGCTGCTGCTGGGGCCGCTGGTCACCATTCACGAGCTTGGCCACTATCTCGTCGGTCGCTGGTTCGGCGTCCACGCAGAAGCGTTTTCGGTGGGTTTCGGCAAGGAAGTCTGGGGCTTCACCGACAAACGTGGCACGCGCTGGAAGCTTTCGGCGCTGCCGCTCGGCGGCTATGTCCAGTTCAAGGGCGACATGAACCCCGCGAGCATTCCCGATGCCGACGCAGTTGCCCAAGCGAGCGCGGAGGAACGATCCGAGAGCTTTCACCACGCCGCGCTCTGGAAACGCGCGCTGATCGTTTTCGCGGGGCCCGCGACCAATATCCTGCTGACGCTGGCAATTTTTGCCAGTTTCTTCGCCTTCTACGGCAAGCCCGTCCCCGCCGAAGCCGACACGCAATTGGAAGTGGCGGGATTTGCCGAGATTTCCCCTGCGCGCGCGGCGGGCATCGAGGTCGGCGACCGGATCGTTGCCATCGAGGGCGAGCGGGTGGACGATTTCCGCGATGTGCAGGATTCGATCATGCTCTATCCGGGGCGCACGCTGGCCATCACCGTCGAGCGCAATGGGGCCGAGCGTCGTTTCGACGTGCCGGTCCGCGGCGTCGAAATGACCGATCGCTTCGGCAATGTCTCGAAAATCGGAATGATCGGCATCGCTTCGGGCGCTGCGGGATTTGCCTTCGAGCCGCAGAGTCTGCCGTCCGCACTCGGCCTTGCGGTCGATCATTCGCTCGGCATCGTCGACATGATGGTCACCGGTATCGGCCAGATTTTCACTGGCGAACGCTCGGTCCAGGAACTCGGCGGGCCGGTCAAGATCGCCAAGTTTTCGGGCGAGCAACTTAGCCTGGGCGCACTGGCTTTCGTCCAGTTCGCCGCCCTGATCTCGCTTAATTTGGCATTCATCAACCTCCTGCCAATCCCGGCGCTCGACGGCGGGCACCTGGCTTTCTACGCGGCCGAAGCGGTCCGCCGGAAGCCGGTCGGCCCCCGTGGAACCGAAGTGGCGTATCGCGCCGGCGTGGCCCTCGTGCTTATGCTGATGGTGTTCGTCACGATCAACGACCTGGTCAGTCTCCCGGTATTCGGGAAATAGCCGGGGAAAGGGAGCGGGATACCGGCAATTCACCGCAGCAAAGCTTGATTGGCGAAGGCGCATGGGGCAGGGGACGGCTGGGCTGGCCCGCACAGTGCGGCTCAACGCCGGATCGGGGCTGCGAGAGCCGGGTCTGCTGGATGTGTAACGAGGACGGGAATCTCCTTGTCGATGACTGATTTTGCTTCTGCCGCCGCGCGACGCCGCAAACCCGCCGCGCGGCTGGCGATCGGCCTGCTCGCCGGAACCATGCTTGCCGGCGTCCCGGGGGCTGCGTTCGCTCAGGAAGAGGCTGCCCAAACTCCAGCACCGGCGCCGTCGGTGCAGCAGGATGTCGTGCGCAGCATCGCGGTCAGCGGTGCGCAGCGGCTCGAGCCGCAGACGATCCTGTCCTACATCAAGCTGCGTCCGGGCGATGTCTGGACCCAGGCCGCCGGCGACGCGGTGCTCAAGGATCTCTACGCCACCGAGTTGTTTTCCAGCGCCAGCGTGGTCAACAACAATGGCGAAGTGGTGATCACGCTCGTCGAGAACCCGGTCATCAACCGCATTATTCTCGAGGGTAACCGCCGGATCAAGAACGACAAGATCCTGCCCGAGATCAAGCTCTCGCCGCGTCAGATCTTCACCCGGTCCAAGGTCCGCGCCGACGTCGCGCGCATCATCGAACTCTACAAGCGCCAGGGCCGCTTTGCCGCTACGGTCGAGCCGAAGATGGTCGAGCTGAGCCAGAACCGCGTCGATATCGTGTTCGAGATCAGCGAAGGACCCAAGTCGAAGGTTCGCCAGATCAACATCATCGGCAACGATGCCTTTTCCGACGGGAAGTTGCGCGGCGAGATGCTGACCAAGCAGGCGCGGTTGACGAGCTTCCTCAGCTCGAACACCAGCTACGATCCCGATCGTCTGGCCTTCGACCAGCAGAAGCTGCGCCAGTTCTACCTCACCGAAGGCTATGCCGACTTCCGCGTGGTTTCCGCAGTCGCCGAGCTTACTCCCGACAAGCGCGACTTCATCATCACCTATGTCGTCGAAGAGGGCGAGCGCTACAAATTCGGCGATGTCGCGGTGGATTCGCAGATTCGCGATTTCAACGACGAGGCCATGACCGCGCGCCTGCCGATGACCGGCGGCGACTGGTACGATGCCAAGCTGGTCGAGGATACGGTCGAACAGCTGACCGAGTTGGCCGGGACCTTCGGCTATGCCTTCGCCGATGTCTCGCCGCAGTTCACGCGCAACCAGGAAACGCTGACGATGGACGTCACGTTCGTCCTGCGCGAGGCGCCGCGCGTCTATGTCGAGCGGATCGACGTCAACGGCAATACGCTGACCCAGGACAAGGTCGTGCGCCGCGAGTTCCGCCTTGCCGAAGGCGATGCCTTCAATTCGCTGTCGGTTGCGCGTTCGACTGCGCGCATCAATTCGCTCGGCTATTTCCAGGAAAACTTCGAGATCAATCAGGTCGAGGGTAGCGCCCCGGACCGGATCGTTCTCGAAGCCAATGTCGAGGAACAGGCGACCGGCGAGTTGCAGCTCTCGGCAGGCTTCTCGAGCATCGAGAATTTCATTCTCGCCGGGTCGATCCGCCAGCGCAATTTCCGCGGCCGTGGCCAGACGATCGGCCTCAGCCTGAATTATTCGCGCTACTCGAAATCGGCACAGGTCAGCTTCACCGAGCCTTATGTGTTCGATCGCAACATATCGGCCGGTGTGGACATCTATCGGCGCGATCTCAACAGCTTCAATTTCCGCAACAACCAGCGCAATACTACGTTCCAGCAGTCTACCACGGGCGCTTCGCTGCGCGCAGGCGTGCCGCTGACCGAGTATGTCTCCGCCGTCGGAAGCTACACCTTCAACTATGACGATGTTTCGCTCGACGAAGGGATCTATTTCTCCGACCGCGACGGCGACGGAGTGCGGACCTGCGACCCGCTGCTCGCCAGCCGCTATCTGTGCGAGGCCATCGGCCAGCGAGCGAGTTCGATCCTGGGCCTGACGTTCAATTACAACACGCTCGACAGCCGCCTGCGGCCGACGCGCGGGGAGACGTTGAGCTGGACGACCGAATTCGCCGGTCTCGGCGGCGACGTCAAATATATCCGCTCGCGCGCGCGGGCGGGGAAGTACTGGCCGGTTGGCGGCGGTTTCATCTTCTCGGTTACGGGCGAAGGTGGCTGGATCCGCAGCCTGGAAGACAAGAACATTGCCGGGCAGGACGACATCCGCCTGACCGATCGCTTCTTTCTCGGCGAACCGCAGATGCGCGGCTTCGACATCCGCGGTGTCGGCCCACGTATCGTCCGGCTGCAATATCTCGACGATGACAATGACAGCGAGACACCGCGCGTCCCGCAGACGATCGAGGAGGCACTCGCCAGCGACCGGCGCGTCGACGACGCATTGGGCGGCAAGGCCTATTATCTCGGCAGGGCCGAGCTCGAAATTCCGCTCGGCAGCGGTGCGCGTGAGATGGGCATCCGTCCGTCGGTATTCGTCGATGTCGGCTCGCTGTTCAGCGTCACGCGTCCCATCCTGCAGGATTATCCCGACGGGCTGCAGGCGACCGATGCCGATGGCAACCCGCTGTATCTCCAACCGGGAGTCGACGATGAAGGCAACGACATCATCGAATCGGTCCCCAATCGCTTTGCCCCCGACGGCTCGGAAAATGCCCGCAGCGTCATCCCGGGGACTTATTTCAAGGAAGTGTTCGTCGGCGACAGTCCGGCACCGCGCATCTCGGTGGGCATCGGCGTCAACTGGAACTCGCCCTTCGGTCCGTTCAGGATCGATGTATCTCACGTGCTCAAGAAGCAGGTCGGCGACGACGACAAGACCTTTTCCTTCAACGTAGGAACGCAATTCTGATGAAACTTTTTGCAAAGACCATCGCAGCGGCGGCTCTCGCCGGCACTGCAGCTATCGCCACGCCTGCTGCCGCGCAGGTCGCCGGCATCGCCACAAGCAGCCCCGAAGCCGTTCTTTTCGGTAGCAAGGCGCGGATCGAGGCCTACAGGCAGATCGATACGCAATACGCGACTCAGATCTCCCAGCTGCGCACGCTGCGTCAGGAAATGCAGACGCTGCAGCAGAGCCTCGACACCGACAAGAACGGACAGCTGACCCAGGCCGAGGCCCAGGCTAACCCGGCAGTCGTGCAGCAGATCCAGCAGAAAGAACAGCAGCTTGGCCAGGTGTCGCAGCCTATCGTGCTGGCGCAGACCTATGTTCTGGAACAGCTGATCAACGACTACCAGAACGTCCAGCAACAGGTCGTGCAGCAGAAGAAGATTCAGCTCCTGCTCAATCCCGACGCCATTCAGTGGGCTCCGGCAGCGGTCAACGTTACCAATGATCTCGTTGCCGTGCTCGACCAGCGCGTGCCGAGCGTGCAGATTACGCCGCCAGCGGGCTGGCGCCCACGGCAGGAATCGCTTGCGGCACAGCAAACCGTCTCGCAGATCCTGCTTGGCGTTGCGCAGCAGCAGGCAGCTCAGCAGGCTGCGCAGCAGCCGGCCCAGCAGCCGACCGGCCGCTGAGATCGAGCCAGGGAGCAGGGTGATGGGCGAGACCGGTTTCGACGTCGTCGAGGTGCTTAAGCGCCTGCCGCATCGCTATCCCCTGCTGCTGGTCGACCGGGTCGCGGAGCTGATCCCCGACGAGCGTATCCACGCGGTCAAGGCGGTTAGTTTCAACGAAGACTTTTTCCAGGGCCATTTTCCCGGCGCGCCGATCATGCCGGGCGTGCTCCAGATCGAGGCGTTGGCGCAGGCTGCCGGCGTGCTTGCGGTCGAAAGCCTCGGACTCGCAGGTTCTGGTAAGCTCGTCTATTTCATGGCGATCGAGAAGGCCAAGTTCCGCAGCCCCGTGACGCCCGGTGTTCTGCTCGACCTCAAGGCCAGCTTCACCCAGAAGCGCGCGCGGGTGTGCAAGTTCGCGGGCGAGGCCTCGGTCGACGGCAAGGTGACCTGCGAAGTCAGCTTCACCGCAATGATCGACGACGCGCCCGAATAAGGTTGCCAATTCCGGCGCTCGCCGCTATGCGCGCGCCTTTCCCATTCACAGCTGGACCGGTCGGAACCGTTCCGAAGCTCAAAGGACGACTATCATGAAGGCCGAAGGGCACCCCGATTACCACATGATCACGATCAAGATG
This sequence comes from Qipengyuania sp., assembly GCF_964227205.1. Lineage (GTDB taxonomy): Bacteria > Pseudomonadota > Alphaproteobacteria > Sphingomonadales > Sphingomonadaceae > Qipengyuania. Next base: position 596,419 of record NZ_CAXQVB010000002.1, on the reverse strand, counting down.
ACCGATGGTACCGAGTTCCAGACGCGCTCCACCTGGGGCAGCGAAGGCGATACGCTGTCGCTCGACATCGATCCGACCAGCCACCCAGCCTGGACCGGCGGCACCAAGCAGATTCAGGAAGGCGGCCGCGTCGCAGCCTTCAACAAGCGGTTCGGCGGCCTGTCGCTCAAGAAGAACTGAGCGCGCCTGCGATACGAATTGATGGAAGGGCGGTCCTGCGGGGCCGCCCTTTTTCGTTGGCTCCGTCATTCGGCGCAGGCGATGCAGCGCGTCGCGATGGGGCGGGCCTGGAGACGCTTGCGATCGATCGCCTTCCCGCATCGGCTGCAAGTACCATAGGTGCCGTTCGCGATCCGCAGCAGTGCCATGCGGACCTGCGCGATTTCCTGTCGCAGAATATCATCGACTCCTTCGAGCGCCTCGTCATCGGCAAGATCGACCGCTTGTTCGCTCGAATCGGCATCGAGCGGGTGGCGCAGATCGTCTTCGATCACCTCTGCGCGCTCGAGCAGGTCCGCCAGCCGCTTCTCGAGTTGCTCGCGGATTTCGCCATAGTCGGTCATCGATCGCTCCTCGTCGGTTGGGTGTCGGCACCAGTCTAACACGAAGCGTCCCGGAGGAGGTTGCTTCGGCTCGATCTCAAGACCGTTCGAAACGCATCACGCCGACATATCCATACTCGCCACCGTCGGCGGGATGGTTTTGCCCGTCGAAGACGGGCACCTCGGGTAAGTCGTAGATCGTCAGCCCGTCGATGCAGGCGAGGTTGAGGCCGTAGTGGTCGGGTTCTGAGCGCAGCTGGTGGAGGGGATGGATGCCGCATCTCGAGCAGAAGCGATGCGTGGCCTCGCCGCTGCCGAAAGTGTACAGTGTCAGCACCTCCTCGCCCGCCGTGATCGCGCAATCGGCCATCGGAACATCGAGCATCACCACGCCCTTCATCGCGCAGAACGTGCAGTTGCAGCGCCGGATCACGGGATCGACGGGCATGGTAAAGCGGAATCGCACCGCACCGCAGTGGCAGCCCCCTTCGTAGATTCGTCCGGCCTCGATCATCTCACCATCCCCATGGCTTTTCGCGATACCATTTGGTGATCACGTATTTGAGCCCCTTGCGGACTTTCATGCCGTGATGGAGCGTGTTGGGATTCTCGCGCCGGTCCGGCCGGCGATTGTTCCAGCACACCAGCTTGCCCGCCTCGGGCTGGAAAGTCTTGCCCACCGCCTTGAAGCGTGTCGCGCCGCCTGCTTCGACCTCGTTGAGGTAGATCATGAAGGTCCAGGTGCGCTGGCCGGCGACCGAGCAATATTTCGCCCAGTCCTGGCCCCCCGGATTGAAATAGTCGCAGTGTGGCTTGAATTCCTGGCCGACGTCGTAGCGTTGACCCTGCAGCGGCTCGCCATGCGCGGGATCGATACCGTTAAGATCGAACAGGAGGTCTTCGAGCGCACGGACGGCTGGCTCTTCCCCGTTCAGGTCGCAGGTTTCGCTCGTTCGGAAATAGCGGTCGTCGCCGGCGTCGGCGAGAGTGGAGGGACGGCGATCCTGTTCGATCAGGCGGATCAGCTCATCGCGCAGATCGGCGGGCACGAAGTCGCGCAGCTGGAAGAGGTCGAGCTTGTCGCTTGGCACGCGTTGAAGCCCGTCGCGTTCCAGCAGCCTTTCAGGTGAAGATTCGCCCGGGTCCGTCATCGCCGTGAGGATAGCGTGCGCGGGACTCCTCGCAACCACGAAAGATAATTGCGCACATTCGTGGGGAATGCGATTTTCGCTTCCCAATTCCCACTCATTGTGCAACAGGCACGCGCCGTTGCGCAGGGCGGCTTGACGCTGGTCCGCTCATGCGTATCAGGCCCCCTTCCCGGGCGGAACCGGGGGCATGTGGCGATCGTAGCTCAGTTGGTTAGAGCGCCGGTTTGTGGTACCGGAGGTCGCGGGTTCGAACCCCGTCGATCGCCCCATTTTCTCCCCCATATCGAAGCCGTCCTTCACAGCTCTCTGGGGGCACAGACGCATGACGGCATTCTGGACCGAAGCGGATTTCGACGACCATGAACTGGTTCAGGTGGTGCGAGATGCGAAGAGTGGGCTGACCGCCATTATTGCACTCCATTCGACCCACCTCGGGCCGGGCGCCGGTGGCACGCGTTTCTGGCACTATGCCGAAGCTTCGGACGCGATGCGCGATGCGCTGCGTCTGTCGCGCGGGATGAGCTACAAGAACGCCATGGCCGGACTGCCGATGGGTGGCGGCAAGGCGGTGATCCTCGCCGACAAGGACAAGACCAAAACCCCCGAAATGCTCGCCGCTTTCGCCGATGCGGTCGATGCGCTGGCCGGTCGCTATGTGACCGCCGAGGATGTCGGCATTTCGGAAGCCGACATGGCGGCGGTGGCGCAGCGCACGCAGTTCGTCTCGGGCCTTCCGGTCGAGGGCGAGGATGCTGCCGGCGGCGACCCGGGACCCTTCACCGCGCTCGGCATCTTCCTCGGTATAAAGGCCGCGGTGCAGCACAGGCTCGGCAAGGACAGTGTCGAGGGCGTGCATGTCGCGCTGCAGGGCACCGGCAGCGTCGGCGGCGGAGTCGCCCGGCTGCTGGCGCGCGATGGCGCGAAGCTGACCCTGTCCGACATCCACATGGACCGCGCCGAAGCGCTCGCCGCCGAACTCGGTGCCGACACTGCGGCGCCCGATACGATCATGTCGGTTGCCTGCGATGTCTTCAGTCCCAATGCGCTCGGCGCGATCCTCGACGATGAAGGCATTGCCCGGCTCGACTGCCAGATCGTGGCGGGCGGCGCGAACAACCAGTTGAAGCGCCCCGAGCACGGGCCGATGCTGGCTAAGCGCGGCATCCTCTACGCCCCCGACTACGTCATCAACGCAGGAGGCATAATCTCGGTCACGCTCGAATATCTGTGCCGCAACGACAAGGCGCCCTGCGACATCAACGAGGTGCGCAAGCGCATCGCACTGATCCCGGGCCGGCTCGAGCAGATTTGGCAGGAAAGCGACAAGACCGGTGTTTCGCCCGATCAGGTTGCCGACCGCATGGCGCAGGAACTGATCGGTCGCTAATTGCGCCCTTGCGAGGCCGGGTGAGCGCTGCCAAAGCGGAGCCGGACGGTAATTTTCGATGCATGGCTTCGCCAATCCCAAGCGCTTCCTGTCGCTCGCAAACTGGCTGACACCGCTGCTGCTCGGCAGCGGCCTGCTGGTGAGCGCGGGCGCGCTTCTCTGGGGGCTGCTTTGCGTCGCGCCCGACCGGTTGATGGGCGAGACGGTTCGTATCCTGTTTCTCCACGTGCCCACGGCTTGGCTCGGCATGGGCGGCTGGAGCGCGATTGCGATCTCGAGCCTCGTCTTCCTTGTCTGGCGCCATCCGCTGGCTGCCTTGGCTGCGCGCGCTGCCGCGGTCCCCGGGTTCGTCTTTACCGTGATCTGCCTTGCCACCGGATCGATCTGGGGGCGTCCGACCTGGGGGACCTGGTGGGTGTGGGACGGACGGCTGACGAGCATGCTGGTTCTGGCTTTCCTCTACCTCGCCTACATCGCGCTGGCGCAGGCCGCCGAGCGCGAAGGCGTTTCACCGCGCATTCCGGCGATTTTCGGCCTGTTGGGCGCGGTCAACATCCCGATCATCAACCGCAGCGTGGTATGGTGGAATTCGCTCCACCAGCCGCCCAGTATCACAATGGGCAAGAGCGCGATCGATGCCGAATTCCTAGTTCCCCTACTGGTGGCCGTGCTCGGCTTCTCGCTTCTTTTCGGTGGCGTGGTGCTGGCGCGGATGCGCGCGCTGCTGGCCGATATCCAGGCCGAGGCGCGGCTGCGGCGCCGCGCGATGGAGGCCGCGTGATGCGCGAGGCGCTCGACCAGTGGGATTTTGTAATTGCCGCCTATGCGGTGGGTGTGATCGGCACGCTCGGCATGGTCGCCTGGGCGTGGTTCGACATGAAGCGGGCCGAGCGGCGCCGCGAGGAGAGCAGGCGCAAATGAGCGCATGGAAACCCAAGCACCAGCGGCTCGTGCTGGTCGCGCTCGCGTTGGTGGCGCTGGTCGGGGCGGGGCTTCTCGCCGCCTATGCGCTGCGGAACCAGGCGAGCTATTTCTATCTGCCCGAGCAGATGCTGTCCGATCCGCCCGCCGCGGGTCAGGCGGTGCGTCTGGGCGGGATGGTCGAGAATGGGTCGCTCGAGACCGCGGCCGACGGCGTGACGCTGACGTTCGCGGTCACCGGCAAGGACGGTGCGCGCGTGCCCGTGCGCTTCAGCGGTATCGCGCCCGATCTCTTCGTCGAAGGCTCTGGTGTGGTGGCGGAAGGGCGCCTCGGCCCCGACGGGACCTTCATCGCCGACAACCTCCTCGCCAAGCATGACGAGAATTACGTCCCGCGCGAATTGCAGGACATGGACGAACACCAGGCCGCGAAAATGGCCGAGGAAACCACGGTCGGTATCGAATGATCGCCGAACTCGGTCTCGCCGCCCTGTGGCTCGCCGCCGCGCTTGCCGCGCTGCAAATGGTGACCGGCTTCCTTGCGCTGCGCGATGACGGGGCGGGCGAACTTGCCAGGCTGATCCGTCCGGCGGCGATGGTTCAGGGCGTGCTGGTAACCCTGTCTTTCCTTGCGCTCGTCTGGCTCTTTGCCGTCACCGACCTCTCTGTGAAGCTGGTCGCGGCAAATTCGCATTCGATGAAGCCGCTGATCTTCAAGCTTTCGGGTACCTGGGGCAATCATGAAGGCTCGATGCTGCTGTGGGTCATGGTGATGGGACTCGCCGGCGCGCTGATCGCCGCGGTCGAACGCCGCCTGCCCGAGCGCACGATGAACGCGACGCTCGCGGCGCAGGGCGTTGTCAGCCTCGGTTTCTATGCTTTTCTCCTGCTCAGTTCGAACCCGTTCGAGCGCCTGCCCGTGCCAGCTGCCGAAGGCATGGGGCTTAATCCGCTGCTGCAGGATATCGGCCTCGCCTTCCACCCGCCCACGCTCTATCTCGGCTATGTCGGCCTCTCGGTCGCATTCAGCTTTGCCGTCGGCGCGCTGCTGACACGGCAAGTGACCCCCGAATTCGCCCGCGCGATGCGTCCCTGGGTGCTCGGCGCCTGGGTGCTGCTCACGATCGGCATCACGGCGGGCAGCTATTGGGCCTATTACGAACTCGGCTGGGGCGGCTGGTGGTTCTGGGACCCGGTCGAGAATGCGTCGCTGATGCCCTGGCTCGCCGCGACCGCGCTGCTCCATTCGGTCAGCGTTCTCGCCAGCCGCGACGCTCTGCGCACCTGGACCATCATGCTCGGCGTGGTTGCCTTTTCGATGAGCATGGTCGGCACCTTCCTCGTGCGGTCGGGCATCCTCACCAGCGTCCATGCCTTCGCGGTCGATCCCGAACGCGGGACCTTCATCCTCGCCCTTCTCGGCCTGTTCATCGGTGGCGCGCTGCTGCTCTTCGCGCTGCGTGCCAGCACCATCAGCGAGGGCGAGCGCTTCGCCATATCCAGCCGCGAAGGTGCGCTGGTATTCAACAATGTGATGCTCAGCGCGATCCTCGCGATCGTGCTGCTCGGCACGCTCTACCCGCTACTGACCGAGGCCTTCGACGTGCGTGTGTCGGTCGGGCCGCCCTATTTCAATCCGGTGGGGGCGATCTTCACCGTGCCGATGCTGCTGGTCATGGCGGTTGGCCCGCTGCTGCGCTGGCGGCGCGACCGGATCGAGCGGATCGGCAAGGAGGCAGCGCTGTTCGCCGCGCTGGTGCTTGCGGCGCTGCTGCTGTTCGGCCTGCTGGCCGATGTCGCGCTGCTGCCGCTGCTCGGCCTCGCGCTGGGATTCGGTCTCGCCGTTGCCAGCCTGCTGCCACTGCGCCGACGCAAGCTGGGTCGCACGCCGCTGGCGACGTGGGGAATGGTCAGTGCCCATTTCGGCATCGCGGTGGCGCTGCTGGGCATGGCGAGCGAGAGCGCCTTTTCGGTCGAGCGGCTGGCCGCGGTGGGCGAGGGCGACAGCACCACGGTCGGGCCGTGGACGGTCGTGCTGCAGGCGGTCGAACCGGTTGCCGGCCCCAACTGGACGGCGCTGCAGGGCCGTATGGCGGCGAGTTATCAGGGCGGAACGCCGACAACGATCGCCCCGCAGGCGCGCAATTTCTGGGCTCCGCCGCAACAGACTACCGAGAGTGCGCTCGTCACGCGCTGGAACGGTCAGCTCTACGCGGTGATCGGCGATCGCGCGCCCGATGGGCGCTGGCAGCTGCGCCTGTGGTGGAAGCCCTTCGTGCCCTTGATTTGGCTGGGCGGGTTGCTCGTCGCGCTGGGCGGCGTCCTCGCACTGCTCGGCCGGGTGCTGACCGATTTCAGGCATCGTCGGCTCGCCGCGCGTATCGCCGAGCGCCGCGCCGAGCGGGAGGCCCTCGCATGAGCTGGCGCCTGTGGCTTCCCCTGCTCGCCTTCGCGGGCTTCCTGGGGCTTGCAGCCTATCAGCTGACGCAGCCCAAGGACGAGTTCGTCGAAAGCCGGATGATCGGCCAGGAACTGCCCTATTTCGATCTTCCGCCCGCGATGGAAGGCGTGGAAGGCGCTTCCAGCGCGAGTTTCGCGGACGGCAAGCCGCGGCTGCTCAACATCTGGGCAAGCTGGTGCCTGCCCTGCATCGCGGAAGCGCCGCAGCTCGAAAGTCTCAAGCGGCAGGGCGCGGAAATCGTCGGTATCGCGATTCGCGACCGGCCCGCCGACGTTGCACGCTTCCTTGCACAGAAACCCAATCCCTATGCCCGCATCGCACGCGACGACCTGTCCGAGGTGCAGCTTGCCATCGGGTCCTCGGGCGTGCCCGAAACCTTCGTTATCGATGGCAAGGGTGTGATCCGATACCAGCATATCGGCGATATTCGCGCTGACGATGTGCCGGTGCTGCTCGAAAAGCTGGAGGAGGCCCGATGATTCGCGCCCTCGTCGCCTTGCTGCTTCTGTCGCTCTCGCTACCGCTCGCCGCCCAGCAGAACATGCCGCCGGCGCCCTATGCCTATCGCCAGCTCGACGATCCGGCGCAGGAAGCGGCGGCGCAGGACCTGATGGAAACGCTGCGCTGCCTCAAGTGCCAGTCGCAGTCGATCGCCGATAGCGATGCACCGATGGCTGGCGACATGCGTCACCAGGTCCGCCTGCGTATCGCAGCGGGCGAGGACCCCGAGGCGATCCGCGCTTGGTTGATGCAGCGTTATGGCGATTACGTCAGCTACAAGCCCGAGGTGAGCGCGACCACTTGGCCGCTGTTCGCCGTGCCGTTGCTTTTGGTGCTGGTGGCGGGCGCGCTGCTGCTGCGCCGCTTGCGGAGGCGCGCATGACCTGGCTGCCCATCATCGTACTGGCAGTACTGACCTTTGCGCTGGCCGTATTCGCGCTCAAACTGCCACGGACATTGTGGATGCTTTTCGGGTCGGCGTTGCTGTTCGGTCTCGCCGGCTATGCTCTGCAGGGGCAGCCGGGGCTGGCAGGATCGCCTGCCGCCGCGGTCGAACAGGAAGACGCCGGGACCGGCGAGCTTCTGGTTTCGGCGCGGCGCGAGTTCTATACCGGTGGAGCCATGCCCTCGCGCTTCGTGGTCACCGCCGATGCCTTCACCCGGCGGGGCCAGCACGAGCAGGCTGCCAATTTCCTGCGCAATGCGGTGGAAGATAATCCCAGCGATGGCGAGGCCTGGCTGGCACTGGGCAATGCGCTGGTCGAACATGCCGACGGCCGACTGACAGCCGCCGCCCTCTATGCCTACTCGGAGGCCGAGAAGGTCGATCCGGCCAATCCCGCACCGACCTATTTCCTGGGCCTGGCTTTCCTGCGGGCGGGTGAGCCCGACAAGACGCTGGCCCTGTGGGACGAGCTGCTCGATCAGGCGCCCGAAGACGCCGACTGGCGTGCCCCCCTCGAGGCGCGGCTGGAAAGGCTGAAGGCGCTTCTCGGAATGGGTCCGACGGCACCAGCGGACGAGGACTAGGCGCTTGCAGGCGCGACGTGTTGCGGGCGAGCGGGCTTGCTGCTAATCGCCGCGACTTCGCCATACAGGCCGAATGACACGATGCTGTCGGAACCCAATCCCGCATGACCGAAACGCAACCCGCGCCGCCCCCGCTCAACGATGGCATACCGCCTGCGGATTCGCATGGCGGCCACGGCACAAGCGGGTCGCGTACCGCACTTGCTGTCGGGGCGATCGGCATCGTTTTCGGCGATATCGGTACCAGCCCCCTCTACGCCTTCCGTGAAACCTTTGCCGGTACGGCCAGCATCGCGATCGACCGCATGCACGTGCTGGGCGTGGTCAGCCTGATCTTCTGGTCGATGCTGATCGTGGTGGCCCTGCAATATGTCACCATCCTGATGCGGGCCGACAACAAGGGGCAGGGCGGAAGCCTCGCGCTGGTCGCGCTGCTGAGCCGGCATATGGGTCGGTCGAGCTATGGCTGGCTGGTCGTGCTGCTTGGGGTTTTCGCGACATCGCTGTTTTACGGCGACAGTATGATCACCCCCGCCATTTCGGTCCTTTCGGCGGTCGAAGGCCTGACCGTGGTCAATCCCGGGCTCGATCCGCTGGTCATTCCGATCGCGTTGGTCCTGCTGATCTTCCTGTTCTTCCTCCAGAGTCGCGGCACGGCCAAGGTCGGCGCGCTCTTCGCGCCGGTAATGATTGTCTATTTCGTGACCATCGCCGGTCTCGGCTTGAACCAGATCATCCAAAACCCCGACATCCTGTGGGCGCTCAATCCGTGGTACGCGGTCCAGTTCTTCATCACGGATGGCGCGATTGCCTTCTTCGCACTCGGAGCTGTGGTGCTCGCCGTGACCGGTTCCGAGGCACTTTATTCGGACATGGGCCATTTCGGACGCGGGCCGATGCGTCTTTCCTGGTTCGGTTTCGTCATGCCGTGCCTGCTGCTCAACTATTTCGGGCAGGGCGCGATGATCGCCGGACTTCCACCTGAACAGGCCGCCGAAGTGGTGCGCAATCCCTTTTTCCTGCTCGCATCCGAAGAATTCCGCCTTCCGCTGGTGATCCTCGCGACAATGGCGACCTTCATCGCCAGCCAGGCGGTGATCTCGGGCGCGTTCAGCATCACCCACCAAGCGATGCAGCTGGGCTTCATGCCGCGCCTGACGATCAGCCACACCAGCGAGACCGAGGCCGGTCAGATCTACATCCCGGTGATCAACTGGGCGCTGATGTGCGCGGTGATCCTGCTTGTGCTCACCTTCCAGAATTCGTCCAGCCTCGCCAGCGCCTATGGAATCGCGGTGACTGGCGCGGTGACGATCGACACGCTGCTGATGGGGGTCCTGTTCGTCGGTGTTTGGAAGTGGAAATGGTTCCTCGCGCTGCCCGTGGTGGCATTCTTCCTGTTCGTTGACGGCGCCTATTTCGCGGCCAATCTGGTCAAGGTGCCCGATGGCGGCTGGTTCCCGCTTCTTATCGGACTGATCGCCTTCACCCTGCTCACGACCTGGGCGCGCGGGCGTAAGCTGATGCGCGACCGGATGAGCGAAACCGCGCTGCCGATCGAGATCTTCGCCAAGAGCGCCAAGAACTCGGCCACCCGCGTACCAGGTACGGCGATCTTCATGGCCAGCCAGACCGCCGGCGTGCCCTCCGCCCTGCTGCACAACATCAAGCACAACAAGGTGCTCCACGAACGCGTAGTGATCCTGACCGTCCTGATCGCCGATACGCCCTATGTCGATGCCGACAAGCGCTGCGAGATCCATGATTTGGGTGACGGTTTCTACCGCGCCGTGCTGCATTACGGTTTCATGGAGGAAACCAACGTGCCGCTGGGGCTCAAGCAGATGTCGGCCTGCGGCGGCGATTTCGACATGATGCACACCAGTTTCTTCCTCAGTCGTCAGACGCTTCTCGCCAGCGACAAGCCGGGCATGCCTCTCTGGCGCGAGAAGATCTTCGCCTGGATGCTCCGGAATGCGGCGACGGCGATGGACTTCTTCCGGCTCCCGACCAACCGCGTGGTCGAACTGGGCAGCCAGGTGGAAATCTAGGCCAGCGCCTCGTCGAGGATCTTGAGCGCCAGCGGCCAGTTCTCGGCGTGATCGTCACAGGATGCCTGCGACACGAAGCCTTCGTGCGTCAGCAGCACACGCCTTGCATCGTCCACTGGCTCTAGCTCGACGCGCAGGATGGTTTCGGCTCCCTGAGTGCCGACTTCGGTTCCATTGCCCGTGATCCAAGTCATTTCGACCAGCTCGCCATTTTTCAGGTCCAGTATCCGGCCGTAATGTGGATCGCGGCCCCATTCATCCCGGTTGTAGAAGAAATAGGGCTGGCCCGGCTCCGCTGACAGGAAGAGCGTGCCGGGCTGGGCGAACCAGCGATCAAGGCGGCTGGTGAAGGCGCCAAATACCTCTTCTGCGGAAGCCCGAATGACGTGTTCGCAGGTCATCCGGAAGGGACGGTTCGAATGGTCGGGGCGGGGTATTGCGGCCATGTGCGCCTCCTTGCGTCATTGCGGCGTTTGATCGACCCTTTCCCCGACAGGGTGCGCTACGCAGTCGCCGGGGGCTCTCCGGTCGATACTTCGTCGGACTGGCCCAGCCTCTTGCGCAGGTAATGGGATGCATGACTTGCCGGCCTTCCTTCCAGCGTGGCCATCAGCATATAGCCATTTTTCTCGTAGGACGGTTTGGCCTGCCAGCTAGTTGTCTCGACCAAGGCGAGTTCACAGCCCTGCGCCATGGCAAAAGCTTCAGCTCGCTCGATGAGCTGCACGCCGATCCCGGCTCCGCGCGCATCCTCGGAAAGCCACAGCAGTTCGATGTGCAGCGTGTTCCAGTAGCACGTCCCGCGCAAGCCCCCCCATGACTCGCTCCGCGCCGTCCGATGCGACCACGTGGAAACGAACCTCGTCTTCGTTCGGCTCGAGATCGGGGATCGTGGTGCGATTGAAGTTGGCGATGCCGTCGCTCAATGCTTTCGCAACGGATTCAGGCGGGTTCAGGTAAACTTCAATCGACATTGAAGTATGTCCTCGTGACGCTCACGCCGTCGGCGGTTCGTCCTTTATCACCTCGTCCTTTTCCTCCAGCGCGAGGCCATGCTTCAGCAGCATCGGGATCTGGGTGAAAGTGAACAGGAAACTGAGCGGCATGAATACCCAGAGTTTTGCCCACAGCCAGTCCTCGAAGTCGAGCTGCGCGCGGAGAACCTCGTTAAGCGCGGCGAGCGCAATGAAGAACAGGCCCCAGTTGCGCGACAGCTTGAGCCAACCCTGCGCGTCCACCCCTTCGAACGCCGCCTCGAGCAGCACCTGAAGCAGCGCCTTGCCGCGCAGCCATCCGCCCAGCAGCAATGCGCCGAAAAGCAAATAGATCGCGGTCGGCTTGATCTGGATGAACCGTTCGTCTTGCAACCAGATGGTCAGTCCACCGAAACCGACGATCAGTGCGGTCGAGAGGATCAGCATCGGGCTGACATGGCCGAACTTGAGCTTGCTGAAGACCAGCGCCGCCACCGCCGCGATCATGAAGGCGATCGTGCCGTAGATCACCGCCGCGATCTCCCCGAAGGTCGAGGTCTCGGGCGGCTGGTAGAACTTGTAAACGCCGAGGAAGACCAGCAGCGGGCCGTAGTCGACGAGGATGTTGAGCCATCCGGACTTGGATTTGGGCTTCATTTCGTCGGTCATCAGGCTACCCCCGCAATCACGCGCGCTACAAGGTCCGGATCGAAGGGGCGCAGATCGTCGATCTTCTCGCCCACGCCGATGGCGTGGATCGGCAGTCCGTATTGTTCGGCTGCCTGCACCAGAACGCCGCCGCGCGCCGTTCCGTCGAGCTTGGTCATCACGAGGCCGGTGACGCCGGCGACTTCCTTGAACACGTCGATCTGGCTGAGCGCGTTCTGGCCGTTGGTCGCATCGAGCACAAGCACAACGTCGTGCGGCGCCTCGGGATTGAGCCGGCCGAGGACTTTGCGGATCTTGGCCAGCTCGTCCATCAGCTCGCGCTTGTTCTGGAGCCGGCCCGCCGTGTCGACGATCAGCACGTCGGTGCCGATCTCGGTTGCCTGCTTGACCGCATCGAAGACGATCGAGGCGGGATCGCCGCCCTCCGGGCCGCGCACGATCGGTACGCCAACGCGGTCGGCCCAGGTGGCGAGTTGACCGATCGCCGCGGCGCGGAAGGTGTCGCCTGCCGCCAGCATCACCGCGTAATCGTCTTCCTGGAACAGGTGCGCGAGCTTGGCGATGGTTGTCGTCTTGCCGCTGCCATTGACGCCGATCACCAGCAGCACCTGCGGACGCGGGAAGGCGGTGATCTCGAGCGGCTTGGCCACCGGGCGCAGGATCGCGGCGATTTCCTCGGCCACGGCTTCCTTCAATTCGCGCTTGGAAATCTCGAGCCCGAAGCGCTTGTCGCGCAGCTTCTCGCGGATGCGCGCGGCAGCCGCGGGGCCGAGGTCCGAGAGGATCAGCGCATCCTCGACATCGTCGAGCGTCGCATCGTCGAGTTTGGCGGTCCCGACCACTTCGGTGAGATTGGTCGTCAGTTTCTCGGAGGTCTTGCGAAACCCTCCGAACAGCCGGTCGGTCCAGCTTTGCTTGTCACTCATTGCAGAAGGCCATTCTCGAATGCGGTCGGCGTCACGGTGAGGATGTCACCGGCGGGCGTGCCCTCGGGCAGCGAAACCCTGGCGAAATGAGGCGTGTAGCCCGTCCCGTCGCGCTCGGCGAGAACCGCGTGCGGCTTATCGACGAGCGACGCCAGCCACCCGTCGCGCGTCGCGGTTGCGGCGGCGCGCAGTTCGGCGGCGCGGCGCTTCACTTCGGCGCGCTCGACCTGCGGCATGCGGGCCGCCGGGGTGCCGGGCCGGGGCGAGTAGGGAAAGATATGCGCGTGGACGATCTTCAATTGGCGGATGACCGCAAGGTTCGCGGCATGGTGCTCCTCCGTCTCGGTCGGAAAACCGGCAATGAGATCGGAGCCCACTGCAGTCTCGGGACGCAGCTCAGCAATGCGCTCCACAAGTTCTATCGCGTCGCGTGTCAGATGCCGCCGCTTCATGCGCTTGAGGATCAAATCGTGCCCATGCTGCAGCGAAAGGTGAAGATGCGGCATCAGCCGCTGCTCATGCCCAAACAGTTCGAGCAGGAGTGGATCGATTTCGATCCCGTCGAGCGAGGACATCCGCAGGCGTCGGAGCTGCGGGAAGGTGTCGAGCACAGCGCGCACCAGCTCGCCAAGTGGAGGGGTGCCGGGGAGGTCGTGGCCCCACGAGGTCACGTCGACGCCCGTCAGCACCACCTCGGGCGCGCCATGATCGAGATGGCGTTCCACCTCGGCCAGGACCTGCGCAATGGTCAGCGAACGACTGGAGCCGCGTCCCTGCGGGATGACGCAGAAGGTGCAGGCATGATCGCAGCCGTTCTGCACCGCGATGAAGGCGCGTGTGCGATCCTGGGGGGCGGGCGGGGCCTCGGCGGGTACATTCCAGGCGCGCGCGTCAAGCTTGGCGGTGTTGGCGACGAGGCCGTCGACCTCGGGCATGGCCGCGAGCTGGTCGCGTTCGATATCGGCGGCGCAGCCGGTGACCAGCAGGCGGGCATCGGGATTGGCACGGCGCGCGCGGCGGATCGCCTGCCGCGTCTGGCGCACCGCCTCGCTGGTGACCGCGCAGCTGTTGACGACCACGAGATCGCGCTCCTGCGCCAACATGGCGCGGATCTGCTCGCTTTCGGAAATGTTGAGCCGGCAGCCGAGCGAGATGACCTGCGCTTCGTTCACGCGAAGTCGCTCCATTCGAAGCTACCGCGAAAGGCCTCGGTTGCGGGGCCGGTCATGGCGATACGGTTGTCTTCGCCCCATCCGATGATGAGGTCGCCGCCCGGCAGCGTCACCCGCACCTCGCGTTCGACCAGCCCACGGCGCATGGCGTGGACGGCGGTGGCGCAAGCCCCGGTTCCACATGCCCGGGTCAGCCCGGCGCCGCGCTCCCAGACGCGCAAGCGAACATGCGTGCGGCTCTCGATCGTCGCGACATTTACGTTGACCCGCTCGGGGAAGAGCGGGTCGTTCTCGATTTCCGGCCCGATCGTATCGAGCGGCACCGCGTCCGTGTCGGTGACGAAAAAGATCACATGCGGGTTGCCGACATTGACGGCGCCCGGCTGGTCGAGGCCATCCCAGCCGACCGGCATGGCGGCCGTGTCCATGGCATAGGCGAGGGGGATCGCATCCCAGTCGAAGCGCGGTTCGCCCATGTCGACGCTTGCGCCGTCATCGCGCGGCTCGACGCGGATCACGCCGCCCGCTGTCTCGACGCTCGCGGCAGAGCCATGCAGCAGCGCGACCGCGCGGCTGGCATTGCCGCAGGCCCCGACTTCGCCGCCGTCAGGATTGAAGATCCGCATACGGAAGTCCGCAGCCTCGCTCGGCTCGAGCAGGATCAACTGGTCGCAACCGATTCCGGTGCGTCGGTCGGCCAAGGCGCGGGCAGTGGCCTGATCGATGGCGGGCAGTTCGCGCACGCGCGCGTCGAGCACGACGAAGTCGTTGCCTAATCCGTGCATCTTGGTGAAATCGACGCGCATTGCGCCGCCGCATCTATGCACTCGTCGGCGCAGCGTCCAGTGTCGTGTCAGCCGGCGCGTTGATCCCCGCCATGGCGCGTGTCATGCGCGGCGAAATCGATCTCGGTAACGTTGTCGAGCTTGTCCTTGGCCAGTAGATCCTGGCGCTCGAGCCGTTCGAGCACCTGTGCGGCGGGTTCGGGGCGGCCATAGTGGTAGCCCTGACCCTTCATCTTGCCCATTCGCTTGAGCGTCTCGAGCACGAGCTCGTTCTCGATCCCTTCCGCGGTCACCGGCAGGTTCAGGCCATCGCTCATTGTCAGGATCGCATCGACCAGCTTGGCTCCATGCTCCTCCTGCTTGAGCTCGGCGATGAAGGCGCGATCGATCTTGAGCCGGTCGAAGGGTAGGCTGCGGAGCTGCGACAGGCTGGAATATCCGGTGCCGAAATCGTCGAGACTGACGCGCACGCCCTGGTTGCGCAGGCTGCTGATCATGGTGCGAACCATGCCGACATTCTCGTGCAGGCAGCTTTCGGTGATTTCGATATCGAGCCGGTTGGGTGGGAAATTGTGGCGCACCAGCAGCTTGAGCAGCTTCTGGGCGAACCACGGATCGCGCATCTGTACGGGAGAAATATTGACCGAGAGCGTCAGGTCCGAGTCCCATTGCTTCGCATCCTCGAAGGCCTGCGCCACGAGCGCTTCGCTCATTTCGCTGATGACGCCGATTTCCTCGGCGATGGGGATGAAGATATCGGGACCGACCACGCCCATTTCGGGTGATTCCCAGCGTGCGAGCATTTCGAAGCCGACCAGCTGACCCGTTTCGATGTCGATCTGCTGTTCGTAATAGGGACGAAATTCGCCCGCCGCGATGCCGCGGCGGATGCCCGCCTCGAGCTCGTTGCGGAAGCGCAACTCGTTTTCCATTTGCGGCTCGAACCAATAGAAGCGGTTCTTGCCCTGCTTCTTGGCGTGATACATGGCGATATCCGCCTTGTGCATCAGTTTTTGCGCCGAGGCGGTGCCGTCGCGCATGTCTTCCATTTGCGTGCTCGATGCGATGCCGATGGACATGGTCACATCGACTGGCGTGCCGGCATATTCCACCGGGCGCGCGACATGTTCGATCATCCGCGCGGCGAGCTGGTCGACACGGTCGGGTACCTGCGGGTGGTAGGGGACCACGCAGACGAACTCATCGCCGCCGAGCCGTGCAAGGATGCCGCCGTCGGGCAACAGCCGCTGGATGCGCTCGGCCGTGGAGCGCAGCACCTCGTCGCCGGCCTGATGGCCATGCAGATCGTTGACCTGCTTGAAGTTGTCCAGATCCACCGCGATCGCGGCAAGGGCCTGTTCGCGACGTTCGAGATCGATCAGCAAATCCCCCAGCGCGGCAGTGAAGCTGCGGCGGTTGTGGCAGCCGGTCAGGTGGTCGATATCGGCCAGACGACGCGCTTCCGCCTCGGATTCGCGGCGGGTGGCTAGTTCCTCGGTCAGCGCCTTGTAGCGGTGCCAGCCCAGCAGGATCAGGGCAATGTTGAGCAGCAGCGCGTTAGTGAGTGCGGCGTCGGGCGAGGCGCCTTGGCCATTCCAGGCCTTGATGAGGCTGGGCAGGACGACTCCAGCCGTTCCGACGAACAGGATGATCGCGGCAAACGCTATACCCAGCGTGACGATATCGCATTCGTGGCGCCCGAGCTTCGGACTCGGGCGTTCGCGTCGGCGTTGGTGGGTCTTGGCACTCTTCGCGGTCAATCCCGCCCCCTGGGTTGTTGTCTGCCATTTCGGCATAGGCCGTGACGCCTAAAAACAGGTTAACCGTGGGCTCGCTGGGGTGGTCACCCGGGCAGCCACAGGCTAGGCGCGCATCTTCCGAGGCAATGTGACGGAGATATGTCCCCGATGCGCTACTGGCTGATGAAATCCGAACCCTTCAAGTACAGCTGGGACGATCTCGTCGCCGAAGGCGAAGGGACCTGGGACGGCGTCCGTAACCATCGGGCCAAAAACAATCTCGCGGCGATGGAAGTGGGCGACCAGGCTTTCTTCTACCACTCGCGCGAGGGGCTCGAGATCGTTGGCATCTGCGAGGTGAGCGTGGCGGGCATCACCGACCCTACCGATCCGGAGGGCAGGTGGGCGGCGGTCAAGGTCAAGCCCAAGACCAAGCTGCCACATCCGGTCACGCTCAAGCAGATCAAGGCCGAGCCCAAGCTGGCCGATTGCGAACTGGTCAAGCTGTCGCGCCTGTCGGTAGCCGAGATCAAACCCGAGGAATGGTCGGTGATTTGCTCGATGGCGGGGATCTGACCTTCGTCGCAAGCCGCCACCACTTGGTCGCTACCACCGGAACGGGGTCACCCATCTGCCAGTTATCCTGCTGTAACCACGCGATAATCTGCGTGTGTCAACGAAAGGAGACGTCTCATGGGCGAACTGACAGAAAAGATCAAAGGCAACGCCAACGAAGCGACCGGCAACACCAAGCAGGCCGTCGGCGAAATGACCGACAACGAAAGCCTCAACCGCGAAGGCGAACGCCAGGAGCGCAAGGGCGAGGCCCAGCAGCTCAAGGGCGAAATCGAAGGCGCGCTCGGCGACGATATCTAAGCAAGTCGAACGCCGATTACAGCGAGGAAGGGCCGTCTCTCCGCGGGGAGGCGGCCCTTTCGCTTGTCTAACTAGCGGTTGCGTAATCCGCTGATGCTGGCACCGCTGGCGGCGAGCTGTTCGATATCTATGGCGCAGTGGATCAGTCGCAGGCCGCTGCGGGCCTTGGCGTCGACCAGCGCTACCTCGAACTCCTCACTGGTTGCAGCTCGTGCCGACCATCCGCCGAACGCCTCGGCCAACGCGGCAAAATCGGGGTTCGCAAGCCGTGTCGCGCTGATCCGCTCCTCGCCCGGGAATTCGCGTTCCTGGTGCATGCGGATTGTCCCGTAGGCGGAATTGTCGACCACGATCACGATCAGGTTGGCGCCGTGCTGGACGGCAGTCGCCAATTCCTGCCCGTTCATCAGGAAGTCGCCGTCACCGGCAACGGCGACTACCGTGCGCTCTGGATGACGCAGCGCGGCCGCGACCGCTGCGGGCACGCCATAGCCCATGGCGCCGCAAGTCGGGGCGAGCTGAGTCGGATAACCTTCATAGCGCCAATAGCGGTGCCACCAGCCCGAGAAATTGCCCGCGCCGTTGCAGATGATCGTGTCGCTGGGGAGCGTATCGCGCATGAACTGGACGGCCTGCCCCATGTCGAGCGCATGGCCGTTGGGATGCGCGGTCGCCCACGCCTGCCACTCGGCGTTGGCTTCGCGTCCGGCGTCGAAATCGAGCACCTCGCCCTCGTCCCACAGCGCGGCGCTCTCGGCGAACTCGTCCATGCTCGCGCAGATCGCGAGATCGGCGTGGTAGACGCGGCCCAGCTCGTCGGGGTCGGGATGGACATGGACCAGCTTGCGCTCGGGCGCGGTAAGCGGGGGCACTGTGTATCCATCGGTTGTCGCCTCGCCCAATCGCGCGCCCACCGCGAGGATGAGGTCGGCCTGCTTGACTCGCTCGACCAGCTTCGGATTGGGGCCATAGCCAAGATTGCCGGCATAAACCTCACTTGAACTTGCAATCGCATCCTGTCGCCGAAAGGCGGTCGCAACGGGGATTCCGAGCCGTTCGGCGAAGAGCTGGAAGTGCGCGCGCGCCTTGGCGTTCCAGCCAGCGCCGCCGATGATCGCGACCGGCGCGGCGGCATCGGCGATCAACGCCATCATCGCCTGTATTGCATCGGGGCAGGGGGCCTGAGCGGGCCGTTCGACACGCGGTCGCGGGGTGGCAGTCGTCGCACGGCTCAGCATGTCTTCGGGCAGCGCCAGGACGACCGGGCCGGGGCGGCCGGAGATCGCGGTGGCATAGGCGCGGGCGACATATTCGGGGATGCGGTCGGCCGAATCGATCCGCGCCGCCCATTTGGCGATCGGTCCGAAGAAGGCGGCGAAATCGACCTCCTGAAAGCCCTCGCGGTCGCGCATCTCGCTGTCCACGTCGCCGACGAATAGGATCATCGGCTGCGAATCCTGCATTGCGACATGAACGCCGATGCTGGCGTTGGTCGCCCCGGGGCCGCGCGTGACGAAGCCCACGCCCGGCCGCCCGGTCATTGCCCCATCGGCGCAGGCCATGAAGCCGACGCCGCCTTCCTGCCGGCAGGTCACCACCTCGATCGAGTCCTGCCGGGCCAGGCCGTCGAGCACCTGGAGGAAGCTCTCGCCGGGGACGGTAAAGATGCGGTCGCAGCCCTGCTCGATCAGGCAGTCGACGAGGAGTTGGGCGGCTTGGGGCGTATCGGGCGCTGTCATGTCCGGCGGTTAGCCCGGCTGAACGGGCGGTGCAATCGCGCTGATCCGTGCCAAATGGGGACAGGCCAAGCGGGCGAGGATAGTCAAAGGTTAAAAAAGCGTTAACGTGGGTGCCATGAGACGCTCCCTGGTCCTGACCACCGAATCCGCCCGCCACTGGTTTCGCGCCAGCCTGCCCCAGCGCCGCAGCGCTTTCGCCGACCTTCCCGCAAGCAAGGCAATCGACTGGCCTGCGAGCGGGGCCTTCGATTGGCGCCTGACCGCCGCGGACGTGCGCGGTGTTGCGACGACCTATTTCGCGACGCTGGCGGCGGTTCTCGCCTTCATACTCTAGGCCTCACGCCCCGGCAGCCGCGGCAAGGTCTGCGGCGGCGTTCTCGGCAGCGATCAGGCGCCGGGCCAGCCAGGCCGAGAACAGGCACATGGCCGCGCAAAGCAGCAGCTGTTCGGTGATCGGCACGCTCGCCGCGCTCAACGCCATTGCTGCCAAAGATCCGCCGACCATCGCCCCCGAATTGACGATATTGTTCGCCGCGATCGTACGCGAGGCCTTGTCGGGCGAGACGCGCGTGGTGAGGAAGGCGTAGAGCGGCACGACAAACATCCCGCCCGACACCGAGATCCCCAGCAGGCACAGCAGCAGCATCGCGGCCATCGGCCAGGCGATGAACTCGCTCACGCCGAGCAGGCTGGTCGGCTGGTCGGCCTCCCACAGCTTGGCGACGACATAGAAGGCGACCACGAACAGTCCCATGACGATCACCGAGATCGGCGAGTAGCGCGCCGAGACGCGCCCCTTGAGCAGCGCGTTGACGGCGACCGAGCCGATCGCCACGCCGACCGAGAACACCACCAGGAACAGGCTCGCGACTTCGGGGCTGGCCATGATCGTGTTCTTCGCCAACGGCGGGAACTGGATGAACAGCACCGCGCCGATGGTCCAGAAGAAGCTGATCGCGAGGATGGCGTAATAGACCTCCGGATTGTGCATCGTGTCGCGCACCAGCTTCACCGAGGCGCGCCATATGTGCCAGTCGAGCTTTTCCGGTTCGCCGAGCGGCGGCGCGGGGGGCACCTGGCGGCTGACGAGATAGCCGATGCAGGCGGTCAGCAGGATGCCCACCGTGGCCCATCCGGTGTGCTTCACCGCCAGCGGCCCGGCGAGGATCGTACCCGCGAGGATGGCGATATAGGTGCCCGCCTCGACCCAACCGGTGCCGGCGAGCACTTCGTCCTTCTCGAGATGCTGTGGCAGGATCGCGTATTTGATCGGCCCGAAGAAGGTCGAATGCACCCCCATCGCGAACAGCGCGACGAGCAGCAGCGGGATCGCGAAAACGTGCACCGCCACCCCCTTCCACGCCAGCGTCAGCCCCACCGCGCCGACGCCCATGATTGCGATCTCGCAGAGCTTGATGATGCGGATGATCCTGGCCTTGTCGCGCATGTCGGCGAGCTGGCCCGCCAGCGCGGATAGGAGGAAGAAGGGCAGGATGAACAGGCCCGAGGCGAGGCCGCTGAACGCCGCCTCCGTACTCTCGTCGCTGTAGACGGCATAGACCACGAACAGGACCATGGTCGTCTTGTAGAGATTGTCGTTGAAGGCGTTGAACAGCTGCGTGACGAACAGCGGCAGGAACCGCCGGGTGCGCAGCAAGTGCATCGATGTAAGCATGACCCCCCGGGCAGAAACCCATTCTCGCGGCCGAGTCTAGTGCCATCGCCATGGCGGACAAGGGCAATCGGCGGCTTTTGCGACGGGGCGATTGCGGCTAGGCATGCGGCCAGCATGCTTACCCTGCCCAACATCCTCACCCTGTCGCGCATCGTCGCGATCCCGCTGCTGGCCTGGTTCCTGTGGTGGCCGGGCTGGGCGACTGGCTATCTGCTCGCCTTCGGGCTCTACTGCCTGATGGGCGTGACCGACTATTTCGACGGCTATCTCGCGCGCACCAGCGGGACGGTGTCGAAGCTCGGCATCTTCCTCGATCCGATCGCCGACAAGATCATGGTCGCCGCGGTGATCCTGGTGCTCGCGGCGCAGGGCGTGCTGACCGGCCCCTATGTCGGCGATGCGCATGTGATCGCCGGGCTGGTGATCCTGATGCGCGAGATCGCGGTCAGCGGCCTGCGCGAATTCCTCGGCCCGCTGCAGGTCTCGGTCCCGGTATCCAAGCTCGCCAAGTGGAAGACGACCTTCCAGATGGTCGCACTCGGGTCGCTGATCCTGGGTGAGGGGCTGCCGCAATGGACCACCATGTTCGGCGCAGTCGAGGCCAATGTCCCGCACACCGTGGGCCTCACCACGCTCTGGGCGGCGGCGGTGCTAACGGTGGTGACCGGCTGGGATTACCTTCGCGTCGGCCTCAAGCACATGGATTAGGATTCGCCCTCGGCCATTCTGTAGACATGGACCGGGTGTTACACGGTCCAAGCGGGAAAAACGCGGGGGCGCGAGGGGCGGAATTCGGCTGGTTCGACGGCGAGAAAGAGCGCGCGGATTTTAGCGCGTCGGGCGCGTGTAGGAAATGTCCGGAATGGGCTGCTAGCTGACCGTCTGCTATCGGCAGAACTTACTGGAAAGCGGCAATTCGGCTGGCGACCCAATTGTCCCGAGATGTCCGAGCCTTAAGAGGCTTGGGTATAAGCCGGTTTGGATAGGTGGCGCTGGAAATTGGTAGTTGATTCCTCCGTTTAGCGCTTGGGAACGGCTCGCGGCGGTGCATCTTCCACTTAACCCGTCGATGGCTGAGCGGTCGCAATCCGCTTCCCCTGCAACCGAACTCACCCACAACCCGTTGCGTTCATTCACCTTCCCTTAGCTGTCTGACAGTATGGGATGCGCAAGAGGACTTCACTTTCTTTGGCTTCCGGGGGGACTCGATTTTGATGGGGTTGATACTCAGCCGGAGTGACAAGGATTTGCCACTCCCGCTGTACAGCCAGCTGGTAAGTGGGCTTCACCAGACGCCTCGGGCCGTGATGGTAGGATCGGGCTGCTGTATAGGGTCACTTGGCGGACTGCTCGCGTTCCGCGCTCAAGATGTTGGGTTAACCGCTCTCACCATATTAGCGGTCATGTGTGTGCTCTTGGGGCTATTGAAGCGACCACGGAGTTTGGCGCGAGCATCTTTCAAGGAAGTCTACTACTCTGAGGTGGTCTTCTGGGTCGCAGCTTTGGGATCTTCGGCCGCTGTCGGAGCACTCAGCGCTCGCGCGATAATCGTGAGCAACCTACCCATTGTCCACTTGCTCGCCCTCGCCCTCGCGATGGCCACCATGGCTGTAGCGCAGCGCAATTATCATCGCCCCCGCTTGGTCGCTGCGCAGTTACTGTCTGTCGCACTCCCGGGGGCATTCGCATTATTTTCCCATGGTGGGCTCGAGTACGGCGTTATGGCGGTGGGCGCACTTGTTTTAACTTTCATGATTTGGCGGACAGCGCTCGCTCACTGCCTCGACGTTCAAGAGGGTATCCGTAAAGACCAGGCGCTAAACGCTCAAAATCAGCGGTTCGACGCCGCGCTGAACAACATGGCGCAGGGCTTATGTATGTTCGATGGGGATGGGCGCCTCCTTGTCTGCAATCGAAAATATATCGAACTTTACGGATTTTCCGACGATGTGGTTCGGCCTGGCATCGAGTTTATTGACCTGCTTCGGCATAGTGTGGAGGTCGGCAATCACTCGGTGGCGGACTTTGATCCCTTGCACGATAAATTCGTGGAGAAGATGGTCTCGTGTGAATCCTCGACCTTTCTGAATGAACTCAATGATGGGCGGACCATCGCGCTTTCTCATCAGGTGATGAGTTCTGGGGGATGGGTAACTACTCACGAAGACGTTACCGAACGTAGGCATGCAGAGGCGCGGATCGCACACATGGCTCGCCACGATGCACTAACGGACTTACCCAATCGCGCTTTCTTTCAGGAGCGGCTGAGAGAAGCCCTCGTACGCATTCCTGCTCGCAAGCAAGTGGCAGTTCTTTGCTTGGACTTGGATCGATTCAAGCCGGTAAACGATACCCTTGGTCATTCGGTAGGGGATTCAATTCTTCAGCAAGTTGCGGAAAGATTGAAAGAATGCGTGCGCGAGAATGACACCGTCGCGCGGATTGGGGGTGACGAGTTTGCAATCATTCAATCTGCCACCTTCCAACCAGAAGCCGGAAAGGCGCTAGCAGAACGGATCGTCTCGGCTCTAGGCGAGCCCTTCTATGTTGGTAATCAGCAAATCAGTATCGGGGCGAGCGTAGGAATATCCCTCGGGCCGCAGGACAGCCTTGATGCTAATCAATTGTTGGTCAATGCAGATCTGGCATTGTATCAAGCAAAAGCGCAGGGTCGGGGTCGCTACAGCTTTTTCGTTCCCGCGATGGACCAGCAAATGCAGGCGAGGCGTGAGCTTGAAGAAGATCTGCGGCGCGCCGTGGTCAACGGTGAGTTCGAGGTGTTTTATCAGCCGGTGATAAACACTCACAATGAAAAGATAGCTTCCTTCGAGGCGCTCCTACGTTGGAACCACCCCAGCAAAGGAATGATCCTACCAGGCAATTTTATCGCGGCCGCCGAAGATATTGGTTTGATTGTGCCCGTAGGGGAATGGACCTTGCGGCAAGCTTGCCTCGAGGCGGCCGCTTGGCCCAAAAACATTGGAATTTCGGTCAATCTCTCTCCTATCCAGTTTAGGGTGGGCGGTGACCTCGTGCGTTCGGTTGCCGATGCGCTCGTGGTATCGGGTATCGATCCAGAGCGCCTCGAATTTGAAATCACAGAGGGGGTCTTGTTGGACGAGACCCTCGAAACACAGACGATCTTAGGTGAGCTTCGAAAGCTTGGCGTGCGGTTCGCATTGGACGACTTCGGAACCGGATATTCCAGCTTGAGCTATTTGCGTTCGTTTCCCTTCAACAGAATCAAGATTGACCAATCTTTTATTCGAGACATCGATACCCGGTCTCATGCGCTGTCGATCATCCGCGCCGTGGCCGATCTGGGAACCAACCTCGGCATGTCTATCACGGCAGAAGGAATCGAAACTGCCGAGCAGCTAGAGCATGTTCGTTCCGAAGGATGTTCCCAAGCCCAAGGGTACCACGTGGGATTGCCGATGGACGCTGAAGCCACTTCGCGACTTCTGGAAAAATCCTTCCCCGCTGATGATCGAGAGGCAGCATGATAAGCGATGGACGCAATCGAAGGAGCCATACCGGCAATCCCCAATGGAGCCCGTTTGAGACAGCACGGGTGATCGTCCGCTAACCCGCCCGCAATTCCTCGGCCAGCAGTTCAAAATCGGCGCGCCTTGGCGAATTCTTGCGCCAGATCAGCGCGATTTCGCGGGTGGCGGTCTTGCTCTTGAGCGGGCGCGCGACGACTTCGGTGCCGTCGAGAATCCCTGCGTCGACCGCCATCTTGGGCAGCATGGTCAGGCCGAGGTCGTTGTCGACCATCTGCACCAGCGTGTGCAGGCTGGTGCCGATCATCGTCGCGCTGGCGCGCAGTTCGGGGCGGTTGCAGGCGGCCAGCGCATGGTCCTTGAGACAGTGCCCGTCCTCGAGCAGCAGTAGCCGGCCCTCGTCGATCATACTCGGCGGGATGAGGTCGGGCGGGTCGCGCGGATCGTCCTTGGGAAAGGCGACATAGAGCTCGTCGTCGGCAATATGCGCCTTTTCGACCTCGCCGGTGGCGAAGGGCAGGGCGAGCAGCACGCAATCGACGCGCCCGTGCTGGAGCGATTCGACCGCGTCGTGGCTGGTCTCCTCGCGCAGGAAAAGCTCGAGGTCGGGGCGTTCCTTGCGCAGCCGCGGCAGAAAGCGCGGGATCAGGAAGGGGGCGATCGTGGGGATCACGCTCATGCGCAATTGCCCGGCGAGTGGCTTGCCCGCGGCCTGGACCAGGTCGGCCAGTTCCTCTGCCTCGCGCAGGATGCGATGCGCCTTCTCGACCACCTGGTTGCCGAGCGCGGTGAAGCGGACCACGCGGCGGCTGCGTTCGACCAGCGTCACGCCGAGCAGCGATTCGAGCTCGCGGATGCCCGCCGAGAGGGTCGATTGCGAGACGAAGCTCGCCTCCGCCGCGCGGCCGAAATGGCCGTGCTCGTGCAGCGCGACGAGATATTGCAGCTGCTTCAGCGTGGGGAGGTAGGTGGACATCAGTATCCTCCCGCGTCGGGGGAGGGGGACCGCGCGGAGCGGGGTGGAGGGGCACTATCGGCGGTTCGGAGCCTGTCTACGTGCCCCACCACCATCCTGCGGATGGTCCCCCTCCCCGTGGCGGGGAGGATATCTGCCGCGTGTGTCACTCCGCGGCCTGCGCTTCGACCATGCCCGCGTGGAGATCGTCGACATGGGTCATCAGCAGGCGCCCGTCCTTGACCGCGAAGGCGAGCCGCCCCTCGACCAGTTCGAGCGCATCCTTGCCGAAGACGTCGTAGCGCCAGCCTTCGAGGATCTTGAGGTCGCGTACGCCCGCGGCGAGCGCTTCCATCTCGTCAGCCTTGGTCAGCAGGCGCGCGGCGACGTCGATTTCGCGCGCGCGGATCTTGAGCAGCAGCTTGAGCAGGTCGGCGACCAGCGCGCCTTCCTTGCCCAGCGGGGCGCCGCGCTTGGGCTTGTCGGGCATTTCGTCCTTGGGCAGCGGTTCGGCCTTTTCGAGCACCTTCATCAGCCGCTTGCCGATATCATTATCTTTCCACGCGTTGGACAGGCCGCGTACCTTGGTGAGATCGGCCTGTTTCTTGGGCGGATGGCTGGCGATGTCGGCCAGCGTCTCGTCGCGCATGATCCGGCCGCGCGGGATATTCTTGTGCTGCGCCTCGCTCTCGCGCCAGGCGGCGAGCGCCTTCAGGCGCCCGAGTACCGCCGGATTGCGCCCCGGCGAGCGGATGCGCTGCCAGGCGGTGCCGGCGTCGTTGGCGTAATTTTCGGGATCGGCGAGCTTGTCCATCTCGGCATCGAGCCAGGCCCCGCGTCCGGTCTTGATCAGCTTCTTGAGGATGCGCGGGAAGATCTCGGCGAGGTGGGTAACGTCGCCGATGGCATATTCGATCTGCCGCTCGGTCAGCGGGCGGCGGCTCCAGTCGGTGAAGCGCGCGCCCTTGTCGATCGTCAGGCCGAGCCAGCTTTCGACGAGATTGGCATAGCCGATCTGTTCGGACTGGCTGATCGCCATCATCGCGATCTGCGTGTCGAAGATCGGGTGCGGCGTCTTGCCGGTGAAATTGTAGACGATTTCGACGTCCTGGCCGCCCGCGTGGAAGACCTTGAGCACGTCCTCGTTGTCGCACAGCAGGTCCCACAGCGGGGTAAGGTCGATGCCGTCGGCCAGCGGATCGATCGCCGCGGCTTCTTCCTCATTGCCGATCTGCACCAGGCAGAGTTCGGGCCAATAGGTGTTCTCGCGCATGAATTCGGTGTCGACGCAGACGAATTCGCTTTGCGCCAGCCGCTCGCACAGGTTCGCCAGCGGTTCGGTCTCGGTAATCAGCTCGTGTATTTTCATCGTATCTTTTCGTTTCTGTCGGGCGGAGTACCGCCCACGGGCCGGCGAGGCCCCAATTCAACCGGGCGCGAGTGAACTTGACAAAAGTCCGTCCGTGCCCTGTTAGCGCGCGCGATTCCTGCTAGAGGAGCGCGACGCTCGCGCCCCTAGCGTTATAGCTCCGAAAATGGAAAGATTTTAGATGCACGCCTATCGTACCCACACCTGCGCACAGCTGACCAAGGAAAACGTCGGCGAAACCGTTCGCCTGTCGGGCTGGGTGCACAACAAGCGCGACCATGGCGGCGTGCTGTTCGTCGACCTGCGCGACCACTATGGCATCACGCAGATCGTGGCGGACGAGGACAGCCCGGCGCTCCCGGTGCTCGACAAGATCAAGTTGGAATCGGTCGTCACCATCGATGGCGTGGTCAAGGCGCGCGCCGACGTGGCAGTGAACACAAACCTTCCCACCGGCGAGATCGAGGTTTTCGCGCGCGAAGTCAGCGTCCAGAGCCGCGCCGAAGAGCTGCCGCTGATCGTGAACTCGGCAGAAGACTATCCCGAGGAAACGCGCCTAAAATACCGGTTCGTCGACCTGCGTCGCGAGCGCGTGCACAACAACATCATGCTGCGCAACCAGGTCATCACCTCGCTGCGCCGCCGCATGACCGACCAGGGCTTCAGCGAATTCCAGACGCCGATCCTCGGTGCATCCTCGCCCGAAGGTGCGCGCGACTACCTCGTGCCCAGCCGCCTCCACCCGGGCCGCTTCTATGCGCTTCCGCAGGCACCGCAGATGTTCAAGCAGCTGCTCATGGTCGCCGGTTTCGACCGCTACTTCCAGATCGCGCCTTGCTTTCGCGACGAAGACCTGCGCGCCGACCGCAGCCCCGAATTCTACCAGCTCGACTTCGAGATGAGCTTCGTCACGCAAGAAGACGTCTTCCAGGCGATCGAGCCGGTGCTCGCGGGCGTGTTCGAGGAATTCGCGAACGGCAAGACGGTGACCCCGGCGGGTGAATTCCCGCGCATCCCCTATGCCGAAGCGATGCTGAAATACGGCACCGACAAGCCCGATTTGCGCAACCCGCTGCTCATCAGCGACGTGACCGAGCATTTCACCACCAGCGGTTTCGGCCTGTTCGAGAAGATCGTCGGTTCGGGCGGCCGCGTGCGCGTCGTCCCCGCGCCGAACACGCATGAGAAAAGCCGCAAGTTCTTCGACGAGATGAACGACTGGGCGCGGCGCGAAGGCTTTGCAGGCCTCGGCTACGTCACCCGCAAGGGCGGCGAGTTCGGTGGTCCGATCGCCAAGAACCACGGCACCGAGGGCATGGAAAAGCTCTATGCCGAGCTGGGGCTGGGCGAGAACGACGGGCTGTTCTTCGCCGCGGGCAAGGAAAAGGACGCCGCCAAGCTGGCAGGGGCCGCGCGCACCCGCGTCGCCGAGGAACTGGGCCTGATCGAGGAAGGCTGCTTCAAGTTCTGCTGGATCGTCGATTTCCCGATGTTCGAATACGACGAAGAGCTCAAGAAGATCGACTTCAGTCACAACCCCTTCTCGATGCCGCAGGGCGAGATGGAAGCGCTGGAAACCAAGGACCCGCTCGCGATCCTCGCGTGGCAGTACGACATCGTTTGCAATGGCTACGAGCTCAGCTCGGGCGCCATCCGTAACCACCGCCCGGACATCATGTACAAGGCGTTCGAAATCGCCGGCTACACGCAGGCCGACGTGGACGAGAATTTCTCGGGCATGATCGAGGCCTTCAAGCTCGGCGCACCGCCGCACGGCGGCTCGGCGCCGGGCATCGATCGCATCGTGATGTTGCTGGCCGACGAGCCCAACATCCGCGAGGTGATCGCCTTCCCGCTCAACCAGAAGGCGCAGGATCTGATGATGGGAGCTCCCAGCCTCGTCAGCCCGCGACAGCT
The DNA here is from genome assembly GCF_964227205.1 of Qipengyuania sp. Lineage (GTDB taxonomy): Bacteria > Pseudomonadota > Alphaproteobacteria > Sphingomonadales > Sphingomonadaceae > Qipengyuania. The sequence goes on along the minus strand of NZ_CAXQVB010000002.1, from coordinate 568,074 downwards.
GCGCGACGTGCATATCCGCACGGTCGAGCAGCCCAAGCCGGGCACGCCCGAGGCGGCGCGCGTCGACCAGATCGGCGATTGAATCGAAAAAGGGCGCGGATCGCTCCGCGCCCTTCGAATTGCGGCAGGCGGCTATCAGTCGAATTGCTTCTCGATCATGTCGCCGAACCGTTCGCCTTCGCGGATCTCGCCGAGACATTGCTGGACCACTGCGCGTTCCTGCGCCTCGAGCTGTTCACTTTCGAGCGCCTGCTCGAATTTCTTCGCAATGTAATCTTCGCCTTCCTCGATGCGCTCGGCCGCAGCCTCGTCGTTGTTCTCGAATGCCGAGGTGATGCTGGCCCAAAGCTGGTGGGCCTCACCGGTAACCGTTCCCTTCGTCACCAGCTCATCGCCTTGCTGCTGAAGCTGGGCATTCATTCGCTTGAGAGTTTCTTCGCGCTGGCTGCACCGCTGCTGCAAGGCTTGCTTGAGTTGCGGACTGTCCGCAATGTCGGCCGCCTTGCGATAGCCCTCTACCGAATCATAAGTCGTGTCAGTGAGGCTCTTGAAAACCGTGGATGTCATCGGACGCGTCCCTTCGTGTCTTGGATAGTGGTATGATCGCAACCAACGACGGATGATCACGATCCCAGGTGAGGTAGGTAATAAGGCGAGTTGCCCTTGCCTTGCGCCTCGTCGTTCATTAGGGCGCAGGGGAATTCACAACACCCTAGTTAGAGAGGGCCGTAAATGAGCGATACCGCTGACCGCGTGCAGAAGATCGTCGTCGAACATCTCGGCGTCGAAGCCGACAAGGTTACCCAGGAAGCCAGCTTCATCGACGATCTGGGCGCCGACAGCCTCGACATCGTCGAACTGGTGATGGCGTTCGAAGAGGAATTCGGCGTCGAAATCCCCGACGATGCTGCCGAGAAGATCACCACCGTCGGCGATGCGACGAAGTATATCGAAGAGCACAAGGGCTAAGGCTCGCGCTTTTCGAATCCCGTACCTATATGCGGGACCGGACAGGCCCGACCCGATAGCGGGCCGGGCCTGTTGTCTTATCTGCGGAGATTTACATGCGTCGTGTGGTCGTTACCGGACTTGGCCTCGTCACCCCGCTGGGGGGTGATGTCGAAACTACGTGGAAAAACCTGATCGCGGGCAAGAGCGGGGCGGGGGAGATCACCCGGTTCGACACCACCGGGCAGAAATGCACGATCGCCTGCGAGGTGAAGCCCAAGGACCACGAATGGGGTTTCGATCCCGACAAGCGCGTCGACCACAAGGTTCAGCGCCAGGTCGATCCCTTCATCGTCTACGGCATCGATGCCGCAGGCCAGGCACTCGAAGATGCCGGGCTGGCTGACATGGACGACGATCTCAAGCTGCGTACAGGCGTTTCGATCGGTTCGGGCATTGGCGGCCTGCCGGGGATCGAGAGCGAGAGCATCGTGCTGCACGAGCGCGGACCGGGCCGCGTCAGCCCGCACTTCGTCCACGGGCGCCTGATCAACCTGATCAGCGGCCAGGTCTCGATCAAATACGGGCTGATGGGTCCCAACCACGCCGTGGTTACCGCCTGCTCGACCGGTGCGCATTCGATCGGCGATGCCGCGCGCATGATCAAGGACGGCGACGCCGACGTCATGCTCGCAGGCGGTGCGGAATCGACGATCAACCCGCTCGGCGTGGCCGGTTTCGCGCAGGCGCGCGCGCTCAACATGAGCATGAACGATCGCCCGACCGAGGCCAGCCGTCCCTACGACAAGGACCGCGACGGCTTCGTCATGGGCGAGGGCGCGGGCGTGGTCGTACTCGAGGAATACGAGCATGCCAAGGCGCGCGGCGCGAAGATCTATGCCGAAGTGGTCGGATACGGCCTGTCGGGCGACGCCTATCACGTCACCGCGCCGCACCCCGAAGGCAAGGGCGCCGAGCTCGCCATGAACATGGCCCTGCGCAAGGCCGGGATGGGGGCGAGCGATATCGACTATGTCAATGCGCACGGTACCTCGACCATGGCCGACACGATCGAACTTGGCGCGGTGAAGCGCGTGCTCGGCGACGATCTCGGCGGCGCATCGATGAGTTCGACCAAATCGGCGATCGGCCATCTGCTCGGCGGTGCCGGCGCGGTCGAGGCGATCTTCTGCATCCTTGCCATCCGCGACCAGATCGTCCCGCCCACACTCAACCTCGACAATCCCGACGAGGGTACCGAGGGCGTCGACCTGGTCCCGAAGCAGGCCAAGAAGCGCGCGGTTACGGCCGCGCTCAACAATAGCTTCGGCTTCGGCGGCACCAATGCATCGCTGATCGTCAAGAAGGTCGACTGAGGTGAAAAAGGCCGGGTGCCTGCTGGCGGGCGTCCTCTCGCTGGTCCTCGCGATCGGCGCGATCTGGTTCCTGTCGGGCTGGTGGGGCGGCGCGAACGTCGAGGAGGACACCAATTTCATTGTCCCCTCGGGCGCGAGTCTGACCACGGTCGCCGAAAAGCTCGCCGACGAGGGCCTGATCGGCGATGCCGACGGGTTCCTTCTGCGCGCCAAGATCTTCGGCTCCTCCGATCCGATCATGGCGGGCGAATTCCTGCTCCCTGCAGGTGCCAGCAATGCCACCATCCTCGACACCTTCCAGCACGGCGAGGTGATCCGCCGCTTCGTCACCATTCCCGAAGGCATGCCCTCGATCATGGTGCACGAGCGGCTGATGGCGGAGGAAAACCTGACGGGCGAGATACCGGTTCCCGTCGAAGGATCGGTGCTACCCGATACCTATGATTTCGAACGTGGCGAGGCGCGCAGCGCCGTGCTGGCGCGGATGCAGGCGGCGATGCAGAACTATCTCGCCGAAGCCTGGCCCAAGCGCGCCAAGGATATCGCGGTCGACAATGTGAAGGATGCGGTCATCCTTGCCTCGATCGTCGAGAAGGAGACCGGCAAGCCGAGCGAGCGGCGCATGGTCGCGGGGCTCTATTCGAACCGGGTCAAGGACGGCATGCTGCTGCAGGCCGATCCGACGATCATCTATCCGATCACCCGGGGCAAGCCGCTCGGTCGCCGGATCAAGCAGTCCGAGATCGCTGCGATCAACGATTACAACACCTATACCATGGTCGGCTTGCCCAAGGGCCCGATCACCAATCCGGGGCGCGAGGCGATCGCCGCTGTGCTCAATCCCGCCAAGACGACCGCACGCTATATGGTCGCCGATGGCAGTGGCGGGCACGCCTTTGCCGATACGCTCGACGAGCACAATCGCAACGTCGCCAAATGGTTCGAAATCCGTCGCCAGCGCGGGGAAATGTGAGCGGGGCAGGCGACGCCCCGCTGATCGCGACTGCGCTCTTGCCGCGCGACCTGCAAGCCCGTTTCACCGCGCTCAGAACCGAGCATTTTCCGCCCGAACGCAATTATCTCGAGGCGCATGTCACGCTGTTCCACGCCTTGCCTGCGATGTGCGAGGGCGAGGCGCTGACCTATCTCAAGCGCGTCGCCGGGGAGTTCGCCCCGGTCGATGCATGGGTCGAAGGGCTGATGCCGCTTGGCGGCGGGACTGCGATCAAGCTCTCCAGCCCTGACATGCTGGCCCTGCGCGAAATGATCGCCGACCATTTCCGCGGCATGCTGACGCAGCAGGACCAGCACCGTCCCCGGCTTCACGTGACGATCCAGAACAAGGTCTCCGGCAAGGAGGCAAAAGCGCTGCAAGCGGCGCTGGCCGGGACGATCGATCCGCACCCGTTTTCCTTTCGCGGGCTGGCGCTGCATCGCTATCGCGGCGGGCCGTGGGAAATGATAAAGGAATTTGCATTCCGGGGGCGGGGCACGGCATAAGGAGCCCCTGATACAGGGGGATCGGATATGTCCGGAATTGCCAGTATCTTGGCCTATGGTGCGGCGTTGCTCGCCGTGGTCGCCATGGCGGCGACGACGATCAGGCACTTGCGCTACGCGATGCTCGTCGCCGGACTGGGGGCGCTTGGACATTTCGCCTTGACGGGCCAGGTCGGCTGGGCGGTGGTCGCGCTCGTCTTCGCTGCCGTCAACGCGGTGCAGATATCGGTCCTGCGGCGCAGGGCCCGACGCGGGTCGATGTTGGAAGAGGAATCCAGCCTGTTCGGCCGTCTGCTCGGGGTCGAGGATCCCGGTCGCCAGCAGCACCTGCGCGATCTCATGACGTGGCTGGACGTCGAAGAGGGGGAAGTGCTGATGCGCCAGGACCAGCCAGACCCGCCGCTGATCTATGTTGCACGCGGGGGCGTGCGGGTCGAATGCGACGGCCGGATCGTCGGTACCTGCGGGCCCGAGGAATTCCTCGGCGAAATGAGCCTGGTATCGGGCCAGACCGCATCGGCCACGGTGATCGTTGCCGAGCGATCGCGCGTGGCGACTTTCGATCGCGATGCATTGGCGCATTACGCGCGCGCGGTGCCCGAGGTCGATACGGCGCTCACCCACGCGCTCAACCGTGGTCTCGCGGCCAAGGTCAGGCGGATGAACGAGGCCGCCGCACAGGGCTTCGCAGAAAACGCGCGCGAGGCGTAAATGCGCGGTTGACCGCGTGCTCCGACCACCCTAAATGCGCCGCCTGCCGAGCGGGTACTTGCCCCGGCAGGCCTCTTCTGGGGCGGAGTAGCTCAGGTGGTTAGAGCAGCGGAATCATAATCCGCGTGTCGGGGGTTCGAGTCCCTCCTCCGCTACCATTCCAAGTAATCTTCCAGGACAAGTAAAGGCGGCTCAGCCTGTCCTTCGCTTTTGCTGCGTTCGCTCTGTGGGGACGTTCTCGCTCCATTGGCGGAGCTCGTCGAGAATACAGATCGCGGTACTTCCGAAGTCGGTAATTTCGTATTCGACAGACACTGGAGATGTCGCAACGACCTCGCGTTTGATCATCCCGTGATCTTCGAGATGGCGCAGGCGTTCGGTGATCATCTTCTTGCTCGCCCCGCCTACCATACGTGCGAGGTCATTAAAGCGCACGGGGCCATCCTTGAGATGATAAAGGATTGAGCCCGTCCACTTGCCGCCGATGATCCGCATTCCGCGCTCGATCGCACACGGTTCGGTGCAAGCTTCCACCGCCACGCGGCGCCCGTTTTCACTCTCGATGACCTTTGCGCGCATTGGCGCCTCCTTGCAAAACTGATTAGCAGGTTACTAAAAGGTAACTGGTTGAAGTTCGGAACCTGCTTCCCTTATTTCGCCTCCACACGCCGAATCGTCAAGGGTCGGCGACAAGTCAGCAAGGAGCGAAACCATGAAAGTCCTGATCCTTAACGGTCACCAGCCTTACGAATTTGCTAAGGGCGAACTCAACGCAGCGTTTGCCAACAAGGCTCGCGAGTTCTTCGAGGCGCGTGGCGATGAAGTGCGCCTCACCAAGGTTTCCGACGGCTATGACGTCGATGAAGAAGTCGAGAACCACCGCTGGGCCGACCTCGTCTTCATGCAGTTTCCGGTGAACTGGATGGGCGTTCCCTGGTCGTTCAAGAAATACATGGACGAGGTCTACACCGCCGGGATGGACGGACGACTGACGGTTGGCGACGGTCGCGCGCCCGAGGCCCCCAAGGCCAATTACGGCATGGGCGGCACGCTCGCCGGCACCAAGTATATGATTTCGACAACGCTCAATGCGCCAGCGGAATCGCTCGACGATCCCAGCGAGCCGTTTTTCGAAGGCATGTCGCTCGATGATCTCCTGCGCCCCGTCCATCTCAACGCCAAGTTCTTCGCCATGGAGCCGTTGCCGACCTTCGGAGCCTTCGATGTGATGAAGAACGCGGAAGTCGAAAAGGACTTCGCCCGCTTCGATGCGCACCTGAAAGCCGCCTTCGCAGCCGCAGAAGCCGCGTGACCGCAGCGAGAGGAGTAGCACGATGACCAAGCAAGCTCTCGTCGAGCCGGGCACCATCGCCCCGCTGGCTGACCAGGCATCGCCCGACATGTATGCCGAGCTCGTCAACACCGGCACAACGCGCCTCGTGCGCATGGTCATGCCTCCCGGCGCGACCGACGCGCCTCACCGTCATCCCGAAGAGATCGTCTATTTCGTCCGCGGAGGGTCGCTCTCGATCCGGCTCGAAGACGGAACGACGGTCGAAAAGGAAGTGGCCGATGGCGAGGTCATGCACAACGGGCCGTGGACCCACCAGGTAACCAACGCTGGTGAGAGCGAAGTTGAAGCGATCATCTTCGAGCGCCTCGACAACGATGTCGAAGGAGCTGACCATGGCTGACATCCACCTCTACACCGCTGCAACGATGAACGGATACAAGCCGGTCATCTTTCTCGAAGAGGCGGGTGTCCCCTACGATCTGACCCTTATCGATTTCGCCAAGCAGGAGCAGAAGGCACCCGAATACCTGAAGCTCAATCCGAATGGCAAGATCCCGACCATCGTGGACCGGTCCGAAGACCGCCCGATATTCGAATCCGGCGCGATCCTTTGGCATCTGGCGGAGAAGTACGGGCAGTTCCTGCCTGACCATCCGGTCGAACGATCAGAAGTGATGCAATGGCTGTTCTTCCAAGTCGGCCATATCGGCCCGATGATGGGACAGGCGATGTATTTCCAGCATATTGCCGCGCCCAACGGGCACGAAGAACCATTTTCGATCAAGCGCTATGTCGACGAAAGCCGTCGCTTGCTCGAAGTGCTCGACACGCATCTGGAGGGCAGCGAATGGATCGCGGCCGACCAATACACGATCGCCGACATGATGATTTATCCCTGGGCACGCGCCTACGTCTGGGCACGAGTGTCGGTAGAAGGCCTCGATAATCTCAAAGGCTGGTTCGATCGCATCGACGCCCGCCCGGCCGTGCAGAAGGCGCTGACCATTCCCAAGGCCAACCCGCAATTCTGGGATGAGAGGGCCGATGCCAGCGCCTTTGCGAAAGAAAACGCCGCCCGCTTCGCATCCGACGTGAAATCGGATCGCTGAACGGCTGGCTCCACGAGCAATCAGGAAGGTGGATGCCTTCCGCCTGCCCATTCAAAGGACAAATCTATGTCTAAGACCATCCTTATAACCGGATCCGCGACCGGCCTCGGCAAAGGAACCGCCATTGGCCTGGCCAAGGCCGGTCACAATGTGATCGCCACGGTCGAGAACTGGCCGCAGGTCACGCAGCTACAGCAGGACGCGGCAGACGCCGGCGTCGAATTGACCGTCGAGAAGCTCGACTACCTCGAACCCGACGATCACGACACGGTGCTGCGCAAATACGGCGACAAGGTCGATATCGTCGTTCTCAATGCCGCTACTGGACAGACCGGCCCCGTCGCGGAAGTGCCGGTCGATTGGATCCGAAAGGTGTTCGAGGTCAATGTTTTCACCACTCTCGAACTGGCGCAGCGCTTTGCCAAAAGCTTCGTAAAACGTGGCGACGGGAAGATCGTGTTCGTGTCGTCGATCGCTGGCTTCTGGATACTGCCCTATCTGGCGCCCTACGTCGCGTCGAAGCACGCGCTCGAAGGGATCGCTCAGATTATGCGGCATGAGCTGGATGGCACCGGCGTCAAGGTTGCGACCATCAATCCCGGTCCGTTCCGCACAGGCTTCAACGATCGCATGTATGATACGGTCGATCAGTGGTTCGAGGCGGGAGTGAACTTCAGCGATGAGGCACCGCTGCGCGAAATGCAGGCGCAAATGGCAGGCGACGATCTTCAGCTCGATCCGCAACCGATGATCGATTTCATGGTCGATCTCATCCCGCAGGACGAACACAAGTTCCGTAGCGTCTATCCCGAGCAATTCGTCGATGATGTCCGCCAGTACCAGGAAGGTCTCTGGACGCAGCCGATGACGCAGGCAGCATAGCGGCCGCTTGGCTCTGATTCTTGTCGGCGAACTTAAACCGGAACCCATTGGAAAATGGGTTCCGGTCAATCACCAGTGCGGCGTTCGCGGTTTACACGCCGACAAAGATCGATCAGTCCAATCTACGCGGTAACGTAGACGCGTCTACGCTCGTTTCCGTTGGAATCATAATCCGCGTGTCGGGGGTTCGAGTCCCTCCTCCGCTACCATTTCCCGGAATTCTGCTATCGCAATCGCGGGCCGGCATGGTGCGCTGCCGTGCCATGCCTGAGCGAGTACGTCGCCAGCGCGCTGCCAAATCCAAACAATTGGACGAATTCGGGAAATTTGGTGGAAACCGAATGGCTTTCCAGACGTCTCGCCTGTCTATGACGCAGTATCGCTACATCGCGCGGGGCCGCCGCGGTAAATGGTATCCAAGCCTAGGTGAAGCCCAATTTCACGCCAACAGGATTGGGGCAGGCTTCTTGGACCCGACGGGAAATTTCGTCGCCTATCGCGGCACAGTGCTCGAGTTTCGCGATTAGGGGCAGCGTCGTAGGTTCACACGGTCGTCGACTATTCCGGTCGGACGGGATCCAACGATCTCACTCAGCGTATTGGGGGCTCCAGTCCCCCCTCCGCACCAATATTCGTATCGAGCGCCATGCTGCGTCGCTTGAGCGCTGGCCGCACGAACCCCCACCAGACCGCATTGTATGCAGCACCGGAATAGAGAACGATCTCTTCAGTCAGATACGGAAGGTCAGGAAGCGCGAGAAACTTTGCGTAGAGCGCACAGCCGAAGGCGAACCATATTGCGCCGACCGCCGAGAATGTGCGCCTGTACCGTCGGGATAACCGCAGGAAAATGTCAGTCAAAGGCTTCACTCCGCTAGGCTGGCAGGACTGCGGTTGGTCTCCTCACGGAAAGGCGAGAGATAACACCAGAAGTGCGTTTGCGAAATGCCGGCATGTTATCGACACTCGGAACCTCTGAGACGTCACCATCGAAGCTTGCGCGCCCGCGACCGGAGTCACGGTCTAAGACCACCGGCCCATTGCTCCGCTACCCGGTCTCGGGCGGTCACGGTCAGTAAAAGTGTACCGACGAGGGCAGTTGCGGAACGGGACGTCCTCCAATCTTCGCTTCGGCTGCCCGGAGCGCGGCTCGCAGGGTGCGTTCGACAATCGGTTTATGCATACATCCGATTGCCAATGAACGCCCGATCTCGCCAGGGCAATTCCCGGTCGAGAAGAGCACTGGAATTCCGTGATCCTTCAATCGCTCCGCCACCTGAAGCCCACTTTCTCCAAAGGCCAGTTGAATGTCCACCAATGCAAGATCGGGCCGATCTACCTCCACTGCCCTGAGCGCCGATTCGAGGCTGTCCGCGTGCGCGAAGGGAAGGTGGCCTTCTTCCTCGAGCATATATTCCAGGTCCATCGCAACAAGCGCCTCATCCTCGACGATCAATACGCTTAGTCCGCCTTTATCTCTCGATGTGCGGGTGGAGTTACCCATTATTCTTCCTTCTTCCGAACCGGTATTCTGATGTCGAACTGGGCGCCCTTGGATCTAGGCGGCACCGACAGTTCTCCCCTGACCTGACGCAAGAGCGAGGTGACAATCTTCATGCCAAGTCCCTCGGACCTTGTCGGCTCGAAACCCTCTGGCAGACCGACACCCTCGTCACTAATGCAAATGGTAACGTCTTCACCCTCGTCATCAAGCCCGATGAAAATCTCCCCACCTTTGTCAGCCGGGTAGGCGTACTTGATTGCATTCGTGATAAGTTCGCTGACCACAAGTGCCAGTGGCACCGCTTGCCTCAAGTTCATAACGATCCCCCGATCGATAGCGGTGCGCAGCTTGATATGCTCGCGCGACCCCATCGATTGCATGGCTTCGTCGGCAAGGTCGGCGAGATAGTCTCCGAAGTCGACATGGTCGTGATCGCTTGTCGCATAAAGGCGCTGGTGCATGGCGGCGATAACGGCAACCCGGTTACGCGCCTCCTGCAGGCTCTTGGCCAAGCGCTGGTCCTCCGCCTTGCGCGCTTGCAGGGTCAGCAAAGAGGTCACCACCTGCAAGCTGTTCTTCACGCGATGGTTTACTTCGTGCAGCAAGATATCCTTCACCTTCAACGCCTCGGCAAGCTCAGCTGCGCGTTCCCTTTCGGCTGTTATGTTCTGGACCTCTATAATCGTCCCGATGGTCTTTGATCCCTCGTCGCGGATCGGCGATGCGGTAAAGTGAACAGGGTAAAACGAGCCGTCGCGATGAACGAAAACTTCCTCTCCTTCAGTCTGGGCATTCTCGGGGAACGCACGGTCGATTGGGCATTCTTGGAGAGGATAATGCGATCCATCAGGTCGTGTGTGATGGATGACGTCATGCAGGGCCTTCCCTTGCAATTCCTGGAAGGAATAGCCGGTAAGATCTTCAGCGGCCGCATTCGCGTAGATGCAGAACTGCCTTTCATCCATGAGAAACACAGCCATGCGGGTATTGTTGAGCACGGCATCAAACCGTCTACTAATGTCCCGGAATGCCTCTTCGGTCTGTTTGCGTTCCTTAATTTCAGTCTGAGCTGCCCGATAAAGACGCGCATTGTCGATAGCCACGGCAGCTTGTGCGGCTAAGCCGACGATAAGGCGTTCGTGGCGCTCGCTGAACTGGGCCTTCGCAGAGTGGCCGAAGAACAGTCCTCCAATCACCTCGCCTGAGCGCGATTTGACCGGCACTGCCAAATAGCTGGTAACTGGCAAGTGGCCTTCCGGCATACCGTTATGTGGGGCATTGCGTCCATAACGCTGGTCGGTCGTGATGTCGTCTGATCGCACGACGCCGTCCCCGTCGAATGTAGGCGCAAAGATTTCGGTTTTGCGAGGCATCGGGAATTGATCGAATGCGGCACGATCGACACCTGAGAGGGTGTAAAGCATGTATGACGCCCCATCGGGTTCGTTCACATTGTAGAAGAATGCGCCAAACTCCGCGCCCGTGAGCTCGACCCCCGCATCAGTCACCTGCTGGACAACTTGACCCAAATCTAGCTCACCTGCGATTGCTTCGCCGGTTTTGTTGAGCATTTCGAGCGTCTTGCGCTCTTCTTCCAGAGCCATTTCAGCTTTTTTGCGCTCGATGATCACGGCAGCAGTGCGGATCACGAAATCGACAAGTTCGATATCGGCGGCCAGCGGTTCCCTAGGCTGCCTATGATACATCGCGAAGGTGCCGAGCACGTCACCGCCAGACGAGATGATAGGTATCGACCAACAGGCGAGCAGGCCGTGTTCAATGGCGAGGTCCCTGAAGGCGGCCCATTTAGGGTCATTCCGCACATCGGACACGAACACGGCTTGCCGGCTGAACGCCGCTGTTCCACAAGATCCGACTTCCGGACCAATCTCGATGCCATGTATCGCGTCATTATAGGGCGCGGGGAGACTTGGCCCCGCACCGTGAAGAAGCCGCTTGCGATCTTCATCCAGGAGTAGGATGGATCCGAGGACTTCGGCTTGTGCTTCCTCTTCGACCGCAAGAATGAGCATGCTCAGAAGATCAGGCAGGCTTTTATCCTGAAAGGCCGATTCCAGAAGTTTGCTTTGAGTCGCTTGAAGTCGTTCGGCTCTTGTTCGACCGGTAACATCAGTGCCTTGGATGAAGATACCGGAAACTCTGCCGGCCTCATCGAAGATCGGCTGGTTTACGAAGTCGACGTACACGGGGTCCTTGCGATTTTGCAGACGGACTTCCATGCTTTTGCCTGTGTAGGCCTCGCCAGTCCGGAAGACCTCGTCCAGAATCGCAATAAACCCTTGTTCTACAGCCTCAGGAGCCACGGCGCAGGCGGGTTTGCCGATAATGTCCCGCTGTCCGATCAGCTCACGGTATGCGGGATTGGCCAACTCGAAGACATGTTCCGGGCCACGGAGCACAGCCATAAAGCCAGGAGCATGCTCGAACATATTGGCAAGAAAATTCGTGTCGATTGCCAGTGCAGATTCCGCATTCAACTGTTGGTGCATGATCGACCAGTCCCCTCACCGTCCGGCTGAACAGCCGCAGCTTGCTATAAGTGGGCGATAGAACGCGTGGTCAAGGTATTCGTTTCCTGCCAAGATTCTTGAGTGGGGTGCTTGTGAAATAACCGAAGCGCTTCGGCCCTGATAAGCTCAAGGGACAGGCGCACTGACGCACCCGGCTCGCTGGGATCGCGATCCGCGTATTGGGGGTTCGAGTCTCTCCTCCGCTGCAACTTGTCAGCCATAAACCCCAGAACGATCCGGGACTGGCGGCTTCGGAATTTCCGGTTCGCTCGATGCTGGAGGCCGATCGAGCTTGGGGACCGCTCACGCCGCCAGGTAGTCGCGCCATACGCGCTTCCCGATCCGGTCGTAGACGATCATCGCGTCGACGAGGCGGGTGAGGTCGTCGGAAGGACCGAGCTCCTCCGGTAGCAATGGGTCGCGCGTTATTCTGCGGATTGCCTGACGCCCCAGGGTCAGCGTTTCCGCAGCGGCGGCGGACAGGTCCATGTCCGCAATGCTGGCCGCGCTGCGTTCTAGACTGGCGGCAAGCGCACGGTGTTGTGCGCGAAGTTCGTCGACTTGCCATAGGTCGCGAAACCGCGCCTCGCGCTCTGCGTCCAGATCGCGGGCTTCGACCAGCAACAGGGTTGGGGCCGCCTCGAGCCATGCCAGGCGATCGCGTGCACCTGCAGCTCCTCCGGCAAGATTGTCGGGACGGGCCCAGAGGTTGGTTTCGGCCTCTGCAAACCCCTCGAGCTCCAGGGCGCGGAGGGTCCTGCGCCAGGTTGTGCGATCGGCGCGTTCCGGCGGCCCGGCAACGGCAAGGAGCCAATGCCCATCCCAATCCCGGCGACCGGCGAGGCGCGTGCGCCAGCCGAGAATTCGCTGCTTTAGCGGCTCGGCATTGGCGCCGATCTCGTAGCGGCCGCGGGCTATGGCGCGAACCCGGCCTTCGGCTTTCAGTCGCGTCAGCGCTGTGCGGATACCCGGCGCCTCGATCCCGAAGGCGGCGCCTGCGCGAACGAGTTCGGCAACCGAGAAATCGGGCGGATCGCCGGTATCGAACAGGTCTAGGATGAGCGTGCGCGCGCTCATCACGGGGGCATCGCTTTCCGTCAATCGCATATTGCGCATTAAGTCCGATCCTGACAATATATGCAACATATAGGGAGTGAAGGAAGAGAGATGCTGCCGCTCGAAGGCATTACCGTAATCGATCTGACCAGCGTTGTCGCGGGGCCGCTTGCGACGCAGATCATGGCCCAGCAGGGCGCGCGCGTGTGGAAGGTCGAACCGCCCGAAGGTGACCGGTCGCGCTCGCTCGGCGCGGTCGCCGCGCCCGGGTTCAGTTCGGCGCACGTCACGCTCAACGCGGGCAAGCAGTCGGTCGGTATCGATCTCGCCCGCGCTGAGGGGCGGGCGCTGCTTCGTCGCCTCGTGCCGCAGGCCGATCTGCTCATCCATAATTTCCGTCCCGGCGTGATGGAGCGGATGGGGCTTGGCATCGATGCCCTGCGGGCCCTGCGCGAAGATATCGTCATCGCGCGGATCAGTGGCTTCGGGCAGGAAGGGCCGATGTCCGGCGCTCGCGCCTACGACCCGATCGTCCAAGCGGAATCGGGCATGGTCAGCTGGAGCGACGAGGGACCGGTGCTCGCTCCGCAATGGATCTGCGACAAGAATGCCGGGCTCTATGCGGCCCAAGCCGCTACGGCAGCGCTCTTCGCACGCGAGCGCAGCGGCAAGGGTGCGGTGATCGACATCTCCATGATGGAGGCGGCGGTCGCCTATGGCTGGATCGACCTGCATGGCGACCTCGCCTTTCCCGACAGCGCCTCGCGCATGCCCGATATCGCCGCGGTCTATCGCCCCTGGGCGACCGAGGATGGCTGGATCGTCGTCGTCATGCTGTCGCAGGCCGAGTTCGAGGGCTGGGTGCGCGTTATCGGGGCGCCAGAACTGCTCGACGATCAACGCTATGCCGACATGACCCGGCGCTTTCTCAACTGGGACGATCTGCGCGCATTCTGCGCACCGCGCATTGCCGCTCTTTCGACCGCGGAAGCGGTGGATCGATTGATCGAGGCGGGTGTCCCCTGCGGCGTGGTGAACCGGTCGCCCGCGCTCCCCGACCATCCGCAACTTGTGCATGACGGGTTCGTGGCAGTTACCGATCACCCGCAGGCCGGACGCGTTCGCCGCACCCGCGCCGTGGCGCGCTTCGATGGTGTACGATCCGGGCTCGACGCGCATGCGGCGCGCGTGGGCGAACACAGCCGCGCGGTGCTCGCCGATGCCGGGCTCGGGCCCGACGAGATTTCCTCCGCCTTGACCGGCGGCACCGCTCATGCACCGCAGGATGCCAATCTATGACCTTCCAGACCCTGTCCTATGCCACCGACGATCGCGTCGCGACCATCACGCTCGATCGACCGGAGCATTTCAATGCGATTGCGCATGGCATGCCGCGCGAAATTCGCGCCGCGGTCGAACAGGCGGAGGCCGATCCCGACGTCCATGTCATCGTTCTGCGCGGTGCCGGCCCGGGCTTCTGCGGCGGCTACGACCTCAAGCACTATGCCGAGCGCAAAGGGGCGGTCAGCGGATCGCAGGACATGCCGTGGGACCCGACGCTCGATTTCCAGATGATGTGGCGCAACACGCAGGACTTCATGGCCTTGTGGCGTGCGACCAAGCCGACGATCGCGCGGGTTCATGGCGCGGCTGTCGCCGGGGGCTCGGACATCGCGCTGTGCTGCGACTTCCTGATCATGGCCGAGGATGCGCGCATCGGCTATCCTCCCGCACGGGTCTGGGGCGTTCCGACCCCGGCGATGTGGGTCTATCGCCTGGGACCGCAGAGGGCCAAGCGGATGATGATGACCGGCGACCTGATCGATGGGTGCGAGGCCGAACGCATCGGGCTTGCGCTCGAGGCCGTACCCGAGGCCGAGCTCGACGCTGCCGTCGAGCGGCTCGTGGGGCGGCTGCGCGGCGTGCCCAAGAACCAGCTCATGATGACCAAGACCGTGGTCAACCAGGCCTATGAAAACATGGGTCTCACCACGACCCAGATGTTCGCCACGCTGTTCGATGGGGTCTCGCGCCATTCACCCGAGGGTATCTGGTTTCGAGAGCGCGCGCAGGAGGTGGGCTTCAGGCAGGCGGTCGCCGAGCGCGACAGTGGCGACCCGATAGCGAGCCAGGTGTCGAAGCGCCTGCCCGCCGACGATTGAGGAGAAACAGGATGACCGCGATCCAGCCGCTCGACAGGCTCGACACGCACGATGTGTTCAACCAGCCGCCACCGCTCGAAAACCTGAACCTGTTCACCGGTGACCGTGCGCTGGTCGAGGCGGTGACGCAGGCCGGTGCGGCAGATCATCGCGTCCGGCTCAGGGCGCTCGGCGAGCGTTGCGGTTCGGCCGAAGCGATCGAATGGGGTGTCGAGGCGAACCGTCAGACGCCGGTGCTCGAGAACTACGACCGCTACGGTCACCGCATCGACGAGGTGCGCTTCCACCCGGCCTATCACGAACTGATGCGCCTCGGCCTCGACAGCGGCTTCGCGGCAGCGGCATGGGACGGCACGGCACATGGCCATGTGCTCCACGCAGCGATCCTGTTCCTCACCGGGCAGGTCGATTCGGGCACGAGCTGTCCGATGACGATGACCTATGCGGCTGTGCCCGCGCTACGCTCAGATACCGCTGTCGCCGATAGCTGGGTGCCGCGCATCACCGCGGGGCGCTACGATCCGGCTTCCCGTCCAGCCTCGGATAAGGCCGGGGTGACCATCGGTATGGCGATGACCGAAAAGCAGGGCGGCAGTGACGTGCGCGCGAACACCACGCGTGCCGAGCCGACGGGCGAAGACGGCTGGTACAGCCTGACCGGCCACAAATGGTTCTGTTCGGCACCGATGTGCGACGCCTTCCTGACGCTGGCCCAGGCGGAGGGCGGGCTAACCTGCTTCCTCGTCCCCCGCTGGCTCCCCGATGGGACGCGCAATGCCGGCTTTCGCGTCATGCGGCTCAAGGACAAGCTCGGCGATCGTTCGAATGCCTCGTCGGAAATCGAATACCATGGCGCGCTCGCGCAGCGCCTCGGCCCCGAGGGGCGCGGGGTGGCGACGATCATCCAGATGGTCCAGCACACCCGCCTCGATTGCGTGATCGGCTCGGCGCAGCAGATGCGCGGCGCGGTGGCGCAGGCATTGTGGCATACGGCGCACCGGTCGGCATTCCAGAAGCGGCTGGTCGACCAGCCCGCGATGGCTGCCGTACTTGCCGATCTGGCTGTCGAAAGCGAGGCCGCGACCGCGCTCGGTTTTCGTCTGGCGCAGGCCTTCGACGAGGGCGATGCGCTGGCCCGCCTGCTCACCCCGATCGCCAAGTACTGGGTATGCAAGCGCGCACCCGGCCTGGTCTACGAGGCGATGGAGGCGCATGGCGGCGCCGGTTATGTCGAGGCGGGGCCGATGCCCCGGTTGTTCCGCCAGTCGCCGCTCAACGCGATCTGGGAAGGCTCGGGCAATGTCATCGCGCTCGACGTCCTGCGCGCGATCGCGCGCGAGCCCGAGGGGGTGGAGGCGCTGCAAGGCTTTCTTGGCGCGCAGCGCGGTCGGAGCGCCGCCTACGACGACTGGGTCGACGCGACCGATCTCAAGCAGTTGGCGCGCGAGGACACGGCTCGTCTGCTGGTCGAGCGCCTCGCGCTCGCGGCGCAGGCGGCAGTGCTGCTCGGGCAGGACAATCCGCTGGCGGAGGCCTTCTGTCGCTTGCGGCTCGGGCCCCGCGGGGCCGCCTATGGCGCGTTCGATGGCGCGATCGACACGCGCATGATCCTCGACCGTGCGATGCCCGCATCATGAGCGTGTGCATCACCGATGAAGACGCGGTCCGCACGGTCACGATCGATCGGCCCGATTGCCGCAATGCCGTCGACCCGGCAACCGCCGATGCCTTGCGAGAGGCGTTCGTCGATTTCGAGGCGGACGATTCCCTGGTTGCGGCGGTACTGACCGGTTCCGGCGGACATTTTTGCGCGGGTTTCGACCTGAAGGCGGTGGGGCAGGGCGATGCTCCCTACGAACCCGAGGGCGTCGGATCGATGGGACCGACGCGCATGCTGGCATCGAAACCCGTGATCGCCGCGGTCGAGGGCTATGCGGTGGCAGGAGGCCTCGAACTCGCCTTGTGGTGCGATTTGCGCGTCGCCTCGCACAGCGCCGTTTTCGGGGTGTTCTGCCGCCGCTGGGGCGTGCCGCTGATCGATGGCGGAACGGTGCGCCTGCCGCGGGTGGTCGGCCAGGGCAGGGCACTCGACATGATCCTGACCGGACGCCCGGTCGACGCGTGGGAAGCGCTGTCGATGGGACTCGCCAACCGCGTGGTCGAAGAGGGCAGTGCGTTGGCATCGGCCCAGGCTTTGGCGGCGGAAATCGCCCGCTTTCCCTCGCGGTGCATGCGCACCGACCGCATGTCGGCCTATCGGCAGTGGGATTTCGATCTCGCCAAAGCCCTGCGCTTTGAGGGACGCGAAGGCGCCGAACCGTTGCGCTCGGAGGCGGTGCTAGGGGCCAGCCGTTTCGCCGATGGTGCAGGCCGCGGCGGCCGGTTCGACTGAGCGAGACAGTAATCCGAAAGACATGGGTGGTCTAATTCGCGGGGTTTCGTGGCGTACGCCCACTTCGCACCATTAGGGGCCCGTAATCCCGGGAGTGGGCGTCTCGAAAGAGACGCCGCCCGCCTACGCCCATCGCGCGCCGATCGACTGTGGTAGCCCTACCTAAGTGATTTGCCGACTTGAGGCCGTTGAAGAGTTATGAGCAGATAGGTCAAGACCCAGGCCAATGGTAACAGTATTTTTACTGATGCCCCATTAACCATAGCTTTGCTTCGGAGTGGCATTTACTGGCCTAGTGGAGGCAAAAGTGGATTTTTGGCAGCGCATTGACAGGATGATCGGGTTCGAATCCGACAACGAAGTCAATGTTGCTTTCAGTCGTGAACGGGTCAAGTCGGTCCGCGCCGTCATCCACCTCTATTACCTTACCATTCTCGCCTCATTTGCCGGCTTTGCCTGGATCTATCGCGATCTGACTGTCACAAAGATCGTCGGAGCCATTATTGCTGTTGCGGTCCTCTTACGCTTTCGGCACTGGACCGCGCCACCAGCCGAAGGGACGACTGAAGACGTCAATCCGGTCGCTGCGAGGCTCACCGGGCTCATGGTCGTTCTTTTGTCGATCACGCAGGCCACCTTCTACGTCATTTTGGCACTTGCCGAAGCAGAACGCTTTCCCGGTGATCTGCGGTGGGGGCCAGTCCTTGCAATCGGTGTGTTGACTGCCCTCATTCAGGGCGCCGCATTGACGGGGATAATTTTTGCGTCGCGCGTGATTTTCTTTCTTTTCGTCCTGCCGCTTGTCCTGACCGTCCTTTATCTCTTCGCCGGCGAGAACTTGCCTGCATCACTTGCGGTAGTCCTGCTGGCCGCCGTCAGCCTCTATCTGAGTGAGGTCAGCCACCGCATCCAGCTGCGCCTGTTCAAGGCGCAATACGATGCCGACCAGGCGCTCGTCAGCATGGAGAAGACCAATCTCGAACTGGTCAATGCCCGCCGCCAGGCCCAGCGCCAGGCGGAAACCGACGGGCTGACCGGCGTTCGAAGCAGGTTCGCCTTCATCCGCGATGTCGAGGCAAAACTCGCCGGCGGGCAATCGGGCCTGTTGGCAGTGATCGACCTCGATCGTTTCAAACCCATCAACGATCTTTATGGTCATCATGCGGGCGATGTCGTCCTGCGCCATGTCGCCCGGCGACTACGGCGCTCATTGCCTCAGGGGGCGGTCGTCGGTCGCCTGGGTGGGGACGAATTTGGCCTGTTCCTGGCAGGCGTGTCATCCTCCGAAAAGATCGGTGAGTTGGTGGCGCGGTGCGATCACGCCCTTGCCCAGCTGCGCAAGCCGATGCGTTTGGCGAATGCCCTGGTCAGCATTGGGGGCACGGCCGGAGCACGCGTACTGGGGAGCGATGCGGCCGACGTCGGGCGGGCCCTGCGCGATGCAGACGCCGCGCTATATGTCGCGAAGCGCGAGGAGCGAGAAACCACCAAGCTGTTCGACGATGAAATCCGCGGGGAAACCGCCCGGCTCCGGAGTATCGAAGCCGATCTCATGAAGATCGGGACGATCGAGCAGATGTCGCTTGCCTACCAGCCGATCGTCAACCTGCGGACCGGCGAACTGTCCTCGTTCGAGGCGCTGGCGCGATGGCATCATCCTACCGATGGTGAAATCCCGCCTTCGCTATTCATTCCTGCAGCGGAAAGGCTGGGGCAGATCAGCGAAATTACCCTCGCACTTCTGGAAAGGGCACTCGAGTTCGCCGCCGACTGGGAGCCGCCGTGTCGTCTGTCCTTCAATCTCAGTGCCGCGCACATCTGTAGCGAAGAGGCCGCTCGAGACATTGTCGAAGTCATCGACCGCTGCCAGTTTCCGCCTCATCGGCTACAGTTCGAAATTACCGAAACGGCGATGATGGTGAATTTCGAAGTGGCGCGCGCGAACATCGAGGTTCTTCGGGAAGCCGGCTGCCGGATCGTGCTCGACGATTTCGGCGCCGGCTTCGCCTCATTGATCTACCTGCGGGAAATCAAGTTCGACAAGGTGAAGATCGATGGCTCGCTAGTCCGCAATGCTCGCGAGCAGCAGGGCCGCGACATGCTACGCGGCGTAATCCGGATGATCGAAGCGATGAAACTGGAATGCGTGGCAGAGTTCATCGAAACGCTTGCCGACCGCGATGCAGCCCTCGAGCTCGGTGCGGAATTGGGTCAGGGGTTCTATCTTGGCCGCCCACTCGACCGGCAGGGTGTCCTTGAATTATTGAAGCGACATCGCGAACCGCAATCGAAAAATGTTCGCAGCCTGATTACCCGACAACTCGGCAATGAAGACAATCAGGCCAAGGCGTTGTTCGATCATCCGCGGCCCAACTCGGGGACCGGTCGAAGTTGAACCCGAAAGGGTTTCGTTTGGATCGGCCGCCTTTCGCTTCGCGAGGCGATCCCGGCGGTTATTACGAGAAATAGCTGGCTTCATGGACTTTGGCATGAAGCCCATTTGGTCAAGGACGACCTAGCGCAGCGATGAACCTTGATTGCATTGTCCGCGTCGAGTGTCGAGATGCGCAGTGCAAAGGTCCCCGAGAGGCCGTTTATCGCGCGTTCAGCCGGAGTTTGACCATGGATCGGCCGTGCCGGTCGCGGTCACGGCTCGGCCGTGGCTCCATCTATGATCTAGGTAAACTGAACTTTAGTTTCTGTTTTCACCATGCTCGCTCCTTATGCCCTGAGGACATTGGACTACGCCCCGGGGGCGGCATTGAAAAGTCAGCTCCGCTCAGGAAACGAGACCAGGCAGAGGCCGCCATCTCAGTCGGGTGCCAGCGCAGCCCAGGTGTTCTTGCCCACGATGCCGTCGGCATAGAGTTTCTTCGATTTCTGGAAATTGACCACCGCCTGTTTGGTCTTCGGGCCGAAATCGCCGTCCGCAACCACACCGAGCAGCGCCTGCAGTTCCTTGACCGCGTCGCCACGATCGCCCTGGCGCAGCAGGGGACGCGGCGAAAGAACGTGCGATCCGCCCGCTGCATGGAAGCGATAGGCCGCCTCTAGCTTGTCGTCATATTTGTTTGCGCGGTAGGCGGGTCCGTTATAGCCCCGCGCGAAACCCGCCCAGTCGCGACGGATCAGCTCGTCGTCGAGGTTGTTCTTCTTCACGAAGGCGACGAAGGCATCGAGCTGCGCGGGCTCGCCCGAGACCATGGCGGCCACGAAATCCTCGACATTCCGAAATCCGCAGACGCGATAGTTGTCGCCCATGATCTGGAAGGCACCCCAGCTCGCAGAACGCAGGGCCGCGTCGCGATCGAGCGCGATCGCTTCGCCCAGACGATCGTATTCGGCTTCCCTGCCCCTGTATCCACCCCATTTCCGGTTTGAGATCGCCGGGTGGGTCGCGTCGTGCTTGTGGCCTGTAAGGCGCGAGAAATAGTGCCGTTCGAACAGGATCTTGGGACGCTTGTCCGCCAGGAAACCGCCGCGGCTCTCCACGTCGATGACCGCACGCACCGCGGCCACCTGGCAGCCGATCTTCCTGGCGGCATTCTCGATCGCCTCGTCGTCCAGCGGCGTGGCCGGGCCTGCAAACTCCAGTGGCATGTCTCGTCTCCCCCGATCCATCCCCCGCGCGGAGATGGAAATGCGCCCCTCCGGTGCCGGATTGCCGACATGGGCGCTGCTCTAGCCGGGCCCCGAGGCAGGGTATAGGACGCCTACGCCATCGCCCGGCGCCCCGTCATGGCGCTCGACATCGGTGTAGGAAAATGCTTCCACGCGCGGCGAGGCATGGGGATCGGTAATTGGCTGAACTTTCGCATATCGACGGGCAGGGCCGGGCGCGGATGGTGGATGTGGGCGACAAGCCGGTCACCTCGCGACGCGCCGTGGCTTTTGGCGAACTCGTCTGCTCGGCGGATACCCTCGCCATGGTCCGCCGCGGGGATGCGCCCAAGGGCAGCGTGATCGCAACGGCGGAACTTGCCGGTGTGATGGCTGCCAAGCGTACCGCCGATCTCATCCCCTTGTGTCATCCGCTGCCGATCTCGCACATCGAGGTCACGATCCGCATCGACGAGGCGCTGCCCGGTTTCGCGGTCGAAGCTACGGTGCGGACCGAGGGGCGAACAGGGGTGGAAATGGAAGCGCTGACAGCGGTTTCGATCGCCTGCCTGACGCTTTTCGACATGCTCAAGGCCGTCGACAAGTCGATGACGATCGGTTGTGTGCGCGTGATCGACAAGGAAGGCGGACGGAACGGAGGCTGGCGCGCGCCGACTGGCTGAACCGCCGATCGCGAGTGAATCAGCGGCGGCGCCAGACCGCGAGCGCGTCGCCTTCGCGAATGACAGAGCCCTCCGTGCCAACTGGTTCCTGCGCCCCCCCGGTGAGGAAAGCGACCATCTCGGTATCTTCGGCCGACACGCTGGCGAGCGTCCGTGCACCGGCCGGCGTCCGTGCGACGATGACACCCGATTGCGCAGAACCGTCGCGGCCATAATACATGGTGTAGCTTTCGATCGTCGCAGGACCGGTGTAGCCCTCGTCGAGCGGGGGAACCTCGCCGCGGCGGGCATCGGCATCCGCCTGATAGTCGAAGTCCTGCGGGAAGGCGGCTCCGGTCGATACCCCGGATAGCAGGATCGTATGGTTGTGCGTGGCATAGCCGCCGTTGGCGAACAACAGGCCCTTGTCTTTGGTCGCGCGCAGCTTCCGAACCATCGCGACGACCGCGTGACTCATGTAGTTTCCGATCGGACCGCCGCCGAAGGTGAGGCCGCCGAAAACGGTGGCGGGCCTGTCGAGCGGCCAGCCGAGAACGCGGCGGGCCATCTTGGGCACACAGGGAAAGCAGCTGTAGAGTTCGACATGGGCAAGATCGCTGGTGGCAACGCGGTTCAATTCCATCGTCCATTCTATCGACGTCGCGAGGCTGGGCGAGGCGTCGTAACGGTCGCGGGCAAGGAAATTGCCGCTCTCGTGCGCGGCGGCCCCGTGGCCGATCCAGACCATGCGATCCTCCGCAATGCCACGTCGTCGTGCCTCGGCGAGCGAGGTGACGATGAAGCCGGCCCCTTGATTGACCGAGGAATTGGCCACCTGCAACTTGGTGTAGGGAAAGGCGATGGGGCGGTTGCTGTCGGAGGGGGAGGTGATTTCCGCAGCACTGACGGGTGTGCGAATCCAGGCTCCCTCGCTGGCGGCAGCAACTTCGCTCATCAGCGCCCAGATGGCGCCGCTCTCGGCCTGTCCCTCGGCAAGTGTCTGGCCATAGGCCGCGCGCCCCGCGTTTTCGTAGAGCGGGTAGACGTCGGTCGGCACGACCAGGCCGTAGCTTTGTGCATAGCCCCGACGCACGCGATGGGTGGCGTCGCGCAGCGCGTTGGGCCTTTCGCCGTCGCGGCGTTTCTTGAGCGCCGCGAGCTGCCCTGCGTTCCGCAGCGCCTCGCCACCGGTGATGGCGCAGATGAGCGCTTCACCCCGCCCGATCCGGTTCGCCGCCTCGTGCAGGAGCAAGATCGGACTGTCGCCATTCGGCATTGCGGTCTGCATGCAGTGTGAAGGCGCAATTCCAAGCCGCTCTGCCACAGTGCCATCGACGGGATTGAGCTGAGGCCACGCGAGCTGCGCCACGACGGAAAGCGAGTCGCAATCCTCCAGCAAGCCGCCGCCGGCATCGGTGTCTGCGCGGCGCAGGGCCTCGACCATCAAGCCGACCGGATCGAGCCCGTCTCCCGCTTGTTCAGGTCTGTCGTTGATCTGGCCGACGCCGACGATGACCGGGATGTGTTCCGGGGACGGTCCGCTCACGCATTTCTCCTCTCGCCAGTCAGGCTTAGCGATCGAGTTTCATGCCGCAACCCAAATTCGGGTGTGCGGGCCTGATGCTTCCGCATCGCCGCGCCGGATAGCAAGAACTTGAGAGTCGTGGCGTGTGGTCTGTCAGTGGCAGGCCGTTCAGCTTGCTTTTTGTGTAAATGCCGCAGGGAGGCATTTACCAAGCTGTGAGACTGATCGCCTATGGCCGAATCATGCGATGGGCCCTGCGCTTCCTCTTTCCGGCGAAAAACATGCGCGAGCAGCGCGAGCAGGTCCTCAGGACGTTTGAGAACCTGCGCAAACAGATTCCGCTGCTCTACGCCGTCACGTTGGTCAATGCGGTTGGAGTGCACCTGGCGACAGGCGGGAACGCCTTCGAATGGTTTTCACCGTTAACGCTGCTTGGCGCCCTTCTCTTGTGGCGGATGATCTTCTGGATCGTTTTTCAGCGGCCGACGCACGAATTCCGTGTGGCGCGGCGCGAGCTGGTCAAGATGGTCTGCTTCACCGCCTTGCTGGGTGTGGGCTTTTCCTTGTGGGTACAGTCGCTTCTGACCCAGTATCCGGACAAGTCGCTGACCATACTGCTCTATAGCCTGCTGGCCGCTCTGGGCGCTGCTTACGGGCTCAGCAGTTTCCCGAGAGCTGCGCTTCTGCCGCTCATCATCATGGGTTTCCCGCTGGCCGTCCGCGTGTTCCTGATGGAAGGGCATGCCGCGAAGGGCATCGGCGTCAGCCTGGTTCTCGTGTTGGGCCTCTTTACATGGCTCTTGCAGGTGCACAGCCGCGCGCTCACCGGCCTTGTCAGCGGACAGATAGCTCTCGGTCGTGAACGCAACCGCGCGGTCGCTGCCGAACTCGAGGCAGTCAAACGGGCCGACGAAGATGCCCTGACTGGACTGGCGAACCGGGGGAGGCTGGTGCGCGAAATTCGCGACCACCTTGTGCGGGGACCGGGTCCGGGCGGGGGCAGCGTTCTGGCTATCTGCGATCTGGATGGATTCAAATCGGCGAACGATGCTTTCGGCCATGCTGCCGGTGACCAGATCCTCAAGGAATTCGCTACTCGCCTGCAGCGTGAATTTGCCGACCGGGCTCTCGTCGCGCGTCTGGGCGGCGACGAGTTTTCGATCTTCTGGAAGGATGGTCTGTCGGGCGACCAGATCGAGGAAGTCGGCAGCCGGGTCTGCGAACTCGCGAGCAAGCCGGTTGCCTGGGACGGGAAGGAACTGTCGGTTGGCGCCTCCTGCGGACTGACCGAGGCCGGGCCTTACACCTCGTCCGAAAGCGAGTTCTTCCGCCAGGCGGATTCGGCCCTCTACAAGGCGAAAGCCTCGCTACGCGGGCATTGGCATCTTTACGACCAGCCGCAGTTCGAGGCTGACCAGCGAAGAGCAAACATCGAGAAACTGATCCTTTCCGGCAGCGCGGCCGAGCAGATGTACGTCGTGTTCCAGCCGATTTTCTGCGTCGAGACGGGTCAGCCTGTCTTTGCCGAAGCGCTGGCGCGATGGGACAGCCCCGATCTGGGCCTCGTCGCACCCGACGAATTCATTCGCATTGCCGAGAAACTGGGTGTGATCGACCGGCTGAACGAAGATCTCCTCGACAAGGCTCTCACCTCGGTTGCCGATTGGCCGACAAACCTTGCATTATCGTTCAATCTCAGTGCGATGCAACTCGGCCGTTCTGCTTCCGCCGAACGGATCCGGGATATCGTCAGGGCTCATTCCCTGCCTCCCGAACGCGTCCAGTTCGAGATTACCGAAACCGCGCTTCTGACCGATCTCGAACATGCGGCGAAGGAGCTCAAGAAGCTTTCGGGCTTCGGCTTCACGATCGCACTCGACGACTTCGGATCGGGCTATGCTTCGGTTTCCTATCTGACCGAACTGTCGTTCGAAACGATCAAGCTCGACGGCTCGCTGATCGACAATGTGCTCGAAAACGAACGCGCGCGGCAGATTCTCCTCGGGCTCGTAGACTTGTGCCATGCTGCGGGCGCACAATGCGTCGCAGAACACATCGAAACCGCCGACCAGTACCGGCTGGCGCGCGCAATGGGCTGCGACTTCGTGCAGGGTTTTTGCCTGGGCAAGCCGACGACGAGCGAAAAGATGCTCGAAGCGCTGGGACTGGAAGGCGGGCCGTCGCGATCGCCCCTGGGGCGCGCGACAAAGGACTGATCGGGACCTCGAGGACCTCGTTGTGGCGTCAAATTGGAGCGGCGTTCGACGAAATTGGTCTGCGCGCTGGCCCTTCTCTTGTACCTGGCGGCACTATCCGGCGTTGTCGGTCGAACAGGACCGGCTCGTCCGCCCTCCTTAGCCGCGCGGGGACGCGAACGCTTGGGTCGCCTTGTCCTGCAGGGTTTGCGGCGTGAGGACCTGCGGCAGGATTTCCGCCTCCTCGCCCGGCATGTAGAAGAGATAGAACGGGATAGAGTTCCGCCCGTGGCTCGCCAGGAAGCGCGTGATTTCCGGATCCTGCCGTGTCCAGTCGCCAGTCAGCGTTACCACGCCGCTTTTCGCGAAGGCCGCCCTCGTGGCGTCGGTATCGATGGCCACGCGTTCGTTGACCTTGCAGACCAGGCACCAGTCGGCCGTGAAATCGACGAACACCGGCTTGCCCTCGCTACGCAGCTGCGCCAGTCGCGCGGCACTGAAGGGTTCATGTCCCGCCGTCCGGGCGACGTCCGCCGCTGCGGTAGCGGGCGGCGCCGGGAAGCCGTATCCGAGCAAGGCGGCAAGCGCGACCATCGCCGGGACGAACGCCGCCCAGCCACGCTGTCCGCGTCTTTGCCGGGATCCGAACCACCAGAACGAAATTGCAAACAGCGTGGCGACAGCGAGACCAAGCGCCATGCCATCCACGCCGGTCTGTCGTCCGAGGATCCAGACGAGCGCCAAGGCAGTCGCGAACATCGGAATCGAGAGGACCTTGCGCAGCGTGTTCATCCATGCGCCGGGCTTCGGCAAGCGCCGCCGCGCCGCGGGCACGAGCGCGATCACGAGGAAGGGTAGCGCCATGCCGAAGCCCAGCATCGCGAACACGCCAAGGGCAGCGGCGGCAGGGAGAACCAGTGCTGCGCCGAGCGCTCCGGCCATGAACGGGCCACTGCACGGCATCCCGATGACCGCGGCCAGCGCCCCGGTCGAAAAGCCGCCCAGCCAGCCGCCCCTGTGCGTACTGCCCGCGACGAAAGCTGGAACCGGCAGCTCGAACAAGCCCGCGAGGTTGAGCGCAATCGCGGCCGTCAACACGATCAGCACCAGAATGATCCCTGGCGACTGGAGCTGGAACGACCAGCCGATCTCCATCCCCAGTGCGCGCAGGCCGATCAGCAGGGCACCGAGCGCCACCGCCGTGAATATCGTGCCTGCGGCATAACCAAGGCCTTCCAGCTTGGCCGCCTGTGAGCTTGCTCCACTCTTCGCCAGGGACAGCGCCTTGAGGCTCAGGATGGGGAATACGCAGGGCATGAGGTTTAGCAGCAACCCACCGATGAGCGCGCCCATCAACGCAACGCGGATAACGCTTGTGGAGGGAGTATCGGGGCCTCCCTCACTCGCCGGATCGACCGCCGGAACCACCTTATTCGGCGCCTGAATTGCGGCCGCTTCCCCGGCCGGGATCTGTTCCTGCGCTGCCGGTTCGGATACGGTCGCACTGGGTGCGGGTTCGCCGACAGGCGCAACCTCGCCGCGTCGGGCCGAGATCGCGTAGCTTGTCCCGCCGCGCGCGGACACGACGCCGTTGAACGTGCTGCGCGGAGCCTCGCCTGCTGCGGGGACCCGAACCAGCGTCCGGCCTCCTGCGTTGCTTACCTTCTGAGGGGCGTCGCTGGCGAACCATCCGTCGTCGGCCGGAAAGAGATGGGCCGAAGCCGATGCTCTGATCGGCAGCGAAAAAATCCAGTCCGAACCCGCACGCCTATAGCTGGCGCCGCCCACCGTCTGCGGCAGGGCACTGCGGCCGGCTGCCACCACCTGGGCGCCGGCCTTGTCCCTGGCTCCGTCGCCAACCACCAGTTCGGCGGAGAGGGTGGCACGTTCGGGCACGCACAAGGTGTCGGAACAGACCAGCCAGTCGAGCGCAACGCTGATTGGAATCGCCGTCCCTCGCGCCAGCGTTTCGGGGACGCGCATCGTCGTCAGCAATGTGAAGGGGCCATGGTGCACATAGCTCGCGATGCCCTGGACATCGAGTAGCTGCGGGGCCGGATGCCGCAATCCGGTGAAAGTCACGCCTTCGGGTGCCTGCCACTTCGCCGTAACCGGCAGGCCTGCCTCGCCCGGATTGGACCAGTACCCATGCCAGCCGCGTTCGGGACGCATCCGGATCGCCACCGTGACCGCTTCACCCGGTCCGGGAGACCGCGTCTCGAACGCCAGTGAGGGTTCGATCTTGCGCCGATCCTGTGCCTGTGCAGAGCCGGCTGCGACGCCCGTGACGCTGGTCAGCAGGACCGCCAGAACGACGATGAAACGATACACGATGGCCATGCGGATCAACGCCCCGCGTGCTTCGCGTTGAACTCTCGGGCGAGCGCTACCCCCTTGGTCAGACCGGAGTAATCGATTGCGCCGGGCACGAAGTAGGGGCCGATCAGCAGGGCGGGGGTGCCCTGCAGGCCCATCTGCGCCGCCTGCATGCCGGTGCGCCCAATCACGGAATCGATATCGCTTTCATGCGCTTCGAGATCGCGCTGCAAGCGGGCCCAATCGACGCCTGCGCGATCGGCGGCAGCGCGGATCTTCGCCGAGTCCAGCCTGCCTTCGATGCGCATCAGCTGATCGTTGAATTCGGCATGCTTGCCCTGCCATTGCGAGGCGATGGCGGCACGCGCCGCCTCTTCCGACGCGGCGCCGAAGATCGGCCAGTCGCGATAGACGATGCGGACCTTGCCATCCTCTTTGGCCAGTCGCTCCAGTTCAGGGTGGACCTTCCGGCAGTACGGGCATTGGTAGTCGGCATAGCTTATGATCGTGACGTCGTAGTCCGCCGGTTCGAACTTCGGGGCGATCGGATCATCGGCAATCGCGGCGCGGGCGGCCATGGCCTCGCTGCTCGCGGCGGCATCCTGTTCGGCCTGGCTGTGATCGGTGTCTCCAGTGCCCTGCGCTTCGCCGGTTTGGGCAACAACGAGGACTCCAGCGCCCAGCAACGCGGCCGAAATTGTCGCTATCAGCGGCCATTTGGCCATGGTCATTCTCCTTCCAGATCGTTGATCTGCGCCGCCAGTGCGGCGCGTGAAATCTCACCGACATGCGTCGCGACCAGCTGGCCCGAGGCGTCAATGAAAAGCGTGGTCGGCAGTGCGGCATTGCCCAAGGCACGCGTCGCCGATGCGGGTGGATCGAGCAAGACAGCGGAACCGGGCACCCCATTCGCAAGCAGATAGTTGCGCACCAATTCACCGTCTTCACCCTGATTTATCAGCAGGATCGGAACGTCCGAATCTTCCGCCGCTTCGGCCAGCATCGGCAACTCGCGGCGGCAGGGAGGACACCAGGTCGCCCAGAGATTGATGACCACGGGGCCATCGGCAAGCTCGTCGATCGTCACCTGCCTACCGTCGAGGCGGGCAAGCGACGGCAAGTCCGGCAGGGGCCGCGGGTCCTGCTGCAGCAAGGCGGAGCCGGCAAACCAGGCGGTACCGAACAGTGCCAGGGCCGCGAGGCTTCGGTGCATCACTGCCGCAGGTCGTGCCTTCCAGATCAGGACCACCGCAGCCGCGAGGAACCCGGCCCAGGCATTGAAGCCGCCCTGCCAGAACGCAAAGGCGGAGGCCCAGTCGCGGGCGAAGAGATCGCGGTACGTCAAAACGAATGCCACGCGTGCGACGACGAGCCCTGCCAGGATTGCCAATCCGGTAGCGGGGCGAACCCGGCCTGATGCCTGTGCTGCAATGCGATCCATCGCGAACACGAATCCGACCAGCAGCGCCACTGCCAGCAGGCGATCGGTCGCAAAGGCCAAGGGTCCGAGATTTACGATACCGTCCATGTACAGGCTTTCTTGTCCAGCCAGCTTAAGTCTGCCTTACGTGCGTCCTTAAGCCTGTCCTAAGCTAGCGGGACAAAGGAGGTCGACCATGCGAATCCTGGTGATCGAGGACGACGAGATTTTGCGCGAGGGGCTCACGGAGGGTCTCGCGCTCGAAGGGCATACCGTTGATGCAGTCGCAAGCTGCGGCGACGCGCGCGAGGCGGCTGCCGGCTTCGCGCATGATGCGATCGTGCTCGACATCGGATTGCCCGACGGTTCCGGCCTCGACCTGCTGCGTGAATGGCGCAGGGCGGGGCACGACACCCCG
Source organism: Qipengyuania sp. (assembly GCF_964227205.1). Classification (GTDB taxonomy): domain Bacteria; phylum Pseudomonadota; class Alphaproteobacteria; order Sphingomonadales; family Sphingomonadaceae; genus Qipengyuania. Next base: position 538,473 of record NZ_CAXQVB010000002.1, on the reverse strand, counting down.
GTGCTCCTGCTGACCGCCCGCAACATGACCGAGGATCGCATCCAGGGGCTCGATCTGGGCGCAGACGATTACATGGGCAAGCCCTTCGATCTCGCCGAACTGGCTGCGCGCCTGCGTGCCATGGCGCGGCGCGGTGGGGGGCGCGCGGAAGCAATCCTGCGGTTCGGTAAGCTTGAGATCGATCCCGCCGCCCGCAGGACCACGCTCGACGCGGTTCCGATCAACCTTTCGCGGCGCGAGTTCGCGGTTCTCGAAACGCTGGCCCGCAGGCCGGGCCAGATCGTCTCCCGAAGCCGGATCGAAGAGGCGATTTACGGCTGGCAGGAAGAGGTCGGCTCCAACGCCGTCGAAGTCCACATCCACAAGCTTCGCGGCAAGCTGGGGGCGGATACGATCGAGACCGTGCGAGGGCTGGGCTACCGGCTTCGTTCGGATGGATCGGCGTCATGAGGTCGCTGCGATGGCGCCTGTTCCTGCTGGTCGCGGCGGCGACCGTGCTCGTCTGGTCGCTGGCCGCGGGCTGGACCGTGCTGAGCGCACGCGCCGATGTGGAGCGGGTGCTCGACCGCCGGCTGCAAGAGGCGGCGGTCATGGTCGCGTCGTTGGGCTTTGCCGATCGCCCGACCGAGGCAGTCCTCGCCGATCCCTCGCCATTGCCGATCCCCACCTACGAGCGGCAGCTTTCCTGCCAGGTGTGGTCGCTTTCCGGTCGCCTTCTGGGTCTGTCCGAAAGTGCCCCGGCACAGGCTTTGTCGAGCGGAAAACCGGGCTTCAGCGAGCCAGTCATCGATGGCACGGCCTGGCGCGTCTATACCTATGTGGATCCCGAATCGGGCGTCCGGGTGATGGTCGGCGATACACAGGTCATGCGCCGCCGCCTCATCGCCAATCTGCTGAAGGGGCTCATAATTCCGGCGATGGCCGGGCTTGCCGCGCTGGCGGCGCTATTGTGGATCGGCCTGGGCAGTGGGCTCGCGCCGGTCCGCCGGATCGCCTTTGCCATCGCCGCGCGTGAACCCGACGACCAGCGCCCGCTGGATGTCGATGACGTCCCGCAGGAGCTGCTGCCGCTGACGCAGGAAATTGACGAGCTCTTCGCCCGCATCGCTCGATTGCGCGAGGGGGAGAAGCGGTTTCTGGCGAGTGCCGCGCACGAGATGCAGACGCCGCTTGCCGGGCTGCGCATGCATGCCGACCTTGCCCTGCGCGCGCCCGACGAGGAGACCCGGCAGCGCGCGCTTGAACGCATCCGCCAATCGGTCGATCGCACCGCCCGGCTGGTGCGGCAATTGCTCGATCTGTCACGGCAGGAATCGGGCCGCGCCCCGCAACCCGCAAATTCGCTGCTCGGTCCCGCAGTGGATATCGTTTCGGAAGAGCTGGCACACCTTCTCGAACGGCGTGGCATTACCCTCGACCTGTCCGAGGAGGCGCGCGAACTTGCTGTCCCCATCGATCAGGAAGCGCTGATCCTGGCCTTGCGCAATCTGATCGAGAATGCCGCGCTCCACGGCCCGGAAAACTCCAGGGTGGCGATCGGCCGGGATGGGGGCGGCTTTTTTGTTGCGGACGAAGGAAGCGGGATCGCACCCGAGGATGTCGAGGCCATGCTCGAACCCTTCGCGCGGGGCAACGACACCGGTCTGCCGGGCAGCGGCCTCGGCCTGGCAATCGCCGCCTCGGCCCTCGCTCCCGAGATGGAGCTGGAGTTCGACCGGACCGACGACGGATTTCGTGTCCGCGCCCGCACCGTCATGCCAGCGGATTGATCGCCGGCGATTACCGGACTGGAAGCGGGAAACCTCATCCGCAGGCGCCAATTCCGCGAAAATTCCGACCGATTGTGCGGGGCTGGGACGGAATGGCTGGGGTGGCAGGGATCGAACCTGCGAATGTCGGTACCAAAAACCGATGCCTTACCACTTGGCTACACCCCAGCAGGTGCGCGCCCCTATAACGCGTCCCGCGCGGAAGGGAAGGGGGTGGGGGCAGTTTGCATTCGCCGTGTCGCGAGATCGCTTTCCAGCTCGGCAATGGTTGCCCGGTCGAGCCGGTAGAACAGCATGGCGACGCCTGCGGGTATGATCATCAGCGCCGGGACTATCGCAAAGGCAAGGTCGATGCCGAATTTCGCGCTCTCGGTCTGGACTGCGCCAGCCTCGAAGCCTGTCAGGGCGAACAGCATGCCCGGCAATGCGGCACCCAGGGCGATCCCGGTCTTGATCGCGAAAACCGCGCCCGACACGGCGAGGCCGGTCATTTGGCGGCCGGTCTGCCATTCGATGTATTCGGCGATATCAGTAAACATCGAATAGGCCAGCAGCATAATCATGCCGAGGCCGACCCCGACGAACACCTGGGCGATTGTCTGCGGCCAGATTGCATCGAGCGGCATGACATAGAAGATGCCGATGGCGCAGACCTTGAGCGCTCCGGCGAAGATCACGAGGTGCCCCTTGTCGAACCGCCGGGCCAGGGCGCCGGCAAGGAGAACGCCCGCGAGCTGTCCCAGGGCAAACGCCGTGTAGAAGAGCCCGATGCGGTCGAGGAACAGGAAGACCGGGCCACCGTCGTCGCCCGCGACGTAGCGGAACCAGAACAGCGCGCTGCCTGCCCGCGCAGCGAGAGCGACTGGCGTGAGCACTGCGGCAATGGCTACCGCGATCCATGCCGGGGTGCGTACGAGCAGCTTCACGTCGTCGCGGATGCGGCCATTGGTTTTCGCCGGGGGAATGCGTTCGCGACTGAAGGCGAAGGCGGAGAGCAACGCCAGCGTGCCGCCGCTGGCCAGAAGAAACATCGTCAGCATGATCCCGCGGCGTTCGTCACCCGCGCCAAGCTCGCGCACGAGCGTGGTGGCGACGATGGCGACAGCGACTACCGCCAGGGCGGAAAAGACCATGCGATACGCCGCCACCGAGGCGCGCGTGTCTGCGTTCGGCGAAATCACCCCCATCAACGCGGAATAGGGGACGTTGGTGGCGGTGAAGGCGATCATCGTCAGCGTGTAGGTGACGTAGGCCCAGACCAGCATGCCCGATGGCGACAGGGCGGGGGCGGCGAAAATCGCCGCGCCGGTAAGGCCGAAGGGAACCGCGCCCCACAACAGATAGGGGCGGTATCGGCCCCAGCGGCTGCGCGTGCGGTCGCCGATCGCCCCCATCACAGGATCGGTCACCGCGTCGAAGAATTTGGTCAGCAGCAACATCAGGCCCATCGCCGCGGGACCCACGCCGCCCAGCTCGACGAAAAAATAGAGCAGGTAGATGTTGAAGAAATTGATGTAGAAGGACGAGGCGAGGTCGCCCACGCCATAGCCGAACTTTTCCAGCCGCGAGACGGGCGGATGCGCGTCAGCCAATCGGATGTCCTCTCCTCACGGCGGTGAAGAAAGGACAGGGCCCGATGCAAGTCAAGCGTCGCTACGCGCGGTGCGCTAGTATTTCTTGCCCGCGAAATCCGCCGCCGAGTGGCGTTCGAGCAGTTGTTCGTCTTCCTCGCCCCAGGCCTTGTTGACGATGCGCCCGCGGCGCACGGCCGGGCGTGCGGCGATCTGCTGCACCCACCGTTCGACGTTTTCGTATTCGTGAATCGACAGGAATGTGCGCGCTTCGCCGTAGATTCCGCCGAACACGAAGGGCGCGAGCCAGGGGAAGGTTGCGATATCGGCGATCGTGTAATCCTGGCCGCCCAGAAATTCGGTCTGGGCGAGACGTTGGTCGGCGACGTCGAACAGCCGCTTGGTTTCCATCGCATAGCGATTGATCGGATATTCGTATTTCTCGGGCGCATAGGCGTAGAAATGGCCGAAGCCGCCGCCGATGAAGGGGGCGCTGCCGACCTGCCAGAACAGCCAGCTGAGCACCTCGGCACGCGAGTGATCGGTGGGCAGGAAGGCGCCGAATTTCTCGGCGAGATGCATCAGGATGGCCCCGCTTTCGAACACCCGGACGGGTTCTTTCCCGCTGCGATCGAGCAGCGTCGGAATCTTGGAATTGGGATTGAGATCGACGAAACCCGATCCGAACTGATGTCCTTCGCCGATGTTGATCGTCCAGGCATCGTATTCCGCATCCGCGTATCCCGCCTCGAGCAGTTCCTCGAACATGACCGTGGCCTTCACGCCGTTCGGCGTTGCCAGCGAATAGAGCTGGAAGTCGTGCTCGCCGACCGGCAGCTGCTGCTGCTCGCGCGCGCCGGCAGTGGGGCGATTGATGTTGGCGAAGCGCCCGCCATTCTCTGCGTCGTGAGTCCAGACTTCTGGCGGGGTATAGGTTGCGTCGGCCAAGCTCGTTCTCCTCTGGGCGGGGCTGGCTAATCCACCCTGCCATTCGTCGCAAGGTGGGGAACCGTAACGCCAATCCCACGGTTCTTGCCTTCGCCATGACGAAGCTCATCTATGTCGACGACGACCTGCCCGGGATCACACGCAAGGGGGCAGGCAGGGGATGGGCTTATTACGATCCCGAAGGCAGTCTCATCACCGATCCGGCGGAAAAACGGCGCCTCAACGCAATCGCCCTGCCGCCCGCCTATACCGATGCCTGGTTCTGTCCTGCACCCAACGGCCACATCCTTGCCACCGGCATCGACGCCAGGGGGCGCAAGCAATATCGGTATCACCCCGAGTTTCGCGCCGCGCGCGAGGGCGAGAAATTCGACAGCTGCATCACCTTCGGCAGCCTGCTCCCGCTGGTGCGCAAGCGCGTCGAGGAGGATCTGCGTGGTCGCAAGCTGACGCGCGAGCGGGCCATCGCCAGCGTGGTTCGGCTGCTCGATCTGGGCGCGGTGCGGGTGGGCAACGAAGGCTACGCGAAGGCCAACAAGAGTTTCGGCGCGACGACGCTGCGCAAGCGCCATGCCGAACTGACCGGCAAAACGCTGCGCCTGCGTTACCAGGGCAAGGGCGGGAAGTTGCGCGAGGTGACGCTGTCCGACGGCAGCCTGGCTCGGATGGTCCGCAAGATGCAGGACCTGCCGGGCCAGAACCTGTTCAAATATGTCGACGAGGAGGGCGAGCATCATGCGGTCTGCTCGTCCGAGGTCAACGACTACCTTCGCGAGGCCATGGGACAGGACTTCACCGCGAAGCATTTCCGGACCTGGCATGCCAGCGTCAAGGCCCTGACGTGCCTGATCGAGGGCGAGGAAGATATGCCGATGAAGGCGCTGCTCGAATGCGTTTCCGAGCACCTCGGCAACACCCCTGCAGTGGCGCGCAAGAGCTATATTCACCCGGCAGTCTTCGAACTGCTCGAAAATCAGAAGGATTGGCGCGCGAAATTGCGCCTGCCGCGCGCGACGCGTTGGCTTACGCGAGAAGAACGCGCGTTGATCGATTTGCTGCAAGAAAGTCCTCGGGCCAAGGACTTGCTCGCCGCGTAGTCCTTGCCTTGCTTTCCCGGCTTCTGTTCGGGACCGTCCTATGGTAGGACTACGCTGTCGATGGAGCGGAGCCGTCGATCGCCCGTGTCGTGTAGTCGCGCATGACCAGGCATCTGTCTTCCGCGGGAAGGTCGCCCCCCTCATGCATCGGCTTACCAATTTCGACGTCAGTCGCGCGTTTCTCACGCGCCGGACGCAATTCGCTGCACAATTGGTTTTCGGGGCCATGTGCGCCGGTGCGATGATCGGCTTGCGTACGGCGGTCGATGTCTGGGCTCCCGCCTCGGGACCATTTGCATTGACTTATCCGACCGTCCTGCTCGCCACTCTCTACGGTCACTGGCGCGCGGGGGTCGTGGCCTTTCTTCTGACCTTTTTCTGGGCGTGGTTCGTCATCCTGCCGCCGGCGAAATCATTGCTGTTCGCGGATCCGACCGATCCGGCGCGCGTGCTGCTCAATGCGGCGGCCGCGCTGGTGGTCATCGTGTTTGCCGAAGCCTTCCGCCGCGCTGCGCATGCCACGATGGATGAAATCCGCGAGCGGGCCGACCGGCGCCTAACCCTGCTGGCCGAGCTCGAGCATCGCACCAAGAACAATTTCGCTCTCGTCGCCAGCATGCTCGAGCTGCAGAAGCGCCGCCTCGCACAGCACGAGCTACATGCCCCGCTCGAGGAAGCCGTCGGCCGTGTGCGGACCTTCGCCGATGCCTATTCTGCCTTGGCGATGTCCCAGTCGGACGAGCCCAATGTCGAGATGAAACCCTATCTCGAATTCCTGCTCGATCGGATCGAGGGCACGAGCCTGCCCCCCGGCGTGCGGCTGTTCCGCGAGATCGACGCGGCCACGCTGACGCGCGAGGAGGCGGTGGCGATCGGCCTCTATCTGAATGAAGCGGTGGCCAATGCCTGCAAATATGCTTTCCCCGGCGGGCGCAAGGGGACCATCGCCGTATTCTTCCATGTCCGTGGCGATGGCTGGCGGTTCACGATCGAGGACGATGGGGTTGGCGCCGATGCCTCGGTCGATCCCGATGGTGGGCTTGGCAGCCAGTTGCTTGCAGCCTTCGCCACGCAGGCCGGGGGGACGCACCATGCCGGTCCCGTCCTCAACGGTTACCGCAGCGAGATGCGCAAGGAAGAGCAATCGGCTGTTGCCTAGGGTAGCCTAAAAGGATACCGGCTTGGGCATGCATCTGGCCGGTTTCAAGATTCGCCAGTGGCGCGAGGCGCAGGATCCCCCGCTCAGCGCGGAGGAGTTCGGCGCACGTTTCGGACAGCCCACGCCCTGGCCCAGCCGGACGGTCTATGGCTGGGAAGCGAAGGGCAAGATCGCCCGTGCTTCGGTGCAGAGACGGCTTGCCGAACTCGGCGTGTGCCAACCGGCCGACTGGATCGAACCGGCCCCGCCATCCTCCGACGAGAAAGGCCTTGCCCCTATGAGCGGCAGCGACGCACACCCGTTTTACGATATGCATACGCATGGCTTCGTCCGCCTGGCGACGGCAACGCCGAAGCTGCGCACGGCGGACATAGCATTCAATGCCGCAGGGATCATCGAATGCGCCCGTCACGCGGCGGCTGAGCATGTCGACCTGTTGCTCTATCCCGAGCTCGCGCTGTCTTCCTACGCGCTCGACGATCTGCATTTGCAGGCGGCGGTGCTCGATGCGGTAGAAGCGCAGGTCGAGGACTTTCTGACGGCTTCACGCGATCTTGCCACCGTGCTCGTTTTCGGCGCACCGCTGCGTCGCAATGGGCGGATCTACAATTGCGCCCTGGTCGCCGCGCGAGGCGAACTGCTCGGGGTGGTGCCGAAGAGCTTCCTGCCCAACTATCGCGAGTATTACGAGAAACGCTGGTTCGCCCACGGGCGCGAATGCATCGGGCTTGAGATCGCCTGCGCCGGGCGCGAGGTGCCATTCGGGACCGATCTCGTCTTTTCCGCCCGGGACCTGCCCGGTTTCACCTTCGGGATCGAAATCTGCGAGGATTTCTGGTCGCCCATCCCGCCGGGGACGATGGCTGCGCTCGCCGGTGCGACGATCGTGCTCAACCTGTCGGCCTCGAACATCACCATCGGCAAGGCCGACGAGCGGCATCTACTCAGTCGCGCGAGTTCGAGTCGTGCAGTGTGCGCCTATGCCTATTCGGCGAGCGGTCATGGCGAGAGCACGACCGACCTCGCCTGGGACGGGCAGGGGATGATCTATGAACTCGGCGAGCTGCTGGTCGAAAGCGAGCGGTTCGATCTCGCCCCCGAACTCTGCGTGGCGGATGTGGATACGCAGCGCATCCTGGCAGAGCGCATGCGGATGCAGACCTTCAACGATGCCGCCGAGGCGGTAGGACGGCCCGAAGACCGCTATCGCAGGATTGCCTTCGAACATGCCGCTCCCCGCGCCGACATCGGCTTGCAGCGTCCCGTGCGCCGCTTCCCCTTCGTGCCGAACCGCGCGCACAAGCTCGACGAGGATTGCTACGAGGCTTTCAACATCCAGGTTGATGCGTTGATGCGCCGTATCGAGGCGACCCTGCCCGAATGCCTTGTCATCGGCATTTCGGGCGGACTCGACAGCACGCATGCGCTGATCGTCGCCGCCAAGGCGATGGACCGGCTGGGCCGGCCCCGCAGCGATATCCGCGGCTACACCATGCCAGGATTCGCCACGTCCGAGGGAACGAAGAGCAATGCCTGGCGGCTGATGGAGGCCTTCGGCGTCACCGCCGAGGAAATCGACATCAAGCCGACTGCGAACCTGATGCTGGAGAACATCGGCCATGCTTTCGCAGATGGCGAACCCGTCTACGATACGACGTTCGAAAACGTGCAAGCCGGGCTTCGGACAGACTACCTTTTCCGCCTTGCAGGCCAGCATGGCGGCTGGGTGGTCGGGACGGGCGATCTCTCCGAGCTTGCGCTCGGCTGGTGTACCTATGGCGTGGGCGACCACATGAGCCATTACGGGGTCAATGCGGGGGTGCCCAAGACGCTGATCCAGTACCTCATCCGCTGGACCATCCAGACCGGGCAATTCGACTCCGGCGTCGACGCGGTGCTGAACGATGTGCTCGACACCGAAATCAGCCCCGAACTGGTGCCCGCGGGGGCGGAGGGCCAGATCCAGAGCACGCAATCGATCATCGGGCCTTACGAGCTCAACGACTTCTTTCTCCATTATGTCATTCGCTGGGGACACAAGCCCAGCCATGTCGCATTCCTCGCCTGGCATGCCTGGAGGGACGCGAAATCGGGGCTTTGGCCGATCGACTTTCCGGATGATGCGAAGAACGAATACGATCTCGCAACGATCGCCGGATGGCTCGAGAAGTTCCTCCAGCGCTTCTTCGGGTTCAGCCAGTTCAAGCGCAGCGCGCTGCCCAATGGGCCCAAGGTCTCGGCCGGCGGTGCACTGAGCCCGCGGGGAGACTGGCGGGCGCCGAGCGATGCGGTGGCGGATACCTGGCTCGCCGAACTTGCAGCTGCCTTGCCACCGCTGGACGCCTGATCGTGCCCGCGCGTGCGCTCGTTATCATGATGGCGTGCAACATCGTCTGGGCGCTCAACGTCGTGGTGAGCAAGATCGCCATCGCCGATCTCGGCGCGCCGCCGCTGTTCTACGCGTTCCTGCGATCGGTGATCGTCGCGCTGGTGCTGATCCCGTTGCTGCGCCCGCTTCCGGCACGATTGTGGCAGGTGCTGGTGATCGGACTGGCGATCAGCGGAGGGTCCTTCGCCCTGCTGTTCATGGGGCTGGCCACGGCAAGCCCTTCGGCGGCGGGGGTGGTGAGCCTCACCGGCGCGCCGATGACCGTGCTCTTCGCGATCCTTTTCCTTGGCGAGCGGGTGCGCTGGCGGCGCGGCATGGGCATCGGTCTCGCCTTTGGCGGCGTGCTCTTTGCCATGGCCGGGGACAACCAGATGGAAACGAGCAGCGGCCTGCTGCTGGTGTTCCTATCGGCGCTGGTCGGTGCATTGGGGTCGGTGTTCGTCAAGCGCCTTGCACTGCCCTCGATCCGCATCCAGGCCTGGGCTGCGGTTGCCTCGATCGCGGTGCTGTTCCCGCTCACGGCGACGATGGAGAGCGGTCAGGTCGCGTCACTTGCCGATGCGCCCCTTGCACTGGCCGGTTGCCTTTTCTTCGCTTCGGTCGTCGTCTCGGTCGGCGCGCATACGGCCTATTATCGGCTGTTGCAGGAGCACGATGCCAATCTAATCGTGCCGCTGACGCTGTTCACGCCGATCCTGACGATCGCCTTCGGCGCCTGGTTGACAGGGGATGCCATCGGCGCCCGCCTGCTGGTGGGAGGCGCCATCGCCCTGCTGGGCGTCGCCATCATCGTCCTGCGTCCAAGCGCGACCTTCACCCGCCGCTTCCTCGTGCGCCCGCGCTTCTGATCAGTCGAGCGTGACCGTCCAGCCGTACGTGTCCTCGACGGCGCCCTTCTGGATGCCGACGAGCTTCTCGCGGATCTTGGTGGTCATCTGTCCGGTGCCGCCACTGCCGATGGTGAATTCGCCGTCGGGGCCGAGCACGGTGCCGACAGGCGTGACCACCGCCGCGGTGCCGCAGGCCATCGTCTCGAGCAGCTTTCCGCTGGTCGCGTCGGCGCGCCACTGGTCGATGCTGTAAGGCTCCTCGCGCACCTGCAGGCCTTCCTCGCGCAGCAGCTGGATCAGGCTGTCGCGGGTGATCCCGGGCAGGATCGTGCCGGTGAGCGGCGGGGTGACGACGCTGCCATCGTCGAAGACGAAGAACAAGTTCATCCCGCCCAGTTCCTCGACCCATTTCTTGTCGACAGCATCGAGGAAGACCACCTGGTCGCAGCCGTTTGCGATCCCCTCGGCTTGCGGCACGAGCGATGCCGCGTAATTGCCGCCGGTCTTGGCCGCGCCGGTGCCGCCTGGGGCTGCGCGGGTGTAGTTGCGGCTGACCCAGATCTTCACCGGCTTGGCGCCGCCTTTGAAATAGGGGCCCACTGGGCTGGCGATGAGGATATATTTGTACTGCCGCGCCGGGCGCACGCCGAGGAAGGCTTCCGAGGCGAACATGAAAGGGCGGAGGTAGAGCGAGCCGTCGGGATCGCCCGGCACCCAGTCGCGGTCCTTGGCGACCAGTTGGCGGATCGATTCGAGGAACAGATCTTCGGGCAGGTCGGGCATCGCCATCCGTCGCGCGCTCTCGTTGAAACGGCGCGCATTCTGTTCGGGGCGGAACAGGGCGAGCGAACCGTCCTCGCGCTTGTAGGCCTTCATGCCTTCGAAGATTTCCTGCGCGTAATGCAGCACCGCTGCGGCGGGATCGAGGCTGATCGGTTCGCGCGGGCCCAGCGTCGCCTTGTGCCAGCCGCCCTTGTCGGCATCGTAGTCGATCACGACCATGTGATCGGTGAAGAGCTTGCCGAAGCCGGGGTCCTGCAGCGCCTGCTGGCGCGTCTCGCCGGGAACCGGGGCGGGGTGAGGGAGATGCTCGAAATCCATGGATGCGCGGGTAATCGCATGGACGACGGCATGCAAGGGAGTGAGTCCTTGCCGAGTGTGCCGTCGGCCTCCGTCCAAGGCTTGGTGCACCGGCCCAAGGGCCGGACCGATGTCGGGCACGCACGCACCACACACAATGAGAAGGGCAGCGCCACCCGGGGGGTGATGCTGCCCTTCGCATGGTCAGCGGCGGGAAGTGCCGCTCACGAAGTCTCTATCGGCTCTGCTTACCGATAGTACCCCGCGCGGAAACTTGCCGACCTCTCTGCTGAACCATGAGACATCGGATCACCTCCTTTCGCGCTGTTAAGAGCCAAAGTACCCCGTCTCCGGGGACAAGACCGCGTTTCGCCGCTGATCTTGGTGATATATTTGAGTCTTCCGCGCCCTCAAAACAACCCTTGAAAAAAAGTTTTCCCACGTCAGAATTGTCGTTTGTGGCCCGGATCGGATTCCGGGCCTTTTCATGCCTGCCCACCACCTGCATCGCGGAGGCAGCCGCCAGCGCGACTCCGGTCAGCGGCAATCCTCGATCACGCGCGTCACCTCGGCCCAAGGCGGCAGGTAAAGTGTGGACAAGCCCGATGTTTCCACAGCGAATCGCCCGCGAGTCACCGCCATCGCATCGAGCAGCGGGTCGCGGGCGGCAAGCGTCGCGGTCACCGATGCCTCCCCTTGTGTCGAGCCACTGGCTGGCAGTGCCCGGTCGACCGTCTCGGTGCGGACGGTCATCGTCGTGGCCCTTGCCCCGCGCCCGGCCCGCGTCAGAGTGATCTTCCCTTCGCGGCGATCGCAGCCGATGGCGAACAGCGGCTCGCCCCCCCGCTCACCATAGAGTGCGGCGCTTCCGCCGGCTTGCGCGCGATAGCTCCAGTCGCCCGGCGTGCGCGGATTGTCGATCCAGTTTTCGGCAGGCGGAGGGGCCGGAGGTGCCGGAGGTGGCGCGGCGGGCGCAATCGTGGGCGACGGCGTAGGTGCGGGCGTCGAATCGGGCGCGGGTACGCAGGCGGCGATGGTGAAGCTGAGCGCGAGGGCGCCGCCGAGATGGCAATAGATCGGTTTCATGCGGAGACAATGATCGCTAACGCGCATGTTTCCAATGGCAAAGAAGAAGCGCCTCGATCAGATGCTGGTGGACCGCGGGCTCGTCGAGAGCCGGACGCGGGCGCAGGCGCTGGTCATGGCGGGGCTGGTCTTCTCGGGCGAAACCAAGCTTGCCAAGCCGGGGCAGCAGCTGGCCGAGGACGCCCCGCTGGATGTGCGCGGGCGCGATCATCCGTGGGTTTCGCGAGGGGGAATCAAACTCGCGCATGCGATCGAGCATTTCGGGCTCGACCCCACCGGCGTCACCGCGATGGATATCGGCAGCTCGACCGGCGGCTTCACCGACGTGCTGCTGCAGGGCGGGGCGGAGCACGTTTTCGCGGTCGACTCCGGCACCAACCAGCTCGCCTGGAAACTGCGGCAGGACCCTCGCGTCACGGTGCTCGAACAGACCAGCGCGCGCACCCTTAGCCGCGAGATGATCGACCGCCCCGTGACATGGGTGGTGTGCGACGCGAGCTTCATCGGCCTCGCAAAGGTGCTCGAAGTGCCGTTACAATTGGCTCAATCGCGCTGCCGCCTCGTCGCGCTGATCAAACCGCAGTTCGAAGTCGGCCGCGAAGAGGTCGGCAAGAAGGGCGTGGTCAGCGATCCGGCGCTCCACCAGCGCGTGTGCGGCGAAGTCCGTGCATGGGTCGAGGGAACAGGCTTCGTGGTCCAGGGGATCGTCGAAAGCCCGATCAAGGGGCCCGAGGGCAATGTCGAATTCCTGATTTCGGCGCTGCGCGATTGACGCTGCGGCGGTGCGCTCGCTAGGCGCTCGTGCAAACGTATTTACGGAGAGAGCATGTCCGCCAATATCGCCGAAATGGAACGCCGTCGCGCCGCCGCTCGCATGGGTGGGGGCGAGAAGCGCATCGCCGCGCAGCACGCCAAGGGCAAGCTGACCGCGCGCGAGCGGCTCGACGTACTGCTCGACGAGGGCAGCTTCGAGGAGCTCGACACTTATGTCGAGCATGACTGCGTCGATTTCGGGATGCAGGACCAGAAGATCCCCGGCGACGGCGTGGTCACCGGCAGCGGCACGATCAATGGCCGCCTCGTCTATGTTTTCAGCCAGGATTTCACCGTCTTCGGCGGCTCGCTGTCGAAGCGGCATGCGGAGAAGATCTGCAAGGTGATGGACACCGCGATGAAGGTCGGCGCGCCCGTGATCGGGCTCAACGACAGCGGCGGCGCACGCATCCAGGAAGGCGTCGCCTCGCTCGGCGGCTATGCCGAGGTGTTCCAGCGCAATGTGCTCGCATCGGGCGTGGTGCCGCAGATCAGCCTCATCATGGGGCCGTGCGCCGGCGGGGCGGTCTATTCGCCCGCGATGACCGACTTCATCTTCATGGTCGAGGACAGCTCCTACATGTTCGTGACCGGCCCCGACGTGGTGAAGACGGTGACCAACGAGGTGGTGACGCAGGAGGAACTTGGCGGGGCGAAAACGCACACCACCAAGACCAGCGTCGCCGACAACAGCTTCGAAAACGACATCGAGACGCTGCTCGCGACGCGCGACTTTTTCGATTTCCTCCCGCTCTCGAACCGCGAGGAAGTGCCCGAGCGTCCGACCTCGGATGCCTGGGACCGCGAGGAGCCGAGCCTCGACACGCTGATCCCCGACAATGCCAACCAGCCCTATGATATGCACGAGGTCATCAGGAAGACGCTGGACGAGGGCGATTTCTTCGAAATCCAGCCGAACCATGCCGCCAACATCATCTGCGGCTTCGGCCGGGTCGAAGGGCGCACGGTGGGCGTGGTGGCAAACCAGCCGATGGTGCTCGCCGGCGTGCTCGACATCAATTCCTCGAAAAAGGCCGCGCGCTTCGTGCGCTTCTGCGATGCCTTCGAAATCCCGATCCTGACCTTCGTCGACGTGCCCGGCTTCCTTCCCGGCACCGCGCAGGAGCACAATGGCATCATCAAGCACGGCGCCAAGCTGCTGTTCGCCTATGCCGAGGCGACCGTGCCAAAGATCACCGTGATCACCCGCAAGGCCTATGGCGGCGCCTATGACGTGATGGCGAGCAAGCACCTGCGGGGCGACTTGAACTACGCCTGGCCCACCGCCGAGATCGCGGTGATGGGCGCCAAGGGCGCGGTCGAGATCATCTTCCGCCAGGACCGCGACGATCCCGACAAGATCGCCGAAAAGACCAAGGAATACGAAGATCGCTTCGCCAACCCCTTCGTGGCAGCGCAGCGCGGCTATATCGACGAGGTGATCTACCCGCACTCGACCCGCCGCCGTATCGCGCTGGGTCTAAGGAAGCTGCGCACGAAGCAGCTCGAGAACCCGTGGAAGAAGCATGACAACATTCCGCTGTGATGGATAGCGACGAACTCATTTCGATTGCTGAGAAATTGGAAGCGGGCGCTTTCGAGGATAACGTCCGCTTTCGCTTTCGCCACATCGTCCACTCTGATGGAATGATCGAGATTGAAGGGGACCAAGGCGGGCTTCGGGAATTTGCGGGGCAAATATTGCGGCTGATTGCGAAGCCCTACGTTGACGGTGCTCACATCCACTTTGATGAAGCAGCGTCTTCCGACCAAGGATCTCAGCCAATGATCGTATCGCGTAAGGAAGGGAGCGGAGATCAATGAAACTCGGCCGTCTCAACCGTCATTGCGAGCGAAGCGAAGCAATCCAGAGTGGTGCGCGGATCGCTCTGGATTACCGCGGCGACTGCGTCGCTTCGCAATGACGAGGGAACCGTGCGTCTACATCATGGCGAGCAGGCGCAATGGCACGATCTATACGGGTGTCACTTCGAACCTGCCGCAGCGTGCATGGCAGCATCGCGAGGGCGTCGCGGACGGGTTTACCAAGCGTTATGGCTGCAAATTGCTGGTCTGGTTCGAACGCCATGAAACGATGGAATCGGCTATTCTGCGCGAAAAGCAGATCAAGGCGGGGAGCCGCACAGCCAAGCTCGCCTTGGTCGAGGCGGAAAATCCGACGTGGCGCGACTTGTATGCTGAGATTGCGCATGCCTAGCCAAGCCGTCATTGCGAGCGTAGCGAAGCAATCTAGAGCGGATCGCGTTCCGCTCTGGATTGCCGCGCCGCTTCGCGGCTCGCAATGACGAAGGATGCAAAATGAAACTCGGCCGTCTCAACCATATCGGCGTCGCCACGCCCTCGATCGCGGAATCGCTGCGCTATTATCGCGATGTGATGGGCGCGACGATCACGCATGAGCCCTTCGATCTCGAGGCGCAGGGGGTGAAGGTCTGCTTCATCGACACGCCGGGTCCTTCGACAGGCTCAGAAAGAGCGGAGTTGAATGGCACGCAGATCGAGCTGATCGAGCCGCTGAGCGAGAACTCGACGCTGACCGGCTTCCTCGCCAAGAACCCCGCCGGGGGGCAGCACCATTTGTGCTACGAGGTCGAGGATATCGAGGAAGCGCGCAGCTGGTTCGAGGGGCTGGGCAAGCGCATTCTCGGCCCGACGCGCATCGGCGCGCATGGCACGCCGATCTTCTTCCTTCACCCCAAGGACATGATGGGCCAGCTGACCGAGATCATGGAGACGCCCAAGGGCGACGCGCACTGGTCGAACTGATCCAGGCCGTCATCCCAGCGAAAGCTGGGATCTGCCTGCGAACTCGCGCGACGTCGACAGCGATCCCGGCTTTCGCCGGGATGACGAAGGAGTTGATGATGCTCTTCTACGACAGCCCGAACCCGGCGCCCAATCCGCGCCGCGTGCGCATCTTTGCTGCCGAGAAGGGCATCGAGATGCCCAGCTGCGAAATCTCGATCCCCAAGCGCGAGCAGAAGGCGCCCGAATTCACCGCCAAGAACCCGCGCGGGCAGACGCCGATCCTCGAACTCGACGATGGTACGGTGATCGCCGAGAGCGTGGCGATCATGCGCTATCTCGAGGCCGAGCATCCCGAGCCGCCGCTGTTCGGCACCACGGCGCGCGAGATCGCCGAAATCGAGATGTGGAACCGCCGCGTCGAAATGATCCTGATGCCGCCGGTCGGCGCGGTGTGGGTGCACACGCATCCCTTCACCGCCGCGCTGCCCGGTCGCAATGCCGAGTGGGGCGAATCCAACCGCCCGCGCGTCGCCGAGGCGATGCGCTTCTTCGACGAGTCGCTCGAGGGCCACGAGTATCTTGCCGGCGATGCCTATTCCGCTGCCGATATCCTGCTGCTGACGACGGTCGATTTCGTCAAGTTCGTCGGGCTGGAGATGCCCGAGGAGTGCGGCAACCTCGCCGCCTGGCACGAGCGCGTTTCAGCACGGCCCAGCGCCGCGGCCTGATTTCCGCAGCGCGCCGTAACGGACTTGCGCCGCGCCCTGTTCGCAGCCACTCTCGGTTGCGAAAGAAAACGCTTGGAGAGAGACGCGTGAGCTACGAAACCATCATCGTCGAGAAAACCGGCCCGCTGACCACGATCACGCTCAACCGGCCCGACCGGCTGAACGCGATGCCGCCGCAGATGGCGGACGAGATCGGCGCGGCCTTCTACGACCTCGGCGACAGCCGCGCAGTGCTGATCACCGGCGCGGGCAAGGGGTTCTGCTCGGGTGCCGATCTCGCCGCGCGGGGCGAGGGCAGCGCGCTGCAGAACAAAGGCGGCAGCCACCGCGCGCTGCAGAACCACTACAACCCGGCGGTGAACATGGTGCTGCGCGCACCGGTGCCGGTGATCTGCGCGGTCAACGGTCCTGCGGCGGGCGTCGGCTGCTCGCTCGCCCTGGCCGGAGACTTCGTCCTTGCCGGACGCTCTGCCTATTTCCTCCAGGCCTTCGTCAATATCGGCTTGGTGCCCGACGGCGGATCGACCTGGCTGCTCAGCCGCGCGATCGGCCGTGCGCGCGCGACGCGCATGATGATGCTGGGCGAGAAGATCGGTGCCGAGCAGGCGGAAGACTGGGGCCTGATCTACAAGGCGTGCGACGACGATGCGCTGATGGACGAGGCGAAGGCGCTGGCCGAGAAGCTCGCCAACGGCCCGACGCTTGCCTACGCGACGATGAAGAAGAACATCGCCACCGCGATGGACGGCACGCTGACCGAAGTGTTCCTCGCCGAGGCCGAGGGCCAGCGGCTGGCGGGCGCAAGCAAGGATGCGATGGAGGGCGGCATGGCCTTCCTCCAGAAGCGCAAGCCCGCCTTCAAGGGCGAGTAAAAGGCGACCTCGCTTTCAAACAATCGTCATTCCCGCGCAGGCGGGAATCCATCCAACTTGGCGATCGATAGCAAGCGTATCTGGACCCCCGCCTACGCGGGGGTGACGACCGTAGGTGGGCGGATAGAGCCACGCCCGCTCTTCCCCTGTGCATACGATTGTGTTTAGGGGCAGGGCATGACCGACAAGCCCACATACGACGACTGGAAGCCCCTCGCCGACAAGGAGGTGAAGGGGCGCGACCTCACCTGGCACACGCCCGAGGGCATTGCGGTGAAGCCGCTGTATACCAGCGAGGACACCAAGGATATCGACCCGGGCGTGCCCGGAATCGCGCCGTTTACGCGCGGACCCTATGCCTCGATGTACACCGGCCGTCCGTGGACCATCCGCCAATATGCGGGCTTCTCGACCGCCGAAGAATCGAACGCCTTCTACCGCCGCAACCTTGCCGCGGGGCAGAAGGGGCTTTCGGTCGCCTTCGATCTCGCCACCCACCGCGGCTACGACTCCGATCATCCGCGCGTCGTGGGCGATGTCGGCAAGGCGGGCGTGGCGATCGACACCGTGCGCGACATGGAAATCCTGTTCGACCAGATCCCGCTCGACCAGATGAGCGTGTCGATGACGATGAACGGCGCGGTGATCCCGGTGATGGCGTTCTACATCGTCGCGGCGGAGCGGCAGGGCGTTGCGCAGGACAAGCTTTCGGGGACCATCCAGAACGACATCCTCAAGGAGTTCATGGTCCGCAACACCTATATCTACCCGCCCGAACCGAGCATGCGGATCGTCTCCGACATCATCGCATATACCTCGGCCAACATGCCGAAATTCAACAGCATTTCGATCTCGGGCTATCACATGCACGAGGCCGGGGCGACTGCGGTGCAGGAACTCGCCTTCACCATCGCCGACGGCAAGGAATACGCCAAGCGCGCGATGGAGGCGGGGCTCGATATCGACGCCTTCGCGCCGCGCCTGTCCTTCTTCTGGGGCATCGGCATGAACTTCTTCATGGAGATCGCCAAGATGCGCGCTGCGCGTCATTTGTGGCACGATGTCATGACCGATCTGGGCGCGCAGAACCCTAAGTCGAAGATGCTACGCACGCACTGTCAGACCTCGGGCGTCTCGCTGCAGGAACAGGACCCGTACAACAACGTCATCCGCACCACGGTGGAGGCGATGGCGGCGGTGCTGGGCGGCACGCAGTCGCTCCACACCAATGCGCTGGACGAAGCGATCGCGCTGCCGACCGATTTCAGCGCCCGCATCGCGCGCAACACGCAGCTGGTGATCCAGGAAGAGACCGGTATCACCAATGTCGCCGATCCGCTGGGCGGCAGCTACTACATCGAAAGCCTCACCGCCGCGCTGGTCGAGGAAGCCCACAAGCTGCTCGACGAGGTCGAGGCCGCGGGCGGGATGACCGAATATGTCGCAAGCGGCAAACCCAAGGCGCAGATCGAAATGGCCGCCGCGGCCAAGCAGGCAAGCGTCGACAAGGGCGAGACGGTGATCGTCGGCGTCAACAAGTACCGCCTGCCCGAAGAAGCCGAGATCGACACGCTCGATATCGACAACCATGCCGTCCGCCAGAGCCAGATCGCGCGGCTCGAAAAGGTTCGTGCAGGTCGCGACGAATTCGCCTGCAAGGCAGCGCTCGATGCGCTGGCGCGCGGTGCGGCGCAGCGCGAGGGCAATCTCCTCGAGCTCGCGGTCGAGGCCGCGCGCCACGATGCGACGCTGGGCGAAATCAGCCAGGCGATGGAAGACGCCTATGGCCGCTACGACACCATGCCCAAGCCGGTGCGCGGGGTGTACTCGCAGGCCTATTCGGAAGACACCCGCTACCAGCAGGTAGTTGCGGGCGTAAAGGCGGTCGAACGCCGCCTTGGCCGCGCGCCCAAGCTGATGGTCGCCAAGATGGGTCAGGATGGGCACGACCGCGGCGCCAATGTGATCGCCTCGGCCTTTGCCGACATGGGCTTCGAGGTCGTCTCGGGTCCGCTGTTCCAGACGCCTGCGGAAACCCGCGACATGGCGCTCGAAAACGATGTCGACGCCATCGGCGCGAGCAGCCTCGCGGCGGGCCACAAGACGCTGATCCCCGAACTGATCGACCTGCTCAAGGAGGCGGGTCGCGCCGACATCAAGGTGATCGCCGGCGGCGTGATCCCGCAGAAGGATTACGACTTCCTGCGCGATGCCGGGGTGCAGGGCATCTACGGCCCGGGCAGCAATGTCGTCGAGTGCGCAGCGGACGTGCTGCGGCTGCTCGGCCACAACATGCCGCCTGCGGGAGAGGATTTGGACGAGGCGGCGGAGTGAGTTTCAGCGAAACGTCTGGACTTACAGTTCCGCAAAAGCTTAGCTGTGCGGCGTATGCTGTTTTTGGCGGACTGATTTCGTTCTATCTGATGGTCGGCGCTGCACTTGCCGATTGCACATCGGAGAATGACTGCATCAGCGAAGCTACTCGAGCGATAATGTTCTTTGGAGCGCCTCTCCTCACTTTGGCTGGTGGCGTGTTCCTCACCCGATACTTCATGCGAGACAAAGATTGATCCAAATCCGCACCGACTGGACCCGCGAGGAAATCGCGGAGCTGTTCGACCTTCCGTTCACCGAGCTGCTGTTCCGCGCGGCGAGCGTCCATCGCGCAAACCATCCGCCCGAGCAGATCCAGCTCTGCACGCTGCTCTCGATCAAGACCGGCGGGTGTCCGGAAGATTGCGGTTATTGTTCGCAGTCGGTGAAGGCCGATAGCGGCGTCGAGGCGACCAAGTTGATGGAGGTGCAATCGGTCCTCCAGCGCGCGGCGCAGGCGAAGGATGCAGGTTCGCAGCGCTTCTGCATGGGCGCGGCCTGGCGCAACCCCAAGGACCGCGACATGCCCGCGATCGTCGAGATCGTGAAGGGCGTGCGCGCGATGGGGTTGGAGACCTGCATGACCCTGGGCATGCTGACGCCGAAGCAGGCGGAGATGCTCAAGGAAGCCGGGCTCGACTATTACAATCACAATATCGACAGCAGCCCCGAATATTACGAGCGCGTGATTTCCACCCGCAAGATGGGCGACCGGCTCGATACGCTGCAGAACGTGCGCGATGCGGGCATCAATGTGTGCAGCGGCGGGATCGTCGGCATGGGCGAAACGCGCGAGGACCGGGTGGGCTTCGTCCACACGCTCGCCACGCTCGAACGCCATCCCGAAAGTGTGCCGGTCAACGCGCTGGTGCCTGTGAAGGGCACGGTGCTGGGCGACATGCTCGCCGATACGCCGCTCGCCAAGATCGACGATATCGAATTCGTGCGCACCGTGGCGGTCGCGCGCATCACGATGCCGATGAGCATGGTGCGCCTGTCCGCAGGGCGCGAGTCCATGTCCGAAGCCACGCAGGCTCTGTGCTTCCTCGCCGGGGCGAACTCGATCTTCACCGGCGACAAGCTGCTGACCGCGCCCAATGCGGGCGACGACAGCGACGCGGCGCTGTTCGCGAAGCTGGGGATGACGGCGCTCCAGCAGGAAGAGCCGTTGCGCGCATGCAAAAACCTCGAGCCTGCCGAGTGACTTCACACCCTGACCGTCACCCCGGACTTGATCCGGAGGCACACTTCACCTTAGGCGCAGCGCCAAAAGTAGCGGGATGCCGGATCAGGTCCGGTATGACGGGATTGGATAGTCGGTAAAGGCCACACAATGTTCACAAAAATCCTCATCGCCAACCGCGGCGAAATCGCCTGCCGGGTTATCAAGACGGCCAAGCGGATGGGTATCGCCACCGTCGCAGTCTATTCCGACGCCGATGCGCGGGCGCCCTTCGTGCGTATGGCCGACGAGGCGGTGCATATCGGCCCCGCGCCTGCGGCCGAGAGCTATCTGATTGCCGACAAGATCATCGCCGCCTGCAAGCAGACCGGCGCCGAGGCGGTCCATCCGGGCTATGGTTTCCTCTCCGAACGCGCGAGCTTCGTCGAGGCGCTGGCGAAGGAGAACATCGCTTTCATCGGTCCGCCGGCCAAGGCGATCGCGGCGATGGGCGACAAGATCGAATCGAAGAAGATCGCGCGCGAGGCGGGGGTGAATGTCGTCCCTGGCTTCGTCGGCGAAATCCGCGATACCGACCATGCCGTCGAGATTTCGAACGACATCGGCTACCCGGTGATGATGAAAGCCAGCGCGGGCGGCGGCGGCAAGGGCATGCGCCTCGCCTACTCGGAAAAGGACGTCCGCGAGGGCTTCGAAAGCGTAAAGCGCGAGGGGCTGAATAGCTTCGGCGACGACCGCGTCTTCATCGAGAAGTTCATCGAGGATCCGCGCCATATCGAGATCCAGATCCTCGGCGACACGCATGGCAATGTGATCTACCTCAACGAGCGCGAATGCTCGATCCAGCGCCGCCACCAGAAGGTGGTCGAGGAAGCCCCGTCGCCCTTCGTCACCCCGCAGATGCGCAAGGCCATGGGCGAGCAATGCGTCGCG
Organism: Qipengyuania sp.; assembly: GCF_964227205.1. Classification (GTDB taxonomy): domain Bacteria; phylum Pseudomonadota; class Alphaproteobacteria; order Sphingomonadales; family Sphingomonadaceae; genus Qipengyuania. The sequence goes on along the minus strand of NZ_CAXQVB010000002.1, from coordinate 516,873 downwards.
CTGTCGAAGGCAGTCGGCTATCACAGCGCGGGCACGGTCGAGCTGATCGTCAGCGGCGCGGACAAGACCGGCGAGAGCTTCTACTTCCTCGAAATGAACACCCGCCTGCAGGTGGAACACCCGGTGACCGAGGCGATCACCGGCGTCGACCTGGTCGAACAGATGATCCGGGTCGCGGCGGGCGAGAAGCTCGAAATCGCGCAGGACGATGTGAGAATCGACGGATGGGCGATCGAAAATCGGGTCTATGCCGAAGATCCCTATCGCGGCTTCCTGCCCTCGACGGGCCGCCTGGTGCGCTACCAGCCGCCGGTCGAACCCTGGGCCGATGACGGCGCGGAGAACGGCCGCCGCGGTGTGGACGGTGTGCGTGTCGACGACGGCGTGTTCGAAGGCGGCGAGGTGTCGATGTTCTACGACCCGATGATCGCCAAGCTGGTCACCTGGGGCGAAACGCGCGACGAAGCCGCCGACCTCCAGATCGCGGCGCTCGACGCCTTCCGCATCGAGGGGCTGGGGCACAATGTCGATTTCCTCAGCGCAATCATGCAGCATCCGCGCTTCCGCTCGGGCGAACTGACCACCGGCTTCATCGCCGAGGAGTATCCCGAAGGGTTCACGGGCGCCGCCACCTCCGAGCGCACGATCGGCGTACTCGCCGCGGTCGCAGGGCTCGTTTCGACCGCCGACGCCGACCGGTCGCGCCGGATCGAGGGCCAGCTCAACGGTCCGCTACTGCCGCCGGGCGACTGGACGGTCCGCATCGACGGCGAGGACCATGCAGTCGTGCTCGAGGAAGACGGCGTTTATGTCGACGGCGACCAGGTGACGCTGGCCTTCGAATACACGCCGGGCGATCGCTTTATCGCGGTCGAACTGTTCGACAATGGTGCGGAGGAGGATGACGCGGCGATCGAAAGCTACGGCATCCAGATCGAACGCACGCGCAGCGGCTATCGCATGACCACGCGCGGGGCCAAGCACGAGCTGCGCATCCTGCCGAGCCGCATCGCCCATCTCGCTTCGCACATGTTCGAGAAGGAGCCGCCCGACCTTTCCAAGATGCTCATCTGCCCGATGCCCGGCTTGCTGGTGAAGCTGCATGTGGGCGAGGGCGAGGAGGTCCAGCCGGGCCAGCCGTTAGCCACGGTCGAGGCGATGAAGATGGAAAACATCCTCCGCGCCGAAAAGCAGGCGACCGTGGGCAAGATCAACGCCGCAGAAGGCGACAGCCTCGCGGTGGACGCGGTGATCCTCGAGCTGGAGTAACTTCGCGCGCTAGAGCGCGAGGTGATAGCACTGGTTGTGCGGGCCGTTTTCATAGCCCGCAAAGCCCTCGCCGGGCTTGAACCCGCGCTTTGCATATAGCTCTACTGCCGGAACGAAGGTCTCGTTGGTGCCTGTTTCGAGGCTGATCCGGCGCAGCGAGCGGCTTCGCGCGACCTCGAGGATATGATCGAGCACGGCCTGCGCGGCGCCCCGGCGAAGGTGGTCGGGATGCGTGCGCATCGACTTGATTTCCGCCTGATCGGCGGACAGCTGCTTGAGCGCGCCGACTGCCAACAGCGTATCGCCATCCCAGGCACCGAAGATCGAGATGTCGGGGCTCGAGAGCCCGGTAAGGTCGAGCGCGAATGATGTGCCCGGTGGCGATGCCTCGTGCATGCCGCGCTGATGCGCTTCGAGCAGGTCGCGCACCTGCCGATCCTCCAGCGATACCGGTCCCACACGCATAGTCATTCCTCCAATATGGCCACTGCGCGGATCCAGCCCGCGCTGGCGCGTTCGATCTTCACCGGGAAACAGCTGAACGTGAAGCCGTGGCTGGGCAGGCTGGCGAGATTGGTGAGCTTTTCGATCTGGTAATAGGGGCGGATGCGCCCGGCCTTGTGGCCTTCCCAGATGATCGACGGGTCTTTCGTCTCGGCCCAGCGTTTCGCGGTGTGGCTGAAGGGCGCATCCCAGCTCCACGCATCGGTCCCCACTACCTCGACGCCGCGCGTCGTCAGCCACAGCGTCGCCTCGGCGCCAAACCCGACGCCCTGATCGGTGAAATTTGCGGTCCCGTAGACCGCGCCCGACTGGACGAGCACGATGTCGAGCGGCTGGAGATCGTAACCGATGGTATCGAACGCCTCCTCGACCTCCGCCGCGCTCACCACGTGGCCATGCGGCAGGTGGCTGAAATCGAGTTTGACGCCCGGGCGCAAGAACCGGTCGAGCGGGGCCTCGTCGATGCTCGGGGCGGGGCGCGCGCCTCCATCCGTGGTCGAGTGATAATGCCACGGCGCGTCCATATGCGTGCCGTTGTGCGTCGAGAGTTCGAGCATCTCGACCGCCCAGCCTTCGCCATCGGGAAGATCGTCCTTCTCGAGGCCGGGAAAGAACATGGCGATCTGCTGCCACGTGCTTTCGTGGGTCATGTACTGGATATTCGGCCGCATCACTTCCGGGTCGGAGATCACCTCGTTGGTGATCGGGATCGAAAGGTCGATGAAGCGGGTCATGCGAGCGCGGCGTCCTCCGGATGCGCATCATGCATCAGGCGCGGTGCGAGGAGAAGCTTGAACAGCACGAACACCGCGCCCGCACCTGCGGCAAAGCCCATGTGCATCAGCCAGAACTGCGTCACCGGCATGTCCTCGAACCAGCCGCCGACCCAGCCGACCAGCGAATTGCCGGCGAAAAAGGCGAGGTAGTAGAGGCCGATCACCGTGGCGTTGATCTGCTTGGGCGCGAGGCGCGCGAACAGCGCCAGGCTGACGGGCAGCATATGCGCGAAGCCGATCGAGTTCACGATATGGAACATGACCGGCCAGAACAGTCCGATCTTCTCGCCTGCAGGTGTGGTCGCGGCGGCCATGTAGAGGCAGGCCATCCCGCCGATCGAGAACAGCGATCCGATGATGATCTTGGTCAGCTCGTCGGGCTCGGTCCATCTGGTCTTCCACCAGCGATAGAAGCCAGCGACGATGGCGAGGAAACTGACCGAGACGATGGCATCGAGCGTCACCAGCCAACCGGTCGGCAGAACCGTATCGCCCCATTGCAGCGCGAAGTCGCGGTCGCCCCAGACGAGATAGGCATTGAAGATCTGGTTGTTGGGCACGATTGCCACCGCGAGTACGGGGATCAGCAGCAATAGCGCCGCAGTCGCCAGCCAGTCCTGCCGCGACATCGGCATCTTGGCTGCGGGCGTCGACGAGGGCACATCGAAATGTTCCTTGGGCAGGTATTTCTGGCCTGCGAGATAGATGCCGAGTCCGAGCAGCATGCCAACGCCTGCCGCGCCGAAGCCATAGTGCCAGCCGACCTTCTCGCCCAATGTGCTCACGACAAGCGGGCTCGCGATGACACCTGCGTTGATGGCAAGGTAGAAGATCTGGAAAGCATCGGCGCGGCGCAGGTCCTCGGGCTTGTAGAGGCTGCCCACCTGGCTCGCGATATTGCCCTTGAACATGCCCGAGCCGAGGATCAGGCACAGCAGCGCGAGGAGGAAGGTGACGTTGAAGGCCATCAGGAAATGGCCCACCGCCATCGTCACAGCGCCGAGCAGCACGGTCCGCCGCTTGCCCAGAACCTTGTCCGCCACCCAGCCGCCGAAGATCGGTGTCAGATAGACGCTGGCGGCATAGGTTCCGAAGATCGCACTGGCGAACTTCTGTCCGTCGATCCCGCCATAGAGGGCGCGCAACTGCTCGATGCCCGCAACCTGTTCGACACTGCCCGGCAGCAGCAGGCTGTGGACCATATAGAGCACCAGCAGCGTCTGCATGCCGTAGAAACTGAAGCGCTCCCATGCCTCGGTGAAGGCGAGGTAGCCGAGCCCCTTGGGATGACCGAGGAAGCTGCGGTCCTCGGCTTCGGAAAAACGGGGTTCGGGGGTCGCTTCGGCGACGGTCATGGGCGCTTCCTCTCCTGTCCGGTGCGAGGGATAGCGTTACGTCGCATCCCTGTCGCGCAATATTCGAAGTCGCCGGTGGAAAAATGCTGCGCGGGCCTGCGCGGCCCGGTCATGGCGTCAATGCGCCTGCAACTGTCCGTCGAGGAAAGCGGCGACGTCGGCGAGATCGACATCGCGCGCGAGATGCGCCTCGCCGATGCCACGCAACAGGATGAAGGGCAGCGTGCCCGCATCCATTTTCTTGTCGTGGAGCATATGCGCGGTGAGCCTTGCGCCGTCGCACTCGAGGCCGAGCGCGGAAATTTCCGACGGCAGCCCGGCGGCCTCGACCGCGCGCGTAACCCGTTCGGCTTCGTCGAGGGTGAGGGCGCCGCGGCGCGCTGAATAGCGCGCGGCGAGCACCATGCCGAGCGCAACGCCTTCGCCGTGGAGCAGCCTGTCCGAAAAGCCGGTCTCGGCCTCGAGCGCATGGCCGAAGGTGTGCCCGAGATTGAGCAGTGCGCGCGCTCCGCTGGTCTCGCGCTCGTCCTCGGCGACGATCCGCGCCTTGGCCGCGACGCTGGTGGCGACCGCGTGTTCGACTGCATCGGCCTCCAGCGCGAGCACCGCCGCGCCGTTTTCCGCGAGCCAGTCGAAGAACTGCGCGTCGCCGAGGACGCCGTATTTGAGCACTTCGGCATAGCCGGCGCGCAATTCGCGGGCCGGCAGCGTGGCGAGCGAGTCGAGATCGGCGAGCACCAACGCGGGCTGGTGGAAGGCCCCGACGAGGTTCTTGCCCGCCGCCGTGTTGATCGCGGTCTTGCCCCCGACCGAGCTGTCGACCTGTGCCAGCAGCGTGGTGGGCAATTGCACGAATCCGCAGCCGCGCTTGAGGATGGCGCAGGCGACTCCGGTGAGGTCGCCGACCACCCCGCCGCCGAGCGCGAAGACGTGGTCGCCGCGCTCGACGCCCTGTGCGAGCAGCCAGTCGGTCAGCCGCGCGAGGCTGTCCCAGCTCTTCGAACCCTCGCCCGGGGCAATATCGTACCAGCGCGGCTCGATTCCGGCTGCCGCGAAAGAGCGTGCCACCGCCGTCCCCCAATGCGCGCGGGCATTGGCATCGGCAACGATGCAGGCGTGGGGCTTGCGCAGGAAGGGCGCCGCCTCGCGCGCGATATCCGCGAGCAGGCCGCCGGCCACGCGCACGTCATAGCCGCGCCCGGCCAGCTCGACGGGAATCACAGCCATGCGTCGATCGCCTCCAATATCCGCTGTACGGTTTCTCCATGCGGGCCGTTGTCGGTCACGACGTGGATCGGCGCCTCGGCATAGAAGGCGCCGCGCCGCTGCTTGAGATCGGCGAGGATCGCGCGCGGATCGCCGGTGCGCAGCAGCGGACGGTTGTCGCGCCGCCCGGTGCGTTCGACCAGCGTCTCGACGTCGCAATCGAGCCACACCGCGATGCCGTGTTCGAGGATCAGCGCGCGCGTGTCGGGATCGACGAAGGCGCCGCCGCCGGTGGCGATGACGCCGTGGCGTTCTTCCAGCAGCCGCGCGATGACGCGGCGCTCGCCGTCACGGAAATAGTCCTCGCCATGCGCCGCGAAGATCTCGCTCACCGTGCGGTCGGCCGCGCGCTCGATTTCCTCGTCGGCATCGACGAAATCGGTCTCCAATATCGCGGCCAGCCGGCGGCCCACGGTGGACTTGCCCACGCCCATCAGCCCGACCAGCACCACCGGGCGGTCGATCCGCCGCGCGATGCCGCCGATCTCGGCCGGGGTGAGGGTGGTCGCATGGGTCATTGCCGCCGTGCCTAGAACTGGGCTAGGGCGCGGGCAAGGTATCAGCACTTGAAGCGGGACGCGAAAAACTTGGCGATGAGCGGCAGGAAGATGGGCGGTGCACTGGCGGCGATCGTCGTGGCAGTGCTGGTCGCGGCGCTGGTCGATGGCGGCGAGGAACCACTTCGCCCGATCGAACAAGCCGTCGAACTGCCGGAGGCCGCACGATGAAATATGCCTGGCTGATCGGCGGGGCCACGCTGGCGCTGACGTCCGCGATGGTTCTGGCGCAGGAAGCGCCGGTCGACCTGCTTCCGCCGGGCTTCGACAAGCCCGCGCCGACGCCTACACCGACACCGGCGCCGCGCGCGACCCAATCTCCGGCGCCCGGCCCGGCACCGGTGCAGCCGGGCACGCCGCAGGCGGTGCCCTCGCAAGCGGGCGAGGTGGTCCAGCCGCTGCCCCCGGCGCCGCTGCCGGCGGCTGCCGATCTCGACCTGTCGAACCTGCCGACCATCGAAGAGCTCGAGGCGATGTCGACCGACGAGCTCGACGAGCTTCTCGGGCTCAAGCCCAAATACGATATTCCCCCCGCCGCGCGCCGCTCGATGGAGCGCGTCGGCGTGCTTGGAGCAGGGGAAGGCGGGATGCCCTCGGCCTCGCTCGCACGCCAGCCGGCCGGGCTGGTCCGCGCCGTGCTTGCGGGAACCAGGGGGCCGCTGGTCTCGCGCTGGGGCCACATCCTCCTGCGCCGCACACTCGCCAGCCGCCTCGAGACGCCCGAGGGCATGAACCCGGTCGAATTCGCGGCCCTGCGCGCACAGGCGCTCAACGCCATGGGCGAATATGTCGTCGCCCGCGCGCTGGTGCAGGATGTCGACACGGGCAATTATACGCCCGCGCTGACCGACGCCGCAATCGAGGCCTATGTCGCCAGCGCGGATATCGTGGGGGCCTGCCCCGCCGTACGGCTGGCCGATGGCGGGCGCAACGATGCCCAGTGGCAGATGCTCACCGGTATCTGCAGTGCCTATGCGGGGGAGGAAACGCGCGCGCAGAACGACCTTCGCCGCCTGCTCAACCGGACCGAGGACGACCGCATCGATGTTCTCCTGGCGCAGCGTTTTGCCGGCGCCGCGGGCAATGGCCGGCGCGCGGTGACGATCGAGTGGGACGGGATCGACTCGCTCTCGCCCTGGCGCTTCGGCCTGGCCAATGCGCTGGGCGAACCGATTCCGGAAAGGTTGCTCGACAAGGCCGGGCCCGAACTGCTGCGCCGTTCCGCGCTGATCCCGGCGCTGACGCCGCTCCAGCGCGCGCAAGGGGCGGGGATCGCGGCTGCGGGGGGGATTCTTTCCTCCGCCGCCATGGTCGATCTCTACAGCCAGATCTTCGCCGAGGAAGGCGCCGAGGGCGACGCGATGCAGACCGCCGCGCGCCTGCGCGAGGCCTATGTCGGCGCCCCGGCGGCGCGGCTCGCGGCGATCAAGGATATCTGGGCAGGCGGTGGCGACTATGCCTATGGCCGGATGGTACTGACCGCCTATGCCGCAGCGCGAATGCCCGCCGACGAAGCCTATGCCGACGATGCCGCAGGGCTGATCGCCTCCATGCTCGCCGCGGGGCTCGACCGCGACGCCATGCGCTGGGCGGGCGTGGTCGACGATGGCAGCGAGGCGGCAATGCTGCTCGCGCTCGCCGCGCCCACTCGCTCGCAGGCGGTGACCGACGGCGAATTGGACAGTTTCAGCGATGACGACGATTCCACCGGCCAGCGCAAGTCTCGCATGCTGCTCGCCGGCCTGGCGGGGCTCGGTCGGGTGGGTGATGCGGAGATCGCCGAATACAGCGACCGACTGGGCATCGACCTGTCGGCACCGACGCGCTGGACGCGGATGATCGACAGGGCGGCCGAGGTCGATAACCGCACGCTCGTCGCCATGCTGGCCGGGCTCGGCATGCAGGGTTCCGGCTGGGACCGGATGACCGCGCGCCATCTTTATCACATCGTTGCCGCGCTGCGCCGCGTCGGCCTCGAAGCGGAAGCCCGGATGATCGCCGCGGAGGCGGTCGCCCGCGCCTGAGGTGAGCGCGCCGGGCACCTCGATCGACGATTTCCTGGCTATGCTCGCTGCCGAACGCGGGGCGGCACGCAACACCATTCTCGCTTATGGCCGCGATCTCGAGCAGGCCGAGGCCATGCTCGGCGGCGCGCTTGCCCACGCCAGCTCCGCACACCTCGCCAGGATCGCGCAAGGCTGGTCGGCGCTCGCTCCGTCGACGGTGGCGCGCAAGGTCTCGGCGCTGAGGCAATTCTTCGGTTTCCTGGTCGACGAGGGGCTGCGTGCGGACGATCCGACTCATGCGCTGCCGCGACCTGCGGCGCGGCGACCGTTGCCCAAGATCCTTTCGCATGGCGAGATCGAGACGTTGTTCGCCGCCGCGGAAGACCGGGCGAGCGGCAATACTCCGCAGGCGGTCCGGCTGCTGGCGCTGCTCGAAATGCTCTATGGCTCGGGCCTGCGCGCGAGCGAACTCGTGTCATTGCCGCTCTCCGCCGTGCCTCGCGACGCCCCTTTCCTGACGGTTGTGGGGAAGGGCGGCCAGGCGCGCATGGTCCCCGTGAGCCAGCGCGCGCGCGCCGCATTGACGCGCTGGCTGGCCTTGCGCGAGCCGGCATCGCCATGGCTGTTCCCCTCGCGCAAGGGGCATATTTCGCGCGTTCGCCTGTTCCAGCTGCTCAAGGACTTCGCGGTCCACGCCGGGCTGCCGCCGGAAAAACTCAGCCCGCATGTCCTGCGCCACGCCTTCGCCACCCATCTGCTCGAGGGCGGGGCGGACCTGCGCGCGCTGCAGACGCTGCTCGGTCATGCCGATATTTCGACCACGCAGATATACACCCATGTCGATGCCGCGCGGCTGGTCAGACTGGTCAACGAACGCCACCCGCTTGCGCGACCGCGATCTTCGGACTAGCGCGGGCGCCATGATTTCCTACCTCGAATTCGAGAAGCCGGTTGCCGAGCTCGAACAGCGTATCGCCGAACTGCGCAACGCAGCCGAGGGCGACGACGTCGATATTTCCACCGAGCTCCAGCGGCTCGAGCAGAAGAGCGCCACCCTGTTGGCGAGCACCTACGAATCGCTCAGCCCGTGGCAGAAGACGCAGGTCGCCCGGCATCCCTCGCGCCCGCACTTCCGCGACTATGTCGAACAGGCCTTCGAGGAATTCGTCCCGCTCGGCGGCGATCGCTGCTATGGCGACGACGAGGCGATCCTCGGCGGCTTCGCCAAGCTCGATGGCCGAAAGGTGGTGCTGATCGGCCATGAAAAGGGCAATGATACCGCCAGCCGCATCCGGCACAATTTCGGCATGGGCAAGCCCGAGGGCTATCGCAAGGCGATCCGCCTGATGGAAATGGCCGGACAGTTCGGCCTCCCGGTGGTGACCCTGGTCGATACTTCGGGCGCGTTTCCCGGGGTTGAGGCCGAAGAGCGCGGCCAGGCCGAAGCCATTGCGCGATCGACCGAAGCCTGTCTCGCGCTGCCTGTCCCGATGGTCGCGGCGATCGTCGGCGAGGGCGGTTCGGGCGGCGCGGTGGCGCTCGCCAGTGCCGAACGCGTGCTGATGATGGAACACGCGGTCTATTCGGTGATCTCGCCCGAAGGCTGCGCCTCGATCCTGTGGCGCACCGCCGAAAAGGCGCCCGATGCCGCCGAAGCGATGAAGGTTACCGCACAGGACCTCGCCAAGCTCGGCGTGATCGACCGGATCGTGCCCGAACCGGTTGGCGGTGCGCATCGCGACCCGCGGCTGGCGGCGACGACGCTGGGGGCGGCGATCGGCGAGGAACTCGACAAGCTCGGCCGTTTCGCCCCGCACGAGCTCAAGCGCCTGCGCGAAGAGCGCTTCCTGGCGATCGCCGGATAAGTGCCGGAAAAGGCTGGCGGGAACCAAGCACCGCCGGTCGCTGTTCTCCCTAGCGTAGTCAGATACGGCCCGTGGCTCGCCTGGTGCGGGCCATGACGGTCGCCAATCGGGGAGAGCCCTTCATGTCGCGCTTCAAACTTGCCGCCGCTTCGTCCGTCACCGCGCTATCGCTGGCCCTGGCCGGCTGTATGGGCACGGGCAACATTCCCAGCGCCTCGGCGCCGATCACGCAGAGCGAAGCGCAGATGGGGGCCGAGGCCCACCCGCAGCTGCTGGCTGAATTCGGCGGCGCGATGAGCGGCAGCCAGGCGCAGTATGTCGAGCAGGTGGGCAAGAACATCGCGGTCCACTCGGGGCTTGGCAACGCGCGTGAATCCTTCACCGTTTCGTTGCTCAACAGCCCGGTCAACAACGCTTTCGCGATCCCCGGCGGTTATATCTACACCACTCGCCAGCTGGTCGCGCTGATGAACAACGAGGCCGAACTGGCCGGTGTTCTGGGGCACGAGGTCGGCCACGTCGCCGCGCGTCACTCGCAACGCCGCCAGGCAGCCGCCCAGCGCAACACGCTGCTCGGTGCGGCGGGTGCGATCCTGTCGGGTATCCTCCTCGGCAATAGCGGCCTCGGCCAGCAGCTCGGCCAGGCCGCGCTGCAGGGTTCGCAATTGCTGACTCTCAAGTTCTCGCGCTCGCAGGAACTCGAGGCGGACGGGCTCGGCATCCGCTATCTGGTCGACGCCGGGTACGATCCGCGTGCGATGGCGACCGTGCTGAAGAGCCTCGCGATGCAGAATGCGCTCGATGCCCGGGTCCAGGGGCGCGACAATGCGAATATTCCCGAATGGGCTTCGACTCACCCCGATCCCGCCAGCCGCGTCCAGTCGGCGCTGGCCACGGCACAGGCGACAGGCGCCACGGGCGGTGTCACCAATCGCGACACCTTCCTCACCCGGATCGACGGTCTTACCTATGGTGACGATCCCAAGCAGGGTGTGGTCGAGGGTCGCCAGTTCATCCATCCCGATCTGCGGCTCGCCTTTACCGCGCCGCAGGGCTTCTACATGATCAACGGCACCCGCGCGGTCACCATCAACGGGCAAAGCGGCCAGGCGCAGTTCTCGATGGCGCCCTATAACGGCAATCTCGACAGTTACGTCACCAGCGTCTTCGCAGGGCTGAGCAAGCAGCAGCAGATCCGCCCGCAATCGGTCCAGAGGACCACGGTGAACGGCCTGCCGGCGGCCTATGGGACGGCGCGCGTCTCGTCGAGCAACGGGCAGGTCGACGTGACCGTCTTCGCTTATGAATTCGCCAACGACCGGGCCTATCATTTCCTCGCGATAACCCCCGCGGGGCGGGCTTCGCCCTTTACCCAGATGTTCGGTTCGATGCGGCGGATCGATGCCCAGACCGCAGCCAATGTCATTCCGCGCGTGATCGACGTGGTCACCGTGCGGAACGGCGATACGGTCGCCTCGCTGGCGAGCCGCATGGCCTATTCGGACAACCAGGTCGAACGCTTCCGCGTGCTCAACGGGCTCGATTCGAACGACGGGCTGAGCGCGGGCCAGAAGGTCAAGATCGTCGTCCGCGGGCGCTAGCGGCCAGAACCTCTGGCGCGCATAGAAAAAGGGCGGCGGGATCAACCCGCCGCCCTCTTCGTTTCGACCGGCCTGCGATTAGGCGTTCGACGTGCTCATCGTGGTCGAGACCTTGTTGAAGGTCGTGCTCAGCTCGTTGCCGAGGCTCTGCATCGCGGTGATCGCGGCGACGGCGATCAGGGCAGCGATGAGGCCGTATTCGATGGCGGTTGCACCTTCTTCGTTGCGGCGCAGCTTGCGGAAAAACTTCATCTGTCGTCTCCTGGTTCAGTCTTCGTACCCGGCCCGTTCCGACAATCCTGGTTCGGGCGACTTTGCTTTCTGCAGCGAAGTGGTTGAGAATTTCCTAACCGCTTCGTCCGTACCGGCCCGTTCCTCAGACGCTCGTCACTGCGACGACGGAGGTTTCGATATTCGACCACATCGTCGTCGCCGAAGTACCGAATGCCTGGATCCCGCCAACCATGGCGAGAAAGACCAGAGCGAGGATCAGTCCGTATTCGACAGCCGTGGCACCGCGGGTATCGCGTCCCAAATTGCGCAGGAATTTGCCCATTCTCTTTTGCCCCAATCGTCGCTTGCCTTGGCTGACCGCAGGGGCATACGGGCTACTCGGTTAAGGAAACGTTGAAGGATCGGGCGGACTTGGAAAATTTTCCGACATGGACCTGTGTCGTGGCGCTGGCGCTGGCGGATGGCGAAGGGCGCTGGCTGATGCATCGGCGCCCGCCCGGCAAGCATCATGGCGGGTTGTGGGAATTTCCCGGCGGCAAGGTCGAAGCGGGCGAAAAGCCGCGCAATGCGTTGGTTCGCGAGATTCGCGAAGAGCTGGGCATCGCGCTATCGGGCGATACGCTTGTGCCGGCCGGCTTCGCGGAAGAGGCGCAGGCCGAGGGGCGCGCGCCGATTGTCATAATGCTTTACAGATCGGTGTGGGACGGCAGCGCCCTTGCGGCGCTCGAGGGCGGTGCGATCGGCTGGTTCACCCAAGGGGAGATCGCGCGGCTCGACAAGCCGCCGCTCGATGTCGCGCTGGCGAGAGGCTTGTTCGAAAAAGTGTGATTTAGGGATTGCCAAGCCCATGGCACCTGCCTATTGGGCGCCCTCCAAGCGCGCCCGTAGCTCAGCTGGATAGAGCACCAGACTACGAATCTGGGGGCCGGAGGTTCGAATCCTTCCGGGCGCGCCATTTTCTCTCTTATTTTCACTCACTTAACTTTGTCCGACGGGGCGGGCGGTGCAGCGCAGTTTGCGGCAAAAAAGCAAACTTCTGTAAACTCAGTTCGTGTGGCGAGCGCAAGTGTCTGAAAATTCAGTCGAAACGCTCCAGTTCCAAAAATGTCCCTCTGGTGCTCTGTGGAGGAGGGGTGAACGGGATTTTCGGTGCTTCGGATCTTATCTCGTTTTGCGAGTGACTGCAGGTTTCAGAATGGTCACGCGCTCGAGCCCTAACTTCCTTCTGGCCTTGCATTCGTTTCGCGTCTCCAGATCAGGATCTGTGGGATTTGTGACCGAGTTGACGAATTGGTCCGGACTTAGACATCACGCAATAACCGCCACGCCTGCCATATAGGGCGACAAACCTTCGGGGTGATATCGCATCACTCGCGTAAGGTTTGCCTCGACGATTGGATCATTCCGATTGGCTTCGAACCAAACTTCGGCAGCAGCGGAGAGGTTTCTGCAAAATTCGACCACGCCATAGACATAGGCGTCATTCATCATGCAGTTGGTGAATGACATTGGACCGGGGAGGGTGAAAATGACTCTCGCTACGTTATGTTTCAAGTCGCCAAATCTGCCTTGGTGAAGGACACCGCCGCGAATGGAATACATATCTTCCGGCGTAAGGAAGGCAAATTCCGAACCACTCAGATTGGCCTCGCACCAAGCTTTGTATCTTTTTGCGTTAGTTCGGCCGTCTTCGGACGCAAGCGAGGCGCAAATGTCTGGCAAGGCAGATGCCATGCCGATCGCTACCAGGTGAAGTCCGCTAGTAGCAGCGCCGTTTATTTGGTTCAGGAGTTGATGAAAAGGGTCAGGCATGAGTGGAGAACCTGGTGCTGGTTTCAGTTTGTGAGCTGAGTCTTTGCCCGTTTCCGCACACTAATCAAGCTGGGCCATGCATTCGATATAGTCAGAGGCTCCAGAGTAGAAGTCGTTAACTTCACGCGAGTATCGCTTCAATTGCTCGAAGTGACGATTAACGTCATTTCGATAGCTATCGACTTCGAATTGACTGCAACTTTTTGACCAGGCGCAATATGGCTTCATCGGTTTTACTAAAAAGGTAGTCGGAGCCATCGGCTGGGAGCAATAGCTAGAGGCGTGCGCTTCGGGCGCCGCGACTTGGGATCCCAGCATTGCGGTGCCGGCTAATAGTGTTGTAATTCCCCAAATCCGCATCAGTATGCCTTTCGTTCAAAGCGTTGGTGAATAGATTTTTGATATCTGGGACGGTCTACCAAAATAGATATCTCTGGGAACCCTTCTAATTTGCGTACTTTACCCCTTGCGCGTTGCTTCTTCCATCTGCCAGAGATCGTATGGAGTTAACTGGTCGGGAGCGGCTTGGTTTGTAGTGTAAATTCTTATTCGCGCTGGTTCGATCTCAATGGTGCCGATGGGTACACCGGCCTTTTGGACAGCCGCAATTAGGCGTTTAAGATCGGGAGTCGGCGGATAAAGGTTTGCTCTAGTCACGAGATTCTTCCTGGAAACGCGGTTTACAAAGATAGGGTGGAAATAGGGGTTCTTAGGGCTGCCATGGGGCGAGGGTTTACAAAAAAAGCCAATAAAAACAGCGTCAAACTCGGACTACGAATCTGGGGGTCAGAGGTTCGAATCCTTTCGGGCGCGCCATAAAAGGCCATCCTTCGCAAGAGGGGTGGCCTTTTGTGGTTTCGGGGCCGGTTGCCGCCTTGGGCGAAACCGCTGCGAACCTAGTCCGCCTCGTCCTCGAGCCAGTGCATGTCGTCGTCGCTGAAGCCGAAATGGTGCCCTGCTTCATGCACCACCACATGCCGCACGAGGTCGTCCATCCGCACCCCGGTCTCGCGCCATTCGGCGATCAGCGGTTCGCGGAACAGCCAGATACGCGGCGGCATCCTTCCGCTTTCCCAGATCGACCGATCGGGCAGCGGTTCGCCTTCGTAGAGGCCGGACAGGTGCCAGCGATCGTCGATCCCGACCGATTCGAGCTGTTCGGGCGTGGCGAAATCCTCGACCCGCAGGACGATATCGCCAAGCTGCTCGCGGAACGGCTCGGGCAATCCGGCGAGCGCCGCCTCGGCGAGCGCTTGCATCTGCGCTTGGGTGGGAGGTTGTCGGGCGTGCATGGTCCGGCTGACATGGGGCCAGGGGCAGACAGGCACAAGCCCGGAACCGCGCCGCCTGTGGCCGGTTCATTGGTCGAAGGAGACCAATTGCATCATGACCGACGCCACAGCCATCTTCGACCGCCTCAAGCAGGATCACGACAGGCACCGCGAACTATTGGACAAGCTGATGCAGACGAGTGGTGACAGCGACGAGCGCGAAAGCCTGTTCGAGGAGCTGACCAAGGAGCTGAAGGCGCATGCCGCGGCCGAGGAACAGGCGCTCTATTCGACCATGCTGCGCAAGCCCCCGACGACCGGTGAGACGCGCCATTCGGTGGCCGAACACCATGAGATCGAGGAAGCGCTCAACGACCTCGCTGCGACCGACATGTCGAGCGGCGGCTGGCTGACCAAATTCAAGAGTTTCGATCACCAGTACCGCCATCATATCGACGAGGAGGAAGAGGAGCACTTCCCCGACTTCGAGAAATATCTCGACGACGATGACATGCGGCACATGGAAAGGGTTTTCGAGCGCCGCAAGCAGGATGAGAAGGAAGAGGCCGAGATCACGCCCGAAAAGAAGGAAGACGCTAAGGAGTAATTCGTCCGGGGAGGGGCAAGTGAGTAACAAGCAGGATTGCGACCCGAGCCGCGTATCGCGGCTCGCACCCTCGGTCGAACCGGGGGTGTGGCGCTATGCCAAGGCATCGCGGGCCAGCGTCGTCATCGACGCGGCCGACTATTTCGCTTTCATGCAGGAGGCGATGCTCGAATCGCGTAGCCGCATCCTGCTCATCGGTTGGGACTTCGACACGCGCATTCATCTCGACCGCGGGCGTCGCTGGTGGCAGCGTCCCTGGAAGCGCGGCTACCCCTCGCGGCTCGGCAGCTTCATCGCCTGGCTTGCCCGCCACCGGAAAAAGCTCGACATCCGCATTCTCAAATGGAGTGTGGGGGCGTTGTCGACGATCGGTCGGGCTTCGATGTGGTGGGACCTCCTGCGGTGGCTGCGTCATCGCCGGATCACCTTCAAATTCGATACGGCGCATCCGGTTGGCTGCACGCATCACCAGAAGATTGCCGTGCTCGACAACCGGGTCGCCGTATGCGGCGGGATCGACATGACCGATGAGCGTTGGGATACGCGCGAGCACAAGGCCCACGATCCGCGCCGCAAAACGCCTTGGGGGCGCCCCTATGGTCCGTGGCACGACGCCGCGATGATAATGGAGGGGGAGATTGCCCCGGCGCTCGCCGAACTGGGCGAAGATCGCTGGATATGTGCCGGAGGCGCGGCCCTGCCCGAATGCGGCGAGCGAGCGGGCTCGCCTTGGCCCGATGCCCTGAAAGCCCAGTTCGAAGACGTCGAGATCGGTATCGCCCGCACGCGAGCGGCCTATCGCGACTGGGATGCGGTGGACGAGATCAAGCAACTTTACCTGCGCCAGATCGCGGCCGCCAAGCGCTTCATCTATGCCGAGAGCCAGTATTTCGCCTCACGCGCGGTTGCCGAGGCGATCATCGCGCGGCTGCAGGAAGACGAGCCCCCCGAAATCGTGATCGTCCACCCGCGTCATGCAGAAGGCTGGCTCGAGCAGCAGGCGATGGATCACGCGCGGGCGGAGCTGGTGCGGGCGATCGAGGTGGCCGACGACAAGGGGCGCTTCTCGCTCTGGTCGCCGCTGGTCGACGACACGCCGATCTATGTGCATGCGAAGATCATGATCGTCGACGACGAGGTGCTCCGCATCGGCTCTGCCAATCTCAACAACCGGTCGATGGGGCTCGACAGCGAATGCGACGTGTTCATCGACGCGGCGCGGCCTGGTAATGGCCACGCGGCGGCGGGTATTGCCGCGCTGCGCCACTCGCTCCTGGCCGAACATTGCGGGCTCGAGGAGCGCGAAGTGGCCGAGCAGCTGTCGCGTCATGGCTCGATGGCGGATCTGATCGTCGGGTCGCAGGGCACAGGGCCGCGCAATCTGCAGCGTTACCATCCGCCCGAACTCAACGGTGTCGAAGAAAAACTCGCGGATAGTGCAGTGCTCGATCCGGAGGATCCCGACGATATGTTCGAGCCGTTTGCAAAGGGCGGCCTTTTCCGCAAGGGGAGCAAGCTCGCACGCTTTCGCGAGCAGTTCAGGAGGATCAGGAAGACGTGAGCAGCCTAGTTGGACCCGACGAGGACGATCCGCGCGGCAAGCCGCCGGTGCCCGAGCATGTCCAGGAGGCGATTCGCACGCTCATCGAATGGGCGGGCGACGATCCCTCGCGCGAAGGGCTGCTCGACACGCCCGCACGCGTCGCACGTGCGTGGAAGGAATACTGCGTCGGTTATGAAGAGGAACCAGCCTACCACCTGAGCCGCGTGTTCGAGGAAGTCGGCGGCTACAACGAAATCGTGCTGCTCAAGGACATTCCTTTCCAGTCGCATTGCGAACATCACATGGCGCCGATCATCGGCAAGGCGGCGATCGCCTATCTGCCCAACGACCGGGTGGTCGGGATATCCAAGCTGGCGCGGGTGCTGCACGGCTTCGCCCGTCGCCTTCAGGTGCAGGAGCGACTGACTGCCGAGGTTGCGGACTGCATCTGGGAAAACCTCCAGCCGCAGGGCGTCGCCGTGGTGATCGAGGCCGCGCATAGCTGCATGACCGCGCGTGGCGTGCGAACGCCCGGTGTGAGCATGGTCACGAGCCGCATGATGGGCACCTTCCTCGACGATCAGCGCAGCCGAGAGGAAGTGCTCAAGCTCATGGGGTATGGCTAAAAGATCTCATTTCCCCTGGTGCGACCCGAAGGGAGTACGGGCCTTTCAGGCAGCGAGCGAGGAGGAGCTCCGGTCGGGCGCCTGGGACCGGGTATAGGAGGATTGCGGCTCGTCCAGCTTGCGATTGATCAGCACGCGATACAACTCCACCGTCCTCACGCTGAGGCCGAGGCTGACGCCGATTTCCCGGCTGGTGAAGCCGGCGATCAGGAGGTGCAGGATCTGGCTTTCCCGTTTCGAAAACCGTTCTTCGAGACCCTCCAGGGGAGCTGATCCCGCGTGCGGCCGCGCGAACGCAACCGCATCGCCGACAATGGTTCGAAATCGTGCCGGCATTGACCTGACCCTTGAAGTTGAAGCCTTGAAATACTTGTCGAACCTGGTCGTGTCGAAGTTCTTTTTCTCCACAATGGTGTAAGCGCTGCAGCCAAATATTCGGCCATACCCCCATCCGGGGCAAGCTGGCCGGTTCTACGGTCCGGACTATTCGCCGATTTGGCGAACCAGCGCCTCGGTATAGAGCTTCGGGGGGTCGGAGTTCTGCAGATAGGTGCACATCGCATCCATCGCATTGTCGGTCAGGAGCAGCTGGACGTTCCGCGACTCGGCCCGTTGCCGGGTGCGGATAAGATAGCCTTCCTTTTCCATCACCGAGATTGCCCGGAGCGCCGTGGTCGGGGGAACGTGGGCGGCATAGCTCGCCTTGGTGATCGACACCGGGGTTTCGGTTGCCGTGCGTTCGAACAGATGGAGGAGCAAGTCCCAGATCGGTTCGCCGAGGAACTTCTGCGGCAGAACCTTCTCGCGCTTGCGCCTGAGGGAAAACATCGCCTGGGCAACCGGAGCAAGTTCCGCGGGCGATACCGGGCGTGGAGGAACCGGTTTGGAGACCGGTGAAGCGAGGCCGAGATCCTGTTCGAGAGTATCGGCCAGCTCGTTCAGCTGTGAAGCCTGTCGGCGCAGCGTTTCGACGTAATCTCGTGATTTTTCTATCATTTGCCTCCGTCCATGTATCTCCTCCGTGGGCGGCACGGCGAACGCGCATGCCCCGCGCAGATACCTTGCCGGAGGTGGCGGTCGGGTGTCCCCGGTCCGCGGCGAAGGGAAAACCCCGATCTATACAAAGAATTTTCGCCCTTCTTTGTATTCCTCGCACGGCATCGGATTTTATCGAGACATCGCCCAGACAAGGTGTCAAGGCCGGGCGGCGATATTCTTGAAGGCCGGGGAAGTAGCCAGCGCGGTGGGCGGCGGACTGCGCAAATGCGGCTCGGCGCACGAAAAACGCCCCGCGCGGCATAGAAGCCGGACGGGGCGTTCCTGGTAGTTTGCTAAGCCGAAGCCTAGAGCTGGCCGAGCATATGCTCCGCACTCGACACCGAGAAATCGCCCGGGGCTTCGACGTTGAGCTGGGTGACCACGCCGTCTTCGACGACCATCGAATATCGCTGGCCGCGCTTGCCCATGCCGAAACCGGAACCGTCCATCGTCAGTCCGACCGCCTCGGCGAAGTCGCCATTGCCATCGGCCAGCATGGTGATGTCGTCGGACCCGGCGGAGCTCTTCCAGGCACCCATCACGAATGCATCGTTGACCGCGGTCGCGACGATTTCGTCGACGCCCTTGGCCTTCAGTTCGCCGGCCTTTTCGACATAGCCGGGCAAATGGCGCGCCGAGCAGGTCGGCGTGAAGGCGCCGGGCACCGAAAAGAGTGCCACCTTCTTGCCTTTGAAATAGTCGGCCGAGCTGACCTGTTCGGGGCCGTTCTCGGTCGCCTTGACCAGTGTCACATCGGGCAGCTTGTCACCCACCGAAATCGTCATGCTGGAAACTCCGTCTTTCCCGTCCGTGGTGTGAGGTAGGCGGCCGGGACAGGCTTCGCAACCTCCTGGCAATGGTTAAATTCGCTTTACCGCGCCGCTTCAACTTCCCGTAAATTCTTGGCGCGATGCTGGATTCCAGCGGGCCTCGGGATCGGCCCGCCAGGGAGACCAGGGACATGCACTTCGCCAAGATTTTCGCCGCCGCGGCCAGCGCCGCGGCACTCCTCTTCACGCCCGTGTCGGCCAGTGCCTCGGGTGCGAGCGACGCGGAGAACATCCGCCGGCTCGATATCATGCTGATGGTGACATCGCTGCGCTGCCGCATGGGGGCGGACAATTTCCAGCCGCAATATCGCCAGTTTTCGGCCAATCATCTCGCGACGCTGAACGGGGCCGCCCGGCAGCTCGAGGCGGGTCTCGTGAACCGGCACGGGGTCCTGGGAGCCAAGCGCGCGCTCGACCGGATCAGTGTAGGCATGGCCAATGAATACGGCCAGGGCCATCCTTGGCTGGGGTGCGGGGAACTCAAGCAGATTACCACGGATCTCGCCGCCTCGCACGATCCCGCCGACCTGCGCATCGCGGCAGTCGAACTGCTCGCGTCCGGGCCCAGGCGCGGCGGGCGCTTCGCCGCCTATTGAGGCGCCTGCCGGAGCGGCGAAAGCGGGGGCCGTTGCCCTCACATCGATGACGGGCTAGGGGCGGCGCCAACACGGCGGCCGCCCCTTTTCCCTGCGCGGCTTCCATCCCGCAAGCCGAGGACTTTATTTCGTGACCGAATTTACCGATTACGTCGTCAAGGACATTGCGCTGGCCGAATACGGTCGCGCCGAGATCGCCATCGCCGAAACCGAAATGCCGGGCCTGATGGCACTGCGCGAGGAGTACGCCACCAAGCCGCTCAAGGGCGCGCGCATCACCGGCTCGCTGCACATGACCATCCAGACCGCGGTGCTTATCGAGACGCTCGTGGCGCTGGGGGCCGACGTGCGCTGGGCGACCTGCAACATCTATTCGACCCAGGACCACGCCGCCGCCGCCATCGCCGCGCAGGACATCCCGGTCTTCGCGATCAAGGGCGAAAGCCTCGCCGATTACTGGGACTATGTCGGCAAGATCTTCGACTGGTCGACCGATGAGAACCCCGACCAGACCGCCAATATCATCCTCGACGATGGGGGCGACGCGACCATGTTCGCGCTGTGGGGCGCGCGCATCGAAGCAGGCGAGGAACTGCCCGAACCGCAGAATGCCGAGGAAATCGAATTCCAGCGCGCGCTGAAGGCCTTCGTAGCCGCCAAGCCGGGCTACCTTACCAAGTCGGTCAAGAACATCGTCGGCGTCTCGGAAGAAACCACCACCGGCGTCCACCGCCTCTATCACCTTGCCAAGCAGGGCAAGCTGCCGTTCCCGGCGATCAACGTGAACGACAGCGTCACCAAGTCGAAGTTCGACAACCTTTATGGCTGCCGCGAATCGCTGGTCGATGCGATCCGCCGCGCCACCGATGTCATGCTCTCGGGCAAGGTCGCCTGCGTCGCCGGCTTCGGCGATGTCGGCAAGGGCAGCGCCCAGTCGCTCCGCAATGGCGGTGCGCGCGTGCTGGTTACCGAAATCGACCCGATCTGCGCGTTGCAGGCGGCGATGGACGGTTTCGAGGTGGTGACCATGGAAGAGGCCGCCAAGGTGGCCGACATCTTCGTCACCGCGACCGGCAACGAACACGTCATCACTGCCGAACACATGGACGCGATGAAGGACAAGGCGATCGTCTGCAACATCGGCCACTTCGACAGCGAGATCCAGATCTCGGCGATCGACAATTACGAGTGGAACGAGCTGAAGCCCGGCACCGACGTGGTGAAGTTCCCCGATGGCAAGGAACTCATCATCCTTGGCAAGGGTCGCCTGGTGAACCTGGCCTGTGCCACCGGCCACCCGAGCTTTGTGATGAGCTTTTCCTTCACCAACCAGACGCTGGCGCAGATCGAGCTGTGGACCAAGGGCGACGAATACGACAACGACGTCTACGTCCTGCCCAAGCATCTCGACGAAAAGGTCGCGGCGCTGCATCTCGACAAGCTCGGCGTGAAGCTGACAAAGCTCAGCCAGAAGCAGGCCGATTACATCGGCGTGCCCGTAGAAGGGCCGTTCAAGCCCGAGCATTACCGCTACTGATTGCCGCATTCGGCGGAAATTCAATCGCATGAACGCGCGCGCGGGCATTGCACTCGCGCGCGCGTCCGCATAGCTGGCGGGTAATGGAAAACTCACCCGCACTGATGGCCGTGCTCGGTCTCCTGCTGGCCTTGTGGACTGCGGGGGCGGTATGGGTGATGCTGCGCGCCAGCACGCGCGAACAGAAATCGCTCTCTGCGCGCAAGACCGCGCAGCGCCTCTCGCGACTGATCGAGGAGGGGCCGGCGATCCCCCTGCTGGTCCGCGCCGACGGGCGGATCGAGGCGCCCGACCGCCTGGCCCGCTGGATCGGGCTCGACCGCGTCCCCGAATATCTCAGCGAGCTGGCCGGGGCGGGGGGGCGCGGCCTGTCGGAGCAGCAGATCGACAAT
The DNA here is from genome assembly GCF_964227205.1 of Qipengyuania sp. GTDB lineage: Bacteria > Pseudomonadota > Alphaproteobacteria > Sphingomonadales > Sphingomonadaceae > Qipengyuania. Next base: position 495,188 of record NZ_CAXQVB010000002.1, on the reverse strand, counting down.
CTGACCCGCGCCGTGCGCCGAACGCAGAAGACCGCCAAGCCCTTCCGCATGGCGATTACCCTGTCGCCGGGAACTGGCAAGTCGCTGGCGCTCCACGGGACGCTGGCCGATCCTGCGGTATCGCCCGGCGGTGCGGCGTTGATCTGGGTGTTCGATTTCAGCGAAAGCGAAGCGGAACTGACGCTGCTGCGCGAAGAGGCCGCCCGCGCGCGCGAGGATTTCGGCGCGCTGGTCGGGCTGATCGAGGCGGCACCCATGCCGATGTGGTTCCGCGGCGGCGACATGCAGTTGCGGCTCGTCAACCAGGCCTATGTCGCGGCGGTGGGAGCGGAAAGCGCCGACCAGGTGGTCGCCGACCAGGTCGAACTGGTCGAGACGGTCAATGGGCGCACCGCGGCGCAGGTCGCCCAGCAGGCGGCCGATCGCCGTCAGCCGATCGAGCGCATCGTCAGCGCTACCATCGACCGCGCGCGGCGCACCATCCGCGTCACCGACCTGCCGCTGATGGGCGAGGGCATCGCCGGCTACGCGGTGGATATCGAGGAGATGGAGGAACAGGCGCGCGAATTCCGCGCCTTCCGCGAGGCGCAGCGCTCGATGCTCGACCAGCTGTCGATCGGCGTGGCGCAGTTCGACGCCGGGCATCGCATGACCTTTGCCAACCAGCCGTTCCACCGCGTGTTCGCGCTCCCGCCCGGCGTGGTCAATGATCGCACCACTTTCGAGCAGATGCTGCTCATCGCGCGTGAAAACGGCCGGATTCCCGAAGTGCGTGATTTCCCCGCCTGGCGGAGCGAACTGGCCGAATGGTTCCTGCGCGATGAACCGCACGAAGAGCCATGGCCGCTTTCGGACGGTACGCATCTACGCATCATCGCGCAGCCGCTGCCCGATGGCGGCCTGGTGATGATCGCCGAAGATCGCACCGAGCAGCTCGCCCTATCGGCGACCCGCGACACGCTGCTGCGGACCCGCACCGCCACTTTCGACAATCTGTTCGAGGCGCTGGCGGTATTCGCGCCCGACGGCCATCTCGAGCTGTGGAACCGCGGTTTTCCCGGCGCTTGGGGGATCGATCCCGAAGTGCTCGATGGCCATCCGCAGGCCGAGGACCTGCTGGCCGCCATTGCCGCCAATCTCGCCGACCCGGCGGGCATCGCACGGATCAACCAGGTCATCCGCGCGGCCACGCTCGATCGCAAGAAGAGCGATGGCCGCATCGAGCTTGCCGATGGCCGGACGCTCGATTTCGCCGGGGTGCCCCTGCCCGACGGTAACGGCATGCTGACCGTCCTCGACGTCACCGCCTCGCGCCAGGCCGAAGAGGCGCTGCGCGAACGCAACCGGGCGCTCGAGGAAGCCGATGCGGTAATGACGCGCTTCCTCGCCAACATGAGCTATGAATTCCGCACCCCGCTGACCTCGATCGGCGGGTTCGCGGAGTTGCTCACCAGCGGCATCGCGGGCGAACTGACGCCGCAGGCGAAGGAATATGCGCAGGCGATCTCGCTTTCGGTCGGCAAGTTGACCGAGCAGGTCGAAAACGTCCTCGATCTCTCACAATCGGAGGCCGGTCTGATGCCGCTGCGCAAGACGAGACTGGAGCTGCTGCCCTTCGTCACGCAGATCGTCCGCCAGCAGGAGCGGCGGATCCTCGACAGCGGCCTGACGCTCGACCTCAAGGGCAATCCCGACAAATCGGTCAAGGCCGATCCGCACCAGCTGCGCCGGGCGATTTCGCAACTGCTCGACAATGCCATCAACGGCACTCCGCGCGGGGGGCGGATCGTGGTCGAAATCGGGCGCAAGCGCGAAGAGACCCGGATCGTCATCTCCGACAACGGTCGCGGGATGAGCCAGCATGAACTCGCCCGCGCGCTCGAAGGCATCCGTATGTCGCCCGACGGCAAGGGAATCGAACGCCGCCAGGGGCTCGGCATCCCGCTCGCCCGCCAATTGATCGAGGCGCATGGCGGTACGCTAGAAATCCATAGCCGCAAGAATGCCGGCACTGTTGCCACGATCATCTTGCCGTGAAGGTTCCGCTGCCCGATCTTGCCGCAATGGAGGCATTCGGCCGGCGGATCGCCGAGCGGCTCCTTCCCGGCGATGTGGTCGCGCTGTCGGGCACGCTCGGGACGGGCAAGACCACGCTTGCCCGCGCTATTCTCGCTGCTCTGGGGCACGAAGGCGAGGTGCCGTCGCCGACCTACACCATCGTCGAGACCTACGATGCACTTCGGCTGCCCGTGGTGCATGCCGATTTTTATCGCCTCGAGGACCCGGGCGAAGTCGAGGAATTGGGGCTCGACGATTACCGCGAGGGCGCGGTCCTGCTTGCCGAATGGCCCGATCATGCGGGTGGCTTTGCGCATGAAGCGGCCTGCCTGGCGATCGATCTCGAAAAAGTGGGAGACGGGCGCGAAGCCGTTGTAACCCCCGGCGCATCTTGGCAAAGCCGCTGGCCATGAGCGACGCGCTAATCGACGATATCCATCACTTCCTGGGCGAGACCGATTGGGAGGGCGCGGAGATCGCCCCGCTGGTAGGCGATGCCAGTTTCCGCCGCTATTTTCGTATCAGGCTGGGCGGCAAGAGCGCGATGCTGATGCATGCGCCGCCCCCGCACGAGGACCCCGGACCGTTCCTTCAGGTGGCGCACTGGCTTGAAACAAACGGGCTGCGCGCACCGCATATCCTGATCGAGGATGCCGCTGCGGGCTGGGTGCTGACCGAGGATTTCGGCGACCAGCGCATGCGCGAGTGGATCGACGAGCACCCCGATGGCGAGCGCGCGATCTATGCCAAGGCGATCGACACGCTGGTGCAGCTCCATCGCCTGCCGCCCGGCCCCTTCGAGCCCTACGACTTGGCGACATATCTGCGCGAGGCGCAGCTGCTGACCGAATGGTATTGCCCGGCGATGGCGCTGACAGTCGACGAGCAAGGCTATCGCGTGGCCTGGACCGCGGCGCTCGAACCGCTGCTGGCACGCCAGAAACCCGGCGTCACCGTGCTGCGCGACTACCATGCCGAGAACATCATGCTGCTCGAACCAGGCAAGCTGGCGGGCGAACAGGGGCTGATCGATTTTCAGGACGCGCTGGTTGGCCATCCGGCCTACGACATCGTCAGCCTGCTGCAGGATGCGCGGCGCGACGTCTCGCCCGACCTCGAACGCGAAATGCTCGGTCGCTACCGCGCCGCCGCCGACCCCGGCGAGCACTTCGAGGCCGATTACGCCCGGCTCGGCGCACAGCGCAACGCCAAGATCGTCGGCATCTTCACGCGCCTGTGGAAGCGCGACGGCAAGGACCGCTACCTGGCAATGATCCCGCGCGTTTGGGAGGCAATGGAACGCGATCTGGCGCATCCGGCGCTGCAGCCGGTGGCCGACTGGTTCGCCGCGAATATACCGCAGCAGATTCGCGACACATCCGGTGGGGAAATCCAGTGACCGACCTCATTTCCGATACCGCCATGGTGATGGCTGCGGGGCTGGGCAAGCGCATGCGCCCGCTGACCGCGGCAACGCCCAAGCCGCTGGTGCGGGTCGGGGGCAGGCCGCTTATCGACCGTACGCTCGACCGGCTCGAGGAAGCCGGGGTCGCCAGGGCAGTGGTCAATGTCCACTATCTCGCCGACGCGATCGAGGCGCATATCGCCGCGCGGGCGGTGCCGAAGGTCGCCTTCTCGGACGAACGCGACCATTTGCTCGAAACGGGTGGCGGCATGGCCAAGGCGCAGGCCGCGGGGCAGCTTCCCGATCCCTTCTTCGCCTGCAATGCCGACAGCATCTGGCTCGACGGCCCGCGCAATGCCTTTGCCGATCTCTCGGCGCGGTGGGACCCCGAGCGGATGGATGCGCTATTGCTGGTGGTCACGCATGCACGGGCGTTCAATTTCGACGGGACCGGCGATTTCTACATGGATCCGGCGGGGCGGCTCAGCCGCAAGAAGCCGGGGCGGATAGCCCCCTTCATCTACACCGGTATCCAACTCGTCTCGCACCGACTGCTGCGCGATGCGCCCGACGGTCCTTTCTCGACCAATGTCCTGTGGGATCGCGCGATCGAAGAAGGGCGCCTCTACGGCGTGGCCTTCACCGGGCAGTGGTACGAGGTCGGTACGCCGGAACACATCCGGCCGACCGAGCAGGCCCTGACGGGTGGCTGAGCGGGCTGGGCCCAGGCTCTATTCGATTGCCGCGCATCGCGGTTTCGCGGATGCGCTCGTGGCCGGGCTCGTTCCGCGCTATGCCGATCCCGAATTCGGGCTCGCCCGACTGACACTGCTGGTTCCCAGCAGCCGCGCCCGGCGGACGATTTCCGAAGCCTTCATCCGCCATGCGGGCGAGACGGGCTCTCCCGGCCTGCTGATGCCGCGGATGGCTGTGGTCGGGGACCTCGACCTCGACGAAACGCTGGGCCCGCTGCTCGACCCGCTCGGTGCGGCCGACATCCCGCCTGCAGTCGATCCCCAACGCCGCCTGTTCACGCTTGCCGGGCTGATTGCCGACACTATGGGCGACGAAGCGCCCGGCGGGGCGACGCTGCTCCGCCTCGCACGCGAAACCGGGGCCACGATGGACCGCCTGCTGGTCGAGGGCGTGGGGCCCGAGGAGCTTGTGGGCGATGCGGTGCTCGATCTCTTCGGATCGCTGTCGGATCACTGGCAGCGAAGCCTCCACCTCTTCGCAACTGTCCAGTCCAAGTGGCTGGCGCAATTGCAGGAATGCAATGCACTCGACGCGGCGGCGCGGCGCAATCGCCTGTTCGATTGGGCGGCACGGCAATGGAAGGAAAATCCTCCCGCCACGCCGATCGTTGCCGCGGGCGTAACCAGCGCGGCGCCTGCCTTGGCAAAGCTGCTGCGCGTGATAGCCGATCTCGAAAACGGGGCGGTGATCCTGCCCGATTTCGACCTGACCATGCCGCCCGCCGTGTGGGACGAACTCGGCCGCGCGGGGGCGGCGCCCGGACCAGGCGAAACGCCTTTCGCGCGCGAGGATGCGGTCACTCACCCGCAATATCACCTCAAGCTGCTGCTCAATCGCATGGGCGTGGCGCGCGAGGAGGTGCAGCCCTGGCATCGCAAGGGCCTTGCAGCCGCAGCGCCCGCGCGAAGCCATGCCATCGGTTCGCTCTTCCTCCCGCCCGAGGCGAGCAAGAACTGGGTAACGCTGCCGCCCGAGAAGCGCCGCCTGTCGGGCGTGCGGATCATGACCGCGGCCAATCCGGAAGAGGAAGCGCAGGCGATCGCGCTGCTGGTACGCGAGGCGGTGGAGCAACCCGAGAAGCGCGTGGCGCTGGTCACACCCGACCGCGCGCTGGCGCGGCGCGTGGTGCATCACCTCGATCGCTGGAACATCGCCACAGATGATTCTGCGGGGCGACCGCTGTCGCAGACCGCCGCGGGACGGCTGCTGTTGCTGCTCGCCGAAGTCATGGCCGATGGTGCCGCGCCGGTGCCGTTGATGGGGCTGCTCGGCCATCCGTTGGTCGATGGCGGAATGGAGCGCGGCGCCTGGCTACGCCAGCTGCGCCGGGTCGAACGCGCGTTGCGCGGTCCGAGAAAGGCGGGCGGGCTAGCACCGGTGGCAGTGATCGCGGCAAAGCTGGAAGAGCGCCATCCAAGCGTGGCCGAATGGTATGCGGCGGTCGAGGCGGCACTCGCCCCGCTGCTGGCGCTCGCAATGAAGGAGGGCATGGCGTTCGCCGACCTGCTCGATGCGCTCGTCGCAAGCGGCGAAGCGCTGTGCGGCGAGGCGCTGTGGAGCCGGGAGGACGGGCGCTCGCTCGCCACCTTCGTCGAGGCACTGCGCCTTCACGCGCGCGATGCCGGTTTCACGCTCGCACCGGGGGAAGCGGCCATCGCGCTGCGCGATGCGATGGAGCAGGTCGCGGTGCGCCCGCCCTATGGCGGCCACGCGCGCGTCCAGGTGCTCGGCCTGCTTGAAAGCCGGATGAACCGCGCCGAACTGGTCATCTGCGCGGGGCTCACCGAGGGCGTCTGGCCTACCCGCGGCGGGGTCGACGCCTTGCTCGCCCCGCCGGTATTGCGCGCGCTCGGCGTGCCTGGCGCCGACTTCCGCATCGGCCTCTCGGCGCACGATCTCGCCGGTGCGATGGGCGCCCCCGAAGTGGTGCTCTCCCATGCGCAGCGCGACGAGGCGGGGCCGGCGATCCCCTCGCGATTCCTGCTCCGCGTCCAGGCGTTGCTGGGCGAACAGCTGGGGGATCACGAGGAAACCGCTGCGATCGAACTCGCGCGCGCCATGACGCGTGCGCCCGCCGCCCCGCGCTATATGCGACCGGCGCCCGATCCCGCGCCCGAGCAGCGCGACGTCGACATTTCCGCCACCGCGCTCGACCGGCTGCTGGGCGATCCCTACCAGTTCTACGCCGACCGGATCATGGGATTGAAGGATCTCGACGCGCTCGATGCGGAGCCCTCGGCGCCGTGGCAGGGCACGGTCGCGCACGCGATTCTGCAACGCTGGCACGAGGCGCGCGAGAAGGATGACGGCGCAAGGCTCGCGCCGATCATGGAGGCGGTGCTCGACGAGGAAAACGCCGATCCGCTGATGCGCGGGTTGTGGCGGCCGCGTCTCGAGGCGGCACTGCGCTGGATCGAGGATAGGGTCACGCATGCCGAGGACCGCACCGTGCTCGCAGTCGAGAAAAAGGGCGCAATGACTTTCGAGGGCGTACATGTCCATGGCCGCGCCGACCGGATCGACCGGCTCGCCGACGGCAGCCTCGCCATCGTCGACTACAAGACCGGGACGCCGCCGAGCGCGGCGAAGGTCGAGGCGGGCTTCGCGCTCCAGCTGGGCATTCTTGGCCTCATCGCCGAGCGCGGCGGGTTCGAGGGGCTGTCCGGCGATCCCTCAACCTATGAATACTGGTCGCTGGGCAAGGCGAAACCCGAGAATCCTTACGGCTTCGGCTATGTCGAGGTGCCGCTCAAGGTGGGCAACAAGCGATCGGGAGTGGCGCCCGAGGATTTCCTGCCGCTGACCGCCGACAAGCTGACGCTTGCCATTGCGCGTTTCATCAAGGGCGGCGACGCCTTCACCGCGCGTGAGAACCCCAATTACGAAGGCTACGACACCTATGACCAGCTGATGCGACTCGACGAGTGGATCGCGCACCAGGACGGGGGCGAGGCGGCATGAGCGGGGCGGTCTACGAACTGCAGGACAAGCAACGGCTCGCGGTCGATCCGCTCGGCAGCGTCTGGCTTTCGGCGAGCGCGGGGACCGGCAAGACGCAGGTGCTTTCGGCGCGCGTGTTACGGCTGCTGCTCGAACCCGGAGCCGATCCGTCGCAGGTGTTGTGCCTTACTTTCACCAAGGCCGGCGCGGCGGAAATGGCTGTGCGCGTCAACGCCGTCCTCGCGCGCTGGGTGCGGATGGACGATGCGCAGCTGGGCAAGGAGCTGGGCTATCTCGGCGCGCCTGCCGATCCCGAGACACGCTCGCGCGCCCGAGCGCTGTTCGCCCGCGTGCTCGATTGCCCGGGCGGGGGCCTCAGGATCGATACGATCCATGCATTCGCGCAATACCTCCTCGCCGCCTTCCCGGGCGAGGCGGGGATATTGCCCGGAACACGCCCGATGGAAGATCGCGAGCGCGACCTGCTGAGCCGCGAAGTTCTCGCCGACTTGCTGTCCGACGGCGACCCGCGTGTCACCGAAGCAATCGCCGAAATGAGCAAGCGCAAGGGGCCCGATGCGGTGCGCAGCTGGCTGATGCGCTGTGCAAGGTATGGCGACCTGTGGCACGGACCGGGAAGCTGGCAGCCGCCGATGCGCCCACGCGTCCATCGCCTGCTCGGCACTCCTGCCGATGCCGATGGGGCTTGGGTGGCCGAGGCGTGTTCGGACGAGGCTTTCCCGGTTGCATCCCTGCGCGCCTGTATCGCGGCGACACGCGGCTGGTCGGCGAAGACCGGCCAGCAATGTGCCGATTTCCTCGAAAGCTGGCTCGCAAGCGACGTCGCGACACGGCTTGATCGGCTCGACGAATTTCTCGACACGCTTCTCAAAAAGGACGGGACGCCTCGCAAGATGGCAGGCGCCGAGAAGATCGATCCCGCCCTGCCTGCCAATCAGGTGCGGGTGGCCGATGCCGTCGCGGCGGTGCGCGAGCGCGCCGCGCTGCTCGACCTCGCCGGTTTCCTCGCGCCGCAGCTCGAGGCGGGGCGCGCCTTCGCGCTTGCCTGGGACAAGGCCAAGGAGCGCGAGGGACTGGTCGATTTCGACGATCTCATCGCCCGGGCGGCCACGCTGCTGTCCGACAGCGCGATGTCGGAGTGGATCCGCTACAAGCTCGATCGCAGCTTCGACCATATCCTCGTCGACGAGGCGCAGGATACCAATGAAGCGCAATGGGCGATCGTGAAGGCGCTCACGAGCGATTATTTCGACGGCGAGGGCGCGCGCGGGGATGCTGTGCGCACGATCTTCGCGGTGGGCGACTACAAGCAGGCGATCTTCGGCTTCCAGGGTACCAGTCCGGAAAATTTCCGCGAAGCGCGCGACTATTTCCGCGAGCGGATGAATGCGGCAGCAGCCTCTGCGCGCGAGCTGCGCGGCGGCCCCGACATGCGCGGGCTGGCGGAATACGGTCTCGGACGTAGCTATCGCACCAACCAGGAAGTGCTCGGCTTCGTCGACCGGGCGATCGGGGCCATCGGCTACAAGGGATTCGGCCTCGATACGCCCGCCGATCCGCACAGTGGCAGCGGTGAACCGGGGCTGGTCGGGCTGTGGCAGGTTGTCCGCGTAGCAGAAGCGGAGGACGACGAAGGGGAGGGCGAGACCGAAGGCTGGCTGGCGCGCCACGACCGCCTGCTGGCCGACCGTATAGCGCAGCAGGTCGCCGCGTGGCTCGATCCCGCGGGCGATGGCCTTACCCTGTCCAAGGGCGGTCAGCGCCGCGCCACGGCGGGCGATGTCATGGTTCTCGTCCAGAAGCGGCGCGAACTCGCCTCGCTGATAGTCGCGCGACTCTATCGCCACGGCGTGCCAGTGGCCGGGGTCGACCGGCTGCGGCTGGGCAACCCGCTGGCGGTAAAGGATCTCATGGCAGCGCTGCGTTTCGCCGCGCAGCCGCTCGACGATCTGACGCTCGCCAGCCTGCTGGTCTCGCCTTTGCTCGGTTGGAGCCAGGAAGATTTGCTGGAGCACGGCCATCGCCCGCGCGGCATGCGGCTGTGGGAGCACCTGCGCGCAAGCGACGATCCTGTGGTCCTCGCCACCGTCGCGTCGCTGCTCGAAATCCTGCGTCGCGCCGATTTCGACAGCCCGCAACAATTGCTCCACTGGATATTGCTCGGCCCGCTCGACGGCCGCCGGCGGCTCGTCGCGCGGCTGGGCCGCGAGGCGAACGATCCGATCGACGAGCTGCTTAACGCCGCCAACGCCTATTCCAGCGCGCATACCGCCAGCCTGCAGGGCTTCATCCGCTGGTTCGACGCGGGCGATGGCGAGCTGAAGCGCGAGGCGGGCGCGGGCGGCGATCAGGTTCGTGTGATGACCGTCCACGGCTCGAAGGGGCTGGAGGCGCCGATCGTTATTCTCGCCGATGCCGCTATCCGCCCCGACGGCGCTGGCGAGCTGGTCTTGCGCGAGGACTTGCCCGGCACCGAGCGGCGTCGCGAAATTCCGCTGCCTGCGCTCGGCAAGGACGAAAAGGTCGGCCCGGTTGCGCGCGCCGACGAGGTCGAGGCGGCAAAGGCGATGCAGGAACATTGGCGCCTGCTGTATGTGGCGTTGACCCGCGCGCAGGAGGCGCTGTTCATTACCGGCTCGCTTGGGCCCCGGGACGCGCGCAACGGCCCGCATGATGACAGCTGGTACGCGCGCCTCAAGCCGCTATTCGGCGAGGACGAGGGACTGGCCGATCCGATCTGGGGCGCCCGCTGGGAACTGGGCGAACACGCCCCGTCGGTCCCGGCAACCAAGCACGCCCCCGCAGCAGAAGAGCTGCCGCCGCTGCCCGGCTGGGCGACGCGTCCGGTCGGGCCCGAGCCGCGCCCTCCGCGTCCGCTGGCGCCCTCGGGGCTGGGCGAGGTCGAAGGCAGCGACCCGCCGCTTCCGCCCGGCAGCGCAAGCGCGGCCGCGCGGCGCGGGACACTGATCCATGCGCTGCTCGAGCGTCTCCCTCTGGTCTCCCCTGCCGAGCGGGCCGCCAAGGCAGACTCCTGGCTGGCGCGTCAGGCGCCCGATCTGGGCGCTACCGAGCGCGAGGAAATGCTCGCCAGCGCCATGGCGGTGCTCGACGATCCCGGATTTGCAGCGGTCTTCGGGCCTGATGCGCTGGCCGAAGTTCCGCTGGCCGCCACCGTCGAGGGGCAAGTGGTGATGGGCACCGCCGACCGCCTGCTGGTCACGCCCGAGACGGTCCGCGTGGTCGACTTCAAGACCGCGCGCCGCCCGCCCGCCACGCTCGACGCCGTTCCCGACGCCACGATGAAGCAGATGGCGGCCTATGTCGCTGCGCTGGAGGTCATCTATCCCGGGCGCCGGATCGAGGCGGCGGTGCTCTATACCCAGACGCCGCGGCTCTTCGTCTTGCCGCCCGCGCGAATGGCTGCCTACAAGAGCGCGTTTGCGGCGCCGCAGGAAAGTTTTGCCCTGCCGCCCGTTGTGTAATCGAACCGGCGGCCCACATCGGCAGCCGAAGGAACTTCAGGAGATACCCCATGGCCACCACCGCCGTCACCGACGCCAGCTTCAAGTCCGACGTGCTCGAAAGCGACAAGCCCGTGCTGGTCGATTTCTGGGCCGACTGGTGCGGTCCGTGCAAGATGATCGCCCCCGCGCTCGAAGAGCTGAGCGACGAGTTGGGCGACAAGGTCACCATCGCCAAGATGGACATCATGGAAAATCCCGACGTGCCCGGCGCAATGGGCGTGCAGTCGATCCCCTTCCTCGTGCTTTTCAAGAATGGTGAACCGGCAGCGCAGATGCGTGGCGCGGCTCCGAAAGGCCAGCTTAAGCAGTGGCTTGAAGGCGCGCTTTAATCCATTTTCGCATATAGCGCGGCAAGCTCGTCCCACAGGGCGGGGCTTGCCGCACCGAGCAGGCCCGGCCGGTCCCATTCGTCGACGCGATAGGGGGATCCGTCGGGCCTTGCCGCTTTTCCACCCGCCTCGTTGAGCCACAATACACCGGCGGCATGGTCCCAGGCGAGCGTGCGCTCGAAGATCGACACGTCGTTCACGCCCAGTGCCAGACGCGGATATTGCTCAGCCGCGCAGAAGGGGATGTCGACCAGCTCGTAATTGGGAGAGATATGGCGCCGCGTCGCTTCGCGGCGCTCCTCTTTCATGAATATCAGCGAAATGGCGCCGATCGGCGGCGTCCTGCCCGTCGGCGCCGAAACGATGGCTTCGCCGTCGACACTCGCTCCGTGGCCTTCGTGCGCGACGCAGAACCGCCCCGAGAGGCAATCGAAGATCCAGCCCGAACGGGCCACGCCGCCATCGGCGCGGGCGACGATGATGCCGAAAGGCGGTTTTCCGTGCGCGAAATTGCGTGTGCCGTCGATCGGGTCGACGATCCAGCAGGGCCGGTCGAGCCTATCGAGGATCGAAGGATCGGCGTGTGCCGCCTCCTCACCGACGAATGCGAGCGAGCCGTCAATGGCTGCAAGCCCTTCGCGCAGCAGTGCCTCGCTTTCCCTGTCGGCGATGGTGACGGGATCGTTGCCGCCCTTGTCCTCGACCTCGCCTGCCGAGAGGTTGCGGTAGCGCGGCAGGATCGCCTGCTCGGTTACCCGCTTCATCAGCGCAAGCATATCGGCGTCGAGCGCCCGATCATCCTGAGCTTGCCGAAGGGTCAAGAACGGTAGTCCGCGTTGATCGCGATATAGCCGTGGGTCAGATCGCAGGTCCACACGGTGCCGCGGCCCGAACCGATGCCGAGATCGACATCGATACGGATATCCTCGCCCTCGAGATGCTGCGCGACCGGTGCCTCGTCGTAATCGGGCAATGGCTGCCCGTCCCTGGCCGCCCAAGTGCCGCCGAAGCCGATCGACAGGCGGTCGCGGTCGGCGGGTTCGCCGGCCTTGCCCACTGCCATGACCACGCGACCCCAGTTCGCGTCGCCGCCGGCGATCGCTGTCTTGACCAGCGGCGAATTGGCGATGGCAAGCCCGACGCGGCGCGCGCTCGCGTCGCTGTCTGCACCCGTCACTGCGATCTCGATGAACTTCTGCGCACCCTCGCCATCGCGCACGACGAGCTGCGCAAGCTCGCGGCAGACCTCGAGAAGCGCGGCGTAGAAGGCATCGGCCCCCGCATCGTCCCACGAGGCGAGCGGCGCATTGCCTGCCTTGCCGGTGGCGAAGGCGAGCACGGTGTCGCTGGTCGAGGTATCGCCGTCGACCGTGATGCAGGAAAAGGTGGCGGCATTCGCCGTTGCGAGCATTTCCTGGAGGAATGCGGCTTCGACCGCCGCTTCGGTGAAGACATAGCCGAGCATGGTCGCCATGTCGGGCGCGATCATGCCGCTGCCCTTGATGATGCCGACAAGTTCGACACGCGCCTCTCCGAGCATCGCCGCCGCTCTGGCGCCCTTGGTAAAGGTATCGGTCGTGCCGATCGCGCGCGCGGCATCTTCCCAATCGCATGGCGCGGCGTCGAGCGCGGCCGCGATACCCGCCCTGGCCTTGTCCTTGGGCAGCGGGACGCCGATCACTCCGGTGGAAGAAACGAAGACTTCCTCGCCGCTACAGCCGAGCGCATCGGACACCTGCGCGACGATCTGCTCGACCGCCTCGCGCCCGCGATATCCGGTGAAGGCGTTGGAATTGCCGGCATTGACTATGAGCGCACGTGCGTAGCCCTGCTTCACTTGCTCGCGCCCCATCTCGACCTCGCTCGAGGCGCAGGCGCTGGTGGTGAAAACGCCGGCCACCGCTGTGCCTTCGGCGAGCTCTATGAAGGTCAGGTCGGCGCGGTCCCAGGTCTTGTAGCCCGCCCGCGCTACGCGCACCGTCACGCCGTCTATCTGCGGCAAGTCGGGAAAGGGACGGGCTAGTCGGGAGCGTTCGAGATCCATCTCCGCGCGCTAGCCCTCCCGCGCGCGGCAGACAAGCGTCAGGCCATGCGCGCTGCGCCCTTCGGCACCAGCAGGAAGGCCACGAGATAGAGCAGGCCGGTCAGGATCAGCAGATTGTTGTACCCGGTGAACAGCGCGGCGTATTCGAGGCACCCGCCGACGATAGTGCCGAGCAGGTTGATGGCGAAGGCCGATTGCGAATCGCCGCTTTCGCGGAAGCGTTTCGCGAAGGCTATATTGGCAAGATAGATCGGCAGGAAGGCGAGCACGGTTGCCGCCACGAGACGGGGCCAGAATGCCAGCGACAGCAGCCATTCGGGTTTGACGATCCACGCGGCTGCCAGCGAGACGGCCATCGCCAGGAAGACAACCTTCAGCGGCGGCGTCTTGACGCGTCTCTCGGTCTCCACGGCAGCGAGCACGATCACCAGCACGCCGGCAAATACCAGCGCGTTGACGAACCAGGTCGTGCCGAACAACAGCGCAAAGGTGGCGATGTTCTTCGTTTCGAGCAGCAGGAAGGCCGCCCCCATGAAGAACAGGTCGGCATAGGGCCGCATCGTGCCGAGCGGCCCGCCGAGCACGCGCACGGTGACGAGCGATGCGAGCAGGATAGCGGCGATGGTAATGGCGTAGACCGGCGGGAAGCGGGTGCCGCGGAAGTAGAGGAAGGGCGCGTCATCCTTCACGGTGGTGACCTCTGACGTCGGAACCCAGCGATCGTCGCAGCTTTGCGATCCCTGCTTCATGGCCACGCTGACGACGGCCTGCGCATCGGCCCATGTGTCGACGCAGGGCTCGTGTCCGAAAACCTTTTGCGCGGTCCCCGCGAGGCGGTCGATCAGCCAGGGTTCGCGGTAGTAATTGTACATCGCGAAGGCGCCGTCGGGCTTCAGCACGCGCCGCACGGAGGCCATGGCTTCTTCGGTGAACAGGAAGGTCTCGAGCCGGATTTGCGACGCTCCGCTGACCAGTGTGAGCGAGTCGGGCAAGGCGAACAGGACCAGGTCATACTTGCGGTCGGTGTTCTGGAGGAAGGCGCGCCCATCGTTGACATGGCGCACCACGCCGGGATTGGCGTAGGGCCGGTCGATGTTGCGGTCCACGCCGATTTGCATGATCTGCGGGTCGATATCGACGGCATCGACGTGTTTCGCCCCCTTGCTCAGGGCGATCGCGACATCGGATCCGGACCCTGCACCGACGATCAGGACATCGTCGAGCTTGTGCGGCAGACGCAGATAGGGCGTTTCGTAGATCCGCTCGCCCTGTTCGAGCTTCCAATCGGCCGGGGCCATCAACTGATGCGTGACGCCATTGGCACTGATCATGACGAAACCAGCATCCGCCCGTTCCATCTCCTCGGTATGGATCTTGTAGTAGGGCGACCAGGTCACGCCGGGAGTGAAGGTTTCCATGGCCAGCCCTGCCAGGAGTATGACTGCCCACCCGGCGCTGGCCAGTCGCCTCGCCGGACGGGTTAGCACCATGATCGGCACCATGGCGACGAGGCCCCAGACCAGCGATGGGGCGTGAAGAAAACTGAGCGCGGTGAACCCGAGTATTCCCGCGAGCGACCCGATCAGGTCATAGCGGTAGGCCGAAAGCGGGCGCAGCTCGGCGAAGCAGCGCCCGACCAGTTCGGCAGGCCCGGCGAGGATGACCGCCACCAGTACGAAGATGATCGGAAGTGCCAGCCAGGCCGGCGGACCTTCGATCTCGAGCGCGGTGAAATAGATGAGGTCCGATCCCTGGCGTTCGATCGAAACGGGAAAATTGATCACGCCGATCACGAGGATCGCGAGCAGCGGCAGCGCGATCGGCCAGATCGACCATTCGCGGCGACTGATCAGGAATCCGGCGCCGATACCGAGAAACGAGCCCAGCAGGACGAAGTTCGAAAAGTAGGACAGGTGGACGATATTCGATCCGAGCCAACGGATCAGGGCGAGTTCGAGGAACAGCATCAACCCGCTTGCCCACAGCAGGCGGACGACCACCGCCCGGTCGTCGGTCTCGTCGGCCGGAAGATTGGTGGTGCTTGCCATGGTCTCCATGGTCGCTTCGACCGAATTCATTTCTTTCCCCCGAGATCCCGTTTCGGCGGGCAAGGCTAGGCATTTGTGGTTTCCATAACGCTAACGGAGAGGGAATTGCGCGGGATTGCGCAAATGCGGTTTGCAGAGATGTGCGCTGCGAGGGCTTTGGGCTGGACGATCCACTCACCGGGCACTATCTCGGCCCGCAGGATGCTCAAACGCCTGATTACCCTGCTCGCGCTCCTGACCGGCCTCGCCGCCGCGGGTGCGCCTGCGCAGGCGATGGTCTACGACGCCGGGGCGGGGGTCGAACTCGCCGCAGGCGCGGAAGGGCCGTGCAAGAGCGATGCCTGTGAATGTCCCGGCGCCGTACGCCTGTCGCTTGCAAGCCCGCCCACCGCGAAGGCCTGCAAGCCGACCCCCGTGGTCACGGTCGTCATCCCGACCGTGCAGCTGGGCGTAGACCGCGCCTACGAATAGCGCCTGCTTCCGAAAAGCACCCGTTTCTGCCCGGCACGGCCAGCGTGCGCGGGCGTTCACACCATAGAACTCATCAGGAAGGCTCGAAGGCCCCCACATGCTCAATTCCATCATGAAAGCCGTGTTCGGCTCGTCGAACGATCGCTACGTCAAGTCGCTCGGCAAGATCGTCAACCAGATCAACGCGCTCGAACCGCAGCTTCAGGCGCTCACCGACGAGGAACTCGCAGCGCAGACCGACAAGTTTCGTGCCCAGCTTGCCGACGGCAAGACGCTCGACGACATCCTCCCCGAAGCCTTCGCCACGGTCCGCGAAGCCTCGGTCCGCGTGCTCGGTATGCGCCATTTCGACGTGCAGATGGTCGGTGGCATCGTACTCCACCGCGGTGAAATCGCTGAAATGCGTACTGGCGAAGGCAAGACCTTGGTCGCCACGCTGGCGACCTATCTCAACGCGATCGAGGGCAAGGGTGTCCACGTCGTCACGGTCAACGATTACCTCGCCGCGCGCGACGCTGAATGGATGGGGCGCCTGCACCGCTTCCTCGGCCTGACGATCGGCGTGATCGTGCCCAATCTGTCGGAGCACGAGCGGCGCGAGGCCTATAACGCCGACATCACCTATTCGACCAACAACGAGCTCGGCTTCGATTACCTGCGCGACAATATGAAGCACGAGCGCGGCCAGATGGTGCAGCGCCCGTTCAACTTCGCGATCGTCGACGAAGTCGACTCGATCCTGATCGACGAGGCGCGCACCCCGCTGATCATCTCGGGGCCGACCGAGGACAAGTCCGACCTCTACATCGCCATCGACGAAGTGGTGAAAACCTTCCCCGACGACTGGTACGAGAAGGACGAGAAGCAGCGCAGCATCCAGCTGACCGAGGAAGGCACCGAGGAAGTCGAGAAGCTGCTGATCGAAAAGGGGCTGCTCGAGACCGAGAACCTCTATGACGTCGAAAACACGCAGGTCGTCCACCATCTCGACCAGGCATTGCGCGCGGTGCACATGTTCAAGCGCGACATCGATTACATCGTCAAGGACGACAAGGTCGTGATCATCGACGAGTTTACCGGTCGCATGATGGATGGCCGCCGCTGGTCGAACGGCTTGCACCAGGCGGTCGAGGCGAAGGAAGGGGTAAAGATCGAGCCCGAAAACCAGACGCTCGCCTCGATCACCTTCCAGAACTACTTCCGCATGTATCCCAAGCTGTCGGGCATGACCGGCACCGCCGCCACCGAAGCGGCCGAATTCTGGGACATCTACAAGATGAACGTGGTCGAGATCCCGACCAACGTTCCCGTCGCGCGGATCGACGAGGACGACGAGTTCTACAAGAACACACAGGACAAGTTCAAAGCCATCGCCAAGGCGATCGCCGAAAAGGCGAAGGTCGGCCAGCCGGTGCTGGTCGGCACGGTATCGATCGAGAAGAGCGAGATGTTGAGCGCCTTCCTCGAACAGGAAGGGGTCAAGCACGAGGTCCTCAACGCTCGCCAGCACGAGCGCGAAGCGCATATCGTGGCGCAGGCCGGTCGCATCGGCGCGGTCACCATCGCCACCAACATGGCCGGCCGCGGCACCGACATCCAGCTCGGCGGCAATGTCGACTTCCGCATCGAGGACGAGCTCGGCGACATGGAAGAGGGCGCCAAGAAGGACCTCGAGATCGAACGCATCAAGGCCGAAGTCGCGGCCGAGCGGCAGAAGGTGCTCGAGGCGGGCGGCCTCTTCGTGTTGGGTACCGAACGGCACGAAAGCCGTCGCATCGACAACCAGCTGCGCGGACGCTCGGGCCGCCAGGGCGACCCCGGCCTGTCGCGCTTCTACCTCTGTCTCGAAGACGATCTGCTGCGCATCTTCGGACCCGACACGCTGTTCGCCAAGATGATGAACTCGAATCTCGAGGACGGCGAGGCGATCGGCTCGAAATGGCTGTCGAAGGCGATCGAGACCGCGCAGAAGAAGGTCGAAGCGCGAAATTACGAGATCCGCAAACAGGTCGTCCAGTACGACGACGTGATGAACGACCAGCGCAAGGTGATCTACGAACAGCGCGCCGAGATCATGGATTCCGAGGCGGTCGACGACGTGGTCGTCGCGATGCGCCACGATGCGATCAATTCGCTGGTCGGGGAAGCATGCCCGCCGGGGTCCTATCCCGAGCAATGGGACATTGCGGGCCTCAAGACCCGGGTTGCCGAAATGCTGGGGATCGACGCTCCGATCGAACAGTGGATCGAGGAAGACCAGGTCGAACCCGAGATCATCGAGGAACGCCTCGTCGAACAGGCCGACGCGATCATGGAAAAGAAGATCGCCGCGACCGATCCCTCGCTGTGGCGCCGGATCGAGAAGAGTATCCTGCTGCAGGAGCTCGACGGCCAGTGGAAGGATCACCTCGCCACGCTCGATGCGCTGCGCCAGGTCGTGGGGCTGCGTGCCCATGCGCAGAAGCAGCCGCTCAACGAGTACAAGCAGGAAGCCTTCAGCCTTTTCGAGACCATGCTCGACAAGCTGCGTGAGGAGGTGACCAGCAAGCTCATCCGTCTCGAACTGGTCGAACCCGCACCACTGCCGCCCGTCGACCTGCCCGAACTGCCCGATTTCCTCACCGGACACATCGATCCGTTGACCGGCCTCGAGGATTCGAACGACGAAGACGGCTCCGCAGCGCGCGCGGCGCTGTTCGGCGCGCTCGCCGGCAGCCCGCGTGCCGCGGTCGGTCCGGGCGGCTCGGTGGGCGAGAATCCCTACGCCGGAATGGATATCAGCCGCAATGCGCCGTGTCCCTGCGGCTCGGGCAACAAGTACAAGCACTGCCACGGCGCTATCGGCAGCTGAGCCGAACCGGCGGCTCCGTCGCTAACTGCGGCGGGGCTGCCGCACCATCGGTTGCAGGGGCGGGCTGTCCGGTTCCGGATGGATAGGCTCGCCCAGAGGTTCGAATCCGCATGAGCGGTAGAATCCGGTATTCGCCGGGTTGGAATTCTCGAGATAGGCGGGGAGCACTGCGCGGTCGCAGGCGTCGAGCATGGGCTGGATCAGCTTGCGGCCAAGCCCCTTTCCCTGCGCCGCCGGACGGACGCCGATGCTGAAGAGATAGGCGTGCTCGAAGGCGGGATGGCGGCGTTCCATCGCCTCGCCGGTACGGATTCCGCGACGCACTGCGCCGGGACCGCAGGTGAACAGTGTGGGGAGGGCGAAGGCGGCATAATCGCCCAGCGAGAAATTCGCGTCGCCGCCGGGCAGCATCCACATGCAGGCTCCCTCGTCGCCGACCAGATAGCAGTAGCCGCGGGGCACGTAGATGCGCCGGGCCTGCAGCCGGAACAGGTTGCGGATGCCCGCGAACCGGCCGAAGAGCCACAGGTTGAAGGGATCGTCGCGGAAGGCATCGGCGGT
Source organism: Qipengyuania sp. (assembly GCF_964227205.1). GTDB lineage: Bacteria > Pseudomonadota > Alphaproteobacteria > Sphingomonadales > Sphingomonadaceae > Qipengyuania. The sequence continues at coordinate 476,180 of NZ_CAXQVB010000002.1, read as the reverse complement.
GATCTCGCCGAGCCGGGCGGCATCGCTTTTGCCGGCCTGCCGAAGATCGCTCCCCAGGTCGATATCCGCTGTCTGCATTGTCGTTGACCCTCTGCCCTGCCGTAACGCTAGCCGCCGCCGCGCGGCCGGTCTAGGCAGACTGCATGGCCATGCTCGCAGTCGCATTCTTCGTCGCCGCCCTGCTTTATGCCAGCGTCGGCTTCGGGGGAGGATCGACCTATACGGCGCTCTTGGCACTGGGCGAGGTCGACTATCGCCTTCTTCCGCTGGTCTCGCTCTCCTGCAATATCGTAGTCGTTGCGGGAAGCACCATCCGCTTCGCCCGCGCGCGGGTGACGCCATGGCGCGACGCGGTGCTGGTCACTGCCGCGGCGGCACCGGCGGCCTTCTTCGGCGGGCTTACCCCGATCGACGAGACGACCTTCCTCGGCATCCTCGGCGCGTGCCTCGTGCTCACCGGCTTGAGCCTTCTTCTTCCCCTGCGCGAGGAGAGCGTCGTCGCGCCGGCTCGCTGGGCGCGGGCAATGCCTCTCGTCGCAATGCCGCTCGGTTACCTCGCCGGTCTGGTCGGCATTGGCGGGGGGATCTTCCTCGCTCCGGTGCTGCACCTCGCGCGGTGGCACGGCGCACGCGCCATCGCCGCGACCGCTAGCCTGTTCATCCTCGTGAATTCGCTCTCCGGCCTTGGCGGACAGGTGCTCAAGGGCGGGGCTGGGCGACTGGGTGCGGCTGTAGATTTCGGCCTGCCGCTGCTCGTCGCGGTTGCCGTCGGCGGCCAGATCGGTAACCTGCTGGCGCTCAAATACCTGCCGCAGCGCTGGATTCGCCTCGGTACGGCCGCGCTCACTGCCTGGGTAGGCATGCGCTTGCTCCTGGCCTTGTGACAAAAGCTGCGTGAGTGGCCGGCGCAGCGATCACGACCGAGCGAACCGTCCCCTGCCGTGGATTGAAGCAGGCGCTGCTAGGGCGATGCGGCACGACCAAGAAGCGTGACGATGCCGCATCTTCGACCACCGCACTTGACGTCGAAGACGACGAACATGCCTGGATCTGGGTCGGTGGCTGGGCGAGGGGGGCTATGCGGCTTCGAGCGCCAGTAACGCAGAGGCTGTACCAAACATCCCCGGTCAACACGAAGGATCCGGGGTGCTTCTGAACCAAATCAGCCGGTGATTAGCCGACAACCGCAGGACCTTGATCCGCACCGGGTGGCTCAAGATCCTCGGTAACGAACTGCTGATTCGTCTCAAACAGATTGGCAAAGGACAAGGAGAAGCGGTGAGAACGCAGCCAAGGAAACGCCGCCCATGCGAGCGGGGGCGTCCGGAGCGCTAACGAAGGCTGATTTGGGTCACTTCGTCGAAGTGAATGGCTCCCCGAGTTGGATTCGAACCAACGACCAAGTGATTAACAGTCACCTACTCTACCGCTGAGCTATCGGGGAGCAGCCCGCTGGGCAGGGGTGCGCCTATATGGGCGCGATTCTGGTTTGGCAAGCGGGCAAATCGCAAAAATTGTGCGACATCTCGCACAGCGAGGGTTCAGACCACGAATTGCTCGGCGACGATGCGTTCATCGAGCGCGTGGCCCGGGTCGAACAGCAAGGTCAGTTCGCTGTCGCGCGCGATTTCGAGGTCGACCTGCGCGACATCGCGCAACTCGCGCTGGTCGGCCACGACCGAGACCGGGCGCTTGTCCTCTTCGAGCACGCGCAGCGAGATACGGCTTCGATCGGGCAGGATTGCACCATGCCAGCGACGCGGGCGGAACGGACTGATCGGGGTCAGCGCAAGAAGGTTCGAATCGAGCGGCAGGATCGGGCCGTCGGCCGAGAGGTTGTAGGCCGTCGAGCCCGCCGGCGTCGCCAGCAGCACGCCGTCGCAGACCAACTCGGGAATGCGCACCTTGTCGTCGACCGTGACTTCGAGCTTGGCAGTCTGGCGGGTTTCACGCAGCAGGCTGACCTCGTTGATCGCACAGAAGGTGTGTTCCTGGCCGTCCTGGGTCACCGCGTGCATGCGCAATGGCGCGATATGGTGCGGCTTGGCCTTGCCGATCCGCTTGACCAGCGTTTCGGGATTGCGGTTGCGGTTCATGAGGAAGCCGACGGTCCCGAGATTGAGCCCGTAGGCGGGAATGATCCGTCCGCTGTCGAGCATGGCGTGGAGCGTCTGGAGCATGAAGCCGTCCCCGCCCAGCACGACGACAGCGTCAGCGCGATCGAGCGGAACCCAGTCGGCAATGTCGGCGAAATCGCGGGCGGCGGCTTCCTGTGCACGCGGGGCATCGGATACCAGCAGGGCCAGGCGGCTGAATTCGGTCATGAACTCTCTGCATCCCTCCGTCCCGGCCGGGCGCCGGGCAACGCGCTACCTATGGATGCGCGTCCCATTTGGCAACATGATGGAAAAACTGGTAACCCTTTGCATCCAGCGCGATAAGGACCGTCCTATGGCGAGCATGCCCGACGAACCATTCGACGAAACGCGCGATGCGCTGACCGGCCTGGCCGACCAGGCACTGGCGCGAGAGACGATCGCACGCTGGCAGCAGGACTGGCCGGCCGATACGATTGCGTGTCCGATTCAGGCGATGCTTATCACGCTGGGCCGGATCGATACGGTCAACGTCGCCTTCGGGGAATCGGCCGGCGATGTCGCGCTGGTCGAAGTGGCCCAGCGGATCAAGCATTTCGCGGGCGACGAGCTGGAAAGCAGCAATGCCTGGCTGGCCGCCCGCCTCAATGGTGGCAATTTCCTCCTCGTCGCTCGGCAGCAATGCAGCCGCGAACGCTGGCAATGGCTGGCCGAGGCGCTGGCCGATGCCATCGCCGTGCCGATCGCCAATCCCGAGGGCGGGGCAAGCCTGCGCCTGTGGCCGCGCATTGCGTTGCTGCGGATGACGCCGGCCGACGATCCCGACAGCGTGCTGGACCGGCTTTCCGATCTCGCCACCCGCATGCGCGAAAGCAACCGGCGGAGGATCGACTGGTCGACCGGCGAACAGGCACGTTCCGGCCGTTCGAACCAGCAGCTCGAGGCCGACCTGCTTGCAGCCATGGATCGCAACGAGATCGAGATCCTGTTCCAGCCGCAATATGCGCTCGACGACGATCGCCTCATCGGTGCCGAAGCGCTGGCGCGATGGCATCATCCGGTGATCGGGCGGATCGGCGGGGGCACGTTGTTCCAGATTGCCGAACGTGCCGATCAGGTGGCGCACCTGTCGCGCCACATCGTCACGCGCGCGATCGAACAGGCGGTTCACTGGCCGGGCGCATTGCGCCTGTCGGTCAATATCACCCCGGCGGATCTTGCAGCGGAGAATTTCGCAACCGAATTCGCCCAGATGGCCAAGGCGGCAGGCTTTCCCCTCAATCGGATCACGCTGGAGATCATCGAACAGGTGCTCCTAGCCGATCTCGATCGTGTCAGCCGCGTGCTCGACCAGCTCAAGCTGTTCGGCATCCGCATCGCGCTTGACGATTTCGGCGCCGGGTTCTGCAATTTCCGCTATCTCAAGGTCCTCCCGATCGATTGCATCAAGCTCGACCGCTCGATGCTCGAGGGGGTGATCGAGGATGATCGCGACCTCGCGGTCATCCGCGCGATCGTCGCCATGGCCGAAGCGCTCGGACTCAAGGTGGTAGCCGAGGGTGTGGAAACGGAGGCGCAACGCGAACTGCTCCGCAGCGAGGGCTGCGAGTATTACCAAGGCTTTCTGCGCGCGCAGCCCATGACGCCGGAGGATTTCCTTGAGCTCGTGAAGCGTTAGGCTGCTGCCTTCGCGCCCTTGCGCGCCTTGCGGACGATCCCCGACAACCCCTTGGTCAGCTGGAACAGGCCGTTGAGGCGGCTCTCGGGCGAATTCCACGCGCGCGAAATCACCAGTTTCATGTCGGGGCGGAGCTTGGCGGTGCCCTGCAGCCGGTCGACATAGGCGAGCAGGCCCGGCCCATCGGGGAAGTCGTCCTGATGGAACGTCACCAGCGTACCTTGCGCGCCGACGTCGATCTTGGCGATGTTCGCCTCGATCGCCTGGTGCTTGATTTCGATCAGGCGGACGAGGTTGGCGGTAGCGGGGGGCAGTTCACCGAAGCGGTCGATCATTTCGGCGGCCAGTGCCTCGATCTCGGCCTTGTCGGCGGCATCGTTGAGGCGGCGATAGAGCGCCATGCGCACGGCAAGGTCGGGGACGTAATCCTCGGGGATCATGATCGGCGCATCGACGGTAATCTGCGGACTGACCGTCTCGCGCTTCGGCTCGAGCCCCAGCTCGCCGGCCTTTGCGGCGAGGATCGCGTCCTCGAGCATCGACTGGTAGAGTTCGAAGCCGACCTCGCGGATATGGCCCGACTGCTCGTCGCCCAGCAGGTTGCCCGCGCCGCGAATGTCGAGATCGTGGCTGGCGAGCTGGAAGCCGGCACCGAGGCTGTCGAGATCGCCGAGCACCTTGAGGCGCTTCTCCGCGACTTCGGAAAGCTGCGTGTCGGCGGCGTAGGTCAGATAGGCATAGGCACGCAATTTCGAGCGGCCCACCCGTCCGCGCAGCTGGTAGAGCTGGGCGAGGCCGAAGATGTCGGCGCGGTGGATGATGATCGTGTTCGCGCTCGGCAGGTCGAGCCCGCTCTCGACAATCGTCGTGGCGAGCAGCACCTCGTACTTGCCTTCGTAGAAGGCGCTCATCCGCTCCTCGATTTCGCCCGCGCTCATCTGGCCATGTGCGGCGACGAATTTCACCTCGGGCACGTTTTCGTAAAGCCAGTCCGAAATCTGTTCCATGTCGGAGATGCGCGGCACGACGATGAAGCTCTGCCCGCCGCGATGGTGTTCGCGCAGCAGCGCCTCGCGCATCACCATGTCGTCCCATTCCATGACGTAGGTGCGCACCGCGAGCCGGTCGACCGGCGGAGTCTGGATGGTCGAGAGTTCGCGGAGCCCTGTCATCGCCATTTGCAGCGTCCGCGGGATCGGCGTCGCGGTAAGGGTCAGCATGTGTACGTCGGCGCGCAACTGCTTGAGCTTTTCCTTATGCGTGACGCCGAAGCGCTGTTCCTCGTCGACGATGACGAGGCCGAGATTCTTGAACTTGGTCTGCTTCGACAGGATCGCATGCGTGCCGACCACGATATCGACCTGCCCGTTTTCCAGACCCTCGCGCGTCTCCTTCAGTTCGCGCGCCGGAACGAGACGCGAGAGCCTGCCAACTTTGAGCGGAAAGCCTTTGAAACGATTTGCGAAGTTTTCGAAGTGTTGTCTGGCGAGCAGGGTCGTGGGCGCGACCACAGCCACCTGCTGGCCATTCATCGCCGCGACGAATGCGGCGCGCAGCGCGACCTCGGTCTTGCCGAAGCCGACATCGCCGCAGACCAGCCGGTCCATCGGCTTGCCGCTCTCCAGATCGCGCAGTACGTCCTCGATCGCGCGTTCCTGGTCGTCGGTTTCCTCGTACTGGAAGCGGTCGAGGAACTGATTGTAGGCCCCGTCCTCGACCTCTAGCACCGGCGCCTTGCGGAGCGCGCGCTGCGCGGCGACCTTGAGCAGCTCTCCGGCGATCTCGCGGATGCGTTCCTTGAGCCGTGCCCGACGCTTCTGCCAGGCCTCGCCCCCGAGCTTGTCGAGCTGGACGGCTTCCTCGCTGCTGCCATAGCGACTGAGAACGTCGATGTTCTCGACCGGGATGAACAGCTTGTCACCGCCACGATATTCGAGCTGGACGCAGTCGTGCTTCGACTTGCCCACCGGGATCGCCTCGAGACCGAGATAGCGGCCGATTCCGTGCTCGGTGTGGACGATCAGGTCGCCGACCGAGAGCGCCTGCAATTCGGCGAGGAATGCGTCGGCATCGCGGCGCTTCTTCTTTCGCCGCACGAGGCGGTCGCCGAGCACATCCTGCTCGGTGAGCAGCTCCATCTCGTCATTGGCGAAGCTTGCCTCGATCGGCAACACCATCGCGACCGGCTTGCCCTTGGCGGAGAGACCCAGCGCTTCTTGCCAGGTCTCGGCCAGCTGCACGGGCGTGCCTGCTTCCCCGAGTATCGAGGCGATGCGCGAGCGACTGCCGGCCGAGTAGGCGGCAAGCAGCGGGCGTTTTCCGGCCTTGCCGAGCGCCTTCAGGTGTTCTGCCAGCACCGGATAGACACTGTCCCCGCGCGCACGCTCGGGAGCGAAATCGCGGCCCGAGCGGAAGCCGAAATCGACCACGCTTTCGCTCTCCGGCTCGTCGAAAGGCGTGGCGCGATGTGCGGGTGCGGCGGCAAGCTCAGCCTTGAATTCCTCGCCCGTCAGATAGAGCGCGTCGGGCTTCAGCGGGCGGTAATTGCCCTTCGCCTGCCCGGTGATCGCGGTGCGCTGCTCGTAATAGTCGGTGACGTCTTTCACGCGCTCGTCGGCGGCGGCGAGCGCGGCCTGGTCGACCACCACCAGATCGTCCGTGCCGAAATGGTCGAACAGGGTGGTGAGCTTGTCCTCGAACAGCGGCAGCCAGTGTTCCATCCCCGCCAGACGTCGACCTTCGCTGACGGCCTCGTAGAGCGGGTCCTGCGTCGCATGCGCGCCGAACATTTCGCGGTACCGGCTGCGGAAGCGCTTGATGCTGCCTTCGTCGAGCAGCGCTTCGCTCGCGGGAAGCAGCAGGTGCGAGTCGAGCCGCCCGGTGCTCATCTGCGTATTCGGGTCGAAGCTGCGCAGGCTCTCCAACTCGTCGCCGAAGAAATCCAGCCGTAGCGCCTCGTCCATTCCGCTGGGGAAGATGTCGACGATCGAGCCGCGCACGGCATATTCGCCCTTGTCGATCACCGTATCGGTGCGGCTGTAGCCCTGCTTCTGCAGCAGCAGCGACAGGCTCTCGCGGCCGATCTCGATCCCGGGCTTGAACTCGCGCACGCTCTCGCGGATGCGGAAGGGTGTGAGCACGCGCTGGAGCACGGCATTGGCGGTAGTGACGACCAGCTGTGCCCTCGCCTTACCCGCCTGCAACCGGTGGAGCGCGGCAAGCCGTCGCGCGCTGATAGAGAGCGCAGGGCTGGCGCGATCGTAGGGCAGCGAGTCCCAAGCGGGAAACTCGATCACCTCGAGTTCGGGCGCGAAGAAGGCGGCGGCATCGACCACTCCGCGCATCGCAGCATCGTCGGGCGCAATGAACACCGCACGCCCGCTGCTGGCCCGCGCGAGGTCGGCCATGACCAGCGGCTGCGCACCGCGCGCAACCTGCGCCAGCGTGAGCGGATCCTTGGCTTTCAGGATACGGGAGAGGTCGGGCATGGTGTTCCTAGCGTTCGAGGGTGCGCCGCGTTCCGCACACACGGCATTGCCCCCTGCCCGAATGGGAAGGGGGGTGCGATCTGCTGTGTGATCGAAATAGGCGTTAGCGTCCGAGCGTCAACGCGGAATATCGACGTAGTCGAGTTGCTGCATGGCGTCGAGCAGATGGCCCTGGAAGCGGCGCGGGGCGGCCTGCGTCTTGAGCGCCCAGGCCATGACGTCGACGTCGTCCTCCTCGAGCAGCGCCTCGAACCAGGCGAGTTCCGTCTCGTCCCAATCGGCGTGATAGCGATCGAAGAAGCCGCCGATCATGTAATCGGCCTCGCGCGTGCCGCGGTGCCAGGCGCGGAACTTGGCGCGCTGCTTACGGCCTTCGATGGTGAGCAGATCGGGCATGGGGCGCGGGTAGTGCAGGCGCGCGCACCTTTCAACAGTCATTGCGAGGAGCCGCAGGCTCCGCGGCAATCCACAGCTCGGCTATCTGGATGGCCTCGCTGCGCTCGCAATGGCACTTGAGATTGGGCATAGCCTCGCCATGCGCCCCGAGATCCTCAACCCGTTGTTTGCCGAGACCGAGACGCTCGACGGAGTCGGGCCCAAGCTGAGGAAGCCGCTCGACCGGCTCGGGCTGACGCGGCTGCGCGATCTGGTCTACCACCTGCCCGAACGCTTCGTCACGCGCCGCGCGGTGGAAAATGTCGATGAAGCGGGCGAGGGCGAGCAGATCATGGTCAAGCTCACCGTGACCGAGCACCGCTCGGGCCGTAGCCCACGCGCGCCTTACCGCGTGCTGGCGCAAGATGCGGTGGGCAACGTGATTGCGCTGACCTATTTTGGGCGCGCCTCCTACTCCGCGAAGAAACAGCTTCCGCAAGGCGAGACGCGCTGGGTGGCGGGCAAGCTCGAGCGGTTCGGCGACATGCTCCAGATCGTTCATCCCGACCACGTGGTCGAGGAAGGCGGTGAGACGCTGCAACGCCTGTGCGAGCCGGTCTATCGCCTGTCCGAAGGACTGACCCAACCCAAGGTGGCGGGGCTGGTCGATCAGGCGCTTTCGCGGTCTCCCGTATTGCCTGAATGGATCGAGCCGGGCCAGCTCGACAAGACGGGCTGGCCCAGCTGGCGCGACGCGCTGGTGCTGTCGCACAAGGGTGAGAATTCCCAGGCGCGCGACAGGCTGGCCTATGACGAGCTCCTCGCCAACAGCCTCGCGCTGATGCTGGTGCGGGCCGACAACCGAAAGCGCAAGGGCCAGCCGCTCAAAGGCGATGGCAGCTATCGCGGCAAGCTCGAGCTGCCGTTCCCGCTGACCGGCGCGCAGACCCGCTCGATTGCCGAGATCGAGGGCGACATGGCGCAGGAAGCGCCCATGCTGCGCCTGCTGCAGGGCGATGTCGGCGCGGGCAAGACGGTAGTTGCGCTGGAAGCCATGCTGATCGCGGTGGAGGCGGGGGCGCAGGCTGCGTTGCTCGCCCCGACCGAACTGCTCGCGCGACAGCATTACGAAACGCTGCGCCGCATGGCTGCGCCTACCGGGGCGGAGGTCGTGCTGTTTACCGGCCGCGACAAGGGCAAGGCGCGCGAGAGCATCCTGATGGGCCTGCTCGACGGGAGCATCGACATCGTCGTCGGCACGCATGCGATCTTCCAGGACAAGGTCGCCTATCGCAATCTCGCCATGGTGGTGATCGACGAGCAGCATCGCTTCGGCGTCGGCCAGCGGCTGATGCTGGCGAGCAAGGGCAGGCGCGCGCCGCATGTGCTTGCCATGACCGCCACCCCGATCCCGCGCACGCTGACGCTGGCGCAATATGGCGAGCTCGACGTAAGCAAGCTCGACGAACTGCCCCCGGGCCGGCAGGCGATCGACACGGTGGTGATGGGGCAGGGCAAGCTCGGTGCGCTGGTCGACCGGCTCGCCGCGCAGATCGCCGAGGGGCGCCAGGCATATTGGGTGTGCCCCATGGTTCGCGAGATGGACGGGCCGGAGGAGATCGCGGCAGCCGAAGCGCGCTTTGCGGCCTTGAAGGAGCGGTTCGGCGAGGATGTCGTGATGGTTCATGGACAACTCGCGCCCGAAGCGAAGGACGCTGCGATGGAGCGGTTCGCGCGCAGTGAAGCCAAGCTTCTCGTCGCAACCACGGTGATCGAGGTCGGGGTCGACGTACCCAATGCAACGCTGATGGTGATCGAACAGGCCGAACGGTTCGGTCTCGCGCAATTGCACCAGTTGCGTGGCCGCGTGGGACGGGGCAGTGACAAGAGCTTCTGCGTCCTCCTTCACGGCGAGACGCTTTCCGAAACCGCACAGAAGCGGCTCGCCTTGATGCGTGAATCGCAGGATGGTTTTTTCCTCGCCGAAGAGGATCTGCGGCTGCGCGGCGGGGGCGAACTGCTCGGCACGCGGCAGTCGGGCGATACGCCGTTCAGCGTCGCGAGCCTCGACCAGATAACCGAGCTGCTGCCCATGGCGTATGACGATGCCCGCCTGCTGATGGAGCGTGACGGCGGGCTGGAGGGCACGCGCGGCGAGGCGGCGCGGGTCTTGCTCTATCTCTTCGAGCGCGATTTCGGCGTGAAGACGCTGCGGGGAGGCTAGCGCAGGAGCTTTACCAGTGCCGCGGCCCCGGCGCTCACGTCTTCCCAGGTGTCGCGGAAACCGTCCTCGTCCCCGTACCAGGGGTCGGCTAGGTCGGCGCCTTCGCGGCCCGGCACGAGGTCGAGCAGCATCTCCACGCGGGCCTTGCCGTTGCCCGGATCAAGGCGGGCGATGTTGGCCATGTTCGACGTGTCCATGCCGAGAATCCAGTCGAAACGATGGAAGTCATCGACCACCAATTGTCGGCCACGGTAGTGGCCGATCTCGATCCCGTGTCTTGCCGCTTCGGCGATCGAGCGCGGGTCGGGCGGTTCGCCGACGTGATAATCGGCAGTACCGGCGCTGTCGGCCTCGATATCGAGCCCGGCTTCGGTGGCGGCATGACGAAAGGCGGCTTCGGCGAGCGGCGAGCGGCAGATGTTGCCGAGGCAGACGAACAGGATGCGATGCGTGGCCATGCCGTTCGCTAGCCTCACGTCGGCGTGGTGCACAAGCCTCAGGCGGCGCGGCGCACCTGGTTGCGACCGCCGGTCTTGGCTTCGTACAGGGCGGCATCGGCGCGTGCCATTAGGTGGTCGAGGTCGTCACCGGGCTGGAAGTCGGCGACGCCGACGCTGGCGGTGAAGGGTATGATCGCATCGCCATGGACGACCGGGCTATGGGCGATGCCCAGGCGCAGGCGCTCGCAAACCATGGCCGCCGTTTCGAGATCGGCCTGCGGAAAGATGACCGCGAATTCCTCGCCTCCGATTCTTCCTACGAGATCGCGCTTGCGCAGGCTTTCGCTTGCCCGCCGGGCAACCTCCCGGATAACTTCGTCGCCTGCCGGATGACCGAAGCGGTCGTTGATCTGCTTGAAATGATCGATGTCGAAGATGGCGAGGCTGAGCGGACGAGCGGGGTCCGAGGCGGCGCGATCTAGCGAGCGCCCGAGAGCGTCGATGAAGCTCCTGCGATTGGGCAGTCCGGTAAGCGCATCGGTCGAGGCGCTGCGCTGCAGTTCGCGCCGCGCATCGGCTTCGGCATCGAGCGCCTGGCGGACATAGATCGTCGCCAGTATCGTCAGCACCAAAAGCAGGAAGCCGATCGCCGTCAGGGCATATTGATAACGCTCGTTCGCAACCGCAAGGCGCTTCGCCTTCAACGATCGTTCGGCCAGTAACCCCCGCTCGCTGTGCTCGATCGCGTCGAGCGTGAGGAGTATCCGGTCGAGCGAGGTCTTGCCGTCGCCTCTCCTGGTCCGAGCGATCGCCTCGTCCTTTCGGCCGCCACGCTGGAGGGCAATCATCTCCTCCATCGTCGCGTCGAACTCCGCGAGGTCGCGCTTGAGTGTGGCGATGCGCTGCTGCTGCTGAGAATTTTGGCTGGGCAGCGCGCTCAGCCTTGCAAGGCTCTCGGCGCCTTGCTCCATCCCCTGGTAGTAGGGTTCGAGAAAACGCCGGTCGTCGGTAATGAGGAAACCGCGTTCGCCGCGCAGTTTGGCAAGCGACGCAGAACGCAGGCGATCGGTCTCGATGAGGACTTCGAGCGTGCGGATCTGCCAGCGTTCGGCGAGGTCGCGTTCCTTGGCGGAGCGCATCGCGCTGACACTGGCCCCGGCGAGGAGTACGGCCATCAATGCGACACAGGCGATAAGGAAATAGCTTCGCCAGTCCGAACGCCGCGAGCGCCGTGCAACCTGCTTTGCGAGCCACATCAGAGGAGATTCCCGGGCATTCGATCATCCTGCGCCCGGCGTGGTTAAAGTCCCGCTAACGACGTGGTCGGAGGATCGGAATGGCGCGCGCTCAGCGGTTCAGCCGACCCTCGATCAGGGCCTCGACGACACCGGGATCGGCCAGCGTCGAGGTGTCGCCCAGCGAGCCGAATTCGTTCTCGGCGATCTTGCGCAGGATACGGCGCATGATCTTGCCGCTGCGGGTCTTGGGCAGCGCCGGCGTGAAGTGGAGGTGATCGGGGGTCGCAATCGGGCCGATTTCGCTGCGTACATGCGCGCGCAATTCGGCGGTGAGGTCGTCGTTGTCCTCCTCCCCGGCGTTGAGCGTCACGTAGCAGTAGATGCCCTGGCCCTTGATATCGTGCGGGAAGCCCACCACCGCCGCTTCGCTGACCTTTGGGTGCAGCACCAGCGCGCTTTCGACTTCGGCGGTGCCCATGCGGTGGCCCGAGACATTGATGACGTCATCGACGCGGCCCGTGATCCAGTAATATCCGTCCACGTCGCGGCGGCAGCCGTCGCCGGTGAAATACTTGCCCTTGTAGGTGCTGAAATAGGTCTGCACGAAGCGATCGTGATCGCCATAGACGGTGCGCGCCTGGCCGGGCCAGCTACGGGTGATGCACAGGTTCCCCTCGGTCGCGCCGTCGAGGACCTCGCCATCGTTGTCGACCAGTTGCGGGCAGACACCGAAGAAGGGGCGGCCTGCGCTGCCCGGCTTCATGTCGTGCGCGCCGGGCAGGGTGGTGATCATGACCCCGCCGGTCTCGGTCTGCCACCAGGTGTCGATCACCGGCAGCCGACCCTTGCCGACGGTCTCGTGATACCAGCGCCAGGCCTCGGGGTTGATCGGCTCGCCCACGCTGCCGAGCAGGCGCAGGGTGGATAGATCGTGCTTCGTCACATGGCTGTCGCCCTCGCGCATCAGTGCACGGATGGCGGTGGGGGCAGTGTAGAAGATGTTGACCTTGTGCTTCTCGCACACCGCCCAGAAGCGGTCATGGTCGGGATAGTTGGGTACGCCTTCGAACATCAGCGCGGTGGCACCATTCTGCAGCGGGCCGTAGACGATATAGCTGTGCCCGGTGACCCAGCCGATATCGGCAGTGCACCAGAAGACCTCGCCCTCGCGATAGTCGAAGACGTAGCGGAAGGTGGTTTCGGTCCACACGGCATAGCCGCCGGTGGTGTGGAGTACGCCCTTGGGCTTGCCGGTCGATCCGGAAGTGTAGAGGATGAACAGCGGATCCTCTGCGTTCATCGGTTCGCAAGGACATTCGCCGGAAACACCGGTCGAGAGCTCGTGATACCAGTGGTCGCGGCCCTCGGTCATCGACACCTCGCCGCCGGTGTGGCGCAGGACGAGCACGGCTTTGGCGGAGACTTTCTCCAGCGCTGCGTCGACATTGGCTTTCAAGGGTATCCGCTTGCCGCCACGCAGGCCTTCGTCGGCAGTGACGATCCAGTCGCTCGCGCAGTCCTCGACCCGGCCGGCGATGGCCTCGGGGCTGAAGCCTCCGAAGATCACCGAATGGATCGCGCCGATCCGCGCGCAGGCTAGCATGGCGGAGGCACCCTCGGGCACCATCGGCATGTAGATGGTGACGCGGTCGCCCTTGGCGACGCCCATTGCCTTCAGCGTATTGGCCATGCGGATCACTTCGGACTGCAGTTCGGCGTAGCTGATCCGGCGGACCTCGCCTTGCGGATCGTCGGGCTCGAAGATCAACGCGAGGCGGTCGCCATGGCCCGCAGCGACGTGCCGGTCGACGGCATTGTGGCAGATGTTGAGGACGCCATCCTCGAACCACTTGATCGAAACGGGGTCATAGGACCAGTCGGCAATGGTCGTCGGCGGGGTGAACCAGTCGAGCCGCTCGGCCTGCCCGGCCCAGAAAGCGTCGCTGTCCTCGATGCTGCGGGCGTAAAGCGCCTGATAGTCCTCGAGCGTGCAATGGGTACCCTCGATCGCCGCCTGGGGACGCCGTTCCCACTCCGAACGATCCGTTGCCTCGGTCATGCCGTGTTTCTCCTCTTCCGGAGATCATCTCTAGGCATTCGGGGCCGCGGTGCAAACGCCTAGCTTTGCCTCGCAATCTGCAAATCGACCCGTTAGGCATGCGCCATGTCCGATTTCCGAACGATTGCCCCGACCGCCATATTCCTCTTGGCGATGAGCCAGCCCGCGCTTGCACAGAATGACGATCCGGTGATCGTGGTGACGGGGGAGGGGCTGGACGAAACCCCGGCGCTTCCCGCCTACGACGGCCAGACCATCGACCGCGAGCAATTGCTCAGCGTCCCTTCGGGCCGGATCGAGGACGTGCTGTCGTCGGTCGCGGGTTTCCAGCAATTCCGCCGTTCCGACAGCCGCAGCGCCAATGCCTCGGCGCAAGGGGCGACCCTGCGCGCGCTGGGCGGGAATGCCACCAGCCGGGCCTTGGTCCTGCTCGACGGCGTGCCGATGAGCGATCCCTTCTTTGGCTATGTGCCATTCAGCGCGCTGGCACCCGAACGCCTCTCGCAAATCCGTGTGACGCGCGGTGGAGGCTCGGGGCCTTTCGGAGCGGGCGCGCTGGCCGGGACGATCGAAATGGAGAGTGCCGGTATCGCCGCGCTTTCGGGTTTCAAAGGCCAGCTTTTGGCCAATGACCGCGGCGAGACCGAGGCTTCGAGCAGTTATGGCGCACGCCTCGGCAGCGGTTTCGTCGTCGCCTCGGGCCGCTGGGATCGCGGCAAGGGTTTCTTCACCACGCCCGAAGCCGACCGCGTAGCGTCGAGCGCGCGGGCCGCCTTCGATGGATGGTCGGCACAGCTGCGCGGTGTCGCTCCTCTGGCGCAGGACATCGAGCTGCAGGTGAGGGGGCTTGCCTATCGCGACGAGCGAACGCTGCGATTCAAGGCGGCTGACAGCAGCATCGAGGGGCAGGATGCCAGCCTGCGCCTCCTCGGGCGCGGGGCCTGGGCGTTCGATGCGCTGGCCTATGTCCAGGCCCGCAATTTCACCAATATCGTGATATCGTCGTCTCGCTTCGTGCCCGTGCTCGACCAGCGCAACACCCCCGCGACGGGCCTTGGCGGCAAGTTCGAACTGCGCCCTCCCGTCGGCGAGGACCACGTGCTGCGACTGGGGATCGATTACCGGCGTGCGGGCGGCGAGTTGTTCGAGACGGCGATCAGCGCCTTCTCGGGCCAGGTTACGGCGCGCCGCCATGCGGGCGGGACCAATACCGATCTCGGCTTCTTCGTCGAGGACGACTGGAGCCTCGGCGCGGTCACGCTGACCGCCGGGGCCCGGCTCGACCGCTGGACGGTTCGCGACGGCTTCTACGCCGAGCGCGATGCCGGCGGCTTGCCGGTCGCGACGGAGATATACCCTGACAGGGCCGGGTGGGAGGCCTCTTTCCGCGGCGGGCTGCTCTATCGCGCCAGCGATGTGCTCGCCCTGCGTGCCGCCGCCTATACGGGCCTGCGCCTGCCCACGCTCAACGAGCTGTACCGCCCCTTCGTCGTCTTTCCCGTGGTGACGCAGGCCAATGCGTCGTTGCGCAATGAACGGCTCGAGGGGGTCGAGGCGGGGATCGAGCTGACGCCCACCGGGCAGGTCACGTTCTCGCTCACCGGTTTCGACAACCGCGTGAAGGGTGCGATTGCCAATGTCACCATCGCCACCAATTTGCGCCAACGGCAGAATATCGATGCGATCCATGCCCGCGGGGTCGAGGCAGGGCTGCAGGCCGAATTCGGCAGACTCGGGCTGAACGCCTCGGTCGCCTGGACCGATGCCGAGGCGCGGGGATCGGGACTCGCCGCGGCGCTTGACGGAAATCGTCCCGCGCAAACGCCCCGCTTCACGGGCGGGGCGACGCTATCCTATCGCCCGGCCGAAAACTGGCTGGTCTCGGCGACCTTGCGGCATGTCGGGGCGCAGTTCGAGGACGATCTCGAAACCGATGTCCTGCCCGCGGCGACCACCTTCGATGCCTATGCGCAAGTTCCCCTGGGGAGGAAGCTCGCACTGGTGTTGCGCGGCGAAAACCTGACCGACGAGGATGTCGTCACGCGTAACCAGGGCGGCTCGATCGACCTTGGTGTTCCGCGCACGCTGTGGGCCGGATTGAAAGTCGGGCTCTAGTTGCCGATGGCTGCGCTCCCCGGCGATCGGGCCGGGGAGCGCATCGGGCCCCCACAGCCCGATCAGAAGCGGTAGGAGACGCCGGCGCTGAGCACCCAGGGATCGAGCTTGTGCTTGGTTTCGATGGCCAGCGTATCGCCGGCATACCAGCGCGCGGTCGTATCGACGAAATAGCGTTTCGCATCCACCGTGAAGCCCAGGCCGCTGTCGCCGATGGCGATATCTGCGCCGCCCTGGAGCACCAGTCCGAACTCGTCGGAAAGCGTCGTCCGCGTCACGCCGAGCGGGATGGTGGCAGCCCCCGGTTCGACGTCGATCCACCAGAAATAGGTCGCACCTGCGCCGAGATAGGGTTTCACACCGCCCAGATCGAAGTGGTATTTCGCAGTGAAGGTGGCCGGAATGACCTTGGCATCCGAAACCAGCTCGGCGCCAGCCGGCAGCCCCGCCACGGCATCGACATCATGCTGCGTCACACAGCAAATCGTCTCGATCGAGAAATTGGGGCTGACGAAATACTCGATGGCCAGTGTCGGCACGAAGTTGTCGTTGGCTTCGGTCTGCTTTCCCGCGGGAAGCCCGACGATATCGGTTTTCAGATCGGTGATCTTGCCGTCGGGTACGACATAGGTTCCGAGCAGCTTGACCTGCACACTGCCGTCATTGTCCTGCGCCATCGCCTGAGCGGGGAGGGCGAGCATTGCGCTTCCGGCCAATGCAGCCGCGAGCACCTTGTTCATTTCCTTCTTCCTTCGCGCCGCAGTGGTCGCCCGATGCGACCCAGGGTTCTTGCAGCGTCGAAAGACCGGCTAGTGCCGTCGATTTCGCGCCGCATTGATCTGGATCAAGGAGTCCGCTGGAGCAAAGGCCGAAAGGAGAGCGCATGGACATGTTCTCCCACGCCTTCGATCCCTTTGCCGAGCGAGTGCTGCCGCCGCATCTGGGCCGGGAAGTGCGGTGCGGTTTCAAGGCACTGGCGCGGTTCTGCCCGCTCGGCAAGGAGGACTCGCTCGAATTCGCGGGCGGCGGCGAGCACATCGTCTTCGTCGCTCGCGGCGCAACGAAGCTGGTGGCGCATGCCTCCGAAGCACGCGACCAGGTCGTGGCGTTCCACTTCGCCGGTGAACTCTACACCGTGCCCGAGCCCGACAATTATTCCTATTCGGTCTGTGCCCTGCGCGATTGTGAACTCCTCGCTTTCGCCTCGTCCGAGTTTCTCCGGCTTGCGGCAGGGGAGACTGAAATCGTGCGGCAATTGCTCGACAGCACGCGGCTCTCGCTCCAGCGCTGCCGCGAAAAGGCCATTGCGCTAGGGCGCAAGACCGCCGGAGAGCGCATCGCGGTCTTCCTTCTCGGCATGGCCGACCGGATCGGTGTCGAGCAGGACGGAAGGATTTCGCTCGAGCTTCCCATGTCGCGCCGGGACATATCGGAAAGCCTCGGCCTGACGATCGAGACTGTCAGTCGGCAATTGAGCAGGCTCAAGGACGATGCCGTGATCGAGACGGTCGGGCGCGCAGGCATCGTGCTGCGCGATCGCACCGATCTCAAACGACGGGCGGGGTTTCTGAGGGGCGCTGCCTGACTCTTTTCCAAGAATTGATCTGGATCAATGCGAGCCCTGGCGGGCCCGCCTAACCCGCGGGAAACGGACGGAGATTTTTCATGCAAGCGGAAGCTGCTCTGGGCCGCATCGGCCTGTGGTTCCTGATCATGCTGGCTGCCATCGCTGCGGCGGTGGCGGCCGCCGACGGCGGATTTGCCGCGCATGCCACGATCGTTGCCCTCATTGCATTCGCGATGATCTGGATTAGCGCCTCGCGGTTCGATCCGCTGGGTAAGGCGCAGGGCTTCTTCAGGATGCCCGAAGGCCCCTCGCGCTACGACGACGACGTCATTCGCTGGGGCGTAATCGCAACCATGTTCTGGGGCCTTGCGGGCCTGCTTGCAGGGGTCTTCATCGCGGCGCAGCTCGCTTTCCCGCAGCTCAATTTCGAACCCTATCTGAATTTCGGCCGGTTGCGCCCGCTGCACACCAGTGCGGTGATCTTCGCCTTCGGCGGCAATGCCCTGCTCGCGACCAGTTTCTACGTCGTCCAGCGCACCTGCCGCACGCAGCTGGCCTTCCCCGGCCTCGCGCGCTTCGTGTTCTGGGGATACCAGCTGTTCATCGTGCTGGCGGCAACCGGCTACCTCCTCGGCGTCACCCAGTCGAAGGAATATGCCGAACCCGAATGGTATGTCGATCTGTGGCTGACGATCGTCTGGGTCGCCTATTTCATCGTCTTCGTCGGGACGCTGGCCAGGCGCAACGAACCGCACATCTACGTCGCCAACTGGTTCTACCTCGCCTTCATCGTGACCATCGCGATGCTGCACATCGTCAACAACCTGGCGATGCCGGTGAGCCTGCTCGGCGCGAAGAGCTATTCGGTCTTCGCCGGCGTGCAGGATGCGCTGACGCAGTGGTGGTATGGCCACAATGCGGTCGGCTTCTTCCTGACCGCAGGCTTCCTGGCGATGATGTATTACTTCGTCCCCAAGCAGGCCGAGCGGCCGGTCTATTCCTACCGCCTGTCGATCATCCACTTCTGGTCGCTGATCTTCCTCTATATCTGGGCGGGTCCGCACCACCTGCATTACACGGCGTTGCCCGATTGGGCGCAGACGCTGGGCATGGTGTTCTCGATCATGCTGTGGATGCCCAGCTGGGGCGGCATGATCAACGGGCTGATGACCCTGAACGGTGCCTGGGACAAGGTCCGCACCGATCCGATCATCCGTATGATGGTGATGGCGCTGGCCTTCTACGGCATGAGCACCTTCGAGGGGCCGATGCTGTCGATCAAGAGCGTCAACAGCCTGTCGCACTATACCGACTGGACCATCGGCCACGTCCATTCCGGCGCGCTGGGATGGAACGGGCTGATCACCTTCGCCTGCGTCTATTTCCTCGTGCCCCGCCTGTGGAAGCGCGAGCGGATGTATTCGCTGCGGATGATCAACTGGCACTTCTGGCTCGCGACGCTAGGCATCGTCTTCTACGCCGCCAGCATGTGGGTCGCGGGCATCCAGCAAGGGCTGATGTGGCGCGAATACGGGCCCGACGGGTACCTTGTCTGGTCCTTCGCAGACAGCGTCGCCGCGATGTTCCCGATGTACGTCATGCGCGCGGTCGGCGGGCTGATGTACCTCTCCGGCGCGATCGTCATGTCCTACAACATCTGGATGACGCTGGCCGGCAAGCTGCGTGAGGAAGCTCCGCTGCGCGATGCTGCCTACGATCCGCAGGCCGACCGCCCGATCGTCGCCACCCAGCCCAGCGCCGTTCCGGCCGAATGAGAGGCAAGCCATGAGCGATACCACCAAGGAACCCCTGTCCGGCCACAAGAAACTGGAACGGAACATCACGCTGCTGGCGGTGGCGACCTTCGTCACCGTGGCGATCGGCGGGCTGGTCCAGATCACCCCGCTGTTCTACCTCGAAAACACCATCGAGAAGGTCGAAGGGGTGCGTCCCTATACGCCGCTCGAACAGGCGGGGCGCGACATCTATATCCGTGAAGGCTGCTATGTCTGCCACAGCCAGATGATCCGGCCCTTCCGCGACGAGGTCGAACGCTACGGCCATTACAGCCTCGCGGCGGAGAGCATGTACGACCACCCCTTCCAGTGGGGTTCGAAGCGCACCGGGCCCGATCTGGCGCGCGTGGGTGGGCGCTATTCGGACGAATGGCACGTCCAGCACCTGACCGATCCGCAGAGCGTGGTGCCCGAAAGCGTGATGCCGCAATACGGCTTCCTCAAGGATACCGAGCTGCATATCGGCGACCCCAAGGCGACGCTCACCGCGCTGCGGCGGGTCGGCGTGCCCTACAGCGACGAGGATCTCGACAAGGCCTATGCCGACATGCTCGCGCAGGCCGATCCCGACGCCGATGCGGGCGATCTCGCAGCCCGCTACCCCAATGCTCAGATCCGCGATTTCGACGGCGATCCCGAGCGGTTGACCGAAATGGATGCGCTGATCGCCTATCTCCAGATGCTCGGCACGCTGGTCGATTTCGACAGCGCCGCACCGATGGAGGAACTCGCACAGGAGAAGGGCCGATGAGCCTCTACGACACGCTCCGCCACTTCGCCGACAGCCATGCCCTGGTGTTCATGTTGCTGCTGTTCGTCGGACTGTGCGCCTGGCCCTTCCGGCCCGGCGCGGGAAAACGCAATCACGAGGCGGCAACACTCATTTTCGAAGGGCAAGATGATGGCGAATGAGCACCCCGGGAAACGGATAGACCAGCCGACCGGTACCGAAACCGTCGGCCATGAATGGGACGGTATCGAGGAGCTCAACACCCCGCTGCCGCGCTGGTGGCTCTATACCTTCTATCTGACCATCGTTTTCGCGGTGGGCTATGTGATCGCATATCCCGCCTGGCCGATGTTCGACCGCGCGACCGCGGGCATGCTCGGCTGGACCAGCCGCGGGCAGCTGGCGAAGGAAATGAAGGGGGCCGAAGAGGCGCACGCCGGTGTGCGCGAGCAATTGGCGCGCATCCCGATCGAGCGGCTGGGCGAGGACAGTGCGCTGATGCAGCAGGCCGTTGCCGGTGGCGCGGCCGCCTTCCGCGTCAATTGCGTTCAGTGCCATGGCTCGGGCGCGGCTGGCAGCCAGGAGCTCGGCTATCCCAACCTCAATGACGACGACTGGTTGTGGGGCGGCGATCTCAAGGCGATCCACTATACGCTGACCCATGGCATCCGCCAGGCGGGCGACGACGCCACGCGCACCAGCGTGATGCCCGCTTTCCAAGGCGCCTTCGATGCCGCGCAGCTCGATGGGCTAGTCGATCATACCCTGTCGCTCAGCGGCAAGGCGGCCGGCAATGCCACAGGTGCGCAGCTGTTCGCCGACAATTGCGCCGCCTGCCATGGTGCGCAGGGCGGGGGTAATCGCCAGTTGGGGGCGCCGGCACTCGACGATGCCATCTGGCTGCGCGGCAGCAGTCGCGATGCGATCAAGCACCAGATCCTCAACCCGCGCATGGGGATGATGCCCAAATGGGAGGGACGCCTCGATCCGGTGACGATCAAGATGCTGGCAGCCTATGTCCATTCGCTCGGGGGAGGCGAAGACTTCGTGGAGATCGCGGAGAGCCCCGAGGTCGAGGTCGATGAGCAACCCTGAAACCCGTGACTGGTCGGCCGTCGTCGAAGACGGTGCGACCAAGACCAACGAACCCGTGTCGAGCGCGGTCGCCGATCCCGAGGCGGCGACCCGCCGACACGAACCGCACGAGCCCCCGCGCGAGCATCTGCCCGAGCGGCTCTACGAAAAGCGCGAATTCGTACACAACAAGCGTATCGACGGGCCATTCCGGCGCTTCAAGTGGTTCGTGATGGTCGTCACTTTGGCGATCTACTACGTCACGCCGTGGATCCGCTGGGACCGCGGCCCCTATGCCCCCGACCAGGCGGTGCTGGTCGATCTCGCGCACCGGCGCTTCTACATGTTCGGCATCGAGATCTGGCCGCACGAATTCTATTTCGTCGCCGGCCTTCTGATCATGGCGGGGATCGGCCTGTTCCTCGTCACCAGTGCGGTCGGTCGCGCCTGGTGCGGCTATGCCTGCCCGCAGACGGTGTGGACCGACCTGTTCCAGCATGTCGATCGCTTCGTCGACGGCGACCGCAATGCGCGCAGGCGGCTCGACAATGCCCCCTGGACCTGGGGCAAAATCTTCCGGCGCGCCTTCAAGTGGACGATCTATCTGCTCATCGGCCTCGTCACCGGCGGCGCCTGGATACTCTATTTCGCCGACGCGCCGACGCTGCTGCGTGATTTCTTCTCCGGCGAGGCGGCGCCGATCGCTTATATCACCGTCGCGGTGCTGACTCTGACCACGGTCACGCTGGGCGGCTTCATGCGCGAGCAGGTGTGCATCTACATGTGCCCCTGGCCGCGCATCCAGACTGCGATGCTCGACGAAAAATCGCTGATCGTCACTTACAAGGACTGGCGCGGCGAACCGCGCGGCAGCGTGAAGAAGGCCCGGCGCAATCCCGGCCAGTTCGGCGATTGCATCGATTGTACCCAATGTGTTCAGGTCTGTCCGACGGGAATCGACATTCGCGAGGGCCCGCAGATCGGCTGCATCACTTGCGCGCTGTGCATCGATGCTTGCGACCGGGTGATGAAGGATATCGGTCGTCCGCGCGGGTTGATCGACTATGCCACGCTCGAGGATTGCGAACGCGAGGCGGCGGGCGAAGCGCCCCGATCGCCCTGGCGCACGCTGCTGCGCCCGCGAACCGTGGCCTATTTCCTCATCTGGGGCGGCATCGGCGGCGCGCTGCTTTTCGCGCTCGGCGTGCGCAGCCATACCGAGCTCACCGTCGCGCCCGATCGCAATCCACACTACATGCTTCTGTCGGACGGGTCGGTGCGCAATTCCTACACCCTCAAGCTGCGCAATATGGAAAGCCGCCCGCGGCGGATGGAGATCGCCCTCGAAGGGCTGCCGGGCGCGGTGATGTGGACCGACGCCATCGGCAAGAATGATGCGGCGGCGAGCCAGACGGTGACGGTGCCGGCCGATCTGGTGCGCCAGGTGCGGGCCTATGTCGCGCTTCCTGCCGGTACGAAAGCGCAGGCGTTCACCTTCCGCCTCACTTCGCTCGACGAACAGAACGAGAGCGACGAAGTCACCACCCGTTTCGACGCCCCGGAGGAGCAATGATGCAGCGTGAATTTACCGGAAAGCACATGGCGCTCGTACTGGTCGCCGGGTTCGGCATCGTCATCGCGGTCAATTTCTACATGGCTTCGCTTGCCATCGGCGGCTTCGGCGGGGTGGTGGTCGAGAACTCCTACGTCGCCAGCCAGAAGTTCAACGGCTGGCTCGACCAGGCCCGCGCGTCCGATCGGCTCGGCTACCGCGCAACGCTCGCGCGCGGCGAGGGGGGACGCCTGCGCGTGACCACCGCCGATGTGCCCGATGGGGCGCTGTTGTCCGCCGAACTCCGGCGGCCGCTGGGCAGGGCCCAGGCCTCCGCCTTGCATTTCGAACAGGTCGGTCCGGGCGACTATGTCTCGACCCGGGCGCTGCCTGCTGGCCGGTGGATCGCCCGGATCGCCATCGACGCCGGAAACGGTCGCTGGGTGAGTGAAACCGAGGTGCCATGAACGCCCCGGTTCCTCTCGCCAATCTCAACGGCGCGCGGCTCGAGGACAGTCGCTTCACCGTGCCCGGCATGCGCTGCGCAGGCTGTATCGCCAAGATCGAGCGGGGCCTCTGCGAACTCGACGGCGTAGAGGCGGCGCGGGTCAACTTCTCGGCCAAGCGGGTTGCAGTCCGCCATGCCGCCTCGCTGAACACGCGGGACATCGTCGACGCGCTAGCGCGGATCGGCTTCGAGGCGCAGGCGGTGGCCGACAACCCGCTGGCACAGGACGATCGCGAGGCGAGGGCGCTGCTCCGCGCGCTGGCGGTGGCGGGCTTCGGCATGATGAACATCATGCTGCTGTCGGTCAGTGTATGGTCGGGAGCCGCCGGGGTGACGCGCGAGTTGTTCCATTGGCTCTCCGCCCTGATCGCCATCCCCGTGATCGCCTATGCCGGGCGTCCCTTTTTCGCCAGCGCGACGATGGCGCTGCGCTATCGGCGGGCCAATATGGACGTACCGATTTCGATCGGAGTGCTGCTGGCTACCGCACTGAGCCTTTACGAGACGGCGACCGGCGGCGCGCATGCCTATTTCGACGGAGCGGTCATGCTGCTGTTCTTCCTCCTTGCGGGGCGCGCGCTCGATGCGACCATGCGCAACAAGACGCGGGCCGGCATCGGGGCTCTCCTCTCGCGCATGGGCAAGAGCGCAACCGTGCTCGACGCGTCCGGTACAAGCCGTACGGTGACCGCCGAAGAGCTCGAGCCGGGCATGCTGATGCTGGTCGCGGCAGGCGAGGCGCTGGCGGCCGACGGGATTATCGAACACGGATCGACCGCGCTCGACAATGCCATGCTGACCGGCGAGAGCACGCCGCAATTCGCCGGGCAGGGCGATACGGTCTATGCCGGGGCGATCAATCTCGGCAATGCGGTGCGCATTCGCGTGACCGCGACGGCTTCGGACACGGCGCTGGCCGAAATCGCCCGGCTGATGGACGAAGCAGGGCAGTCGCGCAGCACCTATGTGCGGATCGCCGACCGCGCCTCGCGCCTTTACGCGCCGGCGGTGCATTCGCTCGCATTGTTGGCCTTCGTGGGCTGGATGGTCGCGGGGGCGGGCTGGTACCAGGCGCTGGTGATAGCCATCGCCGTGCTGATCATCACCTGCCCCTGCGCGATGGGCCTCGCCGTGCCGGCGGCGCAGGTCGTGGCTTCGGGCGCGCTCGCCCGGCACGGCCTGCTGGTCAAGGATGGCAGCGCGCTCGAGCGGCTCGCCGAAGTCGATGTCGCGCTGATCGACAAGACCGGCACACTGACGCTCGGCGAGCCGGTACCGCAACTGGACCACCTTACGGAACTGCAAGCCTCGATTGCACTGGCACTTGCACAGACCAGTCGCCATCCGCTGAGCAGGGGAATCACCCAAGCGCTGGTACAGCAGGGCATAGCGGCCGCAGCGATCGAGAAGGTGGAGGAGCAACCGGGGCAGGGAGTTACTGGCTGGTTCGGCGATGTGCCGGTCGCACTGCAAAGGCCCGAAACGGCCGGAGCCGCGCTCTCGACGAGCCTGCAAATCGGCGCTGACGCGGTGGCGATCGCCTTCTCCGACCCGATCCGGGCAGACGCGGGCGAGGCACTCCGCGCTCTCGAAGCCGAGGGGATCGAGGCGAGCATCGTGTCGGGCGATCGCGCCGCTCCGGTCGCCGAGGTGGCTCACAAGCTCGGCATCGGATGGCAGGCCGAACTTCTGCCCGACGCCAAGCTGAAACTGCTAGAAGACCACATGGTCGCGGGACATCGCCCGCTGATGGTCGGCGACGGGATCAACGATGGGCCCGCGCTCGCTGCGGCGCATGCGTCGATCGCTCCGGGAACCGCCAGCGACGCCAGCCAGCAGGCGGCCGATGCGGTCTTCCTGGGAGGCTCGCTGATGCCCGTGGCGCTTGCGGTGCGCGTTGCTCGCAGGACGATGGTGATCGTACGACAGAACTTCGCTTTCGCCGTGCTCTACAACGTTCTCGCCGTCCCGCTCGCGCTGGCGGGGTTGGTTACCCCGCTGATCGCGGCGGTGGCGATGTCGCTCAGCTCGCTGGTGGTCGTGGCCAATTCGCTGCGACTGGCGAGGGCAGCACGATGAGCGGTCTCGCATTCCTCATCCCGATTGCGCTGGGCATGGGGCTGCTCGGCCTCGGGGGCTTCTTCTGGGCGATGCGCAAGGGCCAGTTCGAGGACCTCGATGGCGCTGCGCAGCGCATCCTCATCGAGGACGAGGAGGATATGGAGTGATTCCCTCTCCAACACTCGGGCTGATGGCTCTGCTGCCGCTGGCGATCGGACCCTTGCCGGCGACCGCGATGAGCATCTCCGCGAAATTCTGCGGCGGGGGCACGGTCGACATTCCGATCAAGCGCGATGGCGAGCCGGCCTTGCCGTGCACGACGAAGGGGTGCCATGCGGGATCGTGCCGCAAAAGAATTGATCTGCGTCAATGACCATCGGTGCTGCATGCCCGAACAGGGGCGCATGTGGACCTATCACCCCGAGCTGCTCGCAACACCCGTTCCCCGTTACACGAGCTATCCCACCGCGGCCGAATTCGCACCGATCGATGTCGATCTCTACCGCAGCGCATTGCAGCGGACGCAGGGAAAGGTGTCGCTTTACGTCCATATCCCTTTCTGCGAGCAGATTTGTTTCTATTGCGGCTGCAATACCGGGCGCGGCAATCGTCGGCAGCGGCTCAAATCCTATCTTGCATCGCTGCAAGGCGAGATCGAGAGCGTCGCGTGCGAATTGCCCGCCGGCGTCCGCGTAACCTCCATTGCCTTCGGCGGCGGTAGCCCCAACGCCGTAAGCCCCGACGATTTTCGTAGGCTTTTCGGAGCGATCGAGCGGACATTCCCGCTCGATGACCCGACTCTCTCGATCGAGCTTGATCCGCGCACGCTGACCAAAGAATGGATCGCGCTCGTCGGCGAACTGGGCTTCGCGCGCGCGAGCCTCGGGGTCCAGACCTTCGCGTCTCATTGCCAACGCGCGATCGGCCGGGTTCAGCCCGAAGAGTGCATCGTCCGCGCGGTGGACGGCCTGCGCGAAGCGGGAGTGACTTCGCTCAACTTCGACCTGATGTATGGGCTGCCGGGGCAGACCATGCACGATCTGGAGGATACGCTGCAACGCACCCGTGTGCTCGATGCGGACAGGGTCGCCTTGTTTGGCTATGCCCATGTCCCGCATATGGTTCCGCGCCAGCGCGCCATCGACTCCTCGGCCCTTCCGGGTCAGGCGCAGCGCTTTGCCATGGCCGAGATGGGCTACGCGTATTTCGCCACGCATGGCTACCTGCCGATCGGCTTCGACCATTTCGCCAAACCGGGAGGGGACCCACTGGCAAAGGCGGCGTTGGAAGGGACGCTGAAGCGCAATTTCCAGGGCTTCACGGACGACGGTAACGAAGTCCTCATCGGCCTGGGGGCCTCTTCCATCAGCAATTTTCCGCATCTGCTGGCGCAGAACGAGAAGAACAGCGGGCGCTATCGCATGATGAGTTCGCAAGGCCGGCTCACCGCCAACCGCGGTGTAACCCGCAGCGCCGAGGATCGTTATCGCGGGGCGGTTATCGAACGGCTGCTGTGTCATGGACGCGCCCGCCTTGGTGCCGGGCTGATGCGCGGGGTTCGTTTGCAGCTCGACCCCTTCATCGCACGCGGGCTCGCCTCGATCGATCGCGAGTGGCTGACCATCCTCCCCGAGGGGTTACCCTACGCGCGCTCGATCGCGGCGCTGTTCGACGGCTACCGCCCTGCGTCCGCGCGAGGTTTCAGCTCGGCCGTCTAGCTCGCTTGCCCCGGCCAGCGTTGTCCCGACGAATGATGCCTCCGGCTTGCGACATGAGCTGCAGCATGTCACGCCCGCTTTCGGTTTGCATTTACGCATGCCGCCGATCCGGCAGCGGGCGAGCGCAGGTTTAGGTTTCGTTAACCATGATCATGCGACTGCCTGGCGGGACGGACAGGCAGGGGGAGAGGTATGAGCGGCTTTGTGCGGCGCGATCTGGCGCCGATCCTGATCGTGGCCGCGCTGTTTGCCGCGACGGCTTATGCAGGCATCGTACTGACGCGCGAGAACAGCCGGATCGCCTTGCTTTGGCTGCCCAATGCAATCGTTGCAGCGTGGCTTCTACGCAACGATGGTCGATGGATAGTTCTCACCTTGGCGGTGTGCGCGCTCGGAAATATCGCGGTCAACCGCATCATTGGCGATCCTTGGCCGACGGCCCTGACCCTGAGTTTCGCCAATGCGGTCGAGATCCTGGCCTTCGTCTCACTGATGCGCCGCGCCTGCGGCCCCCGCCCCGACATGGCCGAGATCACCAGCCTCGGTTGGCTGTTCGTCGCGGCCATTGCCGCCTCTTCGCTGTCCGGCACGATCGCTACCCTGGCGCTTTCTCCCGAAGGCGAGGTCTTCCATCTGGCGAGCTGGCAAAGATGGGTTCTTGCCGATGGCCTTTCATTGCTGATCGTACTGCCGATCGTGCTCATCGCGACCGACGCTATCCGCGCGTACCGGGTGCCCACGCGCCGGAGATTGGTCGAATGGGTCGGTATGGTTGGATTGGTTGCCGCGGGAACCGGCCTCGTTTTCATCCAGTCGCGCTTCCCGTTTCTTTTCCTTGTCGCGCCGCTGATCATTTACGCCGCCTTTCGCACTGGTGTTACCGGTACGGCCGCGGCGGTGTTGATCGTGACGACTGTGGCGACTGTCGCAACCGCTCTCGATCACGGGCCGATCACTCTGGTCGGGGGCGGTACCGAAGAGATGCTGATCGCGTTCCAGGTGTTTTTGGCCTCGAACTTCATGATCGGGCTCCCCGTTGCGGCAATGCTGGCCGAACGAGTCAAGGATCGCGAGGCGCTGAAGGAGAGCCGCGACGAGACAAGGGAAATCCTCGATAACATTCGCGAGATCATCTTCCGGGCCGATGCGCAAGGTCGATGGACCTCGCTCAATCCGGCGTGGGAGGAGCTGACCGGCTATCGCGTCGATGAAAGTCTCGGCTGGCCGACGACACGTTTGCTGCACCCCGAGGACTACGCCGAAACTCGCAATGTCTACCCGAAGATCGTCTCTGGCGAGATCCAGGAAGTGGACCTGGTTCAGAGGTTTGTGCGCAAGACGGGCGAATTGCGCACGATCGAGGTGGGCATAAGGCGCTTGGCCGATGCCGAGGGCCGGTTTGCCGGGACGATCGGCAACATCCGCGACGTGACCGAGCAAAAGGCGCAGGAGCAAGCGCTCGCAGCGAGCGAGTCCCGTTTCCGCATGATCGGCGAAACCGCTCCGGTGGGCATATTCCTCGCCAGTGCCGATGGTGAGCTGACCTATATCAATCCGTGGTGGGCGGAAAAGGTCGGGCGCACCGTCGAGCAGATGCTCGGACGCGGCTGGCTGGATTCTGTCGCAGACCTCGAAAGCTTCGTCGAAGATCCGCCGTTCCGGAATTTCAAGCCCGGGATGATTCGATGCCGCCAAATTCATTTCCGGGCCACCGACGGGTCCGATCTTTGGATGGAAACCTACAATGCGGCCGAATTCGATGAAAAGGGCCAGATAAAGGGTTTCGCGGGTGCTGGCGTAGATATTACCGCACAGCGCAAGATGAGCCAGGAACTCGCCGAACGCGACCGGCAACTTGTCGAACTGGCGGACAATGTAACCGACGCCATCATTCGCCTCGGGGCCGACGGCACTTGCCTCTATGCCTCTCCCTCGACCAGGCAGGTCTTCGGGCAGCCGATCGAGCAGGTCGTCGGGAGCCATCTGGGCGACATGATCGATCCGGAAGATCAGCCCCGTGTCTTCGGCATGTTCGACCGGCTGGTGGCCGGACGACAGGAGCGTGCACTGGTCGCCTTTCGCACGCCTGCGCCGCAGGGGCGCGGAGAGGGGCGCTGGTTCGAGGCCAGTTGCGCGGCGATTTCGCACCAGGACGACCCGGCAAAGGATTATATCCTCGCTTCGGTCCGCGACATTTCGCATACCAAGCGGCTCGAAGGCGAACTGCGCTCGGCCCAGCGCCAGGCCGAGGCGGCAGCCCAGGCGAAATCGGCCTTCCTCGCCAACATGAGTCACGAAATCCGCACGCCGATGAACGGCGTTATCGGCTTCACCGATCTGCTCGAGCAGAGCGAACTCGATGCTGACCAGCGCCACTATGTGAAGATGATCGCCGAGTCCGGGCTGACCATGATGCAACTGCTCAACGACATTCTCGACGGGTCGAAGATGGAAGCCGGACACATGACGGTTTCCTCCGAGCCGCTCGACCTGCGCGAAAAGATCGGTGCGGCCAGTCGCCTGATGCAGCCACTGGCACGCCAGAAAAACGTAGTGCTCGAAACGGTGGTCGATCCGGCGCTACCCGCGGTTATCCTAGGAGACCGGCTGCGGCTGCGTCAGGTGATGCAGAACCTCATCGGCAATGCGATAAAGTTTACCGAGAATGGCAAGGTCACCGTCGCGGCGAGAGTCATCGGCGAGGCGCGCGAGGTTGAGCTGTCGGTCGCCGACACCGGGATCGGCATCGCGTCTGAGAACCTGGAGCGGATATTCGAGTCCTTCACCCAGGCCGACGCCACGGTCGCCCGGCGTTACGGCGGCAGCGGGCTCGGCCTCGCGATCACGCGGCAATTGGTCGAGCTGATGGGGGGGCGGATCGAGGTTGCCAGCACGGTTGGCGAAGGGTCCGTCTTCACCGTGACCCTGCCGATCGTGTTGCCCGGCGAGGACGCCGCGAGTGAGGCTCCGGAGCAGTCTGCGAAGGGCGATCGCCGCTCCATGGACGGGCTGCGCGTGCTCGTTGCCGAAGACAATGAAATCAACCAGCACCTCATCCGCACGATGATCGACAAGGTCGGCGGCAACTCGCTGATCGTCGGGGACGGGGCAGCAGCGATCACGGCGGTCGAGCAGGCATGCGCCACCGGCGAACCGTTCGATCTGGTCCTCATGGATCTGCAGATGCCGGGCCTCGACGGGTTGGAAGCTACGCGCGTCTTGCGCGGACGGGGTTTCGATGCCGATCGGGTTCCGATCGTAGCGCTGACGGCAAATGCCTATGACGATGATGTCGAGGCGTGCCATGCGGCGGGCATGCAGGGCCATGTCGCCAAGCCGATCACGCTGAGCGCCCTTTCGCGAGTGCTCGACCGTTTTGCGCGAGGCGGCGAGATGCGCGGTACAGAGCAGGAGACCGATGCCGGGGCGAGCTTCGCGCAAGACCATCCGCTTCGCAGGCAATTCGCGGAACGCAAGGCTGAGCTGCGCGATCTTGCAAGGTCGATCAACGCCGACAACATCGCTGAACAGTCGCCCGAGATGGTTCGGGCACTGCACCAGCTCGCAGGCACGGCCGCCGTCTTCGGGCAGGGCGAACTTGGCGAATACGCGCGCGAACTCGAGCGCCGGCTCATCAAGGCGGAGAACGATCGCGAGCGGCTCGAGCTGATTTCGGCAAGCTGCGCGCGTCTCGCCGACGAGGTTTGAACCGGTTTGGCGGTGGGGAAAGCTGTGGGCCGATTGCAGCGCCAAGCTTGTGCCCCGTCCCAAGACAATTGCATGGTGAAATCAATAATGAGATCGCATAATACCGACGAGAGAGGATCGATGAACCGGCCAATCCACATCATCGACGATGACGCCCTGTGGCGCGCAATCGTCGCGGAAATGATCCAGGCCTTGCCCGGCTTCGTGGCGGTCGAATGGGAATCGGGCAACGCTTTCCACGATAGCCCGGACAAGGCACCCGGTATTGCGCTGATCGACGTCAAGATGCCGGGGATGTCGGGCGACGAACTCCTTGTCTTGCTCGACCAGGCGCGCTTCCTTCCCATCATGATGTCGGGCAGTGCCGACATTGCGCTGGCGGTCGAGGCGGTCAAACGGGGCGCCTTCGACTTTCTCGAGAAACCCTGTTCGGCGCAGAAACTGGAAGACACGATCGGGAAGGCGTCGCGGGAATTCGAACAGCGGTATCATGAAGCGCTCAGGCGGGAGGAGGACCTTGCGCGGTTCGAGGCGCTTTCGCACCGCGAACGAGAGATCCTTGCCGAGATCGCAGGCGACAGCAGCAATCGCGAAGCAGGAGAAAAGTTCGGCATCAGCGTGCGGACCGTCGAGGCACACCGGGCACGGATCATGCTGAAGCTGGGCATGTCTAGCTTCGCCGAGGTCGTCAGCCTAGCCCATGGTTGCGGATTCGCCGCGGAACGGCGCAAGCGTTCGGATGTCTCCGCGAGAGGCGCAGTTTAACCTTTCGGTAGGCATATCGCATTACGTATGGTTACGTCATAGGGGCTACCAAGGCTCGTATGGCTCGGCTTGATTTCATGTCACACCCCATGATTCGACCGATCCTGATGCTCTGTGCTTGGGTGCCTTCCAGCGGCGCCCAAGCACTTCCTCCTTCTGCCGGAGACGCTTCGGTAGAGATCTTGCGACCGGTTACGGTCACCAGCGAACGCAACCTCGATTTCGGTCGCGTGGTCATCGCCGATCAAGGTGGCACGGTCGAGATCACTCCAGACGGGACGCGGAACTGTTCGGCGGCACTCGCGTGCAGTGGCGCCGTATCACCGGCCATGGTCCGCCTCACCGGTGCGGAAGAGTGGGTGACGCTGTCCGTGCGGTTCGATGATCGCCTGGTGGGTCCTAACGACACGCACATCGCTGCGCGTTTGCGACTTGAGACAACCGAATTGGCGATCACGGAAGAAGGAACACTCGTCCCGATCGGCGCAACGGCGGAGATCCTGCCAGGACAACCCAGCGGAAACTACGCTGGAGAATTCGATATTATCGTTTCATATCAATAGGATAACTCGCAAAGAGCCAACCGTCTTGCCGTTAGGACGGGCTTAACCATGCTCGTCATCCGTAAATAAACGGCATTCGCCCAACTTGGCCTCGTCGGTAGCTGGAAATTGCCGACCCATAGACCAACAGAGGGTGTGACAATGAACATGACTGTACTCAAGGCGCTCGGCATCGCCGGCGTCGCTTTCGCGTCGGCAAGCCCGGCATTCGCGCAATCGGCCACGGGCGATGCTTCGGTCAAGATCCTGACCGCCATCACCGTAACCAAAAGCTCGGATCTCTACTTCGGCAAGGTTCTCGCCTCGGCCAGCGCCGCGACTGTCGATATCGCCGAAAACGGCAGCCGTACCTGCGGCACCGGCCTCTCGTGTTACGACACGGCCACCGCCGGCGGCTTCAATGTCACCGGTACCGATGGCGAAACCGTGACGGTGGCAATCGACAATCCGAACATCAGCTTGTCGGACGGACATGGCAATAGCATGGATGTGGCCCTTTCCACGTCGACCTCGACGCTGACGCTCGCCGGTGGATCGGGCAGCTTCAACATCGCCGGCTCGCTCAGCGTCGGTGCCAACCAGGCTGCTGGGGATTACACGGGCCAGTACAGTGTATCGGTCGACTATCAGTAGACCTGGGCGCTCGGTTTGTATCGCCAAGGGGGTGTCGTGCAGTGCGCGGCGCCCCCTTTAGCGATGGATTAACCATATCGACGCGATGATACCCCCCGTGATCCGCCGCCCCATACCGATCGCCGTCCTCGGGCTGGCCATCGCCGCCCTGCCGACGGGTTGGGCGCCGCTCGCTGCCCAGCAAAGCACGACGGCGCCGATCGTCGAAGAGGGGGCGCAGGTCGATTTCGGGATCGTCGTGCCGTCGGGTGAGGCGGGCGCGATCTCGATAACTCCGGGCGGCGCGCAGTTGTGTTCGCCGACGCTCACCTGCCTCGGCGGGCAACGGGAGGGCCTGATCTATGTCACCGGTGTGAAAGACGAGCTTGTCACTATCTTGATCGGCGACGCGCTTCTCTCGAACGGCAGCGCAACGCTGCATGCGCGGTTTAGGCCTAGCGATCCCTATCTCATCCTGCGCCCAGGGCGGCGCAAGAATGCATTCGGCGTTACGGGTACGCTCGCAATCGAACCGCATCAGCCCGCAGGCAGCTACAGCGGCACGTACGACATCATCGTCGAATACCAGTAACGTGCACGCATTAGGCATTTTTCAACCTTAATTCGCCAATTTGCCCCAACGCGGCGAGCTGGAAACACGCCGCAATACAAAGAGGTGTGTCAATGAAGTTCCGATCGATCGTGATCGCGGCAATGGCCGCGTGCTGTTCCGCCATGTCCGCTTCGCCGGCGCAGGCGCAAAGCGACCTGCTGGTCGCGCCGACGCGGCTCGTGCTGGCAGAAAACAGCGGCGGCGAAGTCGTCATCAGCAACAAGGGCGATGCGTCCGCCACTTACCGCATCTCGCTCGTCCTGCGGCGCATGGACTCCGAGGGACGGGTCGTCGCCGTCGACGAGGCGGAGGCGAAGCCTGAAGAGGCCGCAGCGATCGATATCCTGACCTATGCGCCCCGCCGGGTCACGCTGGCGTCGCAGGAATCGCGCACAGTGCGCATCGGCGTGCGGGCCCCGGATACATTACCCGCAGGCGAATATCGCGCGCATCTGCTGTTTCGCTCGGTACCCGATGCCGCCGACCCGACCGCTGCACCCGGGAATACCGGCAGCGATGGCATGTCGATCAGGCTCACGCCGATCTATGGCGTCGCCATCCCGGTGATCGTCCGCGTGGGGTCGGTGCATGGCCAGGCGAGAATAACGATGGCCAAGGTCGAAAACAGCGACGGCCGGGCGGGCATCCATGTCGAATTGGCCCGCGATGGGGACCGCTCGGTCTATGGCGACCTCGCAATCAGGCGGGCAGGGCGCAAGGATCCGATTGCCAGGGTCCGAGGTATCGCGGTCTATCCCGAAATCGCGAAGCGGACGGTGGCGATTCCGGTTGATGCCGCCAGTATCGCCGCGGGCGAATTGACGGTAGAGTTCGTCGAAACCGATCCCGCTGGGAACGGCCAACCGGTCGTCGCCGCGGTCGCCCGATAGCAGGCGAGGGTGCCGCGCATGCGGCCGTCGCTCTTCCGCTCTCGCTACCCTGTACTGCGGGCCGTCCTGCTGGCGGGCGCGATGTGCTGTGTCGCGGCTGCCTCGTCTGCGCGAAGCGAGGAAGAGGCAGCTGCGGCCGATCCGGTGGTTGATCCCGATACGGCGCTGCTGTTCGAAGCGCGGATCGGCCGCATGCGGATCGGCAACGGGATCAGGGCATTCGAAACCGAAGCAGGCCTGTGTCTCGATTTCGGCGATGTTGCCCATGCGCTTCAGCTCGCGGTCAAGCTCGAGGACGGGAAAAGTCGCGCGCGCGGCTGGGCCTTCAGCGAAGACCATCGGATCGACATCGATCGGGCTGCGGGTCACGTCGAGTTCGGCTCGCACTACGAGGAAATCGCACCGGGCAGCTTCTGGCGAAGCCGGTCGGGCTGGTGCGTTCGCGCGGACGACCTTGCGCGCTGGATCGGGGTGAGGCTCGAGCCCGATCTCACGAATGCCGTCCTGGCGGTGGAAAGCGATAAAGAGCTGCCGATCGAGCAAGCGGCCAAGCGGGCGATCGCGGCCGATCGATTGCGTGACATTACGGCCGGTGCCCGCGAAGAGGAACCGCTGGAGAAGCGCGTGCTGCCCTATCGCGCATGGCGGGTTCCCTCGGTCGACCTGTCGGTCCGGCTCGGGACCAGCCGAGAGCCCAGGGCTGGGCGCAAGCATACGGCTTCCTACGAGCTCTTCGCTGCGGGCGAACTGGCCTATTTTTCGGCACAGGCACGGCTTGCCTCCGACAGGAATGCAGTGCCCCGATCGCTGCGAATGCGCTTCTTTCGCGAAGATGCCGGCGCCGGTCTGCTGGGGCCCCTGCGCGCCACCCATATCGGCTTCGGCGATGTCGAGAGCTTGGCCAGCCCCCTGGTGGCGCAAGCGATGCCGGGCCGGGGGATAGCCCTGGCGAACCGACCGCTCGGCCTGTCTTCCTCCAGCGACACGACCGAACTGGTCGGTGACCTGCCGCGCGGGTGGGACGCGGAGCTTTATCGCAACGGCGAACTGATCGCGGCAACCGGTGGGCGTGCCGGTCGCTATGAGTTTCGTGACATCGAGCTGCAATACGGCACCAATTTGCTCGAAGTGGTCCGGTATGGGCCGCAAGGCCAGGTGCGCCGAGAAAAGCGCCTCTATAACATCGCCGCGCAATCGCCCGGCGCGGGAGAGGTCTGGTACGCGATTGGTGCGCTGCAGGATCGGCGCGACCTGATCGATTGGCAGCGGGATGCGCGCTCCGTAGGTGGCTGGCGTGCGACCGGGCAGGTAGAAGTCGGGCTTGGCAAGGGGGCGGCGCTGGGGCTCGGTCTTTTCCATGTGCCGCGCCGCGGGGGAGCGCGGCGATATGCCGAACTCACCGCCCGTGCCGGGGTTTTCGGCCTCCTCAACGAAGTCAATCTGGCAGCGGGCAGCGGTGGCGGGACATCGCTTCGGTTGCGCTCGATCGGGCAGGTGGCCCGATCTAGCCTGTCGTTCGAGGCGATCGTCAATCGTCGCCTCGAATCCGAACGAATCTCCGACAACCTTCGCTCCCGATACCGTCTCTCGGTCAGTCCGCGGATCAGGCTTGCAGGGCAGATCGTTCCGCTCACCTTCGACCTCGCGCGGGTCGCGACCGAGCGCGACACGCAGGAAAGGGCCCGCGTACGCGGAGCGATCACCGGGCGCAGTTTCGCGCTGGGTATCGCGGCAGGGTGGCAGCGCACGCATCGCCCGCTCGGCGAGACGGTGCAGGGTGCAACGATCGATATGCTGTTCAACGCTCGCCTGCGCGGCATCCGTCTGCGCGGCGAGGCCAATTGGGAGATTGGTCCTGCCATGCGCTTCGTCGGCGCCCAGGCAAATGGGGTCTTCGCCGTCGGTGCGTCGGGCAGCGGGCATGCTTCGCTGGGATACGGCGCGCGCGATCGCCGCGTCCGTTTCGGCCTGGGCTATACGCGCAGCTTCGCACCGGTGGCGATTACCGCCTCCGCCAATGCCGATACCGGGGGAGCGTTTTCGCTCGGGCTCGATCTGACGCTGAGTGTCGGACCCAACGGTCGGGGACGCTTCGGCAGCATCCGCGCGGAAAGCCGAGCGCAGACGGGGAGGCTGCTGGTGCGCGCTTTCGAAGACCACAACGGCGACGGCATCCGCCAGCACGGGGAGGATTGGCATCCGTTGCGCACCGCGCTGGTCAATGGCTTGCCCGTCGAACTCGAGCAAGCTTCGGATGCCGGCGGCGGGATGCTTGCCGCGCTCGCCCCGGCAGTGCCGGTGTCGCTTGCCATCGATCCTTCGAGCATAGCCGACCCGAACAAGGTTCCGACCTCGCGCGGCGTGATGGTTGCGCCGCGCGCGGGGGTGGTCATGCCGCTCGAGCTGGGAATCGTCTCTACCGGCACGGTCGAAGGGACGTTGGCCGACGCCCGGGGACCGCTTGCGGGATATCGGCTCGAACTGGTCGGGCTCGACGGTCAGGGGAATCTCGTCACGCACAGCGAATTCGACGGGCTGTTCGTGTTCGAGGGCGTGCGCCACGGGCGTTACATGCTGAAAATGATCGACAAGTCTGGTCCGGTCGAACTGCGCATGGTCGAAACCGGAGCGAATAAGGCCCGGGTTCGCCTGGGCCGGATCGGCACCGGGGGCGCACTCGCTGTCGCCGCCTCGCCGCAATCCGCGGTGCCGCGGGCCGCGACGCAAGGGGGCAACTAGGACCGCGAATTAGCCTCTGCAAGCCGCAACGGGGAGCACAATTGCTTCAACCGCGGGCTGCATCGCATGGCGGGCGGATGCGGAGGTTTCCTTAGTGCGGCACTGGTGGTCGACCGCCTAGCCTCGCGCCTTGCCTGACTCGGCAGGAAAGGAAAGCGCGATGAGTACGACCGGCCTCGAGGTGTTCGACAGGACGCTGCACTCGACCCACATATGGCTCGATGAAATCATGCAGGAGATCGGTCCCGATCGCACGCTCGCCTGGAAGGTCCTCTCGACCGTCCTGCAGACGCTGCGCGACAGGCTTCCGCTCGAGCTGGCGGCCCATCTCGGTGCGCAGCTCCCGTTGCTGGTTCGCGGTGCCTATTATGCCGGGTTCGATCCTACGAAAATGCCGACCGATTGGCACACCGCCGAAGAGTTCCGGCAGTATGTCGCCGCCCGCTTGAAAGACGCACGGCCGGTCGGGGCCAGCGACGCGATCGATGCGGTCTTCCGCGTGCTCGACCGACATCTCTCGGCCGGGCAGGTCGACAAGGTCTACCGCGCGCTTCCCAAGTCGATCCGCGGGCTGTGGCCTTTGTTCGCCGGCTGGGAAGGATGACGCGAGGCCGGCGGAATGCCTCCGCCCGACTAGCGCTGGTCGGCCGAGCCTGCGGTGCCCAGCCGGGCCTCGTGCAGGAGCTGGATGACCTCGGCATCGCTGGTCTGCCCGAAATCGCGATAGTGCGCGCCCACGGCATAGAACGGCGACGGAGTAGCGAGGCAGACGATCTCGTCGCAGAAGGCGCGTAGCGTATCGAGTGTTTCGCGCGGGGCCACCGGCACGGCGAGAACGATATTGGCCGCCCCTGCGGTGCCTAGCGCCTGCAGCGCGACCATCGCCGTGTTGCCGGTCGCGATCCCGTCGTCGACCACGATCGCGGTGCGGCCTTCGATCGGGACCGGCGGGCCGTGGCGATAGGCGGCGCGGCGCTGCTCGATCCGCTCGAGTTCGCGCGCGACCTCGGCATCGATATAGGCCTGGTCGGCGCCGGCCGCGCGCGCGGCGGCGTGGTTGATGATTGCCCGGTTGGCAGCGCCGTCCACCACGGCGCCGATACCGTATTCGCTGTGCCCCGGTGCCCCGATCTTGCGTACCAGGATGACGTCGAGCGGAGCATGCAGGCGGCGGGCGATCTCGAACCCCACGGGGACGCCGCCGCGCGGCAGCGCCAGGATGACGGGATCGCGCGGATGCAATTCCTCGATCTTCCGGGCAAGGGCGGCACCGGCCTCGCTCCGGTCGCGAAAGACCACATTCCCGCTCATGATTGCGGTGCCTCGAACGCTAGGCGGAACCAGTCGCTGGCCAGTTCGACCACCCGATCGAGCGTGCCCGGCACCTCGAACAGATGGCCGGCGCGTGGGACGATGACCAGTTCGTGCGGGCAATGGAGATCGGCGACCGCGTGCTGGTTGAGTTCGATGACCGGCCCGTCGCGTGCGCCCACAAGCAGCAAGGTGGGGGCGGTCACTGCCGCCAGCGCTTCCCTGCCGGCGAGGTCGGGGCGTCCGCCGCGCGATACCACCGCGGCGATACGCGGATCTCCCGCTGCCGCGCGCAACGCCGCGCCGCCACCGGTGCTCGCGCCGAAATAGGCCGGCTTCAGGCCGCGCGTCTCCGCGTAGCCGGCAGCCCAGTCGGTCGCGCGGACCAGCCGCGAAGCGAGCAGCGCGATATCGAAGACGTTGCGCCGGTCCTGTTCTTCGGCGGGCGAGAGCAGGTCGATGCGGGCGTCGGCGTAGCGGTCGAAGGCGTCGGCGAAACGCGGGGCGTCGGGGTCGCGCAACGGTTCGGCCCTGCCGCGCAGCAGTGCGGCAATGTCCGCCTGTGCCGCGAGCCTGGCCGGATGGATCGTCATGGCGTATCCCCTGGCTTGTCCGCCCGTGCCGCGCCGGGCGCGGGACGGGGTGCATCGAGCCTGGAGAGATGCCGAGCGCAGGGGGATCGCTGCTATACGTAATGTCCCGCGCGGGGGACGGGCGCGGAGACGGATACCGACAATGCAGACAAGGAAATTCACCGCTCGCGCGATGAAATGGTCGGGGAGAGAGGATTCGAACCCAGAATAGCGCTCACCCGCAACTGCAGATTTCCGCCGGTTTTGCAGGATTGATGGGCTCTTGTGCAGGGCTTGTGTGTGAGTGTCCAGTTTCCACTTCCTGGCGTCCCCAATGACCGGCAGGCTACTCGAATTTGCTAGGCGGAGGACAGAGATCTTCTCCTGTTCGACCTAGGCAATGAAGGCGTTCGTAAGTGTCCGGTCGAAACCGTTGTCGGCAATGGCTGGATTTGGCGTGCGGGCGACGGCACCGGAATGACCGGGTCTGGGTGGAGAGCGGACGCCGCTGAAACAGAACGAATGGGTAAATTCCACCGCTATTGGGCTAGTCATGTTGGACAGCCTAGGCGCAGTCGCGCTAGCCGCTGGCAGACTGTTACGGCACAGTTTCAAGATAGGTGCTTATGTCTGCGTCTAAACTTCCGCTTCTTACCAATCCGGCGATACGCCTGATCGTCACCATCGCGCTCATGGCTGGCGCCATGTTCGCCCCCATCCCCTTCCCATGGAAAGTGCCGTTATTCGCAGTGCTGGCTATGCTTGTTGTGTGGCTTGAGACTGGAAACTTAGAACGCATGGGGCTTGGAAAGCGTTCGCTGCGTCCAACCGTGGGTTGGGCGATCGTCGGCTTCCTTCTAGTAACTCTTCTCGTTGCGCGAGGCATCATGCCGGTAATCGAAGGCGCAATGGGGATCGAGACCGACTATTCGGCCTATGGCGCACTTAAGGGCAATCTCGAATTAGTCCTCAAGCTGCTTGCGGGAGCCGCAATCAGCGCTATGATCGCCGAAGAGATCGTCTATCGCGGTTTCTTTTTCCACCAACTCACCGCACTATTTGGCAATGGCAAGGCCACACGCGCCGTCCTGATTGTCCTCGGCGGCCTCGTCTTTGCGCTCCCGCACAGTGAGCAGGGAATGGTTGGCATGGTAGCCGTTGCGCTCACCGGCATAATTTTCGGCTGGCTCTTCTTCCGAGGCGACAAGCGAAACCTGTTCACTTGCATGCTCGCTCACGCTTTGATCGACATTTGGGGCCTCTCCAGCCTATATTTCGGCTGGTATTGAGAAGTGGGAATGGGAATTTTTTGCAGTGGGCCGTTTGCCACCCGACAGCTTGGGTGCAAAAGGCTGACGCTTGGACCAATGTCCGCAAACTGGGTCGATTCCCGAGAGGCAGCTTTGGTCGGGAAATCGCAGATAGCTGCCATTGGCGCCATGTTCCTCAGGCACCGCCCGCGACCAAAAACTCGAGCCCGGGAAGTATGGCACGCCCAAGGTTGGACCAAAGATTTTGGACCGCCCCCGGCAGTGAGACCCGGAGGCGACCCACCGTGATGCAGTGATAAACGCCCCGACCAGCCCAGTACGAACCGACAAGTGACATAAGAGCCAGTCTCATGACAAGGTTCAAGCGCGGCGGTGACCCGATCGACGACTATACCTTTTTGAGCACGATAAATCGCACAGAGCATCTGAGCACACGGGCGATACGCCCGGTTGGCCGATGAGCGGGCTACCGTCTGGCCGCTTCTCTATATGACGGCGAGCTCGCGATTGGTCAGCGTGCCGCCATATTGACGCTGCAGACGTACCTTGCGTTCCAGATCGTCGATGATCGCGCCGCTGAAATCTACCCCGCTGAGATCTTCCATGAAACTGATCCCACCGGGTGTATCGACGTTAAGTTCGATCATCTTGTCACCCACGATGTCCAGTCCGGTTAAATACATTCCGTCGTCGATTAGCTTGGGGCCAACGATTTCGGCGATCGCCAGCGCGTTTTCGTCGGGAGCCATCATCTCGCACCCGCCGCCTGCCGAGATGTTCGATCGGTGATCCTCGGTCTCGCTAAACCGACGCAAGCAAGCATAAGTGTCGGCAACCTTGAGCGGTCTCCCGTTCAGCGTGATCATGCGCAAGTCGCCGTTCTTAGCTGCGGGAAGGTATTCTTGGACGATGGCATAGCCATCGCGGATAACCGCTTCGGTTATTTGGTTGAGATTCTGGCGATTTTTCTTGTCGAGGAGGAACACACCCTGGCCGCCGGAGCCTTGCAAGGGCTTGATCACACCCTTGCCACCATGGGCATCGAGGAAACGCCGAACCTCCTCCGGTTCGCGGGTTATCGTGGTTTCCGGACGCACACTGGCAGGGAAACCCTGGAAGTATGTTTTATTCACCGCATCGGTTAGATGACGGGGGTCGTTGAGCACAATGGTGCGTTGAAGCGAGGCCAGTTGCGCGAATAGCAGGCTCGATGACGGAGCCCAGCTGCGAGAGACCAGCTCTTCAGCCGGGTCGCTTCGAAGCATAAGGACGTCCCAGTCGCTGAGCGCTATTCTCGCCCGTTCCCGTCCGGTATCCTGCAAGTGCGCCAGATAGACGGTATCGTCTTCGAATTTGCTGTTCTTGCTGAGAGTGGCCATGGCACAGATGCCCTCCTCCCAATCGTAGATGAAGTCGCCAAGTCCGATGAGCGCGACTTCGTGTCCTCGCGCTACTGCCCGACGGGCAAGGCGAATGGTCGAATAATTGTCCTGCTCGGTGGCCACATCGTTGACCACAAAGGCAAGCTTGATCTTTTCAGCTGTCACTGGGGGTTTCCTGATAAAGCGACGAGAGCGGTAGTTTGCGTATCTCCGCGAGCCGCTGGCGTGCTGCCGCATCGTCACAATAGGCGGGCAGTAGTTCGGGCGGGTGTAGAATTCCCTGCTCGATCAGCTTTTGCAGGCTCGGCAATTGCTTCAGCGCAAACTTCCCGAGGAAGAGTATCTCGAACTCGTCCCCGTGGCTGAGATAGGCGAGGAGTTCTTCCAGCCCCTTCAGATAAAGCGCGTCCTTGGTCAGTCCGCCCCCTCGTTTGGCACGTACCGCTGTATCAAACGCGTCTTTCGACGGGATTCCATATTGCTCGGTCAGACAAGCGTAGATTTC
The DNA here is from genome assembly GCF_964227205.1 of Qipengyuania sp. GTDB lineage: Bacteria > Pseudomonadota > Alphaproteobacteria > Sphingomonadales > Sphingomonadaceae > Qipengyuania. The sequence continues at coordinate 434,530 of NZ_CAXQVB010000002.1, read as the reverse complement.
AGCACCCGTCCCTTCCTCTGCGGCCATGTGCGCGGCAACGACCCTGGCCGCGAGCACGCGCAAACGACCGGCGGGAAGATAGCCGGTTAGGTATTCTCCGAGTACCGCAAGGCCTTCCTGCAAGACATCGTAGTCGCACAATCCGCCTGCCAGTGTGTGCAAAGGCTGCCGCTGGCCGTTATGGCGCGTCACTACATGAGTGCCGATCTCGTGGGCGATCAAGGGCTTCACTCTGTGGCGCGAGGTAAGGTAGTCGTGCGCGACATGGAAATCGCCTGCGGAAACATACATAGATGTCCCCGAGGTAGGATCGACCACAACTTTGCATCGAAAGTCCGGCGCCCGTTTGCGATAGCCGGCAATGGCAGCCTCCGCCGCCTCGCTTACTTCCGCAGCTCCGACATCTTCCTGCTCTGGCTTGAGGATGGGGACGGTTTCCAACAGGTCGAGTGCGGTTTGAAGAAGCCGTTCGCTGACGTGCCCAAACAGGTCAATGCTGGCCAAAATGAAGCCGTCCTTGTCGCGCATTCGCACGAGTTCAATCTGCCGGTCGAGCTCGCGCTGCTTCTCGAGCAGAAGCGCCTCAATGATCGGGTTCTCAATCTCCTGAACGGGCAGTTGGAAGAGCTCGCTACGAAGTACCGGCGCATCCTGATCGAGCCCCTCACCATACCGGCTATCGGGCATGAAACTGTAGGAAGACGCTTGGAAACCCTCCCAGATTTCGTCGATGTTCACCGGGGTCAGCCGTTCCAACCAATTGATTCTCCGGTCCATTTCCTCGAGCGCGCGATCAACGCTTATTGCCGCTTCGCAGAGCGGCTCGCCGTTCAAGTTCTGGCACTTCCCTACCGCAGCGGCATAGGTCACGCGGACGCTCCGACTTCGCTTGAGGCCGGGCCGGGCGCCGGATGTGCGGAGAGCCAGTCGCGCGCCTCGCTTACCGCGGCTAGGAAGCCCTCGCGTAAATCCTGCAGCGCGAGGATGTCGGCCGAATGGCCCCATTCATCCATGAAAACTTTTTTGTATTCGAGCGTTATCACACAGGCGGCGTCGCCGTATTTGGCATGAAGCCACTCGGGGAAATGCCCGCCATTCTCCCAACGAATATTGGTTCCTACCTCGAGCGAGCGGTTGCCCATTGGGTGCGAGCGCAAGGTGTCACCGAATTTGCCGAGAAGCTCCCCGTAGATATCCTTGTTCAGCGTGGTAGCGCCAAGGTCAATGTCGGGGCTACGCTGCGGATCGTCGGGCTCCGCGTCGCGGCCTTTCCGCCGGTGATTATAGCTGTGCACGTCGAGCACCAGTATGCGCCCATGCGCGCTGATCATCTCTTCGACCTGCTCGGCGATCCGATCGTAGAATTGCTGGTAAAGCGTAAGAGAAAGTTCCTTTTCCCTTTCCGGCATGTCGGGGTTCCAGATGCGCAGGCCCCAAGTCTCACCGGGATCCGTAGTCACAGCAGTCTCGGGCGGTCGGTTGAGATCGAACTCGAACCGAGATCGGTTGGCCCGAATTATCGTGTCGCCAGCAGCAAGGAAAAAGTCGGTTAGGGGATCTTCTTCCCGCAGGCGATCAGACTCTCCAATCTCGAGCCAAGGCCTAAGAGACCTGCGAATTGTATGGCCCGCGTGGATCGCCGCAACCAGCACCGGCCCGGGCTGTGTGACAATATCCCACGGAGCAGTCGTCTTCAACGAAGGTCGTGATAGTTGCACCATGCGTGCCTAACGGCCTCTCCCACCAGGTGTTCCTACTTGCCGTGCGACCGCTGACGATGACAGCGTATTTCGGACTGTGCGTTGCCGCCACGCTGCAGAAGAGAGCTCTAAGTGGCGCCGTTTCGACGCCATAATGGCAGGCTGCCGTCGAAGTGCGGAAACCCCAACAGGTGATCCGAAGCGACCCACCCAGCCGGGTCATCCCGACCTTCCAGCAATCGCATGGCAGCAACGCGAGTGCTGAATCGTGCCGAAATTGGTGGAGTTTACAGCTTTTTTCGCCCGTCGGCATGTAATCTCGCGGACGACGGACCTTTCTCTTTCCTCAAGCGTCCATTTAAGACCTGATGATTGAAAGGAACAGCCATGGGCGAGTATGAACCAGAGGACTCCCGCAACGTCACTCAAAGGCAGTCTGGCACGCCGGGCGAACCCGAACGCACTGGTCCTCGAGAAAGCGAAACGCGTGATTCGCGAAAAGACAATGATGAGGGGCAAATCCAACGTAGCGGTCACACGCCGAAGGGCAATGATTTGTCGCGGGGCTCGGAGCCCTCGACTGCGGCGGCAAGTCGCAACCGCAATTAGTGGGCAGCCCCCGCATCCTGCTAGGTGAGAGATGTAAACCGGCTGGGTCGCAGGATAGGGAATGGGTTGCCGCTGCCTTGATCCGAAAACCTTTTTGGCGAGGATGTCGGATAGCCCGCACGCGGAGCCTGGAAACGCACACCACGAGAGGCGTGCGCTTAGACGCAAACCAAAGAGTAACCTAAGCTTAATTGGGAGCGACGGTTATTTCCTTGGCGTGATCGACAGCCATTTCGAGAGCAACCCTGACCGCTGCCTCGCAGGCAGCGGTCCTGCCTATGTCACCAAGATGCAAGACTCTATGCCGGATGCCGTCTTTGGCTGCCGACGCAACGTGGATCAGGCCAACTTCCTCGTCACTCTCTCGCGGACCTGCAAACCCCGTGATTGCAACCGCAAGGTCTGCATGGCTCCTATCTAAAGCGGACTCTGCCATGGCGCGTGCCACGTCTTCCGCCACACCGCCACATTCTTCCACTCTTGTCCTTGCGAGACCCAGCATTTCGCATTTCGCGTCGATTGAGTAGACCACGAAGGCACGGTCGATGATGGGGCTGGCGTTTACATCGCCGACGATTGCCGATGCCAGCATACCCCCGGTACAGCTCTCCGCGACTGCGATCTTCATTTTACGAGGTACGAGTATACCCCCAAGCTCAGTAACTAGGCCGCATATCGACTTGTTGCACATGGTCAGGCTGGATTTTCGTCTCGGTCCGGATAGTCTTCTGGCCTTACCGACCCCTGGTTCTTCACCGCTTGACGGTTTTCCTTTTGCAGGGCCGGGTTTTCATCCCTGTCCTTGATACTTGGATGTCTTTCCTTTGCGCCCCCCTCATCAAGCGGCTTTTGCGTAGCTCGGCTCATATCGATCTCCTATCTTTCCGGTATGCTCCCTGTCGAACGCGCGCGGATCGGCCTCTTTCCAAATTTTTCTAGCAGAAAGCGCCATCCGCCGTGCGGGTCCGACTATTGGCCACTGCTTCGGAACACATGAACCGCGAGATAGCTCCGGTCTTGCCAAGCATTTTTTGACCCTAGTTGCATGCCGACCAGGAGGCTTCGATCCATATTTTCGGCCATGCTAGAAGGAAGATTGGAATGTCTGATCGCCTTACTGTCTTATTTCAGCACCTGCTGCCGAAACAACGTCTAACCAAGTTCGCCGGTCTCGTAGCCCGTTCACAATGGGGCCGGATAACAACCACTCTTATCCACTTGTTCATTCGGAGATATGGCGTCGACATGGGCGAAGCCGAAATCGCCGACATAAAGAGATACAAGACTTTCAACGATTTTTTTGGCAGGTCCTTGGTATCCGGTGCCCGGTCAATGGCAGAGGCGGATTTTGTCAGCCCGGTGGACGGGGCGATCAGTCAATTGGGGGCAATCGATGACCACCATATCATGCAGACCAAGGGACATCGGTTCACGACTACTGACCTGTTAGGCGGAGACGCCGCCTTGGCAGCCCAATTCCGCCACGGCAGTTTTGCAAACCTCTACTTGTCACCGAAGGATTATCATCGAGTGCACATGCCCTGCACCGGCCGACTGACCCGGATGATCTACGTCCCTGGCTCCTTGTTTTCGGTGAACCCCGCAACGGCACGCAGCGTTCGAAATCTGTTCGCCCGTAACGAGCGCGTCATATGCGTGTTTCACTCGGAGGAGCACGGATCCTTCGTGATGGTGCTCGTCGGAGCGACAATCGTCGGGAGCATGAGAACCGTATGGCACGGTATCGTCAACCCGAAGCGGAACGGCGAGGTCTCCACTTGGGACTACGCCTCCCAGTCGATCGTTCTTCAAAAGGGACAGGAAATGGGCCGGTTTCTACTTGGCTCCACGGTGATCCTCTTGTTCCGGCAGAACAGTATCGTCTTCAACGAAAATTGGGAGCCTGGACGGTCGGTGCGTCTCGGAGAAACGATGGGCAATACGCCCGGTCCTATCGCATCTGGCTAGGCAAGCGCGCGAAACCTCACTCGGCTATTTTCGCATCACGCGGCGCGTCATCGATCTATCTTCTAGACCATCTTCCCCGGCCGTACGAGCCGGTCGAACGTTTCGGCATCAACAATGCCGAGTTCTAAACCTGCCTGTTTGAGGGTTTGGCCGGTCTCCAGCGCGTGCTTGGCGATGGCCGCAGCGTTATCGTATCCGATTTCGGGGACCAGGGCGGTGACAAGCATCAGCGAGCGTCCGACCAACTCGGCGATCCGCTCCTCGTTTGGCTCGATCCCCTCGACACAGCGACTAGCGAAGCTATCCATACCGACAGCAAGCAGTTCGATCGAGCGCAGGACATTGGCACCGATGAGCGGCATGAAGGTGTTCAACTCGAACTGGCCCTGCATCCCGCCTAGCGTTGCTGCTTGGTGATTGCCGATCACCTGGGCGGCCACCATGGTCAGCATTTCGACCTGTGTCGGATTGACCTTTCCCGGCATGATCGAACTTCCGGGTTCGTTCGCCGGTAACGACAATTCACCCAGGCCCGAGCGCGGGCCGGAGGCGAGCAGGCGGAGGTCGTTAGCGATCTTGTTCAATGCCACGGCGAGGGTGTTTAGCGCACCCGAAAAGGAAACGAGACCGTCCTTGGCCGCGAGCTGCTCAAAGGAGTTGTCGGCCTCGCGGAACTGCTCGCCAGTGATGCCGGAAATCGCCGCCACCATTTCGCTGCGCCACCCCTCCGGCGCATTTAGTCCCGTCCCGACAGCCGTCCCGCCGATTGCTAGGACACGGAGATCACGCTCAAGCGAAGCTTGGATACGCTCTCGGCAATTGGCTATCTGCGCGGCGTACCCGGAAAACTCCTGACCCAGCGTGAGTGGCGTTGCGTCCTGCGCGTGGGTGCGTCCAATCTTCACGATCCTGCTGAAGGCTTGGGCCTTGCCGTCGAGAGCCGAATATAACGTATCCAGGGCCGGCAGGAGCTGTTGATGCGATGCGAGCACCGCCGCCACATGCAGTGCTGTCGGGAAACTGTCGTTGGAGCTTTGCGATTTATTGACGTGATCATTGGGGTGGACCGGCCGCTTGCCACCCCGCGTACCGGCGAGCTGCTCGTTGGCGATCCCGGCGATCACTTCGTTGACGTTCATATTGGTCTGCGTGCCGCTGCCGGTCTGAAAGATGGTGAGCGGGAATTGATCGTCATGATCGCCAGCTTGCACCGCCTTGGCCGCGGCCTCGATCGCTTCTGCCAGTTTCGGGTCGAGCCCGTGCTTGCGATTCACTCTCGCGGCCGCCTGCTTCACCGCGGCTTGCGCGTGCACGATCTGGAGCGGCATGCGGTGGTGGGGCGGGAAGGGGAAGTTCTGAAGGCTGCGCTGCGTTTGCGCGCCCCAATAGGCATTCGCCGGGACGCCGATCGGTCCGATGGAGTCGGTTTCGGTACGGGTGTCGTTTTCGGTACGGGTGTCGTGGTCGGGCATGCGCGATCTCGCCTTCGATGTATTCCGGTTGCAAAAGGGTGGCATCGTTGGCTCGCCGTTTCGCAACCGGAGAACGTGGCCGATCGGCCGACTTCGACGGCAACGGTCGGAAGATCGCCTGCCTCGGCGAGAGGCCCCTTGGCTATCAATCGCCCTTGTGCTCGGGTTTACCCTTACGCTTCGTACTGGCGAACTCCTCGAGTTCGCTTTCGCTCATCGACTCATACATCTCTTTGGATGCGCCGCGTAGTTCGCTTTTGTCCGTCTCTCCGCGCTTGGCACTCAGGGCTGCCCCGGCTGCCTTTTGCTGCGCTTGCGATTGTGCTGGCATGGTCTTCTCTCCTGAAAATTTAGCTACCGATAATGCTCCCGCCGTTAGGATGCAGAACCTGGCCCGACATGTAACTGGAATCATCGCAAGCGAGAAAGAGGAAGGCGGGAGCGACTTCGTTCGGCTCTCCTGGACGTCCCATAGGCGTGCTCCTGCCGAAATCGTCCATCTCTTCGGGAGACTGGCCGCCATAGGGATTTAACGGCGTCCATATCGGACCGGGAGCCACTCCATTTACCCTAATGCCTTCTCCCACGAGATTTTCGGAGAGCGAGCGGGTGAACGCTGTGATGGCGCCCTTGGTGGCCGAATAGTCGAGCAGGTTGTCGGCGCCCTTATACATGGTCACGCTAGAGCAATTTATGATGGCACTGCCGCGGCTAAGATGCGGCCTCGCAGCCTGCACGAGGAAAAACATCGAGTAGATATTCGTCTGAAAGGTTCGCCGCAGCTGCTCTTCGGTGATATCGGTCACGTGCTCATCGGGATGCTGCTCCCCCGCGATATTCGCCAGAATGTCGAGCCTGCCGAACTCCTTGACGGTCCGTGCTACCGCCTCGTCGGCAAAGCTTCGGCATCCCAAGTCGCCCTGCAGGCACAGCCCCTTGCGGCCCTCGCCCTCGATAATCGACATAGTGTGCTCGGCGTCCTTGCGCTCTTCCTCCGCAAGATAGACAATTGCAATGTCGGCACCCTCGCGAGCAAAGAGCGCCGCAACTGCTCGCCCGATGCCGCTGTCTCCGCCGGTAACGAGAGCAACCTTGTCCTTTAATCGGCCCGACCCGGGATAGCGGGGGCGCCAGTTCGGCTTATCCGACATCTCGTCTTCCGAGCCGGGCATGCGCGGCTGTTCGTGGATTTCTGGTTGGAAGGCTTCAGCTTCGGTCATCGGTGTACCCATCGTTTCGATTCAGTCGGGATCGGTGTCGATCCATCTCAACAATGACCGCACGAGCGCGATGTTTCATGGTCGGTGCGAAGCGTGGTAGAGATGCGATGAACCACATTGTGGGCCGAGGAAGTTCCCGCAGGCGAGCGCTCCAGTGGCCCCAACGCCAGCACCCGGCGGTTTGAGGCGGTCCACCCATCTATGCTAAGTTACCGGTATCTAGACGACTCGCCGTCGCAGGGCCGCTCCCCGTCGTCTAATTTCTCATCGGTCCCATGAGCCCGGATCCAAGCGAGGGCTAGATTATGCCAACCTATAAACTCGTATTCGAAGACGATGGCCTCGGACAACCCAAGACAATGGAATTCGAAGGGCAGACAGCTGCCCATGCGCTGTCGCTCCTTGAAAGCGAGAGGGACGCGCGCAACGTCAAACTTTGGACCGGCGGCGAATTACTCGCCAACTTGATCAAAGATCGCAACAGAGTCTGGCAGGTCAGCGCTAGCGAGCGCGAGGTAGCTGAGGATGCTTGACTTGAGACACTTTTAAAGGAACTCGGCTGCGAAGTAGGTCAAGGTTTTCTCCTCGGCAGGCCGCATCCGTTCCATGTTCAAACGAGTAAGAGCGTGCGAGCGAGCAGCTGAGGGCCCGAGGTCTGCAGCGTCTTTCAAAAACCTTGTCGATAAGCTCATCGAGCAGGGGCCTCATGCAATCGGCGCATTTGAGCGCGTTACCGGCTGATGTGATCACTACTCCGGAGCATCTTGTAACGTGATCTCATCTGGTGGGAGCTTGTCCCGCGGCGAACCGAAACTTTTGTATTGCTGGGGCGCTGTGAGGGCCGGCTCGAACCGTCCATAAACACTTTCTCACGTTTTTAAAATCGAGGCCCCCGCCGGGAAGGCGAGGGCCTCTTTGCGACACCAAGGGGAATGAAAGGGTCGCATGATTATTGCAGATTTACTCCATTTTATCGGCGGCCTCATTGAGCGCGTCGGCTTTTTCATCGCCAACATCGTCGATTGCCTCGGCGCGTGCGTTCAAAGCGTCTTCGCGTGCGTCAGTCGACGCATCGTCAGCCATTTCTTCGAGCTGTTCAGCACGTTCGTCGCCCATATCTTCAACAGCATCGGCACGCTGTTCAAGCGCGTCACCGGTTTCTTCAACCGCGCTGTCATCTCCGCAGGCAGCGACGAGAGCAAAAGCCGGGATAGCAGTAATCAGTGCAAGTTTCTTCATTTTAATCCTCCTGTTGATTAAGGTAGAAAGTATACCGCCCGCTTATGAAGGTGTGCGAGCGCTGGCGCGTGCCTCGCCGAACTCATCTGGCGAAAGATAAGTGTCCCCATCCTTATCGAAGTAGAAAAAAGTCTTTCCTGCTTCGTTGATCTGGTCTGGGGATGTGAACGGGCGGGTCTCATCGTTCTCCTTCGGCTTGCGCGGATTGGAGCGCACCGCCCAGATGGCATATTCCGCCACGGACAATTGGCCGTCCCCGTTGCGGTCGAGGAATGCGAAGTCCATCGCACTGCGCGCCCTCAGCCGGGCGACATTGGAGCTCGCTACGGCAGTGCCGCTATTCTCAGGCACCTCCCCGGAGGAGGTATCGCCGCCGGCGGCGTCAGGGGCGTCGCCAACTGCATCGGCAGCCGACGAATCTGTCATCGCAAGTGCTGCCTGATTTGCGTCATATTCTTTCACCGCCGCGTCACGGTCCAACGAGTCGAAATTGGTTTGCTGTTCGGTCGTCAACTCGCCCGCGACTGGGTAACCTTCGTCGTCTTCGACGACCAATTCATCCACATCGTCTATCGGAGTGTTCTCAACGTCCTCGGAGCCGCAACCGGCAACCGAGACGCATGCTGCGGCAACGGTAATCAGGAATGGATATTTCACTCAAAACTCCCCTGTCATTTGACTTGGCTAACACCTCCTCAATGAATGGGACCGTTGAACGTTCAAATTTTTTTCCGCGAGGCTAATTGACCCGGTTCAGTGCAGAGCTTTGCCCACACCGGCCGGTGGTCGGACCCGTTGTCGGGCAGAATTTCAAACGCAACGAGTTCCAGCCGGCCCTTCAACATGAGTTGGTCCAGGGGCCATCCCACGAACAGCCAGTCGGACGGGAATGTCGGGAAGGCGCCTCGGCCTATACGCGGGTCGCGCCAACCTCCCTGTTCGCGAAACTTGGTTGTCGTGCGTGACCAAGGGACATCATTGAAGTCGCCCATGACAAAAGCGTCGGCAAGGCGGTCTGGCGTCTCAATGCCCGCGTTCACGATGTTCTCGTCGCGCAGTTCAGTGTTCCACCCCGGCAGCGGAGGCTTGGGGTGAAGCCCAATGAACTCGACAGCCGATCCGCCTCGCATACGAAGCGTGGCATATAGAGTGGGAGTGTCACGGTGCGTGTTCTCGACGATACTCGATTTCACGACTTCGAGGCGGGAAGCGAAGGCGAGGCCGAAAGCCTTGGGCTGCGGATGGCGATCACTATGCGGGTAAGCCGCGAGGACAGGTTCCAACTCGTTGATCCATCGCTGATCGGTCTCCATTAGGAACAGCACGTCTGGATCGTAGCGGCGGATTTGCTCCACTATGCGGCCATATCCCTCGTTTTTCACCTTCACATTTACCGACAGCGCAGTGAAGCAGCGTTCCGCTGCCGGGCTCTCGTCGGTCAACGCAACTTGGGTCTGCGCCACCGGATTATACGGCCACATGCGCCAAAGATTGATCACGATTACGCTGACTAGCGCTGCCACCGTCCACCATCGAGCCGCGAATCGTGCGAACAGGGCTGCAATCAGCAGTAGGCCGGCTAGATAGGTAAGCGGTTCGCGCACCAGGTCGACCGTTCGGATGAACCATTTATCGCTGGGCAGTAGCGATAGCACCACCGCCAGGAATAAGATGGCAGCTGCTGCCGATAGGGCCTTAGAGAAAACCTTCACATTCATCTCCCCTGCTGGTTTTGGCAGCGACTGAGAGCGCGAACTGTTCCGAACTTGTGGTTCCGTCATGGATGAGTGTCACCGGAATTCAGCCGCCTTTCGCGACATCGACTGCCGGAAGCAAAAATGGCGATTCTGACACTCCCATACTGGCAGAGTTGACCGGGGCAGAAGTTTACGACGGGCGCGACGTGGACAGAGAGGCGGAATAGATAAAAAACCACGAGATACGGCGACTTCCACGCGACCGGAGAGCTCGAGTTCCGCATCCTCGAAATTCCGGTCAAACCTTCGCCCTCACCGCCGAGGCAATCATCGATGGGGAGTATCCTGACAAGGCTATCGGCGTTTGCACCGACGGCGCGCCATTTATCGGTGATGTTGGCCGGATCGATTTCTATCCCGATCGCAAGCGCGAGGTCGGGGAGGGGGGGCGCTCCCTCCGCAATTTCTGCGATCTGCGCGACTCGGCGATCATTTATCCCGTAGATGATGCCGGTTCGGTGCGCGGATCAGGTATGGCGTACCGGGAGGTCGACGGTCAGTCGCGAGCGCCGCACCGACCTAATGCTCCACATCGAGGATCGCAACGTGTCTATCGACCGCAAAACTAACGAAAACCACTACCAGCCCTGCTATCTCCGGCTGATGGAAAACCTAAGTTTCGTGGGGGGCTATACCGCAACGGAAGTACTCAAGCCACAACCGATGAGCCTTGGCGTACTGTAGTCCTGCGGCGCGGATAGGGGGTATCTATGTCCGCGAGCCGCTCGCCTATGCAGCGGGTCATCTGGCGGGCAGGATCCAAGCTACGCACACGTGAATTCCTCGCAGCATCTTATCGTCCGCGATGTGCATCTAGGTTCGATGGGCGCCTGGAAGGCGGCGCATTCGTTAATGAGTTTCCCAACCGCCGCCTATTCCCATGAGATAACGCCATCTGCAGACCGCCAAGTCGCGGGCCGGATCATCCCTTCGTGGGCGATGCGGACTGCCTTGATCTCGGCGTCGATTTCGCGCCGCCAATGATCAAGAAAATCGAAGAGTACGGGGAAATCCGGTGCCGCGTCGTACTCCTGCCAGGCGAAAATCTGGAGAAGCGCTGGATAATCCGGCATGGCGTAACAAATCTCAGCCGTAGTCAAACCGTATCCCTCCAGCTGAACCAAGAACGCCCGGTCGGTCATCGCGAAGGGCTCCGCCTGAGGGTCCCGCAGATCGAACCTTTCGCCGGGAAGAGCTCTCGAGCAGTTTCCGATCGCTCAGGTTCGGGCCAGCGACGGGCCCCAAGCCCGATCTCAAGAGCGTTGGATTCTCGGGCCCATGACGCGAGCATCGCGCGCCTAACCTCCGGTTCTGGCGTAGGGTGGTGAGCTTCATCAAAAGGGTGCAGGTAACGTGAGAATGGTTGCGACATAGGGTCATCCTCCTTTCCGGCTCGCCGCTCCTCACTCACTGCGGCAGGTTCGCCAGAAACATTTTGGGCGTCGGATCTGGTCCGTCAAGTCCCTGATAAGGAGCATTAAAACCCCGACCTGGCGTGATCCGTCAAGCGAGCGTCAAAAATTTTCAGCGGACCACTTGATGCCGATTTTGGGCAAAACTAGATCGCCGAAGTCTCCTGCCGAATGAGGGGGAGACACCTTTAGACATTTCGCTTTGTAATGGAGGTTATGCATGCATTTCCGACCTTTGCACGATCGTGTGCTGGTTCGCCGCATCGAGGCCGAAGAAAAGACGGCCGGCGGCATCATCATCCCCGACACCGCTAAGGAAAAGCCAATGGAAGGCGAAGTCGTCGCTGTTGGTCCGGGTGCTCGTGACGATACCGGGAAGCTGGTGGAACTCGCCGTCAAGACGGGCGACCGCATCCTGTTCGGCAAGTGGTCCGGCACTGAAGTTCGGATCGAGGGCGAGGACCTGCTCATCATGAAGGAGAGCGACATCCTCGGCATCGTCGAAAACACCGCCGAACTCAAGAAGGCGGCGTAAGCAATCAACTCGATCTTCAGTTCAATCGAAGGAAGAGAAAGGAGCAGGCTAAAATGGCTGCGAAGGAAGTAAAGTTTGCGTCGGATGCGCGTGATCGCATGCTCCGTGGCGTGGATACGCTTGCGAATGCGGTCAAGGTAACTCTCGGCCCCAAGGGCCGCAACGTGGTGATCGACAAGAGCTTCGGCGCTCCCCGCATTACTAAGGATGGCGTCACTGTCGCCAAGGAAATCGAACTCAAGGACAAGTTCGAGAACATGGGCGCACAGATGCTGCGCGAGGTCGCCAACAAGCAGAACGACAAAGCTGGCGATGGCACCACAACTGCAACGGTTCTCGCGCAGTCGATCGTTCGAGAAGGGGCCAAGGCCGTTGCCGCCGGCATGAACCCGATGGATCTTAAGCGCGGTATCGATCTTGCTGTTGGCACCGTGGTCAAAGATCTCGAAAGCCACGCCAAGAAGGTATCTGCCAACAGCGAGATCGCGCAGGTTGCCACGATATCGGCCAACGGCGACGAAACCGTCGGTCGCATCCTTGCTGAAGCGATGGACAAGGTCGGCAATGAAGGCGTGATCACGGTCGAAGAGGCCAAAAGCCTCGAGACCGAGCTTGAAACGGTCGAGGGCATGCAGTTCGACCGCGGCTATCTCTCGCCCTATTTCGTGACAAATGCTGAAAAGCTGAAGGTGGAACTCGAGGATCCCTACATCCTCATCCACGAGAAGAAGCTTTCGAACCTGCAGGCGCTGATCCCGCTGCTCGAACAGGTCGTGCAGTCGGGCAAGCCGTTGCTCATCGTCGCCGAGGATGTCGAGGGCGAAGCCTTGGCAACCCTGGTAGTGAACAAGCTGCGCGGCGGCCTCAAGGTAGCGGCGGTCAAGGCACCCGGCTTCGGCGATCGCCGCAAGGCCATGCTGGAGGATATCGCCATCCTCACCGCCGGCAATGTGGTGAGCGAGGAACTCGGCACCAAGCTGGAAAATGTCACGATCGGCATGCTCGGCCGAGCCAAGAAGGTCATCATCGACAAGGACAACACCACGATCGTCGATGGTGCCGGCAACAAGGCCGACATCGACGCCCGGGTCAGCCAGATCCGCGCCCAGATCGAGACCACGACCAGCGAGTATGACCGCGAAAAGCTGCAGGAACGCGTGGCCAAGCTGGCAGGCGGCGTTGCCGTCATCCGCGTCGGCGGTGCGACCGAAGTCGAGGTTAAGGAGCGCAAGGACCGTGTCGACGACGCGCTGCACGCGACCCGTGCTGCGGTCGAAGAAGGCATCCTGCCGGGTGGCGGTATCGCCCTGCTGCGCGCGCTCAAGTCGTTGGAGGGCCTCAAGGCCGCCAATGACGACCAGCAGTCCGGTATCGACATCGTGCGCCGCGCGCTGCGTGCCCCGGCTCGCCAGATCGCCGAGAACGCGGGCGAAGACGGTGCCTATATCGTCGGCAAGCTGCTCGAAGGCGACGACTACAACCACGGCTTCAACGCTGCCACCGGTGAATATGAAGACCTGGTGAAGTCGGGTGTTATCGATCCGGCGAAGGTGGTGCGCACGGCGCTGCAGGACGCGGCTTCGGTCGCCTCGCTGCTGATCACCACCGAAGCGCTGGTGGCCGAACTGCCCAAGGAAGACACGCCCGCACCGATGCCGGCGATGGACTTCTAACAGGGTGAGGAGAGCGCGGCATCAAGCTGCGCTCTCCCATCCTCCACGCACGGCTGGCGGCAGTGCTGCTTCGGCGCCTGCTGAGCAAGGCAGGCTCCAAACATGGCAGCATCGGAGGACAGGTCGGATGGAAAGAGGAGGAGATAATGACCGACAGGTATCTGGACTATCTTTCACGCGAACATGCGCGGCTGGAGGACGAGATCCGGCTTGAAAGAAAACGACCCCGGCCTGACGAAGTTCTGATTGCACGCCTGAAGAAGCTCAAACTGGCGCTCAAGGACCAGATGCAAGGCTGGGCTTCCGATCCCGCGAGCAGCGATCGGTTGACCGCGTAAACGGACTGGATCCAATCATATTCTCTCCTGCAAGAAGGCCAGGCGCACCTCTATCGCTGTGCCTGGCTTTCTCTTGGAAAGCACTGATAACAAACTGAAAAAATTTTCATCGGGTCTTGAAACTAATTGCGCGTTTCCCAATTGTATCGGTACCGGACGCCATAACGGGTTCGGTTGGACAGAGAGCGTCGGCTCTTGGTTCCCGGCGCCTCTCATGCCCAGATTGCTCAACTAGGAGGATTTGGAAATGAGAACTGCTTTTGATTTGACCCCCTATCGTCGCTCGACGGTCGGTTTCGATCGGCTTTTCGATGCGCTCGAGAACAGCTTCCGCGCCGAGACGCAGGACAGCTATCCACCCTTCGACATCGTTCGCACCGGCGAGGAAAGCTACCGGATCACTCTAGCGGTCGCCGGCTTCCGTCCGGACGAAATCGACATCACCGCGCAGCAGAACCAACTCGTCATCTCCGGTGAGAAGGCCGAGAAAGACGAAGACGCTGTCGAATTCGTTCACCGCGGCATCGCGGCCCGTGCGTTCGAGCGCCGGTTCCAGCTGGCCGACTATGTCGAAGTGCGCGATGCGAACTACGAGCACGGCATGTTGACGATCTCGCTCCAGCGGATCGTCCCTGAATCGCTCAAGCCGCGCAAGATCGCCATCGGAAGCCGTGAGCATGTCAATGACGACACGCCGCAGCTGACCGAAGACAAGGCGGCCTAAGCCTCAATCAGCGGGCAAATCCTCGGCGGGGTGGGTGCCTCCGCACCTGCCCCGCTTGACGGAGCTTTGCCTGAACCAGTCGGAAAATAGGAGGAATGTCGAGATGGCTATTCGCGATCTCATTCCCTGGAAAAGCCAGGGCCAGGACATCGCTCCCCGGCAGGAGGAGCGGGTCGATCACCCGGTGATGTCGCTTCCGCGCGATATGGGAAGCTGGCGCTTGTGGCGACAGGCGAGGGCGGTAAGGGCGTCTGCATCGCCCTCGCTCAGACCACGCAGGCGAAGCTCCTCGTAGCTCTCGAGGCTGCCGTCCAACAACCGCGGCTCGGTCGCGAGGAGGGTGAAGTAACGCGCATAGTGGCAGTTGAATGCGAGATGGTCCTCGACCCGACCCGGTTCATGAAACTGCGCCATGATCACCCGGTCGAGCTCGCGCTCGAACGCGCGCTTGTAGAGGCCGGGCATGTCCTCCGCCTTCACGTTGCGCTGCAGTATCGGCATCTGTTCCATCATTGCGTCCTTAGCCAGATCGAGTTCGGCTGCACGCGAACGGGCCTGCTGGGGGCTCGCCGTGCGCAGCGATATCCTCACCATTGTATGATGAGACGGAACGGATGAGAGACGCAGGCGGGATTTCCACCAGAACACGGGGCCGCGACGATAGAGTGCCATGCCATTGAATTCCTGGCTGCGAGGAGCCGGGCGGGGCACGAGCTGTGGCACAATTTGTGGCACAATCGGCGCTCGAGATTCCCGACCGCTTTCCTCTGGGTGAGGAAAACGGCGGAATCCTGCGGCTTATTGTCGGAAACGACGAAAAATGGTCGGGGAGAGAGGATTCGAACCTCCGGCCCCTGCCTCCCGAAGACAGTGCTCTACCAGGCTGAGCTACTCCCCGACCGGATCGGCCCGCCGCGTTTCTGGCGCTGCGGGTGCGAAGCAGGCGCGCCCTATAGGTGTGGATTGCGAGGCACGCAAGCGGGCATTTGCCACAATTTCGGGTTAGATGTCCGGCATCGACCAAGTGAGCCCCGAAGCCGTGTCCCAGCCGCATTACGAACAGCAATATCTCGACCTCATGGAGCGCATCTGGCGCGAGGGCGATCGGCGCGCGGACCGCACCGGGGTGGGGACGCGTTCGGTCTTCGGCGCCATGCTGCGATTTGATCTGGCCGATGGCGCGGTGCCATTGATCACCACCAAGCGGGTCTATTGGAAAACCGCCACGCGCGAACTGCTGTGGTTCCTCACCGGCAACACCAACATCCGCCCGCTGGTGCTCCAGGGGGTGAAGATCTGGAACGAGTGGCCGCATGCCCGCTATGTCGAGGAGACCGGCGAGGGGATCACGCTCGAGGAGTTCGTCGAGCGGATCGCAACGGACGAGGCCTTCGCCGAACGATGGGGAGATCTCGGCCCGGTCTATGGCAAGCAATGGGTCGACTGGCCGACCTACCAGCCGGTGGCCGGCGGGCTGTACCGCAAGGGGCGCGGGGTCAACCAGGTGGCGCAGGTCGTCGAATCGCTCCGCAGCAATCCGGGCAGCCGGCGGCATATCATCGAGGGGTGGAACGTCGCCGAACTCGACGCGATGGCCTTGCCGCCGTGCCACAAGACATACCAGTTCCATGTGGCAGGCGGCGAAACGGGGAGGGCGCGGCTCAACTGCCTGCTCTACCAGCGCAGCTGCGATGTTGCGCTCGGCCTGCCCTTCAACCTGTGGTCGGCAGCGCTGCTGACGCGGATGATCGCACAGCAGGCCGATCTCGAGCCGGGCGAACTGGTATGGACCGGCGGCGACACGCATCTCTATCTCAACCACCGGCACCTGGTCGAAGAACAGCTTTCGCGGGAACCTCGCGGCCACCCGCGGCTTGAGATCATGCGGCGCCCACCGACGATCTTCGACTATGCAATTGAGGATTTCGAGGTTCGCGACTACACGCCGCACGGGCCGATCAGCGCGCCCGTCGCGGTGTGATGCGGCCCTGACTTGACCGTTTCCCGCTAGTGAAATAAAATAACGCGTAAGCGTAAGATTGCGTCTGGGAGACGATTCTATGGCCGACAGGCCCGAGGGTAGTGCAGCAAAGGGCGACAACCGTCCCACGCTTTCGCTGCATGTTCCCGAACCCAAGTTCCGACCGGGCGACACGGTCGATTTCTCGCATATCGATGTGCCCGAAGCGGGCAGCATGGCGCGTCCCGACGAGACCTGCGACCCTGCCGAGATGCGCGACATGGCCTATGGCCTGGTGCGCGTGCTGGGCGAGGACGACAAGGCGCACGGGGCCTGGGACCCCAAGCTCGATCCCGATACGCTGCGCGCCATGCTCGGCCACATGGCGATGACCCGCGCCTTCGACGAGCGCATGTTCCGCGGGCAGCGGCAGGGCAAGACCAGCTTCTACATGAAGTGCACCGGCGAGGAGGCGACCAGCGTCTCGGCCAGCATGGCTCTCGCCGCCGACGACATGGTCTTTCCCAGCTATCGCCAGCAGGGCATTCTGATCCAGCGCGGCTATCCCTTGATCGAGATGATCAACCAGATCTATTCGAACAAGGGCGACAAGCTGAAGGGCCGCCAGCTGCCGATCATGTATTCGAGCCGCGAGCACAGCTTTTTCACCATCAGCGGCAACCTTGCCACGCAGACCCCTCAGGCAGTCGGCTGGGCGATGGCGAGTGCCATGAAGGGCGACAGCCGCATCGCCGCGACCTGGGTGGGCGAAGGCAGCACCGCGGAAGGCGACTTCCATTCCGCCTGTACCTTCGCCACCGTCTACAACGCCCCGGTGATCCTCAACGTGGTCAACAACCAGTGGGCGATCTCGAGCTTCAGCGGATTCGCCGGGGCCGAACGGACCACCTTCGCCGCGCGCGCGCTGGGCTATGGCCTCGCCGGATTGCGGGTCGACGGTAACGATCCGCTCGCCTGTTACGCCGCCGAGCAATGGGCCGCCAACCGCGCGCGTGCCAATGCCGGGCCGACTCTGATCGAATTCTTCACATACCGCGCGGAAGGCCATTCCACCTCGGACGATCCGAGCGGCTATCGCAGCGCGCAGGAACGCAGCGAATGGCCGCTGGGCGATCCGGTCATGCGGCTCAAGAACCACCTCATCGCGATCGGCGAATGGGACGAGGAGCGGCAGGAAAAGATGGACCTCGAGGCGGCCGAGCACGTCAAGAAGGTGACCAAGGAGGCCGAAGCCAACGGCATTCTTGGCCACGGCCTGCACCATCCGTTCCGCACCATGTTCGAAGACGTGTTCGAGGAACTGCCCTGGCATCTGAAGGAACAGAGCGAGCAGGCGATCCACGAGCGCGAGACCAAGTTCCCGGGAGGGCTCGACCTGTGAGCACCGAGGTCAAGGAAACCGAAGCGGCGCCGCAGGGCACCGAACGCCGCCTCAACATGATCGAGGCGATCAACGATGCGCTCGACGTGACCATGGCGCGCGATCCCGACGTCGTGGTGATGGGCGAGGATGTCGGCTATTTCGGCGGTGTGTTCCGCTGCACCGCCGGCCTGCAGGAAAAATACGGCAAGACCCGCGTGTTCGACACGCCGATCTCCGAATGCGGCATCATCGCGGTGGCGGTGGGGATGGGGGCCTATGGCCTGCGCCCGGTCCCGGAAATCCAGTTCGCCGACTATATCTACCCCGGGCTCGACCAGCTGATCAGCGAGGCGGCGCGGCTGCGCTATCGCTCGGCGGGCGAGTACATCGCGCCGATGACGGTTCGCTCGCCCTTCGGTGGCGGCATCTTCGGCGGGCAGACGCACAGCCAGAGCCCCGAGGCGATCTTCACCCACGTCTCGGGCCTCAAGACAGTGATTCCGGCGACGCCCTACGACGCTAAGGGCCTGCTGATCTCGTGCATCGAGGACAACGACCCGGTCATCTTCTTCGAGCCCAAGCGGATCTACAACGGTCCGTTCTCGGGTTATTACGACAAACCCGTGCAGCCGTGGAAGAAGTTCGACGCGAGCGTGGTGCCCGAAGGCCATTACACCATCCCGCTGGGCAAGGCGCGGCACGTCACCGAAGGCGAACAGCTCACCATCCTTGCCTATGGGACCATGGTCCATGTGGTCGAGGCGGTGTGCAAGGAGAAGGGAATCGAGGCCGACATCCTCGACCTGCGTACGCTGGTACCGCTCGACATCGAGGCGATCGAGGCTTCGGTCGAACGCACCGGGCGCTGCCTGATCGTCCACGAGGCAACCCGCACCAGCGGTTTCGGCGCGGAGCTTTCGGCGCTCGTCACCGAGCGCTGCTTCTACCATCTCGAAGCGCCGGTCGAACGCGTGACCGGTTTCGACACGCCCTATCCCCACAGCCTCGAATGGGCCTATTTCCCCGGTCCGATCCGCATCGGCGGGGCCATCGACAAGATTCTGAGCGAGTAACGCACATGGCGAAATTCACCTTCAACATGCCCGATATCGGCGAAGGCATCGCCGAGGCCGAGATCGTGCAGTGGCACAAGGCTGTCGGCGACACGGTCAACGAGGACGAAGAATTCGTCGATATGATGACCGACAAGGCGACGGTGCCGATGGAAAGCCCGGTCACCGGGAAGATCCTCGAGATCGCCGGCGGCGAGGGCGAGATGGTCTCGATCGGTTCGATGCTCGTGGTGATCGAGGTCGAGGGCGAAGTGCCCGACGAGGTGGTCGAGGAGAACGAGGCGGCGTCCGCCCCCGCGCCCGCACCCAAGGATGCGGACGTCGAGGAGCGGATCGAGGTCGAGACCTCCGATGCCGGCGATGCCAGCGACGCGCTGTCGGCCGATCCCGAACCCGAACCGCTTCCCGCGCCGACCCCGGCGCCCGAGCCCGCGGCGCATGCCAAGGTGCTCGCCACTCCCGCAGTGCGCAAGCGGGCCCGGGACCTCGGCATCGACCTTGCGCAGGTGAAGCCGGCCGAGGATGGCCGTATCCGTCACGGCGATCTCGATGCCTTCCTGTCCTACAGCGGCGGCTACGAGCCCGCCTCGGCCCCGCGCGCCGACGAGCAGGTCAAGGTCATCGGCATGCGCCGCCGCATCGCCGAGAACATGGCTGCGTCGAAGCGCAACATCCCGCATTTTTCCTATGTCGAGGAATGCGATGTGACCGAGCTCGAGGCGCTGCGTGCGCAGCTCAACCGCGAGCGCGGCGACCGGCCCAAGCTGACCATCCTGCCTCTGCTGATCACCGCGATCTGCAAGACGCTGCCCGATTTCCCGATGATCAATGCCCGCTACGACGACGAGGCGGGCGTGATCACGCGTCACGGTTCGGTGCACATGGGTATGGCAGCGCAGACCGATGCGGGGCTGATGGTCCCGGTGATCAAGGACGCGCAGGCGAAGAACCTGTGGCAGCTCGCCAACGAGATCACGCGCCTCGCCGAGGCCGCGCGCACTGGCAAGGCGAAGAGCGAGGAACTGCAGGGCGGCACGCTGACCGTGACCTCGCTCGGCCCGCTCGGCGGTGTCGCGACCACGCCGGTCATCAACCGTCCCGAGGTCGCCATCATCGGCCCCAACCGGATCATCGAGCGGCCGATGTATGTCACCGGCAACGACGGGATCGAGCGGATCGAAAAGCGTAAGCTGATGAATATCTCGATCAGCTGCGACCATCGCGTCGTCGATGGCTGGGATGCGGCGAGCTTCGTCCAGGCGCTGAAGAAACTGCTCGAAAGCCCGGCGCTTATCTTGGTTGCCTGATTAGGCTAGCATGGCGCCCCATCGGGAGGATGCCATGAAGTCCGATCCACGAGTCGATGCCTATATCGCCAAGGCAGCGCCCTTCGCGCAGCCGATCCTCACGCGCATTCGCGAGATCGCGCATGCCGCGCTCCCCGAGGGGGAGGAGGGGATCAAGTGGGGCATGCCGCACTTCATGCTCGGGGGGAAGAATGTCGCCGGGATGGCCGCTTTCAAGGCGCATTGCGCCTTCCTCGTCCACGGTGAAGAGGGCCAGGGCGCGAAGGAGGGCATGGGCGGCAATGGCAAGATCGCCGCGCTCGATGATCTGCCGCACCGTGAGGAGATGATCGCCAGCATTGCCGCTGCGGCCGCACGGGTGGCGGCGCGGGGGAGCGCGTCGGCTGGTGCAAGGCGCACTCCGAAGCCCGAGCTTCCCGTACCCGACGATCTCGCGGCAGCGCTTGAACAGCGGCCCGCCGCGAAGGCGGTGTTTGCAGATTTCGCACCTTCATACCGACGCGACTACATCGAGTGGATCACCGGCGCCAAGCGCGAGGCGAGGCGCGCCAGCCGGTTAGCCCAGGCGATCGAGTGGATCGCCGAAGGCAAGCGGCGCAACTGGAAGTACGAGAACTGCTAGATATCGCGAAGCGTCCGCAGCCGCTCAGCCGGCGGCAAGGTGAGTGTGCGCGACGGGCGCCGTGACCGGTCCGGAATAGGCGGATTGCTGGATGGCCATCGCCGATTGCGTGGCGCAGCCGCCGGCCCCCAGCAGGGCGATCGAAAAACCCAGGAACAGCTTCGTCAGCATGGTCACCCCCGTCCTGTTTCCCATGGGAAAGCAGCGATGCAACTTTTACCGAAAAGGGTAAATTTGGGGTAAAATCGGCAACCCGAAACGGCTTGCGGAAAAAGTGCGAAAAAAGCGCAATATCTCCCATTGACAGGAATCGGAGCCGCCCGTAGATGCGCGGCTCCCAAGCGGTGCAACGCTTCAAGCGGGTGTAGCTCAGTTGGTTAGAGTGTCGGCCTGTCACGCCGAAGGTCGCGGGTTCGAGCCCCGTCACTCGCGCCACTTGGGACATTGTGAAAGGCCTGCCCTGCGGCAGGCCTTTTGCTTTTCAGCCGCCCGTTTCCGTCAGTCGGCGGAGCCTCGCTTCGATCGCCGGCCAGTCGGTCCGCTGGCGTCCGGGGCAGGGCATTGCGGTCGAATTCAGGACAAATGACGGGCCGCTGATCCGGCGCGTCGGCCTTGCGATCAGCCCCAGCGGCCGGTTTCCATCCATATCAGGAAGCGGCGCAGCGGGAGCAGCCAGACCACGCCCAGCACGATATAGACGAGCGTTTGCACCAACGTCGGCCAGTCGCCGATGAGGTCGGGGGCATAGCGCGCGATCACCACGCCATAGATCGCCAGCGCCGACAACAGGCCGAGGATCCCGACAGGGATTCGCCAAGTGGGTTCTTTCCTCATGCGAAAGGTCCGTAAATGCGGGTTGGGGTGACTACGGCGGCGAGCGGCATGTCGTGCGGTTCGACCGGCAGGTCATCGACCAGCTGGCAGTCCCAGGCCAGCCCGATGGCTGTGGTGCCGGGATGGTGCGCGAGCCAGCGGTCGTAATGGCCCCCGCCCTGGCCGAGCCGTGCCCCCTGCGCGCCGAAGCCGACCAGCGGCACGAACAGGACCTGCGGTTTCACCACCGGCGCGTCGGCCTTCGGTTGGAGCAGTCCGAACGGACCCGTTTCGAGATCGCTTTCCTCGAACGGATCGGTGAAGCGCGCGAATTCCATCGGCTCGCCCTTGCGGGCGAAGCGCGGCAGCGCAAGTTCGTGGCCCAGTTCGAAGAAGTACCGGGCATACGCGGGTGTGGGTGCCTCGAACGGATCGGAGCGATAAAGACCTATCGCGGTTCCCTCGGGCACGAGCTCGAGCAGGGGCGCGGGCGGACGCATGAACACGAGCGTGCGCATACTCTGGGGAAGCGCCTCTACATGCTCGCGACGCGCGGCGCGCAGCTGGTTGCGGAGTTCGGACTTGGTCACGGATGCTCTCTACGGACAGACACTCTTGGCGTCTATTCGCTCTTTTGCGGCCGCTGCTAACAGCAGGCCGGGACGGATACCGACCGCACAAGAAAGAGAAAAGTGGCGGGACCACCATGGGTCGTTTCCGGCGAAATCCTCTGACGCCTAAACGTCAGGTGGGTGCCGTATGCCCCAATCCCACGGCCGAACCGGTGGACCGGGGCAGGGACAGCTCCCTTGGATTGCTTATAGCCTCAGGGATATTCATGCGGCTCGTGCCGGGCAGCCCCGCCGCGACGTTATTTAGGAGGCCTGTGCGCCGCCCTCAAGAGCCGAAGCGGCATTCTCGAGCCCGGTCGCGATATGTTCGAGCTGCGCTGCGAGGCGTTCGGGATCGATACCGCTGCCCACGGCCGTACCCGGATCCTTCTTGGCCTCGTCGAGCTCGTCGGCCAGCAGCAGGGCGGCAAACAGCAGATTCTTCGCCTCGTTGGTCGACAGGTTGGCACCCATCGAGGCGAGCTTCGCATCGACCATCGCTGCCAGCCGCTGGACATTCTCTTCCTCGCCGTCGGCACAGGATACCGTATACTTGCGCCCGCCCACATCGAGCTTGACGTCGCTCATGCGCCGAGACCCTCGATCAGTGTGTCGAGCTCGGCCAGGCTGGCCGTAACGCTTTCGCGCAGCGCCTCGTGACGCGCGACGAGGGCGGCATTGCCTGCCTCTCCCGCCGTCCCGCCATGCGAGGCGAGCGCCGCCTGCGTTTCGATCCGGGCCAGGGCGCGATCGATCCGGTCGACGGCTTTTTGGATGCGTTCGGAACTCATGGCGATGCCGGGATACCAAAATAGCTACGCCGTGGCAAAGGGTTGGACCTCTCTGTTGATAAGTGGGATGAGGGAAAGGGCGCCTGTGCATGGGGGCCGGCCCGGGTTGACCTCTCGCGCGCGCTCCGCGAAGGCTTCGCGCGCGTCGAATCGGCCCCCTTTCCCGGAGAATATTTCCTATGAGTCTCGACACCGCTCGCATGGTCCAGATGGCCAATGCCATCAGGGCGCTTTCGATGGATGCGGTGCAGGCGGCCAATTCGGGACATCCCGGCATGCCGATGGGCATGGCCGATGTCGCGACCGTCCTGTGGAGCGACTATCTCAAGCACGATCCCGCGGCGCCGAAATGGGCGGACCGCGACCGCTTCGTGCTTTCGGCCGGTCACGGCTCGATGCTGATCTATTCGCTGCTCCACCTTTCCGGCTACGCACAGCCGACGATCGAGGACATCCGCAACTTCCGCCAGCTCGGCAGCCCGTGTGCCGGCCATCCGGAAAACTTCCTCCTAGACGGCGTCGAAAGCACCACCGGCCCGTTGGGCCAGGGGCTGGCCATGGCGGTCGGCATGGCGATGGCCGAGCGCCATCTCAATGCCGAGTTCGGCCAGGATATTGTCGACCACCGCACCTGGGTGGTCGCCGGCGACGGCTGCCTCATGGAAGGCATCAACCACGAGGCGATCGGCCTTGCCGGTCACCTGAAGCTGGGCCGGATGATCGTGCTGTGGGACGACAACAACATCACCATCGACGGCTCGACCGACCTGTCGACCAGCGAGGACATCAAGGCCCGCTACGAGGCGACCGGTTGGCACGTGGCTAGCTGCGACGGACATGATTTCGACGATATCCGCCGCGCGATCGACGAGGCTGTGGCCGACGAGCGCCCCTCGCTCGTCGCCTGCAGGACGGTGATCGGCAAGGGCTCGCCCAACAAGCAGGGCACCAGCGCCACGCATGGTGCACCGCTCGGCGAGGATGAAATCGCCGCGGCGCGCAAGGTCCTCGGCTGGGATGCCAAGCCGTTCGAAATTCCCGACCAGGTGCTTGCCGACTGGCGTGGCACGGCCGAGCGCGGGGCGAAGGCCCATGCGGATTGGGAGACGCGCTTCGCCGGACATGCGCAGAAGCGCGAGTTCGAACGCCGCATGGCGGGCGAGCTGCCGAAGGGCTTCAGCCTCGACAATTACATCCAGTCGCTGATGAAGGAGCCGGTCAAGGTCGCTACCCGCAAGGCGAGCGAAATGGCGCTGGCGCAGATCAACGCGAAATTGCCCGAGACCATTGGCGGCAGCGCCGACCTGACGGGGTCCAATAACACCAAGGCGGGCGGCATCGGGCCCTTCACGGCCGACGATTATTCGGGCCGCTACGTCTATTGGGGCATCCGCGAATTCGGCATGGCCGCTGCGATGAACGGCATGGCGCTGCACGGCGGCGTGATCCCCTATGGCGGTACTTTCCTCGTCTTCACCGATTATTGCCGCGCGGCTATCCGCCTGTCGGCACTGCAGCAGCAGCGCGTAATCTATGTGATGACACACGACAGCATCGGGCTGGGCGAGGACGGCCCGACGCACCAGCCGATTGAACACGTCCAGTCGCTGCGCATGATGCCCAACCTCCTCGTCATGCGCCCGGCCGATGCGGTCGAGACCGCCGAGTGCTGGGAGATCGCGCTGCGCCAGACCGATCGCCCGACGGTGCTCGCGCTGAGCCGCCAGAACCTGCCGCAGGTGCGCAACGCGCCCGACGAGACCGGCATGTCCTCCAAGGGGGCCTATCGCCTCAAGAAGGCGGGGGCGAAGCGCCAGGTGGTGCTCGTCGCCAGCGGTTCGGAAGTGCATATTGCGCTCGAGGCGGCCGCGGCGCTCGAAAAGCAGGGCGTCGGTGCGGATGTCGTCTCGATGGTCTGCACCGCGCTGTTCGACGAGCAGGACGCGGGCTATCGTGCCGACCTTCTGCCTGCCGACGCACTCAAGGTTTCGGTCGAGGCGGGGACCACTTTCGGCTGGGAACGCTATGTCGGCAGCGACGGGCTGACGATCGGCATCGACCGCTTCGGGGCCAGCGCCCCGGCCGAGGATCTGTACCGCAAATTCGGGCTCGCGGCGGACGCTATCGTCCCGCAAATCATGAACAAATTGAACGGTTAAGCAGGAGTTCTGTGCAATGGCGACCAAGGTTGCAATCAACGGTTTCGGACGTATCGGCCGCCTCGTGGCGCGCGCCATCCTCGAGCGTGACGACCACGATCTCGACCTTGTCTCGATCAACGATCTCGCCGACACCAAGTCGAATGCCCTGCTGTTCCAGTACGACAGCACGCATGGCCGTTTCCCCGGCACCGTCGAAGTGGGCGACAACGCCATCATCGTGAACGGCAAGTCCATCGCGGTGACCAGCGAGCGCGACCCCGGCAACCTGCCGCATGCCGCACAGGGCGTGGACATCGTGCTCGAATGCACCGGCTTCTTCCAGAGCCACGAAGCTGCCGAACCGCACCTCAAGGCGGGCGCCAAGCGCGTGCTGATCTCGGCTCCGGCCAAGAATGTCTCGGCGACCATCGTCTACGGTGTGAACCACGAAACGCTGACCGCCGACGACGTGATCGTCTCGAACGCCAGCTGCACCACAAACTGCCTCTCGCCGATGGCCAAGGTGCTGCACGAGACGGTGGGTATCGAACGCGGCTTCATGACCACGATCCACAGCTACACGAACGACCAGCGCATGCTCGACCAGATGCATTCGGACATGCGCCGGGCCCGCGGCGGCGCGCAGAACATGATCCCGACCACCACCGGCGCTGCCCGCGCGGTCGGCCTCGTCCTGCCCGAACTCGCCGGCAAGCTCGACGGCAGCTCGGTCCGCGTGCCGACGCCGAACGTCAGCCTCGTCGATCTCGTCTTCACCCCCGGCCGCGACACCAGCGCCGAGGAGCTGAACGCCGCGCTCAAGGCCGCTGCCGAAGGCAAGATGAAGGGCGTGCTCGACTACACCGACCAGCCGCTCGTCAGCTCGGACTTCAACCACTATCCGGCCAGCTCGACCATCGACAGCCTCGAAACCAGCGTGATGGAAGGCAAGCTCTGCCGCGTCGTCAGCTGGTACGATAATGAGTGGGGCTTCTCGAACCGCATGATCGACACCGCCGGCGTGATGGCGAAGTTCCTCTAAAGGACGCAAACATGAGCAGTTTCAGGACCCTTGACGACCTTGGCGATGTCACCGGCAAGGTCGCGCTGGTGCGCGTCGACCTGAACCTTCCTATGAAGGACGGTTCGGCGACCGACGTCACCCGTGTCGAGGCGGTCAAGCCGACCGTGCTCGAACTCGCGGACAAGGGCGCCAAGGTCCTGCTGCTCGCCCACTTCGGCCGCCCCAAGGGCCAGCGCTATTCCACCATGTCGACCAGCTTCGTGCAGGGCGATGTCGAGGAAGTGCTCGGCAAGGAGATCATGTTCATCCCCGAGGTCATGGGCCCGGTGGTCGAACAGTCGATCGGCATTCTTGGCAATGGCGATATCGGCCTGCTCGACAACGTCCGCTTCTGGCCGGGCGAAGAGGCGAACGATCCCGAATTCGCCAAGGGCATGGCCGCCCACGGCGATTTCTATGTCAACGACGCCTTTTCCGCTGCGCACCGCGCGCATGCTTCGACCGAAGGACTGGCGCATTTCCTCCCCGCCTATGCGGGCCGTGCGATGGAGGCCGAGCTCAAGGCGCTCGACGCCGCGCTCGGCAATCCCGAGCCGCCGGTCGCTGCGGTGGTCGGCGGGGCAAAGGTCTCGACCAAGCTCGATGTGCTCGAAAACCTCGTGGGCAAGGTCCAGCACCTCATCATCGGCGGCGGCATGGCCAATACCTTCCTCGCGGCCAAGGGCGTGGATGTCGGCAAGTCGTTGTGTGAGCACGACCTCACCGCCACGGCCAATCGCATCATGGACGAGGCCGACCATGCCGGCTGCACCGTCCACCTGCCCTACGACGTGGTCGTGGCGAAGGAATTCGCCGCGAACCCACAGAGCTTGCGCACCTGCAACGTCCACGAGGTTGCCGAAGACGAGATGATCCTCGACGTCGGTCCGCTCGCAGTCGAGGCGTTGGGCGACGTGCTCAAGACGTGCCGCACGCTGGTGTGGAACGGGCCGTTGGGCGCCTTCGAGATCGAACCTTTCGACGCAGCCACCATCGCGCTCGCGCGCATTGCCGCCGCCCTCACGCAGGATGGCTCGCTGATTTCGGTGGCGGGCGGCGGGGATACGGTTGCGGCGCTGGCGCATGCGGGGGTGAAGGACGACTTCACTTTCGTTTCGACCGCGGGCGGGGCCTTCCTCGAATGGATGGAGGGCAAGGACCTTCCGGGCGTCGCGGCGCTCAAGGCATGAGCGAGAACGAAGCCGTAGGCTCGAGCGGTGGGCTTGCGCCCATCACCGAAGGCGAATGGTTCGGTTGGTCGACTTGGCAGAGCGACGCTTTCGAGCAGCGCGCGGGACCCTTCTACGAACGGCGCGAGGATGATGGCACGATGGTTGCCGCCTTCCGCGCCGAAGAGCGCCACATGAACGGCGCGGGCTTCATGCATGGCGGCTGCATGATGACCTTCGCCGACAGTGCGCTGTTCACTATTGCCACCGATGCGCTGGCGGGATCGCACGGCGTGACCATGCACCTGGCGGGCGATTTTCTCGATCCCGCACGCGTCGGTCAGCTGATCGAGGCGCGCGGAGAGGTCGTGCGCGCGGGCGGCAAGACGATCTATGTCGTCGGCATGATCCGCGCCGATGGTGCCCCGGTGCTCAGCTTCAACGGCATCATCCGGAAGGTCCGGCGGGGCTAGCGATACTCGGGATTGGGCGCATCGAAACGGCGGCCTTTCTTCCATAATTCGACCGAATTGCCATGCGCTGGGATGCCGCCCGCGTCCTTCAGCATGCGCGCCAGATGCATCAGGTTCCAGGTCATGAAAGTGGTGTTGCGGCGGGTGAAATCGTTGTCGAATCCGACATATCCCGATCCATCTTCCTTCGCGTCGCCATAGCTCGGCCCGGGGCCGGCCTCGCCGATCCATCCGGCATCGGCCTGCGGCGGGATGGTGTAGCCGACGTGCTGCAGCGAATAGAGCACGCCCATGCCGACATGTTTGATACCATCCTCGTTGCCGGTGACGATGCATCCGCCGACCTTGCCGTAGAAGACATATTGGCCCTTGTCGTTGGTCTGGCCCGAATGCGCGTAGAGCCGTTCGATCAACCGCTGGCAGACCGAACTTTTCTCGCCCAGCCAGATCGGCGTGCCGACCACGAGGATATCGGCTGCCCGCACTTTCTCCCAGATTGCAGGCCAATCGTCGCGAGCTGCCCCGTGCTCGGTCATGTCGGGGTAGACGCCGGGTGCGATGTCATGGTCGACGAGTCTGACCTGGTCGAGCGCGACATCGTTCCTGGCCAGGATCGTCTCGACTACGCCGAGCAGCTTGTCGGTATGCGAGCCCTCGGGCGAGGGCTTGAGAGTACAGTTGATCGTCAGCGCCGTCAGATCCGAAAAGTCGGTCTGGTTGTCGTCGCAGAGCTTCTGCTGTGTCTGGTCGAGCATGTCTTCTCCCCGTGTCTGATGAGAAATACGCATGGGAAGCGAGATAGTTACCTGCCCCAGTTGTCTGCCCATGCCATGGTGGTTATCCCTCGGCCATGGACGCGCGGCCGCAGCAGATCGACAATGTGGTGATCGTCGGCGGCGGGACCGCCGGATGGATGACCGCAGCGGCTCTCGCGCGCCTGCTCGGCCGGACGGGGTTGTCGATCACGCTGGTCGAATCCGCCGCGATCGGCACCGTCGGCGTAGGTGAGGCAACGCTTCCGCAGATCCGCCGCTTCAATCGCCTGATAGGTATCGACGAACGTCAAATGATGGCGCGGACCGCGGCGACCATCAAGCTGGGGATCGAGTTCCGCGACTGGGGCAGGGTGGGCGATCGCTACGTCCATCCCTTCGGCGCCTATGGCGAGGAGATCGGCCCGGCCGACTTCATCCATTACTGGGCCCGCGCGCATGCCGCAGGAAAGGCCGCACCGATCGGGGAATATTCGCTGCCCATCGTCGCCGCATGGGAAGAGCGTTTCGAGCCTCCGCGCGAAGGCGATCCGCGACAGTCATACGATTACGCCTTCCAGTTCGATGCGGGACTTTACGCCGCCTGGCTTGCCGAGCTCGCGCAGGCTGCGGGTGTGGTCAGGCGCGAGGGCAGGATCGTCGACGTCCGGCGCGCAGGCGAGAGTGGCGATATCGCAGCCGTGGTGCTGGAAAGCGGCGAGGAGATTGCGGGCGATCTGTTCATCGACTGCTCGGGCTTTCGCGCATTGCTGATCGGCGAGACGCTCGACACGCCATTCGAGGACTGGAGCCGGTGGCTGCCATGCAACCGCGCCTTTGCCGTCCCATGCGCCAATGGCGGCGAGCACGGCCCTTATACCCGCGCCACCGCGCGCGCTGCTGGCTGGCAATGGCGCATTCCGCTGCAGCATCGCGTCGGCAACGGGCTCGTCTATTGCGATGCCTATTGGGAGGACGAAGCGGCGCGCGAATTCCTAATGGCGAACCTCGAGGGCGAGTCCGGAGCGGACCCACGGCAATTGCGGTTCACCACCGGGCGGCGCAAATCGCTTTGGCGTGGCAACTGCGTCGCGATCGGCCTGTCGGGCGGGTTCCTCGAACCGCTCGAATCGACCAGCATCGATCTGATCCAGAGCGGCATCCTCAACCTGATCGAGCTGTTTCCCCGGACGCGGATCGAGGACTCCGACAGGAGCGAATACGACCGGCTGATGGCAATCGAGTTCGATCGCATTCGCGATTTTCTGGTGCTTCATTACGTCGCCAACCGGCGCGAGGAGGATTTCTGGCGGGCGATACGCGCCATGGCGATACCCGACAGCCTCGCCGAGAAGATCGAGGATTTCCACGAACGGGCGATCCTGCCGGATTATGCCGAAGGCCTGTTCCAGCCGGTCAGCTGGATCGCGGTCTTTCTGGGCCAGAATATCGTGCCCCACGGATGGGACCCGCGCGCCGGGACGATGGACGGGGAGGAATTGGGAGAGAAGCTCGTGCAAATCCGGACGCGGATCAGGCGCGAGGCCGCGGCGATGCCCGACCATCGCGAGTTTCTCCGCGCTTCGGGCGCCTCCTTCTCCGCTGAGAGGGCGGTTCGATGACCGGGCGCGTCGGCTCCTACCTCTTGTTCGGCGACGCGGTCGATGTGTGGCCCGTCGCCACCCTGCTGGCGAAGCACCTTCCCGCAGAGACGGCAATCACGATCGTCGAGACCCGGTGCAGACCTGCCGAGACAGTCGCGCTGCCGCTCGAATCGCCTTTTTTCCGCACGCTCGACATCGGAGCGACCGAGTTGGCGGGTGCTGGCGCGCACTTCGCGCTCGGCCATGTGCTCGATGGATTTTGCGGTAGCGGGACGCGGCAGGTCGCCGCGCCTTCGGGCGACCTGCCCGCAATCGCGGGCCTGCCTTTGCACCAAGTGCTTCACTGCGTGGCCGAAAGGGCGGGGGCGCTCGACCGCTTCGGCGAGCTCTACGAAGGCTTCCGTTTCTGTGCCCGTGCCGCGGCAGAGGGGCGCGTGGCGCTGCCGGAGGATGCGCCGCAATCGCCGCTTGCCATGCTCGGTCCGTTGGTCGTGGTCGACCGCATGGCGCTCGCCGGATTGCTCCGCGATCGGTTCGCCGGGCAGCGGGTCGAAAGTTTCGACGGTGAGGTCGCCCAACTGCGGCGCGCAGACGGCGCCCGCGTGAGGTCTGCCCGGCTGGCAGACGGCAGGCTGATGGAGGCCGAGGTCTTCATCGACCTGCGCGCGCCGGGCGGGGGGATGGGTGAGGGCGAGCAGATGGCGCTGCCGTTGCTCGAGGCCTTGGCGCGCTCGGATATCGGCATCGCGGCCGATCCGCTGGCGGGCGCCATGCCCATCTATTCCGCCCGCGCGGGCGCCGGGTGCGCGGCACAACCCCATGCGCTCGAAACGCCGTGGCTTGCCAACCTTCTCCGCCTCGGTCCCGCCTCGGCCGCGCTTGGTCCACTGTTTTCGGCCGATGCGCGCATGCTGCTGGTGCAGGTGGAGGCGCTGGTCCAATGCCTGCCCGCGACCAGCGAGATGAGAGTGGAGTCGCGGCGCTTCAACCGGCTTCACGCGCGGACGGTAGAGCGCCTTTACGAGCTGATCGCCGCACCGCTGTACCTCAACCGGCGCGCAGAGGAGCCATGGCGTGCGTTGCGCGCTGTCGAGCCGCCTGAAGGTCTCGCGCTGCGCATCGAGCAGTTCCGCAGCCGCGGGCGCCTGCCCGAATTCGATGGCGAGGTGGTCGACCGGCAGTTCTGGATCGACCTGCTGATCGGGTTTGGGGTGCTCCCGGCTCGCCATGATCGCCGGGCCGGGGCGTTCGATCCGCGACAGCTCGACGCCGCGCTCGGCACCATCCGCGGCCAGATCGACCAGGCGCTCGCCGCCATGCCTACGCAGGGGCAATTCATGCAGCGTTTCGGCAACGCCTGACCGCCCTCTGACAATAAGTTGCCCGGCCCCGTTGCAGGCGCGGAGGGGCTTTTGTATGCGCCGCGCATACGAATGCACGACCACCACCAAGCGACGGGGTTTTCCAGATGACTTTCGATGAAATGAAGGCGCGTATCGCCGAGGGCCAGGGCTTTATCGCGGCGCTCGACCAGTCGGGCGGTTCGACCCCCAAGGCCTTGAAGGGCTACGGCATCGAGGAAGGGGCCTGGTCGAACGAGGAGGAAATGTTCGGCCTGATCCACCAGATGCGGCAGCGCATCATCGAAGCCCCCAGCTTCGGCAATGGCAAGGTCATCGGCGCGATCCTGTTCGAAAAGACGATGGAAGGAACCAGCGGCGGCAAGAGCGTGCCCGCGCGCCTGAAGGAACGCGGCATCGTCCCCTTCCTCAAGGTCGACAAGGGGCTCGAAGACGAACGCAACGGGGCGCAGCTGATGAAGCCCAATCCCGGGCTCGAAGACATGTGCAACCGTGCCAAGGAACTGGGTGTCTTCGGAACCAAGATGCGCAGTGTCATCAAATCGGCCAACCCGGTGGGAATCAAGGAAGTGGCGCACCAGCAGTTCGCCGAAGGTGCGCGCATCCTGTCCTGCGCCCTGGTGCCGATCTTGGAACCCGAATACGACATCATCGCCGCCGATCGCGCCGAGGGAGAGAAGATCCTGCTCGAGGCGATCGAAGAAGGCCTCGATGCGCTGCCCGCGGGCCAGCAGATTATGCTCAAGCTTTCGATCCCGAAGGAGCCCGGTCTCTACAGCGCATTGGTCAACCACCCCAAGGTGCTGCGCGTGGTGGCACTGTCGGGCGGCTATTCGACCGACGAGGCCTGCGCCGAACTGGCGAAGAACCACGGTATGATCGCCAGCTTCAGCCGTGGCCTGCTGCAGGACCTGCGCGCGACGCAAAGCGACGCGGAATTCGATGCCACCCTGTCGGGCGCGATCGATCAGATCCACGCCGCCAGCGTCGCCTGACGTTCAGCGGCGCTCGATGACGAAGCGATAGTCGCGGACCGGAATTTCCCGGTCCGTGGTCTTTTCGGGCGTTGCCGAGACCAGGGTATAGGTCCGGCCCAGCACCGTATAGGGTTCGCCCAGTGTGAGCGGGGCGGTCTGCGTCCAGTGCGTGGCGGCGATGCGGGTCGAGACGGTCAGCTTGCCAGCCCAGACGCAGCGCGCATTTGCCGGGCAACGGCTGTCTTCGGCGACCGCCAGCGGTGTGACGATGGTGTCCCCGGCCCAGACCGGCTCGCCCATGCGGACCGCGGTTCCCTGTGCGGCGGCATCGCCATTCGCCATCGGCGTACCTGGAATGATTGCGCAGGCAGAGAGCGGGGCGAGGAGCAGGGCGGCGAGATAGGTTTTCATGCCGACCGCTAGACGCCGGGCAGGCTTTCGCGGTTCTGAACGCGTGACGAAAGGCGATCGGGGCACTAGAGAGCGCGACCGATGACTGATAGCTTGCCTCCGACCCAGCTCTACCTGATCTCGCCACTCGACGTGTCAGGCGATTTTCCCCAGCGGCTCGAACGCGCACTCGACGCGGGGCCCGGCGTCGTCACCGCGTTCCAGTTCCGCGTGAAGGGGCTGGACCAGCACGCGGCAGCAGCGCTGGCCGAGCCGCTCCAGGCGATCTGCGCGGCGCGCGATGTCGCATTTATTGTCAACGACGATATTGCGCTCGCCAAGCGGCTCGGGGCCGATGGCGTACATCTCGGCCAGGGCGACGGCGACCCGCAGGAAGCGCGCGAGGAGCTGGGCCGCGAAGCGCAGATCGGCGTGACCTGCCATGCCTCGCGCCATCTCGCGCTCGAAGCGGGCGAGGCGGGTGCGGACTACGTCGCCTTCGGCGCCTTCTTTCCCAGCACGACCAAGGACACCGAGCATCGCGCCGAGCTCGACCTGCTCGAATGGTGGACCGAGATGGTCGAGCTCCCCTCGGTCGCGATCGGCGGGATCACCCCCGAGAACTGCCGCCCGCTGGTCGAAGCGGGGGCGGATTTCCTTGCCGTGTCGGGGGCGGTGTGGAAGGGCGACGAAGTCGCCGCGATCAAGGCTTTTGCGGAGCAAATCGCCGCAGCGTGAGTTGGGTTGCCTGAAGGGGCGGGTCGCGCCCCGTGGTTCAGGAGCTCCCATTCATGCGCAAATTCGCTTTCGCCGCGGCATCCTCGCTCGCTCTCGCCGCCTGCGGCATGCAGGGCCAGGACAACGAGCGCGAGTCCGATACGGTCGCGAGCGCTGATGTACAGAAGGATTACGGCTACGAGACCTATGGCGACGACAATCTCGCCGACACGATGGCCTCGAACGACGACCGCTATCTGAACGAGATCGACGAGGATGCGGCGGAGGATGCAACCAAAAGATCGGAGCTGCCCGATAGCGAGGAGCGTCCCATCATGCAGGCGCAGGTCGTGCTTGACCGCGTGGGTTTCGGCCCGGGCGTGATCGACGGCAAGAT
The DNA here is from genome assembly GCF_964227205.1 of Qipengyuania sp. Taxonomy (GTDB): domain Bacteria; phylum Pseudomonadota; class Alphaproteobacteria; order Sphingomonadales; family Sphingomonadaceae; genus Qipengyuania. Next base: position 400,278 of record NZ_CAXQVB010000002.1, on the reverse strand, counting down.
GGGCATGAGCACCACCAATGCGATCGAGGGCTTTCAGGAAGCCAACGATCTCGACATCACCGGCAAGCTCGACGAACCGACCAAGGCGGCGCTCGCACAATGGGACCGGATTCCCGCCACCCGCGTGGTGACGATCCCGGCAAGCTGGGGCGATGCCGCCTATACCGACATGCCCGAGGACGTGGCAGACAAGGCCAAGCTCGACCGGCTCGGCTACACTTCGCTCGACGAACGGCTTGCCGAACGCTTTCACACCACCGTCGAGGTGCTCAAGCAGCTCAATCCCAACGGGCAGCCGGCCGGCCCGTCGGACGGCACGGGCGCCAAACCGCAGGCCACAGCGACGTCTGCAATCAGCCGGTCCAATGAGCAGAAGCCGAGCTATTTCAAGCCCGGCCAGCAAGTGCGTGTACCCAATATCGGAGGCGACCGCATCGCTCCGGGTGCAATCAAGGACGGCGATTGGCAGCGCACGCTCGCCTCACTCGGAGTTGGGACCGAACAGGCCGAAGTCGACCGCATCGTCGTGAGCAAGGCTGGCAAGACGCTCAAGGCCTATCGCGGCAACAGGCTGGTGGCGCTGTTCACCGTCAGCTCGGGTTCGAGCGAATTCCCGCTACCGCTGGGTGAATGGAAAATCCTCGGCGAAGCCTACAACCCGCCCTACAGCTATGATCCCGAGGTGCTGGGCGAAGAGGAAGCAGGCAACCAGACGCATACTTTGCCACCGGGTCCCAATTCGCCGGTGGGCGTGGTGTGGATCGACCTCAGCAAGGAGCACTACGGGATCCATGGCACGCCGGACCCCGAAACCATCGGTCGCGCGCAGTCGAGCGGCTGCGTCCGCCTGACAAATTGGGATGCGGCGCGGCTAGCCGGAATGGTTTCGCAATCGACCCAGGTGATTTTCGAGCCTTGAAAGGTTAGGCTCCGCGCATGAAACTCGTTGACCGCATCCTGACCATTGTCATCACCGCCACGCTGACCAGCGCCGTATGGATCGTGCTGGGCGGCAGCCTGATCGAGAATGCGACGAGCGTGAGCCAGCGCGGCGTCACGCGTCCGGCCGAAGTGGCGCCCAGTCCGTCACCGGCAACGGGCGAAGGCGATGCTCAGCGGGGCGAGACTGCCGAGGAAGCATTGGCGGGCGGGCTCGACACCCGCGGCCCCGAGGCACCGAGCGATGCAAAGGCGCGGCAATTGCTGATCCCGGTGCAGAATATCCGTCCTTCCGACCTGACCGACACCTATAGCGATTCGCGCGAAGGCGGGGCGCGGCTCCACGAAGCGATCGACATCATGGCGCCAAAGGGCACCAGCGTGCTGTCGGCGGCGCCCGGTGTGGTGGAAAAGCTGTTCCGCTCGGATGCCGGCGGGAAGACGATCTATGTTCGCTCAGCCGATGGTGAGACGATCTATTACTACGCCCATCTCGATGCCTATGCCAAAGGGCTCAAGGAAGGGCAGCGCGTGCGGCGCGGACAGCGGCTCGGTACGGTCGGCAGTTCGGGCAATGCTTCGGACGAGGCTCCGCACCTGCATTTTGCGATCCTGCAGACGACCGAGGATGCCGAATGGTGGGAACCCGCCAATGCGGTCAATCCCTATCCGTTGCTGACCGAACGCTAGCGCGCTCAGTCCTCGAGCGGGCCGGTGCGATGGCAGCGCAGCCGCCCGAGCTTGCCGTTGCGGTCGACCTGCTGGAGCAGTCCCGACCCCAGGCGCATGAACTTGGCCCCCCGCATCGGTCCGCGAGTGAAGGTGACCAGCTTGCCTTCCATCAGATAGGTGCCGCTGCCCTTCGCGGTGCGATAGCTCGATCCGCCGGTAATGGCGAATTCGTGACCGTCCTGGACGATCCACGCCGCGCCCGAGGCATCGCCTGGCAGCGCGCAGACATATTCGCCCTGCGCGAGCAGAGCGAGGCGTCCCTGCGCGAGAGCAGGGGGAGAGGCGAGGCCCGCCACCGCGGCGAGCAGGGTGAGTTTCTTGAAGTCGATCATCAATTCCGTCCGCGACCTACATAGCGATGCCTGCGGCCTTTTTCCACTCGCTTGCCCGCACGGCCTCGCTCGGCTAAGGCGCGCGGCACATGTCCGCCCGGGTGGCGGACTGGCTCTTTTACAAGTCGAAGGTAGCTTCCCATGAAGATCAGCGGCGTGGACATCCGTCCGGGCAACATCATCGAATACGAAGGCGGCATCTGGAAGGTCGCCAAGATCCAGCACACCCAGCCGGGCAAGGGCGGCGCCTACATGCAGGTCGAAATGAAGAACCTGCAGGATGGTCGCAAGACCAATGTCCGCTTCCGCAGCGCCGACACGGTCGAGAAGGTCCGTCTCGACACCAAGGACTACCAGTTCCTCTACGAAGACGGCGACATGCTCGTGTTCATGGACAAGGACACCTACGAGCAGATCCACCTGCCGTCCGACCTCCTTGGCGATGCCCGCCCGTTCCTGCAGGACGGGATGGAAGTCATGCTCGAGCTGTGGGACGAAAAGCCGATCTCGGTCGAATTGCCCCAGCAGGTCGAGGCGACCATCGTCGAGGCCGATGCCGTGGTGAAGGGGCAGACCGCCTCGTCCAGCTACAAGCCCGCCGTGCTCGACAATGGCGTGCGTATCATGGTCCCGCCGCATATCGAAAGCGGTACGCGGATCGTCGTCGACGTCTACGAACAGAGCTACGTCGGCAAGGCCAGCTGATCCGGTGGGCAGGTCTATCGCCAGCAGGTTCGAAAACGTCGATCTCGTCGCCAGCGTGCTGCGCGCGGTGATCATCAACGACGACGAACTGACGCTGGAGATGGACTTCTGCCTCGAACAAGCCCATCCCGACTACGAGGCGCCGGGAGCGGGTGAGGAATGCTGTTTCCACCCGGGCATGCTCCGCTTCGCCGGGATTTCGAAGCTTAGTCTCGAACGCGCGGAGCAGCCGGCGGCAAGCAGCCGCCGCTTCGCCATCCAGTCGTTCCATATCGATGGCACCAAATTCGATATGGCCTGCGACTGGGGCACCATCCACCTGCAGGCGCGTTCGATCCGCGTCCTTACCGAATAAGAGAGTTTCCATGGCCGTTCTATCGGGTGTCATTCGCGTAATGGAGAAGGCCGCGCGCAAGGCGGGCGGGCGCCTGCGGCGCGACTTCGGCGAGGTCGAGCATCTCCAGGTGAGCCGCAAGGGGCCGGCCGACTTCGTGTCCAAAGCCGATCGGATCGCCGAACGCACGATCTACGATGAATTGCTCGCCGCACGGCCCGACTGGGGCTTCGTGATGGAAGAGGCAGGGATCATCGAGGGCGACGAGACCAAGCCGCGCTGGATCGTCGACCCGCTCGACGGCACCAGCAACTTCCTCCACGGCATCCCGCATTTCGCCATCAGCATCGCGGTGCAGGAACCCAAGCTCGGCGGGGGCGGCTGGGGCGATGTAACCGCAGCGGTCGTCTACAACCCGGTGACCGACGAGACTTTCTGGGCGGAAAAGAGCCGTGGCGCCTGGCTGCACGACGGCCGCCTGCGCGTTTCGTCGCGTCGCCACCTGTCCGAGGCGCTGATCGCCACCGGCATCCCCTTCCAGGGTCATGGCGACTTCGCTGACTGGACGCGCATCTTCAGCGCCATCGCTCCTCAGGTTGCGGGCATCCGCCGGTTCGGCGCGGCCTCGCTCGACCTCGCCTGGCTCGCCGCCGGCCGTTTCGATGGTTTCTGGGAAAGCGACCTCAAGGACTGGGATACCGCCGCGGGGTGCCTGATCGTGCGCGAAGCTGGCGGTTTCGTGTCCGATTTCCGCGGTCGGTCGCAGCCGATCCATGCGAAGCAGGTGCTCGCGGCGAACGATACGCTGCACTCGAAGCTGCACAAATTGCTGGCGGGCGCGCTCAAGGCTTGATGCCGCCCCGGGGCGCGGCTAACGCCTGCGTTCCCGACCCAGTGCCCCTGTGGCGGAATTGGTAGACGCGCTCGACTCAAAATCGAGTTTCTTACGAAGTGCCGGTTCGAGTCCGGCCAGGGGTACCAATCACTGGCTCGATCGGCCCGAGCGGAAAGCCGCGTTTGATCGAGACCTATGTGGTCGTGGCGCTGATCGCATTCATTGTCGTGTCGGGCTTGGTGGCGCTTCGCCGCCGGATCAAAAAAGGACGGGACGCACGCTGGCCCCAGAAGGGAGCCCGCAAAAAGAACGGCCCCATCCGAAGAAGGGGCCGAGAGGCGGAAGACTTGGACAAGCCTTCCTGATTGCAACTGTGTGGTAGCATAGTCTTTCGGAATTGTAATCCGTAGTTTTCGGTATTTCACAAAAACAGCCCCGCCATTCCAGGAGAATGGCGGGGGAAAGGCTCGATCGGGGTCGTTACGCCCCTCGGGTCGCATCGGCCAAATGCCAAACTGGCAGATCAAACAATTGTATTTTTTCGCCATTCAGTGCGGCCCGAAGGCGACTTCCTCGTTCCCGGTGCGAAGCCACCCTGCGGCAAGTTACCGAGGGACAGGTGCGGCGACAGTGCCGCGGCCAAATCGGTGGTCCGCCACTAAGCAGGCCTGCTGCCAGCGCATGCGGCTCAGTTTCGGCAAAGCGCCGATCCGGTTCAATTCAGAGACTTCGCTCGGGGCCACCAAACTAAATCCTTGCACATTCGAGGATAAACTGGGAATTCCGGCACCGGATGATCGGGGTTCCTTCATACCATGCAATTGCGGCGATGGCGGTGACCATCGCGATGTTCGTCGCTTTCGCGCGCGGGCGGATGTCGGTCGAGATCATTTCGCTGCTGACGATCGCGGTGATCGCGGTCGGCCTCTATTTCTTTCCGCTACCTGATACGCAGCCGATCGACGGGCTCAGTCTCGCCTTTTCGGGCTTCGGTCACTACGCCCTGGTGACGATCTGCGCGCTGATGATCATGGGGAGGGGCCTGGTGGTGACCGGTGCGCTCGAACCCGCCGCACGTTTCCTCGAACGGTTGTTTAAGGTCAATCTCCAGCTCGGCCTGCTGTTTTCGCTGGGGGTGACCTTCATCCTCTCGATGTTCGTCAACAATACGCCCGTGCTGGTGCTGCTGGTGCCGATCTTCGTCCAGCTCGCCTTGCGCGGCGCGATGCCCGCCTCGAAGACGCTGATCCCGATCAATGCGGCCTCGCTGATGGGCGGGATGGCAACCACCATCGGTACGTCGACCAACATCCTCGTCGTGTCGATCGCGGTCGATCTCGGTATGAAGGAAATGGACGTGTTCCATTTCACTCCGATCGTGCTGGTGGCCTCGCTCGTGGCACTGCCTTTCGTGTGGATCGTCATGCCGCGCATGCTGGGCGACAATCGGGTCGAAACCGTCCACGCCCAGCGCCTGTTCGAAACGCGCCTGCGCGTGACCGAGAATTCGGTGCTCAACGGGCGGGAATTGTCCGAACTGGAATCGCGCCTTCCGGCCGGGATCGAGTTTCACGATGTGCCCGTCGGCCTGCTCCGTCCGCAACACCGCTTGCGCATGACGGGTACCCACGAGGCGATCGAGGAAGCCATGGCGACGCTGCGCGGCGACGCGGCGCCGAGCTGGGTGATCGACCGGATCCGGCGCCGTTCGTCGGAAACCGGGATCGACATCGCGGTCGGTGAAATGATCGTTACCGCGGATTCGCGGCTGATCGGGCGAACCTTGCCAAGCTCGGGGATCGCCGATCTCTATGGTGTGGCGGTGATCGGGACCCACCGGCCCGAGCGCCTGGTGGGCGAGAAGGAACAGTTCTCCGAAGGGGGCGATCATCGCTTCGCCGAGGGCGACGTGCTGCTGGTCATGGGCCTGCCCGACGACATGCAGCACTTCGCGCGGGCCGACAGCCTGCTCCAGCTCGAAGGTATGCGCGAACTGCCTCGGCGTTCGAAAGCGGCGCTTTCCGCAGGCATCATGGGCGGTTCGATCGCCCTTGCATCGGTCGGCCTGGTCCCGATCGCCATCGCCTCGCTGGCCGGCGCAATCCTGATGTTCGTCACCGGATGCGTGAAATTCGACCGTGTCGGAAGGGGCCTGTCCGCGAGCGTCATCGTGCTGGTCGCGGCCAGCATCGCCCTGGGGCGTATCATCCTCGACAGCGGGGCGGCCGACTGGATCGGCACGGTCATGGCGGTGGGCCTCGACTACCTGTCTCCGGCCGCCTCCCTCGCGGCGATCATGCTGGCGATGACCTTCCTGACCAATTTCGCATCGAACGCGACCGCGGCCACGGTCGGAACGCCGATCGCTTTCGCCATCGCGAGCAAGCTGGGGCTGCCACCCGAACCGCTGGTGTTGGCCGTGCTGTTCGGCTGCAACCTGTGTTATGCCACCCCGATCGCCTATCAGACCAACATGCTGATCATGGCCGAGGGGTCCTATGAGTTCAAAGACTATGTCCGCACCGGTGTGCCGCTGGTCTTGATCATGGTAACCGTGCTCTCGCTCGCGCTGGTTGTGACCTACGGCCTCTAGCCCCTTTCCTGCGGCGCGCGGCTCTGCAACACAGGGCGATACCACGCCGGCCGCGCCGGGCGGAAAGGCTTTGACCCTGGACACCGGTCCATGCGGTCCATGTCGGAGGAGACCAGAGGGTATGCATACGATCGTTCCATCAAGCCTCGCTGCGCTGGCGATGGTCCTCGCAGTACCGGCCCAGGCCGACGATCTGCGCGAGGGCATCGCCGCCGATATGCCCCAGCTGATGGAGCTCTACCGCGATCTGCACGCACATCCCGAGCTCAGCTTTCAGGAACACCGGACCGCCGCCAAACTCGCCGAGCGGATGCGTAGCCTCGGTTTCGAAGTGACCGAGGGCGTGGGCAAGACCGGTGTGGTCTCGGTGATGAGGAATGGCGAGGGACCGACCGTACTGATCCGCGCCGACATGGACGGCCTGCCCGTGGTCGAACAGACAGGGCTTCCTTTCGCCAGCAAGGAAACAGCCACCCCGGCGAGCGGCGTGACCACCGGGGTGATGCACGCCTGCGGCCACGATACGCACATGACCGGCTTCATCGGCGCAGCGCAACAATTGGCAGAGCGCAAAGACCAGTGGCAGGGCACGCTGGTGATGATCCTGCAGCCGGCCGAGGAAGCAGGCGGCGGGGCTAGGGCGATGCTCGCCGACGGGCTTTATACGCGCTTTCCCAAGCCCGATTACGCGCTCGCTTTCCACGATGCGGCGGCGCCCACACCGGCGGGAACGATCGGCGTCACGCCGGGCTATGCATTGGCCAATGTCGACAGCGTCAATATCGAGGTGAAGGGGATCGGCGGGCATGGCGCCTATCCGCACACGACCAAGGATCCGATCGTGCTCGCCAGCGCCATCGTCATGCGCCTGCAGACGCTGGTCAGCCGCGAGCTGTCGCCGCTTGAACCGGGCGTGGTGACCGTGGGCAGTTTCCTGTCGGGGGCCAAACACAACATCATCTCGGACGAGGCGAAATTGCAGCTCACCGTGCGCAGCTATTCGGACGAAAGCCGCAAACTGCTGCTCGACGGGATCGCGCGTATCGCGAAGGGCGAGGCGATCGCGGCGGGGCTTCCCGAGGAGCTTATGCCGGTGGTCGAGGTGCAGGAGGATTTCACCCCCTCGACCTACAACGACCCCGACTTCACCGAGCAGCTGCTGGCACGCTTCGGCGAGCGCTTCGGCGAAGATCGGGTCGCGACCATGCCGCCGGTGATGGGGGGCGAGGATTTCAGCGAATACCGTCGCGCCGACCCCGACCACATCAAGTCGGCGATCTTCTGGATCAGCGGCACGCCCGCGCCGATGCTCGAGGCGCTCGAGAAACAGGGCACGCCGCTGCCCTCGCTGCATTCGCCCTTCTGGGCGCCCGATGCGGAAAAGGTCATTGCCACCGGTGCAGAAGCTTTGGCGAGCGCAGCTATCGACCTGATGCCTGCGGACTGACTCCCACGCACAAAAGTGGCCGCCGGAGCGTTGGGGCGCTCCGACGGCCGTATTCTCCTCCCCAGGAGAAATCGTGAAACGGGGTCACTCGGAAGGGACGTAGGTTCCCAGCCGGTGGTGCAGCGCATTGATACGGGCAAGTTCTTCGCGATCGTCGGTCGCCTTGGCGTAATGGGTCAACGCCGTGCGCAGCAGCCGGAAATCTGCGGTCGAGAAGAGCGCGCGGGCGCGGCCTGGCTCGGTCTTCGGAGTGTCGTCGGTCATGGTCGTCATCCTTCCTCTCCTTACGCTGCGGCGAACTGGTTCATTGTGTTGTCCTTGCCACCGGCCTTGAGGGCGGCTTCACCAGCGAAGTATTCCTTGTGATCGTCCCCGATGTCGGAGCCGGCCATGTTCTGGTGCTTTACGCAGGCAATACCCTGGCGGATTTCCTCGCGCTGGACGTTCTTGACGTAGCCGAGCATCGCCTGCTCGCCGAAGTATTCGCGAGCGAGGTTGTCGGTGCTCAGCGCAGCCGTGTGGTACGTCGGCAGCGTAATCAGGTGGTGGAAGATGCCCGCACGCTTGCTGGCATCGGCCTGGAAGGTACGGATCTTCTCGTCGGCTTCGGCGGCCAGATCGGTGCCGTCGTAATCGACGCTCATCAGCTTGTCGCGATCATAGCCGCTCAGATCCTTGCCCGCTTCGGCCCAGGCATCGTAGACCTGCTGGCGGAAGTTGAGCGTCCAGTTGAAGCTGGGCGAGTTATTGTAGACCAGCTTGGCATTGGGGATCACCTCGCGAACCCGGTCGACCATGCCTGCGATCTGCTCGACATGCGGCTTCTCGGTTTCGATCCACAGCAGGTCTGCGCCCGCTTCCAGCGCGGTGATGCAGTCGAGCACGCAGCGGTCTTCTCCGGTTCCGGGACGGAACTGGTAGAGGTTGCTGGGCAGGCGCTTGGGCGCCAGCAGCTTGCCGTCGCGGCTGATGAAGACCTGGCCGTTTGTGATGTCGGCAGGATCGACTTCGTCGCAATCGAGGAAGCTGTTGTACTTGTCGCCGAGGTCGCCCGGTTCTTTCGAATAGGCGATCGACTTGGTCAGGCCGGCGCCGAGGCTGTCGGTGCGGGCAACGATGATGCCTTCGGGCACGCCGAGCTCGAGGAAGGCGTAGCGGATCGCGCGGATCTTCTGGTGGAATTCCTCGTGCGGCACGGTGACCTTGCCGTCCTGGTGGCCGCACTGCTTCTCGTCCGACACCTGGTTTTCGATCTGCAGCGCGCAGGCACCGGCCTCGATCATCTTCTTGGCGAGCAGGTAAGTCGCCTCGGCATTGCCGAAACCGGCGTCGATATCGGCGATGATCGGCACGACATGCGTTTCATGCTCGTCGATCTCCTTGAGCAGGCGATGCGTGTTGACCGCGTCGCCGGCAGCCTTGGCTTCGTCGAGCTGGCGGAACAGCCCGCCCAGTTCGCGGGCGTCTGCCTGGCGCAAGAAAGTGTAGAGCTCCTCGATCAGGCCGGGCACCGACGTCTTCTCGTGCATCGACTGGTCGGGCAGGGGGCCGAAATCGCTGCGCAGCGCGGCAACCATCCAGCCCGAGAGGTAGAGGTAACGGCGCTTGGTGCTGCCGAAATGCTTCTTGATCGAGATCATCTTCTGCTGGGCGATGAACCCATGCCAGGTGCCGAGCGACTGGGTATAGTTCGCCGGGTCGCGGTCGTAGGCTTCCATGTCCTCGCGCATGATCTTCGCGGTGTAGCGCGCGATGTCGAGCCCCGTGCGGAAGCGGTTCTGGACGACCATGCGCGCGGCGCTTTCGGCATCGATCGCACCCCAGGGCGCACCGTTGGCGGCGATGGTTTCGTTCAGTTCTTTGATCCGGGCCGAATAGGTCACGGGGAAGCTCCTTGTCGTCAAGCGGCGTGATCGCCTGAGTGCTTTGTGGAACATGGAGCACGGGTTCGACAGGAATATTGACAAAATAACTTGTCGACGGGAGCGTACTCGCGCTACTTTAGCTGTTAAGATGTAAAGAAAGTGACTTATGACGGAGAAGGCGCTCTTTGCCGGGCCCGCTGTCCGGCGTCTCCGCAAGCGCGAGCGGCTGACCCAGGCCGCCGCTGCGGCGCGGCTCGATATCTCGCCCAGCTATCTCAACCTGATCGAACGCAACCAGCGCCCGGTCAGCGCGCGGGTCATGATGCAGCTCGTCGAACAATTCGATTTCGATCCACGTTCGCTGCGCGAGGATGAGGCGATCGGCGGGCTCGACGGGCTCGCCCGGCGGTTTGCGGACGATCGCTTCACCGACCTCGGGATAGACCGCGAGGAATTGCAGGAGTTCCTGTCCGCCTCGCCGCAAGTCGCGGCAGCATTTGCCCGGCTGTACGACAATGCAGCTCCGGCTGGTGATGCGCCAGATGATCCGCTTGCTGCCTCGCGACGCGAGATCGAGCGCTGGCGCAATCACTTCGCCGATCTCGATACCGCTGCCGAAGACCTTGCCGACGACATGCGCCTGTCGCGCGGGGACATCGGCCTTGCGCTCGTCGAACGGCTGCGCGAGCGCCACCAATTGTCGGTCCGCATCCTTCCGCGCGAGGTCATGCCCGACAGCCTCAGGCGGCTCGACCTGCACGCCCGCCAGGTCCAGCTGTCGGAAATGCTCAGCATTCCGTCACGCAACTTCCAGCTGGCGCTGCAAATCGCGCAGCTCGAATTCGCCGAGGCGATCGATGCGGTGGCGAAGGGAGCGAAGTTCGACGACGAGGCAGCCCGTGCTCTCTTCTCGCGCCATCTGACGGGTTATGTCGCGGCGGCGCTGATCATGCCTTATGGGCGCTTCCTGCGTGCCTGCGAGGCGACCGGCTACGACCTGCCGGTTCTAGAACGTCGCTTCGGGGTCAGTTTCGAACAGCTCGCGCATCGCCTGACGACGCTGCAGCGTGTCGGCCAGCGCGGGCTGCCTTTCTTCATGGTCCGGCTTGATCGCGCCGGGCAGTTTTCCAAGACCTTTACCGGGGCGAGTACCGCGCGTTTCCTCGAGTCGGAGGCAAGCTGTCCGCTGTGGGATGCCCACCGTGCCTTCGACCGCGCTGGCGAATTGCAGGTACAGTTCGTCGCGCTCGACGACAGCACCGATGGCGATCGCGATGGCGGATGGTTGACGATGGCGCGCACGGTGGAGGGGAGCGGCGCCCCGGGCGAGGCGCAGTTCGTCGTGGCGGTCGGGGTCGAGGCAGTCCTCGCCAGCGACCTCGCGCAGGCGCGCGGCGTTTCGCTGCGCCCTGCCGATGCGCAGCCGATCGGTCCCGGCTGCGCGCGATGCCACCGCAGTGGCTGCAGCCAGCGCTCGCTGCCGCCGCGGGGCCGCAAGCTGGCCTTCGACCGGATTCGCCGCGGCGTGACACCCTTCGAATTCGAGGAGCGTTAACCAGTCTCTGCGCGAACGGATGGAAACCAGTTGCCGCCTGCAGCGTTTTCACTGCCATCACAGATATATCGGGGACGAAATGACATGACCGAGGAACGCATTACCGAAACCACCGATGAGGCTGGCAATACCCACACCACGCATACGGTCGTGACCGATGGCGAGACCCGCTCCGGCGGTACCAATTGGGTTCTGATCCTGCTGGTTCTTATCGTCGCGGTAGTAGGGATTTTCTTCCTCACCGAGATGAACAGCGCTGAGGTCGCCAAGGACAATGCCATTGCCGGGGCAGCGAACGAGGTGGGCGAAGCTGCCAATCAGGTCGGCGAGGCCGCGCAGGGCGCGGGCGAAGCGGTCGAGAACGCCGTCAACAACTGAGTTCTTCCAGACTTCAAGCGGTAGGGGGCGGCGCACCGGATGCGTCGTCCCCTTCTTACTGTGTTGTAAAATTTACCGACGGTTCACTCCTCTCTGCTAGTCAAGGATTCCGACACCAGCAATTCGCGAGCCGGACCGGATGATCCGTCTTTTCAAGCACTACATCTCCTACAATGTCGTGCTGCTGTCCCTGATCGATCTCGTATTGCTCGTTCTTGCGGGCGAAGCGGCATGGCGCCTGAGGGTCATGCAGATCGGGGTCGGCGTCGGGCAATTTTCCGACCGCGCAGTGGAGATCGGCATATTCGCCGGGGTGATCTGGCTGGGCATGATCGCCGTGGGGACCTACGGACCGCTCGCGCTGCGGTCGATCCGGTTTGCCACGGCGCGGCTGCTGGTCGCCGTCAGCCTCGGGGTGCTGGCAATCTCGCTGATGGATTTCGTCCTGCCAGGTGCGGCGCTGTGGCGATCGGTGCTGCTCTATGCGATGGGCATCGCGATCTTCGTGCTCGTCGCCAACCGGCTCGTGGCGGGCAAGATTCTCGGCGTCGAGGCCTTTCGGCGGACAGTGGTCGTGCTGGGCGCGGGCGAACGCGCTCAGCGCCTGAGGCGGCTGTCGCAACGACCGGAAAGCGGGTTTCTGGTCGCTTCCTTCATTGCCATGGGCGATTCCGCCCCGGTCGTCGAGACCGCCGTACCGCGCGAGACGATTGCCGATCTGGGGCGTTTCGTCGACCGTGCCGGAGCGACCGAGGTCGTGCTTGCGCTCCAGGAAAGGCGCAATTCGCTGCCCCTGAAGGATCTGCTGCGGATCAAGACGCAGGGCGTACAGGTCTATGATTTTTCCAGCTTTCTCGAACGCGAGATGGGGCGCGTCGATCTCGACACGCTCAATCCCAGCTGGCTGATCTTTTCCGACGGTTTTTCCGCCGGGCGACGGCTATCGAGCATCGGCAAGCGCCTGTTCGACATCGTAGTCAGCCTCGCGATCCTGATTGTCGGCCTGCCCCTGATCGCGCTCTTCGCGCTGCTGGTGAAACTCGACAGCCCGGGGCCGGCCTTCTTCCGACAGAAGCGAGTGGGGCTCTACGGACAGAATTTCACGCTCATTAAGCTGCGTTCGATGCGGATCGATGCCGAAAACGGTGGGGCGAAATGGGCGGAAAAGGACGATCCCCGAATCACCGGCGTGGGGAGACTTATCCGCAAGGTGAGAATCGACGAGCTTCCGCAGGTGTGGAGCGTGCTCAAAGGGGACATGAGCTTCGTCGGGCCGCGGCCCGAGGTTCCCGCCTTCGTGGTCGAGCTCGAGCAGGAATTGCCGTTCTATGCAGAGCGGCACGTCGTCAAGCCCGGGATCACCGGATGGGCGCAGATCAACTATCCTTACGGTGCGAGCATCGAGGATGCCCGGCAGAAGCTCGAATACGACCTCTACTATGCCAAGAATTACACGCCCTTCCTCGACCTCCTGATCCTGCTGCAGACCGCGCGGGTGATCCTGTGGCCGGAGGGCGCGCGATAATGGGGTGGATCGCAAGCCTGTCCTATATCGCCTATACGACCGGCGCGATCATCTGCGCGCTCGCTGCGATCTGGATCGCACGCAAGGGCGATGCGACTCGCGGCGACCGTATTCCGGCGATGGTCGCTGTCGCGCTGACTGCAAACTGGTGCTTTGCCGCGGCCAGTTTCGAGCCGAGCCGCTCGATCGTCCAATTGACCGAAATCGCGCGCAATCTGGCGTGGCTGTTCATGCTCTTCCGGCTGTTCGGCAATGACGGTCGTGACGAGACGCTGAGGCTCGTTCGCCCCGCGCTGATATCGCTCGCCTTCGTCGAGGTGCTGCAATTCGCGCTGCTGCTGATCGCGCGTCGCTATGCCGTAACCACCGAACTGGCTGTATTGACGTACGAGACCGCGGTGCTGTTCCGGGTGATGGTCGCGGTCGGCGCGCTCGTGCTGCTCCACAACCTCTATGTCGGCGCGGCGGCTTCTTCACGTCAGATCCTGCGCTGGAGCGCGGCTTCGCTGGCGGGGCTGTGGGCGTTCGACCTCAATTATTTCACCATCGCCTACATCACAGGCTCGATCCCGCCCGAACTCGTCGCGCTAAGGGGGGTAGCCGCTGCAGTCTTCGCGATTCCCTTCGCGATCGGGTTCAACAGCCATTCCTCGAACCTCGAATTCCGGCCCTCGCGGGCGGTAACCTTCCGGTTTCTCTCACTACTGGTGATCGGTGCCTATCTCGCCCTGATGCTCGGGCTTGCGCGCTCGCTCGACATGATGACCGGCGATCTTGCGCGGATGACCCAGGTCGGTCTGATCATCGCAGCCGGCGCGCTCGCCCTGATTTGGCTTCCGTCGGACCATTTGCGCGGGTGGCTGCGCGTCACCGCGATCAAGCACCTGTTCAAGCACCGCTACGACTACCGCTCGGAATGGATTCGTTTCACCGAGACGATCGGCACTACCGGCCTGGACAATATCTCGCTGCAGGAACGTGCAGTGAAGGCACTGGCCGACATCACCGATAGCCCGGCAGGCATTCTGCTCGTCGCGGATGAAGACGGCGCGCTCGAGCTCGCGGCGAAGTGGCGCTGGCCGGATATCGAGATCCCGGCGCAGGCTGCTCCAGCTGCACTCGCCGACCTGCTCGAACGCAGCGAGTTGATCATCGATCTGGACGAGCTCCGCGAGGGTGTTGACCGCGCGGGCGAGCAGGCGCTGGTGCCCGACTGGATGCGCGGCGACCAGCGGGCTTGGGCGGCGGTGCCCTTGCTCCACTTCGAGCGGTTGGTCGGCCTGGTCCTGCTCTCGCGGCCGGTCGTCGAGCGGAAGCTCGACTGGGAGGATTTCGACCTGCTGGGGGTCGTCGGTCGCCAGCTGGCCAGCTATCTTGCCGAACAGGCGGGTCAGGCCGCCCTGCTCGAAGCGGGCCGGTTCGATGAATTCAACCGTCGCATGGCTTTCGTCATGCATGACATCAAGAACCTCTCGAGCCAGATGGCGCTGCTGCTGCGCAATGCCGAGAAGCACGCCGACAAGCCCGAGTTCCGCAAGGATATGTTGCTCACGCTGAGGAACAGCGTCGACAAGCTCAATACATTGCTGGCTAGGCTCGGGCGTTATGGCGCGCCCGAAAGCGATGCGGCGCGTGAATTCGATCTCGCCGATACAACGCGCCAGGTGGCCGAGCGCCTGGGCAAGGTCCATCCGGTCGCTTTGCTGCACAGCGAGGTGGTTGCCGTCGAAGGCAATCCCGAGGCGCTCGACCAGGCGCTGGTTCACCTCGTCCAGAATGCGATCGAGGCCAGCGATCCATCGAGTTCGGTCATGCTCGAAGTCATGAGCGACGGCCTGTGCGGCAAAATCCACATCATCGACAACGGCGCGGGCATGTCGCCACAATTCCTACGCAAGGGGCTGTTCAAGCCCTTCGTGTCCTCGAAAAGCGGCGGTTTCGGGATCGGTGCCTTCGAGGCGCGCGAGTTGATCCGCTCGATGGGCGGGCGGATCGAAGTCGAATCGCGCGAAGGGCTGGGAACGCGGTTTACCATCAGCCTGCCACTCAAATCGGCAGCCTCGGTCCTGAATCGTGGATCGTCGAAAATCGAAAACGAGGTCGCGTAATGGCAGACACCAAGCCCAAACTTCTTGTCGTCGAGGATGATGAAGGTCTGCAGGCGCAGCTCAAATGGGCCTATGACGATTTCGACGTGGTGCTGGCAGGAACGCGCCAGGCGGCGCTGGCGGCGCTGCGTTCCGAGGAGCCTGCCGTCGTGACGCTCGACCTCGGCCTGCCGCCCGATCCCGATGGCACGAGCGAAGGCTTCGCCGTGCTCGAGGCGATCATGGCGCTCAAGCCCGATACCAAGGTCATCGTCGCTTCGGGGCATGGTGCGCGCGAGAGCGCGCTGCGGGCGGTGGAACAGGGCGCATATGATTTCTACCAGAAGCCGGTCGATATCGACACTCTGGGGCTGATCGTCCAGCGCGCCTACCGCCTACATCGGCTCGAGCAGGAAAACCGATGTCTCGCGGAAAAGGTCGGCGAGGAGCGCACGGTGCTCGGCTCGATGATCACGGCTGCACCCGAAATGGCCAAGGTGGCACGAACCATCGAAAGGGTGGCCCCCACCAATGTGTCGGTCATGTTGCTGGGAGCCAGCGGCACGGGCAAGGAATTGCTCGCCCGCGGCGTCCATGAATCGAGCGATCGCAAGGACGGCAGCTTCGTCGCCATCAATTGTGCGGCGATTCCCGAAAACCTCCTCGAAAGCGAGTTGTTCGGACATGAGCGTGGGGCCTTTACCGGCGCGGTCAAGACGACCGAGGGCAAGATCGAGCTGGCCAGCGGGGGAACGCTGTTTCTCGACGAGGTCGGCGACATTCCGCTGCCCCTCCAGGTCAAGCTGCTGCGCTTCCTGCAGGAACGAACGATCGAGCGGATAGGCGGGCGCAAGCCGATCGCGGTCGATACGCGAATCGTCTGCGCCACGCACCAGAACCTCGAGGCGATGATCGCCGAAGGGACGTTCCGCGAGGACCTGTTCTATCGCCTGGCGGAAATCGTGGTGAAGGTCCCGAGGCTCGCCGAACGCCCGGGCGACGCAGTGCTGCTGGCCAAGCATTTTCTCACCCGCTTCGCCAAGGAAATGAACCCCCAGGTCAAGGGCTTCGCGGCGGATGCGCTCGCGGCGATCGACGGCTGGGCCTGGCCCGGTAATGTCCGCGAGCTCGAAAACCGGGTAAAGCGCGCGGTCATCATGGCCGACGGCAAGCTTGTTTCCGCAGATGATCTCGACCTGCCGCAATCCGACGAGGACGGAGGGGACCTGGCCCTCAACCTCAAGGCCGCGCGCGAGCAGGCCGACCGGCGGATGATCCGTCAGGCTCTCGCGCGTAGCGAGGGCAACATCTCCAACACCGCCAAGCTGCTTGGGATCAGCCGCCCGACCCTGTACGACCTCCTCAAGCAATATGATCTTCAGACGTGATCGGGGACCGGTCGCTGGTCTTCTGCTGGGGCTGGCGATCTTGGGGGGATGCGGAGAGCAGGAGCCGGAAACTTCCCCGGTAGACACGGCGCGCGCCCAGCTGGCGCGCGGCGATACGCTGGCTGCGCATGTCTCCCTCGAACGGGCGCTCGAACAGGGATTTGCGCGCGAGGAACTGGCGGTGCTTTTCGGCGAGGCGGCGCTGATTGAGGGGAACCTAACGGCAGCGCGCAAGTGGCTCGGCCCGGGCAAGTTCTCCGCCGGCACCAGCGCGATCGGTTTCCGGCTGCTCGGACGGCTGGAAATGGCAGAGGGCAATTTGCCCGCGGCGGGGACGGCCTTCGATCGGTCCTATCGCCTCGATCCGGACAGCGCCGACCTATGGGTCGATATCGGGCGATTGCGGTATCGCGGCGGCGAACAGGTGCAAGCCATCAAGGCGGCGGAGCGGGCGCTGGCGCTCGATCCCGACAATGGCGAGGCGCTGCAGTTTCGCGGCCAGCTCGCCCGCGATGCCGAGGGGCTGGGGGCTGGATCGGCACTGTTGGAGCAGGCCCTCGAGCGGCAACCCGACGATATCGCTCTGCGGGTGGAATATGCCGCGACGCTGGCCGATGTCGGGCGGGCGAAAGACGCGCTTGCCGTGCTTCGCGCAAGGGGGGGGCGTGCGGCCGCGACGCCGCGCGGACTGTTCGTCCAGGCGGTCATCGCCGCACGAGGGCAGAAGTTCGGTCTCGCCCGGGACCTGTTCGAAAGGTCCGGCTCCGTTCGCTCCGAGGTGCCCTCGACGCAACTGCTCTCGGCGATCATCGATCTTGCCGACGAAAATTATGCGAGTGCGGCGCTGACGCTGGACCGGCTCCATACGCGCCAGCCCGATAATCGCCGGGTGCGCAACCTGTTCGCCTATGCGCTGTCGCGAAGCGGAGGGGAGCGCGAGCTGGTCCATCGCTTCGCGGCTGCGGCCGCGGAAAAAGCGGGCTCAGCCTATCTCCAGCTTCTTGTGGCCCGCGCCTATGAATCGCTCGGCGATCGCAAACGGGCGGCAGCCCTTATCGATATGGCAGCGCTCGACGAGACGGGCCTCGTGGTGCTGCCGGGCAGGGCCCTGCAAGAGGTACCCGGCGCCTCGACTGCGCTCGGCGGGGCGCAACTGCGCGATTACCTGCGGGCTGAGATCGCCGGAGGCGATATAGCGGCGGCGGTGAAGCGCGCCCGCGCTTTCGCGCAGCGCTTTCCCGGGTCTGGCGACGCGCAGTCCCTGCTGGGCGACGCCGAGTTCGCCCAGGGCAACAAGCTGGCGGCGCGGGCGGCCTATGAACGATCCGCGCGTGTGAGGCGGCCTTGGCCGCTGGCTTTGCGCCTCGCCAGTGTGCAGGACGATCCGGCGCGCGCGCGCCGCATGCTTGAAGAATATGTCCGCAACAATCCGATGAACGGCGAAGCCGCGGCGGTGTTGGCCGACGCGCTCGCGGCGCAGGGCGAATGGGGCCGGGCTGCGCAATTGCTCGACCACGCAATGGAACTCGGGCAGGCAAGAACGCCGTGGGTGCTGGCAGCCCGCAGCATCGCGGCGCTCAACCTCGAGGATCGGGACGGCGCGCTCGATTTTGCGCTGGATGCGCATGAATTGCAGCCGATGAACCCGCTGGCCATATCCGCACTGATCGGCGCATTGCCCGCTGGAGAGGAAGCCGCGAAGAGCGAGCTCGAGGCAAAGCTTCAGTCGCTGACGACAGGCTGAGGCCTCTCGACAACCAGACCAGGTCGGGGCAGGTGCGGGTGATGGCGCTGCGATCCGTAATTGGCGACCCGATGGTGCGCATGCTGATCGTGGCGATCGCGCTGGCGATCCTGTTGCCCGCGACGGGCGAAGCGCGCGGTGCGGCGCAGACGATCGCAAATGCGGCGATCTTTGTCCTCTTCTTGCTTAACGGTATGCGCATCGCCCGGCGCGACATCGCCGCCGGGGTCGGCAATTGGCGCTTCCTCCTGCCGCTGGTGCTGTGGGTCTTCGGGGCGATGTCGCTGGCTGGCCTTGGCTTTGCCGCGCTCGGCTCGGGAGTGCTCGCGCCCTCGGTAGCACTCGGCTTTCTGTATCTCGGGACACTTCCCTCGACCGTGCAGTCTGCGACCTCTTACAGCTCGCTGGCTGGCGGCAATGTCGCGCTGTCGGTGGTCGGGGCGGCGCTGCTCAATATTCTCGGCGTGTTTGTGACCGTTCCGCTGTTTCTGGCGCTCGGGGGCAGCGGTACCGGCGTGGTGGGGATGGACGTGGTGGGCAAGATCATGCTGCTGCTGATCTTGCCCTTCGGCATTGGCCAGGCGATCCAAGGCTACGCGCGCGCTTTCACCGCGCGGCATCGCCCCAAGATCGTCTGGGTCGACCGCTTCGCCATTGCCGCAGCGATATATGTCGCTTTCTCGGGTGCGGTGGAGCAGGGCATCTGGTCGCGGGTCGACCTGGCGGACTGGCTTGCAATCGGCGCGCTGGTCGCCGGCTTCCTGCTGGTCGGCAATTTCGGAGCCTGGTTGGCGGGCGGGACCTTGCGCCTGTCCCGACCCGATCGCATCGCTTTCCTGTTCGCCGGAGGGCAGAAGAGCGCTGCCGTCGGGGCGCCGCTCGCCACCATCCTGTTCCCGCCCGCCGAGGCCGGTTTCGTGGTGATCGCGCTATTGCTCTACCACTTTTTCCAACTGGTTGTGGCCGCGCCGATCGCTAATCGGCTGAGGCAGTCGCCTCTTCCGGATGGCGCCGGTTATAGCGCACCGACCACCAGAAGCTGAGCCCGATCAGGATCGCCCCGATCAGCCCGGTCACGGTCTCGGGAATATGGAATTTGGCTGAAAGCAGCATGATTGCGCCAAGAACGATGATGGCCCAGAACGCGCCGTGTTCGAGGAAGCGATAGGCCGCCAGCGTGCCCTTGCGCACCAGATGGATGGTCATCGAACGCACGAACATCGCGCCGATCGACAGGCCCAGTGCAATGACGATCATGTTGTTCGAGAGCGCGAAGGCGCCGATCACACCATCGAAGCTGAAGCTCGCGTCGAGCACGTTGAGATAGAGGAAACCGCCGAGGCCGCTGCGCACGACCGCGCCGTGTAGCTGGGCCGCCTCTTCCTTCCTTTCGAGGATCGCATTGACCCCCTCCACCGCGATGAAGGTGACGAGGCCGAGAATGCCGGCGACGAGGAAGGTCAGCGCCTCACCGGGTTCGAGCATGGTCGAAATGCCCCATAGCGCGAGTAGCAGCAGCGCGATTTCGGCGGCTGGCAGTGCGGCGAACTTGCTCAGCCATTCCTCGATCGCGCGAATCCAGTGGATCTCTTTGTCGAGGTCGAAAAAGAACTTGAGCCCGACCATCGACAGGAAGGCGCCGCCGAAGCCGGCGATGCCGACATGGGCGGAGGACACGATCCGCTCGTATTCGGCCGGATCGTTGAGCGACAGGCGGATGGTTTCCAATGGTCCCAGACCTGCCGCGATCGCGACGATGGCGAGCGGGAAGACGACGCGCATCCCAAACACGGCGAAGGCGATGCCCCAGGTCAGGAAGCGGCGCTGCCAGACCTCGTCCATAGTCTTCAGCACGCTCGCATTGACCACCGCATTGTCGAAGCTGAGCGAGATCTCGAGCACCGAGAGCACCACGACGATCCACAGCAGCGAGAGCGTGCCGGTAACCGAGCCGGTGCTGACCCAGCCATACCAGCTCGCGAGGCCGAGGCAGAGGAAGGTGAATACGAGCGAAAAGCCGTAGAAACGCCAGAAGCTTGCCATGTTTAGAAAATCCCGCGCTCAGCCTTTAGGCTGATAGGTCTGGTCGGAGGTCGGAAAGGTGCGCGCGCGGACCTCCTCGGCATATTGCGCGACCGTTTTTTCGATCACCCCCGCGATATCTTCGTATTTTTTCACGAAGCGCGGCACGCGTTCGAACATGCCGAGCATGTCCTCGGTCACCAGCACCTGGCCGTCGCATTGTGCCGAGGCGCCGATGCCGATAGTCGGGCAAGACACAGCGCCGGTCGCCTCGATCGCGATCGGCTCGAGGACGCCTTCGAGCACGATGGCGAAGGCGCCCGCTTTGTCGAGAGCTTTGGCATCGCCGACGATCTTCTTCGCTTCGGCATCGTCGCGCCCGCGCGCAGCATAGCCGCCCAGCACATTGACCGCCTGCGGAGTCAGGCCCACGTGACCCATCACCGGGATCCCGCGCTGGTTGAGGAAGGCGACGGTCTCGGCCATCTGTTCGCCGCCCTCGAGCTTCACCGCCGCCGCCCCCGACTGCTTGAGCAGGTAGGCGGCGCTTTCGAACGCCTGCTGCGGCGACTGCTCATAGGACCCGAACGGCATGTCGACGACCACCACCGCGTGATAGCTTCCGCGGACCACGGCGGCGGCATGGTTGGCCATCATGTCGAGCGTGACGGGGATGGTCGTCGGCAGGCCGTAGATGACCTGCGCCAGCGAATCCCCCACCAGCAGGATATCGCAATGCGCATCGAGCAATTGCGCCTGCCGCGCGGTATAGGCGGTCAGCATCACCAGCGGCTCGCAGGTTTCCCCACCTGTCTTGTGCGCGCGAATCTTGGGTACGGTAAGGCGCCGCATCGGCTGCGGGGTCGGATTGGCGCGGCTCGTGCTCGTATCGAGCTGGAAGGTCGTCGACATGGCGCATCCACTAGCAAGCGGGTGAAGGATGGCAAAGCGAAGCTTGGAATTGCCCGGGTTTGCGTGTTTAAGGGCGCCCCATGAAACACGGCGGCAAGCGCCGCGGCGCACGAGGGGAACAGGTTAGGCATGGTCGCAACTACGACTTCCACGGGAGAGGGCTGGTCCTCTCGCACGGCATTCATCCTGGCAGCGGTCGGCGCTGCCGTGGGACTGGGCAATATCTGGCGGTTTCCGACGCTTGCCGGAGAAAGCGGGGGCGGCGCCTTCGTCATATTCTATATCGCCTGCGTGTTCCTGCTCGGTTTGCCGCTGGTGCTTTCCGAAATCTTCATCGGGCGGGTGGGGCAGACCGATGCGGTCGGTTCGATCCGCCGCGTGGCGGCCCAGTCGCAATCGTCGCAGGGATGGTCGGTCTTCGGCGCGATCGGCGCGCTGGCGGCCTTCCTGATCCTGTCCTTCTATTCGGTCGTTGCAGGCTGGGTCCTCTATTATGCGGGAATCATGGGCGCCGATCTGCTTCAGGCGGTGATGGCAGGCGATCCCTTCCGCGGCGCATTGGCGGGCGAGAGCCAGGCGCAGATCCAGCAACGGCTCGGTGACATGTTCGCCAATCCCGGCCTGCTGATCACGATGCACTTTCTGTTCATGGGATCGACGCTCTACATCATCGCACGCGGAGTCCATTCGGGGATCGAAAAGGTCGCGACCTATCTCATGCCGGCCTTCTTCGTGCTGCTGGTCGGGCTCGTGATCTACGGTTCGATCGAAGGCGACATGGGCGGAGCGATCAGCTTCCTGTTCACCCCCGACTGGTCGAAGCTGACCCCGCAGGTCATGAACTCGGCGCTGGGACAGGCGCTGTTTTCGCTCTCGCTCGGGGTGGCGGGCCTGATCACCTATGGCTCCTATATCAAGGAAGGCAGCGGACTTGGCCCCACCTCGACGATGATTGCCTTCGCCGATACGGGCGTGGCCCTGCTGGCTGGCCTGATGATCTTCCCGGTGGTGCTTGCGGTGGGCCTCGACCCGGCCGCCGGGCCGACGCTGGTCTTCCAGACGCTGCCCTTCGCGTTCCAGACCATGCCCGCAGGCGCATTGTTCGGCTTCCTGTTCTTCGTCCTCATCCTGGTAGCGGCGATCACCAGCTCGATTTCGCTGCTCGAGGTGCCGACTGCCTATGGCATCGGCGAACATGGCTGGAGTCGCCCGAAGTCGGCGCTGATCTTCGGCGGCGGGGCCTTCCTGATCGGGATTGCGTGCCTGCTCGGCTACAATGTCTGGGCCGATGTACGTCCGCTGTGGTTCTGGCCCCTGTTCGAGAACACCGACATCCTCGACACGGTCGACGGCTTCACCGGCAAGGTGATGCTACCGCTCGGCGCGCTGCTGACGTCGATCTTCATCGGCTGGAAGACCGATGAGAACCTGCTGCGCACCACCACCGGCCTGTCGCCCTGGGCGTTCACCCTATGGCGTTTCCTGATCGCCTGGCTGTGCCCGCTCGCGGTCGCAATCATCCTCGTCACCGGGCTTTTCCCCGGCATTTTGGGGGCCTGATCCGAATTCGCTTTCACAGGGGCGGTTTGCGGCCTAACTAGCGCCGATCGGGCTGGCGGTGCGGGAAGGTCCCGTGGCGGGCCTGAAGGGAGAACCGCCCTCGATGATCTTCGGCAGGGTGAAGCCGCTCGACGCCATTCTGGCGACGGCGCAGAAGAAGTCGCTGCATCGCAGCCTCGGCTGGTTTCAGCTTACGTTGCTGGGCATCGGCTGCGTCATCGGTACGGGGATATTCGTCCTCACCGCAGTCGGCGCCCAGAAGGCGGGGCCGGGCCTGATGGTGGCCTTCGCGATCGCCGGCACGGTCTGCATCGTCGCTGCGCTTTGCTATGCCGAAATCGCTGCGATGATCCCTGTCGCCGGCAGTGCCTATACCTACAGCTATGCGACCATCGGCGAATTCTTCGCCTGGACGGTCGGTTGGGCGCTGATCATGGAATATGCGATCGCTGCGAGCGCGGTCTCGGTCGGATGGTCGGGCTATTTCAGCGGGACGGTCCTCGGCGGGTTGGGCATCAACCTGCCGCTATGGCTCAGCGCCGGTCCGCTGGCGCTGGGCGGCGTGGAAGGCGGGTTGATCAATCTGCCCGCATTGCTCATCGCGCTGCTCGTCACCGGCCTGCTGGTGATCGGCACCAGCGAAAGTGCCAAGGTCAATGCCGTGCTGGTGGCGATCAAGGTCACCGCGCTGACCGCCTTCGTCGCGCTGACGCTGACGAGCGCCGACTTCGATACCGGCCATTTCAATCCCTTCCTTCCCGCGGGCATCTTCGGCGGCTGGGGGACCGGGGTTGGCGCGGTCGGCGCCGCGGCGACGATGTTCTTCGCCTATGTCGGTTTCGACGCGGTCTCCACCGCCGCCGAGGAAACCATGGACCCGCAACGCAACGTGCCGATCGGGCTGGTCGCTTCGCTGCTGTTCTGCACCGTGTTCTATATTCTCGTCGCGGCGGGTGCGATCGGGACGCTCGGCGGGCAGCCGATCATGGACGCGATGGGCCTCCCGCTCGAAGCCGGTTCGCCCGAGCTGGCACGCCAATGCGCCTTACCACAGTTCGCCGATGCACTGGTCTGTTCGAACGAGCCGCTGGCGCATGTCCTCAAAGTGCTGGGCTTCACCGGCTTCGGCAATGCGATCGGGCTCGCGGCCTTCGTCGCGCTGCCCTCGGTCATCCTGGTGCTGATCTTCGGCCAGACGCGCATCTTCTTCGTGATGAGCCGCGATGGCCTGCTGCCCGAACGTCTCAGCCGGGTGCATCCGCGCTTCCGCACGCCGCACATCGTGACGATCATCACCGGCCTCGCGGTCGCCATCGGGGCGGCCTTTTTCCCTGTCGGGCAGCTCGCCGATATTTCGAATGCCGGAACGCTCTACGCCTTTTCGATGGTGGCGATCGCGGTGCTGGTGTTGCGGGTGAAGGATCCTGCCCGCAAGCGGCATTTCCGGGTGCCTCTGGTGTGGGTCATCGCACCCGCGACGATCGTCGGCTGCGTGCTGCTGTTCTTCAACCTGCCCACCGCGGCCATGTTGTTCCTGCCCGGCTGGGGACTGCTCGGCGTGGTGATCTACTTCGCCTACAGCCGCAGCCGCAGCCATCTCGGCAAGGGCATCGTCGAAGTGGTCGACGATGTTGCAGGCAAGGAGACCATGGTGCCGATGGCACCCAAGTAAGTTCCGGGGAGGCGATTGGAAAGGGCCGCTCCCGGTGGGGGCGGCCCTGTTCGTTTGATCGCGCTGTGCGTTGTATCAGATGTCGACCTTCTCGACGTGGCGTTTCTCGGCCTCGTCATGGACATTCATGCCGAGTGCCATCTTGGCGGTGTTGAGCAGGCCCAGGTCGCCGCTCCAGATTTCGGCATCGCCCAGGTCCATGCGCAGGAACAGGATGTCGGGATCATCCTTGCCGCCATCGTACCAGGCCTCGACGAAATTGTTCCAGAACTGGTCGAAGCGGTCGTTGCTGGTTTCGATCACCAGGCGGCCGGCGAAACGGGCGAAGATGTCGTGATCCTTGGCTGCGAAACTCGCCGTGACGCTACCCAGCTGTGCGAAGGCCGATTTCTTCTGGGTGAAGAACCAGATCGCGCTGTTGGCGTCCTTGTCGAGCTGCGCGGTCATCGGCACCGATGTGTCCGAGCGGCCGTCGAGTTCAAGGAAGAGGAAGGGCGACTCGGCGAGCGCCTCCCAGAATTTCTGTTTGAGCGCGTCAGGGTTGCCTTGCGAATATTTCATGGGTCGCAGCCTTTCGAATTGTGTCTTTTTTTCAAACGGCTGATCACCCTCCGGCGTTCCGCGGGATGCGTCGGAGCGAGGGCGGTGAAGGACGAATTGCGAATCGCTGTTGGATGGAACATAATGGGAACAAGAAAGTCGTCCCCCTATGCCTCACCCCGATCTCGCCTCGCTGCCACTTGCGGCCTTCGAAAACCTTGTCGCGCTTGGTCCGCAGCGTAGCGCGCGCTGGCGTCCCGGGCTGGCGGCGCAACAGGGCCTGGCGCTGCATAGCGAGATTTTCGCCTCCTCGCGTGATGGAGCGGGGGCGGCTGCCGCGCTCGCGCTGGCGTTCGACGACTGCCACAGCCTTCCGCGACCAGAGGCGAGCGAGGTGCAGGACCGCCGCAGCGTGCTGTGGGTCCAGACCCGCGAGGCGGCGCGGCGTGGGGGGCGTCCCTATCGCCCCGGGCTGCCCGAAGAACTGCAGGCGCGGGTTATTCATGTCTTGGCCGAAAGAGCCGAGGATGCGCTCTTCGCACTCGAAGAAGGGCTGCGCTGCCGCGAGCTCTGCTTCGTTCTGGGCGAGATCGCGGGCAATCCCCGCGCGCTCGATTTCACCGCCTCGCGCCGGTTGACGCTGGCAAGCGAACAGCACGGCGTGCCGCTGTTCCTCGTCCGGCTCGATGCCGCGCGCGATCTTTCCTCGGCACGGATACGATGGGAAGTCGCCTCGCTGCCGTCGCCCGCCCCGCGCTGGAATGCACAGACCCCCGGTTCGCCGCGCTGGCGGGCGGAGCTGTTCCGTGCGCGCGCCCATGCACCGGGCGAATGGGTGCTGGGCGAGGAAGGCGGCAGGCTCACCGCGGGCAAGGCGCGGGGCGAAACCGACAGGGCGGTTGCCGACTGGACGGCGGGATTGCGCCTGCGACGCCCGCTCCTCCGGGCGTGAGCGCAGAATCGGCGAGGGGGCCGTCTCGCCGCATCCTTTCGCTCTGGCTTCCCGCGCTGGCGATGGATCGCTGGCGCCTGGCGATGGCAGGGCGGGAGGATACCCCCGCTGCGGGGCCGCTGGTGCTGATTGCCGACACCGCCCACGGCCCGCGGATCGAAGCGGTCGATAGCGTCGCGGCGGCTGCGGGCGCGTGCAAGGGCATGATGCTCGCCGATGCGCGCACGCTGTGCCCCGGGATCACCACTGCCCCTGCCGATCCGGCGGGCGACCTCGCCTTCCTCGAACAGCTTGCTCTCTGGGCGCAGCGCTGGGGGCCGTGGTCCGCGCTCGATGCGCCGGAGGGACTGCTGGTCGATGTCACTGCCGTCCCGCACCTGTTTGGCGGCGAAGAGGCGTTGCTGGCCGATATCCATGCCGCCTTCGCCCGGCGCGGACTGACCCTGCGCGCAGCCATCGCCCCGACCGCCGGAGCGGCCTGGGCGCTGGCGCATTACGGTCCCGAGCGTGCGATCGTGGAGCAGCGCGAGGGGATCATGCGCGCGCTGGCCGAACTGCCGGTGGCGGCATTACGCCTCGACCAGGACGTGGTCACCGTGCTGCGCCGGCTCGGCCTCAAGCGGGTGGGCGATATCGCTGGCATCGAGGGAGGCGGGGGCGGGCGCGATGCGATCCAGCGGCGCTTCCGCAACCGCAGGTCGCCCGCGGCCAATCCGCTGGTCCGGCTCGACCAGCTGCTCGGTCGCGTGCCCGAACCGCTGCTGCCGGTGATCCCGCAGCTCCTGCCGCTGGTCCAGCGGCCGCTGCTCGAACCGATCCGGCACCGGCAGTTGCTCGACCGGGTGGTCGCCGATCTCGCCCGAGATATGGCGCGCGAACTCGAAGAGCAGGGGCAGGGCGCTCGGCGGCTCGAACTGGGTCTGTGGCGGGTCGATGGCGAGGTCGTCGTCCGGCGACTTGAACTGGCCGCCGCCACGCGCGATCCGGCGCATATACTGCGTCTCTTCGCCGCGCGGCTCGACGATGTCGATGCCGGTTTCGGGATCGAGATGCTGCGCCTGCGCGCCAGCTGGATCGAGCCGCTGGCGCTCGATCAGGGTGATATCGAGGCGCGCCCCGAAAGCCGCGGCACCAGCCTGGCCGCCTGCATCGACCGGTTGAGCGTACGGCTCGGGGCGAAGGCGGTCAGCCGACCGGTGCCCTACGCCAGTCACCTCCCCGAACGCGCGCAGCGCTGGCAGCCTCCTCTCGACCCCGAACAGAGTTCGCAAAGACTGTTGGAATTCCATTCCAGACCTCAGAAATTACTGGATAAACCAGAAAAGATTGCGGTTCTCTATGCCACCCCCGACGGCTATCCGCAGCGCTTCCGCTGGCGCGGTGAGGTGCATGATGTCGCGCGGGTCGAGGGGCCTGAACGCATTGCTCCCGAATGGTGGCGCGAACGCGGAACCGCACGGCTGCGCGACTATTACCGGATCGAAGACGGGCAGGGGCGGCGCTACTGGATCTACCGCCAGGGCCTGATTGGCGATGGCCGCGGGGGCGCGCCCGACTGGTATTTGCAGGGGCTGTACGCCTGAATCGCCAGCTCTGCATCATTCGATATTGGCAGTAGAGGATAAAGAACATATATAGAACAAATGGCCATGCTCTCCACTCTTCAGAAGCTCGAAATTCTCGCCGATGCGGCGAAATACGACGCCTCCTGCGCCTCCTCGGGAACGGCGAAGCGTAACTCGATGGGCGGCAAGGGCATCGGTTCGACCGAGGGGATGGGCATCTGCCACGCCTATGCGCCGGACGGGCGCTGCATTTCGCTGCTCAAGATCCTGCTGACCAATCACTGCGTGTTCGACTGCCATTACTGCGTCAACCGCAAGAGCTCGAATGTGGTGCGTGCGCGGTTCACCCCGCAGGAAGTGGTCGACCTCACGCTCGCTTTCTACCGGCGCAATTATATCGAGGGGCTGTTTCTCTCCTCGGGGATTGTGAAGAGCTCGAACCATACGATGGAACAGCTGGTAGAAGTCGCACGTATCCTGCGGGAAGAGCACGACTTTCGTGGGTATATCCATCTCAAGACCATTCCCGAGGCGGATGCCGAGATCGTCCACCAGGCGGGGCTCTATGCCGATCGCGTCTCGATCAATGTCGAACTGCCGACCGACAGCGGCCTGACCCGTCTCGCGCCCGACAAGGATGCGCGCCAGATCGAAGGTGCGATGGGGAGGGTCAAGAACGACATAACCGAGCTCAAGGACGCGTACAAAAGGTTCAAGCATGCCCCGCGCTTCGCCCCCGCGGGCCAGTCGACGCAGATGATCGTCGGGGCCGATGCCGCAACCGATGCCGATATCGTCGGTAAGGCCAGCCGGCTCTACGACAGTTTCGGCTTGCGGCGCGTCTATTACAGCGCCTTCTCGCCGATCCCCGATGCCAGCGCGGTGCTGCCGCTGAAGCGCCCGCCGCTGATCCGCGAGCACCGGCTCTACCAGTCCGACTGGCTGATGCGCTTCTATGGCTACAAGCCGGCGGATGTGATGCAGGCGACCGAGGCCGACGGGAACCTGCCGCTCGATATCGATCCCAAGCTCGCCTGGGCCTTGAAATTCCGCGAGGCCTTTCCGGTCGACGTCAACCGCGCGAGCAAGGAGCAATTGCTGCGCGTGCCGGGGCTGGGGGTGAAGGCGGTGGGCAAGATCTTGGCCAGTCGCCGGCACCGTTCGCTACGCCTCGACGATGTGGCGCTGCTGACCCAGTCGATCGCCAAGGTGCGACCCTTCATCTGCACCGTCGACTGGCGGCCGGTCACGCTGACCGATCGTGCCGACTTGCGCAGCCTGCTCGCGCCCAAATCGGAGCAGCTGGAGCTGTTCGCATGAGCGGGGATTTTTCACGCGGAGACGCGGAGGCGCGGAGTTTCGGGCGCTCACAGAGGCGCAGAGGCGCAGAGGGGTTTCACCGCGAAGCGGCCATACTGCGAGAAAGCGCCGGGAAGCTTGAGTGCGGCTGCGCCGCAGGAGTACCCTCTTCGTGCCTCTGTGCCTCTGTGAGCGAAAATTCTCTTCTCCGCTTTTCCGCGCCTCCGTATGGCCCCCTGGCCGGAGGCCGGACATGAGCGCGCTCCCGCAGGCCCGGCTCGCCAGCCATTACGTGGTGCACCTGCCCGAGCCCGACGATTTCGACTTCTGGCGCGAGCGGGCGCGGGCGCTGGTCCAGTGCGGGGTCGCGCCCGAACATATCGCTTGGGTCGAGCCGGGGGGTAGCGGCGATCTCTTCGCTGCCTCGGCCGCGCCGGGGGACGAGCACTCTCTGCCCGTGCCGCCCGCGGATGCCCGCCCGGTGCGCGCCAATCGCCGCTTCGTGAGCCTGGCGAGGAACGCCGCGCTCCATTCGGACCCCGAGCGGTTCGCGCTGCTCTACCGCCTGCTATGGCGGCTGCAGGCCAATTCGCGGATGATGGAGGACAAGGCCGATCCTGACGTGCGGCGAGTGGAAGAACTCGACAAGAACGTGCGGCGCGACAGCCACAAGATGCACGCCTTCGTGCGCTTCCGCCTGGTGGAAACCGAAGATGAGGAGGCAGGCGAGCACTATATCGCCTGGTTCGAGCCCGAGCATCACATTCTGCGCGCCAATGCGGGCTTCTTCATGCGCCGCTTCGCCAATATGCGCTGGTCGATCCTGACCCCGCGCGGCAGCCTCCACTGGGACGGCACAACCATGTCCGAAGGCCCGCCCGCGCAGCGTAGCGATGCGCCCGGCGGCGATCCGATGGAGGACCTCTGGCGCAGCTATTACGCCTCGATCTTCAACCCCGCACGGCTGAAGATCGGGGCCATGCTGAAAGAGATGCCCAAGAAATACTGGAAGAACATGCCCGAGGCCGCGCTCATTCCCGAACTGATCGCGGGCGCACAGACCCGCGAGGCCAGCATGGTCGAAAAGGGCGCGCTCGAATTCGAGGAACGGCCCGAAACGCTGGCGGCGATCGACAAGGCGATCCACGCCTGTCGCAAATGCCCGATCGGCCAGCTCGACAACCACGCGGTGATGGGCGAGGGGCCGCAGGATGCGGCTTTGATGATCGTCGGCGAACAGCCGGGCGACCAGGAGGACCAGGCGGGTCGTCCCTTCGTCGGGCCTGCCGGGCAATTGCTCGACGCGCATCTCGAACAGGCCGGGATCGACCGGCGCGACGCTTACGTCACCAATGCGGTGAAGCATTTCAAATATGTCCAGCGCGGCAAGCGGCGGCTGCACCAGAACCCGGGCGCGAAGGAGATCGACACCTGCCGCTGGTGGATCGAGAGCGAGCGCGCGCTGGTGCAGCCGAAACTGGTGCTGGCGCTGGGCGCCAGCGCGGCGCGCGGGATGCTGGGCAAGACGGTAAGCATCTCGAAGGTGCGCGGCAGCCCCATCCCGCTCGAGGACGGCAGCGAACTGTGGGTCACCGCGCATCCTTCCTACCTGCTGCGGCTCGAGGGCGCGGCGCGCGAAGAACAGGCGCGGCGCTTCGACGCCGATCTTGCCGCGGTGCGCGCGCGGCTGAGCGAGCTGGCATGACGGGCCTCCCCCCGAGGGGGAGGGGGACCATCCGCAGGATGGTGGTGGGGCACGCTCATACGGCTCGGTACTTCGTGGTTCGAAGCCACCGCTGGTGCCCCTCCACCGTCTTCGACGGTTCCCCTCCCCGTGTCGGGGAGGTCTGATGCCCGAGAACGACCATCAGATACCCAAGCGGACGATCGCGCTCGATCCGGCGACGATAGACGCGCCGCCGCGCAGCCCCTTTGTCGAGCTCGGTCTCGTCTCCTGCTTCAGCTTCCTGCGCGGAGCATCGGATGCGGTCGACCTCGTGCTGCAGGCGCGCGCGCTCGGCTATGATGCGATCGGAATTGCCGATGCCAATAGCATGGCCGGCGTGGTGCGCATCCATAGCGAGGCAAAAACGCTTAAATTGAAGCCGGTTATCGGATGCAGGATAGAAACGGTCGAAGGGCTGGCCTTCCTCGCCTATCCGCGTGACCGCGCCGCCTATGGCCGGCTCTGCCAGCTGATCTCGGCCGGGCGCATGCGCAAGCCCGGTGGCGAATGGCAGGACAAGGGCACCTGCGAAATCACCCTCGCCATGCTCGCTGCGCATGCCGAGGGTGTGCAGCTGGTCCTGCTCCCGCCGCGCGATCTCGACCAGCGCTTTACGATTGCGGTGGAGAGCAATGTGGTCCCGTTTCCGCTGAAGGGGTCACGCGGAGAGGCGGAGACGCAGAGGTTTTCGGGACGCTCACAGAGGCACAGGGGCACAGAGGTGTTTCGCCGCGAAGCGGCCATTCTGCCAGAAAGCAATGCCGGGAAGCTTGAGTGCGGCTGCGCCGCAGGAGCACCCTCTCCGTGCCTCTGCGCCTCTGTGAGCGAAAATTCTTCTCTCCGCGGCTCCGCGTCTTCGCGTGAAATCACGCAGCCTTTCGACACTCTCCTCCCGCAACTGGCCGCGCAATTGCCGACGCTGCGCCATATCGCGGCGAGCTATCTCTATACCGACAGCGATGTGGCCCGGATCGAGCGGCTCGATGCGCTGGCGCGCGCGAATGGCCTCTCGATCCTCGCGACCAACGACGTGCATTACGCGACGCCCGACAGGCGCCCGCTGCAGGACGTGATGACCGCGATCCGGCACAAGACCACGGTTGCGGCTGCGGGGCACCTGCTCCACGGCAATGGCGAGCGCTACCTCAAGCCGCCAGCGACCATGGTCAAGCTGTTCGAGCGCTGGCCGCATGCCATCGCCGCGACGCGCGAAGTGGCCGATGCCTGCACCTTCAGCCTCGACGAACTGCAATATGAATATCCTCAGGAAATCTATCCCGAGGGACTGACGCCGCAGCGTCATCTCGAAAAGGAAGTCTGGAAAGGTGCAAAGAAATTTCGCTACCCCAAAGGGTTACCGCATCATGTCGAGAAAACGCTCAAACGCGAGCTGAGACTGATCGGTGAGCTTGAACTGGCGCGCTACTTCCTCACGATCAAGGAGATCGTGGACTATGCCCGCAGCCAGGGCATTTTGTGCCAGGGGCGCGGTTCGGCGGCCAATTCGGCGGTGTGCTTCTGCCTCGGCATCACATCGGTCGATCCGGCCAAGCACCAGCTGCTGTTCGACCGATTCATTTCCAAGGAACGTCGCGAACCACCCGATATCGACGTCGATTTCGAGCACGAGCGGCGCGAGGAGGTGATCCAGCACATCTATGAGAAGTACGGTCGCGATCGCGCGGGTCTGTGCGCGACGGTGATCCACTACCGACCGCGCATGGCAATCCGCGAGGTGGGCAAGGCGATGGGGCTGTCGGAGGACGTCACGGCGGCGCTTGCCCGCACCGTATGGGGTTCGTGGGGCAAGAATATCGATGAGCGGCACATCCGCGAGGAAACCAGCCTCGACCTGGCCGATCCGCATCTGCGCCGGGTACTCAGGCTGACCGAGCAGATGATCGGAATGCCCCGCCATCTCAGCCAGCATGTCGGGGGCTTCATCCTCACCGACGGCCCGCTGACCGCAACCGTGCCGATCGGCAATGGCGCGATGCCCGATCGCAGCTTCATCGAATGGGACAAGGACGACCTCGACGATCTCGGCATTCTCAAGGTGGATGTGCTCGCGCTCGGAATGCTCACCTGTATTCGCAAAGGCTTGAAACTGCTCGAGGACCATCATGGGCAGGCCTATGATTTGGCCAGTGTCCCGCGCGAGGATCCGGCGGTCTACGACATGCTCTGCAAGGGCGATTCGCTGGGTGTGTTTCAGGTCGAAAGCCGTGCACAGATGAACATGCTCCCCCGGCTCAGGCCGCGCGAATTCTACGATCTGGTGGTCCAGGTGGCGATCGTTCGCCCGGGGCCGATCCAGGGCGACATGGTCCATCCCTATCTCAAGCAGCGCCGCCGGGCGCGCGAGGGAAAGACCGATTTCAACCTTCCCTCGCCATCGCCCGAACATGGCCCGGCGGACGAGCTCTCCTCGATCCTCAGGCGCACCTATGGAGTGCCGATCTTCCAGGAGCAGGCGATGAAGATCGCGCTCGACGCGGCCAAGTTCTCGCCCGCGGAGGCCAACCGGTTGCGCAAGGCCATGTCCACTTTCCGCAGCCGCGGGATGGTGCACGAACATCAGGAGATGATGGTCGGGCGCATGATCGCGCGAGGGTACGATCCGGCCTTTGCCGAGCGGTGCTTCGACCAGATCAAGGGGTTCGGCGAATACGGCTTTCCCGAAAGCCACGCCGCCAGTTTCGCGCATCTGGTCTATATCTCGAGCTGGATGAAATGCCACTATCCGGCGGCCTTCGCCTGCGCGCTGCTCAATTCGCAGCCGATGGGCTTCTATGCCCCGGCGCAGATCGTCCGCGATGCGGCGGAGCATGGCGTCACGGTGCTGCCCGCCGACGTCAATCTGTCCGATTGGGATTGCACGCTGGAGGAGATCGGACAGGGCGCTTCACGCGGAGACGCGGAGGTGCGGAAAGACAATTTTTCGCTCACAGAGGCACAGAGGCACGGAGATGATGAGCCCGCGGCGGAGCCGCACTCAAGCTGCGAGGCATCGCTTTCTGGCAGAATGGCCGCTTCGCGGCGAAACTCCTCTGTGCCCCTGTGCCTCTGTGAGCGTCCCGAAAACCTCCGCGTCTCCGCGTCTCCGTGTGAGTCCCATCTCAACCGTAACCGGCCAGTCGCGCTGCGGCTCGGGCTGCGGCAGGTCGACGGGCTGCCCGAGGCGGTGGCGGCACGGCTGATTGCCGCGCGCGAGACGGGCGGGGCCTATGCCGACGTCACGGCGTTGCGCGACCGTGCCCGCATTGCGCCCGCGCAGGTCGAGCGGCTCGCCAGCGCCGATTGCTTCGGCTCGATCGGCCTCTCGCGGCGGCAGGCGCTGTGGGATGCACGCAGCCTGATCGCGGTGCCCGAACTGCCGCTGTTCGCCGCCGCCGCCGCGCGCGAGGAAGGTGCCGAAACCTCTCCCGCCGCACTGCCTGCCATGCCGCTTTCGGAAGAGGTCGTGGCGGATTACCAGACGACCCGCCTGAGCCTGAAGGCACATCCGATGTCCTTCCTGCGCGAGGGGCTGACCGAGCGCGGTTTCGTGCGTGCCTGCGACTTGCGCACCCGCAAGTTCCGCTCCACCGTCCAGGTCGCCGGCGTGGTGCTGATCCGCCAGCAGCCGGGCAGCGCCAAGGGTGTGTGTTTCATCACGCTCGAGGACGAGACCGGAGTCGTCAATCTGGTTGTCTGGCCCGATCTCAAAGAGCGGCAGCGCAAGGTGGTGATGGGGGCCCGGCTGATGGAGGTGCGCGGGCGGGTAGAGTATGACGAGGAGGTGATCCATGTGATTGCGCAGCACATGGAGGATGCGTCGAACCAGCTGTACCGCCTGTCGGACGACATGCTCGATGCACCGGTCGCGCGCGCCGACCACGTGATCTCGCCGCTGCCGGACAAGCCCAGTTCGAGGGATCGTCTGCGGGAGGGCAAGGAGGCTCCAAACACGCCGGTCGAGCCTTGGGAAGAACCGCCGCCGGGCAATCGCGAATGCGGGTGGTTCGGACCCAGCGCGGGCGGGCATCCGCGCGATGTGCGGATCATTCCCCCGAGCCGCGACTTCCACTAGGGGCTGGCCCCATGATCGACGCCGAGAAACTCGCCGCCTTCGCGCTGGTGACCGCCGCCACCAGCCTGATCCCGGGGCAGTCGATGCTGTTCGTCATGGGGCAGGCGATCTGGCGCGGGGCGCGATCGGGCTGGGCGGCGCTACTCGGCATGCAGATCGGCTATATCGCCTGGTGGGTGCTCGCCGCCTTCGGGCTGGGGACGCTGGCGAAGGCCTATCCGCTCGCCTTCCACCTGCTCGCGCTGGCAGGCATCGCGTATCTCGCCTGGCTCGGCGTGGCCGCGATCCGCCATTCCTTCCATCCGCTCGACGATCCGGCGAGACCCGCGCGCGAGCTCTCGCGCCATGCCTTTCGCGACGGAATTTTCGTGGCCATCGGCAATCCCAAGTCGCTGATCTACATGGTCGCGATCATCCCGCCTTTCGTCGATGCCTCGGCGCCGGTGGGCTGGCAGATCCTCGTCCTTGCCGCGGTGGCGCTGGTGATCGACCTCGCAATCGGCGCGCTCTACATCGGGGCGGGGCAGAGCCTCGCCAGCGTGATGCAACGCGCCGCCGCGCGCCGCTGGATCGACCGCGTCATCGGCGCGCTGTTCCTGACGATTGCGACGCTGGTCCTCAGCGAACTGCTGGAGAGCGGCGTGTGACACGGGTCATATCGCGGCACATCGGAACCTTCGGGAGCGACAGGCGCGCCGCCCTGCTGCTCGTCCTGCTTGGCGTGTTGCTGACCGGGCGGGTGTGGCTCGCCGAGCACCCCGAACACGATCCCTGGGCCCCGCTCGACCTGCGCGATCCGCCCGGATGGGCGACCGAGGCCAAGCTGCTCGCGCTGCGCGACGATGTTCGCGCATGCCGCGCCGTGCTCGACCGCAGCGGCATCGCCCACGAGGCGCTCGCACCTGCCGGGGAGGGGGCCTGCCGCCGCGAGGACCGGACGCGGCTCGGCGACTACCCGCTGGCGCCCGACACGCCTGCGGTCACCTGTCCCGCTTCGATCGCCCTGCTGATGTGGCAACGCGACGTTCTGGACCCGGCAGCGCAGGCGAGCTTCGGATCGCCGATAGCGCGGATCGAGCATCTCGGCGCCTATGCGTGCCGCCGGCTCTATGGCCGCGATTCAGGTCCCTGGAGCGAGCATGCGACGGCCAACGCCATCGATATCGCGGGTTTCGTGCTCGAGGACGGAACGCGCATCAGCGTGCTGCGCGACTGGGAAGGCGAGAGCGCGAAGGCGCGGTTCCTGCGCAGCGTGCGCGACGGTGCTTGCGACAGCTTCGCCACGGTCCTTTCGCCCGACTACAATGCAGCGCATGCCGACCACCTGCATCTCGACATGAGCCCGCGCTGGCGCGGGGTCTGTCGCTAGATCACGCCTCGAGCGAATAGCCCGCGCTGCGGACGGTGCGGACCGGATCTTTCGCGCCTTCGATCTCGATCGCCTTGCGCAGCCGGCGGATATGGACATCGACCGTGCGCAATTCGATCTCGCTCTCGGTGCCCCAGACGCCGTCGAGCAGCTGGCCGCGGCTGAACACGCGACCGGGGCTTTCCATGAAGAATTTGAGCAGGCGGTATTCGGTCGGCCCGAGCTGCAGGGTGCGGCCACGGCGGGTGACCTTGTGCGCGACCGGGTCGAGGACGATGTCGCCGACCTCGATGCTCTCGCCGGCCAGCGCCGGGCGGATGCGGCGCATGACCGCGGCCACGCGGGCGAGCAATTCGCGCGGGGAGAAGGGCTTGGTGAGATAGTCGTCGGCGCCGGTATCGAGCCCGCGCACGCGGTCGTCCTCCGCCTCGCGCGCGGTCAGCATGATGATCGGGACGTGCGCGGTGTCCTTGTCGCGGCGCAGGCGGCGACAGACCTCGATCCCGCTGGTGCCCTCGATCATCCAGTCGAGGATGACGAGATCGGGCACGTCCTCGGCCGCCAGAAGCAGCGCCTCGTCGCCGTCGGCGGTGGTGCGAACCTGGTAGCCTTCGTTGGCGAAACGGTATTCGAGCAGTTCGGAGAGGGCGGGATCGTCCTCTACCAAGAGCAGTTTGGCTGCGTGCAAGTCCTTGCCTTTCCGGGAATTGTCCATCTCGGTCGACAAGGCTTTATGACCCTCGCGCTACAGTTTCGTGTCAGCCGTCATCATCGACCGGATAAGTACCGGTCGCCGCGAAATGCACCATTTCGGCGACATTCGTGGCATGATCGCCGATGCGCTCGAGATTGCGCGCGATGAACAGCATCTGCGCCGCACTCGAAATGGTCGAAGGATTTTCGACCATATGGCTGACAAGGTTCCGGAAGATCGAGTTGTAGAAGGCGTCGACCTTCTCGTCCGCCGCGATCACCTCGCGCGCCAGCTCGGCATCGCGCGCGGCATAGGCGGTGAGCACGTCGTGGACCATTTCGGCGGCGACATCGGCCATGGCGGGAAGCAGGGTGAGCGGCTCGAACTGCTTGCGGTTGGCGCCGATCTCCTTGCTCGCCTTGGCGATGTTCTTCGAATAGTCGCCGATGCGTTCGACCACGCCGGCGATCTTGAGCGCGGCGATCACCTCGCGCAGGTCGTCCGCCATCGGCGCGCGTAGCGCGATGATCCGCACAGCAAGCTTGTCGATCTCGCTTTCGAGCGCGTCGATCTGCTTGTCGCCCTTGACCACCTTGTCGGCGAGATCGTCGTCGCCCTTGACCAGCGCTTCGAGCGACTGAGCGATCGCGGCCTCCGACAGTCCGCCCATCTCGGCGATCAGGCCGCGCAGGCGGGTGATGTCTTCGTCGAAGGCCTTAACGGTATGTTCGTGCATGGAATTCATGGCCTTATCCGTAGCGTCCCGTGATGTAATCCTGGGTGCGCTGTTCGAGCGGATTGGTGAATATGTCAGATGTCCGGCCATATTCCACCATTTTCCCGAGGTGGAAGAAGGCGGTACGCTGGCTGACGCGGGCGGCCTGCTGCATCGAGTGAGTCACGATGACGATCGCATAGCGGCCGTTCAGTTCTGCGATCAGTTCCTCGATCTTGGCGGTCGCGATGGGGTCGAGCGCCGAACAGGGTTCGTCCATCAGGATGACCTCGGGATCGACCGCGATCGCACGGGCGATGCACAGGCGCTGCTGCTGCCCGCCCGAGAGCGCGGTGCCGCTGTCCTGGAGGCGGTCCTTGACCTCTTCCCACAGGCCGGCGCGCTTGAGCGACTTCTCGACGATCGCGTCGAGTTCGTCCTTGCCTTCCGCGAGGCCGTGGATCTTCGGACCGTAGGCGATGTTCTCGTAGATCGACTTGGGAAAGGGGTTGGGCTTCTGGAACACCATGCCGACGCGCGCGCGCAGCTGGACGACGTCCATGCCCGAGCGGTAGATATCCTGGCCGTCGAGCTCGATCGCGCCTTCGACGCGCGCCGAGGGGATGGTGTCGTTCATCCGGTTGAGCGTACGCAGGAAGGTCGACTTGCCGCAGCCCGAAGGACCGATGAAGGCGGTGACATATTCGGTCGGGATATCGATCGAAACCTCGTCGATCGCCTTCTTGTCCCCGTAGAACACGGAAACGTCCCTGGCGCTCATCTTGGCTTCGACGTTCTCAAGGTTGGAGTGGACTACGGTCACCAGGTCTTCTCGAATTTGTTACGCAGGTAAATGGCGAGCCCGTTCATCACGAGCAGGAACAGCAATAGCACGATGATCGCCGCGCTGGTGCGCTCGACGAAACCGCGATCGATTTCATCCGACCACAGGAAGATCTGCATCGGCAGCACCGTCGCCGGCGAGGTAAAGCCGTCGGGCGGGGTGGCGACAAAGGCGCGCATGCCGATCATCAGCAGCGGGGCGGTTTCGCCCAGCGCGCGCGCCATGCCGATGATGGTACCGGTGAGGATTCCGGGCAGCGCCAGCGGCAGCACGTGGTGGAACACCACTTGGACGGGCGAAGCGCCCACCGCCAGCGCGCCGTCGCGAATGCTCGGCGGCACAGCCTTGATCGCATTGCGCCCGGCGATGACGATTACCGGCATGGTCATCAGCGCCAGCGTCATCCCGCCGATCACCGGAGCCGAACGCAGGTTCGGGAACAGAGTGAGGAAGACGGCGAGGCCGAGCAGGCCGAAAATGATCGAAGGCACCGCGGCGAGATTGTTGATCGACAGTTCGATCATGTCGGTCCAGCGGTTCTTCGGCGCATATTCCTCGAGATAGAGCGCGGCGAGCACGCCGATCGGGAAGGCCAGAAGCAGCGTGACCAGCATGGTCAGCATCGAGCCCTTCAGAGCCCCCCATATGCCGACCTGCTGCGGATTGGTGGCATCCGAGCGCGACAGGAAGCCGGGGTCGAAATTCTTGGCGATCCGCCCCTCGGCGTAGAGGCGCTGGGCGAGCGCCTGCATCTCGGGCGAGCCTTCGCCTTCGTATCCCGAGGCGAGATCGGCCGAAGCGGGCAGCGAGAAGGTCGCCTTTTCGTGCAGGATGGACGGATCGGCGATGATCGCGGCGGCGACATCGCGCCAGGCCTGCCCGCCCAGCTCGCTGGCGGCCTCTTCGCCGAGTTCCTGCTGTGCGTAGAACTGGACCACGTCACGCAGTCCTTGCGCCTCGAGTGCCTGCACCGCGCCCGTTTGCTGCATTGCCGCCGGATCGGCGGCGATGCCCGCTTCGCTGAGGTCGATGGGAATTTCCAGCTCGACGCGCTGGAAGCCGCCGATCCCGTTCAGCACCATCGTGCCGAGCAGGAACACCAGTACGGCGACAGAGAACAGGATCGCGCCCAGGCCGAGCGCCCGGAAGCGCCGCTCGGCGGCGTAGCGCTTCTTCAGCCGGGCCTCGAAGGCGGGGGTGCGTGTGGGGGCGATGCGCTCAGTCATAAGCTTCGCGATACCTTTTGACGACACGCAGCGCGACGAAGTTGAGGCCGAGCGTGACGAGGAAGAGAACGAAGCCCAGGGCGAAGGCGCTGAGCGTCGCCGGATGGTCGAAACTGCCCTCGCCGGTCAGCATGGCGACGATCTGGACGGTGACCGTGGTCATCGCCTCGAGCGGGTTGGCCGACAGATTGGCGGCGGTGGACGCGGCCATCACCACGATCATGGTTTCGCCGATCGCGCGGCTGACCGCGAGCATAATGCCGGCGACGATCCCGGGCAGCGCGGCCGGTACGAGCACGCGGCGGATGGTCTCGCTCTTGGTCGCGCCCATCGCCAGGCTGCCGTCGCGCATGGCCTGCGGAACGGCGGCAATGCTGTCGTCGGCCATCGAGGATACAAAGGGGATGATCATCACGCCCATGACGAGGCCTGCGGCGAGCGCGCTTTCGCTCGAGGGATTGTTTGCGCCGAGCGATAGCGCGATATCGCGGATCGCGGGCGCGATGGTGAGCGCGGCGAAATACCCATAGACCACGGTGGGAACGCCGGCGAGAATTTCGAGCGCGGGCTTGATCCACTTGCGCAAGGTGGGATTGGCATACTGCGTGAGATAGATGGCGCTCATCAGTCCCAGCGGGATGGCGACTATCATGGCGATGATCGCGCCGATGAACAGCGTGCCCCAGAACAGCGGGATCGCACCATAGCGGCTACCATCGGGGTTGGCGGCATTGGCCATGGGATCTGGGCCCCAATGCGTGCCGAAGAGGAAGTCGAGCGGCGAAACCATGCCGAAGAAGCGTACGGTTTCGAATACCAGGCTGGCGAAAATGCCGATCGTGGTGAGGATCGCCACGAGCGAGGCGCCGAGAAGAATCGCCATCACGATCCGCTCGACCCGCGTGCGGGCTGCGAAATCGGGCTTCAGCCGGAGGAAGGCGAAGGTGCCGCCGGCAAAGGCGATCAGCAACGCCACGACGATGCCGATCACGTTATAATGCGCGAGCGCATCGCGATAGGGTTCGACCAGCGCGGCTGCCTGGGGATTGAATACCGCCTGTGACGCACCGGCTGCGACCGCGCGGGCTTCGTTGAGCATGGTCTGCCGCTGGAAGCCGAACTCGGGCAGCTCGGCCGCGGCGGGGCTGGCAAGTACTTGCTGCGTGACGAGGCCGGGCGCGATTGCGCTCCACAGCGCGATGAAGGCTGCCATGGGCAGCACGATCCACAGCGCGACATACCACGCGTGATAGGTCGGCAGGCTGGGCAGCCGGCCGTCGGCGCTCTCGCGCCGGAAGGTCCATGCACGCGCACGAGCCGCCAACCATCCGGCGAGCCCGAGCCCGAGGGCCAGGAGGAACAGGATGGCTGGCGACATGCGTTACATTCAAACCTTACTTGAGGGTGCTGCCGTCGAGCGTGGTGTACTCGGTAGCTGCCTTCTGGCTGGTCGCCATAACGTCATCGGGCGAAGCCACAAGACCGATCTTGGCCAGATCACCACCCTTTGCCCACATCTTGGTCCACTGTGCGAGGTACGCCTTGAGGCCCGGAATGGCATCGAGGTGCGCCTTCTTGACGTAGACATAGAGCGGACGGGCGCCCGGATAAGCGAAGCTCGAGATGTTCTCGTAGGTGGCTTCGACGCCGTTGATCGGCAGGTCCTGCAGCTTGTCGAGGTTTTCCTCGAGGTAGCTGTAGCCGAACACGCCGACTGCCTTCGGATTGCCTTCGATCTTCTGGACGATCAGATTGTCCTGCTCGCCCTGGTCGACATAGGCGCCGTCCGACCGCACTTCGGTGCAGATCTGGTCGTACTTGTCTTCGTCGGTTTCCTTGAGCGCCTTCATGTCCTCGTTGGCCTTGCAGCCGGCTTCGAGGATCAGTTCCTTGAGCGCGTCACGGGTGCCCGAGGTGCTGGGCGGACCGTAGACGAGGATCGGTTCGTTCGGCAGCGAAGGATCGATGTCGGACCAGGTCTTGGCGGTCTGTTCCTTGCCATAGGGCTTGGCGGCGAGCGCCTGATAGATTTGCTGCGGGGTCAGATCCATGGTGATGCCGCCC
This sequence comes from Qipengyuania sp., assembly GCF_964227205.1. Taxonomy (GTDB): domain Bacteria; phylum Pseudomonadota; class Alphaproteobacteria; order Sphingomonadales; family Sphingomonadaceae; genus Qipengyuania. The sequence goes on along the minus strand of NZ_CAXQVB010000002.1, from coordinate 358,587 downwards.
TTGGCCGAAGCGAAGGCGATGCCGTCGAGGCCGACCTGGATCTCGATCACGTCGGTGACGCCATTGGCCTGGCAGTCGGCAAACTCGCTCGCCTTCATGCGGCGCGAGGCATTGGCCATGTCGGGCGTGTCGGCGCCGACCCCGGCGCAGAACAGCTTCATGCCGCCGCCGGTGCCGGTCGATTCGATGATCGGCGACCGGAATTCGGGATTGGCGCGCACGAAGGCTTCCGAAACCGCCTTGGCGAAGGGGAAGACGGTCGACGAGCCGACGGCGCGGATCGAATCGCGCGAGGCGGCGTCGCCTCCGGCGCTGCCGCAAGCGGCGAGAGCGGCGGACGAGACGGCAGCAAAGACGAGGGATTTGAACTTGGTCATGATAAGCCTCTTGGGTTGATAGCTAGTGGCGCCAAAGCGCCTCAATGTTACATGCTTGCGACAAGAGTTTGACTGGCAGTCCCGGGGACCGGATTTCTCCGGCCCCTAGCGCAGGTCGGATCAGAAATCGACCTGCGCGCGGACGCCGAAGGCATCGACGCCGTAGCTGGTGTCGCCGGTGGCGGTTGCGATGGCCGCGTCGGTGTACTGGAGACGACCGTAATTGACCGCGAAGGCAGTGTAGTCGGTCGGCTTCCACACCAGCGAAGCCATGTAGCCATCCTGCTTGCCGCCGACGATCCCGGCATCGTTGAGGTCGAGATAGTCGTAGCGCAGGTTGAACTGGAGCGAACCCATGCCGCCCTTGCCGACCGGATTGCCCGGCTTGGTGCGGTCGAACTTGCCGCCCTTGTAGCCGCGGGTATCGTCGGTCAGGAATACGCCCACTTCGACATAGCCGCCGAAGAAGGTCGGATCATTGGCGGTGGCGGGCATGTCGACCGACTGCCAATAGGCCTCGCCGGCGGCGTGGAAGCGGCCCGAGATAGCCGCGGCCTCGAGGCCGTAGCCGGTTTCGCTGTCGGCCCCCATGTTGCCCGTGTTGACGAAGCGCTCCGAAGTGAAGTGGACCAGCGGACGCTGGCGATAGCGGACCGTCGCGGCGGGATCGTCGAGGTCGTTGTAATGGACCGAGCCGCCGAAATGCAGCTGGGTGTCGCCGAGCTTCGGCATGAAGACCAGGCGCGCATCGGCGCCGCGGTTCTTGCTATCGGTGTCCTCGAAATTGTCGGTGAAGACGCCCGCCTGCGCGAGGATCGGGCCCTTGGCATACTGGACCGAGGCACCGATGCGGCGTTCGAAGCCGAAGGCGTCGGTGAAGGCCGCGCGCTCGATGAAGCTCGTGTGCAGGCTGCTGGTGAGCTCTTCGAGCGACTGGAAATTGTTGTGGTGCCCGACGATCACTTCGACCGGCCCGTCGCCGTAGGAGAGGTAGGCGTCCGCCGCCTCGACTTCGTTGCCGGCGAAATCGAGCTCGAACTTGTAGCCGAAGCCGCCCGGGATGTCGCCCGAGGCGCCGAGCCGCGCGCGGCGGACCTCGTTGCCGAAGCCTTCGCTGGCGCCGGTCGAATCGGGGGCGTTGGTGAAGCCGACGTCGAACATCAGTCGACCGCGGGGTTTGAAGCTCCAGCCGTCCTTTTTGGCCAATTCGCCGACCGGCGCCGGCTTGGCAGCGGCGGCTTCGGCGTTGGCGGCGATCGCGGCGTCCTGAGCGGCGATCGTGGTATCCTGCGCTTCATTGGCGGCCTTGGCGGTGGCCAGTTCGCCCTCGAGCTGGTCGATCCGGGCATTCATGGTGGCGAGCTGGGCGCGCATCGCGGCCAGTTCATCGGCCGAGACGGTAACGTCCTGGGCGAAAAGCGGGGTAGCCATGGTGCAGCTAAGCGCGGCCGCCGCCACGGAAAGGCGGGAGGTGCGGGTCATCATTACGAATCCTTTGAACGCGAGGTTACGTGCTGGCGACGCCTCTATGACCGGCAAATTACACTATTGTGACAGTTGCCCCGCGCACCCATTCAGGGGTGGAAAGGCTGTGGACATGCCGGTGACAGCGCTAGTCGGCCTGGACCTCGCGCTCGACCGGCAGGGTCACCGTGACCCGCGTTCCCTCGCCGAGCCTGCTTTCGATATCGAGCCGCCCGCGATGACGTTCGACGATATGCTTGACGATCGCCAGACCGAGGCCGGTCCCTCCCGAAGCGCGGCTGCGGCCCGGATCGGTGCGGTAGAAGCGGCGGGTCAGGTGCGGAATATGTTCGGGCGCGATCCCGTCGCCGCGGTCGCTCACCGTCAGGCGGACACGTGATTCGCCCCTCGGGTGCAGGCGGACCGAGACGGTCTCTTCGGCTGCCCCATACTTGAAGGCATTGTCGACGAGATTGCGGACGAGCTGTTCGAGCTGCTGCTTGTCGCCCTGGACGACGTAGTCGCCTGCGGCCTCGTAATCGAGCCGCGCGGCGCGCTCGCCAGAGGCGACATCATGTGCGGCACTTTCGACCAGCTTGCCCAGATCGACGCGCTCGCGCGGCGGTTCGTGCTTTTCCGCCTCGATCCGCGACAGCGACATGAGGTCGCTGACGAGGTCCTGCAGCCGTTTCGCCTCGCGCTGGATCGTGGCGAGGAATTTGTCGGCCATCGTCGGATCGAGATCATCGACATCCTCGCGCAGCGTTTCGACATAACCGATGATCGAGGCGAGCGGCGTGCGCAGTTCGTGGCTGGCATTGGCGACGAAATCGGTATGTGCGCGGGCGATGTCAGCCTCGGCTGTGCGGTTGACGAACTCGATCACCGCCAATTCGCCGGGCAGGGTCTTGCGATTGATCCGCCAGATGTCGGTGCGCCGCGCGAGGCCGCGGACCACCGCGCCGCCATCGCTGCCGCGCTCGAGCAAGCGGATCGCCTCGGGCTGGCGCAGCGCCATGCGCACGTCCTGGCCGACGATATGGCCGCCGAGCAGCTTGCGTGCCGCGAGATTGGCAATGATGACGCGGTCGCGTTCGGTGATGACGACCGGTGTTTCCGAATGCTCGAACAGGTCGGCCATGCTGTCGCGCGAGAAGGCCGGTCCCGTGGGAGCAGACCGGGCTTCGGCCGGGCGTCCGGCGACGAGATAGAGCGAGCCCGACCAGACCAGCAGGAGGAGCGCGACGAGAAGGAGGTCGGTGCCCAGAATTGCGAGGATGACGCAGGCGACCAGCGCCAGCACGAATCCGGACCAGGGAAAGCTACGCTCGGCCATTGCGGGCGGCTTAGCGAGGCGCGCCGCAGTGCGCCACCTGCTTTTCATGACAAGGGAGGAGATGGTGACCCGTACGGGAATCGAACCCGTGTTTCAGCCGTGAAAGGGCCGCGTCCTAACCGCTAGACGAACGGGCCACAGCCGTGGCACTTTTGCGCGGATTGCCAATGCAATACCGCCACCGTGGTGACCCGTACGGGAATCGAACCCGTGTTTCAGCCGTGAAAGGGCCGCGTCCTAACCGCTAGACGAACGGGCCACACCCCTTGCGGGGTCGGTGGCGTGGCGGCGCAATTAGGCGCGGGGCTGCAAGGCGTCAACCCTCGAATGCGTGCAATGCGATTAATCCGCCCAGGCGGCGTCCTCGAGGTGCAATTCCGCCTGCGGGCGGCTGCCCCAGTCGTCGATCTTCACCCGGCCGGCGAGCCATACACGACGACCGCGGGCACCGTGGAGCAAGGCCTGGCCCATCTCGCTCTCGGCGGCGCGGAAGGCGATGCCCTTGAAGCTCTTGCCGTCGTCGCCCGCAGCAATCAGCCGGACGTGGTCGGTACCGACGATATCGCATTTGACCAGTCGGACGGGGCCGACCGCCACGCGCGGTCCCGGCCAGCCGACACCATAGGGACCGGCGCCTTCGAGCGATTCGACCAGTTCGGGCGTCAGTCCGCCTGGGGCCACCGCGAGGTCGAGAGCCATTTCGCGGCTCGCCGAGGCGCGTGCGACCTGCGCTTCGAGCGTCCTATCGAGCCATTCGGCGAGGTCGTCGATCCGCTCGCTCGCGACGGTCAGCCCCGCTGCCATGGCATGCCCGCCGCCTGCGAGGAGCAGGCCCTCGTCACGCGCGCGGATGATTGCCGCGCCGAGATCGACTCCGGCGATCGAACGGCCCGAGCCCTTGCCGGTCTCGCCGTCGAGCGCGATGACGAGCGAGGGCTTGCCGGTCTTCTCCTTGATCCGTCCTGCGACGATCCCGATGACGCCCGGATGCCAGCCTTCGCCGGCGAGCAGATGCACTGCGCGGTTGTGCTGCGCGGCAAGCTGTTCCTCCGCTGCTTCCTGCACAGCAGCCTCGATTGCGCGGCGTTCCTCGTTGAGCGCCGAAAGCTGCGCCGCGATTTCGCGGGCCTCCTCCGGGTCCTGCGTGGTGAGCAGGCGCACCCCGAGCGTCGATTCGCCGACTCGGCCCCCGGCATTGATCCGTGGCCCCAGCGCGAAGCCGAGGTCGGAACAGGCGGGCGCGCGCTTCAGCCTGCTCGCGTCGATCAGCGCGGCCATGCCGATATTGTCGCGCCGCGCCATGACTTTGAGCCCCTGCGCCACGAAGGCCCGGTTGAGGCCGTGGAGCGCGGCGACATCGGCCACCGTTCCGAGGGCCACCACGTCGAGCAGCGCCAGCAGGTCGGGCTCCTTGCGGCTTTCGAAATAGCCGCGCTCGCGCAGAGTGCGGACGAGGGCGATCGTCAGCAGGAAGGCGACCCCGACTGCGGCGAGGTGGCCGTGCGAGGCGGCCTCGTCTTCTTCGTCGAGCCGGTTGGGATTGACCAGCGCCACCGTCTTGGGAAGCTCGGCGGCGCATTTGTGGTGATCGACCACGATCACGTCGATCCCCGCGTCATGCGCCATGCCGAGCGCCTCGTGGGCCATTGCGCCGCAATCGACCGTGACGATCAGGCTCGAGCCCTGCTCGCCCAGCTTGACCAGCGCCTCGCCCGAAGGACCGTAGCCTTCGAGCAGGCGGTCGGGAATGTAATAGCCGGCCTCGACGCCCAGATCGCGCAACAGGCGGATGAGAAGCGCGGAACTGGTCGCGCCGTCGACATCGTAATCGCCGTAGATGGTAATCGTCTCGCCCGCGATGACCGCCTGCGCGATCCGGTCGGCGGCGGTGTCCATGTCGCGGAACAGCGAAGGGTCGGGGAGGAAATTGCGCAGTGTCGGCGTACGGTGGCGCTCGATATCCTCGGGCGCAACGCCGCGCGACAGCAATAGCTGGCGGACGATGTCGTTGCCGACTGCCTGGCTGTTGCCGAGCTCCATATTGCCGCCGCGCCAGCGCCAGGCGCGCCCCGTGAGCGACTGCGAGACGCCAAAGACGTGCGAGAGGGCCTGCGATGCCATAGGACTGTCATAGCCCCTGGCTGTGGGCGGTGAAAGTTGCGCAGATTGACAATCGACAGGCGCGGGCGATGCTGGAGTGCATGTCGATCGGTCCGCTCCTTATCGTCTGGCACAGCCGCACCGGGGCGAGCGAACAACTCGCTGCCGCGGCAGCCGAGGGCGCCGGTGAGAGCGCTTGCCTGCTGCGCGCCCGCGACACCACGCCCGACGATTTGCTCGGCGCGGGCGGCTACCTTTTCTGCTGTCCGGAAAACCTCGCCAGCATGAGCGGCGAGATGAAAGAAATGTTCGATCGCTGCTATTACCCCGTGCTCGGTCGGATCGAAGGGCGGCCCTATGCGACCGTGATTGCGGCGGGGTCGGATGGCGAGGGCGCGCAGCGGCAGGTCGACCGGATCGCGACGGGCTGGCGCCTGAAACGCGTGACCGATCCGTGGATCGTCATGATGCATGCGCAGGAGCCTGCCGAAATCCTCGCTCCGAAGGCCATCGACACGCAAGATCGCGAACGGGCGCTAGAACTCGGCGCAGCGCTGGCCGAAGGCATCGCGCTAGGCATCTTCTAGAACTGCATCCAGTTTCGAGCCATCGGCCCTTCATGGCTCGACGCGCCCGTACATTACCGCCAGATATGGCGGGCAGGGCAAGAGGATGATGGAAGCAGTGTCTGTGGCAGGAGGAAGCGGCGATCAGGCGGGACCGGCCCAGGCCGGCCTGCTGCTGCTGTTCGATCGCGGCGCAAGGCCCGACCGCGCGGCGGTTGCGACAGCGCTTGCCGCGATTCCCCGCGCCGCGATCAGCCACGATCCAGCGACGGTTGCCGGGCCTCGGCACATCGCCGATCCCGCGTCTTCAATGGTGGTGGACGCGGGCTGGCTCGAACTGTTGCTTGACGGGCTGACATTCGATCTCCTCGGGCTGGCGCCCGGCCCCGCGCTGGAAAGGCCGGTCATCGCTCACCGTTACCATTGCGACTTCGACCACTCCAGCGCCGGAGAGGCAATCGGATTGTTTCCCGGGCCGCACATTGCGCCGGGAGCTGCCAGTCTGCCGATCCTGCGCGCGCTGGTGGGGCTCGGGGCAGGGCTCGCCGCGGCTCTTCCGGGGGTCAAGTGCGTCTGCTGGGCACCGGCGCGTTCGGCGATAGCTCCGCAATTCTTCGCCGGAACCGTGGAAACATGGCTGGCCGGCGGGCCATTTCCTGCGCTCGGTCTGCTGGGGCTGTGGTTCGACGAAACCGGAACGCTGTGCAGCGAAGGGCTGAACTTCCTCTCCGGCTACGAGCTGGCGATCGATGCCGCGCTGACCGAAGACCGCGTGGCGGCCATGCGACTTGCGGTACGGATAGTGCACGAACTGGTGGGGGCGGAACCGTCCAACCTGCGCCATGAATTCGTGACCGAAGGGGGGGTGCGGCTCGCACTCGAACCCGATCCTTCCGCAGGCCTGATCAGGATCCGGCCTCTCTAGGCGGCGTGGGCGAGGGGGGACTTCCTGCGGCCCGGGGGGATCGCCCACAATTGCCGTTCCGCGCGGTCAACCGGCGGGGTACGCCGCAGCACGATCCGGCTCTCCAGCGGCATCACCTGCTACCGCGCCAGCTGCTCGGCAAGCGGTGCTTTGCAACGCTGTTCGAGGTGTTGGGACGGGAAAGGATCGGGTTCGACGATTTTCGCCGCAACGGTCTGCTGCTCCCTGCTCGCGAGGAGGCTGCGCGGCGGCTCGCGCTCCCGCTGCATCGCGGGCCGCATCGCGACTACAACCAGATGGTGATCGATCGCGTGGGCCGGATCGAGAGGTACTGGTCGCGGCAATACCCTGCCCAGCCGCGCCGCGCGGCGGAGACAGCGCTGCTGCGGCTGTCGCTGCTCCAGCGGAGGCTGCGTCTGCGGTTGCTCGACGAGCGAAAGCCCTTGCGACTCAACCGCAAGGACCCGCTGGGGCAGGGGGTGGACTTTTCGGATCTCGACGCGATGGCCGAGTTCCTCTGGGGTGCCACGTCGGCCTAGGCGGTGGCCTTGGCCAGCGCTTCCTTTGCCGCGCCATATTCGCGCTCGAGCCGGGCCACGGTCTCCTCGACCGGCGCGGTTTCGGTCACCGTACCGATGCCCTGGCCCGAACCCCAGATATCCTTCCACGCCTTGGCCTTGGTGTTGCCGCCGCTGCCGAAGTTCATCTTGCTCGGATCGCTGACCGGCAGGTTGTCGGGATCGAGCCCCGCGCCTTCGATGCTCGAGCGCAGGTAATTGCCGTGCACGCCGGTGAAGAGATTGGTGTAGACGATCCCGTCCGCGCGCCCTTCGACAATCGCCTGCTTGTAGCGCTCGTCTGCATTGGCCTCGGTGGTGGCGATCCAGGGCGAGCCGATATAGGCAAAGTCTGCCCCCAGTGCCTGCGCCGCGAGGATCGAGCGGCCGTGCGCGATCGAGCCCGACAGCGCGACAAGCCCATCGAACCAGCTGCGGATTTCCTGCATCAGCGCGAAGGGGCTGAGCACGCCGGCATGGCCGCCGGCACCCGCGGCAACGGGAATGAGTCCGGTCGCGCCCTTTTCTACCGCCTTGTGGGCGAAGCGATCGTTGATCACGTCGTGCATGGTGATGCCGCCCCAGCCGTCGACCGCCCGGAAAATGTCCTCGCGTGCGCCAAGCGAGGTGATCACCATCGGCACCTGCCATTTGGCGCAAGTGCCCATGTCGGCCTCGAGCCGGTCGTTCGACTTGTGGACGATCTGGTTGACCGCATAGGGCGCGGCTGGCCGGTCCGGATTGTCGCGATTATGCGCCGCCAGTTCCTCGGTGATCTGGTGAAGCCACTCGTCGAGCTGGCTTTGCGGACGCGCGTTGAGCGCCGGGAAGCTGCCGACGATGCCCGCCTTGCATTGCGCGATGACCAGCTCGGGCCCGGAAACGATGAACAGCGGCGAGCCGATGACCGGCAGGCGCAGCCTGTCGAAGGGGGCGGGCAGGGGCATGCAGCAATCTCCGTTGCGTTTCGAAACCGGTGGTGGCTTATGGGGGTGGTGGCGACTTGTCGAGCGTGACGTTACGTAACGTTCAACCGGTCGGCAGCAGGTTCTCGATGTCGTAGATCCGCGCGGCCGTGCCGGCAAAGAGCGCGCGCTTTTCCTCCGCACTGTGCCCTGAGGCGAGGCGCTTGAAGGCATTCCACAAAACGGGATAGCTCGCTCCCCAACGATCGACTGGATAGTTCGATTCGAACATCGCACGGTCGGCGCCGAAGGCCTCGATGCAAGTCTCGACATAGGGGCGCCACAGGCCCGCAAGATGCTCCGATCCCATACCCTTGGCGGGGCCGTCTTCGGGCAGTCCGCAGAAGGCCATCGCCAATCCGCCGAGCTTGACCGCGACATTGGGGCATTCGGCGATGGCATGGATCGACCGGCGCCAGGTATCGAAGCGCTCGTGCAGCCGCCCCCGATAGCTCGCGATGCCGAGCGGTGTGCCGCAATGGTCGAGGACGATCTGCTGGTCCGGAAAGGCCTTGGCGAGGTCGAGGAGGTCGCCCAGTTGCGGCTCGAGCAGCCAGGCGTCGAAAGTCAGCCCATAGTCGGCATAGGCGGCGAAGCCGGCGCGAAATTTCTCCGAGCCATACAGTCCTTCGGGTGCATGGAACGGCGGGCCGAGCACTTCGGGATCGGCATCCCATGCCGCGGCATGGCGAATGCCCCTGAAGCGCCCATTTCCCGCTGCCAGCAGCGCCTCGACCACCGGCTTCACCGCGTCGCCCAGCGTGAGGTCTGCGTGGCCAACGATCGCGGCACAGGGGCGGTATTCGCCGTAGAGCCCGCTCGCGCCCTGTGCGGCGACGCCGTTGACGAATTCGACCTCGCCCACCGGTTTAATCGCCTCGTCGCGGTCGGCATCGTAGAAGGCGCCGCATTCCATGAACACGGTCCCGACGATGTTGTGGCCCGAATGCGTATCGGCGTGCAGCGCATCGAAGGTGTAATAGGCCGCGCCCGCGATTGCCTCGAGGAAATCGTGGCGCGGTTCGGGAAAGGAGGGCAGCAGCGGGCGCAGATCCCACAAATGGTGGTGCGGGTCGATGATCGGCAGGTCAGGTTCGAGAATTTCTTCGGTCATCGGCGGCGCTCTCCCGTTCGTCTCCGCGGTATGATTCCGGCACCGTTGGACCGGATTCGGCGATGGAACACGTCCATCGCGGCGCTGACAAGGTTAATCTTCCGGTCGGAGCGACAGTGCGCAGTGGAGTTGGTCGATAGGTCTGAAAGTTTAACGAAAATTGCGCTGCCATGGCCCGGTTTACCGGGCATCTCGTGGCGGTTCGGGTCGATCATCTCCCGGAAGATTACCGTGCACCTACGTATTTATGCGGAGGCGTGGTCCCGATTCCCGTTAACCTTGTCGAGGTAACTCTTTACCATGAAACGGGGAGTCCGATGACGCATCCTATGTGGCGCATTGCCACCTATGGCGCAGTTTTTTTCGGCGTCACTTGCTTTACGATCTTCTGGACCCGGTTTGCCGGCGGGCTGGCGCTCGTCTGGCTGGGAACCGCAATCGGCGCTGCCCTTTTTCTCACGCTTCCCCGCTCACGCCATGCCCTTGCAGCTGCCGTTCTGGTCGCGCTCAGCACAATCGCCACGAGCGTTTTCGGCTTCGGCCCCACGTGGGCTCTTCCGCTTGCAGTCGTCAATATCTTCGAAGCCTGGCTGATCGCCTGGTTGCTGGTACGGTTCCGGCCCCAGCGCGACTATGTCGATAGCGAGGCAGGGATCGTCAGTCTGGGATTTTTTGCCGGTTTCGTCGGTCCCGCAATCGCGGCCATTCCCGGTGCGATGATTGTTACTCAGATAGTTGGCAAGAGTCCTGTCGAGCACGCCGTATCGTGGTTGATCGGACATGGCCTCGGAACCCTTCTGGTGATGCCGCTCGCGCTCTTGCTCGAGGCTTACCGGCGCGACAACTTCCTGCCCTTGCGGCAGCAAGGGCGCACTTTGGCATTTGGCGCCTTGGTCCTCTTCACCATCGCCGTGTCGGCCTTCGCCTTCCTGCAATCGACCTTCCCGTCGCTATTCTTCCCCGTCGTCCCGCTGGTCCTGGCCAGTTTCCGCTTCGGGCGTTTCGGCGCCTCGGTTGTCGTGCTGCTCATCTCGATGGCCGCAGCGGGTTCACTCGGCATGAACGTAGGGGTCTTCGCCGAGCTTCAGATCGCGCTGTGGGAAAAAGCGCTGTTCATGCAATTCTACCTGGCCACGTTGCTGCTCATCTCGCTGCCCGTGGCGGTTGCGCTCAAGCAGCGCCAGCGGTTCCTGGAGGAACTGGTGGATCGCGAAGCCATGCAACGGCTGATTGCGGACCACTCTGACGATGCACTGCTGCATCTCGACCAGCACGGCACGATTCGCTTTGCCTCGCCGGCATCGTCGCGCCTCAGCGGGCGCGATGACACCGACGGGCTGCATCTCGATGCCTTCTTCAGCGATTTCGACAAGCAAGTCGTTGCCGACGCTCTTGGCGCCGCCGCCAAACACCCGGGTCGGACCGAGATTGTCGAACGGTCGGTGGAACGCGACGGCAAGACCCGCTGGCTCGAAGCCAAGCTGCGCGCGATCGAATCCTCGAAACAGCAGGCATCGGCGTTCGTGGTCACCATCCGCGACGTCACCGACCGCAAGCTCGAGGAAATCCAGGCTTCGTTCGAAGCGCGGACCGACGCACTGACCGGATTGCCCAACCGCCGCGCTTTCCTCGATCAACTGGAGAGCCGGCTGGAAGTGGCCGACAAGCAACCCTTCGCCTTCGCGCTGATCGATCTCGATCATTTCAAGCGAGTCAACGATGCCTTCGGCCACGCGGTCGGCGACACTGTTCTCAAGGAGGTTGCCGAAATCATGCGGGCCAGCACCAGTCAGGACTGTTTCTTCGCGCGTTTGGGCGGCGAGGAATTCGGGATGATCGCTATGGATCCTGCACCCGAATCCACCGCGATCGTCTGCGAAGATCTGCGGCAGACCATCGAGCAACACGTCATGACCGATGTCGACGGCGGAAATTTCTCGATTACCGCGAGTATCGGCATTGCGGTCATCAGCGAACGCTGCAGCACGTCTATGGCGATGCAGGCAGCCGATGGCCCGCTCTATTCTGCCAAGGCTTCGGGTCGCAACTGCGTGCGCCACGCGCAGGATTTGAAGCGGTTCGCCCAAATCGACGAACCGGCACGCACCAACCCGATAGCCGTGGCCAACTAGCTCGAACCGAAGGCCGAGTTTGCGGCGCTCAGCACCGCCCGGACGCTGGCGGTGGCGACGTCTTCGTCGATTCCGACACCCCAGATCGTCCGGCCGCTGGCAGTGCGGCATTCGAGATAGGCGGCAGCGCGGCTGTCGCGGCCGGTGGTCAGCGCGTGCTCGGTGTAGTCGACGACCTCGAGGCTGAGGCCGAAGGCGTCCTCGATGGTCGACAGCACGCTGGAGATCAGACCGTTGCCGCGGCCCGATACTGTCTGTTCCCGACCCTCTACCGCGATGGTGCCGGTGAACAGGCGCGTGCCGTCGGCGGCCCGGCGTTCCTCGTAATCGACCAGCTGGAAATGCTTGTCGGTGGTCTGGACATGATAGGCGGACTTGAACGCCTGCCAGATATCGGCGGCGTTGAGTTCGCGGCCCAGCTCGTCCGCCATGCGCTGTACGTGGGGGCTGAAATCGGCCTGCATCTTCTTGGGCAGCTTGAGGCCCTGATCCTGCTCCAGCACCCAGGCGAAGCCGCCCTTGCCGGACTGCGAATTAACGCGGATCACCGCCTCGTAGCTGCGGCCGAGGTCGGCCGGGTCGATCGGCAGGTAGGGCACGCACCAGTGTGGGTCGTTCTGCGTTTCGAGCGCCGCGAACCCCTTCTTGATCGCATCCTGGTGGCTGCCTGAAAACGCCGTGTAGACCAGCTCGCCGCCATAGGGATGGCGCTGGTGGACGGGCAGCTCGTTGCAATATTCGACCGTCTCGATCACGCGGTCGATGTCCGAGAAATCAAGTCTCGGGTCAACGCCTTGCGTGTACATGTTGAGCGCCATTGTCACGAGGCAGCAATTGCCCGTGCGCTCGCCATTGCCGAACAGGCAGCCCTCGACCCGGTCCGCGCCGGCCATCAGCGCCAGTTCCGCTGCAGCAACGCCGGTGCCGCGGTCATTGTGCGTGTGGAGCGAGATCACCGCACTCTCGCGATTGGGCAGGTTGCGGATGAAATATTCGACCTGGTCGGCGTAAATATTGGGAGTGGCCGCCTCGACCGTGGCGGGCAGGTTGAGGATGATCGGATGCTCGGGCTTGGGGGCCAGCACGTCCATCACCGCCTCGCAGACCTCGAGGCTGAAATCGAGTTCGGCGGTCGAGAAGGTCTCGGGCGAATACTGGAAATGCCAGTCGGTATTCGGCTGCTTGCCCGCCTCGTCGCGCATCACCTTGGCGCCCTGCACGGCGATCTCGCGCACCTGGTCCCTCGTCATGCCGAACACGACCTCGCGCCAGGCGGGGCTCACCGCGTTGTAGAGATGGACGATGGCCGCACGCGCGCCGGTCAGGCTGGCAAAACTGGTGCGGATCAGGTCTTCGCGGCTCTGGGTGAGTACCTGCACCAGCACATCCTCGGGCACGCGGCCCGATTGGACGAGACCGGAGATGAAATCGAACTCGGTCGCGCCCGCGCTGGGGAAACCGACCTCGATCTCCTTCACACCCACTTCGACGAGCAGATCGAAGAAGCGGTTCTTCTTGTGCGCATCCATCGGGTCGACGATGGCCTGGTTGCCGTCGCGCAGATCGGTCGAGAGCCAGCGCGGCGGCGCGGTGATCGTGCGCGTGGGCCATTGCCGGTCGCTCAGCGGGACCTGCGGGAAGGGCGAATATTTCGTGCTCGGATCGCGGAGCATGGACATTGCGGATAGTCTCGGTCGTTCTTGCGGGTTCAGGTGAGTGTCGGTCCCTTGGGCGCTCAGCGCACCTTGGGAGGCACGCCAGCTATCACGCCCAAGGGCGCATAAGTCGCAGAATAAGGCCGAGTGCGTTGTGCATGGCTCTTGCTATGATGCCCATGTGCGGGGTTGTAAAGCAAAAGAAGCTTGGGCATCGCGAGACATATTGTTTCACGAGAGGAGAGGGCATGGCCGAAGCGCATTCGCTGTACGAAACGATGGGCTTGGTGCGGATCGTGTCGACCGATCCCGCAGGCCGCGCGAGCCTGGAGTACGAAGCCAAGCGCGAGCAGTGCCATTCGGGCGGCGTCGTGCAGGGCGGCTTCATCAGCGGGTGGATCGATGCCGCCATGGCGCATGCGGCAATGGCGAAGAACGGGCACGGCATCGTGCCCATGACGCTGGAGCTCAAGGTCAGCTTCTTCGCTCCGACGCGGCCCGGGCTGGTAATCGCGGAAGCCTGGGTCGAGCGGCACGGCAAGCGGACCAGCTTCTACGAAGGGCATCTCAAGGATGCGAACGGTACCGTGCTGGCCAAGGCGACCAGCACGATCCTGCTGGCCGATGTGAGCCGCGTGATGGAAGCCTCGAAGAAGGCGACGGGAGGCTAGACATGGGCGAGATCAGACCGTTCGAACTCAGGATAGCCGAGCAGGAACTGGTCGCGCTGGCAGATCGGCTCGACCACGTTCGCTGGCCCGAGAACGAGCCGGTCGACGACTGGTCGCAGGGGACGAAGGTGGCGGCGCTCAAGGAACTCGTCGCCTATTGGCGGATCGAATACGATTGGCGGCGCTGCGAGGCGCGGCTCAATGATATCGGGCAGTTCGTGACCGAGATCGATGGGCTGGACATCCACTTCCTGCACAAGCGCTCGAGCCGTGCAGATGCGGTGCCGCTCATCCTCACGCATGGCTGGCCGGGATCGGTGATCGAGTTTCTCGGGGTGATCGACGAACTGACCGAGCCTTCTGACCGGGAAGCAATGGCTTTTCACGTCGTAGCGCCTTCTCTGCCAGGCTATGGATTCTCGGGCAAGCCGCGCGAAACGGGCTGGGGTGTCGAGCGGATCGCCAAGGCCTGGGCGGAGCTGATGGGAAGGCTCGGTTACGCAAGTTGGGTTGCGCAGGGCGGCGACTGGGGTGCGGCGATTACCACTGCTATCGGCCAGCTCGCGCCCGAGGGATGCCGTGGCATTCATCTCAACATGCCGATCGGGCGGCCGGGGCCAGAGGACATGCAGAGCAGCGATCCCAAGGTGCAGCGCGCCTTCGAGGCGCTGGGATTCTACCAGCAATGGGACGCCGGCTACTCGAAGCTGCAAAGCACAAGGCCGCAGACGATCGGCTATTCGCTGGTGGATTCGCCCGTGGGGCTTGCGGCGTGGATCCTCGAGAAGGTCTACTACTGGACCGACAATGACGGCTCGCCCTGGGACGCGCTGTCGATGGACCAGGTGCTCGACGACATCATGCTCTACTGGCTGCCGGCGACCGGCGCCTCGGCCGCGCGGCTCTATTGGGAAAGCTTCGCCAAATTCGGCGATGGCAAGGTGGCGATCCCCGCGGGCGCTAGCGCTTTCCCGAAGGAAATCCTGCCCGCACCGCGCGAATGGGTGGAGCGCACGCTGACCAACCTCGTCTACTGGAACGATCTCGAAAAGGGCGGCCATTTCGCCGCGTGGGAGCAGCCGGAACTGTTCGTTCGCGAACTGCGAGCCTGTTTCGCGAAGATGGTCTGAACCCATTTCCAGTCATTGCGAGCGGCGAAGCCGCGCGGCAATCCATCACCCGAGCTACCGGCAAGCTCGGCGCCGTGGATTGCCGCGTCGCCTGCGGCTCCTCGCAATGACTGTTCGGGATATTTATCGCCAGCGCAGACGATCGGGCGTAAGCTGGTCGAGAGAGGTCACACCCATCAGGCGCATGCCGCGTTCTATCTCTTCCTTGAGGATACCCACCGCGCGCTCGACGCCGGGCTGTCCGGCCGCGGCGAGAGCGTAGAGGTAGAGCCTGCCGCCGCTCGCCGCCGTCGCGCCCGAGGCAAGGCTCTTGAGGACATGTGTCCCGCGCCGAACGCCGCCGTCGAGGATGATCTCGATCTCGCCGCCGACCGCATCGACGATTTCGCGCAGCTGGTCGAAGGGTGCGCGGCTGCCGTCCAGCTGCCTGCCGCCATGGTTCGAAATCCAGATCGCATCGGCTCCGATCTCGACCGCGCGGCGCGCGTCGGCGGCGCTCATCACGCCTTTCAAGGCAAAGGTCCCGCCCCAGTCCTGCCGGATGCGTGCGGCGGTATCCCAATCCATGCCGGTGTCGAGCATGGTGTTGAAATAGTCCTGGATGCTGACCGCCTTGCCGGTGCCTTCCTGCACATGTCCGTCGAGATTGGGCAGGCGGAACTTCGGCCCGAAGACGTAGTCGAGCGTCCAGCGCGGGCGGGTGGCGTAGCTCCACAGCGCGCTGGGGGTGAAGCGCGGGGGGGTGGTGAAGCCCGAACGCAGGCACCGCTCGCGCTTGCCCGACACGATCGTGTCGACCGTCAGGGCGAGTGCATCGAAACCTGCAGCCTGGCAGCGCTCGATCATGCTGGCATTGAGGCCCTTGTCCTTGTGGACATAGAGCTGGAACAGCTTCGGCCCGCTGGTGAGCGCGGCGATTTCCTCGATCGAGTGCGTGGCGAGGCTGGAAATGCCGAACCACACGCCGAACTTCTCCGCCGCTTTCGCCACTGCCCGCTCGCCGTCGCGGTGGAAGGCGCGCTGGAGGGCGGTCGGGCTGAGCATCAGCGGCAGCGCGCTCTTGCGGCCCATGATGGTGCAGGAGGTATCGATCTCGGCCACGCCGGCGAGCACCTCGGGCACCAGATCGACCTCGTCGAAGGCGCTGGTGTTGCGGGCCTTGGTGATTTCGTCGTCAGCCGCACCGTCGATATAGTCGAACACCGGCCAGGGCAGCCGCTGCCGTGCGAGTTTCCGGAAGTCGTCGACATTGTGGCAGTCGGTCAGCCTCATGCGCGGCCCAGCGCTTTCTGTTCGGCCTCGGTCAGCCGGCGTGGCTGGGCAATCGGTTCAAGCGTCTCCGGATCGAACAGCGCGCTGCGGCGGCGGTCGCCGGATAACAGGTCTTTCAGCATCCGCTTCAGGAAACGCCGCATCAGCCGGTTGAAGGGCATGGGTGTGAGCGCGCTGGCATCGCCGGTGGCCTGCTCGGCGAACACGTGGCCGATGGGCGGGCCGAGAAGGTCATCTGCTCTCGACCGCTCGGTATTGGCCAGCAGCGTCGTCACATAGGGCACCTTGCCGTTGGCATAGGTGTTGAACAGCGGCGAATTGCAGCAGCTCGCATACCAGCGCAGGGTCTTGCCTTCGGTCATGTGAAGACTGGATAGCTGCTCGCGGCCCGAACGGATTTTTACCCGGGCGCAGCGCGACTGGTAGAGGTCGGTCCCGCCAAGGTGGTCAAGAACGCGGTCTTCCTGGCCCAGATGACGGACAAGGTCGCGGCAGTCGATGCAGTGGCAGACCACGCGGTCGCCTTCCTTGGGCGAAACCTGTTCGACGACGCCCGAAACAGCGCCGCACTCGCAGGCGAAGGGCAGTTGGTCGGGCGCGCTCATGGTCTCTCCCTCCATGAGCGCGACCCTAGCTCAGTTCTTGTCCTTGTCGACCAGCTTGTTGGCCCCGATCCAGGGCATCATGGCACGCAGTTGCGCGCCGGTCTGCTCGATCGGGTGTGCGGCGGCCGCCTTGCGACTTGCCTTCAGTTCGGGCTGGCCGGCCTGGTTATCGAGCACGAAGTCCTTCACGAAACGGCCCGACTGGATGTCGGCGAGGACGCGTTTCATCTCGGCCTTGGTCTCATCGGTGATGATACGCGGCCCGGTCTTGATGTCGCCGTATTCGGCAGTGTTCGAGATCGAATAGCGCATATTGGCGATGCCGCCTTCATAGAGCAGATCGACGATCAGCTTGGTCTCGTGGAGGCACTCGAAATAGGCCATTTCGGGCGCGTATCCGGCCTCGACCAGCGTTTCGAACCCGGCCTGGATGAGGTGGGTGATCCCGCCGCACAGCACCGCCTGCTCGCCGAAGAGGTCGGTCTCGCACTCTTCCTTGAAATCGGTCTCGATAATGCCCGATCGGCCACCACCGACCGCGCTGGCGTAGGAGAGGGCAAGTTGCTTGGCGAAGCCCTGGCCGCCCGACTGCTCGCTCTCTTGGTGGACCGCGATGAGGCAGGGGACGCCGCCGCCCTTGATGTACTCGCCGCGCACCGTGTGGCCGGGGCCCTTGGGTGCGATCATGATGACGTCGATATCGGCGGGCGGATCGATCAGGCCGAAGTGGATGTTGAGGCCGTGCGCGAACGCCAGCGCGGTGCCGGGACGCATCTTGCCTGCGACTTCGCTTGCGTAGATCGCCGCCTGGTGTTCGTCGGGCGCGAGGATCATGAGGACGTCTGCCCATTCGGCGGCTTCGGAGACGGTCTTCACGGGGAAGCCTGCGCCTAGCGCTTTCTGGGCCGTGGCTGACCCTTCACGCAGCGCGATAACGACCTCGTCTACGCCGCTATCGCGCAGGTTCTGCGCATGGGCATGGCCCTGACTGCCATAACCGACGATGGCGACCTTCTTGTCCTTGATCAGCCCGGTGTCGCAATCGGCGTCGTAGTAAACTTTCACGTTCTTCGTCCTTTGTTTTCCGTCACCCCCGCGCTGGCGGGGGGCCGCTTTTCTGTTTGTCGCCCTGCCGCCGAAGTTTAGCGGGATCCCCGCCTTCGCGGGGATGTCGAGCGGTTGATATCTCTACTCCGCGCCCGCGCCGCGCATCATCCCGACGATCCCCGAGCGGCCGACCTCAACCAGCCCGAGCTCGCGCATCAGGGCGATGAAACTGTCGATCTTTTCCGGCGCGCCGGTCAGTTCGAACACGAAGCTCTGTGTGGTGGTATCGACAACATTCGCGCGGAACAGTTCGGCGATGCGCAGCGCCTCGACGCGGTTGTCGCCCTTGCCCGCGACCTTCACCAGGGCGAGCTCGCGCTCGACATGCGCGCCTTCCTCGGTCAGGTCGATGACCTTGTGCACCGGCACGAGCCGTTCGAGCTGCGCCCGGATCTGGTCGATCACCGGCTCGGGACCCTTGGTGACGATGGTGATCCGGCTGATCGCATGGTCTTCCGAAATGTCGGCCACGGTCAGGCTGTCGATATTGTAGCCGCGCGCGGTGAACATGCCGGTGATCTTGGCGAGAATGCCCGGCTCGTTGTCGACGATGACGTTGAGGACGTGCCGTTCGCTGGCCTGCTGGGCGATTTTCACTGATCGCGATCCTGCCACAGCGGCTCGAACATGCGGCCTTCGCCATCATAGTCGCGCAGGAAGTCGCGCCCGCGCCGCACGGCCTCGAAGTTCTCGGTCTGACGGCTCAGGTCGAGCGTGTCGGGCAGGAGGACCCAAGCCTCGTCCTCCTGTTTCTGCGCCACCTCCATACCGAGAAAGCGCTGGCCACTGTCCTCGATCCAGTCGAGCAATTGCTCGGCATCGGCGCGGTTGAACCACACGCGGCGCTCGGCGCGACCGGCGAATTGCGGGGGAATTTTCTGCAGCATGCCCATCACACCAGTGCCTTCGCTTCGTCGTCCATCGTCCCCTCGACCAGATCGCCATAGAGCAGCATGTCGGTATGCGCCGCGCCGCTCGGGATCATCGGGAAGCAATTGGCTTCCTTGGCTACCTGGCAATCGACCATCACCGGCCCGTCATGCGCGAGCATGGCCTCGATCCCTGCGTCGAGCTGGCTTTCGTCCTCGATGCGGATGCCCTTCCAGCCATAGGCTTCGGCCAGCTTGACGAAGTCCGGCAAGGAGTCGCTGTAGCTGTTCGAATAGCGGCTTTCATAGGTCAGTTCCTGCCACTGGCGGACCATGCCCATATATTCGTTGTTGAGGATGAACACCTTGACCGGCAGGCGGTACTGGCTTGCCGTGCCCAGTTCCTGGATGTTCATCTGGATGCTCGCCTCGCCCGCGATGTCGATCACCAGCCGGCCGGGATTGCCGAGCTGCGCGCCGATTGCGGCAGGCAGGCCGTAGCCCATCGTGCCGAGGCCGCCGCTGGTGAGCCAGCGGTTGGGCGCCGAAAAGCCGAAATATTGCGCCGCCCACATCTGGTGCTGACCGACCTCGGTGGTGATGATCGGATCGCGGTCCTGTGTCAGCGCGAACAACCGTTCGATGCTCTTCTGCGGCATGATGAGGTCGCCGCTGCGTTCGGGATAGGCGAGGCAATCGCGCGCTTTCCAGCCGAGGATGCGTGCTTTCCATTCGGACAGGTCGCGCGGCTTGCGAGCGTCCCAGCATTCGAGCAGCTGGTCGAGCACATGCGCGCAGTCGCCCACGATTCCCAGGTCGACGGGGACGATCTTGTTGATGCTCGCCCGGTCGATGTCGATATGGATCTTCTTCGCCTGCGGGGCGAAGGCGTCGAGCCTTCCCGTCACGCGGTCGTCGAAGCGCGCGCCTATCGCGACGATGAGATCTGCGCGGTTCATCGCCATATTGGCTTCGTATGTCCCGTGCATTCCCAGCATGCCGAGCCAGTCGGGATGGTCCGCCGGAAAGGCACCGAGGCCCATCAGCGTGCTGGTGACGGGCGCGCCGGTCGCGTGCTGCAGGGCGCGCAGCAATTCGGATGCTCGCGGCCCGGCATTGATCACCCCGCCGCCGGTATAGAAGACCGGGCGCTCTGCATTCGCGAGCATGTCGACGGCCTCGGCGATTTCGTCTGCCGCGCCGACCATGCGCGGCTGGTAGCGGTGCGAGGGCAGGGGGCTCTCATTCTGTAGGTCCGGGCTCGCCAGCGCGATCTGCACGTCCTTGGGGATATCGACGACGACCGGTCCGGGGCGGCCGGTGGTGGCGATGCGGAACGCCTCCTCGATCGTCGCGCCAAGCCGTTCGGGATCCTTCACGAGATAATTGTGCTTGGTGCAGTGGCGAGTAAGCCCGACGGTGTCGGCCTCCTGGAAGGCGTCGGTTCCGATCAGCGCGGTCGGCACCTGGCCGGTGATCACCACCAGGGGAATTGAATCCATATAGGCATCGGCGATGCCGGTGACCGCATTGGTCGCGCCCGGGCCGCTGGTTACGAGTACGACACCCGGCTTGCCGGTCGAGCGGGCATAGCCCTCGGCGGCATGCGCGGCGCCGGCTTCGTGGCGCACGAGGATATGGCGGATCCCGTCATCGGCAAAGAGCTCGTCATAGATCGGCAGCACCGCGCCGCCGGGATAGCCGAAGACGAATTCGACACCCTGTCGCTTGAGGGATTCGATCAGGATTGCAGCGCCGCTGCGCTCGGTATTCACACCAACCTCCGACCCGTTCGGGGCGTTTGACAGACACAAATCGGCCCGGCGCTGGGGTCTGGAGCGCCGGGCCGACTGCACTCGAAATACGCGCGATGAATTACGCGGTCAAGCGTCGTGGCGAAATAAAGAAACAAAATAATCGTGCTGGCCAATAGATTTGTTATCAACGCGCGGCCAGTCGGCAGGGGGCTGGTTGCGGAACCAGGTGTATTGGCGCTTGGCATACTGCCGGGTGGCGGTCTGTCCTGCCGCGATGGCCTCGGCTCGCGACATTTCCCCGCGCAGGAGCGCGGCGACTTCGGGCACGCCGATCGCACGCATAACGGGAAGCGTGGGGTCGAGATCGCGGGCCAGCAGCGTCTCGACCTCCGCCAGCGCGCCCTCGTCCAGCATGATCTCGAAGCGCAGGTCGCAGCGCGCGTAGAGCCACTCCCGCTCGGGCAGCAGCACCAGCGGATAGAGCGTGATCTCGCCGCCGATGCCGCCCGTCTGCCGATCCTGCCAGTGGACCATCGGTCTGCCGGTCGAGCGCACCACCTCGAGAGCGCGCGCCATGCGCTGGATGTCGCGCGGACCGAGCCGACCGGCGGCCTCGGGGTCTTCCTCGAGCAGGCATTCGCGCAATTCATCGGCAGTGAGCGCGCGCACCACCTCGCGTATGGCGGGGTCGATTGCGGGGATAGGCGATATCCCGTCGAGCAGCGTACGCATGTAGAGGCCTGTCCCGCCGCACAGGATCGGCACGCCGCCGCGGGCATGGACGTCGCTGATGGCGCGCTTGGCGGCAGCGGCCCAGTCGGCGGCAGAGCAGGCTTCGCCACCATCCCACGAACCGAACAGTCTGTGTTCGATCCCGCGCATCTCGTCCTCGCTCGGCCGCGCGGAGAGCACGCGCAGGTCGCGATAGACCTGCTGGCTGTCGGCGTTGATCACCACGCCCTGCCGCCCCTCGGCGGCCAGCCGCTCGCCGAGCTGCACCGCGAGATCGCTCTTGCCGCTTGCGGTCGGCCCTGCAATGAGCGCGACCGGCTTTTTTTCGGGAGGATTCCTGGTGCTCATTGCCCGGCTGATAGCAGACATGGACGCCGTGGAAACACGGCTCGAAGCAGCGATGACTGCCGCCTCGCAAGCCGACATGCCCGTGGCGATGGCTGGAATGCTAGATTTCTGCGGCGACGTACTCCAGCTCTCGCTCCCGCATGGCGACCGGGCGCGGCTTGGCGCCATCCTCGACGAGCATTTCGGCGACTGCGACCTGCTGATCGCCGACCACGCGATCGAGGCGCCGCGCCTGTTCGTATCGGACATGGATTCGACCATGATCGGGCAGGAGTGCATCGACGAGCTTGCCGATTTCGCAGGGATCAAGGATCGGGTTGCCGCAATCACCGAACGCGCGATGCTCGGTGAACTCGATTTCGAGAGCGCGCTCAAGGAACGCGTCGGGCTGCTCGAAGGCCTCGAGGAAGGTGCGATCGAACGCTGCCTCAGCGAACGGATCCGTCCCGTCGAGGGCGCGCGGACGCTGGTGGCCACCTTGCGCAGCAAGGGCTGCCGTACGGTCCTGGTAACCGGCGGGTTCCATCATTTCGCCGACCCGGTGGCCGAATCGCTCGGTTTCGAGCGGGTTGTCGGTAATCGCCTGGCTGTCGCCGGCGGCAAGCTGACCGGCGGGCTCGCCGGGCCGGTGAGCGATGCGTCGACCAAGCTTGCCACGCTGGTCGAGGAACGCGCGCTGTTGGGCGAAGGCGCGCGCGTACTGGCGACGGGCGACGGGGCCAACGACATCCCCATGATCGAAGCGGCCGACTACGGTATCGCCTATCGCGCCAAGCCGAAGGCTCGCGCGGCGGCCGCGGGCCGTATCGCGGGCCGAGACCTGACGGCCGTGCTCAAGCTGTTCGGCATTCCGCAAAGCGAATGGGTCGAGGATTTCCGCGCCTGATCGGGTGGCGCGCATTTCCAATCGCGCCATGTCGGTTTCTGTTAAGGACCGATATGCTATGACCCGACGCATGACCAGCAGCACACACGCCCTCTCAGGATTGGAAACCGCCCGCGACGGGACGCCGCTGCGTCATCCGCGGCGCCCCAAGGCGCGCTATCGCCCGTTGACCGCGCTGAAGCACTTCCGCGAGCTTCTCAAGGACAAGGAAAACACCGCCGAGGTCTTCAAGATCTATGACGCGCTGCCTTCGGGCCGGTTCATTCCCCGCGTCCGCGCCCTGACGCTGAGCCCGCAGGGCGAGGCGCTGCGCGCGAGCGAACCCTTCCTGCCGCCGATTCTCGATGATCACGCGGCCTTGCGCCGGCTTCCTGAAGGTTCGGTGGCGCAGGCCTATTGCGATTTCATGGAACGCGAAGGGCTGTCAGCCGCCGGTCTGGTCGAGGAATTCGAGAAGGCCGAACGCCCGACCTATGACGATCTCATCCAGTGGTTCGGATTCCGCCAGCGCGATACGCATGACCTGATGCATGTGCTGACGGGATATGGTCGCGACGCGCTGGGCGAGCAGTGCGTGCTGCTGTTCACCCATGGACAGGCGCCGAGCCAGGGCCACCTGCTGCTCGGCTATGCCGGGTCGATCCATCTCAAGAAGCTGGTCAAGAGCGCGGCACCGGTGATGAAGGCGGTGCGCCAGGCGCATCGCACCGGCAAGGCCTGCCCGCCGCTGGTCGGCCTGTCGATCCGCGAACTGCTGGAGAAAGACCTGCAACAGGCACGGGCCGAGTTGAACATTCCCGAGCCGGACTGGTATCGCGAATGCCACCGTGTCTGGCGAGAGGAGGGCATCGACCCCTATGACTTGCTCGCGCAGGAGCGGGACACCGAATTGGCCGCCGCCGCCTGATTTCAGAGCCAGCTGGCGATCTGGTCGAGCGGCTTCTTTTTCAGCGCATGGGCGGGAACGGTGGCGCCATCGGCGGGGTGCCCCACGACTACAATCATCAACGGTTTTTCGTGAGTGGGCCTGCCGCATATTTCGCGCAGGAAACCCATCGGCGAGGGCGTGTGGGTCAGCGTCGCCAACCCCGCTTCGTGGAGCGTCGCGATCAGCAGGCCGCAGGCCATTCCGACGCTTTCGTTGACATAGTAGTTCTGTGTCCGGCCATCCTCTTCGATCCCGCCCTTGCGCTGCGCGAAGACCACGATCAGCCAGGGGGCGGTTTCGAGAAACGGCTTGTCTTCGTCCGTCCCGAGCGGAGCGAGCGCCTCGAGCCACTCCTCGCTCGCCTTGCCCGCATAGAACTTGCGCTCTTCCTCCTCCGCCGCCTCGCGGATCGCGCGCTTTGCGTCGGGGGAGGATACTACCGCGAAATGCCAGGGCTGGTGATTGGCCCCGTTGGGTGCCGACCCGGCAGCCTCGATCGCTGCTGCAATCACGGCGCGGGGAACCGGCCTGTCGGAAAACTCGCGGCAGGTACGCCGCTGCCTGAGCCGGTCGCGCAAGGATCGCGCACGCGCGATGCTTTGCGTGTCGGGGAGGACGGGGAGCGAATAGGGTAGGGCTTCATGATCGCGCATGAGACCGTCCCTAGCGTATGCAGGCTGTCAATGCGAAGCGGTCAGGTGGGTATCCCCCGTGCGTGCATTGTAGAAAAGCTCGAAGTGCCAGTCCTCGCACAGGTCGAGCCCGTCCCAGACAGCCTCTTCGCCATCGTTGTAGACCACTTTCAGGTCCCAATCGCAGGTATTTTCGGAACGCCGGAAATCGAGTTCGAATTCCTGCCCGTCCTCGAGCACGTCCCAAGCGAGCACATCCTCTTCCCAGCCGAGCGAAGATGCGGGCGAAATGTAGATCTCGGAAATCGTGTAGCCGGTCGAATTAACCAGCGTGATCTTCTCGTACATTTGTGCCACGGCCCCGCTTGCGGCGCCGACAGCGAGTGCCGCCCCTGCACAAAGCTTCAGCCATATCCGTTTGGTCATGCCGACATCTCCCCCGTAGACGAGCGCGACCCATGCCGATTCTAGGCGCCAATTGCCGGCGCGCAATGGGGAATTGCGGTCAGCGCAATTCCTTGCGTATGACCAGCTTCAGCCCGGACCAGATATCGTCCACGGCGCAGACCTTGGTATCGACAAGGCCCAGCGGCAGAGCGACCTCGCGGATCGTGTCCTCGGTAATGTCGGTCGGGACTTGCGAAGCTTTCTTGGGCCAGCTCACCCAGATGTGCCCGTCGCGCGCCATCGTTTCGCGCAAGGTCGCGAGTTTGGTTTCCATCGCGGCCCGCTCGGTGACGAATATATGCGCTGCGTCGGGGCGCTCTTCGGGACCGGCGACGAAAGTCAGTTCCAGCGCATATTCGCCGATCTCGTCCTGCACGCTCTCCGGCATGGCGTCGAACCACACACGCTGCCCGTCGCGCAGGCTGAGCTTCTTCGCCAGCGGCGTGCCCGAATAGCCCGCCGCCATGGCTCAGGCCTCCATCCATTCGGCAAAGAAGCTGCGGTGCGCCTCGCGCAGGCGGTTCACCGGAACGCCGAACAGGCTGTCGCCACCGGTGGTGCCGAGGCGGAAGAAGCCGACGCGCGCAGTGTCCTCGTTTTCGGTACCCTTGGCGAGATAGGCGTTGAAGGCTTCGGCATCGGGCACGGTGATGACATAACGGCCCTGGTCCTCGCCGAACCACCACTGCGCTTGCGTGTAGTCCTCGTTGCGCTTGACCTCGGCGCCGATGCCGCCCGCCATCGCCATTTCGGCGAGCGCCACGGCGATCCCGCCGTCGGAAACGTCGTGGACCGCGCTGACGAGGCCCGCCTCGATCAGTTCGCGAACGCCTTCGCCGGCATTCTTCTCGAGCGTCAGATCGACCGGCGGGGCGCGCCCTTCGTCGCGGCCGTGGATCTCGGCGAGCCACAGCGACTTGCCGAGGTGCGAGCGTTCGGGGTCGGGGGTGGCCCATTCCTCGGGCCAGATGAGGTAGATCGCCTCGCCTTCGGCCTTGAAGGGCATCGTCATCATGCGATCGTAATCGTCGATCAGCCCGACGCCGCCGATGGCCGGGGTGGGTAGGATGGCCGAGCCGCCGCCGGTCGCCTTGCTTTCGTTGTAAAGGCTGACGTTGCCCGAGACGATCGGGAAATCGAGCGCGCGGCAGGCATCGCCCATGCCTTCGAGCGCATGGACGAATTGCGCCATGATCTCGGGACGCTGCGGGTTGGCGAAGTTGAGGCAATTGGTCACCGCCAGCGGACGCGCGCCGACAGCGCACAGGTTGCGATAGGCCTCGGCGATCGCCTGCTTGCCGCCCTCATAGGGGTTTGCGTGGACGTAGCGCGGCGTGCAGTCGGTGCTGATCGCAAGCGCTTTCTTGGTGCCGTGGACCCTGACCACGCCTGCATCGCCGCCGGTCTGCAGCGTGTCCGCACCGACCTGGCTGTCGTATTGCTCGGAAATCCACTTGCGCGAGGAGAGGTTGGGCGAGACGAGCAGCTTGAGGAGGTCTCCGCCGACATCGTCGCTATCGGGCCGGTTGGTCATCGGCGTGATGCCGGCCCACTCGGTGTATTCCTCCTTGGAAAGATAGGGGCGGTCGTACTCGGGTGCGTCCGCAGCGAGCGGGCCGAGCGGAATGTCGCAGACGACCTCGCCACCGAATTCGAGCACCATGTGCTGCGTGTCGGTAACTTCGCCGATGACCGCGAAATCGAGTTCCCATTTCTCGAAGATGGCGGCTGCCATAGCTTCCTTGCCGGGCTTCAGCACCATGAGCATGCGCTCCTGGCTTTCGCTCAGCATCATTTCGTAGGGCGTCATGCCCTCTTCGCGGCACGGCACCTTGTCCATGTCGAGGCGGATGCCGGCCTTGCCGTTGGTCGCCATTTCGACGCTGGAGGAGGTGAGGCCCGCCGCGCCCATGTCCTGGATCGCCACGATGGCATCGGTTGCCATCAGTTCGAGGCAGGCTTCGATCAGCAGCTTTTCGGTGAAGGGGTCGCCCACCTGCACGGTGGGGCGTTTCGCGTCGGCGTCTTCCTCGAAATCGGCGCTGGCCATGGTCGCGCCGTGGATCCCGTCGCGGCCGGTCTTCGAGCCGACATAGACGATCGGATTGCCCACACCCGTTGCCGCCGAATAGAAGATCTTGTCGGCATCGGCGACGCCCACCGTCATCGCATTGACGAGGATGTTGCCGTCATAGGCGGGGTGGAAATTGGTCTCGCCGCAGACGGTCGGCACGCCCACGCAATTGCCGTAGCCGCCGATGCCGGCAACCACGCCCTGCACGAGATGCTTCATCTTGGGGTGTTCAGGGCGCCCGAAGCGCAGCGCATTGGCATTGGCCACCGGGCGCGCGCCCATGGTGAAGACGTCGCGCAGGATCCCGCCGACGCCGGTCGCCGCCCCCTGATAGGGCTCGATGTAGCTCGGGTGGTTGTGGCTCTCCATCTTGAAGATCGCCGCCTGACCATCGCCGATATCGATGACCCCGGCATTCTCGCCGGGACCGCAGATCACCCAGGGCGCTTCGGTCGGCAGCTTTTTCAGGTGGAGGCGCGAACTTTTGTAGGAGCAGTGCTCCGACCACATGACCGAGAAGATTCCCAGCTCGACCAGATTGGGCTCCCTTCCCAGCGCGTGCAGGACGCGCTCGTATTCCTCGGGGCTGAGGCCGTGCTGGGAGACGACTTCGGGGGTGATCGCGGATTCGACTGTTGCCATGCGCGCGCGCTTAGCGCCGCACGCTCGGAACCGCCAGTCCCACCTTGTTTTTATGCCATCGTGTCGACTGAACCCAGATCGCCAATGCGGTGAGGAAACCGTAGCTCGCGAGCGCCAGGAGATACATGCCTATCCCTGCTGCGGCGGGCTTGGCGCCGAACCAGTCGATCGCCTGGAACAACAGCAGCGCGGCAAGCAGGATTAGCGGGGGAACCAGCGGACCCTTCGTCCGGCGGATGTAAAACCAATAGGCGAGCAGCACGATGCCGATTTCGAGCGGCATTTCGATCGAGGGGGCGTTCCACAGGCCGAGGCCGTATCTGGTTTCGCCCCCGGCGATGGTCAGATCGGGGCGGTGGACCAGCAGGTCTAGAAGCCAGTGGCTCATGACCACGATCGCCCCCCAGGTCGCGCCGACGAGATTGCGTGTGACCAGCCAGATCACCATTCCGAAGCCGATCGCCCAGATCGCGCTCCCTGCCAGGCTGTGCGTATAGGGCATGTGATAGAGATCGAGCGGATTCATCGTGGTGATCCCGGGGACCAGCCGCAGTTTTTCGATTCCGACGATCGCCAGCAGGAAGAAGGCCCAGTCGACAAGCTGCGCCGCGAGGAAGAGCGTGCCCAGCTTGGGCGCCTCGTCGGTGATGGCGCGCGCCGCGAATGCGGGGGCGAAGTGACCGATGAACATGGCTCAGCCGAACCGGTTTGCGGCAAGGGTCGCGGCGCTGGCCGCGATGGCGGTGGCGAAAGCGCCCCAGGCGATATCGGCAATTGTCACCGTGGTGGACCAGTGGCGCAGCGTCGCCTGGTTGGTCAGGTCGTAGGTGGCGTAGCATATCGCGCCGAGCAGCGCGCCATTGAGCGCCGCCGTGCCGAGCCCCCCGGCGATGCCGGGGCGCACGGCGAACCAGACGATCGCGGCGATATAGGCGCAATAGAAGACCAGCGCGGGGACAAGCCGAAACTCGCCCGCCAGCAGCGCGCCGAGCCTGGGGCGGTAGAAATTGGGCCCTGCCCAGTTCAGCCACACGGCGTCGAGCCCGCCAAAAACCAGTGCGGCGACCCCGACGGCGACAATCCACGTCATATTGCCCGTCCCCCTTTTGGGTTTACTTGACCGCGCGCAGGCGGGCCGTCAATGCTTGCCCGCGATGGCAGAGGAACAGTCACAGATTCCGGACATGAGCTTCGAACAGGCGCTCCGCGAGCTTGAAAGTGTGGTTCGCCGGCTCGAAAGCGGCGACGTGCCGCTCGACGAGAGCATCGATCTCTACGAGCGCGGCGAGCAATTGCGCAAGGCGTGCCAGGCGCGGCTCGATGCGGCACAGGCGCGGATCGAGAAGATCGTCCAGGGCGCCGATGGCAAGCCGGCGGGCACCGAGCCGTTCGACGCGGGCAATCCCGCGTGAGCGTGATGACGACCATGCCCGACCTGCTTGGCGATGCCTTCGAACGGATCCAGGGAGAGGTCGACAGTGCCTTCGACGCCTTCCTGCCGGTACCGCGGGACACGCGGGCGCGGCTCGTCGAAGCGATGCGCTATGCCGCGATTGGCGGTGGCAAGCGTGTGCGGCCCTTGCTCGTCGTGGCAACCGCCGAACTTTACGGGGTCAACCGCGACGCGGCTGTCAACGTCGGCTGCGCGGTCGAGGCGATCCATGCCTATTCGCTGATTCACGACGACCTGCCGTGCATGGACGATGACGAATTGCGCCATGGCAAGCCGACGCTCCACCGCAAGTTCGACGAGGCGACCGCCGTGCTCGCGGGCGACTGCCTGCATGCACTCGCGTTCGACATTCTGACCCAACCCGATACCAGCGCCGACCCCTTCGTGCGTGCCGAACTGGTCGCGACACTCGCCCGCGCCAGCGGCCACGAGGGTATGGCCGGGGGGCAGATGATGGACATCGTTTCCGAACAGCAAGCCTACGACCTGCGCCAGATCACCCGACTCCAGCAGCTCAAGACCGGCGCGCTGCTTGCCGCCAGCGTCGAGATGGGCGCGGTGCTGGGCAGGGTCCCGCCCGAGGGGCGGACGCATCTGCGTGCCTATGCCCGCGACATCGGGCTCGCCTTCCAGATCGCCGACGATTTGCTCGATATCGAGGGGGACGAGGCGAAGGCTGGCAAGGCACTGCGCAAGGACGCGGGGCAGGGCAAGCAGACCTTCGTCACGCTGATGGGTGCCGATCAGGCGCGCGCGCAGGCGGAAATGCTGGTCGAACAGGCAGGGCGCCATCTCGCCGGCCATGGCCAGGACGCGCGGCTGCTCGTCGAGTTGGCGCATTTCATCGTCAGGAGGGACCACTGATGGCCCGCCGCATCGGCATATATCCGGGCACGTTCGACCCGATCACGCTCGGCCACATGGACATTATCGAGCGCGGGGCGAAGCTGGTTGACGAGCTGATCATCGGGGTCACCACAAATATCGCGAAATCGCCGATGTTCGACGATGACGAGCGTATCGCCATGGTCGAACGCGAGGTCGCCGGGGTCGATTGCGAGAGCATACGCGTGGTCGGCTTCAATTCGCTGCTGATGGATTTCGCCGAGCAAATGAATGCCGGGATCGTGATCCGCGGGATCCGCGGAGTGACCGATTTCGAATATGAATACCAGCTCACAGGGATGAACCGGCAGCTCAACGACCGGATCGAGACGGTCTTCCTGATGGCCGATGTCGAACTGCAGCCGATCGCCAGCCGATTGGTCAAGGAAATCGCGCTCTACGGCGGTCCGATCGACAAGTTTGTCACTCCCAGCGTGCGCGACGATGTCGAGGCGCGCGTGCGCAAGCTCGGGGGCAAGGGCGGCTGAGGGGCCCATACCAACCTATTCATTGAACGGACAGTCACCCCTCGCTAGACGGTCCGCCATCCAGGACATTGCTACGGAATGACGATGCTCAAGACTTCGCTTGCCCTTGCCGCCGCGTTGACCCTCGCTGCGACGCCCTTTGCCGTCCAGGCGCAGGACGAGGCCGCGGCCGCCGAGCCCGCCGCCGATACGCGGGTCTACTCGCCGGTCAATTTCAACGTCGAGGAAGATCTCGAGAACATCCTCCTGCTCGACCTCTCGAACGGGCAGCGCGTGGCGATCCGACTGAAGCCCGACTGGGCCCCCCGTCACGTCGAGCGGATCAAGACGCTGACCCGGCAGGGTTTCTACGACGGGGTGATCTTCCACCGCGTGATCGACGGCTTCATGGCCCAGACCGGCGATCCGACCGGGACCGGCACGGGCGGGTCCGAGCTCCCCGACCTGGCCCAGGAGTTCAATCCGATGCCGCATGTCCGTGGCACCGTCTCGATGGCGCGCGCCGCGAGCGAGGATAGCGCCAACAGCCAGTTCTTCATCATTTTCTATCCGCGCTTCAACCTCGACAGCAACTACACCAATTTCGGGCGCGTGATTGCGAACATGGCCGCAGTCGACGCGATCCAGCGCGGCGAGCCGCCCGCCAATCCGACGCGGATCCTGCAGGCCTCGATCGCGGCCGACCACAAGCCGGTGCCGACGATGCCCGCGCCGCGGGTTGCCGACGAGGATATTTCGGCCGACGACCTCAACGCGCCGCTCGGGAACTGACTTTCCATCGCGCCGCACCCGGACTAGGGGCGGCGCGATGAAGGCCCTTCGACACGCTCAGGACAATCGAGATCCGCGTCATGCGCGTTGATCTTTTCGATTTCGAACTGCCGCCCGAACGGATCGCGTTGCGCCCTGCGCGACCGCGTGACGCCGCGCGCATGCTCGTCGTGCATAAGGATGGCCCCTTCGAGGATCGCGGCGTGCGCGACCTGCCGCAGCTGCTGCGCGCGGGCGATGTGCTGGTGTTCAACGATACGCGCGTGATCCCCGCCCAGCTCGAGGGACGACGCGGCGAGGCGAAGATCGGCGCGACATTGCACAAGCGCATCGACCTCAGGCGCTGGCAGGCTTTCGTCCGCAATGCCAAGCGGTTGCGCGTCGGCGATACGGCAGAATTCGGTGGCGGGGTGACCGCGATCGCCGAGGAGCGGCTTGCCGATGGCAGCTTCGTGCTGTTCTTCGAGGGGGAGGAGCCGGTCGAGGTCCTGCTCGAACGCGCGGGCCGCATGCCGCTGCCGCCCTATATCGCGGGCAAGCGCGACACAGACGAGCGCGACCGCGAGGATTATCAGACCATGTTTGCGGTGGAAGACGGCGCCGTCGCCGCCCCGACCGCTGCGCTTCATTTCACGCCGGAGCTGATCGCGGCGCTCGATAAGGCTGGCATTAGCCGCGAGACGCTCACGCTGCATGTCGGTGCGGGGACTTTCCTGCCGGTGAAGGCCGAGGATACCGACGACCACGCGATGCATGCCGAATGGGGCCGGATCGAGCCCGAAACCGCCGAGCGGCTCAATGCCGCGCGCGACGCCGGGGGGAGGGTGATCGCGGTCGGCACAACCAGCCTGCGCCTTCTCGAAAGCGCGACGGGAGAGGATGGCGTGATCCGTCCATTTGCGGGCGACACCGCCATCTTCATCACGCCGGGATATACCTTCCGCGCGGTCGACGGTCTGATGACAAATTTCCACTTGCCCAAATCGACGCTGATGATGCTGGTGAGCGCGCTGATGGGGCGCGAGCGGATGATGGCGGCTTACGAACACGCCATCGCCGAGGAATACCGCTTCTACAGCTACGGCGATTCCTCGCTGTTGCTGCCCTGATCAGGGAAACAGGTTTTCGGTATCGAGCAGGCGGTCGATCAGGGCGTCGTCCGCCGGGATGCGCCCGTCGAGCATCAGCATCGCGATGCCGTGCGCGATCGACCACGCCTGTAGCGCCATCGTCTCCGCGCGTTCGCGATCGCTTGTCAGTGCCTGCGTGTTCGCCGTCAGAAGTGCGCGCGCGTCGTCGGGGCCGTCGTTCGCGTCGACCGGGTGACCCTGGGTGAACATCAGCCGGAACAGCGCCGGGTGGGCGAGCGCGAAGCGAACATAGGTACGGCCCGTCTCGGCAAAACCTGCCGCGCCGCCGCCTGCCATCTTCGCCGCTGCGGCCTGTTGGCTGCCGAGCAGCTTCAGTCCTTCATTCGCCAGGGCCTTGTCTAGCGCCTGCTTGTCCGGGAAGTGCCGGTAGACCGCGGTTGCGGAGACGCCCACTTCGCGCGCGAGTTCGCGCAGCGAAGGTGCCTTGCCTTGGGGGCCCTCGAGCGCGTTCAGCCCTGCCGCGATCAGCGCATCGCGCAGATTGCCGTGATGATAGGCTTCGTTCGATGTTGACACTGTTATCTTTGACCCTATGTTTACAGCGTTCACTTTAACCGGAGCGAGTCGGTCATGGCAAGTGTCATCGAGAAAACCATCCGCAAGGCCGTCACACCGGCGATCCAGGCCGTGGCCAGTTTCAACCGCGCCCGCCTGCCCGGGCCGCAGGACAATCCCTTCCTCAAGGGGGTCCACACGCCGCTGACCGAGGAGGTCACCCTCGATCGGCTCGAAGTGACCGGCAACATTCCGTCCGAACTCGATGGTCGCTATGTCCGCATCGGCCCGAACCCCTTCGGCGCGGGAAGCAGGGGGCACCATTGGTTCGTCGGCGACGGCATGGTCCACGGCGTGCGGCTGAAGGATGGCAAGGCCGAGTGGTACCGCAACCGTTTCATCCGCTCGCGCGATCTCGAAGGGAAGGGCGGCCCTGCGGCAGTCGGCGGCCCGCGCCGGGGTTTCGGCGATACGGTGAATACCAACGTCCTCGACATCGGCGGCAGGATCATGGCGCTGGTCGAGGCCAGCAGCTTCCCCGTCGAACTCGATGGCGATCTCGAGAGCGTCGCCTATTCCGACTTCGGCGGCGGGCTGACCGGGTCCTTCACCGCGCACCCGCATCATTGCCCGACGACCGGCGAATTCCACGCGATCTGCTATGACGGCATGTCGACCGACACGATCCGCCACGTGGCGCTCGACAGCGCGGGGCGCGTGCTGCGCGAAACGCCGATCGCCGTGCAGGACGGGCCCTCGATCCACGATTGCGCGCTGACCGGGAATTTCGTCGTCATCCTCGACCTGCCGGTGACCTTCTCGATGCAGGCGCTGATTGCAGGCCACAAGTTTCCCTATCGCTGGAACCGCGCGCACCGCGCCCGCGTCGGCCTGCTGCCGCGCGGCGGATCGGGCGACCGGGTTGTCTGGCACGAGGTCGATCCCTGCTACGTCTTCCACGTCGGCAACAGTTTCGAGGACGACGCCGGCCGCGTGGTCATCGATCTCTGCGCCTACGAGACGATTTTCGACGGCGAGATGGCAGGACCTTACGGCAAGTCGCTGGGGCTCGAGCGCTGGACGCTCGACGGCAAGGGCGGGAAGGTCGCGCGCGAGACGCTCGATCCGGCCGGGCAGGAATTCCCGCGCCCCGACGAACGCTATTTCACGAAGGACTATCGCTACCTGTGGGCGATGGGATTGCCCGAAGACGGCGACCTCGAATTCGTCGCGCCCATGCCGCTCTACCGCCACGACCTTGCCACGGGCGAGCGCGTGCAGCGCGATTTCGGCGAGGGCCGCATTCCCGGCGAGTTCGTCTTCGTTCCGCGCAGCAACGATGCGCCCGAAGGCGATGGCTGGGTGATGGGCTATGTCATCGACCGCAACGAAGGCACCAGCGCGCTGGAAATCCTCGATGCCATGAGCCTCGAGCCGGTCGCATCGGTGCATATCCCCCACCTCATCCCCCCGGGCTTTCACGGCAACTGGATCGCCGCTAGCTAGAGACATGTGGATCCGATTCTCGAACTCAGCGGCCTGTCGAAGGTCTATCCCGGCGGGCTGAAGGCGCTCGACGATGTCGACCTCACCATCCGCAAGGGCGAGATTTTCGCGCTGCTCGGGCCGAACGGGGCTGGCAAGACCACGTTGATCGGTGCGGTCTGCGGCCTCGTACGGCCGACCGGCGGCACGATCCGCGCGTTCGGGCACGACATGGCGAGCGACTGGCGCCGGGCGAGGAGCCGCATCGGGTTGGTGCCGCAGGAACTCTCGACCGACATGTTCGAGCCGGTGAAGCGCGCCGTCAGCTACTCGCGCGGCCTCTTCGGCCTGTCGCCGAATCCGGCGCGGATCGAGGAGATCCTGCGGTCGCTCAGCCTGTGGGACAAGCGCGACGAGCGCATCATGGCGCTGTCGGGCGGGATGAAGCGCCGCGTGCTGATCGCCAAGGCGCTGGCGCACGAACCCGACTTGCTGTTCCTCGACGAGCCGACCGCGGGCGTCGACGTCGAACTGCGCAAGGGCATGTGGGCGATCATCGACGAGATGCGCAGCCGCGGGGTGACGATCATCCTGACCACGCACTATATCGAGGAAGCCGAGATGATGGCCGACCGCGTCGGCATCATCAATCGCGGCAAGCTGCTGATGGTCGACGAGAAGGACGCGATGATGGCGCGGCTAGGGCGGACCGAGGCGCATATCACTCTGGCGCAGCCGCTTGCGGTGCTCCCTCCCGAAATCGCCCGCTTCCCGGTCGAGCTGGAAGAGGGTGGCACCTCGCTCTGCTATCGCGGCGGCGACGGCACCGGAAAGGGCAAGGCCGAAGTGGCCGAGTTGACCAAGGCGCTGATTGGCTCCGGCATCGACTACACCGGCATCGACACGCGCGAGAGCAGCCTCGAGGATATCTTCGTGTCGCTGCTCGGCGAAAGGGAGGGCGCGGCATGATTTCCTGGCGCTCTACATGGTCGATCTACACGCGCGAGCTTATGCGTTTTCTGCGCACCGCCTTCCAGTCGGTGCTCGCGCCCGTCCTCACCACCTCGCTCTATTTCATCGTCTTCGGCGCGGCGATCGGCGGGCGCATGCCCGACCTCGGCGGGGTCGATTACGGCGCCTTCATCATCCCCGGCCTGCTGATGCTCACCCTGCTCGGCGAAACCACGAACAATTCCAGTTTCGGCATCTACATGCCGCGCTTCACCGGCACGATCTACGAACTGCTGAGCGCGCCGGTGGGCGTGGCCGAGACGCTGATCGGCTTCGTCGGCGCGGCAATGACCAAGAGCCTGATCCTCGCCACGATCATCCTCGTCACCGCGCGGCTGTTCGTCGATTATTCGATCGCGCATCCGCTGCTGGCTCTGGTCTACGTCATGCTGGTCGCCGCGGCGTTCAGCCTGTTCGGCTTCATCCTCGGTATCTGGGCGGACAATTTCGAAAAGCTCAACATGATTCCGATGCTCTTTCTCACCCCGCTGACCTTCCTCGGCGGGACCTTCTACTCGATCGAGATGTTGCCCAAGCCATGGGACACGATCGCGCTCGCCAACCCGATCGTCTACCTCGTCAGCGGGCTGCGCTGGACCTTCTACGGCTCGGCCGACGTCGATATCCGGGTCAGTTTCACCATCACGCTCGGCTTCCTGGCGATATGCGTCGCTGTGATTGCCTATATCTTCCGCACGGGCTGGCGGTTGCGCGCCTGAGCCTTCGCATACGATTGCGGGTTGGCGCGGGGGCGCACAAGACGCTAGGCGCGAGCGATGCGTTTATTCCTGCTCCTTCCTCCCCTCCTGCTGGCCGCTGCTGCCGTTCCGGCGCAGGCCGAACTCCCCGAAGGCGCGCGGGCGATGATCGACGCCGCGCTGGCGACGGGTGACAAGACGAAGGTCGCCACCGTGCTCGACCTTGCCCGCAAGACCTGGCCCGACGACGCCGCCGAAATCGATGCGGTTGCTTCAGCTTTCGCAACGACGCTCGCGGCGAGACAGGCGGACGCGGAAAAGAAGAGGGAGCAGACGATCCGCAATGCCGGCCTGTTCGACCTGTGGAAGGGCGAGGGCGAACTCGGCGGGTTCCAGTCGAGCGGCAACAGCAATACCGTCGGCGTCACCGCGGGGCTCAAGCTCAAGCGCGAGGGGATCGACTGGTCGCACCGCCTGCGCGCCCGCTTCGACTACCAGCGGCAGAATGGCGTCACGAGCCGCGAGCAGCTGTTCCTCGCCTATGAACCGCGCTGGCAGTTCGACGAGAACGTCTTTGCCTATGGTCTGGCGCAGTACGAGCGCGACCAGATCCAGGGGGTCGACGCGCGCTATGCGATCTCCGGAGGGCTTGGCTATCAGGTGCTCGACAGGGACGGCCTCAGCCTGTCGCTCAAGGCCGGTCCTGCCTATCGCGTCACCGACTATACCGACGGGCGGAAGGACAGCCGGATCGCCGCCCTCGCCGGGCTCGATTTCGACTGGAAGATGTTCGAGCGGCTGACGCTGACACAGGACGCAAGCGCGGTCGCCGAGACGAGCGGCGAAGCCGTGGTTCTGATCGACGGCGCGAACACCTCGATCAATCTCGTGACCGGGCTCAACTTCGTCGTCAGCGACCACTTGCGCGCCCGGATGTCCTACCAGCTCGACTACGACAGCAATCCACCCGCCGGAAAGGTCTCCACCGACACGCTGACCCGGGCGACGCTGATCTACGGCTTCTGATCATGACCGAACGTTTCGCCTTCACCATCAACGCCACCGATGGCGCTGCCCGCACGGGCCGCATCGAGATGCTGCGCGGCGCAATCCGCACCCCCGCCTTCATGCCCGTAGGCACCGCGGCGACGGTCAAGGCGCTCAAGCCCGAGACGGTGCGCAAGACCGGTGCGGACATCATCCTCGGCAACACCTACCACCTGATGCTGCGCCCCGGTGCGGAGCGCGTCGCGCGGCTTGGCGGACTGCACAAATTCATGAATTGGGACCGTCCGATCCTGACCGACAGCGGCGGCTACCAGGTGATGAGCCTGTCCGACCTCAGGAAGCTCACCGAACAGGGAGTCGAGTTTCGCAGCCATATCGACGGATCGAAACACATGCTGACGCCCGAACGCAGCATGGAAATCCAGCGGTTGCTCGGCAGCGACATCGTCATGGCCTTCGACGAATGCCCGCGCGCCGACCGTCCGCGCGACGAGATCGCAGCGAGCATGGAAATGAGCATGCGCTGGGCGAAGCGCAGCCGCGATGGGTTCGATGCGGGCGGCGAACACGCAGCGCGCTCGGCACTGTTCGGCATCCAGCAGGGCGCGCTCGACGAGGAATTGCGCAAGGTCAGCGCCGAAAAGCTCACCGAGATCGGATTCGACGGCTATGCGATCGGTGGGCTCGCAGTGGGCGAGGGGCAGGAAGCGATGTTCGCCACGCTCGATTTCGCCCCCGGCCAGCTCCCCGCCGATCGGCCACGCTATCTGATGGGGGTGGGCAAGCCCGACGATCTCGTCGGCGCGGTCGAGCGCGGGGTCGACATGTTCGACTGCGTGCTGCCGAGCCGTTCGGGCCGCAACGGACAGGCCTTCACCTGGAACGGCCCGATCAATCTGCGCAACGCGCGTTTCGCCGAGGACCAGGAACCGCTCGACAATCGCTGCACCTGCGATACCTGCGGCACCTATACGCGCGCCTACCTCCACCATCTCGTCAAGTCCCAGGAAATCCTCGGCGCGATGCTGATGACCGAACACAATATCGCCTTCTACCAGCAGCTGATGCAGGCGATGCGCGACGCCATCGGCGAAGGGCGCTTCGCTGCTTTCGCAAGCGATTTTCGCAGCGATTACTTGCGTTAGGCGAGCCCGGCGATAGGCTGAGCCAATGGAAAAGAATACCCAGCCGCTCGTGGTCCCCGCGAAATGGGGGCTGCCCTATGCGGAGGACGAGATGAAGCCGGTCGTCAAACGCGAACAGACCTATATCGTCGCCTTCGCGGTGCTCACCATCATCGCCTGGCAGACCGAAATCGGGACGCTGGCACTGATGCCGTTCACCCTGCTGTCGACCTGGTGGCACGAAATGGCGCATGGCTTCACCGCTGCGCTGTTCGGGGCCGAGTTCCATCGGCTCGTGATCTTCGCCAACGGGTCGGGCTATGCCGAGAATTCGGGTGGATTGTGGGGGGTGGCGCAGGCCATCGTCGCGGCGGCCGGCCTGCTCGGACCGAGCATGGCCGGATGCGCCATGATCATCGCCTCGCGCTCCCGCCGCGCTACCCGGATCGCGCTGTTTGCGCTCGGCACCGCGCTGCTCGTGACCACGCTGATCTGGGTGCGCTCGGTCGCCGGCTGGATCGTCCTTCCCGCTTTTGCCGCCGCCGCGCTCTATATTGCCGCTCGTGGAAGCGCGAAATTGCAGCGCATCGCCGTCGAGTTCCTCGGCGTGCAGGGTGCGGTCGCGGTCTACCAGGACCTTGGCTACCTGTTCAGCCCGGGTGCCGTGGTCGGCGGGCATGTCGCCCTGTCGGACACTGGCCGCATCGCCGATGCGCTGTTCCTGCCGTACTGGTTCTGGGGCGGCGCGATTACCGTAGCGATCGTGGCGATGGTCTGGAAGTCGTTGCAGATTGCGGGTCGTTATTGACAACTTTCCGGCCAATTTCCTCAGGTAATCCTGTTATAATGACTTTGCGAGGTTGCACTGCGACTTGGTATCGGTAGGCTTCGGCCTACTTGGATATCAGGGGTCGAAATCAATGAATAAGTTTCTAGCAGGCGTTGCGGTCGTTTCTCTTTGCGCGGTTGGCGCGCCGGTTTCTGCCGAGACTGCGGAAGAGGTGGCAACGGTGTTCGGGGCGCGACAGACAGTATTCTCTGTCAGCTTATCTCCGTCGGGCACAAAGCTGGCGTATGTCGGCAATGTCGGTGCGGGCGGCGAGGCTTTGTACACAGTGGACCTGGAAAGAGGTACGCCACCCCAACAAGCGATGGCTGCGCTCGACCCCATGAGTGATCTTGCTTACTGCAACTGGATCACAGACGAGCGTCTCGTCTGCCAGACCTATTTGCGTCGCAAGGACCAGTCGATCGGGCAATATATTGGCGCGAGCCGGATGATTTCCGTGAACGCCGACGGTACCGATCCGGACGTCATCGAGGGGCGTGCCTCGATGCGTGCACTTGGGAACATCTACTACGGTGGTGGGATCGTTTCGCTCAATGCCGAGGGCGATGACAGCTCGGTTCTCGTCACACGCAGCTATACCAAGGAAAGCTCACTGAACACGAGACTCGCAAACCAGAAAGCAGGACTTGGCGTCGTGTCGCATGACGTCGTCACGGGCAAGGAAAAGAGCGTCGAGTCTCCGGATGAGGATGCTATTGCGTATATTGCCGATGACGCAGGTGCAGTACGGGTCAAGGGCACTCTCAACGCTAGCCCCAGCGGCTATGCTCGCGATACTGTCGCCTATTTTTATCGCGAACGGGATTCGCAGCGCTGGCAGCCGCTCTCGAGGGCGGAAATCGATAGCCAGACGGTCGATGGTTTCGAACCATACGCGGTCGACGCGATGCGCAACGTCGCTATCGGTTTCGATTACGGAGAAAAGGGGTTTACCAATCTCTACTCGATCGCGCTGGACGGTAGCCAGACGAAGACTCTGCTGCTCAGCGCCGAGGGCGCGGACGTCGACGGGCTTGTAACCATCGGGAGACGGCAGCGGGTGATCGGCGCAAGTTTCGCAACCGAGAAGCGGCTCGTGAAATATTTCGACACCGAGCTCAGAGATCTTGCCGCTGCACTTGGCAATGCCCTCCCGGGTAAACCCCTCATCAACTTTGTCGGTGCGAGCGAAGACGAACGAAAGTTGCTGTTGATCGCAGCGTCAGACGTAGACCCCGGGATGCTGTATCTTTTCAATCGTGACACCAACCAGCTGAATCCCTTGCTCCCCGTTCGCGAAACGACCGATGGACGGAAGTTGGCGGAAATGAAGCCGGTGACCTTTCCGGCCGCAGACGGCACTCGCATTCCAGGCTATCTCACATTGCCGGTCGGATCCGACGGGAAGAATGTCCCGGCAATCGTTATGCCTCACGGCGGGCCTTCCTCCCGGGACGAATGGGGCTTCGATTGGCTTGTGCAGTTTTTTGCTGCTCGCGGGTATGCGGTTCTTCAGCCAAATTTCCGTGGGTCAGCGGGCTACGGTAAGGAATGGTTCGGCAAGAATGGCGTGAAAGCTTGGCAGACTGCCATCGGGGATGTGAATGACGCAGGCCGATGGCTGATTTCTCAGGGAATCGCCGACCCTGACAAAACTGCGATCGTGGGTTGGTCATACGGTGGATACGCGGCTCTGCAGTCGCAAGTCGTTGATGCGGATCTATACAAGGCAGTGGTGGCCATTGCGCCAGTCGCGGATTGGCGGCAGCTGCTCGACGAAGAGCGCAACACGAGCAGTTACAGGTTGGTCCAGAAATTCGTAGGAGATGGGCCTCACCTCGACCACGGTAGCCCGATGCGCAACGTGGCAGCGTTTTCGGCACCTGTATTTCTCGTGCACGGAACTGCCGACAACAACGTTGATGTAGAACAGTCGCGCCAGATGGAGAAGGCACTCAAGAGCGCTGGCAAGCGCGTCGAGTATGTCGAATACGAAGGTCTGGCTCACTCGTTGCACGATGGCGCTGCTCGCAAGGAGATGCTGGTCAAGATCGACGAGTTCCTCTCGGCCAACCTCGGTTCCTGAGCCGGGCCGCACTTCGCTAACGAAAAAGGGCGGCCCCGCGAGGGACCGCCCTTTTTCATGTCGCTGCCGTGAGGCTTAGCGCGAGTAGAACTCGACCACGAGGTTCGGTTCCATGGTGACCGGGTAGGGCACTTCGTCGAGCTTGGGCACGCGGGTGAAGGTCACCTTGTCGTTGCCGTCGGGCGCGACATAGTCGGGGATCTCACGCTCGGGCAGGCTCTGCGCTTCGATGACCAGCGCCATTTCCTGCGCCTTCTTGCCCAGCGAGACGACGTCGCCGACCTTGACGCGGGCCGAGGCGATGTTGGTCTTCACGCCGTTGAGGTAGATGTGGCCGTGGCTCACGATCTGGCGGGCGGCGAAGATGGTCGGGGCGAACTTGGCGCGGTAGACCACCATGTCGAGACGCTGTTCGAGCAGGCCGATCAGGTTCTGGCCGGTGTCGCCCTTCATGCGCGACGCTTCCTGATAGGTGCGCTTGAACTGCTTCTCGGTGACGTCGCCGTAATAGCCCTTGAGCTTCTGCTTGGCGCGCAGCTGCAGGCCGAAGTCGCTCATCTTGCTCTTGCGGCGCTGGCCGTGCTGGCCGGGACCGTAGGAACGCTTGTTGACGGGGCTGTTCGGGCGACCCCAGATGTTTTCACCCATCCGGCGGTCGAGTTTGTACTTGGCGCTCTTGCGCTTCGACATGAGTCGTCTCCAATTTGCTGAGCCGCCCCAGCGGCGGCCATTCAACCCGGCATCGCACCATCGCGCCAGGGGCTACGATGCGGCCACCGCTTCACCGGGGTGCGGGGCCAATTCGCGAAGGCGCGCCAATAGCAGCATCGCGCGCCTCGTCAAGGGTGAAGATAGGTGCTCGACAAGCGCTCGCAAGCGCGGCAGGGCGCGCGCCATGAGTGACGATTTCAAGCTGCCCGAAGAGTGCACCGACATGCGCGAGGTGCGTATCGGGGTGGACCGGACCGATCGCGAGCTGATGGAACTGCTCGACCGGCGCTTCGGCTACATGCGCGCCGCCGCCCGGATCAAGACCAACCGCGATGTCGTACGCGACGAGGCGCGTAAGGCCGAGGTGATCGAGAATGCCCGTGCCGATGCAGAAAAGCGCGACCTTCCCGCCGGGAGGATCGCGCAAATCTGGGACGATCTGGTCGAAACCTCGATCGCCTATGAACTCGACGAATGGGACCGGTTGCGCGCTCCCAAATGATCGAAATCAGTTGCCGCGGGTGGCAACGGCCGATCGATCTTGGCGTTCTCGAGCGGCGACTCCCGCAGCTTCTCTTTCCGCGTTCCAGGCCGCGTTTGTCTTGCAAACCTTCTTGCCCGAAATACGGCTTCCGGCCGGAGGCGGAAGGCGCTTACAGACGACCGTTGCCGGATCATTGGCGCTTCCGTGGTTCTTGTCCACCTTTTGGCCCTTTACCGGTTCACCGGCCGAAAGTCCGGTGATGGGAAGGGTGACAAGAACCGCAGCTCCAATCGCTGCTACGAATTTGGACTTCGTCATAATGACCTCCTGCGCCATAACATAGCACAACACCCGGGGCTCATAAACTCGTCAAGCCTTCCCAATCAGCCTTTCGCGAATTGGTCAGCCACTAGTCCGGGTATTGCCCGTTCCACTGCGGTCCTGCGTTTCGCGCGCAGCGTCCGCGGCGGCTTCACGTTCGAGACGCCAGGCTGCATTGGTCTTGCAAACCTTTTTCGAACCCAGACGCGAACCCACCGGAGGCGGTACGCGTTTGCAGCGAATCGTCTCGTCATTGTCCGCTGCGGCGCTGTCTTCGCTTGCGATGACGCCCTTGTCGTCGTCAGCCGAGGCTGTCGAAAGCGGGATGAAGAGCAAAGCTGCAGTAGCTGTGGCGATGCCGATTTCTCTAATTTTCACAATCTCTCCTTACAGGTGGCTTTCTTAAACCGTGCCCATTCTTGCTCGATGCAAGGAGAATTGTGAAGG
Organism: Qipengyuania sp.; assembly: GCF_964227205.1. Lineage (GTDB taxonomy): Bacteria > Pseudomonadota > Alphaproteobacteria > Sphingomonadales > Sphingomonadaceae > Qipengyuania. Next base: position 315,849 of record NZ_CAXQVB010000002.1, on the reverse strand, counting down.
GATCTCGCGCGTAAAAATTATCAGTTCGCGTATAGTCGTCCGCGCATTTCGACATCCTGGGCGGTTTCGCGGGTGGTCTTTTCCCACTCCTCCCATTGATAAATCGGCAGACAAACCCGGCGGCCGGGAATGCGCGTGCCGACCTTGGGAGCAAGGTCACGGCAGACGATTGCTTCGTCGCCGCGCTGGGAATCTTCCGCAGCGGCTTCATCGGTCACCGCTGCGCGCTCGATCTTGGCATCCGCCTCAGTAGGCTCCTGCGCCTGAAGCGGAGCGAAAGCGAAAAATGCGCCGATAGTTGCCGCGGCCAATGGGAATGTCTTCATGACTGCACCCTCTTTGAAACCAGCCTTTCCAAGAAGGCCTGAAGAGAAATATAACAGATCGCGGTCTATTCAGCAAATCTACTCGATTTACTTCTTTGCTTCTCTTTCCAGAGAAGAAAGAACTCCGCGCAAGGTGCGGACTTCGAGATGATTCCACGCCGGTTTGGTCAACACGCCCCGCAAGGTCCGCCGGGTCGCTTCGGCACGCGACTCGGGCAGGAAATAGCCCTTCGGCTCGAGCATTGATTCGAGATGCGCGATCAGCCCGTCGAGCTCTTCCTGGGGGGCGGGGGGAAGCAGGTCTTCCTGCGTCGGTTGAACCAATTGTGCGTGCTTCGACCACTCGTAGGCGCACAATATCACTGCCTGCGCGAGATTGAGTGAGCCGAATTCGGGATTGATCGGCACGGTCAGGATGGCGCGGGCGAGCGCCACATCGGCGGTCTCCAGTCCCGAGCGTTCGGGGCCGAACAGGATCGCGCTGCGGCCCCGGGCACCGGCGATCTCGCGGCTCGCCTCCTCGGGCGTCACCACCGGCTTGGTCACGCCGCGCTTGCGCACTGTGGTTGCGTAGACATGCGCGCAGTCCGCCACCGCCTCGGCGGTCGAGGCGAAGACTTCGGCGCGCTCGAGCACGCTATCGGCGCCCGCCGCGGCAGGGCCGGCCGAAGGATTGGGCCAGCCGTCGCGCGGTTCGACCAGCCGCATTTCGGTGAGCCCGAAATTGAGCATCGCGCGCGCCGCCTTGCCGATGTTTTCGCCCAGCTGCGGCCGGACGAGGACGATGACCGGCCCCGAGCCTTCAGCCGCGCTCATGGGCTGCCGCTTCCTGCACCGTGCTGGCGAATTCCTCGAAATCCCGCGCTTCGCTGAAGTCGCGATAGACGCTGGCGAAGCGGATATAGGCGACGCTGTCGAGGCCCTTGAGCCCGTCCATCACCATCTCGCCGATGCGCTGCGAGGGAACCTCGGGGTCGCCGGCGGTTTCGACCTGCCGCTGGATGCCCGAGACGAGTTGGTCGATCCGTTCCTGCGGCACATCGCGCTTGCGGCAGGCGAGCGAAATCGACTGCTCGAGCTTGCCGCGATCGAAAGCCTCGCGCCGGTCGTTGCTCTTGACCACGGTGACGTCGCGCAGCTGGACGCGTTCGAAGGTGGTGAAGCGCGCGCCGCAGCTTGAACATTGCCGACGCCTCCGGATCGAGGTCGAATCCTCGGTCGGACGACTGTCCTTTACCTGGCTGTCGTCATGCGCACAGAAGGGGCAGCGCATTTAGGGTCGGAGGCGCTTGTAGAGCATGAAGCCGGCACCTGCGACGAGGCCCACAGGCCAGGTCACCACCGGCAGGAGCCCTGCCGCGACCGCACCCACGGCGGCCCCGGTTAGGACCGGCTTGGTCGAGGGATGATCGAGGCCCTGCTTCGCCATGGCCTTGATTTCCGCACCTGCGTCGGAAACCAGATCGTGATCCTGGTGGTTGGGTTCGTGGTCATCCATCGCTCGTCTCCTCAGCGCCCGGGATAGACGGGGAAGGCAGCGCAGAGCTCGGCGACCTTGCCGCGCACCTGCTTTTCGACCTGCCCGTCGCCTTCGGGGCCGTTGCGCGAGAGACCGTCTACCACTTCGCAGATCAGCGCGCCAATCTTTCGGAACTCGTCGGGGCCGAAGCCACGCGTCGTGCCGGCGGGCGTGCCGAGGCGGATGCCGCTGGTCACGAAGGGACTGCGCGTATCGTAGGGAATGCCGTTCTTGTTGCAGGTCAGCCAGGCGCGGTCGAGCCCGGCCTCGGCGGCCTTGCCGGTCACATCCTTCGCCGTCAGATCGACCAGCATCGAATGGTTGTCGGTCCCGCCCGAAACGACGCGCAACCCGTTGGCCTCGATCCCCTCGGCCAGCGCGCGGGCGTTTTCGACCACGCGGTTGGCGTAATCCTTGAAGTCGGGGCGCAGCGCCTCGCCGAAGGCGACCGCCTTCGCCGCGATCACATGCATCAGCGGTCCGCCCTGCATGCCGGGGAATACCGACATGTTGATCGGCTTGGTCAGCTCCTCGTCGTCCCACAGGATCACCCCCGAGCGCGGGCCGCGCAGGCTCTTGTGCGTGGTGGTGGTGACGACATGCGCATGCGGGAAGGGCGATGGGTGTGCGCCCCCGGCAATCAACCCCGAAATGTGGCTCATGTCGACCATGAGATAGGCGCCGACTTCGTCTGCGACCTTGCGGAAGGCGGCCCAGTCCCAGACGCGCGAATAGGCGGTGCCGCCCGCGATGATTAGCTTGGGCTTGTGCTCCTTCGCGATCGCCATGACCTCGTCCATGTCGATCCGCTCGTCGTCCTTGCGCACCCCGTAGCTGACGGGATTGAACCACTTGCCGCTCATATTGACCGGCGATCCGTGGGTCAGGTGGCCACCCGAATTGAGGTCGAGCCCCATGAAGGTGTCGCCCGGCTGCAGCAGCGCGAGGAACACCGCCTGGTTCATCTGCGAACCCGAATTGGGCTGGACGTTGGCGAAATTGCAGCCGAACAGCTGCTTGGCGCGTTCGATCGCCAGCGTTTCGACGACATCGGCATAGTCGCAGCCGCCGTAATAGCGCTTGCCCGGATAACCTTCGGCGTATTTGTTGGTGAACACCGAGCCGGTGGCCTCGAGCACCGCGGTCGAGGCGATATTCTCGCTCGCGATGAGCTCGATCTTGTCCTGCTGGCGTGCAAGCTCCTTGCGAATTGCGCCATAGATTTCGGGATCGGCTTCGGCGAGCGTGTCGTGCCAGAAACGGTCCATCGGGCTGCGGTCGGTCGAGGCGGGCTGGGTAGCCAAGTCAGATCTCCGGATTGGATAGCTTGTCGACGCGGCGCTGGTGACGGCCGCCGGCGAATTCGGTGTCGAGGAAGGCCGCGAGGCACGCCTTGGCCATGTCGCTGCCGGTCAGCCGAGCGCCCATGGCGATGCAATTGGCGTCATTGTGTTCGCGCGCGAGGTTGGCCGAAAGCGGTTCGGAAACCAGCGCGCAGCGCACGGCGGGATTGCGGTTGACGCTCATCGAAATGCCGATCCCCGAGCCGCAAAGCGCGACCCCGCGCTCTGCCGTGCCATCGGCGACGACGCTCGCGAGCTTGTAGCCGAAGTCGGGATAATCGACGCTGTCGGTGGTCTCGGGGCCGAGGTCGGCGACCTCGTGGCCCTGCTCGATCAACCAGTCGCGCAGCTCGGCCTTGAGGTCGATGGCGGCATGGTCGGAGGCAATGGCGATACGCATGCGGGGCCACATAGGGGAGGGGCGTGATTCGCGCGACCCCCTGTCCCCGTTTTTGAGATGCCGGGGATCACTCCGCAGCCTGGCTTTCCTTGTATTCCGTCAGGGTTTCGACGAGAGCGGGCATCTTGGCAAAGACCACCGCCATGGCCTCACCCAAATATGCTTCATTTGCAGCGGCGAACTGCGGTGTTGTCATGACCTTAGTCGACTTCAACATGAAGGCACTGCCGGTTTCGGTCGTCACAAAAGCCAGGATATCCCGTAGCTCTTGCTCGCTAAAGATATCCGCATAGCCTTGCGCCCAGGCATCCATTAGCAAGGGGATATGGCGTTTGAGGATCGGTTTCTGATCCTCGGCCACTGCCTTTTGGAAATCTTCGACTATCGAGAGCGCTCCGGGATCGTTGAGGAGCGGTCCCATGGACCGCATCAATTGCGATTCCATTTGTTCCGAAACGCCTTGGAACATCGCCTCGCGTTCGGATTCAGGATACGTAATCGCCAAGATTTCGCGAGCCAGTCGCAACTCGACTTCGGTCGTGCCTGTGTTTGTTAGCTCTTGCGCAGAGACAGCGGTCGGCACCAGCGCAAAGGCCGCCCAGACGAGGCAGATTTTCTTCACGACGACCCCTCCAATTACGTCTACTGATCGAGGAACGAGCGCATCTTGCGGCTGCGGCTCGGGTGCTTGAGCTTGCGCAGCGCCTTGGCCTCGATCTGGCGGATACGTTCGCGCGTTACCGAGAACTGCTGGCCAACTTCCTCCAGCGTGTGATCGGTGTTCATGCCGATGCCGAAGCGCATGCGCAGCACGCGTTCTTCGCGCGGGGTGAGCGACGCCAGCACGCGGGTGACCGTTTCCTTGAGGTTCGCCTGGATCGCCGCATCGACCGGGATGATCGCGTTCTTGTCCTCGATGAAATCGCCGAGGTGCGAATCCTCCTCGTCGCCGATCGGCGTCTCGAGGCTGATCGGTTCCTTGGCGATCTTCATCACCTTGCGCACCTTCTCGAGCGGCATGGAGAGCTTCTCGGCCATCTCTTCGGGCGTCGGCTCGCGGCCCTGGTCGTGCAGGAACTGGCGCGAACAGCGGACCAGCTTGTTGATCGTCTCGATCATGTGGACCGGGATGCGGATCGTGCGCGCCTGGTCGGCGATCGAACGGGTGATCGCCTGGCGGATCCACCAGGTGGCGTAGGTGCTGAACTTGTAGCCGCGGCGGTATTCGAACTTGTCGACCGCCTTCATCAGGCCGATATTGCCTTCCTGGATCAGGTCGAGGAACTGCAGCCCGCGGTTGGTGTATTTCTTGGCGATCGAGATAACCAGGCGCAGGTTCGCCTCGACCATTTCCTTCTTGGCAATGCGCGCTTCGCGCTCGCCCTTCTGGACCATGTTGACGATGCGGCGGAATTCCTCGAGCGCCATGCCCGTCTGGCTGGCGATGTCGGAGATTTCGGCGCGGATGCGCTCGACCGCGTCGGCTTCCTTCTCGGCGAACGCAGCCCACTTCTTGTCCTTCTTGGCGCGTTCCTTGAGCCAGCTGTCATCGAGCTCGTTGCCGATATAGGCATCGAGGAAGTCGAGCCGCTTGACCTTGTGGCGCTCGGCGAGGCGCAGCATCTGGCCGCCGAGAGCGGTCAGGCGGCGGTTGAAGGCATAGAGGTTGTCGACCAGGAATTCGATCTTGGTCGCATGGAACTGGACGCTTTCGACCTCGGCGGTGAGCTGTTCGGACAGCGCTTCGTATTTCTTTTCCTTGGCCGCGCTGAAAGTCTCGCCCTTGGCCATCAGTTCGACGCGCTCCTTCTGGAGCTTCTCGAACTTGCCAAACAGGTCGGTGATGCGCGCGAAGCGTTCGATGGCGTCGGGCTTGAGCGCGGCTTCCATCTGGGCGAGCGACATGGTGTTGTCCTCGTCCTCGTCGTCGTCGCTCTTGGACGAACCTTCTTCGCCGTCCTCGCCGTCCTCGTCGGAATCGTCGTCTTCGTCATCGTCGCGGATGGTCGGTCCGGCGGTTTCTTCCGAAATCTCGCCGTCGTCGTCTTCCTCTTCCTCCGCCATCTTTTCGGGCGGGGGCTCCTTCGACAGCATGGCGTCGAGATCGAGGATCTCGCGCAGCTGCATTTCCTCGGCGTTGAGCGCTTCGGACCACTGGATGATGGCGTGGAAGGTGATCGGGCTCTGGCACAGGCCCATGATCATCATGTCGCGGCCCGCTTCGATACGCTTGGCGATGGCGATTTCGCCCTCGCGGCTGAGCAGTTCGACCGCGCCCATTTCGCGCAGATACATGCGCACCGGATCATCGGTGCGTTCGCCGGTTGAAGTCTTCTTTGCCGCCGCGGCGGTGGTCGTCTTCTTGGCTTCCTTCTTGCCGTCGGCAGCCTCGATTTCCTCGACCTCTTCGGCTTCCTCGGCAGCGGCCTCGGCCTCTTCGTCGCTTTCGACAATCTGCACGCCCATGTCGGACAGGGCAGACTGGATGTCCTCGATCTGGTCCGAGCTCATCTCGCCCGAAGGCAGCGCGTCGTTGAGCTCGTCATAGGTGACGTAGCCGCGCTTCTTCGCCTTCGCGAGGAGCTTTTTCACCGATGCCTCGTTGAGGTCGATCAGGGGAGCGTCGCCGTCGTCCTTGGTCTTCGACTTGGTTGCCATGAGGTGTTTCAGTCCAGTCTTTTTCTTTTCCGCGGGCCGCGCACCCGGCAGATCATGATTCGGTTTCGCCGGTCGCTGCCGCTTTCCTGCGACCGAAACGCTTCAACCGCTCGTTAAGTGCCAGCAATCGCTCGCGCAATCGGGCCTGTTCGGCGATGGAGCCTTCCGGATCGCGCTCGAAACGCGCAGTGGCTGCGGCGAGCGCAGCCTCCAGCGCAGGTCTTTCGACCAGCAACGACACGGCCTCGGCCAGATCCTCGCGCGCATCACCCGGGTCGGTGCCTTCATCAAGGAAGGCGAAATGAGCTTTTTCCGGTGGGGCGGGAAGGCCTCGTTCGAGCGATATGGTCGATTGGGCGGACAAATCAAGCGTCTCGGCCGCTTCGAGCAGCGAATCGATCGCGGGGCCGACATTTTGGTCACGCCGGGCGAGGTCCGACAGCGCTTCCTCGTGGCGCAGGATCTGGTCGGGATATTTGACCAGCCCGGCGATCACCGCGCGGGTCAGGGCATCGCGGGCGCCGCCCTGCATCGCCCGCGTCAGGCTTGCGCGCGCTTCGGGGGCGAGCGCAGGAGCGGGCTGCCTGAACCCGCCTTTCTTCCAGTCGCCACGGGGCTGGAACTCGCGCGGCGGGCGCGGCGGGAAGGCGAGCGCGGAAAAGCGCTCGAGCAGTTCGCGCTTGTAGAGCGCGCGGATGTCGGGGTGCTGGATGGCGTCGACATGGTCGAGCAGCCGCGCCTTGAGGCCGGCCTTGTCCTCGGGGGTGTCGAGTGCGCCGGCGGCCTTCTCGAATTCCCACAGCGTGTCGAGCAGGCTCGCGGGCCGCGCCAGCAGGTCCTCGATGGCGGCGACGCCCTTTTCGCGGATGAGGTCGTCGGGGTCCTTGCCCGCGGGCATGCGCACGATCGCCAGCGAATGCGCCGGGCGCAGCATGGGCAGCACGCGCGCGATCGCGCGCATCGCCGCACGCTGGCCGGCATTGTCGCCGTCGAAGCACAGGATCGGGCGCTCGACCTGGCGCCACAGCAGTTCGATCTGGTTCTCGGTCAGCGCGGTGCCGAGCGGGGCGACCGCTTCGCGAATACCCGCATTGGCGAGCGCGATCGCATCCATATAGCCTTCGACCACGATCATCCGCCCGCTCTGGCGGGCAGCAGGCGCGGCGCGGTGGAGGTTGTAAAGCGTGCGGCCCTTGTCGAACAACGGGGTGTCGGGGCTGTTGAGGTATTTGGGCTTGCCGTCGGGATCGAGTACGCGGCCACCGAAGGCGATCACCCGCCCGCGCATGTCGTGGATCGGCAGCATCAGCCGGCCGCGGAACCGGTCGTAGGGCTCCTTGTCCTCGACCGCGATGCGCATGCCCGATTCCACCAGCATTGCTTCGTCGAACCGGGCCAGCGCGCGCTTGAGTGCCTGACGGTCCTCGGGCGCATAGCCGAAACCGAATTCGCGCACCGTCGCCTCGGAGAATCCGCGCCGGCCGAGATAGGCACGCGCCTGCGCGCCATCGGAGGATTTCAGATTGTCGGCGAACCAGTCCTGCGCCGCCGCGGTCACATCGTGCAGGCTGGCGCGCTTTTCCGCCCGCTGTGCGGCACGCGGATCGGGGGCGGGGACTTCCATCCCGGCCTCTGCCGCCAGTTCCTTCACCGCATCCATGAAAGGCATGCCGCGCTGGTCGGTCAGCCAGCGGATCGCGTCGCCATGCGCCTCGCAACCGAAGCAATGGTAGAAACCCTTCTCGTCATTGACATAGAAGCTCGGCGTCTTCTCGTTGTGGAAGGGGCAGCAGGCCTTGAACTCGCGCCCCGCCTTGGTCAGCCGCAGGGTACGACCGATCACCGCGGACAGCGTGGTCCGCATGCGCAATTCGTCGAGCCATTGGGGAGACAGGGCCATAAGGTCGCAGACCTTACCGCTCGCACTCCTTGGCCGCTAGGCGGCGGCAGAACGCTCCACAGGCTTATCCCCGCACTCTGCGGTCCCGAGGGCCTCAGGTCCTTGCCGGAGGCGCCTCGCAGGCATTGGTCGCGCCCGCTGCCTTGCCGGGATAGGGGCCGCTGCCCGTCGCCTGCGTGTAGTTCGCGGTGATCGCATAGGCCGCGGCAGGCCCCGCGGGGGGCACGGTCGACTGCCACCAGAAGGTCAGCGGTTCGGCCTGGTCCCATTGATCGCCGCCGTCGCCCGCGCTTACGGTCCACACCAGCGCACCGTCGTCGCATGTGATAACGATGTCGGCCTTCGGCCCGATCGCGGCCATGGCCTCGTCCTTCGAATAGCCCGCTGTGCCGGTGAAGCCGATTGCCGGGCGGGTCATGCGGAAGACGGTCGCGCGCTCGACATCGGAGGAATCATTGCCTGCGCCGCTGCCGCTGTCGTCATCGTTGTCCTCGCCCGGGTAGACGACATGGACGTAGGTATAGACCGTTCCCTCGGGTGCCTTAGGCGGGTCGCAGGTCTTCATGCCGGTGGGGCAGGCGACGAAGCTGCGCATGTCGGCGAAATTGCCTTCGGAGTTCGACAGTGCGCTTTCGACCTCTTCACCTTGCGGCCCGACGATCTTCGCGCCGAGCCTGAGGTCGAGGAAATCGCCCGCTTCGATTTGGCGCGCCAGCGCCTCGGCCTCGCCGTCGCTCACTGCCACATCGAGATCGGTCGGCGGTTCGTCGGCATCGCTGCCGCAGGCGCCGAGCGCGAGAACGAGGGGGAGGGCGACGGCGATACGGTTCATGACAGCGCTTCCTTTACCAGCCCGCTGGCCTTGCTCATGTCGAGAGTAGCGCCATGGCGGGCCTTAAGTTCCCCCATCACGCGGCCCATGTCCTTCATGCCCTCGGCACCGAGCTCGGCCTTGATCGCGGCGATGGCGGCTCGGGTCTCGTCCTCGCTCATCTGCCTGGGCAGGAATTCCTCGATCACCGCCAGCTCGGATTTCTCCTTGTCGGCGAGCTCCTGGCGCCCGCCATCCTCGTACATCTCGATCGATTCGCGGCGCTGCTTGGCCATCTTCAGGAGGACGTCGGTGACGAGTTCGTCGTCTTCCGGCTTTGTGTCCGAGGTGCGCAGCTCGATATCGCGATCCTTGATCTTGGCCCCGATCAGGCGCAGCGCGGCGGTGCGCTCCTTGTCCTTGGCCTTCATGGCAGTGACGGTCTCGGCCTGGATTTTTTCGCGCAGCATGGGATTTCCGATAGTTAGTGTCTGGTGTTCGCAGCCCATTTAGAACGGTGCACCGATATGCCAAGTGTTCTGCTTGACGGGAATCGCTGCGGCCCCTAGCGGCTGGGACTTAGCACACATCGCTGGAAACCTTTTACCCGGAGCGCCCATGGCCCTGTCCGCATCTTCGCACGCGCAACCTAAAGGCGCTACCGGAGTCCTCGTCTTCGGCGATGGCTCCGTCATCTGGGGCAAGGGCTTCGGCGCCAGCGGCAGCGCGGTGGGCGAAGTCTGCTTCAACACCGCGATGACCGGGTATCAGGAGGTGATGACCGATCCCTCCTACGACAGCCAGATCGTCACCTTCACCTTCCCGCATATCGGCAATGTCGGCGCGAACGAGGAAGACCATGAAAGCCGCGGCCTCGGCGCGGTCGGCTGCGTGGTGCGGCAGGAAGTGACGCCGCATTCGAACTTCCGCGCGCAGAACGAATTCGTCGAATGGATGCGCGAGCACGGCAAGATCGGCCTGTCGGGCGTCGACACGCGCGCGCTGACCCGTCGGATCCGCATGGCGGGCGCACCAAACGCAGTGATTGCGCACAGCCCGCGCGGCGAATTCGACCTCAAGGCGCTGAAGCAGCAGGCGGCGGAATGGAGCGGGCTCGAAGGCCTCGACCTCGTCCCCGGCGTGACGCGCGAGGGCGCCGAAGACTGGACCGGCGGCCACTGGCAGCTCGGCTTCGGCTATACCAACGGTCAGGCGGAAAAGCCGCATGTCGTCGCGATCGACTATGGCGCGAAGGACAATATCTTCCGCAACCTCGTGAAGGCGGGCGCGAAAGTCACCGTGGTGCCTGCGCGCAGCTCGTTCGACGAGGTCATGGCGCTGAAGCCCGACGGCGTGTTCCTCTCCAACGGCCCCGGCGATCCGGCGGCGACGGGCGAATATGCGGTGCCGGTGATCAAGGCGCTGCTCGATGCCGACGTGCCGCTGTTCGGCATCTGCCTCGGCCACCAGATGCTCGGCCTCGCGGCAGGGGCGAAGACCGCCAAAATGTTCCAGGGCCACCGCGGCGCCAACCACCCCGTCCAGCGTGTCGGCGGCGAGTGGGGCGAGAGCACCGGCCTTGTCGAGATCACCAGCATGAACCACGGCTTCGCGGTCGATGTCGGCACGCTGCCGCCGGAGGTGGAGCAGACCCACGTCTCGCTCTTCGACGGGACGAACTGCGGCATTTCGATCAAGGGCAAGAAGGCGTTCGGCGTGCAATACCACCCCGAGGCGAGCCCGGGGCCGCAGGACAGCTTCTACCTGTTCGAGAAATTCGTGGGGATGCTGGGGTGAGGCGCACCCGCCTCATCTGGTTCCTCGCAGGATTACTGGTGGCTCTGCTTGCGCAAAGTCTGGTTTGGCTTTGGGATGACGACGAAGATTCTACCCGGAAAGCTTACCTTATTGTTTCGGATAGGGAGGATCTCCCCGAAACGACAGCGTTTGCGCGAGACGAAATTTTTGAGAAAAACCCCGAAATTCTTCGAAATTGCGGGATCGAAGAATTTTCGATTTGGGCCTCCAACGGGATGCCACATGTGGGCGTAACTTCTGGTTTTGTTTTAAGTGAACAATCCGACGACGCGCTCAACTGCGTTCTCGAATCGATCGCGGATCACGAAGTCTACGGATTGGTCAGATCCTCAGATCATCCTCAGGCGCTGTCTCCCATCGTACAAGATTTTGAAAGAATAAGAGCGGCGGAAAAGAATGCCCAAACGCACTGACATCTCCTCGATCCTCGTCATTGGCGCTGGCCCGATCATCATCGGCCAGGCCTGCGAGTTCGACTATTCCGGCACGCAGGCGATCAAGGCGCTGAAGGAAGAGGGCTACCGGGTCATCCTGGTCAACTCCAACCCCGCCACGATCATGACCGATCCGGAAATGGCCGACGCCACGTATGTGGAGCCGATCACGCCCGAGATCGTCGCCAAGATCATCGAGAAGGAACGCCCCGACGCGGTGCTGCCGACGATGGGCGGCCAGACCGCGCTCAACTGCGCGCTCGCGCTGTTCAACGACGGCACGCTGGAGAAGTTCGGCGTGACCATGATCGGCGCCAATGCCGATGCCATCGACAAGGCCGAAAACCGCCAGCGCTTCCGCGAGGCGATGGACAAGATCGGGCTCGAAAGCGCGCGCAGCGGCGTCGCCAATACGGTCGAGGAGGCCTTTGCCGTGCTCGAACGCACCGGCCTTCCCGCCATCATCCGCCCTAGCTTCACGCTGGGCGGCACCGGCGGCGGTATTGCTTACAACAAGGCCGAGTTCGACAAGATCGTCCGCGAAGGTCTCGACGCTTCGCCCACCACCGAGGTCCTGATCGAGGAATCGCTCCTCGGCTGGAAGGAATACGAGATGGAGGTGGTGCGCGACCGCAAGGACAATTGCATCATCATCTGCTCGATCGAGAATGTCGATCCGATGGGCGTGCATACGGGCGACTCCATCACAGTCGCGCCGGCGCTGACGCTGACCGACAAGGAATACCAGATCATGCGCACCGCCAGCATCGAGGTGCTGCGCGAAATCGGCGTGGAAACTGGCGGTTCGAACGTCCAGTTCGCGGTCAATCCGGCAGACGGCCGCCTGATCGTGATCGAGATGAACCCGCGCGTTTCGCGCAGCTCGGCGCTCGCATCCAAGGCCACCGGCTTCCCCATCGCGCGCGTCGCGGCGAAGCTGGCGGTCGGCTACACGCTCGACGAGATCCAGAACGAGATCACCGGCGCGACGCCCGCAAGTTTCGAGCCGACCATCGACTATGTCGTCACCAAGATCCCGCGCTTCGCTTTCGAGAAGTTCAAGGGTTCGAAGAACGAACTGTCGACCGCGATGAAGTCGGTCGGCGAGGTCATGGCGATCGGCCGCTGCTTCGCCGAATCGATGCAGAAGGCGCTGCGCGGGCTTGAGACGGGGCTCGACGGCTTCAATCGCATCACAGAATTCGAGAACGTCAGCCGCGAGGTGATCGTGGCCTCGCTCAGCAAGCGCACGCCCGACCGCGTGCTCAAGATCGCGCAGGCCTTCCGCGAGGATTTCACCGTCGAGGAGCTGGCGAAAATCACCGGATTCGACCCGTGGTTCCTGCGCCAGATCGAGGCGATCATCTACGAAGAGAAGATGATCGGCCACCAGGGCCTCCCGCGCGACGCCGCCGAAATGCGTCGGCTGAAGGCGATGGGCTTTTCCGACAAGCGTCTCGCCACGCTCGCGGTACGCTCGGTCGGTGTGGCCGGCGGTCTCGGCGAGACGCAGGCCAAGCGCTCCGGCCTGCTCCACGATGCGCTGCGCGCGATGGCGGGCGCCACCAGCGAACAGGAAGTGCGCGCCCTGCGCCGCAAGCTCGGCGTCTATCCAGTCTACAAGCGGATCGACAGCTGCGCCGCCGAATTCGAGGCGGTCACGCCCTATATGTACTCGACCTACGAGGCGCCCAGCTTCGGAGAGGCCGAGGACGAGGCGATGCCGTCCGACCGCAAGAAGATCGTCATTCTCGGCGGCGGGCCCAACCGTATCGGCCAGGGCATCGAATTCGACTATTGCTGCGTCCACGCCTGTTTCGCGCTGAGCGAGGCCGGGTTCGAGACGATCATGGTCAACTGCAATCCCGAAACCGTCTCGACCGACTACGACACCTCGGACCGGCTCTATTTCGAGCCGCTCACGGAAGAAGACGTGCTCGAAATCATGCGTGTCGAGATGTCGAAGGGCGAGGTCGTTGGCGTGATCGTCCAGTTCGGCGGGCAGACTCCGTTGAAGCTCGCCGCAGCGCTCGAACGCGAAGGGATCCCGATCCTCGGCACCAGCCCCGACGCGATCGACCTTGCCGAAGACCGCGAGCGCTTCGCCAAGCTGGTCAACCAGCTCAAGCTCAAGCAGCCGATGAACGGTATCGCCAAGAGCCGTGACGAGGCCGCCGCGGTGGCGCATCGCATCGGCTACCCGGTGCTGCTGCGTCCCTCCTACGTGCTCGGCGGGCGGGCGATGGAAATCGTCGACAGCGAGGCGCAGCTCGACGACTACATCGCCACCGCGGTCAATGTCTCGGGCGACAGCCCGGTGCTGGTCGACCAGTACCTGCGCGACGCGGTCGAATGCGACGTCGATGTCGTCGCCGACGGCACCGATGTCCGCATCGCAGGGGTGATGCAGCATATCGAGGAAGCGGGCGTCCATTCGGGCGATTCCGCCTGCACGCTGCCGCCCTACAGCCTCTCTGCCGACATCATCGCCGAGATGGAGCGTCAGGCGACCGATCTGGCAGTGGCGCTGAAGGTCCGCGGGCTGATGAATGTCCAGTTCGCGGTCAAGGACGGCGAGGTCTACCTGATCGAGGTCAACCCGCGCGCCAGCCGCACGGTGCCCTTCGTCGCCAAGGCCATCGGCCAGCCGATCGCCAAGGTCGCCGCGCGGGTGATGGCGGGCGAACGGCTCGACAGTTTCGAACCCTTCGACCTCAATCCGGACCACATGGCGGTCAAGGAAGCGGTCTTCCCCTTCGCGCGTTTCCCGGGCGCCGACCCGGTCCTTTCGCCCGAAATGAAATCGACCGGCGAGGTGATGGGGATCGACCGCGGTTTCGCCGCCGCCTTCCTCAAGTCGCAGTTGGGCGCCGGGATGAAGCCCCCGCAGTCCGGGACGCTGTTCGTATCGGTCAAGGATAGCGACAAGGCGGCGATCGTGCCGGCGGTCGAGACGCTGCTCGACAAGGGCTTCCGCGTCATCGCCACCGGCGGCACGCAGCGCTACCTTGCCGAACAGGGGCTGGCGGTCGAACCGGTCAACAAGGTTGCCGAAGGACGCCCGCATATCGTCGATGCGATCATCGACGGCGAGGTGCAGTTGATCTTCAACACCACCGAGGGTTGGCAGTCGCTGCTCGACAGCAAATCGATCCGCGAGGCCGCGCTGGAAAAGAAGCTGCCCTACTACACCACCGCTGCCGCTTCGCTTGCCGTGGCGCAGGCGATCGCCGAGGTTTCGCCGGACCAGCTTGAAGTGCGTTCGTTGCAAGACTATTATAGCTGACAGAACACACGCCACCGATCCCCCCAGACATTCGAACCGATTGGGTTCCGCATCCCGGCGGACCGGGTTCGAATTGTCCCGGGGAACGGCTCGAACAGGAAGGACAAGGGGTCCTATGGAAAAAGTGCCGATGTTGGCCGAGGGCTACGAGAAGCTCACGGCGGACCTGAAGATGTTGCGTGCCGAACGCCCCAAGATCGTCGATGCGATCGAGGAAGCTCGCGCGCATGGCGACCTGTCGGAAAACGCCGAATATCACGCGGCGAAAGAACGCCAGGGCCAGGTCGAGGCCATGATCGGCGAGTTGGAGGACAAGATCAGCCGCGCGCAGATTATCGATCCCACCACGCTGAGCGGCGACAAGGTGATCTTCGGCGCGACCGTCACCCTGCTCGACGAAGACGACAAGCCGGTGCGTTACCAGATCGTCGGCCAGACCGAGGCAGACGCCTCGAAGGGACGGATCAGCTATAACTCGCCGATCGGACGGGCGCTGATCGGCAAGCAGATCGAGGAAGAGGTCGAAGTGACCGTACCCTCGGGCGACAAGTTCTACCTGATCGACAAGATCGAGTTCATCTGATCGCGCGTTCCAACGCCTGAGGCCGATCGGGATGTCGCGATGGCCCTCGGCGATGGGTCGTTCGTGGAATGGAAACGCATGAGGCTGGCTCGCGCGGATGCGGGCCGGCCTCAGTGTGTTGGTATCGTTGTCGTGGTCGAGACGACCGACCGGGTCAGGCGCCCGGGTCGAGCAGTTTGTGCAGGTGGACGATGACGTATTTCATCTCTGCATCGTCGACCGTGCGCTGGGCATTCGAGCGCCACGCATCGACCGCGAGATCGTAGCTGCTGAAAACGCCGGCGACATGGATGCTTTCGGGATCGGCGAACGTCACGCTGCGCGGATCGGTGACGCGGCCACCCATCACGAGATAGAGCGTCTGCTTGCTCTCTTTTTCTTCCATCGGGATGTCTTTCTCTTGGGGAGGGCAGGAATGGCTGCGCCACATAGCGAAAGCGGCGCGACAGGCAAGCCCGCCGCGCCGCTATGGCCGGTCATGGTTGAAATGAAATCAGTGCGTCAGGCGGCTGCGAAGCGCGCGGTAGGCGCGGCTTCCCTTGCGACCGGCCTTGCGCCCCGAGGCGCGGAGCGCATCGCTCGCGGTATCGAGCTTGTAGGCGGCATCGCGGCGCAACCCGCGCGCGGTGGTTGCGGCGCTGTCGCCGAAATCCTCGATCCTGTCGCCGGCATATTGCGCGCCGTCGACCAGACCGTCGATCATGCGCGCGCCATAGGCGATCGCCGCGTCGGCCGCGAGCCCGGCGAAGGCTCCACCGCGCCGCCCGAGACGGCGGCCCTTCCGCGTCATCGCACCTGCGGCAAGCCCCAGTACGAGCACACCGCCCACCACGGCCAGCGGATGCTTTCGCGTGAAATCGAGCGCGGTGTCGGCCATCTCCTTCGCCTGGTCGGCGAGGCTGCGCTGTTCATTGCGCTGCTCACCCGCTTCGATCCGGGCGCGGAGCTGTTCGCGTTTTTCGGAATCGCTCAGCTTGCTATCGGCGCTGATCGGGGTGACGTTGCTTTCGGCTGCATCGGCCATGAAATCCTCCGGAAAATGTGTTCGTGCGATCAACGAATCTCGGCGGTCCGATGTTCCTGCTCTTCGTCCGAATCCTCGTCGTCGCGTTCTTCGGGGGCGAAGCCGAGCAGCTCGAGGATCGGATTGCGCGCGAACCAGACCACCACCGCGGCGACCAGTGCGGCGAGGGCGCCCCTGTTGTCCTCGGCCATGTCCACTGCTTCTTCGTAAAGATCGGTCGCCCCATCCATGACGCGGTCCATCGCGCGTTCGGCGAGGCTCTTGTGCGTGAAATCGGCCTTGAGATGCTCGATATCGGCTTCGACCAGTGCCCGTGCGGAATCGCGCAGGTGCCGGTCTGCGATCATGCGTGCGCGGCGTGTGTTCACGACGGGTCCTCCACGTCGAATGCCTCGCGGATGTCGTCGATGCGGCGCTTGAGGAGGCGCAGCAGGATCACTCCGGCGATGACGAGCACCAGCGTGACCAGCGCAGTTGCGCCCCAGGCACCGATGAGCGGGACGAGGGCGATGACAAGGCCCACGGTCGCGGCGATCAGGGCCAGGTGGAACACGCCGAAAGCCCCGAGGCCGAATGCGATTGCGCCCTTGGTACGGTTGGCGATGAACCCCGCGCGGCTCTTCTGGAACCGCAGTTCGGCTTCGGCATAGGTCTTGCCGTCCTCGATCAGCGCCAGGACGTCGTCGGTCAGCGAATAATCGTGACCGTCGTCGCCCTGCGGATCGGTAGCTTCGTGCTCGTCAGGCAGATCGAGCGGGCCGGCAAAATCGTCCGTACGCTCGGGTTCATCGTCCCGCATTCAGTCCCCCGTGGCAGCTCGCTCAGCGCGAGCTGCGGAATAGACGCGAAAACATGAAGCCGACAAGCGCGGCGATGCCGAGCGCCTTGCCCGGGCTCTTGCGGACGAATTCACGGCCATCCTCGACCAGGTCGTCCACGCTCTTCTCGTCGAGCTTGGTGGCGTAGGTGTCGAGCGACTTCGAGGCGCTGCGGGCATAATCGCCATATTTCGCGCCCAGCTTCTCGTCGACCTGGTGGGCATTCTCACTGACCAGCTTGCTCAGCGAGCGAAGACCTTCGCCGGCCTTGACCTTGCCTTCGGTGGCGAGCTCGCGGCCCTTGACCTTGGCTTCCTCGCCATAAGCCTTGGCGTCGGTCACCCAGTCTTCGCCTTTGCCCTTCGCCTGGTCGCGATAGGCGACGGCACGATCGCGACCCTCGGCCTTGAGTGCCGCAGCACCCGCCTTGGCTTCTTCCAGGGCGGCATTGAAACGCGATTTCGCTTCGGCGCGGTTGTCGGTGGTTGAGCTAGTGGTGGGCTTGGTCACGGGAGCCTTCTCCTTGGCTGTACCGGTCTTGGCCGCGGTCTTGCGCGGCTTCGCGGTGGTGGTTTTCTTGGCTGTGTTTGTCTTGGTGGTAGGGGTCTTGCGCTTTTTGGGCGCGCCGCCTGCGGGGGTCTCTGCCATGGTAATCGTCCTTGCCCTCAATTCGTATTCGTCCGGCGTGATCGCCTTCCACGTTGCAACGCAACTTGCACAGCAATGTTCCGACGCATAGAGCGCTGCGGACTCCCCACCTGGGGGTGTTTTAGACAATTACAACACCTTTGCCCGGAGCGCTAGCACCCATGACCGCAATCATCGACATCCACGCCCGCGAGATTCTCGATTCTCGGGGGAATCCGACCGTTGAAGTCGATGTACTGCTCGACGACGGCAGCTTCGGGCGGGCCGCGGTGCCGAGCGGTGCCTCGACCGGCGCGCACGAGGCGGTCGAGCTGCGCGACGGCGACAAGGATCGCTATCTCGGCAAGGGCGTGACCAAGGCGGTCGATGCGGTCAACACCGAGATCCGCGACCTGCTGGTCGGGGCCTTCGACGCCGAGGACCAGCGCGACATCGACCTCTCGATGATCGCGCTCGACGGCACGCCCAACAAGGGGAGGATCGGCGCCAACGCCATCCTCGGCACCAGCATGGCGGTGGCCAAGGCGGCTGCAAACGCGCGCGGCCTACCGCTCTACAGCTATATCGGCGGCGTCTCGGCGCATGTCCTGCCCGTGCCGATGATGAATATCATCAATGGCGGCGAACATGCCGACAACCCCATCGACATCCAGGAATTCATGGTCATGCCGGTGGGCGCCGACAGCCTCGCCGAGGCGGTTCGCTGGGGAGCAGAGGTCTTCCATACGTTGAAGAAGAAGCTCCACGAGAAAGGACTCGCGACCGCCGTGGGCGACGAAGGCGGCTTTGCTCCCGACCTCGCCAGCACGCGCGACGCGCTCGACTTCATCATGGCATCGATCGAGCAGGCTGGGTTCAAGCCGGGCGAGGACATCGCTCTGGCGCTCGACTGCGCCTCGACCGAATTCTTCAAGGGCGGCAAGTACGAGATAACGGGCGAGAAACTCTCGCTCGACGGACATGAGATGGCCGAGTACCTCGACAAGTTGTGCCGCGACTATCCGATCCGCTCGATCGAGGACGGCATGGCCGAGGACGATTTCGAAGGCTGGAAGGCGCTCACCGACCGCATCGGCAATACGGTGCAACTGGTGGGCGACGACCTGTTCGTCACCAATCCGCAGCGTCTGCGCGAAGGAATCGATCAGGGCCTCGCGAACTCGCTACTGGTCAAGGTTAACCAGATCGGCACGCTGTCGGAAACGCTCGACGCGGTGAGCATCGCCAATCGCGCCGGCTATACCGCGGTGATGTCTCACCGTTCGGGCGAAACCGAGGATGCGACCATCGCAGATCTCGCGGTCGCCACCAATTGCGGACAGATCAAGACCGGCAGCCTGGCGCGTTCGGACCGGCTCGCCAAATACAACCAGCTGATCCGCATCGAGGAAGAGCTGGGCGACAGCGCCATCTATGCCGGACGCAGCTGTTTCGGCCGGATCGGTTCCTGATCG
This sequence comes from Qipengyuania sp., assembly GCF_964227205.1. Lineage (GTDB taxonomy): Bacteria > Pseudomonadota > Alphaproteobacteria > Sphingomonadales > Sphingomonadaceae > Qipengyuania. The sequence goes on along the minus strand of NZ_CAXQVB010000002.1, from coordinate 296,827 downwards.
TCATCTCGCCCGAAGATCCGCTAGGCGCGGTTCTTCGGGTGAAACCAGTATTGCCACACGCCCCAGGCATTGATCAGCAGCAGCACGCCGTTCATTGCGGCAAGCGGGAGGGCATCGCTGGTCAGCCCGATGTAGATCCACAGCATCGAAACCAGGCAGAACAGCACGAAGCCCCACGCCGTCGGGCGCCGGCCCAGGTCGAAGGCAATGAGTGCTGCTGCGATTATGGCGCCGATCGAGGCGACCCATTCGATCGGTCCGTTCATTCTCGTCTCTCCTGCATGATTGTCAGGACGCACGGCTCTCGTTAGCGTTCCGGCAATTGCTCTTTGTGGGAGGGGCGCTTGGCGGATTTTCCGGTCCATCCGGACGAGGTGAGCGCAGCTTGGCTCAGCGAGGAGCTGGGCGCGCGCGTCGACGCGGTCAGCTGGGAGCCGATCGGCACCGGCCAGGTTGGCGACAGCGTGCGCTTCCGCCTCGAAGGCGAGGGAGTGCCGAATACGCTGGCGGGCAAGTTTCCGGCCGCAGATGCTACCAGTCGCGGAACGGCGGCCATGTTCGGCCTCTACCGCAAGGAAGTGGAATTCTACCGACAGGTCGCGCCCCTGCTCGATGTGCGCTTGCCCCATGTGCATTTTGCGGCCGTCGACGAAACCGGAGGCGCGTTCGTTCTCCTGTTCGAGGATCTCGGTCCGGCACGGCAGGGGGACCAGATTGCCGGCTGCACGATCGCAGATGCCCACGCCGCCATGCGGCAGGCAGCGGCGATCCATGCGCCGAGCTGGGGCCGCGAGGACCTGCTCCAGGCCGAGTGGATCAAGCCGCCCGCCGACCTGAAGGAGCGTCTCGGAACGATGTATCCGCAGGCGCAGGCGATCTTCCGCGAGCGCTACGCCGCCGCGCTCGAACCCGAATTCATGGCTTTGTGCGAGGAGCTTGCCGAGGCCAGCGCGCACTGGTTCGGACGCGAAGAACCGCCGCAATGCGTGGTGCACGGCGATTTTCGCCTCGACAACATGCTGTTCGACATTCGCGGGGGAGCGGAACCCATCGCCGTGCTCGACTGGCAGACGGTGGCAGGGGGCAGGCCGATGACCGATGTCGGCTATTTTATGGGGTGTGGCGTGGGCGAGGCGCTGTGGCGCGACCACGAAGAACAATTGCTCGAGCTGTGGCGGTCCGAAATGCAGGCGCGCGGCGTCGTGCTGGAGCGGGACGACATCGAACGCGATTACCGGCTCGGTATCCTCCACGGCGTTTCGACGGCGGTTTTCAGCGCGGCCTTCGTAGAGCGGACCGAGCGCGGCGATGCCAATTTCCTGTCCATGGCGCGCGGGGCCTGTTCGCTGGCGCTGGCGCGCGATAGTATCGGGGCCTTGAAGGAGACGATCTAGTGGTTCTGAGCCGCGGCGACGATTATCCGATACACCAGACGCCGGAACCGGTTGCCTATGCCGGGACGGACCGCAATTTCTACGACCGCTATTTCTTCAACGGCTATGCCCCCGATGGCAGCGGGTTCTTCGCGGTCGCCCTGGGCGTGTACCCGCATCTCGATGTGATAGACGCGCATTTCAACATCGTCCGCGACGGGGTGCAGCACTGCATCCACGCCAGCGCCGAGCTGGGCATGGAGCGAATGGCGATGGCGGCCGGTCCGATCTCGGTCGAGATCATCGAGGCGCTGAACATCCTGCGGATCCGGCTGGAACCCTGCGAGGGAATGGCGGCGGACATAACCTTCACCGGGCGGGCCTTCCCGATCGAGGAGCCGCGCTTCGCTCACCGCATCGGTCCGCGTGCCTTCATGGACTATACGCGGCTGACACAGAACGGCACTTACCAGGGCTGGATCGAAGTCGACGGCGAACGGCGCGACCTGGCCGAAGGGACACTCGGAACGCGCGACCGGAGCTGGGGTGTGCGCCCTATCGGCGCGCGCGACATGCAGCCAATGCCCGGGCACACCTTGCCGGGGTTCTTCTGGCAGTGGACGCCTGTCAATTTCCCTCAGGGCAGCCTGTTCTTCCACGTCAACAACGACCAGCACGGCGAAGCCTGGAACACGCGCGCGGCCTGGGCGGGGGAGGGTGCCGGACCCGATGAGCTCGCCGAAGGGCACGGCAGCATGCGGACCCGGCTCGAGCAGGGGACGCGCTGGCCTTCCGGCGGCACGCTGTCGCTGGCACTACCCGGCGCGCCCGAACAGGTCGGCTTCGAGCCGCTCGGGCGCTTCCAGATGCGCGGCCTCGGTTACACTCATCCCGAATGGGGTCACGGCATGTATCACGGACGGCTGAAGGTCGCGCGCGAGGATATCGAACTGGCCGATCTCGACCCGCTCGCTCCCGAGAACCTGCACGTCCAGGTCCCGGTGCGCGTCATAGGCAGTGACGGCACCGAGGGTATCGGCGTGTTCGAACAGCTGATCATCGGCCCCTTCGCGCCGCTGGGGCTCGAGGAATTCCTCGATGGCGGGCGTTAGGCCGCGAAGCGCTGCTGCAGGGCGAGCAGGGCCATCGCGGCCTGTGCCGCTTCGCCGCCCTTGTCCTTCTGCCTCGGGTCGGCGCGGACCAGCGCCTGGTCCTCGTTCTCGACTGTAAGGATCCCGTTGCCGATGGCCATTCCGTCCATCGTCAGCGCCATGATCCCGCGCGCGCTTTCGCCGGCAACGATCTCGAAGTGATAGGTCTCGCCGCGGATGACGACGCCGATGCCGACGTAGCCGTCGTATTGGCCGCTCTCCGAGGCGAGCGCGATGGCGCCGGGCACTTCGAGTGCGCCGGGAACGGTCAGCACGTCGACATCGTGTCCTTCGGCCTCGAGCGCGGCGCGTGCGCCGGCCACGAGCATGTCGTTGAGGTGGTCATAGAAACGGGCTTCGACGATCAGGAAACGGGCCATGCTGGTCACTCCGGAATGGGCATGTGGTCGACGATGTCGAGACCGTAGCCCTCGATCGCCACGACGTTGGGTTGCGAATTGCTGAGCAGGATCATGTCCTCGATTCCGAGGTCGGCGAGGATCTGCGAACCGATCCCGACGTTGCGCTGCGCATCGCTTTCGCTGTAGCCGCGATTGCCTGCCGGACGCCCGGTAATGAGCACGATCACGCCGGCGCCGTGTTCTCCCACTGCCTGCATCGCGCGCTGCAGCGTGCGCTTGCGCGGCCCTGGCTTGCCGAGGACATCGTCGAATATCGAGATCGGGTGGACGCGGGCGAGGGTGGGCTGGCCTTCGACGACATGACCCTTTTGCAGGACATAGCTTTCGCTGCCGTCGACGGTGTTGCGATAGGTAAGCAGGCGCCAGTCGCCGCCATAATCGGACTCGAAGCTGTCCTCGCCGACGCGTTCGACCAGATGATCGTGGCGCATGCGGTATTCGATCAGATCGCGGATGGTGCCGATCTTCATGTCGTGCTTGCGCGCGAAACCGATCAGGTCGTCGAGCCGCGCCATGGTGCCGTCCTCATTCATGATCTCGCAGATCACGCCCGAGGGGTTGAGCCCGGCGAGGCGCGAAATGTCGACCGCGGCTTCGGTGTGGCCGGCGCGGACCAGCACGCCGCCGTCGCGCGCGGCGAGCGGAAAGACATGGCCGGGGGTAACGATGTCGTCGGGGCCCTTGGTCGCATCGATCGCCACCGATACGGTGCGCGCACGGTCGGCCGCGCTGATACCGGTGGTGACGCCCTCCTTGGCCTCGATCGAGGTGGTGAAGGCGGTCTGCATGCTTTCGCGATTGTTCCGGCTCATCGGTTCGAGCCCCAGCGCCTCGACGCGCTTGCGGTCGAGTGCGAGGCAGATGAGGCCGCGGCCGTGCGTGGCCATGAAATTGACCGCATGCGGCGTCGCCATCTGCGCGGGGATGATGAGATCGCCCTCGTTCTCGCGATCCTCGTCGTCGACGAGGATGTACATCCGCCCGTTGCGCGCCTCGTCGATGATTTCCTCGGCCCCGACGATGACCGGCGTTTCGTCATTCGCTTCGAGGAATGCGGCCAGCTTGGCGAGCGTTTCGGCAGTTGGATTCCAGCTGTCCTCGCAGCAATCGCGCAAGGTATTGGCATGGAGTCCGGCGGCGCGGGCAAGCCCCGCGCGGGTCATGAGACCCTGCGAAACGAGGGTGCGAACTTTGTCGATCGTATCCATGGCATCGCGGTATCACACTAGAATGTGATTGCCAATCGACTATATCACATTCGATGTGAATAGGACGCAACGACCCCGATGGGCTGTCGATGTCATGACGAAAGGGAAAAATGGTGGACGCACTAGGGCTCGAACCTAGGACCCGCTGATTAAGAGTCAGCTGCTCTACCAACTGAGCTATGCGTCCACACTGCGGCTTGCCGCGGCCTCGTGGAATGAGGCGTTCCCGACTCGGGAGGCGCTCATATAGCGGGCTTTCGAAAGATGAAAAGCCCTAAATGACCGATCAGGCCACGCGCCGAATTTCGATATCCCGCATGGCGTCCTCGCGAACTTTTAGCGTGGCCCCGAAGGGATCCGAAAGGTTGTCATCGATGACGAGGAGCCGCCCGAATTCGAGCGTCCTGACGGCCGCGAAGGCTTCGTGGAGGGGGAGGCCGGTAACCCGGGGTAAATCCCAGATGGTGATCTGCGCATCGCGCCGGTTCGCGCGGCAGATCTCGGTCAGAACGCGGTCGCAAACATCGTCGCCGATCTTTCGGGCCGGGTCGCAGCAGTCGCCCTGCTCGCGATCCTCCGCGCGCCGCCGGTGGGGGTCGGTATTCATGGTCTCACAATCCCTATTCGCCCGGCGACTTCCCCCACACATCCATCGCCGGCGGTTACTTGCTTGGTTACTATACAAATATACCAATTCTGCCAGTCCCTCACCTTGGGGACGGTACGTTAGCTGTCGTACGCTTACTTATTTGACGGTTTATGTTCCAAGGACTAGTCACCTTGAAATAATGCGCGATTTCTCGGCCCATATCGCCAGGATGTCGGATTGCGAGGCGATCCTTGAATACGTATACGCTGCGTGTCGCGAAGAAGGCGCCGTCTGGTTCAGCTACCACTTCACCTCCGCATTCGAATCGCAGACCTCCAAGAGGACGGCGATCTGGGCACGGGACTATCCCCTTGAGTATCAGAAGCTCTATGTAACCGAGGATTGGCGCAGCCTCGACCCGGTGCCGCGCCTGACCTTCACGCACGGCCCGGTGATAACCTGGACCAAGGCCCGCAGGTGCGCGCAGGGCGAGCGGCGTGCCGAGGAATTCCTTGCGCGACTCGAGGCCCTGGGCATCGATAATTGGGCCAGCTTCGCGCTGTTCGGGCCGCATAATCGCAACGGCTATGCCTCGATGCGGTTTGCGGACGATCCCGAGGGTTTCGACGATGGTCGAATCCTATCTATTCACGCCATGCTCACCGCCGCACATTTCCAGATTTGCACCATCATGGATGGCGGCAATGCTTCGGTGACATTGTCGGAACGCGAACGCGAGGTGCTCGAATGGATGGGGCGGGGCAAATCCTCGTCGGACATCGCGGCGATCCTGTCGATATCGCCCGAAACGGTGCGGACCTATACGCGGCGGATTTACGATAAACTCCAGACCAACGACCGGGTAACGGCCACTGTGCGTGCGCTCAAGATGGGGCTGGTCGAACTCTAGCGGATCAGGCCGGAACGCGGCGCCTTGCGGTTCCAGCGATCGACCATCATCAGCGACCCGATGCAGATCATGTTGGTCAGCATGGAACTGCCCCCATGGCTCATGAACGGCAGCGGAATGCCGACCACGGGGGCCAAGCCCATCACCATCATCAGGTTGATCGCGACATAGAAGAAGATCGTCGCCGTCATCCCGAGCGCGACCAGCTTGCCGAAGCGGTCCTCGCTCGCTCGCGCGACCGACAGGCCCCAGGCGAAAATCAGCGCGAAGGATCCGATCACGACCAGTCCGCCGAGAAAGCCCCATTCCTCGGCCATAGTGGCGAAAATGAAATCGGTGTGCGGTTCGGGCAGGTAATGCAGGTGGCTTTGCGACCCTTCGTTGAATCCCTTGCCCGAAAACCCGCCCGAACCGATCGCAATCTTCGACTGCGTGATGTGATAGCCATCGCCCAGCGGGTCGCTCTCGGGATCGAGGAAGGTGAAGACCCGCTTCTGCTGATAGGGCTGGAGGCCAACGAAGAAGGCGACCGGGGCCAGCAGGGCGCCGGCCAGCCCCGCGCCGACAAACCAGCGTAGCGGCAAGCCTGCGGCGAACATCACCACAGCGCCGCCGAAGAGGATCGCCAGCGACGTCCCCAGATCGGGTTGCAAGAGGACGAGCGCGACCGGCGCCAGGATAAGTCCCCCGGCGGGAATCAGCGATCGCCAGGTCGGAATCATGCCGACGGGAAGCGTGGCGTAGAACCGCGCCAGGACGAGGACGATCGCGGGCTTCATCAGCTCCGAAGGCTGGAGCTGGATGAATCCGAGATCGAGCCAGCGTTGGCTGCCGCCGCCGACGAAGCCGATCGCTTCGACCCCGACCAGCATGACGAGGATGATTGCATAGATCGGGAAGGCGAAGAACATCGCCAGCTCGCGCGTGAAGCGCGCGAGCACGAAGGCCATGACGAGAAAGATCGCGAACCGCAGGACATGCGAGGAAGCGTAGGGCTCCCAATCCCCGGCTGCCGCCGAATAGAGGACCAGCGCACCGAAAGCGATCAACACGAACAGCGGGAACAACATCCGCCAGGGTTGCCGCGCGATCGGCGCGGGGACGATTCCGCTCATCGCCGGATTTCCGGCGTGTCGCCCGCAGGCGCCGGATTGGTCCCGGGAGTTCCCGTGGCATCGGGCGTGGCCGATGTGCGCGACACCTCTTCGGGCGTGCGGGTGTCGACGCGCGAGGGGTTCGATTGCTCGGCCAATCCTTCGGGCTGGCGTGCCGCGACCCGGGCTTCGGCCTCGACCCGATCGAAGATTTCCTCGTCCCGCGAGGGCACCGGCGGCACCGCTTCGCCCTGTGCCGCCGCATAGGCGCGATATTTGGCGTTGAGCCTTTGCTGCGCAGTGCCGCCCCATTGCTCTTCGAGCGGACGGAGCGCATCCATGCCTTTCGCCGGATCGAACAGGAAAGTCATCACATCGCGTGCGATCGGATAGGCGGCACCCGAACCGCCGCCATGTTCGATCACCACTGCACCGGCGTATTTGGGCTTGTCGAAGGGTGCGAAGAACACGAACAGCCCGTGGTCGCGATATTTCCAAGGGCCGGTCTTGCCGTTGGAGACGCTCAGGGAAACCACTTGCGCGGTGCCCGTCTTGCCAGCCATCTTGATGTCATCGAACGGCAGGCGCGCGCGACCCGCGGTCCCCGGGCCATTGACCACGTCGCTCATCGCCTGGCGGACATAGCCGATTTCCTCGGGGCTGAAATCGAAATGCTCGAACTGCGGCTTCTTACCGGTCAGGCGAAGGCGGGGCATCACCTTGTACCCCGTCGCCATGCGCGCGCTCATCACCGCCAATTGCAGCGGGTTCGTCAGATAGTAGCCCTGACCGATGGAAGAATTGACTGTATCGTAGGGCTGCCATTCGCTGTCGTGGCGCCGCTTTTTCCATTCGGGGGAGGGGACGGTGCCGAAAAACTGGCTTTGCACCGGTAGCGGGAATTCCTCGCCAAGCCCCATCCTGTGCGCCCATTCAGCCACTTTTGCGAAGCCGACCTGCTGTGCGAAATGGTAGAAATAGCTGTCGCAACTCTGGTAGATCGCCTTGGCCATGTCGACCCGGCCGTGATTGCTCCAGCAGTTGAAAAAGCGGTTGCCGATCCGCCGACCGCCGCCGCACATGATTGCCTCGTCGGGTTTGATGCCGGCATCGAGAAAGGCCATGCAGTGCATCGGCTTGACTGTCGATCCCGGCGGATAAAGTCCCTTGAGGACCTTGTTGCGCAACGGAACGCGTTCGTCGTCGCGGAGCATGCCGTATTCGACCCGTCCGATACCCTGGGAAAAGCTGTTGGGATCGAAGCTGGGCATGGAGGCCATGCAGAGCAAGTCGCCGGTGTCGCAATCCATCACCACTACCGAACCGCTTTCGAGGCCGATGCGGCGTGCGGCGTAATCCTGCAACGGGCCATCGATGGTCAGCTGGATCGGATCGCCCTGCGTGTCCTCGCGCGTTTCGAGTTCGCGCACGATGCGTCCTGCCGCGGTAACTTCAACGCGCCGTGCGCCGGGCACGCCGCGCAGTTCCTGCTCGAACTGCTTTTCCAGCGCGTCCTTGCCGATCTTGTAGCCAGGCGTGACGAGTAGCGGGTTGCGATCCTGCTCGGCGTATTCCTCTGCATTGGCAGTGCCCACGTATCCGATCAGATGGCCCACGCTGGGACCGGTCGGGTAGAAGCGCGAAAAGCCGCGTTGCGGGACCACGCCGGGCAGATCGGGCAGGCGAACGCTGACTGCGGCGAAGGCATCGTAGCTGATCCCGGATGCGACCTCGACGGGCTGGTACCCCGGGCCGTCGGCGATGCGCTTGCGGATATCGGCGGCCTGGTTCGGATCGAGATCGAGGATCCGGGTCAGCGTGCTCACCGTCGCATCGGCATCGGGCGTACGATCGGGGATGAGGTCAACGCGGAAATCTGCCCGGTTCGAGGCCAGCGGAGCGCCGTTGCGATCGAGGATCCAGCCGCGCCGGGGGGGAATGAGCGAGAGATTGACCCGGTTGCTCTCACTTTCGAGCTTGTACTTCTCGTTCTCGGCGATGGCGATCTGGCCCATCCGCGCGGCCAGCAACACTCCGATACCGCCCATCGCCGTACCCATGACGAATGTACGCCGGTCGAAGGCATTGTCGAGCGTCGACTGGGTGACGACTTCGCGCGGGCGGGCCCTTTTTCGCCAGCGCATCAGACGGCCTTCCAGCGGTGTAGGCGGAAGCGGTCGAGCGTGGCGACCAATCGGGCGGCGACCGGGAAGAGAAGAAGGGTGATCACGAGCTGCGGAACGAGGGCGACGAGCGAATGGATGGTTGGCTGAGCACCCGAGAGCAGCCAGCCGGTAACGAGATAGGCGGTGATCAATATACCCGCGGTGAACCAGTCCTGCCAGAAGGCACGCCACGGCAAGCGGGTCTCGAGTAGCTCGATCGCGAGCATCAGCAATGACCAGGTGAGAATGGCAAAGCCGAAGGGCTGGCCGGAATAGAGATCGTCGACGAACCCTAGCGGCATGCCTGCCCACACCGGCAGCAGTCCGGGGCGTACCAGTCGCCAGCCGAGCAGCATGAGCAGGCCCAGCGGCGGTACCATCGGTAGCGCTGCGGCAATGGGAAAGATCGGCAGGATCGAACAGATCGCGATCGACACCCACGGGACCACATTGGCAAGCAGCGGCGAGTGCGAGCGGTTTATCCGGCTGCCATAGGCGTCGCTGCGCGAGCGGGGGTCGTTGCGCTCCATCAATCGCCCAATTCGCGTTCGATCGGGGTCGCCGCACCGATCGCCGCCTCGGGTTCGTAAATGGGTTCGACGCTGACGAAATCGGTCGCCGCTGGATCGCTTACGATGCGCGCCAGCCCGCCGTCGTCGGTAATCTGGGTCACGATGGCGACAGCGATTCCCGGCCGGTAGTATCCGCCTGCGCCGCTTGTGACGAAGACGTCGCCGGCCTTCAGCGGATTGATCCCGAGGTTGATCAGCTTGATCCGCAGCAGGCCGTCGCCGCGTCCCTCGGCGAAGGCGACCACCTCGTCGTTGGCCCGGCGGACGGGGAGCACGCTTTCGGAATCGGTCAGCAGCAGGACGCGCGAACTGTCGCTGCTGACTTCGAGGATGCGTCCGACGATCCCGCGCGGGGAACGCACCGGCATGCCGACCGCGACACCCTGGTCCGATCCGGCCCCGAGGTAGGCGAAGCGACGGGTGCTCGAAGCGGTCGAGCCGACGAGCCGCGCCACCGCCACGGGTTTGATCTCCTTGTCGCTCAGCCCGAGAAGGCCCTTGAGCCGGATATTCTCCTGCTTCACCGCAGCCGCTTCGGCGAGGCGAATTCGCGCGATTTCCATCTCGCGCTTGAGCGCGGCGTTCTTCGAGCCGGCGCGGTAATATCCGCTGACCGTGTCCCAGAACCCCTTGGTGCCCGTCCGCACGGTGGCTGCCGTTTCGGTGGCGGGCGAGACGCCATCCTGCGCAGCACCGCGCAACCCGCCGAACAGGTGCGGCTGGAAGAACGACAGGGCGAGCAGGATCGCGCCGATCAGCGCGCCGACGCCCGCGATCACGTATCCGGTGAAGAGATTGTACTGCGCCCTGCGCGAATAGCCCGAGCGCCGTGAGCCTGTCGGCGCCATCCCAATGCCTTCCTTAAGCCGTCATCAGGACGCCGCGATAGATCGGGTCCTCCATCGCGCGACCGGTGCCCACCGCCACGCAGGACAGCGGATCTTCGGCGATCGTCACCGGCAGGCCGGTCTCCTCGCGCAGGTACTCGTCGAGCCCGCCGATCAGCGCACCGCCGCCGGTCAGGACGATGCCCTGGTCGACGATGTCGGCTGCAAGCTCGGGGGCGGTGTTTTCGAGCGCGATACGCACGCCTTCGACGATCGCGCCGATCGGTTCGCTAAGCGCTTCGGCGATATGGCCCTGGTTTATGGTGATTTCCTTGGGCACGCCGTTGACGAGGTCGCGGCCCTTGATGGTGATGCTTTCACCCACGCCGTCCTCGGGCTGCCGCGCGACGCCGAAGTCCTTCTTGATGCGTTCGGCGGTGCTGTCGCCGATCAGCAGGTTGTGGTGTCGGCGGACGTAGGAAACGATCGCTTCGTCCATCTTGTCGCCGCCGGTGCGGACCGAGGTGGTATAGGCGAGACCGCGCAGCGAGAGCACCGCGACCTCGGTGGTGCCGCCGCCGATGTCGACGACCATGCTGCCGACCGGCTCGGTCACCGGCATGTCTGCACCGATCGCCGCGGCCATGGGTTCGAGGATCAGGTAGACCTGGCTCGCGCCGGCATTCGAGGCCGCATCGCGGATCGCGCGGCGCTCGACGCTGGTCGAGCCCGAGGGCACGCAGATGGTGATCTCGGGATAGCGCATCAGGCTCTTGCGACCGTTCACCTTGCGGATGAAGTGCTTGATCATCTCCTCGGCCACGTCGAGATCGGCGATCACGCCGTCGCGCAACGGGCGGATCGCTTCGATGCTGTCGGGCGTCTTGCCCATCATCATCTTCGCATCGTCGCCCACGGCCTTGACGCGCTTCATGCCGTTGATTGTCTCAAGCGCGACCACGCTCGGCTCGTTCAGGACGATACCCTGGTCCTGCACGTAGACCAGCGTGTTGGCGGTCCCCAGGTCGATCGCCATGTTCTGCACGCCGAATTTGAAGAGATTGTTCCAGAAGCCCATTGTAACTCGATTTTCCGTTTGTGCGTGATCAGGCGAGGGGGCCGCGACCCGCTCGCACCTCTCCAGGGGGGAATGGTGGCGGTGCCTTAGCGAGATTATGCCGCGAATGCCAAAATTTTCCGTGCGCGCTTCGGGGGAAAGATGAACGCGCCATCTCGGATTCCCGGCGCTTCGTCGCTAGGATCGATCGACCATGCCGCAAATCCGTCGCCTGCCCGAGAATTTGGTCAACCGCATCGCCGCCGGCGAGGTGGTCGAGCGGCCGTCTTCGGCGCTCAAGGAACTGGTCGAAAACGCGATCGACGCGGGTGCGACGCGGATCGCGGTCAAGCTCGTCGAGGGCGGGCTGACAAGTCTCGAGGTAACCGACGATGGCTGCGGCATGAGCCCCGAGGAAATGGCGCTCGCGCTCGAACGGCACGCGACCTCCAAGCTCCCCGACAAGGCGATCGAGCAGGTCGCGACGCTGGGCTTTCGCGGCGAGGCGCTGCCGAGCATCGCCAGCGTGGCGCGCTTCACGATCGAGAGCCGCCCGCATGGCGCAGAGCAAGGCTGGAAGCGCGTCGTCGATCATGGCGAGGTGACCGCCGAAGGGCCCGCCGCGCTGCCACCCGGCACGCGCGTCCGGGTCGAGAGCCTGTTCGGCAAGATACCCGCGCGGCGCAAATTCCTGCGTACGCCGCGCAGCGAATACGCCGCCTGCAAGGACGTCGTGCTCCGGCTCGCCATGGCGCGACCCGAAGTCGCGATGACGCTCGACCATGGCGATCGGCGGATTTTCGGCCTGCAGGGCGGGGAAGGGCTCGCCAATCGCGTCGCGCAGCTGGTGGCGCGCGAACTCAAGGACAACGGCGTCATCCTCGACATGGAACGCGGCGCGATGCGGCTCACCGGGATCGCCGGCCTGCCGACCTACAATCGCGGCGTCGCCGACCACCAGTATCTCTTCGTCAACGGCCGTCCGGTAAAGGACCGGCTGCTGACCGGCGCGGTGCGCGGCGCCTATGCCGACATGCTGGCGCGCGACCGGCACGCGGTGCTCGCGCTGTTCCTCGAAATCCCGTGCGAAGATGTCGACGTCAACGTCCATCCCGCGAAGACCGAGGTCCGCTTCCTCGATGCGCAGGGCGTGCGCGGCTTTATCGTCTCGGGTTTGCGGCAGGCGCTGGCCACCGGCGACAAGCGGAGCGCGCAGTCCCCCGATGCCGGGGCAATGGCGCGCTGGCAGCAGGAGCCGATCGCGCGCTCAAGCAGCGAAGCGGTAGCGCATCAAGGACGTGGAGAGCCCGCTCCCGCTTTGCGATCGATCTTCGAAGGGCGCGACTGGTCCGCGCCGCGAGAACACGTTGCAGAGCCCAGCCAAGCTTGGCGCGCGGCGGACAGCGACGTCATGGCCGAGCCGCGCGGTCGCGCCGAAGAAGCCGCCCCGGCGGCCGAGGAGGCGCAGGACTATCCGCTGGGCATTGCCCGCGGACAGGTCGCCAACACCTATATCGTCGCCGAGGCGAAGGACGGGTTGGTGCTGGTCGACCAGCATGCCGCGCACGAACGGCTCGTGCTTGAGCGGCTGCGCGCGGCCGGGGCCGAGGAAGCCGTCGCACGCAGCCAGGCGCTGCTGATCCCCGAGGTCGTCGAGCTCGACGAAACCAGCTGCGACCGGCTCGAGGAAGCGGCGCCGAAGCTGGCCGAGCACGGGCTGACGATCGAGCGTTTCGGCCCTTCGGCCATGCTCGTGCGCAGCCTGCCGCACGCCATCGCTCGGACCGATCCCGAAAAGCTCCTGCGCGATATCGACGACGACCTCGCCCTCAATGGCGAAGCGCTACTGCTCGGCGAGAAGCTCGACCTGGTGCTGGCGACAATGGCCTGCCACGGCTCGGTCCGTGCTGGCCGCGTGCTGCGGGTCGACGAGATGAACGCACTGTTGCGCGAGATGGAGCGCACCCCGCGTTCGGGGCAGTGCAACCACGGGCGCCCGACATGGGTGAAGCTGTCGATGGAGGAGGTCGAAAAGCTTTTCGGCAGGCATTAGAGCAGGTTGGCACGCACTTTTGTTTGCGCAGCTTTGACGCCTTTGTCATAAGCGGACTGTCGGTTAGCGACGCCATTGCGGACGTTCCTAAAAACTGCTTCGGAGTTCTGGGCGGAGTGGGCCTTGCGGCTTTTTGGTCGAGAGAAAAAGATGTTAAGAGGTGGCTGCGCAATCACCGTATCGTCTATCGTGAGCATCCTGACTCTTGTTTTCGTTTCTGGCTGGACCAATAGGCCGCTTCATCTAATTGTCAGTCCACCCACGCAGCGCGGATTCGAGGGATTTATCTATTGGGGTATCTTCCTCGTTATTGTTTTCTCACCTTTGATAATCGCCGTATTTTTCTTTCTCCGTCAGTATCGCGCCAACGCGCGTGCCAAGAAGAGCGGGCCTAAGAACCGCGGCTGAATGTTTTCGCTGACTTCCGCTTCCACCCCAAGGTCAGACGTGCCGGCCCCGCTTATTCTTGCCTGAAACTAGACGTTGAACGAACACGGGAAACTCTGGAGCAGATCGTCCATTTTTGTGTCTTGAGAAAGGTGAAGCTGTCGATGGAAGACGTCGGTAAACTGTTCGGGAGGCATTGATGCGCACGACTTTCCTGATGCTTGCCGCTGCGGCGTTGGCCGCCTGCTCGGAGGCGCCGAGCGAAGAAGAGCGCGCTGCCGCCGTCGCCGAAGTCGAGGCGCACCAGACGCCGCCGCCCGAACAGCTCGACCTTGCGCCGATCCGCTATCGCGAGATCGAGCAGCACGACCTGTTCGGAGCGGGGTGCAGCTTCGCACCCGACGGAGGCGGTTTGGCCGCAGTTGCGCTTGCGATGGCGGACACCGGGCATTTCCTGCGCGGGAGCGAACTGGTCACGCTCGCCGCCGATAAGGGCAGCAGCGAACTGCCTTATCTCGCGCGGCGCAAATATGACGGGAAAGCCTTTTCGATGGTGCTCGACCTGGACGAGGCGGCAGGCCGACAATCGGGGGAGGAGACCAGCGACTATCCCGCCACGCTGACGATCCGCGATTCGAACGAACAGGTGGTCTATCGCAAGGCGGGGATCGCCCAGTGCGGCGCGTGATCTAGTCGGTCCCTTCGGGGTCGCGCGTGCGGATCAGGCCGTTCGAGATCATCGTCATGACCGGTTCGTCGTTCTGGTTGAACACCGTCAGCCGGCTCTTGAAGATGCCCATTTCGGGACGTGAGGCGCTGCGGCGCTTCTCGATGATCTCGCTTTCGCAGCGCAGCGTGTCGCCCGGATAGACCGGTTTCTTCCAGCGCAGCTGATCCACGCCGGGCGATCCCAGGCCCGCCTGCTTGTTGGCTTTTAGATACGCGACCAGCATCGACATGGTCATGGCGCAGGTATGCCACCCACTGGCCGAGATGCGCCCGAAATGTGTCTGCGCCGCCGCCTCGTCGTCGAGATGGAACGGTTGCGGGTCGTATTTGGAAGCGAAATCGATCACTTCCTCGCGGGTGACTTCGTAATGCCCGAAAGCCTGCTGGTGCCCGACGGCGATGTCTTCGTAGAACTGCATTGCAATTTGCAATGGATTACATCGGCATGCGAAGCAACATCCAAATTGCCATCCCGATCATGGCGAGGTTTTCGGTCAGCGAGACAAAGCCGAGCGGTACATTGCTCGACCCGCCGACACAGGCGCATTTGATGTCGCGCTTCTCGATGTAGACCGCATGGAAAACGCTGACCGCGCCAATCGTGCCGATGAACAGCGCCACCGGGATGGACAGCCAGTCGAGCGCATGCGCGGCCATCAACGCCCCGGCACCGAATTCGAGGAACGGATAGGCATAGGAATAGGGAACCCAGCGCCGCGCGAGGAGGTCGTACCCCAGGAACATCGAGGAAAACTTCTCGACATCCTGCAGCTTGAGCATCGCGAGAATGACCATTGAGAACGCGATGAACCATTCTGCAGCGCGAAGGGTGAAGGCAGTGCCGAATGCGAAATGGCTGACGGCGAGGGCCAGAGCGCCCGCCGCGGCAAACACTGCAAGGACGGGGATGTAGCTCGTCGTGCCCGGTTCGGGCAGCGGCCGGTCGAAGTGATTGCGCAGATCGGTATAGCCACCGATCCGGTGGTCCCCGATAAAGGTCTGCGGGGTCGTCGCCACGCCGTGCTGCTCTTTGAAGGCATCGGTCTGTTCGCGCGAGGTCAGGTGGTGATCCTCGACCTGGTAGCCTTCGCGTTCGAGCAGCCATTTCGATTTGATACCGTAGGGGCAGACATGCTTGTCCATCACCATACGGTATAGTTGCGCGGTCTTTGTCATGGCAGCCGAGATGTATCCCCTGGGGGTGTTCTTCAAGTCAGGCGCGGAAGTGGGGCACCTTTCCGTGCACCCCCAGGTCGGGGATGATCCGGTAGCGCGCGAGCACCAGGCTGAAGAGACCGAAGGCCAGCAGGCCGATCGCCACCAGCGTGAAGACAATTTCCTGGCCCGCCAGACTCGCGACCGAATCGCCGAGCGTCTTCACCTGATGCGAGCCGCCCGAGAGAAAGCCGACCTTGACCAGCGACCAGCCGATGACGAGGAAGACCACCGCCCGGGCGACGTAGCCGATCCCGCCGATGAGCCGGGTTTGCCGGGGGGCCTGACTGCTGATCCGGTTCATGAAGCTGCCTGTCAGGCCCTTGCGAGCCTGGAATGCGGCGGCGACGAGGAAAGCTATGCCCAGCAGTCCGAGCACCGCGCCGCCGAACTGGATGGCGAGGATGCCCGAGGCCGCTTCTTGCGCGCTACCGCTGTCCGAACGTCCGCTGATGGCGAATTCATAGGCCGAAAACGCTAGCGCGAGGTGGCCGATCGCGCTGCCGGCATGTCCGATCCGATGCGCCCAGCCGGTGGTGTCGCTGCCGTGGTTCTCGATGTCGAAGGCGGTGGAAGCGAAGCGGAACAGGGCGTAGGCAATGAGGCCGACGACCATCAGCCAGAGGATCGCGGTGCCGAGCGGGAAATCGTCGATCGCCTCGAAGATTCCGTTGGTGCCGCGGCTGATGCGGCCCGCGCTTGTCAGCGCGATGAGGCCGAGCACCGAATAGAGGATCGCCCGGCTGAAGAAGCCAAGGCGCACCAGTGCACTGAATTTTTCGGATTTGTCGACCACCGCTGTCTCCCCGTTGAATGTGATATGCCAACGGGGCTGGGGCGGGCGCGTTCCGCCCCGAGACTAGTTTTGTGTGGCAAGCGCGCCGGCGACATCCTCGCTCCTGCCATCGCTGCGCGCGGCGGGCGGCAGGTCGAGAAGGACGCGGAGCAGCGGGGTGATGGCGGTGTTCTGGAAACTTGCGAGAGTTGCGCCGCGGCGGAACGCGGGACCATTGCCGATAAACACCGCAGCCATTTCGGGTGCAAAGGGATCGTAGCCATGGTTGCCGCCGCTCCAGCTACTATCGGACGCGGTAGAGGCGATCGTCCAGCCGGTGTCGGGCAGGCAGAAATAGGGTGGGATGCGCCGGTGCGTGCCATACTGGAAACGCGCGGGAATTTCCGACTTGCGCCAGCACTCCATATGGTCGTGTGGACGCAGCAGCGCTGCTTCGAGTGCCGCAGTATTGCCTTCGGTCGGCTCGAAGGTCGCATAGGCGCCGCCTTCGACCAGGCGATAGAGCGAAGGATCGACGATATCGGCCAGCACGACCATCTTGTCCGATCCGGTCGCCGCCATGCCGTGATCGGCGACGATGACCAGATTGGCAGGCTGGTGGAGCGTTTCGAGCCCTGCCACGAGGTTGGCTATGTGGTGATCGATATCGCGCAGCGCAGCATCGATCTGCTTGCCCTCCGGCCCGCCGCCATGCCCCGCGCTGTCGATCGTGTCGAAATAGAGCGTGACGAATTCGGGGCGGATGTCGGCGGGACGGCGCATCCAGTCGAGCACCGCATTGACGCGCTGCGTATTGCTCACCTGCATGCTGAAGGCCTGCCAGTCGCTCGCCATCTCGCCGTCGGTGACGGGGCCGTAGCGCACCGCCGTGCCGCCCCAGGGCACCGCCGAGCCGGGCCAGAACATCGCTGCGCTGCGAATGCCCGCTTCCTCGGCCTCGACCCAGATGGGCTTGGCATCGCTCCACCACCAGGGATCGACAGTCGCCATGGTGAAGTTCTCACCCGGCCTGTCGGGATCTTCCATTGAGTTGGCGATGATGCCGTGGTGGTCGGGGACGAGCCCGGTGACCAGGGTCCAGTGGTTGGGAAAGGTCTTCGAAGGGAACGAGGGGCGCATCGAGGCGCGCACGCCTTCGGCCGCGAGGCGCGACAGCGTCGGGGTCAGCCCGCGATCGAGATAGTCGGGACGGAAGCCGTCGATCGAGACGAGGATCGTCACCGGTTCGCGCTGTTCCACCGCCGGCGCGCTCGCCACCGGTGGTTCGGCATAGGGCGTGCACCCGGAGATGGCCGTCGCGAAACCGAGGGCGAGGGCGGCGGCGATCCGGTCCATGGGACTTTCCTCAGACGTTGAACTTGAACAGCATGACGTCGCCGTCCTGCACGAGATATTCCTTGCCTTCCTGACGCAGCTTGCCCGCTTCGCGCGCACCGCTCTCGCCGCCGAGCGCGATGTAATCATCGAAGGCAATTGTTTCGGCACGAATAAAGCCGCGCTCGAAATCGGTGTGGATTTCGCCCGCGGCCTGCGGCGCCTTGGCGCCTGCCGGGAAGGTCCAGGCGCGCGATTCCTTGGGGCCGGCGGTGAAGAAGGTCTGCAGGCCGAGCAGCTTGTAGCCGGCCTTGATGACCCGGCTGAGGCCCGATTCCTCCAGGCCCAGCTCGGCAAGGAATTCGGCGCGGTCCTCGACCGGCATGGCGACCAGTTCGGCCTCGATCGCGGCGGAGACCACGACCGCCTCGGCGCCCTCGGCCGCGGCCTTGGCGAAGACCTGCTCGCTCAGAGAATTGCCGCTCGCGGCGTCTTCTTCGGCAACGTTGCAGACATAGAGCACCGGCTTGGCGGTGAGCAGCTGCGCCTGGCGGAAGACGCGCGCTTCCTCCTCGTCCTTGGGCTCGGTCAGCCGCGCGGGCTTACCGTCGCGCAGCAGGTCGAGCGCCTGGCCCAGCACCGAGGCGGTGAGCTTGGCTTCCTTGTCTCCTCCAGTGGCGCGCTTCTGCGCCGCGGGGACGCGCTTTTCGAGGCTTTCGAGATCGGCGAGCAGCAGCTCGGTTTCGACCACCTCGGCGTCGGCCAGCGGATCGACCTTGTTGGCGACATGCTGGATGTCGTCGTCCTCGAAGCAGCGCAGCACGTGAACGATCGCGTCGACCTCGCGGATATTGCCGAGGAACTGGTTGCCGAGGCCCTCACCCTTGCTCGCGCCTTTCACCAGGCCGGCGATATCGACGAAGGCAAGCTGGGTGGGAATGATCTTGGCCGATCCGGCGATGGCGGCGATCTTGTCGAGCCGCGCGTCGGGCACCGCGACCTGCCCGACGTTGGGCTCGATCGTGCAGAAGGGATAGTTCGCGGCCTGCGCGGCCCGCGTCTCGGTCAGTGCATTGAACAGGGTGGACTTGCCGACATTCGGCAGGCCGACGATCCCGCAGCGGAAACCCATCAGAAACTCCGGAAAAAATGTGTGGCGCGCGCCTTAGACGGGCATTGCGCGAAATGCCAGAGCGTCAGACGTTGTGCACCGCCCTGATCAGCGGGCCATAGCCACTCTCGCCGAGCCAGCCGAGCTGGGTCTTGGCGCAGACCTCGTTGATTGCGACCTGCGGAATCGCGCCGCCGCTGACAGGCAAGCGGACAGGGCGCGTGCCCGGTGCCATGCCGAGGACCTTTGCCATGGCGCGCGGGACATCCATCGGATCGGCGCTGCGGCCCGAACCGTCCTCGGTCCCCATGCGCGCGACCGCCTGCGGATAGCCGTCGAGGTGGAGCGGCGATGCCCGGTCCTTCAGCTCCTGCGAATAGCGGTTGCGGTTGACCCAGACCTTGGTCGGATAGCCGCCGGGTTCGATCACGGTGACCCCGATATTGTGCGGCACAAGCTCGTAGGCGAGCTGTTCGAACATCGCCTCGACCGCAAACTTGGTTGCCGAGTAGTGTCCGGCATAAGGCACGATCACGCGGCCGAGCTGGCTCGACACGGCGAAGATATGGCCCTGCCGGCGCGCGCGCATGCCCGGCAGCACCGCGCGGGCGAGGCGGTGGTAGCCGAGGACGTTGGTGTCGAAGGCCAGTTTGGTCGCCTCCATGTCCTGTACCTCGACCGGGCCGGTGATGCCGATGCCGGCATTGTTGACCAGCACGTCGAGGCCGCGACCGGCGATCCGCTCGGCTTCCGCCACTGCCTGCGTCACCTCGTCGTCGCGCAGCACGTCGAGTTGCAGCACATGGATATCGAGGCTTTCGTCGCGCGCCAGTTGCCGCAATTCCTCGGCCTCGGGGCGCGGTGTGTTGCGCATGGTGGCGAACACGGTCGCGCCCAGGCGAGCGAAGTGTTCGCTGGCCAGTCGCCCGAAGCCGGACGACGTGCCGGTGACGAGGATCGCCTTGCCACCGAGGTCGGGCGCGGGGTCGAGCGCGTCTTGGGCTGCGAGCCTGGCCGCGGACGCCAGTGCCCCCGTGGCGGCGGCACCGGCAAGCAACGAGCGGCGGGTAAGGTCGGACATGGTTCTCTCCTCCAGGCGCTACCATGCCCCTGCGGTGCGGGTTTTGCCAGTGCGGGAAGTGTTTTGCTTGCGACCCGCAATGCTCTAATCGGAAGCCATAACAGGAAGGGCCGGGTCGCGAACGAATCGCCAACGGGGGTCCTTGCACACATGCCGACCATGGTTCTGAGCGAAGCCGAGGAGCGCGCGCACGCGCTTCTCCAAGCCGGAAAAGCGGACGAGACCGTCGCCAGCCTGATGAAGCCGGCAGTGGGCATCTTCGCGCCGACCACCACCGTCGCCGAGGCAATCGAGGTCCTGCGCGAGCAGGTTCGCAGCGCCTTCATCACCTATCTCTATGTGGTCGATTGCGCGAACCATCTCCTCGGGCTCGTGGTGATGCGGGAAATGCTGCTCGCGACGCCCGAGACCCGGCTCGAGGAAATCATGATCAAGGATCCCTTCGCGCTGGAGCGCGACATGTCGCTCGGCGAAGCGCTTAAGGCGGCGCTGCGCAAGCATTTCCCCGTCTATCCCGTTGTCGATCCCGACTACCGCCTCGTCGGGCTCGTGCGCGGAACCGAACTGTTCGCCAATCGCGCGATCGAACTGTCGGCACAGGCGGGCGAGATGGTCGGTGTCGAGAAGGAGGAGCGGCTGTTCACCCCGCTGCTGACCAGCCTCAGGTTGCGTCATCCGTGGTTGCAGGTGAACCTGCTCACCGCATTCGTGGCGGCGGCGGTGGTCGGCCTGTTCGAGGATACGCTCAGCCGGCTTGTCATTCTCGCCGTGTTCCTCCCGGTGATGGCGGGGCAGACAGGCAATACCGGGTGTCAGGCACTCGCCGTCGCATTGCGCGGCATGACTTTGGGCGAGGTCAAGGCGGAGAGCGCGCGGCACCTGGTGCGCAAGGAAGGGATGCTCGGCCTGGCAAACGGCCTGCTCGTCGGAGTGACCGCGGGGGCGGGGATGTTCGCCTATGCGCTGATCCAGGGGGAGGCCGACCCGGTCTGGTTCGGCATCGTCGTGCTGATATCGATGGTGATTGCCTGCACTGTCAGCGGGATCGCGGGGGCGCTGATCCCGCTCACGCTCAAGCGGCTCGGCGCCGATCCCGCGACAGCCTCGAGCATCTTCCTGACCACGATGAGCGACGTCGCCAGCATGGGCGTATTTCTCGGGCTGGCGACGCTGCTGCTCTAGCCCTGGAGGCGCAGCGCGTATTCGCTCATGAAACGGGCATCGTCGCCCCGTGCAAGCCACTCGGCCTCGGCGCCGATCGCGCCGAGCATGTCTGCCAGGTCGTCCATTTCCGCCTTGGCGTAATTTCCCAGCACATGGCCATGGACCCGATCCTTCGATCCGGGGTGGCCGATGCCGATACGCACGCGGCGGAAATCGGGGCCGAGATGCTGGTTGATCGATCGCAGGCCGTTGTGCCCGGCCAGCCCGCCGCCGGTGCGGACCTTGACCTTGCAGGGGGCGAGGTCGAGCTCGTCATGGAAGACGGTCAGCGCATCGGGTTCGAGCTTGTAGAAGCGCAGCGCTTCGCCCACCGCGCGGCCGCTTTCGTTCATGAAGGTTGCGGGCTTGAGCAGCAGGATCTTCTGTGTCGCGATGCGGCCTTCGCGCACCCAGCCCGAGAACTTCTTCTGCACCGGGCCGAAGTCGTACATATCGCCGATGACGTCGACCGCCATGAAGCCGACGTTGTGCCGGTTCATCGCATATTGCGGTCCGGGATTCCCGAGGCCTGTCCAGATCTGCATCGCGCGCTGTTAGCTGGTGAAGGCCGCGAACCCAAGCCCTAGGCGGGCATGGTCCCCGGCCACAGCGGCAGCAGGCGCGAATCATACACCGCCGCGGTGCGGTGCCGGGTGATGCGTTGCGCTTCGGGGTTCGCGGCGAAGGCGAGGAAGCTGGCCTTGCTCGCCTGCTTCACCAGCATGGCGAAGTCCCAGTTCTCGTCCTCGGGCCCGATCAGGAAGGCATCGGCCTTGCCCGCGAACAGCACTTCACCGCCGCTGGCTGCCAGCAGCGGTTCCAACTCGCGCATGTAGCGGACATAGGCCTCGGCGCCGCTGGTTCCGCCCTGCGGTTCGAGGTCGGGTGCGTGGGCATAGTCCGCACGATCGCGGAAGCGCAGCAGGTTGAGCATGACCACCGGCCCGTCGCCGGGCGTGCCGAAAAACCGTGCGCCCGACTGCGGCGAGACGTCGAGATAGGTCGGGGCATCTGTCATCGCGGCTCTCCCAAAGCAAAACGCCGGCCCCGCTGGGGGCCGGCGTCTCGTATAGGCCAAAGCGGCAGGTGGAAAGGATCAGTCCTCGCCGCCTTCGCCTTCTGCTTCTTCTTCGGCGTCCTGCTCGGTGGCGGGCACGTCGTCGGCAGCGGTTTCACCTTCCTGCGTGGTATCGCCTTCGGCCTTCTTGAGCGCCGAGGGAGCGACCAGCGTGGCAATGGTGAAGTCGCGATCGGTGATCGCGCTTTCGCTGCCCTTGGGCAGGCTGACTTCGCTGATGTGGATCGAGTCGCCGACTTCCTTGCCGGTGACGTCGATTTCGATCTCGCTCGGGATCTTGTCGGCTTCGCAGACCAGCTCGAGCTCGTGACGGACGATGTTCAGCACGCCGCCCTTCTTGAGGCCCGGCGAGGCTTCTTCGTTGGTGAACACGACCGGGACGCTGACTTCGACCTTGGCGTTCTTCGACAGACGTAGGAAGTCGACGTGCTCGGGGCGGTCGTTGACGGGGTGCAGAGCAACGTCCTTGGGAAGCGTGCGCAGCTTCTTGCCGCCCACTTCGATCTCGACGATCGAGTTCATGAAGTGACCGGTCATCAGCTGACGGACCAGTTCCTTCTCTTCCACGTGGATCAGGGTGGGTTCTTCCTTGCCGCCATAGATCACGGCGGGGACGCGGCCATCGCGACGCAGTGCACGGGAGGCTCCCTTGCCAGCCCGTTCGCGCGTCTCGGCCGGCAGGGTCAGAGCGTCGCTCATGTCACTTACCTTTCGAATGCATATTGGTTACCCGGTCCACCACGCCTCCAGGGATGACCATGGTGCCGGAGGCGCGCGCCTAGCAGGATGCGCGGGAAAAGCAAGCGTGAAGAGCGCAGCTTCTATTCGATCCGCCGGACCTTGTAACCGCGTGCCTCGAGCATGGCGGGGAGGCCCGCCTCGCCGAGCAGGTGCCCCGCGCCGACCGCGATCAGCGGCTTGTCGCGTGCCGAGAGGAGGTTCTCGATCTGAGCCGCCCAGTTGGCGTTGCGATTGCGCAGCAGCACCTGGACGAGTTCGGGATCGGCCAGGATGCCGCGCCGGGTCAGTTGCTGGAGCCGGTCGGTATCTCCTGTCAGCCAGGCCTTGGCGAGCGTGCCCATACCATCGTCGTAGTCGCGCGATTCCCTGAGCACCGCATTGAGCAGGTCGCGCTGCTCCGTCTCGGGCAGCCGGTCGAAGATTTCGAGCTGCCCGCGCGCGCCCTCCAGCTCCACCACCTCGCGCTTGTCGAAGGCTGCGAGAAGCGCGCGGTCGGCGCCGTTTTCCGACTTGGCCGATTGCGCCACCTGCGCCAGCGCCAGCGCGGCGGCCCAGCTTTCCATCGGGTCGAAATAGGCGCGGCGCACCTTGGCCCTGACCAGCAGCGTCTCGAACTCGTCGGTCAGATCGGGGTCGATACGCTGCGCGATCGGGCCCGCTGGGCGGTCGAAGGCCATCTGCTCGAAGGTCTTCGAAAGTTCGGCACTATCCTCGAGATTGGCGACCTCGACCACCAGCATATCGGCCTTGCCGAGGATCGCGTCGAGTTTGGGCGAGCGCCATTTGGTGTCGTCGGGCAGGGCATGAATCGTACCGAACATCCAGCCTTCGACCGCGCCCTTGCTGTCGGCGATTTCCCACAGTGCCGGGTAGGGGCCTTCGGGCTTGGCATTGTCGGCCTGCTTGCCGCAGGCGGCGAGCAGCAGCGCCAGGGCGAGAAAAAGCGGGGAGAACGATCGGGCGGTCACGCTCGCTTCCCTGCATTGTTTGAAGCGCTTGGCAAGACTGGATTTGTGCCTGACCGCCTACGGGACAATTACTGGATCCGCGTCACGGTGAGGCCGCGACTGGCAAGAAAGTCCTGTACGCTGCGCGAGCCGGCGAGATGCCCGGCACCGACCGCGAGGAATACCGTGCCGGGATCATCGAGCCGCGCGTCGATCCAGTCGGCCCAGCGCGCATTGCGATCATAGAGCAGCGCATCGGCGAGCACCGGGTCGGCGAGGCCCTGGTTCATCAGCTCGGCGAGTCCATCGGCATCGCCCTCCAGCCACTCGGTGATCATGCGCTTCATCAGCGGGGCGATCTGGTCGATATTGTCGGCCGCAACCATCAGGAAGGCGATCTGCGAATCCTCCGGCAGGCCGTCGAAGAGGTTGATCTGATCGTCGAGAGATTCCAGCCCGGCGCGCTTCGCATCGGCGGGGGCCAGCTTCTCGATCATCGCTTCCACGCCGCTCTCCGCGGAATAGCCCTCCCTCATCAGCGGCAGGACGCCGAGGTTCATGCCCGCGAACCACGGCTCGAAAGGGTCGAACGCCGCCGGGGGCATGCCGAGTGTGCCCAGCGCGGCTTCGAAACTGGCGCGATCCTCGTCGCTGAGCCGGTCGCGCAGCGTCTCGCCCTGGGGAAGCAGGGCCTTGCTCATGACCATCTGCTGTGCCGCCGGATCCTGCGCCGCCGAGGCGGGGATTTCGGTGATGAGCTCGTCCGCTCCGGCGAGGGCGCTCTCGATCGGGCCGCCATACCATTCGGTATCCTTGGGCAGCGCGTGTACCGTGCCGAAGAGATAAATCGTGGTGTCTTCGTCGGCGACCTTCCACAAGGCGGGTCCGGTGCGCTGGACAGGTTGCTGTTGGGCAACGGTGGGCGCGGGCGAGGATGCCAGCTCGCTATCGGGCGCCGTCGCGCAGCCTTGCAGGAGGAGCGCGACGGCGGGGAGCCAGGCGAAGTTGGCGGCAGACAGTTTCATGGACACGATCCCTTACTTGTGCCGACGGATTTGTCAGCAGTGATTTCGGGCCCGAGGGCGGGTGGTGGCCGGCGCTATATGTCAAGCAAGCTTTCCAATGGCAAATCTCCTTTACCAAAAGTAAGGCGACCATGTCATCAAACTTCCCTCCTCGGCAGGATTGACCGCGTTTCGCGCTTGCGCCATTGCCCGCCGCCATGGACCGCAACCCGCAAAATTCCTTCCAGGACATGATCCTCGCGCTGCACGATTTCTGGAGCGCGCAGGGGTGCCTCATCCTTCAGCCCTACGACATGCGCATGGGCGCGGGCACCTTCCACACCGCCACCACGCTGCGCGCGCTCGGGCCCGAGCCGTGGAACGCGGCGTTCGTGCAGCCCTGCCGCCGCCCGACCGATGGCCGCTATGGCGAGAACCCCAACCGGCTGCAGCACTATTACCAGTACCAGGTGATCCTGAAGCCGAGCCCGGCGGACATCCAGGACCTCTATCTCGAGAGTCTGCGCGTCATCGGCATCGATCCGCTGAAGCACGACATCCGCTTCGTGGAAGACGACTGGGAAAGCCCGACGCTCGGAGCATGGGGCCTTGGCTGGGAAGTCTGGTGCGACGGAATGGAAGTCACGCAGTTCACCTATTTCCAGCAGATGGGCGGCTTCGACTGCAAGCCGGTCGCGGGCGAGCTGACCTACGGGCTCGAACGCCTCGCCATGTATATCCAGGGCGTCGACAACGTGTATGACCTCGATTTCAACGGGCGGGGCGTCACTTATGGCGATGTGTTTCTCGAAAACGAGAAGCAGATGTCGAAATGGAACTTCGAGGTCGCCGAGACCGACGCGCTGTTCGACCTGTTCAACAAGGCCGAGGCCGAGTGCAAGAACGCGCTCTCACACAACGTGCCCATCGCTGCATATGAGCAGGCGGTCGAGGCCAGCCACATCTTCAACCTGCTGCAGGCGCGCGGCGTGATCAGCGTGCAGGAACGCGCCAGCTATATGGGCCGCGTCCGCGATCTCGCCCGTGGCAGCTGCGAAGCCTACATGGAAAAGGAAGCGCCCGTGTGGGCAGAGAAATATCCGGAGTGGTCGAAATGAGCGCCCTCGCACCACACCAGATCATGATCCGTCATTGCGAGCGTGGCGAAGCAATCCAGTCCCGCGCTTTCTGGATTGCAGCGGCGCCTGCGGCGCCTCGCAATGACGAGGAGGCGGCCAATGTCTGACTTCCTCCTCGAACTGCGCAGCGAAGAAATTCCCGCCCGCATGCAGGCAGGCGCGCGCGCCGAGCTTGAAAAGCTGTTCCGCCGCGAGATGGACGCAGCCGGTGTCGAAACCGGAGCCATCACCGTCTGGTCGACCCCGCGCCGTCTTGCGCTGATCGCGCGCGGCCTTCCCGAGGCCACCGAGGCCATCAGCGAGGAACTCAAGGGACCGCCCGTCGGCGCACCCGACCAGGCCATCGACGGCTTCTGCCGCAAAGCCGGAGTCGAAAAGGGCGCGCTCGAAACTCGCGATGTGAAGGGGCGCGAGACCTACTTCGCCGTGAAGAACATTCCCGGCCGCGCGACCAAGGACCTGCTCGCCGAGGCAATCCCCGCGATCGTGCGCGATTTCAGCTGGCCCAAGTCGATGCGCTGGGGCGCCGCCTCGATCAGCACCGAGAGCCTGCGCTGGGTTCGCCCGCTGTCGGGCATCGTTGCGCTGCTGGGTGACGAAGTCATCGAATGCGAAGTGCACGGCGTCACCTCGGGCGCGGTCACGCTCGGCCACCGTTTCCACCATTCGGGCGACATCACCATCGGCAATGCCGCTGATTACGCGATGAAGCTGCGCGCGGGCCATGTCATCGTCGACCACGAAGAGCGGCAGGACCTGATCCGAAAGGGCGCCGCAAAGGTCGCGTCCGAAGGCGGTCTCACACTTGTCGAGGACGAGGGACTGGTAATCGAGAATGCCGGCCTCACTGAATGGCCCGTCCCGCTGCTCGGCCGGTTCGAGGAGGATTTCCTCGAGGTCCCGCCCGAGACGATCCAGCTCACCGCGCGCGTGAACCAGAAGTATTTCGTCTGCACAGCCTCCCCCGACGGGGGAGGGGGACCACGCAGTGGTGGAGGGGCACCTCCGTCTGATCAGAACGGTTCCGAGCAGCCGGACCTGCCCCACCACCATCCTGCGGATGGTCCCCCTCCCCGTGCCGGGGAGGCCAGACTCGCCAACGCCTTTATCTGCACCGCCAATATCGAGGCGGAAGACGGCGGCGCGCGCGTGATCGACGGCAACCGCAAGGTCCTCGCGGCGCGCCTCGCCGATGCGCGCTTCTTCTGGGACGTCGACCGCAAGAAGACGCTCGCCCAGCACGCCAAGGGGCTCGAGCGGATCACCTTCCACGAGAAGCTCGGCACCGTCGCCGACAAGGTCGAGCGCGTCGCCAAGCTGGCTCGCTGGCTGGTGGAATCGGATATCGTCACCCCGGACTTGATCCGGGGTGGTGCTTCTTCCGGCGCTGCAAAGGAAAAGCACGACCCCGGCTCGGGGGCCGGGGTGACGAAGGAGCAGTTAGCGGACTGGGCGCAACAGGCCGCCGAATTGTGCAAGGCCGACCTCGTCACCGAAATGGTCGGCGAGTTCCCCGAGCTGCAGGGCCTGATGGGCGGTTACTACGCCCGTGCTGAGGGTCTGCCCGACGAAGTCGCCGATGCTATCCGCGATCACTACAAGCCGGTGGGTCAGGGCGACGAAGTGCCGACTGCTCCGGTGACGGTGGCGGTCAGCCTGGCGGACAAGATTGATAGTCTTTCGAGCTTCTTCTCCGAAGGGGAGCGTCCCACTGGCTCCAAAGACCCTTTCGCGCTTCGTCGCTCTGCTTTGGGTATAATATTAATTCTAACAGAAAGTCGAACCCGGCTGCCCCTGTTGGACATTACCGATTTCGCAATTCGAAATCTCAATCAGCAATTAGTGCGACGTAGTCGGGATGATGCCGACCGTGCGAAGGCGGACGCTCTTTCGAAGGGGGTTCTCGCGAAGCAAGCCATATCGATGGGTGTACCTGAGCTCTCGACCGATCGCGGCATCGAGGGACGATTGCATTTGCTCCAATCGTGGGACCTCCTCGACTTCTTCGCCGACCGCCTCAAGGTCCAGCAGCGCGAAGCCGGCGTTCGCTACGACCTGATCGACGCGGTATTCGCGCTTGGTGGTGAGGACGATCTTGTCCGCCTGCTCGCCCGGGTGAAGGCGCTCCAGTCCTTCATGGACAGCGAAGACGGCGCCAACCTGCTGGCCGGCTACAAACGCGCCGCCAACATCCTCAAGAAGGAAGACTGGCACGGCACCGAGGGCGAGATCGCGCGCACCGGCGAGGAAGACCCGCTGGCGCTGGTCGACGATCCCGACATGAAGGCGGTGATCGACGCCAAGATGGCCGAGCGCCATGCGAAACAGCTTTCCTACACGCCCGAGCCGGCCGAAAAGGCACTGATGGATGCGCTTGCACAGGCGGAACCGGCAGCGGCGCGGGCCATTGAGGCGGAAGACTTCTCCGCCGCTATGGCGGCGCTCGCGTCGCTGCGTGCACCGATCGACCGTTTCTTCGATGAAGTGACGGTAAACGCGGATGAAGAAATGAAGCGGGCCCATCGGCTCGACCTGCTTGCGGCCTTTCGTGCTGCAGTGCACAAAGTGGCCGACTTCAGCCGCATCGAGGGCTGATTTCGCGCCCGCACCGCTGTCCGTCACTTTACGCAAAGGTGCCGGAAAACAGCGGCTTGTAAGAATTTTATCGGGTGACGCGGTGTAACCTTCGTCACCCCGGAAGGGACACGATGAACGATACGGTCTTCACCTTCGGCGGCAACGCTCCGCATTCGAATGCACGGCAGAAGGACAAGACCGTTACCGGCGGCAAGGGCGCCAATCTCGCCGAAATGGCCAGCATCGGCCTGCCGGTCCCCCCCGGCTTCACCATCGCGACCGAGGAATGCCTCAAATATCTCGCGGGCGGCTCGGATTTCTCCGACAAGCTACGCCGCGACGTCGCCGAGGCGCTGAAGCATGTCGAGGCGACCGTCGGCAAGGGCTTCGGCGATGCCGCCGACCCGCTGCTCGTCTCGGTCCGCTCGGGCGCAGCGATCTCCATGCCCGGGATGATGGACACGGTCCTCAACCTCGGCCTCAACGACGAAACCGTCGAGGGGCTGGCGAAGACCAGCGGCGACGAACGCTTTGCCTGGGACAGCTACCGCCGCTTCATCCAGATGTATGGCGATGTCGTGCTCGGCGTCGACCACGGCCTGTTCGAGGAAGCGCTCGAAATCGCCAAGGAAGACAATGGCTATTACGCCGATACCGAACTGAGCGCCGGGGAATGGAAGGCGCTGGTCGGTCAGTACAAGGCCATTGTCGAGGAAGAGCTGGGCAAGCCATTCCCGCAAGACCCGGTCGAACAGCTGTGGGGCGCAATCAGCGCGGTGTTCGACAGCTGGGATACCGATCGCGCCAAGATATACCGCCGCCTCAACGATATTCCGCACGACATGGGGACCGCGGTCAACGTACAGGCGATGGTGTTCGGAAACATGGGCGACACGAGCGCCACCGGCGTCGCCTTCACGCGCGACCCCTCTACCGGCGAGAAGGCCTATTACGGCGAATGGCTGGTCAATGCGCAGGGCGAGGATGTGGTCGCGGGCATCCGCACGCCGCAATATCTGACCAAGGCGCGGCGCGAGGCGGCGGGGGCCGACAAGCCGAGCATGGAAGAGGCGATGCCCGAGGCCTTCGCCGAGCTCGCGCGGCTGTTCGAGCTGCTCGAACGTCATTACGCCGACATGCAGGACATCGAGTTCACCGTGCAGCAGGGCAAGCTGTGGCTGCTCCAGACGCGCAGCGGCAAGCGCACCGCCAAGGCCGCGCTCAAAATGGCGGTCGACATGGTCGGCGAGGGGTTGATCGACGAAAAGACCGCGATCCTGCGCGTCGATCCGATGGCGCTCGACCAGCTGCTCCACCCGACGCTCGATCCCGATGCGCCGCGCGACGTGCTGACCACCGGCCTGCCGGCATCGCCCGGCGCGGCGAGCGGACGGATCGTGCTCGATGCCGATACCGCCGAGACCTGGGCCGGGCGGGGCGAAAAAGTCATCCTCGTGCGCGTGGAAACCAGCCCCGAGGATATTCACGGCATGCATGCCGCGACCGGCATCCTCACCGCACGCGGCGGGATGACCAGCCACGCGGCGGTGGTCGCGCGCGGCATGGGCCGCCCCTGCGTTTCGGGCGCTTCGGCGGTCTCGATCGACCGGGCGGGGCGCAGCCTGCGGATCGGCGATCGCGACCTGCTCGAAGGCGATGTCATCACCATCGACGGTGCCAATGGCCAGGTGATGGCGGGCGAGGTGGCGACGATCGAACCCGAACTCGCCGGCGATTTCGGAACGCTGATGGAATGGGCCGACAAGCATCGCCGCATGCGCGTGCGCACCAATGCCGAGACCGAAACCGAATGCCGCATGGCGCGCCAGTTCGGCGCCGAGGGTATCGGACTGTGCCGGACCGAACATATGTTCTTCGACGCGGGCCGGATCAGCGCGGTGCGCGAGATGATCCTCGCCGATAGCGAGGCAGGCCGCCGCGCCGCGCTCGCCAAACTGCTGCCCGAACAGCGCAGCGATTTTGTAACGATCTTCGAAGTCATGGCAGGGCTGCCCTGCACGATCCGCCTGCTCGACCCGCCGCTGCACGAGTTCCTGCCGCATGGCGATGCCGAATTCGAGGATCTGGCCGAGACGACCGGCGTGGGGATCGACAAGCTGCGGCGCCGCGCGGGCGAGCTGCACGAATTCAACCCCATGCTCGGCCATCGCGGCTGCCGCCTCGGGATCACCTATCCCGAGATCTACGAGATGCAGGCGCGCGCGATCTTCGAGGCCGCCTGCCAGGTCGCCAAGGATAGCGGCGAGGCGCCGGTGCCCGAGATCATGATACCGCTGGTCGCGACCCGCCGCGAGCTCGAACTGCTCAAGGATGTGGTCGACCGGGTGGCGGAGGAGGTCTTCGCCGACACCGGGGTTACGCTCGACTATCTCGTCGGCACGATGATCGAACTGCCGCGCGCGGCGCTGATGGCGGGCGAAATCGCCGAGGTCGGCGAATTCTTCAGCTTCGGCACCAACGACCTGACGCAGACCACGCTCGGCGTCAGCCGCGACGATGCCGGGCGCTTCCTGACGACCTATGTCGACAAGGGCATCTTTGCGCGCGATCCCTTCGTCAGCCTCGATGTCGACGGGGTCGGCCAGCTGGTCGAACTCGCCGCCGAACGCGGCCGGGCTGTGCGCGACGGGCTCAAGCTCGGCATTTGCGGCGAACACGGCGGCGATCCGGCCAGCATCGCCTTCTGCGAGGCGACCGGGCTCGATTACGTCAGCGCCTCGCCCTACCGCGTGCCGATCGCCCGGCTCGCGGCGGCGCAGGCAAGCCTGCGCTAATCCTTCCAGCCGGTTAGCGTCAGGATCTCGAAGCTTTCGAGGACGCGGCCTTTCCTGTTGGCGGCCTTGCGGAAAGCGGTTTCGGCGCGTTCCAGCGCGGCCTTGCCGAGCGGCGGCGGGGCACTCGCCAGCGCGCTGCCGAGGCCCTGGTCGCGCAGGTCCGAGACAAGCCGGTCGAGCGAACCGAAGGATACCGTCAGCGTCCGGCTGTCGACCACCTGGCGCCGGAACAGTGCGCGCTCGAGCAGCGCCGAGGCCGCGCGGTTGTCGACCAGCGGGTGCATCCGCGCCGCGGGCCGGTCGGGCTCGGCGGCGAGCATCGCGCGGCGCAGATTGGGCAGGCTGCCCGCGCCGAGGAAGCTGGCGATCATCATCCCGCCTTCGGTCAGCGCGTTGCGGATATGGAGCAGCGCACCGGGCAGGTCGTTGACCCGGTCGAGCGAGGCGAGGCTGACGACGAGGTCGTAGGGCACCGCCTCGATCGGCGCTTCCTCGTCGAGCGAGGCGACATCCTGTTCCTGGACCTGCGCCCCCGCACCGCGCAGCGACAGCGCGAGCGTGCCGGTCCAGTCGCCGATGACGAGCACACGGCGAGGGTTCATGCGGACGAATTCGAGCCGGTCGAGCACGTCCTCGACCATGTCGTCGAGGATATAGCGCGCCGCATTGCGATGCGCCTGGCGGACCCGCGCCCGGCGCAGGCCGACGATCCGGCGGCGGCGCGAGAAGATCCGGGGCGGGGCTTGCTGGGCCATGGCTCTGCCCCTGCCGCGCTTGCCAGCCCGGCGCAAGCGGTGCAGCCTGCGAAGGTGTCGACAAGCCGTTTCCTCGCCGCCAGCCTCGCGCCGCTGGTGGATTTCGTCTACCCGCCGCGCTGCCCCGCCTGCGGTGGCGGCGTGGCCGAGCAGGGCGGCTTGTGCGCGGCCTGCTGGGAAGGTTTGGTGATCCCGGGCGAGCCGAGTTGCGCCGCCTGCCAGCGTCCGTTCGGCGACAGCGGGCCGCAAGCCGGGGCGATCTGCGCCCCCTGTCTTGCGAACCCGCCGCGGCACGACGGCATCGCTGCGGGCACGCTCTACACCGATGTCTCACGGCAGCTCGTGCTTGCCTTCAAGCATGGCCGCCGACTGGCTCTTGCGCCGATGCTGGCCCGCCTGATGGCTGCGCGTCTGCCCGTGACGGATCCCGAGCGGGTGATCGTTCCCGTCCCGCTTCATCGCTGGCGCCAGTGGCGGCGCGGGTTCAACCAGGCGGGATTGCTTGCGCGCGAGTTGCAGGCGCTCGGGCACGGACGGCTATGCGTCGACGCGCTCGTCAGGGCCAAGCCCACGCCCACGCTCGGCGGGCTCGGTCGGAAGGCGCGCGCGCGTGCCCTGTCGGGATCGATCCTGCTGAATTCCCGCCGACGGAGCGCGGTAGAGGGCCGCGACATCCTGCTGGTCGACGACGTGCTGACCAGCGGGGCGACCAGCGACAGCTGCGTTCGTGCACTCAAGCGGGGCGGGGCGGCGAGTGTCACCATTGCCTGCTTCGCTCGCGTCCTCGAGGAGGCGCTCGACGTCTGACCGGAAAACGAAACGCCCGGGACCTTGCGATCCCGGGCGCCACGTGACGAATTTTACCGGACCCGCCTTGCGGCGCCGGTGCAGCCCCCCAGCATGCACCATGGGTCCATCCCTCATCGTTTTCGGATGCGCCGCGTAAACCCTCGATCGCGGCTGCGTATCCGTGACCCCCTGAACCTGGCGCTCTGACTGGCACCTGCTCCGGTGGGCAGGCCTCACGTGCCTGCGGACACATTTGTTACTTAAATGACGGCTTGAACAAACAAGCATTTGCGCCAAAGCCCGATTTTGGGTCGACTTTGTGGTTATCTTGCAACAAGTGTGGCCGCCAGGTTCGAGGTGAAGGGTGGTGATGTGACCGATGTGAACGAGCGCGAGGCAGGGCCGACGTTCATGCCCAAATTCGATGACAAGGGGCTGCTGAGTGCGATCGTCGTCCACGCCGAGACGCGCGTTGTGCTGATGGTCGGGTTCATGGACGCCGAGGCGTTAGCCGCCACCCGCGAGACGGGATTTGCGCATTTCCATTCCCGGTCGCGCGACCGGCTATGGAAGAAAGGCGAGAGTTCCGGTCACGTCCTCGCGGTGGAGGAAATTCTCGTCGATTGCGATCAGGATGCCTTGCTGCTGGTCTGTCGACCGGAGGGACCGACCTGCCATACTGGTGCGCCGAGTTGTTTCTATCGTCGGCTCGAAGGCGATGCTCTCCAACCCGTCAAGACTTGACGCTTACGTAAACGTGCGATTATGTGCAGCGCATGACCAAGCCGCTGCCCAAGGATTTTCGCGCCGACAATGGCGATCGCCGCCATGCCGGCGCCCATATCGAGCGCCCCGACGAGCTCGGTCGCGAGCAATATTCGATTTCCGACCTGACAAGCGAGTTTGGCTGTACCGCCCGCGCTCTGCGATTCTACGAGGACGAGGGGCTGATCGCCCCCTCGCGCATTGGCCTGACCCGCATCTATTCGAAGCGCGACCGTGCCCGGCTTGCGTGGATCATGCGCGCAAAAAACGTCGGTTTCTCGCTCACCGAGATCCGCGAGATGATCGATCTCTACGATCTCGGTGACGGCCGCGTCGAGCAGCGACGCGTTACGGTCGAGAAATGCAAGGCGCATGTCGCCAAGCTCAAGGAACAGCGCGACGACATCGACAGTTCGATCCACGAACTCACCGAATTCATCGATCATATCGAAAATCTCGATTCCGACTGACTAGCCTCCCACCGGCACGACGCCGACCAAAACCAGACCCAAGGACACGCAGATGCCCAGCTATACCGCGCCCACCCGCGATACCCGCTTCATCGTCAACGAGCTGCTCGACCTTTCCGGTTACGGCAACCTTCCGGGGTTCGAGATGGCCAGCGCCGACGTCACCGACGCGGTCATCAACGAGGGCGGCAAGTTCTGCTCCGAGGTCCTCGCCCCGCTCAACCTGCCCGGTGACCAGGAAGGCTGCACGCGCAACGAGGACGGCTCGGTCACCACGCCGAAGGGTTTCAAGGAGGCTTTCGACAAGTTCCGTGAAGCGGGCTGGGGTACGTTGGCGCAGCCCGAGGAATTCGGTGGCCAGGGCCTACCTCACGTCCTCGGCTTTGTGATGGAGGAATTCATCTCGAGCGCCAACCAGGCTTTCGGGATGTATCCCGGCCTCACCAATGGCGCGATCTCGGCGCTGATCGCCAAGGGCAGCCAGGAACAGAAGGAAATGTATCTGCCCAAGATGGTGTCGAACGAGTGGACCGGCACCATGAACCTGACCGAGCCCCATTGCGGCACTGATCTCGGCATGATCCGCACAAAGGCCGTCCCCAATGACGACGGGTCCTATGCGATCACCGGCACCAAGATCTTCATCTCGGCCGGCGAGCACGACATGAGCGAGAACATCATCCACCTCGTGCTCGCGAAGACGCCGGGAGCGCCGGACAGCACCAAGGGCATCTCGCTTTTCGTGGTGCCCAAGTTCCTTGTCGACGAGGATGGCAATCCGGGCGAGCGCAACGGCGTGATGTGCGGCTCGATCGAGCACAAGATGGGCATCCATGCGAACTCGACCTGCGTCCTCAATTACGATGGCGCCAAGGGCTGGATGGTCGGCGAGGAGAACAAGGGCCTCGCCGCGATGTTCATCATGATGAACGCCGCGCGCCTCGGCGTCGGTATCCAGGGCCTGAGCCAGGCGGAGGTCGCCTATCAGAACGCCGTCGCCTATGCGCTCGATCGTCGGCAGGGGCGCGCGCTGACCGGCCCGGTCGATCCCGAGGCCCAGGCAGATCCGATCTTCGTCCACCCCGACGTGCGCCGAATGCTGATGGATGCCAAGGCCTTCACCGAGGGGATGCGCGCGCTGTGCCTCTGGGGTGCCCTGCTGGTCGATCTGACGCACAAGGCGCAGACCGAGGAAGAGCGCGCCGAAGCCGATGCGATGATCGGCCTGCTGACACCGGTCATCAAGGGCTATGGCACCGACAAGGGCTATGAAGTCGCCACCAACATGCAGCAGGTCTTCGGCGGCCACGGCTACATCGAGGAATGGGGCATGAGCCAGTTCGTCCGCGATGCGCGTATCGCCCAGATCTATGAAGGCACCAACGGCGTGCAGGCGATGGACCTGTGCGGCCGCAAGCTCGCCAGCAAGGGGGGGGCAGCGATCCAGGCTTTCTTCAAGGCTGTTGGCGAGGACATTGCTGCGGCCAAGGGCGACGAGGAGCTCGGTCAGCTCGCCGAGGCACTGGAAAAAGCGCTCGGCCAGCAGCAGGCCGCGACCATGTGGTTCATGAACAATGCTATGCAGAACCCCAACCACCTCGGCGCGGGCGCCCATCACTACATGCACATCATGGGCATCGTGACGCTGGGCTGGATGTGGCTACGCATGGCCAAGGTCGCGCAGGCGGCGCTTGCTGGCGGAACCGATGACAAGGCGTTCTACGAAGCCAAGCTGGCAACCGCGCGCTACTACATGGATCGCTTCCTGCCCGACGCCGGTGCGCTGCGCCGCAAGCTCGAGGCGGGCAGCGACAGCATGATGGCGTTGGGCGAGGAGGCCTTTGCCACCACCGCTTAGGGTTCCGAACTTCTTGAAATCGAAAGGCCCGGGCTTCGGCTCGGGCCTTTTCGTTCTACCCAAGTAGCTCGTCGAACAAGGCGTGCATCGCCGCCCAGCTTTGGCGATCGGCGCTGGCATTATAGGCGGGGTTGGGTGAGCCATCGAGCATGCGCGGATTGGTGAAGCCGTGCTCGACCTCGGCGTAGGAATGGAAATGCCAGCTCGCCTTCACCGCATCCATTTCCTCCCAGAAGCCCGTTACCTGCTCGCGCGGGACAAGCGCGTCGGCATCGCCGTGACAGACGAGGATACGCGGATTGATCGACTTGTTGGCGGGCAGGGCGGTTTCGAGCAGGCCGTGAAAGCTCACGACGCCAGCGAGGTCCTGCCCGTCGCGTGCCATTTCGAGCACGGCCATCCCGCCGAGACAGAAGCCGATGGCGAGGTGCGGGATGTCGGTTTCGAGTTTGCGCAGCAGGTCGAGCGTCGCGCGAAGCCGCTGTCGCATCGCCTGCGGATCGCCACGCAATCGGCCCATGGCTGCGAAGGCTTCTTCGAAGTTCGCAGGAGCTTCGGGGCCGTAGAAATCTCCGATCAGGACGGCATAGCCCGCCTCAACAAGTTGCTGCGCCTTGGCCTCGACGCCGGGAGTGGAATTCATGAAGGTCGGAAAGATCGCCACCCCGGCGCGGGGCGTTCCCTCCGGCCGAGCGTGAAGCGCGGTCAGCTCGACCGCGCCATCGCGATATTCGACCTTCACGAAATCCATCACTCCGGCAGAAAGTCCGGTACCGAAAGATAGCGCTCGCCCGTGTCGTAGTTGAAGCCGAGTACGCGGCTTCCCGCGGGCAAGTCGGCAAGCTTCCTCTTGATTGCTGCCAGCGTCGCGCCGCTCGAGATGCCGACCAGCAGGCCTTCCTTCACCGCGCACTGGCGTGCCATTTCCTTGGCATCTTCGGCAGCGACCTGAATCGCCCCGTCGATAGCGTCGGTGTGGAGATTGCCGGGAATGAAGCCCGCGCCGATGCCCTGGATCGGGTGCGGGCCGGGCTGGCCGCCGCTGATGACAGGCGACAGTTCTGGCTCGACGCCCCAGGCCTTCATGGCAGGCCAGGTCTTTTTGAGCACTTCGGCACAGCCGGTCAGGTGCCCGCCCGTGCCCACCCCGGTGATCAGCGCGTCGATCGGCGTTTCGGCGAAGTCGTCGAGGATTTCCTGCGCGGTGGTGCGCGCATGGACCTTCCAGTTGCTTTCATTGTCGAACTGGCTCGGCATCCATGCGCCCTCGGTCTGTTCGACCAGCTCCTGCGCGCGCTCGATCGCGCCCTTCATGCCCTTTTCCTTGGGCGTCAGGTCGAAGGTCGCGCCATAGGCCAGCATCAGGCGGCGGCGTTCGACGCTCATGCTTTCGGGCATGACGAGGACCAGCTTGTAGCCCTTCACCGCCGCGGTCATGGCGAGGCCGATACCGGTATTGCCGCTGGTCGGCTCGATGATCGTGCCGCCTTCCTTCAGCTTGCCCGCCTTTTCGGCATCTTCGATCATGGCGAGACCGATGCGGTCCTTGATCGAGCCCCCGGGATTGGCGCGTTCGTTCTTCACCCAGACCTCGTCGTCGGGGAACAGGCGGGCGAGGCGAATATGTGGGGTTCCGCCGATAGTGGCGAGGACGGAGTCGGCTTTCATGGCATCTGCTCCTGCATTTTGTCTTCGGGGGGAGTGTCTAGCAATTCGTCAGGCGGGTCAAAGGTCCGCGTGGTGCGCAGCACGGGGAATATCCGGGCCCAGATGGCGACGGTGACGATCGCTCCCGCGCCGCCACCGACCACTGCCAGCACGGGGCCGACAAGGTAGGCGAGGCTGCCCGAGAAGAAATCGCCGAATTCGTTCGAGGCGCTGATCGTCAGCAGGCTGACCGAGGAGACGCGGCCGCGCTTGTCGTCGGGCGTGTGCAGCTGGATCAGCGATTGGCGGATATAGACGCTGAACATGTCCGCCGCACCGACGATGAACAGCATTGCTAGGCTGAGCGGCATCCATGTCGAGAGGCCGAACACCACCGTGGCGAAGCCGAACAGCGCGACCGCGCCAAGCATCTTGGGACCGACATTGGTCCTGAGCGGCCGGAAGCTGAACCACAGTGCGGTCAGAGCAGCGCCGACTGCAGGGGCCATGGCGAGCTGCGCGAGGCCGGTCTCGCCGACCTCCAGAATGTCGCGGGCGAAGACCGGGAACAGTGCGGTCGCGCCAGCGAGAAACACGGCGAAGAGATCGAGCGTGATCGCACCGAGGACCATCTTGTTGCGTATGACATAACGCAACCCCTCGACCATCTGGTGGATCGGGCGCTTGTTCGCCTCGCGCGGCGGCTGCGGTACCTGTCCGATGAAGGACAGCGCGGTCAGCGCCACCGCGAACAGAACGCAAGCGACGAAATAGGGCAGGGCGGGGAGGATCGCGTGGGTATAGCCACCGATCGCGGGGCCCACGATCATGCCGACCTGCCAGGCAATGCTCGACAGCGCGATGGCATTGGGAAGGATTGCCTTGGGAACGAGGTTCGGCGCGAGTGCCGACAGTGCCGGTCCGTTGAAGGCGCGCACCACCCCGAGCACGATGGCGACGCCGAACAGCGCGGGCAGCGTGAGCTTGTCGCTCCAGGTCAACCACGCCAGCGCAGAAGCGCAGCCGAACTGCGCGAGCACGGTCAGGCGGGCGATATTGCGGCGATCGAAATGATCTGCTGCCCATCCCGAAAAGGGCGTCAGCAGGAACAGCGGCACGAATTGCAGCAGGCCGATCAGCGCCAGCTGCCCCGATGCTGCGGCGACCCCCAATCCGCTGTCGCGGGCGATGTTGTAGGTCTGCCAGCCGATAATCAGCATCATCGCATATTGTGCCAGCGTCATCGTCAAGCGGCTGAGCCAGTAGGCCCGAAAATTGGCGATGCGCAGCGGCGATTGCCGGAATGCGGGAGCGTCGGTTTCGGTCACGCCGGACGCATGGCAGGCCCGCCATCGGTTGTGAAGACGGGCCTGCTTGTCGTTCTAGTAGAAGCGTTTGGGACTAGCGCTGTTTGCGCAGGCGCGGATTGGGCTGCAGCGTGTCGATCATGGCGAGAAAATCGTCGATCCGGATGATCCGTTCGAATTGGAAGCCGGCGCGGTTGTCGCGCGTCCAGATACAATAGGCCTCGATCCGCCCGATCACCGGGAGGCGTACGATCACGCGTTCACCGCGGCCGATACCATCGGCATTGTCGATCATGAAACCGTTGGCGGAAATATTGGCGATGTGCAGCCGCACGTCTCCCTTGCCGAAATGTTCGGCGATCACGGGATGATCGACCGGATGGCGCGCCATGCGCCGTTGGTCGGTTACGCTGAGTTGGGCTCCGACAGCCATACTGGCGATCCTTTTGCAACGGTGCAGTCAGACTGAACCCTATGCAGGCAAAAGGCTGCCAAATGGTAAATCGAGCGCCCGATTCGGCAACGAAACCTGCCGCTTGCGAAGTTTTAGCGGCGCAGGATCGCGTGCTTCTTTTTGCCCAGGCTGAGCTTGGCCTCGTCCCCAACAGCCACGGTCACGAGAACCCCCGGGTCGGTGATCGCCGCACCGTCGAGCTTGACCGCGCCTTCGGCCAGCTTACGCTTGGCTTCGCCATTCGAGGCGGTGAAGCCAAGCGCAGTGAGAACCGCGCCAATGCGCATGCCCTCGTCGCCAAGGGCGAGGGAGGGAAGGTCTTCCCCCGCGCCACCGCCGGCAAAGGTTTCCGCAGCGGTGCGCTCTGCCAGCGCGGCGGCGTCCTCACCCCGAACGAGCTTGGTTACCTCATTGGCAAGGACGGTCTTCGCGCGGTTGATCTCGGCACCCTCCAGCGCCTCGAGCCGGGCGATCTCGTCGAGCGGGAGGTCGGTGAAGAGGCGCAGGAAACGACCGACATCGCGATCATCGACGTTGCGCCAGTATTGCCAGAAATCGTAGCTCGGCAGCTGGGCCTCGTTGAGCCACACCGCTCCGGCCGCGGTCTTGCCCATCTTCGCGCCGTCGGCGGTGGTCAGCAGCGGCGTGGTCAGGCCGAACAATTCGCTGCCGTCCATCCGGCGCGCGAGTTCCATGCCGTTGACGATATTGCCCCATTGGTCGCTTCCGCCCATCTGCAGCCGGCAGCCGTAGCACTGTGCCAGCTCGCGGAAATCATAGGCCTGCAGGATCATGTAGTTGAATTCGAGGAAGGTCAGCGGCTGCTCGCGTTCGAGCCGCAGTTTCACCGAATCGAAGGTCAGCATGCGGTTGATGGTGAAGTGCGGGCCGACATCGCGCAGCAGCTCGATGTAGCCAAGTCGGCTCAGCCATTCGTCGTTGTCGACCATCACGGCGTCGGTGGGGCCGTCGCCGAAAGCCAGCAGGCGCTCGAAGACCTCGCGGATCCCGGCGATATTCGCCGCGATATCCGCATCGGTGAGCATCTTGCGGCTTTCGTCCTTGCCGCTGGGATCGCCGACCTTGGTCGTCCCGCCGCCCATCACCACGATCGGCTTGTGCCCGGCCTGCTGGAGGCGCCGCAACATCATGATCTGCACGAGGCTGCCGACATGGAGAGAGGGTGCGGTGGCATCGAAGCCGATGTAGCCCGGCACTATCTGCGCGGCAGCGAGCGCATCGAGGCCTGCAGCATCGGTGATCTGGTGGATATAGCCGCGCTCGTCGAGGAGGCGCAGGAGATCGGACGAATAGTTGCTCATGACGAAGCGCCCGCTAGCAGGTAAGGAGCGGCATGGAAACGTACCGATTGCGGCCGCACCCGGCCCATCCTCCCCGGGCGGTTTCAGCCGTCGAGGCGCGAATCACCGGGCGCGATGAAAACTGGCTTAGACTGCGCTGGCGGATCGAGAATTCGGTCGATCTCGTGATCCCACCCTTTGCAGGCAAGGGCCGCGCGGACGGCTTGTGGCAAACCACCTGTTTCGAGTTGTTCCTGTGCCCCGAGGGCGGCGAAGCCTATTGCGAGTTCAACCTTTCGCCTTCCGAGCGGTGGAATGCGTATGATTTCACCGCCTATCGGGAAGGAATGCGCCAGCGTGAGTTGCCGCGGGAACCTGGGTGCACGATTCGCCAAGGCAGCAGTTTCGCGATCTTCGATGCCGCGCTGCCGCGTGCCGGCCTGCCAACCGGTTCGTGCGCGATGGCATTGACCTGTGTCATCGAGGAGCGAGGCGGGCGGAAGAGCTATTGGGCGCTCGACCACGCCACTGACGCGCCCGATTTCCATGATCCGGCTTGCTTCATAGCGCAGCTTGCGGCACCGAACGCGGCATGAAATTCGGCATCGATCGGCTTATCACCGAAGAGGAATTGCGCAGACCACTCGAGGGCAAGCGCGTTGCCTTGATCGCACATCCCGCTTCGGTCACCGCCAGCCTCGACCATTCGCTCGACGCGTTGATCGGGCGCGACATCAATGTGAGCTCCGCCTTAGGCCCGCAGCACGGGCTCAAGGGCGACAAGCAGGACAATATGGTCGAAACGACCGACGAGACCGATCCGCAATACGGCATCCCGGTCTTCAGCCTTTATGGCGAAGTGCGCCGCCCGACCGGCCAGATGATGTCGAGCGCCGACGTGTTCCTATTCGACCTGCAGGACCTCGGTTGCCGGATCTACACCTTCGTCACGACCTTGCTCTACCTGCTCGAGGAAGCAGCGAAGACGGGCAAATCGGTATGGGTCCTCGACCGTCCCAACCCCGCCGGTGGGCCGATAGAGGGGACGCTGCTCGAGCCAGGCCAGGAAAGCTTCGTCGGAGCCGCGCCCATGGCAATGCGGCATGGCCTCACCATGGGCGAGATGGCGCACTGGTTCGTCGACCATTTCAGCCTCGACGTCGATCTGAAGGTGATCGAGATGCGCGGTTGGACGCCGGGCAAGGCGCCGGGCTATGGCTGGCCCGAAGACCGGATCTGGATCAATCCCAGCCCCAATGCCGCCAGTCTCAACATGGCGCGCGCCTATGCCGGCACGGTCATGCTCGAGGGCACCACGCTGAGCGAGGGCAGGGGGACGACACGCCCGCTCGAGGTGTTGTTCGGCGCGCCCGATGTGGATGCGAAGGCGGTATTGGCCGAAATGCATGATCTGGCGCCGGTATGGATGCGCGGCTGCGCGATCCGCGAATGCTGGTTCGAACCGACTTTCCACAAGCATGCCGGTACGCTGTGCAACGGGTTGATGGTGCATGCGGAAGGCAAGTTCTACGATCACCACGCCTTTCGCCCCTGGCGCTTGCAGGCGCTGGCCTTCAAGGCCATCCGCCGCCTCTACCCCGCTTATCCCTTGTGGCGCGATTTTCCCTACGAGTACGAGTTCGACCGGCTTGCGATCGACGTCATAAACGGGGGATCGGCCTTACGCGAATGGGTCGACGATCCCGAGGCAGTGCCCGACGATCTCGACGAACGCGCCGAGGCCGACGAAGCGGCGTGGCGGGAAACAATTGCCCCGCACCTGATCTACAGCTGATGCGCGCGACGGCGAATGCGCTCTCGCGAGAGGCGGCTTTGCTCTATCGCTCGGGCCGCTTCGACGCGGCGCGCGAGACATATGGGCGCTTGCTGGAGAGGGATCCGCAGCGGGCCGACGACTGGGTCAATTACGGTCTGCTGCTGAGGATGAAGGGCGATTTCCATTCAGCCCTTTGCGCCTATGATGCGGCCCTGGAGCATGGCGCTGCACGAGCCGAAGAGGTCCATCTTAATCGCGCCGTTATCTTGGTAGATGATCTGGCGAAGCCGGAAGAAGCGCTGGAAGCGCTCGAGGCTGCACTGGACATCCGGGCCGACTATGTACCGGCGCTGCTTAACCTCGGAAACATCCGCGAGGATGCGGGCGACCGCGAAGCGGCTTGTCACGCATATGGGAGGGCACTCGAACTCGAACCGGAAAATCCGATGGCGCTGATGCGCCTCGCCGAAGTCACTCGTTTCGAGGGGCCGGACGATCCGCTCATTGCGCGCTTGCGGAAAGCGGTCGCGCAAGCCGGTCGCACCGCGCTCGAACGCGCGGATATGGGTTATGCACTGGGGCGTGCGCTCGACGAGTGCCGACAATACGACGAGGCGTTTGCCGCCTATCGCCTTGCCAACCAAGCGAGCCGCGGGCTGGCCCCGCATCCTTACGATCCAGCGGGAGCGGAGCGATTCATTGAGGCGCTGATCGCGGCCTTCCCTTCCCGAGGTAACGAAGCGAGCGGTGGTGGCGCGTCACCCATATTCATCTGCGGGATGTTCCGCTCTGGATCGACGCTTGTCGAGAGAATCCTGGCAGCACACAGCCATATCAAGGCCGGGGGCGAACTGCCCCTGTT
The DNA here is from genome assembly GCF_964227205.1 of Qipengyuania sp. GTDB lineage: Bacteria > Pseudomonadota > Alphaproteobacteria > Sphingomonadales > Sphingomonadaceae > Qipengyuania. The sequence goes on along the minus strand of NZ_CAXQVB010000002.1, from coordinate 253,304 downwards.
GCCGAACATGGTCCGTGAGCGCTTGCAGCCCTATCCTCAGTCGCTCGCTGGTCAAACGGAAGCTTTTTACGACCGACTGCGCGGACTTTATCTCGAGGGTCTGGCGCGGATGGGCCTCCGGGGCGAAGGTTTGACCGACAAACGGCCTGACAATTTTCTACATGTGGGATTGATCAAACGCCTGTTTCCCCGGGCAAAGATCGTCCTGACACGGCGCAATCCGCTCGATAATTGTCTATCGGTGTATTTCGCCCATCTCGACCCCACTCTAAGTTACGCCGCAACGCTGCAAGGGGTGGCACATTGGCATAGCCAGTACGAAAGGCTCGCATCGCACTGGCAGGCGCTCTTTCCAGATGACATCCATTTCGTGGATTACGATTTGCTGGTCGCCGATCCGCGTAATGAAGTGCGACGCTTGCTCGAATTTCTAGATCTCGAATGGGAAGTTGCGTGCCTCGAACCGCACCGGGGAAATGCACGGGTCCGCACGGCCAGCGCATGGCAAGTGAGGGAACCGCTCTACAAGCGTTCGTCGGGACGATGGCAGAACTACGCCGCGCATATCGGTCCGCTACTCGAGGTATTCGGAGAGCCTGGAAATCCTTGACCTCCTGGCCGGGGGCGCTGACAGTCTGCAATCTCATCGACAGGAACGCGCGATGCCAGTTACATCCCCACCAGTTATGTCCGTTGCGGAAGCAGACAGGCGCCTATCGCGGGATCAGTATGATTTTTCTGCACTGATCGCCAAGGGCGACCATCATTATGGGCATGGCGAATTGCGGGCCGCAGGTTCTTTCTATGGCATGGCAGTTTCGGTGGCTCAGAGCGGGCGCCCGGCGGATACCAGGGAAGCCAGTCGCGCGGTCCAGGCCATGCAAGAGATCCAGGGGCATTTCGTGCGCCACCTGGTTGCCTCGTTGACTGAAGCAGGCCACCCCCAGAGGGCTTGGCATCCACGTTTTGCCCAGTCGCTTGCCATGATGATCGGCATGGCCGAGCGACCGCCGGAATCGCGTGCCTATCCGGCTATGCCCAATGTTTATTATTATCCGGGTCTCCCCCATGTGGAGTTTGCCGATACGCGGCAATTCGAATGGCGCGAGGCGGTGGAAGCGCGTACTGAGGAGATAGCCGAGGAAGCGCGCGGTCTATTGGCCGGTTCAGGTACGTTCAAGCCCTATGTCCAGGCGGAAGCCGATCGTCCGCAAGGCGACATGCACGGAATGCTCGACAATGACGATTGGAGCTCGCTCGACCTGATCGAGAAGGGTCTTCCGGTTGAAGACCATATTCGTTATGCGCCCATCGCCTATCGTACGATTACCGAGGAAGTCCCGGTCTGCACGATCCCCAACCGCGCTCCGACGCTGCTTCTCTCCTTGCTCAAGCCGGGTAAGAAAATTCCACCGCATCACGGCATGCTCAATCCGCGCTACATTTGTCATTTACCATTGATAGTCCCGGGCAACGGCGCATTGCGGCTCGGGTCACAGAAACGCGAGTGGCACAAGGGTGAGTTGCTCGCCTTCGACGACACGATTGAACATGAAGCCTGGAACAATTCGGACGAGGACCGGCTTGTCCTGCTGTTCGACGTCTGGAGGCCCGAGCTCGAACCGATCGAGCGAGCCCAGATTGCCGCGCTGTTCGAAGCGGTCGACACCGCAGCCTGAACGAGCGGACAACCGACCGACCATTCGATTTTCGATCAACAGGGTTGACGAAATACCCCGAGCAAGGAAGCTTGGGCGAAAGTGACGGGCATACCCGCGCTTCGGGAGAGGAAGACAATGGCGACGGCGACGGCACGGAAGGCCGGTGGATCGGTGCGGGTGACCCTGTGGATCCTGCTGGTGGTCTACATATTCAACTTCATCGACCGGCAGATCGTCAATATTCTGGCCGAGCCGATCGCGCAGGAACTGCGCCTGAGCGATACGCAGATCGGGCTGATGACGGGGCTCGCCTTTGCGCTGTTCTATACCGTCCTGGGCTTGCCCATCGCGCGGTTCTCGGATCGGCCCTCGACCAACCGACCGTGGCTGATCGGCACCGCGCTGGCGGTGTGGTCTGCGATGACCGCGCTTTGCGGCCTGGCGCAGAACTTCGTCCAGCTACTGCTTGCCCGCATCGGCGTGGGGGTGGGCGAGGCGGGCTGTACCCCGCCTGCGCACTCGCTGATCGCCGATCTCGTCGAACCCGCCAAGCGCGCCTCGGCACTCGCCTTCTATGCTCTCGGAATTCCGATTGGCACGCTGCTCGGGATGCTGATCGGGGGACTGCTCGCCGATACGGTGGGGTGGCGCAATGCCTTCCTTATCGTCGGACTGCCGGGCCTGCTGCTGGCGGTGGTCGTCTTCATGGTGCTCAGGGACCCGCGGCGCACGGGGATGATGCAGGCGTCGGCTACATCGCAACCGGGCGCGCAGATGCCGATGGGGGACGCACTCAAGGCGATGTTCAGTTCGCGCGCTTTCGTGCTGCTTGTCACCGCGGGGTCGGCCGCGGCTTTTCTTGCCTATGGCAAAGTCACCTGGATCACGATCTTCTTCCAGCGTACCCATGGTCTGACGCCGGGTGAAACGGGTTTCTGGTTTGGACTGGTCAATGGTGCCGCAGGCATCACCGGGACCTTTCTCGGCGGTTATCTGGCCGATCGCTTCGGGTCGGCCAACCGGCGGCATGTGCTCACCGCACCCGCAGTGGGCATGGTGGTGACGATACCCTTCGCGCTGTTCGCCTTCATGAGTGACGACTGGGTTATGGCGCTGGCGCTGCTGATTGTGCCGACGCTCTGCAACTCGCTCTATTACGGTCCGACCTATTCGAGTGTGCAGGGCTTGGTGCCACTGCGTGCGCGGGCGATTGCGGCGGCGGTACTGCTGTTCTTCCAGAACCTGATCGGCCTCGGTCTGGGTCCGCTGTTCTTCGGGATGCTGTCTGACGTGCTCCAGCCGACTTACGGGGAGGAAAGCGTGCGCTATGTTCTCTACGGCGCGACCTTGCTCGGCGTGGTCCCTGCATTCTTCTTCTGGCGCTGCTCGCTGCGGCTCAACGAGGAGCTCGACCGGAAGGACTAGTCGGGTTCGCGAATGGGCGAGACCAGCGCAACCAGCACGAAGCTGATTAGCATCAGCAGGAACCAGCTGCCGAGCTTGGCAAGGCTGACCATACGCCAGCCGTTCTCCTGTCCGGGATAGGTCCAGGCGCGCGCGAAGGTGCCGATATTCTCGGCACCCCAGATGAACAGCGCGACGAGCAGGAAGCCAAGCAGCAGCGGCATCCAGCGATGCGCGCGCCAATTGCGGAAATGCACGCGCGTTCTCCAGAACAGCAGCCCGGTCGCGGCGAACAGCGCCATGCGGATATCGGGCAGCCAGTGGTGGGCGAAGAAATTGATATAAATCGCGGCCGCAAGCAGCCAGGTCGCCCAGCGCGGCGGATAGGCGGTGTAGCGAAAATCGAAGATTCGCCAGACGCGCGCGATATAGCTGCCGACAGCGGCATACATGAAGCCCGAGAAGAGCGGCACGGCATCTATGTGGAGCAGGCTTTCCTCGGGATAGATCCACGATCCCGCCGCGGTCTTGAAAAGCTCCATCACCGTGCCGACGACGTGGAAGATCAGGATGACCTTGGCTTCTGCCCAGGTTTCGAGCCGGAAGGCGAGCATGCCAGCCTGGATCGCAACGGCCGACAGAGTCAGGAAGTCATAGCGATGGAGCGGCGCATCCGCGGGGTAGAAGAAATGCGTCGCGAGCAGCAGCGCGAGCAGGAGAGCTCCGAAGAGGCATGCCCAGCCCTGCTTGAAGCCGAACAGCAGGAATTCGTAGAGCCACAGCCGCCAACCCGTGCCGGGATCGAATTGCTCGAGGCGGAGGCGAACCGCTTCGAAGCGAGAGTGGTTAGGCGCCGTCATCGCTGCGAGCGCGTTTTGCGCGCCGGGTAGCCTTCGTATGACTTTCGCTATCGCGATATTCGGGAGGAAGGCGATATTTCGTGTGTTTGTCGAAATATGTGTCGGACCATTCGATGTAAGCCTTCCAACCGACAGCTATCACGAAGCAAGCATAGAACATTCCCATTGTCGCCGAGATGCCCAAAACGATCAAGGTTGGCGTCGAGGCTCCGAATGTCAGCGCAAGCAGGAACAGAAAGCCGAAAACTCCGCCTTTCATGGCCTCCCGGTCAAGGCCGCCATCCGAGATGAAGTAGATGCCGCCTCGTGAGTTAAAAACTCGCGATCTAATAAATTCGCGCCGCACCCGTAGGAACTCTCCTAGGTTCACCCTTGCTTGCGGCTCAATTCGCGCATGGCATCGTCGAGACCATCGAGCGTCAGCGGGTACATGCGGTCGTTGACGATTTGCTTCATCACCTTGGTCGACTGCGAATAGCTCCACTGCTTTTCGGGTACCGGGTTGAGCCAGACGGTCGCGGGATAGGTGTTGACCACTCGCTGCATCCAGGTGGCCCCTGCTTCCTCGTTCATATGCTCGACGCTGCCGCCCGGATGGGTGATTTCATAGGGGCTCATCGCCGCGTCGCCGACGAAGATGACCTTGTAATCATGGCCATATTTGTGGAGCACGTCCCAGGTCTTGGTCCGCTCCTGCCAGCGGCGACGATTGTCCTTCCACACGCCTTCGTAGAGGCAATTGTGGAAGTAGAAGAATTCGAGATTCTTGAACTCGGCCGTCGCCGCGCTGAAGAGCTCCTCGCACAGCTTGATGAAGGGATCCATCGAGCCGCCCACATCGAGAAACAGCAGCAGTTTCACTGCATTGTGCCGCTCGGGTCGCATATGGATGTCGAGCCAGCCCTGCTTTGCCGTACCGTCGATCGTCGCATCGAGATCGAGCTCGTCGGCGGCACCTTCGCGCGCGAAACGGCGCAGGCGGCGGAGTGCCATCTTGATGTTGCGGGTACCGAGCTCTTTCGTGTTGTCGAGGTTTTTGAACTCGCGCTTGTCCCACACCTTGAGCGCGCGCTTGTGTTTGCTCTCGCCGCCGATCCGCACGCCTTCGGGGTTGTAGCCCGAATTGCCGAAGGGCGAGGTGCCACCCGTGCCGATCCACTTATTGCCGCCTTGATGGCGCTTTTCCTGTTCTTCGAGCCGCTTTTTCAGCGTCTCCATGATCTCGTCCCAGTCGCCCAGGCTCTTGATCTTGTCCATCTCCTCCGGCGTGAGGAACTTCTCGGCCACGGCCTTAAGCCAATCCTCGGGAATATCGACCGGGTTCTGGCCGTAATCGGTGAGGATGCCCTTGAAGGTTTTCTGGAAAACCTGGTCGAACCGGTCGAGGAGGCCCTCGTCCTTCACGAAGGTAGCGCGGGACAGGTAATAGAACGCCTCGGGCGACTGCTCGATCACGTCGCGGTCGAGCGCCTCAATCAACGTCAGGTGTTCCTTGAAGCTGGCGGGAATACCCGCCGCGCGCAGCTCGTCGACGAAATTGAAGAACATGGCCGCAGGTCTAGCGCGTGCGGCACCACTGCACCAGTGCAGGAATCGCAAAGCATTTTTACGCTCCGCTAACCATCTGTCTTTATGGCGACCCGCAGCGAAATATATCGGGGGTCACCTAATAATGGAACTCAGCGCGATCGATGCCCGCGGCGCATCGGCCCTGGACCGGATTCCGGAAGCCTGCGGCAAGGTAACCGTGGGCTGTTCGGATGTCGCGGGGATCGTTCAGGGGGTGATCGATTCCTTCGGTCACCTGCGCAGCGAATATGTCGAACTGCAGGGAACGGTCAGCGCGCTCGACGAGGACCAGCGCAAGGTCCTCGAAGCGAGCGACGAAGCGCGCCTCCTGTCGGAACGGGCGATAGAGCGTCTCAACCATGGTTCGACCATGATCAGCAACTCGCTGAACGAGATCGGTAACCTGCTGAGCCTGGTCGAGACATTGACCGAGCATGTCACCGGGTTCGCCGCGGCGATGGACCAGGTGCGCCGTTCGAGCCAGGAGATCGACCAGATCGCCGAGACCACGAACATTCTCGCCCTCAACGCCACGATCGAGGCGATGCGCGCCGGCGAACAGGGCCGCACCTTCGCGGTCGTCGCCAACGAGGTGAAGGCGCTCGCCAGCGAAACCCGCAAGGCGACGGAGGAAATCGGCCGGACGATCGACATGCTCGGCAACGAGGCCGGACAGGTGATCGAGAAGATCGAAAGCGGGGCCGAGGCGAGCAGCCAGGCGAAGAATTCGGTCGGCTCGATCGAAGATACGATGCGCAGCGTCACCGAACTGCTGATGGAGGTCGACGGGCAGCAGGAGCTCATCGCGCGGAACACGGCGACGATATCCGATCACGTCCACCGGGTGCAGGACGTGCTCGGCGATTTCGACGGCGCGGTGAGCGAAAACGAAGACAAGCTCGCGACCGCGCATGGTCGCATGGAAGACCTCGAACTGATCGCCAGCGATATGTTCGACAAGCTGGTCAAGGCCGAACTCTCGCCTCAGGACAGCGCCACGGTCGAGAAGGCGAAGGGCCACGCCAGGGAAATCGTGGCCATTGCCGAAGAGGCGATCGCTGCAGGCACACTGACGATGGACCAGCTGTTCGACCAGGACTACCGGCCCGTCCCCGGCACCAATCCACAGCTCTATCGCACAAGCCTGAGCGACTGGGCCGATGCCAACTGGCGCCCGCTCAACGACCGCGTGAGCGGCGAGGGCGGGGCGGTAATCATGTGTTCGCAGGCCGATATGAAGGGATTTCTCCCGACGCATGTCACCGAACATTCGCGTGCGCCCACCGGAGACCTGGCACACGACACCAAATATTGCCGCAACGGTCGCATCATCCTCGAGGGCGTCGATCACGTCGCCAAGACCACGAGCGATCCCTACACCATGGCGGTCTATCGCCAGGAGGGCGACGGCAAAAATTACCTCGTGGTACGCAACGTCTACGTGCCGATCGAGATCAACGGTCGCCGTTGGGGCGATTTCGAACTCGCCTACAGCTTCAACTGATCTAGTGCCTGTCTCCTGGGCCCGACGCCGGCTCGCGCACGCGCGCGGGCCGGCGTCTTACGTTTGCCGGCGCGCCATGAAGGCGAGACGTTCGAACATCATCACGTCCTGTTCGTTCTTGAGCAGTGCGCCATGCAGCGGCGGGATCGCGGCGTTGGGGTTGGCGTCCTGCAGCACGTCGAGCGGCATGTCTTCGTTGAGCAGCAGCTTGAGCCAGTCGAGCAGTTCGCTGGTCGAGGGTTTCTTCTTCAGGCCCGGGACCTCACGGATTTCGTAGAAGACCTCCATCGCCTTGGTGACGAGGGTCTTTTGAATTCCGGGGAAATGGACCTCGATGATGTCGCGCATCGTCTCGCGGTCTGGAAACTTTATGTAGTGGAAGAAGCAGCGGCGCAGGAACGCATCGGGCAGTTCCTTCTCGTTGTTCGAAGTGATCACGACGATCGGACGCTCTTTCGCTTCGATGCGCTCGTGCGTTTCGTAGACGTCGAAGCTCATGCGGTCGAGTTCCTGCAACAGGTCGTTGGGAAACTCGATGTCGGCCTTGTCGATCTCGTCGATCAGCAGGACAGGGAGCTGTTCGGAGGTGAATGCCTCCCACAACTTGCCCTTCTTGATGTAGTTCGAAATGTCGTGGACGCGCTCGTCGCCGAGCTGGCCGTCGCGCAGGCGGGCGACCGCGTCGTATTCGTAAAGGCCCTGCTGCGCCTTGGTGGTCGACTTCACGTTCCACTCGATCAGCGGGGCGTCGATCGCCTGGGCTATTTCGTGCGCGAGGACCGTCTTGCCCGTACCGGGCTCGCCCTTGACCAGCAGCGGGCGGCGCAGCGTCACCGCGGCATTGACGGCCACCTTGAGGTCGTCGGTGGCGATATAGGATTTGGTCCCCTCGAAGCGGGCAGGCTCGCTGGTCTGTTCGGTCATCGGTTTTCCCTTGCAACTTTACGTAAGCGTTAGGGGGCGGGCACGAGACACGCAAGGGGGCGTTATGGGACCAGGACCCGAGGAGAACCCATGCCGACCGAACGTCTAACCATTCCCACCACCCGCGGTTACGAACTGTCGGGAGCACTCGAACTTCCGAGCGGGCTGGTGCGCGGCGCGGCGGTGTTCGCGCATTGCTTCACCTGCACCAAGCAGAGCCGTGCGGCGGTCGAGGTCACGCGCGCTTTGGCACAGCACGGGATCGCAACGCTGCGCTTCGATTTCACCGGGCTGGGGCGGAGCGGTGGCAATTTCGGCCGTGCCGGATTTGCAAGCGACCTCGAGGACTTGGTCGAATCGACGCGGTATCTCGCGGGGCGCTTCGGCAAGGGCTTGCTGCTTGTCGGTCACAGTCTCGGTGGGGCCGCGGTGCTGGCGGCGGCCGACATGCTCGAAGAGGACACTGTCGCTGCGATCGCCACGATCGGCGCGCCGGCCGAGGTCGAACATGTTCTCGGCACCGTGAAGGGTGATCTCGCCGCGATCGAGCGCGATGGCGAGGGACAGGTCGATATCGGCGGGCACCGCTACAATCTAAGCCGCGACTTCCTCGATGCGGTTCGCGATGTCGACCTGCTCGGAAGGGTCGAGGCGTTGCGGATCCCGCTGATGTTCTGCCATTCACCGACCGACGAGATTGTCGATGTGGACAATGCGGCGAAGCTCTTCGTCGCCGCCAAGCATCCCAAGAGTTTCGTCAGCCTGGCCGGGGCCGATCACCTGCTCAGCCGCCACGAGGATGCGCGATTCGCCGCCAGTGTGATCGCCAGCTGGGCATACCGCTACATCCCTATGCGCGAGGATTGGCCGATGCCCGAGGAGGGCGTGGTGGTGAAGACCGGGCACGGGAAATTCGGCACCGAGGTGCATACGCGCAGCCACCGATTCCTTGCCGACGAACCGACCAGCTATGGCGGCGACGACAGCGGCCCGACGCCCTACGATCTGCTCAATGCCGCGCTCGGCACCTGCAGCGCTATGACGATGAAGATGTACGCCGACCGGAAAGGCTGGCCGCTCGAGGGCGTCACCGTCAGGGTGACACACGAACGCGATCACAAGGACGAATGCGACCATGTCGCGGCGATGGAGGAAGGGCGGCAGATGCAGGCGCTCCATCGTTCGATCGAGCTGCACGGCGAGGATCTCGACGAGGACCAGCGCGCACGGCTTATCGAGATCGCCGACAAGTGCCCGGTGCACCGCACGCTCGAAGGCGAGCTGCATGTGCATACAGAGCGAGCCGACTAGGCGTCGATCATCTCGCGGTCGAATTCGCCGGCATTGTTCTGGATGAAGTTGAAGCGGTGCTCCGGGTTGCGGCCCATGAGCTGGTCGACCAGGTCCTTGACCTTTGCACGGTCCTCGAATTCGGGGGGTAGTGTGATGCGGATGAGGCTGCGCGTGTCGGGATCCATCGTCGTCTCGCGCAGCTGGCCGGGGTTCATCTCGCCGAGGCCTTTGAAGCGCCCGACCTCTACCTTCTTGCCCTTGAACACCGTCTCTTCCAATTCCCTGCGGTGCGCGTCGTCGCGGGCATAGCGGCTCTCCTTGCCCGCGGTCAGGCGGTAAAGCGGGGGCTGGGCGAGATAGAGATGCCCATTGCGCACCACCTCGGTCATTTCCTGGAAGAAGAAGGTCATCAGCAGCGTGGCGATATGCGCGCCGTCGACGTCGGCGTCGGTCATGATGATGATGCGGTCGTAGCGCAGGTTTTCGGGGTCGCAATCCTTGCGCGTCCCGCAGCCCATGGCGAGCGTGAGGTCGGCGATTTCGCTGTTCGCGCGGATCTTGTCGGCGCTGGCCGAAGCGACGTTGAGGATCTTGCCGCGGATCGGCAGGATCGCCTGCGTCTTGCGGTTGCGCGCCTGCTTGGCGCTCCCGCCGGCCGAATCGCCCTCGACAATAAACAGCTCGGTCTCGCCATCGCCTTCGCCCGAACAGTCGGTGAGCTTGCCCGGCAGGCGCAGCTTCTTGGCATTGGTCGCGGTCTTGCGCTTGATCTCGCGTTCCTGCTTGCGCCGCAATCGCTCGTCCATGCGCTCCATAACCTGGCCAAGCAGCGCCTTGCCGCGGTCCATGTTGTCGGCGAGGAAATGGTCGAAATGGTCGCGCACAGCGTTTTCGACGAGGCGCGCGGCTTCGGGCGAGGTTAGGCGGTCCTTGGTCTGGCTCTGGAATTGCGGGTCGCGGATAAAGACGCTCAGCATCACCTCGGCACCGGTCATCACGTCGTCGGCCGTGAGGTCCTTGGCTTTCTTCGCCCCGGTCAACTCGCCGAATGCACGCAACCCCTTCGTCAACGCGGCGCGCAGGCCCTGTTCGTGCGTCCCGCCATCGGGCGTCGGCACGGTGTTGCAATACCAGCTGGTCGAGCCATCCGAATAGAGCGGCCAGGCGATCGCCCATTCGACGCGGCCGGCCTCGTCGGGGAAGTCCTGGCTGCCCGCGAAGGGCTGGGCCGTGACACATTCGCGCCCGCCGAGCTGCTCGGCGAGATGGTCGGCCAGGCCTCCGGGGAATTTGAACACTGCTTCGGCCGGCACGTCCTCGCTGGCGAGGCTCTCGGCGCATTTCCAGCGGATCTCGACTCCGGCAAAGAGATAGGCTTTCGAGCGAGCCAGCTTGAACAGCCGCTTGGGGCTGAACTGGCGGTCGCCGAAGATCTCGGTGTCGGGCACGAAGCTGACCGTGGTGCCGCGGCGATTGGGGGTGGGGCCGAGCTGTTCGAGCGGGCCCAGCGTCTGTCCCTTGGAAAAGCTCTGCGTATAGAGCTGCTTGTCGCGCGCCACCTCGACCCGCGTGTCGCTCGACAGCGCATTGACCACCGAGACGCCGACGCCGTGGAGGCCGCCGCTCGTGGCATAGGCCTTGCCCGAGAACTTGCCGCCCGAATGCAGCGTCGAGAGGATCACCTCGAGCGTCGACTTGCCGGGGAACTTGGGATGCTCGTCGACCGGCATGCCGCGGCCGTTGTCGGCGATGGTTACCCGATTGCCTTCGTCGAGCCGCACCTCGATCCGCGTGGCATGGCCGGCGACCGCCTCGTCCATCGAATTGTCGAGCACTTCGGCGACGAGATGGTGCAGCGCGCGGTCGTCGGTGCCGCCGATATACATGCCGGGGCGGCGGCGCACGGGCTCGAGGCCTTCGAGAACCTCGATCGAGGACGCGTCATAATCGCCGGAGGAGGTGGGCGTGTTTTCGAACAGATCGTCGGACATGACGAGCGAATACCGCTGTCAGCTTGTTCCTTACAAGCTATCTCGCGCCTTTACCCACGTCCGCTCGGCCCGAGCTTGTCGAAGGGCCATCGCCCATCCCTCGACCAGCTCAGCATGTAGGGGCCTGGTCGCTAGAAGCGCTCGGGCGCATTCTCCACCACGGCCACCGCACCCTGGCGCACTTCGCGTACCTCGAATGCCCGCTCGACCAATCCGTTGCGGCCGAAGCGGAACGCCCCGTCGAGGCCGAGAAATCCGTCGGTGCTGCGCAGGGCACCCTGGGGGAAATCGCGCCCCACCCGCCAGTCGCGTGCGACGCGGAGGGTCAGCAGCACGGCATCATAACCGAGCGTCGCGATGCGGTACGGCTGGCTGCCGAAGCGTGCCTCGTAGCTGTCGACGAAGCGCTTGTAACGGCTGTCGGACACGGCCGAAAACCATGCTCCGCGCAGCGCCGAGGCGCGGGTGACCGAGCTTTCGCCGCTCCACAATTCGGTTCCGAGGAGTTGTGGCGTGGCCGCGCCGCCGGACTTGAGCACGCCCGCCGCCTGCGCCGCCAGGCGTGCACCGTCGGCGATCAACACTGTGTCGTAACCGCCATGCGCCTTGAGCCGTTCGGCCGCGCTGACGATCGAGGTGTTGCCGCGCGCGTAGCGCTCGGTCCACACCACGGTCCCACCATAGGCGGCCACTGCGCGGCGCATCGCCTCCTCGGCCCGGGCACCGTATTCGCCATCGGGGGCGATGATGGCGAAATTCTGCGAGCCCATTCCGCGCGCATATTGCACCGAGCGCATGATCGACTGCTCGGGAATGTGGCCCATGATATAGACGTCGGGCCCTGCCGCGCCGGTATCGTTGGAAAATGAGATCACCGGGACATCGGCAGCCCGTGCGGGCGCAACGACCGAGGGGATGTTCGAGCCGAGCAGCGGGCCGAGGATCAGCTTGTTGCCCTCGGCAATCGCCTGGCGTGCGGCGGTCTCGGGCCCTTTCGCGGTGTCGTAGGTTGTGATGCGCAGGTTGCTTGCATTGGTATCGAGCAGCGCCATGGTGGTGGCGTTGGCGATCGACTGGCCGACTGCGCCGTTCTGGCCCGACATCGGGACCAGAAGCGCGATACGGTGGCGCGTCTCGTCGCTCGGCAGGGTTTCGGTCGGTTCTGGCGCGGGAGTGGTGGCCACTGGCGCTGGGCGTTCAGTGCCCTTGGGAATGACCGAACAGGCCCCCAAAAGGGCGGCCAGTCCCGCCGTTACCAATGTCCGACGGTCGAAAGTCCAGCGCTTCATCTTGCCGCGTCCCTCACTCTTGGTTCATGGAGCAAGAGTGACCGACGCCACCCTTCCCGAAAATTCCCTTACGCCGGGGCTCTATATCGTCGCCACCCCTATCGGCAACCTCGGCGACATCACGCTGCGCGCGATCGAGGTGCTGCGGGGCTGCGACGCGGTCGCCTGCGAAGATACGCGGGTGACGGGCAAGCTGCTCAAGCATCTGGGCTTTTCCAAGCCCTTGTGGCGCTATGACGACCATAGCGAGCACCGCGACCGGACAAAGCTGGTCGACGCGGCTCGCACGCGTGCCGTCGCATTGGTGAGCGATGCGGGCACGCCGATGATTTCCGATCCGGGCTATCGTCTCGTCAACGATTGCCGCGCCGAGGGCATTCCCGTCACCGTACTCCCCGGCGCCTGCGCCGCTATCACGGGATTGGCGCTGAGCGGTCTGCCCAACGATCGCTTTCTATTCGCCGGCTTTCTCCCCGCCAAGGACAAGCCACGGCGCGACCTCCTCGAAGAACTGGCGGGCATCGACACGACGCTGGTGTTTTACGAGACCGCCCCGCGCCTGGCGAAATCGCTGGCAGCGATCGAAGAGGCCTTGCCGCACCGCGATGTCGCCGTGGCGCGCGAACTGACCAAACTGCACGAAGAACTGCGGCGCGGGCTTCCCGCCGGTCTGATCGCCTATTACGAGGCTCATCCGCCAAGGGGTGAAATCGTATTGCTCGTCGGCCCGCCTCCCGAAGAGATGGCGAGCGAAGACGATGCCGATGCGCTGCTGGTGGAGGCCTTGCGTACGCTGAAACCTTCCCAGGCGGCGGCACAGGTGGCCAAGGCCACCGGTTTCGACCGAAAGACGCTCTACGCGCGGGCGATGGAGTTGCGCTCCGCATGAAACGCCAGCTGGCCGAAAAAAGCGGCCGTGAAGGCGAAACCCGGGCGGCGCTCTGGCTCAGGGCCAAGGGATGGCAAATTCTCGGCCGGCGGGTGAAAACACCAGCGGGAGAAATCGACCTCGTCGCCAAGCGGGGCGGGGTGGTCGCCTTTGTCGAGGTCAAGTGGCGGCGAAAACGCGCCGACCTCGATCATGCGGTGGACGAATATCGCCTCACGCGCGTCGCCGCAGCGGTTGAAGCCGTAGCGCATCGCTACGCAACCGGCGGAGAGGACCTGAGGATCGACGTGATCCTGCTTGCACCCGGCAGCTTCCCCCGCCACATCGCCAATGCATGGCAGCCCTGAGACCGTCGTCTGCCTTTGACTATCGGAGTTTGAAATGAGTTTGCGCGTCGCCGTCCAGATGGACCCGCTCGACAGGATCAATATCGCTGGCGACAGCTCCTTTGCGCTGATGCTCGCCGCGCAGGCGCGCGGACACCAAGTCTGGCACTATGATGTCGACAGCCTTGCCTATGAAAGCGACGGAACGCCTCAGGGACGGATCACGGCACATGCGGCCCCGGTCACCGTGCAGCGGACCGAAGGCAATCATTTCAGCATGGGCGAGCGTCGCCGGATCGATCTCGCGCGCGATATCGACGTGGTGCTGATGCGGCAGGATCCGCCGTTCCACCTCGGCTACATCAGCGCGGCCTTCCTGCTGGACAGGCTCAAGGGCACAACGCTGGTGGTCAACGACCCTCGCGAGGTGGTCAATGCGCCCGAGAAGATGTTCGTGCTCGATTATGCGCGCTTCATGCCGCCGACGCTGGTCGCGCGCCATCTGGACGACCTGCGCGATTTCCAGAAAAAACACGGCGCGGTGGTGGTCAAGCCGCTCCACGGCAACGGCGGTAAGGCGATCTTCCGCATCGACGAGAGCGGCACCAATCTGTCCGCACTGTCCGAGGTCTTCGACCAGACCTGGCCCGAACCGCACATGGTTCAACCCTTCCTTCCCGAAGTGGCCGAGGGAGACAAACGGATCGTCTTGGTCGACGGCGAATTCGCCGGCGCGATCAACCGTTTTCCGGGGGAGGGTGAATTCCGCTCCAACCTCGCACAGGGAGGCCATGCCGAGGCGACGACGCTGACCGCGCGCGAGGAAGAAATTTGCGCGGCGATGGGGCCCGAGCTCAAGCGGCGCGGGCTGGTCTTCGTCGGCATCGACGTGATCGGCGGCAAGTGGCTGACCGAAATCAATGTCACGAGCCCGACCGGCATCGTCGCGATAGACAAATTCAACGGAACCGACACGCCCGGCCTCATCTGGGACGCCATCGAGCGCAGGCAGGCGGACCAATAACGCTTCCAGAAAGTTGACTCGCCATGAGCGCGTTCATTCTCGATGCGATCGCTGCGGGCGGTTATTTCGGCATATTCTTCCTCATGGCGCTGGAGAATATCGTACCCCCGGTGCCCTCGGAAATCATCATGGGTTACGGCGGCGTTCTGGTTGCGCGCGGCCAGATGGAATTCCTGCCGCTCCTTTTCATCGGCACATTGGGTACGGTCGCCGGAAACTACTTCTGGTACTGGCTCGGGCGCCGCTGGGGCGAGACGCATCTCGAACATTTCATCCGGAGGCATGGTCGTTGGCTGACCTTCGAGTGGGAGGAATTCGTAGGCGCGCGCAGGCGCTTTCGTCGCCATGGCGAATGGGTCGTTTTCCTGTTCCGTTTCTCGCCCTTCCTGCGCACGATCATCTCGCTGCCGGCAGGTCTGGCACAGATGAAATTGTGGCGCTTCCTGGTGTTCACCTTCCTGGGTTCGCTGATCTGGAACGGGGCGCTCATTGCCGGCGGCGGTGCCCTGTCGGGCCTGATCGAACGTTATGAATCCGCTGCAGGATGGGTGGTGGGCGGCTTTCTGGCAGCGGGCATCATCTGGTACGTCTATCGCCTGGTAACCTGGCGGCCCAACGGGGTGGAAGGCTAATCCTTTTCGCGCGGATGGGCGCTGCGGTAGGTGTCGAGAAGGCTAGCCGCGTCCACCTGGGTATAAATCTGCGTCGAACCGAGGCTCGCGTGGCCGAGCAATTCCTGCAGGCTCCGCAAATCGGCACCCGCACCCAGCAAATGCGTGGCGAAGCTGTGGCGCAGGGCGTGGGGCGTCGCGCTGTCGGGCAATCCCAGCGCCTTGCGCGCTCGCGCTGTGGCCTTCTGAACCATCCCCTGGGCAAGCGGGCCCCCCTTCGCTCCGCGGAACAGCGGATCGTCATTCCCAAGCGGCCAGGGGCATTGCGCAGCATAATCGGCTACCGCCTCGCGCACGATCGGCAGCAGCGGCACGACGCGCTGCTTGCCGCCCTTGCCGGTGACGGTCAGCTGTTCGCCGAGAGGTAGCGCCTTGCCGGTGAGCGACAGTGCCTCGGCAATCCGCATTCCCGCGCCATAGAGCAGCAGGAGCACCGCGCGGTCGCGCGCGCCGATCCAGTCCTCGGTCGCGATTGCCTCGACCGTTTCGGCAAGACCGACCGCTTCGTCGGGCGTGACCGGTCGCGGAAGGCCTTTCTTGATCCGCGGCCCGCGCAGGCGCGGCGGGTCGGTCAGCGCATAGCCCGCCTGCGCCCGCGCAAAGGCGATGAAGGCCTTGAGCGCGGACAATTCGCGTGCGGCAGAGGCATTTGCCAGCCCGTCGGCCCGGCGCGATGCCAGATGGCTACGGAGCCGCGCAGCGTCGAGCGCAGCCACGCTGTCCCAATCGCTCAGCTCGAGACCGGCAAGAAGGCGTTCGGCGGCCCTGCCATAGGCACGGACGGTATGGGGGGAGCGCCGCAGGCCGAGTGCAAGGTGGTCGTGCCACGCCTCGAGCAGGTCGGCCTTGCTCACGACGCCACGAGGTCCGCCTGGACCAGCTCGCCCAGTAGCGCGTCGAGCAGGGGCATGCCGCGCGCCGAGACGCCAATCCGCTCGCCCTCGCTCCACGCCAGGCCGAGATCGCGATAGAGCGCGAGTCGCGAATGGTCGATCAGCGCCGCGGGTGTCGTGTCGAAGCGCCGGGCGAGGCCGTCGAGGTCGATCCCTTCGGCAAGGCGCAAGCCCATCAACAGCGCCTCGCTCGCCTGTTCGCGGCGACCGAGGTCGCGCGCTTCGGCGATGCCGTGCCCCTGGCGAGCGACGGCGGCAAGATAGTTTTCCGGCTTGCGATGCCGGACGGTGGCAATCTCGCGACGGCGCCCGTGTGCGCCCGGGCCGATCCCGAGGTAATCCTGGTAGCGCCAATAGGTAAGGTTATGCCGGCTTTCCTGCCCCGGGCGGGCATGGTTGCTGATCTCGTAGGCCGGCAAGCCGGCGGCCATGGTCATCTCGCGTGTCACAGCGAAAAGATCTGCGGCGCTGTCGTCATCGAGCGGCTCGAAAAGGCCACGCCGGACATCGGTGGCAAAGCGCGTGCCCGGCTCGATGGTCAGCTGATAGAGCGAGATATGGTCGGTGCCCAGGGCCAGCGCGCGGTGCAGTTCGGCGCTCCAAGCGCTCTCGGTCTGGCCGGGACGGGCATAGATCAGGTCGATCGAGATTCGTCCGAAGTGGCTCTGCGCCGTCGCGACGGCAGCGAGCGCCTCGTCCGCGCCATGCATCCTGCCGAGAAAACGCAACGCCTCGTCGTGCAGACTCTGCACGCCAAGCGACACGCGATTCACCCCGGCTGCGGCAAGATCGACGAATTTGGCCGCCTCGACGCTGTTCGGGTTAGCCTCGAGCGTGATTTCGATCGCCGGATCGAAGCGCCACAGTCGCTCCGCCTCGTCCAGCAGGTTCGCGACGAGGGCGGGTGGCATCAGCGACGGAGTTCCCCCGCCGAAAAAGATACTTGTCAGTGTTTCCTGTGAAACTGCTTCAGCGTGCTCGTGGCGCATGTCGGCGAGCAGGGCGTCATGCCACGACACGATATCCGCAGAATCCCGGACATGGCTGTTGAAGTCGCAATAAGGACATTTTGCGATGCAGTAGGGCCAGTGAATGTAGAGTGCGCGAGCCAAGGATGTCTTCAGCTGATCTTAATCGTCAGGACGGATTCAGGGCCGCCATGGACGGGTCGAAAAAATGGATTGCGCCGGTTGCTGGCGCGGTAGCGCTTCTGTGTGCCACGGGTACGGCGATCGCCGCAAGTCGAACCGTATCCCGGGTACCGCAGCCTGCGACGCGCAATATCGACAATCGCGGGATGTCGGACCTTCATCTCGCGGCTCGCATCCTGCGAACGCACAATGATGAACGCCAGCGTCTCCAGCTCAGGCCGCTCAAGTGGAATATCCATCTCGAGCGCGAGGCGCGGCAATGGGCACAATACCTTTCGAGCAAGGGCGTGCTGCAGCATGCCGATCAACGCGGCCGCAACCAGACCGGAGAAAACCTCTGGATGGGTACGGCGGGTCATTGGCCGGTCGAAACCATGGTCGGCATGTTCATCGACGAAAAGAAGCATTACCGCCACGCCCACTTCCCGAACATCTCGAAGACCGGCAACTGGGCCGACGTCGGCCACTACACGCAGATCGTCTGGCGCGATACGCAGGAAGTCGGCTGTGCGGTGGTGACCGCACGGGGCAACGATGTGCTGGTCTGCCGCTATTGGCCCGCGGGCAACGTCTGGGGCCAGAAGGCCTACTGAAGTCAGCCGAACTGGTCGGCGACAAGCTTGGCAAATGCGTCGGCCCGGTGGCTGATGGCGTGCTTCTCCGCCGGATCGAGTTCGGCGAAGGTCAGATCACGCCCCTGCGGTACGAATACCGGATCGTAGCCGAACCCCATCGTCCCGCGCGGCGGCCAAGTTAGAGTGCCCGGCGCAGTACCCTCGTAGACCACCTGTTCGCCATCGGGCCAAGCGAGCGCGAGCACGCAATGGAAAGCGCAGGAGCGGTCGATATCGGCACCCTTTTCCTGCAGCATGCCCTCGACCTTGCCCATCGCCATATACCAGTCGCGGCCCGGTTCGCCCTCGAACCACTGCCGCTCGGCCCAGTCGGCAGTATAGACCCCGGGGCGCCCATCGAGCGCGTCCACCGCCAGCCCGCTGTCGTCGGCCAGCGCGACGAGCCCCGAAGCCTCCGCCGCCGCGCGGGCCTTGATCAGCGCGTTCTGGACGAAAGTGGTACCGGTCTCCGCCGGCTCGGGCAGGCCCAGCGATCCCGCCGAGATGCACTTCACCCCATGCGGTTCGAGCAACGCGGAAATCTCCTTGAGCTTGCCCGTATTGTGCGTGGCGATCACCAGCGTGCCCGAACCGATGTGGCGCGTCATTTGCGCGTCGCCTCGTCCTGTGCCTTGAAGATCTGTGCGCAGCCGATCTGTGCAAGACGCAGCAGGCGCAGGAAGCCTTCTTCGTCGTAAGGCGCGCCTTCGGCGGTGGCCTGTGCTTCGGCGATCTTGCCCCCCTCGATCAGTACGAAATTGGCATCTGCATCGGCGCCGCTGTCCTCCGGATAGTCGAGGTCGAGTACCGGCGTACCTTTGTAGATACCGCAGGAGATCGCCGCGACCTTGGCGCTGATCGGGTCCTGCGTGATCGCGCCCGACTTCATCAGCCCGTCGACCGCGAGCCGCAGCGCGACCCATGCGCCCGAAATCGAGGCGGTGCGGGTGCCGCCGTCGGCCTGAAGCACGTCGCAATCGAGCGTGATCTGGTGCTCGCCGAGTTTCTTCATGTCGACCACGGCGCGCAAGCTACGGCCGATAAGTCGCTGAATTTCCTGCGTCCGTCCGCTCTGCTTGCCCTTGGCCGCTTCGCGCTGGCCGCGGGTATGCGTGGCGCGTGGGAGCATAGAGTATTCGCCCGTCACCCAGCCTTCGCCCTTGCCGCGCAACCATGGCGGGATACGGTCCTCGACCGATGCGGTGCACAGCACGCGCGTCTCGCCGAAGCTGATCAGGCAGCTGCCCTCGGCATGCTTGGTATAGCCGGTTTCGATGGTGATGGCGCGCATTTCGTCGGGCGCACGGCCGGAAGGTCGCATGGGTCTCTCCAGTGCAGTCGAATCTCGTGGATGCCTGTGGCGCATGGGTCTTGAGGCCGCAAGGGGAGTGGCTAGATAGGAAGCATGAATTCGCCCCCGCTCACCGACCTTTCCGATCGCGCGCGCGAAATCTTCCGGCTTGTAGTCGAGGGCTATCTCGACAGCGGCGTGCCGGTCGGGTCCAAGGCACTGGCGGGGCAGGGCGGTGTCAATCTGTCGCCGGCCTCGATTCGGTCGGTTCTGGCGGAGCTCGAGACGCGCGGGCTGCTTGCCGCACCGCACACCAGCGCGGGGCGGATGCCGACAGAGACCGGTTTGCGCCTTTTCGTCGACGCGATGATGCAAGTGGCCGAACCGACACGCGAAGAGCGCGCGGCGATCGAGCAAAGGCTTGCCGAACCGGGCCCGATCGAGCGCGCGCTCGAGGAAACCAGTGCGTTGCTGTCCGACCTGTCGGGCGCGGCCGGAATGGTCATGGTCCCGACACGCGAACCGCGCCTGGCGCAGGTATCCCTGACCGCGCTCGATGCAGGCCGCGTGCTCGCGGTGCTGGTCGGCGAGGATGGACAGATCGAGAACCGCATCCTCTCGGTGCCTGCCGAAGCGCTCGGGACCTCGCTCGAACAGGCGAGCAACTACCTCACCGCCCGCACTGCGGGACGGACGCTGGCCGAAGCAGCAAGCGCGATGGAAGAGGAGATCGCGAGCGGCCGGTCTGCGCTCGACGAAGCGAGCCGTGATCTCGTCCAGCGCGGCCTGGCGGTCTGGAGCGAGGATGCGGCGCGGCGCCCCGTACTGATCGTGCGCGGGCAGGCCAATCTGCTCGACGACGCGGCTCTCGGCGATATCGAACGCGTCCGCTCGCTGATCGACGAGCTCGAAAGCAAGCAATCGGTCGCCAGCCTGCTCGACCGCGCGCGGCGCGCAGAAGCCATGCGGATTTTCATCGGTAGCGAGAACCGGCTGTTCTCGCTTTCGGGCTCGTCGGTCATCGCCGCACCCTATCGCGACCGCGACGGCAAGGTAGTCGGCGTGCTGGGGGTGATCGGCCCTACTCGGTTGAATTACGCGCGGGTCGTCCCCATGGTGGATTTCACGGCCCGATCCTTGGGCAAGAGAATAGGCTGACAGGGTTTTTCGAGTGAACGACGAGAACAAGAACGAACCGCACAAGCAAGCGGTCGACGAAGAAGTGGCGCGCGAGATGGAAGGCGTGCCCGAACACCTGCGTGACGACGGCGAAAGCGACGAAGCCGCCAAGGACGGCAAATCGCTCGAAGAGGCGCTCTCAAAACTTCGCGGCGATCTCGAAACCGCGATGCAGGATGTCCTCTACGCCCGCGCGGAAACCCAGAACGTGCGCCGCCGCCTGGAAAAGGATGTCCAGGATGCGCGCAATTACGCTGCGACCGGTTTCGCCCGCGACATTCTGAGTGTCGCCGACAACCTGGCCCGCGCGCTCGACCACGTGCCGGAGGAACTGCGCGAGCACGAGAAGGCGAAGAACTTCATCGCCGGGATCGAGGCGACCATGCGCGAGCTGGAAAAGGTCTTCGGCCAGAACGGCATCACGCGCATCGCTGCCAAGGGCATGCCGCTCGATCCGAACCAGCACCAGGCGATGATGGAAATTCCCACCGACGAGGCCGAACCGGGCACGATCGTTCAGGAAATGCAGGCCGGCTACATGATCAAGGACCGCCTGTTGCGCCCCGCCATGGTCGGCGTGGCGAAAAAGCCGGACTGATCTCCTTTATTCGAGGAAAGAGACGATGAGGACTGCATTCTTCGGAGCGGCGGTCCTCGTCGCTGCAGCGTGGGTGTCGCCAGCGATGGCACAAGCCAGCGCCGACGAGCAGGTCGAGGCGCTGGGCGATGCCTATTATGATTTCAATCTGGCGCAATACGGCCTGATCGAAACGGCCGGCGGCGACACCGAATATGGCGATCACCTGTGGTCGGTCACACCCACGGCGCAGCGCGGGCGGGCGGCGAAATATGCGCAGCTCCTCGCACAGCTCGATGCCATCGACCCTTCGAAGCTGAGCGCTGATGTCGTAACCGATGCGCTCGTCCTCAGGACCTTGCTCGAGGCCGAAATCGGCGACGCGCGCTTTGCCGAATGGGAAATGCCCTTCGATAGCGACAGCAATTTCTGGTCCTATCTCGCCGCGCCGCGCGGGTTCACCACCGCCGCGGATTACGACAATTACATCGGACGGATGCGCGACATCCCGCGCTATTTCGCCGAGCAGACCGCCAATGCCCGTTCCGGTCTGGCACGAGGCTTCTCGGTCCCGCGCGTGACTCTGGAAGGGCGCGATGTTTCGATCGCTTCCTATGTCGTCGACGATCCCGAAGAGAGCCCGTTCTGGAAGGCCTTTGCTGACATGCCGCGCAGCATCCCGGAAGACGAGCAGGCGCGTCTTCGTGCCGCGGGCCGTGCGGCAATCGCCGAGAGCGTCACGCCGGCCTACGCCGATTGGCTGCAGTTCTTTCGCGAGGAGTACCTGCCGCGCACGCGCACCACGCTGGGAGCGAGCGAGTTTCCTGATGGCGAGGCCTATTACGCCCAGCAGATCCGGCAGTACACGACCACCGATTTGACAGCCGAACAGATACACCGGATCGGCCTTGGGGAAGTCGCGCGGATCACCGCCGAGATGGAGAAGGTCAAGGCCGAGGCGGGTTACGAGGGCACCCTCAAGGAGTTCGTCGCCTTCCTGCGCAGCGACCCGCAATTCGTCGCCAGTACGCCTGACGAACTGATGGGCGTTTCGGCCTATGTCGCCAAGCGGGTGGACGGGAAGATCGGCGACTATTTCGGCTTCCTTCCGCGCCACCGCTTCACCATCCGCCCGGTCGATCCGGCGATTGCGCCGTTCTACACCGCGGGGCGGGGCGGGCTCGATGCCTGCCAGATGAACACTTACGACCTGCCCTCGCGCCCGCTCTACAACATCCCGGCGCTGACGCTGCACGAATGTTCGCCCGGGCACAGCTTCCAGGCGGCGGTCGCGCTCGAACAGGAAGAGGCGCCGCGTTTCCGCCGACGGACCTACTTCTCGGGCTTCGGCGAGGGCTGGGGGCTCTACACCGAATATCTCGGTGAGGAGATGGGCATCTATCGCACACCCTACGAAAAGTTCGGGCGGCTATCCTACGAGATGTGGCGCGCCGCGCGGCTGGTGATCGACACCGGCATCCACCGCTATGGCTGGAGCCGCGAGCAGGCGGTCGACTATCTGTCGAGCCATACCGCGCTGTCCGACCGCGAAGTGGGTACCGAGATCGACCGCTATATCAGCTGGCCGGGGCAGGCGCTGGCCTACAAGCTCGGCGAAATGACCATCCGCCGCGTGCGCGCAAAGGCCGAAACGGCGCTCGGCGAGGATTTCGACATCCGCAAGTTCCACGATGTCGTGCTGTCGCTCGGTTCGGTGCCGCTACCCGCGCTCGAGGCGCGGATCGATGCCTTCATCGCCGATGGCGGACAGGGCCTGCCCGGTGTAACCTACGACTAGGCCGGTGTGGCGCCCGGGAAACGCACCAGCATGTCGTAGGCCGCAGCGTCGCCGACCCCTGCCAATTTCACCCCGTTGCGCAGCCAGAAGGCGTGCTTCACGATCTCCGCCTGCTGCTCGATCCCGTAGCGTTCGAGCCGCCAACCGGGCCTCAACGCATAATCGTAGCGCGCCCAGGGCATCCGGCGGGTGACGAGGTACCAGCTGCCGCGCGTCTGCACCTGCCAGACATGCACCATCTCGTGGATAAACAGGCCCTGCCGGAGCAGTTCGGCGGCCGAGAAATCGTCGCAATAATTTTCGGACGCCGGATGGAAATGCAAATGGCCGCGCGGCGCCATGGTGACGCGGCGAGGCTGGAAGGGAAACCATTTCCGTCGCCGGATGGTCACCCGTGAATAATCGATCGCATCGCCGAACACCGTTCGTGCCAGCGCGATCTCGCCCGTCGTCAGCGGTCGCTCGCCCCCGGCCGGACAGGAGGGCGCGACAGGGATATCGTGGCTTTCGACCCCGAGGCTGTCGCGCCCTGCGTTCAGCGTTCGTCACCCGCCGCGCGGATTTCGACCGGGAAGCTCTTCTTCTTGCCGCCGACCACGGTCAGCGTCATCTCGGTCGTGCCGCCCGCCGCGAGCGAGGGGTCGAGATCGAACACCATCACGTGGAAGCCGCCTGGCTCGAAGCTCTGGCTGTCGCCCGCATTGACCAGGACCTGGCCGAGGCTGTCCATCGTCATCTGCCCCTGGACTTCCATCGAGCCATGCAGTTCGGCCCTGCCTGCCCCTTCCACATCGGCGCGACGGATTGCGTAGTTCCTGTCTCCGGTATTCTCGACGTCGAAATAGATCGCCCCGGGATTGCCCGAAACCGCCGGCAGCATCAGCCGAGCGTTGCTGACTTCGAGCGCGACTTGGTCGGCGGCAGGCGCCGCCACATCGCCGGATTCTCCCGAACAACCGGCCAGCGTAACCGTGGTCAGTGCCAGCGCAACGGGCGCGAAATGCGTCAATTTCATCGATTTGTTCCCCTCTTTTCCTCGCCGAAAAACTAGCGTGCCCCCTCCCTTGTGCCAAGAGAAACCACACCTATATCGCCCATGTAATACACCACCGGATCGAGCCGCCGACCGGTTCCGCCGTTTTCGGGGAACCCATGATGCGGTGTCCAACGACTTGAAACAGATGGGGAAACCATGAGCAAAGTTATCGGTATCGACCTCGGCACCACCAACAGCTGTGTCGCTGTGATGGACGGGGGCAAGCCCAAGGTCATCGAGAATTCCGAAGGCGCGCGCACCACGCCGTCGATCGTCGCCTTCACCAAGGATGGCGAGCGCCTGATCGGCCAGCCGGCCAAGCGCCAGGCAGTCACCAATCCCGACAACACCCTCTTCGCGATCAAGCGCCTGATCGGTCGCCGCTTCGACGATCCGCTGACCAAGAAGGACATGGAGCTCGTCCCCTACGACATCGTCAAGGGCAAGAACGGCGATGCCTGGGTCGAAGCCGGCGGCGAGGAATATTCGCCCAGCCAGGTTTCCGCCTTCATCCTCCAGAAGATGAAGGAAACCGCCGAAAGTTATCTCGGTGAAACCGTGACGCAGGCCGTCATCACCGTGCCCGCATACTTCAACGACGCGCAGCGCCAGGCGACCAAGGACGCCGGCCAGATCGCCGGCCTCGAAGTGCTGCGCATCATCAACGAGCCGACAGCCGCGGCGCTTGCCTATGGCATGGACAAGGAAGACGGCAAGACCATCGCCGTCTACGACCTCGGCGGCGGTACCTTCGACGTCTCGGTCCTCGAGATCGGCGACGGCGTCTTCGAAGTGAAGTCGACCAATGGCGACACTTTCCTCGGCGGTGAAGACTTCGACAGCGCGATCGTCGAATACCTCGCGGACGAGTTCAAGAAGAAGGAGAACATGGATCTCCGGACCGACAAGCTCGCGCTGCAGCGCCTCAAGGAAGCAGCCGAAAAGGCCAAGATCGAGCTGTCGAGCTCGGCCCAGACCGAAGTCAATCTGCCCTTCATCACCGCACGCATGGAAGGCGGCAGTTCGACCCCGCTGCACCTCGTCGAAACGATCAGCCGCTCGAAGCTCGAACAGCTCGTCGGCGACCTGATCAAGCGTACGCTCGAGCCCTGCAAGAAGGCGCTTGCCGACGCAGGCGTATCGAAGGACGAGATCGACGAAGTGATCCTGGTCGGCGGCATGACCCGCATGCCCAAGGTCCGCGAAGTCGTGGAAGAGTTCTTCGGTTCGAAGCCGCACACCGGCGTGAACCCCGATGAAGTCGTCGCCATGGGCGCGGCGATCCAGGCCGGCGTCCTCCAGGGCGACGTGAAGGACGTGCTGCTGCTCGACGTGACCCCGTTGTCGCTGGGTATCGAAACGCTGGGCGGCATCATGACCAAGATGATCGACCGCAACACGACGATCCCGACCAAGAAGACGCAGACCTACTCGACCGCCGAGGACAACCAGAACGCGGTGACCATCCGGGTCTTCCAGGGCGAGCGCGAGATGGCGCAGGACAACAAGATGCTCGGCCAGTTCGACCTAGTCGGTATCCCGCCCGCACCGCGCGGCGTGCCGCAGATCGAGGTCACCTTCGACATCGACGCCAATGGCATCGTCAACGTGTCGGCCAAGGACAAGGGGACCGGCAAGGAACAGCAGATCCGCATCCAGGCTTCGGGCGGTCTTTCCGACGAGGACATCGAGAAGATGGTCCAGGATGCCGAGAAATTCGCCGACGAGGACAAGAAGCGCCGCGAAGGCGCCGAGGCCCGCAACCAGGCCGACAGCCTCGTCCATGCGACCGAAAAGCAGCTCGAAGAGCATGGCGACAAGATCGACGCTTCGCTGAAGAGCGAAGTCGAAGAGAAGGTCGCGGCGCTCAAGACCGCGCTCGAGGGCGACGATGCTTCCGACATCAACGCCAAGGCGCAGGACCTGTCGCAGTCGGCGATGAAAATGGGCCAGGCGATCTACGAGCAGGAACAGGCCAACGCCTCTGCCGAAGCGCCCGAAGGCGGCGACGCCGGAACGGACGGCGGTGCGGAGGAAGAGGTGGTCGACGCCGAATTCTCCGAAGTCGACGAAGACTCGAAGAACTGATCGCCGGATGAAAAGCAAATCGCCATCGGTGCGCCAGTGCACCGGTGGCGATTAGCCATTGGAAAGCCATGTCGACGACCGAAACCGACCTTTACGAAATCCTCGGGGTGAGCCGCGATGCCGATGGCGCGACGATCAAGTCCGCCTATCGCAAGCTGGCGATGAAGCACCATCCCGACCGCAATCCGGGCTGCACAGATAGCGAGAATACCTTCAAGGCGGTCAGCGCCGCCTATGAAGTGCTCAAGGATCCGCAGAAACGCGCCGCGTATGATCGCTATGGGCACGCTGCCTTCCAGAACGGCGGCGGAGGCGGCCACGGCGGTGCCGACTTCGGCGATCTGGGGGACATTTTCGAGACCATCTTCGGCAGTGCCTTTGGCGGCGGGAGCGGACGTGCCCGACCGCGCCGCGGTGCCGATCTGCGCTACGATATGCAGATCGATCTCGAAGAGGCCTTCCACGGCAAGTCGACCGAGATCGAAATCGAGGTCTCGCAAAATTGCGATACCTGCCACGGCTCGGGCGCCACGCCCGGCACGCGCGCGCGGACCTGCAATCTTTGCCATGGGCAGGGTAACGTCAGGGCCAAGCAGGGCTTTTTCGTAGTCGAAAGGCCATGCCCCAACTGCCACGGCAGCGGGGAAGTGATCACCTCGCCCTGTCGCGACTGCCGCGGCGAGGGTCGCGTCGACCTGCCGCAGACGCTCGAAGTCGACATTCCCCCGGGGGTCGATACCGGCACCCGTATCCGCCTGTCTGGCAAGGGAGAGGCGGGACCGCGCGGCGCACCGCCGGGCGATCTCTATATCTTCATCCACGTCAAGCCGCACCCGATCTTCCAGCGCGAGGGCACGACGCTGGCCACACGCGTGCCGATCAGCTTCACCACCGCCGCGCTCGGCGGCTCGATCGAGATACCCAATCTCGACGGCGAGAACGTGACGATCGAGATTCCGGCAGGCATTCAGTCGGGCAAACAACTGCGCCAGCGCGGCGCGGGTATGCCCGTTCTGCAGGGACGCGGTCGCGGCGACCTGGTGATCGAGATCGCAGTCGAGACGCCGACCCGGTTGTCGAAAGTCCAGCGCGCGCTGCTCGAACAGTTCCGTGATGAGGAAACGGGCGAGGAGTGCCCCGAAAGCCGCGGCTTCTTCGACAAGGTGCGGGATGCTTTCGGCGGGTGATTGCCAAGCGTGGCGGGGCTGGCAATAAGCGGCCTCCATGCTGCCTTCGCTAACGATCATCGACGATTTCCTGAGCGATCCCTGGGCCGCGCGCCGCGCTGCGCTGTCGCTCGACTATGCCGCTCCCGGCGCCGGGGGGAATTATCCCGGACGCGATTCGACCGCCGCGCTGCCGATGGATGGCATAGACGCCGCAGTATCGCGCCATGTCGGAATTGAGCTGACCGGAGCGAAGGGCACCGAACACGGTCATTGCCGGTTGACGCTCAAGGCCGACAAGGGGCGCAGCGGGGTGCATATCGACCCAGCCTTCTATTCGGGCATCCTCTATCTCTCGCGCCCCGAGGACTGCGCCAAGCCGGGTGCGGGCGGGACCGATTTCTTCCGTCACAAGCGGACCGGGCTCGAGCGGGTACCGTCCAATGGCGCTGATCTCGCCGCCAGCGGATTTGACACGCTCGACGATCTGATTGCGGGTGTAGTCAACAAGGACACCACGCAACCGGCCAAGTGGGAACGGGTGATGCGGGTACCGATGCGCTTCAACCGGCTGGTTCTGTTCTCGCCCTGGCAGTTCCACAATGCCGCACCGGGCTTCGGGACCGAGCCGGACAACGCCCGGCTGGTGATGCTGCTCTTCTTCGGGCGCAAGAAACCTTAGGACAAGCGTTCGGCAACTTCGCCGCGAATCTCGTCGATCAGGTGTTGCGCGCAGCGACCCGATGTCTGCTCCTCGTCGAGGATGGCATTGAAGGCCGCGCGCTTGACCTCGCGACACTGATCGACGGAGGGCGGCTTGTCGACGGTCGAACAGACCAGATCGATCATCCGCTCGGCCCCGTGGAGCCGGCCCCAGAGATAATCGTTCTCGCGGTAGGCCCGGCTGAAGAAGGCTCCGAAATTGTAGAATTCGATCCCGCGCAAAGTCGCCTGCGTGCCGCCCTCGCGGATGCTGCGGGCATCGTCGGGACTTATCCGGTCGACCTTGACCGGGTCGAATTCGGTCAGCCCTTCATTGCGCAGCAGGGGAAGCGTGGCGACATCGTAGAAGGGAAAGCCGAGGTAGGTCAGCAGCATGCGCCGACGCAGGTTCTTGGGCATCTGGGCAAGAGCCACCGAAAGCATTTCCTCTGCGCGGTCGTCGAGTTCGGGCAGCAGGCGCTGCGCCTCGATGCGATCGAGCAGTTCTCCGGGCTCCGCCATCACACCTTCGGCGGCCGCTTCGAAATCGGGCCCCAGGGCTGTGAGGCCCTCTTTCGCGAAATAGAGCGCGAGGATGCGGTAGACCGCATCGCGTCCGCGTTCGAGCGCCTCGTCCGAAATGTCGGGATCGGCTTCCCAGTCGCGCGCCATCCGCCGGGCGAGCAAGCGCAGCCTCCTGATACGAAACCCGATATCGTGCTCGCGGAAGAAGGCGATCGCCTCGGGAGAGGCGCCTCCCGACGGTGCCGTAAGCTTCTCCAGCCCGCGACGCTTAAGTTCTGCGCGGAGCACCGCCTCGATCGGGGAGGGCTCGTCGAAACCCAACTTGGGTGCACCCGAGAGCGCGAGCCGCGCGAGGCGCATGACAATTCCCGAAAACTTGGCCTGCGCATACGCATGGAAGGCATAACCGGCGCGCTCGGCCGCCGCCTGCTGCGCTTTCTGCCGCCACGCGCGGAGCCGGGCCGGGGTCGGGTTATCGAGGAAAAGCGTACGCCCGAACAGCTTTTCGACCACCGCGTCGACCTCGGGACGCAGGGCCGCGACAATCCGATTGAGCCGGGCGGCCTCGCGGCTCTGTTCCTCGATCTGGTCGAGATTGTCGCGGATCGGCTGTTCGCGCGGGATGGTGGAAAGCGAGCCGAAGATCGCCGAAAAGAAGCCGACCGGTTCGGTCTTGTTGGTGCTTTCGGCACCGAAACGGTCCGGCCGCGGGTCGACATAGACGAAACGGCGATCGACCTCCCGCTGGGCCGGACGCCCCTCGAGCGCGGCGATCGCACCGGAAAAGGGTTTGTTGACCAGCACCGAGCCATCGATGAGCGACACATGGTCGAGCGAACCGCGCACCGCATGGACCGGCATGATTCGCTCGAGAAAGGCTTCGCGGCCCGGCCAGGCACGCTCGGTAAGACCGGACAGTTCGTCGATTTCTTCGATCCGCAACGGCGGGAAGGCGCCGGGAAAGCTGGCTGTCGCACGCGCGGCGAAGACCAGCTCGAGCGGATTGGCCAGATCGGTCCCGCCCCTCGCAGGCGTATTTGCGCGAAAGGTGATCGGCATGCGGTGTTCGGTGTCTTCGACCACCGGCGGACTATGGAGCCGGACCAGCTCGTGAAAGCCGTAGTAATCGGTAGCGGTGACATAGAGATCGAGCGGGTGGCCGGGCGGAAGGAGGGGATCCTCTACCGGGCCCGTTGCCATCGCCGAAAAAGCGGTTTCAAGCAGGCGCGAGAAGCCGATGCCGGAGAAAGGCGGCTCAAACCAGCGCCCGCGGATGAGATGGGAGACCTTGCGCTCTACTTCGGCCTGCGTCTCGGGCGAGACCGCATCGGCGATGTCGCTGCCGGGTCGGCTAAGCAGCCAGGTCGCGAATGGCTGCGCCCAGATTTTCGAGAAACGCCATTTCAGCCGCGCGGCGGGATCGACCAATTCGTCGACATCGGCGACCTCGAGCCACAAATCGGTAAGCGGTTCGAGCGACTGGCCCGAATGCACCGCCTGGGCGAGGAAGACGGCATTGATTCCACCGGCGCTGGCGCCGCTCATGATATCGGGCAGGACCCTGAGGCGCAGGCCCTGTTCGCGCACCAGTCTCTCCAGGAGCTCGCGATAGACCGCTTCGACACCCTTTCGTGCGGGGCCCTCGACGTGGAAATCCCGACTGGCGCGGGCCAGGTGCCAAAGCTCGCGCGTGACGCCATGCATGTAGACCGCCAGGCTTACCCCGCCATAGCAAACCAGTGCGATCCTCAATTCCTTTTGGCGCATCGCAGGTGCTGTGCACGGATAATACGCGCAAGGCAATTGCGTTCCGCAAATGTTCCGTTTAGCAGGTGCGCATGGCAAAGCCCAAGAAACGCTATGTCTGCCAGGCCTGTGGCAGCGTCTCGCACCGCTGGCAGGGCCAGTGCGCCGATTGCGCCGAATGGAATACGCTGGTCGAGGACGCCCCGGCGACGGTGTTTTCGATGAAGCACGATCTGTCGAGCGGGGGCAGAGCGGTCGAGTTCGTCGATCTCGACAAGCCGGGGGCGCTGCCCACACGTCAACCCACAGGGCTTGCCGAGTTCGATCGCGCCCTCGGCGGAGGGTTGGTCCCGGGCTCGGCGATCCTGCTCGGCGGCGATCCGGGGATCGGCAAGTCGACTCTGTTGCTCCAGGCTGCAGCCAAGATCGCACGGGAAGGGCGCGGAGTGGTCTATGTCAGCGGGGAGGAGGCGACCGCACAGGTGCGCATGCGGGCTGCGCGGCTCGGCCTGTCGGATGCGCCCGTAAAGCTCGCTGCGGCGACCGGAGTGCGCGATATCCTCACCACACTTGGTTCAATCGACACGCCCGGTCTGCTGGTAATCGATTCGATCCAGACGATGCATTCGGACACGATCGAAGGCGCGCCTGGTACGGTCAGCCAGGTACGCGGCTGCGCCTTCGAGCTGATCCGCTATGCCAAGGAAAACGGTGTTGCGCTGGTCCTCGTCGGTCATGTGACCAAGGACGGGAATATCGCCGGACCGCGCGTGCTCGAGCATATGGTCGACGTGGTAATGAGCTTCGAGGGCGAGCGCAGCCACCAGTACCGCATCCTGCGCGCACTCAAGAACCGCTTCGGCGCGGTCGACGAGATCGGCGTCTTCGCGATGGCGGGGGAGGGGCTCGAAGAGGTCGACAACCCGTCGATGCTGTTCCTTTCGGGACGCGACGAGCCGATGGCGGGGAGCGCGGTCTTCCCCGCGATCGAAGGGACGCGGCCGGTACTGGTCGAGATCCAGGCGCTGATCGTCCGGCTGCAATCGGGTGCCACCCCGCGTCGTGCGGTGGTCGGCTGGGACAGCGGGCGGCTCGCCATGCTGCTGGCGGTGCTCGAATCGCGCTGCGGGCTCAATTTCTCCTCGGCCGAGGTCTATCTCAATGTCGCCGGCGGCTATCGCCTCTCCGACCCGGCCGCCGATCTCGCGGTGGCCGCTGCGCTGGTCAGCGCGATGGCCGACCGGCCGCTGCCGCCGCGCAGCGTATGGCTCGGCGAAGTCTCGCTTGCAGGCGAAATCCGCCCCGTGGCGCATGGCGGGCTGCGGCTGCGGGAAGCAGCCAAGCTCGGCTTCGATCGCGGATTCGGTCCCGCGGACGTGAAGGCGGGATCGGCAGCCCTGACCTACGACGGCCTGACGCAGCTGGCCAATCTCGTTGACCGGATAATCGGGAGTTCATAAGGCCCGCACCAAGGAAGGGTCATGACGGGTTTCGACTATATCGTCCTGTTGATTGTCGGCATCGCAGCCGTGGGCGGCTTCCTGCGCGGTTTTATGCAGGAAGTGCTGTCGCTTGCCGCCTGGGTGCTGGCCGCCTTCGCCATCCGTTTCCTCCACACGCCGCTGACGCTGGCGTTGCAGGACTACATCGGCCGCGACATCACAACCTCGCTGCTGTCCTTCACCCTGCTGCTGCTGATTCCCTATGCGGCAATGAAGGTCATCGCCAACAATGTCGGCAAGGCGTCGCGCGATTCGCTGCTCGGCCCCGTCGACCGCGTGCTCGGCTTCGGCTTCGGGGCCCTGAAGGGCAGTGTCATCGTGGTCATCGCCTTCTCGCTGCTGGTGCTCGGCTACGACACCGTCTGGGGCTACAAGGGGCGGCCCAGCTGGATCACCACCGCGCGCAGTTATGAGCTGGTCGATGCGAGTTCGCGCGCGCTGGTCGAAGTGCTGGCCGAGCGGCGCGCGCAATTGCGCGAACGCTCAACCAGCGACGAGTGATGGCTGCCCCGCGCGCCGCGGCGCTTTATTCTCCCGCGCTGCTGGCGCTCACAATCGAGCTGGCCGACGTTCCCTATGACGACCGCGCGCCTGCACTGGGCCAAGCGCGCTCGCGCAGCTGCGGCAGCACGATCCACCTGTCCTCCTCGCGCTCCGACCGGCTTGAGGAGATCGGTCTCCGGGTCTCAGCCTGCGCGGTCGGCCAGGCCTCCGCGGCACTTTTCGCGCGGGAGGCGAATGGACTGGATCTCGACGCGGTCGAGGCCATGCTCGAACGCCTCGGCGAATGGCTCGAGGGCGGGGCGCCCAGCGCCATCCTGCCGCGGCTGGAACTGCTCGAGCCTGCCCGTCCGCATAGCGGTCGCCACGAGGCGATCCTCCTGCCGTGGAGAGCCGCGCGCGACGCGCTTTCCAACCCCGGGACGCCGGGCTAGACCCGTTTCCAGACAGAACGATATCGCGAATGAGGGAGCGCGACATGCCCGAGGGCGCAAAGGCCACGCACACGGAACCGACCGAGCGGGAGATCCGCCTGGTTATCGCCGCGAGCAGCGCGGGGACGATCTTCGAATGGTATGACTTCTTCATCTATGGCACGCTCGCCGGGCTGATCGGGGCGGCGTTCTTCCCGAGTGACAATGAAACGCTCGAGATCCTGCTCGTCTGGGCCGGATTCGCCGTCGGGTTCGGCTTCCGCCCGCTGGGCGCGATCTTGTTCGGCTATCTGGGCGACAGGCTTGGGCGCAAATACACATTCCTCGTCACCGTCACGCTGATGGGGTTTGCCACGGCCGGCGTCGGCCTGATTCCGAGCGCAGCGAGTATCGGGCTGGCCGCGCCGCTGATCGTAATCGGGCTGCGGATCCTCCAGGGGCTGGCGCTGGGCGGCGAATATGGCGGCGCGGCGATCTATGTCGCCGAACACGCCCCTCCCGAGAAGCGCGGCTTCTATACCAGCTTCATCCAGGCGAGCGTGGTCGGCGGCTTCGTGCTGTCGATCATCGTCGTGATCGCCTGCCGCGCGCTGATCCCGGCAGAGGATTTCGCCGCATGGGGCTGGCGCATTCCCTTCCTGCTATCGATCGCCCTGCTCGGCATTTCGCTGTGGATGCGATTGAAACTGTCCGAGAGCCCGGTGTTCAAGGCGATGAAGGAAGCCGGCGAGACCAGTACAAATCCGTTCAAGGAAAGCCTGACCTATCCCGGCAATCCCAAGCGCATCTTCGTCGCGCTGTTCGGCATCACCGGTGTGCTCACCACGATCTGGTACACCGCTTTCTTCTCGGGCCTGTCCTTCCTCCGCGGCCCCATGCGGGTCGAGGAAAGCGTCGTCGAATGGATGCTGCTGATCGCCGGGACGATTTCGATGAGCTTCTACGTGATCGTGGGGCGCTGGTCCGACCGCGTGGGGCGCAAGAAGCCGATCATCATCGGTGCGCTGGCTTCGCTCGTGCTGCTGTTCCCCGTGTTCTGGGGCATCGGGTCGCTTGCCAATCCGGGGCTCGAGGCGAGCGCCCGCGCCGCGCCGGTCACCGTCAGCGGAGCGCAATGCGAATACGATCCCTTCGCCGAGGTTCAGGCCAGCCCCTGCGGTCGAGCGCTGCAGGATCTCACCGCGCTCGGCGTTCCCTATGCCATCGGCGACGATAGCAAGCCGGAACTGGCGGTCGGCAGCGAAACATACGGTTATGAAGACCTGCCCGACACCACGCGCCGCGCGATCATCCAGGCCTGGCTCGAAGGCAATGGCTATGATTTCGCGCGCCAGACACCGCCCCTGGCCAGTGTCGTCGGGATCATCGCGCTGCTGCTTGTGCTCGGCATGCTCTCGGCGCTTACCTATGGGTCGGTCGCGGCATTGTTGACCGAGATGTTTCCGGCCAAGATCCGCTACAGCTCGATGTCGATCCCCTACCATATCGGCGCGGGATATCTGGGCGGCTTCCTGCCGCTGATCGCGGGATACATCGTGGCGATGACGGGTAACGCCTATGCCGGGCTTTGGTACACCATGGCCGTGGTCGGCTTCGGGCTCGTCGTCGCCTGGTGGGGCCTGCCCGACGGCCCGCCGCGCGACTTTGCCGACAGCGGGGAGGACCCGCCCGCATCGCCCGTCCTTCCGTGAGCCCCGCATGACCGAGCTTCCGCCGCCGACCCTGCGGCTGCGCATCGACGGCGACGCGCTCGCGCGCAACTGGCAAGTGCTCGATGCCTTGTCGGGCGACGCGCGTGCGGGCGCGGCGGTCAAGGCGAATTGCTACGGTCTCGGCGTCGATCGCTGCCTGCCCATCCTGCGCGACGCGGGCTGTCGCGACTTCTTCGTCGCGCATTGGAGCGAGGTTCCGGCGGTGCTGCGGCATGTCCCGGCGGACCAGGTCTCGGTCCTCCACGGCCCGCTCGGCGCCGACCACGTCGCCTATGCCCGTGCGACCGGCGTGCGTCCGGTGATAGACAGCCTGCGACAGGCGAGGTTGTGGACCGACGGCGGTGGAGGCGCTTGCGACCTGATGGTCGATACCGGGATCAACCGGCTCGGCGTGGCTCCTGCGGAGCTGTCCGATCCGGTCATCCAGGCGCTCGAAGTTAACATACTGATGAGCCACCTCGCCTGCGCCGACGAAGACAGCGCGATGAACGCGCGGCAGCTCGCCAGTTTCCGGGCATGCCTGCCGATGGTGGATCACAAGCAAGTGAGCCTCGCCAACAGTGCGGGCATCGCGCTGGGCAAAGACTATGCCTTCGACCTGACCCGGCCGGGCCTCGCGCTCTATGGTGGAACGCCGCGCGCGGAACTCGAGGGCCGCATTGGCCAGGTCGCCTTTCCGCAGGCTGCGCTGATCCAGACGCGCGATCTGCGGGCGGGCGATACGGTCGGCTACAACGCGACCTTCACGGCCCCCCGCGCGATGCGTACGGGGGTGGTCTCGCTTGGCTATGCCGACGGCATCCTGCGCAGCTGGGGCGGGGGACACTTCCTCCATGGGGAACGCAGGCTGCCGATCCTCGGCAAGGTCTCGATGGACATGATCGTACTCGACCTCACCGGGACCCCGGAGCTGGCCGAAGGCGACTGGGTCGAGCTGCCCTATCGCCTGCCCGATGCTGCGCAGCAAACCCTTCTTTCGCAATATGAATTGCTCACCGTTCTGGGCCGTCGTTTCGGTTGACCTTCGCGTCATGTTGCGCTGCGGTTTGTGCACGTGCTAATCTTCTCGCAGCGCACAATTGGGGAGCATGTGACCATGGCCAAGCGGACCGCCGACGGCGAACCGATCATCATCAAGAAATACGCCAACCGGCGACTCTACAACACCGATACCAGCAGCTACATCACGCTCGACGACCTCGCGAAAATGGTCCGCGAGAATGTCGACTTCCACGTGCTCGACGCCAAGACCGGCGATGATATCACCCATACGATCCTGACGCAGATCATCGTCGAGGAAGAAAGTCACGGGGCGCAGATGCTCCCCGTCAGCTTCCTGCGCGATCTCATTTCCATGTACGGCAATTCGATGCAGGCGATGATGCCGAGCTATCTCGAGGCGAGCATGGCGAACCTGCGCAAGAACCGCGAACAGCTGCAGGCGGCCTTTGCCAAGGGGATGGAAAACAATCCGCTGGCCAAGATGGCCGAGGCCAATTTCAAGATGATGCAGAACGCGGCCGAAGCCTTCATCCCCGGGCGCAACAAGTCGGGCCAGGACAGGCGCGGGCCCGACCAGTCGGACGAACTCGCCCAGATGCGCGAGCAGATGGCGGCGATGCAGAAGAAGCTGGACGAAATGAGCAAATAACGGCATCGGCCCGCGCGCCGATCCGACCAGCAACAACGGGAAATACATCTTGGCCCAGATCCGCCATGCCTTGAACACCAGGCGCGAAGACGATTTCGCCGCCTGGTACCAGGAAGTCATCAGCGCCGCCGAAATGGCCGAGGAATCGGGCGTGCGCGGCTGCATGGTGATCCGCCCGTGGGGCTATGGCATCTGGGAGCGGATGCAGCGCCTGCTCGACGACCGGATCAAGCAGACCGGCCACGACAACGCCTATTTTCCGCTGTTCATCCCGCTGTCGAATTTCGAGCGCGAGGCCGAGCACGTAGAAGGCTTCGCCAAGGAAATGGCCGTGGTCACGCACCACCGCCTGATCGCGGGCAAGGACGGCGGGCTGGTGCCCGATCCCGAAGCCAAGCTCGAAGAGCCGCTGGTCGTCCGCCCGACCTCGGAAACGATCATCGGCGATGCCATGGCGCGCTGGGTCCAGAGCTGGCGCGATCTGCCGCTGAAGCTCAACCAGTGGGCCAATGTCGTACGCTGGGAAATGCGCACCCGCATGTTCCTGCGCACCAGCGAATTCCTCTGGCAGGAAGGCCACACGGCGCATGCCGACGAGGCCGAGGCCAAGGAGCACACGCTGCGGATGCTCGAGGTCTATCGTGCCTTCGCCGACGAGGATCTCGCGCTTGCGGTGATCCCGGGCGAGAAGCCCGAGAACGAGCGATTCCCCGGCGCGGTCGAGACCTGGTCGATCGAGGCGATGATGCAGGACGGCAAGGCGCTCCAGGCGGGCACCAGCCACTATCTCGGCACCAATTTCGCGCAGGCGAGCGGGATCAAGTTCCAGAACAGGGAAGGCAGCGAAAGCCTCGCCCACACCACTAGCTGGGGCGTGTCGACGCGCATGGTCGGCGGCGTCATCATGACGCATGGCGACGATGACGGGCTGCGCCTGCCGCCCAAGATCGCGCCGCAGCAGGTCGTGATCCTGCCGATGCTGCGCGACAAGCCCGAAGACCAGGAACTGATCGACTATTGCGAGGTGCTGCGCGCGATTCTCGCGAGCCAGAGCGTGTTCGGCGAGCGCTTGCGCGTCCTGCTCGACACGCGCCCCGGCAAGGCCGCGCAGAAGCGCTGGGACTATGTCCGCAAGGGCGCCCCGATCATCGTCGAGGTCGGCGGCCGCGACATGGAGAACGGTGTCGTCTCGATGCTGCGCCGCGACCGGTTGTGGGACGAGGAGAGCGGCAAGCCCGCGTTCCAGAACCCCACGCGCGAGGTCGCGGGCCAGACCATCGCCGACGTGCTCGCCGATATGCAGGCCGCCTATCTCACCGAAGCCGCCGAGCGGCGCGATGCCAACATCACCCGCGGCGTGACCGATTTCGCGGAAGTCGAGAAGCATTTCGCCGCGTCGCGCTATCCGGGCTGGGTCGAGGTGCAGTGGTCGAAGCCGACCGGTGATGCGCTCGCAAAGGTGGTCGAACGGCTCAAGGAGCACAAGCTCACCATCCGCAACGTGCCGATGGACGCCGCGCCCGCCGACGGTGCCTGCATTTTCACCGGCGATGCGGCGGTCGAGCGAATCCTGCTGGCGAAGGCCTACTGAGAACCCTCTAACGTCACCCCGGACCTGATCCGGGGTGGTGCTATTTTCCCGCGCTTCGCCCGCGCCCCAGCACCGGCCCGGATCGAGTTCGGGCCGACGAGACGGTTGTGTTTGTTTCCAAATCCGGCGAAGCAGGCGCGCATGAAGAAACTGCTCCTGCTCGCCGCCCTCGTAGCCACCCCGCTTGCCGCCCAGGAGAGCGATCCGGCGGCAGGCGTGTCGCAGGAGCGGCTGCGCGCCGATATCGATACGCTGGTCGGCTTCGGCACGCGCCACACTCTGTCCGAACAGGACAATCCCGAGCGCGGGATCGGCGCGGCGGTAGACTGGGGCCTTGCCGAATTCGGCCGGATTTCCGCAAATTGCGGCGGCTGCCTGACGGTGGTTGCGCCCGAGCGGATGGTGACGGGCGCGCGCATTCCCGAGCCGGTTCGCCTGCGCAATGCGGTCGCGATCCAGCGCGGCACCGAGCGCCCGAACGAGGTGGTCATCGTCCAGGGCCATATCGACAGCCGCGCCAGCGACGCGATGGACTGGCGAAGCGATGCCCCCGGCGCCAATGACGACGGTTCGGGCACCGTGCTGGTGCTCGAGGCGGCGCGCAACCTGTCGCAGCGCCGCTATCCGGTGACGATCGTCTATGCGCTGCTCTCGGGCGAGGAACAGGGGCTGTTCGGCGGCCGGCTGATGGCCGACTATGCCGAGGAGCATGGGTGGCAGGTCAAGGCA
This sequence comes from Qipengyuania sp., assembly GCF_964227205.1. Lineage (GTDB taxonomy): Bacteria > Pseudomonadota > Alphaproteobacteria > Sphingomonadales > Sphingomonadaceae > Qipengyuania. The sequence goes on along the minus strand of NZ_CAXQVB010000002.1, from coordinate 215,013 downwards.
GTGCTCAACAACGATATCGTCGGCGGCAGCTGCGGCAGCGATGGCTGGTGCGACGATGCCCATGTGCGCGTCTTTTCCGAAGGTCCGCGCGCCGATTTGACCGAGGACTTGCGCGCAGCGCAGCGCCGCGAAGGCGGCGAGAACGATACCCCCAGTCGCAACCTCTCGCGCTATATCGACAGGCTGGCCGATAAAACCGAAGGCGGGCTCGACGTGCGCCAGATCTGGCGGACCGACCGCATGGGGCGCGGCGGCGACCAGATTCCCTTCCTCGAAAAAGGCTATCCCGCGGTGCGCTTCACCGTCGCGGTCGAGAACTACAACTGGCAGCACCAAGACCTGCGGACCGAGGACGGCATCGACTATGGCGACACGCCCGACAAGATGGACTTCGCCTATCTCGCCAAGGTCACCCAACTCAATATCCGCACGCTCGATGCGCTGGCCCGCTCGCCCGTGCCACCCGCTTCGGAGGCAAAGGCAGCGGTGCAGACCTTTACCGACGTCGCCTGGCAAGAAGTGCCCGGAGCGATCGGCTATACCGTCTGGCAGCGCCGTACCGACGAGCCTTATTGGCGCCCCGAACCGGTGATCGAGAATGTCGTCGCGACCAATGCCCGCCTCAGGGGCGTGCGTGGCGACGACTGGATCTTCGGCGTCAGCGCGACGGGTGAAGACGGGACGCAGAGCCCCGTATCGAGCGCAGTACCGGCGGGACAATTCGCGCCCAATCCGGCACCGGAGGGTGAAACCCGCTAACCGCATCCCCATATGCCGCGCATGACAAAACAGAACAAGTTCCGGAAGCCCAAGGGGCTGCCGTCGAAAGACCAGATACTCGAATTCATCCAGACCTCCGACACCCCCGCGGGCAAGCGTGAGATCGCCAAGGCCTTCGGACTGAAGGGGCAGGAAAAGATCGCGCTGAAGAAGCGCCTCAAGGACATGGCCGAGGAAGGCCTGATCGACGGCAAGCGCACCGCCTATCACCGGATGGGCGGCGTGCCCAAGGTGACCGTGCTCAAGGTCGTCGCGATCGAGGATGGCGAGGCGATTGCCGAACCGGAAAACTGGGCCCCCGACAGCAAGCAGAAGCCGCCACGGCTGGTGGTGAAGGACAGCAAGAAGATCGCCGCGGTCAAGCGCGGCGATCGCATTCTCGCGCGCAACGAGGAAACCGGGCGCGGCTGGATCGCGCATCCGATGAAGAAGCTGCCCGCGCGCACCGAAGGCCTGATGGGCGTGGTCGAGTTCGACGGTGCGGGCAGGCCGTGGCTTGCGCCGGTCGACAAGCGCGTGCGCGACAGTGCGCCGATCGGCGATCTGGGCGAAGCCAAGGAAGGCGAGCTCGTGCTCGCCGAACGCATGGGCAAGTCGGCGCGCAGCAAGGTCAAGGTGGTCGAAGTGGTGGGCGATCCGCTCGCCCCCAAGGCCTTCAGCCTGATCGCCATCGCCAAGCATGGCATCCCGCATATCTTTCCGCAGGAGGCCATTGCCGAGGCCGAGCGCGCGGTCGACCTGTCGCTCTCGCCCGACCACCGCGAGGACCTGCGCGATGTCCCCATCGTCGCGATCGACCCCGCCGACGCGCGCGACCACGACGATGCGATCTGGGCGGAGCCCGACGGCAAGGGTGGCTACCGCGCGATCATCGCGATCGCCGATGTCAGCTATTACGTACGGCCGGGCGGCGCGCTCGACCGCGAGGCGCGCAAGCGCGGCAACTCGGTTTACTTTCCCGACCGCGTCGTGCCGATGCTGCCCGAAGTGCTCAGCGCCGACGTCTGCAGTCTCAAGCAGGACGTCGATCGCGCGGCGATGGCCTGCCACATCCGCATAGACAAGGACGGCAAGGTCACCGACTGGCGCTTCACCCGCGCCATCGTGCGGCTCGCGAAGAACATCGCCTATGAGGACGCGCAGGCCGCCATCGATGCGGGCGACGCGCCCGAATACCTGCAGAACCTGTGGGGCGCGTGGAAGCTGCTGTTCAAGGCGCGGGAGGCGCGTGATCCGCTCGATCTCGAGCTGCCCGAACGGCAGGTCCGGCTCAATGATGCCGGGCAGATCGAGGAAATCGCCGTGCGCGAGCGGCTCGATGCGCATCGCGTGGTCGAGGACTTCATGATCGCCGCCAATGTCGCCGCGGCCAAGGCGCTCGAGGCCAAGGCGGCCCCGGTGGTCTATCGCATCCACGAGCAGCCGAGCCGCGAGAAGCTGCTCGCCTTCCGCGAATATCTGGCCAGCCAGGGTCGCAAGTTCGCGCTCGGCCAGGTCATCACGCCGGGCCTGTTCAACCGCATGCTCAAGGACATCGCCGATCCGTCGGAAAAGGCGCTGATCATGGAGGCGGTGCTGCGCAGCCAGACGCAGGCCTTCTACGGCCCGCAAAACGCCGGCCACTTCGGGCTGTCACTGGGCTCCTACGCGCATTTCACCTCGCCGATCCGGCGCTATGCCGATTTGCTGGTCCACCGCGCGCTGGTCGATGCCTACAAGCTCGAACAGCCCAAGCCCAAACTCGACCTTCCGGAGGGGACCGGCCTGTCCGAGCGCGACAGGACGGCGCTCCACCAGATTACCGACGCGATCAGCCAGACCGAGCGCCGCGCGATGGAGGCCGAGCGCGACACGATCGACCGCTATGTCGCCGCCTGGCTCTCGGGCCGAGTCGGCGAAACCTTCGACACGCGCATCACCGGCGTGCAGGGCTTCGGCTTTTTCGCCACGATCGAGAAGCTAGGCGGCGACGGGCTGGTCCCGGTCAGCACTCTGGGCCGCGAATATTTCAGCTATGACGAGAAGGCGCAGAAGCTCGTCGGCGAGCAGAGCGGCACCGAATATGCCGTGGGCGACCGGTTGAAGCTCAAGCTGGCCGAAGCCAATGCGCTGACCGGCGCACTCAAGTTCGAAGTGCCCGACAGTGGCGGGTCGGGGATCGAGCCGCGTGGCAACCGGGTGGCGGCGAAGAAGCGCTCCCACCAGAAGCGCGGGCCCAAGAAGGCACCGGTGAAGGGCAAGGGCGGGCGTCCGGGCAATATCCGCCACCAGGGGCGCAAGAAGTAGGCACGCTTTCTACCAGTCATTGCGAGCGGAGCGAAGCAATCCAGGCCCGTCCGATCTGGATTGCCGCGTCGCCTGCGGCTCCTCGCAATGACCGCGAGGATTTCGCTACGCCAGCTCGTCGATCTGTTCGCGGCTCAGCCCGCCGGGGACGAGATAGAGGGGGCAGGGCAGCTGCCCCGCATGCCCCGCGAAATGCGTCACCAGCGGGCCCGAATTGCCCTCCGCGCTGGTCGCCAGCACCAGCGCGGCGATATTGCCGTGTTCTTCGATATATTTGCGGATAACGTCGGCGGGCGGGCCGGGGCGCACCGCGATGGTGGGCATCTTGCCCATCTCTCCGAAGATATTGCCTGCGGCCGAATTGGCCATCACCTCGGCGCGCTGGCGCGCTTCCTCCTCGATCGTCGCCTGGACCCCGCCGAAGGCGTTGAAGGTCTGCTGCGGCACCAGCGCGAGGATGTGCACCGATCCGCCGGTCTTCTGTGCGCGCAGCGAGGCGAAACGCAGCGCGGTCTTCGCCTCCTCGGTCTCGTCCATCACGACAAGGTATGTACGCATGTTTGCTCCCGGCTCCCTTGCGACAGCGCCTATCCGGTAATTCGTATTCTACGCAAGGACCTTGCGGCGCATCGCCCTTTTCGCCAGAGGTGCCATCGAACTCACTCCCCAGCGAGGACGTAACGTCACAACCATGCCCACGCCGATCAAAATGCCCGCCCTGTCGCCCACCATGGAGGAAGGCACGCTCGCCAAATGGCTGGTCAAGCCGGGCGACAAGGTCGAAGCCGGCGACATCATGGCCGAGATCGAGACCGACAAGGCGACGATGGAATTCGAGGCGGTGGACGAAGGCACGATCGCGAGCATCGCGGTCGACGAAGGCACCGAGGGCGTGAAGGTCGGCACGGTCATCGCCATGCTCGCCGAAGAGGGCGAGGACGTGGACGAGGCAGCTGCGGCTGCGCCTGCGGAAGGCAAGACCGAACCCGAAGCCAAACCCGCACCCACGCCCGCTCGGCCTGAGCCTGTCAAAGGCCCCGGCAAAGCGGCGGCGGCGAGTGACAGCCCTTCGACTGGCTCAGGGCGAGCGGATGTTGCTCCAAGCGGCGACCGCATCATCGCCTCGCCGCTCGCCAAGCGCATCGCCGAGCAGAAGGGCATCGACCTCGCCAGCGTGACCGGCACGGGCCCCAACGGCCGTATCGTCAAGGCAGACGTCGAAGGTGCCGGATCCCCAGCGAAGGCTGGGGCCTCCAGCAGTCCGGCGAAACCGCAGGAAACCCCTGCCTCCGCAGGGGCTCGGCCAAGCGGCGGCGATCTCGACGCACCTTACGAAGCGCAAAAGCTCAACAATGTCCGCAAGGTCATCGCGCGCCGCCTCACCGAGGCGAAGCAGACCATCCCGCACATCTACCTCACCGTCGACGTGCGCCTCGATGCGCTGCTCAAGCTGCGCGGCGAGCTCAACAAGTCGCTCGAGGCCGATGGCGTGAAGCTGTCGGTCAACGACCTCCTCATCAAGGCGCTCGCCCGCGCGCTCCAGCGCGTGCCCAAGTGCAACGTCAGCTTCCAGGGCGACGAGCTGTTCCAGTATGCCCGCGAGGATATCTCGGTCGCGGTCGCCGCGCCTTCGGGCCTGATCACCCCGATCATCCGCGATGCGGGCCGCAAGGGCCTGGCGCAGATCAGTACCGAAATGAAGGAGCTTGCGGGCAAGGCGCGCGACGGCAAGCTGCAGCCGCATGAATTCCAAGGTGGCACCGCCTCGCTCTCCAACCTCGGCATGTTCGGCACCAAGCAGTTCGACGCGGTGATCAACCCGCCGCAGGCGATGATCCTCGCGGTCGGCGCGGGCGAACAGCGCCCCTGGGTGATCGACGGCGCATTGGGCGTCGCCACCGTGATGAGCGCCACCGGCAGCTTCGACCACCGCGCCATCGACGGCGCCGACGGCGCGCAGCTGATGGAAGCCTTCAAGCAGCTCTGCGAAAACCCGATGGGGCTGGTGGTTTGAGGTCTATCCTCATCCACGCGTTGTATGTCTCATTGGTCGCAGGCATTCTAGCGACTCTGCCATTCGCGATTTTGTTCAGCTACGGAATGGATGCCTCACTCGCACTCTTCGCCGGAACTCGGTATTTCGGCTTTGGGATCGGTTGTTCGCTTCTGATCGGGCTACCAGTTTCTTTAGCGGTGTTTCAGATCATTAAGCGTGATCCCGACTTTAGCTTTGGCGATCTCATGCTTGTTGCGAATGGGGCCGCGATCATTTTGGCGACATTGCTTGGCCTTTTTTCAGGTTGGTTCGCAGTGATTTTCTTCGGTATCCCGACAATCCTCGCTGCAAATGTCTATGCCATCCTTGGTTGGCGAAAAATCCTGGGCCCATATCAGGCAGAACAGAATGCCTGACCGCTCCCCCCAAATCCGCGTCACCGCCATGCCGACCGACCTCAACCCCTATGGCGGGGTGTTCGGTGGGTGGCTGATGAGCCAGATGGCCTTGGGCGCCGGTTCGCTCGCGAGCCGCGAGGGCAAGGGCAAGGCGGTGGTCGTCTCGGCAAGTGATTTCGCCTTTCCCGGCGCGATGCAGGTGGGCGACGAGCTGTCGGTCTATTGCGAGATCGCCGCCACCGGCACCACCTCGCTCACCATCGCCGCCGAGGCCGTCGCGCGCGAGCGCAATGGCGAGGCCGAGACCAGGGTCGCGCAGGGCACGTTCAAATTCGTGCTGCTCGACGAAAACGACAGCCCGCGCGCGGTAGCGAAATGGGCTTGAGCGCTGTCCTACAGACCGCGCCCCATGCGATGATCGCGCGATGAGCCACACCGAACACGAGCGCCGGACCGCCGCAATTCGCGGCTCCGCGCGACCCCGATTTTCTTCGCTTGGACTGTGTAACATGCGGTCCATGTCTGCGACCAAACGAGAGATTACAGAGACGAATCATGGCTGACACCAATTACGACGTCATCGTGCTCGGCAGCGGCCCCGGCGGCTATGTCGCGGCGATCCGCTGCGCGCAGCTGGGGCTGAAGACCGCCATCGTCGAGCGCGAATTGCTCGGCGGGATCTGCCTCAACTGGGGCTGCATCCCGACCAAGGCGCTGCTGCGCTCGGCCGAGATCCTCCATTACGCCCAGCATGCGAGCGATTACGGGCTCAAGATCGCCGGCAAGATCGAGGCCGATCTCGAAGCGGTGGTGAAGCGCAGCCGGGGCGTCGCCAAACAGCTCAACCAGGGCGTCACGCACCTGATGAAGAAGAACAAGATCGCAGTGCATATGGGCGAGGGCACGCTGACCGGCCCGACCAGCCTCACGGTGAAGGGCGAGAAGGGCGAGGAGAAGCTCAGCGCCAAGCACGTAATCGTCGCCACGGGCGCGCGGGCGCGTGACCTGCCGTTTGCCAAGGCCGACGGCAAGCGCGTGTGGACCTATCGCCATGCGATGACGCCGCCTGAAATGCCGAAGAAGCTGCTGGTCATCGGCAGCGGTGCAATCGGGATCGAATTCGCCAGCTTCTACAACGACATGGGCTGCGACGTGACCGTGGTCGAAATGCTCGACCGCGTCGTTCCGGTCGAGGACAAGGACGTCTCCGCCTTCCTCGAGAAGAGCCTGACCAAGCAGGGCATGACCATCATGACCGGCGCGGGGGTCGAGGACCTCAAGGTCTCCGACAAGGGCGTGAAGGCGAAGATCAAGGACAGCAAGGGCAAGGTGTCCGAGACCGAGTTCAGCCATTGCATCACCGCCATCGGCATCGTCCCCAACACCGAGAATGTCGGCCTCGAAAAGCTGGCCGAGATGGACCGCGGCTTCATCCAGATCGATCCCTACGGCCGCACCAAGTCCAAGGGCCTGTGGGCGATCGGCGACTGCACGCCCGGCCCGTGGCTGGCGCACAAGGCGAGCCACGAGGGCGTCACCACCGCCGAAGCCATCGCCAAGGAACTCGGCAACACAGACGTCCACCCGCACCCGCTCGACCGCGCCAACATCCCGGGCTGCACCTATTGCCACCCGCAGATCGCCAGCGTCGGCCTGACCGAGGCCAAGGCGAGGGAGGCCGGCTATGAGGTGAAGGCGGGCACCTTCCCCTTCATCGGCAATGGCAAGGCCATCGCGCTGGGCGAGGCCGAAGGCTTCGTGAAAACCGTCTTCGACGCCAAGACCGGCGAGCTGCTCGGCGCGCATATGGTCGGCGCCGAAGTGACCGAAATGATCCAGGGCTTCGTCGTCGGCAAGACGCTGGAGACGACCGAGGCGGAACTGATGAACACCGTCTTCCCGCATCCGACGATCAGCGAGAGCATGCATGAGAGCGTGCTTGCGAGCTACGGGCGCGCGCTGCATATCTGATCGACGCCAGGAATAGGGGAGGGGCGAGAGACCAATGACCGGCTTCCTGATCCTCGCCTTCCTCATCCTCGTCGCGGGGGTGGTGGCGGTGCCGCTGGCGAGCCGGTTCGGGCTCGGCTCGGTGCTCGGATACCTGCTCGCGGGCATGGCGATATCGCCGCTGCTTGCCTCGCTCAACGTCAATGTCGAGGCGCTGCAGGTCTTCGCCGAATTCGGCGTGGTAATGATGCTGTTCATCATCGGGCTCGAGATCGAACCCAAGCGGCTGTGGGCGATGCGCGGCAAGCTCGCCGGGCTCGGCGGCGGGCAGGTGCTGCTGACCACGCTGGTGATCGCAGGCATCGCGTTGCTCGACCGCCAGCCCTGGCAGACCGCGCTGGCGATCGGCATGGTTCTCGCACTCAGCTCGACCGCGATCATCGTCCAGACGCTGACCGAGAAGGGCCTGCTCAAGACCGAGGGCGGCGAGGCCAGCTTCTCGGTGCTGCTGGTGCAGGACGTCGCGGTCATCCCGATCCTCGCGCTGATCCCGCTCCTCGCCCTGCCCGAGCTCGGGGGCGCTGCGGCGGCTGCCGGGGGCGAGGGCGCCCATGCCGGCATCGACCTGACCGCCCATATGAGCGGCTGGCTCGCCGGGGTGACGCGCGTCGGCGCGGTCGCGGCGGTGGTCGCGCTCGGCATCTTCGCGATCCGTCCGCTGTTCCGCTACATCGCCAAAGCCAATCTCCGCGAACTCTTCACAGCGGCCGCGCTGGTGGTGGTCATCGGCATCGCGCTGCTGATGTCGCTGGTCGGCCTCTCGCCCGCGCTGGGCGCCTTCATCGCCGGCGTGGTGCTGGCGACCAGCGAGTACCGTCACGAGCTCGAAAGCGACATCAACCCGTTCAAGGGGCTGCTGCTCGGCCTGTTCTTCATCACCGTCGGCGCGGGGATCGACTTCGAACTGGCGAGCACGATCTGGGGCTCGGTGGTGTTCTGGGCCGCGGTCACGATAGCCGCGAAGATGGCCGTGCTGCTGGTAGTCGGCTGGCTTTATGGCCTTCGCAGGCAGGCCTTGTGGCTGTTCTGCCTCAGCCTCCCGCAGGCGGGCGAGTTCGCCTTCGTCCTGATCGCCTTCGCGGTCGGCAATGCCGTGTTCGACCAAGGTTTCGCCGACCAGCTGCTGCTGATCGTGGCGCTCTCGATGCTCGTCACGCCATTGCTGTTCATCCTCTACGACAAGCTGATCGCGCATGCCTATTACGCGGGGCAGGCCCCCGACGAGGCGGACACGATCGACGAGGAGAACCCGATCATCATCGCCGGGCGGGGCCGCGTGGGCGGGATCGTCGACCGCATGCTCGATGCCGCCGGGCACCGCGCGACGGTGATCGACTACAACAGCCAGCATCTCGAGAACCTCAAGAAGTTCGGCATCACCACCTATTACGGCGATGCCACAAGGCCCGACCTGCTCGCGAGCGCGGGCATCGAACGCGCGCGCATCCTGGTCGTCGCGCTCGACGAGCGCGAGCAGATCGACAAGCTCGTGCGCTATGCCTGCACCAACTTCCCCAAGCTCCATGTGGTCGCGCGCGCCAAGGACCGCGACCATGTCTACCACCTGTGGGCGATGGGGTGCCGCGACATCGTCCGCGAGACCTACGACAGCGCGCTGCGCATGGGCCGCTCGGTCTACGAGGCACTCGGAAACGACCGCCAGGCGGCTACCGCGATGGTCGATGCATGGGAGGAAATGGACCGAACCTCGATGCGCGAGATCGCCGATGTCTACCGGCTCGACATCCCTCCCTACGAGAACGAGGACCTCCTCGCCAAGATCAGGGAGTTGAAGGCCGAATGGGATCCGAAGCTGCGCGACGCGATGGACGAGATCGCGGCGAGGGGGCGCTGAGGTGACTCAGGGCACGCATCTCTACCTCCCCGACGACCGCAACGCCTCGGTGCTGATCGACATCAATGGCGAGCATTGCGTGCGGCCCGAGGCGAAGATCAGCGTCTTCGACAGCGGTTTCATGCTCGGCGACGGCGTGTGGGAAGGCATCCGCCTGCATTGTGGACGGCTCGCCTTCCTCGACCGTCATCTCGACCGATTGTGGCGCGGTGCCAAGGCGATGCACATGGATGTCGGGATCACCCGCGAGGAAATGGAGCGGCGGCTTTACGCCGTGCTCGACGCCAACGGTATGCATGGCGACGGCGTCCATATCCGGCTGATGGTGACGCGCGGCATCCGTTCGACTCCCTACCAGGACCCGCGCGTTGTGGTGACGCCCGCGACCGTGGTGATCATCCCCGAGTGGAAGGAGCCCGCGCCCGAAACCGCAACGCGCATGCTCAAGCTCGCGACCGTCCACGTCCGCCGCGGCTATCCCGACGTACAGGACCCGATGCTCAATTCGCACAGCAAATTGAACTGCATCACTGCCTGCATCCAGGCGGCACAGGCGGGCGCCGACGAGGGGCTGATGCTCGATCCGCACGGTTTCGTCGCGACCTGCAACTCGACCCACTTCTTCATCGTCAGGGACGGCGAGATCTGGACCTCGAGCGGCGATTACTGCCTCGACGGGATCACGCGCGGCGTGGTGATCGAAGTAGCGCGCGAAGCCGGTATCACCGTGCGCGAACGCAACTTCTCGCTCACCCACGCCTATGGCGCGGACGAGGCGTTCACCACCGGTACGTTTGCGGGAGTCGCGCCGGTCGGATCGTTGGACGGGCGGGTGCTTGGCAGCGAACGGGGGCCGATGGTGGAGCGCCTGCAACAGCTCTATCTCCAACGGTTGGCAAGCGACGTCGAGGGGAGAAACCGGCCGTGACCATCCGTATCGCCATGTGGTCGGGGCCGCGCAACATCTCGACCGCTATGATGCGCAGCTTCGGGGCGCGGGCCGATTGCGCCGTATCGGACGAGCCCTTCTATGGCTGCTTCCTCAAGACGACGGGCGAACGGCATCCGATGGCGACCGAAACGATCGCCGACATGGACTGCGATTGGCATTCGGTACTCCGTACGCAGTCGAGCGATCCGCCCCGGAGCGAGCCGATCTGGTACCAGAAGCATATGCCGCATCACATGGTCGGTCCCGTCTCGATCGCCGATATGCCCGACCATCGCCACGCCTTCCTCATTCGTGCTCCGGAGAGGGTGGTGGCCAGCTATCGCGAAAAGAACGAGCTGCGCGAACCGGCTATGCTCGGCTTTGCGCAAATGCGCGCCTATTTCGACGCCGAGGTGGGGCGGACCGGGGTGATCCCGCCGGTTGTCGATTCGGACGATATTCTCGCCGACCCGACCGGTGTTTTGGCCCGGCTGTGCGATGGCCTCGCGATCGATTGGGATCCTGCCATGCTCTGCTGGGCGATGGGGCCGCATGCCGAGGACGGGATGTGGGGGCAACACTGGTACGATCGCGTCAATGCCTCGACCGGTTTCGCGCCTGCGCCGGGCGAGCTCCCGCACCTCGAGGGCGAGCATGCACGCGTGGCCGAGGCCTGCCGTGACGATTACGAAGCGCTCAGGCGCTACGCCCTCACCTAGGCGCCCGAACCATGCGTGCTGGCGGAGAGGGTGGGATTCGAACCCACGAAGGGCTTGCACCCTTGCCGGTTTTCAAGACCGGTGCATTCAACCGCTCTGCCACCTCTCCGCGAGCGCGGGCTAGCTAGTCCTTCCGTCCGATCTTGTCACGCATTTCCGGGAACGCCGACGGGTGGTGCATGGTAAAAGACGAATGACACTTGCCGTTCAGCTTCGCTCTGCGACAATTACGCAATGATTTTTCGACGCTTCTTCGCCGCCCTCGGGGTACTGGCCCTTTCGCTTCCTGCCGTTCCCGCGCAGGCGCAATCCAATCTCGGATTCGATGCCTATCTCCAGCTGCTCATCGCCCGCGCGCGCGCCGAAGGTGTCAGCGAGGCAACGCTTGCGCGCATGACCTCCGGGCTCGAACCCAATCAGCGCGTCATATCGCTCGATCGAAACCAGCCCGGATCGTCGAGCGGCAGCGGGTATCCGCCCCTGGCGCCCTATATCGCCTCGCATGTCGATGCTGCACGGATATCCGGTGGCCGCTCTGCCCGCGCCAATTGGTCGGGTGTGATCCGGGCGATCGAACGCGAATATGGCGTACCCGGCGAGATTCTTGTGGCGATCTGGGGCCATGAGACGGCCTATGGCGCGGTCAAGGGCGGGTTCGACCTGTCGCAAGCACTCGCCACGCTCGCCTGGGAAGGGCGTCGCCGCGAGCTGTTCGCCAGCGAGTGGGTGGCGCTGATGAAGGTTGCCGACAAGGGCTATGCGCGCAGCGAATTGAAAGGGAGCTGGGCAGGGGCTTTCGGCAATCCGCAATTCCTCCCCTCGGTCTATCTCCGGCTCGCCGCCGATGGCAATGGCGATGGGCGCGCCGACATCATGAACAATGGCGCCGACGCGCTGGCCTCGATCGCCAATTATTTCCGCGATGCCGGTTGGCGCGAAGGCCTGCCCTGGGGCGTACGCGCCAGCGTGCCATCCGGATTCGACGTCTCCGCCTATCGCACGCGGATCGTCGCGCCGACCTGCCCGCGGGTTCACGAACGACACAGTGCCTACAAGACCGTGCGCGAATGGCGTTCGCTCGGCGTTCAACCCCAACGGGCCCTGGGCGACGATGTGCTGGCAACGCTGTTCCAGCCTGACGGAGCGGGCACCCCCGCCTGGTTGTTAACTTCGAATTATCGGGTCATTCTGGAATACAACTGCTCGAACTATTATGCGATGAGTGTGGGGCTGCTGGCCGATGAAATTGCCAATTAGGGTTCTCGCTATTGCCTTTTCGGGATGTGGGCTCCTCACCCTTGGGGCCTGCGCGAGCACGGCCCAGCCTGCATCGCCTGCCGTGTCCCCCCCACAGGCGAACGGGCCTGCTGCGGACTATCCCGTGGTCATCGGCGATCCGTATACAATCGACGGGGTTGTCTACACGCCGGTCGATACCTTGAACTACGATCGCGTCGGCTATGTGACTGTAGACGAGAACGCCGTGGGAGTGACCGGTTCGCACCCAACATTGCCACTTCCTAGCTATGTCGAGGTTACCGCGCTCGATACCGGACGCACCATCCTCGTCCGGCTGGAGCGGCGGGGACCGATGACGAACGACCGTCTGCTCGGTCTTTCCAGTGCCGCGCTCGCGCAGTTGGGAGTCGGCGAAAGCGCTCCGATCCGCATGCGGCGGGTCAACCCGCCCGAAGAACAACGCGCCGAACTGCGCGCCGGGCGGGAAGCTCCGCCGCGGATGGACACACCGCAGGGGCTGCTCGAAGTGCTGAAAAGACGTCTTCCTGAGCGGGGCTCCGCTCCGCTCGGCGATCCGCGGCAGGCCGAAGTGAGCGGTACTGTTCCCATCCCGGGACCGATCGCCAGGCTCGATCCGAACGAGGAGGCTGCCGTGAGCCAAGAGCCAGTAGATCCAGCGGAGCAGGTCTCGCCACCGCCGGCAGAGCGCCCGGGCGGCCCTGAATTGCCGCGCGCCTACGAAGGGGGGCCAACCCCGGCACCGGTGATGGTACAGCCCGCATCCGACGGAAGATTCGCGGTCCAGCTCGGTGCATTTGCGGTTCGCGCCAATGCCGATCGGCTGGCGCGCGAAATCCAGGGCTACGTCGAGGACAGCGGCTCGCTTGCGATTGTGCGGGTCGGGCCCTTCGCAACCCGTGGACAGGCCGAGGAGGCGCTCGCCAAGCTGCGTGAGCGCGGTTATAGCGACGCCTTGATAAAAACACTCGACTGACACGCCGCGGCTCCCGCCCGGCACGGGAGCACAATTGCGTAACTGTCTGATTTCGCTGGTTGGCCTGGCTGCCATATCCTTTACCTCTCCGCTCGGCGCGAAAGCATCGATCGCTCCTTCGATCCCCAGCGAAGAGGATGCACCGATTGCCTACATGCTCGATGCGTCGAGCGGGCAGGTCCTCTTCCAGCGCGATGTGGATCGCCGGTTCATGCCGGCCTCGATCACGAAAGTGATGACGACCTTCCTCGCCTTCGAATGGATGGAAGAGGGACGGCTTTTCCCGCAACAGGTCTATGGCGTCCGCCCCGAGACCTTCCGGCGCTGGCACCGCAAGGGATCGACCATGTTCCTGCCCGCCGATGCGCGGGTCACGGTCGACGATCTCCTCCACGGTGTCACCACCGTTTCCGCCAACGATGGCGCCGTCGTGCTCGCCGAGGGCGCGGCAGGCACGGTCGAGGACTGGGTTGCCGCGATGAATGCCAAGGCGCGCGAGATCGGGATGGCCAATTCGCATTACGGGACGGCCAACGGCTGGATGGACGAGGGCAGGACCTTCGTAACGGCGCGCGATCTCGGTACGCTGGCGCGCGCCATGATTACCCGCCATCCGTCGAAATACCGCCACTTCGTCGGGGCCACGGGCCTCAAATACAACGGCATCGAGCAGCGCAATCACGATCCCATTTCAGGGGTCGTGCCGGGAGCAGACGGGATAAAGACCGGGTTCACCAACCAGGCTGGTTATGGTTTTCTGGGGTCGGCCAAGCGAAATGGCAGGCGGCTGATCATGGTCGTGGCCGCGAGCCCGACCGGCCGCGCCCGCAACCGTGCTGCGCGCAGCTTCATCGAATGGGGGTTCGACAATTTCGACACGCGGACGCTGTTCGCGGATGGCGCTCGCATTGCCAGCGCGAGGGTCCAGCAGGGCGGCGTTTCGAAGGTCGATCTAGCCGCGCGTGGACCGGTACGGATATCGGTGCCCAAGGGGCTAGATCCACGGGTTACGCTCACCTTGCGCTATGAGGGCCCCTTGCAGGCGCCTATCGCCAAGGGTGAGCAAGTGGCCGAGCTGATCGTTGAGATAGATGGCATGCCCGAGCATCGCGTGCCGCTGGTCGCGCGCGAGGAAGTGCTCGAGGCGACCGCGGTGCAGCGTGTGTTCAATGCCCTGCGGAGCTGGGTAACGTGAGCAAGGGACGTTTCATCGCCTTCGAGGGCGGGGAGGGCATGGGGAAATCGACCCAGGCGCGGCTGCTCGCCGATATGCTTCGCGAACAGGGTAGGGAAGTCGTCCTGACCCGCGAGCCGGGCGGAACACCGGGCGCCGAGGCGATCCGCGCCTTGTTGCTGGCGCCACCCGGCGATGGATGGACCCTCGAAGCCGAAGCCCTGCTCTTCGCCGCCGCACGCGCCGACCATGTGGCGCGCCGGATCCGACCCGCGCTGGACCGAGGGGCATGGGTCCTCTGCGATCGGTTTCTCGATTCGAGCCGTGCCTATCAGGGCATTGCCGGTGGACTGGGTGACGAAGGTGTGCGGGCGCTGCACGCTATCGGCAGTGCGGGTCTTCTGCCCGATCTCACCATCGTGATCGACGCGCCGGCCGCAGCCGCCGCCGAGCGCCTCGTCCAACGCGATGGCGACTGCAGCGACGCCATTGGAGGCCGGGCGGCCGAGTATCACGCGCGGGTCAACGCCTCTTTCCTCGAATTCGCACGCTCGGAACCAGAGCGGTTCGCGGTGGTCGACGGCGCCGGCTCGATCGATGAGGTGCACCGCCGCGTCGTTGCTGCAGCGGCGCGCTTGTTGGCCGTGCCGAGATGAGCCTGCTTGGTCATGAGGCGGCCTGGCGCGAGTGGCGCAAGGCGATGGCGGGGGAGCGGATGCACCACGCCTGGCTGCTCGCTGGACGGCGTGGGGTGGGCAAGGCAAGCTTCGCCCAGGCGGCGGCGCGCGAACTGGTCGGCGCCGCCCCTGGCGACAACGGGCTCCATCCCGATATCGTGACGCTGACCTACGGCCCCAAGGACGACAAGGAAGAGCGCAAACGCACCGACGGCAAGCCGTTCGAACTCGCCCGCAGTATCCGCATTGCACAGATCCGCGCAATGCAGGCCCGTCTAGGTACAAGGCCGACGCTGGGTGACAAGCGGGCGATCATCATCGACCCGGCCGACGATCTCGAACGCAATGCGGCCAACGCCCTGCTCAAGAGCCTCGAAGAACCACCACGGGGCACGTATTTCCTGCTCGTGGCGCATAGTCCTGCACGGCTCCTGCCGACGATCCGCTCGCGCTGTCGGGTGCTGCGTTTTCCAACCGTTTCCGACGGCGAGATGGACCGCCTGCTGGGCAAGATGGCGCCCGGTGCGGACGATGCGACACGCGCGGCGGCGATCGTTGCCGCTGCCGGCTCGCCCGGTGCCGCGCTGGAGTTCGTCGAGTTGGAACTGGGCAAGGTCGCCCAGGCCATGGGCCTTATCCTTGATCGCGGCGATCCCGATTTTCACCTCCGGGGCACACTCGCCGGGCTGATCGGCGCGCGGCCCGATCGCAACAGGATACGGGCGATCCTCGAACTCGCTCGATCCGTGGTGGCGCAGCGCCTCGATCTCGTGCCCGGCGATCCACGCCCGATCATCGACACGCATAGCGAATTGGTGCGGCTCACGGCCGAGCAGCCGACCTACAATTTCGACGCCGGATTGCTTGCGATGGAAATCGGCACCTTGCTCGCCAAGGCGGCTACCGCTAGCGAGCGGGCCGATGGCTGAACCCTATTACCTTACCACCGCGATCCACTATCCCAACGGCCGGCCGCACATCGGCCATGCCTACGAGACGATCGCTGCCGACGTACTCGCCCGTTTCCAGCGCCTGCGCGGACGCGACGTGCGTTTCCAGACCGGGACCGATGAGCACGGCTTGAAAATGGCGCAAAAGGCGCGCGAGTTGGGTAAGACCCCGCGCGAACTCGCCGATGAGATGTCCGGATATTTCAGGGAATTGTTCGATGTACTGAACATCTCCTATGACCGATTCATTCGAACCACGGATGCCGACCACCACCGCGCAAGCCGAGCCATCTGGAAGGCGATGGAGGCAAAGGGCGATCTCTATCTCGATCGGTACGAAGGTTGGTACTCGGTCCGCGACGAAGCCTATTACGACGAAAAGGAGCTGGTCGAGGGCGAGGGCGGGGAAAAGCTCTCCCCGCAGGGCACGCCGGTCGAATGGACCGAGGAAGAAACCTGGTTCTTCCGCCTTTCAAACTATGCCGAACCGCTGCTCGAACTGCTGAACACACCGGGCTTCCTCGAGCCGGCAAGCCGGCGCAACGAAATGGTCGCCTTCGTCGAACGCGGATTGCAGGACCTTTCGGTCAGCCGCACCAGCTTCGACTGGGGCGTCAAGGTGCCGGGAAGCGACGACCATGTGATGTATGTCTGGGTCGATGCGCTGACCAACTACATCACCGGTGTCGGCTATCCCGATGGCGGCGAACTGTGGGACAAGTACTGGCCTGCCGACCTGCACCTGATCGGCAAGGACATCGTTCGCTTCCACACGATCTACTGGCCGGCATTCCTGATGAGCGCGGACCTGCCGCTGCCGAAGAAGGTTTTTGGTCACGGTTTCCTGCTCAATCGCGGAGTCAAGGAATCCAAATCGCTCGGCAATGTGACCGATCCGATGGATTTGGCAGACCGTTTCGGGGTCGATGCGCTGCGCTATTTCCTGCTCGCCGAAGTCACCTTCGGGCAGGATGGCAGCTATTCGGCAGAAGCGCTTGTAAACAAGGTCAATGCCGAACTGGCGAACAGCTTCGGCAACCTTGCGCAGAGGACGCTTTCGATGATCTCCAAGAACATGGATGGCAAGCTCGAGGCTTTCGAACCTTCGGGTGACGACAAGCAGCTGCTCGCGACGGTGACCGGGGCTTGCGCCGAAACATTGCCGCGCGAATTCGAGCAGCTGGCCTTCTCGGTCGGGATCGAAGCCTGGCTCAAAGCCGTTTATGCCTGCAATGCCTATGTCGACGAACAGGCCCCCTGGGCACTCAAGAAATCCGATCCGGAGCGGATGAAGGCCGTGCTCCAGACGCTGTTCATCGCCATTCGCGATCTCGCCATCGCCATCCAGCCCGTGGTGCCTGAAAAGGCCGCTGCCGTACTCGACCAGCTTGGAGTGAGCGCAGAGGGCCGGACCTATGCCGACCTCGCCGATGCCGGCTGGTTCGCCGCGCTGGTCGCCGCAGGCCACGCGATCGACAAGCCGACGCCGGTTTTCCCGCGGCTCGAACTCCCGAGGGAGGAGCCGGCCTGATGCTGGTCGACAGCCATTGTCACCTTGAATACGATGGCCTGGTCGACGATCAGGCGGCGGCCCTCGATCGAGCGCGCGAGGCAGGAATCGAGGCCTTCCTCAATATCTCAACGAAGCGCGCCGAATGGACGCAGGTCGTCGGAACTGCGCGCTCCGAAGACGACGTCTTTGCCAGCGTCGGCATCCACCCGCACAATGCGGATGACCACCTCGACCTCACGCGGGAGGAATTGCTCGAGGCGACGCGCGATCCCAAGGTGATCGGCATCGGCGAAACAGGGCTCGACTACTACTACGAGCATTCGGATCGCGCGGCGCAGCAGCGTCTGTTCCGGCTTCACATCGATGTGGCGCGCGAAGTGCAGCTGCCTGTCATCATCCACACGCGCGATGCCGAAGAGGATACGCTGGCGATTCTCGAGGACGAGCTGGGGAAGGGGGCTTTTCCCGCACTGATCCACTGTTTTACTGCCTCGGCCGAGTTCGGCAGGCAGGTGCTCGATCTGGGTCTGTCGGTGTCGATCTCGGGCATCGTCACCTTCAAGAGCGCGCGTGAATTGCAGGATTTCGCCAGGGAGATCCCGCAGGACCGGCTGCTCATCGAAACCGACAGTCCGTTTCTCGCCCCCGTTCCACATCGCGGCAAACCGTGCGAGCCCGGCTTCGTGCGCGATACCGCGCAATTCATCGCCGATCTGAGGTCGGAGCCGCTCGGCGAGCTCGCACGCTATACCACGCAAAATTTCTATACGCTCTTCGGCAAGGCGGCAGCGTGAAGTTGCTGATGCTCGGCTCGGGTACCTCGACCGGGGTCCCGCGGATCGGAGATGACTGGGGCGAATGCGATCCGCATGAACCGCGCAACCGCCGCAGCCGCGTGTCGATCATCGTTGAAAACGATGCGGGGCAAAAGATCCTCGTCGATACCTCTACCGACTTGCGTGCGCAGCTGCTCGCGAACGGCATCGACAAGGTCGACGCGGTGTTCTGGACGCATGACCATGCCGACCATTGCCATGGCATCGATGATTTGCGCGTGATGCGCTATGACCGCTCGAACCCGCTCCCGGGCTTCGCCAGCAAGATTACCTGCGAAAGGCTGCGGAGGCGCTTCGACTATGTGTTCGAGGGCCAGTTCGGCTATCCTACTATCGTAGGACTGAAAGATATTACCGAAGCCCAACTGGTTGCGGGGTTCTCCTTCGATCATGTCGAAATGCCGCACGGACCGGTTACAAGCACGGGCTTCCGGTTCGAGGCCGACGGCAAGTCGATCGTCTATGCGACCGATTTCAGTGAAATCACGCCGGCGATGGTCCGTTGTTTCGAACGAGCCGACATTCTCGTCGTCGATTGCCTTCGCCGCCGGCCGCATCCGACGCATGCGCATCTCGACATGGCGCTCGACCTGGCGCGCAAGGCCAAGGTACGCCGGGCGGTCCTGACGCATCTGGACAAGAGCATGGACTATCGCAGTCTCCGTGCCGAAGTGCCCGATCATATCGAGGTCGGTTATGACGGATTGGAAATGACGGCATGAGCGAACACCAAATCGTTTCGTTCATCTCGCTGGTGGGTTTCCTGATTTTGGTCGGAGCCGGTTTCCGGGCGCGCGACGTTGGCTGGAAAAGGGGATTCTTCCTGGCTGGAGCATGGGCCGGGATTTTCGCGGTGGTGATCCTTTTCATCGATATGGTCCGCTGAGGCGAAGAACCGAGCCACTCCTAATTTAACATAATATATATTATCGCACTCGAAGTTGAAACGTGGGGATCGCCGCTAACACCGCCTTTCGGGGCCCATCGCCCCGCGCTAGGCTCTGCCGATGTCAGACCAGACCGACCGCCTTCTCACGATCATGGCGCGACTGCGCGATCCGCAAACGGGTTGCGAGTGGGACACGGCGCAGAACTTTTCCACCATCGCCCCTTACACCATCGAAGAGGCTTACGAAGTCGCCGATGCAATCGACCGTGGCGACATGGACGATCTGCGCGGCGAGCTCGGCGACCTTTTGTTCCAGGTCGTTTTCCACGCCCGGATGGCGGAAGAAGCCGGCCACTTCGCCTTCGAGGATGTCGCCCGTCATATCGCCGACAAGATGGAAGCTCGCCACCCGCATATCTTCGGCGATGAAGGCGGCGTCATGGAAGATGGCCGCTGGGAAGATCTGAAGGCGGCCGAGCGCGAAGCAACGGGAGCCACCGGCGCGATGGATGGCATTGCGCAGGCGTTGCCGGCACTGCTCCGCTCGCACAAGCTCCAGAAACGGGCCGCTCGGGTCGGATTCGAATGGCATGACGTCACGGGGCCGCTCGCCAAGCTCGAGGAGGAACTCGCCGAGCTGGAAGCGGCCGAAAGCGATGAAGAACGGTTGATGGAAGCGGGCGACGTGCTCTTCGTCGTCGTCAACATCATCCGCCGTTATGGCGTCGACCCCGAACAGGCCCTCCGCGCATCAAATTCGAAATTCGAAAGACGATTCAGGATGATGGAGCGTCTCGCTAAGACCGACGGTCAAGAATTTTCCGCGCTCGATCTCGACGCGCAGGAGCGGTACTGGCAACGGGCCAAAGGCGACATCGGCTAGGACAGGGCCTCGAACTGCCCCAGTTCCTTGGGATTGAGCCGTACGGTGATGAGCCGCTTGGCCCCTCCCTCCCCGGCTTCGATGTCTTCGATCACTTCGCCATGTGCGTGGAGCCAGGCAATTCGGCGCCCATCGGTGGCCGCCACTTCGAAGGTCCGCAGAGCGGCATTGCGCGTCAGCATTTCCCCGAGCCGCTCGAGCAGACTGTCGATCCCTTCTCCGCTCAGGGCCGACAGGGCGACGATGTCGTCATCGGCTGCAACCTGTTTGGCCAGCTCGTCTGCATCCTCGGGCGCAAGCTGGTCCCACTTGTTCCAGATTTCGAGGATCGGGATCGACGATGCGCCCTCCTCTCCCTCGATCACGCCCAGGTCGCGCAGCACTTCGAGCACTTGGGCCTTCTGGGCGCCGGTCGAGGGATTGGAAATATCGCGCACGTGGCAGATTACGTCGGCGGAAGTGACTTCCTCGAGCGTGGCGCGAAAGGCGGCGACAAGCTGTGTTGGAAGGTCGGAAATAAAGCCGACCGTATCCGACAGAATCGCCTTCTCGACCCCCGGCAGCGCGATCGCGCGCATCGTCGGATCGAGCGTGGCGAAGAGCAGGTCCTCGGCCATTACGCCGGCACCGGTCAAGCGGTTGAACAGCGTCGACTTTCCGGCATTGGTATATCCGACCAGCGCGACCACCGGCCATGGTGCGCGTTCGCGGCGCTCGCGGTGGAGGCCGCGGGTCTTGCGGACCTGTTCCAGCTCCTTGCGCAAGCGCCCCATGCGCTGGCGGATCATCCGCCGGTCGGCTTCGATCTGCGTTTCGCCGGGGCCGCCGAGGAAGCCGAAACCGCCGCGCTGTCGCTCGAGGTGGGTCCAGCTGCGCACCAGGCGGCTCTGCTGGTAATCGAGATGGGCCAGTTCGACCTGGAGGCGCCCCTCGGCAGTGGCCGCACGTTCACCGAATATCTCGAGGATCAGACCGGTGCGGTCGATCACCTTGCGCGCAAGCTTGTCCTCGAGATTGCGCTGCTGGATCGGGGTCAGCGCACCGTCGACGACGACGAGTTCGGCCTCGTTCTGCTCGCACGCGATACGGATGTTCTCCACCTGGCCCGCGCCGAACAGCAGATTGGGGCGCACGTCGCGCACCGGCAGCACGAAACTCTCGGCGATGACCATACCGATCGCCAGCGCCAAGCCTTCGGCTTCTGCCAGGCGCGACTGTGCATCGAGATCGTAGGCGACCCCGCGGATGTCCGGGCACACGACCAGCGCCCGCGCCCCGCGCGACACCTCGCCCATCAAATCATCGTCGAAGCTCAGTTGTCGGACTCTTCTTCCCAGTCCTCGGTCAGATCGACTGGGGTGGCCGGCTGGATCGTCGACACAGCGTGCTTGTAGGCAAGCTGGACGTAGCCGTCACGCTCGAGCAGCATGCAGAACAGATCGTAAGCCGCGATCCGTCCCTGGAGCATGACCCCATTGACGAGGAACATGGTCACCTGCGCTTCCGCCTGGCGCACCCGGCTCAGGAAAACATCCTGCAGCAAACGCTGTTTGGCGCCCGATCCCTGGCTCGCGAACTGGCCGGTATCGATTGGCTGCGCGGGCATGATGGTGCTGATCGCATGTTTGTAGACCAGTTGCGACTGGCCGTCGCGACGCAACAGGATCGAGAAATTGTCGAACCAGGTCACGATCCCCTGCAACTTCACGCCCTTGACGAGAAACATCGTCACCGGAGACTTGTTCTTGCGTAGCAGGTTGAGGAAAGCGTCCTGCAGGTTGGCAGGGCGGTTGGCCGAACCGCTTTCGGGCGGTCTCGCACGCGGCCGTGCCGAGAGAGTACGTTCGCCGGACATGTCTTTTTCCCGTTCTTGGCGGCTCCAGCGGAGCCGCAATCTGGACGCCCACCACGTCCGATGGCGTTCGCAACTGCTCGCGAACCTCTATATTGTGGAAGAAAATCGCAAATAGCGCAACGCTATCCTGATTTGCGGCTCCAATATGTAACTTTAGGCCTCCGGTATCAGTTCTTTCGCTCCGGAGTCTTGCGTTCGACCATTCCGAGCAGCTTGAGCTTCCGGTGAAGCGCTGAACGCTCCATGCCGATAAAGGTCGCAGTCTTTGAAATGTTCCCGGAAAAACGGCGGATCTGGACGGTCAGATATTCGCGCTCGAAGTTCTCGCGTGCCTCGCGCAAGGGCGCTCCCATCATGGCACCAACGGCGCTGTTCCCGCCCAGCTTCCCGCCGAGAACCTCTTCGGGGAGCATGTCGACCTCGATCTGCTCGAGGTCTTCGCGCGGTGTCAGGATGATCGTCCGCTCGACGACATTGCGCAATTGGCGAACATTGCCCGGCCAGTCATAGGCCTGCAGCGCGGCCATCGCCTCGTCGCTGATGGTCGGCGGCCTTATGCCCTGTTCGGTGGCGTAGCGGGCAAAAAAACTGTTGGCCAGGGCGGGGATGTCATCGCGCCGTTCGGCCAGCGAGGGAACTTCCACCGGCACCACGTTGAGGCGATAGAACAGGTCTTCGCGGAAGCGTTTCTCTTCCATCTCCTTGGCGAGATCTCGCGAGGTAGAGGATACCACCCGTACGTCGACCCCGATTTGCCGGGTCCCCCCGACCCTGACGAAGCTTTGCTCGGTCAGGACACGCAAGATGCGGGCTTGGGTAGAGAGCGGCATGTCGGCCACTTCGTCGAGATAGAGCGTTCCGCCATCCGCTGTTTCGAGCAGGCCTGGCCGAACCAGCTTGCCGTCTGCCTCTTCGCCGAACAGTTCCTCCTCGAAACGCTCGGGAGTGATGCGTGCGGAATTGACGATGACGAACGCCTTGTCGCCCCGTTGACTCCAGCTGTGCAAGAGCCGCGCCGCGACTTCCTTCCCGGCCCCGGCAGGCCCTGTAATAAGAACCCGACTGCCCGTGGCCGCGACCCGTTTGAGCGTGGCGCGGACATTGTTGATGACGGCCGAATTGCCCGTAAACTCGTCGCCCTGCGCCAGGTTCTCGCGCAGGCGCGTATTCTCGCGGCGCAGGCGCTCGGTTTCGGTGGCGCGCTCGACCAGATGCAACAGGCGCTCGGCCTCGAACGGCTTCTCGATGAAGTCGACCGCACCGCGACTGACCGCGCTCACCGCGGTATCGATATTGCCGTGACCCGAAAAGATGATCACCGGCAAATCGGGCTCGCGCAGCTTTATCGCGTCGAGTACCTCGAGCCCGTCCATCGGGCTGCCATGCAACCACACGTCGAGCAGCACGAGGCTCGGACGTTTCTCGTCGACGGCCTCGAGTGCCGAGGTGCTGTCCCCGGCTGTGCGGCAATCATACCCTTCGTCGCTCAGCACGCCCGCGACGAGTTCGCGAATGTCGCGTTCGTCGTCGACGATGAGAATATCCAGCGCCATGCGTCCCTACCCTTCTGTCTTCAAACTGCCCTGCTCGCCGCTCGCCGCGGCAAGAGGATCGCGCGCAAACCGCATCGTCACGCGCGTGCCCCCGGTCTCGACCGAGGTGAATGTCATTTCCCCGCCGTGTTCCTCGACGATCTTGTTGACGATCGCGAGCCCGAGCCCGGTGCCCTTTTCCCGTGTCGTCACATACGGCTCGAGTATGTTCACGCGGTCCTGCGGCAGTCCGATCCCGTTGTCCTCAACCGATACGGTCACGAATTCCTCGTCGGGAACAACCTCGACGCGGATCTTGCCGCGGTAATCGAGTTCGGCCGACTGCGCCTGCGCCTCGATCGCCTCATAGGCGTTCTTGAGCGTATTGGTCAGCGCCTGGCCGAGCTGATGCCTGTCACATTGGATCCGCAGGGGACCGTTCTCGGGCGCCTGCAAGCGATAATCCACGTCGGGATGTGCCACCTCCTGAAGGAACAGCGACTGGCGGACGAGATCGAGTGCATCCTCGGGCCGAAAGCTAGGCTTCGGCAGACGCGCAAAGCTGGAAAATTCGTCGACCATTTTACGCAAGTCGCCAACCTGCCTGACGATCGTGCTGGTCAATTCGTCGAACAGCTCGCCGTCCTGTTCGATCTGCTTGCGATAGCGGCGCCTGAGTCGCTCGGTGGCCAGCTGGATCGGGGTCAGCGGGTTCTTGATCTCGTGCGCTATGCGTCGAGCCACGTCGGACCAGGCGGCCTGCCGCTGGTCGAGTAGCTGGCGGGTAATGTCTTCGAAGGTGATCACGTGGCCGTCGCTTTCGCGACCGATCTTGACTGCAAAGGTCAGTAGTTCGCCGTTGCGGCTGTGCGAGATAACGCCCTGAGCCAGCCCCGCGCGGACCATCGCCCCGATTTGCGGGGCGACATCGTCGAGCGCGTCGGCTTCGTGTCCCGCTTCGGCTTCGATGCCGAGCATGGTGTAGGCGCGCGCATTCATCAGCAGCACGTTGAGATCGCGGTCCACCGAAATGACCCCCGCACTCACCGATTCGAGCACCGCCTCCATGAAGCTGCGCCGCTCTTCGAGCTCGGTATTGGCGGACAGCAGCGCATCGGTCTGTTTCTCGAGCTGCGCGGTCATGCGGTTGAAGGCCCGGTTGAGCAGGCCGATTTCGTCGGCTCCTGTCCGCCCCTCGACGCGCAAGGCAAAATTGCCCGCACCGACCTTGCGCGCGGCGGCCACGAGATCGGTCAGAGGTTCGACCTGACGATCCGCGAAGCGCAGCGCGAACCAGACGGCAAGCCCGACCAGGGCCAACGAAACGAAGAACAGCGCGAGGTTGAAGCGCAGTTGGAGCGCGCGGGCGCGCTTGGTCAACTCGTCATAGGCGGTCGAAATCGATCGCGCCGTCTGCCAGCTCCTGAAGCTTCCGGCTTCGGCATTGCGCGCAGTGTAGAGGTAGATCCCTGCGTCGCGATCGATCGGAGCCACCGCCTCGATCCGTTCGGGGCTTCCGCGCACCGCAACCTGCTCGCCGCGTGCAAGCTGGGCGAGCGAGTCTTGCGCGAAAGTGCGTGGGTCGCTGTCTTCACTGAGACCATAAACGACAGCGGTGCGCATCGTCTTGTCCGGCATGGCCTGCAGGATCGCACTTTCGATCACGTCGCGCGGCTCGGCCTGATACTGATAAACGAGGGCGAAATTGGGATCGGTCACCTGCACGCGTCCGAGGATCGCGCGCATGTCCATAGCCATCGAGATCGTCTCATTGGCGAGATCGAGCTGGTTTTCCTCGTAATAGCCCTCGGCGAGTCGGTTGGCGTTTTCCATCAGTCCGCGCGAATCGTCGGAAAACCAGAAATCGACCCCCGACTGGAAGAGGAAGGCGGCGAAGCCGGCTACGAGCAGTGTCGGAACCGCAGCGATCATCGAGAAAAAGAACACCAGCCTGACGTGCAGGCGCGCCGTGCTGCCTGCCGCGCGGCGCAAGGCGATCCGGCGACCCGCCAACACCAGCAGGGCCATCGCCGGGATAAGCGTACCGATAAGCAGTCCTGCAACCTGCCGCGAAGGGAGCAATGCACCATTGGGCGGGGCGTTGGTAAAGGTCGCCCAGGTGCTGACAACCATAACCAGGAATGCGACGGCCGCGAGAGCTTCGATGTAGCCGAAGACATTCTGTCTTCGCGAAGTTACGACGAACCTGCGCCACCAGCGCGGCGTATGCCGCCTTGCTCCTGCTATGCTCGTCGCCATCGTGGCGCGCATACAACGGCACTGTTGCAGATATGCAAGTACAAATTCGACAAACGGAGTATGTTACCCGACAGCGCACCTTCCGGTCATCGCCGACGGACAAAACTCTCCGGGGCGATGTCCAGTTCGGAAAGACGCTTGCGCAAGGTGTTGCGATTGATCCCCAGCAAGTGCGCCGCACGTAACTGGTTGCCTCCGGTCCGGTCCAGGGCGAGTTCGAACAGGGGCTTCTCAAAGGCTGCCAGTGCCGCGTGATAGAGGGTGCCATCCGCTGGACGGGCTTCATCGATCCATGTCTCCACCGCGGATGCAAAACCCGATCGCCCGCCGGCCTCGCCGGTCTTCACTGGCGGCGGTAGAATATCGTCAACCGAGGTGCGATCGATCACCTCTTCGCGCGCTAGCAGGGCAAGGCGAAACACCGCGTTGCGCAGTTCGCGCACATTGCCCGGCCAGCTACGCGCCGCTAGCGCGCCGATTGCCTCAGCACTCGCTTGTCGGCTCGGCAATCCCTCGCTGGCGGCCTGTCCAAGGAAATGACGGACGAGCGCACCTATGTCCTGCTGCCGTTCGCGCAACGGCGGCAGGTGGATCGGCACCACATTGAGGCGATAGTAGAGGTCTTCGCGGAACCGGCCATCGGAAATCATCGGCGTAAGGTCGCGATTGGTCGCCGCGACGATGCGGACATCGACGCCGATTTCCTGACGCCCACCGACCCGCCGGATGCGGCCCGATTGCAGCGCGCGCAGCAGCCGCGTCTGCGCTTCGGCGGGCATGTCGCCGATTTCGTCGAGGAACAGCGTCCCCCCATTGGCCTGCTCGAACTTGCCGATCTGCTGGGTCACTGCGCCGGTGAACGCTCCACGCTCGTGGCCGAACAGCTCGCTTTCGAGGAGGTCATGAGGGATGGCGGCCATGTTTACCGCAACGAAGGGTCCGGTTTTGCGCGCGCCCAGTTCGTGGATCGCCTCGGCCACCAGTTCCTTGCCCGTCCCGCTCTCGCCGGTGATCAGCACGGTGAGATCGTTGCGCAATACGCGCGTTATCATCCGGAACACGCCCTGCATCGCGGGGCTGCGGCCGATCAGCGGGAGCGCGCTGTCCTCTCCCTCATCTGCACTCTCTGCTGCGGGCCGGCTGGCAACCGCCTGCCCCACGGCCTGCGTCAACTCGTCCAGATCGAAGGGCTTGGGGAAATATTCGAACGTTTCGCTGTCGCTCGCCCTCACCGCCGTATCGAGCGTATTCTGCGCCGAAAGGACGATGACCGGCATGTCCGGAGCCCGCTGGCGGACCGCATCGATGGAGGCCAGGCCATCGCCATCGACCAGCATGACATCGGTCAGCATGACGTCGAAATCATGGTCCGCCAAAAGCGAATCGCGCCGGGCGATACTGTCGCAGGCGGTTACCTCGAAGCCGTCGTCGTGCAGCGCCTCGGTGATCACCGTGACGATGCTCTTGTCGTCCTCAACCAACAGTACCCTGTGAGCCATTGACCTCCCCTAGCCTGCCACCGGCAGGTTGATCCGAAAATGCGTTTCGCCAGCACGATCGTCGCGTTCGTGCGATATCCGCCCCCCCATGTCGCGCAGGAGCTTGCGTACGAGCGCGAGGCCGAGCCCCTGCCCCTGCGGCTTGCTGGAGACGAAGGGTTCGAACACGTGATCGCGCAGGACAGGATCAACTCCCGGCCCGCAATCGGTGACGGTGATCTCGATCGGCAGGCGCGTCGCCTTGCCGAAGCGGATCGTGTTGAAGACCAGTCCGCTGACGAAACGCGTTCTCACGGACACCCTTGGCCGTTCGGTCGTCGCGCTGGCATCGCAGGCATTTGCGATAAGGTTGATCAGCACCTGCTCGAGCGCTCCCTGGTCGGCGGCGACCGGCGGCAGCGAAGGGTCGAACTCCTCGATCAGTTCGCAGCCATCGCTGCGCCCGGCGCGTACGGTCCCCATGGCATTGCGGATCGCTTCGTGAAGATTGCAAGGTCCGGTGACTTCGACCGGTTTGGCGCCCAGTAGCTGCATGCGGTCGATCAACTCGGCGATGCGATCGACCTCTGCGGAAATCATCTTCGCGAGGGGTTTGTCTTTCCCCGCGACCCGCCGCGCGAGCAGCTGGCTCGCCCCGCGAATTGCCGAAAGCGGGTTCTTTATCTCATGTGCGAGAACGGCCGGGGCGCGCAATTCCACGCGCTCGTCTTCGTTCTCGTCGTTTTCCGGTTGCCCCGCATCGGACAGGGTCACCACCCGCCAGCCCGTTTCAGCATGCATCGGCGAGCTGCTGATGTTGACGCGCCGGTCACCGACGGCCGTGGCGATGGTGACGCCGCGCGCGATGACCTGTGCGTCCGAGGACGCGAGCCTGTCGCACAGTCGCTGGTCGGCGATCCCGACCACATCCCAGAAGCGCTTTTCCGACAGCTTTCTTGCGCTTCGGCCGAGCATTTCCTCGGCCGCGTGATTGGCTTCTACGATGGTGTCGTCCTCGTCGAGCAGCAGAACCGCGAAGATCAGGGCGGCCAATTGGGCCCTTGCGCCGGGGGCGGCGGTCACGCGGCCCTGCGCTCCAGGAACGGCTCGTAGAAGCGCTCGAGCTCGTCGAGGACCTTGCGCGGATCGTCGATGAAATTGACGAAATTGCGGAAGTCGGCCGATCCGTGCAGTCCTTTGGTGTACCACCCGAGGTGCTTGCGCGCGATCTTGGTCCCGACCCCCTCGCCATAGTGGTCGAGCATCATGGTATAGTGCTCGACCAGCGTCGCGTATTGCTCGTCGAAACTTGGGGAATCGAGCACCTCGCCCGTGCGCCACCAGTGCATCACCTGCCCCAGCAGCCAGGGTTTGCCATAGGCCCCGCGCCCGATCATGATTCCGTCCGCACCCGACTGGTCGAGCGCCTTCGCGGCATCGTCGATCGTGCATATGTCGCCATTGGCAATAACAGGGATCGACACCGCATCCTTGACCTTGCGGATGAAGGCCCAGTCCGCGCTTCCCTTGTACATCTGGTTGCGCGTGCGCCCGTGAACGGTGACCATCTTGATCCCCAGATCCTCAGCGATGCGCGCGAGTTCGGGAGCGTTGAGATCGGCATGGTCCCAGCCCATCCGCATCTTGACCGTGACGGGCACGTCGACCGCCTTGACAGTCGCTTCCATCAGCTTCGTCGCCAGCGGCACTTCGCGCATAAGCGCCGAGCCGGCGAGCTGGCCCACGACCTTTCGGACCGGACAGCCGAAATTGATATCGATGATCGCAGCGCCATTGTCCTGCTGCAGCTTGGCTGCCTCGGCCATGCTAGTAGGATCGCAGCCGACCAGTTGCATCGACACCGGTTCCTCGGTCGCGTCCCATGCCGCCTTCTGGATGCTCTGACGCGTCTCGCGGATCGCCGCCTCGCTGGCGATCATCTCGGTGACATTGAGCCCAGAGCCGTAACGGCGCACGAGCTTGCGGAACGGCAAGTCGGTCACCCCCGTCATCGGGGCGAGCACGACCGGCGTGTCGATCGTCACGTCGCCGACGAGGATCGGCTTCGGCGGCGCCGGAGGAAGGGGGGAAATGGTCATGCCGGAATTCATTGCCTAAATATTGGGCAGGCACATAGTGCGTTGCAGCGTTAACGGCAAGCCGCTAGCGGGCAGCTTTCGTATGCAGGACGACCCGCCCCTTCCGAGCTTCGCCGCGATCGTCGTCGCGGCCGGGCAAGGCCTGCGCGCGGGACAACCGCTGCCTAAGCAATTCGCCATCTGGCGCGGCAAGCCGGTGCTTCGCCATTCCGTCGATGCGCTCCTCGCGTCGGGCGCCGAGCCGCTTGTTATCGCGATTCCGACCGGGGCCGAAGAACTTGCGCGCGCCGCGCTCAAGGGGCTGGACGGCTTTATGCTCGTCGAAGGTGGCGATACGCGCCAGCAATCGGTCGCCCGCGCGCTGGCGGCGATCGATTCGGCCAAGCGCGTCCTCATCCACGATGCCGCGCGCCCGGACCTGCCCCGTCAGGTCATCGAGCGCCTCCTCACTGCGCTAGATGGGCACGCTGGTGCCATCCCGGTGCTGCCGGTCGTCGACAGCCTCTCGATCGATACCGACGGCATGATGTCGGGCAGCGCCCCGAGAGAACAGCTGCGTCGCGTCCAGACCCCCCAGGCCTTTCGCTTTTCGGCTATCCGGGACGCTCATCAGGCGTGGCAGGGCGAGCCCACCGCCGGTGACGATGCCCAGGTCCTACGCGCCGCAGGAGAACGGGTAGCGCATGTACCGGGTGACGAGCGCCTCGCCAAACTGACTTTCGCGGAGGATTTCATGGCCGTCTTGCCCCCCGTTCGCACCGGAATGGGCTTCGACGTCCATCGTCTCGTGGCAGGGGAGGAACTATGGCTCGGCGGCATTCGGATCGAATACGAGAAGGGGCTGGCCGGGCACAGCGACGCCGACGTCGCGCTCCACGCCATCGTCGACGCACTCCTCGGCGCCATCGGAGCCGGAGATATCGGCAGCCACTTTCCTCCCAGCGATCCGCAATGGAAAGGCGCCAGCAGCGACCGCTTCCTGATCCAAGCCGGGCGATTGGTCGACGCCGCCGGATATTTCACGGGCAACATCGATCTGACCATAGTTTGCGAGGCCCCCAAGATCGGCCCTCATCGCGACGCCATGCGCGCGCGCATTGCCGAATTGCTCGGCGTTGACATCGGAGCGATATCGGTAAAGGCCACAACCACCGAACGCCTCGGATTCACCGGTCGCGGCGAAGGCATCGCGGCACAGGCCGTAGCGACTGTATTGAGGAAGTGAGAGACGTCATGACCCTCGAAGCCCTTCTCCCGGACGACATTGCCACGCTGGCAAAGCGCGTGGTCGAGGAAAATATCGCCATCGGGCGCAAGGTCGCGCTGGCCGAGAGCTGCACCGGGGGGCTTGTCGCGGCGGCGCTCACCGAAGTACCCGGTTCCTCGGCGGTCTTCGACCGCGGCTTCGTGACCTATTCCAACGAAGCGAAGATGGAATCGCTCGGCGTACCGCTCGAGATTATCGAGACCTTCGGCGCGGTGTCGATCGCTTGCGCCTGGGCCATGGCCAAGGGAGCCCTTGAAAAGAGCCACGCCGACCTCGCCATTGCCATCAGCGGTGTCGCCGGCCCTTCAGGCGGCAGTGATCTCAAGCCGGTCGGGACGGTCGTATTCTCACGCGTCTGTCGAGGAAACAAGGGAGAGCCTGAAGGCGAGTTGAAACGCTTCGAGCCGACGTCGCGCGCAGATATCCGCCGGCAAGCGACGATCTGCGCGCTCGAACTCTTGCTACCCTAAAGGTTCGCCGCGGCGTTCTCGCGGCCGTAAAGCGCGTCCGCACGATCTTCGAAGGCCTGCACCATCTTGCGAAAGGCGCGGTCGAAATACTGGCCTGCGAGCGCCTCGAACACCGCGTTGCGAAACGTGAACTCAACGCAGAAATCGACTTCGCAGCCGCCATCTTCTGTGGGGGTGAAGGTCCAGTTGTTGTCGAGATCCTTCAGCGGCCCGTCGACATAGATCACTTCGATATGACCCGGGCGTTGCTTGAGCACCTTCGAGGTGAATTTTTCGCGGATCGCCTTGAAGCCGACCAGCATGTCGGCGACCATCTCGGTCTCGCTGTCGCTGCGGATCCGTGTCGCCACGACCCAAGGCAGAAATTTCGGATAGCTGCCGACATCGGCCACCAGGTCGAACATCTGCTCCTGGCTGTAGGGAAGGCGGCGCTTCTCGCGGATGCCGGGCATCAGGTGCCCTGCTTGGCGAGCATCGCTTCGCGCGCCGCGCGCATCTCGGCGAAATCGTCGCCGGCATGATAGCTCGATCGGGTCAGCGGGCTCGATGCGACCTGGAGGAAACCCTTGGCCCGTGCGATCGCGCCATAGGCGGCGAACTGCTTGGGTGTGACGAAGTCTTCCACCTTCGCGTGCTTGGGCGTGGGCTGGAGATACTGGCCCATGGTGATGAAATCGATATCGGCGCTGCGCATGTCGTCCATCACCTGATGCACTTCGAGCCGCGCTTCGCCGAGGCCAAGCATGATGCCCGACTTGGTGAAGATCAGCGGGTTGTGTGCCTTGACCTCCTCGAGCAGGCGCAGCGAGGCATAGTAGCGCGCGCCCGGACGTATGGTCGGATAGAGCCGCGGCACCGTCTCGAGATTGTGGTTGAAAACGTCGGGACCAGCCTCGCAGATCTCGGCGATCGACTGCTTCATCCGACCCTTGAAGTCGGGAGTGAGAATTTCGATCGTCGTGTCCGGCGTCTCGCGGCGCAGCGCGTTGATGACCTTGACGAACTGGCCGGCACCGCGGTCCGGCAAATCGTCGCGGTCGACGCTGGTGATGACGATATGCTCGAGGCCCATCGCAGCCGCCGCGGCGGCGGTGTGCTCGGGTTCGAGCGGGTCGACCGGCATCGGCATGCCCGTCTTGATATTGCAGAAGCGGCAGGCGCGCGTGCAGGTATCGCCGAGGATCATCACCGTGGCGTGCTTCTTGGTCCAGCATTCGCCGATATTGGGGCAGGCGGCTTCTTCGCACACCGTGTGCAGATTGAGTTCGCGCATCAGCTTGCGCGTTTCCTGATAGCCCTTGCTGACGGGAGCCTTGACGCGGATCCAGTCGGGCTTGCGCTGCATCTTGGGGCGTTCGCCCTCGGGCTGGGGTGCGGAGGAGAGGTCGTTCATGTCGCGGCCCATCTAGGCCCCCTCCCCCGCCACGGCAACCCGCATAGCAATGCGCGTGCGGACTTGCATCGCCGCCCGTTTCGGGGCAGCGGGTCGGCCATGAAGACATTCGAAGAGATGATCGAAGGCTATCGCGGTTTTCGCGAGGGCGATTGGCTCACCCAGCGCGAGCGCTGGAAGGAACTGGCAGAGGGCCAGTCCCCCCAGGTCATGGTCATCTCCTGCTCGGACAGTCGGGTCGATCCGGCGCAGATCCTCGGCGCGGCGCCCGGGGAGATTTTCGCGGTTCGCAATGTCGCGGCGATGGTCCCGCCGTATGAGACCACACCAGGCCAGCACGGCGTTTCGGCTGCGGTCGAATTCGCGGTACAATTCCTGAAAGTGCGTGAAATCCTCGTGATGGGTCACGGTGCATGCGGCGGCTGTAAGGCAGCCCTGACACGTGCGCTGCATGGTAACGAGCCGGGAGAAGGTGGCTTCGTCGCCCACTGGGTATCGATGCTGGACGAAACGCGCGATGCGGTTTGCGCGGAACATGGTAGCGAAGGCGCCGAGGCCGAGCTCGCCATGGAGTTGGCCGCCGTTCGCAAGAGCCTCGAGAACCTGCGCAGTTTCCCTTTCGTCGCCGAAAAGGAACAGGCAGGGGAGCTGACGCTGCACGGCGCGCATTTTGCCATTGCGGACGGCATTCTGCGCACGCTCGACGAGGACAGCGGCGAGTTCTCCGCCGCAGGCTGACTTGCACTGCGGATGATTGATCGTCATGGGTCGGGCCATGTCCGATAGTGATCTCAAGAACATCGCGCTGCTGATCGACGCAGACAACACCACGCCCAAGGGCATCGACCCGGTGCTGACCGTCATGGCCGAGCTGGGCCAGGTCAACATCAAACGGGCCTATGGGAATTTCGCGAAAAACAACCTCTCCAAATGGGGAGAGATCACGCACAAATACGGCATCCAGCCCCAGCAGCAATTCGACCTGACCGCGGGCAAGAACGCCACCGACATGGCGATGACGATCGACGCGATCGACCTGCTCTATCAGGGCAAGGTCGACGGCTTCGGTATCATGAGCTCGGATAGCGACTTCACCCCGCTGGTCACGCGCCTTCGCCAGGATGGCCTTGTGGTCTACGGCTTCGGCAGCACCAAGAAGACCCCTGCCGCCTTCAAGAGCGCCTGCACCCGGTTCATCGACATAGACGCGTTGATCAAGGGTGCTTCCGACGAAACCGAAGTTCCCAAGACTCCGGCTGCGGCCGAAAAAGCCGCGATCGACGAGGAACTCGTCGAACTGCTCGGCACGGCGTGGAAGGCTGCCAAGCGCGACGACCAGGGTTTCGCCTCGCTCAGCGAGGTGGGCAATATTGCCGGTAACCGCTCCAGCTTCGACGTTCGCAACTACGGCTTCAAGCGCCTGTCCGACCTGTTCGAATCGCTCGACCAGTTCCAGGTCGAACGCCGCGACAACAATCACCTCTACGTCAAACGACTTCGCTGACGAAAAAGGGCGCGAACCGCAGTTCGCGCCCTTCCCGATCTTCAGAACTGAAGCGTCTTACATCGTCGCAGCGGTCGCCTTCTGGTTCGCATAAATGGCCCAGAGATTGGCAATCGGTTTGCGCGCCCCTTCGACCTTGTTGAAGGTGGCTTCGGCCTCGGCATACTTACCCTGGTCGAACTGCGCGATTCCCAACCGGGTCGTCACCATCGGCGCATTGACGCTCGGCATGTTCAACGCCTTGGCGTAGAAGGATTCGGCGTCCGCCGGACGACCGAGAGCGAGCAGGGTATCCCCGGCTGCCAAAACGGTAGCCAGTGTGGCCCCCGCCTTGTTCGCATCGGCCATCAGCTTTTCGATATCGGCACGGTCGGTCGCCGCGCGTTCGGCAGCCTGACGGCGCGTATCGGTGACATACGGATCGGTCTTGTCGAGTTTGCCCTTGGCATAGCCTTCGTCAATCACCGTCACGACTTCGGCGGGAAGGCGGCGATAGTCCGCAGCGTCGACATATTCCAGATAAAGCTTGCTGTCGCGCAGGACCCCAACACGCTTTCCGAGCCGCAGGAGGTCGAGGATCTCAGGATTCTGGTATCCGCCCGTGTTGAGCAGGATGGCAACGGCGTCACCCCAGCTGTCCTCGCCCGGATACTGCTTGACGTACCAACTCGAATACTTGTTCGCTTCGGCATTCAGATTGTTGTTGTACGCCTGCGCCAGACCCCGCTTCAGCCATGCCTCATCCACGGTTTCACCGGCGGCCACCTTGGCGTTGATAAGGTCGGTGAGATAGGTCAGGCCCTGCCGGACCTTGTCCTCGGCGAAATAGCTTTCAGCAACGAAGATAAGTGGGTCAGTGTCGGTGTAGCCGGCATCGGCAGCCGCCTGAAAATAGGGGCGAGCCTTGGCGTAGTCGTTGGCCGCATAGGCCAGCTGGCCGGCGACGAAATTGAACTGGCCGACATTTTCTGCCGGGACCTTGCCGCTCTTCAGCATCAGTTCCATGCCCTGAAGTGCCATGGCCTGGTCCTGCTGCTTGGCAGCGTTCGAATAGATGAAACTACCGGCCGCATAGCGATCGTCGTCAGTCACGAGTGCGGCGAGCAGCGTCGGGAAACCTGCCTTGAGCGCGGCATAGTCCAACGGCTCGGCTTTCGCGAGCTCCTCAAGCGGCTTGTACGCTGCAACGAATGCCGGCGAGTAAGTCGGCTTGGCCTTCTTTTCCTTCTTTGCTGCGTGCGCCGGGGCGTCGAGCATCGCCGTACCGGCCACGCCGCCAGCCGCCAGGGCCAGGGCGAGAGCGAAGGTCGAAGCTGCGCCATTCTTGCGGGCAAGACGGGTGAAAATCATGTGATAGGCTCCCAAGAGTGGAAAGGGGTCTGAGCGCACCGAGCGCCGTTAGGAAATTGGCTGGGCGGCACATGCCGCGTGTCGGCTCTCATTGCAAATTCTTCTATGGAATTGCGGCTTAACGCGCTTTGAATGTACATCCTGCCGACCGTTCATGCTTTCCATCGCAAGGCGGAGCACCCATATGTGGAAAAAGCGCGTGAAACGGGGCTTTGGTTCCCCGTTCGAGTGGCTCTTTTTCCCTCCATCGCCTAGGCTCGCGCCGATCAGAACATAAGCAGTTCGTAGCACGGAATTATACGTTTTGCCCGACGATACCGACATTCTGGATACCCCCGCCCCGGGCGGACACGATTACGCACGCATCGACATCGTCGATGAGATGAAGACCAGCTATCTCGATTACGCGATGAGCGTGATCGTCAGCCGCGCGCTGCCCGATGTGCGCGACGGCCTGAAGCCGGTCCACCGCCGCATCCTTTTCGCCAGCCAGGAAGGCGGCTTCGTCGCCGGACGTCCCTATCGCAAGAGCGCGAAGATCGTCGGCGACGTGATGGGTAACTATCACCCGCATGGCGACGCTGCGATCTACGACGCGCTTGCGCGTATGACGCAGGACTGGTCGCTGCGCGTGCCGCTGGTCGACGGCCAAGGCAATTTCGGCTCGATGGACCCCGATCCGCCAGCATCGATGCGCTACACCGAAGCGCGCCTCGCCCGGGTGGCCAATGCCCTGCTCGACGATCTCGACAAGGATACGGTCGACTTCACCGACAACTACGACGGCTCGCGACAGGAGCCGACCGTTCTCCCTGCCCGCTTTCCCAATCTGCTGGTCAATGGCGCGGGCGGGATCGCGGTGGGCATGGCGACCAATATCCCGCCGCACAATCTCGGCGAAGTGATCGACGGCTGCCTCGCCTTTATCGAGAACCCGGCAATCACATCGGAAGAGCTGTTCGAGATCATTCCCGGCCCGGACTTTCCGACCGCCCCGCTGATCCTCGGCAAATCGGGTGCACGCGCCGCCTACACAACCGGCCGCGGCTCGGTGCTGATGCGCGCGCGCCACGAGGTTGAGACCAAGGGCAACCGCCAATCGATCGTGCTCACCTCGATCCCCTATCAGGTCGGCAAGAGCGGCCTGGTCGAGAAGATCGCCGAGGCGGCGAAGGAAAAGCGGATCGAGGGAATCTCCGACATCCGCGACGAATCGAGCCGCGAAGGCGTGCGCGTCGTCGTCGACCTGAAGCGCGATGCCTCGCCCGAAATCGTGCTCAATCAGATCTGGCGCTACAGCCCGGCACAGGCAAGCTTCCCGGCAAACATGCTGGCGATCCGAGGCGGCCGGCCGGAAGTGCTGACCCTGCGCGATTTCATCCAGGCCTTCATCGGCTTCCGCGAAGAAGTCATTACGCGGCGGACCAAGTTCGAACTCAACAAGGCGCGCGAGCGTGCGCATATCTTGCTCGGCCTCGTGGTCGCCGTTTCGAACCTCGACGAGGTCGTGGCGATGATCCGTGGCTCGTCCAACCCGGCCGATGCCCGGGCCAAGCTGCTCGCCAAGGAATGGCCGATTGGCGACATCGCGCAGTATATCGCGCTGGTCGAGGCGATCGAGCCGACCGATGAACAATCGGGCGGTACCTATCGCCTGTCCGAACGCCAGGTGAAGGCGATCCTCGACCTGCGCCTCCACCGTCTCACCGCGCTGGGGCGTGACGAGATCGGCGACGAGCTCAAGGAATTGAGCCTGGCGATCGAGGAATATCTCTCGATCCTTGCCGACCGGGTGAAGCTCTACGGCGTGATGCGCGAAGAGCTTGAGGAAATCCGCAACACCTACGCCACCCCGCGCATAACCGAGATCGCCCCCGCCTGGGACGGGATCGAGGACGAGGACCTGATCGAGCGCGAGGAGATGGTCGTCACCGTCACCCACGGCGGCTACATCAAACGCACTCCGCTCGATGCCTTCCGCGCGCAGAACCGAGGCGGCAAGGGCCGCAGCGGCATGGCGACCAAGGACGAGGACGCCGTGGTCGAGATGTTCGTCACCTCGACCCATAACCCGGTGCTGTTCTTCACCAACACCGGTCGCGTCTACCGGATGAAGGTGTGGAAACTGCCCGAAGGCGGGCCGCAGACCAAGGGCCGTCCGATGGTCAATTTGCTGCCGCTGGGCGATGAGGAGCGCGTGACCAACGTGCTTCCGCTCCCCGAGGACGAGGACGAATGGGCGAAGCTCAACATCGTCTTTGCTACCGAGCAGGGCATGGTCCGCCGCAATTCGATGGACGCCTTCACCAATGTGCCCTCCAACGGCAAATACGCCATGGGCTTCGTCGAGGGCAGCGGCGACCGCTTGATCGGCGTGCGCCTGCTGACCGAGGACCAAGAGATCTTCCTCGCCTCTGATGCCGGCAAGGCGATCCGCTTCTCAGCCACCGATGCGCGCGAGACCAAGAGCCGCACCGGTATCGGCGTGCGAGGCATGAAGCTCAAGGACGGGCAGAAGGTCGTCTCGATGGCGGTTCTCGACGGTGGCGCATGGACGACCGAAGACCGCGATGCCTATCTGCGCGCGGCGCCGTGGAAGGACAATGATGCCGAACCCACTCTCGCGGCCGAGACCGTCGTAGAGATGGCCGAAGCGGAAGAATTCGTCCTCACATTGACGGCCAACGGCTACGGCAAAATATCGTCTGCCTATGAATACCGCACGATCGGGCGCGGCGGGCAGGGTCTCACCAATATCGGCACGCCCGAAAGCAATCCCGGCCGCAACGGGCCCGTGGTCGCCAGTTTCCCCGTTCGCCACGGATCGCAGCTCATGCTGGTTACCGACCAGGCGAAGCTGATCCGCATGCCGATCGATTTCCGTCACCTGCTCGAAGGAGAAGACCCCGGCGGCTTCCGCATCATCGGACGCGGATCGGCAGGCGTACGCATCTTCAATGTCGCCAAGGGCGAACAGGTCGTCGGCGCGGCGCTGATCGACGAATCCGAAGAGCCGGAGAACGAGGCCGAGGAAGCCGTGGCGGATGAGATCGCCTCTCACGGTGGCAGCCTCAATCCGACCACGCCGCATACGACGGCGCATTCGGACAGGAACATCGACGGGGAACCAGGCGGATGAGCCTGAAGGTCGAGCCCAGCGGTCGGGCGTGCGGTGCACGCGTGACCGGGCTCGACCTCTCGCAACCGGTGTCTCCTGACCTCGCACGCGAAGTTCGCGCGATCTGGCTCGAGCACAAGGTTCTCGCATTTCCCGAACAGCACGTGGACGACGACGCGCTCGAGGCCTTCACGCTCGCCATGGGTGGCTTCGGCGAGGACCCCTTCTTTGCGCCGATAGAGGGGCGCGAGCATATCGCTGCGATCCTGCGTGAGGCGGACGAGGAAACGCCGCTCTTCGCCGAGAACTGGCACAGCGACTGGAGCTTCCTGGAACATCCTCCCGCGGGGACCTGCCTAATGGCTGTCGATATCCCTCCGCACGGTGGTGACACGCTGTTCGCCGATCAAGGGGCGGCGTTCGCTGCGCTGCCCGAGGGGCGGAAAGATCACCTGCGTGGCCTGACCGCGATCCATAGCGCCAAGCTCGCCTATGCGCCCGACGGCACCTATGGCGAGCGCGACACGGGCCGCACGATGGCGATCCGGCCGGACGAGAGCGCCCGGGCCAAACAGATGCATCCGCTGGTCCAGCGGCATCCTGAAACGGGTGTTGAATGCCTCTATTCGACGATCGGCTACATCATCGGGATCGAGGGCATGGAGCAGGCCGAGGCGATCGCGCTGCTGGCCGATCTGGCGCAATGGCAGACACGCGAAGAGTTCGTCTATCGCCAGCGATGGGAACCCGGCATGCTGGTGATGTGGGACAACCGCTCGGTGCTGCACAAGGCGAGCGGCGGTTACGAGGGCTACCGCCGCGAATTGCACCGCACGACGATTGCCGCCTGGAAGGGCTAGGCCGCGGAGCGCGTCACGCTTTTACGCAGCGTCTGCACGACCCCCACGGCGATGAGGAACTGCGCCCCGTAGTAAAGCGGCCAAATGAGCCACGACGTGATTGTCTCGGGAATGACCGATGCCTCGCGCGCAAAGATCAGCAGATCGCTGACGACGAACATGACCGCCCCCATTCCCACCCGGTACCGCGGAAAATGACTGGTCCATGCCGCGGCGGCCATCGCTCCGACGATCGCAGAGTAAGCGGTCGCGACGATCCAGTTGTCGAGACCATAGGTCATCATAGCAGCAATAGCTGGGGTAAAGATCAGCAGCGCGGCGCCAGCAAGCACTTGGCTTGGCGTCGTTTTCTTACGCGGATTGCGCAGGTAGAGAGCGATGGCGACGAAATGCCCGAGGGCGAACAGGCCGCCCCCGATCAGGAAGCTGATTTCGAGCGCGATGTCGCCGAGCGCTCCGAATGCCAGAACCGCTGCGATCAGGAGGCCGTCCATCCCCCGTCCCCTGAATGCCGCGTAGATCGCCAGGAAGCCGACACCAGCACCCTTCCACAGCATCAACCACACGCCGCCGATCGGATCGTCGGACACGAAGAAATAGCTCACGCCCGCAATCAGGCTGGCGAGCAGCCAGGGGCGGTGTTTGGCAAGCGCACGACGAGGCATCGCGCGACGCTAGGCCTTGTCGAAGCCCCCATGCAAGCACTAGGGCGCGCGCGATGACCCACGATATCCACATCATTGGCGGCGGCCTGGCTGGCAGCGAAGCCGCCTGGCAGCTCGCCACGCGCGGCTTCAAGGTGCGCCTTTCGGAAATGCGCGGCAGCGGCGAAATGACCCCCGCCCACCAGACCGACGGCCTTGCCGAACTGGTCTGCTCGAACAGTTTCCGCTCGGACGACGACACCAAGAACGCTGTCGGCCTGCTGCATCACGAAATGCGGCGCCTCGACAGCCTGATCATGCGCGCGGGCGAAGTCGCGCGCGTGCCCGCGGGATCGGCCATGGCGGTCGATCGCGATGTCTTTTCGGCCGAAGTCCAGCGCACGCTCGAGGCCCATCCCAATGTCACCGTGGTGCGCGAGAGGGTCGATGCCTTGCCTGCTGCGGGTCCGGCGATCGTCGCCACGGGCCCGCTGACCGCACAGGCGCTCGCCGACAGTATCGTCGCGGCGACCGGGCAGGACCGGCTCGCCTTCTTCGACGCCATCGCGCCAATCGTTCACCACGACAGCATCGACATGTCGAAATGTTGGATCCAGAGCCGCTGGAACAAGCGCACCGAAGCCTCGAACGAGGGCGGCGACTACATCAACTGTCCGATGACCAAGGAGCAATACCTCGCATTCCACCAGGGTTTGATGGATGGCGAGAAGACCGAATTTCGCGAGTGGGAGGCGGACACGCCTTATTTCGACGGCTGCATGCCGATCGAGGTTATGGCCGCGCGCGGCGTCGAAACACTTCGCTATGGGCCGATGAAAGGTGTCGGGCTCGACAACCCCTTCGACACCTCCGAGGAATTCCCGCAGGGTCGCTGGCCCTATGCGGTCGTCCAGCTCCGGCAGGACAACAAGCTCGGCACGCTGTGGAACATGGTCGGCTTCCAGACCAAGCTCAAATACGGCGCACAGATCGAACTGTTCCGTACGATCCCAGGATTGGAAAATGCCGAATTCGCGCGGCTCGGCGGATTGCATCGCAACACCTTCATCAATTCGCCGCTAGTGCTCGACCGGCAACTGCGGCTGAAAGGCGGCGAACATGTCCGCTTCGCCGGCCAGATTACCGGCTGCGAAGGCTATGTCGAAAGCTCCGCTGTCGGACTCATGGCGGGATTGATGGCGGCTGCGGAGCTGGGCGGTCGCGACTGGACACCGCCACCCCGCACGAGTGCATTCGGGGCGCTGCTTTCGCACATCACCGGCGATGCCGAAGCGGAGACCTTCCAGCCCATGAACGTCAATTTCGGCCTCTTCCCGCCGCTGCACGAGGTCGGCAAGAAGGTCCGCAAGGAAGCCTATACCAACCGCGCCAAGGCCGACTTCGGCGAATGGCTGGCGCAGGCCGAACTCACCGCCGCCTAACAGGCGCAGCGCGGCTTCTTCTTAGGTTTCGGGGCGGTCGTGGCAAATTCCGCGGGGCTCAGCTGGTTGTCGCCATCGGCATCGGCACCTTCGAATTTCTCGACCGTGGCTACCGCCCATTCCTCGAAATCGAGCAGATTGTTGCCATCCTTGTCGAGCTTGCGGAAGCCGTCGCTCCGCGTCGAAAGCATCTCGGTGCGGGTGATCCGCCAGTCGCGATTGCGATCGTAGCGGAAGAAACGCCGCTGCTCCTTGGTGAGTTCGGTCGCCTCGGGCGGCGCGGGGCCCACTGCGTCGCCCGCGTCGGAAGGCGGAATTTCGGCCTCGGCTGCCGGCGCTTCGACGGGCTGCGGTGGCGGCGCACCGCGCTCGATTTCGGCCCGGCCCTGCCACCAGAAGGCGCCCAGCCCCACCAGCGCCAGCGCAACTACGGCTCCAAGCACAATCCGGTTCATGGGCCACCCTCCCTCGCCCGCATGTAGATAGCCTAGCGCCCGAAAAGCCCCAATCGCAAGGCAATGAACGGGCTAAGGCGGTCACCCACGAGCGGGCACCCTCCCAGACGAAGCGAACGGCGGGCAAGTCCTCCGATGACCGACAAGGGTCGCAAGCTCCGCGGCAGGCGTAAACTGTCCTGCGCGAACTCGACTGCATCGTCGAGTGCAGCGCTGCGTTCGCCCGGTTCCTGCGCATGAATGGCGAGGTCTGCGAGCGCCCAAAGCGTTCCGGCGCATTGGGCCTCGCGCGCGGCGGAGGGGCTCCCGGCCCGATCGGCCAGCGCCCGCGCAAGGCTCGCCCGCCCTGCGATAAAGGAAGCCCGGTCGGTCCCGCTCAAAGGTCTGGGAGAGAGCAAGGCTTCCCATCCGTCGACGAGTTCGCGCAGCGCACTCTCACCGCCCTCCCACTTCCTGCCTATGAGATCGAGCAGCGGGTCGCCCTCCGGCCGCTTGGTCACAGGCTGACCGAACTGGTCCCGCCACCAGGCAAGCCGCATCTGGCCGAGCATCGGCTCGCTCGCGCCGAGCACCATCCGGCCGATGCGTCCATCCAGTGCGAAGGCAGCCAGCCACAGATCGCGGTTGCGGCCCGCGCTCGCCAATGCGATGCGCGATACCTCGGGGCATTCCTCGATCAGTTCGGTACGCTCCACTGCAGCGCCCTCCCCGTCAATCGCGGTAGCAGACCTTCTTCGCCGCCGCGACAATCCGCGGCGTGTCGATCAGCGCCAGCTTTTCGAGATTGGCAGCATAGGGCAGCGGCACGTCCTCGTCGCACACGCGGGTGACCGGCGCATCGAGATGGTCGAAGCCCTCCTCCATGCAAATCGCGATCACTTCGGACGCGATCGAGCAGGTCGGCCAGCCCTCTTCGGCAACCACAAGCCGGTTTGTCTTGGCGAGCGAGGTGAGGATCGCCTCCTTGTCGAGCGGGCGCAGCGTGCGCAGGTCGATGACTTCGGCTTCGATGCCTTCGCCCGCCAGCTCCTCCGCCGCTTCGAGCGCCAGCCCGACGGCGATCGAATAGGCGACGATCGTGACGTTCGCACCTTCGCGCATGATCCGGGCCTTGCCGATGGGCAAAACGTAATCCTCGATGTCGGGGACATCGAAACTGCGGCCATAGACGAGCTCGTTCTCGAGGAAGACCACCGGGTCCTCGCTGCGGATCGCTGCCTTCATCAGGCCCTTGGCATCGGCCGCGTCATAGGGCGCGATGACGATCAGGCCGGGGACGCTGGCGTACCATGGACCGTAGTTCTGGCTGTGCTGCGCGCCGACGCGGCTCGCCGCGCCGTTGGGACCGCGGAAGACCACCGGGCAGCGCATCTGGCCACCCGACATGTAATTGGTCTTGGCCGCCGAATTGATGATGTGGTCGATCGCCTGCATGGCGAAGTTGAAGGTCATGAATTCGACGATCGGGCGCAACCCGCCCATCGCCGCGCCCGTGCCGATGCCGGCAAAGCCGTACTCGGTGATCGGCGTGTCGATCACGCGCTTCGGCCCGAATTCGTCAAGCAGGCCTTGCGTCACCTTGTAGGCGCCCTGGTACTGGGCGACCTCCTCGCCCATCACGAAGACGCGTTCGTCCTTGCGCATCTCCTCGGCCATGCCGTCGCGCAGGGCTTCGCGCACACTGGTCGAAGTGTAGCTGGTGCCTTCGGGCACGTCCGGGTCCTTCACATCGGTCTTGCGTGCGGGCTTGGTGATCTCCGCTTCGCTCGGCTCGCGACCAACGTCCTTGCCCTCGCCCGGCACGTCTTCCGGGGATCCGGACTGGGCGGGAGCCTCGATATCGGCGGCATCCTCACCTTCGCCGGCGAGCATGGCGATCACGGTGCCCACTTTCACGCCTTCGGTGCCTTCCTCGACAAGGATCTTCCCGAGCGTGCCCTCGTCGACCGCTTCGAATTCCATCGTCGCCTTGTCGGTCTCGATCTCGGCGATGATGTCGCCCGCGACGATCTCGTCACCTTCGGACTTGAGCCACTTGGCGAGCGTGCCCTCTTCCATGGTCGGCGACAGCGCGGGCATCTTGAGTTCGATAGCCATGGCTCAGTACTCCCCCACCAGAATATCGGTGTAGAGTTCGGATGCCTCGGGTTCGGGCGAACTCTCGGCGAAGTCGGCTGCCTCGGTCACAGTCTTGCGAATATCCTTGTCGATGGCCTTGAGCTCTTCCTCGGTCGAACCGTTCTCGAGCAGAGCTTTCTTGAGGCCCTCGATCGGGTCCTTGTGCTCGCGCACATCCTGCACTTCCTCGCGCGTGCGGTACTTGGCTGGATCGGACATCGAGTGGCCGCGATAGCGGTAGGTATTGCATTCCATCAGCACCGGCCCCTTGCCTTCACGCACGTGCTTGAACGCGATCTCGGCGGCCTGGCGCACTTCGAGCACGTCCATTCCGTTCACGTCCATTCCCGGGATGCGGAAGGCGGTGCCGCGGCGGTGGAACTCGGTTTCGGCCGAACTGCGGCCGACGGCCGTGCCCATGGCATACTGGTTGTTCTCGACCACGAAGACGATCGGCAGCTTCCACAGCGCCGCCATGTTCATCGTCTCGTAGACCTGGCCCTGGTTGGCCGCGCCGTCGCCGAAATAGGCGAGGCACAGCCCGCCGTCATTGTTGTACTGATGCGCAAGCGCGAGCCCGCCGCCGAGCGCCACCTGCGCGCCGACGATGCCGTGCCCGCCGTAGAACTTGTGCTCGGTCGAGAACATGTGCATCGACCCGCCCTTGCCCTTCGAGATGCCGGCTTCGCGGCCGGTCAGTTCGGCCATGATCACCTTGGGATCGATGCCATAGGCGAGCATGTGACCATGGTCGCGATATCC
Source organism: Qipengyuania sp. (assembly GCF_964227205.1). Lineage (GTDB taxonomy): Bacteria > Pseudomonadota > Alphaproteobacteria > Sphingomonadales > Sphingomonadaceae > Qipengyuania. The sequence goes on along the minus strand of NZ_CAXQVB010000002.1, from coordinate 170,277 downwards.
GGTGATGACGCTGTCCTTGTCGCCGTCGAGCGCCGACTGGAGGCCGATCGCCACCGCTTCCTGACCGATGTAGAGGTGGCAGAAACCGCCGATCAGGCCGAGGCCATAGAGCTGCCCTGCCCGTTCCTCGAACCTCCGGATGAGCAGCATCTGCTCGTAGAAATGGAGCATCTGCTCCTTGCTCGCATCGAAGCGTTTGTTCTTCTCGAGCGCCTCCTGCAGCGAATGGAGGACGAAATCACTGTCCTCCGCAGGCGACTGTGCGGGCTTTTTCTTGCTCCGGGGGGCTTTGGCCAAGACTTTTGTCCTTGTTCTTCCGGGGAGGAATATCGGGAGCGCCTATAGGCACAGGCGTGCGTGCCGCGCAACGGGGCAGCGCATATGCATACGAAAACCCTTACGGAAAGCTGTGGTTTCCGCCGGGTCTTCGCGCCACGTCATTCTTCGAGTTTGATGACCACTTCGTCTGGGTGGACGACATTGAGCTGGCTGCGCAGCAATTCGCCAACCATGTCGGGATCCGCATGATCGGGATCGAGCAGTGCGACACGGTTTTGCAGCGCCGTGCGTTCGGCCTCCAGTTCGGCCAGCTGGGCCTTGCGCTGGTCGAGCAGGCGCAGGTTTTCGCTCCAGGCGAGCAGGCCCGAGGGACCCGCGATAGCGAGTCCGCCCATGATCAGGAGCACTGCAAGCGCAGCATGCTGCGTGACTTTCGCCCTCTGAATCGTGGCTGTGGAATTCCTGCGGTGCATGACGGCACAGAATCACAGTTAACCCCTTCACGCAAGCCCATTCTCTTGCCTGCAGACCGTTACGAACGGCTTGTCGCAAGAGGGTAACAGACCAGGGCGCGCGAGGCTGCTCGCCTTGACACGAGGCCCTCGGAGGCGTAATTAGTTTCCATTGAAACCAAAAGCTTTCCCAGAGGATTGAAATGCCCGATCTCTTCGAAAACCCCATCGGCCTCGACGGCTTCGAGTTTGTCGAATTCTGCGCACCGGAAAAAGGCGTGATCGAACCGGTTTTCGAAGCCATGGGCTTCACCCATGTCGCCACGCACCGCTCGAAGGACGTCGACCTCTGGCGCCAGGGCCAGATCAACCTGATCCTCAACTACGAGCCCAAGAGCGCCGCCTGGTTCTTCGCCCGCGAACACGGACCCTCGGCTTGCGGCATGGGCTTTCGCGTCCGGGACGCCCGCAAGGCCTATGCCGAGCTGCTTGAACGCGGAGCCAAGCCGGTCGCCGTCCAGACCGGCCCGATGGAGCTGCACATCCCCGCGATCCGGGGGATCGGCGGCGCAATCGTCTATCTGATCGACCGCTATGAAGATGACGAGGGCAACGGCCTGTCGATCTACGATATCGACTTCGAATACCTGCCTGGAGTCGAGAAGCACCCGGTCGGCGCCGGTTTCAACGTGATCGATCACCTGACGCACAACGTCTACAACGGGCGCATGAAGTACTGGGCGGACTATTACGAAACGCTCTTCAACTTCCGCGAGATCCGCTTCTTCGACATCAAGGGCGAATATACCGGCCTGACCTCCAAGGCGCTCACTGCGCCCGACGGCAAGATCCGCATCCCGCTCAACGAAGAAGGCGAAGGCGGCAAGGGCCAGATCGAGGAATTCCTGCGCGAATTCAACGGCGAAGGCATCCAGCATATTGCGCTGATCTGCGACGATCTCGTCAAGTGCTGGGACAACCTCAAGGAACTCGGCGTGCCTTTCATGACCGCGCCGCCCGAGACCTATTACGAGATGTTGTCCGAACGCCTTCCCGGTCACGGCGAGAAGGTCGATGAGCTGAAGGCGCGCGGTATCCTGCTCGACGGCACTACCGAGGGCGGCCAGCCCCGCCTGCTGCTCCAGATCTTCGCCGAAGCGCAGGTCGGCCCGGTGTTTTTCGAATTCATCCAGCGCAAGGGTGACGAAGGCTTCGGTGAAGGCAATTTCAAGGCGCTGTTCGAAAGCATGGAACGCGACCAGATCAAGCGTGGCGTGCTGAGCGTGGACGAGGCGAAATCGGTGGAAGCGGAGCCGGCCGAATGAGCGATGTAGCCAGCCACCCCGTCAAGCTGGGCGGTGTCCACCACGCCGCCTACCGCTGCAAGGACGCGAAAGAGACCGTCGAATGGTACGGCAAGGTGCTGGGCATGGATTACACCACGGCCTTCGCCGAAGACCACGTGCCCTCGACCGGCGAATACGACCCCTACATGCACGTCTTCCTCGAGGCGGGTAACGGGAACATTCTCGCCTTCTTCGAACTGCCCAACCAGAAGGACATGGGCCGCGACGAGAATACGCCCGCCTGGGTCCAGCACCTCGCCTTCAAGGTTGGCAGCGAAGAGGAGCTGCTGGCGGCCAAAGACCATATCGAAGGCCTCGGCATCGAGGTGCTCGGCCCGACGCATCACGGCATCTTCAAGTCGATCTATTTCTTCGATCCGAACGGCCATCGCGTAGAGCTAGCCACCGATATCGGCACCGACGAGCAATATGCCGAGCTCAAGCGGGTCGCCCCGCTGATGCTCGACGAGTGGAGCCAGACGAAGAAGGCGCCGCGCCACGCCGACTGGTTGCACGAGATCGCCCGCAAGGAACACGGCCAGGGTTGATCGCGACCCGGCGCGGAACTTCACCCTTTGTGTTGCGTTGCAGCGCAAAGGGAGTTCCGCACACGTGAATTACATCGGTACGCTGCGCGAACAGCTGCGCGAAATGGGTCAGGGCTTCATTGCCAGCCTGCCCAGTCTCGCCATCGCCTTCTTCATCGTCTTCCTGACCTGGATGGTCGCGCGCTTCGCGGTGCGAATATCCGACATGATTGTGGGTCGGACCGAAATCAGGGCCAGCCTCAAGAATTTGATCGACACGCTGGTCCGGCTCGGCATCTGGCTGTTCGGCCTCTTCATCGCGGCGATCGTGGTCATGCCCGACCTGACCCCCTCGAGCCTGCTCGCGGGGCTCGGGATCGGCGCGGTCGCGATCGGCTTCGCCTTCCAGGATATCTTCGAGAACTTCCTCGCCGGCGTGCTGATCATGCTGCGCGAGAAGATGCGGATCGGTGACATCATCGAGTGCGAGGGCATCTCCGGCAAGGTCGAGCACATCACGCTGCGCGAAACGCATGTGCGCAAGCTGTCGGGCGAGCTGACCGTCGTGCCCAATTCGATCCTCTTCAAGAACCCGGTCGAGATTCTCACCGATGTCGACGAACGACGCCACGAGGTGGTCGTCGGCGTTGCCTACGACACCCGGCTCGACCATGCCGCCGAGGTCATCCGCCGCGCGGTCGAGGATGTCGACGACGTGCTTGCCAGCAAGGGCATCGACATCTTCGCGCAGGAATTCAATTCGAGTTCGGTCGACTTCCTTGTCCGCTGGTGGGCAGGCTCGGCCCCGCGTGCCGGCTGGGAAAGCAGGGACAAGGTCGTCCGCGCGATCAAGGCGGCGCTCGACGAAGCGGGGATCGAAATTCCCTTCCCCTATGTCACGCACACCTTCAAGGAGACCGTGCCGGTCAGCCTGCTGGGTGACACGCGCAACAAGACGCCTTAAGGTTTCGAATCGAGACGGGATTTTCCCGATCTTTTGTCGGGAACCCGTCGTGCCCCAACCAAACGGACATCAGGCTTGAGCGCCGCTGCACGACTGACCGCCGCGCAGGAAACCTCGCTCGCCATAGCCGCGGCGGTGGTGACCGCGAACGCCTATTACATCCACCCGATCATTGCGGACGTCGCCGACCATTTCGGCGTCACCCATGCCCGTATCGGATTGGTCCCCGCGCTCAATCAGCTGGCGCTCGCGCTGGGCATTTTCATGCTGCTGCCGCTCGGCGACCGTATCTCCAACCGCCGGCTGACGATTGCCTTCGCCGCGGGCCAGACTGCCTCGCTGGCGCTCATGACGCTGGCTCAAGGTTTCACCCTCTTCGTCATCGGCTCGACCCTGCTCGGCTATTTCACCATCGCGCCCTACCTGCTGCCCGCCTATGCTTCGAAACGGGTCGCGCCCGAACGCCTCGGTCAGGTCACGGCCAAGCTCGCTGCGGGGGTGATCCTCGGAATCCTCGTCGCGCGCGTCGGCGCAGGGGTCATGGCCGAGTACCTCGGCTGGCGTTCGGTCTATTGGCTGGCCACCGGCCTGATGATCGCAGTCACGCTCGCGCTTCCGCAGCTGATGGAAGGCGGGGACCGCTCTGTGCGCGACCGGCAGTCCTATCCCGCCCTGCTGATGTCGGTGTTTCCGCTAATCGTACGGCACCGCGAGATCGTGATTTCGGGCGCGATTCAGGCGCTGAACTTCGGCCAGTTCATCGCCGTGTGGCTCGGTCTCGCATTGTATCTCACCTCGCCGCAGATGGGATATGGCACCGACACGGTCGGCTATCTCGCCGGCCTGGCCGCGGTAAGCATCGTCTCCACGCCACGGCTGGGAAGCTGGGCAGACCAGATCGGGCCGCGGCGGGCACGCACGATCTTCGCGTTCATCCAGCTGGCAGGGATCGCCCTCCTCTACCCGTTGAGCGGATCCTTGTGGACACTCCTGGTTCCGCTGTTCCTTTCCAACCTCGTGGGACCGGGCATCGACGTCACCGGACGAATGACCTTCCTCGCGCTCGATCCCGCAGTCAGAACCCGCCTGACCACGGTCTATATCGTGATCATGTTCATCGGCGGCGGAATCGGGAGTTTCGCCGGGACTGCCGTGTACGACGCATTCGGCTGGGCCGGGACCTGCGCCCTGATGGGCCTGGCTTCGTTGCTGTTGACCGCATTGGCGATGATTGCACGTCGCTACGGGCGGTGATGGTGCGCCCGACAGGATTCGAACCTGTGGCCCCCAGATTAGGAATCTGATGCTCTATCCTACTGAGCTACGGGCGCATCCGGAGCCCGTATAGCGGCTCGTCGCCGCGAGGCAATCAGTTGAGTTCGTCGGGCGGCGCGACCGGCACGAGCAACGGCGCGACGGCAATACCCTCGGCCGAAAGCTCCTCAGCCTCGTCGCGCGTTGTGCGCCCGTGGATCGGCGCCTCGTCCACCTCGCCATAATGCATTTCGCGCGCTTTTTCGGCGAATCGGTCACCCACCCAGGTGCTGTTTTCGAGCGCCTTGGCCTGCGCCTTCGCGAGCCCTTCCAGCGCCTTCCTGACTGCTGACGGCATGTCGCCGGTGGCCATCTGCTGCGCCTCGTCGCCGGCTTCGGCGCGGGCATTGCCCTTGGCCGGCACCGAAGGCGCCATCGGGGCCTTGCCCACATTGTCGCAGCCGCAGGTCGGGCATTCGAGCAACCCGTCTGCCTTCTGACCGGCAAAGTCGTCGGACGAGCCGAACCAGCCCTCGAACCGGTGGCCCTTGCTGCAGGAAAGGTCGAACACGATCATGGCGCGGCCTATTTGGCGATTTCGCGGCGGTTGGCAAGGCTGGGTACCTGCGCGCGCACCTCCGCGATCCGCGCGAGATCGATGTCGCAGAAGCCGAGGCCCGGTTCCTCGCCGCCCATGTCGAGCAGTACTTCGCCCCAGGGATCGACGACGAGGCTGTGGCCATAGGTCCGGCGCCCGTCTTGATGATGCCCCACCTGGGCCGCCGCGACAACAAAGGCGCTCGCCTCTATCGCGCGGGCACGCTGGAGAACGTGCCAATGGGCCGCCCCGGTCGGCACGGTGAACGCGGCGGGAATGGCTATGACATCGCAGCGCTCGCGGCCCAGCGCGTCGAACAGTGCTGGAAAGCGGATATCGTAACAAACGGTAAGGCCGAGTTTGCCGACAGGGGTGTCGGGGATGGTTACAACCCGTTCGCCAGGACGATAGGCATTCGACTCGCGCCAGCTCTCGCCGCTAGCGAGATCGACGTCGAACATGTGGATCTTGTCGTAGCGCGCCGCGATCGCACCGCTCGGATCGATGACGAATCCGCGATTGGCCCAGCGTCCCGCGCCCGCATCGACCGCGAGCGATCCCAGCGCGATCCAGATGCCCTGCTTGCTCGCGGCTTCACGAACCTGCGCCAGGACCGCAGAGTCCTCCTCGCTCATGATCGAGGACGCAGCGCGCTTGCGGTCGCGGTCGAGCAGGCCCGACATTTCGGGAGTGAAAAGCATTTGCCCGCCCTCCCCTCCGACCCGCGCGGCAGCGTCGGTCAGCACACGCGCATTTTCCGCAGGATCGATCCCCGCGGTCATCTGGAGGACGGCGATGCGCGGCATCAGCCGCCGAGCAGCGCGTCGAGCCTGCCCTCGCGTTCGAGCGCGGCGAGCTCGTCGGACCCGCCAACATGCGTCTCGCCGATGAATATCTGCGGCACGGTCATCGCATTAGGCGCGCGCTCGAGCATTTCCGCGCGCTTCGGACCGCCGAGGGTGATGTCGAACTCGGTGTAATCGACCCCCTTCTCGTCGAGCAGGCGCTTGGCGCGGAAGCAATATCCGCAACCGAACTTCGTGTAGATGTCGACCTGGGGCTGGCTCATCGATTTCCTCTTGTATTCGGGCGCGAAACTAGCGTGCGCAACAGGTACTTGAAAGCCCAATCCGCGCGCCTATCTCGATGGTGTCGCCACGATGAACGTGGCGGCGACGGGGTGCCGAATGCGGGCCCCGCCCAGATAGAATCGCTCACAAGAGGATTTGTTTCGATGAACCGTATGGACCTTACCCCCTTCCGTCGCTCCACCGTTGGCTTCGACCGCGTGTTCGACCTGATGGAACGCCAGGCGCGCGGCGCCGGCGGCGACAACTACCCCCCCTTCAACATCGAGCGCCGCGGCGATGACGAATATCGCATTACGCTGGCCGTGGCCGGCTTCCGCAAGGGCGATCTCGATATCGTCGCGCAGCAGAACCTGCTCGTCGTCACGGGCAAGAAGCGCGACGAAGTCGCCGAAGGCGAAATGCTGCATGTCGGCATCGCCAATCGCGGCTTCGAACGCCGGTTCGAACTGGCCGACTACGTGCGGGTCGCCAATGCCGACCTTGGCGATGGCCTGCTGGTGATCGACCTGGTGCGCGAAGTGCCCGAGGCGATGAAGCCGAAGAAGATCGCCATCGGCGGCCAGCAGCCGCTCGAAGTGGTCAAGGACGAAGAGGACGACGGCGACAGCAAGGCCGCCTGAGCCCTCTCTCCTTCTTATCAAGTTGGAAACGAATAGGGGGCGGAACTTGGGTTCCGCCCCCGCGACGCATGACGCCGCCTAACCTCGAAATCGACCGTCCGGGTCGCAGAAGACGACCGTCATCGAGGCAAGCCCCACCGCTTGTCGGCAAAGCGCTTGTCTCGTTAATTCGCGCCATGTGAGCGGGAATGCGATCTATCCTGCATCAGATATAACAAAAGATAAAGCCGTCAGCGCCCCGCGCGTGGATTTTGTCGCGTCGCTACAAGCGCTTGTGGGGCCAGCCTTAAGAAATACAGAGGCTTAGAAAAATACCCCGTTGGAGCGGCTCAGACCAGGCGTGCCTGCTCGAGAGCCGCACCGACGAAACCGGCGAACAGCGGATGCGGATCGAAGGGCTTGGACTTGAGCTCGGGGTGGAACTGCACGCCGACGAACCACGGGTGATCAGGGCGTTCGACGATCTCGGGCAGCAGTCCATCGGGCGACATGCCCGAGAAGATCAGTCCCTGCTTCTCAAGCGAATCGATATAGGTGCCGTTGACCTCGTAGCGGTGGCGATGGCGCTCGGAAATCGTGGTCGCGCCGCCGTAGATGCTCGACACGTGGCTGTTTGCGGCCAGCTTTGCATCATAGGCGCCAAGCCGCATGGTGCCGCCGAGATCGCCTCCGGCTTCGCGCGTCTGCAAGCCCTCTTCGGTCATCCATTCGGTGATGATGCCGACCACGGGCTCCTCGGTCTCGCCGAATTCGGTCGAGGAGGCCTGGCCGAAACCTGCCGAGCGGGCGGCCTCGATGCAGGCCATCTGCATCCCGAGGCAAATCCCGAGGAAGGGCACCTTGCGTTCGCGTGCGAAGCGCACTGCGGCGATCTTGCCCTCGCTACCGCGTTCGCCGAATCCGCCGGGAACGAGGATCGCGTGCATCGGTTCGAGCCGGGCGGCGATATCGGCATCGTCGCCTTCGAACACCTCTGCATCGATCCACTTCACATTGACCTTGACGCGGTGCGCCATGCCCCCGTGGACCAGCGCTTCGTTGAGCGACTTGTAGGCGTCCTGCAGGCCGACGTATTTGCCGACCACGCCGATGGTGACCTCGCCTTCCGGGTTCGAATGGCGGTCGACCACGTCGTACCAGCGCGACAGGTCGGGATCGGGCGCGTCGGTGATGCCGAAGGCGCGCAAAACCTCTGTATCGAGCCCCTCGCCGTGATATTGCAGCGGCACAGAATAGATCGACGGGGCGTCGAGCGCGGGAATGACCGCTTTCTTGCGCACGTTACAGAAATTGGCGATCTTCTGGCGTTCGCTGTCGGGGATCGGGTGTTCGGCGCGGCACAGCAGCACGTCGGGCTTGATGCCGAGGCTGGCGAGCTCGCGTACCGAGTGCTGCGTCGGCTTGGTCTTCAGCTCGCCCGCGGCGGCGATATAGGGCACCAGCGTTACGTGGACGCTGAGCGTCTGCCATGGTTCGAGCTCGTTCCGCAGCTGGCGGATCGCCTCCATGAAGGGCAGGCCCTCGATATCGCCGACCGTGCCGCCGATTTCGCACAGGATGAAATCATGGTCGTCCTGCCCCGCGAGGGCGAAAGCCTTGATCTCGTCGGTAACGTGCGGAACGACCTGCACGGTTGCGCCAAGATAATCGCCGCGGCGTTCCTTGGCGATGATGTCCTGATAGATCCGCCCCGAGGTGATGTTGTCGCCCTGGTGTGCTGAAACGCCCGTGAAGCGTTCGTAATGCCCAAGGTCGAGATCGGTCTCGGCACCGTCGTCGGTGACGTAGACCTCGCCGTGCTGATAGGGGGACATCGTCCCCGGATCGACATTGAGATAGGGGTCGAATTTCCGGATGCGGACCTTGTAGCCACGCGCCTGAAGGAGGGCAGCGAGCGATGCTGCCATGAGACCTTTGCCAAGCGAGGAGACCACGCCGCCGGTGATAAAGATATACCGCGCCATGGGAGTCGGGCCTTAAGCTGAAGGGTTGAGTCGGGGCAAGCACAAACACATGCAAATCGCGCCGCGTACACGGCGCAATCCACAGGCCTGCAACTGGGTTTCGGTTATTCGGCTACGTCGGCAAGCGGATCGTCGCCGGTCGGGGCGGCCTCACCCGTGGTCGCCGGGCCGAGCGGGTCGGCCGGCGCCGCCGGGGCCACCGAACGGTCGAGCGTCGATTCGATCGCGTCGCTACCGGTGGTTTCGACTGCGACCGCGGCGAGCGCGATCGACAGGACGACAAAGGTAATCGCGAGCCATTTGGTCGAACGGGTAAGGAAGTCCGCTGCACCGCGCGCGCTCAGCATGCCCGAGGGACTGCCACCCACGCCGAGGCCGCCCCCCTCGGAGCGCTGCATCAGGATGACGCCGACAAGCGCGGCTGCGACGATCGCCTGGACGACGGTGAGAAACAGGAACATGCGGATACTCTTGGAACTGCGATAGCGGGGTTCACGCGCATTTAGGCGCGCACGCGGCAAACGGCAAGCGCGCCGGGATCAGACCTCTTCGGCTTCCGAGGCCCCCACCACGATGCCGAGGAAGCTTTCGGCCGAGAGGCTGGCGCCACCGACCAGGGCACCGCCGACTTCGGGTGTCGCGAGGATCTCGCGGGCATTATCCGGCTTGACCGACCCGCCGTAGAGAATACGCACCTGCGCCGAGGCTTCGGTGCCATAGGTTTCGTCGAGCAATCCGCGGATCGCCCCGTGCATGGCGGCGATATCGTCGGCGGTCGCGGTGCGACCGGTGCCGATCGCCCAAATCGGCTCGTAGGCGATCGTCAGGCGCTCGGCCGGATCCTGGAACATCGGCAGCGCCGCCTTGAGCTGCGCCAGCACGAATTCTTCCGCCTTGCCTGCGTCGCGCGTTTCGAGCGTTTCGCCGCAACACAGGATGACGCGCAGTCCCGCATCGAGCGCCGATTCGATCTTTGCGTTGATCAGCTCATTGCTCTCGCCATGGTCCTGCCGCCGCTCGCTGTGACCGAGGATGACGAACTTTGCCCCGGCATCGGCGATCATCGAGGCATTTATGTCGCCCGTATGCGCGCCTTCCGCGCCGGGATGGCAGTCCTGTGCCCCAACGCCGATCTGCTCGGCTTCCTTGTGGACCGCGTGAATCAGTGTGTAGGGCGGCGCCACAGCCACCTCCACCTTCATGTAGCGCTGCGCGGCACGATCGATGGCGCGTGCTTCGGAAAGCATTGCGCGCGTGCCGTTCATTTTCCAGTTTCCGACGATATAGGGCCGTTCGGCCATGGGTAAGTCCTGCGAATAATCTGAATCTGTGGCCCGCTATATGGGGCGTGGGATGGGCTCCGCTAGAGAAGGTTTCTTCGCACGTCAAAACCCTTTGCTACCTGTTGCCGCGAGGTCGCAGGGCCGATAAAGCGCCCCAACCCATCCAGGCCCCGCCTGATCGACAGCCGCCAGACACGGGATTGCCCGCACATCATGTTCCAGTTCTTCCGCAATTTCTTCAAGACCAAGCTGGGCCTGGCGATCGCGCTGGCCTTCCTCGGCCTGATCGCTCTCGCTTTCGCCAGCGCCGATGTTTCGAGCAGCGGCGCTTTCGGCGGAATTGCCGGAGGAGACAGGGTCGCGGTCGTCGGCGACGAAAAGATATCCACCGCCGATCTCGTGCTCGCGGCCAATAACGGCCTTCAGAGGGTGCGCCAGGAGCAACCGACTGCAACGATGCAGGCCTTCCTGCGCGACGGCGGCCTCGAGAGCGCGCTCGATTCCCTGATCAGCCGTGCCGCACTCAAGGGCTATGCCGAAAAATACGGCATCCGCGCCGGCGACAATCTGATCAACAGTGAAATCCGGATGATTCCCGCCTTCCGCGGTCCCGACGGCAATTTCAGCGAGGAAGTCTATCGGCAGGCGCTTTCGCAACAAAGGCTGACCGATGCGCAGGTCCGCGACGATCTCGGCGTGGGGCTCCTGTCGCAGCAATTGCTGATCCCCGCGGGATTCGGCGCCACCGTCCCCGACAAGCTCGCCTATCGCTATGCGCAACTGTTCAAGGAACGGCGCAAGGGTGAAATCGCCCTGCTCCCCGCGGCGTCCTATGCCCCGACCGGCAAGGCCGATCCCAAGGTCTTGCGCAGCTATTACCAGAAGAACCGCGATGCTTTCGTCCGGCCCGAGCGCAGGACGATCCGCTACGCAACCTTCGACTCGTCGGCGCTGGGCGACAGGATTGAACCGACCGATGCGGAAATCGCCGCGCGATACAAGCGCGACGCCAAGACATATGCAGCGAGCGAGACGCGCAACGTCACGCAGGTCATCGTCCCGACCGAAGGTGCCGCCAATGCCATTCGCAAACGCGTGGTCGCCGGCGAATCCTTCGAAGCCGTCGCGCGCGAAGCGGGTCTCCGCGCCGCGCCGGTAGTCGATGTTCTGCGTGAGGGCCTGTCGGCACAGGCATCGCCCACGGTGGCCGCGGCCTATTTCGCGGCATCGCGCGGTTCCATGACCAAACCCGCGCGGAGCCCGCTCGGCTGGCATGTCGCTCGCATCGACGCGATCGACGCCACGCCGGCGCGCACGCTGGCCCAGGCACGCGACGAGATCGCTACCGCCCTGCGCGAGGAAAAGCGCGTTCGCGGACTGGCCGACCTCGCCAGCGAAATCGAAGAGCAACTCGACGACGGAGCCACGCTGTCCGAAGTCGCGAAGGACCTCGATCTCGACCTCGAAACCACCGGCCCGGCGGTGGCCGACGGCCGCCTCTTCGCTTCGCCCGACAAGGCGGTGCCCGAAGTCCTGCGCCCCGCGCTCTCCACCGCCTTCCAGATGGATGTGGAGGAGCCCGAGATTGCCCCCGTAGAGAGCGGACAGACCTATCTGGTCTACGAAGTCAGCGACATCGTTCCCGCCGCGGCGGCTCCTTTCGCCGAGATCGAAAAGCTCGTCGAGGCGCGCTGGCGCGCCAGCGAGGGAATGAAGGCCGCCAAGGCCGCCGCAGACCGCGTGATGGCGCGCGTGCGCGCGGGCAAGTCGATCGCCGAGGCGCTGGCCGACGAGGACCTTCGCGTGCCCCCGGCGCAGAAAGTCGACATGACTCGCGAAGATCTTGCGCGCCAGCGCGAGCGGCGGATTCCGCCCCCCATCGCGCTGCTCTTCAGCATGGCCGAAGGGACGACCAAGAAGCTCGACGCGGGCGGCAATGCCGGCTTCTTCGTGGTCAAGCTCGACGATATCGCGATGGACGACATCGCGAAGGATGATCCGCTGATCGCGCAGGCGCATCGCCAGATGGGTCCCTTGCTGGGTGAGGAATATGCCCAGCAGTTGGGCCGGGCGATGCGTGAGGAACTGGGCGTCTCGCGCAATCCGGCAGCGATCGAGGCCGTGCGCAAGCAGCTGGCCGGAAACTGAGGCGCGTTTGGGTATCGGCCTGAAAGGCGTCGAGCGGGCGCGGGTTGCGCTGGCGCACGGCAATCCTGCGCTGGTGTGGCGTGAGATCGTAGCCGATACCGAAACTCCGGTCGGCGCAGCGCTCAAGCTGTTCGAACCGGGGCGCGGAGACTTCCTGCTCGAATCGGTCGAAGGCGGCGAGATCCGCGGGCGCTACAGCCTCTTGGGGCTCGACCCCGATCTCGTGTTTCGCGCGACCGGTGATGACGCCGAGATCAATGCCGAATGGCAGAAGTCGCGCGAGGCATTCGTGGCGTGCGACGAGGGGACACTCGACGGCCTGAGAGGGCTCGTCGAATCCTGTCGCTGCGATGTACCGGAGGAACTGCCCCCCGCCCTCGCCTGCCTCGTCGGCCATTTCGGCTACGAGACCATCGGCCTGGTCGAGAATCTGCCGCGTCGCTCGCAAAACGCACTCGGTCTTCCCGACATGCTGTTCGTACGACCCACCGTTCTACTGGTATTCGACGGGCTCAGCGATGCGCTGTTCTGCATCGCGCCGGTATGGCGCAACGGCTCGATCGAGCAGGCGGACGAGCGAATCGACGAGGTGCTCCGCCGACTGGCTCGCGCCGCACCCGCCGACCTGCCCGATGCAGCCCGGCATCCCGAACCTGCCCTCGCCCCGACGATGCCTGCGCAGGACTATGCGGCGATGGTGTTGCGCGCGAAGGAGTATATCGAGGCGGGCGACATCTTCCAGGTCGTCCTGGCCCAGCGCTTTACGTCCCGCTTCGAACTCCCGCCCATGACGCTCTATCGTGCGCTGCGTCGGGTCAATCCCTCGCCCTTCCTCTACTTCCTCGACATGCCCGGCTTCGCGATCGTCGGGTCGAGTCCCGAAATCCTCGTGCGCGTGCGCGCGGGCGAGGTTACGATCCGGCCCATTGCAGGCACGCGCCCGCGCGGCGCAACGCAGGCCGCCGATCGACTCGCCGAACAGGAACTGCTGTCCGACCCGAAGGAACGCGCCGAGCATCTGATGCTGCTCGATCTCGGCCGCAACGATGTCGGACGTGTCGCCGAATCCGGCAGCGTCACCGTCACCGAAAGCTTCACCGTCGAACGCTATAGCCACGTCATGCACATCGTCAGCAATGTCACCGGGCGGCTCGATCCGGCGAAGGATGCAATCGATGCGCTCTTCGCGGGCTTTCCCGCAGGCACGGTCAGCGGCGCGCCCAAGGTGCGAGCCTGCGAGATCATCGCCGAGCTCGAGCCAGCCACGCGCGGCCCGTATGCCGGCGGGGTAGGTTACTTCGCGCCCGATGGCTCGGTCGACAGCTGCATCGTTTTACGCACTGCGGTGGTCAAGGACGGCACGATGCACGTCCAGGCCGGCGCCGGGATAGTCGCGGACAGCGATCCCGCCTATGAGCAGAGAGAATGCGAGGCGAAGGCGAGCGCGCTGCTCGCCGCGGCCAAGGAAGCCGTCCGCCTCGCCAAGGAGCCCGGATACGGTCAATGAAAACGACACTTGTTGCGCTGGCCCTGCTGGCGCTGACTGCCTGTGAAGCCCAGCCCGAGGGCGAGCCCGTCGCCCGCGCACGGATCGACGGCAAGGCGCAGGATGCCGCGCCCTCGTCCGAGCCAAGCCCAACCGAGACGCTTGCGAGCCAGGTCGAAAGTGCCTGTCGCTCGATCATCTTCGAAGACACGCCGCTAACCCACTGCCTCGCCGTGCCCGGTCGCAACACGATCGGGATGGCGCTTGCTTCGGATGGAAAGCGCTTTCGCAGCCTGAAGGATTTTGCGGCCGTCAACGATGGCGAAACGATCGCTTTCGCGATGAACGCAGGGATCTTCGATTCTGATGGCACGCCGGTCGGCTATTTCGTCGAGAACGCCGAGCGCCTCCAGACGCTCGACACCGGCACCGGTTCGGGCAATTTCTACATGAAGCCCAACGGCGTGTTCTACGGCAGCGATGGCAAGTGGATGGTGCGCGAGACCGACTGGTTCCTCGCCAATGTCACCGAGCGCCCGCAATTCGGCACGCAATCGGGTCCGATGCTGGTCGTCGATGGCAAGATCCACCCGCAGATCGTCCATGACGGGCCTTCGCGCAAGGTCCGCAACGCGGTGGGCGTCGATGACGAAGGCCGCGCGCATTTCGTCATCTCCAACGCGCCGATCTCCTTCGGCAAGCTCGCCCGTTTCTACCGGAACGAACTCGAGGTGAAGAACGCTCTGTTTCTCGACGACACGGTTTCGCTGCTGTGGAACCCCTCGACCGGTCGCCTCGATACGGGCGCCCCGATCGGCCCCATCGTCGTCGTCAGCAAGAAGGCCAGCGAATGACCCAAGACCGCCGTACGCTCTATCCCGAAATCGAGCCCTACGAGACCGGCATGCTCGATGTCGGCGAGGGCCATTCGCTCTATTGGGAGCGTGTCGGCACCCCCGGCGCCAAGCCGGCGGTCTTCCTCCATGGCGGGCCCGGTGGAGGCATGGCACCCGACCATCGCCGCCAGTGGGACCCCGCGCTCTACGACGTATTGCTGTTCGACCAGCGCGGCTGCGGCAAGTCGCTGCCCTTCGCCGAGATCGAGCACAACGACACCTGGCGCATCGTCGACGATATCGAGCGCCTGCGCGAAATGTGCGGCCATGAAAAATGGCAGGCTTTCGGCGGCAGCTGGGGCTCGACGCTCGCGCTCGCCTATGCGCAGAAATATCCTGAACGGGTAAGCGAACTCGTGTTGCGGGGCGTGTTCCTTGCGCGGCAGCAGGAGAAATCCTGGCTCTACCGCTACGGCGCAAGCGAAGTGATGGCCGAACAATGGGACCAGTTCACCGGCCTGATCCCCGAAGAGGAACGCGGCGACCTCGTCCGCGCTTATTATGAGCGCCTCACCAGCGAAGACGAGGCAACGCGCCTCGCCGCCGCGCGCGAATGGTCGCTGTGGGAGGGCCACGTCGCCACGCTGCTGCCCAATGAGGAACTGCTCGACAGTTTCGGCGATCCGGCCAAGGCGGTTCCCTTCGCCCGCATCTGCGCGAAGTTCTTTCTCGAAGACTTCTTCCTTGAAGAGAACGAACTGCTCGAAAATGTCGACAAGCTCGCCGGCATCCCCGGGATCATCGTCCAGGGCCGGCACGACATCTGCACTCCGCCGAGCGCCGCCTGGGCGCTGAAGAAGGCCTGGCCCGAGGCCGAGTTCCGGATCGTCCCCGATGCGGGCCACAGCGCCGGCGAGCCGGGGATTATCGACGGCCTCGTCCGGGCGACCGACCAGTTGGCCGGCAAGATCTCGTGACGAGGTGCCGACGTTTCGCGCCCTGCAGCTTTCCTTGCTTGAAAGGCCAGCGTCCCCGTCGCATTGACGCCCGAACATGACCGCTAGCCGCTCCATCCTCGTAGTCGACAATTACGACAGCTTCACCTTCAACCTCGTCCATTACCTGATGGAGCTGGGCGCAGGCGTGGAGGTGGTGCGCAATGACGCCATTTCGGCGAGCGAGGCGCTGGCGTCTGATTATGCGGGATACCTCATTTCGCCCGGTCCCTGTACACCGAACGAGGCCGGCGTGAGCCTCGAGCTCGTGGCGGCATGCGCCGAGGCGGGCAAGCCGCTGCTCGGCGTGTGTCTCGGGCACCAGGCGATCGGCCAGCATTTCGGCGGTCGCGTGGTGCGTGGCGGCTTGATGCATGGCAAGACCTCGCCCGTGACGCATGACGGCAGCGGCGTCTTCGCCGGGCTGCCCTCGCCCTACACCGCGACGCGCTACCACTCGCTGGTGGTCGAGGACATCCCCGATTGCCTGGTGGTCAATGCGACCAGCGAGACTCCCGGTCTCGATGGCAGCAGCGTGATGGGTTTCCGCCATCGCGCGCTGCCGATCCACGGGGTCCAGTTCCACCCCGAGAGCATCGCGACCGAGCACGGCCACGCGCTCCTCGCCAATTTCCTCGAAATCTGCGGTATCGCCGCAAAGGTCCCGGCATGAAGAGCCTCCCCGACGCTAGGCAGCACCTCGAAGAAGCCGAAGCCGAGGAAGTCTTCGGCTGGATCCTCGATGGCGAAACATCCGACGAGGCGATTGCGCGCTTCCTCGTCGACATGTCTGCCCGCAGCGAGACCTCGGACGAGATCGCAGGGGCCGCCCGCGCCCTGCGCGCCCGGCTCATTCCCGTCGATGCGCCCGAAGGCACGGTCGACTGCTGCGGCACCGGGGGCGATGGCCATCACACGCTCAACGTCTCGACTGCCGTCAGTCTGGTCGTGGCGGCCTGCGGCGTACCCGTAGCCAAGCACGGCAATCGCGCCGCAAGCAGCAAGGCGGGCGCAGCCGATACGCTCGAGGCGCTTGGGCTCGACATGGAAGCGGCGGGAAGAAGCGCCGAAAAGACACTGGCGGAACTGGGAATTTGCTTCCTCTTCGCCAAGAACCACCACCCCGCGATGGGCCGCATCCAGCCCATCCGCCAGACGCTCGGCGTGCGCACCATCTTCAACCTCATGGGCCCGCTGTCTAACCCCGCCGGCGTGCGCCGCCAGCTGATCGGCATCGCGCGGCCCGCCTACGTCCCGATCTATGCCGCGGCGAAGGCCAAGCTAGGGACCGAACGAACCTTCATCGCCTCGGGCGACGAGGGGCTCGACGAGCTCAGCCTGGCAGGCGGCAATGAACTCGCCGATGTCGTCGACCACGATTTCGAGATGCGCCGGGTGGTGGCGGTGCAGGCCAATCTGCCGCACGCGCCCGTCGAGGCGATCCGCGGCGGCGATCCGCAGCACAATGCCCGCGCGCTGCAGGCGCTGCTGATGGGCGCACCCGGCCCCTATCGCGACGCGGTGCTGTTCAACTCCGCCGCGACGCTGATCGTCGCCGGGCGCACCGACGACTGGACCGAGGGCGCAGAGATCGCTGCCGAGGCGCTCGATGCCGGCAAGGCCAAGGACCTGCTCGAGCGGTGGATCGAAATGGCGGCCTGACATGAACAAGCTCGACGAGATTTGCGCCACGAAGCGCGAGGAAGTGGCGTCGCGCAAGGCGGCCCGCACACTCGCCGAACTGGAAGCGCTTGCCACCGGTCAGTCCGCTCCGAGAGGCTTTCGCGCCGCGCTCGCCCGTGCCCAGCGGCACGGCTTCGGCCTGATCGCGGAGATCAAGAAGGCATCGCCATCCAAGGGCCTGATCCGCGCGGACTTCCAACCCGCGGACCACGCCCGCGCCTATGCCGAGGGTGGCGCCGCCTGCCTCTCGGTGCTGACCGACGCACCCTATTTCCAGGGTCACGAGGATTATCTGGTCGAAGCACGCGCCGCCTGCGATTTACCGGTGCTGCGCAAGGACTTCATGGTCGACCCCTGGCAGGTGCTCGAGGCTCGTGCGATCGGCGCCGATGCGATCCTGATCATCGTCGCCGCGCTCGACGACACGCTGATGGCCGAAATCGAGGCTGCCGCCCTGGAACAAGGCATGGATGTGCTGGTCGAAGTCCACGACGAGGCGGAGATGGAGCGCGCAACGCGGCTGCGTTCGCGCCTGATCGGGGTCAATAACCGCGACCTGCGCAGCTTCACCACCGATCTCGCGACGACCGAGAGGCTCGCCCGACTGGCGCCCGAGGGCGCCTTGCTTGTGGGAGAAAGCGGCATTGCCACGCATGCCGATTGCCTGCGTCTCGCGCAGAGCGGCGTACGCACCTTCCTCGTCGGAGAGAGCCTGATGCGACAGGCCGACGTCGCAAAGGCCACCCGCGCTTTGTTGCAAGGCTGACTCCACAAAGGGGTAAAGCGTGAACGCCTGTTCCGCGCATCCTCAGGAGAAACGGCGCGATTGCTTGACTTGGCGAATCAAGTTGCTTACTTGTTCCGCATTCGTTCACAGCCTTGTGAACAGGCGATACGGGAGTTCGCACCATGCTGACCGCCAAGCAGCACGAATTGATCCGCTTCATCCAGCAACGGCTTGAGGAAACCGGCATCTCGCCGAGCTTCGAGGAGATGAAGGAAGCGCTCGACCTCAAGAGCAAGTCGGGCGTCCATCGCCTGATTTCCGCGCTCGAGGAACGCGGCTTCATCCGCCGCCTGCCCAATCGAGCGCGCGCGCTCGAAGTGGTCAAGCTGCCCGAGGATGCGGTGATGGGCTCGCCCAAGCCCGCCGCGGCCAATGATGCGGTCGGCGCGGCGATGCCGACCAAGACGGTCGCGCCCGAAGCCGCCAACGATATCATCGACGTGCCCCTGCATGGCCGCATCGCCGCCGGCGCCCCGATCGAGGCGATCGAGGGCCAGTCTTCCATGCCGGTGCCCGCCGCCCTGCTCGGCCCGGGTGAACATTATGCGCTCGAGGTTTCGGGCGATTCGATGATCGAGGCAGGCATTTTCGACGGCGACTTCGCGCTGGTGAAGCGCACCGACAGCGCGCGTGACGGCGAAATCGTGGTCGCGCTGGTCGACAATGAAGAGGCGACTCTCAAATATCTCCGCCGCGATGCCGGCCGGATTCGGCTCGATCCGGCAAACGGGGCCTACGAACCGCAGATCTACGAGGCGCACCGCGTGCAGGTGCAGGGCAAGCTTGCGGGGCTCCTGCGCCGCTACCACTGACCGGCTGGCGCGCGCTCACCGGTAGGACGCGCGCCACCATCCATGGGCACCCTGTTCCTGCGCCACGGTATCGATCCGCTGACGCGCGAGATAGATTGCCGTACCGCCCTCGCGTTCGAGAAACCGGCGATCGGCCTTGAGCCAGCGCGGACGGCAGCTGCGGGGCAGGAAACGCGCCGCGATGACGATATCGACCTTCGCACACGCGGCTGCGAGCGCGCGTTCTTCGACCAAATCACGGCTGCGCGCGACTAGGACCGACCAGTCGCGGTCGCCCCGTGCCAGCCCCAGCACACAGAATTCGTCGCTGCATCGGCTGCCTGCCCATTGCGCCAGCGGGATCGGCTCGTCCGTGCTGCCGGCGAGTTCGAGCAGATTGTCGCGCGCATAGCTTTCGCCGCCCTCGCGCAGCACCAGCAGCTGCTCGCTCTCGCCGGCCACACCGATATCGCGCCCGTCGCGCGTGATCAGGATGTCGGGTACGGGGGCCCTGGCGATCAGCGCCGCTGCCACGGCGATCGGGACAAGGCCCAGCATGCTTTGCCGCCCATGCCACAATGCCAGCCACAGGGCGCCCGCCGCGTAGAGCACGGTTATGGCCATCGGGATCCGCGGCGCCAGCTTCACCGAACCGGGTTGGTCGGCGAAGAAGTGCGCGATTCCGAGCAGTGCCTCGAGCGAATGCCCGACCAGCCACCACACCGGCCCGCCCGCCCCGAATAGGTCGAGCACGAGCGCCAGCGCCACCAGCGGCATGGTGACGAAAGTCACGAGCGGGATGGCGAGCAGATTGGCCGCCGCGCCGTAGACCCCCGCCCGGTGGAAATGGAACAGGACGATCGGCATCAGCGCGAACTCGATGATCAGTCCGGTCAGGAAAAGGACCGCCGTCCGGCGACCGGCGCGCCGCAGCCAGCTCTCCTCGCGCGGGGAAAGAAAGGCGCGGATTGCCGCTGCATTGTGCAGGGCGACGATCGCAATCACCGCAGCGAAGCTCATCTGGAAACTCGGTCCGACCAGCGCCTCGGGCCACAACGCCAGGACCACGCCGGCGGCCACCGCCACCATCCGCAGCGACAGGGGTTCGCGCCCGATCGCCAGCGCGCCCAGGATGAGCAGTGCGCCGATGCAGCTGCGCACCGTCGGCACCTCGGCCCCGGTGAGCAGCGTGTAGCCTACGCCTGCAGCCGCAGCCACGCCCATGGAGACCAATGGCAGGCGCAGCCGCAATGCCAGCCACGGCCATATGGCCATCAGGCGGAGCGCGAGCAGATAGGTCGCGGCGATAATGGCGCTGACATGCAAGCCACTGATCGAAAGCAGATGCGTGAGGCCGGCATCTCGCATCGCCTCCTCGTCGGCCACTGGAATGGCACCGCGATCGCCACTCGCCAGTGTCGCGGCAATCGCACCCGGAGTCCCCGAGAGGTTCGCACGCACATGCGCCGAAAGGTCGCGCTGGATTGCAGCCAGCGACCATGCGCGCGATGGCGGGGGCTCGACCAGTTCGATCTCGCCGATCAGGCTGCCGGTAGCGCTGAGCCCCTCGAACCAGGCGCGGCGGGCAAAATTGTAGGCACCCGGAACGATTGGCGGAGACGGCGGCATCAATCGCGCTGCGAGGTGCACCCGCGCGCCTTCGCGCAACCCCGGCAGGTCCTCGGCAAGCGGCACGTT
Organism: Qipengyuania sp.; assembly: GCF_964227205.1. Lineage (GTDB taxonomy): Bacteria > Pseudomonadota > Alphaproteobacteria > Sphingomonadales > Sphingomonadaceae > Qipengyuania. Next base: position 149,475 of record NZ_CAXQVB010000002.1, on the reverse strand, counting down.
GACGCGATAGGCCAGCGCCCGCCCGCTCTTTCCATCGCGGGTCGCCAGCACCAGCCTGACTCGTTCTTCGGCCGGCTGTTCCTCGCGCTCGAGAATGCGGCCGTCGATCCGTTCGAAACGCGGGTGCGGGATGGGTTCCGCGCCGACCAGGGCCGAACGGGCCCAGACCAGCGCAAGGCCCAGCGCCAGCGCGAGTGAAAGCGAGATCGATGCGGCGAGCAAGTGGCTGCGCGCTTCTTGCCTGCGCCACAGCAGCGCCGCCGCGCCTGCACCACCCAGCGCAACCGCGATGGCGGCACTCCAGTGCCCGGGTGCGGGAAGCGCGAACCACAGCCCGATGCCCGCGGCAAAGGCCACCACCAGCCAAGGGCCACGATCGAAATCCGCCCGTTCGAGGAAGGCATCGATCTGTCCGGGGAAACTGGACAATCCGGCGCGCATGCGCCAAGGGCGCGGCACTGCATCGCGGGCCTCTTCGCCCGCCTCCCCCATCGGTACCGAAGGCGTCCCAAGTGTCGCCATGCCCAGAGTTGAAAGGAAGCGAGAGACAATGGCAAGCGATAGTGGCAACGAGGCCCCTCCGGTCGTCACCCGCTTCGCCCCCTCGCCCACCGGCTATCTCCATATCGGCGGCGCGCGCACGGCGCTGTTCAACTGGCTCTATGCCCGGCACCACGGCGGCCGCGTGTTGCTCCGGATCGAGGACACCGACCGCAAGCGCAGCACGCAGGACGCGATCGACAAGATCATCGATGGGCTCGACTGGCTCGGTCTCGATTTCGACGAACCGCCACTGTTCCAGTCCGACCGCGCCGAACGCCATGCCGAAGTCGCGCTGAAGCTCCTCGACGCCGGGCACGCCTACAAGTGCTACGCCACGCCCGAAGAGCTCGAGGCGATGCGCGTCGAACAGCGCGCCAACAAGCAGCCGATGCGCTACGACCGCCGCTGGCGCGATCGCGACGAGAGCGAAGCGCCCGAGGGCGCACCCTACGTTATCCGTCTGAAGGTTCCGACCGAGGGTGAAACCACGATCGAGGACGAGGTCCAGGGCAAGGTCACCGTGCGCAATGCCGAGATCGACGATTACGTCCTGCTCCGCGCCGACGGCACCCCGACCTACATGCTCGCAGTGGTGGTCGACGATCACGACATGGGCGTGACGCATATCATTCGCGGCGACGACCACCTCAACAACGCCTTCCGCCAGCTGCCGATCATCCGCGCGATGAACCGGATCGAGGGCGGCTGGCCCGATCCGGTCTATGCACATGTCCCGCTGATCCACGGGCCCGACGGGGCGAAGATGTCGAAGCGCCACGGCGCGGTCGGCGTCGAGGCCTATCGCGATGAAGAGGGCGTGCTGCCCGAGGCGCTGTTCAACTACCTGTTGCGGCTCGGCTGGGGTCATGGCGATCGCGAGGAGATTACCAAGGCGGAAGCGATCGAACTGTTCGACCTCGACGGCGTCGGCAAGGGCCCCGCGCGGTTCGACATCAAGAAGCTGCAAAATCTCAACGGCCATTACATCCGCGCCGCGGACGACGCCCGGCTGGCCGAAATCGTCGCCAGCAAGATCGGCCCGGAAGCCGATGTCGCGTTGCTGACCGAAGCCATGCCCGTACTTAAAACGCGCGCCAAGTCGGTCAACGAACTCGTTGAAGGTTCGGCCTTTCTATTTGCAGATCTTCCGCTCGAAATGACCGAGAAGGCATCCGCGCTGCTCGACGATGAAGCGCGCGAGCGGCTCGCCGGATTGTCGAAAATGCTGCATGTGCAAAATGACTGGACAATCGAGGCGCTGGAAGCCACTACGAAATCGTATGCGGAGGCTCTCGAGCTGGGTCTCGGCAAGCTCGCGCAGCCCATGCGCGCGGCGCTGACGGGCACGACCACGTCGCCCGGCATTTTCGATGTGCTGGTCCTGTTGGGCAAGGAAGAAGCGCTCGCGCGTATCGACGCGCAGGCCTTTCCCGCAGGCACCGATGAGAACGAGTGAGGAGACACGCGTGGCCGACAAGCAGGCAACCCTCGATCTGGGCGGTCAGACCCAGGAATTTCCCGTGCTGCAGGGTAGCGTCGGGCCGGACGTCATCGACATCCGCAAGCTCTATGGCGCGACCGGCAAGTTCACCTACGATCCGGGTTACAAGTCGACCGCCAGCTGCGAAAGCGCGCTGACCTATATCGACGGCGAAGAAGGCGTCCTGCTCCACCGCGGCTACCCGATCGGGCAGCTCGCCGAAGGCTCCTCCTTCATGGAGGTCAGCTATCTGCTGCTGAACGGCGAACTGCCGAGCCAGGAAGAACTCGACGACTTCACCTACACGATCACGCGCCACACCATGGTGCATGACCAATTGCGTCAATTCTACCAGGGTTTCCGCCGCGATGCGCACCCGATGGCGATCATGTGCGGCGTCGTCGGCGCGCTTTCGGCCTTCTATCACGACAGCACCGACATTTCGGACCCCGAACAGCGCAAGATTGCCAGCCACCGGCTAATCGCCAAGATGCCGACGATCGCGGCGATGGCGTACAAATATTCGGTCGGCCAGCCCTTCATGCAGCCGAAGAACGAGCTCAGCTACACCGGCAACTTCCTGCGCATGACCTTCGGCGTCCCGGCCGAGGAATATGAGATCCACCCGGCGATCGAACGCGCGATGGACCGCATCTTCATTCTCCATGCCGATCACGAACAGAACGCCTCGACTTCGACCGTGCGCCTCGCCGGTTCGTCGGGCGCGAACCCGTTCGCCTGTATCGCTGCCGGCATCGCCTGCCTGTGGGGACCGGCGCATGGCGGCGCCAACGAGGCGGCGCTCAACATGCTGCAGGAAATCGGCTCGCCCGATCGCATCCCGCACTATATCGAGCGCGCCAAGGACAAGAACGATCCTTTCCGCCTGATGGGCTTCGGCCACCGCGTCTACAAGAACTACGATCCCCGCGCGACGGTGATGCAGCAGACGCTGCGCGAGGTTTTCGACGCACTGAACGTCAACGATCCGGTATTCGAAACCGCGCTGCGGCTCGAAGAGCTCGCGCTCAACGACGATTACTTCAAGGAAAAGAAGCTCTTCCCGAACGTGGATTTCTATTCGGGGATCATCCTCAACGCGATCGGCTTCCCGACCACCATGTTCACCGCGCTCTTCGCCCTCGCCCGCACCGTCGGCTGGGTGGCGCAGTGGAACGAGATGATCTCCGACCCCGCGCAGGTCATCGGCCGTCCGCGCCAGCTTTACACCGGTCCGACCGAACGCGATTACGTTCCCATCGGGCAGCGCTGAGATGCGTTTCGTTCTCATGGTCTTCGGAGTGGCACTCATGCTCTCCGGAGGCCTGTGGGCGCTTCAGGGTCTCGGCTTGGTCATGTGGCCGGCCGAGAGCTTCATGCTCGCCGAGCGGCAGTGGGCGCTCTACGGCGCGATCACCTTCCTTATCGGGGCGTTGCTGTTCTGGCGCGGATCGCGCCGCCGCTGATCAGCGCGGTTTCTGCCGCAGATCGTCGGCAGCCGGAACCGAAAGCGTGAACCGCGCGCCCTGCCCGGGCGCGCTTTCAACCGTCAGATCGCCATCCATCGCCCGCGCAATCCGGCGCGAGATGTAAAGCCCGAGTCCCGAACCGCCGTCACCACTGCGTCCGAGCCGCTCGAATTTCTCGAACACCCGCTCCTGCTGTTGTTCGTCGAGCCCGTGCCCCTGGTCGGCTACGGTGATCAGCGCGCGGCTGCCGATGCGGTCGAGCCGGATCCAAACCTGGCTTTCCTCGGGTGAATAGCGGATCGCATTGGCGACGAGGTTGAGCAGGATCTGCAGGACGCGGCGGAATTCGGCGATCGCCAGCTGGCTTTCGCCCTCGGGGGGCGCGACGAGCGTAATGCCCTTTTCCCGCGCCCTGACGCCAAGGATTCCGCAAGCGCGCCGCGCGACGTCGGCCAGTTCGATGCGGTCCGGCGCGGTGGTGAAGTCCTCCGATTCGACCACTTCGAGATCGGACAGGTCGTCGATCAGTGCGAGCAAGTGCTGCGCGGCGGTGGCGATGTCGGCGGCATAGGAGCTGTATTCGTCGGCCAGCGGACCGGCGAGCTTGGTGCGGATCGTCTCGGCATTGGCGATGATACGGTTGATCGGTTGGCGCAGGACCGGAGTCAGGTCGCGTCCGAACGAGGGGCCTTCGCTCGTATCCGCCGCAGCTCCCTCATCCGCAATCGCCAGGGGCCGATCGGCGCTGAGATAAAGCACGAAGCCCGCGCTCCCCGGCTGTGGCTGCCCAAGCGGTTCGAGATGTGCGGTCCAACCTCGCTGCGAGCCGTCGATTTCGCACCGTGCCCCGTCAAGCAGGCGCCAGTGCAGCGGTTGCTGGTGCGCATTGCCGGGCAAATCGACGAAATCGGTCCAGGGCTTGCCGACATTGGCGAGCGCTTTCTCCGCGAAGTCTGCAAGATCGGGCGCTTCGGTCTCCACCGACAGCAGGCGCTGGTTCGAATCGAGCCGCGCGGTGCAGTCGGCGAGGTGGCGGTTGATCTCGATGCGTCGCCGCGCCGCCGCAATATCGTTTTCGGGCGGCAGGTCCTCGCTCTGCCAGCTGACAACATCGATCGTGCAGCCATCGACCTCGCCCGCCTCATCCGTCAGCGGAGCGATTTCGACCCAGGCGGTTATCCTGTGTTCCCCGTCCACCGCCTCGAACTGGCGCGCGAGCCTCAGCCCATAACGCTGGGCCTTCTCGACCAGCGCAAGCAGTTCGGGGATGGCAACGCGCGTGCCGACCGCGCCGCCGCAGGCCACCTGCAGCTGCGCGAGAAGCTCGTCGGCCTCGGTCAGCCTACCCTCGCCATCGGTGCGGGCATGCGCAAGATATCGCGTTCCGACAGTCGCCATGATCACTCGGTTCCAGAAATGGGTGTTTCGGTGAGCAAGCGGCGTGCCTCCTCCACTGTGAATCCCGCCATTCCCCGGGGCGGATTGGCCTGCGGATCGAGCCGCAGCACCTGACGCTCGATATCGGTGCTGTCGAGTCCGGCAGCGCGCAATCCCAGCGACAGACGTGCCGTTTGCCGGTGATTGGTCGACAGAATGGCATCGACCCGCGACTGTCCCGAGCGGATCGCGAGCGCGGAGACGAACAGAGCCGTACCGGCCCGATCGATGTCGAGCGCCCGCAGCCCGTCGCTGCCCATGGCTGTGACCACACGTGCCATGAGTGAAATCCTCGTCGCGCCTTCGTCGAATGCCTCGCGCAATTTGGCTTCGGCACGGATCATCGCATCCGAACGCACCTGGCCCGCATAGGCGCGCCAGCCCATCAGCAAATCGTGGAACAGGTCGCCCGGCAATTCGCTGAGCGGAAGCTCCATCCGCCGCTGGCTCTGCGCGAACCGCGCCTGCGCCGTCAGCGAGGCCATCGCCGCGCTGGCGAGGCTGCTGTCTTGGTCGGCGAGCAGCTCCTGCACCAACGGGGAGAGAACCGGGTCGATGCCATATTGCACCTCGAGCTTTTCAGTCAGCTGCCATTCGATGGCCAGGGCGTGGCAATGGGCCAGCAGCGCCGGGCTGCCGAAGAAATGCTCCGCCAGTGCAGCGCCGTGACGCTCGGCGAACGCCTCGCGCCCTGCCTGACCCGCGGCTTCGGCCTGTGCGCGCAGCACCTGCCAGGCCAGATGCTGGCACATGCCGCGGATCCGCGCGACGATTTCGTCGCTGAACAGCGAATGATCGGGCGTGCTCAGGAGGTGCGACAGGATCGGTGCAATCCGCACAAGCGCAGCGGTCCCCGCCTCGAGCGCTTCGCGCAGGGCATCCTGGTCCGACACGACCTTGGGAGATGCGGTTTCAGGCATCGTCATCGTCCGGAATTAGCATCGCCATGGTTAATTGCGCGTTATCCCTGCGGTTCGGATGTCAGGAACAGCGATAGCAAGACCGCGAGCGCAAGTATCGCCACCACGGGCTGCACGATACCGAAGATCGCCGCGGGGACGAGCAAGGCCGTGAGCGTTACGCGATCGGCATAGCTGCGCCGCCAGCTCCGGGCCGCATTCCGTTCTCCCAGATGGAGCAGGCCCAACAGGACGATCGGGACGAACAGCCGCAGCCATTCAGAGTCTTCGGGCGATGCGCGAGCGATGAGAATGACAAGCAGGGGATCGAGCAAGACGGTGAGGGCCCGAACGAGGAGCGGTACCTGCGGACGCAGCTGCCCGGCATGGGCAACCCGTCGTACCACCTCTTCCATGGCAAAGAAGATTGCCGCCAGCGCTACGAGGCCGAACCCTAGAACCACCCACCCCGCCGCCGCGGAGGTCAGGGCAAGCAGACCCGCGATCGCCGAACTCAGCGCGAGTATTCGCGGCAGGTTTCCCACCAGCGTATCCTGCGCGAGCCTTACGCCGAGCCGCTCGGCTATAGCCAGCCCCGGCGCGGTGAAGGGCGCGACATCGGCATGGCCGGACACCCAGCTCCGTTCGCGTGCGGCCAGTTCCTCGGCAGAGGGATCGCGCAGCCAGCCATGCTCTTCGAGCAGGCGCCTCTCGAGCGGGTACGTTCGCGTGCCGGACTGCAGCGCGATACGCAGAAGCGCGGAAGGCGCATCGACGTCGCCGGGCAGGTGTGCCAGCTGCTCGACCGCATTTCCGCGGACGAGCAAGGCCCCCGCCCAGGCGAAGTGCGCATCGACCCGCTCGTAACCCCGTGCGATCGCAGGATCTTCGGGGAATACGAGTACACCGGGCTTCGCAAGGTGGCGCAGGACGGACTCCTCGTCAGGCAGCACCCCGGCTTCGAGAACCAGCAATTCGTCCTGCGCCGCGACGATGCCCGACAGCTTGTGCGGATCGCGCAGAGCGATGAACCGGGCACCGGCAGCCTCGGCACGGTGCTGCAATGCAATCACCTCGCGCCCCACTGTGTTGGCAAGACATGCGACGGTTTCGCAGCCCCCCGCGAGCGCGATATCGAGCTGGCGATCTACCAGTCGCGCGCCCGCCAGCTTGCGAAACGGCGCTGGCACCGTGCGGATATCGGCAGGGCTGTGGAGCACGGACAGCAGGGCGATGCGCACGCTTTACTCCGAATTGCGAAAGGCTGGACGAAACCCGCTTCTAGGGGCGCCCTGCCCTGATCGCCAAGGGGCGGGTGCCGGTTTCCCTCAGCCGAGCGCAGCGATGAAGGCGTCGATCCGCCGGATAACGCCCGGTTCGCCGGGTACGCCCGAACGTGCCTCGGCTGCCAGTCCCATCAGTTCGGCGGCATGGAAGCTGGCGGCGACCGCGTGGAGTCGCTCGGCCGCAACCTCCCAATTCGCATCGCAGCGCGACCGCCGCAGCAAATCGAGCTGCCGCGCAGCACTCTCGACAAAGGCAGCACGCAGCTCGCTCCTCAGCGCCAGATCGTCGCCCGCCGCGCTCGCGAGCGCGGCATCGAATGCAATGGAGTGATACGCCATCGCCACAGCCTGCCCCCAATCGGTTAATGGTGGTTTAAGCCCGGCATCTTTGGTGATAGTTTCGACAGCGATGAGAAAGCGCTCGCTGATCCAGGCCGTCGAACAGCCGGTAGATGAAGCCCATTCGGAAGCTCAGGTTTCGGAAGGGGTTGTCGAAGAAAGCTCGAACATGGAAGAGGAAATGTTCGAGGAAGAATGGATCGAGGAGCCGGAGCTTCCCCGCCGTTCCGGTTGGATCCTTCCCACGCTCGCCTTCGCCGCGGTAGCGGGCTGGACGGCCTTCTTCCTCTGGGCAGAGCAGGCCACGATCCTTGCCCGTCCATCCCCTAGTGACGCGATCGATCTCTTGGCCCGGTGGGCGATCCCCGTGCTGCTGGTTCTCGCACTCTGGTTGCTCGCCATGCGCAATTCGACACGCGAGGCGCAGCGCTTTTCGGAGGTCGCGCACAGCCTTTCGCGCCATTCCGCCGAACTCGAAACGCGGCTGGCCCGCGTCAATCGCGAGCTGAGCCTGGCGCGCGAATTCCTTTCGAGCCAGACGCGCGAACTCGACTATCTCGGCCGCACCGCGACCGAGCGCCTGTCCGAACATGCCGACCGCCTGGAGGCGTTGATCGGCGAGAACGGCGAACGAGTCGAATCGATTGCAAATGTGAGCATCACAGCTCTGGAAAACATGGATAAATTGCGCGACAACCTTCCGGTTATCGCCACTTCGGCAAAGGATGTCTCCAACCAGATCGGCAGCGCCGGTCGGACAGCGCAGGCGCAGCTTGAAGAACTCGTCGAGGGCTTCGAACGGCTCAACGAATTCGGCGCGGCGAGCGAGCGCCAGGTCGCCTCGCTGCGTGAGCGCGTCGATGCGGCGCTCGACGCATTCACCGCCCAGGCAGACCATTTGGGGACGATCGCCGACCAGCGTTTCGCCGAGTTGCGCGACCGGAGCGAAAGCTTCCGTGGCGAGCTCGACAGCCGCGAGGTCGATGCCCTCGCCGCCATCCGCTCGCGATTCGAGGCGCTGCGGAGCGAACTGGCCGAAGCCGACGTTGCTGCGGGTGCCGAGCGCGAGACGGCGATGGAAAGTCTTCGCGAGGGGCTGGCCGCGCTGCGTGAAGAGGCGCTGCAAGTTGGCGCAACCATTCGCGAAGGCGAAGCCCATGCCCTGACTGCCTGGCGCAATCAGATAGACGGGCTGCAGCAGCGCCTCCACGATGCCATTGCCGAGGTCGAACGCGTCGACGAAGCCGCGATTGAGTCCGCCAATGCGAAGCTGGCTGCGCTCGCCGCCGAAGCCGAGGCGGTCGATGCCCGGATCGCGGAACGGAACCAGACCTTCGGTGCGGAGACAGCACAGCGCCAGAGCGCCTTTGCCGAGGCCGAGGAGGAAGCCGAAACGCGACTCACCGAACGCCTTGCCGCGCTCGACGAAGCAATTGCGGAACGGCGCGCCGCGCAGGCCGAACAGCTATCGATCATGGCAGCCGAAGGAGAAGAGCTCGGCGAGCGTATCGCCGCGCTCGGAACGATCTTCCAGACCATCTCCGAACAGGGCCGGGCCGCGCGGGAAGATCTCGCGGGAGGGATCGCCGAACTCACCGCCAAGCTCGCGGAGAGCCGCGAAGCGCTCGATGGGACCGATGCGGCGGTGGAAACGCTGACCGATGCCAGCGTGCGGCTGCTCGAACTGATCCAGGCCAGCGCCAAGCACAGTCGCGAGGACCTGCCCGAGGCGATGGAAGCCAGCGAAGCCCGCCTTGCCGGCATCGAAAACCGCGCGGAAGAGGTCAAGGCCCTCCTTGAGCAGGCGAGGGAGGCAGGCGAAGCGCTCACCACAAGCATGGCGGCAGCGGAGGACCGAAGCCGCGACGCGATCGACAGCGTGGAATCATTCCAGGCGCGCTTCGGCGAAACGGCGAGCGAACAGGCCGGCAGCGTCGACAGCCTGCGCGCGAGCGTGGCTGCGCTGGCGGACGAAAGCGCTGCCCTGTCGGAAAGGGCGCAGGCCGAATTGCGCGACGCCATCGGAGCGCTCGAAGATAGCGCACGCGAGGCGCTGGCGGCAATCGAGGACGAGCAGGCGCAACGCATCGCGCGGATCGCCGAGCGGGTGGGCGAACAAAGCGCGGCGGCCATCGACCGCGCCCTGCGCGAGCATACCGCCGAAGCCATCACTGCGCTCGACCAGGCGACGGGGCGTTCCGCCGAGGCAGGGCGCGAGGTGACCCGCCAGCTGCGCGACCAGCTGGCCAAGGTCAACGAGCTGACCGGCAACCTCGAAAACCGCATCGCCCATGCCCGCGAACGCGCCACCGAAGAGGTCGACAATGATTTCTCGCGTCGCGTGGCGCTGATCACGGAGAGCCTCAATTCGAACGCCATCGACATCGCCAAGGCGCTCTCGACCGAGGTTACCGACACCGCCTGGGCGAGCTATCTGCGCGGCGACCGCGGCATTTTTACCCGCCGCGCAGTCCGCCTCATCGACAACACCGAGGCGCGCGAGATCGCCGAGCTCTACGATGCTGATCACGATTTCCGCGAGCACGTCAGCCGCTACATCCACGATTTCGAGGCCATGCTGCGCACCATGCTGTCGACGCGCGACGGCCATGCCGTCAGTGTGACGCTGCTCAGCAGCGACATGGGCAAGCTCTATGTCGTGCTGGCGCAGGCGCTCGAACGCCTGCGACAATGATCAAGTGGCGTCGGGGCCCCAGAAGATGAGGTCCTCGACCTCGATCCACCCGTAGATATAGTTCAGGACGAACAGCGCCGTGACGACCGCGGCAAGTATGGCAGCGCGCAACAGCAGCCTTCCCGGGCGGAATTCGACCGGTGCGCTATCGGCCTGCCCTGGGATCTTCTCCAGACCCGCTTCGTCATGCGTGCGCACGCCAAAGGGCAGCAGCACGAATGCGCTGAACACGAAGAACAGGAAATAGATCGCCAGAACGCTGGTCCACTGCACCGCTGCGTCTCCTAGAGGTTGGGTACGATCACGCGCACCTGCGGGCGCTTGCCCGACCAGCGTTGCGCCGCCCGGCGTGCGGCAAGGCGCGCGGCCTCGTGCACGCTGGCCTCATTGCGCCGGTCGCCCCCGCGCAGCTTGCCGATGGCCGCGCGAATGTCCGCTGTCGCTTCGGTCACGAAATCCGCGTAGTCCTCGTCGAGCGGGAGGCCGAGACTGTCGATCCGCGGGTTGAGATCGCCGTCGAGCGCAACGATCACCACGCCTTCGCGCATGATCCGGCGCCGCATGGCGATCGCCTCGCCATCGGCGGGGACGATGATGTCGCCATCGAGCACGAGCCGTCCTGCACGCACGTCGGCCACCTTGCCCGGTGCCCCGGGAGCGAGCCGCACAAGGTCGCCGTTCTGCTGCACCACCTGGTCGGGGATGCCGCAGGCTTCGCCAAGTCGCGCCTGTTCCTGCATGTGCCGCATCTCGCCATGAACCGGGAGCAGGATGTCGGGGCGCAGCCAGCCATAGAGCGCTTCGAGTTCGGGGCGCCCGGGATGGCCCGAGACATGGATCATGCTCTGCCGGTCGGTGACCATGGTGATGCCGCGGGCGGCAAGCCGGTTCTGGACCGCCCCGATGGCGATCTCGTTCCCGGGAATCTGGCGGCTGGAGAACAGCACGACATCGCCGCGAACGAGTTCGAGCGGATGGTTTTCCTCCGAAATCCGCGAGAGTGCTGCACGAGGTTCGCCCTGCCCGCCGGTCGCGAGGATCAGCAGTTCGCCCCGCGGCAGACCCATCGCCGTGTCGAAATCGACCGGCTCGGGGAAGTCCTCGAGATAGCCGTTGTCCTGCGCCACCTCAATGATGCGGTCGAGCGAGCGCCCGGCAACGCAGACCTGTCGTCCGGTTTCGCGCGCGACATCGCCGAGCGTCTGCAGCCGCGCGACATTGCTGGCGAAGGTGGTGACCAGCACCCGCTTTCCCGCGTGCCGCTGGACCTCCTCGAGCAGTCCCTTGTGGACCGCACCCTCGGACCCGCTCGGGGCGGGATTGAAGACATTCGTGCTGTCGCACACCAGCGCAAGCACGCCGCCGTCGCCGATCTCGACCAGCTCTTCCTCGGTCGTCGGCTCTCCGATGATTGGATCCTCGTCGAGCTTCCAGTCGCCGGTGTGGAAGATGCGGCCGTGCGGCGTCTCGATCAGCAGTGCATTGCCTTCGGCGATCGAGTGCGCGAGCGGTATATAGGTGACCTCGAAGGGGCCGACGACGAAGCTGCCGTGATCGTCGGCGATGACATAGACTTCGACCTGGTCGAGCAGCCCCGCCTCCTCCAGCTTGCGGCGCACGAGATCGGCGGTGAACGGCGTCGCATAGATCGGCACCCCGAGATCGGCGGCGAAATAGGGCACCGCACCGATATGGTCCTCATGCGCATGCGTAAGCACGATCGCATCGAGCTGGTCGGCGCGGTCTTCGATGAATTCGAGATCGGCAAAGACGAGATCGACGCCGGGATACTGGTCGCCCGCGAAGGTCATGCCCAGATCAACCATCAGCCAGCGCCCCTGGCAGCCGTAGAGATTGACGTTCATGCCGATCTCGCCCGACCCGCCGAGTGCGAGGAAGAGCAGTTCGTCCTCGGGAGTGAAATCCTTCTTCACGCGGCGCGCTCCGCCAAAATCGCGAGGCCTTCGAGCGTGAGGTCGGGATCGACCGCGTCGAACAGCGTGGTGTGTTCGTCGAACAGTATGGCCAGACCGCCGGTAGCAACGACCTTGGCCGGGCGGCCGATTTCCTTCTTCATGCGCGCGATCAGTCCCTCGATCAGCGAGACGTATCCCCAGAAGACCCCGATCAGCATCTGGTCCTCGGTGTTGCGCCCGATCACGCTGTCGCTTTCGGGCCGTTCGATCGCGATGCGTGGCAATTTTGCAGTGTTCCCGACCAGCGCGTCGAGCGAGAGGTTGATCCCGGGCGCGATGATCCCGCCCTTGTAGGCCCCGGTGAAATCGACCGCGTCGAAAGTGGTCGCGGTGCCGAAATCGATCACGATCAGATCGCCTTCGTATTTGGCATGCGCCGCGATCGTGTTGAGCGCGCGATCGGCGCCGAGCGAACTGGGCTGCTCGATATCGAGTTCGATGCCCCACTGCCCTGCCCCCTGCCCCGCGATCAGCGGGGTGATGCCGAGATATTTCTCCGACAAGACGGTGAGGTTGTGGATCGCCCGCGGCACGACGGAGCCGATGATGACCTGGTCGATATCGGCGCTGTCGAAACCCTGGAATTCGGCGAGCTGAAGCAGCCATACGGCATATTCGTCGCCCGTCCTTCGCGGGTCGGTGGCGATCCGCCAACGGGCCTTGATCTCGCGCCCTTCGAACAGCGCGAAGACCACATTGGTATTTCCGACATCGGCTGCGAGCAACATGGCTCAGCTCTCCTCGTTCACGAGCATCACGTCGCCCGCGTGGATGGCACGGGTGGAGCCATCCGCCAAGCGCAGCGACAGCGCACCCTCGTCGGTCAGCCCGACAAAACTGCCCTCGAGCATGCCTTCTCCCGGCGGATGCACCTTGAGCGGCGTGCCGGCCGCATGCGCGGCGCTTTCCCAGCGACGGACCAACGGTTCCAGGCCATAGGTCCGCCAGCGCTCCAGCTCGCGGTCGAAAGCGGCAGCAAGTGCGCGGGCGAAGAGGTCGCGGTCGGGGGCCGGTCCCAGTGCCGTCAACGCGATCGTCCTCCGATCGGGCAAGGCGGGCGCCACCGCGAGGTTGATGCCCATGCCAACTATGATCGCATCGCCTTCGCGTTCGAGCAGGATCCCGGCCAGCTTGGCATCACCGAGCATCAAATCGTTGGGCCACTTGAGCCGCAACCGGCTGGGATCGGCGAGGATTTCGGCGACTGCTTCATAGGCGGCCACGCCGGCCACCAGCGCAAGCGTCGCCGGATTGGGATCGCGCGGAGAAACATGCACCACGGTCGAGCCCATGAAATTGCCGCTGCCGTCGAACCAGTTCCGGCCCTGTCGCCCACGCCCCGCCAGCTGCCGGTCGGCCACGAGCCACTGGCCTTCGGGCACCGCCTCGCCCGCGCGCAATTGCGCGGCAAGGTCTGAATTGGTCGAACCGGTTTCGGTAACGAAGCGGATCACATCGCCGCGACGAAGGAGGCGGCCGCCTGCGCGGTCCATTCACCCAGCGGGATGGTGAGCAGATAGCCGAGCGGAGAGATCACCGCGACGCAGATTGCCAGCACCGTCCAATGGCTCACCGGGCTGCTCGCTTCGACCTCGCGCAACGGCTCGTCGAAGAACATCACCTTGATGAACTTGAGATAGTAGAAGGCGCCGATCACGCTTGCCGCGATACCGATCGCCGCCAGTGCGACGAGATCGGCCTGCACGGCAGCCTGGAAGACCACGAACTTGCCCCAGAAGCCGAACAGCGGCGGAATGCCCGCGAGGCTGAACATCAGCGCCAGCAGCGACCACGCAAGCGCCGGACGCCGGGTCGACAGGCCGGAGATGTCGGCGAAGGTTTCGAGATTGTTGCCTGCCGGATCGCGCAGCATCAGCAGCGCGGTGAAGCTGCCGACGACCATCGCGACATAGATCGCGAGATAGGTAAGCGCCCCGGCAATCCCCGCCGGCGTCGCCGCGGCAAGGCCGATCAGGATGAAGCCGACGTTGTTGATCGAGGAATAGGCGAGCAGCCGCTTGAGGTTCTGCTGGCCGATCGCCCCCAGTGCGCCGACCACGATCGACGCCAGCGCGGCGAAGATGACAATCTGCCGCCAGGCATCGACTTCGCCCGCGAAGGGATCCATGGCCATGCGCAGCAGCATGCCCATCGCCGCGACCTTGGGAGCGCTGGCGAAGAAGGCGGTGACCGGCGTCGGCGCCCCTTCGTAGACGTCCGGCGTCCACATGTGGAACGGCACGGCGCTGACCTTGAAGGCGAGTCCTGCGAGGACGAAGACCACGCCGAACAGCGCGCCGGTGGGGAAACTGGTGGTGAAAGCGGCGCGGATGCCCTCGTAATTGGTCGAGCCGGTGAATCCGTAGACCAGGCTGATGCCGTAGAGGATGATCCCCGAAGCGAGCGCGCCGAGCACGAAATATTTGAGGCCCGCCTCGCTCGACCGGTCATCCTGCTTAAGGAAACTCGCGAGGACGTAGCTCGACAGGCTCGACATCTCGAGGCCGATATATAGCGTCATCAGGTCGGTGGCGGAGACCATCATCCCCATGCCGACCGCGTTGAACACCATCAGCACCGGATATTCGGCGCGGTAGCTGCCCGACTGGGCGAAGAAGCGCGGGGTCACCACCAGCACCGCCGAAGCCGCGAGATAGATGAGGATCTTGGCGAAGCTGCCGAAGGCATCGGCGCGGTAGAGGTCACCGAAGGCCCGGCCCGCGACTTCGCTGCCCGCGCGATCGAACAGGCCGACGCTGAAGATCGCGGCGCCGATCAGCGCGGCGACGCTGACAATCGTCACCAGGCGTGCGGATTTGCTCCCGCCCCAGGCGGCGACCAGCAGCAGCACGAGCCCGGTCAGCGACAGGCCGACTTCGGCCCCGGTGAGGTAGAGCGAGGTTGCGTAGGACATCAGTGCGCTCCCTCCGCCTCGTGCTCTTCGCCATGCGCGGGTGCGACGAAGTTCGCATTATGCTCGCGCGGGGTGCCGATTACATTGTCGGCATCGTAATCGGGCGCGGCGCGCGCGATGCGGGCCTCGAGTGCGGCAATGTCCTGACGCATGGGGGCAAGAAAGCTTTCCGGATAGATGCCCATCCACAGCACGGCGGCTGCGATCGGGGCGAGCATGGCCCATTCGCGGGCGTTGAGGTCGGGCATGGCCGCCGCATCGGCGTTCTTCTGTTCGCCGAAGGCCACGCGGCGGTAGAGATAGAGCATATAGGCGGCGCCAAGGATGATGCCCGTGGTGCAGACCAGCGTCACGAAGGTCGAGACCTGGTAGATCCCCGCCAGCGCGAGGAATTCACCGACGAAGTTGCTCGTTCCGGGCAGGCCGACCGAGGCCATGGTGAAGAGCATGAAGAACAGCGCGTATCTGGGCATGTTGATCGCAAGTCCGCCGTAACGCGCGATCTCGCGGGTATGCAGTCGGTCGTAGATCACGCCGACGCAGAGGAACAGCGCGCCCGAGACGAGGCCGTGGCCGAGCATGACCATCATCGCGCCTTCGATGCCCTGTGCGTTGAAGGCGAACAGGCCGACCGTCACGATCGCCATGTGCGCGACCGAGGAATAGGCGATCAGCTTCTTCATGTCGTGCTGCACCAGTGCGACGAGCGAGGTGTAGACCACCGCCACCATCGAGAGGATGAAAACGAGCCAGGCGAACTGCTCGCTCGCTTCGGGGAACATCGGCAGGCTGAAGCGGATGAAGCCGTAACCGCCGAGCTTCAGCAGCACGCCCGCGAGGATCACCGAACCGGCGGTCGGCGCCTGCACATGTGCGTCGGGCAGCCAGGTGTGGACCGGCCACATCGGCATTTTCACTGCAAAGCTGGCGAAGAAGGCGAGCCACAGCCAAGTCTGCGCCTGTGGCTCGAAATCGTAGTTCAACAGCGTCGGAATGTCGGTGGTGCCCGCCTCGTTCACCATCCACATCATCGCGATCAGCATCAGGACCGAGCCGAGCAGCGTGTAGAGGAAGAACTTATACGAGGCGTAGATGCGGTTATCGCCGCCCCACACGCCGATGATGAGATACATCGGGATGAGGCCGGCTTCGAAGAAGATGTAGAACAGGAACATGTCCTGCGCGGCGAACACGCCGATCATCAGCACTTCCATCAGCAGGAAGGCGCTCATGTATTCGCCGACGCGCTTCTCGATCGCATCCCAGCTTGCGAGGATGCAAATCGGCATCAGGAATACGCTGAGCATGATCAGCATCAGCGCGATCCCGTCGATGCCGAGCGCATAGCTGAAGCCCGCGAAGATCTCTGCGCGTTCGACGAACTGCCACTGCGCGCCGCCGATATCGTAGTTGAGCCACAGCACGATGCCGAGCGCGAGGTTGGCCAGCGTGACCACCAGAGCGGTCATGCGCGCGCTTTGCGCACCGAGGAACAGGCAGGCGATTGCGCCGACCAGCGGGACGGCGAGCATCAGCGAAAGGATGGGGAACTCCATCAGAACAGCACCCAGGTGATCGCGGCGACGAGCCCGAGGAGCATCACCAGCGCATAGCTATAGAGATATCCGGTCTGGAACTTGCGGGCACCGACGGAGCCCTTCTCGACCACCCAGGCAACGCCATTGGGGCCAAAGCGATCGATCGTGCCGATATCGCCAAGTTTCCAGAACTGGCGGCCGAGCCAGAAGGCCGGCACCACGAAGAGGTAGTGGTAGAGCTCGTCGAAATACCACTTGTTGTAGAGGAAGCGGTAGACCGGACCGAGTTGCTCGGCGGTCTTCGCCGGAACGTCGGTGTTCTTGATATAGGCATACCAAGCGACAGCGAGGCCGATGATCATAACGATGAGCGCGGCGTATTTTACCGGCCAAGGGACGGCGTGCATCGCGTGGATCAGCGGCTCGTTGTAGAAGATCGAGCTGCCCCAGAATGCCGCGTCGTCGAGGAAAGTGGGCGCGAAGACCTGCCCCGCCAGCACCGCCCCGACCGACAGAACGCCGAGCGGAATGAGCATCGTCAGCGGGCTTTCATGCGGGTGATAGCCCCCCGTGGTGTCCTCGCCCGCTTCTGCGGGAGTCTTGTGGACGCTGTGCTGGATATGCTCGCTCTCGATCCAGCGCGGCTTGCCCCAGAAGGTGAGGAACATCAGGCGCCAGCTGTAGAAGCTGGTCAGCAGCGCGGCGAGCGTGCCCATCCAGAAAGCGAAGTTGCCGAGTTCGGTGCCGCGGCCATAGGCGACCTCGAGGATCGCGTCCTTCGACCAGAAGCCGGCAAAGCCCGCGCCGAGGTGGTAGATGCCCACGCCGGTGATCGCCAGCGTGCCCGCCATCATCGCCCAGAAGGTCAGCGGGATGTGCTTCCGCAGATTGCCGTAATAGCGCATGTCCTGTTCGTGGTGCATCGCGTGGATGACCGAGCCCGCACCGAGGAACAGCAGCGCCTTGAAGAAGGCGTGCGTGAACAGGTGGAACATCGCCGCGCCATAGGCGCCCACGCCGGCGGCAAAGAACATGTAGCCGAGCTGCGAACAGGTCGAATATGCGATCACGCGCTTGATGTCCCACTGCGTCGTGCCGACGGTGGCGGCGAAGATACAGGTGGCGGCGCCGACGAAGGTCACCATGGCGAGCGCGGCGGGCGCGGTCTCGAACATGGGGCTGAGGCGGCAGACCATGAACACGCCCGCGGTCACCATGGTGGCGGCGTGGATCAGCGCGGAGACCGGGGTCGGGCCTTCCATCGCGTCGGGCAGCCAAGTGTGCAGGCCAAGCTGTGCCGACTTGCCCATCGCGCCAATG
Source organism: Qipengyuania sp. (assembly GCF_964227205.1). Taxonomy (GTDB): domain Bacteria; phylum Pseudomonadota; class Alphaproteobacteria; order Sphingomonadales; family Sphingomonadaceae; genus Qipengyuania. The sequence goes on along the minus strand of NZ_CAXQVB010000002.1, from coordinate 131,579 downwards.
AACAGGAGGATGCACAGCAGGTCCATCGTATGGACGCTGTAACCGAGAAAGCCGATCGTCGCCCCGCTCATGCCAGGCGCGGCGGCAAGGATCTCGCTGATCGAGACGGTGTCGAACACGAGGTAGGTGCCGAAGATCCCCATCATGAAGCCGAGATCGCCCACACGGTTGACCACGAAGGCCTTAATCGCGGCAGCATTGGCGCTCGGCTTTCTGAACCAGAAACCGATGAGGAGATAGGAGGCGAGGCCCACCCCTTCCCATCCGAAGAACATCTGGACGAGATTGTCGGCGGTCACCAGCATCAGCATGGCGAAGGTGAACAGCGAGAGGTAGGCGAAGAAGCGCGGCTGGTCCGGGTCTTCTTCCATATAGCCCCAGCTATAGAGGTGGACGAGCGCCGAGACGGTGTTGATCACCACCAGCATGACCGCGGTCAGCGTGTCGACGCGCAGCGCCCAGTCGAAGGCGAGCGTGCCCGACTGCATCCAGGTAAGCACCGGGACCACGGTCGGCTCGTAGGTTCCGCCCACGAAACCGAGGAAGATCGGCCAGCTCAGCGCGGCGCTGATGAACAGCGCGCCGGTCGTGATCGACTTGGCGAAGACGCTCGGCGCGGCCTTGTTGGTCAGGCCGGCTACGATTGCCGCAAGCAGCGGCAGGAAGACGATAAGGAGAATCGGATGCACCGGAGCTTATCCCTTCAGCCGGTCGACGTCGTCGACCGCGATCGTGCCGCGGCCACGGAAATAGATGACGAGAATGGCGAGCCCGACCGCAGCCTCGCCCGCGGCCACGGTCAGCACGAACATGGCGAAGACCTGGCCGACCATGTCGCCGAGGAAGGCGCTGAAGGCGACGAGGTTGATGTTCACGCTGAGCAGGATGAGCTCGATCGCCATCAGGATGACGATGATATTCTTCCGGTTGAGGAAGATGCCGAGCACGCCGAGCACGAAGAGGATCGCGCTCACCACGATATAGTGTTCGATGCCAATCACAGCTCGACCCCCTCGCCCACATTGGGCCGCTTCATGACAGTGGCTTCGTCCGGCTTGCGGCGAACCTGCTTGGAGATGTCCTGCTGACCGCGCGCACCGTCGGGGCGTTGGCGGTGCGTCAGTACGATCGCGCCGACCATGGCGACGAGCAGGATCAGGCCCGCCGCTTCGAACAGGAACAGGTAATCGCGATAGAGCACCGCGCCGAGGCTGGCGGTGTTCGAACCGTCGAGAATCGGGGCTGCTGCCCCGCTCGCCACGCCGAGGTCGAGGCGACCGGCCTGATACGCGCCGATGCCGAAGATCAACTCGGCCGCGAGCACCAGAGCTATGAGGATGCCGAGCGGAAAGTTCTTGACGAAACCGGCGCGCAGTTCGGCGAAGTCGATGTCGAGCATCATCACCACGAACAGGAACAGCACGGCGACCGCGCCGACATAGACGATCACCAGCAGAGCGGCGATGAATTCGGCGCCGGTCAGGACCATCAGCCCCGCAGCGTTGAAGAAGGCGAGGATCAGCCACAGCACCGAATGCACCGGATTGCGCGCCATGATGACCATGACGGCGCTGGCGATGACGAGCGCGGCGAAGAGGTAGAAGGCGAGCGTCTGGATCACGATGTCATATCCCTTGGCGCGGGCCCCTATCGATACGGCGCATCGGCTTCAAGGTTCGCGGCGATCGCCCGCTCCCACTTGTCCCCGTTGGCCAGCAGTTTTGCCTTGTCGTAGAGCAGTTCCTCGCGCGTTTCGGTCGCGTATTCGAAGTTCGGCCCTTCGACGATCGCATCGACCGGGCACGCTTCCTGACAGAAACCGCAATAGATGCACTTGGTCATGTCGATGTCGTAGCGCGTGGTCCGGCGGCTGCCGTCTTCGCGCGGTTCGGCTTCGATCGTGATCGCCTGCGCGGGACAGATCGCCTCGCACAGCTTGCAGGCGATGCAGCGCTCTTCGCCATTGGGATAGCGGCGCAGCGCATGTTCGCCGCGGAAGCGGGGCGAGATCGGGTTCTTTTCGAACGGATAGTTGATCGTCGCCTTGGGCTTGAAGAAGTACTTCAGCGTGAGGGCATGCGCCTTCACGAACTCCCACAGGGTGAACGATTTGATGAGATGCGCGACGGTGCTCATGCGTAATGCCCCGTGGCCATCAGATAGCCACTGATAAGAACGACGAAACCCAGGCTGAGCGGGAGGAACACCTTCCACCCCAGGCGCATCAGCTGGTCATAGCGATAGCGCGGGACGGTGGCCTTCACCCAGCTGAAGACGAAGAAGAAGAACAGGATCTTGATCACCAGCCAGAAGAAGGCGGTGAGGCCCGGTCCGAACAGGAAGGTGTAGAGGATCGGGATGTCGAGCGGCGGCAGCCAGCCACCGAAGAACAGGATCGCGTTGAGCGCGCACATCAGCAGCACGTTGGCATATTCGCCGAGCCAGAAGAGCGCGAAGCTCATCGAAGAATATTCGGTCTGGTAACCGGCGACGAGTTCGCTTTCGGCCTCGGTCAGGTCGAAAGGTGCGCGCGCGGTCTCGGCGAGCGCCGAGATCAGGAACATCACCCACAGCGGGAACAGCAGCGGGTTGAACACGAAGCCGTTGATCAGCCCAAAGATGTGCCCCTTCTGCGCGAGGATGATCTCGTTCATGTTGGTCGTGCCCGCCCACAGGATGACGCAGACGAGGATGAAGCCGATCGAGACTTCGTAGCTGATCATCTGCGCGGCGGCGCGCATGGCCGAGAAGAAGGGGTATTTAGAGTTCGACGCCCACCCGCTCATCACCACGCCGTAAACACCGAGCGAGCTGATCGCGAGGATGTAGAGCAGGCCTATATTGATGTCCGACAGTACCGCGACGGGGCCGAAGGGGATCACCGCCCAGGCCATCAGCGCGACGGTAAAGGTGATGATCGGCGCGATCAGGAAGATGCCCTTGTTCGCCGCGGTCGGGATGATGGTTTCCTGCAGGAAGACCTTTAGACCATCGGCGAAGGACTGGAGCAGGCCGAACGGCCCGACGACGTTGGGCCCCTTGCGCAGCGCAATGGCAGCCCAGATCTTGCGGTCGGCATAGATGATCATCGCCACCGCCAGCATCAGCGGCAGTGCGATCAGCAGGATGCCCGCGACCGTCGCGAGACCCCATGCCCATTCGTAGGTCATGCCCAGCGATTGGAAGAATTCGGTCATTTCGCCTTCCTGCCCTTCGCGGCCTCTTCGCGCGCCGAGAAGGCTTCGTTGCGCCAACCATTGGCGGCATTCGACTTGTGCTTGCGATCGGTGCGGAAGCCGCGCCACACGGCATACCCGCCGGCGCCCAACAGCGTCAGGGGAATGATCGGTACAGCCATTATTCCGCTGCCTCCGCCAATTCGCCGCCATGGAGCAGCTCTGCCGAACAGCGCTGCATCACCGCGCTGGCGCGGGCGATCGGGTTGGTGAGGTAGAAGTCCTTGATGGGATATTCCGAGATGGTGCCCTCGGCTTTCGCCCCGGCGTCGGCCTTGGGCAGCGCGCCGTAGTTGGCGAGGCCTTCCTCGCCCAGCGCCGGCACCTCGGCGATCATCGCCGCCTGGAGCTGCGCAAAACTGTCGAAGCCGACCGAGACGCCCAGCGCATCGGCCAGCGCACGCAGGATCGTCCAGTCCTCACGCGCGTCGCCCGGCGCGAAGACCGCCTTTTCGGCGAACTGCACGCGCCCTTCGGTATTGACGTAGGTGCCGTCCTTTTCGGCATAGCTTGCGCCCGGCAGGATGATGTCCGCCGCATGCGCACCGCGGTCGCCGTGGTGGCCGATGTAGACCTTCAGCGCGTCGGCGAAGGGTTCGAAATCCATCTCGTCCGCACCAAGGCTGATCACGACCTTTGGGCTAGCCGCGACAATGTCCTTCATCCCGCCCTTTTGCGCGTAGCCGAGCATCAACCCGCCCATCCGCGCCGCGCTGAAGTGAAGCACGTTGAAGCCGTTCCAGCCATCCTTCACGAGGCCGAACCGCTCGGCGAAGGCGAGACCTGCGCCGAGCGCGCCCCTGGCCAGCGCCGCACCGCCCATGATGATCGCGGGACGTTCGGCCTTGCCGAAGGCTTCAGCCACTTCTTCGGGCAGCTCGCCGAGAATCGAGAGCTCATCGCCGAGGAAATGCGTCGGATAGGTGGTGTCCCAGAAGGGGCCGATCACGAAGACCTTGGCGCCGCGCTTCACCGCCTTGCGCAGGCGGACGTTCACCAGCGGCGCTTCCCAGCGGATGTGGCTGCCGACGATCAGGATCGCATCGGCAGTCTCGATCCCGGCAAAGGTGGAATTGAAATTCACCGCGGCGAGGTTCGACACGTCGTAGTCCATGCCGGTCTGGCGGCCTTCGAGCAGGCTCGAACCGCTTGCCTTGAGCAGCGCCTTGGCGGCGAACATCGTCTCGCAATCGACCATGTCGCCGGCGATGGCGGCAATATCCTTGCCCGGCTTGGCCTTGGCGATCGCTTTGAAGGCCTCGTCCCAGCTGGCGGGCTTGAGCCCCCCCCTTGTGCGCATGAAGACCTTGTCGAGGCGGCGCTTGGTCAGGCCGTCGACCTGGTAGCGCGCCTTGTCCGAGATCCATTCCTCGTTGACCTCGTCATTGATGCGCGGGAGCGCGCGCATGACTTCGCGGCCGCGGCTGTCGAGGCGGATGTTCGCTCCGACTGCGTCCGAGACGTCGATGCTGAGCGTCTTCTTGAGCTCCCACGGGCGCGCCTCGAAGGCATAGGGGCGGCTCGTCAGCGCGCCGACCGGGCACAGGTCGATCACGTTCGCCGACAGCTCGTGCTCGACGGCCTGCTCGAGATAGGTCGTGATCTGCATGTCCTCGCCGCGACCCACCGCGCCAATTTCGTCGACCCCGGCAATTTCCTCGCTGAAGCGCACGCAGCGGGTGCAGTGGATGCAGCGGGTCATCACCGTCTTGATCAGCGGGCCCATGTACTTCTCGGTCACCGCGCGCTTGTTCTCATGATAGCGCGAGCCGCCGCGGCCATAGGCGACCGACTGGTCCTGCAAATCGCATTCGCCGCCCTGGTCGCAGATCGGGCAATCGAGCGGATGGTTGATGAGGAGGAACTCCATCACGCCTTCGCGCGCGGTCTTCACCATCTCGCTGTCGGTGCGGATTTCCTGGCCCTCGGTGGCCGGCAGCGCACAGGACGCCTGCGGCTTGGGCGGTCCGGGTTTCACCTCGACGAGGCACATGCGGCAATTGCCGGCAATCGACAGCCGTTCGTGATAGCAGAAGCGCGGGATTTCCTTGCCCGCAAGCTCGCAGGCCTGGAGGACGGTCGCGCCCTCCGGAACCTCGATTTCCTGTCCGTCTACGGTGACTTTAGGCATCAGCGGATGACCTCGATATCTTTCCAGCAAAGGGACGGAGTGGTCGTGTGTGGTCCAACCATTCGGATACCCCAGCCCTGTTCAATTAGATCGGCAGCCTCATCCAAAGTCGCCACAGATTTGGAATTATGGAGGCGATTCCAATGACGCTTCCCGTCTTCACCCATCACTCCCTTCGGAGAGAAAAGACGATACATGCCATCGCCATGCTTGTGTGGGTGACGCACCTCGACAAGGCCTTTGCGTGGACCGCGGTCAAACGCATGCTTCTTGCGAATGACGGTCATTCCGCTGCCTCGGCAAACTTGGCGTTGTGTTCGGTGATCCGGCGTTCGAGCTCGGGGCGGAAGTGGCGGATGAGGCCCTGGATCGGCCAGGCCGCCGCATCGCCCAATGCGCAGATGGTGTGGCCTTCGACCTGCTTGCTGACCTGCTGCAGCATGTCGATTTCCTCGATTGCTGCATCGCCGGTGCGCAGGCGTTCCATCATGCGCCACATCCAGCCTGTGCCCTCGCGACAGGGGGTGCACTGCCCGCAGCTCTCGTGCTTGTAGAAATAGCTGAGACGCGAAATCGCGCGGACGATGTCGGTCGACTTGTCCATCACGATGACGCCGGCCGTGCCGAGGCCCGATCCGAGATCCTTGAGGCCGTCGAAATCCATCGGCGCGTCCCAGATCTGCTCGGCCGGGACCAGCGGGACCGAGGAACCGCCGGGGATCACGGCGAGGAGGTTGTCCTTGCCGCCGCGAATGCCGCCGCAGTGCTTCTCGATAAGCTCGCTGAACGGGATCGACAGCGATTCTTCGACCACGCAGGGCTTGTTCACATGCCCGCTGATCTGGAAGAGCTTGGTGCCCTTGTTGTTCTCGCGTCCGAAGCTGGCGAACCAGCTCGCGCCGCGGCGCAGGATGGTCGGGACGACGGCGATCGATTCGACATTGTTGACCGTGGTCGGGCAGCCATAGAGGCCGGCCCCTGCCGGGAACGGCGGCTTGAGGCGGGGCTGGCCCTTCTTGCCTTCGAGGCTTTCGATCATCGCGGTCTCTTCACCGCAGATGTAGGCGCCCGCGCCGCGATGCAGGAAGACGTCGAAATCGTAGCCGGACTTCGCGGCGTTCTTGCCGATCAGGCCCGCGTCATAGGCCTCGTCGATCGCGGCCTGCAGCGTTTCGGCCTCGCGGATGTATTCGCCGCGAATGTAGATGTAGGCCGCCCTCGCCCGCATGGCATAGCCGGCGACCAGCGCGCCCTCGATCAGCTTGTGCGGATCGTGGCGGATGATCTCGCGGTCCTTGCACGAACCGGGTTCGGATTCGTCGGCGTTGATGACGAGGAAACTGGGACGGCCGTCCTTCGATTCCTTCGGCATGAACGACCATTTGAGGCCGGTCGGGAAGCCCGCACCGCCGCGGCCGCGCAGGCCCGAGGCCTTGATCTCTTCGATGATATTGTCGTGGCCGCGCGCGATCAGCGACTTGGTATCGTCCCAGTCGCCGCGCTGCTGCGCTGCCTTCAGCCCCCAGTCCTGGAAGCCGTAGACATTGGTGAAGATGCGGTCCTTATCCGCGAGCATCAGAATGCCCCTCCCTGCGAGAGGAAATAGATGGCGGCCACCGCGATCAGGGCGAGCGCGCCGAATTTCACGAGGCCGACGAGGACCTTCCAGGCGACGAAGCCGAGCACCAGCGCGATGAGGATGGTGGCAATGCTCATCACCATTCCTTCCGGTAATCGTGATTGGCGTCGACCATTTCCTTCAGCGTGGTCGGGCCGCCTTCGGGTTCGCTGGTGCGCTTGCCGGGAACCTGCGTTCCGGTCTTCGGCTGCTTGCCCGCGGCCAGTTCGTCGAGGATTTCGTCGAGGCGTTCGGGCGTCAAATCTTCATAATTGTCGTCGTTGATCTGGACCATCGGCGCAGTGGCGCAATTGCCCATGCATTCGACTTCGGTGAGCGTCCACAGCCCGTCTTCCGATACGTGGCCCTTTGTCATCCCGCGCTTCTTGCAGGTCTCGAACAGTCCGTCCGAACCGCGCAGCATGCACGGCGTCGTGCCGCAGACCTGCACGTGGTACCGGCCCACGGGCTTGAGATTATACATGAAGTAAAAGCTGGCGACTTCGAGCACGCGGATGACCGGCATGTCGAGATAATCGGCGACATATTCGATCACCGGCAGCGGTAGCCAGCCCTGCGTGTTCGTCTCTTCGCCAACCTGGCGCTGGGCAAGGTCGAGCAGCGGCATCACGGCAGAGCGCTGGCGCCCCTCGGGATAGCGCGCGATCGCCTTGTCCGCGCGTTCGCGGTAGCTTTCGGTAAATTCGAAAGCGCCCCAGCGCTCGCGCAGCTCAGGCGTATCGGGTGCAGGAGTACGGTCAGCCATTAGCGGTCACACTCCCCGAACACGACGTCGATGGCGCCGAGGATGGCGGTGGCATCGGGCAGCATGTGGCCTTTGCTCATGAAATCCATTGCTTGCAGGTGGCTGAAGGCCGTCGGGCGGATCTTGCAGCGATAGGGTTTGTTCGAGCCGTCGCTGACGAGGTAGACGCCGAATTCGCCCTTGGGGCTTTCGGTGGCGACATAGACTTCGCCCGCGGGCACATGGAAGCCCTCGGTGTAGAGCTTGAAGTGGTGGATCAGCGCTTCCATCGACTGCTTCATCTCGGCGCGCTTGGGCGGCGCGACCTTGCGGTCGTCCGAGCAGATCGGGCCCGACGGCATCTGCGCGAGGCACTGCTTGATGATCCTGGCGCTTTCGTAGACTTCCTTCACGCGCACCATGAAGCGGTCGTAGCAGTCCGAATTGGTGCCGACGGGGATGTCGAACTCCATTCGGTCATAGACGTCGTAGGGCTGCGACTTGCGCAGGTCCCACGGAATGCCGGCAGCGCGGATCATCGGGCCGCTGAAGCCCCAGGCCACCGCGTCGTCCTTGCTCACCACGGCGATGTCGACATTGCGCTGCTTGAAGATGCGGTTGTCGAGCACCAAGCTCATTGCGTCGCCGAACAGTTCGGGCAGGCGCGTGTCGACCCAGTTGCCGATATCGACCAGCAGCTTTTCGGGCACGTCCTGGTGGACGCCGCCGGGGCGGAACCAGGCGCTGTGCATGCGCGCACCCGAAGCCCGCTCGAAGAAGTTCATGCAGTCTTCGCGCAGCTCGAACACCCACAGGTTCGGCGTCATCGCGCCGACGTCCATGACGTGCGCGCCGATGTTGAGCATGTGGTTGCAGATGCGGGTCAGCTCGGCGAACAGCACGCGCAGGTACTGCGCCCGCTCGGGCACCTCGACATTGAGCAGCTTCTCGATCGCGAGGACGTAGCTGTGCTCCATGCAGAGCGGCGAGCAATAGTCGAGCCGGTCGAAATAGGGCAGTGCCTGAAGATAGGTCTTGTGCTCGATCAGCTTCTCGGTGCCGCGATGGAGCAGGCCGACATGCGGATCGATCCGCTCGATGATCTCGCCATCGAGCTCCATCACCATGCGCAGCACGCCGTGTGCCGCGGGGTGCTGGGGCCCAAAGTTGATCGTGTAATTGGTGATGACCTCGTCGCCGGTGGTCGGCGATTCTTCGAGATGCATGGCGTGGCTCATGCGCAGATCCACTTGCCGCTGTAGGATTGGGTTTTGCCCGAAGCGTCACGCACGGTGACATTGGCCGGGCGGCTCTGCTGCTCTCCGGCAGCCGGGGCCACGGTGATGGTGAAGCCTTCCCCGTTGAATGTCGTGCCGGCCTTGATCGCATCGAGACCGCCGACATCGGCATCGACCATCGTCAGGCTGTTCCCGACGCGGACAACCGCCTTTCCGGGCAGCGCCTTATCGCGCATGCCGGCGGCAATCAGCATTTCCTCATTGCCGACCATCAGCGTGCACCCACCTTCGCGCGGGCCAAGATTCACGCCGCCGATATCGCCCAACTGGGCCAGCTGCGTGAGATCGGCCCCGGCGGGCGGGGCATCGTTTGCCGTATTGGGCGCATCGGGATCGGGCTGCGACGGATCGAGCTGCGCGCCCTCACCGCTCTGGCCGATACGGGTTGCGAAGTCGTCGGCACTTTCCTGTTCTGCAGCCGGTTCGGAGGAACAGGCAGCAAGCGCAAGCGCGGCCAGCGGAAGGATCAGGCGAACCATCACTTGTCGTCCTTCTTCTTTGCGGCAGGCTTGCGTTTGACAGGAGCCTTCTTGGCAGCGGGTTTCTTCTTGGCGGAAGCCTTTTTCGGTTCGGTCGCCTCGGCGGTATCGCTCGTCTTGCCCTGGCGCTTGGCGCGCGCCGGACGGTCTTCGGTGGGCTCCGGCGCAGCAGCGTCCTTGCCGCCGTCTTCCTCGGCCGGCGCGCCCTTGCTCACGGTGTCGGCCGCCTTCTCGTCGGCCTTCTTTCCAGCACCGGTGTCGGCGGGCTTCTCGGTGGTCTTGACGTCGGCAACCGGAGGCGTTGCCGCCTTCTCGTCGCCCGGAAGGACGTAGTCCGCGCCTTCCCACGGGCTCATGAAATCGAACTGGCGCAAATCCTGCGCAAGTTCGACCGGCTCGTAGACCACGCGCTTTTCGTCTTCGGAGTAGCGCAGTTCCTGATAGCCGGTGAGCGGGAAGTCCTTGCGGAAGGGATGTCCTTCGAAGCCGTAATCGGTGAGGATGCGCCGCAGGTCGGTATTGCCCGCGAAGAGCACGCCGTAGAGGTCGAACACCTCGCGCTCGAGCCAACCCGCATTGGGCCACAGCGTCGTTACCGTCGGCACGGGCGTGTCTTCGGAGGCCGAACACTTGACGATAATGCGGCTGTTGGTGGTCAGCGAGAGCAGCATGTAGACCACTTCGAAGCGCTCGGCACGCGACGGATAGTCGACTCCGGCGATTTCCATCAGCTGCTGATAGGCGTGATCGTCGCGCAGGATGCGCAGCGCGTCCTCGATGCTGTCGCGCTTCACGGTGAGCAGCAGCTCGCCATGCTCTTCGTGCGCTTCTAGTAGGTGCTCGCCGAGCGCGCCGGATAGCGTGCCCTTGAGCCCGTCGATCTGCGTGAAGCGGGGCGCGGAATGGAGTGTAGCCATGATGCGCCCTTACCTCTCGATCGTACCCGAACGGCGGATCTTGCGCTGCAGCTGCATCACGCCATAGAGCAGCGCCTCAGCCGTCGGCGGGCAGCCGGGAACGTATATGTCGACGGGCACGATCCGGTCGCAGCCACGCACCACCGAATAGGAATAGTGGTAATAGCCGCCGCCATTGGCGCAGCTGCCCATGCTGATCACGTATTTCGGCTCCGACATCTGGTCGTAGACCTTGCGCAGCGCCGGAGCCATCTTGTTGCACAGCGTGCCGGCGACGATCATGACGTCAGACTGGCGCGGGCTGGCGCGCGGGGCGACGCCGAAGCGCTCCATATCGTAGCGCGGCATGTTGACGTGGATCATCTCGACCGCGCAGCAGGCGAGGCCGAAGGTCATCCACCACAGGCTGCCGGTGCGCGCCCACTGGAACAGGTCTTCGGTGCTCGTGACGAGGAAGCCCTTGTCGTTCACCTCGGTCGAGAGCGCGTTGAAATAGTCCGCATCGGGCTGGCGCACTTCGCCGCCCTGCGCAGCGGGCACCGCATTCGGCGGCGTGATGATGGTCGACTGGGTCATGCGATCACTCCCACTCCAGCGCGCCGACCTTCCACGCATAGGCGAGGCCGACGGCGAGTTCGCCGAGGAACACCATCATGGTGATCCAGCCCGGCCAACCGGTCAGGTCGAGGCTTACCGCCCAGGGAAACAGGAAGGCCGCTTCGAGGTCGAAAATGATGAACAGGATGGCGATCAGGTAGAAGCGCACGTCGAACTGGCTGCGCGGGTCCTCGAACGCCGGAAAACCGCACTCGTATTCGCTGTTCTTCTCCGCATCGGGCTTGTGCGCGCCGGTCAGGCGGGCGACGCCCATGGGGAGGAAAACGAAGAGTGCCGACAGGCCGACGGCGATGAACAGGAAGATCAGGATGGGCAGGTATTGTTCGAGATCGACCACGAATGATTCCTAGGCGTCAGGCTTGCTTCGCGCCCGCCTCTAGGCCCGTCGCGAAGTTGGTGCAAGGGTGCGCATGGCGCAATTCCCTCATCTCCTATTGCGCTTAGAGCGAGGACAATCAGCGATCGAGCGACAACTTGCGGATCACCGTCTCGACGAAGGGACGGGTCGGGTCCGGTCGCCCTTCCTTGAGGCGATTCCACTGGCCATTGCCGACGTAATAGAGCGTGCCTCCTTCCAGATAGCCAGAAAGCGGTTCGGTCCACTCCACGTTGGATTCTTCCAGTATCCTGCGCCCGGTAACGCGCAGTCCGTCGTCGGACAGTTGGAGCGCCACGATCCGCATCGGGCTGCTCCCATTCTGGACAGCAATCAACTCGTTGCCATGGCGCCATAGTCCATCGATCCCGTCGAGCAAGATCGGGAGGTCGGTCGCGAGCCGCCGGATCGGGCTGCCATCGAGCGGGATGATCGCAATTCCGTAGCGATAGTCGCTGACATAGAGCCACGCGCCGTTCCTGCTCGTCGCAAGGCCCTGCGGCGAACGAAAACTCCCCGGAGGCACGAGCACGTCGAGAACGGTGTCATCAGCTCGAAGTTGGTAGATACCGCCGCCGAGCGGGTCGCTGGCGAATATCGTGCCGTCGCCGGCGCGGTGGAGGTCGGAAAGGTTCGCGCCTTCAGGCGCAGATATGCGTTGTCCTACGGACCTATCGGCCGGAACCTCGACCAGACCGGAAAACCCTGCACCCTCCTTTGGCCCTCCGTCAATATGTCCCGAGGCCGCCCAAAGCGTATTGCGATGGGGATCAAAAACTATCCCCGAGAGATTGCCGACGCCCGCTGGTCTGACCTCGCGCCACTCGCCTTGGGTGGAACCACCCCAGACGCTGCGCTGCGACACCGACGTGGCCGCGATCCTGCCGGTGTCGAGATCGACTACGAGACTCTCGACCAATCCTGCCGAGGAAGGAATCCTGGCGAACACTTCGCTGGTGGCTTTGGCTTCTCGCGGCGCGCGCAAGAGAGAGGATATCTGCGCGGCTCTGTCCACATCGATCAGCCCAGGCAACTGGCGCCGCGCGCCCTCGGAGAAGACATAACCGCGCTCATGCAGCCAAAAAAGCGTGGCGATTGCCGCGTCGCCGTCCTCCGCTGCGATCTGCGCGTTGAGTAGCCGCAGTTGCACCGAACCGCTGTCAGGATAGACCAAAGCAAGGCGCTTAAGCGCCTCGATCTCCGTAGTCGCGCCGGTTCCCGCATGGACCGGACGCCAGAGAGCCGTGCTCGCGGGAACTCCGGCCTCAATGGCAGGCGGAACGTTGGTACAGCCGGAAAGCGCGATGGCAAGCGCTGCGCCAAGCACCCTCATTTCATCATGGTCTTCACGGCCTTTTCGGTCGCGGGACCATAGGGCGGCTTGAACCCGCCGAGCTTGGCAACATCGATCTTGGGCTGTGTATAAACGCTCCGTGCATGGCTGAATTCGCGGAAGCCCTCGACGCCGTGATAGCTGCCCATGCCGCTCGGTCCGACACCGCCGAAGGGCAGGTCTTCCATCGAAACGTGGAAGATCACGTCGTTGACCGTCACCCCGCCACTGATCGTCTTGGTCAGCACCTTCTCGCGCTCGCCTGCATCCTGACCAAAGTAATAGAGGCCGAGCGGGCGGTCGTGCTCGTTCACGTAATCGATCGCGTCGTCGATGCTGGTATAGGTCTTCACCGGCAGCACCGGGCCGAAAATCTCCTCCTGCATCGCCTTCATGTCGTCGGTGACGTTCTTGAGGATCGTAAGCGGCATCTTGCGGGCGTTGGTGCTCGAGAAATCCTCGTTCCCGGGATTGACCTCGATCACCTCGGCACCCTTGTCTCGCGCATCGGCGACAAGATCCTGCAGCCGATCGAAATGACGGTCGGAAACGACGCTCGCATAATCCTCGTTCTCGAGCAGCGTGGGATACATGTTGGCAGTCCCCTGCCACACGCCGTGGATCGCCTCGTCCTGCTTGCTCTCGGGGACGTAGAGATAATCGGGCGCAAGGCAGATCTGGCCGGCATTCATCATCTTGCCCAGCGCGACGCGTTCACCGGCCTTGGCGAAATCGGCGCTCTCGCCCATGAACACGGGCGACTTGCCGCCCAGTTCGAGCGTCACCGGGACGAGGTTCTGCGCCGCCGCCTCCATCACCTTGCGCCCGGTGGCGGTCGATCCGGTAAAGACGAGATGGTCGAAGGGCAGCGTGCTGAAGGCGTGCGCCACTTCGGGCCCGCCGGTGAACACGGCGCATTCGTCGGGGGTGAAATATTCCTCGACCAGTTCCTTGGTCAGCAGGCTGGTCTTCTCGGTGAACTCGCTCGGCTTGATCATCGCGCGATTGCCCGCGGCGAAGACCTGCATCAGCGGCCCGAAGCTGAGATTGACCGGGAAATTCCACGGGCTGAGGATGCCGACCACGCCCTTGGGCTCATAGCGCACCTCGGCCTTGGCGCCGAGCAGGCCGAGCGGAAACTGGACGTGGCGCTTGTCCGCCCGCGCCCATTTGTCCATGTGCTTGAGGCAGTATTTGCCGAAATTGACCGTACCGGCGATGTCGGTGATCATCGACTGGTGGGGCGAGCGATTGCCGAAGTCGGCAGCCATCACCTTGCACAGGTCCTCGCCATGTTTCCTGAGCAAGGTCATCGCGCGCTCGATGCGGTCCTTGCGCAGCGCCATCGGCTCGGGCCGCATCTGGTGGTGCGCGGCGCGCTGTTTGCGCAAAACGGCTTCCATGTCGCTCTTACGATTATCCGCCATCGCTCTCTCCGTTTGATATTGCTGCAACGCAGCACTAGGTTACGCACCACAATTTAGGTCGCCTTTGGCAACCGATATTCCAGATCAAGAGGAACAGCACAAGCATGCCCCAGTTCAGCGCATCCGATCCCGTCGTCATCCTGTCCTATGCCCGCACCCCCATGGGCGGCATGCAGGGTGCCCTTGCCGATGTCTCCGCGACCGAACTCGGCGCGACGGCGATCAAGGCGGCGGTCGAGCGTTCGGGCGTCGCGACCGACCAATTCGATCGCACCTATATGGGTTGCGTCCTTCCCGCCGGGCTCGGCCAGGCCCCTGCCCGCCAAGCCTCGATCAAGGCCGGCCTGCCCAAGTCGGTCCAGGCGACCACGGTCAACAAGGTCTGCGGCAGTGGCATGCAGACGGTCATCATGGGCGCCGAGGCGCTCGCCAGCGGCACCATCGACTATGTCGTCGCCGGCGGGATGGAGAGCATGACCAATGCGCCTTACCTCCTCAAGAAGCACCGCTCGGGCGCGCGCCTCGGCCACGATACGGCCTATGACCACATGTTCCTCGACGGGCTCGAAGACGCCTATGAGGAAGGCCGCGCAATGGGCACCTTCGCCCAGTGCACCGCCGACGAATACCAAATGACCCGCGAGGAGATGGACGCCTATGCGATCGAATCGCTGCGCCGCGCCAATGCCGCGATCGAGAGCGGCGCCTTCGCCGACGAGGTCGTGCCGGTGACCTTCTCGACCCGCGCGGGCGAGCAGACGGTCGAGCACGATGAACAGCCCGGCAAGGGCAAGCCCGACAAGATCCCGACGCTGCGCCCGGCCTTCGCCAAGGACGGCACGATTACCGCGGCCACGTCGAGCTCGATTTCCGACGGCGCCGCTGCCGTGGTGCTGACGCGCGAGAGCGTGGCGAAGCAAAACGGCCAAGAACCGGTGGCGAGGATCGTCGCCATGGCCGCCCATGCGCAGGAACCGTCGCAGTTCACCGTCGCCCCCATCGGCGCGATCGAGAAGGTACTCGACAAGGCCGGTTGGACGGCCGAGGACGTCGACCTGTGGGAAGTGAACGAAGCTTTCGCCTGTGTCGCCATGTTCGCGATGCGCGACATCGGCATCCCGCACGACAAGATCAACGTCAACGGCGGCGGCACCGCGCTCGGCCATCCGATCGGCGCCAGCGGGACGCGTATCATCGTCACGCTGCTCAACGCGCTCAAGCAGCAGGGCAAGACACGCGGTGTCGCCTCGCTGTGTATCGGCGGCGGCGAAGCCACCGCGGTGGCGGTCGAACTCGTCTGATGGAACAGGCTCAGCCCCCCGCCCTGCATGTCGACGCCGCCAGCGGCGAGGGGGCACCGACGCTGAAGCGTTTGCTAGTCGTCGCGGCGGTCGGCGCCCTGCTGGCCGCCTGCGGCACCAAGGATGATCCCGCCGAACCGGTCGAACCGGAAGAGGCCACGCTCGACAGCACCGCCATGGGTAACCTTGCGGGCACCTATGAGGTCAAGCTGGCGGACGGTTCCGTCATGCAGCAGACGATCCACCCCGACGGCACCTATGTCGAGGCGACCGCGGACGGCACACGGACTGGCGGAGGGACCTGGCGTACGGGCGAGCAGGGGAAGATGTGCTTCGACCCCGAAGGCGACGAACCCGAGGAATGCTATGCCGGCGGCGCCCCGGGCGAGGACGGTGCCTTCGAAGTGCGCGGCGAGGATGGCAAGGTGAAGTCTTCGGTCCGCAAGCTCGAAACCGAAGCCGATCCCGTCGCTACGGCTACAGCCGAAGAATAGGCACGCACGGCCAGCCCGTCAGGGTTCGCCAACACCCCAGAGGCGCGATTCGAGGACATAGCCGCGCCGGTTTTCGACCGCGAACTCGCACCAGCCATCGTCGCAATCGCCCAGCACGCCGACGACACCTGGCTCGACCTGCCATTTTAGCGCGGCATCCGCGCTGGCACCGGCACGCATCGCCGCCAGCCCCTCGCCGATGACGATCGCCCCCCGGTCGGGGCTCAGCAGCCGGGCGACCACCCAGCCCCTCGCCCCGTCGGGGTCCTCGATCAGCCGCCAGCCTTCCATCAGCCGTATAACCTTCACCGGCAGGCCGGGGCGGCGATAGACCCAGTCGATCTTGTAGTCGGCGCTCGGCCCCACGCGCAGGTTGAGCACGCTGGCGCGAATCGTCGCCCAATAGGGTACGTCGCGGTCCTGCGCTCCGGCGGGGGCCGCAAGCCCGGCGAGCAGAAGGAAAGGTATGAAAATCCGTGCGAACATGGCCCGCTGAATCGGACAATGCGGGCCGACAGTCAACGCTCTTCGCGAATGCCTCCCGGTGCGAATCCTTGACCGCTCCCCGCCGCGCGTCCTAGCGCTTGGCAGCACATGGACAGCACCGACGCCCGCCCCGCCAAACGCCTCGATCGCAAGCCCCGCGTCTTCGTGACGCGGCATCTGATGCACAGCGTCGAAGAGCGCATGGGCGAATTGTTCGAGGTGCAGCTCAATGCCGGGGATGTGCCGCTGACGCGCGAGCAATTGGTCGCGGCCATGCGGGAATACGATGTGCTCGTCCCGACCGTGACCGACCGGATCGATGCCGCGATGATCGCCGAGGCCGGCGAGGATCTCGGCCTGATCGCCAATTTCGGCGCGGGCACCGAGCATATCGACCTCGGGGCCGCCGCAGCGCGGCACATTCTCGTCACCAATACACCCGGAGTCTTCACCGACGACACCGCCGACCTCGCCATGGCCGGGATCATCGGCGTGCCCCGCCGCATCCGCGAAGGCGTCGAGCTCATCCGTCGTGGCAAGTGGACCGGGTGGACCCCGACCGCACTGCTCGGCACCAAGCTCGCCGGCAAGGTACTCGGCATCGTCGGTATGGGCCGGATCGGCCAGGCCGTGGCGCACCGCGCGCGCGCCTTCGGGCTTGAGATCGCCTATCACAACCGCAAGCGCCTGCCCGAGGCGGTCGAGCGCATGTTCCACGCGCGCTGGGTCGACAGCCTCGATGCGCTGATGGCCGAGGCCGATATCCTCACGCTCCACTGCCCCGCCGGGCCCGACACGCATCACATGATCGACGCGCGCCGGATCGGGCTGATGAAGGAGGGCGCGAGCCTCATCAACACAGCGCGCGGCGATCTCGTCGATCAGGAGGCGCTGATCGCGGCGCTGGAAGGCGGCACGCTGGCGGGCGCGGGGCTCGACGTCTATCCCGACGAGCCGAATGTGGACGAACGCCTGATCCGCCATCCCAACGTCATGACCCTTCCCCACATCGGCAGCGCGACGCGCGAAGGCCGCGAGGAAAGCGGGCTCAAGGTCATCGCCAATATCCGCATGTGGGCCGATGGGCACCGCCCGCCCGATCAGGTGCTGACGGGCTTGTAGGCCGCATTCGCCGGCCCCGATCTGATCCGGGGCCAGTGCCATTGCGCTAGAGCCTCGCCAAAAGAGGTTCCCACCCCGGCCCGTAGGCCGGGGTGACGCGTTTCACCGGTCGGCGAGAAGCCTCAATCGCCCGTCAGGATGCGCTCGACCAGTTCCTTCACCGTCGGGGTGAAGTTGTTCGAATAGAACGGGTCCTGCTTGAAACGGTAGGCCGCGTGGCCGGCGAAGGCGAGGTTTTCGTCCGGGTCGCCGCCGTGGGCGATGTCCTGCAGGGTCTTCTGAATGCAGAAGCTGCGCGGATCGGCGAGCCGCCCGGTGGTGTGGTTGTCGTGATCCTTCCAGCTCGAGAACTGGCAGTGCGACAGGCAGCCCATGCAGCCCTGCTGGTCGGCGCGGATCTGCTCGGCGCTCTCGGGCGTGGTGAAGACCACCGTGTCGTCGGGGGTCTTGAGCGCCTCGGTGAAGCCTTCGTGCATCCACGACTGCGCCTTGCGCTGGTCGCCGGGGTGAACGTAGAAATATTTCGCCTTGCCGTGATCGGCAAGCGGGATGGTGCCCTCTTCCTCGTCGCGCTTGAAGATCGGGATCTGGCGCTCGCTACGATGCATCAGGTCATAGAGGAACGGCGTCTTCACCGCGCTGGAATAGAAGCCGGTGGGGCTGAACTTGTGCAGCAGCACGTCGCCTGGCTCGACCGTCCGCAGCATGTCCTTCCACACCTGCGGGATCGGGCTTTCCTGTGTCAGCAGGGGGCGGGTGCCGAATTGGAACATGATCTTGCCGAGCTCGGGATTGTCGATCCAGTCGTTCCACTCGCGCAGGAACCACACGCCGCCGGCCATGACGATGGCGGTGTCTTCCGAGACGCCTTCCGCACGCATTGTATCGCGCAGCGCCTTGACGCGGGGATAGGGATCCTCGGGCTTCGTCGGATCCTCGGCATTGGAGAGGCCATTGTGGCCGCCGGCGAGCCAGGGGTCTTCATAGACCACCGCCGCCATCAGGTGCGGAACCTTCGAATAGCTGCGCTTCCACAAGGCCCGGAAGGCGCGCGCCGAACTGACGATCGGCAGGTAGTGGACATTGTGCCTGGCCGCGATCTCGGCGAGCTTGTAGGGCATGCCCGCGCCGCAGGTGACGCCGGTGACGAGGCCGGGGCAGTTTTCGAGGATACCCTCGAGCACCTGCTGCGCGCCGCCCATTTCCCACAGCACGTTGATGTTGATCGCGCCCTTGCCGCCGGCGATGTCGTGCGCGCGCTTGACCTGTTCGGTACCGCCTTCGATGCCGTAGCGCACCAACTGTTCGAAGCGTTCGACACGCGTCGCCTGCGGATAGACCTGCGGGATAGGGTTGCCGTCCTCGTCGTAGCTGTCGGCATTGACCGCGCTGACCGTGCCGATACCGCCAGCGGCGGCCCAGGCCCCCGAGCTCATATGATTGGTGGCCGACACGCCCTTGCCGCCCTCGACCAGCGGCCAGACTTCCTTGCCGCCATAGGTAATCGGCTCGAGACCCTTGAAACTCATATGCTCATGCTTTCTCTCTTGTCGCGGGGCGGGGCCCCCCATCGCGCAGGGCGGCACGGTCGCCGCGGCAGCGCTCTATCTCTCCGGGAGCCGGCCTCGTAGCGGCTGCCTTGAACTGTGCATAGTACCCCGCCAGCTGGGGGGCATCCTTGAATTCGACCAGCTCGTAGCCGACCGCCTCGAATTCGCAGCTCAGCAGCAGCGGGTCGATGCCGTGCTGGTCGGTCGGCCGGTCGATGTCGACGACCACCACCTGGCCGCCCTCGCGCAACGAGGGCCACATGCGCCAGAGGAATTCGTAGGGCTGCGCGATCTCGTGGTACATGTGGACCATGAAGATGCGGTCGAAACTGTTCGCGGGGAGCCGCGGATCGGCCGGTTCGCCCAAGCGGATCGAGACGTTCTCGAGCCGCTGGCGCTCGATCCGACGGGCCAGGCGGCTGAGAGCGTCACGATCGATATCCTGCGCCAGCACGCGGCCCTGCGCGCCCACGCGCTCGGCGAGGCGCACGGTGTAATAACCATTGCCCGCGCCGATATCGGCCACCGTCATGCCCGGTTCGAGCTGGGCAAGGTCCATCACCGTTTGCGCCTCGCCCCGGCTGTCGCGCTGATCCTCGGTCGAGAACTGGTTCGACCCGGCTTCCGACACCGGCCGGTCGGGCTCGGGAAAGCGGTCGCTCCGCTCTGCAGCGTCGCAGGCGCCCAATGCGAGAGCAATCAGGCCGATGGCAGCAAACCGAGTCATGCAGCGCCTATGCCGTGAGGTTAGGGGATCGGCAATGCCCGCATACCGCCGATGAACACATCGAAGGGGAGATCGCCCTGCCGCCACGGCGACTGGCGTCCCCCCGTACGCTGGTTTACCGCAACCGCAGTCTTGCGGAAGGTCTCGTCGAGCGACTGTCTGCGGCGGATCTCGCGCGCGAATTCGATCGCGAAGGGACTGCCCTTGCCCGCCGATTCGCCATCCTCGGCGACATTTCCCGGCTCGGTCGAGAAGAACACCACCGCCGACAGGCCGCGCAGGCTTCCGACCTGGGCCAGCCCCTTGTTCGAGAAGACGATGTCGTCGAGTGTGACCGTCTCCAGCGCGCGCATGTTCCCCTCGATCTCGACGATTTCCAGCGCGGTCGAACTGTCGGCATCGAGCAGCGGATTGTTACGGCAGGCATCGACCACGAAGACCACCCCCCGCGCCTTCTCTGTCAATCTCCGCAGCATGGCATCGAGCCCGATCAGCGATCGCCCGTCGGCCGCCAAGAGATAATTGCCACCGTCGATCTGGAAGCCGTGTCCGGCGAAGTAGACCAAGGCGATATCGTCGCCACTGAGCGATGCGGTGAAGTTCTCGAAGGCCGCCTCCCAGCGGGCGGCATCGGGCTCCTCGACTAGTTCGACCTCGTCGACCGTCGTGCGCCGCAAGGCCGCAGCGATCATCCGCGCATCGGTGACCGGATTGGCAAGTTGCAGCCGCTTGTCCTGCGAAGCGACATAGTCGCTCGCGAACAGCAGGGCCTTCACCTCCGCCTGCGCCGGAGCGGTCATCGCGAGCGCGGCGATGGCAATCAGGAAAAGGCGCAGGACAGCCAGCATCGTTTCTCTCCCGGCAGGGTCAAAGCCGCAGCGACAGCCCCAGATTGACCCCGTGATTGACCCGCGCATCGCTGAAGCTCGCGGCTCCCGAAAGCGGGAAGAACAGCACCGCGCGATAACGCAAGTCGAGCGCTAGGTTTTGCGACAGAATGAACTGCGCCCCGACCGCGAAATCGGGACCGATACTGAATTCGCCTTGCTCGGGACTTTTGTCGGAACCGCTGAATGCGCCGACGGGATCGTCGATCACGGTCAGCACATCGAAGTCTGGCCGATAGCTCGCCTGCAGCATGCCGTTGAAGAAGGCCACCCCGCCCTCGCTGAACGGCACGAAAGCGGTAGCTCCGGCACGGGCGCTGTAGGTCTGGATTACGCCCTCCTGTAAGACGCTTGCTTCAATCGCCGGAAGGGCCGGAAGGCCAGGTGGTATCGGATCACCCGCGACGATGGCCTCCGCCTGGGCGATCAGCGTCGGAATGGAGTTCCCCTGCACGATTCGCAGGGAGCCCTCGTAGCTGCTGTCGAGCCGCTCGTACCGTACGCCCGCGAGGAAGGCGACGCTCTCGCTCTCGCGTCGCTGCCATGTCAATTCGAGATCCAGCCGGTCGCTCTTGTTCACCGCTTGCGCGGTGAAATTGACGATATCGACCAACTGGACATCCCCCAGCGTCAGCGACCGCGAGAACGCCGCGGACTGCTCGATATCGCCTTCCCCGCTCCCGTACATCGCGGTCAGCGTGAACCGGTCTCGATCATTGCCGAAATTGATCATTGCGCCGACCATCGTGTAGCCGATCTGATCGGCGCGCAATCCTTCGGATTCCGGGCGGGTTGCAAATTCCGGCTCTTGATCGAAGGCGGCCCGCAGCACGGCCGCGTCCTCCGGCTGGAGCACCACGCCTTCCTCGAGATCCGAGTCGATCCCCGAGGTCCGCAGATTCGAATTGTCGAAATAATAGGACACGCGCGGACCGATCACGACATCGGCATGGGCGGGCGTGGCAACTGCCGCGGCCAGAACCGCGAGGCTGGCCAGGGCAGTGTGTGTCCTCATCCTATTCGGTATCCTCCACCTCGACGGTTTCGCCGGTCACGCGCTGGGCGAGCGCCGCCGAAATGAACGGATCGAGCGCGCCGTCGAGCACATCGTCGGGTGTAGGCGAGGTCACGCCGGTGCGCAAATCCTTGACCATCTGGTAGGGCTGGAGGACGTAGCTGCGGATCTGGTGGCCCCATCCGATGTCGCTCTTTTCCTGATACTCGCCCGAAGCGGCGGCCTCGCGCTCGGCCATCTCGCGTTCGAACAGGCGCGCCTTGAGCATGTTCATCGCGGTGGCGCGGTTCTTGTGCTGGCTGCGATCGTTCTGGCTGGCGACGACGATCCCGGTCGGCTGGTGGGTGATACGCACCGCCGAGTCGGTGGTGTTGACGTGCTGCCCGCCCGCGCCCGAAGCGCGGTAGGTGTCGATCTTGAGGTCTGACGGATTGATCTCGATGTCGATATCGTCGTCGATCACCGGATAGACCCAGACCGAGCTGAAGCTGGTGTGGCGCCGTGCCGAGCTGTCGTAAGGGCTGATGCGGACCAGGCGGTGCACGCCGCTTTCCGTCTTGGCATAGCCATAAGCGTTCTCGCCCTTGATGAGCAGCGTCGCGCTCTTGATCCCGGCCTGGTCGCCCGCGGCATATTCGACCGTCTCGACCTTGAACCCGCGCCGCTCGGCCCAGCGGGTATACATGCGCAGCAGCATGTCGGCCCAGTCCTGGCTCTCGGTGCCACCCGCGCCCGCATTGATCTGGAGATAGGTGTCGTAACTGTCGGCCTCGCCCGACAGCAGCGCCTGGACCTTGTCGCGATCGGCCCGCTCGGCGAGCCGTGCTAGCGTGTCGAGGCCCTCGCGCTCGACCTCGGCATCGCCCTCGGCCTCGCCCATTTCGACGAACTCGACTGCATCGGCCATCTCGCTCTCGATTTCGCGCACGGTGTTGATCGCGGTCTCGAGACGCTTGTGTTCCTGCGTGATCGCCTGCGCCTGCTTGGGATCGTCCCACAGCGTGGGGTCCTGCACCCTGGCCTCGAGTTCGTCGAGCCGGCGCAGGGCACGCTCCCAGTCGAGCGACTGCCGGACCAGCGCCAAGGCGGCTTCGATACGGTCGATTTGGGCCTGCCCTTCGGCACGCATGGAACTCTCCTGGAAAAAGGTACGCGGGCGCGCCGCCTAGCGCAGACGCGCGGCGCGGGAAAGATGCGACGGTGTGCTTACTTGCGCGCGAGCGAGCGCACCGCGGCGAGGCTGCGGGTGATATGCTCGTTGGGCTTGAGGTCCGAATGAACGAAAGCCACGGTCCCGTCGGTATCGATCACATAGGTGGTGCGATTGCTCCACCCGGCCTTCTCGTCCTTGAGGCCGAGCGAGACGTCGTATTGCGCGATCAGCTCGGGCGAGGCGGAGGCGACCGGGAACTGGCCGGCGCAATGCTTGGCCGAAAACTCGCGTAGCTGGTTGGTGTTGCCGCCGGTCATGCCGATGACCGTAGCGCCTGCGGCGCGGAAATCCTCGATCGCCGCAGCGAAGGCCTGCGCCTCGACATTGCAACCCGAGGTGAATGCCGCAGGGAAGAAGTAGAGCACCACCGGCCCCTTCTTGAGCGAGGTGGCCAGATCGACGCGGATAGGCTTGCCCGCAAGCGCCCCCACTGCGGTAAACTTCGGAGCCTTTTCGCCGGTGGCGAGTGCGGCCAGGACGGGCGTTGCGACAAGGCCGAGCGCAGCGGCCGCCAGCATGGTGCGGAACATTTTCATACCCCGCATCATGAACCCTGCGTGCACGTCTGCCAAGCGCCGATCAGTAGATTCCGCCCTGCTCCTCGACGAAATCATCGGGCTGGTCGCCGCGATCCCGCGCGCGGGCTTCCTGCGCCCCCTGGCGGCCACGCCGGATCAGCTCGAGGATTTCGTTGCGCTTGGCGGCAATGGCGTCCGATCGCGTTGCCCGCGGCGGCTCGGTGTCGGGCTTGAAGGCCTCCCAGATGATCGCCGCAGTCGGCTCGTCCGAAGGTGTTCCGTCGAAAACGCGCTTGCCGCTGCGGCGGTCGATCTTGACCATGCGAATGCCAGGCGGGGCGACGAAATCCTCGGCCTGCCAGCGTTCCGGCGTCGCTTCGATGAAACGCTTCATGATCGTGGCCGCCGTATTGCCGCCCTGCACCCAGCCACCCAGATTGCGCGGCTGGTCGAATCCGACATACATGCCCGCGACGATATCGGGCGAGCCACCGACGAACCAGGCGTTGGTGGGACCGTTGGTGGTGCCGGTCTTGCCGAACAGCGGCAGGTCGAGGCTGCGCAGCCGCACCGCGGTCCCGCGGGTCACCACCCCCTGGAGCATGTGGACGATCTGAAAAGCCGTACGCGGGTCGAGCACCTGCTTGCCCGATATGTCGAAGCGGGGCATCGGCTGGCCATCCCATTCGGGCATGTTGCAGCTCGAACAATCGCGCTTGTCGGTTCGGAAGATCACCTTGCCGTCGCGATCCTGGACGTAATCGATCACCGATCCGGCGTTCTGGCGGCCCCAGTTGGCGAGCGCCGCATAGGCGTTGACCATTCGTGCCACGGTGGTCTCGCCGGCGCCGAGAGCGAAGGAATAGTAGGGATCGTATTTGCCGATGCCCACGCGCTCGAAGGTCTTGATAACATTATCCATACCGGTGTCGTCGGCGATATGGACGGTCATCAGGTTGCGGCTCTGCTCAAGCCCCCAGCGCATAGTGTGTACGCCGCCCCCGCCACCGCCGAAGTTGCGGAAGCATTTCTCGCCCAGATTGGCGCCCTGCCAGACACAGAAGGTCTGGTCGGGGACCTGCGTCGCCGGGGTCATCCCCTGGTCGAGCGCCGAGGCGTAGACGAACGGCTTGATCGTAGAACCCGGCTGGCGCAGGGCCTGCGTGGCGCGGTTGAAACTGCCGAGGCGGCTGTCGAACCCGCCCTGCATTGCAAGGATGCGCCCGGTTTGCGGCGCTTCGGCGAGAAACGCACCCGAGACTTCGGGCACCCCGCGGATGGCATAGCCATTGCCTGATCGGGCCGCCGCGACGACATCGCCCGGCTTGAGCGTCGCGGGACCGCCCGAAAGCGGATATTCCTCGCCATCGCTGAAACCGATGCGCCCCGGGCCGGTGATCACGCCGACACGCCAGTCCTTGTAGTTGATCGAAATGTTCGACGAAGCGAGCTGCGACGTCAGGCTGCCATTGTCGGGGTTGAGCGTGGCGATCGGCTTGGTGAAGCCGCGGTTGCCATGATAGCTGATCAACTGCGCCCGGAGCGCATCGCGGGCCGCATCCTGTAGTTCGGTATCGAGCGAGGTGCGCACCCATAGGCCGCCCGAATAGACGCTGTTCCGCCCGTCTTCGGCGGTCTCGCCGAACTTGTCGATCAGCTGGCGACGCACTTCCTCGAGGAAATAGCCGGCATCGGCCGAGCGTTCGCGACGCTGCTGGACGAGGCCCAGATCCATGCGCTTGGCGGCCGCGCCATCCTCGGCCGAAATGAAGTCGTTGGCGACCATCTGGTCGAGCACGAAATTGCGCCGCGCGATCGCCATGTCGTGATAGCGCGTGCGGCCATAGCGTTCGGGAGCCTTGGGGAGGATCGCGAGGAAGGCCATCTCGTGCAGCTCGAGATCGCCGACATCCTTGTCGAAATAGGCCCGCGCGGCCGCTTGGACGCCGAAACTGCGGCGTCCCAGCGGAATCTCGTTGAGATAGAGCTCGAGGATTTCCTGCTTGGTCAGCACGCTCTCGATCCGCGTCGCGAGGATCATCTCCTTGAGCTTGCGGGTGACCGAATATTCGTCGCCCAGCAGCAGGTTCTTCGCGACCTGCTGGGTGATCGTCGATCCGCCCACCGCCCGTTCGCCCGAACCGAATTTGGTCGCGTAGTCGATGACCGCGCCCAGCGTGCCGGTAATGTCGACGCCGCCGTGGCTGAAGAAGGTCTTGTCTTCGGCCGAGAGGTAGGCCTCGATCAGTTTCTCCGGGAAGTCGTCATATTGCAGCTGCACCCGGCGTTCGCGGGCATAGGTGTTGACGATCTCGCCATCGATTCCGCGCACGACGGTGGGCAGAGGGGTTTCGTATTCGAGCAATGATTCGGCATCGGGCAGGTTGCGCCCCAGCGTCGCCCAGGCGAGGACCAGCATGATCACCGCTATGCCGCCGAGGTAACATATCACGCGCAGCCTGCGGCTATGCGCCCAATTGTCGTTGAACCAGGCGATCAGCCGCCGGGGATCGCGGCTGATACGGTAGCGATAATAGTCGAGGGCGGGCTGGTCGGACATGATGTGGCTGGGGCCTCTAGCACGCTCGTTCTGCACTTCGCCAGAACGAAGAATGCGAAGGAGAGATTTGTCCTTCTCAGCCCTCCTGCCGGCGCGCGAAATAGATCCTGATCGCGCGCGCCATGACCTTGGCGAAGCGGGCTCGTCCCTCGGGGGAGGCGAGCCGCTGCGCCTCGGCCTCGTTGGTGATGTAGCCGCTTTCGAACAGCACCGAGGGGACATCGGGTGCGCGCAGCACCTTGAGCGCGGCCGAGCGCTCCGCCTGCGGGTGGAAGCGGATGGTGCCTTCGCCCTCGCGCCGGATGAGCCGTGCGAACTCGGCGGATTGCTCCTGCGTGTGCCGCTGCGACAGCTCCACCAGAATGGTGCTCACGACGTCGCTCTGCCCGCCGATATCGATCCCGTTGAGCCGGTCCGAAGCATTTTCGCGCTCGGCGAACCGCGCCGCCGCCTCGCTCGACGCCTTGTTCGACAGGGTATAGGTACTCGCCCCCGTCACCTGTGCGGCGTCGCCCGCGCTGTCGGCATGGATCGAGAGGAAGAGATCGGCGTTGAGGCGCCGGGCGATGTCGACGCGTTCGGCATGGACGAGATAGCGATCGTCGTCGCGCGTCAGCGCCACGCGGACCTTGCCGTCACGCTCGAGCTCGTCGCGCAGCGCGCGCGCCAGTCCGAGAACGATCGCCTTCTCGCGGTAGCCCTGCCCCGAAGCCCCCGGGTCGTGCCCGCCATGACCGGCGTCGATCACCACCAGCGGCAGCCCCGCCCGCCCCGCGACCTGTGGCAGGGAGGCGGGAGCATCGGCCTCGGGCAAGGTTACACGCACGACATAGGCGCGCCCGAGGGTGGGCACCGGAATGCGCTGCGCCGTCACCACCAGTATCGCGACAAGCGCGAGCGGCAGCAGGACCAGCAGCATGAGGTGCGCCCGGATCGACATTGCCCTGCGTGGTTAGGGCCTTGTTACCGAATGACGCAATATGGTTGCCGTACGAAACCCACGGTGCTAGCGACATGGTACCGGTTTGCCCGCTGCCTCCGATCGGCGCGATATCGACGCGACGAAGAGGGTCATCGGAAAAAACCGTTCATTTTCAGGACGCAGCGGCGCAGCCGCTTCGACCCAAGACAATACAGGTTGATGCCGGACATGGCCCGTTTTTCCCCGACAAGCGCAGCGCTGGCTTCCGCCATTGCCGCATCGTCGGGCCGGACAGCGCACTCGCAGCGCAGGACCAGTCCCGCAGTCACGAATACCCGGCCCGTCGCATGTGCAGGCGTTGGCCGGTTCGCAAACACCGCGAAGCCCAGGACGGGCCGCGGATTTTCCAACATGATACGCCGCGGCCCGGCAGGCTCATCCCTGCACGCACGCGGCTGGAGATTTATCAATGGCAACGCGCATGCTTATCGATGCGCGCCACCAGGAAGAAACCCGGGTGGCGGTGCTCAAGGGCAACCGGATTGAGGAATTCGATTTCGAATCTGCCGATCACAAGCAGATCAAGGGCAATATCTATCTAGCCAAGGTTACGCGGGTCGAACCGTCGCTGCAGGCGGCTTTCGTCGATTTCGGCGGCAACCGCCACGGCTTCCTCGCCTTCAGCGAAATCCACCCCGACTACTACCAGATTCCCAAGGAAGACCGCGAAGCGCTGCTTGCCGCCGAGGCCGAGGCGGCCGAGGAAGAAGCCCGTCTGCGCGACGAGGAAGAAGACCGCGGCGAGATGCCCGGCGACGAATACGATGCCGAGGACGAAAGCGCCGAAGCGCTCGCCGAGGACCTCGCCGAAGATGGCCTCGAGGAAGTCGACACCTCCGACAAGGACGATGTCGCGACGATCGAGGAAGGCCATGTCGAAGGCGACGAGGACGAAGATGACGAGGAGGAATCCGACGACGAGAGCGATTCCGGAGAGAAGCCCAAGGGCCGCGGACGGGATCGTCGTGGTCGCGGGCGCCGTCAGGGCAAGGGTGGCCGCACCCGTGCCAAGGAAGTCGACGAAGCGCGCGCCAAGCGCATGGCGCTGCGTCGCCGCTACAAGATCCAGGACGTCATCCAGCGCCGCCAGGTGCTGCTGGTACAGGTCGTCAAGGAAGAGCGCGGCAACAAGGGCGCCGCGCTGACCACCTATCTCAGCCTAGCCGGACGCTACACCGTGCTGATGCCCAACAGCAGCCACGGCGGCGGCATCTCGCGCAAGATCTCGAGCGCCTCGGACCGCAAGCGCTTGAAACAGGTGGTCTCCGACCTCAGCCTGCCAAAATCGATGGGCCTGATCGTCCGCACCGCAGGCCTCAGCCGCACCAAGACCGAGATCAAGCGCGATTTCGACTATCTTGCCCGACTGTGGGACGAGATCCGCGAACGCACGCTGTCCTCTTCCGCGCCCGCTCTGATCCATTCGGACAGCGACCTGATCAAGCGCGCCATCCGCGACATCTACAATCGCGAGATCGAGGAAGTCGTCGTCGAGGGCGAGCCCGGCTACAAGTCGGCCAAGGAATTCATGAAGCTGCTGATGCCCAGCCATGCGCGCCGGGTGAAGCAGTATTCGGACCCCGTCCCGCTGTTCCAGCGCTATGGCGCGGAGGACCAGCTCAAGGCGATGTACGATCCGGTCGTCCAGCTGAAGAGCGGCGGCTACCTCGTCATCAACCCGACCGAAGCGCTGGTTTCGATCGACATCAACTCGGGCCGCTCCACCAAGGAGCACAATATCGAGCAGACCGCGCTGCACACCAATCTGGAAGCAGCACGCGAAATCGCCCGCCAATTGCGCCTGCGCGACATGGCCGGGCTCGTCGTCATCGACTTCATCGACCAGGAGCACCACTCCAACACCCGCAAGGTCGAGAAGGCGATGAAGGAAGCGCTCAAGAACGACCGTGCGCGCATCCAGGTCGGCCGCATCTCGAGCTTCGGCCTGATGGAAATGAGCCGCCAGCGGTTGCGCACGGGCGTGCTTGAGGCGACCACGCGCGACTGCCCGCACTGCGACGGCACCGGCCTCGTGCGCACGGCTTCGAGCGCGGGCCTCTCGGCGCTGCGCCTGATCGAAGACGAAGCCGCCAAGGGCAAGGGCTCGACCATTCGCCTTGCCGCGAGCACCGAAGCCGCGGTCTACCTGCTCAACGAAAAGCGCGCCGATCTGATGGAGATCGAACAGCGCTATCACGTCACCGTCGAAGTCGTCCCCGAGGGCGAGGACGAAGGCGCCAAGATGTCGGTTTCGAGCCACGGCCCGCGTCCCAAGGATGCGCCGCGCTTCGATCCCATCGTCGACGACGAGGACGATGAAGAAATCATCGAGGAAGCCGACGAGGACGATGGCGAAGACGACGATCGTCCGCGCAAGAAGCGCCGCCGCCGGCGCGGTGGACGCGGACGCAACAAGTCTCGCCAGCGCGAGGACGGCGATCAGGACGATGCCGACGAAGATGGCGAAGACGCCGACGATGGCGCCGAAAGCGACGAAGCGAGCGACGCCGAGGACGGCGACGATCGTCCCAAGAAGCGCCGTCGCCGCGGTGGACGCCGCAGGGGCGGTCGCGGTCGCGGGCGCAAGTCGGACGAGGTGACCGCGGAAGACGCCGAGAATCTCGAGGCGATCTCCGAGGCCGTCGAGGAAGACATGGCAGTGGTGGCCGGGCCCGAAGGGGAGCCCGAGACCGCCGAAGCTGCCGCCGATGCGGAAGCCGAAGAGAAGCCCAAGCCCAAGAAGCGCGCGCCGCGCAAGAAGAAGGCAGACACCGAGGCTCCGGCAAAGGCCGAGAACGTCGAGGACGAAGCCAAGCCCGCGCCCAAGAAGCGCGCGCCGCGCAAGAAGAAAGCAGTCGCCGAGGCTGCCAGCGAGACTCCGGAAGCGACCGAGGCGGATGCGGACGCCAAGCCTGCGCCCAAGAAGCGCGCGCCGCGCAAGAAGAAGGCCGAAGCCGAGCGACCCGCCGAGACGACAGTCGACGCTCCTTCGGAAGCGGCACCGGAGCCTGCGCCGAAGGACAAGGCCGAACCCGAAGAACCGTCCAAGCCCAAGCGCGGCTGGTGGCAGCGCACCTTCGGCGACGAATAAGCATAACAGAGGGTCGGCGCGGCAATTGCCCGCCGGCCCTCATGCCTTGCGCGCCACGCCCCATTCCATCCAGCCCAGAACCTTGGGCGTCTTTTCGAGATAGGCATGCCCGAGCGGCTCGACTGCAAAGCCGGCACCGCGCAGCGACGCACCGATGGGGCGAGTCAGATGGCACCCGCCTGCGAGCGGCTTCCAGACGGGTTCGACCCGCTCCTGCCACCGCGCCACACCGGCATCGGGCGCCCGTCCGTGCTCGAGAAACAGCAGCTTGCCGCCCGGCGCGAGGATGCGCCACATCTCCGAGAGCACCGCCCCCGGGTCATCGACCGAACAGAGCGTATAGGTGCAGACTACCGTGTCGAAGGAGCCGCTGGCGAAGGGGATGTCCTCGCCCACGCCTTGGCGGATATCGGCCTGCCAACCTTTTTCTTCCGCCCGCGCCCTCGCCCCGTCGAGCAACTTTTCGTGTGGATCGATGCCCGAAAAGGAAATGATCTGCGCGGGGTCGTAGAGCGCCTGGTTGAGCCCGCCCCCGCAGCCCAGTTCGAAGACGCGCCCTGTTGCCAGTGGAACAACCTGCTTGCGGCGCTTCTCGATCCCTTCCTGCCCGCAAGCCACGGTGATCAAGCGCGGCATTATGTGTCGATCGTACCAGGCCCTCATTCCCACCCCGCAAGCTCCTCCGATCGCGCGACAATTCCGAGGCTATCGCGGAATCGTCCCGGCGCAAGCGGAAACCGCCACGTGACAAAGTTCTGGTGGAGGCGCAATGGCGGGCCTAAGGGGCGCGCAAACAGCTCAACGGGCCGACATGACCAAATCCATCGCACCGCTCCGCATCCCCGAAGCAGCCAAGCAGCGCATCCGCATGCTGTTCATGGCCAAGCACGCCCTGTTCGGCGGCGGCATGCATCCCGAAGACGGCAATCACGCGATCTACCATCACGAAGTCCGCACGACGCTGGAAGGCCTCGGCCTCAACCTCCAGCTCGCCAACCAGTACGACGTGCTCTACTCCAAGCCCGACGTCGACTTCGTCTTCCCCCTCCTCAACCGCGGCGGTTTCGTGAACAGCGAGATGCTGATCCCGATCCTGTGCAACAAGCATGGCATTCCCTATCTCGGCGCCATGCCATTCCTGCGCGGACTGGGTGACGACAAGTCGGTTTCGAAACTGGTCTGCGACCATGCCGGCGTGCCCACCGCACCGTGGTTCTGCTTTCGCCGCGGGGCCCCGGTGCTCGAAACGAACCTGCCCGCCAGGGATGCCGGTCGCTGGGTGGTCAAACCCAACGCCTCCTCGGCCAGCTGGGGCATTACCGATGCCCACGAGTGGAACGAAGTCGCCAATGCGGTCTGGCGTATTCATTCCGAAGGCCACGATGCGATCGTCGAACCCTATCTCGACGGCTACGACATCCAGTGCGCTTTCATCACCATCGACGACGAACCCGTCGCTCTGCCGATGCTATGGTACGAGCGCGAGGACACGCAGCGCCTGTGGACCTATTACGAAAAGCGCGATCTCGTCGAAAACAAGGAAAAGGCGGCGCTCAAGCGGTTCGACGATCCCGAACTCGCGCCCAGGATCGAAGCGATGGCGAAGAAGGTCGCGCAGGAATTCGTGCCGTTCGACTACGGCCGCATCGAATTCCGGCTCGATCTCGAGACCGGCGACATCAATTTCATCGAGATCAATCTCAACTGCAATCTTTGGTCGGAAAAGGTCATGGCCAAGGCAGCCGCGCAGGCAGGCTTCAGCCATGCCGACCTGATCGAAACGCTGCTTGCCGAAAGCTGGCGGCGCAACGGACTGGTCGCGCAATAACCACCGCGTAGCCCAGCACTGCGCAACGCACGCAGTAAACGACAACAAAACACGCAGGTCGCCATGTTGATGAACCGAATAGCCACGCCGCTGACAATCGATCCCGAGACCAGGGAGCGGCTGCGCATCCTGTTTATCGCCAAGAATGCGCTATGGGATGGCACCGGCTCGCCCGAAGACGGCAACCATGCCTCCTACCATCGCGAGATGCGCCAGGTGCTCGATAGCCTCGGGCTCAACCTCATGATCGAGGATCGCTTCGAGGTGCTGTTCGAGAAGCCCGAGGTCGATTTCGTCTTCCCGCTGCTCAACCGTGCCGGCTTCTTCAACTCGGAAATGCTCTGCCCGCTGCTGTGCGAACGCGCGGGCATTCCCTATCTCGGTGCCAGTCCGATCATTCGCGGGCTGGCCGACGACAAGCATCTGGCGAAACGGGCTGCACGCGACGCGGGCGTGCCCACCGCGCCTTGGGCGATCTATCGCCGCGGCGCACCGGTCGACCCCGCGCTGTGCCCGGAAGGCGCGCGCTTCGTGGTCAAGCCGAACAATTCCTCGGCCAGTTGGGGGGTCAACGACGCGACCGACTGGGACAGCGTGCTCGCCGCGATCGAAAGCGTCCACGCCCTCGGTCACGATGCGCTGGTCGAACCCTTCATCGAAGGCAGCGATGTCGAGGTGCCGGTCATAACCATCGGCGGCGACCCGCAGATTCTGCCGATGCTGATCTTCCGCCAGGCCGATCCCTCGCACCTGCGGACCTATTACGAGAAGCGCGACCTCGTCGACCGCACCCAGAAATATTCGCTCGATCCCTTCGAGAATTCCGAAATGGGCGTGCGCATCGCCGAATTGACGCGCGGGCTTTGGGGCGAATACCGCCCCTTCGACTACGGCCGCTTCGAATTCCGCGTCAACGAAGAGACAGGCGAAGTGACCTTCCTCGAGCTCAACCTCAACTGCAATCTCTGGTCGCAGAAGGTCTTCGGTCGCGCCGCCGCGATGGCGGGGTGGACGCAGGAAGAGCTGATCGAGACGATCCTCGCCGAATCGCTCCGGCGTCATGGCCTGATGGGCTAGGCAGGCACTTCCTCGCCCTTCCAGTCGAAGACCTTGCCGCTCTCGCTCGGGGTCAGCCGATCGATCACTGTCAGCAGCTTGTCTGCCGCATCCTGCGGAGCGGTCAGCTGGCCTTCGGGAAGGTTGGCCTGGAAGGGCTGCGATAGCGCCGTATCGACCGTGCCCGGGTGCAAGCCGACGACCACCGCCTGAGGATGCGTGCGCGCCAGTTCGATGGTAAAATTTCGCAGCAACATGTTGAGCGCCGCCTTGCTCGCGCGATAGCTGTGCCACCCGCCAAGGCGGTTGTCGGTGATCGACCCGACCCGCGCAGAGAGCACGGCAAAAACGCTGCGCCTGTCGCGCGGCAGCAGCGGAAGCATGTGCTTGGCGATCAGCGCGGGTCCGAAGGTATTGAGCCGGAAGACCTCTTCCATTGTGGCGACATCGAGGTGGCGAAAGCTGCGCTCGGGCCCCGTGCCATCGGGCAGCGTAAGCACGCCGCTTGCCACAACCGCCAGATCGGGCGGGTTTTCAGCCATCACCTGCGCGACAGCCGCGATCGTGCTCTCGTCGGTAAGATCGAAGCGGAAGTGTCGGCATCGCTGGTCGGACGCCTCGCCCGAGCGGCTCCCCGCCCATACCTCGACGCCGCGGTCGGCCAGCGAACTCGCCAGCGCGCCGCCGATACCTCCGCTGGCCCCAAAAACCGCGGCACGCCGAAAGGGCTTTCCTACATCCATCGTACCGTCCTAGACCCCCGGCAGCTTGGCCCGGTTCCCCCGATGTGCCCGGTTTGCCGGGCTTTTGGCGGAAGAAGGGCTTTTTGCCCTGGACCGTGTAACACCCGGTCCATGTCTTCTCTGATGTAGGATCACCATTGCGGGAAATGCGGCATTCTCGGCCTTGCGCAGCCAGCGTGAACCGCTAGATGGGTTGCGCTAAGCAACAGGACTGACAGCGTAATGGCGACCTTCACCCTTCCCAAGAATTCGAAGATCACCGGCAAGACCCGTGCCCACAAGGCAGAGGGCGGCGCGCGCATCCGCAAGTTCAAGATCTACCGCTACGACCCCGATAGCGGCGAGAATCCGCGCTACGACACCTTCGAGATCGACCTCGACGAGTGCGGCCCGATGGTCCTCGACGCACTGTTCAAGATCAAGAACGAGATCGATCCGACGCTGACATTCCGCCGCTCGTGCCGGGAAGGCATCTGCGGGTCGTGCTCGATGAACCTCAACGGCAAGAACAGCCTCGCCTGCACCACTGCGATCGAGGACCTCAAGGGCGAAGTGCGCATCACCCCGCTGCCGAGCATGGACGTGATCAAGGACCTCGTTCCCGACTTCACCCATTTCTACGCGCAATATGCCAGCATCCGCCCCTGGCTGCAGACCGTCTCGACCACGCCGAGCGGCAAGGAACGGCTGCAGTCGCCCGAACAGCGCGAGAAGCTCGACGGCTTGTACGAGTGCATCCTGTGCGCCTGCTGCTCGACCGCCTGCCCCAGCTATTGGTGGAACAGCGACAAGTTCCTCGGCCCGGCGATCCTGCTGCAGGCCTATCGCTGGCTCGCCGACAGCCGCGACGAGATGACCGGCGAGCGGCTCGACCAGCTCGAAGATCCGTTCCGTCTCTATCGCTGCCACACGATCATGAACTGCGCGAACGTCTGCCCCAAGGGGCTCAGCCCGGCCAAGGCGATCGCCGAGACCAAGAAGATGATCGCCGAACGCGCCATCTAAGGACCCTGTCCTCCGGGGCCGAATATGCCGGGACGGAGCCGATTTTGGTTCAGCGAAAGGCGCGAGGAGGGAGCCATGTCTCCACATAGTGACCGACGAGCAACGCAGCGCTGGGCCAAAATCGGCCCGCCGCTGCGCGGTTGCGCTGTGAAGCCCCGTGGCTGCGTTGCACCGCTTGAGGGTGCAACCAGCCCACCCTGCGCGGCGCGCCTCTCCACGGGGCTTCACCGCGCAATCACGACGTATCCGGCCCCGGGGGGCAGGGTCTAGTGGCGCTGCGCGACGACGTATTCGAGCATGGGCCGGACCCGGACAATCCGGGCTGGCGGCACTGGAACCTGAAGGACCAGAGCCTGTTCAACGGCGCGGTGATGGGCAAGCTCATCACGCGCGTCGACGATGACGGGAAAGCGCGGCTGCGCATGTTCCCCGAGCGGCGGCACGAGAACCTGCAGGGCATCGTCCACGGCGCGGTCACGCTTTCGCTGATCGACATCAGCCTGTTTACGACGATGCACACGATCGGCAGCGGCAATGCCGGGCCTTCGGTAACCGTCGAACTGTCGACCCAGTTCGTCGGCGCCGGACAGCCCGACCGCCCGCTCGACGCCGTGTGCGAAATCGTCCGCGAGACCGGAAGCATGGTGTTCGTGCGCGGGACGGTGGAGCAGGAAGACCACACCGTCGCCAGCTTCTCGGGCATCGTCAAGAAGATGAAGCACCGGCTCAAGCCATGACCGGGATGCTCGCCCGTTACGAGCGGCTCGTCGCCGCGGGCGAATTGCGTGCCGATGCCGACCAGCGCCGCGCCGCCGAGCGGCTCGACCGGCTGCAAAAGGACCTCGAGGCCGAAAGTTCGGGAGGGCTGCTCTCGCAGCTGTTCAAGGCAAAGAAGACCCGGCCGCAAGGCGTCTACATGTGGGGCGGCGTCGGACGCGGCAAGTCGATGCTGATGGACCTCTTCGTCGAGACGCTCGGCATCGCGGAGAAGCGTCGGGCGCATTTTCACGAATTCATGCTCGAGGTCGACCGCCGGATGCGCGAACGCCGGACAAGCGATCCGGGCGATCCCACGGGCAAGGTCGCGCGCGACATCGCCACCGACATCCGCTGCCTCGCCTTCGACGAGATGGTGGTCACCAACACCGCCGATGCGGCGATCATGGCGCGGCTGTTCACCGCGCTGATCCGCGACCAGGGGGTGACGGTGGTCACCACCAGCAACCGCCCGCCGCGCGATCTCTACAAGGACGGCCTCAACCGCTCGCTCTTCCTGCCCTTCATCGATCTCGTCGAGGACGAGCTCGACGTGCTCCCGCTCGACGGGCCGACCGACTACCGGCTCGATCGGCTGGGCGACATGGAGACCTGGCACGCGCCGCTCGGCGATCCCGCGACGGCGCAGGTGCGCGAGGCCTTCTTCCGCCTGACCGACTACAAGCCCGAGGATGCAGAACACGTGCCGAGCGCCGAGCTCGACCTCGGCGGCGGTCGCACGCTGCACGTGCCCAAGAGCCTCAAGGGCGTGGGCGTGTTCAGCTTCAAGCGGCTCTGCGGCGAAAACCGTGGCGCAGCCGACTATCTCGCCATCGCGCATGCCTATCACACGGTGATCGTGGTCGGCATTCCCGCAATGTCGCCGGACAATCGTAACGAGGCGATCCGCTTCACCAAGCTGGTCGACGCGCTCTACGAGAACAACGTCAAGCTGTTCGTCACTGCAGCCGAAGAACCCGAGAACCTCTACACCGCAGGCGACGGCGCCTTCGAGTTCGAACGCACCGTCAGTCGCCTCAAGGAAATGCAGAGCGCCGACTACATGGCGCGGGGTCACGGCCTCGCCTAGGCGGGGCACCGGGCAGTCACACCGGTGTTTCTTGACGGCTTCACCGCCGCACCCACATCGGGCGCATACCGGCGTCAACACCCCGCCGATGTGAGAAAGAACGATGATCGAAATCCGCCCCTTCGCCTCGCTCGGACATGCCAATCACGGCTGGCTCGATGCGCGGCACCATTTCAGCTTCGCCAATTACCACGATCCCGACCGCATGGGTTGGGGCAGCATCCGCGTGTGGAACGACGACACGATCCAGGCGCAGACCGGCTTCCCGCCGCACCCGCACAGAGACATGGAAATCGTCACCTTCGTCCGCACCGGCGCGATCAGCCACCGCGACAGCCTCGGTAACGAGGGCCGTACCGCCGCCGGCGACGTCCAGGTGATGAGCGCGGGCACGGGCATCACGCATGCGGAGTACAACCTCGAGGACGAGGACACGACGCTGTTCCAGATCTGGATCATCCCCGATCGCGCGGGCGAGAAGCCGAACTGGGGCCAGCGCGAGTTCCCCAAGGCCACCCGCGAAGGTGGCTTCGAGGTGCTCGCCAGCGGAACGCCCGAAACCGACGACGCGCTGCCGATCCGCACCGATGCCAAGGTCGCCGCTGCGACTTTGTCGGCGGGCCAGAGCGCCACTTGGACGACCTCGGGCGAACGCCATCAGTACCTCGTCGCCCCCAAGGGGCGGGTGAAGGTAAACGGGGTCGAGGCGCAGCCGCGCGACGGGATCGCCGTGACAGGCGAGGACACCATCGTCGTCGAGGCGCTCGAGGACGCCGAGATCGTCCTGGTCGACGCCCGCTAAGCGCTCGGCTGCAGGTGCCGCAGCGATCGCTCGAGCATCAGCAGCTGCCACAGCACGCGGCCGTGATCCGCACGGCCTGCAATATGGTCGTCCGCGAGGCGTGAGAGCGCCTTGCGGGCGAACCATCCGCTGCCGGTGAGCAGCTCGCTCGACGCGACCGCGCGCGCCTCGCCCGCCAACGGCCCGCGGAACCACTGCGCGAGCGGGGTCACGAAACCCTGCTTCCGGCGGTATAGGATGTCCTCGGGCAGGTAGCGCTCCATCGTACGCTTCACCAGCCACTTGCCCGTGGTTCCGCGCAGACGCTGGCGATGCGGCAGCCGCGCGGCGAACTCGATCAGCCGGTGGTCGAGCAGCGGCTCGCGCGCCTCGAGCGCCACCGCCATGCTCGTTCGGTCGGTCTTGGTGAGTATGTCGCCGGGCAACCAGAACTTGAGATCGGCATATTGCGCGCGGTCGAGCCCGCTTCGCGCAGGTGCCTCGCGCATCAGCTTCTCGAATGGTTGCTCGGCCCGGTAAGCCCCGCGTTCGCGCAACAGCGCCTCGCCATAGAGCGGCTCGCGCTGTTCCGGCGCAAGGATGGCAAGCGCCCGGGCATAGCCCGCCTCGCCGCTCGCGGCGAGCGACAGCAAGGTCGTCTTGGCGCGCAAGGGACGCGGCGCCCAGTCGGCCTTGGGCCAGATCTGCCCCAGCGTGCCGAACAGCGGCTGGCGCAGGGCGCGCGGAAGGACCGAGCGCGCCTGTTCCTCGCGCATCTGGAACAGCTGGCGGCGATAGCCGGCAAAGGCCTCGTCGGCGCCGTCGCCCGACAGCGCCACCGTGACATGCTCGCGTGCCAACTCGCACACACGCAGCGTCGGCAGCGCGCTGGCATCGGCGAAGGGCTCGTCGAACATGCCCGCAATCCGGTCGATCTCGCCGAACTGGTCGGCGGAGACGATCCGCTCGTGATGGTCGGTCCCGAAGAGCTCGGCCACTTGCCGCGCATAGCGCGTCTCATCGACGCTCTCGACGTCGAAGCCGATCGAGCAACTGGTCACCGGCGCGGCGCTTGCCTCGCTCATCAGTGCGACCACCGACGAACTGTCCACGCCGCCCGAAAGAAAGGCGCCGAGCGGAACGTCGGCGACCATCCGGCTGGTTACGCCTTCGCGCATCAGGTGGAGCAGCTGCGCCGAGAGGTCCTCGGCCCGCCCCCTCTCGCGTTCGGCGAAACTGACGTCCCACCACTGCTGCGGGGGCCCGGGTTGGCGCCCGTGCTCGAGCAGCAGGAAATGGCCTGCGGGCAGCTTCTCCACCCCCTTGAGCATCGCGCGATGGTCGGGAACGTAGCCCCAGGTCATGTAATCCTCGATCGCCAGGGGGTCGACCTGCCGACGCATCAGCGGGTGGGCGAGCAGGCCCTTCAACTCGCTTGCGAAAGCGAGCGCCCCGCCCTCGATCCGCGCAAGGTAGAGTGGTTTCACGCCGAGCCGGTCGCGCGCAAGGAACAGCTGCCGCCGTTCAAGATCGTAGAGCGCGAAGACGAACATCCCGTCGAGGCGCGAGAGGCAGTCGGGACCCCACTTCTGCCATGCGGCGAGGATGGTTTCGGTGTCGCCGTCGGTGCGGAACTGCGCCCCGCCCTGCTCGAGCTCACGGCGGAGCTGGCGGTAATTGTAAATCTCGCCATTGAACGCGATCACCGCGCGACCGTCCGTCGAATGCATGGGCTGCGGCGATCCTTCGACGTCGATCACCGACAGGCGGCGGTGCCCCAGCCCCACGCCCGGCGCGGTCCATACGCCGTTGCCGTCGGGGCCGCGATGCGCCAGCGCATCGGTCATCCGCTCGACCCTCCGGGGATCGACCGGTTTCACTGTCTCGTAATGGAAGAGTCCCGCGATCCCGCACATAGGCGAGCGTGCCTATACGAGCCGCGCAAGCACGGCAAAGACCAATGCGGCAGCCAGCACTGCAGCGAAGGCCAATGCCGGACTCATGCGGCGGGCCTCCAACCGGCGGACGAGCGGCATCGTATCGACCTCCTCGGCGGACCAGCCCGCTTCCTCCGGATCGCGCTCGAACCAGCGCCAGGCAAAACCGAGGACCAGCGCGATGACCAAGCCGAAGAAGACCCAACCATAGACGATGTGATCCAAGCTTCCGGCCGCCTCGGCCCCCACATATTGGGCGAGGTAGATCGTCGCCCATGCGCGGATACCGTTGGCGATGATCGGCACGACGAGACAGGCGAGCAGGAACCACAAGCGGCGCGTCCAGCTGGCAAAGCGGCTGTGCGCCACCAAGACGCCGAGTGCGAGCATTGCGATGAGGAATTTCACCCCCGAACATTCCTCGGCAACGATGAACAGGCCTGCGGGCGTATCGATATGGATGCCCTCGGCAATGGTCTCGATGCCGCTCAGCCGGGTCAGCGCGGTGGCGATCTCGGCAGTTATGACCTGAAGCGGCGGGATGAACTCTCCGCCGAAGGGGATTAGCACGAAAAGATAGGCGACCGGAAAGGCGAGGATGAGGCCCGCCCGCAGGCCAAGGATCGCGAACACTGCCCCTTGCAGCGCGATCACCGCGCCGCCCTGCGCCATCGTGTTGATTGCGAAGTGTCGGCCAGCAAGCCATGTCGCCAGGCCAAGCAGCGTCCAGGCGAGCCCCGGCCACCATCCCGCGATCGGCACCTTCCCCAGCTCGTCACGGCGGAGCCATACCAACCACGCGATGATCGGCGGGACGAGCAGGATG
Organism: Qipengyuania sp.; assembly: GCF_964227205.1. GTDB lineage: Bacteria > Pseudomonadota > Alphaproteobacteria > Sphingomonadales > Sphingomonadaceae > Qipengyuania. Next base: position 91,433 of record NZ_CAXQVB010000002.1, on the reverse strand, counting down.
TGGCTGTATGTGTCGATATCCCACCACTGGTGCGCCATTTCGCGCCAGTCGGCGAAGGTGAGAGCGATCACCGCGATCGCTGCACACAGGGTCATGAAACCCGGTTGGAACCGCTCCGCCACGGCCGGCCCGGTCAAGGAGAGATCACGCGGCATCGCGCGCCGCTTGCTCTCCGCCGACAAGCTCGGCAAGCGCAGCCTCGACGCGGTCCCAGCTCATCCGGTCGACCACGAACTGGCGCGCCGCCATTCCCATGGCCCGCGCATCCTCTGGGGCGGCGAGCAGATCCTCGATTCGCGCCAGCATAGTGGCCGGTTCGGCACGCGCGATGGCGAAGTGCTCGCCGTCGCAGGCATCTATGCCCGTCGCCGCCCCCGGGGTCAGCACGACAGGCCGGGCCATCGCCATCGCCTCGAGCACCTTGTTCTGCACGCCGCGTGCAATCAGCAACGGTGCAACGACGAGGTCGGCCGATTTGAGATAGGGGCGCACATCGGGAACTTCGCCCCAGACGCGCGTCCCGTTCTCGCCATGCCGGTCGCGCAGGCTCTTGACCGGAGCGCGACCGACGACGTGGAACCGTGCCCGCGCATAGGTCTTGCGCAGCGCGGGCATGACCTCTTCGATCATCCACTCGGCGGCGGCGATATTGGGCGCGTAATCCATCTGCCCGGTGAAAACGAGTTGCGGGTCCTCGCCCTCTTCGAGATCGGGCTGGAGCGGGACCGGCGCAGGATCGAAGAACCCTGCATCGATCCCGTTGCCCAGTGCGAACAATCGGGCAGCAGCAGGATCCTCGAGCCGCGAGCGGAACAGCTCGGCCTCGTTCTCGCTGATCAGCAAGGTGGTGTCGGCGCGCCGGGCGAGCCGTTCTTCCTCGCGCGCGAGCAGGCGGCCTTCCCGCCGGTTGATCCACTTGCGCTGCCCGGCATTGGCATAGGCTTCGAACTTGGCGCTATCGACATCGCACAGGTCGAAGATCACGCGCCCGCGATAGCTTTCGGGGACATACTGCCCCATCTGGCCGGAGAAGACGAAAATCGTCTCGATCGGGTGGTTGGTCAGCGTCTTCGCGACATAGCGGTGCATCGCCGCGTCCTCGAAGGCGGTCAGGCTCACCGGCCTTGCCCGCAACAGCGCTTCCGCCCCCGCCAGCGGCAACGGCTTGGCGCGATGGATCAGCGCATGCGTCTTCGCGAGTTCGGCCAGGGTGGGCTTTTGCGCCATGTCGAGCGCTGTCTCGCCGAAGGTGCCGACATGCACCGGGCCGAGCTTCGCCAGTCCCTGGAGCAGGTGGTGCGAACGGATCTTGTCGCCGCGATCCGGCGGAAAGGGCACGCGGTGCGCGAGGAATAGTATCTCGCCCATGTCAGCCCAGCCCGCGCGCGATGAAGGGCCCGATCCGCGTGGCCACCGACAGCGGCAGCATCTTCCACAGATCGATGCTCGCCGAATAGCTCTGGTCGGTCGGATCGATATTGCGCGCTGTGCTGCCGGGGGCGGTCCAGCTCCAATAGGTCAGCGGTTCGGGTTCGAAGCCCTGCCATTTCTTGAAATTGTAGGGCCCGCTGCCGACTTTCGAACGACCGTAGTCGAATTGCGTACACCCCCTTGCGCGGCCATGATCCATGAGCTCGAAATAGATGCGTTCGTTCGACTTGAGCGCCCGCGCCTCGAGCCCGCCCCCGCCCCAATAAGGCATCACTGCACCCTGGTGATAGAGCGACAGCACGCTCGACACGCCGCGTCCCTCATGCAGCGCGGTCAAGATATCGGCGTCTTCGCCGAAATGCCCGAGTACCGCGGCAAATAGCTTGCGTGGGAAGACCGGCGTTCCGAGATTGTGCACGCTTTCCGCATAGCAGCGATAGAAGGTATCGAGGTGATCGCTGTGCCCCACCACGATCTCCAGCGGCGAGCGCAGGCATTTGCGCACTTCGGCGCGAGCCTTGCGCGGGATCGCCGCGAGTTCGGCCTCGCGGTCCTCGGCCAAGGGGCGCGAAAAATTGGCATGCTTGCCGGTGATCGGCTGCCAGCCTTCGTTGGCAGTCCCGCCCCGCAATTCGACAGAGGAAACCGACAGACGCTGCGCCATTTCCTGCGCTGCGCGGAGCAACATGGCGCCTGCTTCGTCGGTCTCTGCCAGCACGCCACCGCCAACGCCGAAAGCACCGGAAACCAGGGCCGGGGGAAACAGCACCGAACGAACTTCGGTCAGCGCAAGCCACCCCGCGATCACGCCGGCGCGCTCGGCCACAAGACCGAATGCACGTTGCCCCGTCCCCTCCTCGATCGCCTGCAGCCATGCCGGGCGATGGAAGGGCGTCGACGGGTGTTCCGCGACGAAGGCTTCGATCCGCGCAGATTCGCGCGCGTCGTGCATATCCGCCAGGCGGACGAACATCGCTGGGCCCGGCGCGGTGGTCATGCTGCCCAGGCGAGACTGCGCGGTTTCTCGCGAGCGGCGAGCGCATCCATGCGCCCCCAGGCGAAGTCGCCGAGCAGGGTGGAAAGCTTGTCCGCCATCCGGTTGAGATTGGTGTAGTGGCGCAGCCGCGAGCGGAGCGGCGCGCGGGCTACGCGCGGCTGCCCGGGATCGACCTCCCAGGGATGGAAGTAGAACACCGCCGGCCGCCCTTCGCGATTGACCTGCCGGATCGCCCAGCGGCTGAACCCATAGGGCAGCACGCGGAAAAAGCCGCCGCCGCCCGCCGCCAGTCGACGCCCGCGAAAAAGCGCGGTTGTGACCGGAATTTCGACAAGCTCGCTACCCGCCACCGGGTTGAAGGCAAAGCGCGGCGCCTCGCGCCATCCATAGTGATCGTGCACCACGGGCGCGACCGAAGAGGAATAGGCATACCCGTGCTCGGCCAGCACCTCGTGAGCCCAGCGATTGCGCGCATCGATCGAGAAGCTCGGCGCGCGATAACCGGTGACCTTCTGCCCCCCGGCATCCTCGAGGATCGCCCGCGCCCGCGCGATATCCGCGGCGAACTCGTCCCGCGTGAAGCTAAACACGCGCGTGTGGTCGTATCCGTGGCTGGCCAGCTCGTGTCCGCGCTCGACGATGGCGCGCATCGCCGGCTTGTTGCGCTCGGCGACCCAGCCCAGCGTGAAGAAGGTCGCCTTGACCCCGGCCTCGTCGAACAGGTCGAGGATGCGCGCGACATTGTCGCCCACGCGCAGGTCGAGGCTGTCCCAATCGTCGCGCGAGATCGTGTTCTCGAACGCGCCGACCTGGAACCAGTCCTCGACATCGACCGACAGGCCGTTGACGATGGTGCTGTTCTCCACGCCCCCTCCCGAAAGCTATGCGGCCGCGCGCGACCCTTGCGCCTCGAAATAGTCGATCATCATGGTCAGCACATGGCGCAGCGAGCGTTCCTGCTCGTCGAGCCGCGCTTCGATCGCAGCCAGCCGCTGATCGACTTCCTCCGACATATCGCCCGCGGCGCGATCTGCCCCCAATCTTTCGACTTCGCGGCGCAGCGAGGCGAGATGCTTGTCGCGCTCGGTAAAGGCAGCCTCGATGGCCTCGATCTGGTGATCGAGCAGGCCCTTTTCGCGCGCCGGGCCCGAGTCCTCCGGGGAGGCTGTTACAGTCGGGCGGGCCTCGTCTCGCGCGCGTGCGATCGCGTCGGCGGCGGGAAGGTCGCGATCCGGGCGCGGCTTGGCCGCAACCGGTGCCTCGGGTGCCGCGTCGCCGGCCATTTCCTCGACCACGGCATCGAGCATGTCGGTCTCGAGAACCGCCTGCTCCTCGACCGCTCCCAGCAAGAGCAGGCGGGTCATGACCTGATTGACCTTGCGAGGAATACCTCCGCTGGCCTTGTGCAGCTTGACCCAGACACCGCTGGCGATCTCGGGATTGCCGTCCCAGCCCACGTGACGCAGACGGTGCATGACATAGGGTTCGATCTCGCCCGGCTGCATCGGCTCCAGATGATGCGCGGCAATGACGCGCTGGCGCAACTGCTCGAGCTCGTCCGAATGCGCCAGCAACTGCTTGAACTCGGGCTGGCCGAGCAGCAGCGTCTGCAGCAGCGGATGCGAGCCGAGCTGAAAGTTCGACAGCATGCGCAGCTCTTCGAGCGCCCCGATCGAGAGGTTCTGCGCCTCGTCGACGATCAGCAGGCAGCGCCGTCCATGACGCGCCTCTTCATGAAGGAACAATTCGATGGAAGCGAGCGCTGCGGCTTTGTCGCCACCCTCGACGTCGAGCCCGAAACTGCGCGCGGCGACGTGGATCATCTCCTCGCCGTCGAGCGCGCTGGTGACAACCTCGCCCACCGTCATGCGCTTGTCGTCGAGCTTCTGCTTGAGATGCGCGACCAGCGTCGACTTGCCCGAACCAACCTCGCCGGTGATGACGATGAAGCCCTCGCCCTGGTTGAGGCCATAGCCGAGATAGCTCAGCGCCTTCTTGTGCGTGACGCTCTCGAAATAATACGCCGGATCGGGCGTGAGCTGGAAGGGGCGCTCGCTGAAACCGTAGAATTCTTCGTACATCGGGTGCCGTCCTATCAGAAATCGTAGCGCAGGCCGAGCAGGGCCGAGGCGGTAGTGAAGTTATCGGGTGCGAGATCGCTGTCGAGCATCGAAATCGCCACCGCCGCCCGCGCCGAGAGGTTGCGGAAAACCTCTTCGCTATAGCTCGCCGATCCGCCGATCGCGCTGACGTTACCAGCACCGGCAGTGCCGCTGTCGAACCAGCTGGCGTAGGTGTTGACCGAGAACGAGCCGCGCGGGCCGACCGGACCACCGAGCCCGGCGGCCACGTAATAGCTTTCGTCGACCACGCCATCGGCGAGTGCGAGCACGGTGCCCGGGGCGCCGATGAACTTGCGGCGGTCGTAGCCCGCGCCGACCTGAGCTGTCATGCGACCGATGCGGCGCGAATAGCTGGCGACCACGCCGCGCCCGCGGAAGACAGAGGAGCGGACCGAGCCGAGCAGACCGTCGAGGCAACCGCTGCCGTCGAGCGTGTTGACGCAGCCGGTCAGCTCGCCCGTTACCGGGTCGCGGGTGACGGTGAAATCGGTCGGCAGCGCGGCCAATGCGTTGTTCAAGCGGCCACCAAAACCCTGGATCCCGTCGTAGACGCCGATCGAGAGGTTGCTGCGGCTGCTCGGCTTCCAGCTGAAATTGCCGTAAAAGGTCTCGCTGTCGTAGCGATGGCCGAAATGCGCCTCGAGCTGGGTACGGCTGCTGGGCGACCAGACGACGCCGACATCCCAGATCAGCCCGCTTGCCTCATAGGCGATGATACGCGGGCTTGCCGAATCGGTGACATAGCGACCGTCGGGCCCGATCACCGGAATGCCGTCGGCATCGCGCACCGCGTCGCGACTCGAAACTTCGACGTCCTCGACGCCCGCACCGGCAACGATAGCCAGCGACGAAGAGACCGGCACGGTCACATCGCCGCGAACGTAGGCATCGCGCACGCGCTGGTCGAGGTTCGAGACGTCCTCCTGGTAATAGCCCGCGCCAACGCCGATCCCGACGGGAAGCGGTTCGCCCGGGCGCGTTCCCGCACGCAGGGTCGCGCTATGCGTGATGCTTTCGTCGAACAGATCCGCCGCAGTTCCCGTGGCGGTCACGAAATCCGGACCGTCGACGCGGGTGTAGCCGATACGATAGTTCGCGCTGACGTCGACATCACCCGCGCGAGTCTGCAGGTTGGGCCCGGCATAGGCAGAGTAGGTCTGCGTCGTCAGATTGTCGTCGACCAGCGGGTTGAACACCGAGCGTCCCTGCGCATCGACGCGGGTGCTGCTGGCAAGCGCACCGGCCTCCACTGTCAGCACACGCGGAACGATCGAGGCGTAGCCGCGCGCGACACCCGTGATCGTATCCGAATCCGCTCCGTCAGACTGATGGGCGAAATTGCGTTCGTAGCGCAGCGAGACGCTGCCACCATTGTTCCGGCCGACGATCGAGGCATCCACCCCTGCCGCGAGCTGCGTATAGGTGACCACGTCGTTGCCCGGCGAAATCTGCCAGCTGGCGAGCGAGTTGGCTTCGATATACGGATCGATGGTCGTGCGTCCGCCGCCATAGGCAACGCCCCCGGCCTCGCTCTCCTCCGCATCGGCTCCCTGGTAGGATTGTGCGTGCAGCGGGGCGCCATGGAGCAAGGCCATCCCTATCGAAGCGAAGGTCAATGAAGCGAATTTCGTACAATGGGCCATGGGTTTACTCCCCATATCCGTAATAGGTGCCGAATTTGCGACCGCTCGGACTGAAGGTCGCATCGTTGAGCAACAGCTTGATGTCGGGACAGGCCGACAGGAGATCGATCGCATCTTCGAGCGCCGCACGGCCGGTCATGTCGGCGCGTGCGACCAGCAGGGCCTGACCGACATGCTTGGCAAGCTCGGCCGCCGGCGTCGCCGCGAGCGCGGGCGGGCTGTCGAACACGATCATCCGGTTGGGTGCGCCGCGGGTCAGGCGGTTGAGCACCGACCAGGTCCGCTCGCTGGCGAGATATTCGCTGTCGCGCCCGGTGCGCTGGCCGGCGGGCAGCACGAACAGGCCGGGAATGTCTGTCCCGACGACATAGTCTTCGACATGCGCCGACGGGTCGGCGAGGACATCCATGAAGCCCTTGCCCGCCTCGAGGCCGAGCTTGGACATGATCGACGGCTTGCCGAAATCGGCGTCGATCAGGAGCACCTCCATGTCGCGTTCCCCCGCCAGCGCAATCGCCAGATTGAGCGCGCAGAAGGTCTTGCCCTCGTTGGGATGCGGCGAACAGACGAGCACCCGGCGCGCATGCTGCGTTCCGGCAGCCTTGGCCGCGGCGAGAACCTGGCGCTTCACGATGCGGAATTCCTCGAGCAGCGTCGAGGCCCCGCCATCGGGATCGATCAGGCCTTGCTCGCGCAGGAGCGAGCGGACGATTTCCCGCTTGGGTCCTGTAAAGGAGACGGCAGGGCCATCGGGCTCGACCGGAACGGCCGGTGTCGGCGGTTTCGGCGACGCATCGGCGACCGCTGCGTCGCCGATCCAGTCCGACGCGCGACGGCGAGGCTGCTCGGTCGGCGCTGGCGTGGGCGCCTCTACCGACGCAGCCGCTTCCGACTGCCGCTTGGGCGCGAACTTCTTGGTCTTTTCGCTGTCGAGCCTGTCGGGCACCGCGGCCGGCGCAAGCTTGTCGAAGCCAAAGGTGCTGCTGGCGCGTTCGAGCAGCGAACCGCGCTTGGGCTTGGCGCTAGCGTCCTTCGTCCCGTCCTTGGGCGGTTCGATATTGGTGGGCTTGTTCACTGACACGTATCCCCCTCAGGCCACCGAGCCGACCTGGACCATTTCGACGGCCAGCAGCAGAAAGCACACCGCTGCCAGCCCCCCTGCACCGGCAAGGAACTGCTTGCGGCGCAGTGTCTCTCGCGCCCGCGCAGCATCGGTCATCGACCGCGAAATCGTCCCGATAACCGGCAGGTCGAGCACGTGCTCGAGCTTGTCGGCGGTGGTGAAGCTCGACTTGAGCTGGCCCATCACGAAGGCCACGCCCCCACCCACCGCGATCCCCACGATCAGCACGCCGAGCAGCAGCAAGGGCCGGTTGGGTGCTGCGGGATGGCGCGGCGCCGTCGGCGGGTCGATGACCTCGAACTGGAAGGCGCTGCGTTCGGTTTCCACCTGACCGCGAAGGCGCATCTCCTCGCGGTTCTTGAGCAGCTCGTCATACTTGTCCTTGAGCACTTCATAGTCGCGACTGATGCGGTTGGCTTCGGCGGCCACGGCAGGCTCGTCCGCCTGCGCGGCGATCAACGCCGAAATGTCGGACTGGAGGGCCGCCTTGCGCGCCTCGAGCGCCTGGACGTTGGCCTGGCGTTCGGCGCGGATCGACATCAGCGAGGTATAGGCGGGATTGGGCGAACCGCTCGAGCCGGCGGGTTCGCCGGCGGCCTGTTCGCGCAATGCCTCGACCTGGCGTTTCTGCGCCTGGATGTCGGGATGGCTATCGGTCAGGCCGCGCGCACGCATCGCCGCCAGCTGCGCCTGTGCCTGCATCAGCGCGCCGCGTGCGCCGCCGCTCTCGGCGGTCACTATGCTGCGCGGCGTGCTGGAAATCTGCCCGTTGATGGCCGCCAGCGCGCTCTGCGCCGCGGCGATATCGGCATCGATCCCGCGCATTTCGGTGCGCATGGTCTGGAGGCGCCCCGATACCGTGCCGGTGCCCCCAATCAGGTCGGGATGTTCGGCCTCGAACGCCAGGCGACGCTGTTCGGCCGCTTCGAGCTCGCGCTTGCGCTCCTCGAGCTGCTGGTCGAGGAAGGCGAGCGTTTCGGCAACGTCGCCGCGATTGCCGGCAATGTTCGATTCACGGAAGATGTCGATGAGCCGCTGCACCACGTCCTTGGCGAGCGCGGCGTTTTCGGCGTCGCTGAGGCTGGATTTGCCGACCGTAGCGGTGATTTCGAAGAGATTGTCCTCCTCGCTCTTGACCACGATATTCTTGGTCAGGTCCTGCACCGCACCCTGCATCTCGGCATCGGTGGCGATCTTGTCGCCGAGCTTGGTGCTGCGGATCACGCGTTCGAGATTGACCGCGCTGACCAGCGTCTGGCGCACCTTGGTGATCGCCTGCTTGCCGTCTCCCGAAATGTCGAGCTGCTCGGACAGCACGTCTTCGAGCTCGACATAGATCCGCGCACGGCTTTCGTAGCTATTGGGGATGAAGGCGACCGCGAGCCAGCCGAGGATGCAGACCACCCAGGCCACGGCGAGCGCGATCCAGCGGCGGTTCCAAACCGTATGCAGCGCGCTGCGAAGTTCGTCGAGAACGTCCTGCATGCCCCCCGGCCCTTCCTAGAACGTGCTCTCGGGGATGATGATGACATCGCCCGGCTGGAGGAGGACGTTGGCTTTGCTGTCGCCGCGCTTGAGCAGGTCGGTAAGGCGTAGCGCATATTCGCGCTGGCGGCCGAGCTGCTTGTCGAAACGGATCAGCTTGGCGCGGTTGCCGGCGGCGAATTCGGACAGCCCGCCAACCGCGATCATGGCGTCGAGCACGGTCATGTTGGCGCGATAGGGCAGCGAGGCCGGTTTCTCGGTGGCACCGACGATGCGGACCTGCTGGCTGAAGGTGCCGGCGAATTCGTTGACAATCACCGAGACCAGCGGGTCCTCGATATACTGGCTCAGCTGGAGGCGGATGTCTTCCTCGAGCATCGAGGGGGTCTTGCCCACCGCAGGCATGTCCTTGACCAGCGGAATGGTGATGCGGCCATCGGGGCGCACCTGAATCTTCTCGGCACCCAGTTCGGGGTTGCGCCACACATGGATCGTCAGCTCGTCGAGCGGGCCGATCACATATTCCTCGCCCGGCCCTTCCTGCATGGCGACGAAGGTCGCCGGTGGCAGCTCCGCCTCGGGCCCGGCCGTGCAGCCGCCCAGGACAAGCGTGGATGCGGCGCATCCGGCAAGGAGCCTGGCAGTTCGGGTGAAGCGCATAAGTATATCCCTGGTGTTTCCGCGGTCGATCGAGGCGCAGGCTGCGCCCGGTAATGGCCTGATTTATCCAACTATTGCCCGAAAAAGGTGAACAGTCGGTTAGCCATGGGGCAGCGAACCCACCGAAAGCCCGCATTTTGCGCGCCTTACCACAGAGGTTTCAGACAAGCATTTCGGCTGCGGGACCCTGTCCCAGAAAGGCACTGGGCGATGCGCTTGCACCATAGGCGCCGGCGCAGAACACCGCGACCAGATCGCCCACCTCGGCATGCGGCAACAGCGCCTTGTCGGCAAGTCGGTCGAGCGGGGTGCACAGGCAGCCGACGACATTGACCTCTTCCTCTCCCTCGGTATCGAAGCGGCTGGCAATGGCGACGGGATAATTGCGCCGCACCACGGTGCCGAAATTGCCCGAGGCGGCAAGCTGGTGGTGCAGTCCGCCATCGGTGACGAGATAGGTCTCGCCATAGCTGACCTTCCGGTCGACAATGCGGGTGAGATAAACCCCGGCTTCGCCAACGAGATAGCGGCCGAGCTCGATAAAAAGCTCGGCCTCCGCGAGCGTATCGGGCAGGTCGGAAAAGCGGTCTTCCAGTGCTTCACCGACCGCTGCGATATCGAGCGGTGTATCGCCGGGAAAATAGGGAATGCCGAAGCCGCCGCCCATGTTCAGCTTGGGCAGTACCACCCCCGCCTCCGTGGCGAGGCGGTCGGCGCAGTCGAGCACCTTGGCCTGCATGTCGATCACCGCCTCGGCCGAGAGCGCCTGGCTGCCGGTGAAAATGTGCAGACCGCGAAACTCGCAGCCCGCTTCGACGATGCGCCGGATCAGCGCGGGAACGCGTTCGGCATCGACACCGAAAGGCTTGGCTCCGCCACCCATCTTCATCCCCGAGCCCTTGAGCTCGAAATCGGGATTGACCCTCACGGCGAGACGCGGCTGCACATTCAGGCGAGCGGCGATAGCCAGCGCGCGTTCCGCCTCGGCTTCGCTTTCGAGGTTGAGCGTGACCCCGGTGGCAATCGCCGTTTCGATTTCCTCGTCGCGCTTGCCCGGTCCGGCGAAGCTGACGCGCGACAGGTCGAACCCGCTCGCCCGGACCATCTCCAATTCGCCGCCCGAGGCAATATCGAGCCCGTCGGCAAGTGTGGAAACGAATTTAAGAAGCGGAGAGAAACTGTTCGCTTTTATTGCATAATTGATTTTCAGCCGATCCGGCATGGCCGCTCGCAACGCGGCAAAGCGCCGGGCGACCAGATCCCGTGAATAGACGAACAACGGCGTGCGCCCACCCCGTTCGACCCAGTGGCTCGCCGGTTGTCCGCCGATCGCCAGTTCGCCATCGATCGCTTCGTAACCTGCGGGAATGGGACCAAGCGGCTTCATGCCCCGATCTCCGCCGCGATGGCCGTCCGGTCCAGCTTGCCATTGGGATTGAGCGGCAGGCTCTCGCGCCAGTGGATGACATGCGGTTGCATGAAATTGGGCAGTTCCTTCTGCAGGGCCTTCGGCAGCGTGACTTCGGGGTCGATCGCACCGGCGGTGGGACGTACCACGAGATGGATTGCATGCCCGAGCCGCTCATCCTTCACGCCGAGTGCGACCGCCTCGGCAACCAGGCCGGTGCCGAGCGCCGCGCTTTCGATTTCCTGCGGGCTGATCCGGTTGCCGGCGCTCTTGATCATCGCGTCGCGGCGGCCGACGAAATAGAGCAGGCCATCCTTATCCCGCACGACCCGGTCGCCCGACCACACCGCCGTCCCCGCATGCTCGGACATCGGCGGCGCCGGCTTGAAGCGCTCCGCGGTGCGTTCGGCATCCTGCCAATAGCCCTGCGCCACCAACGGCCCGCAGTGGACCAGTTCGCCCTCCTGCCCCGCGGCAGCGAGCGCGCCATCGTCGGCGACAACGAGGATCTCGGCGAAGGGAATGGCTTTGCCCATCGAGGTAGGATGCGTGTCGACGAGCGCGGGATCGAGACAGGTCGAGCGGAAGGCTTCAGTCAGGCCGTACATAGGAAAAATCTGTGTTTCCGGAAACTTGTTGCGTAAGTCTCTCACCAGATCGATCGTCAGCGCGCCGCCCGAATTGGTCAGCCGCCGCATGCTCGCAACCGCCTCTGAAGGCCAGTCCAGGCCGGTCAGCTGGACCCATAGCGGAGGCACCGCGGCGAGCGTGGTCACGCCGTTGCTGGCGCAGGCCTTGGCCACATCGCGCGGGAAGAGGAAATCGAGCGGTACGACGCTGCCACCGGCATACCAGGTCGAAAGCAGCTGGTTCTGGCCATAATCGAAGCTCAGCGGCAGAACCGCCAGCGTGACGTCGTCCTGCTCGAGACCGAGATAGTGCGCCACGCTGACCGCGCCGAGCCACATATTGGCATGGCTCAGCATGACGCCCTTGGGTTTGCCGGTCGAACCGCTGGTGTAGAGGATCGCCGCCAGTTCGTGGGGATCGTGATCCGATGGGCCCGGCGTGGCGTCCTCGGCCTCCGCTTGCGCGAGGACCTCGGCTTCTTCGATTATCTCGCATTCCTCAGGCGCATCGCCCTCTTCGAGCGAAGCGAGACGCGCCTTGGTCCCCATCAGCAGCACCGCGCCGCTGTCGGACAGGATATGTGCCACTTGCGCGCGTTTGAGCAGCGGGTTGATCGGCACATGCACCAGCCCGGCCCTCGCCGCAGCGAGCGGCAGCAGGCAGGTCAGTTCGCCCTTGGCCGCCCAGCTCGCCACACGGGCGCCCTTCGCTGCCTTCGTCGCCAGCCATCCCGCGAGCAGGGCGACACGTTTCCTCAACTCCTCGAAGTTAAGCGTGCGGTCGCGCAGCACCAGTGCAGGCGCCTGTGCACGTCCGCGCTCGGCCAGTTGATCGAGCGGAAAGGGCGTGGGATCAGGCATTGACGCTCCTGAGCGAGGAATTCCGGGTGGACATCGCGGTCAGCTATCACGACAGCCTTACCAAACTGCAAGCGCTGGATTGGCCCGCCGAGGGGCCTTTCGACAGGCTCGACTGGTTTGCGCTGCTGGAACGGCCGTTCATCGCGATGGCCGAAGGTTACGGTGACCGCGTCGCGCTCGTCTTGCGGCGTACCGAGGAGGGGTTCGCCAGCCTGACCAACTGGTTCAGCTTCACCTGGCGCCCGCTGGGCCGGGCCTCCGGGCTGCTCACTGCCCTCGCCCGCGACCTGCGCAAACACACGCACCGCGTCACGCTGTCACCGCTTCCCGACGAGGACGGCAGCGCTTCGCGAGTCGAAGATGCCTTCCGTAACGCCGGCTGGCTGGTTTTCCGCGAAGCCTGCGACGAAAACCACGTGCTTCCCGTCGCGGGGCGCAGCTTCGCCGACTATTGGTCGACGCGCCCCGGGAAGATGCGCACCACGCTCAAGCGCAAGGCGAAAAAGGTGGAAGTGGAGATCCTGACCAGCTTCGACGAGGCGGCGTGGCACGACTATCGGGCGATCTACGCCGAGAGCTGGAAGCCCGAGGAGGAACGCGCCGACATCCTCGAGGCTTTCGCCCACGCCGAAGGCGAGGCGGGGCGTATCCGCCTTGGCATCGCCCGTAGCGACGGTGTGCCCGTCGCAGCGCAATTCTGGACGGTCGAAAACGGCACTGCCTACATCCACAAGCTGGCACATGTCGAAGCGGCCAAGCCGCTGTCGGCCGGAACGACGCTCAGCGCCGCCTTGTTCGAGCATGTCATCGATACCGACCGGGTCGAGCTGGTCGATTTCGGCACCGGCAGCGATGCCTACAAGCGCGACTGGATGGAGGTGAACCGGCCGCGCTATCGCCTCACAGCGCTCGACTGGCGCCAACCGCGGGCCTGGCCGGCACTCGGCAAGGCGCTCCTGCGCCACCTTGCACCGCACAATCGGCCCAGCTAAGGGCATCGCCTTCGAAGCAGGGGAAGCCTCACGAATGACCGCCGAAACCGCCAATGCCGCGCCGACCGGGCCGAGCCGTAGCGATATCGACCAGACGCTGCGTGCGATCCTGTGCGACGTGCTCGGGCTCGATCGCCAGCAGGTCGAGGGCTTCGACGGCGACACCGGGCTGTTCGGCCATCTGCCCGAGCTCGATTCGATGGCGGTCGCAGGGCTGCTCACCGAAATGGAAGACCGGCTCGACATCGTCATCGAGGACGAGGACGTCGACGGCGAAATGCTCGAGACCTATGGCGGCCTGCTCGCCTTCGCCGAAGCCAAGGTCGTCGAGGGCTAAGTCCGGCCATGTATGCATCATGGCCTTGCCCGCAGCCCGATGGCTCGCCGGGTGAGGAAATGGTGCTCGGCTTCGACAAGGCGCGGTCGAAGCGCCTCCTCGTGATCGCTCCCCTGTTCGACGAAGCCAACAAGTTCCGCCACCAAGCCTTTCAAATCATGCGCCGGCTCGACGCACAGGCGATCGACTGCTTCCTCCCGGACCTGCCCGGTTGCAACGAAAGCCTCGCGCTGCACGGCGAGCAGAGCATCGCCAGGTGGCGCGAGGCTATCGCAGTGGCCGCGAGGCATTTCCGCGCCTCGCAGGTTCTCGCGATCCGGTCGGGGGCGTGGCTGGTCCCCGAGGGATGGGCCGGCTGGGCCTATGCCCCGGCCAAGCCGGGCCAGATATTGCGGAGTATGCTTCGCGCGCGCACCCTCGCCGCGCGCGAGGCCGGGCGTAGCGAAAGTGCCGAATCCTTGCTCGCCGAGGGGCGCGAGCGGGGCCTCGATCTGGCCGGGTGGTCGCTCGGTGCGGAACTGGTGCGCGAACTCGACGCGGGTGCCGTCGCGCCTTCCGAAGCATTGACCGTGATCGAACAGGCAGAGGTGGGTGGCAAGCCGCTGTGGCTGCGCGCCGAGAACGATGTCGATCCCGCGCAGGCCGATGCACTGGCGGCGATCGTCGCTGCGGGAATGACGGACGCATGAGCCGCCTGCCGCTGACCTTCGAATGCCAGGGCGCGCGCTGCGGCGCCACCCTCGATACCGCGCCGGGCAAGACCGGCCTGCTGATCGTCAGCGGGGGCAACGAGATCCGCGCGGGCGCTTTCAACGGGCAGGCGCAGCTCGCGGCGGAGATCGCGGCGGCGGGCTTTCCCGTCTTCCGCTTCGATCGCCGCGGCATCGGCGACAGCGAGGGCGAAAACCGCGGCTTCCGCCGCTCGGCGAAGGACATCGCCGCCGCGCTGCTTGCCTTCCGCGCCATGGCGCCGCAGGTCGAGCGGATCGTCGGCTTCGGCAATTGCGACGCCGCAAGCGCGCTGATGCTGGCGGGCGGCGCGGGCTGCGAGGCGCTGGTGCTGAGCAATCCCTGGACCATCGAGGACAGCGAAGACGCGACACCGCCGCCTGCGGCGATCCGTGCGCGCTATCTTGAAAAACTCAAGAATCCCAAGGAAGTTATCCGCCTTGTCTCAGGCGGTGTCGACCTTCGAAAACTGGTTCGCGGGCTCCTGCGCGCCTCGCAGCCACGCAGCGCACCTTCCTCGCTCGCCGAGGAGATGCGGCGGGGTCTCGCCGATTTTCCCGGTGCAACTCGAATCCTACTTGCCGAAGGCGATCGAACCGCGCAGGTGTTCGCCGAACGATGGGATGCGGGCGACGCGCGGATCGCGCGCTGCCCGGGCGCCGATCATGCCTATTCAAGCCCCGAAGCGCGCAACTGGCTGCGCGCGCGGCTGATCGAGGCGCTCGGCGCCTAGCGGGTGAAATAGCTGGTCAGCTCGACGTGGGTCGACCAGCGGAACTGGCCCACTGGTCGCAGTTTCTCGAGCTTGAAGCCCGAATCGACGAGCACTCTGGCATCGCGCGCCCAGCTGGCCGGATTGCAGCTCACATAGGCCACGCGCTCCGCCCCGCTCGCGGCGATCTGGGCAACCTGCTCGCGCGCGCCCGCACGCGGCGGATCGAGCAGCAGAGCGCCGAAGCGGCCGGCCTCGTCCGCCTGGAGCGGATTGCGGAACAGGTCGCGGTGCATGGCCAGCACGGGCACGCCGCGCGCGTTGGCGGCCGCCTTGCAGGCGAGATGCGCATCGCGCGCCGCCTCCACTGCCAGCACCTTGCGCTGACCTGCCAGCGCAAAGGCGAAAGTCCCAAGTCCCGAGAAGAGATCCGCCACGGTCGCGGCGTCCTCGAGATAGCTGCGCGCATCCTCTATCAGGACGGCCTCGCCGTCGTGCGTCGGCTGGAGGAAACTGCCATGCGGGAAAGGCACGGGGATTTTCCCCAGCGTGATCGATAGCGGCTGCGGTTCCCACACCGTCTCGGGACCGTAGCCATGGTCGAGCGAGAGCCGCGCGAGATCGTGATCGCGCGCGAAATCGAGCAGCGCCTCGGTCGCCGCGAGCCCCTCCGCCGCAATGCCCTTGAGCATGCAGTCGATACCCTGATCGACCAGTGTCAGCTCGATATCGACCGCCTGGCGTCCGCCATGGGCAGCGACGAGCGCACGCAGCGGCGCAACCAAGTCGAACAGTTCGGGCGCAAGGATGTAGCATGCGCGCATGTCGACGATGCGATGGCTGCCGCGCTCGCGAAAGCCTACCACGGCGCTTTTACCAGCCTTCATCGCGTGCAGTGTGGCCCGGCGGCGCGAATGCGCAGGCGAGAGATGAGTCGGCAGCAGTTCGCCGATCGCCAAACCCTGCGCCTCGGCGGCATGCACCACGCGGTCGGTGACAAAGCCGCGCAGCGCCTCCTCGTCGGCATGCTGCAACTGGCAGCCGCCGCAGGTGGGAAAGTGCGGGCACGGTGGCGTGACATGGTGCGGTCCGGGAAGCAGCGCTCCATTGGAGTCGATCCGGTCGCCCGGCACCCCGCCCGCCACGTGCCGCCCCGATGGTGTGACGCCATCGCCACGCGCGGCGATACGGATGATGGTTTCGGTTTCGCTCACAGCAGTGCCGCCATGGCCGGTTTGACCGCATGCGCAAGCCCACCGGCGGTGAAAGCGGGGGATGCCAGCCGGGCGGCCTCGTGATGGAGCCAGACGCCTTCCTCGCAAGCGCGATGCGGCTCGCCGTGGACCGCCAACCGCGATGCGACGATCCCGGCGAGTACGTCGCCCGTTCCCGCGACCGACAGCCAGCTCGATGAACGTGGGAAGAATGACGTCATGACGCCGCTCGCCAGTACTGTATCGGGGCCCTTGGCGAGGACGGTCAATCCGGTGACGTCATGAAGTCGCCGCGCACGGTCGGCCTTGTTTCCGTCGCCGACGTCGAAAACTTCGCACAGTTTCTCAAGTTCGCCCTCGTGCGGGGTCACGCAGAGTTTGCGGGCATCGGCCTGCGCGAGAAACTCCGCGTCGAGCAGGTGCAGCGCATCGGCGTCGAGCACGGCCGGCTTGCCACTGGCCAGCACTTGCGCGAGCCGGTCGCACGCCGAGGCATCGCGTCCGAGACCCGGCCCCACCAGTATCGCCGCAATCCGATCGTCAGCCAGCCGCTCTTCCAAAGCGCCTCGCTCGATCACCAGATCGGGCGGAGCACCAACATGATCGTGGTCGCTCAGCAGCTTCACATAGCCTGCCCCGGAGCGCATTGCCGCCTCGGCCGCGAGCTGCGGGGCCCCGGGCATCGCGCCGGCGACCACCGCCAGCAGTCCCCGCCGGTACTTGTGCGCATCGGGCGCGGGGGGCGTCAGCTGCGGTCGCGCCGAAAGCACTGCATCGGCGCCCGAGAGATCAAGCCCGATGGGCACGAGCCGCTTCACACCCATCGCCGCCATCGCAGGCATCAGGCCATGCGCCTGCTTCCATGCGCCCAGCGCGAGCGTGAGATCATAGTCGGGTAGCGGGCCCAGGACCTTGCCGCTGTCACTTTCTACAACACTTGGGACATCGATTGCTACTTTGTAACAGTCATTTGTCGACAATTGTTCGAGCAATTTGCTAAATTCACCCTCAACCCGTCGCGCCAGGCCGTAACCGAACAGGCAATCGACCACCACCGGCTGGCGCAACTCGGACGCGGCGAAGACCGCCCCGGAATACTGCTCGCGCGCCTGCCGCGCGGTCTCGCTGCGCGGCTCGACCGGCGCGACGACCTGCACCTCGTAGCCCCGCCGGATGAGCGTTTCGGCTATGACGTAGCCATCGCCGCCATTGTTCCCCGGGCCGCACAGCACCGCGACCGGACGCCCCGCGGCAACGCGCATGATCCATTGCGCCGCGCCGTCGCCCGCGCGCTGCATCAGCTCCCATTCGCTAACGCCTGCCTGCATCGCCGCGTGCTCGGCCGCCCGCATTGCCTCGACCGTCAGAACGGCATTATTCATCGAGCGGCTCCTTCCAGCGGTAGCGATCGGTGCCGATCACGAGCACTACCTCGTCGCCCTCGCGCCAGCTGCTTGCCTCTTGCGCGCCGTCGAATTCGACAAAGCCGGCAGGCGTTGCCGCGGGTGCCAGCTTGCGAAAGCCACCATCGGGATGGCGCATGGCAAAATGGGTATCCCGGCCCTCGCCCACCTCGACCAGGCGGCAGCGATCGACAAATTCCTCGGTTCCGTCGAGCGCGCAGGCGACCGCCTGCCCGACATTGCGATCGGGCGACGAACCACAGGCCCCGAGCGCAAGCAGCAGGGTCGCTGGCGAGATCGAGATGATGCACGGCTTCGCCATCGCCCCGCGCTGCCACGCGCGGCGCGCGGGGGCAAGCCTCAGCGCTTGATCTGCGAGACGTCGCGGATCGCACCGCGCGCAGCCGAGGTCGTCATCGCGGCATAGGCCTCGAGCGCGGGCGAGACGCGGCGTTCGCGCGGAGCTGCCGGGGCAAAGCCCCTCGCCGCCTGCGCCGCGCGCCTTTCGGCGAGCACGTCATCCGAGACGGCGAGATGGATCGTGCGCCCGGGAATCGAGATTTCGATCATGTCACCCTCCTCGACCAGGGCGATCGCACCGCCCTGCGCCGCCTCGGGCGAGACGTGGCCGATCGACAGGCCGGAGGTGCCGCCCGAAAACCGCCCGTCGGTCAGCAATGCGCAGGCCGCCCCAAGCCCCTTCGATTTGAGGTAGCTGGTCGGGTAGAGCATTTCCTGCATGCCGGGCCCGCCGCGCGGCCCTTCGTAGCGAATCACCACCACATCGCCCTCGGCGACCTGCCCGGTGAGGATCGCGGTCACCGCATCGTCCTGGCTTTCGTAAACCTTGGCCGGACCAGCAAATGTGAGGATGCTCTCGTCCACTCCGGCGGTCTTCACGATGCAGCCGTCGCGCGCGATGTTGCCGTAGAGCACGGCGAGACCGCCATCCTCGCTGAAGGCATGCTCGGCGCTGCGGATGACGCCGTTGGCGCGGTCGAGGTCGAGCGCTTCCCAGCGGCGCGACTGGCTGAAGGCGGTCTGCGTCGGCACCCCGCCCGGCGCGGCGGAATAGAATTCGCGCACCTTGTTGTTCTGCGTGCGGCCGATGTCCCAGTCGTCGAGCGCATCGCCCATGGTCGGGCTGTGGACCGTTGGCAGAGCGGTGTGGAGGAGGCCCGCCTTCTCCAGTTCGCCGAGAATCGCCATGATCCCGCCCGCGCGGTGCACGTCCTCCATATGCACGTCGCTCTTGGCCGGGGCGACCTTGCTGAGGCACGGCACCTTGCGGCTCAGCCGGTCGATATCCTGCATGGTGAAATCGACTCCCGCCTCATGCGCGGCGGCGAGCAGGTGGAGGACGGTATTGGTCGATCCGCCCATCGCGATATCGAGGCTCATCGCATTCTCGAAGGCCTCGAAGCTGGCGATGCTGCGCGGCAGGACGCTCTCGTCCTCTTCATCGTAATAGCGCTTGGCGAGCGCTACCACGAGCCGCCCGGCGCGCTCGAACAGGCCCTTGCGGTCGGCGTGGGTGGCCAGCGTCGAACCATTGCCCGGCAGCGAGAGGCCCAGCGCCTCGGTCAGGCAGTTCATCGAATTGGCGGTGAACATGCCGCTGCAGCTGCCGCAGGTCGGGCAGGCGTTCTGCTCGATCGCGGTCACTTCCTCGTCGGTGTAGTGCTCGTCGGCCGCGGCGACCATGGCGTCGACCAGGTCGAGCGCGACCTCCTTGCCTTTCACTACCACCTTGCCCGCCTCCATCGGCCCTCCACTGACGAACACGGCGGGAATATTCAGCCGCAGCGCCGCCATGAGCATGCCCGGGGTGATCTTGTCGCAATTCGAGATGCAGACCATCGCATCGGCGCAGTGGGCGTTGACCATATATTCGACGCTGTCGGCGATCAGGTCGCGGCTCGGCAGCGAATAGAGCATGCCGTCATGCCCCATGGCGATCCCGTCATCGACCGCGATGGTGTTGAATTCCTTAGCCACCCCGCCCGCCGCCTCGATCTCGCGCGCGACCAGCTGGCCGAGGTCCTTGAGGTGGACGTGCCCGGGCACGAACTGGGTGAAGGAATTCACCACGGCGATGATCGGCTTGCCGAAATCGCCATCCTTCATTCCCGTCGCGCGCCACAACCCGCGCGCGCCGGCCATATTGCGGCCATGGGTGGTGGTACGAGAGCGGTAGGCAGGCATGACGGGTCTCGATTGCTACAGGGTACTCATAGCCGCTCACCCCGAGCCTGTCGAAAGGGCAGAAGCGCCGGTGGCCATCCTTCGGCAGGCTCGGCATGAGCGGAAACCGTGAGTTAGGCGAAAGTGACAGCGCGGCGAAACAGCTTTTGCTTGGCCCCGCTCAAACTTCGAGCGCTACCCGCCCCATCACATCGGCCAGCAACACCGCCCAGCGCGCCTGCCCCGCCTCGGTGTCGATCTGGTCCTGGCGGATCTCGACGGTGCAATAGGGGATGCCGTTGGCCTCGGCATGGCGGTCCATCGTCGCATTGAGCTGCTTGCCCGAGTAGGGCTGGTTGTCGCCCACGCTCAACCCCTGTTCGCCGAACAGGCGGATAGCGTGGCGCGCCGCGCGATCGTCCCGGTTATAGAGCAGCGCGACTTCCCACGGCCGTTCCTCCTCGCTCGTGTCGAGGCTCGGCGTGAAGCTGTGCAGCGCGACCAGCATCTTGGGCCGCGCCCGTTCGATCAGGTCGGCGAGCGCATTGTGATAGGGGCGATGGAAGCGATCCAGCCGCGCTTCGACATCGGCGCCGATGTTGCCCGCGATCAGCTTGCCGTCGCTTTCGGTGGGAACGACCGCCGGCTCGTCTTCGCGGCGGTGGAGATCGCAGACGAGCCGGCTGACGCAGGCGATATGCGCGGGGATGTTGTGACGGCGCGCCAAGCGGTCGGCGATGCCCTCCACCCCGATATCGACTGCGATATGCTCGTTCAGCAGCCTGGGATCGATCCCCAGCTCGATTTCCTCGGGGACGTAGTTCGAAGCGTGATCGGCAACACACAGCAGCCCCCCCGGACGCAGGTCTTCGGTGCCGACCTGACGGTAGGGGAGGTTGTCGATCATCATCGCAAGAACCCTTTCATCTGCCACCAGCCCGGGTGGCGCTCTGCTATATGCTGGGCAGCCGCGTCGCGAACGGACGCGCTGTCGTAGAGCGCGAAACACGTCGCCCCCGAGCCAGACATACGGGCGAGAAAGGGCGAGGTTCCGCGCAGCGCCGCGAGCACACCGGCGATCTGCGGGCAGAGCGAGATGGCTGGCACTTCGAGGTCGTTGCGTCCTTCGCGCGCGATAGTGCGTGCATCACCCTGTGGCAGAGCGCCGCGATCCTCGCCGTCCCAGTGAGCGAACACGGGTCCCGTCGACAGAGGAATGCGCGGATTGACCAGCAACACCGGCGTTCCGGCAAGGCTGTCGTCCACCGGCTCAAGTTCCGTCCCCGTCCCGCGCCCGATGCAGGTTCGGCTCTCGACGCAGGCCGGGACATCGGCGCCCAGAGCGGTGGCACGCGCGTGCCAATCGTCGGGCAGGCTGTAGCGTTCCTTCACGATGCGGAACACCGCGCCCGCATCGGCCGATCCCCCGCCCAGCCCCGCCGCGACGGGCAGGTTCTTCTCGAGCGTTATCGCTAGCCCATCGACGCGTGGCAGCTTACCCAGCGCTTTGGCGACGAGATTGTCGAAGGGATCGTCGAGCCCGTCCGCAAATTCGCCAAGCACCCGAACGCTGTCCTGCGCGGCAGCGCTCGCCGTCAGCACATCGCCCGCGTCGACGAAAGCGAACAGCGTTTCGAGCTCGTGATACCCGTCCTCGCGCCGCCTGCGGACATGCAGCGCAAGATTGATCTTGGCATAGGCGGTTTCGCGCACTCAATCCTCCCCTGACAGGGGAGGGGGACCGCCGACCGCAGGTCGGGGGTGGTATGGCACCCTCGAACTGCTCTGTACCATTGAGATCCCGATCGGGCGCAAGCTGCCCCTCCACCACCTTGTGGTCCCCCTCCCCGTACCGGGGAGGATATCGCTTCACATATTCGGATAGTTCGGCCCGCCGCCGCCTTCGGGCGTCACCCAGTTGATGTTCTGGTTGGGGTCCTTGATGTCGCAGGTCTTGCAGTGGACGCAGTTCTGCGAGTTGATCTGGTACTTGGGCTCGCCCGTTTCCTCGTCGACCAGCCATTCGTAGACGCCTGCCGGGCAATAGCGGGTCGAAGGCCCGGCGTAGACGCCCAGCTCGCTCCTTTTCTGCAGCTCCATGTCCTTGACCTGCAGGTGGACCGGCTGGTCCTCGGCATGGTTGGTGTAGCTGAAGGCGACGTTCGTCAGACGGTCGAAGCTCAGCACGCCGTCGGGCTTGGGATATTTGATCGGCTGGTAGAGGTCGGCGCGATTGAGCGCGTCGCAGTCGCGGTGGTGCTTCATGCTGATCGGCAGGCCGATCTTGAGGTAGCGCATCCACATGTCGATCCCGCCCAGAACGGTGCCGATGTCGGCGCCGAACTTCTCGATCGCGGGCAGCGCGTTCTGGACCTGCTTCAGCTCCTTGGCGATCCAGCTGTCGCGCAGGTTCGCGTCGTAATCCATCAGCTCGGTTTTCTCGTGACCGGCGGCGATGGCCGCGGCGATGCTTTCTGCGGCGAGCATGCCGCTCTTCATCGCTGTGTGGCTGCCCTTGATGCGCGGCACATTGACGAAACCGGCAGCACAGCCGATCAGCGCGCCGCCCGGGAAGGCGAGCTTGGGCACGCTCTGCCAGCCGCCGTCGTTGATCGCACGCGCGCCATAGGCGACGCGCTTGCCGCCCTTCAGCGTCTCGGCGATCAGCGGGTGGTGCTTCCAGCGCTGAAATTCCTGGTAGGGCGAGACATAGGGGTTCGAATAGTCGAGCCAGGTGACGAGGCCCAGCGCGACCTGCCCGTTGGCCTGGTGGTAGAGGAAGCCGCCGCCATTGCTGCCGCTTTCGCTCAAGGGCCAGCCCTGCGTGTGGACGATCTTGCCCGGCTCGTGCAGCTCGGGATCGATGTCCCACAATTCTTTGATGCCGATGCCGTAGACCTGCGGCTCGCAGTCGGCCTCGAGGTCGAACTTCGCCTTCATCTGCTTGGTGAGGTTGCCGCGCACGCCCTCTGCGAAGAGCGTGTATTTGGCATGGATTTCCATACCCGGCTGGTAATCGGGCTTGTGGCTGCCGTCGGCGGCGATGCCCATGTCCTGCGTCACCACGCCCGCGACCGCGCCCTTGTCGTCGAACAGCACTTCGGCGGCGGGGAAACCGGGGAAGATCATTACCCCCATGCCTTCGGCCTGTTCCGCCATCCAGCGGCACAGATTGCCGAGCGAGCCGGTGTAGCACCCCTCGTTCGACATGAAGGGCGGGAACATGATGTGCGGCATGGCCGACTGGCCGGTTTCGCTGATCGTGTAGAACAGGTCCTCGCCCACGGGCGTTTGCGCCATCGGGCAATCCATGTCGCGCCAGTCGGGCAGCAGCTCGTCCAGCGCCTTGGGATCGACCACCGCGCCCGAGAGGATATGCGCGCCGATTTCGCTGCCCTTTTCGAGCACGACGACCTCGAGCTCCTCGTTGATCTGCTTGAGCCTGATGGCCGCCCCGAGGCCGGCCACGCCGCCGCCGATGATGACGACGTCGCAGGGCATGGATTCGCGTTCGCTCATGTCTCTCTCTTTTCGTCGCGTAACTGCTCTGAATGCCTTGATTGGTGGCGCTTTAGAGGTCAAGACCCGTCCCCGAGGAATGATGCAGGCAAATCCCCCGAAACCGCGCGATTTCGATGCGCTCGAAGCCTTCGAGGGTGCGCTCGACTGGTGGCGCGAGGCGGGCGTCGATGCCGATTTCCTCGACGAGGCGAGCGGCTGGCTGGCAGAGCCCGAGGCCGAGAATGCCGTAGCGGCTGCGCCTCCGCCAGCACCGCCGCGGCCAGCGCGCAAGACCGCGCTCGAGCGCGCGCTCGAACAACCGCAAGCAGAAAGGCCGAGGATCGGTGCCGATAGCCTGCCCGACAGTCTCGAAAAATTTCGCGAATACTGGATGGCCGAACCTGCGCTCGGCGAAGGGGCACTCGATCGCCGCGTGCCGCCACGTGGTGTCGCCGGCGCAAAGCTGATGCTGCTCCTTCCGCAGCCCTTCGAGGACGATGCCGACGGCCTGCTAAGCGGCGGCGCGGCCCCCTTCGTTGCCGCCATGCTGCGCGCCATGGGGATTGCCGAGCACGAGACCTATCTCGCCAGCGCACTGCCCGCCCCGATGGCCATGCCCGACTGGCCGCAACTGGCTGCCAGCGGGATTGGCGCCGTGGTGCGGCACCACATCGCACTCGCCCGGCCGCAACGCGTCGTGCTGTTCGGCCGCGCGCAACTGGCCCTGTTCGATATCCCGCCCGAACGCGCCCGCGATCCGCTGGCGCTCGACTGCGGCGGTACGTCCTTCGCGCTGCTCGCCGCACCCGACCTGCGCAATCTCGCCCGGTCTGCGGTGCGGCGCGAGAATTTCTGGAACCGCTGGCTGGACTGGACCCGATGAGCCTACGCCCCCTGACCGCCCTCGCGCTGGCCGCGACTGCGCTGACCGCATCCCCGGCTTTCGCGCAAGGCAGCAGCGTCGACTATTTCACCCGCTCGCATGCCGCCGCGCTGCCTCGGCTGCTGTCGACCGATGACCGCGCCTATTACGGCTCGCTGTTCGAGGCGATCGACGCGAAGAACTGGGACCGCGTCGAAATGCTGCTGACCAGCCGCAGCGACGGCCCGCTGCACGGCGCGGCGCTGGCCGCCTATTACCTCCACCCGGAAAGCCCGCGGATCGAGCTGCCGCGGATCGAGGCCTGGCTCGAACGCTACGCGCGCCTGCCCGAGGCCGATGCGATCGTTCGCCTGGGGCAGACGCGCGGGCTCGCCAATCCACCCAGGCTTCCGCGCGAGCGCGAGCTGGTCCGCCAGCCGGGGATGACCAAACGCATCCGCCCGCGTTCAGTCGAGGACGGGACCATGCCCGAAAGCGTCAAGTCGGCGATCCTCGAGCGGATCACGCAGGACGATCCCGACGGCGCGCGGCTGCTGCTCGACGGGGTCGATGCGACGCTCAGCCGCGAGGCGCGCGCGGAATGGCGCTATCGCGTCGCCTGGAGCTATTACATCGAGAACCAGGACGCGCAGGCCTGGGCGCTTGCCGAAACCGTACGCGAGGGCGGCAGCGGCGCCTGGGTGGCCGAGGGCGACTGGGCTGCGGGCCTCGCCGCCTGGCGGCTGGGCGATTGCGACAAGGCCGGCGAAGCCTTCGTCCGCTCGGCCGCAAGCTCGACCAATCCCGAACTCACCTCCGCCGCGCATTACTGGGCGAGCCGCGCGCTGATCCGCTGTCGCATGCCCGAAAAGGCGGCCGAGCAATTGCGCGGTGCCGCACGCTTTCCCGAGACGCTCTACGGCATGCTCGCGCACGAACAGATGGGGCGCGACCTGCCCGCAACGCATACCCAGCCCGATCTGACCGAATCCGACTGGCGCCGCCTGCGCGACAGCGAAGCGGTTCGACAGGCGGTAATGCTGGCCGAAGTCGGGCGCCGCGAAACGGCCGAAAACTATCTCACCTGGCTGGTTCGCACCGGCGACGACGACGATTACAACGCCCTTGCGCGGCTCGCCCGCGCACTCGGCCTGACTGGTGCGCAGACCTACATGGCCTACAACGCGCCGCGCGGCGAGGCCGCGCACCCGAGCCTGCGCTATCCGGTCACCTTCCGCGCGCCGGTGGGCGGCTGGCGCGTCGATCCGGCGCTGGCCTTCGCCCATGCGCTGCAGGAATCGAATTTCCGCGAACGCGTGGTCAGTCCGGCGGGCGCGATCGGGCTGATGCAGATCATGCCGATTACGCGGCGCGAGTATGCCGCATCGATCAACATGAGCGCCGATGCCGACCTCAGGGATCCGGCGATCAACCTCGCCTTCGGCCAGCGTACGCTCGAATCGCTCGGCAGCTCGTCCTACACGCAGGGCAAGCTGCCCAAGGTCATGGCCGCCTACAACGCCGGCCCCAGCCCGGTGGCGCGGTGGGAGAGCGAGGTCCGCGACCAGGACGATCCGCTGCTCTACATGGAATCGATCCCCTATTGGGAAACGCGCGGCTATGTCGCCATCGTCATGCGCAATTACTGGATGTACCTGCGCCAGGCCGATGCCCCCGCGCCCAGCCGGATCGATCTGGCGGAGAACGACTGGCCAATGTTCCCTCGCGTGCGATAGGATGATATCCCGATGGCCCTCGACGAAAGCCTCCCGTTCAAGCCGGTCCGCATCGCGCTGCTGACCGTAACCGACACGCGCACGCTGGCAGACGACAGCTCGGGCGACCTGCTTGCCGCGCGCATCACGGAGGCTGGCCACGAACTCGCCGCGCGCGAGATCAGCCATGACGACCGCAACGAGATCGCCGCGCATCTCCACCGCTGGATCGACGACGAGGGCATCGATTGCGTGATCACCACCGGCGGGACCGGCCTCACCGGGCGCGACGTGACCCCCGAAGCGCTCGACCGGGTCAAGGACAAGGACATCCCCGGCTTCGGCGAGTATTTCCGCTACATCAGCATCGCCAGCATCGGCACCAGCACGATCCAGAGCCGCGCCTGTGCGGTGCTGGCGCGCGGGACCTACATCTTCGCCCTGCCCGGCTCTACCGGCGCGGTGAAGGATGGCTGGGACCAGATTCTCGCGCTCCAGCTCGACAGCCGCCACCGGCCCTGCAATTTCGTCGAGCTGATGCCGCGCCTCCGCGAACGGTAACGACACTCCAGATTCAGTCATTGCGAGGAGCCGCAGGCGAGGAGGCAATCCATCTTCCTGCCTTGCACGCGGTGGACCGGTTCGGTGATGGATTGCTTCGCTGCGCTCGCAATGACTATGGAGGACTGCGCGTGTTCCATGTATGTTCTCATACATGGAACGTCGACTCGCCCCCGCCATATCCGGTCGCGGTGCACAAGGATCCGAGGTGCCGACGCGCTTCGGCTTGGCCGAGCGCGAGGAGGATGGCGACTGGCGCGACTATATGGAGCAGCTAGACGGCCCACCGGTAAGGCTGCGCACGCAGGTAACCGAGGAACGCCCGAAGACGATCCTCAGCTTCAACCAGTCGCCCGACGTCCCCTTCGACCGCTCGGTCAACGCCTATCGCGGCTGCGAGCACGGCTGCGTCTATTGCTTCGCGCGGCCGACGCACACCTATCACGACCTCTCGCCCGGGCTCGACTTCGAAACGAAGCTCTTCGCGAAGCCCAATGCGGCGGAATTGCTGCGCGCGACGCTGGCCAAGCCGAAATATCGCCCCAAACCGATCGCCATGGGGACCAACACCGATCCCTACCAGCCGATCGAGGCGCGCTATCGCATCACGCGCAGCGTACTCGAGGTCTGCCTCGATGCGCGCCACCCGGTGACGATCACCACCAAGTCCGACCGCGTACTGGCCGATCTCGACCTGCTGGCTCAGTTGGCCGAGCGGCGGCTGGTGGCAGTGGCCATATCGGTCACAAGCCTCGACCCCAGGCTTTCGGGAAAGCTCGAACCGCGCGCAGCTGCGCCCGCCAAGCGATTGCTCGCGCTGCAGAAACTGGTCGAGGCGGGAGTCCCGGTGCATTGCTCGGTCTCGCCGATCATCCCGGCGATCACCGACGAGTTCATGGAGGAAATCGTCCAGCGTGTCGGCGCGATCGGCGTCGGCAGCGTCGGCTGGATCCCGCTGCGCCTGCCGCACGAAGTCGCGCCGCTGTTCCGCGAATGGCTCGCGGTCCATTTCCCCGACCGCGGCGACAAGGTGATGAGCATCGTCCGCTCGATCCGCGGCGGGCGCGACAACGATCCCGATTTCTTCACCCGCATGAAGCCGAGCGGCGTCTGGGCCGACCTCTTCCGCGCGCGCTTCCGCCTCGCCTGCAAGCGCGCGGGGCTCGGCAAGGCGAAATTCGAACTCGACTGCACGCAGTTCAGGCCGCCTGCGATGGGCGGACAAATGCGGTTGCTTTAGAATACGATCTCGCAACCTCTTCAGTGATCGAAAAAGCCGATTTTTCCTTCGAGATGAGGAAGTTTGCTGTTCCGTCCAACAATCGTGAATCGAGGAAATGCACTGTCAAACTGAACTCCTCAACTGAATCATGTTCAATCGTTTGGTTGAATTCAAGGTGCTGGCCTGTGCCTAGAGCAGGACGAGAAATTAATTGTTTTCCGTCTCTTTCCAGACGGATATCAGTGCAGGGCTTGCCATGGTTGAAGAGTTGAAAGCGATAAAGGCGCGTGCCGTTGGCCGATCCTGAACTCCCTGCTTGCACCAATTTCAGGATCGGACGTGAATTTCGCGCTACCTCGCTCTGTTGTTGAGCCAGAAGTTTGCTCTCAAAGGCCAACTGTTCGCGTGTAACATTTACGAGGTCGCGCTGTTGCTCGACTGAGTTTTTGAGCTCCTCACCTTGGAGCCACAACGCATTAGCGCTGTTTCGAAGCTCTAGGCCCTGTTGGAGAAAACCCAACACGAGCCAGAGGAAAGCAAGCGGCGCGAATACTCCGGCGAGAAAATCACCAAGCTCATTTGGTGCCAACTCGAAAATCGAACTTAGCTGATTTCGCCAATACCACCCTACGAATACCAAATACGCAAACGTGCCAAAGGCACCAATCACAGCGAGCTTCCATGAGCCCGCATTATTGTGCCGCTCTACTGCGCTATTCAAAACCTCTCGCCCGCAGCGCCCGGCGCAAACCGCACGAGCCTGCTGTCGACCAGCGCGGCGGTGCGGTTGACCACCGCCTTCTGGTAGTCGGGGTCCTTGATCATCTCGAAGAAGGCGCCCGAATTGGGATATTGCGCGATGAAGCCGTCGTGCCAGCGCCGCTCCTCGGGGCCGGTGACCATCGTCTGGAACGCGCCGCGCCAGACGATCTCCCCGCCCACGCGGCGGAAGATTGGGCCGCTGGTCTTGCCATATTCCTCGTAGGCGCGACGCCCGCTCCAGCCCTTGCCGGCGTTTTCATGCCCCTCGGGATAGTCCGCCACATCGCGGTAGAGCAGCAGGTTGAGCATATGGATCGGCTCGTCGCGCGGCAGCGCCTTGAACGCCTCGAAATTGGCGCGGCTCGGATCGATATAGGTGTCGGTCATACTCACCCTCCAAGCGTGTAATCCGCGAACCGCTCGCGCAGGTCCTTCTTGCTGATCTTGCCGGTGGCGGTGTGCGGAATGTCGTCGACGAATTCGACCGCATCGGGCAGCCACCACTTGGCGACCTTGTCGGCGAGAAAATCGGTCACCTCGTCGGCGCTGACCTCCTGCCCTTCCTTGCGGACCACGAACAGCACGGGGCGCTCGTCCCACTTGGGATGCGGCATGCCGATCGCGGCGGCCTCGGCCACGGCGGGGTGTCCGACCGCGGCGTTCTCGAGCTCGACCGAGCTGATCCATTCGCCGCCCGATTTGATCACGTCCTTGGTCCGGTCGGT
Source organism: Qipengyuania sp. (assembly GCF_964227205.1). Taxonomy (GTDB): domain Bacteria; phylum Pseudomonadota; class Alphaproteobacteria; order Sphingomonadales; family Sphingomonadaceae; genus Qipengyuania. Next base: position 62,154 of record NZ_CAXQVB010000002.1, on the reverse strand, counting down.
GATCTGCATCGTGCCATCGGGATGAAGGATCGCCACATCGCCGGTGTTGAACCAGCCATCAGCATCGATCGCGTCTTCCTCCGCCTTGAAATAGCGCTTCAGCACCCAGGGGCCGCGAATGTGCAGCGCGCCCGAGGTTTCGCCATCGCGCGGCAGCACCTTGGTCGGATCGTCGAGGTCGACCGTGCGCAGCTCGACCCCGAAGATCGGGCGGCCCTGCTTCATCGTCTTCTCGACCTTCTGGTCGAACGTGAGCGCATCCCAATCCGCGGTGGGACCGCCGACAGTGCCGATCGGGCTGGTCTCGGTCATGCCCCAGGCATGCTGGACGCGCGTGCCGTTCTTCATCAGCCGTTCGATCATGAAACGCGGCGCGGCCGAGCCGCCGATCGTCGCCGCGCGCAGCTTGGGCAGGTCGATGCCTTGCGCGTCGCAATACTGGAAATGGGCCAGCCAGACCGTCGGCACGCCGGCGGAATCGGTGACGCCCTCGGTCTTCATCAGCTCGTCGAGCACAGCGGGATCGTTGACCGCGCTGAAGACGAATTTGATGCCCGCCATCGCGCCCGCATAGGGCAGGCCCCAGCTCGCAGCGTGGAACATCGGCACGACGGGCAGCATCACGCTGGAGGCGCTGAAATTGAAGGCCGCTGGCTGCAGACCCGCAAGGGCGTGCAACATGGTCGAGCGGTGCTCGTACTGAACCCCCTTGGGATTGCCCGTGGTCCCGCTGGTGTAGCAAATCATGCACGGGTCGCGCTCGTCGCCCTCGACCCAGTCGAACTCGCCATCCTGCGCACCAATCCAGTCTTCGAAGCTGGTGGTGTGCTCGCTGCTGTCGAAGCAGATGTAATGTTCAACGCCCGGCCACTTGTCGCGCATTATGTCGATGATCGGCTGGAACGCCGCATCGTAGAGCATGACCTTGTCTTCGGCGTGGTTGACGATGTATTCGAGCTGGTCCTCGAACAGCCGCGGGTTGCAGGTGTGCAGCACGCCGCCCATCCCCGCGACGCCAAACCAGCTGACCAGGTGCCGCGCGTGGTTCATCGCCAGGCTGGCGACCTTGTCGCCCTTCTTGAGGCCCAGCGCGAGCAGCGCCTGGCTCATCTTCTTCGCATCGCGCTGGATGCCAGCCCAATCGGTGCGGGTCTCGCTGCCGTCGGCCCAGCGGGTGACGATTTCGCGGGTCGGGGCTTCCCGGGCAGCGTGATCGATTACATGCGAAATCCGCATGCCCCAGTCCTGCATCGCGCCAAGCGACATACTCTCTCCTCTCCAATTTGGTCATTGCGAGGAGCCGAAGGCGACGCGGCAACCCGGCTTCCGGCGTCGCGGTCGGATGCGACGGCAGGTGAGGGATTGCTTCGCCTTCGGCGCGCAATGACTGTGCACTCAGGCGACGAGGCGCAAGTTTGCCTTCCCCCGCCGCGCGGTCAGTTGCACCTTGGCAAGGCCGGGCACGCTTGCCAAGCGTTCGGCAAGCTCCCCGTCGATAGAAAATCTGCGCCCCAGCCGCATCACGGGCGGGGTGACATCGCCGGTCAGCAGTGTGGCGACCACCTCGTCTCCGCCCTCGCCGCCCGCGTCCAGATCGAGTGCGAGCTGTGTCAGCGCGTCGACGCTCTCCACTTCGAGCGTCAGCAGCATCGCCATGCTGCCCTTGACCGCCGCCAGCGGAACGGCGCCCCGCACGGTGATCCGCGGGGGTTCGTCGGGGCTCGGGCTGTCGAGTTCGACATCGAGCTTCACGCAGGTCTGGTTTTCGGCCCATTCGAGGAATTTCTCGACCAGGCCTTCCTCGAAACAGGCGGCGCTGAACTGGCCCGAACTGTCGGAGAAATCGGCACGGACGAAGGGCTTGCCGCGCCGCGTCGTGCCCTTGTTCACCTTCTCGACCATGGCCGCCATCACCGCGCCCGCGCGCCCGCCCGGCGGCGCGCCGCCTGCCATCAGCGAAGCATAGGAGCGCGCGCCCTGTGCGCTGGCGACCTGGCGCCAGGCTTCGACCGGGTGTTCCGCGAAATAGAAGCCGAAATTCTCCTTCTCGCGCGCCATCTGCTCGGCGCGCGGCCAGGGATCGGCCTCCTTCAGGCGGAAGCCGTCCTCGACTGCGGAGTCCTCGCCCCCGAACAGCCCGCCCTGTCCGCTCGACCGCTCGCGCTCGGCCGCGTCGGCCACCGCCAGCAGCATGTCGGCGTTCGCCATCAGCCTGGCGCGGTTAGGCTCGAACTCGTCGAGTGCGCCAGCGCTGATGAGCGCTTCCAGCTGCCGCGAGTTCATCGAACCCTTGGGCAGGCGCTCGAACAGGTCCTTGAGGCTGGCGAAGGGGCCCGCCGCCTCGCGCTCGGCGACGATCGCCTCCATCGCCCGCTCGCCGACATTGCGTATCCCGGCCAGCGCATAGCGCACGGCATAGCCCTCGTCGGTCTGCTCGACCGAATATTCGGCTTCGGAATGATTGAGCGACGGCGGTAAAACCTTGATCCCGCTGCGCCGCGCATCGTCGACGAAGATCGCCAGCTTTTCCGACTGGTGCATGTCGAAGCACATCGAGGCGGCGTAGAATTCTTCCGGGTAATGCGCCTTGAGCCAGGCGGTCTGATAGGCCAGCAGCGCATAGGCGGCGGCGTGCGACTTGTTGAAGCCATAGCCGGCGAACTTGTCGATCAAGTCGAACAGCGCGTTGGCCTCGGCCTTCTCGATGCCGCTGACTTCCTTGCACCCCTCGACGAAGCGCGTGCGCTGGACGTCCATTTCCGCCTGGACCTTCTTGCCCATCGCGCGGCGCAGCAGGTCGGCGTCGCCGAGCGAGTATCCGGCAAGGATCTGCGCGGCCTGCATGACCTGTTCCTGGTAGACGAAGATGCCATAGGTCTCGGCGAGGATGCCTTCGAGCTTGGCGTGCGGATATTCGATCGGCACCTCGCCCGCCTTGCGCTTGCCGAACAGCGGGATGTTGTCCATCGGGCCCGGGCGATAAAGCGAGACGAGCGCGATGATGTCGCCGAAATTGGTCGGCTTCACCGCGGTCAGCGTGCGCCGCATGCCTTCGGATTCGAGCTGGAACACGCCGACCGTGTTACCCGCCTTCATCAGCTCGTAGACCTTGGGATCGTCGAGCGGAAGTTGCGAGAGGTCGATATCGATTTCGCGCCGCTTGAGGAGGTCGACCGCCTTCTTGAGCACCGACAGCGTCTTCAGCCCGAGAAAGTCGAATTTGACGAGGCCGCTGCTCTCGACATTCTTCATGTCGTATTGCGTCACCGGCATGTCCGAGCGCGGATCGCGGTAGAGCGGGACCAGTTTCGCCAGCGGGCGGTCGCCGATCACCACACCCGCCGCGTGGGTCGAGCTGTTGCGCGGGAAACCTTCTAGCTGCATCGCCAGATCGACGAGGCGTTTCACCTCGTTGTCATTGTCGTATTCGCGCTTGAAATCCGCCGCGCCGTTCAAAGCACGCGGCAGTGTCCACGGATCGGTCGGATGGTTGGGCACCATCTTGCAGAGGCGGTCGACATGGCCGTAACTCATTTGCAGGATGCGGCCCGTATCGCGCAGCACGGCGCGCGCTTTCAGCTTGCCGAAGGTGATGATCTGCGCGACGTGGTCGTGGCCGTATTTCTGCTGGACGTAGCGGATCACCTCGCCGCGCCGCGTTTCGCAGAAGTCGATATCGAAGTCGGGCATCGAGACGCGTTCGGGATTGAGGAAGCGTTCGAACAGCAGGCCGAGCTGGATCGGGTCGAGATCGGTAATCGTCAGCGCCCAGGCCACCAGGCTGCCCGCACCCGAACCACGGCCGGGCCCCACCGGAATATCGTGATCCTTGGCCCATTTGATGAAGTCGGCAACGATCAGGAAGTAGCCGGGGAAGCCCATCTGGTTGATGATGTCGACTTCGAATTTCAGCCGGTCGAAATAGACCTGGCGCTCTTCCTCGCTCATCTCGCCATAGGGCTCGAGCCGCGCTTCCAGTCCCTTGCGCGCGTCCTCTTCGAGCATCCGCGCCTCGCCCTCGAGATCGCCCGCGAGGCTCGGCAGGATCGGCTTGCGATAGGGCGGCGCATAGGCGCAGCGCTGCGCCACGACGAGCGTGTTCTGCACCGCCTCGGGGAGGTCGGCGAAGGCTTCCTCCATCATGTGGTAGGTCTTGACGTAGCTCTCGGGGTTGGAGCGCGCGCGGTCCTCGGCATCGACATGGGTCGATCCGGCAATGCACAGCATCGCGTCATGCGCCTTGTGCATGTGCGGTTCGGCGAAATTGGCGGGGTTGGTCGCCACCAGCGGCAGGTCGCGCGCATAGGCCAGCTCGACCAGCGCGGCTTCGGCGCGTTCCTCCACCGCGTTCCCGCGTCGCGCAAGCTCGATGTAGAGCCGCTCGGGGAACAGGGCCTGCAACCGGTCGAGCAGCGCTTCGGCGTGGCTTTGCTGCCCCTCGGCAAGCAGACGGGTCACCCCGCCCTCGCTCGCGCCGGTGAAGGCGATGAGGCCGTCGGTATGGTCGTCGAAATCCTCCATCCGCACATGCGGTTCGAATTCGAGCGGGCGGTCGAGATGCGCCTTGGAAACGAGGTGGCAGAGATTGTCGTAGCCCGCCTCGTCCTGCGCGTAGAGCGGCAGGTAGTCGACCTGTTTGCCTTCGCTGTCGCGCGCCACGCCCAGCAGCGTGCCGATGATCGGCTGGATGCCTTCGGCCTTGCAGGCATTGGCGAACATGACCGCGCCGTAGAGCCCGTTGCGGTCGGCGATCGCGATCGCGGGGAAGCCGCGTTCCTTCGCCAGCTTGGCCATCGCCTTGGGATCGATCGCGCCCTCCAGCATCGTATAGGCCGACAGGATGCGGAAGGGGACGAAGGGCTTGAAGGGCATGGGGGCAATATGCGGATTGCGCCTCCGTCGGCCAAGGGGCGCATCCACAGGATTTTCAGCTCACACAGTCATTGCGAGCGTAGCGAAGCAATCTAGGTCTGCCCTATCTGGATTGCCGTGTCGCCTGCGGCTCCTCGCAATGACTTTCGAAAGCTCAGAGCAGCTTTTCGATGTCCTTGGCGATGGTCTTGGGCGCATCGGCCGGGCCGTAGCGCTTCACGACATGGCCCTCGCGATCGATCAGGAACTTGGTGAAGTTCCACTTGATCGCCTTCGAGCCCATCAGCCCGGGCTTTTCGGCCTTCATCCAGTCGAACAGCGGGCTGGCATCCTCGCCGTTCACATCGACCTTGGCCATCAGCGGGAAGGTGAGGCCGAAATTGACCTTGCAGAACTCGGCGATCTCGTCGGCATCGCCCGGTTCCTGCCCGCCGAACTGGTTGCACGGGAAGGCGAGCACCTCGAAGCCCCTGGCCTTGTATTGCTGGAAGAGCTCTTCGAGGCCATCGTATTGCGGAGTGAAACCGCACTTGCTCGCGGTGTTGACCACCAGCAAGACCTTGCCGAGCTTGTCCGACAGGTCGAGCTGATCGCCCTTGTTTGTGGCGACAGTGAAATCGGCGATGGTCGTCATGGCGGGGCTAGTCCTTGCGGCGATAGATCAGGTCGAAGCTGTCGGACCAGCTGCGCCCATGGTCCGAACTCGCCTGACCGTACTGGCGCACGCTGCCGTCGGCTTCAAGCGTATAGGTCATGCGCACCAGCGAAGGATGGCCTTGCGCGTCCTTGCCCCAATAGCCGGTCAGCACCATCGCGCCATCGACCGGCCCGCCATCGAAGAACACGCGGCCGGGAACGCCGCCGACCCAGAGCTGGTGCCAGGCCCCGTCGCTGGGATCGTAGGCGCTCAGGCTCGACCCGCCGCGGCCTTGCAACGGCATCCACGTCTCGCGGATGGCGCAGCCCGCGCTGACCTTCTCGATCCGGCTGTCGGCGACTTTCTGCTCGCCGCCGCTGGGGAACACCTCCCACTCGCCGACCCAGAAATCGAAGGCGGCATAGGCCTCGCCTTCGCATTTCGGTGGGGCCGGGGGCGGCGTGGCCGGCGCTGCGGCCTGCGCCAGGACGAGCGCGAGTGCGGCGGTGATCATGTGCGGTTCTCCCCTGAGGATGTCGCGATGCGCCACGCGGCGTCCCGGCGCGAGTCTCTATCGACGGAGAACCGACGGCTTCCTACGAGCGGGGGAAATCGCTGCGCTGCGCCAGACGGGCGACCTCCGCGGCGTGATACTCGCGGTCGCCCGCCTTCTCGATATAGTATCGCGCGCGTTCCTTCTCGGGCATCAGCATCATGTGGCGGACCAGCTCGGCAAACGTACCGCTGCGCAGCCCCTTCGCGCCCTCGAGCACGCCGTCGCCATCATCGGTGCGATGCAGGCTCGCGCGATCGTCCCATTCGATGCCGTCGCGGTGGGCGGCGTCGCCCTTGTAGGTGCTGGGGTGGTCGGTCATGCAAAATCCTCCTTTGCCAGACCAACGTGCGAAACGCCGTCCGGGTCCGCTATTCGAGCACGCCTTCGTGGAGCCGGACCACGCGGTCCATCTTCTGCGCCAGCCGCTCGTTATGCGTCGCGATGAGCGCCGCGCTGCCCTCGCCGCGGACCAGCGCGAGGAATTCGGCCAGCACCTTGTCCGAGGTTGCCTCGTCGAGATTGCCCGTCGGCTCGTCGGCGAGCACCAGATCGGGCTTGTTGGCCAGCCCGCGGGCGACCGCCACGCGCTGCTGCTCGCCACCCGAAAGCTGGCTCGGCCGGTGGGTCAGCCGATGCGAGAGGCCCAGCGCGACGAGCAACTGCTCCGCCCGCGCCTCGGCTTCGGCACGCGGCTTGCCGGCGACGAGCTGCGGCAGGATGACATTCTCGCGCGCGTCGAAATCGGGCAGCAGATGGTGGAACTGGTAGACGAAGCCGAGATGCTCGCGGCGCAGCACGGTGCGTGCCCGCGAATCCGATTTTTCCGCCGAATGGCCGGCGATCACGATCTCGCCGCCGAAGCCGCCCTCGAGCAGGCCGACCGCCTGCAGCAGCGTCGACTTGCCCGAGCCAGACGGGCCGAGCAACGCAACGATCTCGCCCGGGCGGATCGCGAGGTCGACCCCGCGCAGCACGTCGATCCGCTCGCCGCCCTGCTCGAAGCTGCGCGTCAGGCCCCTCAGTTCGACCACCGGTTTCACGCCGCCGCTATTCATAGCGCAGCACCTGGACCGGATCGGTGCTCGCCGCCTTCCACGCCGGGTAGAGCGTGGCGAGGAAGCTCAGCCCCAGCGCGAGCAGCGCAATCAGCGAGACCTCGCCCGGGTCGATCTTCGACGGGATGGTGGTGAGGAAGCGGTATTGCGGGTCCCACAGGTTCTGTCCGGTAAGCGCGCCGATCGCCTCGACGATCTGCTGGCGCCCGGCCAGGATCAGAAAGCCAAGCGCGAGCCCCACCGCGGTGCCGATCGCGCCGATGGTGAAGCCGGTGGTGACGAAGATCTTCATCAGGCTCTGCCGCGTCGCGCCCATGGTGCGCATGATCGCGATGTCGCGGGTCTTCGCGCGGACCAGCATCACCAGGCTGGACAGGATGTTGAAGGCGGCGACCAGCACCATGAAACTGAGCGCGAAGGCCATCGCCGCACGCTCGACCTGCAGCGCCTCGAACAAGGTCGCGTTGATTGTCTTCCAGTCGGACACGACCGCCCTGCCCTCGACCGCGCGCTGCACCGGGGCGAGGATCTCGCCGACCTCGTCGGGATCCTCGACGGTGACTTCGATCATGCCCACCGAATCGCCGATCAGCAGCAGCTTCTGCGCATCCTGCATCGGCATCACGACATAGGCCCCGTCGTAATCGTAGATTCCGACCTCGAAGATCGCTGCGACCTCGTAGCCGATCTGGCGCGGGACGGTGCCGAACGGGGTCGAGCGCCCCTGCGGGTTGATGACGGTGATGGTGTCGCCCACTCGCGCACCGATGTTTTCCGCCAGGCGGACGCCGATGGCGACCTTGTTCGAACCCGGCCTGAGCGTGGCGAATTCGCCCGCGACAACCTTCTTCGACAGCTCGCGCAGATCCTCGGCGGTATTGCCGCGCACGAGGATCGCCTCGACGCGTCCGTTGAAACTGGTCAGCAACGGCTGTTCGATCAGCGGGCTGGCGCGCACCACGCCCGGCGTCGCGCGCACTTCCTCGAGGATATTCTCCCAGTCGTCCATCCGCCCGCCATAGGCCTGGACGATGGCGTGGCCGTTGAGGCCCACGATCTTGTCGAGCAGTTCGGCCCGGAAGCCGTTCATGACGCTCATCACCACCACCAGCATGGCGACCGAGAGCATCACCACCCCGATCGAGATGCTCGCGACCAGCGCGATGAAGGCCTCGCCCTTGCCCGGAAGCAGGTAGCGCTTGGCGATCGTCCATTCGAAGGGGGAAAGGATCAAGGCGGCCCTTGTGCGGTGACTGTTGCTTGTCAGCGCGTTTAGGCAGCTAGGCCCCGCGGCGCAACGAAATCGTGTTTTGCGCCGCGTCGTTCGTCTCACTGGCCTTGTAATCCGGGCGTAACATCGCCATTGGGGCGCGCATCCCGATCAGCCGCGGCGGACAGGCCTTTCGATGAACCTCACCCACCCGTTTCTCGACGAGGATGGCGACAAGCTGCGCGAAGAATGCGGCGTGTTCGGCGCGATCAACGCGACCGATGCCGCCGCGGTCACCGCACTCGGCCTCCACGCGCTCCAGCACCGTGGCCAGGAAGCTGCGGGCATCACCAGCTACGACGGCGCCGAATTCTTCACCCGCCGCGGGCTCGGCCATGTGGCGGAGAACTTCTCGTCGCAGGAAGCGATCGCCGAATTGCCGGGCATGATGGCGGCCGGCCATGTGCGCTATTCGACCACCGGCGGCTCGGGCCTCAGGAACGTCCAGCCGCTCTATGCCGACCTTGCCAGTGGCGGCTTCGCCGTGGCGCATAACGGCAATATCTCGAACGCGGGCGTCCTGCGCGAGGACCTCGTGCGGCGCGGCTCGATCTTCCAGTCGACCAGCGATACCGAGGTCATCATCCACCTCGTCGCGACCAGCCGTTATCCCACGATCATGGATCGCCTGATCGACGCGCTGCGGCTGCTCGAGGGCGCCTATGCGCTGATCGTGATGACGCCCGAGGGCATGATCGCCTGCCGCGACCCGATGGGTATCCGCCCGCTGCAGATGGGCCGGATCGGCGATGCCACGGTGTTCGCTTCGGAAACGGTCGCCTTCGACGTGGTCGGGGCGCAATTCGTCCGCCAGGTCGAACCGGGCGAGGTGATCAAGGTCGATTTCGACGGCAATGTCGATTCGCTCCATCCCTTCGGCAATCATGCGCCGCGTCCCTGCATCTTCGAGCACGTCTATTTCAGCCGTCCCGATTCGGTCTTCGACGGGCGCAGCATCTACGAGGCACGCAAGGCGATCGGCGCCGAACTCGCGCGCGAGAAGCCGGTCGAGGCCGACCTCGTCATTCCCGTGCCCGACAGCGGCGTGCCCGCGGCGATCGGCTATGCGCAGGAATCGGGCATTCCCTTCGAACTCGGCATCATCCGCTCGCACTATGTCGGGCGCACCTTTATCCAGCCGTCGGACGGCGCGCGCCATGCAGGCGTGAAGCGTAAGCACAATGCCAACCGCGCGCTGGTCGAGGGCAAGCGCATCGTCCTGATCGACGACAGCATCGTGCGCGGTACCACCAGCCTTCAAATCGTCGAGATGATGCGTGATGCCGGTGCGACCGAAGTCCATTTCCGCGTCGCCAGCCCACCCACCGCGCACAGCTGCTTCTACGGCGTCGACACGCCCGAGCGCAGCAAGCTGCTCGCCGCGCGGATGGATGTCGAGCCGATGCGCGAATTTATCAAGGCCGACAGCCTCGCCTTCGTCTCGATCGACGGGCTTTATCGTGCGGTCGGCGAGAAGCCGCGCAACTCGGCCTGCCCGCAATTCTGCGACGCCTGCTTCACCGGGGATTACCCCACTCCGCTGACCGACATGGCGCGACGCGAGGACAAGCAGCACAAGCTCGCCTTCCCTTCCGAACAGGTCGCCTGATGACACAACCGCTCGACAATCGTCTCGCCCTCGTCACCGGGGCGAGCCACGGAATCGGCGCCGCCACCGCCAAGGCACTGGCTGCGGCCGGCGCGCATGTCGTGCTGACGGGTCGCGACGTACGCGCGCTCGAGGCCGTCGAGGATGCGATCCACGCCACCGGCGGCGCCTCGACTATCGCCCCGGTCGACCTGGCGGAAAGCGATGGTATCGCACGCCTCGCCGCGGCTATTTCCGGCCGCTGGGACAAGTTGGATTATCTCGTCATTTCCGCGGCCTATCTGCCGATGCTGACACCGGTTACGCAGATCGACGGCAAGCAGCTGAGCGAGGCGCTGACGGTCAATTTCCTCGCCACGCAGGCGCTGCTGGCCAATTTCGACCCGCTGCTCAAGCGCGCCGATGCGGGCCGCGTGATCGGCCTCACCAGCAGCGTCGGCGCCACGCCGCGCGCCTATTGGTCGGCCTATGGCGCAACCAAGGCGGCGTTCGACAATCTGCTCGAAAGCTATGCGCAGGAAATCGAGAAGATCTCCAAGGTCCGCGTTGCCCTCGTCGATCCGGGCGCGACCCGCACCGCCATGCGGGCCAAGGCCTATCCCGGCGAAGACCCGCAAACGGTCAAGCCGCCCGAAACGGTTGCCGACCGGCTCGTCGAACTGCTGGTTAACGATTTCGAGGGCTTCCACCGCGAGCGCGTCGACGGGTGAATTAACCACAGGCGGCTACCCGCGCGAAACCAAACCGCGCGATAATCGCGCCGTGCCCGTAGCCGCGGTGCACGAGAGTCGCACTCGATCGAGCGAGGAGGAATCCCGTCATGGTCCACAAGCCGCAGGACCGCTACGCGCTTGCCGCTCAGGAAGACCGCTGCGCGCCACGGACGAAACTGACCATTCCCGCGCAATTGCGTGCCAGTGGCGGACGCGCCTTCCAGACGGTGGTGCACGACCTCTCGATCTCGGGCTTTTCCGCCGCCGCGATCAACCGGATGCACGAGGGGCAGCTGTGCTGGCTCACGCTGCCCGGTCTCGAATCGCTCCAAGCCCAGGTGGTCTGGTGGGAAGGCTCGCTCGTCGGTTGCGCCTTCAGCGAATTGCTGAGCCCCATCGTCCACGATTCAATTCTCGCGCGCTACGGCAGCGTCGACGCCCCGCGCCCCTATTGAGGGGCATTGGCGGGAAGGGGCGCCACCCCCTTAGCCTCAATCAGTCGTCGAGTGCCGCGCCGATCCTGCCGACGAGCGCGCGAAAGCCCTCGCGGTTGGCGCGGCTGGTGGCGGTTTCCCAATTGCTGACGACGGCGACCACCAGCCGCTCTTCGGGGACGATGGTGATCGCCTGCCCGAAGATGCCCTGCGCGCCGTAGGTTGCTCCGGGATAGGTCCACCACTGGTAACCGTAGCCGAAGCCGGGCGCCTCGGGCGCGAAATCGACCAGCGGTGAACCGGCAGTGGCGAACCAGCCATCGGGCACCACGCCCTTGCCGCCTTCGAGCGCGAACTGGCCCATCCGCGCATAGTCCGACAGCCGCAGCGAGAGGCAGCAGCCGCCGATATTGCCGCCGGTCAGGTCCTGCATCCAGAACAGCCCGCCCGCGAAACCGGCGGGCTCGACGATCTTTTCCGCCGCGTAGGCGGCGAGCGACTTGCCCGTGGCCTGTTCGACGATCAGCCCGAGGAGGTTAGTCTCGAGCGTCTTGTAGACCCATTTGCTGCCTGCAGGGGCCTCGCGCTTCAGGGTGCGAGCATAGGTCACCGCCTGCGATTCGCCCGCGACCGGCGTGATCGCGAGCATCTTGGCGACATCGCTGTCGGGATCGGTATAGTCCTCGTTCCATGCCACGCCCGAGGTCATGGTGGCGACCTGGCCGACGGTGACGCCGTCATAGGCGGTACCCGCCAGCGCGGGGACGATTGCGGTCACCGGCGTGTCGACGCTCTCGATCGCCCCGTCGGCGATCGCCGCGCCGAGCAGCGTCGAAGTGAAGCTCTTGGCGACCGAAAAGCTGGTCCAGCGCCCCTCGGGCCCGAACCCCAGCCCGTAATCCTCGAACACCACCTGCCCGTCCTTGAGCACCATCAGCCCTGCGGCATGCGTGTCGGCCATATAGGCGCGGATATCGCCCTGGAGGGCGGCGGGGAGCACGGCCGCGCTGCGGGGCAGTTCGCGCACCGGGTTGGCGGGCGCGACCTCGAGCCCCGGGAACAGGCCTTCCATGTCGCGGAATGCGGCCGAGCGGCGTTCGTCGCTCCAGAACAGGATCGAATCGTTCGGATCCATGCTCGCCATTTGGGCGGGCATCGACTGGGTGACCGCGGGAATGGCGGGCGCGACCGAAGCGGTCCCGACCGTGTCGTAAGTGCTCGCACAGCCGGCGAGCGCCAGCGCCGCCGTCGAAATCCAGAGCCCGCGCATCCTCATTCTCCCTGTTTCACCAGCGTGACCTGGTGGACGTCGATCCCGCCGCCGCGGAACCCGCCTTCGCAATACATCAGATAATAGCGCCACAGATTGCAGAAGCGCTCGTCGAAACCCGCCGGCAGGCGGCCAGCGGCCTCTGCCTCATCGAAGCGCGTCCGCCAAGCCTCGAGCGTTGCGGCATAGTCGAGCCCGAAATCGCGCTGGTCCTGCCAGGCGAGCCCGCGCTCTTCCGCCAGCCGCCGGAACTCGCTGGTGCGGATCAGCAGCCCCCCGGGGAAAATATAGGCCTGGATGAAATCGGCGCTCTGCGCATAGGCCTCGAACAGCTCGTCGCGCATCGCAATATACTGGATCGCGGCGCGCCCTCCCGGTTTCAGATTGCGCGCGATGCAGTCCATGAAGGTCGGCCAGTATTCGCGTCCCAGCGCTTCGACCATCTCGACGCTGACGATGGCATCGAACTGCCCGGAACAGTCGCGATAGTCCTGCTTGCGGAACTCCACCCCCGTCCCGTGCCGCTCGCGCGCCCAGGCCAGCTGCGCATCGGACAGGCTGATCGCCGTCACGCTTCTGCCCCGCGCGGCAAGATCGCCCGCCAGCCCGCCCCAGCCGCAGCCGATCTCGAGCACGGTTTCGGCGTCTCCGATACGCGAGGCCAGCGCCGCCCACTTGCGCCTTTGCGCCGCCTCGAGCCCGTCCTCGGCCATTTCGAGCGCGGAGGAATAGCTCATCGTCGGGTCGAGCCAGGCGGCGTAGAAATCATTGCCGAGGTCGTAATGCGCGGCGATGTTCTTCCGCGCGCCCGCGGGCGTATTGCGGTTGAGCCAATGGGCGAAGCGCGCCGCGAGGCGAAACGGCCCGCGCGCCCGCCCGGTGTCGCCCAGCTCCTCGCCATTGGCCATGAACAGCGCGAACAGCGGCACCGGGTCGGGGCTGGTCCATTCGCCCGCTTCCCATGCCTGGTACCAGCCGATCGAGCCATTCGTCGCCAGCCGCAGCAGCGCGGTCCAGCTGCGCAGCTCGACCGAGCATTCGAAGCCCGGCGATCGTCCGCCGAGCGTGCGGGCGGTGCCATCGGGAAGCCGCGCATGGATCGCCCCGCGCACCAGCGCAGCATCGATGCGGTCGAGGAGTTTGCCGAAGCCGGGCGCGACGAGGCGCGCGACAAGGCCCGGCTTGCGGGCGAAGCGCTGGGCCCCGGCGAGCAACTCGCCGCCGCGTGAGGTGGTCGGCATGTCCATCGCCCCCGGTATGACTCGGCGAGGCGTCGCGCTCAAGCTCCTAGCCGGCACTCACTTCGCCGAGCGATAGGCCTCCAGCGCACGCTCGCGCGCTTCCCTGTGGCCGATCATCCTGGCCGGATAGTTGCCGCGCCTGTCGTCGGGCGGGTCGTGGATATCGGTATCGGACAGCCCGGCCAGCTCGGGCACGTAGGTGCGGATATAGCCCGCCGCGTCGAACTTTGCGCTCTGGCTCAAGGGCGCCATGATCCGCACGAACATGTTGCTGTCGACCCCGGTGCCGCTGATCCACTGCCAGTTGACGCCGTTATTGCCGTAATCGGCATCGACCAGAGTGTCCCAGAACCACTGCTCGCCATGGCGCCAGTCGATCAGCAGGTGCTTCACGAGGAAGCTCGCGGCGATCATCCGCACGCGGTTGTGCATCCAGCCGGTCTGCCACAGCTGGCGCATGCCGGCATCGACGATCGGATAGCCGGTCATGCCCTTCTGCCAGCATTCGAGATCGGCGCGGATCAGGTGCCCGGCATCGGGATTGCGCCACAGCTTGCGCTCGTCATAGTCGCGATAGCTTGCGCGCGGATAGTCGGGAAACTGGTCGATCACGTTCTGCGCATAGTCGCGCCAGATGAGCTCCTTGGCAAAGGTGCGCCAGCCTTCGCTGCGCTTGTCTTTCAGCTCGTGCCATAGCTGAGCGGGGCTGATCTCGCCCCAGTGGAGATGCGGCGACAGGCGCGAGGTGATGTCCTGCGAAGGCAGGTTGCGTCCCTCGTCATAGGCCGCGACCTCGTCCGTCCACCAGGCGAGCCGCTCGTGCGCGGCGTCCTCGCCGAAGTCCCAGAAGGTGCGGATGCCGCCTGCCCAATCGGGCTTGGTCGGGAGCAGGCCCCAATCTTCCAGCTCGTCGCTCTCGGGCCAGCTTTCGGGCGACTGGATCGTCTCAGGTTGGGGCAGCGGGTCGCGCGGCGGCATGACCTCGAGCATCGCCTTCGAGAAAGGCGTGTAGAGCTTGTAGGGATCGCCCGACCCGGTGGTCACGCTGCCCGGCGGAAGCAGGTAGTTGCCATCGTATAGGCACAGTCGGCAATCGTCTGCCAGCGCATCGCGCAGCTCGTCCTCGGCCTCCTTCCACCACGGCTCGTAATGGCGCAGCGCATGGACGCACCCTGCCCCCAGCTCGTGAGCCAGCGCGGCAAGCACCTGCGGTGCATCGCCCTTGCGCAAGACGATCCGCGAATGGCGGCTGCCGAGCGTCTTGCCGAGGCTCTCGAGCGAATGGTGCAGCCACACGCGCGAGGCGCCGCCATAGGCGTGATCGCCCGCGCGCTCGTCGTCGAGGACATAGACCGGGACGACCGGCCCCGCCTGCGCCGCGGCGTGGAAGGCGGGCTGGTCGGCGAGGCGCAAATCGCGCCTAAGCCAGACGATCTGGGATGAAGTCATGCCCGCAATTCCTGAAACCTACCCCTCATCAGTCATTGCGAGGCGAGACAGTCGCCGCGGCAATCCATGGCGCAAGGCGCATCGCTCTGGATTGCTTCGCTTCGCTCGCAATGACGGTTCAGGAAGCCGCAAGTTCCTCGCAGCGTACATCGGGCAGCGCGACGCTGAAGCGGTCGCGCGCGCGCGGATCGTAGAACCGCGCATCGCGGAGGATCACCGAGCCATCGGGTGCGCGCTCAGCAAAAGGCGCGCGCGACCAGAAGAGGAAGGCGTCGAGCTGAGGATCCGACCTTCGGCTGAGCTCAAGTTCGGGCCAGCTACACAGTTTCACGGATAAAGGTTCGAGCGAGTAAGGCAGAACAATCGGGTCGCCGGGTCCGCCGATCGATGGCGAATACACGACCTCAAGGGAGGTTGGTTTATCTGTCTGCACAAACCACTCGCCGTGCCCCCCCACGATGACCTCACGCTCCCAAAAGGCGAGTGGAAGGGGGCTGCTGATTGTCGTCGTCTCGTAGATCGCGCGAGGTGCGGCCATCGAAATCACCCCGTTCACCCCGATATACGCCAGCGCCACCGTGATCGCGATCCGCGCTGGCCGCCGCCACTCGCCGCCCTGCTTCTCGCGGCGGAGCGAGAACCATGTGGCGAAACCCATCAGCGCCCACAGCCAGACATCGATGATGAACAGCGTGTCGCCGTAGAACCAGCGGCTCGAGAACGGCTCGAGCAGGCGGATGCCATAGACGTTGAGCCAGTCGAGCGCCGGATGCGTCAGGCAGCCGATGAAAGCCAGCGCATAGAGCCATTTGAAGCTGACCGGCAGCCGCGCCGCAGGCCGCGTGCCGCGCTGTGCCTGCCAGCGATCCCAGCCCCACAGCGCGCCCGCCAGCACCAGCGGCAGCAGCAGCATCGCGGGCGGGCCATGCGTGATCCCGCGGCGAAAGCCGAGATGTTCGACCCCGTCGAGCCAGAACAGGCAGGCCGCATCGACATCGGGCAGGTTCGCGCCGATCACCAGCGCGGGCATCGCCAGCCCGGTCTTTCGCTTGAGCCCCGCCTGCCCGATCAGCGCGCCGACCAGCGAATGCGTCAGATTGTCCAGCGAACCCCTCCCGCGGAAATATTCACGCTTCCACGCGTTGCGAATGCGTCTCTCTGGGGAAATTACCGTGCCGATCGCCCGCATCAAGACCTATATCCACCGCGAACAGCGGCTGCTGATCGGCCTGCTCGTCGGTGCGATCCTCGCGACCGGCTTCATCCGGCTCGCGGGCGAAATGGCCGAGGGAGAGACCAAGGCCTTCGACGTCGCCTTCCTCAAGTCGCTGCGCACCCCGGGCGATCTCGCCATCCCCATCGGGCCGCACTGGCTGCTGTCGGCGATGCGCGACCTGACCGCGCTCGGCGGGGTCACCGTGCTGGCGCTGGTCGCGGTGCTGGCGGTAGCCTTCCTGCTGACCCGCGGCCGTATCCGGCAGGCGCTCTATACCGCGCTCGCCGCGGGCGGCGGTGCGCTGTTCGGCACGCTGCTCAAGAGCCTCTTTGCGCGGCCCCGGCCCGAGGTCGTGCCGCATCTGGTCGAGGTCACATCGCTGAGCTTTCCCAGCGGCCATTCGATGAACAGCGCGATCATCTACCTGACGCTGGCAGTGATGATCGCGCGCAGTTTCGAGGAGCGCGGCGCGCGCATCTTCGTCATCGGCGTCGCCGCGCTGCTGGTGCTGACGATCGGCTTCACCCGGCTCTATCTCGGCGTCCACTACCCAACCGACGTCCTCGCCGGCTGGACCGTCGGCGCGGCCTGGGCACTCGCCATGGGCCTCATCGCCACACGGCTGCAGGAAGACCGCAAGATGGAACAGCCGGGAGAGGATCCGGCGTGATCGGTCGGCGATCGGCTGCGCTGCGAGGGCGGTGGACGATGCCTCCTGCTTTTCGCGCTAAGACGCGAAGACGCTAAGATTGGCTTCCGGCCGTCCGACGGTAGTTGTTTACCAGACGCTGAAGGCCATCCTTGAAGGTACCCCTGCCGAAATTCATCAGCAGGCCGATGCGCAGGTCCATCAAACGCAGATAGGTCAGCACTTGTTTTGCGTGAACGGCTGCGTGCCTTTCGGTCGACTTGATTTCGATCAGCAGCTTGTCTTCGACAAGCAGATCGAAGCGGAAGCCGTTCTCGATCACAATACCATCGTGTTCGACCGCGACCGCTCCCTGGCGATGGACGATCAGCCCATCGCGCCGCAGGCCTTCGAACAACAGCGCTTCATAGACGCTCTCCAACAGGCCCGGGCCAAGATCGCGATGCAAGCGGTAGCCCTTGTCGATGCAATGGCTGACCAGCTCCTCGATCTCCACCCGCGCCCCCCTCTTCGCGTCTTAGCGTCTTAGCGCGAAACCAGATTCCTTCTTCATGCCTTCGTGTGCGAACCTTACGCGACCCCTCTAAACAGGATCCTGCGCGGTGCCGTCGACGGTCCAGGTCTGGCCCTTGCCGAGCAGCTTGGCGAGGTTGGCCTCCTTGCCCGCGCTGACAGCGGATTTCTCGGCCATGGCGGCATCCTCGAAGGTCGGGCGCGGATCGTCGTAGAGCACGCCTAGCGCCATCGGAAACGGACCGAAGGGCATTTCGACCAGCATATGCGCGATCGAGCGGTTGGTGACGTCGTGGACGATCACGCCCGCGCCTTCCCAGTCGCCGTCGGTCACGTCGACCACTGCGAGGCTCAGCGCGTCGCGGTCGAGCGTGATGCCCTTGGCGCCGCCGGCGAACAGCATCGGCTGGCCGTTTTCGAGCCAGAGCTGGCGATCCTCCGCCCCCTTGGGCGCGGCGAAATCGTTGAACACGTCCTTGTTGTAGACGATGCAGTTCTGGAAGATCTCGATGAAGGCGGCGCCCTTATGCGCATGCGCGGCCTTGAGCACGTCGGGCAGGTTCTTCGACACGTCGAAGCCGCGCGCGACGAAGCGCGCCCCCGCGCCGAGCGCGAAGGCGGCAGGGCGTGCGGGATGGTCGTAGCTGCCGATCGGGGTCGATGGGCTCTTGGTCCCCTCGCGGCTGGTCGGCGAGGCCTGGCCCTTGGTGAGGCCGTAGATCTCGTTGTTGAACAGCATGATCTGCATGTTCACATTGCGTCGAAGAACATGCATCAAGTGGTTGCCGCCAATCGACAATCCGTCGCCGTCGCCGGTCACCAGCCAGATGTCGAGATCGGGATTGGCGAGCTTCGCGCCGGTGGCGAAGGCGGGCGCGCGGCCGTGGATCGTGTGGAAGCCGTAGCTCTCGACGTAATAGGGAAAGCGGCTCGAACAGCCGATGCCACTGATGAACACGGTGTTCGCGGGGTCGGCGCCCAACTGCGGCAGCGTGCGCTGCACCGCCTTGAGGATCGCGTAGTCGCCGCACCCCGGGCACCAGCGGACCTCCTGGTCGGTTTCCCAGTCCTTGAGCGTGGTCTCGATCTTGACGGGTGCGTTCATCAGTCGTTCTCCGCCTGGGGGCTCGGCAATTGTTCGTCGTTCACGGCGACCTGCCCGCCCTCATTGCCTTCGATGCCGTCGAAATACTTGCCGATCGCCTCTTCGAGCTCGGCGATCTGGAACGGCTGGCCGCTGGTCTTGGTGAGTGGCTGCGCATCGACGAGGAACTGGTCGCGCAGCACGGTCTTGAACTGGCCGGTGTTCATTTCGGGGACGAGCACCTTGTCGAAGCCCCTCAGCAACGCGCCCAAATTCTTCGGCAGCGGCCAGATATGGCGCACATGGATATGGCTGACGTCCATCCCCTTGCGGCGGGCATTGTCGACCGCGCGGTGGATCGGGCCGAAGGTCGAGCCCCAGCCGACCACCGCGAGCCTGCCCGAGGTCTCGCCGAGGCAGACCTCTTGGTCGGGCACCGCGATGCCTTCGACCTTGTTCTTGCGGGCATCGGTCATGCGCTGGTGGTTGTCGGGCGAATAGTCGATATTGCCGGTCAGCTCGTGCTTCTCGATCCCGCCGATGCGATGCATCAGGCCGGGCGTGCCGGGCTTGACCCAGGGCCGCGCGCCCTTGGCGTCGCGCTTGTAGGGCAGGAAGTTCTCGCCATCGTTGGGCTGGTCGAGGAACGTGGCGGGGAACGGAGCGAAATCGGCCGGGTCCGGCACCTTCCACGGTTCGGCGGCATTGGCGATATAGCCGTCGGTCAGCAGCATCACCGGGGTCATGTACTCGACCGCGATGCGGCAGGCCTCGATCGCCACCTCGAAGGCATCGCCCGGGCTGCTCGCCGCGATCACCGGCATGGGCGCATCGCCGTTGCGACCGTAGACCGCTTGGTAGAGGTCGCTCTGCTCGGTCTTGGTCGGCAGGCCGGTCGACGGCCCGCCGCGCTGCGAGTTGACGATCACCAGCGGCAGTTCGGTCATGATGCCGAGGCCGATCGCCTCGGTCTTCAGCGCGATGCCCGGACCCGAGGAACTGGTCACGCCGAGGCTGCCGGCATAGCTCGCCCCGATCGCGGCGCAGATCGCGGCGATCTCGTCCTCGGCCTGGAAGGTCGTGACGTCGAATTCCTTCAATCGGGCGAGGTGGTGAAGGATCGCCGATGCCGGCGTGATCGGATAGCCGCCGAAGAACATCGGCAGTTGAGCCAATTGTGCGCCCGCCACGAGGCCCAGGGAGACCGCTTCGGCGCCGGTAATCGTGCGATAGAGGCCCGGTGCGCTCGGCACGGGATCGACATGGAGCTGCTTCAGCGGCCCCGCCAGCTCGGCGGTTTCCCCATAGGCGTGCCCCGCATCGAGCGCCGCGATATTGGCGTCGGCGATATCGGGCTTGCTCTTGAACTTGGCCTTGAGCCACTCGTGGATCGGTTCGCGCGGACGGTCGAACATCCACAGCGCGAGGCCCAGCGTCCACATGTTCTTCGACCGCAGCGCGTCCTTGTTGCCAAGGCCGTAGGGCTTGACCGCCTCGATCGTCTTCTCGCTGATATCGAAGGCAAGCACGTCGTATTTGGCGAGGCTGCCATCCTCGAGCGGGTTGGCATCGTAATGCGCCTTGTCGAGGTTGCGCTTGGTAAAGGCGCCGGTATCGGCGATGATCAGCCCGCCCGGCTTCAACGCGGCAAGGTTCACCTTGAGCGCCGCCGGGTTCATCGCGACGAGCACGTCGGGAGCATCGCCCGCGGTGTTGATCTCGCGGCTGCCGAAATTGATCTGGAAGGCCGAGACGCCGAACAGCGTGCCTTGCGGCGCGCGGATCTCGGCGGGGAAATCGGGAAAGGTCGCGAGGTCGTTGCCGGCCAGCGCGGTCGACAGCGTGAATTGCCCGCCGGTCAGCTGCATCCCGTCGCCGGAGTCGCCGGCGAAGCGCACCACGACGCTCTCGGGAGTTGCGGGGAGGCCGTCCTGCGGCAGGTCGGCGCCATTCGGGGCGGCTGTCGCCATCCGTGTCTTCCTTGTCTGCGCCGGCTGTCGCGGCGCCGTTTCTCTCGGGGTGCGCCACCTAGGCCGCGTCCCGTCCACTCGCAATGAAGTTTCTCTGCTAGGCCAAAAAAGCCGCATGGAAAAGCGCTGCGAACAGGCTAAGTCCCTAAAAGCAACGCAAGTGGGAGAGCGAGCGAAATGGCCGATACCGAACACTATGTCCGCGACGACGTGCGCGGCTTCCTCGACATGCTCGAACAGATGGGCGGCAAGGGAGTCGAGGAAGTCGGCGCCGAGGAAGGCCGCCAGCAGATGCGCGCGATGGGCGCGCTGGCCGAAGCAGCGCCGCGCACCATGGCGGTGCAGAAGGATTTGACCTGTCCCGGTCCCGCCGGCCCGATCCCCGTGCGCTTCTACGATGTGAAGGCAGAGCGCGAGCCGGGGCCGTGTGTGCTGTTCATCCACGGCGGCGGCTTCGTGATCGGCGACCTCGAGGTCTACAACGCGCTGTGCACCGAGATATCGCACCATCTCGACCTGCCGGTGGTGTCGGTCGACTACCGCCTTGCGCCCGAACACCCCTTCCCCGCCGCACCCGACGATTGCGAGGCGGCGGCGCGCTGGGTCGCCTCCTCGCCCGCCGAGCTCGGCCGCGAAATCACCGGCCTCGTCATCACCGGCGACAGCGCGGGCGGCAACCTGACCATCGTCACCACGAACCAGCTGATGAACGATCCCGCAGCGGTTCCGGTGATCGTCCAGGCACCGATCTATCCGGTCGCCTCGGACGTCAGCCAGCATTCGAGCCTCGCCATGTTTGCCGAAGGCTTCCTGCTGACCGGCGCGGCGATGGCGTGGTTCACCGACCAGTATGGCGGCGATGCCAGCGATCCGCGCCACACGCCGATGGTGGGCGACTGTTCGAACACCCCGCCGACCGTGGTCTGCACCGCCGGGCTCGATCCCTTGCGCGACTCGGGGCGGGAATACGCCGCACATCTGGTGCAGCTCGGCACGGAAGTGGTCTATCTCGAGTTTCCCGGCATCATTCATGGCTTTACGACGCTGCGAAAAGCGATACCGAGCGGCCAGAAGGATCTCGAGGCCTTCCTCGACGCGACCAAACTGATGGTGGAACGATACAGGTGAACGACAATTTGGGTTACCGCCCCTGCGTGGGCGTGATGCTGGTGAATGGCGATGGAAAGGTGTTCGTCGGCCGGCGCATCGACAACAAGGAAGGCGACTGGTGGCAGATGCCGCAAGGCGGGGTCGACGAGGGCGAGGACCTCAAGGACGCCGCGCTGCGCGAGCTGGCCGAGGAAACCGGCGCGCGGCCCGAACATGTGACCATCCTCAAGGCGATGGACGAACCCGTGCGCTACGACCTGCCCGAGGAGCTGATCGGCAAGCTGTGGGGCGGCCGGTACCGCGGCCAGGAGCAGGTCTGGTATCTCGCGCGCTTCACCGGCCGCGACGCAGATATCGACCTCGAAGCGCACGACCCGCCCGAATTCTGCGACTGGAAATGGGCCGAACCCGAGCAGCTGCCCGAGCTGATCGTCCCCTTCAAGAAACGCGTCTACCGCGCCGTGGTCGAAGCTTTCCGCGACCTCGTCTAGCAGCGGGCCCCCGCCTCGGCGGGATTACGGGAAAGGTCAGTTCTGCTGCGGCGTGGCAGCGTCGGGCAGCACCGCTTCGGCAGTCTGGACCCGCGGCGGCGGACCGGCGGCGATCCGTGCCGACAGCGCCTGCGTCTCGGCGCAGCTCGATCCGCACAGCGATTCGAGCTTGGCGAGATTG
The DNA here is from genome assembly GCF_964227205.1 of Qipengyuania sp. Classification (GTDB taxonomy): domain Bacteria; phylum Pseudomonadota; class Alphaproteobacteria; order Sphingomonadales; family Sphingomonadaceae; genus Qipengyuania. Next base: position 39,834 of record NZ_CAXQVB010000002.1, on the reverse strand, counting down.
CCCTTGGCCTTTTCGACCGCGCCCTTTTCTACCAGCGCCTCGCCCTCGCCCGCGATGGCGGCGAGATTGCGCGGCTCGCGCACCAGCGTCTCGCGATAATAGCGGATCGCCTTGCCCTGCAGCCGTTCGGCGCGCGCAGCCTCGGCAAGGCGCAGGAAGATCGGCGTGTATCCCGGATCGAGCGCCAGCGCCGCCTCATAGGCGTCGATCGCACCCTGCGTGTCGCCCTGCTTGAGGGCCGCCTGGCCCTCGGCAATCAGGACGGCGGCACGCGGCGCAGGTTCGCGTTGTCCGGCCCAGCTCACGCTCGAAGTGATGGCAAGCGCCAGCGAAAGGGCGGCGGCGGCGGGTGCGAAACGCATGATCGTCTCCAGAATGGAAGTCCGTCCAGGGGTTGGCGTGTCAGCCATAATCGGCATGGCTACCATGTTCACCCTGCACAGGCGATGAAAAATCCGTCGGTGCCGTCATGGAACGGCGTCAGCCGCATTCCTTTCCCGCGCGGCCTGCCGAGCGGCAGGGAAAGTGGCCTCGCCGTGAAATTCGTTTGCCGCGCGAGGAAAGCGTCGAACTGGCCAGACCCTTCCTCGTCGAGCAGCGAGCAGGTGACGTAGACGATCCGCCCGCCGGGTTTCACCAGCTGGGCCGCGACGTCGAGCAAATGCGCCTGGATTGCGGTAAGCCGTGTCAGTTCCTTTTCGTCGAGACGCCAGCGCGCTTCGGGATTGCGCCGCCAGGTGCCGGTGCCCGAGCACGGCGCGTCGACGAGGACCGCATCGGCCTGGCCAGCGACATCGGCAAGCCCGTCCAGCTCGTGCTGCGGATTGAGCAGCACGGTCTCGATATTGGTTGCGCCCGCCCGTTCGGCGCGCGGAGCGAGGCGCGCGAGGCGGGCCCGGTCGGTGTCGGAGGCGATCAGCCTGCCGAGATTGTCCATCGCCGCTGCCAGCGCCAGCGTCTTGCCGCCTCCGCCCGCGCACAGGTCGATCACCGTTTCGCCCGGCTCCGCACCGACCGCGAGGCAGGCGAGCTGCGAGCCGGTGTCCTGCACCTCGACCTTGCCCTCGCGGAATTCCGCCCATTGCTCGACCGGCGTACCGGGTGCGAGCCGCAGCCCATGCGGCGCATCGGTCGGCACAGCCCCTGCCGGCAGCGCCAGCGTCGCGCGTTCGGCCTTCAGCGTGTTGACGCGCAGGTCGAGCGGCGCGCGCCCAAGCAACGCCTCGGCCTCGGCCCCCGCGATATCCGCAGCGGCAAGGCGCCCGGCGAGCCAGGCAGGCGCGACACCGCCCTCGGCCGCGAGCTCGCCCTCGCCCAGCGGCGCAGGGCCGTAATTCGAGCCGTCGAACAGCGCGACGAGGCTGTCATCCGTTTCGGCGAGCCGCAACATCGCCGCCCGGCCGGTCTCGGGCACCGGCCCGCAGGCGCGGATCGCCGCGAAGACCAGCTCGCGAATCGCGCGGCGATCTTTCGATCCGGCGAAACGGTTGTTCCTGAACCAGTCGGCCAGGATGCGGTCGGCTGGCGCCGCCTTGGCGCGCGCCGCCGCGATGATCGCGTCGAGCAGCTCGATCGCGGTCTGGACGCGTGCGGCGGGGGTCATGATCCGCTCCCGCAGGGAGAGGGCGACCCCGAGGCCGAAGGCCTCGGGGTGGAGTGGCACGAAGGGGTGTTCGGAACCTGCATGTCGTGATCAGGCATTGGGTGCCCCTTCACCATGCTGCGCATGGTTCCCCTCCCCGGCTCGGGGAGGCTCATCGCGTCGGATAGTTCGGCGCCTCGCGGGTGATGGCCACATCATGGACATGGCTTTCTGCAAGTCCCGCATTGGTGATGCGGACGAAATTGCCGCGCGTCTTGAGATCGGCGATCGTCGCGCTGCCGGTATAGCCCATTGCCGCCTTGATCCCGCCGACCAGCTGGTGGACGACAGCCGCTGCCGGCCCCTTGTAGGGAACCTGTCCCTCGATTCCCTCGGGAACCAGCTTCTGCTGGCTGACGTCGGCCTGGAAATAGCGATCGGCGCTGCCGCGTGCCATCGCGCCAACGCTGCCCATGCCGCGATAGGCCTTGTAGCTGCGGCCCTGGTAGATGAAGGTTTCGCCCGGCGCCTCCTCGGTCCCGGCGAGCATCGAACCGATCATGATGGTCGAGGCGCCCGCCGCGAGCGCCTTGGCCGCATCGCCGCTGGTGCGCAGGCCTCCGTCGCCGATCACCGGAACGCCGGCCTGCTCCGCCGCCTCGGCGCAATCCATGATCGCGGTAAGCTGCGGGACGCCGACCCCGGCGACCACGCGCGTGGTGCAGATCGATCCCGGACCGATGCCGACCTTGACCGCATCCGCGCCCGCATCGACCAGCGCCCTGGTGGCTTCCGCGGTGGCGACATTGCCGGCCACGACCTGGACCGCGTTCGACAGCTTCTTGACGCGTTCGACCGCGCGCGCGACGTCGCGGTTGTGGCCATGCGCGGTGTCGATCACCACTACGTCGACCCCGGCGTCGATCAACGCCTCGGTGCGCTCGAAGCCCTTGTCGCCCACAGTGGAGGCGGCGGCGACGCGCAGGCGGCCCTGGTCGTCCTTGGTCGCCTCGGGATAGGCGACCGCCTTTTCGATGTCCTTCACGGTAATCAGGCCGACGCAATGCTGCGCATCGTCGACCACCAGCAGTTTCTCGATGCGGCGCTGGTGGAGCAGCTTGCGCGCTTCCTCCTGGCTCGTGCCGAGCGGCACGGTGGCGAGGTTCTCCGTCGTCATCAGTTCGCTGACCGGCTGGCGCGGATTCTCGGCGAAGCGGACGTCGCGATTGGTGAGGATGCCGACCAGCTTGCCCGCCGCGTCGGTCACCGGGATGCCGCTGATGCGATTCGAGGCCATCAGCTCCTGCGCCTCGCCCAGCGTGGCATCGGGAGTGATCGTGATCGGATTGACCACCATCCCGCTTTCGTAGCGTTTCACCGCGCGCACCGCGGCGGCCTGGTCGGCGACCTCGAAATTGCGGTGCAGCACGCCGATCCCGCCCAGCTGCGCCATGGCGATCGCCATGTCGGCCTCGGTCACCGTGTCCATCGCGCTGGAGATCACGGGGATGTTGAGCGCGATGTCGCGCGTCAGACGCGTGGCGGTATTGGCCATCGACGGCAGGATATCGCTCTCTGCCGGAACCAGAAGAACGTCGTCGAAGGTGAGGCCGAGGGGGATGTCGAGATGTGCCACGTTTGAGAATCGCCTGCCGGGGGAAATGTGGCGGCCCATGTAACGACGGAACACCGGATTAGCTAGTGCCCTGCCCCGACTTCCTTACCGCGGGCCCGGTGGCAATGCAGGCGGACAAAAACCAGCAGCGCGCCGACGGGAAACAGGAACTGCAGCGTCTGCGGCTGCCAGCGCGCGTCGAGACCGCTGACCGATGCGGTTGGTACTGCAATCCCGAAGAACCAGTAAACATGGTCGGGGCGCGCAAGCACCAGGGCGCCACCCCCGACCCCGACCAGCGCGATCAGGGCCCAGAGCGGCTTGTGAGGAAGCCCCCGCGTCCGCAGCGCGAGGATCATCGCGGCAAGACTGGCGAGCAGACTGCCGCCCATGGCGGCAAGGAAAGCGATCTGGGTGGCCTGCATGGTCTGCTATTCCGCGGTCCAGCCGCCATCGACGCTCCAGTTGGCGCCGTTCACGTTCTGCGCCTCGTCGCGGCAGAGGAAGGCGGCGAGCGCGCCGACTTCCTCGGGTTGGACGAATTTCTTGGTCGCCTGCTTCACCAGCAGCACGTCGTTGACAACCTCTTCGCGGGTCATGCCGCGGGCCTTCATGGTATCGGGGATCTGCCCCTCGATCAGCGGGGTCCAGACATAGCCGGGGCTGATGCAGTTGGCGGTCACGCCATGTTCGGCGAGCTCCAATGCGATCGTCTTGGTAAAGCCCGCAATGCCGTGCTTCGAGGCATTATAGGCGCTCTTGAAGGGGCTCGCGACCTTCGAATGCGCGCTGGCGGTGTTGATGATCCGGCCCCAGCCCTTTGCCTTCATGCCCGGCACCGCGAGGCGCGTGGTGTGGAAGGCGGCGGTGAGGTTCAGCGCGATGATGAGGTTCCACTTGTCGACCGGGAAATCCTCGACCGGGCTGACATGCTGGACACCCGCATTGTTGACGAGAATGTCGACTTGGCCCGCCTCGGCCATCATCGCCTCGACCGCAGCAACATCGGTAAGATCGGTGCCGAAATGCGCCGCGCCGCCCAGTTCCTCGCGCAGCGTCGTTATCTCGCCCTCGTCGCCGAAGCCGTTGAGGATGACCTCGGCCCCTTCGCCATGCAGCGCCCGCGCGATGGCGAGGCCGATGCCGCTGGTCGATCCGGTGACGAGTGCGCGTTTTCCTTCGAGAAACATTCGGGGCTCCAGGCGTTATGTCGAATATCGACGGCCGACATCGCGCACATGGGGTGCGCTGTAAAGCGGCCAGGGGACAGGGGAAGCGCATGCGGCTCAATCCGTTCAATACCGGCAATATCGACGTACGCTCCAGCGGCGGCGGCATGCCCGGGGGCAAGGCCGGGGGCGTCGGCTGCGGCACGATCGTGATCGCGGCGCTGGGCTATTTCGTCTTCGGGCTCGACCCTATGCAGACTGCGGGTATGGTCGAGAGCGTCCAGCAGGATCAGCAGCAAGCGGGGCCGGCGAATACCGACGAGCAGGCGATTTGCACCAGCAGCGCCTATGCGCGCGAGGCGTGCAACGGGCTCCAGTCGCTCAACCAGACCTGGGCGCAAACCTTTGAGGCTCAAGGCTATGGCGACCGCTTCGCCCAGCCCACGCTAGACCTTTACGGCGGCGGCGGGGTGCGCACCGCCTGCGGCAGCGCCAGTTCGTCGATGGGCCCCTTCTACTGCCCAGGCGACCAGACGATCTATATCGACACTGGCTTCTACGACACGCTCGAACGCCAGCTCGGCGCGGGCGGCGATTTCGCGCGCTACTATGTGCTCGCGCATGAATACGGCCACCACATCCAGACGATCACCGGCATTTCCGGCCAGATCCGCAGCGCACAGCAGCAGAACCCGCGCCGCGCCAACCAGCTGCAGGTGCTGATGGAACTGCAGGCCGATTGCTATGCCGGCGTCTGGGCGGGCAAGAACCGCAATTTGATCGAGCCCGGCGATATCGAGGAAGGCATGCAGGCCGCCGCCGCGATCGGCGACGACCGGCTGAGCGGCGGGCGCGTCTCGAGCGAGAACTTCACCCATGGCACCAGCCGGCAACGCAGCGACGCGCTGCGGCTCGGACTGCAGGGAGACGACCGCGCCTGCGACCGGATCACTGCCATCGGCTGAGGCTCGTCGCGCCAAAGGAAAGGGCGCAACCCGCCGGCTGCGCCCTTCCAGTTCCGCGCCCCGCAGGGGGCAGCGCGCTTTCGAACCAAATACCGCTCAGCTGCGCAGCGAATGCTGCAGGTTGCGGATTTCCTTGTCGAGATCTCGCAGGATGTCGCGGCGCATGTCGTCCGACAGGCGGTCGCTCCCCTCGATCCCGCGGCGCGCCTGTTCGAGCGCCTTGAGCGCGATCCGGTCGCCCGCGCTGTCGCAGATATACATCACCGGCTTGCCGTCCTTTTCGGTCGTCGTGACCGGGTTGTCCGGGTAGCGGCAGCTCTCGATCACCTCGGGGACGAAGCTGACCGCTGTGACCACCGATTCCGCGACTGTCTTGCCCAGCGCCTCGCCCCAGGCTTCGCTTTCGACATGGGCACGCGCCTCGGCACGGTGTGCCTTCGCCTCGGCATGCGCGACGCGGCCCTCGGCCCACTGGATCCGCCCGTCGGCCCATTGCTGCCGGCTGCGTGCATACTGTATCCGTCCGTCGACCCAGGCCCTGCGTCCTTCGGCATAGCTTTCATCGCGGACCTCACGAGCCTCGCGTGCGCGTTCGCGAGCCGCCTCGGCCCTCTCGCGCGCGGCTTCGGCCCGTTCGCGACCTTGCTCCACGCGCTCGCGCATGGCCTCGGCGAAGGCATCGGAATCGAGGAAGGCGAGCCGGGCGCGCTCGACCATCGGTGCGGGATCGGCAAGTGCCTCGGGTTCGGCCACCGGATCGACCATCTCGGCCACCTCGGGCAGCGCTTCACTTGCCAGGGCGGGCGAGGCGCCGACGTAGCAGATGCTGGCGGTCATCGGCAGCGCCAGCAGCGCGGCGCCGACAGCCCCGCGTGCCGCCAGGCGACGGCGCCGGGAATCGTCGGTCATCGGCAGGCTGCGCAGGCGGTGGATGATCGACTTGTCGCCCAGGACGGGGCAGGCCATCGGCGCGGCCAGCGCCGGACGCGGCGCGATCTGCGGACGGCGCGCGAAATCGGCGATTACCGCGGCGTAGGCGGCGCGTTCGTCGCGGCTGCGGCTGGCCACCACGCGTGCGTCGCAGGCGGCTTCCTGGTCGCGGCGCATCGCGGTCCAGCCCATCCATCCAAGCGGGTTGAACCAGTGTACCGCGAACAGCGGCTGGATCAGGACGTTGACCAGGATGTCGTGACCGTGATGATGCGCCAGTTCATGCGCGATCGCGAGGTCGCGGACCTGGCGCGGGCGGCTGGCCATGAAGCCATCGGGCAGCGCGACGACCTTGTCGAAAACGCCAAACGCCATCGGTCCCGAGATCGCGGTCGTCTCGACCAGACGGATCCTGCCCACTTCGCCGACCGGTCGGGCATCCTCGAGCAGTTCGCGACGAAGCTCGCCATAGAGCCAGAAGCGACGTGCCAGGAAGAAAACCGCACCGAGCAACCACAGGACCACCAGCGGCGTGACGAAGTCGATCGGGGATTCGAGCGGCACCGGAGCTGCCGGGGAAACGAAGGACGCTAGCGACAGGCCAGGGCCGGCGGGGGCAGCGGAAGCGACATCGGCGACGGCCGGATCGAACGCGGTGTCGGGCTGCAGGAAGGCCGGCCTCATCCAGACGGGCAACTGAACCGGCGGAAACAGTAGGCGCGCGAGCGGGAGAAACCACAGCGCATAGGCGGCGCCCGCGCCGAGGTATCGCCCGACGGGTCGGCGCAAGAGCAGTGCGAGGCCGATGAGGCCTCCGGTCCACAGCAGGGTATCGAACAGGAACCAGTCCCAATATTCGCGGAGCAGCTCGGTCATTTGCGCATCTCCCTCAAGAGCGCCTCGATTTCGGCGAGATCCTCGTCGCTCAGCGCCTCGCTCTCGGCAAGCTGCGCGAAGAGCGGTGCTGCGCGCCCGCCGAACAGTCGGTCGACGAGGCGACGGCTTTCACCCCCGACATAGTCGGAGCGTTCGATGAGCGGACGATAGAGGAATTTGCGACCTTCGGGTTCGGTGCCGACAACCTGCTTCTGGACGAGGCGGCTGAGCAGCGTTTTGACGGTGGGAATCGACCAGTCGCGCTGGGCGCAGATCGTGTCGCAGACGTCGGAAGCGGAGATGGGATTGCGGTCCCACAGCACTTCCATTACCGCGTGTTCGGCCTCGCTGATCCGTTCTCCGGGTGCATCGGTGCGCTTGGCCATTTCCCACTCCGTAAGCGTAATTCTTCGACTACGTTTGTAGCCGAAACGACTACGCCTGTAAACCTGTAGCCTGGATGAACGGGCGCGAAACGCGCTTGCTTCTCGACCAACGGCCTATCAGGGTGGATGAATGACACGCGCCCTCGCCCTGCTCGCCCCCCTCGCGCTTTTCGCCTCGCCGCTGCTCGCGCAGGAGGAGGCGCCCGGTGCGGCGAAGACCTACGCGACGCAATTGGTGGTGATCGAGACCACCAAGGGCGACATCACCGTCGCCATCGAGACCGAACGCGCGCCGGTCACCGCCGCCAATTTCCTGCGCTATGTCGACGAGGACCGCTTCGACGGCACGCATTTCTACCGCGCGATGCATCTCGACTGGGGCGAACCGCCCAACGGGCTGCTGCAGGGCGGGACGCAGATGGACCCCGAACGCGTGCTGCCGCCGATCGCGCATGAGCCGACCACCGAGACAGGGCTCAGCCATACCGACGGGGCGCTGTCGATGGCGCGCTACGATCCGGGCAGCGCGACGGGAGACTTCTCGATTATGATCAAGGACCAGACCGGGCTCGACGCGAATCCGGCCTCCTCCGATCCGAACCTTCAGGCCGGCTTTGCCGTCTTCGGCCATGTCGTGGAAGGGATGGACGTGGTCCACGCGATCCACGCCATGCCGCCCGATCCCGACAAGGGCGAAGGCTGGATGAAGGGGCAATTGCTGGCGCAGCCGGTCACCATCGTCGAGATGCGCCGCGTCGAGGCGGTCCCCGACGACGCGGGCTGACCGCGCGCTCAGCGCGTTTCGCTGGCCAGCCGGCTCATCAGGATCGCGGCGCGCTGCGCCTGGCGTACCATCGAGCGCAGGTCGATCGATTCGCCCGCGGCATGGCTGCCACTGCCAGAAGGGCCCATGCCCGCAAGCCCATCGGTATAGGGGGCGACGAAACTGATGTCGGCAGCCCCGCGGCGCGAGGGCGGATAGGGCTCCATGGGCTCGCGCCCGAGATCGGCATTGATGGCATTGAGCCTGTCGAGCAGCGCGCGATTGCCATCGGTCGGCGCCATCGGCGGATAGCGGAATTCGATTTCGATAGCGGCCTCGGTTCCGGGAAGATGCCCGGCGACGATCGCCTTCATCTTCTCCGCCGTCCGCTCGTTCTGCTCCTGCGTCAGTGCGCGCAGGTCACCCCGCGCGACGGCGGTCGACGGAATGATGTTGGTCTTGCCGCTGGTCGTAGCGGACAGGCCGTCTTCGGACAGCTCCGCTGGGGTGCCCCCGGCCATCAGCCCGACATTGTAGGTCAGGTTTTCCTCGGGAAGCTCGCGGCGGAAAGCATCGAGGATGCGCGCCATCTCGTAGATCGCACCATAACCGACCCCCTCGGCGAAGATGCCCGAGCTGTGCCCGCTCTTCGCGCGGGTGGTGAGCGTCCAGCTGCCCGAGGAGCGCCGTGCGACGACGCCCGTGTCCTTGCCGTCGAGGATCGACAACGCCTCGAACCCCAGCGCGACGTCGGCCCATTGGCCCGCTTCGATCAAATCCTTCCGCGCGAGTTCCAACGGATCGCCCGCATCCTCCTCGTCACCGGTCAACGCGACGACGATATTCGCGTCCTCGAGCGTCCCCGCTGCCTGCATAGCGCGCAGTGCGGAGAGGATCACGATGACCCCACCCTTGTCGTCGAGGATTCCCGGCCCGACCGCGGTATCGCCTTCGCGGACGAAGCCGGTGAAAGGGGAGTCGGGCTCGAATACCGTGTCGAGATGGCCGATCAGCAGCATCTTCGTGGTACCCGGCGCGCCCACATGCCGCGCGAAGAGATGCCCCGCGCGGCCGGCGGCAGACTGGTCGATCCATTCGGTCGTGAAGCCGAGCGCTTCGAATTCGGGCGCCAGCACATCGGCCACGGCCTTTACGCCCGCATGGTTGTGCGAGCCCGAATTGATCAGCGTGATCGTCTCGAGCAAGGCGACATCGGTTTCGTAATCCGCCTCGACCGAGGCCACGATCGCCTGTTCGGGCGCGGTCAGTTCGGCATGGGCGGGAGCGACGAGCGCGGCGGCGAGTGCAACAGCGGGAATGATATGGCGCATGCGCCGATCTGGCCCCGCCGCGCGGCCCAAGTCAATGCGATTGCCCGCAATACCAAATTTTGCGGCGCGGATCGATGTGGCCGAAATCTGGCTCCGCTCTGCCGAGCGCTGGGGTGTCGATCAGGCCGACGCCTATATCCGCGCCATCGAAGGCCGCCTGCAACACGCCTGCGAATTTCCCGAAAGCTATCCGCTCTACCAGGAAAGCCGCGGTGCCTTCCGCAAGGCAACCAGCGGGAGCCACATGGTGTTCTATCGGATCGATGGCGAGGTCATCGACGTCGTCCGCATCCTCCCCAACCGGATGGACCCGAGCGAGCAGATCTGACTTCGTTCCGGAGGCACCGCCGCACGCCGCGGCGATGCCCCGCGACAATCAGTAAACCCGCTTCTTCGGCTCGATGTACTTCACATCGTCGGTCAGCGTGTATTCGTGGACCGGGCGATAATCGAGCTTCACGCCGCCGCCGTTTCCGCCCCAGCCGTCGAACCAGGCGATGGTGTGCTTCATCCAGTTTGTGTCGTCGCGCTCGGGGAAATCCTCATGCGCATGCGCACCGCGGCTTTCCTTGCGGTTCTCGGCCGACGCCATGGTGACATTGGCCTGCGCCATGAGGTTGTCGAGTTCAAGCGTCTCGATGAGGTCGCTGTTCCAGATCAGCGAGCGGTCGGTGACATGGATGTCCGCCATCCGCTTGTTGATCTGCTTCAGGTTTTCCACGCCCTCGGCCATCAGCTTGCTGTCGCGGAACACTGCCGCGTGGCGCGTCATGGTTTTCTGCATGTCCGCCCGCAACGCCGCGGTGGGCGTGCCGCCGTTGGCATGGCGGAAGTGGTCGAGACGCGTCAGCGCCAGTTCGGCGCTGTCGGCGGGCAGCTCGTCATGGCTGGTGCCCGGCTTGATCAGTTCCTTGAGGCGATGGCCGGTCGCGCGGCCGAAGACCACGAGGTCGATCAGCGAGTTCGAACCGAGGCGGTTGGCGCCATGGACCGAGACGCAGGCCGCCTCGCCCACCGCAAACAGGCCGGGGACGATCTTTTCGGGATCGTTGGGATCGCCCGCCATCACTTCGCCATGATAGTTACAGGGGATGCCGCCCATGTTGTAGTGGACCGTCGGGGTGACCGGCAGCGGTTCGCGGGTCAGGTCGACGCCGGCGAAGATCTTGCCGCTTTCGGTGATGCCCGGCAGGCGCTGCGCGAGGACCGCCGGATCGATGTGGTCGAGGTGAAGGTAGATGTGGTCCTTTTCCGGGCCCACACCGCGGCCTTCGCGCATTTCGAGCGCCATCGAGCGCGACACGACGTCGCGGCTGGCGAGGTCCTTCGCGCTCGGCGCATAACGCTCCATGAAGCGCTCGCCCTCGGAATTGGTGAGATAGCCGCCCTCGCCGCGCGCACCTTCGGTGATCAGCACGCCCGCGCCGTAAATGCCGGTCGGGTGGAACTGGACGAACTCCATGTCCTGCAGCGGGAGGCCTGCGCGCAGCACCATGCCACCGCCGTCGCCGGTGCAGGTATGCGCGCTGGTCGCGGTGAAATAGCAACGGCCATAGCCGCCGGTCGCCAGCACCACCGATTTCGAACGGAAGCGGTGGATGCTGCCGTCATCGAGGCACATGGCGATGACGCCGACGCAGGCGCCGTCTTTCATGATCAAGTCGAGCGCGAAATACTCGATGAAGAAGTCGGCGTCGTACTTCAGGCTCTGCTGGTAGAGAGCGTGGAGCATGGCGTGGCCGGTACGGTCGGCCGCGGCGCAGGTGCGCTGGACCGGCGGGCCTTCGCCCATGTTCTGCATGTGGCCGCCGAAGGGACGCTGGTAGATCGTCCCGTCCTCGTTGCGGCTGAAGGGCACGCCGGCATGTTCGAGCTCGTAAACCGCCTGCGGCGCCTCGCGGACCATATATTCGATCGCGTCCTGGTCGCCGAGCCAGTCGGAACCCTTCACGGTATCATACATGTGCCACTGCCAGTGGTCGGGCGTGTTGTTGCCGAGGCTCGCGGCGATCCCGCCCTGCGCGGCAACGGTGTGACTGCGCGTCGGGAAGACCTTGGTGATATTGGCAGTCTTGAGGCCGCTTTCGGCTGCGCCCATGGTGGCGCGCAGGCCCGAACCGCCCGCGCCGACGACCACGACGTCATAAGTGTGGTCTATGATCGGATAGCTGCGACCGCCGATTTCGAAAGTGGGTTTGAAAGCCATCAGGCGGCTCCTCCAAGGGCGAGGCGGGCGATCGAGACGAGGCCGAAGGCGCCGCCGCCAATGGTTGCAAGGTTGAGAAGGGCGAGCGTGCCGAACTTGGTGCCGGCGTCGTGGACATAGTCCTCGATCAGCACCTGCAGCCCGAGCCGCGCGTGCCAGAAGACCGAGACGATCAGTAGCGCCAGCGCGGTCGCGGGCAGCGTCTGACCGGCCCAGCCGGCGACCGTGGCGTAGCTGTAATTGGGCAGCAGCGCGAGGCTGATCGCGAGGAACAGCATCAGCACGAGGTTGCCGATGGCGGTGAAGCGCTGCAGCAGCCAGTGGTGCGCGCCCTCATGCGCCGAGCCGAGCCCGCGCACGCGTCCGATGGGGGTTCCGTTAGCCATGGGTCTTTGCCTTTAGCGAAGCAGGATGAGGGCCCAGAAGCCCGCGGTGAGAAGAATGCCGAGCAGCGGCGCGAGGATCGACCAGGTCTTGTTGGTGTCAAGCTCGTAGCCCGCGCCGATGTCGAGGACGAAGTGGCGCAAGCCGCTCATCATGTGGGTGAAGAAGGCCCAGGACAGGCCGGCCAGCACCACCATGCCGAGCGGCGATCCCATCGCTTCGACGAACACGGCATAGGTATCGGGCCCCGCAGCCATCGCGCCGAGCCACCACAGCAGTACGCCGAGGCCGACCAGCGCCATGCCGTCGCCGGTGATGCGGTGGAGGATCGAGACCGCCATATGCGGCCCCCATTTCCAGATTTGCAGGTGCGGTGCCATCGGGCGATCGGCCATGGTCATCTTCCGGTTCAAACGAATTGGTGTGCTTCCCTTAGCGATGTGAACGTGCGTGACAAGGCGCGCGGCCTCGACAAGTTGCGCAAATTTTTCGAAGAGGCTTTGCATGACATGCATTCTTCTTACCGGTTCGAGCCGCGGCATCGGTGCTGCGGCGAAGACGGCACTCGAGGCGCGCGGCGCCAGGGTCGTCGGACAGGCGACGCGCAGTTCCTCGGTCGATACCGTTCCCGCCGATTTCAACGAGCCCACCGCGCCGCAGGAATTGTGGCTCGCCGCGCTCGCCCGCGCGGGCGGCGAAATCGACGTGTTGGTCAACAATGCCGGCCTGTTCGCGCCCAATCCGATCGAGCGATCGGACATTGAATGGCTCGATGCGTGGGAAGATACGATGCGTATCAACCTTACCGCTTCGGCGCAGCTCAGCCGCTTCGCGATACGGCACTGGCAGGAGCGCGGCGTACCGGGGCGGATCGTCCATGTCGCCAGCCGCGCCGGGCATCGCGGCGATTCCCCCGCACACTGGCACTATGCGGCGAGCAAGGGCGGGATGCTGGCGATGCACAAGAGCATTGCCCGGGCCTATGCCGGAGACGGCATCCTCAGCTTCGCGATCACGCCGGGATTTACCGATACCGCGATGGCAGGCGACTATCTCGAGAGCCGCGGCGGCCCCGGCCTGCTGGCCGACATCCCGCTGGGCCGCGTCGCCGAGCCCGAGGAGATCGCCAGGCTGATCGAATTCTGCGCGCTCGACGCCCCGGCCAGCATGACCGGCGCCACCCTCGACGCGAACGGGGCAAGCTATGTCCGCTAGATCTTTCGGCGCGGCGGCCTGCCTCGCGCTGCTGAGCGGCTGCGCGCCGCCGATCCAGCGTCCCGAAGCGCTCCCCCCGCCCGAACAGGTCACGCCCCGGCAGTGGGCCGCAACCTGTTCGGACTGGGACGAGTGGGACAAGCCCGCCCCGCCCTACAGAATTCACGGCTCGACCTATTACGTCGGCACCTGCGGCATTTCCGCCATCCTGGTCGCGGGCGAAGGCGGACATATCCTGATCGACAGCGGCACCCAGACAGGGGCAGCCGTGGTGCTCGGGAATATCGGAAAGCTCGGATACCGGCCGAACGAGATCGCCAGCCTGCTCAGCAGCCACGAGCACTTCGACCATGTCGGCGGCCATGCGCGGATCAAGCAGTCGAGCGGTGCCCATGTCGTCGCATCGCGCACGGCGGCGGCGGTCCTGCGCAGCGGAAAAACCGGCCCTGCCGACCCGCAGGCGGGCATGCACGAGGCGATGCAGCCCGTCGCCGTCGATGTGCTGGTCGCAGATGGCGAGATCGTGCGCAGCGAAACCGCCGTGCTGACCGCGATCGCGACGCCGGGCCATTCGCCTGGAGCGCTGAGCTGGCAATGGCAAAGCTGCGACGCCGAAGGTGCATGCCTGGCCATCGTCTATGCCGACAGCCTCAGCCCGGTCAGCCGCGACGACTATCGCTTTTCGGACCACCCCGACTATGTCGGCGCCTATCGCGCCGGCCTGCAACGCCTGCGCGAATTGCGATGCGACATCCTGCTGACGCCACACCCGTCGGCCAGCGGCATGGTCGCGCGCGCGGCCACAGGCTCGATGGTCGGGGGCATGTCCTGCACCGCCTATGCCGATGCGATCGAAGCACGGCTCGATAAACGTATCGCCTCGGAGCGCGCCGATGACTGACGCCTGGAAGATTTACGCCGAGGTTTCGAAGGATGTCGCCAAGGCCGCACTCGTCGCGCATGAAGATGCGGTAGACTGGCCCGCCGAATGGGTCGTCACCGGCATGGAAGTGGCTGACCACCTGCCCGATGAATGGACCTTCGAGGTCTATCTCGACCGTGAACCGACCTGTTTCGACCTCAAGCGCGTAGGCGGGTTGTTCAAGGGCAAACCGCCCCGGTTTACGGTAGAAAAACTACCCGAAACCGACTGGGTTACCGAAAGCCAGAAGGGGGTCGACCCAATCCGCGCGGGGCGGTTCCACGTCCGCACGCCCGAACATGATTCCGATCCGGCAATGGTCGATTTCGTCATCCCGGCGAGCCAGGCCTTCGGCACCGGGCAGCACGAGACGACGGCCGGCTGCCTCGCCATGCTCGACCAGATGAAGCGCGAGGGAATCCTCGTCCGCAATCTCGCCGACATCGGCACCGGCACCGGGCTTCTCGCCTTTGCCGCGATGCATCTGTGGCCCGGCGCGCGGGCAACCGCCTCGGACATCGATCCGGTCTGCGCGGGCGTGGTGCGCGACAACATGGCGCTCAACGGCATCGCCGACGGTGGCGGTGCGGGCGAACTGACCATGGTGATCGCCGACGGTGTGGACGATCCGCTGCTCGACGTGCGCGGCCCCTACGACCTGTTCATCGCCAATATCCTCGCCGGTCCGCTGGTCGAACTTGCCCCGTCCTTCTCCGCAGCAATTCCGCCGGGTGGTAACCTGCTGCTCGCCGGCCTGCTCGAAACCCAGGAAGCGCGCGTGCGCCGCGCCTATCGTGCGCTCGGTTTCCGCCTTGCGCGACGACTGGTCAATGGCGACTGGTCGATCCTCTGGCTGCGCAGGAGCCAGGTCCGCTGAGGCTCAGGCGAAGCCGGCATCCGCCGCCGATTCGCCGGGCAGCGGTCGTCCCACACCAAGCATGGTCCGCACGCGTTCGGAGAACATCAGCCGCCCCTGCGGATAGTGCCGTCGGTGGATGCGCATCAGTTCGGCAAGATGATCCTCGCCCAGCGCGGCGCAGAAATCGGGGCCCAGCGCGCTCTTGCCGAAATGCGGCCGCGTGGCGGGTTCGTAATGCATCACCAGCCGCTGCAGACGTTCGAGCCAGGCATAGTCGCGCGGATCGGCGAACAGGTCGATCGCGGCCACCGGCCGGTGCGCATTGGCGGCGAAGACCGGCCCCGCCGTGCCCGGCAATTCGCGTACCGAAATGATACCCTTGAGGTAGAAGCCGAGGTCGCGCAGCGCGTCGGCCTCGCGGATGATGAACTTGACCACCGCCTGCGCCTTCTCGAGCGGGACGAAGAAGGCGAGATTATAGCCCGTGTAGGTGGTCGAGAAGAGCCCCCGGGTGATGCTCGGCGCGCGGTTTTCCTTGAGCCCCGGCTTGGGGTCGTAGAGATAATCGAGGTCGCCGGGGTCGGTGATCACGCGCTCGCTCTGCTTCAGGTCGAGCCGGTCGATCAGCCGCTGCATCGGGCGGCGCAGCGCGGGCAGGAAGCGATCGAGCTTGTAATAGCGCTTGAGGAACCAGGCGGCGAACCTGCCTTTGCCGCCCTTGGCCTCGGGATGCGCGGTCATCGCCTCGGCATCGTCGCATTCGGCCAGCGCGTGGAGCATGACCACGGGATCTTCGGGATCGGTATAAGGCATCACCGCCCAGTTCGCCGCTATCGAGCCCTGCTTGAGCTCGTCGAGCCTCGACATGCGGCTCATCGAGCTGACCGAGACGTAGGGTTCGAGCGGCTTGGTCTCGAGCACCAGCTCGATGATCGGGGCGATCGTGCCGAAGGACAGAGCGACATAGCGGAAATCGGGATCGCCGCGCTTCAGCGTCACGCGCTTGCCCGCGCCATCGAGGAAGGTCAGCTCGACGATGCTGTCGGCCATCACCGCGCGCGGGCCGAAGCCATGCGTGCCGGTGGCCAGCGCGCCGATCACCGACTGCTCCATGTAATTGCCCGAATTGAACAGCCCGCGGCCGTGCTCGTCGCGCAGATAGGTCTTGAGGTCGCGCACCGAGACCGAGGCACCCACGCGCACCGTCTGGGTCGCCGGATCGTAGGAAAGCGTCTTGAGCCCGCCCTCGCGCATCATCATCGCGGTGACGCCGGGCACCACCTGCACGCCATTGTAGCTGTGCGACCTGCCGACGCAGCTGTAGAGGCCTTCGCCGATCAGCCCCCCCAGCGCCGCCTCGTCGGCGGGCACGCGCGCTTCGGTTTCGGTGCGATAAACGTTTATCCAGGACCGGATCCAGCGCTTGCCATCGGTCCCGATCGCGCGTGCGTCGGACCGCGCATTGGCGCGATTGCGCATGATGCGGCGAAAGAATGCGATCATGGCGTCCCCCCCTGCCAAGTCCCTGTGCGCGCGTCATAACCGTTTCCGGGCGCCGATGCGAGGACAGGAACGACATGGGCCGGAAGGGAACTTCTGCATCGCAGGGGCGCTCTTTCAGCGACGCGAAAACGCCACGGAGACCCCATGTCCAAGACCCTGCTGATTACCGGCGCATCGAGCGGCATTGGCGCTGCCACCGCGCGCGCCGCCGCTGCCGAAGGATGGAATGTCGCACTGCTCGCCCGCTCGCAGGACAAGCTCGAAACCCCCGCCCGCGACATCGGCGAAAGCGCGCTGCCGCTGCCCTGCGACATCACGACGCGCGAGCAACTGGAACGCGCGGTCGAGCAGGCGGTAACGCATTTCGGCGGGCTCGATGCGGTCTTCGCCAATGCCGGCACGGGTGTTTCGAGCCCGGGCATCGAGACGGGCGATCCGGACGAATGGCACCGCATGATCCACCTGAACGTGCTCGCCGTGCTGACCACGGCGCACGCCACCCTGCCGCATCTGCGCAAGACCAGGGGGCAGTTCGTCGTCACCGGCTCGAAAGCGGGGCGCGACCACCTCAAGGGCTCGGTCTATGGCGCGACCAAATGGTTCGTGCAGGGCCTGGCGGGCAATCTCGCCGAGGAAATGCGCGAATGGGGCGGACGCTGCACGGTGATCACCCCGGGCATGGTCGATACGCCCTTCTTCGACGAGCCCAAGCCGGACAAGATCCGGCCCGAAGACGTCGCGAACGCAGTGGTCTTCGCGCTGTCGCAGCCGAAGACGGCCGCGGTGCGCGAGATCCACATCATGCCCAACGACTGATCAGCCGCCCAGCGCATCCTCGAGCGCCTGCAACGCCGCCCGGGTAAAGGCTTCCATATTGGCGATCCGGTCGTCGCTGCCAGTCTCGGTCAGCCGCGTGAACGCGAACTCGCCCGGCCCGGCCACCGCAGCGCAGCTGCGCCCCGCGGGTGCGCCGCCGGGGTGGGTCGATCCGCCGACCGATCCGCTTTCGGCAAGTCCCCATTCGGAGCCGAAATTGTCGCGGATCGCGCGTGCCTGGAGCAACGCGTAATCCTCGCCCGCCCCGCGCATGCCCCGATAGGCCTCGGGCGGGAGCGCGAACAGCACGTCGCGTGCGCGGAGGGAATAGACCACCCCGCCCCCGACGAAGAAATCGAGCGCGCCGGGCACGGTCAGCAGGCTGGCGGCGATCAACCCGCCGGTCGCCCCGTCGGCCACCGCGAGCTTCTCGCCCCGCGCGCGCAACAGCCCGGCGATGCGCAGGGCCTGCAGGTGGGTCTCGGCGATCAATGTCGCAATCCGCGCAGGGTCAGCCCGATCCCGAAGAGGATCTCGATCGCCGAGACCTGCAGCGTTACCGAACCGGGCAGCGGGAGGAAGCGATAGATTCCCGCGAACCCGACCAGCGTGACCAGCGCAGCCAGCAGCCAGAAAGTCCGGTCGCCATAGGCGGTGCGGAAGGCGAAATAATGCGTGCCGACCATGATCGCGGCGAGCGGCATGACCAGTTCGGGCGCGTAGTCGAGAAACAGGAAGGCGGCGAACAACCCGGCGATCATGGCGATGGTCGATTCCATCACCAGCGGCCCGCCGGGATTGCCTTTCGCCTCGCCCGCCCGGCGCAGCAGCGCGCGGTTGGCGAACAGGGCTAGCGGGTATATCAGGAAGCCGCCGAAGAAGAGCACCGCGAAACCGGTTGCCACCCCTGCGCGACCTTCCGCGATCCCCGCGGCCAGCCAGACCAGCCCCGAAACCAGCACGCCCGGCCCGCCATCGGTATAGGCGCGGCGCAAATCAGCCTGCGCATCGACGATCAACATATTTGTATTCCCCCCCTCAATGCTGCGGCTAGCCCGCCTCCGCGACGATTTCGGCCCAGCCGGCCTCGTCGATCACCTCGATCCCGAGCTCGGCGGCCTTCTTGAGCTTGCTCCCCGCGCCCGGCCCGGCGACGAGCAGGTCGGTCTTGGCGCTGACCGAGCCGCTGGCCTTGGCGCCGAGCCGTTCGGCCTGCGCCTTGGCTTCGTCGCGGCTCATCGTCTCGAGCTTGCCGGTGAAGACGACGGTCTTGCCGCTGACCCGGCTCTCGCGGGTCTCGACTTCGTAGCGCGGTGGATCGACCACGCCCGCCCCCGCTTCGGCACCGATGAGGTCGTTCCACACCGCCCTGTTGTGGTCTTCGTGGAAGAAGTCGGCGAGCGCATGGCCGACCGCGGTCCCGATGCCGTCCGTGCGGACCTCGAAGATGCGCTTCACCGCCTCGACCATGCGGGTGTTGAAGGGACTTTCCTTCTCGTCCGCGCCGCGCGGGTTTTCCGTGCGATAGGCGGCGAACTCCGCAGCCTTCCCGGGCAGCAGGCGGATATCGCCGAGCCCCTTCATCAGGTCGCGCGCAGTCACCGCGCCGACATGGCGGATGCCGAGCCCGAACAGCAGCCGCGCGGCGTCTGGCTGTCGCCGCGCTTCCACAGAAGCCAACAGGTTATCCACAGAGCGCTCCTGCCACCCTTCGAGCGCGAGAATGTCCGCCCGGCGGTCTTTCAGGCGGAAGATGTCGGCGGGGCTTTCGAGCCAGCCCAGGGCGAAGAACTGGTCGATCGTCTTCTCCCCCAGCCCATCGATGTCGAGCGCGCCGCGACTGACGAAATGCTTCAGTCTTTCCGTACGTTGCGCCGGACATATGAGACCGCCTGTGCAGCGCACATCGACCTCGCCCTCCTCGGCCACCGCCTCGCTGCCGCATTCGGGGCAGTGATCGGGGAAGCGGTAGGGCTCGCGATCGGCATTGCGGGTCAAGTTTTCCACAAGCTGTGGAATAACGTCGCCCGCGCGCTGCACCAC
Source organism: Qipengyuania sp. (assembly GCF_964227205.1). Taxonomy (GTDB): domain Bacteria; phylum Pseudomonadota; class Alphaproteobacteria; order Sphingomonadales; family Sphingomonadaceae; genus Qipengyuania. Next base: position 20,269 of record NZ_CAXQVB010000002.1, on the reverse strand, counting down.
GACGCGATCGCCCGGGCGCACGCCCAGCCGCGCGATCTCGTCGCGATTGTGGAGTGTGACATTGGTCACCGTCACGCCGCCCACGAGCACCGGGGCGAGTCGGCCGACGGGGGTCAGCTTGCCCGTGCGGCCGACCTGGATGTCGATCGCCTCGAGCGTGGTTTCGGCCTGTTCGGCGGGGAACTTGTGCGCCAACGCCCAGCGCGGCGCCTTGGCGACGAAGCCGAGCCGCTGCTGGTAGGCGAGGCTGTCGACCTTGTAGACCACGCCGTCGATTTCATAGGGCAGCTCGGGCCGCGCCTTGCCGATCGCCTCGTAACGAGCGAGCAAATGCCCCGCATCCTCGACCCGCGTGAAAAGCGGCGAGACGGGGACACCCCAGGCCTCGATCCGCCGCATCACCTCGGCTTGGGTCTCTCCGGGCACCTCCGACGCCGCACCCCAGCCATGCGCCCAGAAGCGCAAGGGCCGCTGCGCGGTGACGCTCGCATCCTTCTGCCGCAGCGATCCGGCGGCGGCGTTGCGCGGATTGGCGAACTGGCGGACCTTGGCCTCGTCGAGTTCCTTGCCCTTTTCCGCCGCCGCCGCGCGCGCCTCTTCCATCAGCCGCGCATTGAGCGCCTCGAAATCGGCGCGCGCCATATAGACCTCGCCGCGGATCTCGAAGACCTCGGGAGCATCGCCGCCAAGCTGCTGCGGGATATCGGCAATATGCGCGACATTGGCGGTGACATCCTCGCCCACCTGCCCGTCGCCGCGCGTCGCCGCGCGTACAAGCGCGCCCTTCTCGTAGCGTAGCGAGCACGACAGCCCGTCGATCTTGTCCTCGGCGGTGAAAGCCAGCGGCGCGTCGTCGGGGAGCGCAAGGAAACGCCTCACGCGCGCCACCCATTCCTCGACCTCTTCGCCCGAGAAGGCATTGTCGAGGCTCATCATGCGAACCTCGTGCGTCACTTTGCTCAGCGGAGAGGACGAGGCGGCATGCCCGACCTTGCGGCTCGGCGAATCCGCGCGCACCAGATGCGGAAACGCCGCCTCGAGCTCCGCATTGCGCCGCACCAGCGCGTCATAGGCCTGATCGGAAATCTCGGGCGCATCCTCGGCGTGATAGAGCCGGTCGTGCTTCGCGATCTGCTTCGCCAGCCGCATCAATTCGTTGGCGGCCTCGGCTTCAGAATTATTATCCATTTCTTGTGGCGTAATGAGCGAGGAGGCCTAGCTGCTCGACATTAACCGAGGGCATCTCACGGAAATCGTAGATTCCTCTTTTTTCTTCTGGGTCAAATCCTGCACGCTCGATGGCATCGAAAATGCGTGCCTCGACCCAATCAGCAGCTTGACGAAGTAATTCGATAGAATCTTGGCCGGCATACTGGCCACTATTCATCAAAAGTTTAGGCCGGGCCTCACTGTCAGCCATCATTCGACCCAAAATAGTGGGGGGAGATTGCACAGTACCATCTGGCTCCAACCAGGCCTCGTAAGCGGTCCAAGCATATTCGTGAACGATACTATCTCGCTCTTTCTTGAGGAATTCCCAGTAAATTGGATGTGCGTGAGCATCGTCCTTGATCAATTTCCACTCAGCTTTGATCTCTTTTTTGATGCCTTCAGAGAGACAAAATCGAGCATCGCGCTGAAAAAGATCAATTGATGTCCTCAGCGTCGTACACGTTCCGTTCCAAACAATCTTCCACTCCGAGAGAAGATAGCTGGCCTCCGCCAGCAGATGCTCCAAGTGCCTTATTCCACTTCGACCATCCGCCAACGCTCGATAGGAGGAAAGCATATATTTTACAGGAATGTAATTGTTAGCGTAATGCTTTGGCGTCGCCATCACACCCCCTCCAGCAGCCGGTCGGCCTGCGCCCTTGCCTCGGGCGTGACTTCGGCGCCCGAGAGCATGCGCGCGATCTCTTCCTGGCGGCCGGCCTCGTCGAGCAGCACCACGCCGGTCTTCGTAACCGTACCCTCGCTCGACTTGGCGATCATGTAATGCGTGCGCCCGCGCGCGGCGACCTGCGGGCTGTGCGTGACCGCGAGCAATTGCCCGTCGGCCGAAAGCCTTGCGAGCCGCTCGCCGATGGCGCTGGCCACCGCGCCGCCGACGCCGCGATCGATCTCGTCGAAGATCACCGTCGCTGCCCCGCCCTGCTCCGCCAGCGCAACCTTGAGCGCGAGGATGAAGCGCGACAACTCGCCGCCCGACGCGATCTTGGCGAGCGGGGCGAAATCGGCGCCGGGATTGGTGGCGATGAGGAACTCGACGCTGTCCATCCCGCTCGCGCCCCATTTCTCCTCGGGCAGTTCGCTCACCGCGGTGTGGAAGCGCGCAGCATCGAGCTTCAGCGGCGCGAGTTCGCGCGCCACCGCCTCGTCGAGCCGCATCGCCGCCGCCACGCGGGTCCCATGGAGCGCCTCGGCCTCGGCGCGATAGCGCTGGCCGGCGTCCTTCGCCGCCGCCTCGAGCGCGTCGAGCTGCGCCTCGCCGCCCTCGATCGAGTCGAGCGCCGCGCGCATCTCGCGCATGACCCGTGGGAGCTCGTCGACCTCGCAGCGGTGCTTGCGGGCGAGCGCGCGCAATTCGAACAGGCGCGTTTCGGCGGCATCGAGCGCGGCGGGATCGTGCTCGAGCGCCTCGGCCGCGGCCTGGAGCTTGTCCTCCGCCTCGCCCGCCTCGATCACCGCGCGGTCGAGCGCGGCGAGCGCGTCGGCCAGCAGCGGATGTTCGGGTGCGATCCGGTCGAGCCGCCGGGCGGCCACGCGCAGCGCCGCGAGCGGCGAATCGGAGCCTTCCCAGACGTGCCGCAATTCCTCGAGATCGCCCGACAGCTTCTCGCCCTTCTGCATGCTCGCGCGGGTCTCGGCGAGTCGCGCCTCCTCGCCCGCCTGCGGTTCCAGTGCGGTCAGTTCGGCGAGATGCGCGAGCAACAGATCCTGGTCGGCCTTGGCGTTCTCGACCGTTTCGCGCGCCTCGGCCAGCGCGGCCTCGGCGCTGCGCCATTTCGCCCAGCAGGCCGCGACGCGGTCGGTTTCGCCGCCGGCAAAACGGTCGAGCAGGGCGCGGTGGCCGCGCGGATTGACCAAGCCGCGATCGTCGTGCTGGCCATGCAGCTCGACGAGGAAGCCCGCCATTTCGCGCAGCAGGCCGACGCTGACCGGCTGGTCGTTGACGAAGGCCTTGCTCTTGCCGTCGGCCTTCAGCTGGCGGCGCAGGATCAGCGGTTCGCCTTCCTCGATTTCGAGATCGGCATCGTCGAGCACCGCGGCAAGGCCCGCGGGCAGCGCGGCGAATTCGAAGGTCGCCGTCACGCTTGCCTTGTCCTCGCCCGCGCGCACCAGCGCGCTGTCGGCGCGGTTGCCCAGTACGAGGCCGAGCGCATCGAGCAGGATCGACTTGCCCGCCCCGGTCTCGCCGGTGAGCACACCCAGCCCGCGCCCGAAGGCGAGGTCGAGCGACTCGATCAGCACGATGTTGCGGATGGAAAGCCGGGTCAGCATGCCCTCGCTTCCTAGCCAATGCCGGACGCCGAGTCAGCAGCCCAGAAAATGCTATCGACAAGCTCGCCGCGCAACTTTCGACCGCCTTCGTAAACACCCCCTTAGCAATTCCACCATAGGGCCGCCGCGTGACCTGGCAACGCATCCTTGCGGTCCTTTCGGGGCCCGACGTTCCCGCGCATCTGCGCGAGGACTTCACCCTGCTGACCGCCGACCACATGCGCGGCCAGGCGCGGCTCTTGTTCCTCGGTTTCATCCTCAGCCTGCCGATGGTGGTCTATGGCGCAAGCCAAGGCGCCGGCGCGGTCGTCGCCTACGGGCTGCCGCTGGCCGTTTTCGTGCTGTCGGCCACCGGCCTGATCGTACTGTCGCGTCCGCGCGCGCAGGCACCGGATGGCGAGGAAGCACGGCGGATCATCGACACGGTGTGGAAGCTGTGCCTGCTCAATGCCGCAGTGGGCAGCCTCTGGTGCATTGCCAGCTGGGCCAGTGCGCCGCTCGAAACCCGGATCTACTACCCCGCGATCATGTCGATCGGGGGGCTCGTGCTCGGCTATTGCCTGATGGCCGAACGCAGCGTCGGAATGACCGTGGTGGTCGTGACCATGGGGCCGCCGGTCACCGTCCTGGCGAGCACGGGCGCGCCGATGGATCAGGTGCTGGCCGTGGCCATGGCGATCGGCGCAGGGTTCCAGCTGACCATGATGGTGCGCCACCAGCGCCTGCTGCTGAGCCTGGTCGAGGAACGCCATCGATCGGCCGAACTGGCGCGGCGCGATCCGCTGACCGGGCTGGCCAACCGGCGGGCGCTGATCGAGCGCTTCGAGGATTTCGCCGCGCGGCGCATGCCGGTGCGGCTGATGGTGGTCGACATCGACCGCTTCAAGGCAATCAACGACCGCTTCGGTCACGACATGGGCGACCGGGTGCTGCGCACGCTCGCCGCCCTGCTCGGCAGCCATGCGCGCGGCGAGATCTGCGCGGCGCGGATCGGGGGCGAGGAATTCGGCCTGCTCGGCAGCGCCGAGGCGCTCGATCCCGCCATCGCGCTGCAGCTGCTGCAAGAAATCGGCGGCGCGACCATGCCGCATGGCGAACGGATCACTGCCAGTATCGGCGTGGCCGACGCCGCGGTGACCGATCCCGACGATTGGACCCCGCTCTACGCCAAGGCCGACCGTGCGCTCTACAGCGCGAAAAACGACGGTCGCAACCGCGTCGTCGCTTGCGATCTGCCGCAGTCGCCCCCCATTTCCGACGAGCGGGAAGCCCTGGTCTCGCACGGCTGAAGCTAACCCGGGGCACGCCGTTCCGCGGCGTTTTGCTGCTGACCCGGGTCGCCGGTCGACAAAACGGCATCGGACTGCTAGATGGTTAACGCTTCATGATTGCGAAGCCTCCGATCCGAGAGGCCGCAGTTCGGGCGTTCATGAACATCGTAGAGACCGGGCTCAGCCGGTCTTCGGTCGCGTCGACCCAATAGGTTTCGCCCCGCGCGAAGCCGGATGTTCAGATGGAGAGAGACATCATGAAAAAGCTGATCTTTGCCGCAACCGCGGCTGCGCTGGTCATGCCGAGCGCCGCCCTGGCCACCCACCCGCTGGGCGCAGGACCGGGCGGCCAGGTGAACCAGGCAAACCCCGACGGTTTCAAGAACCGCGGCCAGTGCCAGTCGGCCCTCAGCGCCGAAATCAATCGCCAGCGCAAGAATCCCGAGGAACGCGTTGCGTCTCGCCAGGACCAGAAGGCTTCGGACTTCCAGCGCGACATGCTGGACCGGTTCGAATGCCGGTCGGAGGATGACGGCCCCTATCGCGTCTATCTGCGCTAAGCGGCGCTGGTGAAACAGGGCCCGCGCGGAGCTATCCGTGCGGGCCCTTTTCTATCGGCTAGAAGAGCTTGCGGATGCGCAATCGGATCGACCGGCCCTCGGGGTCGAGGTAGGCAGGCAGCAAAGCGCGCGGGGTCGCGCCGCTCGCATCGCGCACGCTGCGCCTGGCATTGAAAAGATTGTCGACCTCGAAACTGATCCGCAGCCCCTCGGCCCAGCGATAGCGCGGTTCGGGCGGCAAGCGCTCGCCAAGGTCGACGAAGGCCTTGAGGCCGATTTTTGCCAGCGACGGATAACGCAACGGGCCGCGCGTGCCATTTGCCTGGGGCGCGTCACGCACCGTGCTGCCACTTTCCCATTGCAGCTCGGCCCCGAAACCCAGCCCGCTGCGGCGAAAGTTCGCGTCGGCGCTCACCCGGTGGCGGGGATTGGCCCCCGCGCTTCCGTCGAGATAGTCGATCGTCGGCGAGCCGGCGAAGGTCCGCAAACGGTCGCGCAGCGCAAGCGTATGCGAGACACCCACCAACACGGCCCCGCCTCCGCGCAGCCGATCGAACCGGCGCGAAACGGCATCCACCGGATCGTCGTCGGTGGAAGGCGGCAGGTAGGTGCGCGAGAAGTTGAGCGACCAGACCAGGCTGTCGCGGCCGCGGCGGTAAAAATTGACCGGACGGGTATCGATGCGCAGCAACGACCCCGCATCGTCGCGCAGGAAGCGCCCGGGATAGGCTGCCGCGAACTCCTCGCTCGGAATTCCGACCTGCCCCACCGCATCGCTCGCGCGCGACCGCCTGTAGCTGGCCTCGAAACGCAAATCGGGGAGCAGGAGCGGGGTGATCGAGAGCGTTGCCGCAAACCGTCGCTCTACCGAGGGCGCGAGCAACGGATTGCCGCCTTCGAGCCGTTCGACATCCACGGTCTGCCCGGTGACGAAGTCGTAGACGCGGACATTGGGAATGATCTCCAGCGGCGCGGCGAGGTCGTTCACGCCGGGTGCGCTCTCCGCGCGCGACCACAACGCCCGCAGCCGCACGGGGCGGGCCGGTCGCCAGGTGAATCCTGCCGAGAAGCTTTCGATCGCTGCGAAATCCGACGGGTCGAAGAACCCGTAGCGCACTTCGCCAACAAGGCTGCCCACACCGGGATCGAGCTCTCCGCCAAGCAGCGGCAGGTTGAGGCCGAGTTCGGCGCCGATCGTTTTTCGCTCGGCGCTAAGGGCTGCGGCGCCGGCCAGGCTGCTCGTACCCTCGGTCCGCTCATAGCCGGCGGTCAGGGCGACATCGGCATAGATCGCGCCCGCCGGTAGCGATGCGAGATCGCCGCTCAAAACCACTTCGGCTTCGGCCAATGTCGTTCTGTCACGGGCGGCTTCCCGCGCGATCGAGCCACCCTCGACACGATCGAAGCGGCTACGGTCGGCGAAATGGTCGAATGCGGCCCGGCCGAACCAGCTCCATTTTCCCAGCGTCCCGCTCGCGCTCGCGGCCAGGCTGAGCGATCGGCTGCGCAGCGATTGCTCAAGCGCAACCGGATCGTTCGGCGGCCCCGCCCTGCCTGCCCGGCTGCTGGACCTTCGCGCATCGAGCGTTGCGGCGAGGTCGAACGACACCCCGCCCCCGGTTTCCATGGCCCAACTGGCACCGAGCCGGGCGCGCTCGCTTTGCGAGAGCAAGGTCCGGAATTGCCCCTCGCCGCGCGGGATCGACCGCTGCGACTCGTCAAGACCGTCGCGCCGCTCGAAATATCCCGACAGGCTCCAGCGCCGCGTCGATGCCACCCGCGCATAGCCGAGATCGCCGCGATTGAGCCCCCTTCCGCCGTCTGTCGCCGCACCGAGGCGGCCCTCCGCGGTTACCGCGCCGAACCGGTCGCGCAGGATCAGGTTGAGCACCTTGCGATCGCCCGGAAAGCCATAGTGCCGGGCAAGTTCCTCGGGGAGGATCTCGATCCGCCGCACTGCCTCGGGCGGGAAGGCATCGATGCTTGCCAGACTCGCGACGCGCTGGCCGTTGACCAGCACCAGCGGCGAATTCCCCGCCGCGCCGGAAAGCAATTCCAGCAGTTCGCCGATCGTCGACGCCGCGAGTGCCGCGATCTGGCTTTCGTCGATTTCGACAAGCGGCGGTACGTCGGTTGCCACCGCTCCACGCAGGTCCCGCCCGGTGACGACGATCGCTCGGCCATCGCCCGCGTCCGCCGGCTGGTCGCCTTCCGCCCTCGCGGCGGAGGTCGTTTCGGCAGCGGCAGCCAATCCCGGCATGAGAAGGCCAAGGCAAAGGCAAAGGAGGAGACTCGGCCAGCGCACGGCCACAGAGTGCCCTCGCGCGGCGCCGGAATCACCCCTGCGCGCGATGATTCATGCGACCGTCCCGTCGGGGGATGGATCGAGGCACGGCAATTACCCGGGCGCCAACCTCGACACGGTCTTACAAAAGCCGGTCAAGAATTTGTAGTTTCAAGGAAACTCAGCTCGGGCGGACCCCGGCGGCGTGGTCCTGCACCAGCTCGTAGGCCTTGTCGTACCATTCGCTGCCCGGATAATTGGCCCCCAGTACCGAAGCATATTTGACCGCTTCGTCGGGAATGCCGAGCGCGAGACTGGTCTCGGTCAGGCGATAGAGCGCCTCGGGCGCGTGGCTGGTGGTCTGGTAGTTGTCGATCACGTTCTGGAAGCGGATTTGCGCCGCGATCCACTTGCCCGCGCGTTCGTAGTGGCGACCGATCTCCATTTCCTTGCCCGCGAGATGGTCGCGGACGAGGTCGATCTTCAGCCGCGCATCGGCGGCATAGTCGGTATTGGGATAGCGGCGATTGATCTCCTGCAGCGCGGTAAGCGCCTGGTCGGTGATCTTCTGGTCGCGCTGCACGTCGCTGATCTGCTCGTAATAGCTCAGCGCGATCAGGTAGAAGGCGTAAGGCGCGTCCTTGTTGCCCGGATGGATCTGCAGGAACCGCTGCGCCGCCTGGATCGCCTTGTTGTAATCCTTGGCGACGTAATAGCTGAACGAGCTCATCAGCTGAGCGCGGCGCGCCCAGGGCGAATAGGGATGCTGACGCTCGACCTCGTCGAACAGCGCTGCCGCCAGCTGGGCCTGGCCATTGTCGAGCCGGCGCTTGGCCTCCCAATAGAGCGTTTCCACGTCGCGCGCGACATAGGCGGTGTCCTTGGGCCCGCTGGTGCGACCGGCACAGCCGGCGGTGAGGAGGCTCGCACCGGCAAGCGCGGCGCCGAAGATCAGCTTGGTGCTGGAGCGGGTCTGGGTCGTCATGGGAAGCAGCCTATAGCCAGCGACCCGATGAACGCCAAGTGAAGTTCGCGCGCCTGTCCCCCGCGCTGCGGGCAATACGGGCGTTAAGTCGGATTTAACCCTGTCCTTGCGCTCGGTCTTAACCCTGGCGGTGCGATGATCCAGCTCAAGTGAGGCAAATCAAACCCCTGGGGATCGACATGAAACAGCTGAAAAAATTCTGGAACGACGAAAGCGGTGCGACCGCGATCGAATATGGCCTGATCGCCGCGCTCATCGCGGTGGCGGCGATCACCGCGCTGCAATCGCTCGGCAACGAGCTTTCGACGACCTTCAACAAGGTCTCGACGACGATGAGCGCGGGCAACGTCTGATCCCCGCGTGGAAATGCCGGGCCGTCAGTTCGGCCCGGCGATTTCCTCGGGCGCGTCCCACAACAGGTGGCGCGTCTCGAGCATGACCAGATTGGCGCTGCGGATCACTTCGCCCTTGGTGCGATAGCCGAGCAGCTGTTCGGCTTCGGTATCGGGGTTGCTGGTCAGCACGCGCAATTCCTCCGAGGTGAAGTCGCTGAGCCCGCGGGCGCGTTCGACCCCCTCGCTGTCGTAGACGTGGAGCACGTCTCCGCGCGTAAAATCCCCGGTCATCGACAGCACGTCCTCGCGCCGGATCGGCCGATCGCCGCTCAGCTCGGCCGCCGTCGGATCGGAAATCACGATACTGCCCGCCATCTGCAGGCGATTGGCGATCCAGCTGTCCCACCCCGATAGCGGGTTGGGATGCGGCAGGATCTTGGTCGCGCGGCGCGTCCCCGACAGCACGCTCGACACCGGTCGGTCGGCATCGCCCTGCGCGATCCAGGTGGTGACCCCGGCTTCCTGCGCCATGTTCGCGGCGAGCAGCTTGGTCTCCATGCCCCCGGTTCCCAGCGTGCTCTTGCCGCGCGTGGCTTCCATATAGGGCGCGACATCCTCGACCTCGGGAATGAATTGCGCACCCGGCTCGTCGGGATTGCGGTCGTAGAGCCCGTCGACCCCGGTCAGGATGACGAAATCATCCGCCCCCACCATCTGCGCCACCTTGGCCGCGAGCCGGTCGTTGTCGCCGACGCGGATTTCCTCGGTGGTGATGGTGTCGTTCTCGTTGACGATCGGCATCACCCCCGCCTCGAGCAGCCGGTGCACCGTGTTGCGCGTGTTGAGGAAGCGGCGATGATCCTCGAAATCGCCGAGCGTCAGCAGCACCTGCGCGATCTCGAAGCCGAATTCGTGGCCGACCTGCTTGTAGGCATTGAGCAGCAGCGGCATGCCGCAGGCGGCCGCCGCCTGCTTGTCGGAAACCCCGGCGCTTTCGGGCGTTTCACCGATGATCCGCAGCCCGAGGGCGACCGAGCCGGACGAGCACAGGATGACATCGGTGCCTTCCGAGCGCAGCTGGGCAATATCCTCGAGCAGGCGCTGGAGGAAACCATAGCGCGGCGTGAGGAGTTCAAGGTTGGCAAGGAGGGCCGAACCGATTTTGACGACGATGTTTCGCTTCTTTGTCATGCTATCCCAAAATTGCGTGGGCTTGAAATTTCCGTACCGCAATATAGATAGTGATTGTGCAGCGCACAACCACATTTTGGTGAATATCGGACCCGCGCCAAAAACACGAACACTTTTGAAGTTAAAGTGAATATTGCAGCGAATCGATATTCTATAGGCAAGTAAGTTGAAGAATTAAAAAGAGCCTCAAGGCTCGGAAACGGATTTTAGTCATTACCAAAACTGTCTGTATTGTCGGGTGCGGAAAAATGGGCTCCGCCTTGCTTTCGCAATGGGTCGAGGGGCCCGAGGCAATCACCGTGGTCGATCCAGCCGGCAGCGATGTGCCCGAAGGCGTGACGCTGGTGACCGATTGCGCCGAAATCGCCGACAGGACCTTCGATCTCATCGTCGCCGCGGTGAAGCCGCAGCTGATCGACGAGGTCATGCCCGACTATGCCGCCCATCTCGCGCCGGGGGGTTATGTCCTGTCGATCGCTGCGGGATATTCCGCCGCGCGCCTGTCGAAGGTGATGGGCGATGCCCCGGTCATCCGCACCATGCCCAACCTGCCCGCCGCCATCGGTCGCGGCGTCAGCGGCATCTGTCCCGGCCCGCACGCGACTGCCGCCCACACCACCCACGCCGAAAGCTTCATGCGCCGCGCGGGGTCGACGATCACCGTCGATAGCGAAGAGAAGCTCGACCGGGTCACCGCGGTCGCCGGCTCGGGTCCGGGCTACGTCTTCGAGATCGCGCGCGCCTATGCCGAGGCCGCAATGGCACAGGGTTTCGACGAGGACGAAGCGCGCGACATGGTGCTCGGCACCATCGGCGGCGCGATCGCCATGGCCAGCGAAGCCGGCGCGCCGAGCCTCGAGGAGCTGCGCAATTCGGTCACCAGCAAGGGCGGCACCACCGCCGCCGGCCTTGCCGCGCTCAACGGCGACGGTGGCCTTAGCACCCGTCTGCATGATACATTGCAGGCAGCCTATGAACGGGCGGTCGAGCTGCGCTGAACCACGGCGCCTCCCGTCCCCGACAAACGAATACGAGAGAGAGCATGAACGACCAGACACTCGACCCGCAAATCCATATCCACGACCTCGGCCAGCGCGCCCGCACGGCGGCGCGCGGGCTGCTGTCGGCCACCACCGAGGCGAAGAACACCGCGCTGCGTGAAGCCGCCAAGGCGCTGCGCAGCCGCATGGGCGAGCTGCTCGAGGCCAATGCCGAGGACGTCGAAAGCGTGGCGGGCAAGAAGCCCGAGAGCTTCATCGACCGCCTGCGCCTGACCGAGGATCGCGTCGAAGCCATGGCCGGCGCACTCGAGGAAATCGCCGAACTGCCCGATCCCGTGGGCCGCCAGCTCGCCAGTTTCGAGCGCCCCAACGGCCTCACCATCGAACGCGTCGCCGTGCCCATCGGCGTGATCGGGATGATCTATGAATCGCGGCCCAATGTCGGCGCCGACGCCAGCGCGCTGTGCCTCAAGTCGGGCAATGCGGTGATCCTGCGCGGCGGCAGCGAGAGCCGCCATTCGACCCGCGTGATCGTGGAATGCATGCGCGCGGGGCTCAAGGCCGCAGGCCTGCCCGAGGATGCCGTGCAGACCGTCGGCACGACCGACCGCAACGCCGTCGCCGCGCTGCTCAAGGCCGATGAATTCGTCGACCTCGTGATCCCGCGCGGCGGGCGCGGGCTGGTCGAACTGGTACGCGACCAGGCAAGCGTCCCCACCCTCCTCCACCTCGATGGCAATTGCCACAGCTACGTCCACAGTGCGGCGGACGTCGACAAGGCGGTGCGGGTCATCCGCAATGCCAAGCTACGCCGGACGGGTGTGTGCGGGGCAACCGAGAGCGTCGTGGTCGATCGCGCGGTGGCCGAGGCCTTCATCCCCAAGTTTGCCGACGTCATGGAAGGCGATTGCGAATTGCGCGGCGATGAAGAGGCGGTCGCCATCGATGGCCGCCTCAAGCAGGCCAGCGAGGAAGACTGGAGCACCGAATATCTCGATCCCATCGCCAGCGTGAAGGTGGTCGACGGACTCGACGAAGGCATTGCCTGGGTCGAGGAGCATTCGAGCCACCACACCGACGCGATCATCACCGAAGACGACGACGCCGCGCGCAAGTTCATGACCTCGATCGACAGCGCCATCGTCATGCACAATGCCAGCACCCAGTTTGCCGATGGCGGCGAATTCGGGATGGGTGCGGAAATCGGTATTGCGACGGGCAAGATGCACGCGCGTGGACCGGTCGGGCTCGAACAGCTGTGCAGCTTCAAATACCTCGTCCACGGCAACGGTCAGACGCGGCCGTAAGCTTCCGATTCGAAGGATGGCTGCACCCGGGGCCGGGTCAGCCAACCGCCATTCCGTCCCCGGGCGCTTCAGGCGCTTGCGGGGCGGATTGTTTCTGGCGGCAGGAAATTGCGGCGCGGACGGGGCGTCCTACTGGATCTCGCTGGCGGCCGCGGCCTGCGGATCGACCACCGCCTGCGGAACTTCGATATGCACCTCCTCGTACCGGTAGACGGGGATCGCGGGCTGCGATGACGCCGGCGCGGGGGCGAACCAGTCGGACGCAGCGGGGGCGCTCGCCTCCTGCGCTGCAACCGGCGTCGCCTCGGGCTGCGTTGCGGCCCCGGCCACCTGCCCTGTCTCGCCGCCCGAAGGGCGATCGGCAAGCTGCGACACCATGCCGCCTTCGCCCATCGTGAGAGCCACGATCAGCAGGACGGTGGCGGCGATGATCAGGGCGGTTGTCTTGCTCATTGTCCGATACCTCCGGCGCCCGGCGGCGCGCTCCCTCGACTAGCAGGAATTGACGGTGAGGTTCTGCGTGTTGGAAATCGTCTGGTTGGTCCGCTCGCGCACGTTGAAGGCGCTTTCGTAGCGCAGGTCCAAACCATTGGTGACGATGCTCGGCAGGATCTGCGGGGTATAGCGATAGGAAACCTCGACGAACATGATCGCGGTCCCGTCGGCGGCCTTGATCTTGCTACCTGTCGGGCCGAGACCGGCGGCCAGCGTCGCGTCGTTGCTGCCGGTTCCCTGGGTGCCGTACCGGGGCGAGACCGCCAGCGAGCCATGGCAGCGCTGCCAGTTGATCGTCTGCCCCTCGCTACTGCCGGTCTGGCCGTTGGGCATGAGCGAAGAGAGGACGATCTTGCCGTTCTGTGCGAAGTCCGACGAGGAGCCCGCGACCAGATCGGCCCCCGCGAAGATCTCGTAGATATCGGATTCGTCGATGCTTTGCCGCACGCGGCCGGCATTGTCGGCAACCGAAATGGCGATCTGGCTGATGCGCATGTGCGCCATCACAAGGTTGATGATCTCTAGGCCCCCGAACAGCAGGGTGACGAAGATCGGCAGGGCGAAGGCGAATTCGGTCAGCGCGATTCCGCGCCGCGACCGCGCGATCCTGCGCAGCAGCCCGCGAACACCGAAGGTCGTGGACGGCATCATACGCATATCGTCGGTGGAACCTGCTGCGTGGAATAGGGCTGGTTGCGGACCGCGGCCGTGGCGTTGATCTCGTAATTGGATGTCGTGTTGATGAATTTGTGGATCGGAAACAGCCGCGGCATGCTCAGCTTGACCGTGTAGAACACGACATCGTCGGCCCCGCCCACGCCCGAGCGCCCGGCGCTGGTGTCGAAAGCGCCGTTTCCGTTGAGGTCGACGAAGCAGTCGCCCGTGTCGTATTGGCCGTTGCCATTGTAATCGGTAACCAGCTTCTCGCTGCGCCCGACCGTGGAGAAATCGTAGAAGTTCTTGGTCGTGATCGTGTAGGTCGCATTGCGTGCGACGACGTTCGAGCGCGCCTTGATGGCGCACTGGATCTGCTCCTCGACCGTGGCGCCGGTGCAGTTGAGCTGCGGCCCTTCGAGCGAACCGGTGCGCGACACGTCGTTGAGCGCGCCCTGCACCACCGAGCGCAGATAGGCCTGGTAGCCGAGGTCGAGCCCACCGAAGAGGAACAGCAGCAGCGGCACCAGCACGAGCGCGAATTCGACAATCGCCGCGCCGCGCTCGTCGCGCCTCAGGAGCCGGGCCAGCCGGGTCATTGGGTCAACCTCAGCGCACCGATCTGGTTGCCGATCTGGCGGAATTTCGTGATCAGCGCATCGCGGTCGGCGACGGTGGACGCCTGGTTGGCGCTGCTCGCACAGCCGGTGAGATTGCTGTTGAGCGCGGTGTCGAAGCCGATCACCCAGACCGACGCACCGAGATTCTTGGTGGCGTTGCAGGCCATGCGGAAGCGCTGCTCGTGCCGCGCAAGCTGGTTCGAACAGCTGCCCGAGCCGGTCACGCGCATGTCGTTCTGCTCGACGCCATAGGCGGTATAGACATTGCAGTAGGAGGTCTGCTGGCCGTCGGTCATGAAGATGACGTGGCGGTTGCAGGGCATCGAATTGTAATATTCGCAGCCGTCGCCGAACGCGCCGCCGGTCGAAACCAGCCGCGCACCCCAGATCATGCCGATGTCGTGATAAGTGCCGCCGACGGTCTGCAGCCCGGCGAGATAGGTTTGCAGCGCGGTCTTGTCCCACACTGAGAGGCGGCGCGCCTCGGTCGGACAGGCCCAGTAGCCGGAGCTGTAACTGTAGTTCTTGATCCAGCCGCTGGTGCTGGTCGAACCGGAAATCGTCTGCGAAGTCGACCCGGCGCTACGCGTATAGATCAGGTCGGGCACCATCGGCCGCCAGCGCGTCGCATCGCTGCTCGGGATCAGGTCGATGTCGAGATCCTTGGCGTCCGAGGGGATCGTCATGCTCGTGCCGCCATCGATCGAGGTGGTGGTGTCGCGCTCCTCGATACAGCCGTTCCAGGTCGCGGTCGAAGTGCTCGCCCCGGTGGCACTCGCAGCGAGCTGGCGGAGATTGAAGGTCCCGCCGGGCGAAGGCACCGTTCCCGCGCCGCTGGTGGCATAGGTCAGCGAGCCGCTCGGCGTGATGTAGTTGGAAACATCATAGCCAACCTGCCGGTAGGTCCAGCTGCTGAAGGAATAGTCCGTGCGATAGGTAGTGGTTTCGACGATCTTCCAGCGGCGGCAGCTGCGCTGCGAGCCCGAGCTATCAGGCGCGCCGCTCCAGCCCCAGTCTTGCGACTGGTTGTAATTCTTGCTCGAGGAGGTTCCCTGGTATTTGGTGACGGTGGTCGCCGTGGGCGCCGGGCCGCCTCCATTGACGTCGGACGAACCGACCCAGGTCTCGCACTCGCTATTGGACAACTTGGAACTGGTCGGCGAGGAAGAGCCGGCCCCCGAGCTGCCGTTGTAATATTCCCAAGCGCCCGATTGCGTCGAGCTGTTGGCCACGTAGACCGGTGTATTGAAATTCGCCACGCGCGAGGGAACGGTGACGTTCGTGCGGATGTAGCTCGCATTCTTGGCGTAGAGCAGCCGTCCGACATTGACCGTGCTCGAATAGGGCACGATGCCGTAGCGCAGCCGCAGCCCCTGCGATTCCAGCTGCGTCTGCACCGGCTTGAGCTCGTCGTAGAGCGCCACCACCGCATCCCTCAGCGCATCGATCTTGGGCGCCCCGTCGATGTTGCTCGCCATCGATCCGGTCACGTCGAGCACCAGCACGATGTCGGTGTTGACGAAGTTTAGCGAGGCGTCGCAGGTCACCGCCACCGGCAGCGAGCCGAAACCGAACAGCTTCATCACCACCGTCGGGATGGAGGTGTCGGCGGCCACGCGGATGACCCCGGACGAGGGCCTGGTCACCGTCGGGGTGAAGCTCGCCGTGCCGTAGATGCCCTGCGGGAAGTTGAAGCCGAAGAACTCCTTACCGGTGTTCTCGACGTCGCTGGTCAACGTATCGTTCTTGAGCACGCGGCGCGCGGCGAGCGCGGCGGAATCGCAGGCGCTCTGCATCTTGCTCTTGGCCATATAGGCGCGGCTGAGGTCGATCCCGCTGCCGATCATGATGGTGAGCGGCACCAGCGCCGCGCCGACGATCACCAGCACGTTGCCCCTGTTGTCGCGCAAAAGTCTTGCAAGCAGACGCCGGAAAAATGCCATCGGTCCCCAATCTCGATACCCGCGGGGCCTTGCCCCGGTCCACGACGCAAAACCCCATTCCCCCGCTATGCCCACGGGGTTAAGATTTGGTTAGGAGCGGTGCTTTCCTACTCGGCGGTTTTCTGGTTCAAGCTGGCAAATGACCCGCAAGGCCGACCCGCGCGAGACCCGCCTGCCCGTGCCCCGGGGCGAGCTGCCCGCCTTCGACCCCGTCCCGCGCAAATGCGCGCGCCACGACGGCTGGACCGCGCGCCGCCAGCGCCGCTTCATCGAGGCGCTGGCCGACAGCGGCAGCGTCGAATCCGCCTGCCGCACGGTCAACATGAGCACGGTCGGCGCCTATCAGCTGCGCCGCCAGCCGGGCGCCGAGAGCTTCCGCGCCGCCTGGGAGGCCGCGCTCGACCTCGGCGTCCAGCGGATCGAGGATGCGGCGATGGATCGCGCGCTCAACGGCACCGAGGAGACGATCCACTACCACGGCGAGCATGTCGCCACCCGCCGCCGCTACAACGAGCGGCTGGTGATGTTCATCCTCCGCAACCGCGCCGCCGACCGCTTCGGCGAACACGGCGCCAAGGGCCCCGACGCGATCGGCAAAATGGAGCTCGAGCGGCTGCGCAAGAAATGGCGCAAACAGTGGGAGCGCGAATGGGGCGCCGAGCAGCTGAAACGCGAATGCGAGACCATGGCCTCGATCAATGCCAAGATCGACATGGTCCGCGCCAAGGAGGCGGGCCTCGAAAGCCCCCGCGTGCGCGCCGCGCGCGAGGCGCTGGAAGAAGCGATCGCCGCCGACCGCGCCGAGCGCTACGACCCCTATCGCGATCCCGGCCACGAACTCTATCGCGGCAACCGCGCGGAGGCGGAGCGCGAGTACGATTTCGGGATCGTGCGGGAGCGCGAGGAGGACGAGGCGGCGGAGGGCGATGGCGACGTGCCGCCCGAAGACCAGGCGGCTGCGCCCGGCGTCCCGCGGCTACGATCGCTCAGGGATGGGGGATGGGATTGAATTCCGGCTTTGCCCCGATTTCGGCCTGTTCGTGATCCCCCGAATAGTCGATTTGAGACCGAACCGTGAGAGCCGTTTCAGGCTATCTCTCGATCGCCGTCGCCGAAGCGCGCGTTCGCGATCTCATCGACGCCAAGAGCCGGGCTGAACAGGAAGCCCTGGCCGAAGAAACATCCGAGTTCTATCAGCATTTTTCGCTGCTCTTCTGTTTCTATGCCCTCGGCAATCACTTCAATTCCCAGATTCCGCGCCATTACGACCATTGCCTGGACGATCAGGCGGGTCTGATCGTCCGAACAGATTTTTGCGACAAAGCTTGAGTCGATTTTCACGCGATCGATCGGAAAATCGCGCAAGTGCGAGAGCGATGAATACCCTGTTCCGAAGTCGTCGAGCGCGATGCGGAGGCCCGTTCGCCGCAGATCCGTCAGCAAGTCGCGGATGAAGACACTGTCACCGACCAGAAGCATCGTTTCGGTGATTTCCAGCGTAATGCATCGCGGATTCATTTCCGCCTTTTCAAGCACCGATATGAGCCGGTCGGAAAAGTCTCTGCTAAGAAGGTCCGCTTCCGTTACGTTGATACTTACATATCGGAGATCTTTCTGGGACGAAGTAATTTCGGAGAAATCATCGCAAATCAATTCTGCCATTCTCTCGTTGATCTCGCGCGAAACGACAGGATCGAGCAACGCGGGCAAAACCTGCGAGGCCGTGATCAACCGCCGCTCTTCCGTCCTCAACCGCATCAGCGCCTCGAGGGCGACGAGCGAATTATCCGCGAGATTGACGATGGGCTGATATGCAGCCTCGATGCGACCGTCTGCGAGCGCAGCGCGAACGATTGCCATCGCATTGCGCCTGTTATCATTGGGTATTTCGAGCGCGGTCTTGTAGAAATGCACGCGCCCCGGCTCTCTCGCCTTCCCGTAGTAGAGGGCAAGGTCGGCGCGACGCATCAGTTCAGAGACGTCATTTGCCGATCCCAGCTCATCCATCCGTGCGATCCCGCAGGTGGCGCTGACCCCGACCACATTGCCCGAAAAGTCCACTTGGCGTTGAACCGTATCGGTCAACGATTCCGCCAGCGCATGCACGCCATCCCGAGACATTCCCTCAGGGGCAATGACCGCAAACTCATCGCCGCCCCACCGGGCTGCAACACTGTCGGACGGGATGGCCTGAAGGATGCGATCGCTGATTTCCTTGAGCACGACGTCACCGGCAACGTGACCGAAGGTGTCATTGATGTGCTTGAAGCCGTCGAGGTCAAACATAAGAACACAGGAATCACGCCCGGTTTCGCGGAACCGCTCGAGCCGCCTGCGAAGGATTCGATCGAAAGCGTTTCGATTGTAAAGGTCGGTCAGACAATCGAAATCCGCCGCGCGCTCCAGTGCAAGACGCGCTTGATAAGCTTCGGTTATGTCGCGGAAGATGCCGACCAGCTTGGGCGATCCCTCGTTGTCCCCTGAAAGGTACTCTCCAACGACATGAACCCGTTTGCGCTGGCCATCGGCTGCGATGAAGTCGGCCTCGATGTTGGCTGCGATCCTGTCTTCCAACAAGGACCCCAGCGCAGTCTGGATTGTCGGCTGATCGGCTGGATCGTACATCGCAATGGCGGCCTCGAGCGTGACCGGCTCGCCTGGCTCCAGCCCGGCAATAGCGTATGTTTCGTCCGACCAGGACAGCAGGTTCGCCTCGATATCGAACTCCCACGACCCCACTCCCGCCAGCTTCTCCGCCTGCCGGAACAAGCGGTTCGCCTTGCGCAGGGCAAGATGGGACTCCTGGAGCGCCTCGCGCGCCGCGACCTCCTCGTCGATGTTCCGCAGCTCGATGATCGTTCCGATCTTCGCACCTTCGAGATCGGTCATCGACGAGGCGGTGAAGCTGACGTTGTAGAAAGATCCATCGGGGCGGATGAAGACCTCTTCGCCCTGCGCCTGGTCGCCCTGTTCGAGCGCGTGATTGATCGCACACTCTTCGGCCGGATAGGGCGTGCCGTCGGGGCGGGTATGGTGAAGAAGGTCGTGAAAGGACTGGTCGCCGATCTCCTCTCTTGTGTAGCCGATAAGCTCCTCCGCCGCCTTGTTCATGAAGAGGCAGCGTTGCTGGAGGTCGATCATGAAGATCGCCATCACCGTATTGTTCAGGATGGCGTCGAGCTGGGCTGAGGTCCGAGCCAGTTCGCGGCGCACCGCGCAGGCCTCGCTGATGTCCCGTATCGACGCATAGAAGACGGGCTCATCCTGGCTTTCGAGCAGTTGCAGACGCACGCTGACAGGGTATTCGGTGCCATCCTTGCGCCGGTGCACCGTCTCGAATTCGAGATTTGACACTTCCCGATCGATCAGTGGCCTGACGTGCTGCCTGAACCGGGGTTCGGGAAACTCGGGCTTGAGATCCCACGGGCGAAGCTTGGCCAGTTCTTCGGTGGTGTAGCCAAGATTGGTCCGCGCGCCCTTGTTGACCAACAGAAATCGGAAATCGTCCGGCGCGAACACATAGACTTCCGAAGCACCCTTCTCGACAATCTGGCCGAGGCGAGCGGCAGTCATCTTGGATGATGATGGCATATCTAATTGCGCCCCCGATCATTCGGCCTGTCTTCCACCCCGCGACAAGGTTGGCGGGGTATGAAGTCACTAACGGGAAATGGTTGAAGAACCCTATGGTTTCCAGAAAGAAGTGTCACGTATAGTTCGATACCCTCGCGAGAGGTGGCCTAAAGGAACCCCCTGCGACAGCTGGCATGAAGCCTGCGCTCCCCCCTATCGCGATCCCGGCCACGAACGCTGTCGCGGCGAGCGCGCGGGGCGGAGCGCGAGTATGATTTCGGGATCGTGCGGGTGCGCGAGGAGATGGACGAGGCGGCGGAGGGTGATGGCGATGCAGCGAGCGAGGACCAGACGCCCACGCCCGGCGTACCGCGCTTGCGGTCGCTCAGGGATGGGGGATGGGATTAGCCCCAACTCCTCTCCCCTTGCGGGAGAGGAGGGAGCGCCACAGGCGCGGAAGGAGAGGGGGCGAGCACCAGACCGCCGCAACGCGGCGGCGCCGTCTCCCCTCCCCGCTCCCGCGAGGGTAGTGGGGGTCTGTGCGTGTCG
>NZ_CAXQVB010000001.1:0-372843 GCF_964227205.1 Qipengyuania sp. | reverse complement strand
ACCACACAGCAAGAAGCCGCCCCCAAAGGGCGGCTTCTCGCGTTCGGCGCCCCATCGCACCCGCTACGATCGTCGCCCAACCAACCGCGCGCCCCCTCCACCAGCAATCCCTCAGGACAACTGGCCCGCGAGCTTCCGCAAGGTTTGTGCGGCAATATCCAGCGTCTGCAGCTTGGTCATGAAACGCGCGACGACCGCCGGATCGTCGGCCAGTTCGTCCGAAAGCGCTTCCATGGCGGCGGCGGTATGGAGGATATCCTCGCGGCTCAATTCGGTCGAGAAGAGCGGGGCCGCAACCCTGGCTACCGGAGCCGCGACCAGTTCGGCCTTGGCCATCTTGACTGCTACATCGACTTCGGACTGGGTGCGTCTGCCCGACGGTAGCCACAAACCGACGTCGGCGGGGCGGTGAAAGCGGATGCCAGCCTTGCCGTCGCCCTTCCAGACGACCGTCGCGTCGAGCGAGATATCGCCGCGGTGGAGGAGGCAAGATGTGCCCGGGGCGGGGAGGTGCGAGGCTTCGACCAGCGCGCCCCCGCTCGACATGTTGCGTACCTTCGCCGTTTCGCGCGAGGTGTTGGTCACCAGCGCGGCCATGACGAACATATTGGTTCGCGGCTCCGTGCGGGCGCAATCGGGGAAGGCTTCGGGTGTATCGTACGCTGTGAACATGTCGAAATCCAGAATTCTGCTTGCCCCATTTTCGGCAAGATTGCCTGTTTGCCGCACTAGGTAGATTTACGAGATGCGGCTTGCGCCACGCGGGTACGGATCCAGCCGACGTATAAGCCCGAACGAGTGAGGCCCGCCGCTCTTGCGAGCGACGGGCCATCTTCTCGTTGCCAGGCTTGTGGAGGCTTAGCGGAGCAGCGAGAGGACGTTCTGCTGGCTCTGGTTGGCCTGTGCGAGCATCGCACCCGAGGCCTGGCTCAGGATCTGCGACTTGGCGAGCGCGGTCGTTTCGGCCGAGTAGTCGGTGTCTTCGATGCGCGAGCGGGCGTCGGTCAGGTTGGTGATGTTGTTGCTGAGGTTGTTGACCGCCGATTCCAGCTGGTTCTGCGAAGCACCCAGGTTGGCGCGGGTCGTCGAGATCGTCTTGATCGCGTCGTCGAACTTCGCGATGTCGGCGTTCGAGAAGCCAACCGCGGTCACGTCGACGGCAGCAGCGGCCGTAATGGTCGCATCGGCGGTGAGGTCGGTCGACAGGTCGAGAGCGACGGTATCCGAAGCATTCGCACCCGCCTGGACGGTGACCGAACCGGCGGCGCCCGTGAAGAGCTTCTGGCCGTTGAATTCCGAGTTCGTCAGGACGTTGCTGATCTGGGTGTTCAGCGCGTCCATTTCGGCCTGCAGATTGGCCTTGTCGTCCGCCGAGTAGGTGCCGTTCGAAGCCTGGACGGTCAGTTCACGCTGGCGCTGCAGCATGTTGGTGACTTCGTTGAGCGCGCCTTCTGCGGTCTGCGCCATCGAAATGCCGTCGTTGGCGTTGCGGATGCCCTGGCTCATACCACGCACCTGCGAGGTCATCGAGGTGGCGATGGCGAGGCCGGCGGCGTCGTCCTTGGCGGAGTTGATACGCTTGCCGGTCGACAGGCGTTCCATGGCGGTGCCCAGTGCCTTGCCGGCTGCGTTCGAAGCGTTCGACGCCTTGAGTGCGCCGATATTGGTGTTGATGACGTTCATGGCTCAGTTCCCTTTGGTCTACGATCACTGCCCCCCGGTCAGGATGCGGCAGCCGAGAACCAGACCGGCAAGAATGTTCGGGGATTAAGTGCACCGGCCGAAAGTTCGCTGCGGCCGGGTTAACCACCCTCGTAAATCTACCAGCCCTAAAATTATCCAATCTTTGGACGTGGGGGTGCCATTTCCCGGTTCGTCGATAAGACTTGCCATGTGGGGGCACAAATGGACGAGATTACAAAGACTGCGAATTTTTCGCGCGCTCATGGGACCATCGAGGCCCGGATGGCGGGAATCGCGTCGTCTCTGTTTATGGAACGGCCGGTCACGCTGGCCGATGAGAGCGACCTTGCGGCGAACCGCGATGCGCGTACCATCACTCTCGCGCGTGGCACCGAGCCGACGATCATGCCGAGCGGCACTGGTGGAACGCTGACCTATAGCGACCCCATTGCCGAAAGCAGCATCGCCGCGCTGGTCGCGCTGACCTACGCCGGTCAGGGCCCCGTTGCAGCCGATCCCGCTTCGCTGT
The DNA here is from genome assembly GCF_964227205.1 of Qipengyuania sp. Classification (GTDB taxonomy): domain Bacteria; phylum Pseudomonadota; class Alphaproteobacteria; order Sphingomonadales; family Sphingomonadaceae; genus Qipengyuania. The sequence continues at coordinate 370,631 of NZ_CAXQVB010000001.1, read as the reverse complement.
CGATCATCGCGCTGGCCGACCGTCTCGCGCGGACCGACATCCCCGTGCTGATCAACGGCCCGACCGGGACCGGCAAGGAAGTCCTCTCCAATTTCATCCACCGCCGCAGCGAGCGCGCGGACAAGCCTTTCATCGCGGTCAATTGCGCCGCGATTCCCGAAACCATGCTCGAGGCCATGCTGTTCGGTCATGAGAAGGGCTCGTTCACCGGCGCCAATGCGGCGGGCGAAGGTTTCTTCCGCGCCGCCGACGGCGGCACTCTGCTGCTCGACGAAATCGCCGAAATGCCGCTTTCGCTTCAGGCGAAGCTGCTGCGCGCGCTGCAGGAAGGCGAAGTCGTTCCCATCGGGGCGACCCGTCCGGTCAAGGTCGACGTGCGGATCATCGCCTGCGCCAACCGCGACCTGCCGCATGAAGTGGCCGAAGGCCGTTTCCGCGCCGACCTTTATTACCGCCTCAACGTCTTCCCGATCGAAATGCTGGCGCTGCGCGAACGCCGTGCGGATATCGCTCCGCTCGCGTTCACCATGCTGCTCCGCCACGCTGCCAAGGGCGACCGTGTACCCTGGATCAGCGATGCGGCCATGGCTGCGCTGGTCGACTACGCCTGGCCCGGCAACGTCCGCGAGCTCGAAAACGTCATGCGCCGTGCGCTGCTGCTCTCGCAGGGCAAGAGCGTGATCGATGCCGAACACATCATCTTCGACATGACCGCTCGCGCGGTCGAGAAACCGGTGGCGGCCGAACTGCCGACCGAAACCAAGGGGCCTGCAAAACTGTCGAAGATCGTCCAGATCTCCGAAGCGAGGGCGATCATGGAAGCACTCGATGCCGTCGGCGGTCACCGTGCCAATGCGGCGCGCGCACTGGGCATCAGCGAGCGCACGCTGCGCTATCGCCTCGCGTCCTTCCGTGAAGCCGGTATTGCCGTGGGAGCAGGCCGATGAACCCGGTAGGCGGCGTTGGCGGCGGCGGTTCGATCGAACAGATCATCGCCCTGCGCCAGCAGATCATCGACCGCTCCAAGGTCCTCCAGGAGCTTCACCAACCCAAGCCGGCGGCGCCGACCGAGGCGACGACACCGGCGCCGAGTTTCGGCGATTCGCTGCGCACGGCGCTCGACAACGTCAATTCGGTCCAGGCTGAATCCGGCCGGATCACTGCCGCTTACGAACGCGGCGAGGAAACCGACATCGCCAAGGTGATGCTGGCCCGGCAGGAAGCCGGGGTCGCCTTCGAAGCCACTCTCCAGGTCCGCAACAAGCTGCTTGCTGCGTATCAGGAAACCATGCGGATGGGGATCTAATCCATGAACGGTCTTGTTCCTGCCGATAGCGCCCCGCAGGGGATGCTGGCCCCGCTCACGAGCGGGTCGGGTACGTTCGGCCAGCGGCTGAGCGCCTTTGCCGCGCAACCGCCGGTGCGGAAGGTCCTGCCCTTGTTCGCCGGCACGGCCGGTCTAGGCTTGCTCGCCCTGACTTGGGCAACGCTTTCTCCGGCGCCACAGCGTACGCTCTATTCCTCGCTCGGAGATGCCGAGCGCGCGAACGTTGCCGCAACGCTCGACCAGGCGGGCATCGACTACACGATCAACAACAACACCGGTGCCCTGACCGTAGGCGAGGACGATGTCTATCGTGCGCGCATGCTGGTGGCGTCCGACGGGTCGCTCGCGGCTCCCGAAAGCGGGACCGACTTGATCGAGAACCTTCCGATGGGGGCCAGCCGGACGCTCGAGGGCGACCGCCTGCGCGCCGCGCAGGAACGCGAGCTGACGCTGACGATCATGGAGATCGACGGCGTCGAGGCCGTGCGTGTCCATATTGCCAAGGCCGAACGCTCGGTATTCGTGCGTGAGGATATTGCTCCCTCGGCATCGATCATGGTGCGCATGGCGCGCGGCCGCCAGTTGAGCGATGGTCAGGTCATGGCGATCGCCAATCTCGTTGCCGGTTCGGTGCCGGGGCTGGGGATCGACGCGGTCAAGGTCGTCGACCAGCACGGCAAGCTGCTGACGCAGGAACGCGATCCCAAGAGCGGCCTGATCGATCTGCAGGCGCAGATGGAAGCCAAGCTCAACGCGCAGGTCGACCATCTTCTGGCGCCGATGTTCGGCCCCGGCGCCTTTACCGCACAGGTTCAGGTCGAGCTCGACATGAATGAGGTCACCTCGGCGCGGGAAAGTTACGACAAGGACGGGACCGTCCGCCGCGAAACGACGCAACAGTCGCAGAGCGGGGCCGCCCCGGTTGGCGGTATCCCGGGTGTTCTGGCGAATACGCCGCCAGCCGATCCCGAGGCTCGCCCAGGCGCACCGCAGGATACTCCCGAACAGGCAGCCAACGGCGGAGTTGGCGAAAGCAGTGCCACGCGGGTCTATGAATTGGGCCGTGAGGTCTCGGTCTCCAACCTATCGCCGGGATCGATCAAATATCTCTCGGTCGCGGTGGCGATCGATCAGGCAGCACTGGCCAAGGCCAGCGCGGCGGACATCGCCAAGGTGAAGGAACTGGTCTCGGCCGCCGTCGGCGCACGCGCCGATCGCGGCGACCAGGTGACTGTGGTCATGCGCGCATTCGAAAAGGTCGAGGCCGAAGGCATCCCCTTCTACGAGACCAGCTGGTTCGGCATGGCGGTTCGCAACGGCGTGGCGATCCTCGCCGTGCTGCTGGTGCTGCTGCTCGCGGTGCGGCCGGCGGTCAATGCTCTGCGCAACGGATTGAAGGGCGGCAATCGGGCGGATTCGCAAGGCGACGGTTCGACACCTGCGCTCGGTGGCCCGTCCCAAGGCGGCGTTGCACCCTATGACCGCGAAGCGCTCGACGGCCAGATCGAACTGGCTCAGCGCATCGCCCGCGAAAATCCCGACGATGCGGTGCTGGCGCTCCGTCGCCTGCTGGCCGAGGACGCGCATCAGGGAGCATCGGCATGACCGCGCCCGCTCCCAAGCTGCTCGGCGGCACCGACAAGGCGGCCATCATGGTCATGCTGCTGGCCGAAGAGGACGCTTCGCGCATCCTCGGCCAGCTGACACCCGATGAGTTGCGCCAGCTCGCGGGAACCATGTGCAGTATCGGCGATGTTCAGCCGCAGGCGATCGCCGATGCCATTTCGGGCTTTTCGCGTTCGACCGAACAGAACGGGCTTTCGGGTCACGGACGGGTCGACAGCGTTCGAAAGATCCTCAACGGGGCAGTGGGCGAGGTGAAGACCGAGAACCTCATGCGCCAGGTGGCGCCCGAGCACGAAGAGGCCAGCCTGCCCGCGCTGGGGCTGCTGCGGTGGCTCGATCCCAAGATCATCGGCGAAATCCTCGCCGACGAACATCCACAGGCGATCGCCGTGCTGCTGTTGCAGCTCGATAGCGATGTCGCTGCCGCCGCGCTCGCGGCGCTGCCCGAAGAATTGCACACGCCGGTTCTTCACCGGGTCGCCCGCCTGGGTCCCGTTTCGCGGCAGGCGATCGAAATCCTCGAGCAGACGCTCAATGCGAAGATCGAGAAGCTGCACGGCACGATCCCCCTTACCATGGGCGGGATCAAGCATGCGGCGGACATTATCAATCGCTCGCATCGCAGCCTCGAGAAACGGGTGATGCCGACGATCAACAAGATCGACAAGAAGCTCGCCAAGGAACTCGAAAACGAGATGTTCAAGTTCGAGCATCTCTTCGCGCTGGATACCAAGATGACCGGCGTGCTGCTCCGCGAGATCGAGAGCGACACGCTCATCCTGGCGCTCAAGGGCCTCGAGGAAGAAGAGCGCGAACAGTTCTATGGAGCCATGTCGTCGCGCGCCGCCGACGGCTTGCGGGACGAAATCGAGATGCGCGGCAGGGTCAAGAAGATCGATGTCGAAACCGCGCAGAAGGAAGTTGTGGCGATTGCCAAGCGCCTGATCGCGCAGGGCGATCTGATCATGGGCGAGGGTGACGAGGACTATGTCTAGGGTCGCCTATTCAGCCTTGGGCAAGCGCGGGAATTTCTCGCGCAGCAGCCGCTTCACCCAGTCCGAACCCCGCTCCGCGCCGCCGCCGCCGGACGTCGAGGATGCGGCCGAAAAGGCCTATAGCGCAGGCTATGAGGATGGTCAGATCTCCGCGCGCGCGGATTTCGAAGCCCAGCTCAAGTCGGAACGCGACGGCCGCTCGGCGATCGAGCTGGCCTTCGCGCGTTTCGATGCCGAAAGCGAACGCTCGCTGCGCGACGGGCTGCTCGCCACGGTGCATGCGCTGTGCGAAGAGGCGGTGCTGCCTCTAGCGCTCGACGCCGAAGGCTTGGCCCGGCGCATTGATGCGGCTGCCGCGATGCTCAAGCGCAAGCACGACCGGCGCGTCATCCACATCCATCCCGATGATCTGGACCTGGTGCGCGAGAGCATCTCCAGCGATCTCGAGCTGGTGCCCGACGCCAGTGTCGAACGGGGCGGGTTGCGCGTCGAAACCGAAGATGGCGGGGTCGAGGACGGCCCGCAGCAATGGCGCCGTGCTCTGGCGGAAATCTTCGACACATGCAGGCCCTGATCGACAAGACGCTCGCCGGGGTCGCGTCGGCCTCGCTCGATCTGGCACCGCGCCGCTTCGGGCGGGTGGTCGCCTGCGATGGCGGGTTGATCGAGGTGTCCGGCCTCGGCGTGCCGATCGGCACGATTTGCGGCATCGCCCAAGGCGCCTCGACCGAGCACCGAGCGGAAACCATCGGCTTTCGCAACGGCCATACGATGATGATGATGCTCGGCGACACGGTGCTGTTGCGGCCCGGCGCCATCGTCCGCCCCGAAGGGCGCCCAGGCATGCTGCATGTCGGCCCCGAATTCCTCGGCCGTGCGGTCGACGGTTCGGGCGAACCGATCGACGGTCGCGGCCCGATCGGCGCGACCACCAGCTGGCCTGCCGGCGGCTACCGCGTCGGCGCGCTCGATCGCTCGCGGGTTACGCGGATATTCGACAGCGGAATCCGCTCGCTCAACGCGCTCACCACCTTCGGTGTCGGGCAGCGTATCGGCATCATGGCCGGTTCGGGTGTCGGCAAGTCGGTACTGATGGACATGATCGTCGACGGCGCGCAGGCCGATGCCATTGTCGTTGGCCTGATCGGTGAACGGGCGCGCGAAGTTTCCGATTTCGTCACCCGCCACATGGCGGGCGAGCGCGCGGCCAACACCGCGATCGTCGCCGTTCCCGCCGATCACGCGGCCAACCTGCGGCTGCGCGGCGCAATGCTGGCGACCTCGATCGCCGAACACTTGCGTTCGCAGGGCAAACGCGTCCTGCTGATTCTCGACAGTCTCACGCGCGTGGCCCACGCTGCGCGCGAAATCGGTATTCTTCTGGGAGAGCCCGGCGCGGCCCGGGGGTATCCGCCGTCGGCCCTGGCGACGATCACCAAGCTGATCGAGCGAGCCGGCAATTCCCAGGAATCGGGTGGCGCCATCACCGGGATCTATACCGTGCTTGCCGATGGCGACGACCAGAACGATCCAGTGGTCGACAGCGCCCGCGCAATCCTCGACGGTCATATCGTCCTGTCGCGCGAGATCGCCCAGCGCGGGCAATATCCGGCGGTCGACGTCGGTGCCTCGCTAAGCCGCGTCATGAACGATATCGTACCCCCCGAATGCGCCGCGACCGCGCGCCGGTTCCGGGCACTCAGCGCGACCTACGAGGCAAACCGAGACCTCGTCATGATGGGGGCCTACCGCCAGGGCGCCGATCCGCTGCTCGACGAAGCGATCGCTCTGCATCCTCGCATGTGCCAATTCCTGTCCCAGAGCGGGGACGAACGGATCGATGTCGCCACCGCCTTTGCCCAGATGACGGATCTCGTCGGCGATGGCGCCTGAACGCAAGAAACTCAAACGCGCGCAGCTGATCCAGCGGATCAGGACGGTCGAGCGGATGCAGTCGGCCGTCGCCGCCAGCGAGGCCGAAGCCAACCGGCTACGGCTTTCGGGAGTGGCCGAACGCACGCGCAGTCTTGCCGCGCATTATGCCCAGCGGGGGGATGACCTGGTCGGAGCCGACCTGCGCAGTGGCAAGGCCATGCAGGACCAATTGCAGAAGCTCTCCGAGCTGAGCGAAAAGCAGGCGCAAGAGGCGGAAATGCAGTCGCAAGCGCGGCGCGAAGATTTCGCCCAATCGGACCTGCGCCTGCGCAAGGCCGAGGAAGGCACGCGCGACTTGGTCCGCACGATCGTCGCCGGATTGGGGAAGGCGTGAGCCCGAAGGTGTTTTGGCACGCTTCTTGATAGTAAGTCCGTAAACCATAAACGGACTTGCCATGACCTTTTCACTCGCCATTTCGAAATCGCTGGACAGCCTCCTCCCCGTCGCCGGATTCGAGGGCGAGAACGGGCGGAAATCCGCGGCTTCGCAAGGCGGCGACGGGTTCGGCGAGCTCTTGAATAGGCTGGCATCGATTACACCGTCCGCGCTGGCGGAGGCCGATCCCGAGGAGACCGAATCGGTCGAGCGGCAAGGCGGCGACTTGCCGACCGGCAATTCCTTGCCGCTTGCCGACCCCGGCTTGCCGCTCTTGCTGCCGGAGATCGCGGCAGGCGAAGAGGCTGTTACTGTCGAAACCGGCACTATCCCGCATGCTGCACCTCCCATCGCCTCACCGCTGTTGGCGTTCGAAGCGCGCTCGGGGCTTGTCTCGGGGTCACCTGTTACCGCCGATGCCAAGCCGGTGAGAGATCTGCCCAAGGGAGCCGAAGGGCCGACCCTTTCCGAGGCCGCGGGCGATATTGCGGGCAAGGGTTTGGAGGTGCGCATTGCCGCAGCGAAAGAGCCCGCCGCGGCCAAGGCCTCGACGATGACCGCGGTTGCGGAAAGCGGAAAGGTCAGGTTGGACCTGCCCATGGCTGGGCCGGCGGCCGCGACACCGGGTACTTTGCAGGCCGAGGCACGCGGCATCGCCCAGTCCGGCATGCTCGCCGCACCAATCAATGCGCCGCGTCAGGCCCGCACGGCAATCGATCTGCGCAAGGAACTCCCCGCAATTCGCTCCGCATCCGCGCCAATGCCATCGCTTGTCGACGGTGAGCCGGCGGCTACGGGCAAGTTCGTGCCTGGAGAGGCAGATGTGTCCGGCAAGGCCGAGCGCCTGTCCGCTGCGCAGGCCGCGCCCACCCCGAGCGACGGCGAAGCGCACAACGGCAAGGAAGCTGCGCGGCTTGAACGGGGCGTCGAGACTGCGTCTGCCGGCGAGCGCAAGGCCAAGTTCACCGGCATCGGCAGCGATAATGCCGAGACTGTCCAGCGCATCGTCTCGCCGGTCGACGTGGCCAAGGGCTCGCTGCATGCCGCCGCGCGGATCGACGAGGGCGCGAGCGCCGCGTCCCCGGTTACGACAGTCGCACGACCGGTCGGCCAGGATCAGCATGCACAGGTCGAGCGGATCGTCGACCAGATCATGGCCGCGCGTCACGCCGATTTTTCCAAGGCCGCAACCATTGCCGTGACGCATAAGGAATTTGGCGCCATGACCGTCACTTTCGATACGGCGGGCGATGGCATGAATGTCCGCATCGCCGCCGAGGATGGCGAGGCCCACCGCGCGCTCGCGGCGGCCATGGCCAACGATCGCGGTCCCGTTCGTCAGCCCGACATGGCCACTGCGCCCGCAACGACTGCCCAAGCCGCGCAAGCGGGCACCGAGCGCGGGGTTGGATCGGGCCATCCCGGTTCCGGATCCGGTCACGGCCCGGCCGCCGGGGAGCAGCGCCAGCAGCACGGCGAACAGCGCGGTCGCGACCGTGCGCAGTCGGCCCCTTCATCGCAGCAGAGCAAGCCGTCTTCCGACGATGCTCTCTACGTCTAAGCGAATTTTCCGAATTCAGTCAGGATAGCAAAATGTCGAATGAAACTCCCACTCCGGAAACCCCGCCGAAGAAGAAAGGCGGCAAGCTCAAACTGCTGATTCTCGCGCTCGTTCTCCTCGGCGCGGGCGGTGGCGGGACTTATGCGGCCTTCGCCAGCGGCCTTCTGGGCGTCCATGGCCAGGAAAAGGAGGACAAGAATCCCAAGCTTGTCCGCAAGGGACAGGAAGATCCCTATCCGGTGGCCGGCAAGGAAGGCGACAAGGATGGCGGAGCGCCGGTACACGGCGCGGGTGGGGGCGAATATCGCACCGCCTACTACGACTTCTCCGAAGAGTTCACCTCGAACCTCGCCGACGGTCCCGCGCTGATCCAGGTCAGCCTTGCCGCATCGACGCATTACGACGGGCGTGTCCTGATGTGGCTCGACGAGCATGAGACCGCGCTGCGGTCGCGCATTCTCACCGAGCTTGCGGCGACGAGCGAAGCCGATCTCGCCAGCATTAAGGGCAAGGAAGAGCTGCAGAAGCGCCTGACCAAGGCGATCAACCAGACGCTCGAAGAACGCGAGGGCTTCGGCGGCGTCGACAACGTCTATTTCCGGTCGTTCATCGTCCAATGATCTCCTCGTCTCTCCCCGAACCCAACGGACGGGCAGCGCGTCACTGCGACGAACTGCTGAGCCGTGCCGCAACGCCGCCCGATCTCGACATCGAGTTCGCGCGCTTCGCCCGTGGCTTTGCCGAGCAGGCCCGGACCCAGCTGGCGGCGCTGTGCGACGATCGCGGTCTCCTGACCGAAATCGTCGAAACCGAACTGCTGCCCGTGAGCGAATGGTATGCCACGGTCGGCACGGCGAACCGTCACAGCTATTATTCTCTGGGTCAGGAGAGCCGCGGCATCCTCGTCTCGGTCCGGATCGGCGAGCTCGTCGCACAGTTCGAGCGCATCCTGGGGGGCACGGGCGAGGTCGACGAGGGCTGCACGGTCCTGCCTGCCTCGGCCAAGCGTTTTGCCCAGCAATTCGAGGATCGCATGGCCGAAGCGCTGCGCCGGACGAGCGATCGGCGCGAGATCGCGGCAAGCGCCAATGGCGAAGAGGTCGACCAGGTCGCACCCTTCGCCGCCGGCGACCGCGTATGGACCATCACGCTGGAAGTCAGCAGCATAAAGGCGGCCTGTTCGTGGACAGTCCGGCTTGCCGTCTGCCGCCCGATGATTGCCGAAATCGTCGGCACGCGGGCGGTCTCTCCCGCAACCGGTCGCACCATCGGCGCACGCGGTCTCGACGGGTCGGCGATCGCCGATGTCGATCTGCCGCTGCGCGCGGTCCTGGTCGACGTGCCGATGTCGATCGCACAGCTTGCCAGCCTGGCGCCGGGATCGGTGATCCCGGTTGCGGTGAACCGCAACGTCCCGTTGCTGACGGGCAACCTCACTCTTGCGCATGGCTGCGTCGGCGAACTCGACGACCGTGTGGCCCTCGAACTCACCCAGACTTTCCTTTCGGAGTAATACCAATGGCTTCGCATGCAGACGGCTTCGGCCTCATCCAGGACATCGACGTCCGCCTCACCGTTGAACTCGGCCGCAAATCGATGCGCCTGCGCGATGTGCTCGCACTCGGTGAATCGAGCGTCATCGAGCTCGACCGGTTGACCGACGAACCGCTCGACATGTTCGTCAACGGCAAGCTGATCGCGCGCGGCGAAGTGATTGCGCAGGGCAGCCGTTTCGCCATCCGCGTCCTCGAAATCGTCGGTGCGGGTTCGAGCACGAGCGATGCCTCGCTCGATCGCCGCGCGCCGCCGCTGACCGTTTCGCCGGCCGGTGCAGGTGAACTCGCCTGATGTTCTGGTACATCCTCAAGCTGCTGATCCTGCTGCCGCTGATCGGCGCAATGATCTGGGGCAGCCTCAAGCTGGCCAAGAAGATGCAGGGCCAGTTCGGGGCCCCGGCAGGTGGGAGCAAGGCTGTGCGGATCGTCGAGACGACCATGCTTTCACCGACGCTGCGGCTCGCCGTGATCGAGTTCCACGGCCGCGAAATCCTGGTCTCGACCTCGCGCAACGGCCTCACCCGGCTGGCCGAGGCGCCCGCGCGCCCGCAGGGCGAGGAGATCGTCCAGTGATCGCCCGTCTGGCCAAACTTGCAGGCATGTTGGCCGCGCTGACCTATCCCGCGCTCGCGAGTGCGCAGACCGGCGAAGCTGCCGTTTCGGGCGCGCTCGACCGCGCCTTCGGCCAGATGGCAGGCGCCGGGGGCGAACCGCTGAGCCTGTCGCTCCAGCTGCTGCTGGTGATGGGCCTGCTGACCATCCTGCCCGCGCTGCTGCTGATGATGACCAGCTTTACCCGCATCATCGTGGTGCTGGCGATCCTGCGCCAGGCGCTGGGGCTGCAGCAATCTCCGCCCAATCAGGTGCTGATCGGGATCAGCCTGTTCCTCTCGCTGTTCATCATGGCGCCGACGCTGGAAAAGGTGAACGAGACCGCCATCGCCCCCTATTCGGCGGGAACGATTGGGGCAGAGGTTGCGATCGAGCGCGCGGGGGACCAGTTCCACGGCTTCATGATCCGCCAGACGCGCGAATACGACCTCGAGATGTTCGCCGACATCGCCAAGGCGGGCAAATTCGCCAGCCCGCAGGACGTGCCGTTTTCGATCCTGCTACCCGCCTTCGTCACCAGCGAACTCAAGACCGCCTTCCAGATCGGTTTCATGCTGTTCCTGCCCTTCCTCGTGATCGACCTCGTCGTCTCCAGCGTGCTGATGAGCCTCGGCATGATGATGATGAGTCCGATGATCGTTTCGCTCCCCTTCAAGCTGCTATTGTTCGTCCTCGTCGACGGCTGGGCACTGCTGATGGGCTCGCTCGCCTCAAGTTTCGGATAGCCCCATGGACGAAAGCGTCATCCTCCTTTCCATGGCCGACCGCATGCTGTGGATCGCCGCGCTAGTTGCAGCCCCGATCCTCATCGCCAGTCTCGCCATCGGTCTCGTCATCGGCCTCGTCCAGGCGGCGACCTCTGTCAACGAACAGACGCTGACCTTCGTCCCCAAGCTGGCGGCAGTAGCCTTCGTGCTGGTGATCCTCGGCGCATCGATGATGGCGTTGGTGGTCGACTTCTCGCAGGATATCTTCGCCGAAATCGCGCGGATCGGCCACTGAGGAACGCGCGGTGAACGGGCTCGATCTCGGTTTCGGGGCGCTGGAGCAGGACATGTGGCGGGTCGTCTTCCTGATGACCCGGCTCGGTGCCGCGCTGCTTGCCGCACCCTTCTTCGGGGCGAGTTCGGTGCCGATGTCGGTGCGCGTCTCGATCACCGGCGCATTGGCGATCTTCGTCTCGATCTGGATGCCTGCGGTCGAGACTCCCGATGCCCTTCTCTCGCTCGACGGCCTGCTTGCCGTAGCCGGGGAGGTACTCGTCGGGCTCGCGCTCGGCTTCGTGCTGCAGCTGGCTTTCGCCGCGCCGACGGTGGCCGCCGAAGTCATCAGTGGCGGCATGGGCATGAGCATGGCGGTGTCGCACGATGCCATGGGCGGCGGGACGACGACTTCCTTCGGGCAGTATTTCGTGATCGTCCTCACGCTGATTTTCCTCGCGACCGGGGCGCATTTGCACTGGATCGCGCTGGTGGCCGAAAGCTATCGCGCCTTCCCGCCGGGCCAGACCTGGCTCGGCGCGGACCGGCTGGCGGAAATCGCGGGGTTCGGGAGCTTCATGTTCGAAACGGCCGTGCGGATTGCGCTGCCCGTGACGGTCATCCTGCTGCTGGTGCAGGTGCTTACCGGCATCCTCAGTCGCTCGGCACCATCGCTCAACCTGTTCGCGCTCGGCCTGCCCGCGGGTGTCCTCGCGGGCATGGCCGCGCTGATCATCTCCGCGCCGCTGATCTACGACCAGTTCGCGGGGGTCGTGGGTGAGGCGCTCGACCAGACCGAAAGGGTGCTGGCCCAATGAGCGAGGAAACCGCCGGCGAGAAGACATTCGCGCCAACCGAAAAGCGGTTGGCCGATGCCGCCAAGAAGGGCGACGTTCTGCGTTCGAAGGATGCGGGTACGGCGGCGGTCATGCTGTTCGGCGGGGCCTGGCTCGCCTTTGCCGGGCCCTGGTTGCTCGAAGGGCTCGCAAAGCTGACGCGCGAAGCCTTCCGTTTCGACACTCGCGACATCAACGATTTCGGAGTCGAGGATCTGCTGATGCAAGGGCTGCTCCTGGCAGTTCCTGCGATCCTCACGCTCGCCGTGCCGGTTATCATCGTTACGCTGATTACCCAACTCGGTTTTGGCCGCGGCCGCTGGGTCGCCGAAAATCTCAAAGCCAAGGGGAAGCGGATCAACCCGCTGTCGGGTCTTAAGCGCATGTTCGGGCCGCAGGGCCTGATCGAAATGGGCAAGGGCATTCTCAAGATCATCCTGCTCGGCGCGATTGCCGCGGCCTGGTGGTGGAACAGCATGGAAACGATCATCGGGCTGGGACGGGGCAATCTGTCGGCCCAGTTGTCCGCCGCATGGTATTCGATCATCTCGCTGGTCTTCGCGCTGAGCGCCGGCCTCGTGATTATCGCTTTCGTCGACTTGCCGATCCAGTGGCTGCGCCAGCAGAAGCGGCTTAAGATGAGCCACCAGGAAATGCGCGACGAAAACAAGGAGAGTGAAGGCTCGCCCGAAATGAAGGCCGCGCGGCGCCAGCGGCAGCGCGATATCGCCACCGGGTCGGTGGCCGGCGCCATGCGCGAGGCACAGTTCGTCGTCACCAACCCGACGCATTTCGCCGTAGCGATGACCTACGACCCGGCGAAGGCGTCGGCACCGATCGTCCTCGCCAAGGGCCGCGGCGACAAGGCCATGGCGATGAAGGAACTGGCGCGCGAAAACGACCTGCCGACGCTCGAGATGCCGCAGCTCGCGCGTTCGCTGTATTACACCACCCGCGAACGGCAGGTGATCTGCGAGGACCTGTACGGTGCCGTTGCGGCGGTGCTCGCCTACGTCTTCTCGCTCAAACGCGGCGAGACTCCGCCCATGCCAGCCATCGAGGTGCCCGCCGCCCTCCAGTTCGACGTCGATGGGCGACTGCCGGTTAATCCTGCGTCCGCCGGGCCGTTATCAGAGCGATGAGTATTTCGACATCCTCGATCGCCTCGACGCTCGGCATTGGCAGCGGCGTAGACATGACCGGCATTGCCGAGCAGCTCGCCGTGGCGCAGTTCGCCGGCCGCAACGAGCGGCTGACTGCCAAGTCCGAGACGCTCGAACGACGCATCTCGCTCGCCGGTTCGATCCGCAGCACCTTCTCGGCCTTTGCCAGCGCGCTGGGCGATCGCCTGCGCACGGGCGACCTCGCACCGTTGCCCTCGATCAGCAATCCGGCGGTTGCAACCGTAGCCTCGCCGCTGGGTTCGGTGGGCAAGGGCAGCTACACGCTTGAAGTGTCTAAGGTTGCGAGCAACCAGATACTTCGCGGTCCGACGTATGCGAGTGCCTCTGATACCGTCGGTGCCGGGACGCTCACCATCCGTTTCGGCGAAACCAGCAATGCCAGCTTCACCGAAGATACCAACCATACGCCGCTGAGCATCGATATCGCCAGCGGAGCGACGCTCAGCGACGTCGCCGCCGCCATCAATGGCAAGAATGCGGGGCTCAGCGCCTATGTCGCCCAGACCAGCAGCGGCGCTCAGCTGGTGGTGAAAGGGGCCGAAGGGCTCCAGAACGGTTTTACCATCGAGGCGGTCGAAGACGGGGCAGACCCGGGCCTTTCGGCGCTCGCCTGGCAGCCGGGGGGCGACCCCTCCCGCCTGATCAGGACTTCCGCCGACGCCGAATTCACGCTCGACGGGATCGCCCGGACGAGTGCCTCGAACAAGATCGACAATGTCGCTCCAGGCCTGTCGCTGACGCTGACCGCGACCAATGTCGGATCGCCCGCGACGATCACCTTCGCCAATCCATCGAGCGCGATCTCGAGCGTGATGCAGGACATCACCGGGGCGCTCAACGAAATCGTGGGCGAACTCCGCAGCGCCATCGATCCGATGACCGGCGATCTGGCGCGCGACAGCGGCGCCCGCGCGCTGAGCCGCAACCTCGCGGGTCTCGGCTCCAAGGTGATCATGCCCGATGCCCCCGCCGGCGCGCCCCGCACGCTGGCCGAGCTCGGCCTGGCTATCGAGCGCGACGGCAGTTTCCGTTTCGACGCCGCCAAGCTGACTGCGGCGATGGAGCGCGACCCTTCGGCGGTCGCTGCGATGTTCACCACCGGCTTGACCGGCGTCTACGCCACCATCGACAAAATGGCGCGGTCGAACAGTCTCTCGAGCGATCCGGGATCGCTGGCCGGATCGATCGCCCGCTACCAGTCGCAGTCGTTGCAGGTGACGCGCGATCTCGAGAAACTTGCCGATCAGCAGGAGACGCTGCGCGCCAATATGGTCGCCCGCTTCGCCAAGGCCGACAGCCAGGTCGCGGCATCCAAGTCGACCCTTTCCTTCCTCCAGTCCCAGATCGATATCTGGACCGCACAGAGGAACTAAAATGCTCGCCCGCGCCCGACCCGGCGAAGCCTACCGGGAAAGCAATTTCGATGTCCGTCTGAAGGCCAGCGGGCGCGACGATCTCGTGCTGATCTGTCTCGACGATCTCATCGAGAACCTCGGCGTACTCGAGATAACCGAATCGCGTGGCGACCGCACCGCGCGCAGCCGCACGCTCACACGCTGCGTCACCGCGTTGACCGCATTGGAGATGGGCATCGACCGCGAGGCCGAGCTGGCCTCGAGCCTGATGCAGTTCTACGGCGCGGCAAAGGGTCTGCTGCTGGATTCGATCCGCACCATCGACCTCGCGAAAATCACGCAATTGCGGGGGGATCTGCGCGAAATCGCCGAGGCGTTCCGCGCGGCGAAACTGGGCGCGCTGCCTGCCTGAGATGGCGTGCACAACGTTCTCCGAAACGGAGAACCGCAAGTTCGCTGGCAGGTACCGAATATAGTATAGAACTGATTGTCTCGACGAACTTCATTCGCTTGAATGAAGGGACCCGAGAGACTTGTTTCGGTGTCGAACTGCGCGCGCAGCCGACCTTGTGCGAGGCTTCCGGAGAATGTTGAAGATTTTCATTGTCGATGGTGACGATGCACGCCGCGGGCGGCTGTGCCGAATGCTCATCAACCATCAGCTGTATTGCGAACCGTACGACTCGATCGAGGAATTCGTCGGCACCATGCCGCCGCAGGGCCTTGTACTCTATTGCGACGAACACGGGGATGTGGCGCAATTGATCGAGCGGATCGAGCAGCGCTCGTGGTTGCCGGTCATCGCCTATGCCGCACGTGCCGATATGTCGCGTGCAGTCCGGGCCATGCAGGCGGGAGTTGCGTCGTACATGGCGTTTCCCTTCTCGGCGGAAGAGGTCCTGCACGAATATGGTCTTCTCGAAGCCGGTTTCGTCGCGCGGTTTGCCCATGGCGACCGGGTTCGGGCGGCGCGGCGGCTGCTCGATACGCTGAGCAAGCGCGAGCGCGAAATCCTCGGGTGCATGCTCGATCACGGGACCAGCAAGCAGATCGCCCGCTATCTCGGGATCAGCCCGCGGACCGTCGAAGCACATCGCGCCAACCTGATGGCGCGGCTCGATGTCAGGACCGCGACACAGGCCATTCGGCTGGCGATCGAGGGCGAAGCCTATGCTGGCCCTCCTGCCATTGCCGGAAAAGCGCATCATATGCCACGAGAACTGCTGCAAGTGGCGCCGGTGCTTCAGTAATCGAGAGGCGGCCCCGTACCCTGGCCGGACAGGCCGAGGACGTCCTGCTTACTTTGGCGGTGGCAAGGGTCTTCAGGAATCGCGCGGAGCGTTATCCTTCATGTGCGCGATAACGGCGATCAGCGCCGTGGCATAGGCACCCAGCAGGGCGATCGCAGGATCGGCCGCGAAGAAATTGCCTTCCTCGACCTCGTCGACGATCTTGACCAGACCCGAGGACGATCCGATGGCCGAGCGCGAGATGAGGATTCCGCACAGCGGACCGATGAGCTCGATCGCCGCCGTGATTTGGGCATCGACCTCGAGCAGGGCGGCGATCCGTGCGGGCTCGGCCCGCGGTGAAATCAGGGGCGCGATTTGCTCGGGGGCCTCGTCGAGGATCCGAGCCATTTTCGACACTGCAGCGGAGGCCGTCTCGAACCCCTCGACCGAGCATTCATCGACGAAGGACAGCAATCTGGCTTCCCATGGAGACATTCGGCATGCTCCCCTAGCGCACAGGCCCCGGATCGTGAGGCAGGGGCGCGAAGTTACACCTCGCGGCCCCTCTCTGCCATCCGGCCAAGCCCCACTATCACCCGTAAATATTGAAAGGTTCCTACCCGAGCAGGAAGAGATCAGGCAGCTTCGCTTTCGACGATCGAGAGCCTGAGTTTCGTGAGCGCCGAGGATTTCAGCTGATGGACGCGCGGAACGCTGACATCCAGGATCGCTGCGATTTCGGTGAGGTTCAACTCTTCTATGAAGTGCAGCTTGATGACGAGCTGCAGCCGCTCGGGGAGTTCGGCGATGGCTTGGGCCAGCGCGACCCGATCGCCGGCTTCGAGGAGGGCGGTTTCGGCATCGGGTTCGGCGGATTCGAATGCGGCGTTGGAATCCGAGTAGCAGTCTTCGAGATCGACGACCCGGGTTGCCAATTGCGTACGCATGTCGTGGTACTCCTCGATCGAAATCTCGAGTGTTCGTGCGACTTCCGCCGCCGACGGATCGCGGCCGAGCCGGCTGCGCAGTTCATCGACTGCGGCATCGATCCGGCGACGCTGTGCGGCTGCGCCGCGCGCTTGCGGGGACTGCGAGCGCAGCAGGTCGATCATCGCGCCGCGGACACGCATCTTCGCGTAGGCCGCAAATCCGTCCTCGCCGGGGCGATCATGCTTCTGGGCGCATTCGGTCAGGGCGATCATGCCGGCCTGCATGAGGTCGTCGATATCGACCGATGCGCCGCAGCTGCCCTCGTAATACCACGCCAGCTTGCGGACCATCGGCAGGAACCTGCCTATGCGGTCGTTGATCTCGCTCGAATAGGCGCGCTGGGCGTTGAAATTGGAGTGGTCGTACTTCATGCCGCGAGGGCCTCCGTTTCATGACCGAGTTGGGCGGGTTGTTCTTGGGTTTCGTCGCCGACGACCGCGATCACTTCGATCGGCTGGGCGGCGGGCAATTCGTTGATCGAGAGCACCAGGCACTGCGGCGCGCGCAGGCGCAGCAGCGCTGTCAGCGCGCGGCGTGCGCGCGGCTGGACGATCAGGGCCGGGCGCGGGGCGGCGGGGTCGCGCTGGGCGACGATCGCACCGATGCGCTCGCCGATCGAGCGGGCGAGGTCGGGTTCGATGACGATTTCACCCGAAGCCGGGTCCTGCAATCCGCCGACGACCATTTCCTCGAGCCGCGCGGCCAGCGTGATGACCGGCAGCTTGGCATCGGGCGGACAGGCTTCGGCGACGATCATCGCGCCAAGGTCCGCGCGAACGATGTCGATCAGGCGATCGTGTTCGGCGGTCTGCTGGGCGGCGAGCGAAATGCTCGAGAATACGCGCAGCGAATGGCGCAGCGAGATACCGTCGGCGAGCAGCGCGCGTAGCAGACGGGTCACCGCCGCCAGAGTGAGCGGCTGCGGAGTGATCGTCTCGATCAGCTGGCCATGGCGCGCGCGCAGGTGGTCGATCAGGTCGCGGACCTGGTCGGGTCCCAGCAGGTCCTGCGCCCGCGCGGCGAGCAGCTGGTGGATCTGCGTTGCGATCACGCTTTCGGGATCGACGGCGAGATAGCCTTCGGCGACCGCCAGGTCGCGCGTGCCGGGATCGATCCACAGCGCCGGACAGCCGAAGCTGGGGTCGATGGTCGCTTCGCCGGGGATCGGCTGTGAATTCATGACTTCGCCGGTATCGATGGCCAGCAGGTGGTCGGGCTTGATCTTGCCCCCACCAATCATCGCTCCACCAAGCGTGATGCGATAGGAATCGGGCTCGACCTCGAAACTGTCTTCGATGCGGAATTGCGGGACGATGAAACCGAAGGTCTGGCACATTTGCTTGCGCAGACCGGTCAACCGCGCGACCAGCGTCGCGCCGCGCTTCTCGTCGGTCATGTGGATGAGGCCGTAGCCGAGCTGGATGGTTACCAGCGTCTGGTCGGTTACCTCCTCGATCGCGATTTTCGCGGGGTCGACGACAACCTCGGGTTCGGGCTGGCTCTGCGCCGCTTCCTGGCGCTTGCGCAATTGATTCCACAGCCAGAAGGCACCGGCGGCAAGGGGCAGTATGATCGATTGCGGCATCGCGGGGATACAGCCGATCACGGTGAGAATGCAGCCGACCGGCAACCAGATCTTGGGGTCGGAAAGCTGGCCGCCGATCTGGCCGGTGAGATCGCGCGCATCGGATACGCGGGTGACGATCACCGCCGCGGCAATCGAGAGCAGCAGCGCCGGGACCGACGCGACCAGCGCGTCGCCGACGGCCAGGGTAATATAAAATTGCGCCGCATCGCCGGCCGAGAGATCGTGCGTGGTGATGCCGAGCACGAGACCCGCGATCACGTTGATGCCCAGAATGAGCAGCGCGGCGACGGCATCGCCCTTCACGAACTTGCTGGCACCGTCCATCGAGCCGTAGAAATCGGCTTCGGTAGCGATTTCGCGACGACGGGCCTTGGCCTCGTCGGCAGTAAGCAGGCCGGCGGCGAGATCGGCGTCGATCGCCATTTGCTTGCCGGGCAGGGCGTCGAGGGTGAAGCGGGCGGAGACTTCCGACACGCGGCCTGCGCCCTTGGTCACGACCATCAGATTGATGACCATGAGGATCAGGAAGACGAAGATGCCGACGGCGAAATTGCCGCCGATCAGGAAGGCACCGAAGGCCTCGATGACCTTGCCGGCGGCGGCTCCGCCCTCGTGCCCGTTGAGCAGCACGATCCGCGTCGAGGCGACGTTGAGCGCAAGGCGAAGCAGCGTCGCGAAGAGCAGAACCGAGGGGAAGGACGAGAAATCGAGTGGCTTCTGCGCATTCATCGCCGCCATCAGGACCGACACCGACAGGGCGATGTTGAGCACGAAGAAGACGTCGAGCAGCATTGCCGGGATCGGCACGACCATCAGCAGGATGATGGTCAGGATGCCGATCGGCAGCGCGAGGCCGGGGTTGAGGATCTGGCGCGCGCTCACAGGCCGAACGCCTTGAACTTGCCATAGGCGGCGGCGATGTGGTTGTTCGCCCGGCTAGGGCCCGCGCCGCCATCGCCGAAGGTCGAGCGCAGCGTATCCGCCATCGACGGTCGCGGCCCGCCCGCGGGAGGGAGCGAGGGGACGGCGAGGTTGCTGCGGCTGGGCATCGTCTGGCGGAAGGCCGGGCGCGCTGCGAAGCCGGCGAAATCGTAGTCGAGCCGGTTGCCGCCGCCCGGCATTTGGGCTGTGCCATAGGCCGTGGCGACCTTGTTGCGCATCAGCGACATGACATCGCCGACCGAACGCGGCGAGCCGCCATCGTAGAAGATCGCCCGGTTGGCGCGGGCTGCCTGCGGCATGAGCGCGGCGGCCGACTGGCCCGGATTGCTTTCGAGCGCGCCGAGGAATTGCCGGGCACCGCCGAGGCCGAGGAAATGGGCGAGATAGAGTTCGGCCGGTTCGGGTTCGCGTCCCAGGCTGGTGCGCAGGCCGTCGGCGTTTTCGCGGGTCAGTTCGGCGGCCATCAGCGACGAGGCATCGGCATCGTAACGCAGCGCCAGCAGGTGATCGCGCGTGGCACGGTCGGCAACGCGGCCATTGGGTCCGATCGCGGCATCGGCCCAGTCCATGCCGTGCTTGGCGGCATGCCGGTCGAGCGTGCGCAGCCAGGTGGAATCGATAAACTGGTAGAGGCCCGTTGCGCTAGACGTGCCCGCCTTCGCATTGGGATCGAGGCCCGATTCAAGCCGCGCCTGTGCCAGCAGGTAATCGAAGTCGACCCCCGTCCGCTGCGCAGCGCGGGCGATGGCGCCCTGCACTTCGGCGGTCTGGATAGGACTGATGGTGGGCACGAAACCTCCGGGAATTGCTTTCCCGGTGGATCAGCAAGGTCCGTGCCAATTTATCCGTGCGACAGGACGAAGGGCTCAGGCGAGTGCCACGCTCATGCCTTGCCGGGGCAGGGCGGAGTAGGGTTGGTTGCTGCCGCTTAGCGCGCCGAGACGGTTCTGGACGTTGCTGGCGATGAGGTTGCGCAGGCGGCGGTTGATCTCGTTGAGGCGACGAACCGCGTCGAGGACGCCGAGGCATTCTTCGTCGAGGCTGTCCTGTTCGACGGCCTCCAGCTTGGTGCACAAATCCATCTTGCCCGTGGTGCAGGTGACGATCCGTTCCAGGTCGAGAGCGGCAAGCGCCTGCCGCTCACCCTGCAAAAGTGCGAGCATCTGTTGCAGGGTCGCCAGCGTTTCCTGTTTGCGGCTCATTTCGCGATCTTTCCATAAAGGCCCGCAGCGATGATCGCGTCGGCGATCTCGAAGGGGATCAGCGGATAGGTATCGGACTGGATCGCCTTGCGGATCTCGGCCACGCGGTCGCTATCGACCGGAGCCTGCGAACCCGCCGACAGGCGCGAGGTGGCAATGGGAGCGTCGGCCTGATGGGATTCGGCCGCGACTTTCTGAGACGGCGAAATCTTTCCCGCTGCCGAAACGGCTGTGCTCGAACGCACGACCGCTCCCGAGAATTCCGGCAATCCGACAATTCGCATCGTTCCGCTCCATTGGCTGGTTGCTCCACAGAACGGCGAGGAATTGGCGAGTTTAACTCCCCGGCAATAAAATGTGCCGCCTACGGCAATTCGATGCCGACCTGGCCCGGGCGGATGACCATGGCACGCAGCGTTTCGGTGCGTTCGCCCGTGGCGCGCACCTTGATCCATTCGCCCTGTGCGCCGTCTTCCATGGCAGAGCCTTGCCGGGTCAGCGTGAACCCCCCGCCGCGCACCTGGATGCTGACGGCCTCGCCGCGGTGGACGAGCGTCTCGCCATAATTCTGCGCGCCGTGGGAACCACCGCCGCCGCCATTGTCGACCGCGACATAGATGCGCCACCCCGCGCCGGGGCAGGCAATCTGGACCGAGCGCTGATCGCGCCCGAACCATTGCAGGTCGAGCGGTGTCTGACAGGTGGCGAGGCGCAGGCGACGGTCGACCGGAAGCTTGGCCCCGCCGGGCTGGCCGACCTCGGCGCCGGTGAAATCGGCGACCGCGCGATCGATTATCGACAGATCCATCGGCGTGGCGGCTGCGGCGGTCGTCGCGAGCAGCGAAGCGGCAAGGGGTGCAAGAAAGAGTTGGCGCATGGTCGATCCTGACTCTGGTTGGCGTGATGGCCCCCACGGGGCCTCGGCGCCTATCGAGCAAGGTTCGTGCCATCTCCTTCTTCGCGGAGGTAGTCCACCGCGATGACGGTATCGTCGCGCGCATCGGGCATGGCCACCAGTCGTGCCGCCACTCCGGCGGCTTCGGCTTCCCCGAGCAGGCGCTCGCCCTCGGCAAGTGCATATGCCCGCCGTTCGCGCGTGTAGCTAACGGAGATGGTGGCGACTTGCCGTTCGTCGGTGACGGTGGCGAGCAACCATTCGCGGACGTCTTCGCCTTGCGCGGGCCTGTGCAGTGCGAGCGCGGAAGAGGCGACTGGCGCAGGGGTCCCGCTCTGGGTCGCGATGGCGGGTGTGGGCTGCTCCTCGCGCACGGCCTGCGCGGTAATAAGGAACAGGATCAGCGCGAGGTCCGCTGTCGCGGTCTGCCAACCCGATGCGGCGCGCAGGATCATGCCGCTTCCCTGTCGGGCATCGGGATCGCGCTACGGACGCCTGTTTTGCGAATACCGTGGGCGAGCCATTCGAGCACCTCGTCGCGATCGCGTTCTTCCTGCCGCGACTTGCGTCCGATCGCGCTCGCCAGCGGGGCGAAGAGGAAATTGGCGGCGACCAGCCCATAGAGCGTGGTGACGACCGCCATTGCGATAGCGCCGACGAGGCCGGTATCGGGCGAAGACGGACCTTGCGCCTGGCCCAGCGCGATCAGCGTCCCGGCCAGCCCGAAGACCGGCGCCAGTTCGGCGGCGCAGTCGAGCACGCGGGTGGCAGTCTGTGCGCGGGCGAGGCGCGCTTGCTTGAACTTCAGGTGTTCGGAGTGGAGCGACTGGATCGAGCGCTGGCTGATCATCAGGTCGGAGAGGCTGTCGAATTCATTGTCGCCGAAGCGGCGGACTTCGGCGCGGACGAATCCGTCGTCGGCGATCTCGCGGATCTGCAGCGCGAGCTCGGCCTTGGCGCGGGTCACGTTGAAGGCGCGTTCGAACAGGCCGCGCACGGCACCGAGTGCCGTCCGGCTGTCGGCAATGCCGCAGCGCATCGCCGTCGCCACGAGCGTGCCGACGAGGACGATGGCGATCGCGGCGGGATCAAACCAGGTTTCCAGCATGGGATAGCTACTCCTTGCAGCCTAGAACGGCGGCGGCAGCGGCAGTTTTATCCGGCGGATGAACTTTGCCGCCAACCGGCAAAGCTTTGCCAGTGCTTGCCGGTTTGCGCCGTTTCGTGGCGGCAATTCGGTTTTGGCACGCCCCTTGCTGAACATCTTCCGTAATAATTCGCGGAGGCTCACATGAGCGAAGGTTTGTTCGGCATTCACGGGGCGGCACTGGAAATCCGGTCGCAGCGTATGAGCGTGCTCGGCTCGAATATCGCCAATGCCGCCACGCCCGGCTACAAGGCGCGCGACGTCGATTTCGCCGCCGCGCTGCAGGCGCGGTTGGGCGGCGCCGAAAGCGATCGCGCCAGCGAAGGCGCGATGCAGTACCGCATCCCGACCATGGCCAGCCTCGACGGCAACACCGTCGAAATGGCGACCGAGCAGGCAGCTTTCGCCGAGAACGCGGTCGCCTATACGGCAACGCTCGGCTTCCTGCGCGGACGGGTCGAGACTGTCACCCGCGCGATCCGAGGCGAATGACGATGGCCGGCCCGACCTTCTTCGAAATCGGTCATCGCGCCATGTCCGCGCAGCTCATGCGCATGAACACGGCCGCGTCAAACCTTGCCAATGCCGGCTCGATCGCGGGCAGCGAGGAAGAAGCCTATCGCCCGATGCGCACCGTGTTCGAGCAGGAGCTCGATCGTGCCAGCGGCCTTTCCTCGGTCCGCGTGGGCGGGGTGGTGCGCGAGGATGTCGCGCCGATCCGCCGCCACGATCCCGGGCACCCGCTCGCCGACGAGAACGGCGATGTCTGGGAAGCGCCGGTCGATGAAAACTCCGAGATGGTCGAGATGCTCGAAGCCTCGCGCCAGTACCGCAACATGGTCGAAGCGATGTCGACCGCCAAGCAGCTCATGCTCGAAACGATGAGGATGAAATGATCACTTCGACGACCAATCAGGTGGCTGGCGCCACCAACACCGCCAAGGCCGTTTCGGGCCGCGGCATGGACGCGCTGGGCCAGGGCGACTTCCTGCGCCTGCTGACCGTCCAGATGCAGCAGCAGGATCCCTTCGATCCCGTCGATAACAAGGAAATGCTGGCCCAGATGGCGCAGTTCTCCTCGCTCGCCGGGGTTTCCGAAACCAATGCCATGCTCGAGCGGATAGCGGACAAGCTCGACCAGCTGATCGAAACCACCCAGTCCGCATCCGAACTCTGACCAGGGAGACACCCCATGTCCTTCTACACTTCGCTCAACGGCATGAAGAACGCGCAGACCTCGCTCGGGGTGATCGCGCACAATATCTCGAACTCGGAAACCTACGGCTTCAAGCGCAGCCGCACCGAGTTCTCCGAAATCGTCGCCGGTTCGGCGCTGACCAACCCGCGCATGATCCAGGGCATCGGTGCCTCGGTATCGTCGATCACGCAGAATTTTGCGCTCGGCCCGGTGGAACAGACCGGCTCGGCGCTCGACCTCGCGATCACCGGTGACGGCTTCTTCACCACGCGCTCGGGAGTCGACGGTTCGACGCTCTATACCCGTGCGGGTTCGTTCACGATGACCGAAACGGGCAGCATCGCCGACAGCGGCGGCAACCGCCTGCAGCTGTTCCCGGTCGATGCCAACGGCCAGGTGACCGGCAACACCATCTCCGACGCCCAGATTCCTGCCCAGAACGCTGCGGGAGCCGAGTTTGCCGGCGTGACGATCACCGCCGAAGGTCTTGTCCAGGCATCCTATGCCGACGGGTCCGTCGAACCGATCGGCGCGGTGGCGCTCGCCAGCTTCATCTCGCCGACCGGGCTCAAGAAGGTCGGTTCGGCGAACTGGGAAGGCACCGGCCTGTCTGGGCCCGCCAGCTATGGCTCGCCCGGCTCGGGCGCCTATGGTTCGCTGCTCTCGGGTGCGCTCGAGCGCTCGAACGTCGACATTGCCGAGGAACTCGTCGGGCTGATCACCGCCCAGCGCAACTTCCAGGCCAATGCCAAGGCGATCGACACCGCGACCCAGATCTCGCAGACCGTCATCAACCTGCGGACCTGATCGCCATGGACCGCCTCATCTATACCGCTCTTTCGGGCATGCGGGCGTCGATGGACAGCCAGCGCGTCATCGCGAGCAATATGGCCAATGCCAATACGCTCGGGTTTCGCGCCGAACTGCTCGACCAGCGCCCGGTCACCATCGAGGGCCAGCCCAACGAGGCGCGCGCGATGCAGACCACTGCAGTCCGCGGAGCGGACATGGCGGCGGGAGAAATCATCGAAACCGGTCGCGATCTCGACATCGCGGTCGCGACCGATGCGCTGCTGGCGGTCCAGGCGGAAGATGGCACCGAGGCCTATACGCGCCGCGGCGACCTGTCGATTTCGGCTACCGGCCTGCTCGTCAATGGCGACGGGCGGCCGGTGCTCGGCGACACCGGCCCGATCACCATCCCGCCGGTCGGCATCCCCGGGATCGCGCCCGACGGGACGGTGACGATCACCGATCCCGCAGCGCCCGACCAGCCCCCGGCCGAAGTCGGCCGGATCAAGCTGGCGACCTGGGCGGGTTCGCCGGTCAGCAAGGGGCTCGACGGCCTCTTCCGGGTCGAAGGCGGCGGCGTCCTGCCGACCGACGAGGCCGCGACCGTCCAGACCGGCGCGCTCGAACAGTCCAATGTCAAACCCACCGAAGTGCTGGTCGAGATGATCGACGCGCAGCGGCTTTTCGCCATGCGCAGCAAGCTGATCTCGACCGCTCGCGAAATCGACGAAAGCGGCGCGCAGCTCATGCGCCTCGGCTAATCAGGGAAAAGGAACACCACCATGCCCACTTCAGCCCTTCAGGTCGCTCGTACCGGGCTCGAGGCGCAGGACGCGCGGATGCGCGTGATTGCCAACAACCTCGCCAACGTCGGTACCACCGGCTTCAAGCGCGACCGCGCCAATTTCGCCACGCTTGCCTATCAGGACGCCCGCGTCGCGGGTCAGCGCTCGTCGGGTGAAACCGCCTATGCCACGGGCCTCAACCTCGGCACCGGCGTCGCGGTCCAATCGACCAGCCAGATCATGACGCAGGGGGCGCTGAACACCACCGGCAACGCATTCGACCTCGCGCTCGACGGTGATGGCTATTTCCAGATCGAAATGCCCGGCGGTCGCACCGGCTATACGCGCGCAGGCAATTTCACCGTGTCCGCCGAAGGCCAGCTGGTGACCCAGCAGGGCTATTCGGTGCAGCCGGCGATCACCGTGCCCGAAGGCGCGACGTCGATCGCCGTATCGCCCGACGGTACCGTGTCGGCGACCGTGCCCGGCGAGGCCGAAGCGACCGAACTGGGCCAGATCCAGGTCGCGCGCTTCACCAACCCTGCCGGCCTGCAGGCGATCGGCGACAACTTCCTTGTCGAAACCGCCGCCAGCGGCGCTGCCGAACTGGCACCGGGTGGCGAGAACGGGCGAGGCAATATCCGCCAGGGCATGCTCGAATCCTCGAATGTCAACATCGTCGAGGAGCTGGTCGAGATGATCGAATGCCAGCGCGCCTACGAAATCAGCTCGAAGATGGTTTCGGCCGTCGACGAAATGCTCCGCAACGCCAACCAGACACTGTGAGGATCGCTGCGATGAAACCCGCTTTCTGCATTCTTCCCCTGGCGCTCGCGCTAGCCGCCTGTGGTGGCGGTTCGGCGCGGCCGCAAGGCTTCGCCGCCGCGCTTCCGCCAGCACCGCAGGCCACGCAGGTCCGCCATCAGGATGGCGCCATCTACCAGGCCAGCCAGGGCTATGCGCCGCTCTATTACGGCAATCGCGCAGCGCAGGTCGGCGATATCGTCACCATCGTTCTGGTGGAGCGTACACAGACTTCGAAATCGACCAGCGGGTCGACCAAGCGCGACGGCAACGTCGGCCTGTCGCTGCCCAGCTTCATCGGAATCGACGACAGCGATCTTAATGCCTCGGGCGGTTCGTCGTTCAAAGGATCGGGCGATGCTTCCCAGGCCAGTTCGATCCGTGCCGACCTGACCGTGACCATTGCCGAGGTCCGGCCGAACGGGACGGCGCTCGTACGCGGGGAAAAGGTCATGCAACTCAGCCAGGGCGAAGAATGGGTCCAGCTTTCGGGCATCATCCGCCTTGCCGACATCGACCAGGACAATCGCATTCCCTCGATCCGTGTGGCCGATGCGCGCATCTCCTACTCGGGCGCGGGCTCGGTCCAGCGCGCGAGCCGCGAAGGCTGGCTGTCCAAGTTCTTCGGCGCGATCTCGCCCTTTTGAGGATGCCGATCATGATCCGTCGCCTCGCTCTCCTCTTCGTCGCGCTGCTCGCGTCGCTGCCGGTTCCGGCAGCGGCCGAGCGGGTCCGCGATCTCGGCCAGTTCCAGTCGGTTCGATCGAACCAGCTGACCGGCTATGGCGTCGTCGTCGGCCTCGACGGGTCGGGCGACGACAATTTCGCCTATGTCACGCAGGCCATGCGCGGCGTGTCGGGACGGCTCGGCCTGCAGCTGCCGCCGGGCGTGAATCCCGCACTCAAGAATGCGGCCGCGGTGATCATCACCGCCGAGCTGCCCGCCTTCGCCAAGCCGGGCCAGCGGATCGACGTGACCGTGTCGACCATGGGCAAGGCCAAGTCGCTGCGCGGCGGCGCGCTGGTGATGACCCCGCTCTACGGCGCCGATGGCCAGATTTACGCGATGGCCCAAGGCAATCTCGCGGTCGGCGGGCTCGGCGTTTCGGGCAAGGACGGATCCAAGCTGACCGTCAACGTGCCGACGGTGGGTCGCATTGCCGACGGCGCTACCGTCGAGCAGGCGGTTGCCAGCAATTTCGACTTTTCCGAAGTGCTGCGCTGGAATCTCTACCAAGCCGACTTCCTGACCATCTCGCGCGTGCGCGATGCGATCAACGCCGCCTACCCGGGCATGGCGCAGGTCGAGGATGGCGTGACGCTCGCGCTGATGCTCCCGCCGGGTGCCAACACCCGCGCCGAGATCATGGCGCGAATCGAAATGCTCGATGTCGACCCGGCCGAACGCGCCGCCAAGGTGGTGATCAACAGCCGCACCGGCACGATCGTCATCTCGAGCGCCGTGCGTCTGGCCCCTGCGGCGATCAGCCACGGCAGCCTGGTCGTGCGGATCGACGAAAACCCCACCGTGGTCCAGCCCGAGCCGTTCTCGCGCGGACGGACTGCAGTCGAGCAGAACAGCACGATCACCGCGCGCCAGCAGGACAATGTCGTCTCGCGCGTCGGGCCGGGTGCCTCGCTTGCCGAGGTGGTCGATGCGCTCAACGCGCTGGGCGCTACTCCCGCCGACCTCGTCGCGATCCTCGAAGGTCTCAAGCAGGCCGGATCGCTCACCGCGGAGCTCGTGATCATATGACGGCCCTAACGATCTCCATGCCCGGGGCAAAGCCGCTTGGCGAAAAACCGGCCTCCCCGGATCGCAGCGAACTGCGCCAGGCGGCGCAGCAGTTCGAGGCGATCCTGCTGCGCCAGATGCTCGCCAGCGCGCGGAGCACCGATTTCGGCGGCAACGACCTGTTCAGCGGCGAGGGCGAGGATACCTTCCGCGAGATGCGCGATGCGCGTTTTGCCGAGGTGACCGCGCAATCGGGCCAGCTCGGCTTCGCCGCGGCCATCGAACAGCAGCT
Source organism: Qipengyuania sp. (assembly GCF_964227205.1). Classification (GTDB taxonomy): domain Bacteria; phylum Pseudomonadota; class Alphaproteobacteria; order Sphingomonadales; family Sphingomonadaceae; genus Qipengyuania. The sequence goes on along the minus strand of NZ_CAXQVB010000001.1, from coordinate 342,686 downwards.
GTCGCGCTTCCTGCCGCAGGGTGAGAGCTGATGGCTTCCGACCTTCTCTCGATCGCCGCCAGCGGCGCCCGCGCGGCGCGCGGCGCGCTCGATGTCACGGCGCAGAACATCGCCAATGCGTCGAGCGATGGCTACGTCCGTCGCAGCCTGCGGATCGAGGAAGTCTCCGCCTCGGGCGGCGCCGGCCGGATCGGCGACATCTCGCTGTCGGGTGCGCGGATCGCCGAGATCCGCCGCAACGCCGATTCCTTCCTCCAGGGTGAAGTGCGTCGCACTTCGGGCGACCTGCAGCGCGCCAACACCGAGCTGGCAGGCCTGCGCAACATGGAAAGCGCTCTCGAACAGTCGGGCGTCTTCACCGCCATCGTCGAATTCGAGGCAGTGCTCCAGCAGCTCGCCGGCGACCCCATCGATCCCTCGCGCCGCGCCGCCGTGGTGGCCGAAGCCGATACGCTCGCCAACAAGTTCAACATCACCGCCTCGGGCTTCGATTCGGTGGGCGCAGGCTTGCGTTTCGAAGCCGAGGCGCAGGTTTCGAACGCCAATATCGTCGGCGCCGAGCTGGCACGGGTCAATCTGCGCCTCACGCGTGCCGGGGGTGGCAGCAGCGACCGTGCCGCGCTGCTCGACCAGCGCGACCAGCTGCTCGAACGTCTCGCGGGCTTCAGCTCGATCACGACGACCTTCGCCAGCGATGGCACGGTCGCGGTTTCGCTCGGCAGCAATCCGGCACGCAGCTTCGTGCAGGGTGGCGCCGCATCCACCCTGAGCTCGGCGACTGCCGCCGACGGCACGCTGAGCTTTGCGGTCGACGGCCAAGCGGTCACGCCGGGTTCGGGCGCGCTCGCGGGAGCCTCGCTGGCGCTCACCGAGCTGGCCTCGGTCCGCGGACGGCTCGATACGATTGCCGCAGGGCTCGCCGATGCGGTGAACAATGCCCAGGCGGCCGGCGTAGCGCTCGACGGTTCGCAGGGGCAGCCGCTCTTTGCGGGCAGCACGGCGGGCACACTTCGCGTTGCGATGACCGATGGCAGGGGCCTCGCGACCGCGCCCGCGGGCGCTGCGGCGGGGAGCCGTGACGACGCCAATCTCAACGCACTTCGCAAATCGCTAGCCGGCATCGATCCGGCCCAGCAGCTCAGTGGCTTGCTGTTCGACGTGTCGAGCAAGGTCGCAGGGCGCAACGTCACACAGAGCGCGCTCGAGACGATTGCCTCGTCGGCGCGAGTCTCGCTGGAACAGCAGTCGGGCGTCGATCTCGATGCCGAGGCGGCCAATCTGATCCGTTTCCAGCAGGCATTTCAGGCTTCGGGCCGGGCGATGCAGACTGCGAGCGACATCTTCGACACACTTCTGGGAATCGGCCGATGATCAATCTCAGCACCGGGGCCTTTTACGAGCGGGGAACGCGCCAGATCGGCAGTCTTCGCGCGCAGGCGGAATCGCTCCAGCAGCAGATCGGGACCGGCGAGCGGCTCGAGCGCTCCTCGGACGACCCGGTTGCGGCGGCGCGGCTGCGCATGATCAGCCGCAACGAGCGGATCGCCACCGTCGATACGCGCAATTCGCAGCTTGCCGAGGCCGACCTGTCGCTCACCGACCGGACGCTCAGCTCGGTCGCCGACCTCGTCGTTCGGGTGCGCGAACTGGCCGTGCAGGCATCCAACGCCACGCTCAGCGACGACCAGCGCGCCGCGATCGGGGTGGAGGTGGCCAGCCTGCGCGAAAACCTCGTGCTGCTGGCGAACAGCCGGAACATCGCCGGGCACTCGCTGCTCGGCGGGCAGACTGCAGGGGCGGCCTATGCCGACAACGGCGGCGTGATCCAGTTCGTGGGCACCACGGAAGTCACGCCGCTCGAAATCGGCGAGGGGCAGTCGGTGGTGCCGGGTCTGACCGGTCCCGAGATCTTCCAGTTCGATACCGCGAATGGCTCGAAAGACCTGTTCACCGTGCTCGGTGATCTGGCGACCGCGCTCAAGGCCGGCGGACAGGGCGGGGCCGATGCCGGCGCCGCCTCGCTGGTCGACCTCGATGCGGGTCTCGAGAAAGTCACCACCGCGCAGACCGTGGTCGGCGCGCGGCTCAACTGGATCGACCTGATGAGCGAACGGCGCGAGGCCAATGCCGAACGCGTGGCCGATGAACGCTCGAATGTTGGCGGTGCCGATATCGCCGTGACGATGAGCCGGCTGCAGGAAACGCTTACCGTCCTCGAGGCAACCCAGGCCAGCTTCGTCCGTCTCGCCAATCTTTCGCTCTTCTCGATGCTGCGCTGATCGCGGCCGGAAACAACAGGGGATTCAATCGTGTTCGCCGCAATCGGAATAGTCATCTTGCTCGTCATGGTGTTCGGCGGCTTCGCCCTCACCGGCGGCGCCCTCGGGCCTGTCATGGAAGCCGTGCCGCATGAGATGCTGATCATCGGCGGCGCCGCAATCGGCGCGCTGGTGGCGGGCAATTCGATGGATGGCCTCAAGGCGATCGGTCGATCCTTGAAGGTCATTTTCAAGGGGCCGCAGCACACCAAGCAGGATCATATCGACGCGATCGCATTGACCGCGCAATGCATGAAGCTGCTCAAGAACGAAGGGCCGGTGGCGCTCGAGAGCCATGTCGAAAACCCGCAGGATTCGACGATCTTCAGCGCCTATCCCAACCTGCTCAAGAACGAGCCGCTCGTGGGTCTCATCTGCGACACGCTGACGCTGCTGGTGGTATCGTCGGGCACGCTCGAGACGCATGCGGTCGAGGAAGTGATGGACAATGCGATGAAGACGCATTTCCACGAGCTCCACGAGCCGCAGCACACGCTCCAGTCGCTCGCCGATGCGCTGCCAGCGCTGGGGATCGTCGCGGCCGTCCTCGGCGTGGTCAAGACCATGGGTTCGATCGACAAGCCGCCCGAAATCCTCGGCGGCATGATCGGCTCGGCACTGGTCGGAACCTTCCTCGGCGTGCTGCTGGCCTATGGTATCGTCGGCCCGCTCGCCGGACGCCTCAAGCAGGTGCTCGAACAGGACGAGCAGATCTTTCACGCGGTCAAGCAGGTGATCATCGCCTCGCTCTACGGCCACCCGCAGCCGCTGGTGGTCGAAAGCGCCCGCTCGGGCCTCGGCCATACGGTTCGCCCGGGGCTGAACGAGCTGCTCGACGCTCTCAGGGGTCGGTAGGATGGCCAGCAAGGCGGCGGGCCGCAACGAACCACCCGCTCCGATCATCGTCAAGAAGGTCACCGTGGTCGCGGCCGGGCATCATGGCGGTGCCTGGAAGGTGGCCTATGCCGACTTCGTGACCGCGATGATGGCCTTCTTCCTTTTGCTGTGGCTGCTCGGCGCAACGACCGAGGACCAGCGCAAGGGACTGGCCGACTATTTCACGCCGACACTGGTCAAGACCAAGGAGCAGAGCGCGGGCGCCGATGGCGTGCTCGGCGGTTCCTCGCTGGTCGATGTCGACAGCTATCCGCATGCCGCGGGGCAGACCGGCACCAAGACGCTGACTGTTCCGCGCGATGCGACCGGCGGCCCGAAGGAGGGCGCCGCCAGCGTCAAACAGATCGAGCACCGCGTAGCCGAGGCGATCGCCGACAAGGAACGCCTCAAGCGGCTTATGCGTCAGGTGCGCATGGTCGATACGACCACCGGCATCAGGATCGACCTGGTCGACGATGCGGACTTCTCGATGTTTTCCCTGGGAACCACCGTCCTGACCACCGATGCACGAGCCTTGCTCGATCTTATCGCCGAGGCGATCGGGCCCGAGGGCGGCAAGATCACCGTGCGCGGACATACCGATGCCCTGCAGTATCGCGATCCGGCGCGGGTCAACAACTGGTCGCTCTCTGCCGGGCGCGCCGAAACCACGCGGCAGATGCTCATTCGTCACGGGATCGCGCGCAATCGCTTCCGCCGGATCGAAGGCGTCGCCGATACCGAACCGCTGATCGCGAACGACCCGTCCGATCCGCGCAACCGCAGGATTTCGATCACGCTCGAGCGCTGAGGCCCGCTCAGCGCCGGGCGTAGGCGCGACAGAAGACCTCGACCGCACCGGCGATCCGCGCGCGGTTGCGGCCGGGATCGTCCGGCGCGCCGAAGCGGCGCTCGAGATCGCCCATCCCCTTGCACATGCTGGCGAATTGTTCGGCCGCCAGGTCGGGGTCGTCGATGTCGATTTCACCGGCCTCATGCATGGCGGCGAGCCGCGCGGCAAAGGCCTTTTTCATCCGCAACGGCCCCGCGGCGAGGAACGCTTCGCCAACCGCCGGTTCGTGCTCGGTCTCGGCCGCGATGCGCCTTTCGAATTGCACCATCCGGGGGCGCGACAGGAAGGACACCATGGCTTCGGCGATGGCGGTCAGCCGGTCGCGCAGGCTGCCCGAGCCGATCTCGGGCACTTCCAGGCTGCTGCGCAACTGCGCGCATTCCTGCTCGACAGCCGCCGTGAACAGGGCGCGCTTGTCGCCGAAACGGTTGTAGATCGTGACCTTCGATACACCCGCATCGGCCGCGATCTGCTCGATCGAACTGGCCGCGAAGCCGTGCTCGAAAAAGCTCGCCGCCGCGGCGGCCAGGATCGCCTCGCGCTTGGCCTCGTCTGCCGGGCGGCCACTGCGTTTGGGCGCGGTGCTTGACAATATGAACGCCTCCGTTCATGTGAACTACATCGTTCAATAATGGACGAAGCGAGGGAACAAGGCAAGCGCACGTGCTCTGGATCGCGATCAGGATGCTCACCGGCGATGCCCAGAAGTTCTACGGGCTCGTGTTCGGAATTGCCTTTTCGACCCTGCTCATCACACAGCAGCTGACCATCTTCGTCAATCTCATCGAGCGCGGGGCGAGCGGTGTCTATAACGTCTCGAGCGCCGATATCTGGGTGATGGACCCGGTCAGCCGCACCACCGATGTCGCCTATGCCATGCCCTCGACTGCGCTCGACAAGGTGCGCAGCGTGCCCGGGGTCGCCTGGGCGGTGCCGCATATCCGCGCGCAGGCCAGCGTCCGCACCGGGGATGGCGATCTCGAGGGCGTGGCGGTAATCGGGGTCGACGATGCCACGCTCATCGGCCTGCCCAAGCGGATGATCGAAGGATCGAAGGATATCCTCTCGATCCCCGACAGCGTCATCATCGACGATGTCGGGGCGACGCGCATGTTCCCCGACCAGTCACCGATCGACGAGCGGCTCGAGCTCAACGACCAGCGCGCGGTCATCCGCGGTATCGCCGACGCCATTCCCAGTTTCACCAGCACCGTGGTGCTTTACACCAAATACAGCCAGGCGCTGAACTATGTCCCCGGGACCCGCAACCGCCTGTCCTTCGTCCTGGTCGGGGCGGAGGATCCCGAGCAGGCGCAGGCACTGGCGCAACGAATCACGCGCGAGACCGGGCTGAAGGCGCGTACGCGCGACGAGTTCGCCGAGGACGGGATCGATTTCATCATCGAGAACACCGGCATCCCGTTCAACTTCGGGATCACCGTGGCGCTCGGCTTCATCGTCGGCGTGGCGATCGTCGGTCTCACGTTCAGCCTCTTCATCCGCGACAACATCAAGCAGTTCGGCGCGCTCAAGGCGATCGGCGTGACCAATACCAAGATCCGCCGCATGGTGGCAGTGCAGGCGGGACTGGTCGGGCTGATCGGCTATGGCCTGGGCGTGCTGGGCACGATCATCTTTATCTGGGGCTTTGCCAGCAACCCGACCTTCAAGGGCTTCTACATCCCTTGGCAGATTCCGCTGATCAGCCTGGCGTCGGTCGCGCTGATCCTTGCGCTCACCGGCTGGCTGGCGTTGCGCAACGTGCTGAAAACCGAACCGGCATCGGTGTTCCGCTGATGGGAAGCAAGCTCGACACCAGCGCAATTGGCGGCTGCAATCCCGAAGCGGCGATCTGCACCCGCGGCGTGACGCGCGATTTCCAGGCGGGGCAGCAGACGATCACCGTGCTGCACGGGATCGATCTCGATATCCGCGCGGGAGAGATGACTTTCCTCGTCGGCGAGAGCGGGTCGGGCAAGACCACTCTGATCTCGATCATGTGCGGGATTCTCTGGCCGACCCTGGGCGAGGTGAAGGTCTTCGGGACCGACATCTACGACCTCGGCGACACCGACCTCGTCGAATTCCGCCTCGCCAACATCGGCTTCATCTTCCAGCAGTACAATCTCATCCCCTCGATCGATGCCGCCAGCAATGCCGCAGTGCCGCTGATCGCCCAGGGAATGGAGCGCCACGCGGCGCGCAGGCGCGCGGTGGAAATGCTCGAGAAACTCAACATCGGCGATCAGGCGGGCAAGCTGCCGAGCCAGCTTTCGGGTGGCCAGCAACAGCGCGTCGCCATCGCCCGTGCACTGGTGCATGAACCGCGGCTGGTGGTTTGCGACGAGCCCACGGCGGCGCTCGACGCATCCTCCGGTCGCCGGGTGATGGACCTGCTGCGCGAGGTTGCCGTGGCCGAAAACCGCGCCTGCATCATCGTCACCCACGACAATCGTATCTTCGACCTCGCCGACCGCATCCTCGTGCTCGAGGACGGCCGGATCACCCATGACGGCAGCGACATGCCCGAAGGACACTGACATGGCCCTCGACTGGAAAAACCTCAGCTTTCCGCGCCAGATTCTCCCGGCGATCGCCGTGGTCGGCTTGCTCGGCGCGGCGGCCTTCATCCTTGCCGGACTGCCCGACCGCACGCTGTCTGATCCCGAGCGCGAGCCGCCGCATGCGCCTGCCGATCTTGCCGCAAAGCCTCGTGTGGCGGGTTCCGGCGTGGTCGAACCGTCGAGCGAGACGATCCAGATCGGATCGGCGCTTTCGGGGCTCGTCACAGGTCTCTACGTCGAGCCGGGCGACCGTGTCGGCGAGGGCCAGTTGCTGTTCAAGGTCGACGATCGTGCCGCCCGCGCGCAGCTGCGCGAGGCGCGGGCCGCGATCACCGAATCCCGCGCTGCGATCGCCGAAGCACAGAGCGCGCGCGCCACGGCAGCCCGCCAGCTTGCGCTCTACCGACAGGTCGAAGATCCCGCCGCAGTCAGCCGCGCCGAAGTGATCCGCGCCGAGGGTGAAGCCGCCGCGGCAAGCGAACGCCTGCGGCTGGCGCAGGCGCGCCTGCAGGCGGCAGAGGCGCGCGCCGGATCGGCCCGCACCGAGATCGACCGGCTGGCGATCCGTGCGCCGATCGCGGGCGAGATCCTGGCGGTGAATATCCGCAAGGGCGAATTCGTCAGCACCATGGGCGGGGGCGGGGCGCAGCCATTCATCGAGATGGGCCAGACGAGCCCGCTCCACGTCCGGATCGACATCGACGAGGAACAGGCCCCGCACCTTCGGCTGGGCGCCCCCGCCACGGTCAGCCCGCGCGGCGCGGCGAACCGGCAGGTGGAGGCAGTATTCGTGCGCGCAGAACCGCTGGTTATCCCCAAGCGCTCGCTCACCAACAGCGCCGCCGAACGCGTCGACGTGCGCGTGTTGCAGGTGATTTACCAGCTGCCCGAGACCAACGGACTGTTCCGCGTCGGCCAGCAGGTCGATGCCTATATACCCGCCAAGGGTGACGGAGAGTGAAATTGCGGGTGCTCCCCACCGCCGCGAGCGCGTTGGCGCTGGCCGCCTGCACAGCCGGACCGCCGCCCGACGTGGCGACGCCGCTGCCCGATCTGCCCGATGGCTTTCTTTTCGCGCCCGACGCGCAGACCGGGACGGCGCTCGCCCGGTTGATGCCGACCGGCGATGCTGCCTTTGTCGCGCTGGCCGAACAGGCGCTTGCATCCTCGCCTACGCTCGGCGAGGCGGTCGCGCGTATCGAGCAGGCGCGCGCGGGAGCTGACCGTGCCGGTGCCGAACGCCTTCCCTCCATCGGCGCCAATGCGTCGGTGACCGGGCAGCGCACCAATCCCAATTCTTTCGGCGGGAACCTGCCGGCGGGCATCGCCTTCGATACCGAACGCGTGTCCTATGCCGCCAATCTCACCGCGCGCTGGGACGTCGATCTCTTCGGGCGCCTCAAGGCGAGTGAGCGCGCCGCGCTGGCAAGGGTCGATGCCGCAAATGCGCAGGCCCAGGCGGTGCGGATCGCGCTCCTTTCCGAAATCGCCGCGAGCGTCATCGACTGGCGCACGCTCGAGGCGCGCGAGCGCGAGGTTCGCAGCGATCTCGCCGCGGCCGACGAACTGGCGCGGCTGGCCGGCGTACGCGAACGCGCGGGGCTCGCTCCGGGGTTCGACCGGGTCCGGGCCGAAAGTTCGGCGGCGAGTTCGCGCAGCCGGCTGGCGGCGCTAGAGAGCGAGCGGACGCGACTGCTCGGGCGGCTTGTGACGCTGACCGCACAGGGCGGTGCCGATGTCCGCACCGCCCTGGCCCGTGAGGCCGCGGGAGACGATGTCCCCCCACCGCCCGCGACGCTGCCTTCGGCGCTGCTCGCCAACCGACCCGACGTGGTGGCCGCCGCAGCCACGCTGGCGGCTGCCGATGCGCAGCTGGCCGCAACCGCGCGCCAGCGCTTCCCCAGCTTCAACTTATCGGGCGCGATAGGCCTGCTGGCCTTCGGCCTCGGCGACCTGTTCGACAGCGACTCGGTGGTCGGATCGCTCGCCGCCGGTATCGCCGGCCCGCTGCTCGACTTCGGGCGGATCGCGGCCGAGATCGATGGTGCCGCGGCCGAGAAGAAGGCGGCCTTCGAGGGCTATCGCGGCGCAGTCTACACGGCGCTGGGCGATGCGGAGGCCGGATACGGCCTTGTCTCCGCTGCCGATGCCGAGGCCGCCGCTGCTGCGAGCGAGGCGGCCAATCTCCAGCGCGCCGCGCGTCTGGCGGGCACGCGTTACCAGGCCGGCCTCGCCGATTTCCTCACCGTGCTCGAGGCGCGCCGGGCTGCCGATGCGAGCGGCGAACGCGCCGCGGCGGCATTGGGCCGTGCGCGCCGCGCTCGCGTGCTGCTGTGGCAGGCGCTGGGCGGGAGCGAGCTTCCCTAGGATGCCGGCCTAGATCGTCGCTCCGCCGTCGACCACGATGGTCTGGCCGGTGGTCCACTTCGCCGCCGGCGAGGCGAGATAGACCGCCGCCCCGGCGATATCCTCCGGCTCGCCGATCCGGCGCATCGCAAGCGCCTTTTCCGTAGCGGCAAGCGCCTTCGGATTGTCCCACAGCGCCTTGGCGAAATCGGTTTTCACGAGGCCGGGCGCAATGCCGTTGATGCGGATACCGTGCTGGCCGTTCTCCGCCGCATAATTGCGCACCAGCTGGAAATCGGCGGCCTTGGAAATGCAATAGGCGCCGATCGTGGTCGAGGCGCGCAGCCCCCCGATCGAGCTGATCACCACCACCGCCCCATCGCCCTTGGCGCGCATGTCGGGCAGGGCAAGCTGGATCAGCCAGTGGTTCGAGATGACATTGTTGTCGAGGATCTTGCGGAACTGCTCGTCTGCGATCCCGTCCATCGATCCGTAATAGGGGTTGCTCGCAGCATTGCAGACGAGGATGTCGACGGGGCCGAGCGCGGCCTTGGTCTGCGCGAAGAGATCCTCGAGCTGGGCCTTCTCGGAGATGCTGGCCGCAATCGCCACAGCGGTGCCTTCACCATGCTCGGCATTGATCGCCGCGGCGACCTCTTCGCAGGCATCCTGCTTGCGGCTCGAAATGACCACCCGCGCGCCCTGCGCGGCGAGCCCCTCGGCGATCGCTCGGCCGATCCCGCGGCTCGACCCGGTGACGATGGCGACCTTCCCGGTCAGATCGAATGACGACATGGCAGTTCCCTCTGGTTCAATGTCGAGGGGCCCGAAGCTTGCGCCCGGGCCCCCCGTCCGTTTGGTTCGACCGTCGCTAGAAGCGAGTGCGCAGGCCGAGGCGGAAGTTGCGCCCGATGCCGTTGCCGATGAAGGGATTGTACCCCAGCGGCAGGTAGGCCTCGGCGGGCGCTTCGTCGAAGATGTTGATCACCGCAGCGGTCAGCTGAACCTCGGCGAACTGCACCGGCAGCGTATAGTTCAGCACCAGATCGTGCTGCGTATAGCTGCCGCTGTTCCGGCCGTAATTGCTGCCCGCAGGAACGCCCGCGATGACGAAGCACGGATCGGCCGTGCAGCGCTCGTCGAACACGCTGTCGATGTAGTTGATCGAATAGCGCGCGTTCAGCCCCCCGGTGCGGAGGTTGACGTAGCCGTTGGCGCGCCATTCGGGCAGCGTGCCCGGGTCGCGGAAGTAGTTGCCGAAGCCGACTGCATCGTAGGCGCTCGTCACAAGCACCCCGTCCACGGAGAAATCGTCGGTCTTGTAGGCAAGGTTCCACGTCGCATTGCCGCCGATCGAGATCACGCCGAAGCCGGCTTCGATATCGTAATTGGCGGCAAAGTCGATGCCACGCACCTTGACGTCGGGACCGTTGACGTACTGCGTCCGCACCCGGGCGATGTCGAGCCCGGTCGAGGTGGCCGTGCAGGCGTTGCCCGAAAGCGTGATCAGCCCGATCAGCGCGGCGTTGCAGTCGATCAGCCGGGTCCCGTTCGCCGTCAGCGCCCCGGTTGCGACCGAACTGGCGATGGCATCGGCCGGGGTGATGACGATCTGGTCCTTGAAATCGTAGGTCCAGTAGTCGGCGCTGAAGGTGAAGTTGCCGGTATCGACGATGAAGCCGAAGTTGTAGGTCAGCGCGGTTTCCGGATCGAGCGCCGGATTGCCGTAGATATCGACCGACTTGTAGTTGCCGCCCGCAGCGGTCAGCCCCTGCAAAGCGGTGACGAAGTTGGCATCGACATTGTTGGCCAGCGGCCCGCGGAAAGTCGTACCGATCGAACCGCGCAGTGTCAGCCAGTCGGTCGCCTCGAAGCGGACTGCTGCCTTGGGATTGATCGTCGATCCGATCGGGTCGCCGTAATCCTCGAAGCGGATCGCGGCGGTGACTTCCAGATTGTCGAGCACCGGCAACTGGAGTTCGCCGAACAGGGCGTAGACGCTCTGGTCCAGCGCGACGGGCCGCGTGCCGCCGAGGAAGATGAACGGGCCGACACCGTCGGTTGCAGTGCCAACGCAGCTCTGGTCGCCTTCGATGAAGCACGGGTTGATGTCGAGATTGGACTCGTCGTTCAGCGGACGGCTGATGAAGTTGTTCTTGCGATACTGGCCGCCAAAGGCGAAATTCACTTCGCCGCCGGGCAGTTCGAAGCCGGTTCCGCCCGCAAGCACCATGTCGATCACGAACTGCTCTTCGCGCTGGAAGGTCCCGTTGGGAATCTGGAGCCAAGCCACCAGGTCCGGATCATTCTCGAAGCCAGGCACATAATATGGGTTGGCGAGATTGTTGGCCGGGTTTTCCGGACCGGCGAGCACAAACGGGTTGAACCACTTGCAGCCATTGGCTCCCGGAGTGGTGCCCGTGCAACCTGCCCCGCCGAAGCCGTTGAGGGCCGCCTGGAGGCGCGAACCGACGATACCCGGTGCGTAGGCGGTGCGGGCCGAGCGCCAATAGGTGCCATCCATGTTCAGCACGAGGCTGTCGCCAAGGTCGTATTCGAGCCCCGTCGAAATACGCCAGGCGTTGTTCTTGGCGAGGCCCTCACCGGCACCGCGTTCGGTATCGCGCGGATTGCCGAGGAAGCCGAACGGGCGGTAGTAGACGTTGGTCACCGCGACCACCGGGCCATTCGCGCCGCCCGAGGGGGGCAGGCCCTGCTGGGCGAGGAACGCGGCCACGGCCGGGTTGGCTGGTGAAGTGGAGAATGCGCTTACGAAGCCAGACCCCTTCGGCCCCTGCGTCGGCGGGAAGGCCGGCGAATAATTCAGGCTCTCAAGGTCGGTCTTTGCCCACAAGGCATCGAGATGCCAGCGCACACCGTCGGCGAGATCCGCCTCGGCCTTGGCGTAGACCTGGTAGCGGTCTTCTTCTTCGGTGATGTTGTCGTAGGGAATATAGGTAAAACGGCATACCGGTCCGGTCTGGAAACCGCCGAGTTCATTACATCCCTTGTCCGGCGACAGGACCGTGTTCAGCCCGCCGGCTCCGAGATAGGTCACCGCGAAGAGGCCCGGCGTGGCGAGTGCCGAATAGCCCGAGGCATTCACGTCATAGGTTTGCGATGTGTAGTCGCGGGCAGTGGTGGCGAGTTCCGAGCGGTGCTGCCAGCCAGCCCCGACCATCACGTTTACGTCGCCGAAGTTCTTCCCCACGAGCGCGCTGACGTTGTAGTTGCCGTCCGAGCCATCGATGAAGGTCCAGTCGCCGGCAACCTCGACCCCGTCGAAATTGGTGCGGGTGATGAAGTTGGCCACCCCGGCGATCGCGTCCGAACCATAGGTAGCGGCAGCGCCATCCTTGAGGATTTCGACACGCTGCAGCGCGAAGAGCGGGATGAAGTTGGTATCGGTAAAGCCGTCACCGGGTGCCTGGATCATCCGCTTGCCGTTGAGCAGCACCAGCGTGCGGGTCTGGCCGAGGCCGCGAAGGTTGATCGAGCCGTTGCCCTGGAACCCCTGCGCCGCGGTGGAAAACTGGTTCGTGTCGCCGAGCACCGATCCGACCGAGGGGAGTTCCTTGATCATCTCGAGCGGCGAGGTGATGCCCTTGTTCTGGAGCTCTTCCGCCGAGAGGACGTCGACTGGCAGCGCCGCATCTTCGGGTGTGCCGCGGATGTAGGAGCCGGTGACGACGATGCGGGTCTCGTCCTGTGCCGCGGCACCGGTGGCCTCGGCCTGGGCGAAGGCCGGGTTCGACGACAGGGCGGCGATCGCGAGCGCGCCCAGGGCGCAGCTGTGACGTAATGTGAATCTGGTCATGGTCCTCTCTCCCTCGGGAGCACGTCTTGACGCGTACCCTCCAATCGAAATTCAATGCGCTCTTGCGCTTTATGTCAAGCGTTAGGGGGAATTATGTTCGAAACTTACGTAGCATCTCGTACCGCCAGTTCGAATGGTGTCGCCAGGCAAAGGGTCCGAGCGAAGGACCTGCGAGACGCCGCCCGGTTTCCGGGAGACATGAAAAAAGGGCCCGGCATCGTGGATGCCGGGCCCCTTCGTGGATTGGCAGGGATGCGCGGTCAGAAACCGGCGCGCACCGTGATCCCGTAGGTCCGCGGTTCGGCCAGGAAGGCCGAGTAGGTCTGTTGCGGCGCCACGAACGGCGTGTTGAACGCCACCTGCGTATAGTCGACGTCGAACAGGTTGTTGGCCCACAGCTCGACCCCCCAGCGGCGATCGGGGCCGGTGATCCCGATGCGACCGTTCACGATCGTGTAGCCGTCCTGTTCCTTGCCATAGAGCAGGTCCGAGCCGGTGTTGTAGTCGCCGGTAGTGCGGGCATTGAGGAACACCAGGCCCGAAAGACCCGAATTGCCGATCGGCGGGGTCCAGCTGAGCGAAGCGGTTGCCGCCAGCTCGGGCGCATTCGACAGATTGTCGCCCGGCAGCAGGCGCAACGCGGGATCGAGCGGCGAACCGTCGTCCCGGCCGACGAGATTGCTCTCGTAGCTGGTGTCCGAATAGGTGATGCCCATGGTCATGGTCAGGTCGCGGATCGGGCTGAGCGAGGTTTCGAATTCGAAGCCCTGCGCGACCACGCCAGGAGCGACGTTGTCGACCGCGCAGGCGCCCGTGGCGGCGCTGCCGTCGCGATCGGCCCCGCCGAGATCGGTGTCGCAGCCGTTGATGTTCTGGACCAGGAAGACCGAACCATTGAAGGTGTTCAGCTGGAAGTTGCTGAATTCCTGCCGGAACGCTGCCACGCTGAAGCCCCACTTGCGGGCGGCGTATTTCAGGCCGATTTCGTAGGCGTTGACCGTTTCCGCGTCGAACTGGAGGTTCGCCGTGTCGAGGTTGTTGGGGTTCAACAGCAGCGGGTTAGACAGCGCCGACCGGTCGAGGTTGAAGCCGCCGGCCTTGTAGCCCTTCGAGTACGAACCATAGACCAGCCAGTCCGGGTTGGGCTTCCAGCTGAGGATGGCCGTACCGGTGAACTCGTCCTCGTCGCGCGTGTCGGCGACCGAGACGCCGTCGAGTTCGCTGGTCGAGTTGCCCTGGCAGGACAGCGCGATGAGGCCGCCGGCGAGGCCCGCAAGAGGCGTCGTAAGGAGGCCGCTCAGCAGCGCGCGGTTCTGCGGGCAGAACACGTTGTCATTGCTGAACGTGGCATCGAAGTCCTTGGTTTCGTTGGTGTAACGAAGGCCGAGCGTCAGATCGACGGTGTCGGTGATGTGGACGATGTTGTGGGTGAAGACGGCGAAGTTCTCGCTCGTCTGGTTGTATACGTCGCCCGTGCCGCCAAGATCGCGAATCTGGGCCAGATTGGGGCGTTCACGCCGCCTTCGACCTTGATCGCGTCGTAATTGCCGTAAGTGAAGGCGCCGTATCCCGAGAACTCGAATTCGGGCGGCGCGGTATAAATGTTGATCAGGCCCGCCGAGGAGTTGCGGCCGCCGAGCGTGCCCTGCGGACCGCGCAGGATTTCGACGCGGTCGAGCGGGCCGAGTTCGGACAGCGCATTGCCCGAACGCGAGCGATAGACGCCGTCGACGAAGACCGCGACCGAGCTTTCGAGGCCGGGGTTGTCGCCGACCGTACCAATCCCACGAATACGGGCGGAGCCATTGGCTTCGTTGCCCGAGGAGGAAACCAGCAGCGAGGGCGCGACCTGGGTAAGGTCGCGGATGTCGGCGACGCCCGATTTCTCGAGCATCTCGCCCGAGACGGCCGAGACGGCGACCGGCACGTCGGCAAGGGCCTGTTCGCGGCCTTGGGCGCGGACGATGATGACATTGCCGGTATCCAGGCCGGTATTGTCAGCCGGTTGAGCTTCTTCGGCATCTGCGGTTGTCGCATCCTGCGCCTGGGCCGCTGCGGGAGCGATGGCAAGCGAGATCGCGAGCGCACCGAAGGCGCATTGGTGGCGTAGACCGAACTTTCTCATAGTTTCTCCTCTCATCCCGGACCCAGCTTGTGCAGAGTCCCTTTAGATTTGGTCACAAGCCGTCCGCCCGTTGCAAGTCAAGCGCAGCTGGACGAACGACTTGCCCAGTCGACCGATTTCCGTACCGGCGTTTCAAAAATGTCGCAGATTCCGCTCTATCCTAGTCGAACTTGCCGCTGCCTTCGGTCTTTTCGCGCAGATAGTTGCTAACCGGAAGGCCATGCTTTTCCAGGCCTGCGACGACGGTATCGAGCCCGATCGTCTGCGCCCAGAACATTGGGCCGCCGGTATAGAGCGGCCAGCCGTAGCCGTTGATCCAAACCACATCGATGTCGCTCGCGCGCTGGGCCATGCCTTCCTCGAGGATTTTCGCGCCCTCGTTGACCATCGGGTAAAGCAGGCGCTCGCGGATTTCGTCCTTGGATATTTTGCGCTGCTGCTTACCTTCCCTGGCAGCGAAGTCGGCGATGATCGCCTTCACTTCGTCCGACGGCGTGTGGTTGCGCGCCTCGTCGTAGTCGTAGAAGCCCTTGCCGTTCTTCTGGCCGAAGCGCTCGGCGGCACACAGCGCCTCGCGGATGGTGGTAACCTTGGTGGGGTCGCGGTGCCAGCCGATGTCGATCCCGGCGAGGTCGCCCATCTGGAACGGGCCCATGGGGAAGCCGAATTCGAGCAGTACGTCGTCGACCTCCCAATAGTTCGCGCCTTCCATGATCAACTCGTTCGCCTGCTCCTGGCGTTTCGAAAGCATGCGGTTGCCGATGAAGCCGGGGCAGACGCCCGAGACCGCGGCAACCTTGCCGATTGTCTTGGCGAGCTTCATCACCGTGGCGAGCACGTCGTCGCGGGTCTTCGCGCCCCGTACGACCTCGAGCAGCTTCATGACATTGGCGGGCGAGAAGAAGTGCATCCCGACAACATAGCCAGGGCGCTTCGTCGCCGTGGCGATCTCGTCAATGTCGAGATAGCTGGTGTTGGAGGCGAGGATTGCGCCCTCCTTCACCACCTCGTCGAGCTTGGCGAAGACCTGCTTCTTGACCTCCATGTTCTCGTAGACCGCCTCGATCACGAGGTCGCAATCGGCAAGATCGTCGTAAGACAACGTCGGGGTCAGAAGCCCCATCGCCTGCTCGACCTGGTCGGCAGTCATGCGGCCCTTCTTGGCGGTATTCTCGTAATTCTTACGCATCACACCGGTGCCGCGGTCGAGCGCATCCTGCTTCATCTCGAGGATGGCCACCGGGATCCCGGCAGAGAGGAAGTTCATCGCTATGCCACCGCCCATCGTGCCGGCGCCGATCACGCCGACCTTCTTGATCGGGATCAGCGGGGTGTCCTTGGGCACGTCGTCGATCTTGTTGGCGGCGCGTTCGGCGAAGAAATAGTGGCGCATGGCGGCGCTCTGCGTGCCGCTCATCAGCTTCATGAACAGCTCGCGCTCCTTCTTCACGCCATCGGCATACGAAAGCTCGCCCGCAGCCTTGACCGCCTCGATCGCGGCATTGGGCGCATCGAAGCCGCGGATACGGCGCGCTTGGCTGGCGCGGAATCGGTCGAACAGGTCGGGGTCGCGGACGCCGTCCTCATTGGCTGTGCCCTCCGAAGCACGCGGGACCGGTTGGCCGATCTTCGATCTGGCGAAGGCGATGGCGTCGGCTTCGAGGCTGCCTTCGCCAGCCAGCGCATCGACGAGGCCGATCGCCTGCGCCTTTTTCGCCGAAATCGGATTTCCGCCGACGACGAGGGGGAGGGCGGCCTCGGCGCCGACGAGGCGCGGCAGGCGCTGGGTGCCGGCTGCGCCCGGGATCAGGCCGAGCTTCACTTCGGGCAGGCCCAACTTCGCGCTCGGCACGGCGACGCGGTAGTGGCAGGCGAGCGCGACCTCGCAGCCCCCGCCCAGCGCGGTGCCGTGGATCGCGGCGACCACCGGCTTGTCGCTGGCTTCCATCGCGTCGAGCGTTTCGGGCAGGTTGGGTCCGACGGGCGGCTTGCCGAATTCGGTGATGTCGGCGCCGGCGAAGAAGGTCTGGCCGTCGCAGCGGATCACGACGGCCTCGATCGTGTCGTCGGAGAGCGCCTCGCCAATCGCGTCGTTGAGGCCCGCGCGCACTGCCTGGCCGAGCGCATTGACCGGCGGGTTGTCGGAAATGACCACGAGGACGTTGTCGTGGCGTTCGGTGCGGATGGGCGAGGTCATCGGGGGTCTCCTCAGGCGTAGGTTTCGGTGAGGGCGGAGTAGATCAGCGTCTTGAGCTGCCGCCGGATCGGATAGGTCGACGAAGGATAGACCTGCGTCATGAAGACCATGGTTATCCGTTCGACGGGGTCGACGAAGAAGGCGGTCGAATAGGCACCGCCCCAGTAGAATTCGCCGAGGCTGGAGGGCATCAGCGTCTTTGCCGGGTCGATCACCATGGCGAAGCCGAGGCCGAAGCCGGTCCCGGCATTGTTGGCTTCCGAAAACAGGCTGCTCGACATCTCGGTGAGGTCGGCATTGTTCGGAAGGTGATTGGTGCGCATGAGCCGTACGGTCTTGGGGCCGAGGATGCGTGCGCCGTCCAGCTCACCGCCGTTCAGCAGCATGGTCGCGAAGCGATGGTAGTCGGCGATCGTTCCGATCAAGCCGCCCCCGCCGCTGTCGAAGGTGCCGGGCCGGTTCAATTTGCTCGTGGCGCCCGCATTGATCATCTTCGGCGCCTGGCCCGGGCGATAGGCGTAGGCATCGACCAGCCGCTCGCCCTGCCCCTCGGCAACGCCGAAGCGCGTGTCCTCCATGCCCAGCGGGGCGAAAATGTGCTTCTCGAAATAGTCACCCAGCCGCATACCGCTGATCCGCTCGACCGCAATGCCGAGGACGTCGGTCGAGACCGAGTAGTTCCAGCCCTGCCCGGGGGCGAATTCGAGCGGAAGCTTCGACAGCTTGTCGATGAAGCGGTCGCTGTCGAGGTGATCGCGGGCGAAGTCGAAATTGTGCTCGCGATAGACTGCATCGATATTGTTGCGATTCTGCAGGCCGTAGGTGAGGCCGGACATATGCGTGAGCAGGTCGACGAAGCGCATCGGATGCGCAGGCGCGCCCGGTGCGAAGGGAATCGAGCCGCCGCCGCCGGCGTAGACCTTGAGATCGGCGAATTCGGGGAACACGCGCGTGACCGGCTCCTCCAGCGCGACCCGGCATTGCTCGACCAGCTGCATGAAGGCGACCGAGGTCACCGGCTTGGTCATGCTGGCGATGCGGAACAGGGCATCGTCGCGCAAGGGCCGCTGGTCGTCGCCCATGCTGCCGAGCTTTGTGTAGTGCACCGGCTTCCCGTCGCGTGCGACCACCAGCTGCGCATTGGGCAGGCGCCCGCTTTCGATATAGGTCTCGGCCAGGAAGGGGGCGATCCGTGCCAGCCTGTCGGCATCGAATCCCTGGGCCGCGGCCTTAGCCAGCTCGAACATTCCTCTCTCCTCCACCGCGCATACCTATGCTTCGGTTTTGCACGAATAGCGAATTCATCTGTTCTTGCCACCCTCATACCTCTACTTCGAAGGCGGCTTGCGCGGAAGGGCGAAGCGGGTTTAGACCAAGTGCGGAGAGAGTCGCCCGGGGAGAGGCGGCGGAGAAGGGGGATGCCATGAACGACCTTGCTCGGGCGATCGGGTTCGTGCCGCCGGAAAACTGGCCGGCTATGTCGCGAAGCGAATGCGTGGCACGGCTGACGGCGCCGGGCGAGCGCTTCGAGATGGAAACGCTCGACATCCACGGAGTGCCGACGCGCGTATGGAAGAACGCCCCCGCCAATCTGCGGCTGGTCGCGATGGCGGGCCGCGCGCACGGCGATCGGCTGTTCACCATCTACGAGGACGAACGGGTTACCTATGATGCATGGTTCCGCGCGGTGGCCCGCCTCGCGGGCGAATTCCGCGCGCGCGGCGTGACCAAGGGCGACCGCGTGGCGCTGGCGATGCGCAACCTTCCCGAATGGCCGGTCGTCTTTTTCGCCGCGGTAACGATCGGTGCGATCTGTGTGCCGCTCAACGCCTGGTGGACGGGGCAGGAGCTTGCCTTCGGCCTGTCGAATTCGGGCGCCAAGCTGCTCGTCTGCGACGATGAACGCTGGGACCGGATTGCCCCGCACCGCGGCGAACTGTCCGGGCTCGAGACGGTCTTCATTTCGCGCAGCGATGGCGTGCCGGATAGTGCCGAGCGGCTCGAGGATATCCTCGGGGCGCCCAACGATTATGCCGCGCTGCCCGAAGGCGACTTGCCCGAGTGCGACATCGCGCCCGAGGACGAAGCGACGATCTTCTATACCAGCGGCACCACCGGCCAGCCCAAGGGCGCGCTCGGCACCCATCGCAACCTCTGCACCAATATCCTGTCGAGCGGGTTCAACGCCGCCTGCGCCGCACTGCGCCGGGGCGAACAACCGCCCGAACCTGTGCAGAAGGTCGGTCTCACGGTCATTCCGCTGTTCCACGTCACCGCCTGCTCGGCTGGTTTGATGGGCTATGTCGCGGCGGGCCATACTATGGTGTTCATGCACAAGTGGGACCCGGTGAAGGCCTTCGAACTGATCGAGCGCGAGAAGGTGAATCTGACCGGCGGCGTTCCGACCATCGCCTGGCAGCTGATCGAGCACCCTGCGCGCACGGATTACGACCTCACCAGCCTCGAGGCGATCGCCTATGGAGGGGCCCCCTCCGCACCCGAGCTGGTGCGCAAGATCCACGAAGTTTTCGGCGCGCTGCCGGGCAATGGCTGGGGCATGACCGAGACCATGGCCACCGTCACCGGCCATTCCTCCGAAGATTATCTCTACCGCCCCGACAGCTGCGGCCCGCCCGTTGCGGTGGCCGATCTCAGGATCATGGCCGACGACGGCAAGACCGAGCTGCCGGTGGGCGAGGTGGGCGAGTTGTGGGCCCGCGGGCCGATGGTGGTGAAGGGGTACTGGAACCGGCCCGAAGCGACCGCCGAAACCTTCGTCGACGGGTGGGTTCGCACGGGCGATCTCGCCCGGCTCGACGAGGAAGGCTGGTGCTACATCGCCGACCGGGCGAAGGACATGATCATCCGCGGGGGCGAGAACATCTATTCCTCCGAAGTCGAGAACGTCCTCTACGACCACCCGGCGGTGACCGACGCGGCGCTGATCGGCATTCCGCACACGACGCTGGGCGAAGAACCCGCGGCGGTCGTTCACCTCGCCCCGGGCATGTCGGCGAGCGAGGAGGAATTGCGTGCATGGGTTGCCGGGCGGCTGGCGAAGTTCAAGGTGCCGGTACGCGTGGCCTTCGTGGAGGATACGCTCCCCCGCAACGCCAATGGCAAGATCCTCAAGAAGGATCTCGGGGCGTTCTTCGCATGAACCGCCCCGCCGCCACTCGCAAGTTCGGCGAGAAACGCGAGGCCATCATCCATGCCGCTTCGGTACTGATCAACGAGGTGGGGGTACAGGCGACCACACTGGCCGAGGTGGCGAGAGCGATCGGACTCAACGCGACCAGCGTGACCTATTACTTCCCGCGCAAGGAACAGCTGGTCGTGGCGGTTTACGACCAGACGCTGACGCTGATGGAGGCGATGGCGCAGGAAGCGCTGGGGCAGGCCGATCCGGCCGCGCGGCTGCGTCATTTCATCGCCGCGCATATCGCGCTGCGCAAGCGCATCCGCGCGGGCGAACGCGGCCTCACCACCGCCCTGTCGGAAATCCGCACGCTCGAATCCGAGGTGCAGGATCCGCTGATGGCGCATTACCTGCGCGTGGTGGATCTCGTGCGCCGCTTCTTCGGCGAATGGCGCAGCAATGAGGAGCGCGCGCTGTTTTCTGCCCGGGCGCATGTCCTGCTCGAGGCGATGATGTGGTGGCCGGTGTGGTCGCAACGCTATTCGGTGCTCGATTTCGATCGTATCGAGGAGCGCCTGTTCGACATTCTCGCCCACGGCCTGCCAGCCCGGCGCGGGACCTTCGAACCGCAGCAGCTGATCGGCAACTGGCGCACGCCCGATACCGAGGAACCCGGCCAGAACGAAGCGTTCCTGCGCGCGGCGACGGTCATGATCAACCAGCTCGGCTATCGTGGCGCCTCGGTGAACCGGATCGCCGAGAGCCTCAACGTCACCAAGGGCAGCTTCTACCACCACCACCAGGCGAAGGACGATCTGGTGCTGGCCTGTTTCCAGCAAAGCTATGATCGCCTGTCCTCGGTCCAGATCGCCGGCCGGGAGATCGGGACCGATTACTGGACCCGGCTTTCAAGCGTGCTGGCCGAACTGGTCGATTTGCAGTTCTTCGATCCCACGCCGCTCTTGCGCACCACGGCGCTGCAAGCGCTCGATGCGGAGCACAAGGCCGATGTAGTGACCCGTTCGAACCGGCTGGCCCGGCGCTTTGCCGGCATGCTGATCGACGGGATCGCCGACGGTTCGGTCCGTGCGATCGATCCGCTGGTGGCCGGGCAGGTCATCATGTCGACGGTCAATTCGGCCTATGAGGCGCGCCACTGGGCGGCGCGCTTCGATCCGCCGGGCGAGGCCATCCGGACCTATCTTTCGGTCATGTCCGAAGGGATGCTCGCGCCGTCAGGCTGAACCGCGCGGCTCGCGTACCCGCCAGACCATCAGTGTCAGGCTGGCGAGCAGCGAGGCGAAGGCGGCGAGGATCAGCGGGACGTAACCCAGCGCCGCAATGCTCAGCCCCACCAGCACCGGCCCGATCGACGACACGCCGCCCTCGACCGTGGTGGTCAGCGCGAGGCGCATCGGGATGTCCTCGTGCTCGCCGAACTCTAGCACCAGCGAGATGGCCGCCATCATCCAGCCCGAGAAGCCGAAGCCGAGGAAGGCGAAGCTGGCGTAAAGCAGCCAGCCGTCGCCGAAGACCAGCAACAGCATGCCCGCAAGGCTGCTGGCCAGCGCGCCAAGATAGACCGCGCGGAAGCCCATCCGGTCGCCGAGCGATCCCCAGACGAGGTTCGATAGGGTGTCGGCGGCGAGGAAGGCGAGGCTGAGCGAACCGACCAGCGCTCCGTCGAGCCCCAGCCTGTCGCCGACATAGAGCGTCCAGAACGGCAGACCGACGCGGGCGATCGCGGCGAGGCCGTGCGCGATGAGGAAGGCGCGGAAATCGGGGTGCTGCACCAGCTCGCCGAACTGGCCTATCCTTTCGCGCAGCGGCAGCACCGGGCGCAGCCGCGGCGCATCGGGCTCACGGATACCCAGCCGCAGCACGAACAGCCCGACAGAGGTCAGCAGGAAGGCGAGCAGGAAGGTGGTCGCATAGCCGTTGCCGAGCCATTTCTGCTCGATGAAATAATGCCCCGCTACCCAGGCAAGTCCCGCGGCGATGAGCCCGCCGGCCATGTTGCGGATGCCCTGCAGCCGCCCGCGGCGGTCGATCGGGATGAGCTTCGCCATCAGCATCTGGAAGGCGACCCGCTGCGCCCCGCTGAAGAAGCCGAGCAGCAGGAAGCTGGCGAGGGTGACGACCAGCAGCGTGGTTCCCTCGAGCGTCCAGGCGGCGATCGCGAGGGCCAGGACCATGACCCGCATCATCGAGCCGACGGTGATCGCGTAGGGCAGGATCCGCTTGCGGCTTTCGATCTGCGCCCCCGAGAGGATCGGCGAGATCGTCCCGCCCAGTTGCAGCAGCGCGGTGCCGAGGCCGACCGCGGCGGCGCTGCCGGTCAGCAGATAGAGATAAGCGGGGATGATCGTGGGGGCATAGATCAGCCGGAAGCCGGTCATGCCGAAAACGCCGTGCGTTAGATTGGTCGCATAATTGCGCCGGAGGTTCGCCTCCATGAAGGCGCGATGGCGCCCCCAGACATCGCCGTCCGGGGGCGCCGTATCGTCCTCGCCCGATGAGGCGAGCGCTTCGCTCAATAGCTGCCGAGCTTGGCGAAGCGGTCCTTGAGATAGCTCGACGAACCCCAGGCTGCCTCGAGCACACGAGCGCGCTTGAGGTAGAAGCCGACGTCGTATTCGTCGGTCATGCCGATCCCGCCATGCAGCTGGATGCCCTGATTGCTGATCGTGTGCAGCACGCGGTTGGCTTCAGCCTTGGCGATGGTCGCCGCGCGTGCGACGCCGAAGCCGCCATCGACCGCCTGCAGGCCCGCCTCGACCGCGCTGCGCATCTGCGCGAGATCGGCGAAGAGGTCGGCCATGCGGTGCTGCAGCGCCTGGAAGGTGGCGAGCACCTGGTTGAACTGGACGCGCTGCTTGAGATAGTCGAGCGTGGTGTCGAAGACCTGTTGCGCCATGCCGAGCATTTCGGCGGCAGTCAGGACACGCGCGCGATCGAGCACATCGTCGAGCAGACTGTCGCCGCCACTTTCGAGCTTGTCCGCCGCCGCACCGTCGAAATTCACGTCGGCATGGCTGCGCTGGTCGGTCAGCTTGCGGGTGGCGAGCGACACGCCGTCACCCTTCTCGACGAGATAGAGCCCGTCCTTGGCCGCGACTACGAACAGGTCTGCGCCATGCGCTTCGTGGACGAAGGCCTTCTTGCCCGTCAGCTTTCCGCCCGAAACGCTCGTCTCGATCGTGCTGGGATCGTGATGCGCGCCCTCGTCGACCGCGAGCGTTGCCACCGTCTCGCCGCTGGCGAGCTTGGGCAGCCACTTGGCCTTCTGCTCCTCGCTGCCGCCCAGCACGATTGCGCTGGCAGCAATGGTCGTGGCGACCAGCGGGCTGGCGGTCAGAGTCTTGCCGAGTTCCTCGACTACGAGGCCCGCCGACATGAAGCCGAAATCCGAACCGCCGTGATCTTCGGGTATGATCACACCGGCCCAGCCCATCTCGGCCATCGTGGCATAGGCATCCTTGTCGTAAGCCTGCGGCTCGCCGCTTGCGCGGACCTTGCGGAATTCGGTTACCGGGCTTTCGTTGGTCGCCCAGTCGCGCGCCATGTCGCGCAGCATTTCCTGTTCTTCGTTGAGAACTGCCATGTCTGTGTGCTCCCCTGTCTTACTGGTGGTCGAGCATGCCGAGCACGCGCTTGGCGATGATGTTGTTCTGGATTTCGGTCGAGCCGCCGTAGATCGTCGTGGCCTTGCCGAAGAGCCAGCCGCGCACGGCTTCGAGTTCGCCGTCGGTGAACTCCTCGCCTTCCCAGCCGAGGCCCTGCAACCCGCGGATCTCGATCAGCAACTCGCTGCGTTCCTGGCTCAGCTTGGTGCCGACCTTCTTCAGCACCGAGCTGATTTCGGAGACGCCGCCCTGTGCCTTGCTTTCCTCGACCGCCCGGCGGGCCGTCAGTAGGAAGGAATTCCAGCGGATCTCGAAATCGGCGATCTTGTCGCGCAGCACCTTGTCGGCCAGTTCGCCGTCCGCATCGGTCTCGACGTAATTCTTGGCGATATCGCCGAGACTCTGGCCCATCATGCTGGCAAGGCGGCCGCCGCCCGAGATGTTGGTGCGCTCGTGCTGCAAGAGGCGCTTGCCGATGGTCCAGCCTTGCCCTTCCTCGCCTACGAGATTCTTCTTGGGCACTTTCACATTGTCGAAGAAGGTTTCGCAGAACGGGCTGGTGCCGCTGATCATGGTGATCGGGCGGACCTCGACGCCCGGTGCATCCATGTCGATCAGCATGAAGCTGATGCCGCGGTGCTTGTCGCTCTTGTCGGTACGGACGATGGCGAAGCACTTGTCGGCCCACTGGCCGCCGCTGGTCCAGGTCTTCTGGCCGTTGACGACATAGTGATCGCCCTTGTCCTCGGCGAAGGTCTGTAGGTTCGCGAGGTCGGAGCCGGCATTGGGCTCCGAATAGCCCTGGCACCAGCGGATTTCGCCGCGGCAGATCGGCGGGATATGCTCGCGCTTCTGCTCCTCGCTGCCGTATTCGAGCAGGGTGGGGCCGAACATCATCACGCCCATGCCGCCGATCGGGTTGTAGGCGCCCGCCTTGGCGAATTCCTGGTCGATGATCTTGGCCTGCGCCTTGGTCAGGCCGCCGCCGCCATACTCCTTGGGCCAGGTCGGCGTGCCCCAGCCGCGCTCGCCCACGGCCTTGCGCCATGCGGTCATGGCCGGCGTTTCGTCGGTCGGACCGTCGACGCCGGCAAGCGCGTTGCCCTTGTTCTTCAGTTCGGCAGGGAAATGCTCGGCGAGGAACTGCTGCACTTCGGTGCGGAAGGCATCCTCGTCGGCATGGGCATCGGGTTCTAGCTGGGTAGCCATGGGCCTCTCCTTCGTAAATTGCATCCTAGCGGCTGGCGCCGCTTACGGGATTGTTGCTCTGTATGCGTGCGGCAGCCTCGGCCTCGCGGGCGCGCAGCTTCTCGACGTTCTCGAGATGCTTCGCTTCGGTGATGGGGTAGGCCCAAAGGATCAGGCAGCCAATCCCCCACAGCGCCATCACCATCGGTACGTAGTGCGCGATCAGGCTGTCGGTCATGGCGCGGGTGACGTCCTCGGGCTTGAGACCGACCGGGAACTGCGAGGTCTCGAGCACGACGCCCGCGGCGAGGATGCCGAGCCCCGCCGCGCACTGCACCGCGAAACTGTTGGCAGCGAAATAGATGCCCGCATTGTGCCGCCCGGAACGGACCGCATCGTCCTCGACAACGTCGGCAAGCATGGACGAAGTCGTCATCAGGCTGATCGCCACCATCGCGCCGTAGACCGCGTTGATCACCAGCAGCACCGGCACGAGCAGCGGGTGGCCGGGTTCGAAGAACGCATCGAAATAGGTCAGCCACAGCGGCGATGTTCCGAGCGCGACGCCGAAAAAGGCCATGAACATCGCAGTCTTACGCTTGCCCCACCAGCGGGTGAAGCGCGGGGCAAGGGGGAGGGCGATGCACACCGCGACGAAGCCGTCGAGCGTGAGCAGTGCAAGCTCGAGCGCGGTCAGGCGGTAGACGTAGGTCCCGAAATAGAGCGAGGTTGCCCCGTAGAGCCCGATCGCGGTCCACTTGAGCACCGAGAAACCGAACAGGGTCAGGAATGCCCGGTGGGTGAAGGCTGAGCCCATCTCCTTGAGGTGAGTGAGAACGCCCGCCGCTTGCTCGCGCTCTTCGGTCTGGCGCAAATGCGGGATGCGGCTGGCAGTACCGAAGCCGCAGATGAGGATCGTAACGAGGATCACCGCCGCCGCGGTCAGCGCGAAAGGCGTGTAGCCTGCCGGATTGAGCTGGCCCTGCGGATACTCGGGAGTTGCACGGAAGAATACCGAGAGCGCGAAGGCGGCGAAGGCGAAGGTGCCGGCATAGCCGAACCAGTACCTGAGGCCGTAGATGCGCGTGCGCTCGGTATAGTCCTGCGTCAGCTCGGTTCCCATCGCATTGGCCGGCACCTGGTAGGTGCTTATGCAGGCGCGAGTGAGCGAGGCGAAGGCGAAGATCCACACGCCCATCTGGAAATCGGTGAGGCCGGAAGGCGGAAACCATGTCAGCGCAAAGCACACGGCGGTCGGGATCGCGGCGCCGATGATATAGGGGTGCCGCCTCCCCCAGCGCGAGCGGGTGACGTCAGAAATCCGCCCGATCAGCGGGTCGACCACGGCGTCGACAGCCAGCGTCAGCGCGATCGCCGTCGAAACGATGGCCGCAGGCACGCCGAGCACCTGGTTGAAATAAAGCAGCAGATAGGTGGAGAACGCCGCATTCTTGATGCCGTCGGCGACTGCGCCGGTCCCGTAGGCAATCCGGGTCGCAGCCGAGAGCTTGGGCGGCGCTTTTGCTGGCAGGGGATCGGCGCGGCTCACCGCAGGTGCTCCCGGTCGGGATACCCGATTTTCGGAAATGCCGTTCGAACGGCGACAATCCTATGCCGGGGCCAGTGCCGCACCCAGTCACGCTCCTCTCCTGCCCCATGCGTTCGCCGGTTTTCGGGGAATCGCATGCTCTCCGGGCGATGGTTAGCATACCGCACAACCGAAAGTGGGCAAGCGCCAGCATGCCGACGCTACGGCATGGCGCTTTACCCTTGACGCGGACGACCGCATTCGCCTCAAGCACCCACATGAGTGAGACATTCCAGCCCCGGATCCGCATGCGCAGCTGGCTGTTCGCCCCGGGCGACAGCGAGAAGAAGATGGCCAAGGCCGCCGAAGGCGAGGCCGATATCGTGATCTTCGATCTCGAGGATTCGGTGGTCGAGAGCGGCAAGGAAAGCGCGCGCGCAGCTATCGCCGATTTCCTGAACGGCAGAAGCGATGAAGAACGCGCGCGGCTGTGGGTGCGGGTGAACCCGCTCGACGGCGCGTGGACCGCCGACGATTTGGCGGTGGTCATGCCGGCGCGGCCCGGCGGGATCATGCTGCCCAAATCGCGCGGGCGGCACGATGTCGAGGAGCTCGATCGCCAGATGACCGCGCTCGAAGTCGAGAATGGGATCGAGCCGGGCTCGACCCCGGTGATCGCGCTGGTGACCGAAACCGCGGCGGCGATGTTTACCACAGGCGATTACGGCGGCGCGCCGCGGCTG
The DNA here is from genome assembly GCF_964227205.1 of Qipengyuania sp. GTDB lineage: Bacteria > Pseudomonadota > Alphaproteobacteria > Sphingomonadales > Sphingomonadaceae > Qipengyuania. The sequence goes on along the minus strand of NZ_CAXQVB010000001.1, from coordinate 315,366 downwards.
GCGGCGATGACTTGGGGCGCCGAAGACCTTGCGGATTCGATCGGCGCGCAGAGCAACAAGGATTTCGATGGCGATTTCGCCTTCACCTACAAGCTTGCGCGCAGCCTGTGCCTGCTTGGCGCCGCGGCAGCCGAGGTCGTCCCGGTGGAAACGATCGACACCAATTTCCGCGACCTCGAGGCGCTGCGCAAGCGTGCGATCGAGGTGCGCCGCCAGGGCTATCGCGGGATGCTGGCGATCCACCCGGCGCAGGTTCCGGTGATCAACGAGGCCTTTACCCCGAGCGAGGATGAGATTGCCGAGGCGCGCGAGATCGTCGGCCTGTTCGAGGCCAATCCCGGTGCGGGGACGATCGGCTGGCAGGGCGGCATGCTCGACCGTCCGCATCTCTCCCGGGCGCGCCAGTTGCTGGCGCAGGTCGAGGGCTAACCTTCAGTCATTGCGAGGAGCCGCAGGCGACGCGGCAATCCAGACGGCGCGGGACTGGATTGCTTCGCTACGCTCGCAATGACTGAATCAAGCTAGCTTACCGACCTCCCCGAGCACCCGCTCGGCCCATTCGGGGCGGCAGATGAGCAGGTCGGGCATGTAGGTGTCTGCATTGTTGTAGATCAGCGGGCTGCCGTCGATGCGGCTCGCGTGCAGGCCATGCGCCAGCGCGACCGCGGCGGGCGCAGCGCTGTCCCATTCATACTGGCCACCGGTGTGAAGGTATATCTCCGCCTCGCCACGGACCACCGCCATCGACTTGGCCCCGGCCGATCCCATGCCGACCAGTTCGGCGCCGATCGCTTCGGACACCGCGACCGCTTCGGCCGCGGGGCGCGTGCGGCTGACCACCATGCGCGGCTTTTCGGAACTTGCTGGCATGGCGATCGGCTGGTCGGTGCGCAGGACCATGCCGAGGCCGGGCAGGGCGACCGCACCGATCTCGGGCTTGCCATTGATGCAGAGCGCGACATGGACCGCCCAGTCGGTCCGCGCTTCGCCATACTCGCGCGTGCCGTCGACCGGATCGACGATCCATACGCGGTCTTTCGACAGGCGCGCGTCGGTGTCCTTGCTTTCTTCGGACAGGAGGCCGTCTTCGGGCCGCTGCTCGCGCAGCGCATGGACGAGGAACTGGTTGGCGGTCTGGTCGCCCGCCTTGCCCAGCGCCTTGCCCTCGAACATGCCGCTTTCGCGGACCTCGATCAGGATCCGGCCCGCCACTTCGGCGAGGTGGGCCGCGAGTTCGGCGTCGGTCATGTCGATATTGTTCCCTGTGTCCAAAAGCTTGGGGGGCCGCATGGCAGACCGAAGCCGCCTTGCGAACCCCCGAACTGTTGCAGGTGCGAAATCAGGCGGTGGCGGGCTTGCGCGCGTAGATCCCGAAGGCTGCAATGATCGCATAGCAGGAGATGGGCAGGATCATCGCCGTGCCGAGGCTGCCGCTGGCATCGGCCAGCATTCCGGTGAGCAGCGGGATCACCGCGCCGCCGAAAATCGCGATATTGATGATCCCCGACCCGTCGGCTGCCTTGAGCCCGAGCTTTTCGCAGGCGAGCGAGAAAATCGTCGGGAACATGATCGAGTTCATCAGGCCGACCGCCAGCAGGCTGTAGCCCGAGACCGTGCCCGTGGTGTTGGTCGAAACCAGCACCAGCGAAATCGCGCCCAGCGCCACGCCCATCAGGACGAGGCCGGGGCTGACGAAGCGCAGCACCAGCGAGCCGATCACGCGGCCGACCAGCGCACCGCCCCAGTAGAGGAAGATCATGTCGCCCGCCGCGCGCTCGGTCAGGCCCATGACGCTGTCCTGCATGAGGTAGTTGACGATGAGAGAGCCGATCGCGACTTCGGCGCCGACATAGAGGAAGATGCATGCAGCCCCGAAGGAGAAGCGCGTGCGGCTGAGCAGGGCGTTGCCCCACAGCCAGATCGCCGGACCGATCAGCAGGAGTGCCACGCCGGGGATTTCATTGCCCTGGATCACCAGCCAGCCGCCGATCACGATCGGCACGATTCCGATGAGGTAGCGGGTCATCGTGGTGAGCGCATCGCCGCGCATGGCTTTGGCATCGTGCGGCAGCTTCTTGCGGTTGAGCCAGACGACCAGCGCAATCACCGCCAGCGCCACGGCAAGGCCGATGTAGGTCGATACGATGGCCGCGCTTTCGGCCGTGCGATATTGCTGCAGCTCGGCGCCCGAAAGCTCGGCTGCGCTCACCCCGGCAAGGCTGCCCAGGATGAGTGCCGAGCCCACGATCGGGAATATTGTGGTGCCGAGGCTGTTGAAGGCCTGGGCGAAGGTGAGCCGGCTGTGGACCGTCTTCTGCGGGCCGAGAAGCGAGATCAGCGGGTTGGTCACGACCTGAACGATCACCACGCCGCTGGCGAGGATGAACAATGCGCCGAGGAACAGGCCGTAGGTCGCCGTCTGGCTGGCCGGAATGAACAACAGGCACCCGGCCATCATGATCAGCAGGCCAGCGACGGCCCCGCGCATGTAGCCGATCCGCTTGACCAGTTCGGCGCCGGGAATGCCGATCATGAGGTAGGCGGTGAAGAAGCAGAACTGCACCAGCATCGCCTGGGTGTAGTTGAGCGTGAAGAGCTCTTTCAGCTTGGGCAGGATCACGTCGTTGAGCGAGGTGATGCCGCCGAAGATGAAGAACAGCGCGAAGACGAAATATTGCAGGCCCGGCGCATTTACATGCGTGCCCTCGTCCTCGAGCGGATACGGATCGGTGCTCGTCGCAACATCGGGTGCGAGTGCCATGTCAGATTTCCTCCCTGGGCACGGTGCGACATAGAGGTGCCCGGCCGTATTTCTTCCTGCGTGGTGTGACACGCCATAACCGCGTCACAAGACGAATACGAATGCATTCGTTCAGAACGAGCAGCCGGTTCCTTCGGCCATCTCCTCGCGCCTGATCGAGGCGATGTCGAAGGTGAACGCGCCCCGCGAGGTGAAGGTCAGCGCGTCGCCGAGCCCCGCGGCGCATTGCCCGGTAATGACCATTTCGCGCCAGTCCTTCTCCGCTGCGATGGAGAGTGGATGAGTGAGGTCGATGGTCGCGTCGCCCACTGCAAGCGTGACCGGCCGGGCGGGTCGCTGGGCCACGCGATAAACGATGCGATAGGCGCCCGATCCCTCGCTCTCCTGCGCGATGGTCAGCGAGGCGCCGGGCGTGAAGGTGATCTTGCGCGAATCCTCCTGCGCATTGCGATCGATGCCCACGGCGGTGACACCCGCGGCCGATCCGCGCAGATCGGGGAGGGCGGCGCCCCCCGCGGTGGCGGAGACACCGTCGGCGAAGCGGCCGTTGACGAACCATTCGGCGCTATCGCCAGCGAGCAGGGCATCGCAGGTCTCGTCGAGCGTGCGCAGCGGCGAGGTATCGCCGAGCGCGCGGCCGTAGCCGACCGCGAACAGCGCGCCGTCTGGGCCGTTGAGCGGGCCGAAATCGCAGGTCTCGGGCCAACTGAAGCCGAGCTTGCCTGTCGCCGGGGCGGCGCCCGTGAGGACGTCGGCCACGCCCGCGCCCTCGCTCCCCGGCAACCAGGCCGCGACGAAGGCATCGGCAAGATTGAGCTCGCGATTGACCCACATCGGCCGCCCGCTGAGGAATATTGCGACCGTCGGCACGCCCGCCGCCTTGAAATTGCGCAGCAGTTCGAGGCCCTCTTCGTCGCGGAAGGCGAGATCCTTCCGGTCGCCCGCAAATTCCGCATAGGGCTTCTCGCCGAAGACCACCACGGCCACGTCGGGAGTGTCGGTATAGCGTCCGTCGACCGACAGCCGCGCGGTTCCCCCGCTCGCCTCGGCGGCATCCTTCAGCCCTTGCCAGATCGAGGTCGCTCCGGCGAAATAGCTGTTGTCGAGTTCGCCGCCGCCCTGCCAGGTCAGCGTCCACCCGCCCGCCGCCTGCGCGATATCGTCGGCCGCGCTCCCGGCGACGAGGATATTCGCCCCCGCCTTCAGCGGAAGCACGCCGTCGTTCTTGAGCAGTACCTGCGACTTGGCCACCGCCTCGCGCGCGATGGCGCGGTGCTGCCGCGATCCGAGCAGGTCGTACTGGCCGGCATTCGGCCGGTCGGATGGCTTCAGGATACCGTCGAGCAGGTGCGCGCGCAGCTTAACGCGCAGGACCCGGCCGACCGCCTCGTCGAGCCGGGCCATGGGGATGGTTCCGTCCTGCACTTGCGCCACGGTGGTTTCGAGCAGGCCCTTCCAGTCGTCGGGCACCATGTAGATGTCGAGCCCGGCGAGCAGCGCCTGCGGGCAGTCGGTATTGGTGCAGCCGGCGACCTGTCCGTGGCCGTTCCAGTCGCCAACGACCAGCCCATCGAATCCGAGCTCGTCGCGCAGCACGCCGGTGAGAAGCGCCTTGTTGCCGTGCATCTTGCGGCCGTTGATCGAATTGAAGCTCGCCATCACCGCTTCGACGCCCGCCTCGATCGCGGCGGGGTAGGGGGCGGCATGGATCGTCTTCAGCGCGTCGATATCGCCGGTGACTTCGCCCTGGTCGACGCCCTGGTCGGTTCCGCCATCGCCGAAGAAATGCTTGGCGGTGGCGATGACGTGGCCCGCGCCGAGGCGGTTCGGGTCGCCCTTGCGGCCCTGGAGGCCCTCGATCAGCGCGGCGCCCAGCGGCGCGACGATGGCCGGGTCTTCGGAATAGCTTTCATAGGTCCGGCCCCAGCGGTCGTCCTGGGCCACCGCGATCGTGGGGGAGAAGTTCCAGTCGATGCCGGTCACCTCGATCTCGACCGCGGTCGCTTCGCCGATGCGCCGGACGAGATCGGCGTCGCGCGTCGCGCCGAGGGCGATATTGTGCGGGAAGATCGTCGCGCGGACGACATTCGTGTGGCCGTGGACGGCATCGGTGCCCCACATGGTCGGGATCACGGGTTCGCCGCCGGGCATGGGCGCCACCGAGGCGAGGTACATCTCGTCGGCGTAGCGCAGCCATTCCGAAGCGGGTGCGAACTCGTCGCCATAGGGCCCGCCGTTGCCGCCATTGAGGTAGCTGCCGAAGCGATAGCGGCGCATGTCCTCGGGGGTGAACGAGCCGATCTGCGGCTGGATCAGCTGCGCGACCTTGCGTTCGATGCTCATCCGCGCGAGCAGATCGGCGATGCGCGCATCCTCTTCGGCCACGGGCGCCGGCAGCGCGGCGTGACCTTCCGGCCGCTGCATCGGAGCCGTGGCGCAGCCCGCCAGAGCCAGGGCCGCAGCCGTCGCCATCAAAAAGCTTTTCATTCCGAACTTCCCCTCCGCGTCCCCGATATGAATGAGAACGTTATCAATAGACGGGACTGCCATGCGGATCGGGGAAAATCAAGCGGCCGCCGGGTGGCTTCATGCGGTTTTCCCGCGAAGCGCCGAAAGCGCGTGGCGCCAACGCCGGGGTGATCGGCTTGCAGCGTGTTCCGCGATTGCGCCGCCCTCTTGCGACGATGGCGCGAACTGCCCAATCGACGGCGTCAGCTACTGCTGCGTGACGGCGCGCGCGCGGTCGATCCGCGAACGACCAGTTCGCCCTCGACCACGACCGGCTGTTCGGGCGTGCCGTTCTTGCGCGTGTCGATCAGCAGCTCGACGGCGCGCGCCGCGGTTCGCGCGATCGGCTGGTCGAGCGCGGTAAGGGCGGGGGTGGTGAAGCGCACCACGGGGGTATTGTCGAAGCTGACGATCGAGAGGTCGCGCGGGACATCGAGCCCGCGCTCCTTCGCAACCTCGAGCGTCGCCAGCGCCATCTGGTCGCTGCTGGCGATGATCGCGGTCGGCGCTGCCTCGCGGTCGAGCAGGGCACGCGCCGCGACAAGTCCGCTCTCGAAGCCGAAATCCCCCCTCTCGAGCAGGTCGTCGCAAGCAAGTTCGGCATTGGCCATCGCTTCGCGCCAGCCGTCGACGCGCCAGCCCGAAAGGCTGTATTCGTCCGATCCGGCGATGAAACCGATCCGCGTGTGGCCGAGTTCGATCAGGTGGTCGGTCGCCTTCGCCGCGAGCAATTCGTCGCCCATCGTCATGGCAATGCCGGGCCCTTCGGCTTTCGATCCGATCCGCGCGAACGGAATTCCGCGCTCGGCCAGAAGCCCGGTAATCTGCGGATTCTCGGAATGCGGCGGCGTCACGATCACCCCGTCGGGCTGCAGGGCCGCGATCGCGGCGCCCAGTTCGCGTTCGACATGGTCGCTATGCGTGTCGACCAGCTCGAAGATCATGCGATAGCCGCGTTCGGCCGCCGTCAGCATGCCGCCCAGCAGCATCTGGTCGACCCAGTCGCGTCCGTCGCGCGCGCGCCAGTCGGCGATGGTCCGGTCGCGGTCGTTGATCGCCAGGATGAGGTATGAGCGCGACCCGCTCATCCGCTGCGCGGCGATCGAGGGGACATAGCCGAGCTTGTCGATGCTAGCCTGCACCCGTTCCTTCATCGCCGGGCGGACATTGGGCTCGTTGTTGATGACGCGGCTCACCGTTTGCAGGGAAACCCCTGCATCGGCTGCCACGTGCTTGATGGTCACTGACTGACGTCGCCGACCCATCCGAATTCGCCTCCTGGCCGGACGCGCTCCGGCCTGTCGATCCTAACGACGGCACTATTCCGATCAATGCGGCAGACGTGCCCTGTTGTGGAATAGGGGCCGCACCCCCGCATGAAAACGATCCGGGCTCCCGTCACGACAACAGGAGCCCGTCTCGTCAGTCGCTAACCCTGCCCGATCAGAAATTGAAGCGGGCAATGAAGGTGTAGCGTCGGTCGTTGCGGAAGGCCGCGCTCGTGACCCGGGTGCCGTCGTAATCGACGACCGTCGAGAGCTTGGTCACCGAGTCGAGCAGGTTCACGCCCTGGATGCCCAATTTCAGATTGTCGGTGACGTCGTAGAAGATCGACGCGTCGAGCTGGCCACCTGCATCCTGGTAGATCGGCGAGAACGGGAAGAGGTCGTCCCGTACCGTGACCACGAACTCGCTGCGCCAGTTGTAGGCAGCGCGAGCCGAGAACGGCCCCCGCTCGTAGAACACGGTGGCATTGATCGTGTGCTCCGAAATGCCTGCCAGCGGGAGTTGCGATACGAACGGTCCCGCGTTGATCGGGGCGCCGTCGGAATTGACCGAGGGCGAACCGATGCCCGAGATGTTCGGGTTCGGGAAGTCGCCGCCGTCGACATAGGTGTACGACAGCTGCGAGCCCAGTCCGCTGAGGAAGCCCGGCAGGAAATCGTACGTCTGCTGGTAGGCGATTTCGAAGCCTTTCAGCGTACCGTCGATATCGTTGGCGGGGCCGTTGATGATCACATCCTGCGACGTACCGCTGGGCGCGGTGTAATTCACCAGGCCGCGGCCGTTCTGCACGATACCGTCGATGTCCTTCATGAAGAGAGCCGCCGTGATCGAGCCGACGTCGTCGAAGTACCATTCGGCGCTCAGATCGTAGTTCCACGATTCGATCGGACGAAGGTTGCGGTTGCCCGTGCTGATCGCAAGGAGCGGGCCGCTGTCGACATTGCCGCTGAAGCCGAGCACCCCGCCGGCGTTGAACAGGTTCAGGTCGGGGCGCGAAATCGCCTTCGACACAGCGCCGCGGATGACCACGCCGGTGCCACTGTCCAGCTTGATGTTGAACGCCGGCAGCCAGTGATCGAACCGGATGTCGCTCGTATCGGGAACCAGTTCGCCGGTGAACAGCGAAGCGTATTCCGCGAGGCGCGCGCCGGTGAGCTGGCAGTAGAGCACCTCGGGGGCGAAGCCTCCCGGCGGAACCGGCGGGCAGGAACTGGTGATTTCCGCGGGTTGGACGACGCCGTCGCCGTTGCCCCCGTTTGCCACCGCGTCGAATTGCTGCGGATCGGGGAACGAGACCAGCGCATCGTTGCTGACCTTCGTTTCCACGTAGCGCAGGCCGATGTTGCCGCTGACGGTCCAGCTGCCGCCGAGGTCGGCTCCGTAATCAAGGCGCGCATAGGCGGCCGAGGTAATCTCGGTAACGTCGGAGATTTCCGCCGGGCAGAACGGATCGCACTGCACGACCGTGCCATCGGCCAGCGTACGGCTACGCCCGTTGACGCCGAGATTGAAGCGTTCCGGCGATTGCCCGGCAGTCGAGATTTCGTCCCACTGCTGGTCGGTGACCCCGTCGAGATATTCCTGCAGGAAGTCGTCGCCGCCATAGAAATAGGCGCCGCCGTTTTCGATCGGAGTGGCTGCCCGGCCGCGCTGGAAGTTGTCGGCGAAGGGGGTGCGATACTGCGACGCGTTCGGGAATTCGTCGGTATAGACCCCGCCGGCAATGGCGAATTCCTGCCCCGGCAGTCCGGTGTAGAACCGGCCCGGGGTGAAGCCCGCCCAATCGGGCACATAGGGGCCCGGTCCCGAGAAGCAGCCCGGACCTTCGCCCCAGGGCGCACAGCCTGCACGGCCTGCCCAGGGAGCTGAAAGGTTGCCCCAGGTGCTGAAGTTGGTGTTGCGGTTCACCCGGTCGCGCGCCGCCCAGCGGGCACCGAAGGAGGCCTTCTTGAAGAAGCCGTCGTCGCTGACGTCGTATTCGAAGTCGCCGGCCAGGCTGAACAGATTGCCCTCGTTCTTCTCGCGGCTGTCGAGGCCGAACCAGTAATAGGTGAAGAACCCGCTGGTGAAATAGTCGGCGGGCGCGCCGGGAGGGGCGAGGAATTCGATGTTCGGTATGTTGCCGGTAAGGTCGACTGAAATGTCGGACCAGGTGCTCATCGCGCCGAAGACCGAATCGCGAGTGAGCTTGGAATCGACATACTGCATCTCGACATGGCCGCGGAAGCGGTCGGTGAAGTTCATCTCCGCGTCGAAGGAGATGTCCTGCGTGACCGAATTCGTGTCGCGCAGGAAGCGCAGCGAATCGGTCGGAATGCCACCGAGGCCATAGGGCGTCGCATATTCATTGCCGACGTTCTGCGTCAGGATGCCGCTCTGGAAATTGCCGTTGGCGTCGAAGGTCCAGTCGGTGCCCGGCCGCGGGCTCGGCGAGGAGACGCCATCGTCGATTCGGCCGAGAATAGCATATTCTTCGGTGAAGAAATCGGTCTCCGAACGCAGGTATTCCAGCGTCATCAGCAGGCCGCCGTCGAGCGTTTCGAACTGCGCCACGCCCGAGAAGGCCTCGCGATCGCGATCGAGCGTGGTCGAACGAACGTTGGCGAACTGCGGTACGATGACCGAATTGGCCGGCGGGAACTGGTCCGGGCCGAGCAAGACATCACCCTGGAAGCCGCCCGAGTTCACGTTCTGCGCACGCAGGCAGCCTCCGCTGAGGTCGGCGTTGCGATAGCAGGGGTCGACGATCTGCGAGGCGTCGGTGCGGCTCTTGAGCTTCGACTTCGAATAGCTGACCTGCAGCCCGAAAGTGCCGGCACCGGTCTCGAACGTATCCGAGGCCAGGATGTTGAAGGTCGGCGACCATTTCTCGCGCAGGTCGCCGTAGTTCGCTTCGATCGAGCCGGCGACATGGAAGCCGGGATTGTCGAGCGGCTTGCGGGTGACGAGATTGACCATCCCCGCGATGTGGCCCTCGATCATGTCCGCGGTGCTGTTCTTGTACACCTCGACGCGGCCGACGAGTTCGGGCGAAACATCCTCGAAACTGAGGACGCGGCCGCCATTGGCCGAGAAGATGTCGCGACCGTTGAGTTCCGAGCGCGTGTAGGGCAGGCCGCGGATGATGACCCCAGTGCCTTCGACCGAGAAACGCGTCGGATCGGAGGTCTTCTCGAACCGGCCGATATTGACGCCCGGGACGCGCTGCAGCGTTTCGGCGACCGACCGGTCGGGAAGCGCACCGATGTCCTCGGCGGTGATGACGTCGACGACGGTGTCGGCGTTTTCCTTGAAGTTCTGGGCCGATTCGAGCGACGCCCGATAGCCGCTGACGATGATGAGGTTCGCGTTGGCGGCGGGCGTCGCGACTGCGGCGTCGTCCTCTGGCGCCTCCTCCGTCTGCTGGGCGAAGGCAGGGCAAGCCGCGCTCAGCGCTAGGCTCGATGCTGTGGTGAGTGCGGCGATGCGGCGCGCGGCACCCGGCTTGGTGCGAAACATGTATCCTCCCTTATCCCAAGACGTCGCAGTTTGGATCCTGCAATCAGCCTGTCACATAACGTGTCTTGTGAGCGTTCACAAGACGTCATATGAACGTTAACAATCGGGCGTTGCCGTCTGGCAACAGCGCGTCATTGCTGGCATGGGTGGGACATGGCTATCGAGCATATCGTAATATTGGGCGGGGGGACGGCCGGCTGGATGGCGGCTGCCGCCCTCTCGCGGATCCGCGACGGACGCGATCTCGCGATCACGCTGGTCGAATCGGAGCAGATCGGCACGGTCGGCGTGGGCGAGGCGACGATCCCGCCTTTCGTCGACTTCCAGAAGGTGCTTGGTATCGACGAGCGCGAGATGCTCGCGGCGGCGCAGGGCACGTTCAAGCTGGGGATCCAGTTCGTCAATTGGGGGCAGGTCGGCGAGAGCTACATCCACCCGTTCGGCGCCTATGGCTACGACCTCAACGGGATTTCCTTCCATCAGGTCTGGCACGCGCTGCGCCAGCGTGGCGACAAGCGCCCCTTGCAGGCGTTCAACCTCGAAACGATGGCCGCCTATTTCGGCAAGTTCTCGCGCACCGAGGACTATGATCGCGACGATCTTCCGCCGATGAACTATGCCTATCACATAGACGCCACCCGCTATGCGCAGTTCCTCCGCCAGTATGCGGAGAGGCACGGGGTGGTGCGGCAGGAGGGCAAGGTCCGCTCGGTCCGCCAGCATCCCGAGACCGGTTTCGTCACCGGGTTCACGCTCGAGAGCGGGGTCGAGGTCGAAGGCGATTTCTTCGTCGACTGCACCGGATTCAGGGGCGTCCTGATCGAGCAGACCCTGCAGACCGGTTATGAGGACTGGACGCATTACCTGCCCTGCGACCGGGCGGTGGCGCTGCCCTGCAATCGCGACGACGGATCGCCGCCGCCGCCTTTCACGCGCGCTACGGCGCATCGCGCGGGATGGCAGTGGCAGGTGCCGCTGCAGCATCGCAACGGCAACGGCCATGTCTATTGCAGCCGCTACATGAGCGACGACGAGGCGCACGATATCCTGGTCAACAACCTGGCGGGCAAGCCCACGGCAGAACCCAACTTCCTCCGCTTCGTCACCGGCCGGCGCAAGAAGTTCTGGAACAAGAACGTGGTCGCGCTGGGGTTGGCCTCGGGGTTCATGGAACCGCTCGAATCCACCTCGATCCACCTTATCAATACCGGTGTGAACAAGCTCATTGCCACACTTTCGCTCGACGGGGTGCACGAGGCGCAGGCGAGCACCTACAACCGCCTGACGGTCAAGGAATACGAACGTATCCGCGATTTCCTGGTGCTGCACTACAATGCCACGCGCCGCGACGATTCCGATTTCTGGAATTATGTGCGCACGATGGAGGTGCCCGCCACGCTCACCGAAAAGATCGAGATCTTCAAGGCCAACGGGCAGATCTTCCGCGAGGAGGACGAGCTGTTCACCACCACCAGCTGGGCGGCGGTGATGATGGGGCAGGGCATCGCCATGGGCGGAACCAGCCCGATGGCCGACGGTATCGCCGACGTGACGACCAAGGAAGTCGACGAGATGGAGAAATCGATCCGCTGGCTGGTTCAGCACATGCCCGGCCACGGCCAGTATCTCGGCAAATATTGTCCCGCGCCTGCCTGAGCCTTGCCCTCCACAGGCGCGCGGACTAGCTGCACAACCGATGTTCGATCCCACGGCATTCCGCGACGCGCTCGGCAGTTTCGTCACCGGCGTCACCATCGTGACCGCGCGCGATGCGGCGGGTCGCCCCTTCGGCCTGACCGCGAACAGCTTCAATTCGGTCAGCCTCGACCCGCCCATGGTGCTGTGGAGCCTGTCGCTGCGCTCGCGAACGCTGCCGGTATTCCGCGATGCGCAGACCTGGGCGGTGCATGTCCTGGCGGCGGACCAGCAGGCGATGTCCGATCGCTTCGCGCGCGCCGGAGAGGACAAGTTCGCTGCCCTCGACGATATCGACGGGCCCGAAGGCGCACCGCTGATCCCCGGCTATGCCGCGCGTTTCGGCTGCACCGCGCGGTTCGAATACGAAGGCGGGGACCATGCCATCTTCCTCGGCGAAGTGACCGATTTCGACCGCCGCGAGGTCGAGCCGCTGATCTATCACGGCGGCCGCTATGGACGGATCATGCGCAGCCCGACGGGCGAGGATCTGGAGCGCGAAGGGCTGGCGGAACGCGCGGGCTCGACGCTTTCCCTTACGGCGAGCGGGGCCGAACTGCTCGCCGCGCTCGAACGCGTGGCGAAGCGCTAGACTCGGCGCGCCCCGCCCGATACCCGTTGCGAAAAGCAACTAGGGAGAGGCCCGCCATGAAGACCCGCATCACCGAACTGTTCGGCATCGAGCATCCGATCATCCAGGGCGGCATGCACTACGTCGGCTTTGCGGAAATGGCGGCGGCGGTCTCCAATGCCGGCGGCCTCGGCATCATCACCGGCCTTACGCAGGGCACCCCCGAAAAGCTGGCCGACGAGATCGCCAAGTGCCGCGACATGACCGACAAGCCCTTCGGCGTAAACCTGACCTTCCTGCCCACGGTCAACGCGCCCGATTACCCGGGGCTCGTCCGGGTCATCATCGAAGGCGGGGTCAAGGTGGTCGAGACCGCAGGCAACAACCCGCAGCAGGTCCTGCCCTATTTCAAGGATGCCGGGGTCAAGGTGATCCACAAGTGCACCAGCGTGCGCCACAGCCTCAAGGCGCAGTCGATCGGCTGCGATGCGGTCAGCGTCGACGGCTTCGAATGCGGCGGCCACCCGGGTGAGGACGATATCCCGAACATGATCCTGCTGCCGCGCGCGGCGGACGAGTTGGAGATTCCCTTCGTCGCCAGCGGCGGGATGGCCGATGCGCGCAGCCTCGTCGCCAGCCTCGCGATGGGCGCCGACGGCATGAACATGGGCACGCGCTTCATCGCCACCAAGGAAGCGCCGGTGCACGAGAATGTGAAAAAGGCGATCGTCGCTGCATCCGAGCTCGATACAAGGCTGGTCATGCGCCCCTTGCGCAATACCGAGCGGGTGATGACCAATGATGCGGTCGAGGAACTGCTCAAGATCGAAAAGGAAAAGGGCGCCGACCTCAAGTTCGAGGACATCATCGAACAGGTCGCGGGCGTCTATCCGCGGATCATGATGGAAGGCGATATGGACGCGGGCGCATGGTCCTGCGGAATGGTTGCCGGGCTCATCGACGATATCCCGACCTGCAAGGAACTGATCGACCGGATCATGCGCGAAGCCGAGGAAATCATCCGCAGCCGCCTGACCGGTTTCCTCAACTAAGGACAAGAGACCCATGCTCGATACCAGCCAGCGCACTGCCTACAATGAAGACCACGAGGCCTTCCGCGATACCGTGCGCAAGGTCTTCGCCGAACACATGACCCCCTATCTCGACCAGCACGAGGCGGACGGCATCGTCCCGCGCAGCGCATGGAAGGCGCTGGGCGAAGCGGGCATGCTGTGCCCCACGGTCAAGGAAGAGAATGGCGGGCTGGGCCTCGATTTCGGCTTCAACTGCGTGCTGTGCGAAGAATTGTCCTACCTCGGCAGTTCGGCCGGTTTCACGCTGCAGAACGACATCACCGCGAATTACATCGAGCGGCTCGGCACCGAGGAGCAGCGGCAGAAATATCTTCCGGGCATGGTCTCGGGCGACGTCATTTCGGCCATCGCCATGACCGAACCGGGCGCGGGCAGCGACTTGCAGGGCATCCGCACCACCGCGATCAAGGACGGCAACCATCTGGTGGTGAACGGGTCGAAGACCTACATCACCAACGGCCAGAACGCCGATGTCATCATCGTCGTCGCCAAGACCGATCCTTCGCAGGGAGCGAAGGGCACCACTCTGGTGCTGGTCGATGCCGACACCGAGGGGTTCGAACGCGGGCGCAACCTCGACAAGATCGGCCAGCACTCGGCCGATACGTCGGAGCTCTTCTTCAACGATGTCCGCGTGCCGATGACCAATATCCTCGGCGGCGAGGGGCGGGGTTTCATCCACCTGATGGAGGAACTGCCGCAGGAACGCCTCGGCATCGCCGTGGGCGCGCAGGCTTCGGCGCAGCGGGCCTTCGACGAGGCAGTCAAGTTCACCAAGGACCGCAAGGCCTTCGGCAAGACGGTGTTCGAATTCCAGAACACCAAATTCGTCCTCGCCGATTTGAAGGCCAAGCTGCAGGTCGGCTGGGCGCATCTCGACTGGGCGATCAAGAAACACCTGGCGGGCGAACTGACGACCGACGAGGCGAGCGCGGCCAAGCTGTGGCACACCGACCTGCAATGGGAAGCCTGCGACAAGGCGTTGCAGCTGCATGGCGGGGCGGGATACATGAACGAATACGCCATCGCCCGCCTGTGGCGCGATGCGCGCGTGACGCGCATTTTCGGCGGCACCAACGAGATCATGAAGGAAGTGATCTCGCGCTCGATCTGAGGAGGCCGCAGCCATGACCGATCCGCTCGATTTCTCCGGCCAGACCGTTCTCGTGGTCGGGGGGACGAGCGGAATAGGGAACGGTATCGCACATGGATTTCGCACCCGCGGCGCCCTTGTCCATGTGACGGGCACCCGGGCTTCTGCGGAGGACTACAGCGCGGGGGAGGGCAGCGATCTCGACGGGCTGGCTTTCCATTCGCTCGACGTTTCGAACCGGGATGCGGTGGCCGCATTCGAGCTGCCCGACCGGCTCGATGTCGTCGTCCTGTGCCAGGGCGTCGTGCGCTATCGCCGCGAGGAGTTCGAACGCGAGGGCTGGGACGCGGTGATGACGGTCAACCTCGATTCGCTGATGGATTGCGCCCGCGCGGTGCGAGCGAAGCTGGCGGAACGGGGCGGCTCGTTGGTCATCGTCAGCTCGGTCGGCGCCTATCACGCGATGATCGGCAATCCGGCCTATGCCGCCAGCAAGGCGGGCGCGGTCAGCCTCGTCGGCAGTCTCGCGCAGGCCTGGGCGGGCGAGGGCATACGCGTCAACGGCATCGCGCCGGGCCTCGTCCCGACCAAGCTGACCGAGGTGACCACCGGGAACGCGCAGCGCGCGGCGGGGGCGGTGGCGCGGATCCCGGCCGGACGCATGGGGACGCCGCAGGACATGGCGGGCGCGGCGCTGTTCCTCGCCTCGCCGCTGGCCGATTACGTGGTCGGCCAGACCATCCGCGTCGATGGCGGCATGACTCTCGCGTGAGTGCCGGTGGTGCGGGCTCTTTCCTACTCCACCGGCGTTTGCGATGAAGACGATGCAGAGCGGCGAGGCACCATCGCTTTTCTCGCGCACACCTCGCGTCACTTTTTCGGAATGGCAATGTAAACAGTAAGTTGGCGGCGATCTGAAGGTGACACCCTGTCACCTTTGTCACCCGGTCCGTGTATCAAATCGGGCCGTCGCACAGGAAGGACCATCCCATGGATTACGTCAATCTCGGCCCCAGCGGCCTCAAGGTGTCGCGCCTCTGCCTCGGCTGCATGAGCTATGGCGACACCACCCGCGGCTGGCATGGCGACTGGGTCCTGTCCGAAGACGAGAGCCGGCCCTTTATCCGCGAAGCGCTGGAGGCAGGGATCAACTTCTTCGATACGGCGAACATGTATTCGCTCGGCGCCTCGGAAGAGGTGGTTGGCAAGCTGTTGCGCGAATTCGCCAGGCGCGACGAGATTGTGCTCGCGACCAAGGCCTTTCTTCCCTGGCGGCAGGCCCCCAACACCGGCGGCAATTCGCGCAAGAGCCTGTTGCAGGCAGTCGACGACAGCCTGGTGCGGTTGAAGATGGACTATGTCGACCTGTTCCAGATCCACCGCTGGGACGATTTCACCCCGATCGAGGAGACCATGGAAGCACTCCATGACATCGTGAAATCGGGCAAGGCGCGTTATATCGGCGCCTCCTCGATGTGGGCCTGGCAGTTCGCCAAGGCGCAGGAAGTGGCGAGAGCCAACGGCTGGACCCGCTTCATCTCGATGCAGAACCACGTCAACCTGCTCTACCGCGAGGAAGAGCGCGAGATGCTGCCGCTCTGCCAAGACCAGGGCGTGGCGGTGATCCCGTGGAGCCCGCTGGCGCGCGGCAAGCTCGCGCGGGCGTGGAACGATGCCACGGTGCGCAGCGAGACCGACGGCTTCGGCAAGACGCTCTACCGCCAGCATGAAGAGGCCGATCGCGCCATCGTCGAGGCGGTCGGCGCGATCACCGGCGAGCGCGGCGTGTCGCGCGCCACGGTCGCGCTCGCCTGGCACTTCGCCAAGGGGGTGACAGCGCCGATCATCGGGGCGACCAAGCCCGGGCACATCGCGGCTGCGATGGCCGCGCTCGAGCTCGGATTGAGCGCCGAGGAAGTGGCGCGCCTCGAGGCTCCCTACGTGCCGAAGGCGCCCGTCGGGATAGCCTCGACCGCGCCCCGCGACTGGACGCTTTCGGTGGCCGGAGAATAGGGAAATTCGCCTTGCGGGGCGAAGTGTTACAAACGCGACGGAGGGGTCACAAACAGGTCACATGGCTGCGGCAACGCTTGCCCGACAGGGTGGGAAGACAGCCGCGTGCGTACGATCAATATTTTTCTGACAGACCCGATTGCCGGCGAGCTCGCCGATTTCGAGAATGGCGATATCCGCTATGCCTTCGCCCGCCTCTTTCCCGACGGTCCGCACCGGCTGGTCGAGGGTCCGGTTTATGCCTTCATCGACTGGGTGATGGACGATCTATCGGGGCTCGAGATGTGCCGCCGCCTGCGGTCGGACCCGCGCCTGGCCGAAGCGCATATCGCCATCGTGCTCGAGCGGGACAATGCCGAGGACAAGCGCAGGGCCTTGCGCGCCGGCGCCGACGATTACGTCGTCGGCCCCCTCGACCGGAACGCGATCCTCGACCGGGTCATGGCGCTCCAGGCCGAGCCCGGTCAGGCCCGCATCACCGAGCGGCTCGAACTCGGCCACCTGCTGGTCGATCTCGCCGCGCTGCAGGCACGCTGGGGCGGCCAGCCGCTCGACCTCAGGCCGAACGAATTCCGCCTGCTGCATTTCTTGGCGCAGAACCCCGACCGCGTGCTCTCGCGCAGCGACCTGATCGCGGCACTGGGCAAGCAGGAACCGCCGATCGACGAGCGCACGGTCGACGTCTGGATCGGCCGCCTGCGCCGCGCGCTGCGCAAGGTCGGCGCAGGCGAGCGCGTGCGCACGGTGCGCTCGCTCGGATATGTCTACGACAGCTACGACTGAGCATTGGCGGCCAGACAAAAAAGGGCCGCCCGGAGGCGGCCCCTTCCTGCAAGCGGGCCCGGTGCCGCTCAGAACTCGGCCGAGACCGAGAGGCTGAAACTGCGGCCGACCTTGTAGCTGTTGTTCTCGATCCGCGTGGTGCCGGTCGTCTGGTATTCGAAGTGATCGCGTCCGGTCAGGTTGCGCGCCTCGAATTTCACTTCGAGATCGGTCCCCGCCAGCCTGATGCCCTGGCGGGCGACGAAATCGATCGTCAGGCCGGGGTTCTCGAGGATGTCTGGGCGCGACAGCGTGCTGCGGCTGATCACCCGCTTGCTGCCGTAGTTGAACAGGAAGGTGAGCTGGCTGACCCGGTCGAGATCCTCGAGGCCCAGCTGCACGTTGGCGATGTGGTCCGACTGGCCGGTGAGCGCGGTGCCGTCTTCGAAGAAGTTGGTCGCCGCCTGCAACCCGCCCAGTTCGGGGACATTGACCATGTCGCCGGCCTGCACGCTGATGTCCGACTGCGTGTAGGTGTAATTGGCGATCGCCACGAGGCGCTTGCTGTCCCACCAGTCGCCGAGGTTGTAGAGGTCCTTGTTCCACTGCACCTCGAGTTCGGCCCCGTAGAGCGTGGCCGAGGGGGCATTGGCGAACCGGCTGACGACCGAATTGTCGTTGAAGCTCGAGAAGACCTCGATCGGGTTCTTGATGTCCTTGTAGAAGCCCGCGGCACTCAGCCGGCTGCCCGAGCCCCAGTAATATTCGAGCCGCGCCTCGTAATTGGTCAGCTCGCTGTCGACCAGGCCGGGATTGCCGGTGAACTGGCGGTTGGTCTCGGGATCGTAGTAGGTCTGCAGGATCAGTTCGCGGAACTGCGGCCGTGCGATGGTCTTCGACGCATTGAGGCGCGCCTGCAGGCTGTTGGCCACTTCCCAGGTCAGCGTGGCGGCCGGGAGCCAGTAATCGTTGTTGAGCAGCGTTGCATTGACCGACCCGTTGGGCAGACCGTCGAGCCCAAGGGGCACGACTACCTGCGTCGCGTCCTCGTAGCGGGCCCCGACGTCGAGCGAGACACCGGTCGTCGGTTCGAGGCGGGCCTGGGCATACCCTGCCTTGATCTCGAGCCCGGCTGAAAAGGCGGGGTCGGCAGCGGTTGTTTCGATGATCGTATAGGAGAACGGGCCGATCCCGGCTGCGGTCTGCGCGGCGCTATCGTACCCCAGCGCGATCAGCGAATCGCCGAGCAGATTGTCGGGCCGGAAGGCCCCGAACGCCTGCGGGTAGGCCCCGGTCGTGCGGATATCGAATTCGCGACGACGCGACAGGCGGCTGGTGTCGGTATAGGCGCCGCCCACGGTCACGCCCAGCCAGTTGGCCAGGCGATAGCTGATGTCGAGACCGCCATAATAGAGGTCTTCGGTCAGGTCGGAAAAGGCGACGGTGGTGCGCCCGCGCTGTCCGCCGTTCTGCAAGTTCAGATATACGCCGTCGAGCTCGCCCGAGGGATTGATATCGCGCGAGTAGACGAACTCCCATTCGTTCGGCGCCTCGCGCTGGGTCTGCGCATAGCCGGCGCGCATGTCGACCGAGAGGTCGCCGAACTTCATCTCGCCGACGAACTGCGAGTCGAGCAGTTGGCGTTCGTACCAGCCGGTGTTCTGGAACAGGTCGTCATCGTCGTCGGTGAGGTCGTTGATTTGTGCGAGAGAGGCGCGTTTCAGCGAGTCGCGGATGAAGAGATTGGTCAGGCGGAAGCGGTGTTCGCCCACTTCGAGGCCAAGGCCGAGCATCGCATTGGCGAGAATGCGCTGGTCGGTCTGGAACTGCGAGCCGGTCTGGTCGAGATCGAGTTCGCCGTTGAGCGCCGACTGGCGGGTGATGAAGCGGTTGCGATACTTATTGCTCAGCGAAGCGGTCGCGATCACGCCGAACCGGCCGTCGGAAAAGGCATCGAAGCTGGTTCCCGCGGTGATGCCCGCCGACCAGTTGACCGGCAGTTTCCCGATGCTCTGCAGCAGGATCAGGTTGGGATCTCCCAGCTCGGTCAGGATTGCCTGCTGGTCGACGTCCGGATCGGTCATCGACCGGCCGCTATCGAGGAAGGACTGCAGCGCGGGGCCGGGTTCGCGGCGTCCGTCGTCGAAACCGAACCAGTCGTAGTCCGACCCGTAATAGCTATAGCCGGTGCCGAAGGTGGTTTCGGTATCGCCCGAGATGCCGGCACTGACCTTGACGAAGCTGTCGTCGGGCACGGCGCGGGTCGTGAGATTGATCACGCCGCCGCCGAACTCACCGGGGAAGTTGGCCGAATAGGTCTTCTGCACCAGGCTCGAGGCGATGATGCTGGTCGGAAAGATATCGAGCGGAACGACGCGGCTGAGCGGCTGCGGCGAGGGCAGTGGCAGGCCGTTGAGGAGGGCGAGCGAATAGCGATCGCCGAGGCCGCGGACGTAGACAAGGCCGTTGCCGACGGTGGACAGGCCGGTGACGCGTGTCAGCGCACCCGCGATGTCGCCCTCGCCGGTGCGTGCGATGCTGGCGCTGTCGAGAACCGAGACGACCTGGCTCGATGCGCGGGTGACGTCCTGCCGGCGGCGACCGGTAACTACGATGGCTCCGCCGGGAACCGAGATTTCGGGCTCCTCGAACGCTTCATCGTCCGGCGCCTGGCCGGCGGCTGCCGCATCCTGTGCCGGCGCGGCTTCGGTTGTGGCGTTTTCAGTGGCGGGAACGCCTTCTGCGCCCGTGCTGGCGTCCTGCGCAAAAGCTGCGCCGGGAACGGTGAGCGCGGTGGTGAGCAGGAGCAGCGCGGTGAGCTGCTTGCCGGTCGACATGGTTCGAGACCCCCTCATATTCAGGCCTTTGGAATCTGGTCGGGGCCCTGCGATGGCCCCTGTGCGGAAATGCGAAGAAGGCCGCAGGACGCACCCCTTGCGCGCCCCACGGCCTTTCAATGCCGATTAGTAGACCGGCAGGCTGGTGCAGTCGCTCACCGAACCGAAGTTCGCGAACGAGGAATTGCAGGTCCAACCCTGGACCCAGGTTTCGTTGCCCGGATACACCGCGCCAATGTTTGTCGGCAGGGTGAAGAAGGACGAGAACACGGTCGGGTCGAAGACGGTGACGGCGTTTTCGTTGGTGCCGTTGACGTAGGTCATCGTCAGCGTGTTGGTGAAGTTCGAGTCGGTGTTCGAACCGGCGTCGAAGAAGCTCTGCGTCTGCGCCGCTGTCACGCCGCCCGAACCGTCGCGGAAATCGACCGCGCAATCCATCACGAAGCTGTTGAAGACCGGCGGGCCGGCTTCATCGAGACTGGCATCGGCCGCACGGATCGTTTCCGGAAGGTCGATTCGCAGGCACGGAGTTGCACCCGACTGATCGACGAGGATCGAGTTGACGATGGTGTAGTCCGTGCCGCCGCGGATGCGGATCGCTTGGTCGCCCGTGCCGCTGTTCGCGATGAAGGTGGCATTGGAGATCTTGGTGTTCTGGCGCGGGGTCTGGTCTTCGAGGCCGTTGTTCGAGTCGGCTTCGATGATGGTGTCGCCCACGCCGGGGCGCTGGATAACGATCACGTTCTGCGCATTGAGCTTCACGCCGGTGTCCGAATCGAGACCGTCGTCTTCCGCGCCGACGATGACGAGGTTGCGGAAATTCACGCGGCCGCCGAAGAACTCGACGCCGTCGTCCGAGCTGTTGAAGCTCATGATGTTGCGCAGCGTGGTGCCCGAACCGATGCCGCTGGGCGTCAGCGACTGGAGTTCGTTGTCGCCCGAGAGGACGAAGCCCGAATAGCGGATCTGGACGTAAGTCATGCTGCCCGAGCTGTCACCCGGAGTCGCGCCGCCGAAGAGGGCGGGCTGCGCTGCGCCTTCGACCTGGCGTTCACAGGCGACGGTGCCCGGCGTTGCGCCCGGTGCGATACAGTCGGTGATCGGGGCACGGCCCGAAAGGACGACACCGCCCCACTGGCCCGACGAATTGTCGGTGTTGAGGCCCTGGACGTTGTCGCGGCTGGTGAAGACGATCGGGCGGTCGGCGGTGCCGTTGGCCTGGATCGTGTTGCCGCGGTTGACGTTGAGCCAGCCCGAACCCTGCGAGAACAGAATTACGCCCGGTTCGATGGTCAGTTCGACATCCGTGTCGGCCGAAGAGGCGGTCGGGCCGCCATCGGTACCGACGTCGACTCGGCCGTTGATGCGATAGAGCAGGCCATCGATATAGGGCAGGGTCGAGGAAGCATCGAAACGCGCGGGCAGTGTGCAGACACGATATTCACCGGTGGGGCCCGAGATGGTGCCGCTATCGGTCAGGCCGACCGGGTCGGAGATGGTCGGGCAGCCGGCAGCCGGCGTGACCAGCGCCGAGGTCGGCGTGGGCGTCGGCGTGGGCGCCGGAGTGGCGGGCGGATTGTTGATGGTGATGTTCCCGCCGGTGCCCGGCGAGACGATTTCGTCGGCACCGCAGCTGGCGAGAGCCAGGGCGGAGCAGCCGAGAACGAGCGAACGATGGAAATTGGTCACGGGTAGCGGTCCCCTCAAAAACCGGAATGAATCGAGTTGCGAGTTCGTTGATCGCGACTCGTCCGCTAGGGACCGTTCGTGACAGTTTTTGTCGGCTCATGACCGTTATGTTGCAGTTTCGGCAGCTAATGCGACGAACTGCGGGACAACCGAAAAGTGATGCTGAAATGCACCAGATTGCAGATTTGTGACAATGTTACGCTTTTATTGCAGTGCGTAGCGAGAGGGCGCATTCTCCCACCCGAAACAGATAGGGGAGAGCGATCATGATCATCCTGACGAGCGTTGCGCTGGCTATTCTGGCGCAGGGTCCGGTGGCGGCTGTGGCGGGACCCGTGGCAGAATACGACGTCGGCTATGAAGAGCTTGTCGCCCGTCGGGATGCCGATGCGCGCAAGGCGATCGAGGCGTGCGACGAACTGTCACAGGACGATCCGGCCCGCCTTATTAACCACGCAATCGCGCTCGCACGCACGGGCGAGTACGATGCGGCGCGCGCGGCCTTTACTGCAGTGGCCGAGGCCCGCACCAGCGTCGAACTCGAAACCGCCACCGGGGACTGGGTCGATTCACGTCGCCTTGCCCGCAAGGGGCTGGCGATGCTCGAGCGCGGCGAGTTTTCGCGTTATTACGCGCTCTCGCTTCGCTAATTCCTTGGAAAACTGTTGAGCCGCAACGGCCCGCCTCTTTGCAGGGGCGGGCCGTTTTGTATCGTGCTGCGACGGTTTCTTACTGGAATCAGCTTTTTGTCACCCGCGTGTCATGTAGTATGCCCAAGGGGACTGGACGGAGGGTGCAATGATTCTCGCACGCTGGGCGCTGAGCATGGGATTGTCCTGTGCGGCGCTGACCGCCTTCCCGGTGAAGGCGGATGTCATGGAGATCGATGTCGACGGTGCGCGCTGGGTAGCCGGCGGGGGCGCCGCGCCCGCTGCCATCCCGTCCGAGTTTGCGCCTGTCGAACCCTTTGCAGAAGTGCCGCCGGAGATTTTCGTTCCCGAAGTCGCCGTGGCCGATCCCCAACTGCATGCGCAGCTTGTGCCAGAAGGCTACAAGGCCAAGGTCGCCGAACTCGCCGTTCGCTTCGATCTCAGCCCGACGCTGATCGAGGCGCTGGTGTGGCAGGAAAGCCGCTGGCGCCCGGATGCGATTTCGCCGGTCGGTGCACGGGGCCTTGCCCAGCTCATGCCTGCCACGGCGCGCGATCTCGATGTCGATCCCGCCGATCCCTTCGCCAATCTCGAGGGCGGCGCGCGGTACTTGCGCGAACAGCTCGACCGCTTCGACGGCGATCTCGAAAAAGCCCTCGCGGCCTATAATGCGGGGCCCGGGCGTGTCATCCGGGCGGGGGGCATCCCGCGCATTCGCGAAACGCAGACCTATGTGGCAGCGATTATGGGTCGCCTGTCCGATCATTCACGGGAGTAAGTTACTTGAGTCGCAAGCTTTTCATTCCGGCAGCTCTTGCCGCCCTGATAACCCCGTCCGCCGCTTTCGCGCAGGCCGCCGATCCGGCCGGATCGGGACCGATCGTAGCTGCGCTCGGCTGGCTCCAGGGCACGCTGCTGGGCAATGTCGCCACCGCGGTTGCCGTCATGGCAGTCGCCGCCGTCGGCTTCATGATGCTCACCGGCCGGCTCAACTGGCGCTTCGGTGCGACCGTCATCATCGGCGTGTTCATCTTGTTCGGTGCCGCTTCGATCGTAGCCGGAATTCAAGGGGTTGCCGCGTAAAATGACCGCGCTGGTCCGCCATCCCGTCCACCGCGCGCTGACGCGTCCGCAGATGTTCGCGGGGGTGACATATAACTATTTCATCATCAACGGGATGGTGACCACCGAGGCCTTCCTCATCACCGGCAGCTGGCTTGCCCTGCTGGTCTTCGCCGTGATGCACGGCGTCGGCTATTTCGCCTGCCTGCGCGAACCGCGCATCTTCGACCTGTGGATCACCAAGGTCAGCAAGTGCCCGCGGGTAAAGAACTACAAGCGCTGGGGGTGCAATTCCTATGCCGCGTAAGGACAAATGGAAGGGCGCCGCCGCCTGGAGCGCGAAGGAAGCGCGCGCCGGCGACCGGCTGCCGTACCTGCGCCTGATCGACGAAAGCACCATGCTGCTGCGCGACGGCAGCGTGATGACCGCGATCCAGGTGCCGGGGCTGCTGTTCGAGACCGAGGACAGCGAGGCGCTCAACGCCCATGCCGCAACGCGCGAGGTTGTGCTGCGCTCGACGCTGGATGCGCGGTTCGTGCTCTACCATCACGTCATCCGACGCCGCGTTTCGGTCGAACTCGAAGCCGAGTTCCCCGATCCGATCAGCCGCCATATCGACACCCGCTGGCGCGAACGGCTCGGCTCGGGCCAGTTGTTCGTGAACGACCAGTTCATCACCCTGATCCGCCGCCCCGCGCGCGGCAAGGCGGGCCTTGCAGAACGGGTGAGCAAGAAGTTCAGGCGCGGTGGCGGCGAGAGGCTCGAAGCCGATCCCAAGGATTTGCGCAGCTTGCGCGCGGCATCGCAGGGGCTGGTTGCCTCGCTCGCGGCCTATGGCGCGACGCCGCTTGGCGATTATGTCGGGCCGCAGGGCAACACCAATTCGGAAATGCTCGAGCTGCTTTCCGCGCTCTACAATGGCGAGATGCGCCCGGTGCGCCGGCCTGCAGACGACGTCGATGTGGGTCACATGCTGCCCTATCGCCGCGTCAGCTTCGGGCTCGACGCGATCGAGATGCGTGGCTCGGGCACGCCCGACTTCGGCGCGATCCTCGGCCTCAAGGATTACCCCGAGGCGACTAGCCCTGGCCTGCTCGACAGCCTGCTGCGCCTGCCCTTCGAAATGGTGGTCAGCGAAAGCTACGCCCCGACCGAACGCCAGACCGCGCGCGAACGCATGGATCTCGCCATCCGCCGCCTAAAAAGCGCTGACGAGGAAGCCGCCGCCGAACGCGCCGACATGATGGCCGCGCGCGACGCGCTGGGCAATGGCGCAGTCGGTTTCGGCGACCATCACCTGACCGTCATGGTCAAGGAGCGCGACCTCGGCCGCCTCGACGATGCCATGGCCGCCTGCGCCGCTGCGCTTGCCGATACCGGCGCGATCGCGGTGCGCGAGGATACCAATTGCGAGCCCGCCTTCTGGGGCCAGTTCCCGGGCAATGAGGGCTATCTCGTCCGCCGCGCGCTGATCTCCAGCGCGAATATGGCGAGCTTCGGATCGCTCCACGGCTTTGCGCTGGGCCAGGCGCAGGGCAACCACTGGGGCGAGGCGGTGACGCTGCTGGAAACCACCAGCGCGACCCCGTTCTTCTTCAACTTCCACCATGGCGACCTCGGCAATTTCTCGGTCATCGGGCCAAGCGGCTCAGGCAAGACCGTGGTGATGAACTTCCTCGCCGCGCAGGCGCAGAAGTTCAGCCCCCGCACGATCCTGTTCGACAAGGACCGCGGGGCGGAGCTGTTCGCGCGTGGCATTGGCGGGCGCTACGACAGCATCCGTGCAGGCGAGCCGACCGGCTTCAACCCGCTCGCGCTGCCCGATACGCCGGGCAACAAGGCCTTCCTGCGCGACTGGCTGGGCGTGCTGCTCAAGGCCGAAGGGCCGGAAGAAGAGCAGACCATCGCGGGCGCGGTCGACGCGGCCTATGCCAATGATGCGAGCTTGCGCCGCCTGCGCCATTTCAAGGAGCTTCTGTCGGGCAGCCGCCGTCCGCAACCGGGCGATCTGGCCGACCGCCTTGGTGCTTGGATCGGCGAAGGCGAGAACGCCTGGATGTTCGACAATGCGCAGGACAAGCTCGACTTGTCGGCCCGCGTGCTCGGCTTCGACATGACTGCGCTGCTCGAGAACCCGAAGCTGCGCACGCCGACCATGATGTACCTCTTCCACCGGATCGAGGAGCGCCTCGACGGCAAGCCGACGATGATCCTCATCGACGAGGGCTGGAAGGCGCTCGACGACGAGGTCTTCGCCGCGCGCATCCGCGACTGGCTCAAGACGCTCAGGAAACGCAACGCACTGGTTGGCTTCGCCACGCAGTCGGCGCGCGACGCGCTTGAAAGCCGCATTTCGACTGCCCTGGTCGAGCAGACCGCGACCATGGTGTTCATGCCCAACAGCCGTGCGCGGCCCGAAGATTACTGCGACGGTTTCGGCCTGACCGAGCACGAGCTTGCGCTCATCCGCACGCTGCCGGCGCACAGCCGCTGTTTCCTGGTGCGCCAGCCCGATGCGAGTGTGGTGGTGCGGCTGGACCTGTCGGGCGCGCCCGAAGTGCTGACGCTGCTCTCGGGTCGCGAGAGCTCGGTGCGCAGGCTCGACTTGCTGCGCGAAGCGCTCGGCGATGCGCCTTCGGACTGGTTCCCCGCGCTCACCGGAACCAAGTGGCCCGGCGGCGCGATCGATGAAGGGGAGGCCGGGGTCGAAGCCCTGGGCCTTGCAGCGGAGTGAGCGCGAACTGCCAGCAGGCCGCGCAGGAGCTCGGCAACGGCGTCGCCGCCGCGCTGCGCGGTGTCGACTGCATCGCGGGCGAGGCGAGCTCCGCTGCCTTCGGACGGCTGTTCGCCAGCGGCGGGCAGCTCTCCCTGGTGCTGACGCTGCTGCTGACGATCTTCATCGCGCTGTTCGCCTTCGCGCTGCTGACCGGCCGGACCAATATCGGCATACGCAGCCTCGTGCCGCGCATGATGACGCTCGGCCTCGTGCTGACCTTCGCGACCAGCTGGATCGCCTACCAGAGCGTGGTGTGGAACCTCGCGGTGCTCACACCCGACTATCTCGCCGGTATCCTGACTGGTAGCCAGGGCTCTGCCACGCACACCTTCGCGCAGAAGATCGACGTGGTCTTCATCGCCATCCAGGAAGCGAGCGGGGGGAATGAGGAGTTCTCCGCCTTCTCGCCCGAAGGGATGATGTGGCTCGGCGCGATGCTGTTCATGCTCGGTACGGTCGGCCTGCTGGTAACGACCAAGATTGTGCTCGGTATCCTTGTCGCGCTTGGTCCCATCTTCGTGGTCATGGCGCTGTTCAACGGTACGCGCGGGTTGTTCACCGGCTGGATCAAGGGGCTGACGATGTGTGCGCTGGCGCCGCTGTTCGCCGTGCTCGGCGGCAGCATCATGCTCGAAATGGCCGTGCCGATCCTCGCGGCCCTGACCGCAACGCCCGGACAGGTCGACCCGCAGGCCGCGATGGGCTTCTTCATGATCGGCGCGGTGCATGTCGCGCTGATGGTGCTGGTGCTCAAGGTCGCGGGCGCGATGGTTGCAGGCTGGACAGTGTTCGGCCTCACGCCGTCCTCGGAAGATAAGTCTGCCCCCGCTGCCGCTCCACAGGCAGCAATCCCACAGGCCGCTCTCGCGCAGGCACAGGCCGCCAACCAAACCAGTTCACAGGCGCGCAAGATCGACGTCTCGGCCGTACCCACCGCCTATGCCGCCAACGACAGCGGCGGCGCGGGCGGCAGCGGCACTGCCCGCGTGACCAAGGTCTATGCGACCTCTTCGGGCTCTGGCCAGCAATCCCCTTCCAGCAAGGCCCGCGTGCGCGGCTCCGGCATCGGTAGCCGGTTCAAACCCGCCGCTCCCAAGGCCCTCGACCGTTCGATGGAGAAACACGCATGACCCGCGCGCTCATTCCCGCGCTCGCCCTTGCCCTGTTGGCCGCGCCGGCTGCTGCACAGGATTCCCGCCTCGTCGAGGTAATGTACGACGAATTCAAGGTCGTGCGCGTCGAAGGCCGCGTTACCGTGCAGGCGAGCATCATGTTCGGCGACGACGAGGTGATCGAAAACGTCGCCATCGGCGACAGCGCGAGCTGGCAGGTCACCCCTAACAAGCGCGCCAACATCCTGTTCGTCAAGCCGCTCGAACCGCGGGCCGCGACCAACCTCACGGTCATCACCAGCAAGCGCACCTATCTGTTCGACCTCGTCGCCACCCCCAATGCCAAGCCGCTCTACCTGATGCGCTTCGCCTATCCGGATGAACCGGAGGATGAGGAGGTGCAGATGGCGGCAGCGCCGAATGCGATCGAGCGCCAGGCGGCGCGCGACCCCTATGCCGTGGTCGATCCCGCGGACTTGAATTTCGCGTGGAACGCTTCGGGCGACCCCGAACTGCTGCCCGAGAATACCTATGACGATGGCACGGCAACCTTCCTGACCTGGCCCAATGGCAAGGATGTTCCGGCAATCCTCGTCACTAATGGCGAAGGGGTCGAGGGCCCGGTCAACTTTACCGTGCGCGGCGATACCATCGTCGTCGACGGAGTGCCGCGCACGATTGTCCTGCGCTCGGGCGAGGATAGCGCCCAGCTGGTCAACACGGGGCCCGAACGGCCCGCAACCAATGCGAGCGGCAAGGCCGCTCTCGCCTCGAAGGGGAGGTAAAACATGCGTCTCGCCATGCGACTGCCCGAGAAGAAGCCCGGCGATGCCGGTATCGCCAACGATGTCGATCCGCGCGATGAAACCGATGCCGAGGTCATCGACCTTGCGCAGCGCAACGCCTTCCCCGCCGTGGCGCGGCCTGCGGGCAAGTCCGATGCGCTTGGCATGATTGCGGGCATCGCCATCGTCGCGGGGCTTGGTCTCGTCACGCTGTGGAGCATGAATTCTGCCCGGATTACACCGTCCGAAGGGATCGGCGGCAAGCAGGCACCGGTAGAGGTGGCTCCGCCGGTGCCCGCCGCGGCGATCACGCCTCCGGCCCAGGCGCAGACCATCGCCGCCCCCGCAGCGCGTCCCGATCCCGCGCCGCAACCCGTGCTCGCCGCGCAGCCGCAGCCGGGTCTCGCTGCCAATCCTTATGCCAACCCCACTGTCGTGTTCGACTCCGGGGCCTCGCCCGCAACGCTGGCGATTGCCGAGCCGGCTGCCGCCGAGGCCGGGGGCGCCGGTTCGACCGGGAACTCCGCGTCCGATTTCGCGAGCCGCATCGGCGGCGTCGGCGGAGCACCGGCGCAGGCCAGGGCAATGGTCAATCCCGCGACCACCGTCACGCAGGGCACGTTGATCCCGGCGGTTCTCGAGACCGCGATCGACACCAATGTGCCGGGCTATGTCCGCGCGGTGGTGAGCCAGGATGTGCGCAGCTTCGACGGGACCAAGATCCTCGTCCCGCGCTCGAGCCGTCTGATCGGCCAGTACCAGTCGGGCCTGCAGAACGGGCAGAAGCGCGCCTACGTCATCTGGACGCGGCTGATCCGGCCCGATGGCGCCTCGGTCAATCTCGCCTCGCCCGCGATCGGCTTCGACGGCACCACGGGCCTAGCCGGCAAGGTTTCGGGCAACAGCTTCTTCAAGCGCTTCGGCTCGGCCATGCTGCTGTCGGTCGTCGGCGGCGTGGGTTCGCTTGCCACGGGCGGCGCGGCCGGCGTGATGATCGGCGGGGCGAGCTCCACGGCAGCGGCCACGGCAGCGCAGCAGGATGGCCAGCGCGGCCCCACCGTGCGGGTGCGCCAGGGCGAACCGATCCGCATTTTCACCGCGCGCGACCTGGATTTCTCCTCGGTCAGCTGAGCATTGCACGAGACGTGAACGCCGACATCCATCCCTTCCAGCCGGACGACAATCCGGAAGAGGACGCCCCGCCGGTCGATCTTCACGGCGAGCGGAGCGTCTATCTGGACGCCTATCTCGCGCCGTTTCGCGAATGGCTCGAGCGAGATACGGTGACCGAAATCCTCGTCAACCGGCCTGGCGAGGTCTGGGTCGAGGATGCTGCCGCCGGCGGCATGCAGAAGGTCCTGCGGCCAGACATCGACGACCGGCTGGTCCAGAGACTGGCCGAACAGGTCGCCCGCGTCAGCCACCAGGGTATCAACCGCGAGCATCCGTTGCTTGGCGCGACGCTGCCGGGTGGCGCGCGTGTGCAGTTCTGCGGCCCGCCCGCGGCACGCAAGCACTGGGCCATGGCGATCCGCCGCCACCGTCGCCTCGACCTGCCGCTCGACGCCTACGACACAGGACCGCTGACTCCGCCGGAGCGCGGAGTCATGCCCGATGCGGAAGCCGAACCGGTCGCCTTCCTGCGCGAGGCGATCCGCCAGCGGCGCACGATCCTCGTCTCAGGCGGCACCAGCACCGGTAAGACGACCTTCCTCAACGCCATGCTCGGCGAAATCCCGAAGCAGGAGCGCGTTGTGCTGGTCGAAGATACGCCCGAACTGAAGCTGCCGGGCGAGAACGGTGTGGGGCTGGTTGCCGTCAAGGGCGAGCTGGGCGAGGCCAAGGTTACCGCCAACGAGCTGCTCCAGGCAGCGCTGCGCCTGCGCCCCGACCGCATCGTGCTCGGCGAATTGCGCGGCGCGGAAAGCGTCAGCTTCCTGCGCGCGATCAACACCGGCCACCCGGGCAGCTTCTCCACCATTCACGCGAACAGCCTGCGCGGTGCGCTCGAGCAACTTTCGCTGATGGTGATGCAGACGGGAATCGGCCTCACGCGCAGCGACACGATCGCCTATGCGGCCAGCGTGATTGACGTAATTGTACAACTCGGGCGCGATGCCTCGGGCAAGCGCGGTATCACCCAGATTGCCGAGAGCCACACGCTCGCCTGATTGCGGCAAATTTACCGCACCTCGCCAAACCCAGCATTCCGTAGCGTCAATTTTCCGCGATTGCGGCGGTTGGA
Source organism: Qipengyuania sp. (assembly GCF_964227205.1). Lineage (GTDB taxonomy): Bacteria > Pseudomonadota > Alphaproteobacteria > Sphingomonadales > Sphingomonadaceae > Qipengyuania. Next base: position 284,927 of record NZ_CAXQVB010000001.1, on the reverse strand, counting down.
CAACAGATGCCAAAATTCCCCCGGCTTTTGCGCAACAATCATGCGCAATCGCTTGCGTGCATACGAATGTATGATAGCTATGGGAACATAGGCTGCAAAAAGACGGCCACATGGAGAGGAGAGGGTTAATGAGGGTAAGGGCTTCCCTGCTCGCGGGAATCTGCGCGAGCGCGATTGCGTTTCCGGCGTTTGCTCAGGAAACAACCGAAGACGACCAGCCGCGGCTCGGCAACAATGTCATCATCGTTACCGCCCAGCGCCAGAACCAGTCGCTGCAGGAAGTTCCGATCGCGGTCAGCGCCTTCGATGCCGAAGCGCTCGAGGCCCAGCAGATCGAAAATGCCAGCGACCTCCAACTGACGCTTCCCAACGTCTCCTTCACCAAGTCGAACTTCACCGGGTCGAGCTTCACCATTCGCGGGATCGGCGACCTGTGCGTCGGCACTTCGTGCGATGCCGCCACCGGCATCCACACCAATGGTTCGCCGCTGTTCGGCACCCGCCTGTTCGAAACCGAATATTTCGACCTCGAACGTGTCGAGGTGCTGCGCGGGCCGCAGGGCACCCTCTTCGGTCGCAACGCGACCTCGGGCGTCGTCAATGTCGTGACCGCCAAGCCCGAGCTCGGCATTTTCGGTGCCCGCGGCGAATTCGAATACGGCAATTACAACAGCATCAAGGCGAAGGGCATGATCAACGTGCCCATCGGCGATACGCTGGCGCTGCGCGCGGCGGGCTTCTACCTCAACCGCGACGGCTACACGACCAACATTTACGACGGCAACGACCTAGACGATCGCGACATGTATGCGATCCGCGGCTCGCTGCGCTGGGAGCCCACGGCCGATACCACGCTCGATATCATGGGGTATTACTTCCGTGAGAACGACAAGCGCATGCGTATCCAGAAGCAGCAGTGCCAGCGCGATCCCACGGGCGTGCTCGGCTGTCTCAACAACCGCCGCGACTTCGACAATACCAACACCAATTCGACCTTCACCGGTACGCTTGGCTCGGTCGAGTTCCTGACGACACAGCTGGGCGCTGCCCTGGGCAATTCCTTCGGTCTCAACAGCCTCTATGGGCCGGATATCTATTCCACCTTCGATGAACCCAATGACGTCCGCACCGTCGGCACATCGTTCACGCCGGAATATTTCGCCGACGAACTGCAGGTCCAGGCACATCTCGACCAGCGTTTCGGCAGCATGCGGCTGTCGCTCACGGGCATGTACCAGGAAACCTCGGTCGATTCCCGCCAGGATTACAATCTGGGTATTCCCAGCCGCAGTTCGGCCCAGTTCCAGACGGCGCTGAACAGCCTGGCATTCTTCGCGGCCAACGGCGTTCCGACCGGTCTGCCGGCACCGTTCCCGGCTTTCGTACCCGGATCGTCGGCCTATTTCTCGCCGGTATTCAACGCGCTGACGCCGGACGGGCCGAATGGTCAGCTCTGCACTTCCGACACATTGATCAGCAACCAGGGCGCTTTCGAAGGCCAGTCGATCTGTTCGGACCTGCCCGGCGCCTTCGACCGCTCGCGTTCGAACGGCGAATCATGGTCGGCTGAAGCGATCATTTCGAGCGACTTCGACGGCCCGTTCAACTTCCTGGTCGGCGGTATCTATGCCGAGGCCAAGGCCTTCAATACCGACTATTACGTCAACGCCTTCGCAATCGACTACATCACCGGTATCCTGGGGTCGTTCACGAGCTTCGGTTCGACGGTGGACGCGGATCCGAACAACGATCTCCCGCCGTCCTACCTGGCAACTTCGTTCTATCGGAACAACACCGACAGCTTCAAGCTGAAGAGCTACGGCCTGTTCGGGGAAGTCTATTTCGACATTTCTGACCGGCTCAAGCTGACCGCCGGCATTCGCTACAACAATGACAAGAAGAGGCTGTCCGCACGGACGACCCTGGCAAACTTCCTCAATCCCTACAGCAACGATGGCGACCCCTTCGACTCGCCATTCGTCGTGACCTTCGATGCCGATCCGGGCACCCCGGGGAACCAGCTGTACCAGACCCGCCAGGTCGGATTCGACAAGGTCACCGGCCGCGTCGTGCTCGACTTCGAAGTGACGCCTGACAACCTGCTCTATGCCTCCTATTCGCGCGGCTACAAGTCGGGCGGGATCAACCCGCCGCTGTCGCCGGTCTTCGCGGTATCGGAGAGCTTCGGGCCCGAATCGCTCAATGCCTACGAAATCGGGTCGAAGAACACCTTCTTCAACGGCGGTTTGCAGGTCAACCTGACCGGCTTCTACTACGATTACTCGAGCCTCCAGCTCAGCCGCATCATCGCGCGGACGTCGGTCAACGACACGATCGATGCCAAGATCTGGGGTCTTGAACTCGAATCGATCATGCGTCCGTCGGACAACTGGCTGATCAACATGAACCTCAGCTACCTCAATGCGAAGGTCGCCGGGGACCAGTTCTTCAGCAATCCGCGTGATCCGGGTGGCGGCGATCCCACGGCCGTGATCATCAAGGACATCACCAATGGCGCGCTGTGTGCGGTGACCGGCGGCAATGCCAACGGCTACGTCACCCAGGTGAACAACCTGATCAACGCAGGGGCCATCCCCGGCTTGCAGGCGGGCGCCAATCTCCAGGCGCCGGCACCTTTCCCGGCCGATGGCGGTATCGTTTCCAACGGCGCCTTCAGCATTTGCGGGGCGCTTGACGCGCTGACATCGGCTCCCGCTGCTCCGGGTGTCACCCTCGGCCAGGCCTTCGGCGGCATCCAGGTTCTCAGCCCGGGTGTCCAGGTCAATCTGAAGGGCAACAAATTGCCGCAGGCGCCCGAGTTCAAGGCTTCGATCGGGGTCCAGTACACGGCTGAATTCGGCAACGGCATGAGCCTCGTTCCGCGCTTCGACCTGGCCTTCACCGGCGAACAGTACGGCAACGTCTTCAACGGTCGCGTCAACCGGATCGCACCCTTCGTCCAGGCGAATGCCTCGATCCAGCTCAATGGCGCGGACGACCGCTGGTTCGTCCGTGGGTTCGTGCAGAACATCTTCGACAGCGATTCGGTGACAGGGCTCTATGTCACCGACGCGAGTTCGGGCCTGTTCACCAATATCTTCACGCTCGATCCGCGGCGCTACGGCATTGCGGTTGGGGCCAAGTTCTAGGCACAACCCAGTAAGATGGGAGAGGGGAGGGGCGGTCCGGCGGGCCGCCCCTTTTCTGTGCCGTCAGTTCCGGGTGGAGGCGAAGGGCGAGAAGTCGGTTGCGGTATCGAAAAGATCGACGCCCTCCGCGCGCTTGAGCGCACCGACCACCGCATAGGTCACGGGCGTCAACAGCGCCTCCCATGCGGTCTTGATCGCCCATTGCGACAAAACGACCTGCCACAGCAGCTCGACCGGCCAGCCAGCCAGGCCCCAGAAAGCCAGCGGATAGAAGATCAGGCTGTCGAGCCCCTGGCCGACCACGGTAGAGCCGATCGTGCGCATCCACAGATGCCGCCCTTCGGTCCACAGCTTCATCTTCGCCAGAACATAGCTGTTGGCGAACTCGCCCACCCAGAAGGCGACCATCGAGGCGAGGACGATACGCCAGGAATTGCCGAAGACGAATTCATAGGCCGCCTGTCCGGGCCAGCCCGCGGCCGGGGGCAGGTGCACCACGACCCAGGCCATGAAGGCCATGAACAGCAGCGCGGCGAAGCCGGTCCAGATCACCCGGCGCGCACGGGCATAGCCGTATACCTCGGTCAGCACGTCGCCGATGACATAGCTGACCGGGAAGAACAGCACGCCGGCACCGAACGACCACGAGCCGATACCCGGCAGGTCGACATAGCTCGGCTTCGATGCTCCGATCAGGTTCGACAGCAGCAGGATGGTGACGAATGCCGCCATCACGAGATCGTAATAGCGGAAGCGGTGTCCGGAGGCCGTCTGCGGTGATTTTTCCATCGTTATAAGGCGTAGTGCCGATTGGCCCGCCGCAAAAGGCACGTTATGGCGTGCGCAACGCGCGCCCGTAGTTCAACTGGATAGAGCACGAGCCTTCTAAGCTTGGAGTTGCAGGTTCGAGTCCTGCCGGGCGCGCCAGTTTACCCCCGCGCCACACTCTCCAGCGGTTCCCCGGTGACCGGATAGCCCAGGTCCTCGCCGATCTCGAGCCAGGTCTTCCCGCCACGCTCGCCCATGTAGGGTGTGATCGTCCGCACCGGAATGGCCTCGGCCTGCGCCTTGGCTTCGGCGAAGCTGCCGAACAGCGCGAGCCGTTCGAGATTGCGGCGGGTGGGAAAGATGACCTTGATGTCGCCCTTTTCCGCCGCCTCGAGCGCACCTTGCGCGGTGGTCCAGAACAGATGCGTGTTTTCCGACAGATCGGCCTCTATCTCGACTGCTCCGGTACCGAGGTCGGCGAGGTAGAAGCGCGTGTCGTAGACGCGCGGGATGCGCTCGTTCTTGGGGAACCAGCGGGCGAAGGGCACCAGCTGGTCGAGATCGAGTTCCCACCCGAAATGGTCGAGCACCGGGGCAAGCTCGCCGGTCTGCTGCAGGAAGGCGCGCGCCGCATGCGCTCTTTCGGCATCGATTTCCCCCGACAGGCCGATCGCGAGCCCGGTCTCCTCGAGCGTTTCCCGCACGACCGCGACCTGATGCGCCGCTTCGTCGGGATCGAGCGGACCGCCGATGCTTGCACCCAGCTCGAAATCGGCCGGATCGACTCTGCCACCGGGGAACACGGCCATGCCGCCGGCGAAGACCATTTCGCGCGAGCGGATCGTCATGAGGATCTGCGGTGGCCCGCCCTGCGGTGCGTTGCGGAAGATGACTACGGTGGCAGCCGGGATGCCGTCGGCGTTCCTGTCGGAAAATTCGTTCATCCAGGCTTTGTGCCGAGGGTCGCGAGGCTTGCCAAGCGCAAAGGCGGCGGCGCTTCGTCGGAAATTTTTACACTAAGCGTTGCAACGAACCTGGCGTTAACCATCGAAGTGCCAGAGAACCCGGGGACGGTGTTCTTTTGGCACGACGCGTGCAGATAAGCGCCTGTCTTGTTCAAGTCTTCTGCGGGGTGCCGGGCTACAGTCTCCAGGTACCGGCTCCCAGACCCAAAAAGGCCCGCCAGGTTGTTCACCCGGCGGGCCTTACCCGTTCTGGCCGATGATCCGCTGCGCCCGCGAAGGCACTCGAGCGCGGATCAGGAGGTTGCCTTGGCGACCTGCTTTTCATCCATCATCTGCTGCAATTCGCCGGCTTCGTACATTTCCATCATGATGTCGCTGCCACCGACGAATTCGCCCTTCACATAGAGCTGGGGGATGGTCGGCCAGTCGGAATAGGCCTTGATCCCCTGACGGATTTCCATGTCCTGCAGCACGTCGACACTGTCATAGGCGACGCCGCAATGGTCGAGAATGGCCACGGCGCGGCTCGAAAAGCCGCATTGCGGGAAGAGGGGCGTGCCCTTCATGAAGAGCACGACGTCATTGCCGCCGACGATATCGGCGATGCGCTGGTTGGTATCGGACATAGTGGCCCGTCCTTTGTCTGAATTCGGTCTGCGAAATATCAGGTGGGGGCTTGGGTGGTCAGTTGCAAGGCGTGCAGTTCGCCACCCATGCGCCCGCCGAGCGCCTCATAGACCAGCTTGTGCTGCTGCACGCGGGTGAGCCCCGCAAATTGCGGCGCGGTAACCTTTGCAGCCCAGTGGTCGTTATCGCCGGCCAGGTCGCGCATTTCGACCTCGGCACCCGGAAGCGCCTCCTCGATCATGGCGACGATGTCTTGAGCTGGCATCGGCATCGGTTCAACCCTGGTCGCTCATGAACTGGCGCCGGGCCTCGACGCCGCATTCATCGAGCTTGGCGCGGATGTCGGCTTCGCTGACGTCGCACTCGGCGGCGGTCAGGTCGCCGAGGATCTTGCGGATCACGTCCTCGTCGCCAGCTTCCTCGAAATCGGCCTGCACGACGGCCTTCTTGTAGGCGTCGGTTTCCTCGTCGGTCAGGCCCATTAGCATGGCAGCCCATTCGCCGACCAGCCGGTTGCGGCGCGCGGCGATCTTGAAGGCGTTTTCCTCGTCGAAAGCGAACTTGGCTTCTTCGCCGCGCTCGCGATCCTTGAAATTGGTCATGTCAGTCCTCTCGGGATGGAATCTCGGGGGCCGGAATAGGCGCGGCCCCCACGCCCCGCAAGGGCGGTTATTCCATCACCACGACGAGCTTGCCGATCGCCCCACGGTTTTCGAGCTTGGCGATCGCCTCGTGCGCCCGCTCGAGCGGATAGGTTTCGCTGATCAGGGGATCGATCTTGCCCGCCTTCCACAGGTCGAACAGCTCTTCGATGTTCTCCTGGTTGCGCTCGGGCTCGCGCGCGGTGAAGGCGCCCCAGAAAACACCGCGGATATCGCAGCTCTTCAGCAGGGTGAGGTTGAGCGGCATCTTGGCGATCCCGGCGGGAAAGCCGATCACCAGGAAGCGGCCCTCCCACGCGATCGCGCGCAGCGCGGGTTCGGAATAGTCGCCGCCGACGATGTCGTAGACGATGTCCGCGCCATCGGGGCCGACCGCAGCCTTGAAATCACTGGCGAGCTGCTTCGACGTATCCTTGTCGAACGGCGCGCGGGGGTAGATCACCACCTCGTCGGCTCCGTGCCGCTTGGCGACATCGCCCTTTTCCTCGGTCGAAACGGCCGCGACCACGCGGCAGCCATAGGCCTTGGCGAGTTCGACCGCGGAGAGGCCGACGCCGCCCGCTGCGCCGAGCACCAGCACCGTTTCGCCTTCCTTGATGTCGCCGCGATCCTTGAGGCCGTGGATCGTGGTGCCATAGGTCATCAGCAGCGCGCTGGCCTTCACCAAGTCGATCCCTTCGGGCACCTTGAACAGGCGCGCGGCGGCCACGGCGACCTTTTCCTGCAGCCCGCCATTGCCGACCCCGCACATCACGCGGTCGCCCACCGCATAGCCGGTCACGCCTTCGCCGAGCGCCTCGATCGTACCCGAGATTTCGCCGCCCGGCGCGAAGGGGCGGGGCGGCTTGAACTGGTACATGTCGCGGATGATCAGCGTGTCGGGGAAGTTGATCGCGCAGGCGGCGACCTTGACCAGGACCTCACCCTTGCCGGGTGTGGGCTCGTCGATATCCTCGACGACGAGGGTTTCGGGGCCGCCGGTTTCCTTCGAAAGGACTGCCTTCACGCTGCTTCTCTCCTGTTGGGTTTGTCGAGCCAGGGCAGGGCGCCCTCGCGTATCTGTTCATGGGTGGTGATCGCGCTTTCGCTGCCGAGCGTCAGGCCGATTTCGTCGAGCCCCTCGAGCAGGCAGCGCTTGCGGAACGGGTCGATCTCGAATTCGAACCGGTCCTGGAACGGGGTGGTAACGACTTGGTTTTCGAGGTCGATGCTGATCGGCGCTTCGCGCGCCACCGCCAGCAGCCGGTCGACCTGCTCCTGCGACAATTCGACCGCGAGGATGCCGTTCTTGAAGGCGTTGCCGGCGAAGATATCGGAAAAGCTCGGAGCGATCACAGCGGTGACACCCATGTCGAGCAGCGCCCAGGCGGCATGTTCGCGGCTCGACCCGCAGCCGAAATTGTCGCCCGCGATGAGGATCGGCGCGTTGGCGAAATCCTCTAGGTCGAAGGGGTTGCCGGGCGTTTGGCGGATCGTCTCGAAGGCGCCCTTGCCAAGGCCCTCGCGGCTAATCGTCTTGAGCCAGTGCGCGGGGATGATGACGTCGGTGTCGACGTTCTTGAGTCCGAGCGGAATGGCGCGGCCATGGATGGTCGATACGGCTTTCATTACTGCGCGCTCTCGGGGAAGGTGGGGAGGCGCACCAGGTGACGCGGATCGTGCTGGATCACGATCGTGGCGTCGAGATTGTCGGCCATCCGGTCGAAGCGATCCATTGACGCCAGCGTGTCGGCGCGGTCGGTGTTGAACTGCGGCACACCGCGGTTCTCGATCTGCTCTTCGAAATGATAGAGATCGCCGGTCAGCATCAGCGTGCCCATGCGCGGGAGCTTTACCACCAGCGACTTGTGCCCCGGCGTGTGGCCATGCATTGCCACAATGCGCACCGATCCGTCGCCGAAGACGTCGTGATCTGCCGCGACGCGCGTGACCTTGCCCCTCGCACCCTCGGCAAGCCAGGGGGCAAGCTGCGCGCGTGTCGCCTCCATCCGGCCCGAAGTGACCGCTTCGGCATCGCCGTGCCCGATCAGCAGTTCGGCACCCGGGAAATCCCGCGCCTGCCCGATGTGATCGTCGTGATAATGGCTGAGGCCGACGTAGGTCACCTCCGCCGGATCGATGCCGATCTTCGCCAGCTGCTCGGGGATGGTCTCGGTCAGGCTGACCGTGAACACCCATTGCGTGTTCGATTTACCCTTGAGCGCTGCGGGAAAGCCCGCATCCCAAAGCAGGTATTTCTCGTCGTTGCGGATGAGATAGCAGCTGTCGGTCAGCGTGCGCTGTTCGCCGTCGTAGAGATGGGTATCGGAAAACGGCCCGGCATCGCTGAGTTCGATCGTGCCGCAATCGAGGCGCCACATCTCGATGTCAGGCGCCTCCTGCGCGGTGGCAGGCATGGCTATGCTCGCTAGCAGAGCGGCGGCAATTGCGGATTTCGGCGTCATGTCTCTCTCCCCTGCGACGCGCGACCTCAATCGGTTTCGGGTTTTTCTCCCGACGGAATCGGACCCGGCTGCTGCGGCCCCTTCTTCTTTACCTTGCGCTTGCCGGCATAGAGCAGCGCGGCGGCGATGGCGGCCGAGCCGATGGCTCCGGCAATCTTGAGTTTCTTGGTCATGCTTCCTCAATGGTCAGGCACCGCCATCTTGGCAAGGGGCGAGCTTGCGCACATCGGCAAGGCGACCGGTGACGGCGGCGGCAGCGGCCATGGCCGGGCTGACCAGATGGGTGCGTGCGCCGGGCCCCTGGCGGCCGACGAAATTGCGGTTGCTGGTCGAGGCGCAACGTTCGCCCGGGGCGACCTTGTCGGGGTTCATCGCGAGGCAGGCCGAACATCCCGGCTCGCGCCATTCGAAGCCGGCATCGGTGAAGATGCGGTCGAGCCCCTCGGCCTCGGCCTGTCGCTTGACGAGGCCCGAACCGGGCACGGCGATCGCCCAGCGCACATTGGCGGCCTTCGTGCGGCCCTTGAGGACCTCGGCGGCGGCGCGCAGGTCCTCTATCCGCGAATTGGTGCAGCTGCCGATGAAGACGTTCTCGACCTTGATGTCCTCGATCGGCGTGCCGGGGACAAGGCCCATGTAGTCGAGGCTCTTCCTTGCCGCGTCCTGCTTGGACGGGTCGGCAAAGCTTTCGGGCGCGGGCACGGTGCCGCCTACCGGGACGACGTCCTCAGGGCTGGTGCCCCAGCTCACCGTCGGCTCGACTTCGGCGGCGTCGATCACGACCGACTTGTCGAAAGCGGCGCCTTCGTCGGTGGAAAGCGATCGCCACCAGTCGACGGCCTTGTCCCAGGCCTCGCCTTGCGGGGCATAGGGGCGGCCCTTGAGGTACTCGAAGACCGCGTCGTCGGGCGCGATCAGGCCCGCCCGCGCGCCGCCTTCGATGCTCATGTTGCACACGGTCAGGCGGCCTTCGACGCTCATGTCCTCGAACACCTTGCCGCGATATTCGATCACATGGCCGGTGCCGCCCGCCGTGCCGATCACGCCGATGATGTGGAGGATCAGGTCCTTCGGCGTGACCCCGGGGCCGAGCACGCCGTCGACGCGAACTTCCATCGTCTTCGAGCGACGCAGCTGCAGCGTCTGCGTCGCCAGCACGTGCTCGACTTCGCTGGTCCCGATGCCGAAGGCGAGTGCGCCGATCCCGCCATGCGCGGCGGTGTGGCTGTCGCCGCAGACGATCGTCGCGCCGGGGAGCGAGAAACCCTGCTCGGGACCAACGACATGGACGATCCCCTGTTCGGGCGCGACCGCGTCGATATAGGCGATGCCGAATTCGGGCGCATTGCGTTCGAGCGCGGCAAGCTGCTGCGCGCTCTGCGGATCGGCGATCGGCAGTCGCGCACCATCGGGCCCGAGCCGCGGCGTGGTCGGCAAATTGTGATCGGGTACCGCCAGAGTCAGATCGGGGCGTCGCACCTTGCGTCCGGCGAGCCGCAACGCCTCGAAGGCCTGCGGGCTGGTGACTTCGTGCACCAGATGGCGGTCGATATAGACAAGGCAGGTCCCGTCGTCGCGGCGCTCCACCACATGGGCGTCCCAGATCTTCTCGTAGAGCGTGCGCGGTTTGCTTGCCATGGCGTCCATGTCTGCGGCAGCTTTCCCGCTACGGCAAAAAGGCAAATGCAGAGTCTTCCAAACTTAACCTTTCTCTGCTTTATTGACACCCATGTCAGCAAAGCCGTTTTCCTTTCCGATCACTGTCGTCCCCGACGACATCGATTTCATGGGGCACGTCAACAACGCGCGCTACCTCAACTGGGTGCAGGACACGGTGCTGGCGCATTGGCGCAAGCTGGCCCCTGCCGAAGAGGTGGCGAGCAAGGCCTGGGTCGCGCTCAAGCACGAGATCACCTATCGCCGCCCGGCCTTTCTCCACGATGACGTGATCGCCGAGACAGTGCTTGAAAAGATCGCGGGCGCGCGCAGCTTCTACAACACGGTTATCCGCCGCGGCGAAGAGGTGCTGGCCGAGGTAAAGAGCATGTGGTGCTGCATCGATGCCGAAAGCCTGCGTCCGGCGCGCATCAGCCGCGACGTCGCCGAGAATTTCTTCGGCCTCCCGCGCAAGCAGGAACGCTATACCGGCGAGTGAACCGCACGGCGCGCTTTGCCTGCGCGAAGCACGGGTATATATTCGGGTCATGGATTTCCTGCTTCCCACAGCGATCGTCTTCGCCACCGTCGTCGCGATGGAATGGGTCGCGTGGGCGAGCCACAAATACATCATGCACGGCTTCGGCTGGGGATGGCATCGCGATCATCACGAACCGCATGACAATCCGCTCGAGCGGAACGACCTATACGCGCTGGTTGGCGCAGCAGCGAGTATTGGCATGTTCGCCTCGGGCAGCCCGATGATCATGGGCGCGGACGCATGGTGGCCGGGGACATGGATCGGGCTCGGTATACTGGTCTACGGGATTATCTACACGCTGGTACACGACGGCTTGGTCCACCAGCGCTATTTCACGTGGGTGCCGAAGCGGGGCTATGCCAAGCGGCTGGTCCAGGCCCACAAGCTTCATCATGCAACTATCGGCAAGGAGGGCGGGGTCAGTTTCGGCTTCGTCTTCGCGCGCGATCCGGCCAGGCTGAAGGCCGAACTCAAGCGCCAGCGCGAGGCGGGTATCGCGCTGGTACGCGAAAGCGCCGGAGCCTGAGGCCCCGACGCTTCGATCGCCTCTCGCGGCGAAGTTATTTGGCGTAATTCACGTAGAGGCCGTGAATCAGGCCCGGAATATATCCCAGCAGCGTGAGCACGAGATTGAGCAGCGCGGTCCCGCCCAGGCCATGCTTGGCGGCCACCCCCAGCGGGGGGATCAGGATGGTGGCGATGAGGATGAGAATCGGCATCGAGAAATCCTTTCGTCAGCCCGCCCGTCGTTCGATAACCCAACGCTTCGAAGATGGGGCTGTTCCGAAAATCACTCGTTGCGGGTCGCGATCCAGCTTCCGCAGGTCACCAGAATTGCCAGTGAAACCCAGTACCAGGGGTGACCCAGCGTGTACCAGGTGAAGACCGTGCCGGCGGTCATGGCCCCGATCGCCATGGTCTTGGCGCGGCGGCTGATCGCGCGTCGCTCGCGCCAGTCCTGGACCTGCGGACCCCAGTGCGGATGGTCGAGAATCTTCTGTTCCCATGCGGGGTTGCTGCGGGCGAAGAAATAGACCGCCAGCAGCAGGAAGGGCACCGTCGGCATGATCGGCAGGAAAGCACCGACCGCGCCGAGCGCCACGCTGAGGAGACCGAGCGCGGAATAGAGCGGCCGCTTCATCCCGGTCTATCCCGCCGCGATCCGCGCGGCATGTTCGCGGACCAGCGCAATCATGTTGGGGACGCCTTGCGTACGGTTGCTCGACAGCTGGTTCTTGAGGTCGAACGGCTCGAGCGCGGCGGCGATATCCATGCTCGCGACCGCGCTCGCCGGTTTATCCTGTACTGCGGCGATGACCAGCGCGACGATGCCCTTGGTGATGGCCGCATTGCTGTCGGCAAGGAAATGCAGGTGCTCCGCATCGCCGGTCGGGTAGACCCAGACTTGCGCACTGCAGCCGCGCACCAGCGTGGCGTCGGTCTTGAGCGCCTGCGGCATCTCTTCGAGTTCGCGGCCTAGCTCGATCAGCAGGCGATAGCGTTCGTCGCCCTCGAGAAATTCATACTCTTCGGCAATGTCGGAAAGTGTGCGCATGGCGCGCCCTTAGCGGGCGGGCCGACGGGCGTCCATCGGGCTCAGCCCGCCAGGCCGCCGGGACGGGTGAATGCGTAGTAGACCACGTAGAACCACCCGAAGAAGCCGTGGATTGCCGCCCAGATGATCGAGTTGTGCAGGCTCCAGCTGATCGCGACGGCGATCGCGCTGCCAAGCCCGATTCCGGCGCGGGCCGCGTCGGTCCGTACCACGCTCACAGGTCGACCCCGCTGGCGATCGCCTCGAGCTTCTTGATCCGCTCCTTGAGATCGGCAAGCTCGATCCGCGCCGCACCCATCGGGGAACCGGCTGCGTGCGTTTCGGCACCCGTGTGCTGTTCGAGCTCCTGACGCTTCAGCGCCAGCCAGCCGTGCCAGGCCCGCAGCAACGCCGCTGCAACGATGGTCAGCCCGACCAGCGCTGCGCCAGCTATGATCACTGTCGGTTCGAACATAATTCCATGTCCTCCTTGAACCTTGCCGCCTTCAATCGGCCTGCTTGTCGCGCAGGGCTTCGATTTCGGCGGCGATGCGCTTGGTTTCGCGCGCATCGAGCGAATTGCCTTCGGTTGCGATCCGTTCGAGCACCTTTATCCGCTCGCGCAGATTTTCGATTTCGCGCTGCGCTTCGGGATCGCCGCCTTTGCCGACCCAGTGCTGATTGCCCTGCTTGTCCTCGATGATCCCCGCCTGCGCGCGGTATTTCGCGGCCAAGACTTTCCCGACGGCGACGATCAGAACGATAAAGACAATGGCAATCGGCCAACTCATTGCGCGGCCTCCCGCGTGTCGGTCAGGGCGTCGATCTCGTGCAGGTCGCGCAATTGCTCGATCTGCAGCGCGAGGTCGTGATTCCCGTCGGTGGCGATCCGCTCGAGCACGCGCAGGCGTTCCTCGAACTTGCGGTAATCCGCCGTGGCGCGACTGTTCAGCGCCGCTTCGGCCTCCGCCTTGCGGGCCTCAAGTTCGAGCTTGCGCTCCTCATGCTCGGCGGCGCGCTTCTGGAACAGGTAGGCCATCGGCATGACGATCATCAGGATGGTCAGGATGAAGCCGAAGATCAGTATCAGGTCCTGATCCATCAGTTGGCCTCCTTGCCGTCGCGAAGGCGTTCGATCTCATGCGTCAGGTGATAGCCGCTGTCGGTGACGATGCGTTCGACATTGCCCAGCCGGTCCTTGAGCGCGCCGAGTTCGGCGCGCAGTTCGGCATTCTCCTGCGTCAGCAGCTTGACCCGTTCGACCGCCTGGTCGTTTCTCGGATAGACGGCCTTGCCCCAGCTGTTTTCGAGCGGATAGCCATTGCGCACCCGGATCCAGGTGTTGACCACCCAGGCGATGGACAGCGAGACGACGCCGACGCCGAGAAACGGTGCGAGTGCCTGAAGAGCTGCAATCTTTTCCATTAAGCCGTCTCCCCTTCCCTGATGGTCAGCTTTACCCCCGCATCGCCATTGGCCGGCTTGTCGCGGAGCGCTTCGATCTCGTCGCGCAGCGTATAGCCGCGGTCGGTAACGATCTTTTCGAGAACCACCATGCGATCCTGCATGGCGTCGATCTTGTCGTGCAGCTGGCGATTCTCGGCCTTCAGCGCCCTGGTTTCGGCACCATCGCTACGCTCGGTCTTGCCGCCCCACTCGTCCTCGAGCGAGTAGCCGTGCTTGGCGCGGATCCAGTTGTTCACCAGCCAGCCGCCGGTGCTCAGCGCAATGATCGCGAGCACGAATTCAGGTCCACCCCAATTCATTCCGTTGTTTCCCCCTGCTTGATCGTCAATGGCACGCCGCTGTCGCGTTGTTCGACCTTGCGCTGGTCGCGCAGCGCCTCGATCTGGGTCGCGACATTATAGCCGCTGTCGGTGACGATGCGTTCGAGGACGCGGACGCGGTCTTCGAGGTCGGTCACCCGGCTCGAGTATTGTGCCGCCTTTTCCGCGGTTGCCTCGGCCGTGCTCTTGACGTTCATCTCGGCGATCTTCTGCTGGTGCCTGGTCCAGATCGCGACGATCGGGATAGACAGGGCAACGATCGGGATCATTGCTCCGATTGCGCCGGCGTCCATAAGTCAGTCTCCCCTGTTGCGGCGCCGTTCAGCGCAGGCGTTCGATTTCTGCATTGAGGCGCGGATTGCTGCTGACGTAGAAGGTCTCCACTTCCGCCAGGCGGCGATCGACATCCTTCATGCGGCTGCGGATCTCGCGGGCCGTGCGCTTCGGATTCTGGCGGACGCGCTGCCAGTACTTGCTCTCGTCATGGTCGACATAGAGGTGCGCGGGCTTCTTGTTCAGCAGCAGGCCGGCGATGAAGTAGAACGGGATGGTCGAACCGCCGGCCATGAAGGTCAGGGCGATCAGGCCGAAGCGGACCCAGAAGGCGTTGACGCCGGTGTAGTCCGCGATACCCGCGCAGACGCCCATCAGCTTCGCGTTCTGCTTGTCGCGGTAAAGCGTGGTGCGGGGGCTGTTCACTTGGCTGCTCCTTTTTTCTCGGCGATCAGCTGTTCGAGTTCGCGCAGCTGCTGGTTGTCCTGCTCGCTATCGTGGACGAGGCGCGCGGGACGGAATTCGGGGTTGTCGCTGGCGACCAGGCGTTCGACCGTGTCCATCCGGTCGTCGAGGCGCTTGGCGAGGTTGTAGAGTTCCTCGAGCAGCACTTCATCGTCGGTGGTGATCGTTGCGGAGGTCTTCCACTTGGTGATGTAGTGGAGGATCAGCCACGGAAGCCCGATGAAGATTGCGGGGATGATGATGATCTCTTCCATGGGTTTCAGTCCTCCTTGCTGGCGCTGCCCTTGCCGAGCGCCTTTTTCATCTGTTCGAGTTCGTCGTCGATCGCATCGGCGCCTTCCAGCGCGGCGATTTCGTCGGCGAGGCTCGGCTTGTCCGACTGGTCGGCGATGCTCAGCGCATCGGCCCGGCCTTCGGCATAGTCGACGCGGCGTTCGAGCTGGTCGAACCGGTTCAGCGCATCGTCGACGCGTTCATTGGTCATCAGGCTGCGCAGCTTGACGCGGTTTTCCGCGCTTTCGAGGCGGGCGGCGATGGCGGTCTGGCGGCTGCGGGCTTCGCGCAGGCGGTTCTGCAGCTTCTGGATGTCCTGTTCGTAGGCGCGCAGCGCATCGTCGAGCACGGCGATTTCCTGCTTGAGCTGGTCGCTCATGTCGGCCGCCTTCTTTTTCTCGACCAGCGCGGCCCGGGCGAGATCCTCGCGGTCCTTCGAGATGGCGAGCTGCGCCTTCTCGTTCCAATCGGCCTGGAGCTTGTCGAGTTTGACCGTGTGGCGGTGCATTTCCTTCTGGTCGGCGATGGTGCGCGCGGCACTGGCACGAACCTCGACCAGCGTTTCCTCCATCTCGAGGATGATCATGCGGATCATCTTCTGCGGATCGTCCGCCTTGTCGAGCATATCGTTGAAATTGGCGGCGATGATGTCGCGGGTACGGCTGAAAATGCCCATTAGGGGTGCTCCACTGGAAAAAAAGTCCGATCCCTTGGGCCGCCCGGTGTCGCGGGTCGGAGTCGGCGAGCGGCGCAGCCGTTCTACCTCTTCCTCGATACGCGACAAGCGGGGGCGGGCCGAAGCGCCTTCGGCATCGCTGCCGCGGGGACTGTCGGGGGAGCGGCGCTCCGGCCCAAGGGGATCGTGGTCGGGAGGCAGGGTCATGCGATCTCGACCTGTTCGTAGGTGGCCAGCGCCGGGTTGGGGGCGGTTACCGCGATCTGCGTGCTCAGCAGGACGAAGGTGACCATCGCCGCAGTGCTGGCAATGGCGGCCTGTCCGAGCTGGCTGCGGAAGAAATTGCGGTTGTACATCTGGGCTACCTCCCTCGGGGCCATCTGGCCGATTGCTGTTGTCCCATGTTCAGCAAGCGCCATGCCAAACCCGAAAAACGGGAGAATTCCTTGGGTCTTTGGTTTTTCGACCAACGATATGTTGGTTTCTGTTGCCAAGTATCGGGAAAAATTCCTATCTCTTGGCCATGGAGAGGGAAAATCAGTTCATCGGCCAGTCGGGCGCCTTTCTCGACGCGGTCGAGCGCGCCAGCCGCGCTGCGCCGATGCGCCGCCCGGTGCTGGTCATCGGCGAGCGCGGGACCGGCAAGGAACTGATTGCCGAACGCCTCCATCGTCTCTCCACCCGCTGGGACGAACCCCTGGTGATCATGAACTGCGCCGCGTTGCCCGAAACGCTGATCGAGGCCGAGCTTTTCGGGCACGAGGCGGGTGCCTTCACCGGTGCTACCAGAACGCGCGCCGGACGGTTCGAGGAAGCCGACAAGGGGACGCTATTTCTCGACGAACTGGGCACATTGTCGATGGGCGCGCAGGAGCGGCTGCTGCGCGCGGTCGAATATGGCGAGGTCACCCGCATCGGTGCGAGTCGCCCGATCCGCGTCGATGTCCGCATTGTCGCCGCCACCAACGAAGACCTTCCGGCCAAGGCCGAGCGCGGGGATTTTCGCGCCGATTTGCTCGACCGGCTGAGCTTCGAGGTCATTACGCTTCCGCCCTTGCGCGTGCGCGAGGGCGACGTCGAGGTCCTGTCCGACTATTTCGGCCGCCGCATGGCCGCCGAACTCGGCTGGGAGGGCTGGCCCGGCTTTGCCCCGCATGTCGCCGAACAGCTCGAAAAGCATGACTGGCCGGGAAATGTGCGCGAATTGCGCAATGTGGTCGAGCGTGCGATCTACCGCTGGGACGACTGGAGCCAGCCGATCGGGCATGTCGTATTCGATCCCTTCGACAGCCCGTGGAAGCCGGCCAGCCCACCCTCGCGCCAGGCCGAGGCGCCCGTTCCCCGTGCGGCGGTGGCTCCCCAAGGGCCCGATTTCGAGAGCATCGACGATCTGCGCGCCGCGGTCGACGCGCACGAGCGCGCGATCGTCGAATTCGCGCTCGGCAAGCATCGCTGGAACCAGCGCCAGACCGCCAAGGCGCTGGGGCTGACCTACGACCAGCTGCGCCACTGCATCAAGAAGCACGCCTTGACCGACGACGACTGACGCGGCACCTGCGCCCGGCAACCGGGGGGAAGCCATGACGATCCGCAACATCCGCCGCCTGGCCACGGCGCTGGGCCTGTGCCTGACCGCGCCGCTGCTGGCCGCCGCGCCGCAGGGGCCGGGCCCACTGCGCATCGAGGGAGTGCGGCTGGTCGATCCCGCGCGGTCCGCCGAGGCCCCTGCCGAGGACGCGGTGCTGGTGATCGAGGCGGGGACCATCGTGTATGCCGGGCCCGCCACCTCGGCCCCCGAAGTGTCCGGGGCCCGGGTCGTCGACGGCGAGGGTCTGAGCGCCATCCCCGGCCTCGTCGACATGCATGTCCACGTCTGGGACCGGGCGTCGCGGGGCGCTTACCTGGCCTCGGGGATTACCACGGTACGCAACATGTCGGGCATGCCCTTTCATCTCGCGCTCGCGCAGCGCATCGAGCAGGGCGAGGTCGACGGGCCGCATTTGCTGACGACCGGGCCGATCCTCAACAGCCCGGGACCCAACCAGCAGATCAATCATCAGCTGGTGGGCGCGGCTGCGGAAGCCAAGGCGGCCGTCGCGGCGCAGGATGCAGCGGGATACCAGCGGATCAAGGTCTATTCGAACCTCACCCGCGAGGCCTACGAGGCGGTTCGCGACGAGGCGGCGGCGCGCGGCATGCGCGTGGCGGGCCATACGCCGGAAGGGAGGCGAGCGCCCGGCATTCCGCAGGATCGCCCCTTTGCGATAGGATTCGACGAGATCCTCGACGATGGCTTCGAGACGATCGAGCATGTCGAGTCGATCGTCTGGCATGGATTGCGCGATCGCCGCGATCCGGTGGCCGCCCGGCGACTGGCGCAACGCATCGCCGCTGCCGGCGTCCCGGTCACTCCCACGCTGGTCGCGCATCGCAACCTAGCCCGCGTCGCCGCGACCGACGGCGCCTATGCCCGTCGCCCGGGAACCGAAAAGCTCAATCCGGTGACGCAGCGCACCGAGGCGGGCCATATTGCAGCCTGGGCGGCGCGCGATCCCGCGCAGGAAGAGGAAGCGGCGGCATTCTACCAGCAGTTCACTCGAATACTCGATCAGGCGGGTGTTCTGCTGGTGGCCGGCAGCGATGCAGGCATCTTCACCAATATTCCCGGCGTCTCGTTGCATGATGAATTCGACCAGCTGGCCGAAGCCGGGTTTTCGCCGGTGAAGATCATCGCCATGGCGACGCATAATGCCGCGGTTGCGCTGGGGCAGGGCAATCAGAGCGGGTGCCTCGCCAGCGACTGCATTGCGGATATCGTCTTCTATGCCTGCGATCCGTTGGCCGATGTCACCTGCCTGAGGCATCCCGAGGCCGTGGTCCGTTCGGGCCGCTGGTTGTCTCGCGAACGGCTTGCGGAGCTGGATGCCGCCGCGTCGCAGCACGATCCGGGGCGCACCATTGCTAATCTCGTCGAGGGCATGGCCGCGCAGGGAACCCCGATCGATCCGGCGATGCTGGGACAATAGCGCGCGATCGCCTCTTGCCTTTCGCGGGACTCGCGCCTATCTGCCTCTCCATCCCGACATTGTCGCGACACTGGAGGGGCTGGCGCCGCGAGGGGCCGGCCGCAAAGACCTGTCGCAACCGCAGTGTCGTATGGGACCTGTAATTGGAGACCGAATGGCCGATCTTGCACGCTTGACCGAAGTGATCGAACCCGAGGCGCAGGCGCTCGGCTTCGAGCTCGTGCGCGTCAAGATGATGCCCTCCGAAGCCGGTGACGGCGGCGAGGCGCTGCAGATCATGGCCGAGGACCCTGCTACCGGCCAGCTGGTCATTGACCAATGCGCCGCGCTCTCGCGCCGCGTTTCGGACCGTATCGACGCACTCGAGGAGCAGGGCGAGGTGCTGATCGACGGCGCCTATCACCTCGAGGTGTCGAGCCCCGGCATCGATCGCCCGCTGACCCGTGCGAAGGATTTCGCCGATTGGGCGGGGCACGAAACGAAGATCTCGATGACCAAGGGCTGGGATGGCCAGCGCAACTTGCGCGGGCTTCTCAAGGGCATCGATGGCGATATGGTCACTATCGACGACCGCAAGGCGGGCGAGGTATCCGTTCCCCGCGACCAGATCCATTCGGCGCAGCTCGTCCTTACCGACGCGCTGATCGCCGCCACCCAGCCGCTCGATACGAGCGGTGCCGACGAAATCGTCGAAACTGAAGAGAAGGCAGACGACTGATGGCCAGTGCCATTTCCGCCAACAAGGCTGAACTCCTCGCGATCGCCAATTCGGTCGCTTCGGAAAAGATGATCGACAAGGCCATCGTCATCGAGGCGATGGAAGAAGCGATCCAGAAGTCCGCCCGCAACCGCTACGGCGCGGAAAACGACATCCGGGCCAAGCTCGACCCGCAGACCGGCGACCTGCGCCTGTGGCGCGTCGTCGAGGTGGTCGAGGAAGTAGAGGACTACTTCAAGCAGGTCGACCTCAAGGCAGCCGCCAAGCTCGACGCCAATGCCAAGGTCGGCGACTTCATCGTCGATCCGCTGCCGCCGGTCGATCTCGGCCGCATCGACGCGCAGAGCGCCAAGCAGGTGATCTTCCAGAAGGTCCGCGATGCCGAACGCGAGCGGCAGTACGAGGAATTCAAGGACCGCGCGGGCGAAGTCATCACCGGCGTGATCAAGTCGGTCGAATTCGGCCATGTGATCGTCAACCTCGGCCGTGCAGAAGGCGTCATCCGCCGGGACCAGCAGATCCCGCGCGAGGCCGCCCGCGTCGGCGAGCGCGTCCGCGCGCTGATCACCAAGGTCGAGCGCAACAATCGCGGCCCGCAGATCTTCCTCAGCCGTGCGCATCCCGACTTCATGAAGAAGCTGTTCGCGCAGGAAGTGCCCGAAATCTACGACGGCATCATCGAGATCAAGGCCGCTGCCCGCGACCCGGGCAGCCGCGCCAAGATCGGCGTGATCAGCCACGATTCCAGCATCGATCCGGTCGGCGCCTGCGTCGGCATGAAGGGCAGCCGCGTCCAGGCCGTGGTGCAGGAGCTGCAGGGCGAGAAGATCGACATCATTCCCTGGTCGGAAGATGGCGCGACCTTCATCGTCAACGCGCTCCAGCCGGCTACCGTCAGCCGCGTCGTGCTCGACGAGGAAGACGGGCGCATCGAAGTCGTCGTTCCCGATGACCAGCTGTCGCTCGCGATCGGTCGCCGCGGCCAGAACGTGCGTCTCGCCAGCCAGCTGACCGGCAACCAGATCGACATCATGACCGAGGAAGAAGCCTCGGAGAAGCGCCAGAAGGAATTCGCCGAGCGCTCGAAGATGTTCGAAGAGGAACTCGATGTCGACGAAACGCTGTCGCAGCTGCTCGTCGCCGAAGGCTTCGCCGAGCTCGAGGAAGTCGCCTATGTCGAACTCGACGAACTGGCGAGCATCGAGGGCTTCGACGAGGAACTCGCCGAGGAACTCCAGAGCCGTGCGCTCGAAGCGATCGAGCGCCAGGAAGCTGCGCATCGCGAGGCGCGCCGCGAACTGGGTGTGGAGGACGATCTTGCCGAGCTGCCGCATCTCACCGAGGCCATGCTGGTCACGCTGGGCAAGGCGGGCATCAAGACGCTCGACGATCTCGCCGATCTCGCGACCGACGAACTGATCCAGAAGAAGCGCGAAGCTCCGCGCCGCCGCAACAATGCCGATGGCCCGCCGATGCGGCGCCCTTCGGTGCGCGAGCAGGACAAGGGCGGCGTGCTGGGCGAATACGGTCTGACCGAAGAGCAGGGCAACGAGATCATCATGGCTGCCCGCGCACACTGGTTCGACGACGAAGAGGAAGCTCCGGCAACCGATGCCGGTGATGCCGACACGCAGGAGGCCGCCGATGCGGACTCCACCCAATGAGCGCCTGAGCCCCGACATCGCTGACACGCCCAAGGCCCGGAAAGCTTCCGGGCCCGCCAAGGGCTGCCCTGAACGCCGCTGCATTCTTTCGGGCGAGACGGCCCCGCGCGAAACGCTCGTGCGGCTGGTTGCCTCGCCCGCAGGCCTCGTGCTGCCCGACGCGCAGGAAAAGGCGCCCGGTCGCGGTGCATGGATCGGCGTTACGCGCGGCCAGCTTGTCGAGGCCCAGGCCAAGGGCAGGCTGAAGGGCGCGCTCGCGCGGGCCTTCAAGACCGGCGATCTCGAACTGCCCGAAAACCTGCCGCAAATGGTCGAGGATGCGTTGACCCGCGTCCTGCTCGACCGGCTGGGGCTCGAAATGCGCGTCGGAAGCCTTATCTTGGGGACGCAGCGCATTGCCGAGGCGGCACGCGGCGGGGCCGTGGCGCTGCTGCTGCATGCCCGCGATGCGAGCGAGGACGGCCGCAAGAAGCTAGACCAGGCCTGGCGCGTGGGACGCGAGGCGGAAGGGTCGGGCGAACGCGGGCTCGAACTGCCTCTGGACCGGAACGCTTTGTCTGTGGCATTGGGCCGCGACAATGTCGTCCATCTGGCCGTTGCGGGCTCCGGGGCCGATGATGCTGCGGCCGCGAGGGTGATGAAGCCCCTGACGCGCCTCATGCACTATCTGGGGCAGGCTTAGCCGACCAACGAAGGCCGCGCTTGCGCGCGGGCCGGATGACGAATTGAACGATACGAAGAAGAGAAACGAGCAAGAATGAGCGACGACGACAAGAAACCAGCCCGCAAACCGCTGACCCTGAAGGGCGCGCAGCCGGGCGAGGTCAAGCAGACCTTCAGCCACGGCCGCACCAACAAGGTCGCGGTCGAGGTGAAGCGCCGCCGCAAGCTCGTGAAGCCCGGCGAGACCCCGCCTCCGCCGCCTCCGGAGCCCAAGGTCGAGGCCGCGCCCGCTCCGGCGCCTGCGCCCGCAGCCAAGCCTGCCGCGCCCAAGAAACCCGCGCCCGCCGGGGAAACCCCGCAGGAACGCGTCGCCCGCCTCCAGCGCGAAGCCGAGGAAGATCGCCTGCGGCTGGCCGAGGAAGCGCGCAAGCGCGAGGAAGAGCAGGCCAAGCAGGCCGCCGAGGACGAGAAGAAGCGCGCCGAGGAGAACAAGAAGGCCGAAGCCGAGGCCGCCAAGAAGGCCAAGGAAGACGCCAAGAAGGCGGTGCAAGCTCCCGCCGAGGAAGCTCCTGCCGAGGAAGCTCCTGCCGAAGATACCGGCAGTGCCACGCCGGCCCCGGCCCCGCGTCGCTTCACGCCCGTCGCGCGTCCCGAGCCGAAGAAGCCCGAGCGCAAGAAGAAGGAAGACAAGCCCGCGCGCGGCGCCGAGACTTCGGACAAGCGTCGTTCTGGCAAGCTTTCGGTCAAGAAGGCCCTCAACGAGGACGAAGGCCGCCGTGCGCGCAGCCTCGCCGCGCTCAAGCGTGCGCGTGAAAAGGAGCGCCGCATGCAGGGCGGCGGCTCGAGCAAGCCGCGCGAGAAACAGGTCCGCGACGTCGTCGTCCCCGAGGCGATCACGGTCGGCGAGCTGGCCAAGCGCATGGGCGAGAAGGGCGCCGACCTCGTCAAGGAACTGTTCAATCTCGACATGATGGTCACCGTCAACCAGACGATCGACCAGGATACGGCGGAGCTGCTCGTCGAACAGTTCGGCCACCGCATCGAGAAGGTGTCCGAAGCCGATGTCGATATTTCGGCCGAACAGGATGTCGATCCCGAAGAGACGCTCAAGCCGCGTCCGCCGGTGGTCACCATCATGGGCCATGTCGACCACGGCAAAACCAGCCTGCTCGACGCGCTGCGCGGCGCCAATGTCGTGAAGGGCGAAGCTGGCGGCATCACCCAGCACATCGGCAGCTATCAGGTGAAGACGAAGGGCGGCGACGCGATCACCTTCCTCGATACGCCGGGCCACGCTGCCTTTACCCAGATGCGCCAGCGCGGCGCCAACATCACCGATATCGTGGTGCTGGTGGTCGCTGCCGATGACGGCATCATGCCGCAGACGATCGAGGCCATCAATCACACCAAGGCGGCTGGCGTCCCGATGATCGTGGCGATCAACAAGATGGACAAGCCCGAAGCCGATCCGGACAATGTCCGCACGCGCCTGCTCGAGCACGAGATCATCGTCGAGAAGATGTCGGGCGATGTGCAGGACGTCGAGATCTCGGCCAAGACCAAGGCCGGGCTCGACGATTTGCTCGACAAGATCGCGCTGCAGGCCGAACTGCTCGAACTGAAAGCCAACCCCGACCGCATGGCCGAAGCGACCGTGATCGAGGCGCAGCTCGACAAGGGCCGCGGCCCCGTCGCGACCGTGCTCGTTACCCGCGGCACGCTCAAGCGCGGCGACACCTTCGTCGTCGGGACCGAAAGCGGCCGTGTCCGTGCGATCGTCAACGACCAGGGCAAGCAGATCAAGGAAGCCGGCCCCTCGATGCCGGTCGAGGTCCTCGGCCTCGGCGGCGTGCCGAGCGCCGGCGATACGCTGACCGTGGTCGAGAACGAGCAGCGTGCCCGCGAAGTCGCGGCATACCGCCAGGAAAAGGCGACCGAAAAGCGCACCGCACTCGCGCCGACCAGTTTCGACACGATGTTCAACAACCTCGCGTCGAACGTCATCGAATTCCCGGTGCTGGTGAAGGCCGACGTGCAAGGCTCGGTCGAAGCGATCACCACCGCGCTGCACAACCTTTCGAACGACGATATCAAAGTCCGCGTGCTGCACGCGGGCGTGGGTGCGATCACCGAAAGCGACGTGCAGCTGGCCGCGGCCTCGAAGGCACCGATCATCGGCTTCAACGTCCGCCCCAACGCCAAGGCGCGCGAGCTGGTCAAGCGCGATGGCGTGGAGATGAAGTATTACGACGTCATCTACCACCTGACCGAGGAAATCGCGAAGGAGATGGCAGGCGAACTGGGTCCGGAGCGGATCGAACACGTCGTCGGCCGTGCCGCGGTCAAGGAAGTGTTCCGTTCGGGCAAGAAGGACAAGGCCGCCGGCCTGCTGGTCGAGGAAGGCGTCATCCGCAAGGGGCTGCACGCACGCCTCACGCGCGACGACGTCATCGTCTCGGCTACCACCATCGCCAGCCTGCGTCGCTTCAAGGACGATGTCGACGAGGTCCGCACGGGTCTCGAATGCGGTGTGGTCCTCGCCGACACCAACGACATCCAGCCGGGCGACCAGCTCGAGGTCTTCGAAGTCGAGGAGCGTGAGCGCACGCTGTAAGCAGGGGCTGAGGACGCATGGCGAGGATCTACGAACGCAGGCGCTCGCCATCGTCCGAGCTGATGGGCAGCGAGTTCGTCTCTTTCGACGCAGAAAAGGGCGAACTCACCTGTCGCTATACCCCGCCGCCGAGCTTCGCATCTCCGCGCGGCGCGGTGCAGGGCGGGTTGATCGCGGGGTTCCTCGACGAGGTCATGGGCGGCGCGCTGCTCGCGGTGACCGAGGCGCGTTTCGGCGCAGCCGATCAGCGTCTCCCGCTCAATCTCGACATGAACCTCACTTTCCTGCGCATGGTCCCGATGGAAACCATCACCGCCAAGGGGCGCGTGGTGAAGGTGGGCAAGCGCGTGGCCTTCCTCGAGGGTGAACTGCTCGACCGGGAGGATAATGTGCTGGCCCGCGCAACCTCCAGCGCCATCCCGACACCCGTACCGGGAGTGAACGATTGACCGACCCCAAGCATGCTCTCGGCCATGCCCATGCCGACTTGATGGGCGTTGCCTTCGAGAGCTTCGACAAGGAGCGCGAGGAGATCACCTTGCGCTTTCACGCGCCTGACAGCTTCATCACCCCGCGTGGGAGCGTGCAGGGCGGACTCGTCGCGGGCTTCCTCGACGAGGTGATGGGCTGGGCGCATGTCTGGGCCACCGACCAGGCCGAAGCGCCGCTCAACCTCGAAATCTCGATGAGCCTCCTGAAGCCCGTGCGCGCCGGTCCGCTGGTGGGCAAGGGCCGCGTCGTGCGTCGCGGGCGCAAGGTCATCTTCCTCGAAGGCGAGCTGTTCGACGAGACCGGCACTTTGCTTGCTCGCTCGACCAGCACCGCGATCCCGACACCGCGTCCGACCGGAGAAAACTGATGGCCAAGCACCAGCAATCCACCCCCGAGCAACAGTCGGTCCGCGTCCTCAAGGTGGGCGAGCGCGTGCGCCATATCCTGTCCGAACTGCTCGCGCGCGGCGAGGCGCATGACGAGGTCCTCTCGGCGAGCAATATCGCGGTCACCGAAGTACGCATGACGCCCGACCTGCGCAATGCGAAAGCCTATGTGAAGCCGCTGCTGGGCGAGGACGAGGGCGTGGTGCTCAAGGCGCTGCGGACCAATACCGCCTTCTTCCAGAAGGAGGTCGCGCAGCGGCTGGGCCTCAAATTCGCGCCGCGGCTCAACTTCCAGCCCGACGAGAGCTTCGACGAGGCCGATCGGATCGAGCGCTTGCTCAACGATCCCAAGGTCGCCCGCGATCTCGACGCAGAGGACTGAGTGGCCAAGCTCTATTTCTACTATGCCAGCATGAATGCGGGGAAGAGCAGCACGTTGCTGCAGGCCGCCTTCAACTACGGCGAACGCGGCATGCGCGTGTCGCTGTGGACGGCCGCGCTCGACGACCGGCCCGGTTTCGGGGCGATCTCGAGCCGCATCGGCCTTTCCAGCGATGCGCATCGCTACGAGGCGGACACCGATATCGAGGCGCGCGTGCTGGCCGACCATGCCGAGGACCCCATCGCCTGCGTGCTGGTCGACGAGGCGCAGTTCCTGACCGACGACCAGGTATGGCAATTGGCGCGGCTGGCCGACGACGCGGGCATCCCGGTGCTCTGCTATGGCCTCCGGACCGATTTCCAGGGCGCGCTCTTTCCCGGATCGGCGGCGCTGCTCGGCATTGCCGATTCGCTGGTCGAGATGAAGGCCGTGTGCGACTGTGGACGCAAGGCGACGATGAACCTGCGCGTCGATGCCGAGGGCAGGGCGGTGAGCGAAGGCGCGCAGACCGAGATCGGCGGCAACGATCGCTATGTCGCCATGTGCCGCAAGCATTTCCGCGAAGCGCTGGCGGGCTGACACCGCGCTCCCTATCTAGCCCGCCATGACCGAAACGCTTCTCCTCGCGGTGATCCTGATCCCCTGCCTGATCGTCGCCATCGTCTTCCACGAGGTTGCGCATGGCTGGACGGCGCTAGCGCTGGGCGATCCGACGGCCCGCGAACAGCGGCGCCTGTCGCTCAATCCGCTGCGCCACGTCGACCCAGTCGGCACGCTGCTGGTGCCCGGTGCGCTGGCGCTGTTCGGCGGCCCTGTGTTCGGCTGGGCCAAGCCCGTGCCGGTCAATGCCCGGCGGCTCGACAATCCGCGCTACGGGATGATGCTGGTCGCAGCTGCCGGTCCGGCAACGAACATCCTGCTCGCCTTCATCGCTGCCGTCCTCGTCGGCGTGTTGCTGGGAGTCAGCGGAACGTCGATGCCCGACTGGGCGATGACCGCATTTGCCAGCTTCATCATGATCAATGCCTTCCTGGCCTTCTTCAATCTGCTGCCGATCCCGCCATTCGACGGGTCGCATATTGTCGGCGGCCTATTGCCCCGCAGCATGGCCGCGCAGTGGCAGAAGCTGCAGCAGCTCGGCATGGTGCTGATCATCGTGCTCGTCGCCGCGACCTGGGCCTTCCCCGACAGCGGCATCGTCGAACATGTGGTGTGGCCGCCGGTGCAGTGGATCGTGATGCATTTCTTCGGCCTCGCCGACAACGTCGCGCGGATCGTCGCCGGATGAGCGACCCGAAACCCGCACCCCACGGCTGGCTGGTACTCGACAAGCCGCGTGGGCTCGGCTCGACGCAGGCGGTTTCGGCGGTCAAGCGTGTGCTGCGCCAGAACGGCTATGCCAGGACCAAGGTCGGTCACGGCGGCACGCTCGATCCGCTTGCCGAAGGCGTCCTGCCGATCGCGCTGGGCGAGGCGACGAAGCTCGCCGGGCGCATGCTCGACAGCGACAAGATCTACGCCTTCACCATCCAGTTCGGCGAGGAGACCGACACGCTCGATGC
Organism: Qipengyuania sp.; assembly: GCF_964227205.1. Taxonomy (GTDB): domain Bacteria; phylum Pseudomonadota; class Alphaproteobacteria; order Sphingomonadales; family Sphingomonadaceae; genus Qipengyuania. The sequence continues at coordinate 257,600 of NZ_CAXQVB010000001.1, read as the reverse complement.
CGAGGGCGAGGTGATCGAGCGCAGCGACCGCCGCCCGCCGATGGCCGCCATCGCTGCCGTGCTCGATCATTTCACCGGCGATATCGAGCAGGTCCCGCCGGCCTATTCGGCCGTGAAGATCGACGGCAAGCGGGCATATGACCGCGCGCGGGCGGGGGAAGAGGTGACAATGAAGACCCGCGCGGTGACAATCCACTCGCTCGGTTTCCCGGGCGAGCGCGAGGATGCCGAACTGCGCTCGACCTTCGCCACCACCGCCGGACGGCCCGACCCCTACGATCCGCAGGCTCCGCTCGAACTGGCCGACAGCGTGACGCTCGTCGCGCATGTGTCGAAGGGAACCTACATCCGAAGCCTTGCACGGGACATCGCGCACTCGCTTGGAAGCGTGGGGCACGTCACCTATCTCAGGCGCATCAAGGCCGGCCCGTTCCGCGAGGAACAGGCGATTTCGCTGGACAAACTGGAGAAACAAGCTAAGGGCGCGGCCATCGAAAACCTCCTCCTGCCGCTCGAGGCGGGGCTGGACGACATCCCGGCCTTGCAACTCGATCCCGACAGCGCGCAGGCGGTCCGCCAGGGCCGGGTATTGTCGGGGCTGCCCCATGCCGACGGGCTCCACCTTGCGACGCTGCACGATGTGCCGGTGGCCTTGATGGAACTCAGCGGAGGCACGGCCAGGGTCGTGCGGGGTTTCAACCTACCGGATGTCGCGGAGTAAATGTAATGTCGGTTACCGCCGAGAAAAAAGCCGAGATCATCAAGGACAACGCCGTCGCCAAGGGCGACACCGGTTCGCCCGAAGTCCAGGTCGCGATCCTGACCGAGCGCATCCGCAACCTGACCGAGCACTTCAAGTCCAACCACAAGGACAACCACTCGCGCCGGGGCCTCCTGATGATGGTCAACAAGCGCCGCAACCTGCTCGCCTATCTCAAGAAGAAAGACGTCGAGCGGTACAATGCGCTGATCCAGAAGCTGGGTCTTCGCAAGTAAGAGTTTCTCGAAGGGGCGGCTCAGGTCGCCCCTTCGTTTATCCGGCATCCGCGCAATCCGGCGCGGAAGCGGAAAATGGAGGCGAGAAACGCCTCGAACCGGACCGGGACGGCATACCCGGCACTGTAGGCCCCGCCCGGCAATCAGGCCCGGCGGGTTCATAAGGAAACTTCATGTTCGACACGAAAACCGTATCGCTGGAGTGGGGCGGAAAGACCCTCACTCTGGAAACCGGCCGCATTGCCCGTCAGGCTGACGGCGCGGTCCTCGCCACCTATGGCGAAACCGTCGTTCTGTGTGCGGTCACTGCCGCCAAGAGCGTCAAGGAAGGCCAGGACTTCTTCCCCCTGACCGTCCACTACCAGGAAAAATTCTCTTCGGCCGGCCGTATCCCGGGTGGCTTCTTCAAGCGCGAGCGCGGTGCGACCGAGAAGGAAACGCTCACCAGCCGCCTGATCGACCGCCCGGTCCGCCCGCTGTTCCCCGAAGGTTTCTACAACGAAATCAATGTTATCGCGCAGGTGTTCAGCTATGATGGCGAATGCGAGCCCGATGTGCTGGCGATGATCGCCGCCTCGGCCGCGCTGACCATTTCGGGTGTCCCCTTCATGGGCCCGATCGGCGCCTGCCGCGTCGGCTTCAAGGATGGCGAATACATCCTCAATCCGAAGCAGGCCACCGCGCTGGCCGATGACGGCCGCCTCGACCTCGTCGTCGCCGCCACCGGCGATGCCGTGATGATGGTGGAATCGGAAGCCAAGGAACTGACCGAAGCCGAAATGCTCGGTGCGGTGGCCTTCGCCCACGACAACATCCGCCCGGTCGTCAACGCGATCATCGACCTCGCCGAACAGGCCGCCAAGGAGCCTTGGGACGTCGCCTCGCAGGACGGCAACGACGATATGAAGTCGGCCATCAAGGCGATGGTCGGCAAGGATATCGCCGAAGCCTACAAGCTGACCGACAAGTCGGCCCGCTCAGACGCGCTCAATGCCGCGCGCGACAAGGTCAAGGCGCATTATGCCAGCGACGAGTTCGACGGCCAGGCGCGCATGACCGCGATCAAGCTGACCAAGAAGCTCGAAGCCGAAATCGTCCGCGGCGCCATCCTCAAGGACGGTACCCGCATCGACGGCCGCAAGCTCGACCAGGTTCGCCCGATCGAGGCGATGGTCGGCGTGCTGCCGCGTGCGCACGGCTCCTCGCTCTTCACTCGCGGTGAAACGCAGGCGCTGTGCTCGACCACGCTCGGCACCAAGGACAGCGAGCAGATGATCGACGGCCTCGAAGGCCTGTCGTACGAACGCTTCATGCTGCACTACAACTTCCCGCCCTATTCGGTCGGTGAAGTGGGCCGCTTCGGCGCCCCGTCGCGTCGCGATACCGGCCACGGCAAGCTCGCCTGGCGCGCGCTGCACAACGTGCTGCCGACGCATGAGGACTTCCCCTACACGATCCGCGTCCTGTCGGACATCACCGAGTCGAACGGCTCGAGCTCGATGGCGACGATCTGCGGTGGCTGTCTGTCGATGATGGACGCCGGCGTTCCGATCGAGCGCCCGGTGTCGGGCATCGCCATGGGCCTGATCCTCGAAGGCAGCGACTTCGCTGTCCTGTCGGACATCCTCGGCGACGAGGACCACCTCGGCGACATGGACTTCAAGGTTGCCGGCACCGAGGCGGGCATCACCACAATGCAGATGGACATCAAGGTTGCCGGCATCACGCAGGAAATCATGTCCAAGGCGCTCGAGCAGGCGAAGGCCGGCCGTGCGCACATCCTGGGTGAGATGAACAAGGCACTGACCGGTTCGCGCACCGAGGTTTCGAAGCATGCTCCGCGCATCGAGACGATCCAGATCGACAAGTCGAAGATCCGTGACGTCATCGGCACCGGCGGCAAGGTGATCCGCGAGATCGTCGCCGAAACCGGCGCCAAGGTCGACATCGACGACGAAGGCGTGATCAAGATCAGCTCGTCCGACAGCGCCCAGATCGAAGCCGCCAAGGCCTGGATCCAGGGCATCGTCGAAGAGCCCGAGGTCGGCAAGATCTACAACGGCAAGGTCGTCAACATCGTCGACTTCGGTGCCTTCGTGAACTTCATGGGCGGCAAGGACGGTCTCGTCCACGTCAGCGAAATGAAGAACGAGCGCGTCGAGAAGCCGACCGACGTCGTGTCGGAAGGCCAGGAAGTGAAGGTCAAGGTCCTCGAGATCGACCAGCGCGGCAAGGTCCGCCTGTCGATGCGCGTGGTCGACCAGGAAACCGGCGAAGAGCTGGAAGACACCCGTCCGCCGCGCGAACCGCGCGGTGACCGTGGCCCGCGTGGCGACCGTGGCGGCGACCGCCGCGGCGGCCGTGGCGGTCGTGGTGGCGATCGCGATCGTGGCCCGCGCCGCGACCGTGGCGACCGCGACGGCGGTGGCGAAGCCCACGTGCCCGACTTCCTGAAGGACTGATCCTTCGCCAATCGGTAACGGAGGGGTCGCAGGTCCGCCTGCGGCCCCTTTGCTTTGGAGACCCTGCCATGCTGCCCCGCGAAACCCTGGCTACCGCTGACATCCCCGATGGCGAGACGCTGACGCTTGTCAGCCACGGGCGCGATTTCCTCATCATGCTCGGCCGCGACGAGCTGATGGGCACGCGGATGCAGTTTTCGGAGGAGCAGCTTGCGGTGTTGACTCTGGCCGAGCTCGATGCAGCGCGCCCGCGCGTTCTGATCGGCGGCTATGGCATGGGCTTCACCTATCGTGCGGCGCTTGCCCATGTGCCCGAGGGCGGCTCGGTGACGGTGGCGGAGATCGTCCCCGAAATCCTCGAATGGGCCGAAGGGCCGCTCGCGCACCTCACCGGCGACAGCCTCGCCGATCCGCGCGGGCAGGTCGTGATCTGCGACGTCGCGGCTTTGATCGACGATGCCAATGACGGGACCACCGACAAATACGATGCGATCCTGCTCGATGTCGACAACGGCCCCGACGGGATCGTGCGCGACGCCAATTACCGCATCTATTCGAAGACCGGACTGGGCAAGGCGCGCGACGCGCTCAGGCCCGGCGGTATCCTCGCCGTGTGGTCGGCGGCGCCCGACCACAAATTCACCGCGCGGCTGAAGGAAAGCGGCTTCGACGTCGAGGTGCGCGAAGTACGCGCGCGGCCCAACAACAAGGGCCCGCGCCACACGATCTGGTTCGCCCGCAAGCGCTAGGCGCCGCGCGTCAGGTCTTGATCCTTACGCGGCCCATGAAGTCGCGCTTGCCCACCGGCACGCCCTTCATCCGCAGGATGTCGTAGGCGGTGGCGCAGTGGAAATAGAAATTGGGCTGGCTGAAGCTGAGCAGGAAATCCTCGGCGGTGAAATCCATGCGCGAATCCTTGAATTCGAAGCGCATCGGCTGGCCGATGAATGCTTCCATCTCCTCCTCGCTCAGCGCTTCCATCGCCGCGACCGCTCCGGCCAGCTTGGCGCGCAGGTCATCGAAACTCGTCGGTGGTGGGTTGAGGTCGGGCGAATAGACGCCCTTGCGCACGCCCTCGATCGATCCCTGCGTATGTTCGGCCACGCATTTCACCTGATAACACCAGGGCAGCATGTCCTCGTAAATCCGCGCGCCGATAAAATCGGCGTGTTCGCTGCCCTGCTCGGCACACCATTTCTCCGCCGTATCGACCAGATGCTCTGCGGTGCCGAGCATTTGCAGCGCGCTCGGGACATAGGCGGCGTGAAGCGAAATCGGCATGGCTGTGTTTCCCTTTCGGCGTGGGGCGACCGGGCGGCGCGCAGGCGCCTGGCCCGCTGTTGCCACGAGGTCAGGCGCTGCGCAACGCCTGCGGGCCGATCGTTCCCGCTCCGGAATATACCAGCAGCCGGTCGCGCCCTTCCGCCTTGGCGGCATAGAGGGCCAGATCGGCCTTCTTGATCGCGGCGTCGAGCGTGTCTTCCGCAGCGATTTCCGCAAGACCGGCGCTGGCAGTCACCGGGAACGGTACCTTGGGGACACGTTCGAGGACCGAGATCGTGATCCGCCGACGGATGTTTTCGGCCAGCCTTTCCCAGTTCGCCCCGTAGAGCAGCGCGACGAATTCCTCGCCGCCGTGGCGGGCGGGAAAGACGTTCTGGTGCTTGAGCCCGCGGGCCACCGCACACAGGACCTCGTCGCCGACATCGTGACCGAGCATGTCGTTGATCCGCTTGAAATGATCGCAGTCGATCACGGCCACGCCCATCGGTCTACCACGTTTCGGATCGGAGAACCCCTCGACCAGCCCGCGTCGATTGGCGATCTGTGTCAGTGGATCGATGGCGTTGGCCCGCTTGGCTTCCTGCATTCCTTCGCGCGCCTCGTCCCGCTCGCGCTGGGCCCGGACAAGGCCGTCGCCAATGCCCGTCGCGGTGACCACGAACTCGATCGAGAAGGCGATCAGCATGGCTTCCGCGTAAAACGGCATCGGTTCGTTACGGACGATTTCGAAATGGAAGGCGATGAAGCCGGTGGCGAGGGCTGGCGCCCAGGCAAGCGTCTGGAAGGTGGCGGCCCGGCTCCCCGCACGCACGGCATTGATCAGCCCGGTCACGAGGACCATGACCAGGCCGAACAGGATCAGATCGTGGAACCAGTCGAGCTGACGCGAGCCGGCGAACCTGGCCGCAAACAGCGACAGCAGCACGCCAGCCGGAAACATCAGCCACAGCATCAGCCGCGTCTTTTTCAGCCCGGATTCGTTCCCGACATACGTGGCAAGCAGGGGGCCGGTCACCGCGACCATGAGATCGGTGGCGGACACGCGGGCGGCATGCCACTGTGCGGCTGTCCGGAATAGGTCGGTCGCGACGGGTTCGAAGGTGAGCGCCACCAGGCCGATGGCCGCACAGCGGGCAACCAGCCACAGCAGGTACTGTTGCCGCATGACGATGGCGAGCGACAGCGCCGAGGTGGCAAACACCACGACAAGCGCCATGAACGCGCCGAAGATGATGTTGGGCCAGTCCACGCCTTCGGTCCCCCTTTCCCGGCCCCAACCTGGCCGAATGCGCACGCTGGCACCCTGCCCGCCTGTCGCAGGGTCAACCGCTGTGCTCTGTTTTGGTGCCGCCGCAAAATATTGCTGACGGCGGGAGCGACCCGATGGTTGTCAGTCCATCGTCAGCGCACCCGCGGGCCGCCAAACGGCAGCGGCGGAGGGGGACGGCGCGCACCGCGCGGCAGCTGTGCCTGATAGGCCCGGCCGCAATGTTCGACGCAATAGGGGAAGCCGGGGTTCACGGCCTCGCCACAGAAATGGAAATCGGGTTCGCCCGGGTGGCCCATCGGCCAGCGACAGACCTTGTCCGACAAGTCGAGCAGGCTGGTCTTGTCGGCGATCTCGGGGCTCGGCTTGGCCGGCACCAGCCGGCGCGGCGGCGCGGGCGGGATCGGGGCCTGCTGGTCGCCAGGGCCCTGGCGCAGGAAGCCGCCGGGCCCGACCGAGACGATCTTGGGGAGATCGGCATTCTTGTTGGGCAGCGGCTGCGAGGGAATTGCCGAATCCGCCTTGGGGGCGGGTGCGGCTGCGGGCTTGGCGGGCGCAGGCGCAGGAGCCTTGGCGGCGGGTTTTGCGACCTTCTTCGCGACCGGCTTGGGCGCGGCGGGCTTGGGCTTGGGTGCGGGCTTCTTCTCGTTCGCCTTGACCGGCGAGGGACGCGACTTGAGGCCGAGGCGATGCGCCTTGCCGATCACGGCATTGCGGCTGACGCCGCCCAGTTCGTCGGCGATCTGGCTGGCGGTCGAGCCGCCTTCCCACATTTTCTTCAGCGTTGCGATCCGTTCGTCGGTCCAGCTCATTGCGCAGTCCTGTTAGTCGTGTCTCGACGCCGCGGCTTGCATGCCGTGGCGCTTGGGCCTAGTCGCGCCCCCATGGTCGATCAAGCCCAGCCCGCATCGCCCGGTAGCGATCACCCGGACGCATCCTTCATCGAAGAAAATGCCGGAGGGAAGGGCCGGTTTCCGCCGCGGGGGCGCCCGGTGATCCGCGGGATCAACGGGATAGGCCTGTGGAGCCTCTATATGAAGGAGGTGCGCCGGTTTCTCAAGGTCCAGACGCAGACAATCTGGGCTCCGGCGGTCACCACACTGCTTTTTCTTGTGATCTTCTCGGTCGCGCTCGGTCGCGGCGGGCGCGAAGTGCTGGGAGTCGGCTTCCCGACCTTCGTCGCGCCGGGGCTGATCGCGATGGCGATGATGCAGAATGCTTTCGCCAATTCCTCCTTTTCGCTGCTCTCGGGCAAGATCCAGGGGACGATCATCGACCTGCTGATGCCGCCGCTGTCGGAAGGCGAGCTGATGGCGGGAATCGTCGGTGCGGCGATGACGCGGGCGGTGGCGGTCGGCTTCGTCGTTGCCGGCGCGATGTTGCTCTATCCCGGCGTCAGTCTCGCCATGGCGCACCCCTGGGCGGTGGTGTGGTTTGGGCTGATGGGCGCCGCTATGCTGTCGCTCCTCGGCCTGCTGGCGTCGATCTGGGCGGAAAAATTCGACCATAATGCCGCGGTGACCAATTTCGTCATCGCACCGCTGGCGATGCTGTCGGGCACGTTCTATGTGATCGACCGGCTCGCCCCCGCCTTTCAGGCGATCAGCCACGCGAACCCGTTCTTCTACGTGATTTCGGGCTTCAGGTACGGGTTTCTTGGCCAAAGCGATATCGGTGACGGCGGCGCCGGCGCGGTGGCGCTGGCCGGTGCGGGCCTGCTGGTGCTGAACGCGCTGATCGCGTTCGGCGCCTATGCGCTGCTCAGATCGGGCTGGAAGATCAAGAACTGAGCGTGTCGGGCGCTCAGTGCGTCATGCTCCGCCGCAGGCGGTAGCGGCCGTTTTCGAAATGCTCGAAATACTGGTGCACATCGGGGTGCGAGACCGGTCCGGAAACCGAGTCCGTCACCAGGTTCTGCTGGCTGACATAGGCGACATAGTCGCTCTCGTCGCTTTCGGCGAGCAGGTGGTAGAAGGGCTGGTTGCGATCGGGCCGGATGTCCTCGGGGATCGCCTCGTACCATTCGTCGCTATTGGCGAAGACCGGGTCGATATCGAAGATGACCCCGCGGAAATCGAACACACGGTGTTTGACCACGTCGCCGATGGCGAAGCGGCTCTTGACGCGGCGCGGGGCATCGATGGTGCGACCGGCCTGGGCGGAGAAATACTGTGCTCGTTCCATGGGAAGCAAGGATATGGGGCCTTGCGGCCGGCTTACAATGGGGGCGACGAGATGTTCCCCCGAATTCTCGTGAAAAGGGGCTTGGCAAGGCGGGGGTGCTCGGCTAATCGGCGCGCCTCGCTTCGACCGGGGCCCTGGCCCGCAAGCGCACCCGACATATGCGGAGAGGTGGCAGAGTGGTCGAATGCGCCGCACTCGAAATGCGGTATACGGGCAACCGTATCGAGGGTTCGAATCCCTCCCTCTCCGCCACGGGCCCCTGCCGGCAAGCATGGGCCGGGGGCGGATATGCGAGCGGCTGAGAACCCTCAGGGTCGGACTCGGAGGCGCGAAAGCGCCGGAGAGGGCCGAAGCGAAGCGAAGGCCAATCCCTCCCTCTCCGCCACGGGGGCCCCTGCCGGCCCGACCCAACGTCCCACTTAGCGGACCAGCACGCCGCCCTTCATCACATGGGTGACGTCTTCGAGCGCGGTGACGTCCTCCAGCGGATTTGCTGCGACCGCGATCAGGTCGGCGAATTTGCCCGGCGCGATCGATCCCAGCTCGTCCTCCTGCCCGATCACCGTGGCGGCATTCAGCGTCGCCGCGCGGATCGCTTGTTCGGGAGTCATGCCATTGGCCACCATATAGGCGAACTGGCGCGCGTTGAGGCCGTGCGGATAGACCCCGGCGTCGCTCCCGAAGGCAAGCGGCACGCCCAGCTCGACCGCGCGGCGGAAATTGTCGCGCTGGATCTGCGTGGTCTCGCGATTCTTGCGCAGATATTCCTCGGGCCAGCCCTCGCGCGTGCCGACTTCGTCGATCCAGTCGCCGTTGAAGACGTCCATCACCAGCCAGACGCCGTGATCACGCGCCATGCGCAGGCCTTCCTCGTCGATCAGGCTGGCATGTTCGATGCTGCGCACGCCGGCGCGGATGGCGTTCCTGATTCCTTCGGCGCCATGCGCGTGTGCGGTCGCGTAGGAACCATGCGCCCTGGCGACTGCAACGGCAGCGCGCATCTCGTCCTCGGTGACCTCGGGTTCGCCGGGTTCGGTGCCGATGGCGAGCACCGCGCCGGTGGCGATGATCTTGAGGAAATCGACCCCGTGGGCGAACAGGAACTCGGCCCGTTCGGCCGCTTCCGCCGGGCTGGTCAGCACGCCCAACCGCATGTCGGCGGGCAGTTGGTCGTTGGCGATCACGCCGTTCAGCTCGCCGCCGCCACCCGGATGCGTCAAATAGGCACCGGCAACGACCATGCGCGGCCCGGGGACGAGCCCGCGATCGATCGCGTCCCGCAGCGCAACGTCGGTGAGCCCGCGATAGGTGCCCACGTCGCGCACGGTGGTGAAGCCCGCCTCGAGCGTGATCCTGGCATTGCGCGCTCCGGTGAGGGCGGACAGTTGCGGCGAGGTCTTGAGCGGCAGCGCGAGATCGGCATCCTGCCCGGCGTCGGCGAGATGGGTGTGCAGGTCGATGAGGCCGGGGAGGACGGTGTAGGCCGACCAGTCGATCCGTTCGGCCCCCTCGGGGGTAGCACCGCAGGCCTCGACGCGCGCGATGCGTTCGCCTTCGACAAGGATGCATTGTCCGCTCGCGATCGTGCCATGCGCGACATCGAGCAGCCCGCCCGTCTCGACATAGAGCGATCCCGCCGAGGCAGGTGCGGCGATCAGCGCGGCGGCGAGTGCGAGCGCCTTCACTTCGACGCCAGCTCGGTCAGCAGCACGTGGTAGTAGTCGATACTTCTGGCGATATTGGTGACCGGCACGCGCTCGTTGAGCCCGTGGGCATAGCCGTCGCTGTCTTTCATGAAGGTGCCGCTGGCCCCGTAGCTGGGCACGCCCAGCGCGCGGTACCACATCGAATCCGATGCGCCCGAGGCCTGCGAGGCGATGATCGGGACATTGCCGAAAGAGGCGCGGATCGCCTTGGTCGCGGCATCGACGAATGTCTTGTCGTAGGGCGAGGCATCGGCCTCGGTGACATATTCGGAATTGATCTCCTCGATCGTCAGCGCCGGCTCGTCGGCGACCTCTTTCAGCTCGGCGATGATCGAGGCTTTCGAGTGCCCTGGAAAGATGCGGCAATTGACATAGCCGGTGGCGCGCTGGGGCAGGGCATTGAGAGCATGGCCGCCGTCGATCATGGTAGGCACGCAAGTGGTGCCGATTGAACCAATTGTGGCGGGATTTGCGCGCAGTACGGCGATCGCTGCCTTGTCCTTGGGGTCCTTGGCGAAGGCGCGCATGGCGGCGGCGAGCAGCGGATCCCCTTCGAAATCGGCCGCCTTGGAAAAATAGTCGCGGGTTATGTCGTTGACTTCGGGGGTGAAGCGATAGGCACCGATCCGCGCCAAGGCAGCCGATAGCTGCGCGATGGCATTGGTGTCCGTCGGTGCCGAGCTGTGGCCACCAGGGTTCGTCACCTCGAGCTTGAAGTCGCCATAGGTCTTCTCGGCCCCCTGCCAGACCCAGTATGCGGGCTTGCCGGTCGCCTCGTCGAGGACGCCCGAATTGCCGTCGACATTGAGCACGAGCTTGGCGTGCTTCAGTTTCTCGGCGATCATCTTGGAGGTGATCATCGTGGTCTCTTCATCGCCCGAATAGGCGATCACGATGCTGCGCTTCGGCTTGAAGCCCTGCTGGCGCAGCAGGATGGTGGCGACCATCGCCTGCACCGCGTCGAACTTTGTATCGCTCGAACCGCGGCCGTAGAGCATGCCGTCCTCGACCACGGCGGTGAAGGGATCGCGTTCCCAGTCCTCGGGCTTGGCTTCGACCACGTCCATATGGGCGGAGATGACGATCGGGCCGAGCGCGGGATCGCTGCCCGGCCATGTGGCGATCAGATAGGCGGTGTCGTCGACCGGGACGATTTCGATATCGTCGGCCGACCAGCCACCTTTCAGCAGAGTTTCGCGGAAGAGTTCGGCGACCTTGCCCGTCTCGTTGCCTTCGCCGCGCACCGAACGGAATCCGATCGCCTCCTTCGAAAGGTCGATGACTTCCTGCACGGCCGCCGGAGTGCTCTTTGCAGACACGGGAGCGGCGGTGGCAAGGGCAAGCAGGCTCGCGGCGATCAGGCTGGTACGCATTCGGACTATTCCTCTCTGGATATTACACAGGCGTAGCACCGCTCGGGGAGCGGTCAAATCGCGGAAAACCTGCGCCAGTTGCCGCGGTCGAAAATGACCTCGCGCGCGCAATTGTGGCCCGGCGCGCCGGTAACGCCGCCGCCCGGATGCGTGCCCGCGCCGCACATGTAGAGGCCCTTTACCGGCCCGCGATAGGCGCCATTGCCCAGCACCGGGCGAGCCGACCACAGCTGGTCGAGGCTCATGTGGCCATGCATGATGTCGCCGCCGACGAGGCCGAATTTGTCGTAGAGCCCCTTGGGACTGAGCACCTGCCGTCCGAGGATCGAGGCGCGGAAACCGGGTGCGACCGCCTCGACCGTGTCGATGATCGTGTCGGCGGCTGCGTCCTCCTCGTCGTCCCAGTTCCGTCCGTCGGGAAGCTCGGGCGCGAACTGCTGGCAGAAGAGGCTGGCGACATGCTGGCCTTCGGGGGCGAGACTATCATCGACCGTGCTCGGAATCAGCATTTCGACGATCGGCTTTTTCGACCAGCCATGCGCCTTCGCGTCGAGGAAGGCCTTGTCCATGTATTCGAGCGTGGGGGCGAGGATGATGCCCGACTGGTGGTGTTCGCCGGCTTCGGGAAGGGCGGTGAATTTCGGCAGTTCCGAGAGCGCCACGTTCATGCGGAAGGTGCCGCCACCCGCCTTGAAGCCGCGCATCCGGCGGCGGAAATCCTCGGGCTGATGGCTCTCGTCGAGCATTGTGCCGTAGAGCAGCTTGGGTCCGACATTGGCGATGACGCGCTTGGCCGCGATCTCCTCGCCGCCTTCGAGCCGCACGCCCGCGACTGCGTCACCGTCGACCAGCACTTCGGCGACCGGCGCCTCGAGGCTGATCTCGACGCCGCACTTGCGGCAGACATCGGCCATGATCTGCGTGATCGTGCCCATGCCGCCGACGCAGTGACCCCAGGCACCCTTCTTGCCGTTCACTTCGCCGAAGACATGGTGGAGCAGGACATAGGCGCTGCCCGGCGTGTTGGGGCTGGCATAGTTGCCGACTACCGCGTCGAAGCCGAAGGCGGCCTTGACCGCTTCGCTCTCGAACCACTGGCCGAGAAAGCTGGTGGCGGACTTGGTGAAGAGGTCGAGGATATCGCGCTTGGCCTCGAGAGAGAGGCGCGACATGCCCCACCCTTGCGTCGCCCCGGCGATCAGCGTGCGCAGGCCTTCGCCGACATTGGGCGGGCTTTTGAGCGCAAGGTCGCGCAGCACCTCGGCCACGCCTTCGAGCGCATCGTAATAGGCAGGCAACGCCTCGGCATCGGCATCGGAGAACTTGCGGAATTCCGCCTGCGTGCGCTCGAGCCCGCCGCCGAGCTTGAGATAACCGCCGTCTTCCTGCGGCAGGAAGTTCGAGATCGGCCGTTCGATCACGCGATAGCCGTGTTCGTGCAACCGCATGTCGCGGATGACCTTGGGCTGGAGCAGGCTGACGGTGTAGCTTGCTACCGAATTGCGGAAACCGGGGTGGAACTCCTCGGTGACCGCTGCGCCGCCGACGGTATCGCGGCGCTCGACGATGCGCACCTTGAGCCCGGCCTGCGCGAGGTAGAAGGCGCAGACAAGCCCGTTGTGGCCTGCGCCGATGATCACGGCGTCGTATTGCTTGGTCATTGATGGCTCCAGCCGGCAGGAGGTTGGCGTTCGAGGCGTGCCTCGGGAATGGTTTCGCGCATGCGTTTGCAGAAGTGCTTGAGGCACACTTCCTTGTCGGAGAGCGGGCCCATCGCAAAGCTGCGCGAAGCCATGCCTTCCTGCACGCGGGTGATGAGTGCGGTGTCCTCGGCGTTCACCTGCCGGTTGATGCGCCAGTTGAGATAGCGCGCGGCGCGCATTTCGCGGCGATCGTCGGGCAGGACATAGCTTATCTCGCGGATGAGGCAGGTTGTAGGGCCCGTCGGGAGCCACTGCATGAAGTCGACCTGGTCGGGATAGATGTCGAAGGCGACGTTCGGCCAGAGCTTGAAATAGAGCCAGTGGCGCTGGCTTTCCGCTGGCAGGTGCGGGACTTGCGGGAGCAGCCTCTGATACATCCGCTCGGACCAGTTGGCGCTCTCGCGGTCTTGCATGTCGCCCCACATGCGGTCGACATTGGCCTCGGCCTCGACGCCGTAGCTCTTGCCGAACAGCCGGGTGAGGCCCGGGTGGGCGACGGGGATGTGCAGGCCGTCCGAATAGTTGTCGCCGACGTTCTTCCAGTTGACCTCGCGCGGGCGCAGCGTGACGCGGCCGAGCGCGGACAATTCCTCGAAGCGGTAGGGTTCGACCATCGCCTCGTAGGGTGCCATCATCCGCGCCACGGACGGGCCGCCATCGTCATCGAGCCGGACGAAGACGAAGCCGCGCCAGGTTTCGAGCTCGACCGGCACCAGACCCGCACGCTCCTTGTCGAGCGTGGGGTAGCTGGCGCTGTCGGGCACGCCGGTCAGCCGCCCGTCGAGATCGTAAGTCCACGCGTGATAGGGGCAGACGAGCTTCTTCGCGCAGCCGACCTCGCCGTCGACCAGCCGCGAACCGCGATGGCGGCAGACATTGGTGAAGGCACGCAGGACATCATCCTTGCCGCGCACCACGATGACGCTTTCACCGCAATAGTCGAGCGTGTGCCAGTCGCCAGTGCCGGGCACGTCGCTGACATGGCAGACGACCTGCCAGCTCGGGCGGAAGACGCGGTCGAGCTCGAGGCGGTGAAACTCTTCGTCATGGTAGGTCCATGCCGGAAGGCTCCACCCGTCCAGCGGGTCACTGGTCGCCTCTTCGATCCTCCGCATTGCCATCGCGCCCTCCTTGCTATACGGTCGTATAACAAGCTCGCCATGACCGCACAACCGGCCTTTACCCGCGCTGCGCCCGACGAACGCCGCCAGAGCCTGATCGAGGCAACCGCGCGCGTGCTCGCTGCCAAGGGCGCGGCGGGCGTTTCGGTGCGCGCGATCTGCGCCGAGGCGGGGGTCTCGCCCGGCCTTCTGCGGCACTATTTTGCGGGCGTTTCCGAGGCGATGGCGGAGACCTATCGCTGGACCGGTGCGCGCATCGCCGGGGCTCTCGACGAGGCCGTGTCCGCAGCGGGAGAGGACCCGCGCGCCCGTGTGCTCGCCTATCTCACCGCGAGCTTCCGCCCGCCGATTGCCTCGCCCGAACTTCTCGCGAGTTACGTCGCCTTCTGGAGCCTGACGCGCAGCGATCCCGCAGTCGCCAAGGTGCGCTCCGAGGTCTATGGCGATTTCCGCGAGGGGCTCGAACGCCTCCTCGTCGCATGGCGCCCGCAGCTCGCCGATCCCGCGCTGACCGCCATCGCGCTGACCGCGCTGATCGACGGACTGTGGCTCGAGCTCTCGCTGGGCGGGGCGCCTTTCAGCGCCGAACAGGCGGGCCAGCTCGCCGCGCGCTGGCTCGATACGCTGGTCGCCTAGCGGCGCCGCGCCCACCAGTAGAGCGGCAGCCCAGCGAGCATCAGCACGAGGCTCCACCCGCTCGCTTCCCAGCCGGCACCCCACAGCGTCCAGACCGCGTAGATGGCGCCCGGTAGCGCGATCAAGCGCGCGATCCGCAGCCGCCAGGCCGCCAGCGCGCAGGCGAGGTAGAGCCACAGCGCCGCGCTAGTCGAAAGCAACAGCACGAATTCGTATATGCCCTGCATCGAACGGCTCGCATTGAGCAGCAGGCAGAGGGTTGCGATCACGCTCGAGGCGACCAGCGCCTGCAGCGGCGTGCCGCGCCTGTCGGTGCGCCCGAACCAGCCGGGCAACATCCCGCGCATTGCCATGTTGTGCGGCAGTTCGCCCTGCATCAGCACCCAGCCGTTGATCGCGCCGACGCAGCTGATGATGGCGAAGATTGTCACCAGCGACGCCGCCTCGGCCGACCAGTAGCGCGCGACGAAGCTTGCCAGCGGGGCGGGCGAGGCCGCTGCTTCGGCCTCGGGCAGCATCAGCGCCACCGCCGAACAGACCAGCAGGTAGAGAAGGCCGGTCAGTGCCGTGCCCCACATCATCGCGCGCGGCACGTTGACCTCGGGGTTCTCGACTTTCGCCGCGGCCAGGCTGGCGCATTCGAAGCCGAGCAGCGCGAACAGCGTCAGCGCCGCGGCACCGCGCAGGTCGGCGCCGTTGATCGTCGCCGCTTCGTAGGGGCGGATGTCGGCCTGCCCATTGCCGAGGACGATCGCTGCGACCACGATCACCGCGAGCAGCGGCAGAGTCTTGAGCACGACGGTCAGGATCTGGAAATTGCCCGCCGCATGGACCCCGCGCAGATTGATCAGCGTCATCGCCCATACCAGCGCGATCGAACACAGCGCAGGCGCCATCGGCGTCGCGCCGATCCACGGCAAGAAGGCCGAGAGATAGCTGATCGCGGCCACCGCGATCGAGACCACCGCAGTCCACACCGAGACCCAGTATATCCAGGCGACGAGGAAAGCGGCGACCTCGCCGAAGCCTTCCTCGACGAATCCCATCGGGTCGCGCGCCGCGGGCAGGGCCCTGGTCAGCACCGCCAGCAGCCAGGCCAGCACCAGCGTACCCGCGATGGTCACCAGCCATCCGAACACGGCGTTCCAGCCGAAAGGCGCGAGGCTGGCGGGCAGCAGGAACACGCCCGATCCGATCATGTTGCCGACGACCAGCGCGATGGCAGCGAAAAGGCCGAGCTTGCGGCCCGGCCTTTCCCTGGTGTCGGTTGGTGCGTTCACCGGCTCAGAAATCGAAGCCGGCCTTCAGCCCCACGATCCGCGGCTTGATCACCACATCGTAGAAGACGCCGCCAGTCGAACTGAGCCCGCCGGGATCGCCGCAGGTGGTCTCGAGGCACTGGACCCCGCTGTTGATCACCCCGCGCTCGTCGAACAGGTTGGTGGCGAAGAGCTCGAAGCGCATGCCGTCCTTCTTCACGCCGAAACTCAGATCGACCGTGGTATAGGGATCGAAGAAGCCCTTGAGCGCATTCTCGAAGTCGCGCAGGTCGCTGCGACGCTTGCCGATATGCGCCACCGCACCCTGCACATGCGCGTCCCACGATCCCAGCGGGAATTCGTACCGCGCCAGGGCATTGCCCTTGAACTTGGCGGTAACGGGCAGGGCCGTGCCCGACGGTGCGAGCAGCGCATTGGTGCGTCCGTCGCCCGGGTCGAAGGTACAATCGAAGCTCGGATTGGCGATACGACAGAAATCGCGGCGGATTTCGGCATCGTTGTAGCTACCCGAAAGCGACAGGGTGAAGCCGTTGGCGGCATAGGTGAAATCGGCCTCGATCCCGCGGATGCGCGCGATTCCGGCGTTGCGGATTTCGGTGAGGCCGTTCTCGCCGAGGAACGACAGCTGGATATCGCTCCAGTCCTCCTGGTAAACCGCGCCGTTGAAGGTGACATCGCCGAAGCGGGTCTTCCAGCCGAGTTCGTAGTTGTCGAGCGAGTCCGGACCGTAGGGCGGCAGCGTCCCGCGCCGGTTGATCCCGCCCGGACGGAAGCCCTGCGACCAGGTGGCGTAGACCAGCACGTCGGGATTGATCGTGTAGGTCGCGTTGAGCTTGTAGATCGCGTCGGTATCCGACGTGGTCTTGTCGAGATTGGTACAGGGCGTGCCGTCGACGATCGGCGCGGCCAGCGTCCCGCCGGGGTTCTCGTTGAGCGGCGGTCCGTCGGTGGTGAAGCAGGCCGATACGCCCGTGCGCGAGGAGAAGTTCTGCGCATAGCCGAAGAAGCCGACCAGCGAGTTCTTGTATTTGTACAGGCGCGCGCCCCCGGTCAGCGTCAGCTGGTCGGTCACGTCGAAGCTGATCTCGCCGAAGGCCGCATAGTCGCGGTCGGTGCGATCCTGCCGGGTCAGCCAGATATCGCTGGCGGTGCCGGGAACCACGTTGATATCGGCAATGCCGTCGACGATGTAGTTCTGCGTGATCTCGTGCTTCTGGCGCTGCGCGAACAGGCCGCCGATGAAGCGCACCGGTGCATCCTGCGGGCTCGACACGCGGATTTCGCCGAACATCCGGCGGTATTTGTCGCCGCCCTGGATGTACTGGTTGGGGCTGACGAGATCGTAATTGTTGTCGTAAAAATAGGCGCCGTAGCCATAGAGCGCGTCGTAGAAATAGGCGTAGTCGGAATAGTCGGCGTCGACCGTGTCGCGGCGCCACAATCCGCCGCCGGTCGCTACCAGGTCCCAATTGCCCAGCTTGCCTTCGACGGTGAGCGCCGCCTGCAGCCATTTGTCCTTCGAATATTCGCGATTGTACTGGACCGTCTGGAGGTCGCCGGTCACCGCGCTCGAGCGTTCCTGCGCGAAGCTGCCGTTCGCGGTCTGGACCTGTCCCATCACGGTCGGGCGGATCGTCCAGTTGTCGTCGAGCTCGATGCCCAGAGCGACGCGCGCGCCATAGGTGTCGACATCGTTGTAATCGTCTTCGACGAAGGCCGCATTGGTCTGGGTGATGCCCGAAGTCGGATAGGTACGGCTGCCGGCGATGTTGTCGATGTAGCCGGCATCATGGCGATACCAGCCGACCACGCGCAGCGCGGCACGGTCGGACAGGGCGAAGTTGTAAAAGCCCTCGATCGTCCCGCCCAGGTCGCCATGCGCGACCATGTTGCCCTCGACATCGAGCGCCCCGTAGTTGTCGCCATAGTCGGGCTGGTTGGTGACCATCTTGATCGTGCCGGCCATCGAGCTGGCACCGTAGAGCGTGCCTTGCGGCCCGGCGAGCGCCTCGACCCGGGCGAGGTCGTAGGCGTGGATGTCGAGCGCGCCCTGGATGGTCGTGATCGGCATTTCGTCGAGATAGGTGCCGACGGTCGGCAGCGAGGCCGAGTGGTTGGCATTCTCGCCGCTGGCGACACCGCGAAAATAGATCTGGCTGAAACCCGGTGCGACGGTCTGGATGGTGACCGAGGGGAGGAATTTCACCGCATCCTGCAGTTCGTTGACCTGCAACTGGTCGAGCTTCTCGGTACCGAAGGCAGTGATCGAGGCCGGCACGTCCTGCAGGTCCTGTTCGCGCTTATTGGCGGTGACGATGATGACGTTGCGGTCGCTCGGCGTGGCTGCGGTGGCATCCGCAACGTCCTGGGCTAAGACCGGCGTGGAGATCGACAGGGCCGTCCCGGCGAGCAGGCTCGCGGCAAGAGACAGGCGACGCGTCGAAGGTTCGAATGGCATGTTTCCCTCCCTAATTCAGACCCGGTCACATTACCGCCATTTTTCAGGCGGTTTGCCAAGCCCGACATGGCCACGCAGTTCGATTGCACACAGCTTTCCGTCGATTGTATGGCACAATTGCCACGTGCCACAGGCGGCGCGAGCAAGGAAATTGCTAGCGCGCGTAGGTTTGTGGAAGATCCCCCAACGCCGCTTCGAGCGGCCCCAGCCACGCGCGACAAGGCTCCCACTGGCCCACACCGTCCCGGTTGATCGGTCGCCGGACCTGTTCCGACGAAGCGGTGCGTACCGCCCGGTCGGTTTCGTGGAAGGCGAGGCACGCCTCCTCGAAGGGCAGGCCGAGATAGGCAAGCAGCGCGCGCACCTCGGTTTCCGGATCGTCGAGCAGGCGTTCGTGGATCACGCGGTGGATGCGGCCGGGCAAGACCGCATCGTAATGGTCCATCGCGCGCACATAGTCGGCGTAGTAGCGGCCGATGTGGTCGAGCGAATAGGAGAAGCCCTGGCCCTTCGCGAAGTGCTGGCGGAAGTTCGAAAAGCAGCAGTCCAGCGGATGGCGGCGCGCATCGACGATCTTCGCATGGGGCAGGATCAGGTGGATGAAGCCGGCATAGCTCCAGTTGTTGGGCAGCTTGTCGATGTAGAAGGGCTTGCCGCTCTTGCGCTGTACGCGGGTGCGGGCGAGGAATTCCTCGCCCAGTTCGGCGAAGCGCGCGTCCGGCAGCTCGGCCACCGCGTCGGGCCAGTCGCGCAGGTCGCCGCCCGCCTTCTTCGCCTCGCGCATGGCGAGGGCGGGAATGTCGGGAAGTTCCATCGTGCCTTCGACCTGGCTGTGGCTGGCGAGGATTTGTTCGAGCAGGGTCGAGCCCGCGCGCGGCAGGCCGAGGATGAAGATCGGATCGGGGCTCGGATCGCCGACACCCTCGTGCGCGGCGAGGAATTCCGGCGTGAGCACCTCGATCGTCCGATCGACCAGCGCGGCGATCGTCTCGGGCGCGTAACCCAGTTCCTCGCTGCGCAGCGCATTGCCGCGCGCGTAGTGGCGAAAGCTCGCCTCGGCCTCGTGACGATCGGCATAGGCCTTGCCGAGCGCGAAGTGGAGGTGGAGTGCGTCCTCGTGGCCCGGATCACCCGCGAGCGCGGTCTCCATTGCAGCGACATCTTCGTCGGTGAACTTCACGGTCTTCAGATTGGCAAGGCTCCACCAGACCTCGCCCAGATCGGGCTGCGCCGCCAGCGCCGCGCGATAGGCGGCGACGCCGTCCTCCTGCCGCCCGACAGTCTTGAGCATGTGGCCATAGCTCATCTGCAGCTTGGCATGGTCGGGAAAGGTCTCGACCAGCTCGGCATAGAGCCTCAGTGCCTCGTCATAGTCGCCGATCCGCCCCAGCGTCGCGGCCATGAGGTTGCGATTGCCGGGGTTGGCGGGGTCGCGCAGGATGACCTCGTCGAGCACTCTGGCGGCCTCTTCGTAGCGGCTCTGCTTGTAGAGGACATTGGCGAGATTGGCGCGCGCGGCGGTGAAGCCGGGAGCGAGTTCGAGCGCGCGATGCAGCAGCTTTTCCGAATCGCCGAGCCGGCCGATCCGTGCGGCAAGCTCTGCCATCAGCCGGATCGCCGCGGCATCGGTCGGCTGGTTGCGCAGCCGCTGGCGCAGCAGCTGCTCGGCGGTCTGCAGATCGTTCTCGAGCATGGCCTCGGCGATCGCGACCATCTGCGGTTCCAGCGCGGTGGCACGGATCGCGGCCATCTCGGCCTCGGCGGCCGCCTCGTCCTCGCCCAGCTTGCGCAGCGCGCGGCCGAGCCAGCGCCAGGCGCCGGTGTTGCGCGGATCGCGCGCGACGACGGTGCGCAGTTCGTCGGCCAGCGCGCCCGGATCGCGCGCGAGGCGCTCGGACAGCGGGATTCGCGCCGGCGCGCTGCCCATCCGTCAGCCGCGCCCGCGATAGGAGGAGACGCCCTGATCGGGCAGCCACAGTCCCTCGGGCGGGGGGGCGCTCTGCCAGAAGACGTCGATCGGGATGCCGCCGCGCGGATACCAATAGCCCCCGATGCGCAGCCATTGCGGCTGCATCTCGTCGAACAGCCGCTGGCCGATGCCGACGGTCACGTCCTCGTGGAAGCCGCAATGGTTGCGGAAGGAGCCGAGAAACAGCTTGAGGCTCTTCGATTCGACGATCGTCGCGCCCGGGGCATAGTCGATCACGAGATGCGCAAAATCGGGCTGGCCGGTGACCGGGCACAGCGAAGTGAACTCGGGCGCGGCGAAGCGCACCATGTAGAGCTGGCCCTTGCGCGGGTTGGGGACGTAGTCGAGCTCGGCCTCGTCGGGCGAGGCGGGCAGCGCGGTATTCGCGCCGAGGAACTTGGGGGCAGGTGTGTCGCTCATGCCGCGCTCCTGCCGCGAAGCGCCCGCCAGCGCAAGCCGGGGCTTGGAAGCGCGCGCTTCAGTACCTATTCAGCGCGGCTCCGCACTGTGGCGCCTTTTCCCGCGAAACGATCACCCGTGAAGCACATTCCGACCCGCCTTTCCCTGATCGCCCTCGCCGCCGCGCTGCCCGCTATGGCGCAGGCGCAGTCGGTCAGCGATTTCTCGCTCGAGCCAGTACCCACGCCCTCGGCGACGCCGCAGGCGCAGGGCCCCGCCGATACCCGCGCCGGCGTTCCCATCGCGCCGCGCGCGGTGAACACACCGACCCCCACTCCGACCCCGGCGACGACTCCGACGCCATCGGCGACACAGGCTGCGCCCACGGCCCGGCCAACCGCGCAGACGACGCGGGTCCCGGCCGCAGGGCCGACGCCGGTGCCCAGTCCTCTCCCCACGGTAACGCAGCGGCCGGTGGCGGCCAGCCCGGCGCAGCCCCGGACCTCTGCGCCGCCGCCGCAGGACGAGGCATCTGCTGGCCCTGCTACGCCGCGAGCGCTCCCGACACCCGCGACTGCCCCGCGGGCAACCGCCATGCCGCAGTCCGAGGCCCCGGGCGAGGACTTGCCCTGGCTGCCCCTCGCCGCCGTCGCGGGCCTGTTCGCGCTGCTGGGAGCGGGCTTCGTCGCCTGGCAGCGCCGACGCGCGGCCGTGGTGCCCGAAATCGAGCGTCCCGTCGTCGCCAGCGCCGCCGCCGCGGCAGTGCCCTCGCTGCCGCTGCCCGAGGCGCTGACGGTCAGCATCGAGCACGAAAAGCTCATCCGCAGCGCCGCCTTCGCGACGCTCAAGTACCGCATGACGCTCGCCAACCGCACCGGCGCGCCGCTGACGCAGCTGGCGGTCGGGCTCGACCTCGTCTCGGCGCATGCCGCGCTGCCGGTGGAGCAGCAACTCGCCACCGCCGCCACCGCGCTCGAACGCCGGCACGAGGTCGCGCGTATCGGTCCGCACCAGAGCGTCACGCTCGAGGGGCAGGTGCAATTGCCGCTCGCGCAGGCGCACGTCATCCGGCAGGGGCGCCATCCGCTGCTCGTCCCGCTGCTGCGCGTGCGGATCGATGGCTCCGGCGAGGAGGTGCTGGTCAAGACCTTCGTCGTCGGGCAGGGCGTTCCCGGCGGCCCGCGGGTGCAGCCCTTCAACCTCGACGAAGGACCGCGCAGCTACGCCCCGATCGCCCAGCGCGAGCTTGCCTAGCTCGACTTCGCCCGCTGCGCCCGCTACCCGGGCGGAGATGGACAGTCTCGTTTCGACCCAATGGCTTGCCGACCGGCTAGGGACGGACGGCCTCGTCGTGCTCGACGCCACCATGCACCTGCCCGATTCCCCCCGCAATGCCGCAGCCGAGTTCGAGGCGGCGCATATTCCGGGCGCTCGGTTCCTCGACCTGGTCAGCTTCGTCGATCCGGAATCGGAGGTGCCAAAGGCGCTGCCCAGCGCGCGGCAGTTCGCCGACCGGCTGGGACGACTGGGGATCGCACCCGGCGACCGCGTGGTGCTCTATGACGACAGCCAGATCAGAAGCGCCGCGCGCGCCTGGTTCATCTTCCGGCTCTATGGCTTCGAGAGCGTCGCGATACTCGACGGCGGAATGTCCAAGTGGAAGACCGAGGGACGCAGCATCGAAGAAGGCCCGGTCTATAGCGACCAGACCGACTTCCCCCTGCCGGACCCGGTCCGCGAGGTCCGCACGAAGGCCGAAATGCTCGCCAATTGCCAGGCCTGCGAGGAGCAGGTGGTCGATGCGCGCGATGCTGCACGCTTCGCCGGCGAGGAGGCCAGCGGGTCCGAAGGCCATATCCCCGGTGCGGCAAACCTGCATTTTCCGCAGCTCTTCGCCGAAGACGGCACCTATCGCGCACCCGGCGAAATCTCATCGCTGTTCGCCGATGCCGGTATCGATCCGGATAAACCGGTCGTTACTTCCTGCAACAGCGGGATGACCGCCTGCGTGCTCGCCTTCGCGTTGCATCTGGCGGGCAAGGACGACGTCGCGCTCTATGACGGCAGCTGGCTCGAATGGGGCGCCGATACCGCCATGCCGAAGGAAAGGGGCGCGGGGCGCTGACCATGGCCGGTGGAGACGATAGCAGGGATCGCCCCGCGACGCGGCTGGTTACCGGCGGCCGCGGGGGCGATTTCGCTCAGCACGTGGTCAACCCTCCGGTCTGGCGCGCGAGCACGCATCTCTATTCAAGCTGCGCCGAGCTGAAGGCGCGCAAGGCGCAGAACCGGGATGGGCAGTTCTTCTACGGCCGCCGCGGCGCGCCGACGCAATGGGCATTGAGCGAGGCGCTGACTGCGCTCGAACCGGGCGCGGCGGGGACCGTACTCTATCCCAGCGGCCTGGCGGCTCTGGTCGGTGCCCTGCTGGCGGTGCTGCGCAGCGGCGACGTACTGCTGGTGGCCGACAATGCCTATGATCCGACGCGCAATGCCGCGACTGGCCTGCTCAAGACCTTCGGGATCGAGCACCGCTTCTTCGACCCGCTCGACCTCGAGGCTTACGAAGCCGCCTTCTGTGACCGCACGCGGGCGGTGATGCTCGAAGTGCCGGGCAGCCTGACGATGGAAGTGTGCGACATCCCCGCGCTGGCGCGCATCGCTCGCGACAAGGGGGCTGTCAGCCTCGTCGACAATACTTGGGCGACCGCGCTTGGATTTCCCGCACTCGAGCATGGCTGCGATATCGCAATTACCGCGCTGACCAAGCATGTCGGCGGGCATTCGGACGTAATGATGGGGTCGGCCAGCGCGGGCGAGCACTGGTATCGCCGATTACGGCTCGGCGCGCAGCAACTGGGGCATGTCGTCTCTCCCGACGATGCCGCGCTGGTCCTGCGCGGATTGCGCACCATGGGCGTGCGCCTCGAACACCAGAGCGCCAGCGCGCTGGCGATCGCCGAATGGCTCGATGCACGTTGCGATGTGGCGCATGTCCTTGCGCCCATGCTCCCCGGCACGCCGGGGCATGCGATCTGGCAACGCGATTTCAGCGGCGGCTGCGGCCTCTTCAGCTTCGTCCTCAAGGGCCGCGACGATGCCGCACGTTGTCGGCTGGTCGATGCCCTCCGCCTTTTCGGGATCGGCTACAGCTGGGGCGGATTCGAAAGCCTCGCTCTGCCCTTCGATGTCGAGCCCGTGCGCAGCGTGATGCCCTGGCCCCGCGAAGGATGGGGGGTTGAGGATCGCTACGCCATCCGGCTATCGATCGGACTGGAAGACAAGGACGATCTGATCGCCGACCTGGCCAGGGGCTTCGCGGCGATGAACGAAAGATAGACGTGCAAGGCGAAACCCCGATCAGCGCGGCCAGTACGGCCTCCGCTCCTCCGGTCGAACAGGCCTGGAGCCTGGCCGAACCTGTCCGGGAGGAGAGCGCCGTGGCCGCTGCCGAAGGCGCCAAGGAAGCGCTCAGTTCGAAGAGCGAGACGGTCGGTTCGGTGATCGACACGCTCGATGCCGTGGCGCTGTCCTTCGGGCATTTCAGGATCTCGCTGTTCGACGTGCTCATTGTCAGCGCGGTGATCTTCGGCGTCCTCATCTTCGCCTGGTTCATCAGCAAGATGGGGCGCCGTCTGGTCCGCCGCATGACTCGTCTCGACGATGCGCAGCAATTGCTGACCGAGAAAATCGTCACCATTCTCGTCTGGGCGGCAGCCTTCTTCCTCGGGATCGACCTGCTGGGGATAGATCTCACCGCGCTGGCGGTCTTCTCGGGCGCGTTCGGCCTGGCGATCGGTTTCGGCCTGCAGAAGACCTTCGGCAATTTGATCGCCGGAATAATCCTGCTGATGGACCGTTCGATCAAGCCGGGTGACGTCATCGCGGTAACCGACGTGGCCGGCAACGAGAGCTTCGGCCAGATCCGCAAGATCGGCATCCGGGCGGTTTCGGTGACCACGCGCGACCAGCGCGAGTATCTGATCCCGAACGAGAACCTGATGATCAACCAGGTTGAAAACTGGTCCTATTCGTCGAAGAACGTGCGCATGCAGGTGCCGGTCGGGGTCAGTTACGAGGCCGACATGAAGCTCGCCGAGGAATTGATGCTGGAGGCGGCGAAGAGCTGCGAGCGTATCCTCAAGGCCCCGCCACCGACGGTGTGGATGAGCGAGTATGGCGACAGCTCGGTCAATTTCATCATCCATTGCTGGATCAAGGATCCCGAGGATGGCGTGGGCAATGTGCGCAGCACGGTGCTCAAGAAGCTGTGGTGGCTGTTCAAGGAAAACGGCGTTGAAATTCCCTTCCCGCAGCGCGACCTGCATATCCGTTCGAGTGATCAGTTCGACCGGCTGATCGGCATCATGGCGCAGGGCAAGGGCGGGGCGTCGGCCGCAAAAGATTAGGTTGCCGGGCGCACAGCGGCGGTTTCAAAATCTTGGCTTCCACGCCGGACACGCATTTTGATTGGCGTCAAACGGCCGCGACCAGCATCTTGCGGCCATGTCACATTCCGGAACCATTTTTCTCGTCGGCGCGGGACCGGGCGATCCCGACCTGCTGACGGTCCGCGCCGCGCGACTGATCGAACGCGCGCGCATTATCGTTCATGACGGCCTCGTCGACCCGGCGATCCTCGCGCTGGCGCGCAGTGATGCCGAGCTGATCTCGGTCGCCAAGCGGCGCTCGCACCACACGCTGCCGCAGGGCGAGATCAGCGACTTGCTGGTGCGCATTGCCCGCTCGGGTGAGGATGTCGTCCGCCTCAAGGGGGGCGACCCCTTCATCTTCGGGCGGGGCGGCGAAGAGGCCGAGGTCGCCCGCGCGGCGGGCGTGTCTGTCGAAGTCGTCCCCGGCATCAGTGCAGCCAATGGCGCCGCCGCGGCGGCGCAGATCGCGCTGACTCATCGCGAGGCGTCCTCCATCGTCAGCTTCGTCGCCGGGCAGTGCAAGGGGCTGAAGGACCAGGATTGGGCGGGTCTCGCGGGCAAGGGCCGCACGCTGGTGATCTATATGGGCGTCAAGACCGCGCCGCAGATTGCCGAGAAACTGATCGAGGACGGACTTGCACCCGACATGCCCGTGGCGGTGATCGAGAACGGTACGCGCCCGGAAATGCGCGTGCTGCGCGGAATGCTCGCGGGCCTGCCGGAATTGGTCGAGCGCGAGGCGGTCGTGAGCCCCGCGCTGATCGTCATCGGCGAAGTGACCGCACGCGATGCCGCGGTACTCGCGCGCCAGGCGCAGGAGGCTGCACGTTGAGGCTGCTTACCGGAAACGACCTCAAGACCGGCGCGGTAACCTGGTGGACCGGCAGCGACTGGTCGATCCATATCGAAGACGCAGTCGACATCTCCGGCAGCGAAGACGAGATCGCCCGCCGCGAGGAGGCCGCGCGCCGCGTCAACGTGCCCTATGCGGTCGATGCCGAGATGCAGGATGGCACCCCCCGGCCGTCGCACATCAAGGAACGCGTTCGCGCGCTCGGCCCCACCATCCGGCCCGACCTGACCCTCAAGCCCGCCGATCCCGACATCGGCAACTGGGTGATCTGATGTATAAATACGATTCTTACGACCAGGCGATGGTCGATGCCCGCGTGGAGGAATTCCGCGACCAGGCACGCCGCCGCCTCGAAGGCAAGCTGACCGAAGACCAGTTCAAGCCACTGCGGCTGATGAACGGGCTCTATTTGCAGCTCCACGCCTATATGCTGCGCGTCGCCATTCCCTATGGCACGCTCGACAGCCGCCAGATGCATGCGCTGGCCGATATCGCGGACAGATACGACCGCGGCTACGGCCACTTCACCACGCGCCAGAACATCCAGTACAACTGGATCAGGCTGGAGGACGCGGCCGACATCCTCGCCGACCTCGCGAAGGTCGAAATGCACGCCATCCAGACCAGCGGCAACTGCATCCGCAACATCAGCTCGGACCATTTCGCGGGCGCCGCGGCAGACGAGGTGGCCGACCCGCGGCCCTATGCCGAACTGCTGCGCCAGTGGTCGAGTTTCCACCCCGAATTCAGCTACTTGCCGCGCAAGTTCAAGATCGCGGTGATCGCCAGCGAGACCGATCGTGCAGCCATGCGGTTGCATGATATCGGCATCCAGATCGTGCAGAACGACGCGGGCGAGCTGGGCGCCGCCTTCTATGTCGGCGGGGGCATGGGCCGCACGCCGATGATCGCGCCCTGCATCAATCCCTTCGTGCCGCTCGACCGCCTGGTCACCTATGCCGAGGCCTGCCTGAGGGTCTATAATCGCCACGGGCGGCGCGACAACAAGTACA
Source organism: Qipengyuania sp. (assembly GCF_964227205.1). GTDB lineage: Bacteria > Pseudomonadota > Alphaproteobacteria > Sphingomonadales > Sphingomonadaceae > Qipengyuania. The sequence continues at coordinate 230,463 of NZ_CAXQVB010000001.1, read as the reverse complement.
AGGCGCGCATCAAGATCCTCGTCCACGAACTGGGGGCCGAGGAATACACCCGCCAGGTCGAGGCCGAATTCGCGCACCTGCTCGAGCAGGGCGTCGAACCGCCGTTGGCCGAGCTCGAACGGATCAGGGGCTATTTCGAGGACCCGCTGTTCGAAACGGGCGCGCCCGAGGCGATCGATCGTAGCGATCCCGATTTCGCGCTGTGGGTCGATCGCAACACGGTGCCGCACAAGGAAGCGGCCTATGTCGCGGCGGTGATCAGCCTCAAGCCCGTCGGCGGCATTCCCGGCGATGCTACGGCGGAGCAAATGCGGCTGATGGCCGATCTGGCGAAGGACTACAGCTTCGATGAGCTGCGCGTGATGCACACGCAGAACATCGTTTTGCCGCATGTCCGCAAGGCCGATCTCCATGCCCTGTGGACCGCGCTCGAGGAGGCGGGGCTGGGTAGCCCCAATCTCGACACGGTCGAGGACATCATCGCCTGCCCGGGGCTCGATTATTGCAGCCTCGCCAATGCCCGCTCGATCCCGATTGCGCAGAAGATTTCCGAGCGCTTCTCCGCCACCGGCAAGACCGCCACGCTGGGCCAGCTCAAGCTCAAGATATCGGGCTGCATCAACGCCTGCGGGCATCACCATGCGGGCCACATCGGCATCCTCGGTGTCGACCGGAAGGGGGTGGAGAACTACCAGCTCCTGCTCGGTGGCAGCGAGGCCGAGGATGTCAGCCTCGCCAAGATCACCGGCCCCGGCTTCGACGAGAACGGCATCGTCGATGCGGTCGAGACCGTCACCACCGTCTACGAACGCGAGCGCCACGACGGCGAGCGCTTCCTCGACACCTATCGCCGCATCGGCATGAACCCCTTCAAGGAGGCGCTCTATGGCTGAGACGCTGCGCTATCGCGACGACGAGCCCGTCGACCATCCGGCGGTGACCGTCGATTCCTTCCTCGACCAGTCGAATGCCTCGGCGGTGCGGATCGAGCCCGGCGACGATGCCCGCGAGCTGTTGCCACATCTCGAGCGGCTCGCGCTGGTCGAAGTGAACTTCCCCGCCTTCGGCGACGGGCGCGGCTACTCCTCTGCCCGTATCCTGCGTGAAGCGGGCTATGATGGCGAATTGCGCGCGGTGGGCGACGTGCTGGTCGACCAGCTCGCCTATATGCGCCGCTGCGGCTTCGATGCCTTCGAGCCCGACCAGCAGCTCGACCGGGACGATGTCGAGGCAGCCTTCGCACGCTGGCCCGAAGTCTACCAGACCGCCGCCGACACGCGCAGGCCGATCTGGGCGAAACGGCACGGATGAACGAACTGCGCGCCATTGACCGGATCGACACGGGTCCTCGCTTCACCGAGCAGGACGCCATCCGCCTCAATCGCATGTTCCGCGGGAGCGAGACGGAGGAATGGCTGCGCGCGGTGATCGAGGGCAGCCTCGCGGGCGAGACGGCGGTGGTGTCGAGCTTCGGCGCCGAAAGCGCGGTGCTGCTGCACCTGATCGCGCAGGTCGATCCCAAGGTGCCGGTGCTGTTCCTCGAAACCGGCAAGCACTTCCCCGAGACGCTCGCCTATCGCGACGAATTGACCGATCGTATCGGCCTCAACCGGATCGACCTTTACCCTGAAATCGCAGATTTGGAGGCGCGCGACGAAAGCGGCCTTCGCTGGTCCTACGATCCGGACGGTTGCTGCGAACTGCGCAAGGTCAAGCCGCTGGCGAAGGCGCTCGCCGGCTTCGATGCCAGCTTCACCGGGCGCAAGGCCTTCCAGTCCTCGACCCGGGCGAACCTGCCGCGCTTCGAAATCGATAATTCCGACGCCCAAGGCCGGCTCAAGATCAACCCGCTGATCGATTGGTCGGCCCAGGATATCGCCGCCTATTTCGAGGCGCACGACCTGCCGCGCCACCCGCTGGTCGAGCGCGGCTTTCCCAGCATCGGCTGCTCCCCCTGCACGCGGCCCGTGGCCGAAGGCGAGGACGCACGCTCTGGCCGCTGGTCGGGGTGGGACAAGGTCGAATGCGGCATCCACCGGCCGGGCGAGGAGCCCTTCCTCTAGGCCGTTTGCCGCGGGGGCAGGTGGTGCCGGCTGCAGGATTCGAACCCGCGGCCCCCTGATTACAAATCAGGTGCTCTACCAACTGAGCTAAGCCGGCCCATGCCCTTGCGCGCCTTTCGTGCAATCGCGCGCGAAAGTCCAGTGCTTCAGAGCCAACCTTGCGCGCGGTACCATTCGGCGGTGGCGGCGAGCCCCTCTTCGCCGGGGATGCGCGGCTCCCACACGGCGGGGGGGACCTTGAAGGCGGACCGCGCGACCCAGTTGGGGTGGGTCATGTACCCGACCCGGTCAGCGGTCAGCCGCGCCTTGTCGCCGCGCAGCAGCCGATCGAGCCGCGCCGCAGTCTCGAGCACGGGACGCGGGAGGTGCGGGGCGAAGACGGGGCGCCCCACCGCCTTGCCGATCGCGTGTGCGAGCTCCTTGTGCGCCCAGCCGCCCTCGCGCCCGTCGTCGGGCTCGAAGAGGCGGTGGCGCACCAGTGCGGGGGGGGCATCGACCAGTGCCAGCAGCAGCCGTGCAAGATCCTCGACATGGATGATCGAGCTGGCCCCGCCGGGGGGCAAGGGCACGAAGCCGTATTTCGCGCTGCGGAACATCTCGAAATAGTCGACGTCGCGCGGACCGTAGACGCCCGGCGGCCGGACGATGGTCCAGTCGAGCCCGCTGGCCTCGACCAGCTTCTCGGCGCGCGCCTTGGAGGCGCCGTAGGCCGACAGGGCTGGTTCGCGCGCGGAGAGCGACGAGACGAAGACGAAACGCTTGACCCGGGCCTCTTTCGCCGCGGCGATCAAGCGCTCGGTTCCGCCGACATTGGCTTCTTCGAACTTGGCCGGGTCGGGGCTGTTGGTAAGCCCCGCCACATGCACGATCGCCTCGGCATCGCGGCACATCAGGCCGAGCCCCGCGGCATGGGACAGGTCGCCTTCGACCCATTCGACATGCTCGCAGGCATCTTGCGGCCGCCGGGTCAGCGCACACACCGGCTCGCCCGTCCGCCGGCAGGCATCGAGCACCGCCTGGCCGACGAAGCCGGTAGCGCCGGTCAGCGCGATCGTCATGCGCGCACCATGTGGTCGCGGTGGATCACCGCCGCGCGCGGCGCATAGCCGAGCCTGGCGGCCTGCTGGTCCTGTCTGAGGCCGAGGATCGCACGGCATTCGGCGGCGGCATATTCGACCAGCCCCTGGCCGAGCCGTTCTCCCCTGGGCCCGTGGATCGCGACGAGGTCGCCGCGCGCGAAATCGCCTTCGACTTCGGTAATGCCGGCGGCGAGCACGCTGGCGCCCTGGTCGAGCGCCCGCATGCAGCCGCTATCGACCGACAGCGCGCCCGCCGGCGCGAGCCGACCGCCGAGCCAGGCCTTGCGCGCGTTGGCATCGGCCTGCGGGACGAACAGCGTGCCGATGCCCTCGTCGAGTACGCGAGCGAGCGGGGAGGGGTTGGTCCCGTTGGCGATGACGAGGGTTATCCCCGCGCGTTCGGCGATCTGTGCCGCCTGGAGCTTGGCGCGCATGCCGCCCGATCCGAGCCCCGAAGACGATGCGCCGCTGGCCATGGCGGTGATTTCGGGCGTGACGCCAGCGACCCTTGCGATCAACACCGCGCCTGCCTCGCGCGGATCGCGGTCGTAGAGACCGTCGACGTCCGACAGCAGCAGCACCGCATCGGCCTCTGCCGCTTGCGCGACGCGCGCGGCGAGGCGATCGTTGTCGCCGAAGCGGATTTCCTCGGTGGCGACGCTGTCGTTTTCGTTGACCACCGGCACCGCGCCCGCTTCGAGCAGCCGCGCGAGCGTGGCCGATGCGTTGAGATAGCGCCGCCGGTCCTCGAGATCGCCCAGCGTAACCAGCATCTGCGCCGCGGTGATGCCACGGTGGCCAAGCGCGTCGGACCACAGCCGCGCGAGTTCGACCTGGCCGACAGAGGCCGAGGCCTGCGCATCGGCGAGGCTGCCGCGCCCGCCCTTGGCAAGGCCGAGCCGGGCCGCCCCCAGCGCGATCGCGCCCGAGGAGACGACAATGACCTCGGCGTGCTTGCGCAGCCCGGCGATTTCCGCGGCGAGCGTCGCCAGCCATTCGACGCGCGGGGCGCCGTGTTCGACCAGCAGCGCCGAGCCGACCTTGATCACCAGGCGGCGCGCGCTGCGCAAGTCGGAAAGACTATCGATTGCCATTGTGTCCTACGTCACCCCGGACTTGATCCGGGGTCCAACTTCTTTTGCTTGGCAGCCGAAAAGTAAAGCGGCCCCCGGATCGGGGCCGGGATGATGGGTGCTGTGGGAGTTGCTCAGATCGGCGACCATTCGTCGCTGCCCTCTTCGGGAGCGTCTTCGACCTCGGCGGCATTGGTTTCGGTCGCGGTCCGATCGGGCAGGTAGCCGAGCACCCCGTCGAGCAGTTCGGAAATGCCCGCGCCCGTCGCGCCCGAGATGGTGAAGACCTTGTCCGCCCCGGCGGCGAGCAGTTCCTCGGCGAAGCCTGCGCCCAGTTCCTCGTCGGCGAGGTCGAGCTTGTTGAGCGCAACCAGCTGCGGCTTGTCCGCCAGCCCGCCGCCATAGGCTTCGAGCTCGGCATTGACCGTGCGATAGGCTTCGGCGGGGTCGTCGCCCGAAATGTCGATCAGGTGGATCAGCACGCGGCAGCGCTCGATATGACCGAGGAAGCGGTCGCCGATCCCGGCACCGTCGGCTGCACCCTCGATCAGGCCGGGAATGTCGGCGAGGACGAATTCGCGGCCCTTGTGGGTGACCACGCCGAGCTTGGGCACAAGCGTGGTAAAGGCGTAATGGCCGACCTTGGCCTTGGCGTTGGAGACCTGGTTGATGAAGGTCGACTTGCCCGCATTGGGCAGGCCCAACAGGCCGACGTCGGCAAGCAGCTTGAGCCGTAGCCAGACCCACATCTCTTCGCCCGGCTCGCCCGGTTGGTGCTGGCGCGGGGCACGGTTGGTGCTGCTTTTGTAGCTCGCATTGCCGCGGCCGCCCATACCACCTTCGAGGAAGACGATACGCTGGCCGACCTCGGTGAAGTCGGCGAGTACTTCTTCCTTGTCTTCCGAAAGCACCTGCGTGCCGACGGGAACCTTGATCACAAGGTCGGGCGCGCCCGCGCCCGTCCGGTCTTTGCCCTGGCCGTGCTCGCCGCGCTTGGCCTTGAAGTGCTGCGCATAACGGAAGTCGATCAGGGTGTTGAGGCCCTGGACGGCCTCGAAGACGATGTCGCCGCCCTTGCCGCCATTGCCGCCGTCGGGGCCGCCGTATTCGATATATTTTTCACGCCGGAAACTGACGGCGCCGGGGCCGCCGGCGCCCGACTTCAAGTAGATCTTGGCTTGGTCTAGGAAATGCATGGCGCGCCCTCTAGCCGCTTTCGCGGGCTTAGGCGAGGGCACGCATGCTCAGGCGGTGTCAGGCGACGAAATCGTCTACCCGCTCGATGATGATGGCCGGTGCCATGCCGCCCGCGGCGCACATGGTAACGAGGCCGTAGCGGCCGCCCGAGCGTTCAAGTTCGTCGAGCGCGGTGCCGATGAGGATCGAGCCGGTCGCGCCGATCGGATGGCCCAGCGCCATCGCGCCGCCGTTGATATTGACCTTCTCGCGATCGAGATCGAGGTCGCGAATGAACTTCTCGGCGACGACCGAGAAGGCTTCGTTGATTTCCCAGACGTCGATGTCGTCCTTGGTCATCCCTGCCTTTTCGAGAACCTTCTTTGCCGCCGGGACGGGCGCGTTGAGCATCAGCGTCGGGCAATCGCCCTGATTGGCATAGGCGACGATCCGGCCGCGCGGCTTGAGGCCATGCTCCTTGGCATAGTCTTCCGAGGTGACCAGCAGCGCCGCCGCGCCGTCGACCACGCCCGAGCTGTTGCCGGCATGGTGGAAGTGCTCGATCTCGAGGTCGGGATACTTGCGGTTGATTTGCTTGCGGAAGGTCGTGCCGCCGATGTCGAAATCGGCGAGCTTGGCGAAGCTCGGATTGAGCGCGGCAAGGCCTTCGGCGGTGGTTTCGGGTCGCGGGAATTCCTCGCGGTCGAGCGCAACGGTGCCGTCTTCGTTGAGCACGGGCACGACCGACTTGTCGAAGCGACCCTCGTCGATCGCGCGCTTGGCGCGCTGCTGGCTGACCAGCGCGAGCGCGTCGAGCGCTTCGCGGTCGATGCCTTCCATGCTGGCTATCGCATCGCCGCACACGCCCTGATGGCTCTGCGGATGGAGCACGTCGAGCGCTTCGTTGCCCGAGCCCATCAGCCGCGGCGGCAGGCCGGCATTGGCCTGTTCGGCGGCATAGGCGGCGGTGTAGCTCATCATCTCGGTCCCGCCAGCGATGACGCAGTCCTCCATGCCGCTCATGACGGTTGCCGCGGCCAGGTTCACCGAGGTGATGCCGCCGCCGCAGAACCGGTCGAGCGTGGTACCGCTGGCGCTGATGTCATAGCCGGCCGCGAGCGCGGCCATGCGGCCGAGGTCGCCCCCCTGCTTGCCGTTCTGGCTGCTGGTCGACCAGATGATGTCGTCGACTGAAGCCGTGTCGAGGTCGTTCCGCTCGCGCAGGGCGCCGAGCACGGTGGCCGCGAGATGCTGCGGATGGAGGTGCGACAGTGCGCCCTTGCCGGGCTTGCCGATGCCGCGCGGCGTCCGGACTGCGTCGATGATATAGGCTTCGGCCATGGCGGTTCCTCTCAGGTCTGATAACGGTTGACGTTTGCGTAAGCGTAGCCCAGCAATGGCGCAAGGCAAGTTTCAAATTGCAATGGGAGAGAGGCGTGAGCGAAGAGGTACTGACGAGCGAGGAGGACGGCATCCTGATCGTCACGATCAACCGTCCCGAAGCCAAGAACGCGATGACCAAGGCCGCGGCCGAAGGAATCGCGGCGGCGATGGACCGGCTCGACAGCGACGATGCCTTGCGGGTCGGTATCCTGACCGGCGCGGGCGGCACCTTCTGCTCGGGCATGGATCTCAAGGGCTTCCTGCGCGGCGAATCGCCCAGCATCGAGGGGCGCGGTTTCGGCGGGATCGTGCAGAAGCCGCCCGAAAAGCCGCTGATTGCCGCGGTGGAAGGGTATGCGCTGGCCGGCGGGCTCGAGCTGATGATCGCCTGCGACCTCGTGGTCGCCGATGCGGGTGCGAAATTCGGCATTCCCGAAGTGAAACGCGGCCTCGTTGCAGCGGCGGGCGGGGTAATGATGCTGCCCGATCAGATCCCCGAACGGATCGCGATGGAACTGGCGCTGACCGGCGATTTCATCACCGCCGCGCGCGCCTATGAGCTGGGCCTGATCAACCGCGTGACCGATGGCTCGGCGCTCGACGGCGCGAAACAGCTCGCCGCATCGATCGTCGCCAACGGCCCGCTCGCCGTGCGCGTCTCGAAGCAGGTCATCAAGCAGTCGCGCGGCTGGCCGATGGACGAGCGCTATACCCGCCAGACGCAGCTGATCGCGCCGGTCTTCGTTTCCGAGGACGCCCGCGAGGGCGCCGCCGCTTTCGCCGAGAAACGCGCGCCCAACTGGAAGGGCAAGTAGGACCCTTCCGCGCGACACGAGAACACCCGAGAGGACCAGAGAGATGCCCGTAATCGACGTACCACAGCCCGAGTTCATGGAAGACGAGGAGATCGCCATCTTCGCCGACGCCGTGGGCAAGTTCTACCAGCAGCACGCGCCGCAGAAGCGGATCATGAAATGGCGCGAGGACGGCCAGGTCGAGCGCGAGTTCTGGCGCGAAGCGGGGGCGGCTGGGCTGCTCGGCGTCTCGGTGCCAGAGGAATACGGCGGCCATGGCGGCGACTTCCGTCACGACATGGTGGTGATCGACCAGCAGGCCAAGCACGGTGTCGAAGGCTTCGCCGCGAGCCTGCACAACACCATCATCCTGCCCTATCTGGTGCGCCACGGGACCGAGGAGCAGAAGCGGAAATACCTGCCCAAGCTGGTCACCGGCGAGCTGGTGAGCGCCATCGCCATGACCGAGCCGGGAGTCGGCAGCGACCTCCAGAGCATCACCACGACCGCGCTCAAGGATGGCAATGGCTACCGCATCAACGGGGCCAAGACCTATATCTCCAACGGCCAGACCGCCGACTTCATCATCGTCGTCGCCAAGACCGATCCCAACGAACGCGCCAAGGGCATCTCGCTGATGCTGCTCGAGACCGAGGGGGCCGAGGGCTTCGAGCGCGGCAAGAAGCTCGACAAGGTCGGGCTCGACGCCTCGGACACCTCCGAGCTGTTCTTCGACAATGTCTTCGTCCCGGCCGAAAACGTGCTCGGCGGGGTCGAGGGCAAGGGCTTCTACCAGCTGATGGGCGAACTGGCGCAGGAACGCCTCGTCATCGCGATGGGCGCGGCGACGGGGATCGAGAAGGCGCTCGAAGTCACGCTCGACTACGTCAAGAACCGCAAGGCCTTCGGGCAGACGATCTGGGATTTCCAGAACACTCAGTTCGTCCTCGCCGACCTCAAGGCACGCGGCACGGCAGCGCGGGTCTTCGTCAACGACTGTATCGCCAAGCTGCTCAAGGGCGAACTCGATGTCGCGACGGCGGCGATGGCCAAATACTGGGTCACCGAACTGCAGAGCGAAGTGGTCGACAAGTGCCTCCAGCTCCACGGCGGGGCAGGCTATATCAACGAATACCCGATCGCCCGCATGTACCGCGACACGCGCATCGCGCGCATCTTCGGCGGCTCGAACGAGGTCATGAAGATGCTGATCGCCCGCTCGATGTAAGCGCCCGATCAGGCTGGGAAGCGCCCGATCGTGTCAGTCGATCCCGCCCCGCCGGAGCATCGCATCGATGCTGTCGACCTTCCTTTCGAAGCGCGGATCGTCGGTCGCGCCGTAGCGGGCGGCAAAATCCGCGTCGGTCATCCCGTCGCTCAGCGACAGCGCGGCCTGGGGGAGCAACATATCGTCCTGGGCGGCAAGCAACCTCTCGCGTGCAGCGGCCAGACGGTCGGGATCGGTCAACTGCCGCGCCGTCAGGATTCCCGCCCGGTCGCTGGCAAGGTCGACGAAGGAGAAGCCGCTCGGGTCATTCGGCCCTAGCAGGGGGCCCTTGGCCAGCGTATCCGCAAGCTCTTTCCATTCCCCGATCGCGGCGCTGATGCGGCTGCCGGTGGTGGTTTCCAGAGCGGCCGAAAGCGCCCAGTGCTTTGCCCAGTCCTCGCGCCCCTGAAGCGTCAGCCGCACGGGGGCGCCGGCGCATTTGCCGATCGCGCCCTCGCTTCCGCCGGTTACCTTGCCCGCTTCCGGCCCCACTGAAAGCAGCGCCAGCGCGACCAGCGCGGACCGATGGCCTTCGGGCGAAGGTTCCGCGGCTGCCAGCGCACGGCCCAGTTGGTGGGCGAGCAAAGGGTCTGGATTGGAGCGCTGCTGTTCGGCCAGCTGGCAATAGATCGTAGCCACGGCCCTGTCGTCGATGGCGGGCACCCCCGTCGCCCTGACATGGGCGAGCAGATTGCCCTGCGGCAAGACCACTTGCGCGGTGAGAGTATCCTCCCGGACGCTAATGGAGCGCACGATCGTATCGATCGGCGGGAGCGCGCCGTCCTCCCCGGCCAACCTGCGCTGGGCGACGCCAAGCCCCAGGCGCGACAGCCAGCCGGGCAGGGAAAGCGCCCCGATCCTGACCGCGAAGGGCGGGATTCCCTCGCTCGTGCCGCTCGTTTGCGCGCGGATGTTGAGCCAGCGGAACAGCAGCGGGCGGCTGCCGGTGAGCGTCAGCATGCCATCCTCGAGCTTCGCCTCGAAGCGATTGGGGTCGAATCCCTGCGTCATCATCGCCGAGAGCGCATCGAGCTTGGTATTGTCGAGCTCGAGTTCGACCGGTTCGCCGGTTGCCCGGCTCCGCCGCGCTTCGTTCGCCAATGCGCGCACCATGGCGACCTGTTCGGCGGTCGCATTGCGCGTTTCCGGCACCCAGGGGGCCGAACTCGTGACCAGCAGGAACAGCGCCACGGCGCCGCCCAGAATCAGTGCCAGCACAATGCGCCAGCGCCGCTTGCCCGGTCGTGATCGAGACATGACGTGATCCGCGGCAGGCGGGCGATCGTCAGGCTGCGACGACCGTCTGTTCTATCGCGCCGAAGATCGAATGCCCATCGGCGTCCTTCATCTCGACGCGGACGGTGTCGCCCGGTGCCATAAAGCGGGTCTTGGCCTCGCCGTCCGCAATGGTCTCGATCATGCGGATTTCGGCGATGCAGCTGTAGCCGAGGCCGCCTTCGGAAACCGGCTTGCCCGGATCTCCGTCGGGACCCTGGTTCGAAACGGTGCCCGAACCGATGATGCTGCCCGCGCCAAGATCGCGAGTCTTGGCGGCATGCGCCACCAGGTCGGCGAGGCTGAAGGTCGCATCGACCCCGGCATTGGCACGGCCGAAGGGCTCGCCATTGTAATCGACCATCAGCGGCAGGTGGATAACGCTGCCCTGCCATGCATCGCCCAGTTCGTCGGGTGTGACGGCAACGGGGCTGAAGGCGCTTGCGGGTTTCGACTGGAAGAAGCCGAAGCCCTTCGCCAGCTCGCCCGGGATCAGACCGCGCAGCGACACGTCGTTGACCAGCATGATCAGCTTGATGTGATCCGCCGCGTCTTCCTTCGATACGCCCATCGGCACGTCGTCGGTGATAACCGCGATCTCGCCTTCCATGTCGCAGCCCCACTTGGTGTCCTTGAGGGGGATATCGTCGCGCGGGGCGAGGAAATTGTCGCTGCCGCCCTGATACATCAGCGGGTCGTGGTAGAAGCTCTCGGGCACCTCGGCGCCGCGCGCCTTGCGAACCAGCTCGACGTGGTTGATGTAGGCCGAACCGTCGGCCCACTGGTAGGCGCGGGGCAGCGGCGAATGCGCCTCGCGCTCGTGGAACCGCTCGCACGGCACGGCCTGGTGCTCGACATCGGTATAGAGCGCCTCGAGCTTCGGCGCGATCTCGTCCCAATTGTCGAGCGCGGCCTGCAGCGTCGGCGCGATATTGTCGGCGGCGCAATAGCGGGTGAGGTCCTTGGAGACGACGACGAGCTTGCCGTCGCGGGTGCCGTCCTTGAGTGTTGCGAGCTTCATGGGTCAGGTCCTCTCGGGATTGTCGGGTTGGTTGTCCGGATGCGCACGCTGGAATTCGGGCAGCGCGAGGCATGCGGCCTCGATCCGGGTGGTATGCGGTTTGTCGGCAAATTCGAAACCGAACCGCCGCGCGTTATAGACCTGCGGCAGCAGGCAGACTTCGAAGAAGCCGGGCTTGTCGAACAGGAAATCGCCCGTGCCGAGCTGCGCCAGCCGCGCCTCGAGCGGGTCGAGCGTCCGGGCGAGCCAATGGCGATACCACATGCCGATTTCGTCCTGCGACTTGCCGTACTCATTGGCGAGATACTTGAGCACCGGCAGGTTGAGCGGCGCGTGCAGCTCGGTCGCGATGGCATAGGCAAGTTCGCGCGCCACGTAGCGATCGCCGGTGTCGGCAGGCAGCAGCGGGTGGTCGGGATAGGCTTCGTCGAGCCACTCGATCTGCGCCATCGACTGCACGTAGTCCTTGCCGTCGACTTCGAGCAACGGAACCGAACCGAAGGGGTTGCGGCTGGTGAAAGCCTCGTCTTTCTGCTCGCTCTTGAGCAGGTTGACCGGGACATACTCGTATTCGAGCCGCTTCAGCTCCAGCGCGATGCGCAGGCGGTAGCTGGTCGAGCTGCGATAATAGCCATGAAGACGGATCATTCCGGTTCTCCGATCCTGTAGGATTTGCCGAGAGGCAGTTCACGACATGGACCGCCTGTTACACGGTCCAATCGCAAAAAACCTGCCCGCCGGACACGGGGCGCACTCCCGGCAAATGAAAAGGCGAAACCGAACGGCATGGCGCTGCTGTGGCACATGGCCGCCCTGTAGGACAGTCCGGCAGACCGCAGCACCATCAGAATGCGGCAATCCCCGTCACCGCGCGGCCGAGGATCAGCGCATGGACGTCATGCGTGCCTTCATAGGTGTTGACCGTCTCGAGGTTCACCATGTGCCGGATGACCTGATATTCTTCCGAAATGCCGTTGCCGCCGTGCATGTCGCGGGCCTTGCGGGCGATATCGAGCGCCTTGCCGACATTGTTGCGCTTGACGATGCTGATCATCTCGGGGGCGAACTTGCCCTCGTCCATCAGGCGACCGACGCGCAGGGACGACTGAAGTCCGAGAGCGATGTCGGTCATCATGTCCGCGAGTTTCAGTTGGTAGAGTTGCTTCGATGCCAGCGGCACGCCGAATTGGTGCCGGTCGAGGCCGTATTGCCGCGCGGCATGCATGCAGAATTCGGCGGCGCCCATCGCACCCCAGCTGATGCCGTAACGTGCGCGGTTGAGGCAGCCGAAGGGGCCCTTCAGGCCCTGCACTTCGGGCAACAGCGCATCTTCGCCGACCTCGACCTCGTCCATCACGATCATGCCGGTGGTCGAAGCGCGCAAGGACAGCTTGCCTTCGATCTTGGGCGCCGAAAGGCCCTTCATGCCCTTCTCGAGCACGAAGCCTCGGATCCCGCCGCCATGCGCCTCGCTCTTCGCCCAGACGACGAAGACGTCGGCGAAGGGCGAGTTCGAGATCCAGGTCTTGGAACCGGAAATGACGTAGCCGCCGTCGACCTTCTTTGCAGTCGTTTTCATACCTGCCGGGTCGCTGCCCGCGTCGGGTTCGGTCAGGCCGAAACAGCCGATCAGCTGGCCGCTGGCGAGGCCGGGGAGATACTTTTTGCGCTGATCCTCCGAGCCATAGGCATGGATCGGGTACATCACGAGGCTCGACTGGACGCTGGCCATCGAACGATAGCCGGAATCGACCCGTTCGATTTCGCGCGCGATCAGACCGTAAGCGACATAGCTGGCACCGGCGCCGCCATATTCCTCGGGCACGGTGGCGCCCAGCAGGCCGGCTTCACCCATCATCGGGAACAGTTCGGGATCGTCGACTTCCTTGCTGAAGTTCTCGATCACCCGCGGTTGCAGCTCACCCTGCGCGAAGGCGTGGGCGGCGTCGCGGATCATCCGCTCGTCCTCGGTCAACTGGTCGTCGAGGTTGAAGGGATCATCCCAGGCGAAGGGCACCATACCGGCCATGTGGTCTCCTCTGTTTCACAGGTGCCAGTGGCAGGGTTGAGGGCGCGGGGCAAGACCCGCGCAGGCGGGAAGAGCGCGCAGTGCGAGCGACGGGTCCTATGTACACTCGCGATAGATCTAAGCGGGGCGCCGACAAGGCCGATTGCCGGACCGCGGATCGCCCGGAAGGGGCCCGGCGGTACGATTGACCGGCGCCGAACATCGCTCCTGCGCAGCGCCCGTGGCTCAGGGGCTCAGCCGTGCGTTGCGGCGCGCTGGATCGTATCGATGACGGCCGCGGGAGGGCAGGGCTTGTGGAGCGCCTGTGCGTCGGGAAAGCGCTGCGCCACTTCGACCGGAGTCAGCTTGCCCGAATGGAAGATGACCTTCACGTCTTCGGCGATCATCTGTTCGGCCAGCGGGTAGACGATGCCGTCGCCCAGTTCGACGTCGAGAATAGCGATGTCCGGCTTGGCCTTCTGGTAGGCCAGCATCGCCGAGGATAGGTTCTCGAACGGCCCTTCGACGTCGTAACCTGCTTCGGCGACCGTATCGCACAGGTCGTAGCCGACGATGAGTTCATCTTCGGCGACGAGTACGCGCAATTGCTGACCCATCTTCGCTCTCCTCGCATACCGACCCAATGGAACTTAATGTCGCTGGAGAGGCTTTGTTCCCGCGTCAGGACAGCTTTCCGTAGCGTTCGGCAAACCCGCTCTCGTCGCCCTGCGCCAGCAGCTTCGCCTGCCCGACCCAGTCGTCGCGGCGAATGCGGCCCTGGAAACGGCCGAGCTCGGCGTCGATCCGGTCGATCTCGCCATCGTCCCATCCGGCGATCTGGGCGAAGCTGGTAACCCCCAGGCCGCGGAGCGTGGCAGCCAATTTCGGACCGAGGCCCTTGATCCGCGTCAGGTCGTCGCCCGCGGGGGACGGTGCAGTGGGCGCGACGCCTGCTGGCGGTTCCATCGGCGTGGCTGCGGGCGCGCTGTCGATCAGCGCCTTGTTGCGTTCCGCCGGCGCGGCGCCTTCGTCGAGCACGTCGCGGCTGGTCCCGGTGATGCGCGTCCGGCGCGAGGCGTGAAACACGTACCAGGCGATGGCGATGCCGACGAGCAGCGCGGCGACGATCAGGGGCCAGTAGGTCTGCAGCAATTCGTTCACGGATTAATCCTCTTCCTGTTCCTTGCGGCCCCACAGGGCCCAGCCGATGCCGAGCCCGGCGCCATAGGCGGCGACCATCAGCGCGGCGAGTTCGAACCACAATGGCATCAGCGTGCTCCCGGCGTATCGACCGGGGTCGGGCGAAGCGGTTCGGTGCGGATGACCGAAAATTCGATACGGCGATTGGCGGGGTCGCTGGGCGATAGGCCCTCGACAGGCTGGCTCGATCCGACCCCGCTGGCACGCAATCCGTCGCGCGGGATGCCGCGGCGGACCAGCGCCTCGCGCACCACGCGTGCGCGCTCCATGCTGAGCGCGAGATTGCCCGGTTCGGTGCCCTGGTTGTCGGTATGGCCGGTAATCGCGATGATCGAACCGAGGCAGGGGCGGAGCGCGTCGGCCACCTCGTCGAGCAACATCCGGCTGGCGGGCAGCAGCGCGCTGCTCGCTTCCTCGAAGCGGATCGAGCGCGTGCGCAGCAGCCCTTCGACATCCTCCTGGCAATGCAGCGGCTGGTAGACGGGCTCGTCGCTTTCGGCGCGCGCCGTGCCGTCGGCCCAGGTTACCCCGCCGACGCCGGGAATCGATGCGACCGCGCGCGCCACTTTCGCACGGGTGTCCTCGTCGAGCTTCTCGCCTCCCGAAAGCAACGGATGGCGCGAGGGCGATCCCACGCCATTCGCGAAACGCGCGGTGACGCCGTTGCCTCCGGCTCCGGCGATCGCCTGTTCGGCCTGGGAACCGAGCCGGTCGATGAAGTGCGGCGCCCACGGCTCGGCCAGCAGATAGGCGCTCGCGCCCGTCAGCAGGGCTCCGACCGGGATGGCAATTGCGGGACGGATCGGCATGGCGCTGGCTTTAGCCACCAACCGCCCCGCCTGCCAAGCGGCCTATTCGAGTGTATCGGCGGTCTTCACCAGTTCGAGGAACTGCTGCCGCCAGAAGTCGCGCTGCGGACCGGCCAGAGCGGCGATCTGCGGATAGGAGTAACTCTCCAGCAGGGCATCGCCACGCAATTTCTGGCCGAAGGCCGCGACCGCGGCGGCGAAGGCGAAGTCTCCGCGCGGTGCCATTGCATTCCGCAGCGCCGAGGCGGGCACGACATGGCTCAGCAATTGCGAGGTCTCGCCATCGGGACGCTTGTAGCGCAGCTTGACGAAGGCTGCCTCGGCCGCGAGGTCGCGGGCGCGCGCATCGGGCTCGTCCTCGTAGCGGCGCACCGCGATCCATCCCTTCGCGCCAGCCGGAACGATCTCGTAGATCGCGGTCACCTGGTGGCCGGCGCCGATATCGCCGGCATCGACCGCATCATTGTCGAAATCCTCCTCGCGCAGCGCGCGGTTCTCATAGCCGAGCAGGCGATACTGGCCGACCACGGCGGGGTTGAATTCGACCTGGATTTTCACATCCTTCGCGATGGTGAAGAGCGTTGCGCCCATTTCGTCGCCGAGCACCTTGCGCGCCTCGAGCGCGCTGTCGATGTAGGAATAATTGCCGTTCCCGGCATCGGCGACCTGCTCCATCATCGCATCGTTGAGATTGCCGCGCCCGAAGCCGAGCACCGAGAGCGACACGCCGCTTTCGCGCTTCTTTTCGATCAGCTCGACCAGCGCATCGCGATCCGATGTGCCGACGTTGAAATCGCCGTCGGTGGCGAGGATTACGCGATTGATGCCGCCTTCGATGCGGCCGACCTCGGCCACGCGATAGGCGAGCTCGATCCCCGCGCCGCCCGCGGTCGAGCCGCCCGCCTCGAGCTTGTCGAGCGCATCCCTGATCTTGCGCTCGTCGCTGGTGGGTTCGAGCACCAGCCCCGCCGCCCCGGCATAGACGACGATCGCGACGCGGTCCCGGGCGGAGAGCTGGCCGGCCAGCTGGCGCATCGCGGTCTTCACCAGCGGCAGCTTGTCGGCGCTCGCCATCGAGCCGGAGACGTCGAGCAGGAAGACCAGATTGGCCGGCGGCCGTTCCTGCGCCGGCATGTCGTAGCCCGATAGCCCGATCCGCAGCAGCCGGGCATCGGCATTCCACGGGCTTGCTGCGACGTCGGTGTTGACCGTGAAGGGCTGTGCCGGGCTGTCGGGGCGGGGGTAGTCGTAGCGGAAGTAGTTGATGAACTCCTCGGTCCGGACCGCTCTCTTGGGTGGCAGCTGCCCCTCGGAAATGAAGCGCCGTGCATTGGCATAGGCGCCGGTATCGACATCGACCGAAAAGGTCGAAACCGGCTCGTCGGCGACCAGCCTGACCGGGGACACCTCTTCACCGTCATACCGGTCGCGGCTGGGCGGGCTGGGCACGAAGACCGGCGGGAAATAGCGGTAGCTCGCGCCGGCAACGGACGCCGCGCTTGTCGCATCGCCCGCTTCGGTGGCGGCAATCCGCGAGCCCGTGATCGAGATTGCCTGCGGGGCCGACATAGGGGGCGGTGGAGGGGGCGGCGCGCGCCCATTATCGGCGGCTTCGGCTTTCGAGCCGGTCAGGACGATCTCGTCTCCGCCGGACGGCGTGGCGCATCCCGCGATCAGCGCGGCAAGCGCGCAGGCGCCCAGCATCTGGGTGTAACGCATTGGCAGTCCTCCCCGAACTTCGGTGATACAGGGTTACATCACCGCAGCGTGAATGCCGACTGAACGCGCGCGCCGACGTTTCGAGGTCACCCTGCCGGGGCTTCGTCCTTGTCGAGATTGCGGCGGAACAGCACGCGGTCCTCGGGCCCGAAGCCGCGCGTCCAGATGACGAAGCCGTAAACCGCCAGGATTGCGGGCACGCCGACGACCAGTTCGGCCCATTCGGGCAATTGCGTTGCCAGCCAGCCGACCACCACCGCCGGGGCCACCGCCCAGACCAGCGGCCAACGGAAGGTATTGATGCTCTGGCCGAGGAATTTCGACAACAGCATGGCCTTGACCAGGCTCGCGGTACCCAGCGCCAGCATCAGCGCGATGGCGGCGGCGGCGGCCTTGTAGGGCTCGCCATAGCCGCCCGCGACCATGGCCTCGATCAGCACCACCGTGAGCACGCCCTGGAGCGCGATGGTGCCGAACGAGATCCACAGGTTCTTTACCCGCGCGACATAGATCAGCACCGCTTCCGAAACGACCGCCGTGGCAGCGACCACCTCCGCCGCGAGCAGGAAGGCGAGCGCGCCGGTGCCACCGACGAATTCGGGGCCGACGAGCCCCATCACCGCTTCGCCCGGTACACCCAGCGCCAGCGCGATTCCTGCCTGCATGGCGACGATCCAGAAGCCGACCTGGCAGACCTGCCTGGCGATCGCTTCGTAATTCTTCGTTTTGAGGTTCTTGGTAATGACGGGGCCGAGGATCGGTTCGAAGCTGGTCTTGAGCTTCTGCGGCAGGCTCGCGACCTGCTGGGCGATGTAATAGACCCCGACCGCGCTCGGCGCTGCGAAGAGGCCGAGGATGAAGATGTCGAGCCGGCGGGTGCCCCATTCGATGGCGTCGGCAGTGGCCAGCGGCAGCGCGCGCACAGTCATGCGGCTCATGTAGACCGGGTGGGGGCGCCAGCCCCGTGGGGGGCCGTAGCTGCGGAAGAACGACCACAACCCGGTCGCCAACCCGGCATAGATCGAGGCGAGATAGGCCATCGACAGCCCCGAATCCGAAGTCGCCGGAAGAAGATAGAACACGCCCGCCATAATCGAGATGGTCCACGGTTCGACCACCGCGCGGGCGCGTACGGTGGTGGCGATGTCGTATTTATAGGCCTGGGCGGCGAGGACGATCTCGGTCAGCGCATAGCCGGGGATGGCGAGCACGATGAAGCGGTCGAGCGCGGTGAACTCGCCGCTCGGGAACAGCGGGGCGGGCACGAGCCAGAAAAAAGCAGCCGCGACGAGCGAGAACAGCAAGGCGAGCAGCATGCCGTCGTAGACCAGGTTTGCCGGATGCGCCTCGTCGTCCTCGGCCAGTCGCTGCGCCAGCCCGCGCTTTTCGCCCATGGCACAGACCAGCGCGACCAGTTCGACCACCACCAGCGCCGAGGCGAAGCGGCCCAGCGCATCGGGACCGTAGAGCCGACCCGCGATGAACAGAAAGGGCAGCCGCGCGACAAGCCGCAGGATGAAGCCGAAAAAGTTCTGCCGTCCGCCCTTGGCCAGCGCGGACAGGTCTTCGTCGGGTTTGTGGTCGCTCACCCGGCGGTTTCCTGTTCGGCGCGCAGCGGCCGTGCGAGGAGGTCGGAGACGACCTTGCGCGGTTCGTCGCCCTTGAGCAGGCCGTAGACGGCGGTGACGATCGGCATGGCAATACCGTGGCGCGCGGCGAGTTCGACCAGCACGGGCGCGGTGTGCGCACCCTCGGCCACGGTACGGCGATCGGCCATCAGCGCATCGGCCCTTGCGCCCTCGCCAAGCGCCTTGCCGAGCGAGAAGTTGCGGCTCGATGTAGACGAACAGGTGAGCACAAGGTCGCCGAGGCCGCACAGGCCCGCGAGCGTTTCGGCGCGCGCGCCCAGCGCCTCGCCGAAGCGCAGCATCTCGGCATAGCCGCGGGCGATCAGCGCGGCGCGGGCGTTCTGCCCGAGGCCGAGCCCGTCGACCACGCCGCAGGCGATGGCGAGCACGTTCTTGACCGAGCCGCCGATCTCCGCGCCGGTGACGTCGTCCGAATAATAGGGGCGAAAGGCCTGGCGGGCGATCACCGGGGCGATCCGATCCCACTGGTCCTCGCCGCCGGCGCAGGCGAGCGTCACCGCAGTCGGGAGGCCGGCCGCGACCTCATGCGCGAAAGTCGGGCCCGAGAGGACGGCGATGGCGCTTCCGGCCGCGGTATCGCTGGCGACATGGTTCATCAGCCGCCCGCTGCCTGCCTCGATCCCCTTCGAGCACAGCACCAGGTCGCGCGGGTGCGAGGGCATGGCGGCCAAAACGCTGCCCATGTGCTGCGCAGGCGTGACGACGAGCAGCGTGTCGATTGCGCCCATTGCGGCGAGGTCGCCGGTCGCACGGATAGTTTCGGCCAGCTTGGCGGAGGGCAGGAACAGCGAATTGGTGTGGGCGGAATTGATTTCCTCGACCAGTTGTTCCTCGCGCGCCCAGATAAGCACTTCGCGGCCGTCGCTTGCGAGCATCTGTGCAAGTGCCGTGCCCCAGGCACCGGCTCCGAGTACCCCGACCCGGTCAGCCTGAGCTTGTCGATGGGTCATGCCTTCACTCCTGCGCCGCGCACTGGTTCGGCCTCGGGATCGAGCGGCCAGCGCGGGCGTGCCGATATATCGAGCGGGTCGTTCTGGCCGAGCCGTTCGATCCCCGCCCAGGCGATCATCGCGGCATTGTCGGTGCACAGCCTGGGCGGCGGCGCGGCGAAGCGCATCGCGTGGCCTGCAGCAAGCTGCTCGAGCGCGGTGCGCACTCCCTTGTTGGCCGCAACGCCGCCGGCGACCACCAGCGTATCGACATCGTCCATATCGGCGAGCGCGATACGCAACCGGTCGGTTACACAATCGACTGCGGCCTGCTGGAAGCTCGCGGCAATGTCGGCGACCGCATAGCGGCCGCTCTCATGCGCGCGCAGCACCGCGCTCTTGAGGCCGGCGAAGGAGAGATGCGGCTCCCCGCTGCCGACCATCGGGCGGGGCAGGGGCACGGCACTGGCATCGCCTTCTAGCGCCGTGCGTTCGACCGCGGGGCCGCCGGGAAAGCCGAGGCCGAGGATCTTGGCAGTCTTGTCGAAGGCCTCGCCCAGCGCATCGTCTATGGTCGTGGCGAGGCGGCGATATTGCCCCACGCCGTCGACGCGGAGGATCTGGCAATGCCCGCCCGAAACCAGCAGCAGCGCGTAGGGGAAGGCGATGCTCGGATCGGCGAGGCGCGGGCTCAGCGCATGGCCTTCCAAGTGGTTGATGGCGATCAGCGGCGTGTCGGTAGCCATCGCCAGCGCCTTGGCGCTGACCAGCCCGACCATCACACCGCCGATCAGGCCGGGCCCGGCGGTGGCGGCGATCGCATCGCAATCCGCCAACCCGACAGCGGCATCCTCGAGCACGCCGGCGATCATCGGAGCGAGCCTCTCGGCATGCGCGCGTGCGGCGATTTCGGGCACCACGCCGCCGAAAGGCGCATGGTCTTCGTCCTGCGAGGCGATGCGCTGCGCGACGATCCGCCGGTCGCTGTCGACCAGCGCGACCGCGGTTTCGTCGCAGGAGCTTTCTATGCCGAGAACCAGTGCCATCCCGCTTCCCCTTAGCGGCATGGCTCGCTAGGGCAAGCGCACCCTATGCCGACCCAGCCCATTCTCCGCCTCGGAACCCGCCGCTCCCCGCTCGCCATGGCGCAAGCGCACGAGGCCCGTGCGCGCCTGTGCGCGGCGCATGGTTGGGACGAATCGGCGGTCGAACTGGTCCCCGTGGTCGCCAGCGGCGACAAGGTGCAGGATCGGCCGCTGGCCGAAAT
Organism: Qipengyuania sp.; assembly: GCF_964227205.1. Taxonomy (GTDB): domain Bacteria; phylum Pseudomonadota; class Alphaproteobacteria; order Sphingomonadales; family Sphingomonadaceae; genus Qipengyuania. Next base: position 209,751 of record NZ_CAXQVB010000001.1, on the reverse strand, counting down.
CGGCGGTAAGGCGCTGTGGACGCGCGAGCTCGACCAGTGGCTGGTCGACGGGCGGATCGACGCGGCGGTGCATTCGATGAAGGATGTCGAGACGTTGCGACCGCAAGCGATCGCGATCGCTGCGATCCTGCCGCGCGCCGACAAGGCCGACCGGCTGCTCGGCGCCGCCTCGGTCGCGGAAATTCCCGCCGGTGCGCGCGTCGGCACCAGCGCTCCGCGCCGCGCGGCGCAATTGCTCCACCTTAGACCCGATCTCACCGTGGTCGGCATTCGCGGCAATGTCGCTACGCGGATGGCGAAGCTTGCCGCGGGCGAGGCCGATGCAACCTTCCTTGCCGCTGCCGGGCTCGACCGGCTGGGCGAGGACGCGGCCGGCGTGCGGCTCGATCCGGAAGAATGGCTCCCCGCGCCCGCGCAGGCGGCGATCGGGATCGAATGCCGGAGCGGGGATGCGCGGGTGCGCGACCTGCTGATCGCGATCGATCATGCCGCAAGCCATGCCGAGATTGCCGCCGAACGCCGCCTGCTCGAAGGGCTGGGCGGATCGTGCCACAGCCCGATCGCGGCATTGTCGCGCAGTACCGGAGACAACATCTCGCTGAGAGCGGCGATCTTCAGCCCCGACGGCAAGATCCGGATCGCCGAGAGCGCGGACTTCGCGGCGGGCGACGACGGTGGCCCGCTCGATCTCGCACGCCGCCTGCTCGACCGGGCTCCGCCCGCCGTCGCCGCGCATTTCGGACAATCCGCATGAAGCCGCTGTTCCTCCTCCGGCCCGAGCCGGGGTGGTCGGTCAGCGCGCAGATGGCACGCGACATGGGGCTGGAGGTTCACGGGCGGCCGCTGTTCACGATCGAACCGGTCGAATGGCGGGTGCCCCAGGCAGAGACTTATGACGGCCTGCTGGTCGGCAGCGCCAATGCCTTCCGCCATGGCGGCAAGTCGCTCGGGACGCTCACCAAACTGCCCGTTCACGCGGTGGGCGAGGCGACCGCCGACGCGGCACGCGGGGCGGGCTTTCTCGTCGGGCGGACCGGGCGCGGGGGGTTGCAGAACCTGCTCGACGATCTCGCCGGGCGCGAAGTGCGGCTGCTGCGGCTGGCGGGCGAGGACCGGGTCACGCTGCGCGTTCCCGATGGGATCGCGATCGACACGCGCATCCTTTACCGCGCGGTGCCCGAAAGCCTGGCCGAGAAGGATATCGCCTTGCTTCGCCAGGGCGGGGTGGTGGCGCTCCATTCGGGCGCGGCGGCCGAACGCTTCAAGGTCGAATGCGACCGTCACGATCTCGACCGGACGCGGATCGACCTCGCGACGATCGGCCCGCGCGTCGCCGAGCTGGCGGGCGAGGGTTGGGGATCGGTCCACACCGCCGAAGCACCGGGGGACAGCGAGCTACTGGCTTTGGCGCAAGGCTTGTGCCAGACGGGCGGGCATGGATAGAAGGGTTCCCGCGAGAGGGACCGACGGGGTCGCGGAACGGATTTTGATGAACACAACACCCAGCACTCGGCGCAAGGGACCGTCGGCACGGCCGGTCCTGGTCGCCGTGCTTGCCAGCTTCCTCCTCGGGGGCGCGGTCGTCGGATACGCGGTCTACACCATGATCGATCGCGCAGCGCCGACCGACGCGAGCCCTGCACCCGAGCAGCAGGGTCTTGCCAGTCCCGCCTCCGCGGATCCTTCGCCCACTCCCAGCGCCACGGCGAGCCAGGCGGCGCAGAAGGCGGTCGAACGCGTGGCCGAGCAGCAGGGCGGGCTCGACCAGCGGCTGGCGGCAGCCGAACAGCGCCTCGCCCGGCTCGACCTGCAGGCGCAAGCTGCAGCAGGCAATGCTGCGCGCGCCGAGGGATTGCTGATCGCCTTCGCCACGCGCCGCGCGCTCGAAAAGGGGGCCGAGCTGGGCTATCTTGCCGACCAGCTGCGACTGCGGTTCGGCGATGCCATGCCCAATGCGGTCGATACGATCATCCGCACCAGTCGCGACCCGATCACACTCGACCAGCTCATTGCGCGGCTCGAGGGGCTTTCGCCGCAGCTCGCCAAGCAGAGCGAGCGAAGCGGCTTCGAGCGCTTGGGCGAGGAACTCGCGCAATTGTTCGTGATTCGGCGTGAAAGCGCGCCTTCGCCACAGCCGCAGCGCCGGCTGGATCGCGCGCGGCTGTTCCTCGAAAGCGGGCGGACCGAGGCGGCGATTGCCGAAGTGCGCAATCTGCCGGGTGCCGAGCAGGCCAAGGGCTGGATCCGCGACGCGGAACGCTATGCGGCGCTGCAACGCGCGCTCGATTTAATCGAGACCGCCGCCGTGCTCGAACCCCGCCGCCTGCGCGACGGGGCGGGCAACCGCATCGCGCAACCGAGCCCCGCCGAAGAGAACTGACCGCTAGGCCTTGAGCAATTCGGGCAAATCGCCCGAGATGCCGCGCGCCTCGTCCATGAAAAAGCGCTTGAGCCAGCCCGAGCGCTGGATTCCGGCCATGCCGAAGCGGCGCACCGCGCTGGCGGTCTTGCCGCGCAGGCCGAAGATCCGCGTAAGGCTGTCGGTCGCGCCCATCACCATGAGCGAATCGAGCGCGCGCCACTTCTCGTATCTGGCCAGAACCTGCGCGTCGCCGAGATCGAGCCCGAGCCGCGCCGCTTCGTCGAGCACTTCGACCAGCGCGCCGACGTCGCGCAGGCCCAAATTGAGCCCCTGGCCCGCGATCGGATGCATGCCATGCGCGCTGTCGCCGACCAGCGCGAGGCGCTGCTCGACGATCTTCGCGGTATGCTGGAAGGTCAGCGGGAAGGAGGATACCTTGCTGTTGAGCGAGAGCTCGCCGAGCAGGTCGCCCATGCGCTTGTAGACCTCGGCGAGGAAGGCGCGCTCGGACAGCTTGAGCACGCCCGCGGCGTCCTTTTCGTCGACCGTCCAGACCAGCGCGCTGCGATGCTGGCCCTCGGGGCCGTCGAGCATCGGCAGCAGTGCGAAGGGACCGTCGGGATAGAAGATCTCCCACGCCACGTTTTCGTGCGGCTTGGTGTGATCGAGCCCGACGATCATCGCGCGGTGGCTGTAGTCCCAGCTCGCCATCTTGAAGCCGGCTTCCTCGCGGCTGGGCGAGCCGCGACCCTCGGCACCGACCATCAGCGCGGCTTCGAGCACACGGCCATCGCCTAGCGTTGCGGAAACGCCGAATTCGCCGCGCTCGCGCGAAACGACTTCTACCGGCGCGTGCCAGGCGATCAGCGGCTGCGCGGCCGCCGCCTCGTGCAGCGCGAGGCGCAGCTGGCGGTTGGCGAACATGCGCCCCAGCGTGCCTTCGTGCGGTTCGGGCCGGAAATCGAGCCGACCGGGCTTCATCTGGTCGAGTACCGCGATGGCGGCAATGTCGCAGCCATGCGGTTCGAGCACGTCCTCGAGCCCGATATGGCGAAACAGCCGCCAACTCGCAGTCGAAATCGCCGAGGCGCGCCCGTCGAAGCCTTCCGCGGTCAGGCTGGCGGGATCGGCGCGGTCGACCACATGGCTCGAAAAGCCCTTTTTCGCCGCGGCCAGTGCCAGGGTCATGCCCACCAGGCCGCCGCCCAGGATCAGCAGGTCTCGCTTGTCTGTCATGGGGTCTGTCCCTAGAGCGGCCTGCGTGATCGAGGCAAGGATATTGGAGCGGGTCGCCGCGCTGTTTCTGCTGCTGGCACTGGCCGTCGCCGGGCCGATGGCGGTGCCCCTAGCGGCGCAGGGCCCGGGCAGCGATCGTATGCCCGCGGAACTGGTCGCCGAAAGCGCGCCGCAGCCGGGCGAGACTTGGATGGTCGCGCTCCATTTCACTCCGGTCTCGCAGGAATGGCACGGATACTGGTCGAACCCCGGCGATGCGGGGCTTGGCATGCAGCTCGATTGGGAGATGCCCGAGGGGTGGACTGCGGGGGAACCGCTCTATCCGCTGCCGCACCGGCTCGTCGTCGGCGGGCTGATGAACCACGTCTACGAAGGCGAATATGCGGTGCTGGTGCCGATCGCCGTGCCCAGCGGGGCGGCGGTGGCGAATGTCGCGCCGTTGAAGCTGACGGCGCGCTACCTTGCCTGCACCGACACGATCTGCGTGCCCCAGCAGGCGCAGCTTACGCTCGATCCCGCGCGCGCGGAGGCCGATCCGCGTTTCGGCAACTGGCGGGCGAAGATCGTGCCGCAGCTCGACAGCCCCGCGCGTTTCGCATTCACCCCGCAAAGGTTGCGGATCGCCATACCGCTTCCCGCAGCCACATCGCTGGGCGATCTCCACCTCTTCCTCGGCACCGGCGAATTGGGGCGGGGCGATCGTCCACTCTACAACGGCAGGCAGGCCTTCCTGCGCAAGGACAACTGGCTGATCGCCGAAGTACCAATAGAGCGCGTAGCCATGCCCCCCGGCGCCGAGCCCGATGCGGCGCCACGGCCCGCGGCGATTACGGGCATCCTCGATCTCGGCCAGGGACGCGGGGTACGCTTTGCCGCCGCTCCGGGCGAGATTCCGCTCGAAGGCGCCAGGCCGGTCGGCGGCGGCGGGGCGGAGCCCGCGCTATGGCAGCTGCTGCTCGCCGCACTCGCCGGCGGCTTGCTGCTCAATGTAATGCCCTGCGTTTTCCCGATCCTCAGCTTGAAGGCGCTCGCGCTGGCCAAGGCCGGGGGCGAGGAACGCGCCGCGCGGCGCGATGCGCTGGCCTATACTGCTGGCGTGGTGGTCGCCTGCGCGGCGCTTGGCGCGACGATCCTGCTGCTGCGCGCGGCGGGCCAGCAAATCGGCTGGGCCTTCCAGCTGCAGGAGCCTGCCGTGGTGGTGGGCCTGTTCCTTTTGGCGCTGGCGATCACCGCGAATTTTCTCGGCCTGTTCGAGGTTCCGGGCCTGGCGATTTCGGGCGGGGCGCCCTCGCGCGGCGGCTCCTTCTCGACCGGCCTGCTCGCGGCCTTCGTCGCGACACCCTGCACCGGGCCTTTCATGGCGCTGGCGCTCGGCGCGGCGCTGGTGATCGAGCCGCTGCACGGCCTGCTGGTCTTTGTCGCGCTGGGGCTGGGCCTCGCATTGCCCTTCCTGCTGGTCGGCTTCGTCCCCGCGATCCGCCGCCGCTTGCCGAAGCCGGGTGCCTGGATGGAGCGTTTCCGCCGCTGGATGGCGCTGCCGATGGGACTCACCGCACTGGCGCTGGGCTGGCTCGTTTGGCGGATCGGCGGCTGGGACTATCTCGCACTGATCCTCGTGCTGGCCGGGCTGGCGGTGGCGGGACTGGCCCTGGCGGGGCTGTTGCAGCGTCGGGGCCGGACAGGGGCGCCGGTGGTCTTCGTCGGCCTGCTTGCGGTACTTGGCCTTGGCCTGACGCTGCTGCCGCGGCCCGAGGCACAGGCCGCAACGGTCGAGAGCCTGCTCGATCCGATCGACTATAGCGAGGCTGCGCTGGCCGAGGCACGCGCTGCGGGCCGCCCGGTGTTCGTCTGGTTCACCGCAGACTGGTGCGTTACCTGCAAGGTCAACGAAAGCGTCGCAATCGAGCGCGAGGCGACGCGCGCGGCCTTCGACAAAGCGGGCGTCGTCGCGATGCGCGGCGACTGGACGCAGCCCGACGAGGAAATCAGCCGCATGCTCACGCAGCAGGGGGCTGCGGGTGTGCCGCTCTACCTGTGGTATGCGCCCGGCGGCGAAGCCGAGCAACTGCCGCAGGTGCTTACGCCGGATCTGCTGGTGGAGAAGGCTCGGGCGGCAGTACCTCCTCGCTGAGCGGTTCGTCCAGCGCACGGCAGCGTTCGACCAGCTCGCCGGGCAGGCTGCTCGGATTGAGGATCACGCTGCCCGCACCGGGCACCGTAGCCTCGACCTCGCGTGCGCCGGTGAGGACATCGAGCCGCGGATCGGATGCCGGAACAGTACCCTCCCAGCGCCACGCATCGCCGACCTGTGCAGCATCGATCTTGAGCCGCGATACATGGCCGTTGCCGATCAGCGCGAGGATTGCCTGCGCATGCGGATCGGCCTTGGCGAAGCGGGTATAGCCCATTTCCGGGCCCATGCCGTCGCTCAGGCATTCGAGCGCGAAGAGCGGGCGTTCGCCCGGTTTGCCGTAGAGTAACCGCGTATCCCGCTCGGCCGGAGCCCAGATCGCCCCTTCGGTGTCGGGCGAGTCGATCGGTTCGGACGGACCCTCGACCGGCGTTTCGATCCGCGTCCGTTCGACATAGTCGTCCGAGGCCGGGGGCTTGCAGGCCGCGAGCAGGGCGAGCGGGGCGAGGGCTAGGGTGCGACGCATCGTCCGCGCTATGGCACAGGCGTGCGCCGGTGCAAGCGTGGCGCGCCGTCTATCCTCAGCGGCTGCGGATGAAGGCGCGGATATCGCGTGACAGTTTCGCCCGATCCTCGTCGCGGACATACATCATGTGGCCCGCGTCGTAATAGTGGAAGGCAACGCGGTCCTGCGGGATCCCCGTCCGGCTGAGCGCATATTCGGCGGCAAAGAAGGGGGTCGCGAAATCGTACCAGCCCTGGCCGACGAAGATGCGCATGGCCGAATTTTCGCGCAGCGCCTTGGCGAGATAGGGAGTGACGTTGAGATAGGCATTGGTGTCGCGCCCGCCGCGGATGTTCCAGTCCCAGTCGCGCACGCCGCCGATGGTAACGTATTGCCGGTCGGTGTCGTAGCCCACCGTGTCGCGCAAATAGGCGTTGACCGCGGCGGTGTAGCCGCCGTCGATGCCGTAGAAGCTGGGATCGTTGTCGGGATATTCGCCCGCATTGTCGTAGTCCCGCCCGGTATAGCGGCTGTCGAGCCGGCCCACGGTCAGCCCGCGGTCGCGCAGCAATTCCTTGTAGAACCGGCCGGAGGTCACCCGCAGATCGGCGTTTTCGAGGAAGGTTTCGCCGAGGCCCGTGAAGCGGGCGAGTTCGCGGCGGACAGACGCGCGTTCCGCGGCGCTCGCCTTCTGCCCCTTGAGCAGGAAGGCGGCATAGGGGCCGATAGCGAATTGCCGGGCTTCCTCGACGAACTGCTCGACCGAGGGCGCACTGGCCTTGCCGTGATAGAGCGCGGTCGCGGCGAAGGAGGGCAGGGTGGTGATATAGCCCAGCTCGGCGCCCTCGGTCTCCGCCCCCGCGGCGAAATCGAGTACGGTCGAGATCAGGATGACGCCGTTCAGAGCGACGTCGTTATAGCCGCCCTCGAGCTCGTTCACGACCGCCGCGCTGCGCGTGGTTCCATAGCTTTCGCCGCCAAGGTACTTGGGGCTGTTCCAGCGGCCGTTCTCGCTCAGCCACTGGCGGATCACCTGCGCGACCGACTGGGCGTCCTTGGTGACGCCCCAAAACTCCTTGGGATCGGTATCGCCGATCGCGTGGCTCCAGCCGGTGCCGACCGGATCGATGAAGACGAGGTCGGTGACGTCGAGTAGCGAGTCCGGGTTGTCGAGGATCGGGTAAGGCGGGCCGCCGTCATCTTTCGCATCGGAGGGGATGGCGACGCGCTTGGGCCCGAAGGCGCCCATCTGCAGCCACAGCGAAGCCGAGCCCGGCCCACCGTTGAAGAGGAAGGTCACCGGGCGCCGGGGATCGCGCGGCTCGGCGACATAGGCGGTGGTGACGATCGCCGCCCGGGGCGCGCCCTTGTCGTCCTTGAGCACCTGCTCGGCGACGGTCGTCGTGTAGGTGACGCTCCGCCCCCCGAAGTTCCCGGTGAAGCGCTTCGACGCCGAGTTGGCCTTGTAGTCGGTGACGGCAGCAGGTGTGTCGGCCCCGGCCTTGTCCTGCGCCTGGGCGGGCGCGACGACGAGCATGGCGCCGGCAGCCAGCGCGGCGAGAGAGCGATGGATCATGGATTACCCCTTGTTTGCCCGACCATGTCGGCCGCGGCGGTGCGCGTCAACGCGGCTTGACGAACTTGAACAGGAAGCGGTCGGTCTTGCCCCGGATCGCGGGATCGAAGACCAGCTTGGTGTGGTCGTCCTCGGGATTGGCGAGAAGATCGCTGGTGTCCTCGAGCACGAAGCCCGCGCGCTCGAAATCGGCGCGGACCACCGCCGGATCGATACGGTGGAGCGCATCGACCAGCGCGCGCGTGTCGCTGCCTTCACCGACATGGTCGATCACCCCGACCACGCCGCCCGGCTTCATTCCCGCATAGAGCGCGGCGACATAGGCCGCCGGATCGGTGGTGGGGATCTTGAACCGTTCCGAGGTCCAGTAGATGTCGTGGTAGGACAGGTTGATGAGCGCGAAATCGAGCGATTCGGCGGGCGGGGCGAAAGCGTCGAAGGGATAGCGCGATTCGCTCACTTCGGGCGCCCGCTCCTCCAGCGCGCTCCACGCGGTCTTGCTGTCCTCGTCGGTATAGAACTGGCTCGGCTGGTAGGCGACGACCTTGCCCTCGGGTCCGACGACATGGGCCATGATCTCGGCCCAGTAGCCGGTACCGGTGAGCAGATCTGCAGCAGTCATACCGGGTTCGAGGCCGAGGAAGGCGAGCACTTCGGCAGGCTTGCGGCTTTCGTCGAGTTCGCGCGCCTCGGCGGGGCGGTCGGACGCGGCAAGCGCGGCGGCGTAAAGTGCAGGCTCTGCTGCCGACGCCATGCTCGGCGCGAGCGTAGGGCCGGAAAACGCGATGGCGGCGGCCAGCGCCAGACGGATGGTGCGCATGATGGTTCTCCCCGAAAGGAAGCTATCCTGCGCCACGAAGCGGGCAATTCAATGGCCGCTGGACAAGCGGCGTTGCCGCTCGACGAACGTCACGGTCAGGGCTTGCCGCCCATCCGCTTGTAGCGCGTCTTCCCATAGCGCGTCTTGCGCGTGCCGGGACGGCCTGCATCGCTGCGACCGACCTTGGGGGCCTTTTTCTCGCCTTCGCCGAGGCCGAGCTCGTCGTTTTCGAGCCGGCGGATCTCGTCGCGCAGACGGCCGGCCTCCTCGAATTCGAGATCGGCGGCGGCGGCACGCATTCTCTTTTCCAAGTCCTCGATATAGGCGCGCAAGTTGTGGCCGACGAGGTTGTTGCGCTCGTCGTCGCCCGTATCGACGGTGACGCCGTCCCGGCTGGCGGTGTCGGCGACGATATCGGCGATCTGACGCTTGATCGTCTGCGGCGTGATGCCATGTTTTTCGTTGTATTCTCGCTGCTTTTCGCGGCGGCGTTCGGTCTCCGCCATCGCGCGTTCCATGCTGCCGGTCACGCGGTCGGCATAGAGGATGACGCGGCCATCGACATTGCGCGCGGCGCGGCCGATGGTCTGGATGAGGCTGGTTTCCGAACGCAGGAAGCCTTCCTTGTCGGCATCGAGGATGCAGACGAGCCCGCATTCGGGAATGTCGAGGCCTTCGCGCAGCAGGTTGATGCCGACCAAAACGTCATAGACGCCAAGGCGCAGGTCGCGGATCAGCTCGATACGTTCGAGCGTCTCGACATCGGAGTGCATGTAGCGGACCTTGACGCCCGCCTCGTGCATGAACTCGGTCAGGTCTTCGGCCATGCGCTTGGTGAGCGTGGTGACGAGCGTGCGGTAGCCCATCTGCGCGGTCTTCTTGCATTCCTCGATGCAGTCCTGGACCTGGTCCTCGACCGGCTTGATCTCGACCGGCGGGTCGATCAGGCCAGTGGGGCGGATGACCTGTTCGGCGAAAACGCCGCCGGTCTGTTCCATCTCCCATGTGCCCGGCGTGGCCGAGACGCAGAATGTCTGCGGGCGCATCGCGTCCCATTCGTTGAAGCGCAGTGGGCGGTTGTCGATACACGAGGGCAGGCGGAATCCATATTCGGCGAGCGTGATCTTGCGGCGATGGTCGCCGCGCGCCATCGCGCCGATCTGCGGCACCGTCTGGTGGCTTTCGTCGACGAAGAGCAGCGCGTTTTCGGGGAGGTATTCGAACAGCGTGGGCGGCGGCTCGCCAGGCAGGCGCCCGGTGAGGAAGCGGCTGTAATTCTCGATTCCCGCGCAGGAGCCGGTGGCGGCAATCATCTCGAGGTCGAAATTGGTGCGTTGCTCCAAGCGCTGCGCTTCGAGCAGCCGGCCTTCCTCGTGCAATTCCTTGAGCCGTTCCTGCAGCTCGAACTTGATCGCCTCGCTCGCCTGTTTCATCGTCGGACCGGGGGTCACGTAGTGCGAATTGGCGTAGACGCGGACCTTGTCGAGGATGACGCCCTTCTTGCCGGTGAGCGGGTCGAACTCGCTGATTTCCTCGATCTCGTCGCCGAAGAAGCTGATCCGCCAGGCCATGTCTTCATAGTGGCTGGGGAAGATCTCGAGATTGTCGCCGCGGACACGGAAATTGCCGCGCGCGAAGGCGGCGTCGTTGCGCTTGTACTGCAGGGCGACGAGCTTGCGGATCAGCTCGCGCTGGTCGACCGTCTCGCCGGTCTTGATGTCGAAGATCATTGCCGAATAGGTTTCGACCGATCCGATACCGTAGAGGCAGGACACCGAAGCAACGATGATCACGTCGTCACGTTCGAGCAGCGCGCGCGTGGCCGAGTGGCGCATCCGGTCGATCGCCTCATTCACCGAGCTTTCCTTCTCGATGTATGTGTCGGACCGGGGCACATAGGCTTCGGGCTGGTAATAGTCGTAATAGCTGACGAAATACTCGACCGCATTCTCGGGGAAGAAGCTCTTGAATTCGCCATAGAGCTGCGCGGCGAGGATCTTGTTCGGCGCAAGGATCAGCGCCGGGCGCTGCAGTTCCTCGATCACCTTGGCCATGGTAAAGGTTTTGCCCGAACCGGTCACGCCGAGCAGCACCTGCGTCTGCTCGCCATCTCTCGCCGCACCGGTCAGCTCGGCGATCGCGGTCGGCTGGTCGCCGCTGGGGGTGTAGTCGCTGACCAGCTTGAACTTCTTGCCCGGCATCGATTTTTCGGGGCGCGCGGGCTTGTGGGGGACGAACTCGCCGGTGGTATCCGGCTCTTCCAGCCCCCTTCGGATGACGAGTTCGCTCATGCGCGCACATATGGGGAACGGCGGGGCAGGGCGCAACGGTGCTTGCCTCTCGCGGTGCGGCTGCTAGCCTTGCCGCCTCAGACCGGGAGACCACCCATGCGCCGTATCGCGATCGCCGCCGCCAGCCTGACCCTCGCCGCTTGCGGGGGCGGTACCAGCGCCGATGCAGACGGCGATGGCGAGATTTCGATGCAGGAAGCCGCCGCCAAGTCCAAGGACATGGTCCGGCCGCAACCGGGCAAGTATCGCGCCACGGTCGAATTCGTGAACATGGAAATGCCGGGCGCGCCCAAGCAGGTGCAGGACATGATGAGCGGCATGTTCGACCGGGGGCCGCAGACGCACGAATACTGCCTGACCAAGGAAGAGGCCGACAAGGGCTTCGAGGAAATGGCGCGGCAGGCGCGCGAAGACGATGGCGACTGCACCTTCGAGAAATTCGATGCCGAGGGCGGCCGGATCGACGCAATCATGAATTGCAATGCCGATGGGCAGGGCGCGGCGCGCATGACCATGACCGGGACGGGCAGCGAAACCGCTTCGCAAATGACCATGACGGTCGATGCCAAGGCCCCTAACGGGCAGAGCATGACCATGACGATGAAGAGCTCGCAGGAACGCATCGGCGACTGCGACGCTTAGACGACCGAAGATTAATTCGGGAGCCAACCCGTGGCTGCCGCATTATTACACGGTGATGGCAACATTACCGTTCAGAGACACGCCGTTCATCGACCGCGAGGAACTGGCGCGCCGTTGGGCGCTGGCGGCTGAGCCTTGCCCCGACGACGCGCGCGGGCCGCGCTGGCAGCTCATGTTGCGTGAATTCCTGTGGCCGCTCGAGCCGGTCCGGCGGTTGGTCGGCGCCCCGCTCGAAATCGCGCGAGCGACCCATCCAAAGTCGGTGATGTTATTGCCCGGCTTCGGCGCGCACCCCATCCGCATGCGGTGGATGGCGCGCAAGCTCGAGGCGGCAGGGCATACCGCGAAGAAATGGGGCCTCGGATACAATCTCGGCGCCACCGAAGCGCGCTTCCGCATGGTCGAAAAGCGATTGGTAGACCTTCACCGCCGGACGGGCGAACCGATTCATTTGGTCGGGTGGAGCCTGGGCGGGGTGATGGCGCGCGAACTCGCCAAGGCGCATCCCGACAAAGTCGCCAAGGTCGTGACGATGGGCTCGCCCTTTTCGGGCAGTCCGCGCGCGAACAATGGCTGGCGTGCCTATCAGGCGATTGCCGGCCATCGCGTCGACGAACCCGAAATCGATACCGTGCTGCATGAAAAGCCGCCGGTCGAGACGGTTGCCTTCTGGAGCCCGAAGGACGGGGTCGTCCACCCGCGTGCCGCCTGCGGCAAGCCCGGCGAACGCGACCGCGCGGTGGCGTTGCGCTGCTCGCACATGGGATTCGTCCTGACGCATGAGGCGGTGCGGGCCTTGCTGGCGGAACTCGACCGGGACTGACCCCCGACTACGTGCGCGACAGCGCTCAGCGGCAGTAGGAACCCTTGCCGTATTCGAGATGGAAATGGTCCTGGTGGGCGCGGTTATAATCGGGTCCGAGGACGGTTCCGAAACGCTTGCACGCGCTGGTGTGGATGACGCGCAGGAACTCGCGCTCGTCCTGCCCAGCATTCCACCCAGACTTGACCGAGATCCGGCGTCCGTCGGCCAGCACGAATGCGGCGACATCGATCGCCTCGGCGCGCGCATGCGCGCTCAGCCGCCCGGTTCCCGCGACATCGCGGCAGGCATAGCTTCCCATGGTTTCGATCCGTACCAGCGGACTGCCGAGGATCTGCTGCGCGGCGCGATCGACGCCATAGCGCGCCCAGCCGGCGAAACTGTTCGCAAGCGGGCAGGCGACCACGCCCAGATTGGTCACGGTGAACTGGTTGCGGTCGCCGCCGACCCCGTCGAGCTTGACGCTGTTGGTGGTCGAGCAACCGGCACCGTAGAATTTGTCGGGTAGCGGCGCGAAGAGCGACCCGCTCTGGCCGAGTTCGGCCTGGCACTGGCGTGCTTCGGGGCGCGCGAGGCTGACTGCGGGGGCTGCCGCTTCGCGCGCGATCCGGCCACTAGGCTGCGATTGAGGTATTGCGCCGCATCCCGCCACGATCAGGAGGAGAGGGAGAGCAATGGCGGGATGCGAGCGCATGGCCCGCACATTGCGCGAACCATCGTTAATTTATCGCTAACGGCGAACCGCGATCAGGGAGCCTGGAGCTGCTCCCAAAGCTCGATCTTCACCCCGTCGGGATCGAGGATCCAGGCGAATTTGCCGTAACCTTCATCGACATGGCCGAGCACTTCGATGCCCTTGTCCCTCAATTGCGCAACCATTCCGTCGCAATCGTCGACCCGCAGGTTGATCATGAAGCCACCCGTGCCGGGCTTGATGTATTCATCGTCCTTGAAGTGGCTGATCAGCGAGTAGGGCTTGTCGCCCGTCTCCTCGGCCCAATCGAGCTGCGGGCCGTACTCGCCCTCGATGCCCAGCACGTCGCGATACCATTCCCGCGTCGCTGCCGGGTCCTCGACCACGTAGAACACTCCGCCGAGGCCGGTTACCTTCGCCATCTCCGCTCTCCCTGATCGCTTGCGCTCAATATCCCGCTGCCTGGCCATCCTTGCGCATTTCGGTCGCGCCGGTCAGCACGCCCGTTTCGGGATCGCGCGCGATCGCCTGGTAGCCCCCGAACATGATGCCGTTGTCGACCACCTCGACCGTGTGCCCCATCGCGCGAAGCCGCTCGACCGTTTCCGCCGGTATGCCCGGTTCGACGTAGAGCGTGCCGAGCGGATCGGCGGCAGGGCCGGTCAGGGCCTCGGTCGGCTGGCGCCCACCATCGTGGTTGAAACGCGCAGCGTCGCCCGCTTCCTGCAGGTTCATCCCGTAGTCGACCAGGTTTACCAGCACCTGCACATGGCCCTGCGGCTGCATGCCCCCGCCCATCAGGCCCAGCGTCATATAGGGCTTGCCGTCCTTCTTCACGAAGGCGGGGATGATCGTGTGGAAGGGGCGCTTGCCAGGGGCATAGGCGTTGGGGTGAGCGGGATCGAGGCTGTAGAGTTCGCCGCGGTCCTGGAACATGAATCCCGTGCCCGGCGCGACGAGACCGCTCCCCATTCCGCGATAATTGGACTGGATCAGGCTGACCATCATGCCGTCGCCATCGACCACGGTCAGGTAGGTGGTATCGCCTTCGCCCTCGAGCTTGGGCTCCCCGGGGCCGAACTCGGGCGTCGCCCTGGCCGGATCGATCAGCTCGAACCGTTCCGCACCATATGCGTCGGTGAGCAGGTCCTGCGGGAAGCTGGCGAAGTCGGAATCGGCATAGAAACGCGCGACATCGGCATAGGCGAGGCGCTTGGCCTCGACCATGTAGTGCATCGCATCGGGGCTGCCGCGCTCCCATTGCGAGAGATCGATGTTCTTGAGGATGTTGACCATTTGCAGTGCGGCGAAGCCCTGGCTGTTGGGCGGCAACTCGCACAGTTCGTAACCCTTCCTGTAGGCAACGCAGACGGGCTCGACCCATGCGCTGTGGTGGTCGGCGAAATCCGCACGCGTGAAGGCGCTGCCCTGTTCCTGCAGATAAGCGACCATGCCTTGGGTCAGCGTGCCGTCGTAAAAGGCATCGCGCCCCTCGCGGCCGATCGTTTCGAGCGTGTTGGCGAGGTCGGGGTTGGTGAAGATCTCTCCCGCCTCGGGCGGCCCGCCATCGGCGAACCAGACCTTGCGCGCATTGGAGAAATCGAAATCGGCGCTGTGCTCCTCGAAGCGTTCGAGATTGGCCGCGAGATACATGCCGATGACCGGTGCGATCGGGTGGCCTTCGCGGGCATAGCTCACGGCGGGGGCGAGATTGTCGGCCATGCTGCGCCGGCCGAACTTCGCATGCATGGCGAACCAGGCATCGACCGTGCCCGGGATGGTCACAGGCAACGCGCCGAAGGGGGGTAGGGCGTCGCGGTCGTCGAGCCTGGCCTTGAGCTGGGCGAGCGTCTGCCCTTTGGGGCTGCGGCCCGATCCGTTGATGCCGTGGAGCTGCCGTGTCTTGGGGTCGTAGATGATCGCGAAGAGGTCGCCCCCGATGCCGTTGCCGGTCGGCTCCATCAGTCCGAGCGCCGCATTGGCGGCGATCGCCGCATCGACCGCGCTGCCGCCATCCTTGAGCACGTCGAGTGCAACCTGCGTCGCCAGCGGATGCGCGGTGGCGGCCATGCCGTGTTGGGCGATTACCGGGCTGCGGCTCCAGTTCGCGCCCACCGGTCGGCCACCGGCGCCGATCTGTTGTTCCACCGGCGGCAGGGCGGACCTCTCCTCCGCGCCCGCAGGCATGGTCGTGAGGGCCAGTGCGGCTATGCCCGCGAGAAATATGCGCATCATCGTCTCCCCGTGTCGGAGACGGTGTGGCGAAGCCCGGTCAGGCTGGCAAGGGGTGCGCGGTCGATCCGGCGGTTGCCTTGCTGACCAGCCAGATGGCGAGCCAGGCGGCGATGAAGCCGGGGACGATTTCGTAGAGACCCTGTTCCATTCCGGGCAGCGCCGAATTCCAGCCAAGCGCGATCCACGCGATAACCACGCCCGCGCCCGTTATCAGGCCTGCGACCGCGCCCGCGCCGGTCATCCGGTCCCAGGTCAGAGAGAGGATGACGAGCGGGCCGAAGGCCGCGCCGAACCCTGCCCAGGCATTGGCGACGAGGCCAAGGACCTTGCTGTCGGGATCGCCTGCGATGACGATCGCGGCAAAGGCTACCAGCGCCACGCAGATACGACCGACATTCACGCTTTCGCGCTCGCCGGCATTCTTGCGCAGGAACAGCTTGTAGAAATCCTCGGTGAGCGAACTCGAGGCGACGAGCAGCTGCGAGCTGATGGTCGACATGATCGCAGCGAGCAGCGCCGCCAGCAGGAAACCGGTCACCAGTGGATGGAACAGCAGGTTGGCGAGGACGATGAAGATCGTCTCGGGATCCTCGATCGCGATGCCGTTGCGTTCGACATAGGCGCGGCCGGCGATGCCGATGCCGATCGAACCGATCAGCGCGACACCCATCCAGCTCATCCCGATGTTGCGCGCGGTCTTGACCTTCTCGACCGTGTCGATCGCCATGAAGCGGACGATGATGTGCGGCTGTCCGAAATAGCCCAGGCCCCAGGTCACCGCGCTGATGAAGCCCAGCAGCGTCAATCCGTGCGTGAGGTCGAGAAAGCCTTCGACCGGAACATCGCTCAGCGATCCGCCCGCTTCGCCGCCCGCGCCGAACATGACCACCAGCGGCATCAGCACCAGCGCGACGACCATGATGCAGCCCTGGACGAAGTCGGTCAGGCTCACCGCGAGGAAACCGCCGACCATGGTGTAGGCCAGGACCACGAGCGCGGTCAGCCAGATGCCGAGCGTGTAGTCGCTTACGCCCATATCGCCGAACAGGCCCGCGAAGCTGGTTTCGAACAGCTTGCCGCCGCCCACGAGGCCGGCTGCTGTGTAGACCGAGAAGAACACCACCACGATCAGCGCCGAGATGACGCGCAGCGCAACTGCCTTGTCGGGGAAGCGGTTCGCGAGGAATTCGGGAATCGTCAGCGAGTTGCCGTAGCTTTCGGTCTGCGAGCGCAGCCGTGGCGCAACGATGAACCAGTTGGCCAGCGCGCCGATGAACAGGCCAATGCCGATCCAGGCTTCGACCAGCCCGCTCGCATAGAGCGCGCCGGGCAGGCCGAGCAGCAGCCAGCCGCTCATGTCCGAAGCGCCTGCCGAAAGCGCTGCGACCGCCGGATGAAGGTTGCGGCCGGCGAGGAGATAGCCCTCGCTGGTGTCGGTCGAGCGCTTCCAGGCCCACAGGCCGATAGCAATCATGAGGACGAAATAGAGGGCGAGCGAGATCAGGGTTCCGGTCTGCATGCGCGCACTCGTAACAAACGTAACCGGGCTTGGCTACCGCGGCAGCCGGGGGCCCCGATCGACGAATTACACCATAGAATAGACCGCGAACACACAGTGAATAGCGTGGGGTCTTTGCCGGTATCGGGAAGTCTCCTGCAACCCGCAGAGATCAAGCCGGCGTTCAGCATATGTTGCAACTTTGCATCGCCGCGGAAAAGCTGTACGGATACTTGGAACGAGATGATGGCTTGGGCGTCTCTAGGGGCAACAGGGTTCACGCAAGCAACAGGTATTCCATGAAAAATTCGACACTACTGGCCACCGCGGCGATCGCGGTAGGCTTCGCTTCGCCAGCCGCCGCGCAGGATGCCGATCCGGACTTCTTCACCGGCTTTTACGTCGGCGGCTCGATCAGCGCCGAAACCGTCGACGACAGTCTGGCAGACAGCATCGTTTTCGATACCGACCAGGATGGCAATTACGACAACCGGGTTCGTACGATCACCGGTGCCAATGCCTTCTCGCCCGGGCTGTGCAACGGCCGTCCCATCGGTACGCCCGCCTCTGCGGCTTGCGGCGATGACGATACCGGTCTCGGCTATCAGGCCAAGATCGGTTACGACGTCCGTGTCGACGGGCCGGCGGTCGCCGGGCTCGTCCTCGAGGCTTCGAAACCGAACGCCGTCGACTATTCTACCGGTTTCAGCACGACGCCGGCATCCTATTCGATCTCGCGCGAGGTCGACTATTCGGTGGCTCTGCGTGGCCGGCTGGGCGTCTCGCCGGGCAGTGGGCGCGGCCTGATCTATGCCACCGGCGGTGCGACCTATGGCAAGATGAAGCACGGCTTCGCCACCACCAACACCGCCAACAGCTTCACTCCGATGAATGCAGACAAATGGGTGTTCGGGACGCAGCTGGGTGCCGGCGGCGAACTCTACATAACCGACAACCTTTCGTTCAACGTCGAGTATCTGGTGACCCGCTATGAGGACGACGATTATTACGTCGCCGTCGGCCAGGGCACCGCGCCGGCCACCAATCCTTTCCTGCTCCGCTCGGGCGGGACCAATATCAAGCCGGCCGACGATCTGAAGGTCCAGTCGATCCGCGCGGGGATCAACTTCCGCTTCTGACCGGCCGCAAGCCGAGACAAGAAAAGGGCGGTCCGTATGACGGGCCGCCCTTTTTCATGTCCGGAACCAAAGCCTTACGCTTGCGCCGCGCGCTTCGCCCGCTTGCGCTCGTGCGGGTCGAGGATCGCCTTGCGCAGGCGGATGCTTTCGGGCGTCACCTCGACCATTTCGTCATCGTCGATATAGGCGATCGCCTGTTCGAGCGTCATCACGCGCGGCGGGGTCAGGCGGATCGCGTCATCCTTGCCGGTCGAACGGAAGTTCGTCAGCTGCTTCGACTTCATCGGGTTGACTTCGAGATCGTCGGGCTTGGCGTTTTCGCCGATGATCATGCCTTCGTAGATCTTCGCGCCGCCGCGGATGAACAGTTCGCCGCGCTCCTCCAGAGCGTTGAGCGCATAGGGGACGGCTTCACCCGGGACCATCGAGATGAGCACGCCGTTCTGGCGGCCTTCGATCGGCCCGCGATAGGTGTCGTACTTCTCGAACAGGCGGTTCATGATGCCCGTGCCGCGCGTGTCGGACAGGAATTCGCCGTGATAGCCGATCAGGCCGCGGCTGGGGGCGGAGAAGGTGATGCGGGTCTTGCCCTGGCCCGAGGGACGCATCTCGGTCAGCTCGGCCTTGCGGCGCTGCATCTTCTCGACGACGGTGCCCGAGTGCTCGTCGTCGACGTCGATAACGACCGTCTCGAAAGGCTCCATGCGCTGGCCGTTCTCTTCGCGGAACAGCACCCGCGGACGGCTGATGCCGAGCTCGAAACCTTCGCGGCGCATCGTTTCGATAAGCACGCCGAGCTGCAGTTCGCCGCGGCCGGCGACCTCGAAGCTGTCCTTGTCCTCGCTCTCGGTAATCCGGATGGCGACATTGGTTTCGGCCTCGCGATAGAGACGGTCGCGGATCATGCGGCTGGTGACCTTGCTGCCCTCGCGGCCGGCCAGGGGACTGTCGTTGACCGAGAACTGCATCGCCAGCGTCGGCGGGTCGATCGGCTGCGCCTCGATCGGGGTCTTCACCGAAGGATCGGCGATAGTGTTCGAGACGGTCGCCTTTTCGAGGCCCGCCAGCGCGATGATGTCGCCGGCCTGTGCGCTGTCGACCGGCACGCGGTCGAGGCCGTCGAACGACAGCAGCTTGGTCGCGCGGCCGACTTCGATGACATTGCCGTTGGCGTCGAGCGCGTGGATCGGGTCGTTGACGTCGATCTTGCCCGACTGGACGCGTCCGGTGAGAACGCGGCCCATGAAATTGTCGCGGTCGAGCAGCGTGGCGAGGAAGCTGAACGGCGCTTCGGTGTCGAGGCCCGGCGCGGGGACGTGGTCGACGATCAGCTTGAACAGCGGTTCGAGATTGCCTTCGCGCGCGTGTTCGTCGTCACTGGCGTAGCCGTCGCGGCCCGACGCCCACAGCGAAGGGAAGTCGAGCTGGTCGTCATTCGCGTCGAGCGAGGCGAAAAGGTCGAAAACCTCGTCGAGCACGGCCTGCGGGCGCGCGTCGCCGCGGTCGATCTTGTTGACCACGACAATCGGGCGCAGGCCGAGGCCGAGCGCCTTGCCGGTGACGAACTTGGTCTGCGGCATCGGACCTTCGGCCGAATCGACCAACAGGATCACGCCGTCGACCATGCTCAGGATGCGTTCGACCTCGGCGCCAAAGTCGGCGTGGCCAGGGGTGTCGACGATGTTGATCCGCGTGCCGTTCCATTCGACACTGGTGCATTTGGCGAGGATGGTGATCCCGCGTTCCTTTTCCAGGTCGTTCGAATCCATCGCGCGTTCTTCCACGCGCTGGTTCTCGCGGAAGGTGCCCGACTGGCGGAAGAGCTGGTCGACGAGAGTGGTCTTGCCGTGGTCGACGTGGGCGATGATCGCCACGTTGCGAAGGTCGCGGGACATGAGAAATTGCTTTCGATTAGGGTGTCGTAGCGTCAACGCATGAAGGGCCCGACGCGTTTCGGGCGCGCCCCTAGCTTAGATGCTGCAATGCGGCAAGGTGCTGCGGTGTAACGCGAAAGGCACACACGTCGGGAGAGGTGCGACACTCGTCGGCTAAACCCTTGAGAGGCCTTGGGAGTCTGGTAACGCGCGGGCCGCCTGCGTGTTTTGGGGACTGCGCAGCAGACCGAAAAGACGTCTTGAGAGAAGAGGACCTTTCATGAAATTCAATACTTTCGGCCGCAACGCGACCGTTCGTACCGCCCTGCTTGCCGGCGCCGCTGCGCTGGTGCTGCCCGCCGCCGCGCAGGCGCAGGATGCCGACACCGATGCCGAGGATACGACCGCGGCACCCGCCAACAACAACGTGATCGTGGTCACCGCGACCAAGCGCGAACAGACGCTGCAGGAAACCCCGGTCGCGGTCAGCGTGACCAGCGCCGAGACGATCGAGCGCGCGCAGATCCGCGACGTGGCCGACCTCGCCACCGTGGTCCCCTCGCTCCGCGTCAGCCAGAACCAGAGCGCCTTCGCCACCAGCTATTCGATCCGCGGCTTCGGCACCGATGGCAACAACATCGGCCTCGAACCGTCGGTCGCGATGTTCGTCGACGGCGTCTATCGCAGCCGTGCGATTTCGCAGATTTCCGACCTTCCCGATATCCAGCGCGTCGAGGTTCTGCGCGGTCCGCAGTCGACTCTGTTCGGCAAGAACGCCAGCGCCGGCGTGATCTCGATCGTCACCAAGGAACCGCAGTTCGACTTTGGCGGCATGGTCGAGGCGAGCTACGGCAATTACGACGCCATGGTTGCCAAGGGCTTCGTCACCGGACCGATCAGCGACTCGGTTGCGTTCAGCGTCGGCGGCGGGATCAACAAGCGCGATGGCTTCCTGACCAATGGCGCCAATGGCGAAGACATCAACGACCGCAACCGCTGGTTCACCCGCGGCCAGCTGCTGTTCGACGATGGCGGCCCGCTGCGCGTGCGCGTGATCGGCGATTACGACAAGATCAAGGAACGCTGCTGCGGGGTGCTCAATGTCGCGCCCTCGGCCGAGCTCGGGGCGATCCAGCTGCTTGGCGGCCAGGTCAACGACTTCCGCAACAATCCCGACGGCGACGTGATCTATACCGACGTCGACCCGATCAACCGGATCGAAAACTACGGCATCTCGGGCCAGGTCGACTACGAGTTCGGCCCGATCACGATGACGTCGATCACCGCCTATCGCGAAACGCATCTTGCGGCCGATCAGGACGTCGACTTCACCAGCCTCCCGGCGGTTACGGGCGCCAATATCGGCGATGCCGACATCGACACCTTCACGCAGGAACTGCGGTTCGCCTCGGACTTCGACGGTCCGTTCAACTTCCTGGTCGGGGGCTATTACTTCGACGAGCGCGTCGATACCTCGGACAGCATCGTCTTCGGCCCGGCCTTCCGCCCCTACGCCGACCTGCTGCTGCGCGGCGCGACCGGCGGCACGCAGAATGTCAACACGCTCGAAGCCACGCTGTCGGCGCTCAACGGCACCGATTATACCGGCCAGTTCTTCGCCAATGGCCAAGGCTTCTTCAACAACATCGTCCAGGACAACGAGGCGTTCTCGATCTTCGGCAATGTCGATTTCGAGATCACCGACCGGCTCGTCCTCACGCTCGGTGCCAACTACACCAAGGACAAGAAGCAGATCGTGACCAATTCGGTGAGCACCGACGTGTTCTCGAACATCGATCTGGTCGCCTCGGGCAATCGCGCGATCTTCGCGCAGGCATTCCAGCAGGGCGTGGCGCAGCAGGTTTGCCTCGCTGCCCCGGCAGGCTTCTGCGCGGGTCCGCTGGCCACGCAGGCCGAAATCGCAGCCTTTGCCGGCGTGAGCCCGGCAGGCTTCGCCGCCATCCAGGCGGGGGTCCAGCCGCAGGCGCAAGCCTTTGCCGATGCCAACGATACCAATCCGGCGGTCAACCCGCTGCTGGCGCTGACCCCGTTCCAGTTCCTGCCGCCGATGCAGAACTGCCCGAACGCGGTGGAAGATTGCGCTACCGACGATGACGACTGGAGCTGGAACGTCCGTCTCGCCTACGAAGTGACGCCGACGCTCAATGTCTATGCAAGCT
This sequence comes from Qipengyuania sp., assembly GCF_964227205.1. Taxonomy (GTDB): domain Bacteria; phylum Pseudomonadota; class Alphaproteobacteria; order Sphingomonadales; family Sphingomonadaceae; genus Qipengyuania. The sequence goes on along the minus strand of NZ_CAXQVB010000001.1, from coordinate 187,745 downwards.
GGGCGACCGGCTACAAGGCACCGAGCTTCAACCTGTCGCGCGACAGCCGCCCGCTTCCGGCGGACTTCGCCGCGCTGCAGTCCCAAGGCCTCGCGGTCACCAACCTGCGCCCGGGCACCCGTTTCGCCAACGCCGAGAATTCGGAAGTGATCGAAGTGGGGATCAAGGGCAACTGGAGTCGCGCCGCGGCGAACCTGACCTTCTTCCAGCAGTCGATCGAGGATTTCCAGGCGAACACCTTCACCGGGACTTCGTTCATCCTGTCGAATGCAGGAAAGCAGGAAACCTTCGGGGTCGAATTCGACGGCCAGTTCTATGCCAGTGACGAGCTGACGCTAAGCCTTGGCATGACCTATCTCGACGCGAAGTACGACAGTTTCCCCAACTCGCCGGTCGGCGATCTGACGGGCGAACCGGTCGCCGGCGTGCCCGAGCTGTCGGCGGTGTTCGGCGCGCAATACGACAAGGAGATCAACTCCCGCGGCGACCGCATCATCCTGCGCGGCGACTTCTCCTACCAGTCGCCGGTGCAGGTCACGAACGGCCTGACCAACTACATCGTCGTCGATCCCGCCACCGGCGCGCGTGACTTCGGTCCCGCCCGCGATGCGGCGCGGGCCTATACCCGCGAGGTCAACAACCTCAACGCCTCGCTTACCTATGCCTTCGACATGGGGCTGGAACTGAGCGTGTGGGGCCGCAACCTGCTCGACGATCGCTACATCACCACGGTCTTCCCGGCGGTAGCGCAGGGCCGGGCGGTTTCGGGCTATCCGAACCAGCCGCGCACTTACGGCGTGGCGGCACGTATGCGCTTCTGATCGAGCGCGAACAGCACGAATGGGGAAGGGGAGCTTCGGCTCCCCTTTTCTTTTGCCTTAGGCAAACGAACCGGCGAGAATTGCGTCATGCACGCTTTCATCCGACCTCTGAAGGCGATCGATCTGGACGAGGCCAGTGCCCTGTGCCTGCGGTCGAAGGCGCATTGGGGTTACGATGCGAAGTTCATGGAAGCGTGCCGCAGCGAGCTGGTCTTTACGCCGCGTGATATCGAGGAAGATCTGTCCGTCGGGCTGTGGGTGAGCGGATCGTTACGTGCCGTGGCCCAAATATCGGGCGAGCGCGAACGGTGGGAACTGGAGAAACTCTTCGTCGAGCCTGCCGCAATGGGCCGAGGTTTGGGCCGCACCCTGTTCGAATGGGCTGTGGTCACGGTCGCATCCCGCGGTGGCACCATCATGACAATCGCTGCCGATCCCTGTGCTGTCCCCTTCTATCGCCGGATGGGCGCCGAAGATGCAGGACACGTGCCCTCGGGCTCCATCCGGGGGCGTTTTCTTCCCCGGCTGCATTTGCGTGTGGGGCGTAAAGCCTAAAGCGCGCGCAGCGCCTGTGCGGGCTTCGCTCTGAGCAGCGGCAACGAGGCGCCCAGCGCGAAGGACAGGACGATCGCGATGCCGAGGGATAGGACGGCCAGCACCTCGCCCCAGTCGGGCAGCCAGTCGAATTCGAACAGCTGGGTGACCACCAGCCAGGCAGCCACGCTGCCGATGCCGAGCGCGACCAGCGCCAGCGCACCGGCCAGCGCGCAATATTCGACAAGCTGCATCGCGAGGATCTGCCGACGGTCCGCCCCCAACACGCGCAGCACAACGGTGTCGTAGGTCCGCGCGGCGCGCGCCGCGGCAATGGCGCCCAGCAGGACCGCGAGCCCTGCCAGCACCGCCACGCTGGCGGCCGCAAGCGTGGCGAGGCCAACCTGTTCGAGAATCGCGCGCGCCTGTTCGAGCACCCCGCCGACTTCGATCACCGAAGTCGAGGGAAAGGCCGCCACGAGCGCCCGCAGCAGCGGGCCGGTTGGTGTCCCATCGCCCAGTTCGATAGTCGCGGCGAGGTTGTGGGGAGCGTCCTGCAAGGCGTTGGGGCTCAGCACGAAGACATAGTTGAAGCCCATACTCTCCCAATCGATCCGGCGCAGGTTGGCGATCCGTGCGGTACGTTCGACACCGAGAACGCCGAAGGTGATCATGTCGCCGATCTTCAGTCCGGCGGCTTCGGCGAACTCCTCATCGACCGAAACAAGGGGCTCGCCCGCATAGAAGGGGCCCCACCAGTTCCCCGCGGTCAATTCGTTGCCCGGCGGGACGCGGTCGGCATAGGTCAGCCCACGCTCGCCGCGCAGCGCCCAGGCGCCATCGGGAATTTTCTCGACATCGGCGGTCCGCGTCATCGCGCCTTCGGGTCCGAACGCAAGCACCGACCCGCGCAGCGCAGGCACGGTGCGGTAAGTGGCCTCGGGGTCGATCTCCTTCACCAGAGTTTCGAATTCGGTGACCCGGTCGCGCGGGATGTCGAGGACGAAATAGTCGGGCGCGCGTTCGGGCACGCGCCGTTCGATATTTCCGTCGATCGCGCTCTGCACCGCGGCCAGCAGGACGAAGGCGGCGAGGCCGAATCCCAGCGCGGTGACCAGCGCGCCGGTCGCGGAACCGGGGCGATGGAGATTGGCGAGAGCATTGCGCGCGACCGGGCTCTTGGGACGAGGCAAGGCGCCGGCGAGCTTGCGGATGCCGAGGCCGAGCAGCGCGAGCAGGCCGAGGATGGCGGCTGCTCCGGCAAGAAACCCGCCCGACAGGACCGGGTTCTCAGCCGTCACCAGCGCGAGCACGACGATTGCTGCGAGACCCCCGCCGACAACCAGCAGCGCCTGCGGATCGCGCGCCAGCGGAGCGACGCGCGCGCGCATCAGCGCCATGGCGGGGAAGTGGCGCGCGCGAAGGAGCGGGGGGGCGGCGAAGACCAGGGCCACGAGCAAGCCGTAGGCCAGCGCTAGCAGGATCGCGCCGGGATCGATGATGAGGCCGCTGGAAACGGGCAGCAAGCCCTCCAGCGCCCTCGCCAGCAGCGGCACCAGGGCCACTCCGACGGCAATTCCGGCAATGCTGCCCACCAGCGAGGCAGCGACGATCTGCAGGGCATAGATGCGCGCGATGTCGCGGCTCGATGCGCCAAGGATCTTGAGTGTGGCGATGCCTTGCCGGCGCGCATCGAGATAGGAGGTCACCCCTCCACCGATGCCGATCCCCGCGATCACCAGCGCAGCGAGGCCGACGAGGGTGAGAAATTCGCTCAGCCGGTCGACGAAGCGGTCGGTTCCCGGCGCCGCGCGCTCGGCAGTGTCGATGTCGAAGCCCTGGGCGGGGAATTGGTCCTCCAGCGCATTGCGGGTCTCGCGGATGTCGCGATTGCCGGAGAACCGCACCCGGGTTTTCGATTGATACATCGATCCGGGCGCGATCAGCCCGGCACGGACCGGGAGGTCTTCCGCCACGATCACGGTCGGGCCGAGCTGGAAGCCTTCGCTCAGCCGGTCGGGCTCGTTCGCCACGATTCCGCCGACGCTCAGGGTTTCGGTGCCGATGATGATCCGGTCGCCTGGCGCGACTCCAAGCCGGTCGGCCGCGCCTTGCGACAACCACGCCTCGCCGCGCCCCGGCGGGCCGACCGAACGCCCGTCTTCCAGAGTCAGTTTGCCATAGAGCGGATAGGCGGTATCGACTGCCTTGAGCTCGATCGGCGCGGCCTGGTCGCCGTAGCGCGCCATCGCCTGCATGCGCGTGCCGGCAGACACTTCGCCGAGTTCCTCGAGTGCGGCGCGCTCTTCCTCGTTCAATCCGCGCTGCCACAGTTCGACCTGCAGATCGCCGCCGAGATATTCGCGGCCATTGGATTCGATCTCGCGCTCGATCGCGGCGGTCAGCGAACCGATCGCGGCGAGCGCGCCGGTGCCGAGGAACAGGCAGACCAGCAACAGGCGCAGGCCGCGAAAGCGCGCGTTGAGGTCGCGCCGCGCGATGCGCCAGGCGGTCGCCCAGCTCATGCGGCGCTGTCGCTGGCGATGCGGCCATCGGCGAGTTGCAACACACGCTCGCAATGCTCGGCCAGCTCGGGATCGTGGGTGATGACCAGCAGGGTGGCCTGTGTCTCCGCACGGCGGGCGAACAGCAGTTCGACGATCTCGTGGCCGGTGGCGGCATCGAGATTGCCGGTCGGTTCGTCGGCACAGAGCAGGTCGGGGCGCGGCGCGCTCGCGCGCGCGATGGCGCCGCGCTGGTGCTCGCCGCCGGAAAGCTGCTGCGGATAATGGTCGAGGCGGTGACCGAGGCCGACGGCTTCGAGTTCCGCCTTTGCCCGCGCCTGCGCATCGGCCTCACCCGCCAGTTCCATCGGCGTCGCCACGTTCTCGAGCGCGGTCATGGTCGGAAGGAGGTGGAAGGCCTGCAGCACGATCCCGATCCGCCCGCGCCGCGCGTGCGCCAGCGCATCTTCGTCCATCGCGGCGAAGTCCTCTCCGGCGACCTGCAGCGTGCCGCCGCTGGCCCGTTCGAGCCCCGAGAGTACCGCCATGAGCGAGCTCTTGCCCGAGCCCGATGGTCCGAGCAACGCGACGGTGGAACCGCGCGCGATGTCGAGATCTATCCCGCGCAGAATGTCGACCGGCGCCTCGCGGCTGCCGAGGGTGAGGGTGAGGTTGCGGGCGGAAATCGCGGCTTGAGATGTAGTCACCACCCTGCGATGGCATGCGGCTCAACCATGCACAAGGATACTCGCCGATGCTCTTGCGGCATTTGTCGATATTGATCTTCGCCGGCGCGCTGGCCGCCTGCGGCAGTTCGGCTGATACGGCGCCTGCTCCCGACGCGGCGCGAACGGACAGCCCGGCTGTCGCTTCGATCGCGGTCGAGGGGCCCGAGCGCCGTATTCTCGCCTTCGGCGACAGCCTTTTCGCCGGCTATGGCATCGGGCGCGAACACAGCTATCCGGCGAAACTCGAGGCGGCGCTGCGCGAGCAGGGCATCAATGCCGTGATCACCAATGCCGGGATTTCGGGAGAAACCAGCGGGGCGGGGGCGCAGCGCCTCGCATTCACGCTCGATGCGCAGGAGGAAAAGCCCGACCTCGTGATGCTCGAACTGGGCGGCAACGACATGCTGCGCGCCATTCCGCCCGCGGCGACGCGCGCCAATTTCGAGGCCATGCTCGAGGAACTGAAGCGGCGCGACATCCCGGTGTTGCTGATGGGCATGCGCGCGCCTCCCAATTACGGGCCCGAGTACCAGCAGGAATTCGATGCCATCTATGGTGCAATGGCACAGCGTTATGGCGCGGCGATCATCCCGTTCTGGCTCGAAGCGATCTATCAGGATCCGTCGCTGTTCCAGGACGACAAGATCCATCCGACGACGAAGGGAGTCGACGCTCTGGTCGCGGATACGCTGGACGATGTCGAGGCGGCCCTGCCGAAGAAGGGTTAGGCGCGTACTACCGTCCCGCCGCTGACGCGCCACACGGCCGCCTCGCCGGCAATGCTCTCGAAGGGGGCAAGCTCGGTCCCGGTCATCCACACCTGGGCACCGCTGCCGCGCAATTGCTCGAACAGGGCCGCACGGCGCACGGGGTCGAGATGCGCGGCGACCTCGTCGAGCAGGAGCAGCCCCGCACGGCCTTGCGCCGCAATTCCGGCGTGCGCGAGCGTCATTGCCACCAGCATGGCCTTCTGTTCGCCGGTGGAGCTTTGCGCCGCAGGCACGCGCTTGGCGGCGTGGACCACGTCGAGTTCGTCGCGGTGCGGGCCCGCCAGCGTGCGTTGCGCGGCGCGGTCACGCTTGCGATTGTCGAACAGCGCTTGCGACAGGCCATCGGCATGGTCGGGGGCGCCCGGATCGTAGGTGAGGGCAGGGCGGGCGAATGGCTCGGCGGGCATTTCCGCAAGGCGCACGGCGAGAGTTTCGACGAGCTTGGCACGGCCCCGCATCAGCGCCGTACCATGCTGGACCATCTGCGCCTCGATCGCATCGAGCCAGCCGCTTTCGGGCTCGCGCAAGTCGGCGAGCAGGCGATTGCGTTCGCGCAGCGCGGCCTCGTAGCGCGCGGCGTGGCTGGCGTGCTGCGGGTCCAGCGCCAGCGCCAGCCGGTCCATATAGCGGCGCCGATCGCCGGCGGGGCCGGTAAAGAGGCCATCCATCGCCGGGGTCAGCCAGGTCACTGCGAGCCATTCGCCCAGCGAGGTCGCGCTCGCCTCTGCGCCATTGATGCGCACACGGCGACGGCCCGGATTGGCGCTTTCCGAATAGGTAGCGAGGCGGACCGGCTCGCCGTCCTGCGCAAGGCTGGCGCCCACGCCGAAGCCGGCCTGGCTGCCGCTCCGGACCATTTCGGCCAAGGCCGCCCGGCGCAAGCCGCGCCCGGGGGCAAGCAGTGAAAGGGCCTCGAGGACATTGGTCTTGCCCGCGCCGTTTTCGCCCACCAGCAGGTTGAAGCGCGCCGTGTCCGCGAGATCGCTCGCGGCGTGATTGCGGAAGCCGGTGAGGGAGATGCGGTCGAGCGCCATGGATCGGCTCGCGCGATAGCGCGCACGGTGGCGTAGGGCTACTCGAAAGGCGCAAATCTAATAATTGGTAAAAATTCCCAACCTTTCGGATTGCTGAACATGCGGGTGTGGGCCGGTTCAGCCGAAAAGCGCGGATTTCCGCGGTTTTTCAAATTTGGCACGGCGGTTGCAAAGTATTGGGCGACCCGGATGGTCCGGGCAAAACGAACCAAGGATCAAGGAGTTACCCAATGTCTGTCTTCGAATATGCCAGCAACCGTGCCCTCGCCGCCGTCTTCGCCCTCGGCGTCTCGGCCATGTTCATGGCTGCTGCCATCGTCCCCGCCAGCCCCGCCGGCCTCATCGCCTGATCGGCTGACCCCGCACTCGAATAGTCGCAAAGGAAAGGAAACATGTTTAGTTCTGAAAACGGCAGCAAGCTCTTCGCAGCAGCCTTCTCGCTGGTGATCTCGGCGGTCTTCTTCGCCGCGGCCATCGTCCCCGCATCGCCCAATGGACTGATCGCATGAGCCAGCTCAAATTCCGCGAAGACGATCACGCCGTCCGTCCCGTTCGCAGCTTCAGGCTCGATCGCAACAACGGCAAGCTGATGGGGGTCTGCTCCGGCATCGCCCGCTACTTCGGCATCGACGCCACCTGGGTCCGCCTGGGCTTCGTCGCAGGAGCGCTGCTCGGTTTCGGCAGCTTCATCCTGATCTACCTCGCGATCGCACTGATCGCAGACTGACCACGGCCCTGCGCCAACCGTCCCGGTTTTCGTGCCGGCCGTGGCTCAATCAGAGAAGACCGGGAGGGGCCGCGAGGCCCCTCTCTCGATTCTATCCTCCTGAAAATCACATCGCCGAAATGCCGCCGTCGAGCTTGAGCTCGGCCCCGGTCATGAAGCGGCTTTCGTCGCTGGCGAGATAGACCACCGCATTGGCGATATCGTTCGGCTCGCCCACGAACTTGAGCGGGATCTGCCGCGCCAGCTTGTCCATCAGCACGTCCTTGTCGAGATTGTGATTGCGCGCCGTCCCGTCGAGGATCGGCGTGTCGACGAAGGTCGGGTGGACCGAGTTGCAGCGGATTTGCATGTTCTTCTTGGCGCAATGCAGCGCGATCGACTTCGACAGCATCCACACCGCCGCCTTGGACGAATTGTAGGCGGGCATGGTGTCGCTTGCGATCAGCCCCGCGATGCTTGAGATATTGACGATCGATCCCGGCGCATGTTCGCGCATCAGCGGCAGCGCCTTCTGGCAGCCGTGAAAAATCGAATCGACATTGACCGAAAAGCAGCGCTTCCAATCGTCGAACGTGCAGGTCTCGATATTGCCGCCGACGCCGATTCCGGCATTGTTCACCAGAACGTTGAGCCCGCCGATCTGCTCGCGCGCGGCATCGACCGCGGCTTCCCAGGCCTGCGGATCGGTGACGTCGTGCTGGATCGAGGCGGCGGTGCCGTCACCCAGCCGGCCGTTGACCAGTGCCGCGGTTTCCGCCGCGCCTTCGCCATTGATATCGGTGCACAGTACGCGCGCGCCCTCTTCGGCCAGCCGCATTGCATGCGCGCGCCCCAGACCCTGCGCCGCGCCCGTCACCAGAGCGAGCTTGCCCGCACACCGTCCTGCCATCATCTACTCTCCTGCCAGAATTCCCTGTCCGAGCAGCAAGAGCATGCGCACGTCGATCCCGCAACCATCGGCGCGCTTGGCGGCGATAAAGCTGGCGATGTCGGGCAGGGGCACACGGTGGACGGTGATGTTCTCGCCACCGACGCCGCCGCCGTCGCCGACCCGGGTCAGTTCGCGTGCACGGACCAGCGTAAAGCTTTCGCTGACCATGCCGGGCGAGGACCAGAAGCAACCCATGTCTTCGAGCACGCCGGCACGATAGCCGGTTTCCTCCTCGAGCTCGCGTCCCGCGGCGGCGAGCGGGTCCTCGCGGTCGGATTGGCCTTCGTCGCCGATCAGCCCGGCGGGGAGTTCGAGGCACGGCTTGCCCAACGGAACGCGAAACTGCTCGACCAGCAGGACATGGTCATGTTCGTCGACTGCCAGGATCACCGCAGCGCGGATATTGCGGGGGCGACCGACATATTCCCAGCGGCCACGCTTCTTGGCGGTGATGTACTTGCCCTGCCAGACGATCCGCTCGTCCGCATCGTGATCGGGGACGGGCATGGTCAGACCTCGATCAGTCGGTCGGGCAGCTCGTTCTGGTCGTCCTCCGCGCGCGGGAAATGCTCGGACAGCACCTTGCCGACATCGCGCACACCCGCGGCGAGGCCCTCGGCGATCCGGCCTTCGCGGATCTCGGCGAGCATATCCGCCATCGCCTCGCCCCAGACTTCGGCAGGGACCTTTTCTGCGATGGGCTCGTCGGCGACGATCTCGGCGCGGTGTTCGCGCATCGAGAGATAAAGCAGCACGCCGGTGCGGCCATGCGTACGGCGTTCCGCGCCCACCTTGAAGTGCCGAATGGCATGGTCGTGGACGCGCGCAGTCTTGAGCGGGCCGGGTACCATCGCAAAGCGCAGCGGTGTCCAGCTGAACAGCAGCCAGCCGAGTGTGAAGGCGACAAGTCCCAGCGCGATGGTCATGCTGGCAAGCTGGCCGGTGGTCCATTGGTGCATCCACCCGCCGACCAGCGAATCCCACAGGTCCATGAAGGGTTGGGGGAACAGCGCGAACAGGCTCATGGCCGAAAACGCAATCGCCACCGCCCAGACGAGCACGACGTCGCTATAGCCGTCGCTGCGATCGGCCAGCACGGTCACGATTTCGCCCGAGGTCGTCAGTTCGGCCTCGGCCACGGCCTGCGAGACCACCGCGTGCTGCGCTTCATTCAGATAGCCCATCACCAACCTCCCGAGGCGCCGCCGCCGCCGAAACTTCCGCCGCCGCCCGAAAAGCCGCCGCCGCCACCGAAGCCGCCACCGCCACCCCAACCGCCGCCGTCATGGTCGGACAGGCCGCGCGCGATCGCCTTGCCGGCTTCCCACAGGATGATGTCGCGCGCGGCATTGCCCCAGGGCCCGCGGCGATAGCGCCGCCGGCGGCCGCGCCCGCTCAGCATCGGGAGGATGAAGAAAAAGAAGATGAAGCCGAACCAGACCAGCGCACCAATCGGGAAACCGCCCTTGCTCTCGCGCCGCTCGCTCGCCTGCTGCGCGACCTCGGCGGCCTCTTCGGGCGGCAGTTCGAGCTGCGCGATGATCTGGTCCGCTCCCCAGGCGATCCCGCCCGAATAGTCGCCCTCGCGGAAATAGGGCTTCATGCCTTCGACATATTCGAAGGCCAGCCCGTCGGGGATCACGTGTTCGAGGCCATAGCCGACCTCGACCCGCATCTTGCGCTCGTTCGGAGCGACGATGAGGATGATGCCGTCATTGCGCTCGGCATCGCCCAAAGCCCATTCGCGCCCCAGGCGATAGCCGTAATCGGCAATGTCGTAGCCCTGCAGGTCGGGGATGGTCGCGATCACGAACTGCCGTTGGTTGCGCTTCTCGAAAGCGTCGAGCTTCTCGGTCAGCGCGGCCTCGGTCGCAGCGTCGATGATATTCGCCGCATCGACCACCGGTGCAGTCCCGCGCTCGGGGAAGTCTTGCGCGGCGGCGGGCTGGGCGAAGCCGAGCACCGCCGCCAGCGGGAGGACCAGGCGGGTAAGTAGGCGCACTGCCTAAGCCGTTCAGTTCGCGGTGTCGCTATCCGCGCGCATGTTCAGCGTCGGAGCGACTTCCGCACCCTCGGTCACGGCTTCGTAGGGGACCATCGGCTTGGCCCCGTGGATGATGTTGGCGCCGATCGTGTCGGGGAAGGTGCGGATGGTGGTGTTATATTGGCGCACCGCCTCGTTGTAGTCGCGAATCGCCACGCGGATGCGGTTCTCCTGTCCTTCGATCTGGGTCATGAAGCGGCCGAAGTTCTCCTGGCTCTTGAGCTCGGGATAGGCCTCGACATTGGCCATCAGCCGCGACAGGGCGCCGCCGAAGGTGTTCTGCGCCTGCTGGTACTGCTCCATCTTGGCGGGATCGCTCAGATCGTCGCCATCTAGCCTGATCTCGGGACGCGTCGCCGAGGCGCGCGCCTGGACCACCGCCTCGAGCGTCGCGCGTTCCTGCTCGGCCGAACTCATCACGATCTGCTCGAGATTGGGGACCAGATTGGCGCGTTCCTGGAACGCCGCCTCCACATCGGCCCACTTGGCCTTGGCGTTCTCCTCGGCCGCGGGGACCGAATTGATCCCGCAGGCCGAGAGCACGAGCGCGGCGGCCGCGAGAACGGAGGTACGAAAGGCAGCGAGGCGGTTCATGGAAAATCCCTCAAATGGTGAACGTGTCTTGCGTCAATAGCACACCACAGCGACCATTCAAGATTAACGCGTGCTTGTGACCTTTCAAGCGCCATGGCAGAAATGCGCGCCAATGCAGGGTTAAGGGGATTTGCACGTGTTGAAAGATTTCAGGGCCTTCATCGCCAAGGGCAATGTGATGGATCTGGCCGTAGCGGTGATCATCGGGGCGGCCTTCAGCGCGATCGTCAAATCGTTGACCGACGAGATCATCATGCCGATTGTCGGCGCGGTCTTCGGCGGGGCGGATTTCTCGCGCTATTTCATCCTGCTCGACGTGCCCGAGGGCTATGACGGGCCGCTGGACGATTACGCCGCCTTGCAGGAAGCCGGTGCGGCGATGATCGGTTATGGCAGCTTTCTCACCGCGGTGATCAACTTCCTGATCCTGGCCTTCATCGTCTTCCTGCTCGTGCGCTACGCCAAGAAGGTGATGGCGGAGTTCGAGGAGAAGAAGGAAGCGGCTCCCTCGGGGCCGAGCGAGATCGACCTGCTCAAGGATATTCGCGACGAACTGCGCGCCGCGCGCCCCGATTATGCGCCCGAGAAAGGCCCGATGGGCTAGCGGCGATTCGGGTGGCCAGGCCTGCGCCCGGCCATGAACCCGCGCTCACTTCACATTAATCGTCGAGCGCCTATATAGGGCTTCGCCGGTTTCGGCCGGCTATGGCGATAAATTGCGCTGTGCAATAGGTACAACGGACCCGGGGGCAGTACCCGGCGGCTCCACCATAACCCGCGAATCGTCGCGGATTTTGACGGGGCCGAACCAGGATCGACGTGTGCTGAAAGACAGTGTTTTCGCCCGGGCTGAGTACCCCGTAAAACTGTTCACAACACACAAGTGCCAACGATAACGAAGCACTCGCTCTCGCTGCGTAATCTGATGGGCTAACGCCCTGATCTTACAAAGCTAAAGCGCGGTTGGACCCACCGGGCAACAGAAGCGGATTCCGGGGGCCCGGGGCGGGCCTAGCAACAGAACCGCCCCACCTTCGCCAGCTTGAGAAAACCATAGTCGCCAAGGCGCGACGGTCCTCGCCCCGCTCAAGAGAGACGGGGGTAGCTAGCAACAGAAACCCCACCTCTATCCACCAGTGATACGTGCATGAAGTCGTCGGTCCGCTGCCGTCCTATCTGGTTCGGCAAGCGCAATATCTGACCGCTGATTGTGGTACACGGCCTCGTGAATTCGATTAGTCAGACACAGCGATTCCTCGGGGCCTGACCGCTCGTTTCACGATCCCTCGGGAGGGGTGGCATTTGCAGGGTTTCGCGCTTCGCGCTCGTAACGCAGCGCGTCGAGGATTTTCGCCCCGCCGAGGAAGACAGCGCCGCCGGTCGCGGCGAACAGCAGGTAGCCGCCCACGCCGGGATATTGCAGCGTGTAATGCGCACCACGCGTCATCGCGCCCAGGGCAAGGGCGAAGATGATCAGATACGCTTCCACGCGCGTCTTGATCACGAACAGTCGCGCCACTTTCCTGAGCACTTTGTGTTGGTCTCCCTTGGTTAACCCGTCCAAGCAATTCCCGTGCCAGCCACGGAAAACTGCCATGTACGATAGTTAACGAGACGGTGACTGTAAAATGCCCCGACGCGCCGGTAAAGGTCGTTAACTCCCGGTCGAGCGGCTCAGGCGAGCTCGCCGAGCGAGAGCACCGAGAGCAGCGCTTCGCGGGCCTCGACAACCGAATGCGCAAGGCGCTCGGTGCCGATATCCGCAGGATCGATTCGCTCGGGCCACATTTCGGCGATGACCGCCTCGATCCGCTGCGCCTTCGCTTCGTCGAGGAGGAAGCGCGCATCGACCGTGGCCGGGTCCGCCACCACTCGCAGGCGCAGGCATGCAGGCCCCCCGCCATTCGCCATCGACTGGCGCACGTCGACCGGAATGACCTCGCGGATCGGGCCATTGGTGGCGAGCATCTCCTCGCACCATCCGCGCACGCTTTCGCTCTCCCAGCATTCGCCCGGCACCACCAGTGCCATGCCGCCATCGGGCTGGCTCACCAGCTGCGCATTGAAGAGATAGGTCCGGATCGCCTCCTCGAGGCTGACCGCGCTGGCCGGGACTTCGATCGCATGGAGTTTGGGGAAGGCCGCGAGCAGCGCTTCATAGGCATCTTCGCGATCGGCGAAGGCCTGTTCGTGGGCAAAGAGGACGGTCTCGTTGGCCACTGCGACCACATCGTTGTGAAAGGCGCCTGCCTCGATCGCGACAGGGCTTTGCTCGATGAAGACGCAGCGCTGGGGATCGAGCCCGTGCAACCGGGCGACCGCGCGGCTCGCCTGTTCGTGCTGGCGTGCGGGGAAGCGGCCGCCCGGCCGGCCATAGACGAAGACCTCCACCCCGGGCGCGTCGTGGCTCTCGGTCAGCCGCATGTGGTTGGCCGCACCCTCGTCGCCGAAGCTGGGCGGGACGGCGTCGTGAACCTTGAAATGCCGCTCGTCCCCGAAGGCAATCTTGAGTTGCGCCTGCGTGTCGGGCCATTCCTGCGCGCGGTGGAGCATGGTGACGAGATTGGCAGGCGTCAGGTGGCAGCGGCCGTCGGCGGTGTCGGGCGCAGGGCTGACCGTGGCGGCATTTGCGGTCCACATCGAGCTGGCCGACCACGCCGCCGCAAGCAGTGCGCGATCGCTTCCGGCATCGACCGCGAGCCGCTCGAGCAGTCCCGCATTCGGTCGTGGCAGCGGCAACAGGAAGCCCTGCGCCAGCCCGCGTTCCATATTGCCGCGCATCTTTGCCAGGCCCTGCAGCGCTGCCGCGCGCGGGAAGGAGGGATCGCCCCCGTGGCTGGCGCTGGCGATATTGCCGAGGCTGAGGCCTGCGTAATTGTGGCTCGGGCCGACGATGCCGTCGAAATTGATCTCGACCAGTCGGCTCATCGTGCCACACTCCAGACTTCGTCGCCTTCGCCGACGCCCAGCGTTTCGGCGCATAGCGCATCGATCGCCACGCTGCCGTCGGCGGCGATCTCGCGCATGCCATAGGCGCTGCGGAAGGTGCCCAGCGTTCCAGTGGCGACCAGCGCGCGTTCGCCGATGTCGAGATCGGTCGCGGTCACTTTGCCCGGTGCGGAGTGGCTGATGCTGCGCACCTGGTCGGTGCGCGCGGTCATCGTCGGGCCGCCATCGAAAATGTCGACATAGCCTTCGAAGGAAAAACCCTCGTTCTCGAGCATCCGCATTGCGGCGCGCCCGCTGGGGTGGGGTACGCCGATGACCTTCTTCGCCTCTTCGCCGAGCATGGCGACATAGACCGGGTGCTTGGGCATCAAATCGGCGATGAACTGGTTGCCGTTGATGGCGTTGAAATAATCGGCTTCCTGGAAGGTCATGCCGAAGAAACGGCCCGCCACGCCGTCCCAGAAGGGCGATCCGCCGCGGTCGTCGATCACGCCGCGCAGTTCGGCAAGGATCCGGTCGGCGAAGCGCGCCCGGTGCATGGCGACGAAGAGATAGCGGCTACGCGCCAGCAGCAGGCCTAGCCCGCCGGCGCGCTCGCCCGGATGAAGAAACAGCCCGCCGACTTCGGAACAGCCTTCGAGATCGGTCACCAGGCTGAGCAATTCCGCGCGCACTGTGCGATCGAGCTCGCGGCTGTGCTGCGTCAGCGTGTTGAGGCGATAGCTGTAGAAGGGCCATTCCTGCCCCACCTGGCTGAACAGCTGGCACGTCCCGCGCACCTGACCGGTTTCGGTGTTCTCGAGCACGAGGGTGAACTGGTCGTCGCCGAGTTCGTCGTAAGTGCGCGAGAAGGCCTCGTCGGCACGTTCGAGCTTCTTGGTCAGAGCGGCCCGGTCGGCGGGAAGGTTGGTGAAGCCCCCACCGGTCAGTTTCGCCATTTCATAAAGGTGTTCGAGGTCCTCGATATGCGCGGCGCGCAGACGAAAAGTCACAAATGGTCTCCGGTGGAAAGCTTCGCGAGAACCAGCGCGCTCAAGGCGGCACGCTCCCTGAGCGAAGGGACGATCATGAATTCGTCCGGTGAGTGGATGGCCCCGCCGCGCACGCCCATCGTGTCGACCACGGGCACCCCGGTGGCGGCGATATTGTTGCCGTCGCAGACGCCGCCGGTGGGCTTCCAGCCGATGGTCTGGCCAAGTTCGGCGCCGCAGGCCTTGACGAGGTCGAACAGCGCCTGCGCCTTCGCATCGACCGGTTTGGGCGGGCGGGTGACGCCGCCGTGGCGATGGATGCCGACTTCGTGTTCGGCTTCGATAAGGCGCAGGATTGCATCGAGTTCGCCGTCGAAGCGATCCATCGCTTCGGTCGATTTGGGGCGGATATTGAAGCGCAGCACGGCGAGATCGGGCACGACGTTGTTGGCGCTGCCGCCCTCGATCTTCGCCGGATTGACGGTGATGTCCTCGGCTTCGAGCGCCTTGATGCGCAGGACCAGGTCGCTGGCGGCGACGATGGCATTGCGCCCCTCGTGCGGATTGCGGCCGGCATGGGCCGACCGACCGTTGAGGGTGATCGAATAGTTGCCGGTGCCGCCGCGCGCATGCGCCAGCGTGCCATCGGGCAGCGCGCTGGGTTCGTAGGTCAGCGCCGCATATTTTCCCCGCGCCAGTTCCTCGATCAGCCCTCGGCTCGCGAGACTGCCGGTTTCTTCGTCCGAATTGATCATCACGTCGTAGCCGACGCGCTCCGAGCCTTCGGTCGTCTCGAAGGTCTTGAGTGCATGGAGGATGACGTTGAGTCCGCCCTTCATGTCGGCGGTGCCCGGGCCATTGATGGTCTCCCCATCGAGCCAGCCGACCTCCTGGAACGGGTGATCGGCAGGGAAGACGGTATCCATGTGCCCGGTGAGGACGAAGCGGCGCTCGGCATTGGGCCGGACGCGCAGGACCATATGCTTGCCGTGCGGCTTCTCGAACTCGCGCCCTTCCGCGGAGATCGCGGTGACCTTCGCCGGTTCGATCAGCTCGACCTCGCCCGGCAGCACGCTGAAGGCGTCGGCGAGAACGCCCGCCATCGCGTCGAGCCCGGCGATGTTGGATGTGCCCGTATTGATCGCAGCCCAGTCCTGCACTTGCGACAGCATGGTGTCGGCATCGATCGCATCGAGCAGGGCTTGCGGGGCGCTATCCGGTTTCATGTGCAACGTCCTTAAGCCTGCGTGGTGCCAAGTCCACCCCGCGCCTTGCATTGATCAACCGCTGGCGGCATAGACCGCGGTGCTCCTCCCCGGGTTCGACATTGCTACGATTGCACAATCCGAGGAGTTCCATGACCGAATATGTGACGCGCGCCGGGATCGAGACCGATCCCCAGCTTGCCCGATTCATCGAGGCCGAGGTGCTCGGCCCGCTGCGCCGCGATGTCGATGCGTTCTGGCAGGGGTTCGCGGATCTGCTGGCCCGCTTCGTCCCGCGCAATGCCGCTCTGCTGCAGAAGCGCGAGGAGCTGCAGGCCAAGATCGACGCCTGGCACGACGCACACAAGGCCACACCGATCGACCAGCGCGAGTACCAGGCCTTCCTGCGCGAGATCGGCTATCTCGTTCCCGAGCCCGAAGCCTTTACGATCGGCACCGAGAACGTCGATCCCGAGATCGCCACCATGGCGGGTCCGCAGCTGGTGGTTCCGATCCTCAATGCGCGGTTCCTGCTCAACGCCGCCAATGCGCGCTGGGGCAGCCTCTACGACGCGCTCTACGGAACCGACGCGCTCGACGCGCCGCCTGCCCGTCCGGGCGGCTATGACGAGGAACGCGGCGCGGCGGTGGTGGCCGAGGCGAAGCGCTTCATGGACGACGCGGTCCCGCTGGCGGATGGCCGGAAATGGGCCGATCTTGCCGATGTGATGGACAAGGGCATTCCGCTCGCCGATCCGGCGCAATGCGTCGGCTGGAACGAGGGCTCGTGCTTTTTCCGGCACAACGGGCTGCATATCGAGGTGGTGTTCGATGCGAAGCACCCGGTGGGAGCGACCGATCCGGCCAACATCGCCGACATCATTCTCGAATCCGCATTGACGACGATCGCCGATTGCGAGGATTCGGTCGCGGCGGTCGATGCCGAGGACAAGCTGCTCGCCTATACCAACTGGCTGGGTGTCATTCGCGGCGACCTTCAGGAAAGCTTCGAGAAGGGCGGCGAGACGCTGACCCGCAAGCTGGCCGGCGACAAGACGTTCACCGACGCGGAAGGCGTCGAGCACACGCTGCCGGGGCGCAGCCTGATGTTTGTGCGCAATGTCGGGCACCTCATGACCAATCCGGCGATGCGCTGGAACGGCAAGGACATCCCCGAGGGCCTTCTCGATGCCGTCGTGACTTCGGCCATCGGCGCGCACGACGTGGCTGGCCTCGGCAAATACGGCAATTCGCGCTGCGGCAGCATCTACATCGTGAAGCCCAAGATGCACGGGCCCGAGGAATGCGCCTTCACCAACGATGTCTTCGATGCGGTGGAAGACCTGCTCGGCCTGCCGCGCCAGACGATCAAGGTCGGCGTTATGGACGAGGAGCGGCGCACCAGTGCGAACCTTGCCGCGTGCGTCCATGCAGTGAAGGACCGGATCGTCTTCATCAACACCGGCTTCCTCGACCGCACGGGCGACGAAATCCATACCTCGATGCGCGCCGGGCCGATGATGCGCAAGGGCGCAATGAAGAACGCGGCCTGGCTCAAGGCCTACGAGGCGCGCAACGTGGGGATCGGCCTGCGCCACGGCCTCTCGGGCCGCGCGCAGATCGGCAAGGGCATGTGGGCCGCGCCCGATTTGATGGGCCGGATGATGATCGAAAAGATCGGCCACCTGCGCGCCGGGGCCAATACCGCCTGGGTTCCGAGCCCGACCGCGGCGACGCTCCACGCGATCCACTATCACCGCGAGGATGTGTTCGAGATCCAGAAGGGCCTGGGCGAGGTGCCGGGGCTCGACGAACTGCTCACCATCCCGCTCGCCGACGGCACCAACTGGTCCGAAGACGAAATCCGCGAGGAACTCGACAATAACTGCCAGGGCCTGCTGGGTTATGTGGTGCGCTGGATCGATCAGGGCGTGGGCTGTTCGAAAGTGCCCGACATCGATGATGTCGGCCTGATGGAAGACCGCGCGACGCTGCGCATTTCGAGCCAGCACATCGCCAACTGGCTGGTCCACGGCGTGATCACCGAGGAGCAGGTGATGGACAGCCTGCGGCGCATGGCCGCAAAGGTGGATGAACAGAACGCGGGCGATCCATTCTACGAGCCGCTGCTCGAGAACGAGGGCGGTGCCGCTTTCAGCGCGGCAAGAGACCTGATCTTCAAGGGTGTCGAACAGCCGAGCGGCTATACCGAACCGTTGCTCCATGCCTGGCGGGGCAAGAAAAAGGGTTTCGAATAAGTATCGAAATGAAAGTCATCCGGGATATTTCCCGGCCATTGCGGGTATAATGGTAGCGTTCATTTGGGGTCGGAAAATTGTAAAGGTTCATCGCTTTTTGGTGACCACGCACAGAAATATGATTTTCTAGTTTAAAAATTCGCCGGGGGAGCATTTCTTGTGTTGATGGCGGGGTTTTGATAGGCGGTATGCTTAACTCAATGGGCTGTATTGAGTAGGGTTGTTACATTGGCATATCGCAAAGGCCACGTCGCAGTCGCCGAATTGCTTCGTCTGAAAGGGGACGATGCGCAGTCGGGTCCTTGCGGCATTCTCCAGGGAATGCTGGACGGCCTGAGAGACCATCTGGCGATGGACGTCGCCTATCTTGCCGAATTTCGCGGCGACCGGCGTGTTTTCCGGTTCGTCAGCAGATCGGCGGCAGCGCCCGAGATCGCTGTCGGCGAATCGGTTTCCTTGAGCGATTCGGTCTGTTTCCAGGTCGTCGAAGGGCGGTTGCCCGAGCTTATCAGGGACGCAGCCGAGGTTCCCTCGATCGGGGATCTCACGCTGGTGGAGAAGTATGGCATCGGTGCGCACCTATGCGTGCCGGTGACACTGGGCGACGGGACGCTGTTCGGGGCCATGGGGTGCTTCTCCACCAGGCCCGATCGCTCGATCAACCGGCGCAATCTCGAGGTGCTGCGCATGGGCGCGCGGCTGGCTGCCGATCTCATCGAGCGCAAGCGCAAGAGCGAGGCGCATCACGAGGCTTTGTGCGCCAGGATATCGAGCACGATCGAACGAGGGGCCTTCAACGTCGTCTACCAGCCGATCTTCAGCATTTCCGAGGGGCGGGCGATCGGTGTCGAAGCGCTTACGCGGTTTCCCGATGCCGGCACGCGCCCCCCGAGCGCGTGGTTCGACGAAGCCGACGAAGTGGGATGCACGGTCGAGCTGGAACTGGCGACGATCAGGCGCGCGGTCGAAGGGCTCGCCCTTCTTCCCGAAGACGTCTATCTGTCGGTCAATGTCTCGCTCGAAACGCTCCTATCGGGCAAGTTGCTGGAGGTTCTGCAGGATACCGACAAGAACCGGATCGTCATCGAACTGACCGAACACGAAGCGGTCGAGGACTATGAGGCGCTCAAGGCCGCCCTCGAGACGCTCGGCAAGCGCGCCCGGCTGGCGATCGATGATGTCGGGGCGGGCTATTCGAGCATGCGCCATATCCTCGATCTGGGGCCAGATTTCATCAAGCTCGACATTTCGATCGTCCGCGACCTGCACAGGCAACCGTCGCGTTCGGCGTTCGTCCGGGCGATGGTCGAGTTTGCCAAGGTCGCCAATTCGTCGATCGTCGCCGAAGGGGTAGAGAACCAGGAAGAGCTAGACGAGCTCGCCAAGCTCGATGCGGCCAATGCCCAGGGCTATCACCTGTGTCGTCCCTTGCCATTGGCCCAAATTCTGCCTTGCCTGGCAGGCAAAGAGCAAAGCAGCAGCGAAGTGTCAGGGCGACGCTACGGCTAGCGACACGACGAACGGTCCGGATTCCCGAGCCATCGCAATGGCTATTCCGACAAGGTGCGCGCGATCTCCACGAATTCGGCAACGCTCACGGTTTCGGCGCGCCGTTGCGGATCGATTCCGGCCGTTTCGAGCGCCGCGACTGCGCCGGGAAAGCCCTTGAGGCTCTGGCGCAGCATCTTGCGACGCTGGCCGAAGGCGGCCTCGGTCAGCCGTTCGAGCACGCGTGCCGATACGCCAGCGGGCATGGCATCCGGCGCGACATGGACGATAGCGCTCATCACCTTTGGCGGCGGGGTGAAGGCACTGCGGTGCACTTTCATCGCCAGCTTCGCTGCGCTGCGCCACTGCGCCAGGACGGCGAGCCGCCCGTAGGCCGAGCTGCCCGGCGGCGCTACGATGCGCTGCGCCACCTCGAGCTGGAACATCAGCGTAAGGCTGGTCCATTGCGGCGGCCATGCCTCTCCCCCGAGCCAGCGCACGAACAGCGCGGTGCCGACGTTGTAGGGCAGGTTGGAGAGCACGGCGAAGGGCTCGCCGCCCATCAGCTCGCCATGGTCGAGTTTGAGCGCATCGCCCTCGATGACGCGCAGCTGGCCGGGAAAGGCCTCGCCCAGTTCGGCAAGCGCGGGGAGGCAGCGGCGATCCATCTCGATCGCGGTGACGCGGGCGCCGGCGCGCAGCAGCGCGCGGGTCAGGCCGCCGGGGCCCGGACCGACCTCGAGTACCGCCTTGCCAGCCAGGTCGCCCGGAATCGCGGCGATCCGGTCGAGCAGCTGTTCGTCGAACAGGAAATTCTGCCCCAGCGCCTTCGATGCGCTCAGGCCGTGCCGCGCAATGACTTCGCGCAGGGGCGGAAGGTCAGCCATGCTTGGCCCGTCGCGCGGCGATTGCGCCCGCCATCTTCAGCGCAGCGATCATCGCGCCCGGATCGGCCAGTCGCCGGCCGGCGATGTCGAAGGCAGTGCCGTGATCGGGGCTGGTGCGCACGATGGGCAGGCCGAGCGTGACATTGACGCCCTCGTCGAAATCGAGCGCCTTCAGCGGGACCAGTGCCTGGTCGTGATACATCGCCAGCGCTGCGTCGTAAGTCTGCCGCGCGCGCGGGGTGAACAGGGCATCTGCCGGGTGCGGTCCCGTCGCCGCAATTCCCTCGCTACGCAGGAGGTCTATCGCGGGTTCGATGATCTCGCGCTCCTCCGAACCGAACTTGCCGCCTTCGCCCGCGTGGGGGTTGAGGCCGCAGACCGCGAGGCGCGGTTCGCCTACGCCGAAGTCGCTGGCGAGCGCTTGTGCGACCACGCGGGCCTTGGCTGCAATCCTGTCGCGATCGAGCAGACCCGGAACATCGGCCAGCGCGCAGTGGACTGTCACCGGGACCGCGCGCAGGCTGGGCCCGGCGAGCATCATCACCGCCGCATCGGCGGGCAGGCCGCAGGCCTCGGCAAGGAATTCGGTCTGGCCGGGGAATTCGAACCCGACCTTGGCCAGCTGCGCCTTGGCGATCGGCGCGGTAACCACCCCGGCGCTCGTCCCGAGCAAGGCGTGCCGCGTGGCTTCGGCCAGCGAGCCGAGCGCCAGCGCGGCGCCTTCCTCGTCGGGCACGCCGGGCATGTAACCGCAGTCGTCGACGCCGATCACCGGCAGGCCCTCGTCGAACCGCTCCGCCGCTTCCTGCGCTTCGTCGATCCGGACAATCGGGCAGTCGATGCCGCGGGACTCCGCCGCCGCCGCGAGCACGCCTGCACCGCCGACCACGAAATAGGGTGCGAGGCCGTGTTCGCGGCGGCGCACCCAACTTTCGGCAATGATTTCGGGCCCGATCCCCGCCGGATCGCCCAGCGAAACGGCGAGGGGCAGGCGCATCGTCGTCAGTTGTACTCGATGAAGGCGTCGTTGCGCAGGTCGCGCAGATAACGCTGGGCGCGCTTTTCGATCCGATCATCTTCGAGCTGGCTCATGATCTGGTCGAAATTCGGTGCAGCAGCAACCTTGGGATCGTCACGACCGCACAGCATCAGCACGCGCACGCCTTCCTCGAACGAGCCGAACGGCGGGGTCGACTGGCCGACCTGGAGCTGGAGGATGATGTTCTGCAAGGCTTCGGGCAGGGCGCGCACGCGGATCTGGTCGTTGGTGACCACGGTTGCACCGAGCCGGGCGGCGGCATTTTCCGCATCGCCGCAGCCGCGGATGGCCTCGACCCCCTGGGTGAAGGCCGACACGCGCTGCTGTGCGGCTTCCTGCGACATGCCCGGGTCGAAGCTGATCTGGATCTGCTTGAGACTCAGCATGGCATCGCGCGGATCGGCCATCAGCACCTGTCGCTTGTCGATCAGGTAGAGGATCGAAAAGCCGCCCGGAATACGAACCGGGCCGACCAATTGACCGGGGCTCATCTCGCGTGCGACCGCTTCGAGTTGGGCGTTCTTGAGCTGCGGCAGCTGAATCCAGCCGAGATCACCGCCTACAGCAGCGGTCGACGCCTGGGAGAATTGCCGCGCATAGGCGACGAAACTGCCACCCTGTCGCAGCTGCTCGACGATCTTGTTGGCGTTGGCTTCGACCGCTGACTCGGTCTCGGGCGTGGCCGAGAGGAAGATCTCGCCAAGCCGGTATTCCTCGGTCCCGCGTGCGGCCTCGAGCCGGTCGATCATCTCGTTGACCTCTTCGGCCGAGACGTTGACGAAAGGCGCGATATTGCGGCGCAGCAGCCGGTTCCAGGCGAGTTCGCCGGTAATCTGGCGCTTGAGCGCTTCGGGAGAGGAGCCGATCGAGCGCAGATAGGCGTCCATCTTCGCCGGGTCCTGGCCGAAGTTCTGCGCCGCTACGCGCGCGTAGGTCTGGTCGACTTCTGCCTGCGACACATCGAGTTCCTGCGCGATAGCAGCCTGGATCTGCAGCGTCTCGTCTATCAGGTTGCGCAGCACCTGCATGCGCACGCGAACCATTTCCTCATCGCTTACCGGACGCTTGTTCGCCGCGAGCAGCAATGCAACGCGCTGGTCGATATCGGTCTCCGTGATGACGAAGCCATTGACCACCGCGGTCGCGACGCGGCGGTTGGGATCGGTATCCTTGAGCATGCTGAGATCGCTCGGCAGGCCGAGCAGGTCGCCCTGTGCCATGGCCTGCTGGGCCTGTCCGGCCACGGGCGCGGCGGCAAGGCCGGCTGCGGCGGCTATCGAAAGCAGTCGGGAAATCGTCTGTGCAGTCACGTGTCGAACCTGTGTTGCGGCATCGCAAGAATGCCCGGATATGCCGCAACCCATGCGGCCTTGCGGCTTAACCGGAGATGATATTCGGGCGCCGGATAGCGTGTTTGGGCCGAGGTGCCAATAAGCGCGGCCTAGCGGAATCCCAGATTTCTCAAGCTGAAATAGACCTGGAAGGTGTCGCCCCGCTGCGCGTCGCCTGCCGTAATATAATCGCGCCGCCAGGTCAGGCCGAGTTCGAGGCAGTCGTCCTGATAGGCAACGCCGAGGCGTGTGCGGATCGGATCGAATCCGTCCGACATCAACGTCGGATCCTCGTTACGATCGGTGAGGTTGAACACGCCCGAGCCGAACACCGACCAGTAATGGGCGAATGCCACGCGTACCGCGCCGCGCAATTCCTCGCGGTCCTGCAGGTCCTCGACCTGGGTGATGTCGCGGTTGAGACGGACATAGCCGAGTTCCGCATAGGTCTTGTTGGACCCGACCGTGGCGTCGATCTCGTTGCGGCGGATCGCCAGATTGTCCTTGTCGAGCCGGAAGCGGTGGGTCAGCCGCAGGTAGTTCTTGTAGCGGACCTCGGTGCGCCCGACGAAGTCGGAAAAGCGTTCGGACAGGCCGGTACCGACCGGGAAAATGTCGCGGTCGCTGTCGAGGCGATAGGACTGGCCGATATTGGTCTTGATTTCCCAGTCGGGGATGCGCAGCGACCAGTCGAAGCCGTAGGTGACGCGCGCGCCGTCCTCGACTCGGTCGTAGCCGGGGAAACGGTTGAGCGCGAAGAGGTTCGAATCCTCGAGGTCGATCGCCCGCGCGTCCTCGTTGGGGATCGCGAGATTCTTGAGCGGGGGTGTGGCGACGAGCTGGACCCGCGGCGTCCAGACCACCGTGCCGCCCAGGGCATTGCCGACGAAAGGCCATTGCACGTCGAGCGCGCCCAGTGCCACGCCGCGGAATTCCCACCCCGGATTGCCGCGGTAGCTGGCGGTGGCGGTGAGGAAGTTTTCGTCCGAATGATAGACGTCGCCGCGTACCATGCCGGTCAGCGTCACAACCTGGCCGAGGCCGGTGACGCGGCTGAGATCCCACTGCGCCCGGGCGAAGGCGCGCTGCGTATCCTGCCCGTCCTTGCGTGCAATGGAGAGCGTATTGCCCTGCAGTTCGAGCTGCCCGCCGAGCACCGGCGTGTCGGGGCGCCAGCGCGCATCGAGCACGGGAAGCGCGATCGGCACCTCGCCCTGCGGCTGGTCGAGCCGCAGGGTCTGCGTCGCCCAGCCGGCGAGCGAGAAATAGGTGTTCTTGCCGATTCGTTCGAGTTCCAGCCTCGAGCGCAGCCGGTCGTCGCGACTGATGTCGTAGCGCCGCAAGAAGGTCCGGTCGGTCGCGCGACGAAGCGAACCGCTCAAGCTCCAGTCGGGCGAAAGCTGGAACCTGCCGTTGGCGAAGACATAGCCGCGGAATTCCTCCGCACTGTCGGCGACCCCGGTAAAGGTGGAGATGCGCTGCGAATGCGTTGCATAGCCGGTGATCTGATAGGCGCCGCTCTCGGTCAGATGACGCCACTGCGCGGCCACCATCGGCGCCGCATCGGTATAGACATGCGTGGTCAGCGTCAGGTCGCGATTGTCGGCGAAGCGAATGTAGTAGCTGCCCGAGACTTCGACCCCGTTGCTCTCGGAGAAACGCAGGTCGGGTACGAGGAAGCCCGAGACCGCGCCGCCATCGGTCCGCACTGTCAGCCCCGGCAGCGGGAGGATGCGCGCGCCGAACAGCTCGAGAAAGGCGCCGGTGAACCTGATCCGTTGCTGATCGGGATGGTAGACGACGCGCTCGGCCGTGATCCGCCAGCTCGGCTCGCGCGGGCAGCCATCGGGATCCACCACTGCGCAGCCGCTGTAGGCGGCCTGTT
Organism: Qipengyuania sp.; assembly: GCF_964227205.1. Classification (GTDB taxonomy): domain Bacteria; phylum Pseudomonadota; class Alphaproteobacteria; order Sphingomonadales; family Sphingomonadaceae; genus Qipengyuania. The sequence goes on along the minus strand of NZ_CAXQVB010000001.1, from coordinate 163,045 downwards.
CGAGGGCGACGGTGCCGTCGCTTTCGCGCACGCCGCGATTGGCTGCCAGCCGCCCGCCCTGGCGCAGTGCCAGCAGCAGGTTGTCCATCGCCCCGGCTTCGAACTTGTCGGTCAGCTCGATACGTTCGGAAAACAGCTGGTTGCCGTTTTCGTCGACGAAGCGGACCCGGCCCTCGGCGACGATCTCGCCGGTCCTTTCGTTCCAGCTGACCGTATCGGCGCGTAGAGAGCGGTCGCCGCTGCGCAGCACTACATTGCCCCTCGCGGTAACGACATCGCTTTCGGACCGGTATTCGAGGATATCGGCCTCGAAGGCGATTTCGCGATTGCCCTCGGCATCGATCCCGTCGTCGCCGGTGGGCGGGGGCGGCGCACCGAGCCCGGCATTGGGATCGGGGATGCCCAGAAGCTGGTCTACGCCCTCGGCGCTATCGACCGTCGGCGTTTGCGGATCGGGCTGCGAATCGCCCGGCTGCCCGCTGGGGTCGAGCACGGTACCGACGTCGTCGGCGGCTTCCTGCGCGGCCAGCGGCGCGGCGGCGAACAGGGCGAGCGCCGACGCGGTCAGGGTAACTGTGTGAAGGACCTCCCGGCAGGCGGGCGGGGCGCGATCGGCGGGCGGGAGCATGGCTTGCCTATCGCACCGGCCACGCCTAATCGCAATCGCCATCCTCGTGGGGCGCGCGCGAACCGCGCCGTCTCTTCCAGAAATCGATTCCGGAGTATCCATGCACATTCAGTTCAGCCAGTCCCGCCCGCAGGTTGCGCGCCTTGTTGCGCAAGTCACCGACAAGGGCAAGGTTCCCGCTGGCCTTGAAAAACCGCTGGTCGACGGGATGGCGGCTGCGCGGTTCAAGGGCACTGCCGGGCAGGTCTTCGAGGGATTTGCCGAACGCGATGGCGAGGTGCTGCGCCTTGCCGTTGCCGGTCTTGGCGACAAGAACGACGAAGCCCGGCTTGCCAATTGCGAGAAGGCCGGTGCCGCGCTCGCGGCGAAGTATCAGGCGAGCGGCGAAACCGATCTGGCGCTCGACCTGGCGGGCAGCGCCCTTACAGCCGAGGAAACAGCCAGCGTGCTGCTCGGGCTGCGCCTGCGCAACTGGCGCTACGACCGCTATCGCACCAAGATGAAGGAAGAGCAGAAGGTGACGCTCGCAAACGTCACCGTGCTCAATGCTCCCGATGGTGCCGAAGCCGCCTGGGCCGATATGGCGCATGTCGCCACGGGCGTCGAATTCACCCGCGAGCTGGTCACCGAGCCGGCGAACATTCTCTACCCGGAAAGCTTCGTCGCGCGCTGCGAGGAGCGCTTCGCCGGCACCGGGGCGGAGCTGATCGTGCTCGACGAGGCGCAGATGGAGCAGCTCGGCATGGGCTCGCTGCTCGGCGTCGGGCTCGGTTCCGACAGGGAGTCGCGCCTTCTCGCGATCCGCTGGGACGGTGGCGCGGATACCGATGCGCCGACCGCGCTGGTGGGCAAGGGGGTGACCTTCGACACCGGTGGGATCTCGATCAAGCCCGGGCCCGGCATGGAAGACATGAAGTGGGACATGGGCGGCGCGGGCGCCGTGGCGGGAGCCATGCTGACGCTTGTCTCGCGCAAGGCCAAGGTCAATGTCGTCGGTGTGGTCGGCCTCGTCGAAAACATGCCCGACGGCAAGGCGCAGCGCCCCGGCGATGTGGTCACCAGCATGAGCGGGCAGACGATCGAGGTGCTCAACACCGACGCCGAAGGCCGGCTGGTGCTGGCCGATGCGCTGCACTGGACGCAGGTCGAATTCAAGCCCGCGCGGATCGTCGATTTCGCTACGCTGACCGGCGCGATGATCATCGCGCTGGGCAATGAATACGCCGGCGTCTTCTCGAATGACGACCAACTCGCCAAGGACCTCCACGAGGCAGGCGAGACCACCGGCGACCGCAACTGGCGCATGCCGATCGGCCCGGCCTACGACAAGCTGATCGACTCGCCGATCGCCGACATGAAGAACATCGGTGGCAAGGGCGCGGGCTCGATCACTGCGGCGCAGTTCCTCCAGCGCTTCATCGCCGACGGAACGCCCTGGGCGCATGTCGATATCGCCGGCATGGTCTGGGCGGACAAGCCGGGTCGTACCTGGGGCAAAGGCGCGACCGGTTACGGCGTTCGCCTGGTCGATCGCTTCGTGCGCGATTCGCTGGAGAAATAGGGGCGTCGGGTGACCTCGTCCTCGAGCCGCGCCGCACCGGGACTGCAACGATGACCACCCGCGTCGACTTCTACCAGCTCAGCCGCGACCCGGTCGACGTGACCGTCGCCAAGCTTGCGCGCAAGGTCCTGCAGGCGGGCGAGCGGCTGCTGGTGGTCAGCGGCGATGCCGGCCAGCGCGACCATCTGGCGAAAATCCTGTGGGAACAGGGCGGGGCGGCCTTCCTCGCCAACGGGATGGCGGGCGGCCCGCACGAGGCGCGCCAGCCGATCCTGCTCTCGGAAAGTTGCGCCGCGCCCAACGAGGCGCGCATGGCGCTGATCGCCGATGGCGCATGGCGCGAGGAGGCACTCGGCTTCGACCGCGTCCTGTTGCTGTTCGATGCGGCGCAGCGCGAGGGCGCGGCCGACCTCTGGCGTCGCTTCGCCAAGGACGACGGGGTCGACAACCGCATCCACAAGCAGGATGAGGGCGGTGCCTGGCGCGAAGGCGCTTGAGGGAACCACCCGGCGGCTCGTGGGTCGATCTGGCATGCACCGCCTGACCGATTTCACCCGTCTCGCCGCCTTCGCCACCGCCGCGGTTGCCCTCGCTGGATGTAGCAGCGAGGATTCGCCCGTCACGCAGGAGGGCACGGGCGCCGAAGACGCGCCGCGTGGCTCCTACGCCATCGACAGCGAGACGGGCGAAACCCGTGCGCGCCACACCGATGACGACGGGACTACCACCACGCTGCGCTCGGGCGAGAAGGTGCCCGTTGCGCTCCCCGCGGGCTTTTCGCTCTATCCGGGCGCGAAGGTGACCAACAACACGCGCGTCGAACAGGCCGACGGCCTGCTGGTCTTGCTCAATTTCGAGAGCGAGGCATTGCCCGCGGCCATCGCACGCTTCTATCGTACGCAGGCCGAAGCGGCGGGGATCGAGGTCGGCACGTCCCTGCAGAGCGGGCCGATGACGATGATCGGCGGCGAGAGCGCAGACGGGACGAGCTTTTCCTTCACTGCCACGCGCAAGGACGAAGTGACCCAGGCGCAATTGTCGGTCGGTCGCGGTCTCGAATGAATCTTGCCCGCGCGCGCGCGCGGCGCTAGGGGCGCGCGCGAGAAGCCTCTCCCCATAAAATCGTTACGCAAGGAACATCACCATGGCGGTCACCCGCACCTTTTCGATCATCAAGCCCGACGCCACGCGTCGCAACCTGACCGGCGCCGTCACCAAGATGCTGGAAGAAGCCGGCCTGCGCGTCGTCGCTTCGAAGCGCATCCAGATGACCAAGGAACAGGCCGAAGGCTTCTACGCGGTCCACAAGGAACGCCCCTTCTTCGGCGAACTGGTCGATTTCATGATCTCGGGTCCGGTCGTCGTGCAGGTGCTCGAAGGTGAAGACGCGGTGAAGCGCAACCGTGAAGTGATGGGCGCGACCAACCCGGCCGACGCCGCCGAAGGTACGATCCGCAAGGCTTTCGCCGAGTCGATCGAAGCCAATTCGGTTCACGGTTCGGACAGCGACGAAAACGCCAAGATAGAGATCGACTTCTTCTTCGACGAAGACGAAATCGTCGGCTGATCGGTCGCATCTTCTGACAAACGAAGGCCCCGTCGCCCACCGGGCGGAGGGGCCTTTTGCCTGTCTAGGCTTCGGCAAAGCCCGCCAGTTGCGCGCGATGCCGGCGGTGGGCACCATCGCGCGAATGTCTCTGCTCCCGGGCCATCGCTTGCAGCGCCGCATCGGTCAGCTCGAGCCCCAGCGCATCGTAGGTCCGGGCGATTTCCGCCCTCCAGTCCGCTCCAAGATCGTCGAATTCGACCCGGGCGACCGGGCCTCGAAATTCCTTCAGCGCATCTTCGAGCCGCGCTTCACGCAGCGCCAGCTTGCGCTGCCACTCGGCTTCGATTCGGCGTAGGTCGGTATGATCGCTCTGGAAGGCCATCTGGCTCGCGACGAGCGAGACCGAGCTTTCCAGTACCTCTGCCGGGTTGCGCAGCGTGACCACCAGCCGCGCATCGGGAAATTGGGCGAGCAGTGCGGGCAGGTCCTCGGCGAACTGCGGGCACTTGAGCACGCGCGGTCGGTGTCTATCGCCCATGGTTGCAGCATCGGTGCGCAGGATGCGCGCGAACTCGGTATATACGGGATCTGCTTCGCGGGCTTCGCTCCAGCCGACGAAGCCGGGCACGTGCCATTGCGCCTCGAAGGTCGCGGGCGAGAACGCGCCCGCCAGCCAGCCGATCTCCTCATCGATCCGTGTCGCGCCGAAAGGGTGCAATGTGTCGAGCCAGGGGTTGAGACGGCGCGCGATCGCGAGCGCCGCGCCCGCTTTCAGTGGACGCAGGTCGGGGCGCGCGGGCACGGGATCGTGGCTGTTGCAGAAACGCGTGCCGCTGTGGCGGGGGTCGGCAGCGAGCAGGCGATGCATCCGCGTGGTGCCCGCGCGCATCTGGCCGAGCACGATGATCGGCGGGGCGATTGCGGTCCCCGCCAGCGAGGGGTCGTTGCGCCAAGTCCGGCCGAGCGCGTGGCGCTTGCGGATTGCCGAAGTCAGCTGGCCATAGGCCATCGTGTGGCCGAGCGCATTGAGCCCCGCCTCGTCGCGCAGGGCGGCGCACAGCTGGTCGAGCCGTTCGCGGAAATCGGCGATCTCCGCCGCGTCGCGCAGCGATGATTCGTCTTGCTCTTCGAACCCGCGGCTGCCGACCTGCCACAGGTAGTCGGGTTCGAGCGGGGGCTTGGGAGTCACCCCCTTGTCCCACAAGGCCTGCACTGCGCGGTCCGCCCATTCGGCTGCCCTGGCGCGGGTCAGCGGGTGGGGGCGGGGCGGTATCGCCATCGCCTCAGAACGCGTCCGCGGCGTCGAGCAATTTGGCGATGTTCCTGGGGGCCACCCGGCGCCAACTGCGCTCGAGCCAGTCGGCAACATCGTCCCAGTCGACGCCGGGGCGGTTGAGGATCACGCCGATCCACCCGCTCGCACCGTAATAGGCGGGCTTGTGGTAGGCCTGCGGCTGCGCTTCGACGAGGCCTTCGAGTTCGTCCATGCTGCTGCATTTGACCAGCAGCGAGATATGCGGCGTGCCGTGGTGCTGATCGGAGAAATAGGCGAAAAACTTGCCCGATTTTTCCGTGCCGACACGGAAGCCCGCCGAGCCGTGGCTCTCGCGCTCGTGCGTTTGGGGTAGCGCCAGCGCCAGCTCGCGCACGCGTTCGAGCAGCCACTGTGGATCGTTGCCGCGCGAAACATACTCCGACAGCACGCGCGGATAGAGCTGGTGTTCGGCCACGCGCACCCGGTTGGCGAGCTTTTCGGGTGTGTCGGTGGGCCAGATGGCGACCTTGACCTGCCCTAGCGTCTCGCCGGCATCGAGCTCTTCGGTGACAAGGTGGACTGTCGCTCCGGCATGGCTGTCGCCTGCGGCGATCGCGCGCGCATGTGTATCCAGTCCGGGATATTCGGGCAGCAGCGAGGGATGGATGTTGAGCATCCGCCCCGCCCAGCGCGAGACGAAGGCGGGCGTGAGGATGCGCATGTAGCCTGCGAGCACGATATATTGCGCGCCTGCGTCCGTGGCCGCCCGTTCCATCGCCGCGTCGTGATCAGCGCGGGTCATGCCCTTGTGCGCCAGCGCGAAAGTTGCGACGCCCTCGGCCTTGGCGAGCGTAAGCGCCTCTGCTTCAGGGTCGTTGGCGGCGACCAGCACGATCTCGTAGGCCGCACCGGGGAGCCGGCTGGCATAGAGCAGCGCGGCCATGTTGGTGCCCTTGCCCGAAACGAAGACCGCAACCTTCGCCCTGCCGGACGCCAGGTCAGGCATTATGCGTCGCCGACCAGTCCTCGCGCGCTGCCCAGGTCCCTGCGGACCCGCGGACTGTGCAGCCCTTGGCGCCTTCGACGATGCGGCCGACCGCGAGGACGGTCTCGCCCGCGTCTTCGAGGCGGCTGCGCACCAGCTCGGCCTTGGCAGGCTCGACCGCCAGGACCATGCCGACGCCGCAGTTGAAGGTCCGCGCCATCTCCGCGGGCTCGATGTTGCCCTGCGCCTGGAGGAAAGCCATCAGTCCGGGCTGGTCCCAGCCATCGGCATCGACTTCGGCATGCGCGCCTGCGGGCAGCACCCGCGGGATGTTCTCAAGCAACCCGCCGCCGGTGATATGCGCCAGCGCATCGACCAGCCCGTCGCGCACAACGGGAAGCAGGCTCTTCACATAGATCCGCGTCGGTTCGATCAGTGCATCGATCAGCAGCCGGTCGCGATCGAACAGCGCGGGACGATCGAGCTTCCAGCCCTTGTCTGCCGCCAGCCTGCGCACCAGCGAATAGCCGTTCGAGTGGACGCCCGAGCTGGCCAGGCCGAGGAGGACATGGCCGGGAGCGACGCGCTCTCCGGTCAGTTGCTCGCCGCGTTCGACCGCGCCGACGCAGAAGCCGGCAAGGTCATAGTCGCCTGCTGCATACATGCCGGGCATTTCGGCGGTTTCGCCGCCGATCAACGCGCAGCCGGCTTGCCTGCAACCCTCGGCAATGCCCGCGATGACGCGTTCGGCAACGCCGTTCTCGAGCTTGCCGGTGGCGAAATAGTCGAGGAAGAACAGCGGCTCGGCACCCTGGACGATCAGGTCGTTGACGCACATGGCGACGAGGTCGACGCCGACCGTGTCGTGCCTGTCGCTGTCGATCGCGAGCTTGAGCTTGGTGCCTACGCCGTCATTGCCCGCGACCAGCAGCGGGTCCTTGTAGCCTGCGGCCTTGGGATCGAAGAATCCGCCGAATCCGCCGATCTCGCCATCGGCACCCGGGCGCATGGTGGCTTTCACCAGCGGACCGATCGCCTTGACCAGCGCATTGCCCGCTTCGATCGAAACACCCGCCTGTTCGTAGGTGTAGGATGGCGCGGAATTGTGCGGTTTGTCACTCATGACCCCCGCCTTACGCTTTCGCGCTTGGATTTCCAGTTGCCTTTCGGCAAAAGGCGCCCTGTTTTCCCCATGAGCCACGCCATCTCCCTTCAGCCCGCCTTTCGTCGTCCCGCCCTGCTGGCGCTGCTGCTTGCCGCACTGTGCGCGCTCGGTGTCGCTGTGTGGGCGCAAGTCGGAGGCGAGCGTGGGATCGCCGCGGTCGCCTCGACCAGCGATATTCAGGTTTCGGGTATCGAGGTCGACGTCCGCGCCGCAACCGGGTCGGAAGCGCGCGAAAAGGCGTGGATCGAGGCCCAGCGCAAGGCGTGGGAGACGCTCGAGGGGCCCAAGCTGAGCGATTCGCAGATCGAGGGGCTGGTCTCGGCGATCGTAATCGAGCGCGAACAACTGGGTCCCAAGCGCTATATCGCCACGCTCGGCGTCGTCTTCGATCGCCAGCGCGCGTCGCGCTACCTCGGCAGCGAGAGCGAGGCGACGCGCTCTGCGCCGATGTTGCTGCTTCCGGTCACGGTCTCTGCGGGGACGCAGATGGTCTATGAGCAGCGCAATGCGTGGCAACGCGCCTGGGCCGAGTACCAGGCGGGGCAGAGCCGCATCGATTACGTCCGGCCGAGCGGTGCGGGGGGCGATTCGCTGTTGCTGACCTACGGCCAGACCGGGCGCCGCAGCCGCACCTGGTGGCGCAATGCGCTCGACCAGTTCGGTGCGGCTGACGTCCTCGTGGCAGTCGCGCAATTGCGTTACACCTATCCCGGAGGCCCGATCGAAGGGACCTTCACTGCCCGCTACGGACCCGACAATGTATATCTCGACGGGTTCGACATGACCGCCGCCTCACCCGCCGAACTGCCCGCGATGCTCGACCGCGCGGTCGTCCGCTTCGACCGGATCTTCGAATTGGCGCTTGCCGACGGCAAGCTGCGGCCCGATCCGACACTCAACATCGGCACGCCAGAACTGAGCCCGGCGCTCCAGCGCCTGCTCGAACTCGGCCGGGCGATGCGCGTGCGCGACCAGGCAGCCGCAGTCGCCTCGCAGCCTACCGCCGAAAGCGGCGATGCGATCACCGCCGCCCCGATCCGCACGCCGCCGCCCGAAGGCTCCGTCGCGCTCTACACCGTTCAGGTAGCCACGCCCGACGCGGCCGCATTCGACGGGGCGATCGCTTCGGTCAGGGGCACTCCCGGCGTGCGCAGCACGGGTGTGCGCAGCACGGCGATCGGCGGAACATCGGTGATGACGGTGAGCTATGCGGGCTCGATCGGCCAGTTGGCCGAGGCGTTGCGTGCGCGCGGCTTCAAGGTCACCCAGGGCAGCAACGCGCTCGCCATCAGCCGCTGAAGCGCCGGCGATGAGCTCGCAGATCGCTCTCCCGCTGATTCCCGCCACATCGGGCCAGCCGACGAGCATCATTCTCGGGACAGGCAACCGCGCGGTTGCCGAAGCACTGGCCGCGCCCGAAGCCTGGCCCTTTCGTACCGCCATACTCCACGGGCCGCCGCGCTCGGGCAAGTCGCTCTTTGCCCGCTGGTTCGCCAGCCGGCATGCAGGCGGCGTGATCGACGGAGTGGAAAGCTTGGAAGAGACTGAGATCTTCCACCGCTGGAACCGCGCGCAGGAAGACGGCTTCCCGCTTCTGCTGGTAGTCGATGGCGAAAGCTGGGACATCACGCTGCCCGATCTGCGCAGCCGCATGGGGGCCGCGCTGCAGCTGGAAATCGGACCCCCGGACGATGCGCTGGCGAGCGAGCTGATGCTCTCGCATGCGGCCCAGCGCGGTCTGGCGCTGGGCGAGGGCGCACCCGCCTATCTCGTGCCGCGAATGGAGCGCAGCTATGCCGCGATCGAGAATATCGTCGCCGAAATCGACCGGCTGAGCCTTGAACGGCAGGTCGCGCCGACCCTATCTGTATGGCGCGACGCGCTGGAGGCGGTGCAGGGGCCCGAACAGGGTCGCTTGATTTAACCGCCCGCGAGTGGGAGAATAGCGCCAATGTTCGAACGGCTTCTCGCCTATCTCGACAGCGTGAAGACACGCGACCCGGCCCCGCGGAGCCGCTGGGAGGTGCTGACCTACCCGGGTGTCTGGGCGCTGTTCTACCACCGTATCGCGCATTGGCTGTTCGAGGCCGAGCTGTTTTTCCTCGCTCGGCTGGTCAACCACTGGAGCCGGATGGTAACCGCGATCGACATCCATCCAGGCGCGAAGATCGGTAAGAATTTCTTCATCGATCACGGCTTTTCGGTGATCGGCGAAACCGCCGAAATCGGCGACAATGTGACGATCTACCAATGCGTCACGCTTGGCGGCACCAACCCCACCAACGGCAAGGCGGGCAAGCGCCATCCGACGATCGAGGACGAGGTCATCATCGGTTCGGGGGCCCAGGTCATCGGGCCGATCACCGTCGGCCGCCGTGCGCGCATTGGCGCCAATGCCGTGGTCACCGACGAAGTGCCCGAGGGCGCCACCATGGTCGGCCTAAAGGCGCGCAGCACGCTGGTGCCCGCCGAACAATGGCTCAAGGAATTCATCCCCTACGGCACGCCGTGCGACGATCCTTGCGCGCCGAGCCGCGACTGCGTCGAAAAGCTAGAGACCGAATTGAAAGCGTTGCGCGCCGAAGTCGACGCGCTGCGCGCCGAGCGCGAGCCCGCCCCGCGCAGCGGTACCGGCGATTGATGAGCTACCTCGGCGATACGGTCGTCGCCTTTCCCGGTCGCAAGCCCTTGCAGGTCGGGTTCAGCCGCGAGGAGCTGACGCGTATTCTCGACCTCTATGGCCGCATGGTCGCGGCCGGGCAGTGGCGCGACTACGCGATGGATTTCACCAGGGACTTCGCGGCCTTTTCCGCCTTTCGCCGCGCTGCTGAACGGCCGCAGGCGCGGATCGAGAAGCGCCCCGCGCAGCGCAACAAGCAGGGCATGTGGATTCTGCTGGGCGAACACGGCCAGGTTCTCAAGCGCGCCCACGAACTGCCCGGCGTGATCGCGCCGGTGGAGCGGCGACTGCTGAAGGCGATCGACCAGTAGCACCATTGAGAAAGGGGCCCGTGCCGTAGCACGAGCCCCTCTCGGTCAAGCGGTTGGCCGGATCAGCCGCTTGCGCTGCTCGGGCCGGTGCCGGTGACCTTCTGCATTGCGGTCAGGATTGCGCCCGATTGCTCGCTACCCGACTGCGGGGCCTTGAGGTTCGAAAACTCGCTGATCTTGTCCCAATTGGCGGCGAAGCCTTCGACCGTGCGGTCTTCGTCCTTCAGCCAGACGGCATCGTTCATGACGGTCCAGGCCGAGTGGAAGCCGCCGGCGCCCGCGCCGACGATGGCATTGGTCGGCGCGTCTTCGCTGACCAGGAACAGCGCGGCGGGGACCACGTTCACCGGGTCGAACAGCTTGAAGGCTTCTTCGGGGAAGAGGTCTTCGGTCATGCGTGTGCCCGCAACCGGGCTGATCGTGTTGACCTTGATGTTGTATTTCGCGCCCTCGAGCTGGAGCGTCTTGGTGAGGCCCGCGAGGCCGAGCTTGGCGGCACCGTAGTTCGCCTGGCCGAAATTGCCGAACAGGCCGGTCGAGGATGCGGTCATCAGCACGCGGCCATAAGCCTGCTCGCGCATGGTTTCCCACACGGCCTTGGTGACGTTGGCCGAACCGTTGAGGTGGACGTCGACGACGAATTCGAAATCCTGCATCGTCATCTTGGCAAAGGTCTTGTCGCGCAGCACGCCGGCATTGTTGATGACGATGTGTACGCCGCCCCACTTCTGCTTGGCGTCGGCGACCATTTTTTCCATCTGTTCGAATTCGGTGACCGACCCGCCGTTCGACATCGCTTCGCCGCCGGCCTTCTCAATTTCCTCGACTACCTGCAACGCCATGTCCGAATGGCCGGTGCCGTCGCGTGCCCCGCCGAGATCGTTGACGACGACCTTGGCGCCGCGGCGCGCGAGTTCGAGCGCGTATTCGCGGCCCAGACCGCCGCCGGCGCCAGTGACGATGGCTACCTTGTCCTTGAAGTCGATGCTCATGGGGCTGCTCCTGCTTTATCGTTTACGTAAAGGTCAATCTGCGCGGGGAGGTGGCACGTTCCCTTCGCACTTGCAACAGGCGGTACGGCGCGCCGCCATTCCGTAGCGGCGGGGCGTTCAGCCGAGCCGGGCGAGCGCGGGTATCAGTTCGGCGAGCGAATCGATTTCCGCATCGGCACCGAGTTCGCCGCGCGGCATGTCACAATAGCCGTAGCGTGCGCCGATTACCGGGACCTCTGCGGCACGTGCCGCCCTGACGTCATAGGAGCTGTCGCCGACAAAGGCGAGGTTGCCCCCTCCGCCGCGCCTGATCGCTTCGAAGATCGGGTCCGGCGCGGGCTTGGCGCGCCCCTTGCCCATCGTATCGCCGCCGATAATGGCGATGAAATGGTCGGCGAGGCCGAGCGCCTCGAGGATCTGGCGGGCGAAGCTTTCGAACTTGTTGGTCACCACCGCCATGGCGATGTCGCGCTCGCCCAGTGCCGCAAGCACCTCGCGGGCATGGGGATAGGGCTGGGTGTGGACCGCATTGTTCTCCGCGTAATAGGCAAGCATCGCCTTGTAGAGCCTGCGGAATTCGTCCTCTGGCAGCCCCCCTTGCCGGTCCACCGCCTGCTTCAGCATGATCTTGGCCCCGCCGCCGATCAGGTCGCTGGCATGATCCGCCGGGACCGCATCGAAGCCGCCGAGGTCGAGCGCGTGGTTCACGGCAGCGCCGAGGTCGCGGTGGGTTTCGAGCAGCGTGCCGTCGAGATCGAAGCCGATTATGGCGAAGGGCAGGGCAGTCATGCGCGGTCGGTGCAGGATGCGCCTTCAAACTGCAAGCGAATGGTGGCAATGCGCTAGGCCATGAGCAAAGATCGCAAATTCGCCGCCGTCATCCTCGCCGCGGGCAAGGGCACCCGCATGAAGAGCACGCTGCACAAGGTCCTCCACCCGATTGCGGGGCGGCCGATGCTCGATCACTTGCTCGACAGCCTCGAGGTGCTCGACCCCGCTCACACTGTAGTGGTCGCAGGCGATAGGCACGAACAGCTGCGTGACGCGCTGGCAGGACGCAATGTCTCGGTCGCTCTCCAGGAACCGCAACTGGGCACGGCGCATGCCGCGCTGCAGGCCGAAGCGGCGCTGCGCGACTTCAAGGGGCTGGTCATGGTCTGTTTCGGAGATGCGCCGATGGTGCGCGCCCGGACCGTGCAGCGCATGGTCGATGCGCTGGATGATACGGCCAAGGTCGCCGTGCTCGGCTTCCGGCCCGCCGATACGCTCGCCTACGGCCGGATCATCACGTCGGAGGATGGCAGCGTCGTCAAGATGGTCGAGCACAAGGATGCGACCGAGGAAGAACGCGCCTGCAATCTGTGCAATGCGGGCGTACTGATCGCGCGTAGCGACGATCTCTGGCGCCTGCTCAAATCCGTCGGCAACGACAATGCACAAGGCGAGTACTATCTGCCCGATGTTGCCACCAATGCGATCGCCGAAGGCGCGCGAGTCGTGGCGGTAGAAACGGACCCGCGCGAAGTTGCCGGCATCAACAGTCGCGCCGAACTCGCCCAAGCCGAGGCGCAGTGGCAGGAGTTGAAGCGCGAGGAAGCGATGGAGGGCGGCGTCACGCTGACCGCGCCGGAAACCGTCTTCTTTAGCTGGGACACCCAGCTTGCCGAAGATGTGACGGTTGAACCGCATGTCGTTTTCGGACCCGGCGTCAGCGTCGCGCGCGGCGCGCGCATCCGCGCTTTCAGCCATCTCGAAGGTGCCAGCGTGGGCGAGGATTGCTCGGTGGGACCCTATGCCCGCCTGCGCCCCGGCGCGGTGATGGAGAAGGGCGCCTTCGTCGGCAATTTCGTCGAGATGAAGAAGGCCACTCTGGGCGAGGGGGCAAAGGCGAGCCACCTGACCTATCTCGGCGACGCCGAGGTCGGCGCCGGCGCCAATATCGGCGCGGGCACGATTACCTGCAATTACGATGGCTATTTCAAGTACAAGACCGTGATCGGCGAACGCGCCTTCATCGGCTCGAACAGCGCTCTGATCGCGCCCGTCACCATCGGCGCCGATGCGATCGTCGCGGCGGGCAGCGCGGTCAGCCGCGACGTCGGTGACGGCGATCTGCGCATGGTGCGCGGCGAACAGGTGGTCAAACCCGGCTGGGCCGACCGCTTCCACGACACGATGAAGAAGAAGAAGGCGGCGACGAAGAAGTGAGGGCGGTCCTCGCCTCGGCTCTGCTTCTCGCGGGATGCGCGGGCGAGGCCGACCGCGGGGAAGTCCGATTGGGACAGGATGCGTCGGGCGGTCCGGTAAGTTCGACCGCTATTGAGATATCCGCCGACGCCGTTCCAGAATCCTCCTCGGTCGCCTGCACGGCCGAGGAAGAGGAAATCTTCAGCTGCCGCGTCAAGAGCGGGAAACGAATCGCAGTTTGCGCCAGCGAAGATCGTGGCGGGCAATACCGTTTCGGCAAGGCTACGCCGGAACTCGTGCTCGACGGCGGTATCTGGGCCTCTACGCCCTATTCGGGTGGTGGGGAGGCGCAAATCGCCTTCACCAAGGGGGCGATCCGCTATGTCGTCTTCAGCCGCATGGTGCGCACGAACTTCAAGGCCGGCGAACCCAAAGATCCCGTCTTCAGCGACGGCGTAATCGTGCTCGATGGCGAGAAGATGATTGGCCTGCAAGCCTGCGAGGATCCGGAGGCGATGCCGATCCAATATGCTGCGGCCGAGGCATATTATCCGACCGCCGACGAATTGTTCACCTGGGAGACCGGCCGCGCCGATCCCAACAAGCCCCCCGAATAGCTGCTGGCTGTGCGAGCGCCCGCTGGGGCGCAAGGTGCAGCAGCATCACCCCGTGCCCAAGGCGAAGAAAGGGCGCGCGACGGTGCCTGTGCATCCGATCTGCCACCGCGCGATCCATGCCAATTTCACCAATGCGCAGCTGATGCGCATCGGCGCCGATCGCGCGGCGCTGCTCGAGGAGGAGGCGCTGGCGCGGTTCGTGGAATGGGTGGCCGACAAGCCCCCCGATTTCCACGCACCGACGCGCAGGCCCCGCTGATCAGTCGGCCAGGCGCTGGAGCAGGTAGATCATCTGCAGCGCCTGGATTTTGGCGCGCTGTTCGTTGTCGACCCCGCCCGAATGGCCGCCGGTCGTGTCCTCGAAATAGAAATAGTCCTGCCCCAGTTCCTTGACCCGCGCGGCGCCCTTGCGCGCATGCGCGGGATGCGTGCGGTCGTCGGCGGTCGAGGCCCAGAAGAAGGGCGATGGGTAGTCCTTGCCTTCGAGCAGCTTCTGGTAGGGCGAATAGGGTTCGATCCAGGCGCGCTGTTCGGGAATGCGCGGATCGCCATATTCGCCGGTCCACGAGGCGCCGCGGCCGATCAGCGGGTAGCGCAGCATGTCGAAGAGCGGGATCTGGACGATCGCGCCGTTGAACAGCTCGGGCCGCTGGGTGAAGGCTGTGCCGACCAGCAGGCCGCCCTGCGAACCGCCCTGGATGCCGAGATGCTCGGGGCTGGTGATGCCCCGCGCGATCGCATCTTCGGCAATGGCGATGAAATCGTCCCAGGTACGCTGCTTATTCTCGCGGATGGCGCTCTGGTGCCAGCCGGGGCCGAACTCGCCACCTCCGCGCATGTTGCCAAGGATGTATGCGCCGCCGCGTTCGAGCCAGATCTTGCCGATCGAACCGAGATAGGAGGGCAGGCGCGGGACCTGGAAGCCGCCATAGCCGGTCAGCAGGGTCGGGCTGGTCCCGTCCATCGCCATGCCCTTGGGCTTGACGAGGAAGTAGGGAACCTTGGTGCCGTCGGCGCTGGTCGCTTCGAATTGCTCGACCTCCATGCCCGACGCATCGAAATAGCTCGGCGAAGTCTTGATCACCTCGGGGGTGGCGCTGCCATCCGAGTAATAGAGCGTCGAGGGAGTCAGGAAGTCGGTGACCGAGTACATCACCTCGTCCGAGAAATCCGACGCCGCCTGGACGCCGACGGTGGCATTGTCGGGCAGATCGATCTCCTTCGAGACCCACTTGCCGTCGACATGGTCGAACTTGAGGACGCGCCCGCGGACATTGTCGAGCAGGCTGACATAGAGGCTCTCGGCGGTATTGGCTGCGCCCTGCTTGGTCTGCTTGTCCTCGGGCGCCCAGACCAGTGTCTTTTCGGCCCCGTTGGGATCGGCCTTGAACGCTTCGAGATCGACAGAGACCAGCGCATCGGCCGGGAAGGTGGTCCCCTGCGTCTGCCAGTCGACATCGGTCGAGAACAGCAACTGGCCGTCGATCATTCCGTAGAGCGAAGCTTTGAGCGGCATGTCGAGACGGACCCACTCTCCGTCTTTCTGCCAATAATATTCGGTCTCGTGGAAGCTCGTCGCGCGGAAGGCGTAGGTGCCGTGGACCTCGCCGGTATGATCGCGCAGAAGCGCCGCGGAAGACCAGACGTCGGCTTCTTCTCCGCGCCAGATTTCCTGCGCCTCATCGATAGCTGTCCCACGCTTCCAGATCCGGCTGGTGCGCGGATACTGGCTCTCGGTCAGCGTACCGTCGCCGAAGTCGCGGCTGACCAGCATGGTATCGGCATCGATCCACTCGATCCCGCCCTGGCTCTTGTGGTCGAGCACGAAGCCGCCTTCGACGAAGCTTTTCGTAGCCATGTCGAATTCGCGCAGCACGGTGGCGTCCTCGCCCCCGTCGCTCAGCGCGATCATGCACAGGCGTTCCTCGGGCGGCAGGCAGGTCGAACCCTTGTAGACCCACTCGCGTCCCTCGGCCTCGGCCAGAGCGTCGACGTCGAGCACCGTTTCCCACTGCGGATCGTCGCTGCGATAGCTTTCGAGCGTAGTCCGGCGCAGCAGCCCGCGCGGGTTCGCCTTGTCCTGCCAGAAATTGTACAGCCCGTCGGGACGGATCGAGACATAGGGGATGCGGTCTTCGCTATCGTAGATCGCCAGCGCTTCGGCCTTGATCGTCTCGAAACGGGGATCGCCCGCGAGCAGTTTCATCGTGCGCTCGTTTTCGGCACGGACCCAGTCGAGCGCTCTGTCGCTGCGCGCCTCCTCGAGCCAGATGTAGCTATCTTCGGCAGGGCCGGGGAGGCCGTCCTGCGCGGCGGCGGGCGTTGCATTTGCGAGCGTCATGGCAGCGGCAATGGCCAGCGCGGATACGAGTTTCAAGGGCATCTCTCCGGAAGAATTCGCAGTTCCACCTGCTTGGCTTGGCGGAGGCGCGATGGCAACCGCCTCCCGCTCAATCGATGCGCTGCCATGCCCGGATCTCGCGCTCGTGCAGGCGTGCCTGTGCGAGCGGGCGATAATGCTCGGCGATGGCCCGGGCCACCAGCCGCTTCGCGCGCGGATTCTGGGACGTCAGCGCGGTATCGGCGGTGACGATTACCGGCGGGCGCGCGGCAAGAATCCTCGCAATCTCGGCTTCCTGTGCGATGCCGAGAGAATCGCGTTCCAACGCGTTGTTGAGGTGATCGGGATAGATGTAACGCGTCGGCAGGCAGCTGTTCGTCATACGATAGAGCGCGGTGGGTCCGTCGAATATCCACAGGCAGTGGCGTTCGTCGACATGCAGGGCGATTGTAGCGGCGAGCCGGGCGATTGCGGCCCGTTGCGTTTGCGATTGCGCATATTGCCGCGGGAGGAACAGGACTGCCGCGGCTCCGGCGAGAACCAGCCCCAATGGCACGAAGCGCGCCGGTCCCTTGCGGTCGATCAGCGGCAGCGCAAATAGCACGACTGCCGGCACCAGCGCGGCGTAGTAATAGCGATAGACCGTGGCGGGGAGATAGACCGTGGCCGCCGAGGCCAGCAGCCACAGGACGACGAAACCGTAGGTTCGCCGGTCGCGCGGCGGGTTCATCCGCGCGGCCGCGTATGTGCCGAGCACAAGCAGCACCACCAGGGGGAGCAGGAACACGCGCTGGTCGGGACTGAAACGTCCGACGGCGGCGGGGAGCCGGTCGAAGAAGGAGGTGAAATTGGCGAAGACGAAGGCATCCCATTCGCCGATCGCGGCATAGAAGGCGCCTACGGCTGCTGTCGGCAGCAGGCCGAGCATCGCGAAAGTGAGCGCAAGGCGCGCGAGCCGTGGCCAGTCTGCGCCCTGGCGGCGCTGCCACCACAGCGCCCACAGGCCGAAGAACAGGCATTGCGGCAGGACGGTATATTTGACCTGCAGCGCGAGCCCGCCGACCAGCATCGCCACAAGCGCCCGCCGGACCGCGTGCGGATGCGCCGGATCGCGCACCAGCAGCGCCATCGCCAACATCAACGGCACGTGGAACGCCTCGGTCTGGCCCGAGTGGCTGCCATAGGTCGACATGAGCATGACGTAGAGCAGCCCGGCGCCCGTCGCGGTGATCCGGTCGACGAGCGAGCGGGCGAGGACATAGGTCATCGCCGCACCGGCGAGCGTGAAGAGACCGGCGAGGACTTGATAGGCGGCGGGACTAGGCCCACCCACGGCATGGGCCAGGGCGAACAGCGCGAAGAGGCCGAAGGGCTTGCGGTCCCACAGATCGACAAAGGGCAGCTCGCCGTGGAGCATGCCATTGCCGATCAGCGAATAGAGCTGTTCGTCGATATCGGCGTTGGGATCGCCGATCCAGGGTGCGCGCACTACCAGCACCGCGACCAGCAGCACCGCGCCGACCCACAGGTCGGACCGCGTCCAGCAGCGGCCGGGGTTGCCTTGCGAGCTCATGCCGGTGGTTGTGCCGCGAGCGCGACCGGATTGCCAAGCCGGGCGGCGCGGCTGTTCACGCTTTCCTGCACACATACGAAAAGGGCGGCCCCGCAGGGCCGCCCTTCGAATGTCCGGTGAGTCGGAAGCGATCAGCCTTCGACGTGTTCCGCGAGGACCGTCAGCCCCTTGTCGCCGACTTCGGCAAAGCCGCCGCGGACCTCGATGGTCTCGGGGGCGCCGCCTTCGGTCTTGAAGACCTGCACCGCGCCGTCGCGGATCGTCGACATGAAGGGCGCATGGCCCTCGAGCACGCCGAATTCGCCTTCCGCACCGGGAACGACGACCATGTGGACGTCTTCGGAGCGGACCAGCTTGGCCGGCGTGACGAGTTCGAAGTGGAGGGCCATGTGCTTACGATTCCTCGGCCAGCTTCTTGGCCTTCTCGACCGCCTGGTCGATACCGCCGACCATGTAGAAAGCAGCTTCGGGCAGGTGGTCGTATTCGCCGTCGACGACAGCCTTGAACGACTTGATGGTGTCTTCGAGCTGGACGAACACGCCCGGGATGTTGGTGAACACCTCGGCGACGTGGAACGGCTGGCTGAGGAAGCGCTGGATCTTGCGGGCGCGAGCCACGGTCAGCTTATCTTCTTCCGACAGTTCGTCCATGCCGAGAATGGCGATGATGTCCTGCAGGCTCTTGTACTTCTGCAGCGTTTCCTGAACCTTACGAGCGGTCTCGTAGTGCTCCTGGCCGACGACACGCGGTTCGAGAACGCGGCTGGTCGAGTCGAGCGGGTCGACGGCCGGGTAGATGCCCAGCTCCGAAATCGCGCGGCTCAGCGTGGTCGTCGCGTCCAAGTGGGCGAACGAGGTTGCCGGGGCCGGGTCGGTAAGGTCGTCGGCGGGAACGTAGATGGCCTGGACCGAGGTGATCGAGCCCTTGGTGGTCGAGGTGATGCGTTCCTGCAAATTGCCCATGTCGGTCGACAGGGTCGGCTGGTAGCCCACGGCGGAAGGAATACGGCCGAGCAGCGCCGACACTTCCGAACCCGCCTGGGTGAAGCGGAAGATGTTGTCGACGAAGAACAGCACGTCCTGGCCTTCGACGTCGCGGAAATATTCCGCCATGGTCAGGCCCGACAGGGCGACGCGGGCACGGGCGCCCGGGGGTTCGTTCATCTGGCCGAAGACGAGTGCCACCTTCGAACCGTCCGAGGTCGCATTGCCGTCGGCGTCCTTGGCGATAACGCCGGCGTCGAGGAATTCGTGGTAGAGGTCGTTGCCCTCGCGGGTACGCTCACCGACACCGGCGAAGACCGAGACACCACCGTGACCCTTGGCGATGTTGTTGATCAGTTCCTGGATCAGCACGGTCTTGCCCACGCCGGCGCCGCCGAACAGGCCGATCTTGCCGCCCTTGGCGTAAGGCGCGAGAAGGTCGATGACCTTGATGCCGGTGACGAGGATGGCCGCTTCGGTCGACTGGTCGATGAAGAGCGGAGCCTCGGCGTGGATCGGCGAAGTCTGTTCGGCACCGATCGGGCCGCGTTCGTCGATCGGTTCGCCGACGACGTTCATGATGCGGCCGAGCGTCTTGGGGCCGACGGGGACCGAGATCTGCGCGCCGGTGTTGACGACTTCCTGGCCGCGGACGAGGCCGTCGGTGCCGTCCATCGCAATGGTACGCACGGTGTTTTCACCGAGGTGCTGCGCGACTTCGAGGACCAGCGTGTTGTCGCCGTTCTTGGTTTCGAGCGCGGTCAGGATGGCAGGCAGTTCGCCTTCGAACTGCACGTCGACGACGGCGCCGATGACCTGGCTGATGGTGCCGTTGGGGCTCTGGTTAAGCTTGGGTGCGGTGGCCATGATGTGTCTATCCTACTGGCTCAGGAGGCTTTGTGGTGGGCGCCGTGTTCGGCGCAAATGGTGGCGGCGTCTGCGAGTTCCCAGCCGCTCTTGTCTTCCTTGGCAGCGAGCGTCGCCTTGTGGCGCATGTACTCGTCTTCGCCGAGACCGAATTCGCAGCTGACGGTGTTGGCACCCATGGCGCGCTTGCACATGGCGACGCTCACGGGTTCTGCGCCTTCGCAGCTTTCGGCGAAGGCTGCCTTGAAGGCCGTTTCATCGGGCGCGGGCAGGGTGGTCACCGGCTCGGGCGTCGCAACCTCTTCGGGTGCGGTCTGGGCAGCGGGTTCCTCGCCGCAAGCGGCGAGCAGGGCGAGGGGCAGGAGGAGGGCGAAGTTCTTCACGTGATGATCCTTAGAGTGCTTCCGCACCGGCAATGATTTCGATCAGCTCGGTGGTGATCGCGGCCTGGCGGCTGCGGTTGTACTGGATGGTCAGCTTGTTGATGAGGTCGCCAGCATTGCGCGTGGCGTTGTCCATCGCGGTCATCGAGGCACCCTGTTCGGAGGCCTCGCGTTCGAGCAGCGCGCCGAACAGCTGCGTGCGGACATAGCGCGGCAGCAGTTCCTCGAGGATTTCCTCTTCGCCCGGCTCGTATTCGACCACGGCATCGCCGCCGGTCGCGGCAACGGCGCCGTCACCCTTGGCGGGCGAGGGGACGGGGATCAGCTGGTCGACGGTCGGATCCTGCGCCAGCGCCGACTTGAAGATCGGATAGACGAGGTGGGCGACGTCGAATTCGCCCTTCTCGAAGCGTTCGATCAGTTCATCGGCGATGGCCTCGGCTTCCTCGAAGCCGGGCTGACGCACGGCGGAAGTGTCGAACCACTTCTCGATCCGGTCGGCATAGTCGCGCTTGATCGGGGCGCGGCCCTTCTTGCCGACGAGGTAGAAGCTGACGTCCTTGCCTTCGGCGATCAAAGCGCGGGCCTTGATCTTGGCGGCCTTGACGATGTTCGAGTTGAGACCGCCGCACAGACCCTTGTCGGTGTTTACCACCACCAGCAGGTGACGCTGGTTGGCGCCGGTGCCAGCGAGCAGCTTGGGTGCGCTGTCGCCGCTGACCTTGCCGGCGAGCGAAGCCATGACGCCCGACAGCCTTTCGGCATAGGGACGCGCAGCTTCGGCCGCGGCCTGCGCACGGCGCAGCTTGGCCGCTGCGACCATCTGCTTGGCCTTGGTGATCTTCTGGGTCGACTTGACCGAGTTGATCCGGCCCTTGAGTTCCTTGAGGCTAGCCATTTCGGCTCCCTATCTTCGTGTCTCTAAGGCTCAGGCGAACTGCTTGGCGAAGGTCTTGAGCGCGTCGACGACCTTGTTTTTGGTGTCGTCTTCAAACTTGCCGGTGGTGCGGATCTCTTCCAGCACGTCGGCATGTTCCGACCGCATGAAGCTCAGCATCTGGGCTTCGTAGTCGGTCACGCGGTCGACGGGGACCTCGTCGATATAGCCATTGGTGCCGGCGAAGATCGACACAGTCTGCTCTTCGAACGGCATCGGGCTGAACTGCGGCTGCTTGAGCAGCTCGGTCAGGCGCGCACCGCGGTTGAGCAGCTTCTGCGTCGCGGCGTCGAGGTCCGAGCCGAACTGCGCGAAGGCAGCCATTTCGCGATACTGCGCGAGGTCGAGCTTCATCGAGCCCGAAACCTTCTTCATAGCCTTGGTCTGCGCGGCGCCGCCGACACGCGAAACCGAGAGACCGACGTTAATCGCCGGGCGGATGCCCTGGTAGAACAGGTCGGTTTCGAGGAAGATCTGGCCGTCGGTGATCGAGATCACGTTGCTCGGGATGTAGGCCGACACGTCGCCTGCCTGCGTTTCGATGATCGGCAGCGCGGTCAGCGAACCGCCGCCTTCCGACTTGTTCATCTTCGCCGCACGTTCGAGCAGGCGGCTGTGGAGGTAGAACACGTCGCCCGGATAGGCTTCACGACCCGGAGGACGGCGGAGCAGCAGCGACATCTGGCGGTAGGCCACGGCCTGCTTCGAAAGGTCGTCGTAGACGATCACGGCGTGCATGCCGTTGTCGCGGAAGAATTCGCCCATCGCGGCGCCGGTGTAGGGCGCGAGATACTGCAGCGGAGCCGGCTCCGACGCGGTCGCGGCGACGACGATGGTGTATTCCATCGCGCCGTTTTCTTCGAGCTGCTTGACGATCTGCGCGACGGTCGAGCGCTTCTGGCCGACGGCGACGTAGATGCAGTAGAGCTTCTTGCCTTCGTCGTCGCTGGCATTGACTTCCTTCTGGTTGATGAAGGTGTCGATCGCAACGGCCGACTTGCCCGTCTGGCGGTCGCCGATGATCAGTTCGCGCTGGCCGCGGCCGACGGGAACGAGGGCGTCGATGGCCTTGAGGCCCGACTGCACCGGTTCGCTGACCGATTCGCGCGGGATGATGCCGGGAGCCTTCTGCTCGACCAGGCGACGTTCGGTCGATTCGATCGGGCCCTTGCCGTCGATCGGGTTGCCGAGCGCGTCGACCACGCGGCCGAGCAGGCCCTTGCCGACGGGGACGTCGACGATGGTCTGGGTGCGCTTGACGCTGTCGCCTTCCTTGATCTCGGCGTCCGAGCCGAAGATAACCGCGCCGACGTTGTCGTTTTCGAGGTTCAGCGCCATGCCCTGAACGCCGTTGGCGAATTCGATCATTTCGCCGGCCTGGACCTTGTCGAGGCCGTGGATGCGGGCGATGCCGTCACCGACCGACAGCACGGTACCGACTTCGCTGACTTCGGCTTCACTGCCGAAATTGGCGATCTGGTCCTTGATGACCTTCGAGATTTCTGCGGCGCGGATATCCATGAGTAAAGTCCTTTAAGCCTTCATGGCCTGGGAGAGCGAATTGAGACGGGTGCGGATCGAGGCGTCGATGCGCTTCGATCCGATGGTGACGACGAGGCCCCCGAGCAAGTCAGGGTCGACCTTCGTGGAAAGCTTTACGGTGCGGCCCTCGCGGGCGGTCAGCTTGGCCTTGAGGGCATCGAGCTGGGCATCGGTGAGGGCGTGGGCGCTGGTCACTTCGGCGGTGACCTCGCCGCGCTGGGCGGCGGCGATCGCGCGGAAGGCGCGGATCACCTGCGGCAGCTGCGAGAGGCGGCGGTTCTGCGCCAGCACGCCGAGGAAGTTCTGCGCCAGCTCGGACAGGCCGAGGATGGCCGAAACGCCCCACAACGCCTTTTCGGCGTCGGCGCGGGTGACCTTGGGATTGGTGGTGACAGCGGCGAGCTCGGGCGATTCGGCGAGCGCGGCCTCGAGCTTATCGAGGTCCGATTCGATCGCGGTTACGGTTCCGTTGTCGCTAGCGAGATCGAACAGGGCCGAAGCGTAACGCCCTGCCAGGCTAGCCTGAATACCGGCGGAAATATCCACGCGCTTGAGGTCCTCTCGGGTCCGGAAGAAAAGTCTGTGCGATCCAAGCCGGATGCGGGCGGACAGGAGTCGCCCCGGCAAGGTCGGCGCGCGCCTAGCAAAGCGCCCCCGCAATGGCAAGCCGACTCCGGGCGGTGAATCTGGACTCGTCGCGCGGCGCGCGTAGAATGCGTGGCACAAAGCAACCATTCGCGCGGGAGAGAGGCGATGGAGATGGTGCCGCTGGCTCCGAAATGCGGGGTCGAGATCAAAGGCGTAAGCCTCGCACGGGCCGAGGGCGACACGCTCGATGCGATCAGGCAGGCGATCTACACCCACGGGGTCGCATTGTTTCGCGGGCAAGACGACTTCACTCCGGAGGCGCATATCGCCTTCGCCCGGCGCTGGGGCGGGATCGACATCAACAACTATTTCCCGCTGACCGACGAGCATCCCGAGATCGCCGTAGTTCGCAAGCGCGCCGACCAGACCACCAATATCGGTGGTGGGTGGCACACCGACCATTCCTACGACCAGGTCCCGGCGATGGGTTCGATCCTCGTCGCTCGCACGTTGCCGCCGTCGGGCGGGGACACGCTATGGGCGCATATGGGCGCGGCCTATGACGCGCTGCCCGAGGATCTCAAGGCCGAAATCGAAGGGCTCGAGGCGTACCACACTGCCGATCATATCTATGAGGATGGCGGGCTCTATGCCAAGACCGACATGGGCGGCGACCTGCGCGGTCAGGGGCTCAAGACCGGAGCGACGCACCCGGTGGTGATCCGCCACCCGCAGACCGGGCGCCGGCTGCTGTACGTCAACAGCGCCTTCACCGTGAACATCGTCGGGCGCAGTCGCGAAGAAAGCCTGCCGTTGCTCCAGCAGCTCTACGCCGCGGCGACCGCGGCCGACAACACCTGCCGGGTGGCATGGGAACCGGGGGCGGTGGCGATCTGGGACAACCGCACGACCTGGCACTATGCGATGAACGACTATCAGGGCCACGCCCGCGAGATGCACCGGATCACGCTGACCGGCGAACCGCTGGCGGCGTAATGGCGACGCGGAGGGCCTCGATCAAGCCAACCGACTTGATGTTCGGATTGCAGGAGCTGTTCTCGTTCCTGATTCCCGGAGCATTCTTTCTGGTCTTGATGCCCGCGGAGGTCGTCGATTTTTTACTAGGCCTGATTGGAGTTGAAGAAGGCGACCCTGACCTTGAAAAGTTGCAGGGTGTGTTGCCCTTTTGGCCTGCGGATACCACCGCCCAGGCGATCTTGTTTGCTTTCGCGGCATATGCCGTGGGTGTGTTCCTGTCTGGGATCGGATCGCTGGTCGATTGGCTTCCCGACACGAATGTGAGCATCAAACGATTTATCGCGCAGTTGCGGAAAGACTGGCAAGAAAAAGACGATGCCAAGATTAAGCGATACCAGGCGCTGGAAGAGACTGCTGAGCAGCTCAAAAAGCCCTATCACAACAAGTTAACCGCGCCATTCCGTTTGAAATCGTTCTGGTGGCACTATCTAAGGTTGAAATGCCCCACTGCAGTCACTGAAATAGATAAGCTCGAGGCGCAGCAGAAATTCTTTCGATCCTTATTTGTCGCTTTCCTGATATTGGTAGTGATTCAAATTAGTCTGTGTAA
The DNA here is from genome assembly GCF_964227205.1 of Qipengyuania sp. Lineage (GTDB taxonomy): Bacteria > Pseudomonadota > Alphaproteobacteria > Sphingomonadales > Sphingomonadaceae > Qipengyuania. The sequence continues at coordinate 138,312 of NZ_CAXQVB010000001.1, read as the reverse complement.
TTGGAGCTCGGCAGCCGCGTTCGCTACATTAAATCTATTTAGCTTGGTGGCCTATTCTACTATTCGCCAGAGGCAGACGCGAAAGATCTTCAAGTTCGCACTGATTCACTCGCTGATATCTGCCAATAGATAATGCGGGTCTGAGTTTCTCAAGCGGCCCGGCGCGCAGGGGCATGGCGCCGGTCGTGTCGGTGGTCGTGATGACGTGATATGGATCGACCAAAAATAGATGCTCGCCAGCTGCCACTGGCAGCGCCAGTTGAGTTGATAGCGATCGGCCAAGCCGACCCCGTCCTCGCCGATCTCGACGGGCACTTGTACGGCGGTCATCAGGACCAGCCTGACCAGCTGCAACAGCACCGGCATGAACTCGGCGAAGCTGATAGAGCGGTTGGGTCGCGATGCCCCGCCTCACCAAAAAGGCGATGATGCTGAACAGGATGAACAGCGCGAAGGCGGGCTGGGCCCAGTGCCAACTCACCTTATCCTAGCGCAAAACGCCGACGAAGTTTTCCAACTCGAACGCCACCGTCAGGCTGAGCACGTTCCAAGCGAAGACGAGTGCCTGTTCGATCAGTCGCCACCTGCCCGCGCGCTGCATTCGTAGACCAGCCGCTCGTTCGCCTGGCTGGGGAGCTTGCCGAGCACTTCGGCCTGCATTTCGCCTAGCTTGGCGGCGGCGTCTTCGGTGCCGCATTGGGGCGCATCGTACTTCGCCCGTGCCTTGCGCGCTTCGTTCATCGCGTCGCGTGGAAGGAGGTAGCGCTCGATACGGAAGATGCGGCGGTCAGGATCGAAGCTGTTGACCGCGACGGCGTCTTCCGAATTGGGCACGAACACGCGGCTCCAGCTGCCCCCGGCAAACCCGTATTGCGTGCGCTCGTTGACGCAGCCGCCGGACTGCCAGTCGAACTCGAGATCCTTCACATCCGCGTTGGTCACCCGGCTTCGCTCGGGCACCAGACGGCACAGCAGCGCCAGCTCGCCGGGGGCCGAGGCGGTTTCGTCGTCCTTGCCGCCTGGCTTGCCGTCCTGCATTGCTGCAGCGACGCGGCGGTCGATTTCGTCGAGGCCGGGGCGGGTGAGATAGGCCGCCAGCGCCGCCAGCACGAGTACCGCGCTCGCACCGCCGACGATCCGCAGCCGCGTCTCGTCGCGCGGCTCGGCCTTCCACAACGCGAGCGCCCACTGGCCGAGGCCGAAGGCGACCAGCAGCAGGACGAAGGCGAGGAACAGGCGATCCTCGCGGTCGCGGATCACGCCCTGTTCGGCCTCGAGCTGCGCGCGATCGCGTTTGACCCGCTGCGCCTCGGCGCGTTCGGCGAGGTCGGCGCGCGCGGCCATCTGTTCGCGTTGCAGCCGCTCGCGCTCGGCGGCGTCGAGATCGGCCATCGAGCGGCAGGTCGAATTGTTGACGCGCGGTTCGACGCCGTTAGCTCGGAGGAAGGGGATCAGTTCGCGGTTCGATACGGCGAAGAAGAATTCGGCATCGCCCCCGTCATTGTCGGCGCCGAAGCTGTTGACCCCGAGCACGCGTCCGCAGGGGTCGAGCAGCGGGCCGCCCGAATTGCCGCGCGCGATGGGCGCGGTGTGGAGAATGGTGTCGAACTGGCGGCTCGGGCGCGCGCCCGAGATGAAGCCGGGGCTCTTCACCGGCGGCTGGCTGCGGAAGATGTCGCTCAGGCCGAGGCCCTGCGCGCGGTCGACATTCATCGGATAGCCGACGCTGGTCACCTCGCCGCTGTCGGGCGGCGGCCCGCCGGCGAGCGCCAGAGGAGGCAGGCGCAGGCTGCCGGTGATGCGGATCAGCGCGAGGTCGTTGCGCGGGCTGATCGCCAGCGGCTGGCCATAGACCGCCTCGCCGCCGCCGCTGGGGATGATGCCGATCTTGAGCTCGGAATCGCGCAGCGCGTCGCGCAGGACGTGGGCATTGGTCACGACCTTGTCGCCTGCCACCGCGAAGCCGGTGCCATGGCTGATCGGGATCAGCTCGTCATTCTCCTCGCCGATGATCACCACGCGCACCACACCGCGCGCGGCAGCGTCGATATCGGCTGGTTCCGCATGCGCGATCGCGGGCGCGAGCAGGGCGAGGAGGGCGGCGATGCGTGCGAGGAAGCGAACCATCGCGAGGCCTTGTGACGATCATTGGCTTTGATCGCAAGACGCGGGATGCGCGGGTCGGGGGACTGGCGCAAATGGTCCCATCTTGCGCTATGGAGGCAATCGTGATGCTGACCGATGACACTGCCTGGGCCGCCGTGCTGCGGCGCGACCGCGCGTTTGACGGGCGCTTCGTCACCGGCGTGCTGACCACCGGCATCTATTGTCGCCCCTCCTGCGCGGCACGGCACCCGGCGCGCGGCAATGTCCGCTTCTTCGCCGATGGCGCGGCGGCGCGCGCGGTCGGCTTGCGCGCCTGCAAGCGCTGCCTGCCCGACGATGTAGGTCGCGACGAGGCGGCAGTGCTCGCCGCGCTGGATGAAATCCGCCAGGCCGAGGATGCGCCATCGCTTGCCGCTCTGGCGCAGCTCACCGGCTATTCGCCGACGCATTTCCAGCGCGTGTTCAAACGCGCCATCGGCCTCTCGCCCGCCGCCTATGCCCGCGCGCTGCGCGAAGAGCGAGCACGCGACGCGCTGTCGGGCGGTAGCGATGTAACGGGTGCGATCTACGAGGCGGGCTACGGCTCGGCCTCGCGCTTCTATGAAAACACGAAAGGACGGTTGGGGATGACGGCGAGTGCCTGGGCGAATGGCGGAGCGGGGGTGACGATCCACTGGGCTGTGGTCGAAACCAGCATGGGTGCGATGCTCGTCGCCGCGACCGACAAGGGCGTCTGCCGCCTGTCGTTCAACGAGGATGCGAGCGAACTCGCGCGCCGCTTTCCCAAGGCCGAACTGGTCGAGGGCGGGGCCGAGTTCGAGAAACTGCTCGCCGAGGTCGTCGCCAGCGTCGAAGCGCCCGGCGACTTCGCGCATATCCCATTGGACGTGAAGGGCACCGCCTTCCAGGAGGCCTGCTGGAAGGCACTGCGCGCAATTCCCCCGGGCGAGACGCGCACCTATGCCGAAATCGCCGCGGCGGCAGGCAATCCCAAGGCGGTGCGCGCCGCGGGCAGCGCGAATGCTCGCAACAATGTCGCGGTCCTGATCCCGTGCCACCGCGTGATCCGCACCGGTGGCGATCTCGGCGGATACGCCTATGGGCTCGACATCAAACGCGAATTGCTCAAGCGCGAAGGCGTGGAATGACCGGTCCCGGCCGCGCGGCCCGGGTGCGGGAAGCAAGGGGCTAACATTAAATTAACCGTACTTTGCGACGAAGGAGCATGCTTCGTCGCTTCCTGTCCTCGATCAAGAATTGGGCGCTGGGACCGCCCGTTCCCGATGCCGGAGACGGTCCTAGCCCCGCCCTGACGGTGCCGATTGCGTCGCTTATCGGGCGAGTGGAAGAGATGACCAAGACCGGCTTCTGGCGGCTCGATTGCGATACCGGGCAGGTCTACTGGTCGCCCCAGGTCTTCGCGATTCACGAGATGCCGGTCAGCGATCACGTCGACGTCGAAAAGGCGCTCACCTACTACCCCGATGCTTCGGCCACGCTGATCGCGCAGGCGGTGCAGCAGGCCAGCACGGTCGGCACCCCCTACGATCTCGAACTGGACTTCATTTCCGAATGCGGAACGCCCAAGCGCGTGAGAGCGCTCGGTCAGGCCGAAATGAAAAACGGCAAGATCGTGGCGTTGATCGGCGTCTTTCAGGACATCTCCGAGCGTTACCTTCTCGAACAGAAGCTGCGCCGGGTGGCAACGACCGACGAGCTGACGGGGCTGCCCAACCGGCGCCACCTCAAGATGTATTACGAGAGCAGGGGGCTGGCGCGGCGCGGCGTCAAACCCACTCGCTTCGCCTGTGTCCTGATCGATCTCGATCACTTCAAGGAACTCAACGATTCGCAAGGACACGCGGCCGGCGATCGCGCCCTCGAAGTTGTGGCCGACCGGTTGAAGCACCCGACGTTTCAGGACAGTTTTGCGGCGCGCCTCGGCGGGGACGAGTTCGTCATGCTTATCGAAGATGACGGGCTGCTCGATGAAATCGGGGCAACATCGCGGACCTTGCTCGCGCTCTTGAAACAGCCCGTTCGCCTCGATGGCAGGGTCTGCCAGATGTCGGGGACGATCGGCATTGCCTGGTTCGACGACAAGGGTTTCGCCCTTTCGGATGTCCTTCGCTGTGCCGACGCCGCGCTCTATTCGGCGAAAGAGCAGGATCGCGGAACGGCGGTCATCAGCAGCATGGAAGATCTCATGATGGACGAACCCGGGGATACTCCCCAGGTCATGTCTGCCTAGCTCTCGCACCGGCTCCAAATACAAGCGGGACGGGCGACCATCGCCGCCCGCCCCGCCGTTCTGGTAGCCGCAGGTGCGGTTAGAGCTGGCTGTCCATCCCGTCGACGCTCTTGCTGACGAGGATGTTGACCGCCACGCGGCGGTTCTGCGCCTTGCCCTGCTCGGTGGTGTTGTCCGCTGCCGGGTCGGCTTCGGCCATGCCGGTAGGGACCATCATGCGATAGGGCTTCCAGCCGCATTCCTGCTGGAGGAAGTTCACCACGCGCGCGGCGCGTTTCTCGCTCAGCTCCTGATTGTATTCGTAATCGCCGACCGAATCGGTGTAGCCGACAACCAGCAACAGCGCGTTGTCGGTCGCCTGTGCCTGCTGCGCGGTCTGGCACAGTTCGTAGCGGGCTTCCTGCGAAAGGTTGTACTTCGCAGTGTCGAAATAGACGTTGGTCGTGCCCTTGACGTTGTATTCGTCGATATTGGCGACGCGGCCGCGCAGCGCCTCGGTCGCCGCCTCATTGGCGGTGAAGCGCTGGTCGGTGCCGGTGTGGATCATCCGCGCGGTCTTGAGGTCCTTGCTCTTGAGCGCGACCTTGGTCGCGATCAGGCCGCGGTCGGCCCATTGCACGGTGTCTACCTCGACCGGCAGGCCGTTGAGCAGATCCTGCTGCCCCAGCTTGTCCTTGTCGAGGCCGAGGAAGCCGCCGCTGCTACGAATTTCGGTCGCCGGGCTGATCGCGACCACGGTGCGTGCACCGTCGGTGGTAGTAACCTGGATCAGATCGCCCTTGCGCGCCGAGATCACACCCTCGACGCTCGGGCCTTCGGGCATGCCCGATAGGTCGCCGGGCATGGTGCCGGTGACGGTGATGTCGCTGCTCTGCACTTCGTAGCTCGACTGCGCTGCGAGTTCCTGGGCGGTTGCCGGTGCGGCCAGCAGGCCGATTGCGGCGAGCGCGGCAGCGCTGGTGGAAAAACTGTTCATCTGCATACTCCTAATCCCTAGTGCCGCCCTCCGCGCCACCGGTCATGCCGGTTGCACGTCGACGGATGTCAGAACCCCCTTGTCCAAGTGACGAGCCTACGCGGCGGAATTGCCGCAGGTCGGCGTCGGGTGTTCGCCCGGACCTGTCGGGCGGATGAACAATTGCGGCGAAATAGTGGCAGAAAAGGGTGGCGCGGGGGCCTGTTGCGATGAACCGTTCTTCCGGTTCAGCCGTCGCGCGCCCATCCTTCGTCGGCAGGCACGAGCGAATCCAGAAAGGCCTGCGCGCTATCGAGATAGTCCCGCTGGCGGTCCTCGCCCATCCGGTCCCAGGTCGAGTAGATGCGCCCGATGCGCGGGTTGCTCTCGAGCCGCTCGCGGTGGCGGTGCATGAAATGCCAGTAGAGCGGATTGAAGGGGCAGGCGCCTTCGCCGGTTTTCTTGCTCGGCGAGTAGGTGCAGCTCGAGCAATAGTTGCTCATCTTGTTGATGTAATTGCCGCTCGCCGCATAGGGCTTGGAGGCGAGCTTGCCGCCATCGGCATAAAGGATCATCGCCGCGACATTGGGCAGTTCGACCCATTCATAGGCATCGGCATAGACGACGAGGTACCAGTCTTGCACCTCGCGCGGACTGATCCCGGCCAGCAGCGCGAAATTGCCCAGCACCATCAGCCGCTGGATGTGATGCGCATGCGCGTTCTCGCGAGTCGAGCGGATGCAGTCGGCCATGCAGGCCATGTCGGACTCGCCGGTCCAGTAGAACTCGGGCAGGCCGCGCTGGGCGTTGAGCGAATTCGCCTTCTGCAAATGCGGCATCTGGTGCCAGTAGAAGCCGCGCACATATTCGCGCCAGCCGATGATTTGGCGGATGAAGCCCTCGACCGAATTGAGCGGTGTCTTGCCGTCCTTATAGGCTTGTTCCGCGCGCCGGCAGAGGTCGAGCGGGTCGAGCAGGCCGAGGTTGATGCTGGTCGAGAGCATCGAGTGAAACAAATCGTCCTCGCCCGCGACCATGGCGTCCTGATAGGGGCCGAAGCATTCGATGCGTTCGGCGAAGAAGGCATCGGCGGCTTCTTCCGCCTCGTCGCGGGTGACGGGCCATTGGAATTGCTCGAGCGAGCCGAAATGGTCTCCGAAGCGATTCTCGACGAGATCGATGCAATCCTTCGTGATGGCATCCGGTTCGAACGTCGGTCGCTCGGGCGCGGCGAGGCCTTCCTTGGGCGGCTTGCGATTCTCGCTGTCGTAATTCCATTCGCCGCCTTCGGGCTTGTCGCCGTCCATCAGCAGGCCGGTCCTGCGCCGCATCTCGCGGTAGAAGAACTCCATGCGGAGTTCTTTGCGGTCTTTCGCCCATTCGTCGAATTCGGCCTGCGAACAGATGAAGCGATCGTCGCGCAGGATTTCGACCTCGCAGGCAAACTTGTCCGCCCACTGGTCCATGTCCTCGCGCACGCGCCATTCGCCTGCCTCGACCACGCTGACGAGGCGCGGGGCATGCTTCTCGATCGCGCGCGCGACTTCGCCGGTGAAGCTCCCCGCATTGTCCTCGTCGTCGAGCTTGACGTAGTCGACCGTCCAGCCCGCATCGCGCAATTCTTGCGCGAAGTGGCGCATGGCGGAAAAGATGAGGACGATCTTCTGCTTGTGGTGTTTGACGTAGGTCGCCTCGTCCCAGACCTCCATCATCAGGACGATCGTATCGTCCTTGGTCCGCCCGCGAAGGCTGGCGAGGGTGCGGGTCAACTGGTCGCCGAGGATGGGAACGAGGACGGGGCCGGGCATCGCGTCTCCAATGCCCGGCCCGCGCAATGGTGCCTTACAGCCTGGCGATTTCCTGCTTCGCCGCTTCCATGCCCGCGGCGATAGCATCGGGGCCGAAGCCCGCCTTCTCGACGCGGACGAAGTGGAGATCGTCCACGCCGATGAAACCGAAGAAGGTAGCCAGCAGGCTTTCCTGGTTTTCGGCGATCTGGTCAGTCGAATATGCGCCGCCGCGCGCCGAGCCGACCACGACCTTGCGCCCTCCTGCAAGGCCCTCGGGACCTTCTGCCGAATATCTGAAGGTCACGCCGGGCACACCCAGCCGGTCGATCCACGCCTTGAGCTGGCTGGGGATCGAGAAATTGTACATCGGCGCGCCGACGATCACGACGTCGCTGGCAAGGAACTCGTCGAGCACCGCGCGCTCCTCCGGATAGGCGGCGGCGACCGCCTCCTCGTGCGTTTCGGGCGGCGTGCGGATCGCGCTGGTGGTGATCGGGTCGATATGCGCCAGCGGCTCGGCGACAAGGTCACGCGTCACCACCTTCGCATCGGGATACTTTGTAGTGAAATGAGTGAGCAACTCGTCGGTCAGCTTGCGGGTGATCGATTGATCGCCCGTGGTCGAGCTGTCGATGCGAAGAATTTGCATGAAGTCTACTCCGTAGTTACTGTCGATAACCTGGAGGCCATATGGAAACCGCAACCCGCCCCGCACAAGAAGGCACTTTGCCGTCCGATAGGGACACCGGTGTAACCCTCGAAGTTCACGACGCGCCGCAATGTGCCGCGGTGAACGACATCCTCGCGCGCGTCGGCGACAAGTGGTCGGTGCGCGTGGTGATGGCGCTGGAGGGCGGATCGCGGCGGTTCAACCAATTGCGCCGCGACATTCCGGGCATTTCGCAGCGCATGCTGACGCGTACGCTGCGTGGGCTCGAGCGCGACGGCCTCGTCAGCCGCACGGTTACGCCCAGCGTGCCGCCAAGGGTGGACTACGCACTGACCCCGCTCGGCCGGTCGCTATGCGACCCGGTGGCGCGGCTGGGCAACTGGGCGATCGCCAATATCGGCAAGGTCGAGAACGCGCGGGCCGTGTTCGACAGCGAGCAGGACTGACACGAAGCGACTTCCTCAGGCGTCGTCCTCTTCGTCCTCGCCATCGTACTCATCATCGTAATCGAGTTCGGGAAATTTCGCTCCGCTCTCGCGCATCGCCTCGATCCGCTCCACGACCTTGCGCCCCAGCTTGGGATAGTGCGGGTCGGAGGAGAGCGGGCGTATAAGGCCAAGTGCGGTATCGAAATCGCCGAGGCGGGCGAAGTCGTAGGCCAGCCAGATCCGATACTGTGTGACCTGCGGCGCGTTCTTGAAGGCGGCGATGTAGGCGTCGTGCATCATCTCGCCCTCGCGGCCTTCGTAGACATAGCTGCGGGCGAAGCGGAACAGCGCCTCGACATTGGTCGGATCGGTGCGATTGGCGATCTGGAAGTGCCGACGGGCGACCTTCCACGCCTGCGCATCGGTGTCGCGGCTTTCCATCAGGCGGCGTGAGAGGATGCGACCTTTGACGATATTGGCGCGGTAATTGGCGGGGTCGAGGGCAAGCGCGCGATCGGCCAGGGCCTCTGCCTTGACGAAATATGGCGCTTCCATCGCATCATCGTGCTTTTTCATGTACTTCCAGCGCTCGGAGCTCTCGATATCGAATTCGCTCATCGCCGCTTCGGCCAGGGCTTCGGCAGGGGTCGGGCCGGTTTCGGCATAGGCCAGCAAATCGTCGCGCGTATCCTCGCGATCATGCCCGCCACGGCGCCGGAGGGTGTATTCGATCATGCGAACCTGTGCAGGGTCGACCGGCGCAAGCGAGACCTCGTCGCTCCATGCGAAGGGATCGCTCGACACGGCATAATCCATCTTCTTGGTGACATAGCGTTCGAGCCGTCGCTCCAGATGTTCGAGATTGCCGAAGACCGCTTCTGCCGCTTCCAGAGTCTCTTCCCCGGCGGAGAGGCGATCGAGGTAGTGCCCGATCCGCGCGCCGCGATCCTCGTCCATGTAGAGCATGTGGGTGAGCGCCCATGACCAGCCGTAGAAGCCATAGATCACGTAGGGCGAATCCTTGTGCGGCCAGCCCATCAGCTTCTGAATCTCGATGTCCTTGTTGCGGCGAAGTTCCGGCGAGCGATGCTCGGCAAGCGCACCATAGGTCCAGCGCCCGTCGTCGCTGAACTCGACCGTACCGAGGAATTCGGCGAAGCCTTCGCGCAGCCATGCCGGGACCGGCGCGGAGAAATGGCGATACATGAAGTGGTGCGCATATTCGCGGAACAGGACGTGCTGCCCGTCCATCTCTCCCCGATCGCGCGGGGCGACGGCGAAGGTCGCTTCCGCGCTCGCCGTGTAGAACCCGGCAACATAGCGCGAGCCGAGCAGCTTGCCGACATTGCGCGAATCATCGAGCAGATAGACCGTCAGCTTCGCCTCGTCGGGGCGGGTGGGCTTGTCGAACCAGAAGCGCAGCAGCCCGTCGAACTTTTCGAGCCGTCTGGTGTAATCGACCAGAACACCCTCGTCCGCATCGGAGTAGACGGTGAAATGCGCACTGTCCGCCCGTTTCCAGCTTTCCTGTGCAATGGCAGGTGCTGCACAGACAGCGCAGAGGATTGCCGCAAGAGCGACCAAGTATTTTTTCACGAGCAGCGACCCCGGTTAAAGACAGATCCAATAATCCCGCCCGGTTTGTCTATCGCTATACGGGCGATGTCAATCAGACGAAGCTGTAGGGATCGATATCGACAGCCATGCGCACGCCGGGCGGGTGGTCGACCTGTCTGAGCCAGCCGCGGATAACGTCCTGCAACTGTACGCTGCGCCGCGCATTGATGAGGAAGCGGTAGCGGTAGCGATTGCGGAGCAGCGCCATGGGAGCAGGCGCCGGACCGAGGATGACGCATTCGGCCACTTGCGGGCGGAAGGCGCCGAGGCGGTTGGCGGCCTCGCGCGCTTCGGCGTCGTCCTCGGAGGAGATGATGATTGCGGCCCAGCGACCGAAGGGCGGGGCGCCCGCATCGCGGCGCATTTCGGTTTCGGCGGAATAGAAGGCGTCGCGGTCGCCTGCGGCCAATGCGGCGATCACCGGCGCTTCGGGATGGCGTGTCTGGATCAGCACCTCGCCCGGCTTCGAGCCGCGCCCCGCGCGCCCGGCCACCTGCGCTACCTGCTGGTAGGTCCGCTCGCCCGCGCGCAGATCGCCGCCCTCGAGACCGAGATCGGCGTCGACCACGCCGACCAGCGTCAGCTCGGGGAAGTGGAACCCCTTGGTGACGAGCTGTGTGCCGACGATGACGTCGATCTCGCGCGCCTCGACCGCGCTGATGAACTCCGCCGCGCGGCCGGGCGAATTGAGCGTGTCAGAGGTCGCAACGAAGACCCGCGCCTGCGGCAGCCGCTCGGCAACCTCGTCGGCGATGCGTTCGACGCCCGGGCCGCAGGCAACGAGACAATCGGGCTCGCCGCATTCGGTGCAGGCCTGCGGGGCGGGGGCCTCGTGCCCGCAATGGTGGCACGCGAGGCGGCGGGTAAAGCGGTGCTCGACCAGCCATGCGCTGCAATTGGGGCACTGGTAGCGGAAGCCGCAATTGCGGCATAAAGTCAGCGGCGCATAACCGCGCCGGTTGAGGAACAGCAGCGACTGCTCGCCGCGCTCGAGCCGCTCCTCGATCCCGTCGACCAGCCGCTGCGCCAGCCACATGCCGTGCGGGGGCTTTTCCTCGGTCAGGTCGATCGTGTCGATGCCGGGCAGCTGTGCCCCGCCGAAGCGGCTCGGCAAATCGACCTTGGTGTAGACCCCGCTCTCGGCCATCTGCAGGCTTTCGAGCGCGGGCGTGGCGCTGGCGAGCACCACCGGCACTTTTTCGAAATGCGCGCGCATCACCGCGACGTCGCGCGCATTGTAACGCACGCCGTCTTCCTGCTTGAAGCTGGTCTCGTGCGCCTCGTCGACGACGATCAGGCCGAGCCTTGCGAAGGGCAGGAACAGCGCCGAACGCGCGCCGACGACGACTTGCGCGCTGCCGTCCGACACCGCGCGATAGGCGCGGCGGCGCTCGGTCGATTTGAGCGAGGAATGCCACAGCACGGGCGCCGCTCCGAAGCGCTCCTCGAAGCGGTGGAGGAAGTTTTCGGTCAGCGCGATCTCGGGCAGCAGGACGAGCACCTGGCGGGCCATCCGCAGCGCCTCGGCGACGGGCTCGAAATAGGTCTCGGTCTTGCCCGATCCGGTGACCCCGTCGAGGAGAAAGGGCGCGAACTCGGCCGCGCGTACTGCCGACGCGAAGGTCGCCGACGCCTCGGCCTGCGCGGGACTCAAGTCGACATGCGCGAAATCGGGCTGCGCGCGGTCGTAGGGGCGGTCGCAATCGACTTCGACCGGTTCGAGCACGCCGTGATTGACGAGCCCGCGCAGCACGCCTTCCGAGACCCCGGCGATCCCTGCCAGCTCGCGAATATTGGCCTGTTCGCCGTCGAGCGCCTCGATCGCCGCCATGCGCTGCGGGGTCATCCGCTCGGGCAGGCCGCCAGTGAGGCGGTATTCGGTCATCGTCGCCGGGCCCTTCAACGCGCCGCCCGAGGACAGCGCCATGCGGGCGACGCTGGCGAGCGAGGCGACGTAATAGTCGGCGGTCCATTCGATCAGGCGGCGCAGCGCTGCGGAGAGCGGCGGGATCGGCAATATCCCCCTGAGGTTGCGCAGCTTCTCCGCCGGAACCTCGGTGCCGGGCAGTCGTTCAGCCTCCCAGACGATCCCGATCACGGTGCGCGGACCCAGCGGGCATTCGACGACCGAGCCGGGATCGACGGCCATTGCTTCGGGCACCTTGTAGTCCAAGGGGCCGAGGGCGGCATTGAGGACGAGGCAGCGTACGCGGTTCATCGCCGGGCCATATGGGCGGCGCCAGCGAAGAGAAACAAGGGTGGGAAGCAAGAGGACTGACGATATGACCCAAATTCTCGAACGACCCACCGGCCGTCGCGCCTTCATCGGCGGGCTTTCGCTCGGCACAGCGGCGCTGGCGCTGCCCGGCTGCACCAGCCTTGGCGGCTTCGGCCTGGTCGATGCCGTCCAGCGCATCCTGTTCCTGTCGAGCGAGCGCGCTTTCGCCCGCATGCTGCAGGGCGACGGCTTCTGGGACCAGCAGGTCGCCCAGCTCGGGCTCGGCAATCTCCTCGGCACGCGCGGCGATGTGCTGAGCCGCATCCTCACCTCTTCGCTGTTCAAGAGCCGGCTGGAGAACGCCTTCGGCGATATTGCCTATGAAGGGGCCGAGCGCGCCGCGCCACTGGTGACCGAAGCGGTGCGCACGATCGGCATCCAGAACGCCATCGATCTCGTGCGCGGCGGCCCGACCGCGGCGACCGGCTTCCTGCGCGGGGCGATGGGCCGTACGCTGGTCGAGGCGATGATCCCCGAACTCGGCAGCGCCATGCGCGTCGCCGGCGATCCGCTGGTGGGCGAATTGCTGCGCGGTCTGACCGGGGTCGACGTGGCCGGCGCCACGAATCGCTTCGCAGCCAATATCGACGACACGATCTGGCGCGAAATCGGCGTCGAGGAAGCGGCGATCCGTCGCAATCCCGAGGCGACGCGCGATCCATTGATCATCGGCGTCTTCGGCTCAGGCGGGGGGTACTAGCCGCACCGCCGTCGCATCGCTAAGGCTGCCGGTGAATCGCACAGATCCTCCGGAGCCCGCGCACATGAAATTTTTCGTCGACACTGCCGACATCGCCGACATCAGGGAGCTGGCCGAGACCGGCCTGCTCGACGGCGTCACCACCAACCCTTCGCTGATCGCCAAGTCGGGCCGCGACTTCATGGAAGTGACCAAAGAGATCTGCGGCATCGTCGACGGGCCGGTGAGCGCCGAAGTGGTCGCGCTCGACCATGAAACGATGATGAAAGAGGCCGAAACGCTGCGCAAGATCGCCGACAATGTCTGCATCAAGGTGCCGCTGACGATCGACGGGCTGAAGACCTGCAAGAAGCTCACCTCGGACGGCACCATGGTCAATGTGACGCTGTGCTTCTCGGCCAACCAGGCGCTGCTGGCCGCCAAGGCCGGGGCGACCTTCGTCTCGCCCTTCGTCGGTCGGCACGACGACAATGGTTTCGACGGCATGGCGCTGATCCGCGATATCCGCCTAATCTATGACAACTACCCGACCTTCACGACCGAGATCCTCGTCGCCAGCGTGCGCAACCCCGTCCATGTGCTCGAAAGCGCGCGCATCGGGGCCGACGTCGCCACGATGCCGCCCGCGGTCATCAAGGGCCTGTTCAAGCATGTCCTGACCGACAAGGGCATCGAGGGCTTCCTCAAGGACTGGGAAACCACCGGCCAGAGCATTCCGACCGCCTAAGTGACCGAGCAGACTCCTCTCGACCGCTTCAAACAGGCGCTGACCGGCGCGGCTCGGGCGCTGGCGCACGAGCCCGAGGTCGAGGTGGCGTGGAGCGCGGATGCGCCGGCGCAGAACGGCAAGAATTTCCGCGTCCCGCTGCCCGGGCGCAACCTGCCGCGCGAACAGGCGACCGAGGCGCGGGGGTTTGCCGACAGCTTCGCGCTGCGACTGCGGCACCATAACGAGACGCTTCACGCCAAGGGCGCGCCGCCCGAACCGATCGCGCGCGCCTGTTACGATGCGATCGAACAGGTCCGTTACGAGGCGATCGGGTCGAACCGCTATGCCGGTATTCGCGACAATCTGAACTCGGCGGTGGAATTGCGCACCGCGTCGGATGCGATCGTGCGTGCCGACGAGGCGAGCGAGGTACCGCTCGCCACCGCGCTCTCGCTCATGTTGCGCGAGGCGGTGACCGGCGAGGCGATTCCCGACAGGGCGAAGGCCGGGGTGGAGCTTGTGCGCGAGGACATCCTCGCCAAGATCGGCACCGACATGGACGGGCTCGCCGAGGCGCTCGACGACCAGCGCGCTTTCCAGGACCTGGCGCTCGACATGCTGCGGCATCTCGACCTGACCTTGCCCGACAATCCCGAAGCGACCGACGCCGAGGAGGGTGAGGAAGACGAGGGCGAGAGCCCCCAAGACCAGGACAGCGACGAAGAGGACGAGGGCGGTGCCGAGCCGCAGGCCGCCGACGCGCGCAGCGAGGTCACCGACGGCGAAGCCGATGGCGATGCCGACCAGGAGGTCGACGGCGAGCAGCAGATGGCCGACGGCGACCCTTCGGACGAGGGCGAGGAGGGCATGCATCCTGTCCGCCCGAACCGCCCCTGGACCGACGTGCCCGAGACTTTCGAATACAAGGCCTATACCGCCAAGTTCGACGAGGTCGTCGAGGCGCCCGAGCTGTGCGACAATGAAGAGCTCGACCGGCTCCGTGCCTATCTCGACAGCCAGCTGGCGGGGCTTCAGGGCGTGGTCACGCGGCTCGCCAATAGGCTCCAGCGCCGCCTGATGGCGCAGCAGAACCGCAGCTGGGATTTCGACCAGGAAGAAGGGCTGCTCGATGCCGCGCGGTTGACCCGCGTTGTCGTCAGCCCGGGCCATGCGCTGAGCTACAAGATCGAGCGCGATACCGAGTTCAAGGACACGGTGGTCACGCTGCTGATCGACAATTCGGGCTCGATGCGCGGGCGGCCGATCAGCATTGCCGCGATCAGTGCCGACATCCTCGCGCGCACGCTCGAGCGTTGCGGGGTGAAAACAGAAATTCTCGGCTTCACCACGCGTGCGTGGAAGGGCGGGCAGAGCCGCGAGATGTGGCTCGCCGATGGCCGCCCGGCCAATCCCGGCCGCCTCAACGACCTGCGGCACATCCTCTACAAGCAGGCCGACGAGCCCTGGCGCCGCGCGCGGCGCAATCTCGGCCTGATGATGCGCGAAGGGCTGCTCAAGGAAAACATCGACGGCGAGGCGCTGCTGTGGGCGCACGACCGCCTGCTCCGCCGACCCGAGGACCGCCGGATCCTGATGGTGATCAGCGACGGCGCACCGGTCGACGACAGCACGCTGAGCGTCAACCAGGCGGGCTATCTCGAAGGGCACCTGCGCAAGGTGATCGACTGGATCGAGAAACAATCCCCCGTCCAGCTCGCCGCCATCGGCATCGGCCATGACGTCACCCGCTATTACAAGCGTTCTGTGACGATCATGGATGTCGAGCAGCTCGGCGGGACGATTATCGAACAGCTGGCCGATCTGTTCGAGGTGGAATGACAGGTTGGTGGACGGGGCGATAGAAATCCGCCTGGTCGGCCCCGATGACTTCGCACTGGTGACCGAAGTGCGCGGGATTTTCGACAATCCTCCCATTCCGGAACAGACGCGCAATTTCCTTGCGAGTGATCGCGAGTTCCTGTGGCTGGCGTTTTGCGACGGGGAGATCACGGGTTTCGTGAGCGCGACGAGTATCCTCCATCCCGACAAGCTTCCGCACCTGTTCGTCAATGAACTCGAGACACGCGAAGGCTTTCGTCGGCGTGGGATCGCCACGCGCTTGATGCGGACCGTGCAGGACTACGGGAAAGCGCAAGGCCTGTGGCCGATCTGGGTCGCAGCCGAAGGTGACGACGCGCAAGCAATCGCCTTCTACCGTTCGCTTGGGGACATGGAGGAACGCGGCGCGACCGTGTTCGAATGGGAGTAACAATGAACGTATCCGAAGCCGTAGCCAGCCGCCGTTCCGTGCGCGCCTTCACCGACCGCCCGGTCGAGCGTGAGGTGCTCACCCGTATCTTCGACAAAGCGCAGCGCAGTCCGTCGGGTGGTAACACCCAGCCGTGGCACGGCATCGTCCTCACCGGAGATCCGATGCAAAAGCTGTTCGCGCGTGTCGCGCAGGATCTACCCAGGGGGCGCGAGGCGTTTGCGCCCGAATACCACGTCTATCCGCCCGAACTCGACGGGGCCTACGAACAGCGCCGCCGCGGGGTGGGCGAGGATATGTATGGCGCGCTCGAAATCTCCCGCGAGGAGAAGGGCAAGCGGCTGATGTGGTTCGCCAACAATTTCCGCGCCTTCGGGGCGCCGGTGCTGATGCTCGTCCACACGCCCAAGTACATGGGCCCGCCGCAGTGGAGCGATATCGGGATGTGGCTCCAGACCATCGGCCTGCTGTGCCGCGAGGAAGGGCTCGACACCTGTTTCCAGGAAGCCTGGGCGGTCTACAGCCCTCAGATCCGCGAAATGGTCGACATTCCCGAGGACCATATCTTCTTCTGCGGCGTCGCCATCGGCTACCGCGATCCGGATGCTCCGGTGAACAATTTCGAGGTGAAACGCGCGAGCCTCGATGAATCCGTGCGCTGGGAGGGGTGGTCCTAACCCCTCTCACCATCCGTCATTGCGAGGAGCGAAGCGACGCGGCAATCCAGAGTCGTCCCGCGACCCGCTCTGGATTGCTTCGCTACGCTCGCAATGACGAGGGAGGGAATTGACCCACGCGCCTGCTGTCGCCATTGCGCCCCGCATGACCGACACGCCGCTGAAGCTGTTCAACTCGCTGACCCGCCAGCTCGAGACCTTCGAGCCTGTCCATCCCGGCGAAGCGCGCGTCTATACCTGCGGTCCGACGGTCTACAACTACCCGCATATCGGCAATATGCGCGCCTATGTCTTTGCCGACATTCTCGGCCGGACGCTGAGCTGGAAGGGCTACGACCTCACCCACATCATCAACATCACCGACGTCGGGCACCTGACCGACGACGGCGATGCGGGCGAGGACAAGATGGAGAAGATGGCTGCGGCCAAGGCGCAGTCGATCTGGGATATCGCAAAGCACTATACCCAAGCCTACTGGGCCGATGTGAAGGCGCTCAACATCCGCGAGCCGGCCAAGTGGTCGGTCGCCACCGATTACATCGATGAGATGATCGCCTTCGCGAAAAGCATCGCCGACAAGCACTGCTACGAGCTCGATAGCGGGCTCTATTTCGACGTCTCGACCGTGGAGGATTACGGCCGGCTCGCGCGCGCGGTTACCGACGAGGGCGAGGGCCGCATCGACACGGTCGAGGGCAAGCGCAATGCTGCCGATTTCGCCATCTGGCGCAAGACCCCGGCGGGCGAGACGCGGCAGATGGAATGGGACAGCCCCTGGGGCAAGGGCGCACCGGGCTGGCATCTCGAATGCTCGGTGATGGGCGAGAAGCTGCTCGGCTTCCCCTTCGACATCCACACCGGAGGGATCGATCACCGCGAGATCCACCACCCCAACGAGATCGCGCAGAACCAGGCCTTCTGCGGCTGCGGCGGGCTCGATGAGGCGACGCATTCGGGCGCGAAGATCTGGATGCACAACAACTTCCTCGTCGAACGCTCAGGAAAGATGTCGAAAAGCTCGGGCGAGTTCCTGCGGCTGCAACTGCTGGTCGACAAGGGCTACCACCCGCTCGCCTACCGGATGATGTGCCTCCAGGCGCATTACCGCAGCGAGCTGGAATTCAGCTGGGACGGGCTGGGCGCGGCACTAACGCGGCTCAAGCGGATCGTGATGGCGGTGGAGCGGTTGCGGGATGCGAGTGCGGCGGACGCGGCACATCCCAAGTTCGCTCCCATGCGTGAAAAGTTCGCCGAGGCCATGTCGGACGATCTCAACACGCCGATTGCGCTGGTCGCGCTCGAAGAGGCGCTTGCGGTCAAGAAGGTCGATGCGGGCGTCAAGCGCGCGGTGGTCGAGGAGATGGACCGCGTCCTTGGTCTCGACCTCTTCGGCCTCACCCGCACCGATCTCCGCATCCGCCCCAAGGCCGTACAGGTCAGCGTGGACGAAATCGAGGCCGAACTGCTCCGCCGCAAAGAGGCGCGGTCGGCGAAGGATTTCGCCACCAGCGATGCGATCCGCGACAGCCTTGGGGAAAAAGGCGTCGAGGTGATGGACGGCGACCCGCTGGCTTGGGAATGGAAGGTGTGACCAAGGCCGATCCCCAGACGCTCCTCTGGCAGCATCTCGAGCATGCGCCGCAGGGTCTGATGTTCGTCCGCGACCACGAGGCCGAAGGCTTCGTCCTCCCGCTTTATTGCGCCGAGGCGCACCTTGCGATCGAGGTCGACGACGATCCCTTCAGGCGCAAGGAAGATGGCGTGCGCGAGCGCTGGCAGGAACGCCACAGGGTCGACATCATGCAGGTCCCGCCGAGCCACGTGCTGCGCAATGCCAGCGAAGTGGCCGAGGCGATCGTCGACATTGCCAGCCGCCGCAAGGAACGGTTCGCGAAATAGGCTGCCACTCTCCCTCGCGCTTGCGGGAGGGGCGAGGGGTGGGCAAGGTTAGAACGAAGCCGTCGGGGACGGGCCCACCCCCGGGCCTTCCTGCAGGCGGGAGGGGAGTTTCTCGATGACCAAGGCCCTGCTGTCCGCCCTGATCCGTCCGCTGGTGGAGCCGCGCCTGCCCGAATGGGTCGAGCCGCTGTGGTTCGCGAGCAAGGATCAGGCGCTGGAGTTCGCACCGGAGGCGGAAATCGGCTGGTTCGACCTCAACGAGAAGGAGCCGATGGTCGAGATCGCCAGGGCCGCGACCGGTCTCAAGTGGATGAATTCGATCTATGCCGGGCTCGATTTCATGCCGCTCGACCTGCTCAAGCAACGCGGCGTCACGGTGACCAATGGCGTCGGGATCAACGCCCTGACCATCGCCGAATATGTCGTCATGCTGATGCTCGCGCATGCCAAGGGCTATCGCGAAGTGGTCCGCGCCCAGGATCGCCATGAATGGCTGCTCGACAGCCCGGGCAAGCGCGAACTGGCGGGCGAGCGCGTGCTGCTGCTCGGCATGGGTGCGATCGGCTCGCTCATCAAGACGCGGCTCGAGGCCTTCGACATGAAGGTGGTGCCCGTGCGTCGCTCGGGCGCAGACGGCGCGCTCAAACCGGGCGAATGGCGCGCCAAGCTGGGCGATTTCGACTGGGTTGTCCTCGCCGTCCCCTCGACGCCCGAAACGCGGCACATGATCGGCGCGCTGGAGCTGGCGCAGATGCGCCCCAACGGCGTGCTGGTGAACATCGCGCGCGGCGATGTGGTCGACCAGGAGGCGCTGGTCGAGGCGCTGCAGGAGAAGACAATCGAGGCGGCGCTGCTCGACGTCACCGATCCCGAACCGCTGCCCGAGGACCATCCGCTGTGGGACCTCGAGAATGCGCAGGTCACCATGCACCTTTCGGGCCGCGCGCAGAACAAGATGTTCCAGCGCAGCGCCGACCGTTTCGTCGAGAATCTCGAACGCTGGGAAAACGGCGAGCCGGTTCAGCCACAGATGGATCTCGACGCGGGATATTGACGGAACGCGATCCGCCACCGGGCCGTTCGTCTCGATGAACAGGAGACGCCATGCCCACTCTCAAGGATACATACCCGCTCTACCTCAAGGGCAAGCCGCAGCAGCCGAATACCGATCTCGAGGTCACCGATAAATACACCGGCGAGGTCGCCTTTCGAACCGCGCTGGCCGATCCGGCGATCATCGACGAAGCGATCGCCGGTGCGGTGCGCGCTACCGCGCCGATGGCGAAGCTCGCCAGCTACGAGCGCAAGGCCGTGCTCGACCACTGCGTGGCGCGCTTCGAAGAGCGATTCGACGAACTCGCCTATGCGCTGTGCGTCGAGGCGGGCAAGCCGATCAAGGATAGCGAAGGCGAGGTCACTCGGCTGATCGACACCTTCCGCATCGCGGCGGAGGAATCGGTGCGCATGTATGGCGAGGCCATGCCGCTCGACATTTCCGAACGCGCGCGGGGCTATCAGGCGATCTGGAAGCGTTATCCGATCGGGCCGTGCAGCTTCATCTCGCCATTCAACTTCCCGCTCAACCTTGCGGCGCACAAGATCGCACCCGCGATCGCGGTGGGTTGCCCCTTCGTGCTGAAGCCGGCCAGCAAGACTCCGCTCGGCGCGCTCATTATCGGCGAGACACTGGCCGAAACCGAGCTGCCCGAAGGCGCCTTCTCGATCCTTCCGGCTTCGCGCGACGGGGCCGACCTGTTCACGGTCGACGAGCGGTTGAAGCTGCTCAGCTTCACCGGATCGGACGAGGTGGGCTGGGCGCTGAAGGCTCGCGCAGGCAAGAAGAAGGTGGTCATGGAACTGGGCGGCAACGCCGCGGTCGTGATCGACCACGATGCCGATCTCGACGATGCGGTCGACCGGGTGATCACCGGGGCATTCTACCAATCGGGCCAGAGCTGCATCAGCGTCCAGCGCATCGTCGTGCACGAAGCGGTCTACGAGGCCTTCCGCGACAAACTGGTGGCCAAGGCGAAGGTGCTCAAATCGGGTGACCCTAAGGACCGCGAGACCTTCATCGGCCCGATGATCGACGACGCCGAGGCCGAGCGGGTGGAGGCATGGATTGCCGAGGCCGTCGATCGGGGAGGCAGGCTGTTGTGCGGCGGATCGCGCGATGGGCGGATCGTGGAGGCGACCCTGCTCGAAGGTGTCGACAAGTCGGCCAGGGTGGTCAACGAGGAAGTCTTTGGGCCGGTCGCCGTGCTGATGAAATTCTCCGACTGGGACGAGGCGCTTTTCGAGGTCAACCGCAGCGAATTCGGCCTCCAGGCGGGCATATTTACCCGTGACCTGTTCAAGGTTCTCGACGCCTGGGACAGGCTCGAAGTCGGCGGATTGATGGTCAACGAGATCCCCAGCTACCGCGTCGACAGCATGCCCTATGGCGGGGTGAAGAATTCCGGGCTCGGCCGCGAAGGCATCCGCTTCGCCATGGAGGACATGACCGAGATCAGGAACCTGGTGATCCGGCGAACCTGATCAGGCGCGGCGGTAAGGACAGTTTTGCGCTTTGGCTGCCTGAAAGCGGTAATTCCGCTACCGACCCGATTGCAGACATTCGGGGCAGGTTCACAACGTTAGCCTTCCTGCTAAACCGGCCTAATGAAACCAAGCCTTCACCCTCAGGAAGAGGAGCGCCTCAGGGAGCTTCGACGATACGGGATTCTCGATACCGAGCGGGAGAAGGATTTTGACGAGCTGGTCGAGATCGCCTCGGATATTTGCGAAACCCCTGTGTCGGTCGTGAACTTCATCGATGAGGGACGTCAATGGTTCAAGGCCGAAGTCGGCCTCGGCGTTAGATCCACTCCCATAGAAACGAGCTTGTGTGGTCACGTCATCCTTCAGGGCGATTTCGTGGAGATACCCGATACGCTTCAAGATGAACGGATGGCGGATAACCCCCTGTGCACATCAGAGCCAGGATTTCGTTTTTATGCAGGAGCGGTTCTCAAGGGGGCGAACGGTTTACCTTTGGGAACTCTATGTGTGCTCGACAACAGACCGCGAACTCTCACTGATCGCCAGCGTAAGATTCTGATGGTTCTATCGAAACACGTAATGCGAGAACTCAATCTGCGGATCGCTCTCGAAGATGAGCGCGTGCTTCGAAGAGAGGTGGATCATCGTGTAAAAAACTCGTTGGCCTCCATCGGCGCAATGTTGTCGATGAAAGCCCGTCGAACATCTCATGAAGCGCTAAGGCTGGAACTCGATGACGCAAGCACGCGCATTCGATCTCTGGCTTCCCTTCACGCTGAATTGCACGAGCTGGAAGCCGGTGGCCATATAGACCTGAAATCTTTATTTGAACGCGTCCAGACAGACCTACGATTCCTCATTCCTGAAGCTGCAACCTTGTCGATTAAAGTTGAAGCTTTCGAGGCAACACCTCAACTGGCGAACGCTCTGCTCCTGATTGTGAATGAATTTGTGTCTAATAGTGTAAAGCACGGCTCGAAGGATGGGAAAGGGGCCATCACCGTGGTTATAAAAGGCGATGCTGGTTCGTGGTCGATTGTATGCCGTGACAATGGCAAGGCGACTAAGTTGGATGCTGAGCGGGCCATGTCGAAATCCGGTTTGGGCACTAGGGTCATTCATTCACTCGCGAATTCGTTAAGTGCGAATGCTGAGTGGTCAGCCCCAGGAGATGGGATGGAACTCAGAGTGGCGCCACAGCAAAAGTGAAGGGACCGCTTACCACCCCAATAGCTGACTTTCCCACCCGGTGACTTGATCGCCAAAAGCGTCCGTTCGAACAGGTCGCCTCACCCCTCTTCCAGCAGCAACAATTCGCAACGCACCACCAGTCGCGGTTCGGGGGTCAGGCGATGCTCGACCTCGACCACGCCTGCATCGGCGACCAGCTGGCCGGGAATGGCGAACTCGTGTTCGGGCAGCTCGGCGACGAAGGCCTCGCCCACTTCGACCGCTTCTTCGCCCGCGAAGAGCAGTGCAAGGCAATGGCGGGTACCGGCGAAGGTGATGCTCGCCCAGGCCTTCTCGGTATGCGTCAGCACCTTGCCGTGGTGCGCGTGGAGCTCGGCCAGCGCCGTGCGCACGCGGTCGGCAGCGGTACGGCGAGGGCGCCGGGCGCGGGGAGGGGCGGGTTCAGCCGACATGCGCGGTCTCCTTCTGCGCGAGGCCGGTGGCCCGTGCGGCCTCGAAGCCGGCGATGAAGCCGCGGATGCGCTGCTCGGTGCGCTCGCGCGGCTCGCGGCCAAGGCGCAGGTCGAGCACGAAGCGCGGGTCGTGCGCGGCGAGGCGGCCGAATTTGGTCGCCGCCATTTCGTGCTGGCGGAGGAATGACTCGATTGTGCGGATCAACATGGCGGGCTCCCCAAATGATGGCCGGAATGGGCGATTCGCTGGATATGTTCCGCATATGTTCCAATCGAAATCCTACTTGTCTAGGAAAAATCCTATGCTATAGGAAATTTCCCTCATGCGTTGTCTTTCGCCACCGACTGCGAGACCGGGCGCAGTGAGGGGAAGGAGGAGCATATGGCCGATACCATGACGTCCGATCGGGCCCGGTTGGTCGAGCTTGCCGAGGCGGGGCGGACCAGCCTGGCTTCGCTCTCCGCCATGCTCGGGCGCAATCCCAGCTATTTGCAGCAATTCGTCCGCAAGGGCAGCCCGCGCAAGCTGGAGGAGGCCGACCGGCGCAAGCTGGCCGAATTCTTCGGCGTGAGCGAGGTCGAACTGGGCGCCGATCCCGATCATGTCCGCGCACGCGTTGCGGACGATTTCATCGCCGTGCCGCGCCTCCCGCTCGATGCTTCGGCGGGGCCGGGCGCCTTCTCGGCAGAGGAAATTTCCTTCGACGCCTTCCGCTTCAGCCGCCGCTGGCTGCGCGAAATGGGGCTCGAGGGTGCCGATCTCACCGCCATCCGCGTCGAGGGCGACAGCATGGAGCCGGTCCTGCGCAGTGGCGACGAGATCTTCGTCGACCGCAACAAGCGCTCAGGCGAGGGCATCCACGTCGTCCGCATCGGCGATGCGCTCCACGTCAAGCAGGTCCAGGCCAGCGCGCCGGGCCGGCTCATGCTGGTCAGCGCAAACGACAGCTACGCCCCGATCGACCTCGCGCGCGAAGAGGTCGAGGTGATCGGGCGCGTTGTCTGGAAAGGCGGGCGAATCTAGCCCGGCCGCCTGATGTAGTCGTCGGTCTGCAGCGTCATCATGTAGTCGGCGATGAGCTCGATATCCTCATCGACGAGGTCGACATCCATCTGCATCGGGTAGTTGTGCGCGTCGGAGAGGAAGGTGACCAGCGTCTGTCGCGTCAGGCCCGGGCTGTTGGCGATATCGACCCAATTGGGCGCCTGCGGGTTGGGCGAGACCGAATTTGCGCGCACCGCATGGCATTCGCCGCAGATCGCCGTGACATAGGTCGGGGCCGCGCTCTCGCTTGTTGCGACCGGATTCGCCGCCGGGATCGGTTCGGCCGCGCCGCTTGTCTGGCATGCAACCAGCGACAGGGAGGCTGCGAGAATCGCTGCGAAATGCTTCATCGATCGGCTCCTTCTGCGGTGTGCATAGCAGCTTGCCCGAGATGCGGCTTGTTTTCGATCACGAAGCCGACCATTTTCCCCGGCGATGGAAAAGACCCCCGAAACGCCCACCCCGCCGCCGATGAAGGCCGGCATCGTGCCCGTTACCCCGCTGCAGCAGAACTGTTCGCTGATCTGGTGCACCAAGACCATGAAAGGCGCGCTGATCGATCCGGGTGGCGATCTCGACAAGCTCAAGGCCGCCGTCGCCCAGACCGGGGTCGAGCTCGAGAAGATACTCATTACCCACGGCCATATCGACCATTGCGGCGAGGCCGGCGTGCTGGCGAAGGAACTGGGCCTGCCGATCGAGGGGCCGCACGAGGCCGACCGCTTCTGGATCAGCCGGCTCGACGAGGACGGGCGCAAATACGGCGTCAACGGACAGGTGTTCGAGCCCGACCGCTGGCTCGAGGACGGCGACACGGTGACCGTGGGTGAGCTGGTGCTCGAGGTCATCCATTGCCCCGGCCACACGCCCGGTCACGTGGTTTTCTTCCACCGGCCGAGCAAGTTCGCGGTGGTTGGCGACGTGCTCTTCCAGGGCAGCATCGGGCGCACCGATTTCCCCATGGGCAATCATCAGGACCTGATCGATGCGATCACGCAGAAGCTCTGGCCGCTGGGCGACGACGTCACCTTCATCCCCGGCCACGGCCCGACCAGCACCTTCGGGCACGAGCGCAAGACCAACGCCTTCGTGAGCGACTACGCGTTGTCTTGAGGCGTGCGCCAACGACGTCCGTCGTTAGCTCTCGGCCTGGCCATCCCACTCCCCACCCGGCCCCCCACGGCAAGGTATTCTATGGGTGGCCGGGTGGGGGAGTGGGCCGGTGCAGCCGCAAGGGAAGCGCGGAGGCGCTTCCCGCATGCAACAAATACCTTCCCTACATCACGCCGAGGACGATCAGCACCGCCACGATCGCGAGCCCGAGCAGCGTCAGCATGGTGATCAGCGTGCCGATCATGCGCGGCTTGGTGCCGGTTTCGGCGTCCATGCCGAAGCCATGCGCCACCCGCCCGAGCATGTAGATGCCCGCCACCCAGGCGAGCCAGGGCGCGCCTTTGCCCGACAGTTCGATGGCGGCGATCAACACGAGTACGAAGCCGGTATTCTCGACGAAGTTCAGCTGCGCGCGCATGCGGCGGGTCAGCGGGCCCCCGGCATCGTCGCCGTGGATGGTCTTGGTCGCGCCGCGCATCTGGCCGACGCGGACCGCCAGCCACAGGTTGATGATGGCCGCCGCGGCCGCCGCTGTCAGTGTAACCGGCAGGATAATGCCCATGCTCGTCCCTCCCTTGTCTTTTTCACGATCGCAACCCACCTCCAGTGCTAGGGTGATGCCCCGTGGCGTGCAATCCCGCCTGGCGGGCGACACGGCTTGCATCCCCCGAGAATTTCGCTATAGCGCGCGCCTTCACCGCCACGGTCGGGATATTCGGGTTCACGCGCTCTTGCGGCGTGCCGGACCTTCCCCTAGGGCGGCCACCGAAATTGATTGTAATTGTTTGAGGAACAGGTGCCGCCATGGCCGTCCCCAAGAGGAAAGTATCGCCCCACCGTCGCGGCAACCGCCGTGCGCATGATTCGCTCAAGGTCGAAGCGCATCACGAGTGCTCGAACTGCGGTGAACTCAAGCGTCCGCACAACCTGTGCCCGCATTGCGGCCACTACAACGGTCGCGAAATCATCGCCGTCGGTCTCTAAGACCGTCAGCAAAGCCGGAGTCGTCGCATGAGCCTGCCGCGTATCGCTGTCGATGCGATGGGCGGCGATGAAGGCGTGCGCGTGATGATCGACGGTGCCGCGATGGCGCGGCGCCGACACGACAAGTTCAAGTTCCTGCTGGTGGGCGACGAGACGCGGATCAAGGCCGCGCTCGAATCCCATCCCGGCATGGCGGGGGCTTCGGAAATCCTGCATTGCGAAGACGTGGTCGGCGGTGACGAACTGCCGAGCCGTGCGCTGCGCCGCGCCAAGACCACCAGCATGGGCCTGGCGGTCAATGCGGTGAAGCAGGGCGAGGCCGGCGCGGCCGTTTCGGCCGGCAATACCGGGGCGCTGATGGCAATGAGCAAGCTTGCGCTCAGGACCATGCCCGGGCTCGACCGGCCCGCGCTTGCCGCGCTGCTGCCGACGCTCGGCGACAACGACGTGATCATGCTCGATCTCGGTGCGAACCGCGAATGCGATGCGCGCAACCTCGTCCAGTTCGCCATCATGGGCGCCGCCTATTCGCGCATCGTGACGGGCAACGAACGTCCGCGCACACGGCTGCTCAACATCGGGACCGAGGAAACCAAGGGCACCGAGGACATCCAGCAGGCCGCCGAAATCCTCCGTGCGACGACCGGCCTCGCGATGGAATTCAAAGGCTATGTCGAAGCCGACAAGATCAACCGCGGCGATTGCGACGTGGTGGTGTGCGACGGCTTCTCCGGCAATATCGCGCTCAAGGCGATCGAGGGCACGGCGCGCTTCGTCACCGACCTGCTGCGCCGCGCCTTCACCAGTTCGACCCGTTCGAAGATCGGTTTCCTCGTATCGCGCCCGGCGACCGAACTGCTCAGGCACCATCTCGACCCCAACAATCACAATGGCGCGGTCTTCCTTGGGCTCAACGGCGTCGTGGTGAAGAGCCACGGCAGCGCCAATGCCAAGGGCGTGGCCAATGCCGTCGAAGTGGCCGCCCGCCTGCTGGAGGACGACATTACCAACCGCATCAAACGCGACCTCGGCGAAGTCGACGCCGCGAGTCTGTCCGCCAAATGATCCGGTCGGTCATCACCGGCACCGGCTCGGCCCTGCCCAGGACCTGTGTCAGCAATGCCGAGATGGCGCAGCGGGTCGACACGACCGACGAATGGATCGTCGAGCGGACCGGTATTCGCCAGCGTTATATCGCAGGTGAGGGCGAGACGACCTCGAGCCTCGCGATCGAGGCTTCGCGCAAGGCGCTTGAAGCGGCCGGGATCGACGCGGCCGAAATCGGCCTGATCGTGCTCGCCACGGCTACGCCCGATCACACCTTTCCCGCCACCGCGACGCAGGTCCAGGCCGCGCTCGGCTGCGGCGGCGGGGTCGCCTTCGATATCCAGGCGGTCTGCTCGGGCTTCCTCTACGCGCTCGCCACCGCCGATTCACTGCTGCGTACGGGGATGGCGCAAAAGGCGCTGGTGATCGGCGCCGAAACCTTCAGCCGTATCCTCGATTGGGACGACCGCACGACCTGCGTCCTGTTCGGCGATGGCGCGGGGGCGGTCGTGCTCGAGGCGCAGGACGTCGCCGAAGACGGCCCCGGCATCCTCGCCAGCCGGCTCCATGCCGACGGCTGCCACAAGGACATGCTCTATGTCGATGGCGGGCCTTCGACCACGGGCACGGTCGGCCATCTGCGGATGAAGGGCCGCGAGGTGTTCCGGCACGCGGTGGTCAATCTCGCCGATGTCCTGAAGGAGGTGCTCGAGGCTACCGGGACGAGCGCCGCCGAGATCGACTGGGTGGTGCCGCACCAGGCCAATGCGCGGATCCTCGATGCCACCGCGCGCAAGCTGGGCCTGCCGGCAGAGAAGGTCGTCGTGACTGTCGACCGGCACGCCAATACCTCCGCCGCCTCGGTTCCGCTGGCGCTCGACACCGCCATGCGCGACGGGCGGATCAAGCCGGGCGATCTCGTCATGTTCGAGGCGATGGGCGGCGGCTTCACCTGGGGCGCCTCGCTCGCGCGGATGTAGAATTTGCCCGAAAACCGGGCCATGCCATTGCGAAATCAGGCAAATAGCTCTATTGTCGGTGAGGGTTTCAAGCGGGTCGTCAATTCGCTCAGGGTCGTATCTGGGGGAAGGATAATATGGATATGATGCGCTCCGTGGGCACGCTGACCAGGGCGGACCTGGCCGAAACAATCAATCGCAAGATGGGCCTGTCGCGCGCCGAGTCGCTCGAAATGGTCGAGGCGATCCTCGACAAGATGAGCGACGCACTGGCCGATGGCGAAAACGTCAAGATTTCGGGCTTCGGCAGCTTCGTGCTGCGCGACAAGAAGGAACGCGTCGGCCGCAATCCCAAGACCGGGGTAGAAGTGCCGATCACGCCGCGCCGCGTGATGACCTTCCGCGCGAGCCAATTGCTCAAAGAGCGCATCGCGAACGGCTGAGGAGAGCCATGGCGACTTTCGACGACGGCAAGGACAAGGGCGCGCTGCGCACCATTGGCGAAGTCGCCAAGGCGACCGGCATCAAGGCGCATGTGCTGCGCTATTGGGAGCAGCAGTTCCCGATGCTCAAGCCGCTCACCCGCAGCGGCGGGCGGCGCTATTATCGCTCCGAAGACATCGAGCTGATCGAGCGGATCGACCGTCTGGTCAATCGCGAGGGCTATACGCTGAAGGGTGCCAAGGCGGCGCTGAAGGGCGCCCCCGATACGCAACCCGCGGCACAGGAAGCCACGGTACCGACAGTCGATGCCGAGCTCGTCGCGCGGCTCAAGGCGATCCGCGAAAGCCTGAAGGCGGCGCTGGCGGCCTAGCGCAGTTCGGCTCTCCGAGAATCCGATTTACGTCGGGGCTACCGTTGTCTCCGCCGCACCAAACCGGTCCTGTCGGGCCGACGCGCGGGAAGCTCTTGCGGCGCGGCCCATTCCGTACGGTCGCGGCCCTTGGCCTTGGCCAGATACAGCGCGGCATCGGCATGGTGCAGCGCTTCGTCGAGCGTCTGCCCCGCATCGAGACGGGCCACCCCTGCCGAGGCAGTCGTGACCAGGCCGGGGGCTTCCAGTTCGGGGCCGACCGCGGCAATCGCCTTGCGCAGCGCGTCGATCGTCTTGCGGGCTTCGCTGTCGGAGCGATCGGGCATCATGACGGCGAATTCCTCGCCTCCCAGCCGTGCCGCGAGGGATTGATCGCCTAAGTCCCGCTCAAGCACGTCGCGCATGGCGCGTCCGACGCGTTCGAGCACGGCATCGCCGACCGCGTGCCCGAAGCGGTCGTTGATCGCCTTGAAGTGGTCGATATCGATCATTGCCACCACGCGCGGCGTCCATTCGGTCAGCTCGGCGTAGGAGAAGAATGCGCGGCGGTTGAGAAGCCCGGTCAATTCGTCGTGTTCGGCCATGTGCATGGCACCCTCGAGCGATGCCCGGAGATCCTTGCCCAGTCGGCGGTTTTCGACCAGCAGTTGCGCGGATTGCGTCTGGCCATAGGTCGAGGCATGCGAATAGGCGATGAAGATCAGCAAGATGATCGCCATCCCCGCCGTCAGTTCCAGCGCGTCATGGGCGCCTTCGCTCCACAGGCCTCCCCCGAAGGCGCCGAGAAATCCGGCGGCAAAGCTCAAGGCCATGCGCGGGACCGACGACAGCATGGTGATGATGATGCTCATCCCGATCAGGGTGCCGCCGCCGACCAGCAGGCGGGCCGGGTGAAGCGTGGGATGCGCCATGACCGGCAGCAGGGTAGACCCCCAGGCGGCTCCGCCGACGAACAGGGCCGCGGCCAACCAGCGCAGCTTGGTCAGCAGAGGGAGATTATCCCTCAATGCGGAGCGCACCTGTGCAAATGCGGTCCGCGTCCCGACCATTGCGACGAGCCGGAACACCAGCGGGAACACGAAATATTGGGCGGTCGGCAGGAAGAAGGCCGCCACAGCCGCAATGACCCAGCACAGGAGGTTGGCAAGCACGGAGCGTTGTTCGGTATCGACCACCGCCTGCAGGATTGCGCGCTGGACCTTGGCCTGTTCCGGGGGAGCGATTTCGCCGGAAGGTTCGAGGTCGGACGGTAATCCCATGGGTCGGCAGTGATCCTTTCCCGATGGCCTGGGCCCACGCATGGAGTTGCGAGAAAGCCGTGAAGCCCCCTCCTAACGGCGATAAGGTAAATATTTGGCTACCCGACGCCTTTCGGCCGGGCGCGATCACTCGGCTGCGAGCAATTCCTCTGCCCCGCCCAGATCCACGCTGACCAGCCGGCTGACGCCCTTTTCGATCATCGTCACGCCGAACAGGCGGTGCATGCGGCTCATGGTCACCGCATTGTGCGTGACGATGAGATAGCGGGTCTGAGTCTCGCGCGTCATCGCATCGAGCAGGTCGCAGAAGCGATCGATATTGGCGTCGTCGAGCGGTGCGTCGACCTCGTCGAGCACGCAGATCGGCGCAGGGTTGGTAAGGAACAGCGCAAAGATCAGCGCGGTCGCGGTCAGCGCCTGCTCGCCGCCCGAAAGCAGTGTGAGCGACTGTAGCCTCTTGCCCGGCGGCTGGGCGAAGATCTCGAGGCCTGCTTCCAGGGGATCGTCGCTGTCGATCAGAGCGAGATGCGCCTCGCCGCCCTCGAACAGGCGGGTAAAGAGTCGCTTGAAGTGATCGTTGACCTGTTCGAAGGCGGCGCGCAGCCGCTCGCGGCCCTCGCGGTTGAGATTGCCGATCGAACCGCGCAGCCGGCTGACTGCCTCGCGCAGTTCCTCCTGCTCGGCGGCGTTCGAGCCGTGTTCGCTCTCGATCCGTTCGAGTTCCTCGGCGGCGACGAGGTTGACCGGGCCGATCCGCTCGCGGCTCGCCGTCAGGCGATCCATCTCGGCGCTCTCGGCTTCGGCGGCGCGGATAGCCTCCTCGTCGAAAGCAAAGCGTTCGGGCAGCAGCGGAGGCGGGCACTGGAAGCGCTCGCCCGAGACGCGCGCCATCTCGATCCGCCGACCGTCCTGGTTTTCGGCACGCTCGGTCAGGCCGGCGCGCTGTTCGCGCGCTTCGGCCAGCACCTCGTTGGCGGCAGCGAAAGCACGGTCGGCTTCCTGCGCCCGGGTGTTGGCCTCGGCGACAGCCTTCTCAGCCGCGGCGAGATCGCGCGCCAGCCGTTCGCGGACTTGGTCGCCCTGTTCGATCTCGCGCATAAGCCCCTCGGGCTTGGCTGCTGTGATGGCGCGCTGTTCCTCGATTTCGCCGGCGCGAATTTCCATTTCGGACAGGCGCCGCGCGGCATCGCCGCTGCGTGCCTGCCAGTTCGCGATGTCGCTGCGCTGTGCCGAGGCGCGTTCGCGCGCGACCGCCAGCGCCTGGTCGTGGCTCGCCAACTCGGCGGCGCGGGCCTGCAGGGTAGCTCGCGCAGCTTCGTTCTTCGCTCGTGCGGCCTCGAGCGCGGCGCGCCCCGCGGCGGGGTCGGGCAGGGCGTCGCGCTTACCCTCGGCCGAGGCGAGGTCGGAGCGCGCCGCCGCGACCAGCTCGGCATGCTCGGCCTCGTTGCGTTCGAGTTCGGCCAACCGCGCGGAGAGCCGCTCGCGCGCCGCCTCGGCCTGGTCGAGAGTGCGCAGCGCCTGACGCTCCGCGTCCACTGCACCCGCGAGCGCACGCTCGGCGGCGACGAGATCGCGCTGCAACTGCGCCAGTTCTTCGCTCGCGCCGTCGAGCGCGGCCTGCGCGGTCTCGGCGGCCTCGCGCAGCGCGGGAAGACGTGCATCGAGCTCGGCGAAGCGGTTCTCCGCCTCCAGCCGCGCCGCCTCCGCCGCGCCTTCGCCGCGCACGACGAGCCCGTCCCAGCGGCGCAATTGCCCGCGCAGGGTGACCAGCGCGTGGCCCGGGGCAAGCGCGCGCCCGTCGTCCTCCTCGGCGACATGCACCAGCGCGAGCAGCGCGCGCAGTTCTTCGGGGCAGGCCTCGACATGATCGGAGAGGCTGTCGGGCACGGGCGAGGGCGCCTCGGCCCCGGTCCAGTAGCGACCCTCGGCATCTCCCTCGGGCAGGCCGAGCAGGGCCTTGCCGTCGCGCCCCAGCGCCGCGGCGACTGCCCGCTCATAGCCCTTGGCCGCGCGCAGTTGGTCGATCGCCTGCTGGCGCCCGCTGCGCTTCGTCGCTGCGCGTTCGCGCGCTTCGCGATCGCGCTTCAAGGCCTCCCATTCGCGCTGCACGCCCGACAGTTCCGCCCTGGCTTCGGCGAGCGCGGAAGAGGCCTCGTCGCGCGCCGTCTGCAATTCGGCCTTACGCGCCTGCATCTGCTCGAGTTTCGAGCGCTGCGCGGCAAGCGCCTCGCCCGCTTGCTCTGCGGCAGCCCTTGCCGTGTCGACCTCGGCGTCGGGATTCTCGCCTGCCAGAGCCGCACGCTGCTCCGCCATGCGCCGACGCTCGGCCTCGACGCGGTCGAGCCGCAGCTTCGCCTGCGCGACCTCGGCTTCGGCGACGCGCCATTCTGCCTCGACCCCGGCATTGTCGGCCGTCGCCTTGGCCAGCGCGAGTTCGGCGGCGCGGCTGTCGCGCTCGGCCTGCTCGCGCGCGCGTTCGAGTGCGGGGCGCCCTTCCTCGTCGCTCGCCAGCGCCTTCTCGCTCTGCGCCAATTCGCGTTCGAGCCGCGAAAGCGCCTCTGCGGCATCGCGCGTCAGCCGGTCGGCATCGCCCCGGTCGGCCTCGAGCCGCTCCTTCTGCCGGTCGAGATCGGCGAGCCGCTGCTCGGCAGCCTCGAGCTGGCTGGTCAGTGCCGCCATGCGGTGCCCGTGCGCGCTGGCGTCGTCGCGCCGGTCGGCCTGCTCCTCGCGCGCCGCGGCGAGCGCCTCGGCTGCCGCGCGCTGGGCCCGCTGCGCCTCGTCGGCGGCCTTCTGAGCCTCGCCTACGCGGGCTTCCGCGGCCGATGCCGCCTGCTTCGCCTCCTCTGCCGCTGCCGCGGCATCGCGCCAGCGGGCGAAGACCAGCCGCGCCTCGGCGGTGCGGATTTCGTCGGACAGTTTCTTGTAGCGTTCGGCCTGCTTGGCCTGGCGCCGCAGCGAGGCGATCTGGCTGTCGAGTCCGGCCATGATGTCCTCGAGCCGTTCGAGGTTGGTCTCGGTCTGGCGCAGCTTGCTCTCGGCATCGCGCCGCCGGACGTGGAGGCCTGCGATCCCCGCCGCTTCCTCGAGCATCTGGCGCCGTTCGGTCGGCTTGGCGGCAATGACCTGCGCGATCTTGCCCTGACTGACCAGCGCCGGGCTGTGCGCGCCGGTGGCAGCATCGGCGAAGATCAGCGCGACGTCCTTAGCGCGCACGTCGCGCCCGTTGAGGCGGTAGGCGCTGCCCGCGCCGCGCTCGATCCGGCGGACGACTTCCATCTCGTCGCCCTCGTCGTCGGCGCCGTGCAGCACGACTTCGGCGAAATCGCGCTGCGGGCGGCTCTGCGTGCCGGCGAAGATGACGTCTTCCATTCCGCCCGAGCGCATCGATTTGGGCGAGTTCTCGCCCATCACCCAGCGGATCGCCTCGAGCAGGTTGGACTTGCCGCAGCCATTGGGGCCGACGACGCCCGTCAGCCCCGGTTCGATATGCAAGGTGGCGGGTTCGACGAAGCTCTTGAAGCCACTCAGCTTGAGCTTCGAGATCTCCATCGCCGCGCTGCCCCCCCTCCGGCGCGCCTTACCGGGCGCCGGCGCGCTGGAGGATCGGTTCCAGCGCGGCCCAGGTATTGGCATCGACGTCGCGACCGTTCAGCTTGAAGGTCGGCGTGCCGGTGATGTTGAACTCGCTACCGTATTTTTGCGTGAAATCGGCCTGCTCGGTCAGCTTGGCGGTATCGGCGAGGCACTGGCGGCCCTGGTCTTCGCTGATCCCGCGCGAGGCGAAGAAGTCGAGATAACCGAGCTGCTCGGCCGCCACGACGAAGCGCTGTTCGAGCGGCAGGCTCATGGCCTGTTCGAACACGGCCTGATTGGTCTGGAGCGGTTCCATGATCGTTTCATAATTCGCCCAGACCTGGTCGGACAGCGGGACCACCGCTTCGGCCGGGCCGCACTGCGTCAGCCGGCCGAGCAGCAGGTCGATCGGACCGTGGATCGCGAACTGGCGCAGCTCGAAACTGACCACGCCGGTATCGATATATTCGTGCAGCGGCTCGCTGCCTTCGATCGAAAAGCGCGCGCAGGTCGGGCAGGTGAGCGAACCGTATTCGATGAGCTTGAGCGGGGCTTCGGGATTGCCGACCAGCACGCCGCCGTCTTCGGTCATGGTCGCGGTGGTCCGCCACTGCGTGCCCTCGGGCGCGGGGATCGCGGCGATCGCGTCTCCCTGGATTTCACCGGTTTCCTCGGTCGGCGAACCGCAGGCGGCCAGCGCAAGGGCGAGCGGGGCGGCAAGGGCGAAACGCAAGGTCTTGATCATCGGATTCCTCATGTCTGGACGGGCAAGGCTAGGGCACGGGGCGCGGGCAGGGGAAGGCACGGACGCGCGTTTCCACAGGCCTTTCCCCCGAAAAGGCGGGGCAATTGGGCCTCAGAGCGCTTTCTTGAGGCGCGGCTCGAGCGAGCCCCAGTCATGCGCGTCGAGCAAGGTGCCGTTGAGTATGAAGCTGGGGGTGCCGGTAAGGCCGTATTTGCGCACATCGGCCGCCGAGGTCTCCGCGATCGCGCGGGCCTTGGCCTCGTCCGACAGGCACCGGTCGAGCTGTGCGCGGGTATAGCCGCGCGTTTCCATGATGTCGTAGAAGTCGAGATCGCTGGCGATCGCCTGCAGCCGTGCGGAAAGCGAACCGAACTGCCAGCGCGATTGCTGCGCCTGCGTGGCAGTGCGCGCCTTCTCGATCCATTCGTCGTAGCGATGCATGATTGCGTCGTGGTTGCCGCCGAATTTCTTCGCCTCGCCGCAATGGGTAAGCAAGGCGGCGGTCAGATCGACCGGATCGCGGATCAGGTGGCGGATTTCATAGCTCACCTTGCCGGTCGGGACATAGGCGACCTTGATCGCGCCGTCGCCGGTCTGCGCGAAATGGGCGCAGTGCGAACAGGTATAGCTCATGAATTCGACCAGCTTGGTCTTCGCCTGCGGATTTCCGAACAGGTGGCCGCCGTCGGTTTCGCTCAGCATGCCGGCCCAGTTGCCGCCGGGCAGGATCGGCTTGTCCGCTGCGCCGGCCGCAATCGCCAGGGGCACCGCGCCGGCCAGCGCCAGCGCCTTCAGGATTCCAGTCTTGATCGTCACCTGTCCTCGTTCCCGTCTTCTTGCGACCCCAGGCTCCGTGCGAGCGATTCGAGCACGGTCCTCAGCTCGGGGTCTCCAATATCGCGCAGGCTGTCGCCCAATTCCATCGGAATCGGCTTGAGCGACGGCGGCGGCTTGGGCGTGTCCCTGCCCGGAGGCGGCTTAACCTCGCCTTGCCGCAACTTGATCCGCGCCACCGCGCGATAGCCGAAGAAGCGGTTCACCCGTTCGACGATCTCGGGGATGACCTGCTGTACCAGCGGCGCATGCGCGGGCTTTACCACCAGATGCATGATGCCCTCCGATTTCTCGCCGGGAGGAAAGCGGATCATTTCCGGCGTGCAGACGCGGGCATGCGTGGCGCCGACGATCTCGGGCCAGCGGCTGACGACCGACGACTGGACGAAACCGAAGCGACGAAAGGCGCTGCGCCCGATCTGCGGCATCAGGTCGCTGATCGCCTTGGGGCCGCCGCCGCGTGGGCGGGTATAGCTCTTGGCCCGCTTGCCCGATTTGGTCTTGTCGCTTTCCATTGCGCGGATGCTCATGCCATAGGCGGGCCGTGGCCGCCACCGTCTCCGACATGCTTCTCGACTGGTACGATGTCCATGCGCGCGATCTGCCGTGGCGCGCGCGGCCCGGCGATCCGCCGCCCGACCCCTATCGGGTGTGGCTTTCCGAAGTGATGCTGCAGCAGACCACCGTCGCCGCGGTGAAGCCCTATTTCGAGGCCTTTACCACGCGTTGGCCCGACGTCGCGGCGCTCGCCGCTGCACCGGAAAAAGACGTCATGGCCGCATGGGCGGGGCTGGGATACTATTCGCGCGCCCGCAATCTGGTGAAATGCGCGTCTGCCGTCGTCGAACGCGGCGGTTTTCCCGAGAGCGAGACCGGTCTGCGCGAACTGCCGGGACTGGGTGCCTACACCGCGGCGGCGGTCGCGGCGATCGCCTTCGGCCAGCGCGCGGTGGTGGTCGATGCCAATGTCGAACGCGTGGTCGCGCGGCTGTTCGCGATCGACGAGGTGCTACCCGCTGCACGCAAGGCGATCAGACAACGCGCGGAGGCGATCACGCCCGAACGGCGTGCGGGCGATTTCGCGCAGGCGATGATGGATCTCGGCGCGACCATCTGCGCCGCGCGCGATCCCAAGTGCCTGTTGTGCCCGCTTTCGGCTGTTTGCGAGGGGCGGGCCGCGGGCGATCCGGCGCGGTTGCCGGTCAGGGCCGCGAAGAAGCCCAAGCCCGTCCGGCAGGGGCAGGCCTTCTGGATCGAGCGCGAGGGAGCCGTCTGGCTGGTCCGGCGCGCGGGGAGGGGCATGCTTGGCGGCATGCGCGCCTTGCCTGACGACGGCTGGAGCGCGCGCGGCGACGGAACGGGTGAGGCTCCGCTCGATGGCGCATGGGAACGCGCCGGGCTGGTGCGCCACACCTTCACGCATTTCACGCTCGAGCTGTCGGTCTTGTCGGCAAGTCTCGAGCGCCAACCTGACGGCGAGGGCGAATGGTGGCCGATCGAGCGGATCGACGAAGCGGGCCTGCCGACGCTCTTCGCCAAGGCGGCGCGGCTGGCGCTGGCCTAGAACAGCCCGCCGGTGATCGACAGGCGGATGGCGATGATCACGATCACCAGTAGGTTGAGGTTGCGGCCCGCGTTCTTCGACGACAGTCCACCCACGACCGCGCCGACCACGGCGACGGGCAGGACGAGCCACAGGCCGAGCCCGAGGATCGGCAGCTGGAGCGGAATCGCGAGGATCAGGCAGACGAGGCCGATCAGGATCGAAACGATGTTGAGCATGTGTCCTATATGTATAGCACACTGGCCGATTGCAACAGTTTCGATTGGCAATTGACGCTTCGCCGACGCTCCCGCACAAACCCGCCAAACGCAATTCCGGAGAGACGAGAATGGCCTATCGCGAGTTCGACACCCCGCAGATGTCCCGCCGCGCACTGCTGCGCGGGGGTGCCTGGCTTACCGCCGGGGCGGCGCTCGCGGGCCACCCGATGGGGCGCATGGCCTTCGCCCAGGGAGCGCCGGCCGGCTGGACCAACGTCCGCAGCATGGTCGATAAATACGTGTCCGAGCGCAAGGTCGCCAACATGGTCGCCACGCTTGGCTGGGGCCAGCGCGATCCGCAGACCATCGCCAAGGGCATGCTGGCGCTGGGCGGCACCGCGCAGGCCGGTCCCGACAGCCTCTATCGCATCTATTCGATGACCAAGCCGATCACCGGCATGGCCGCGATGATGCTGATCGACGAGGGCAAGCTCGGCCTCGACCAGCCGATCGCCGATCTGCTCCCCGCCTATTCGAAGATGATGGTGCAGAAGACCTACGACGGGTCGATCACCGATGTCGTGCCCGCCGAACGCCCGATCACCGTGCGTATGTTGATGACGCATACCGCGGGCCTCGGCTACGGTATCGTCCAGAAGGGGCCGATCCAGAAGCTATACGAAGAACAAGGCCTGATCCCCGGTCAGGTCAGCCGACTGCCGATCCCCGGCATCGGCCGCGCGGTGGCGGTCCAGGGGCTCGATGTGTTTGCAGATAGGCTCGCTAGGGTGCCGCTCGTGCTCCAGCCGGGCAGCAAGTGGAGCTATTCGGTCGGGCTCGACCTGCTCGGCCGCGTGATCGAGGTCGCCAGCGGGCAGAAGTTCGATACCTTCCTCAGGCAGCGTATCTTCGAGCCTGCGGGGATGACCAGCACCTTCTTCACCGTGCCGCAGGGCGCGGTCGATCGTTTCACCACCAATTACGGCATCGCCAATGGCGTGCCGCTGCCGATCGACCCGGCTAGGGCCTCGATCTATCTCGACGTGCCGCCCTTCCCGATGGGCGGGGCGGGGCTCGTTTCGAGCCCGCGCGACTACGACCGCTTCCTGCGCATGCTGCTCGGCTACGGCAAGATCGACGGCAAGCGCGTGATGGGGGAACTGGCGGTGCGTGTCGGCACCTCGGACCTGCTGCCCGAAACTGCCACAACCAAGGGCACCTGGGTCGAAGGCCAGGGGTTCGGCGCGGGCGGCCGGGTGACCGATGGCGCCTATGGCTGGGGCGGGGCGGCGGGCACGGTCGCCTTCGTCAATTTCAAGGCCGGGCTGCGCGCCAATCTGATGACGCAATACATGCCGTCCGAAGCCTATCCGATCCACGAAGGCTTCCCGAAGGCGGTGGTGGCCGATCTTGCCGCGATGCAGGGAGCGAAGAGCTAACCCGTGCTCTCCTTCACCGGCTCGCGCCTCGACCGCGCCGATCACGTCCGCGCCGATCCCGAACGGCTGGCCGGATACATGAACTGGAAGGCGCGGCTGCTCGCGCTCGACGGGCTGATGCCCGCGCTCGACGACGAAGGGCGGCTTGCCTGGGGCACGCTCGCCGATGCCGCCGAGGATGCCGAGCTCTGCTTCCTCGGCCTCGACGAGGGGAAGGCCTGCTTCGCCGCCGTCCCGCCGCGCGGCGATGCCAGCCCGCGCATGGCCAATCCGCAGCTATGGTCGCTGATGGCCACGCTGAAGCCCGACGACCTTGCCCTCTACGGCGGCGCGCGCAGCCTCGTCGACTGGCATGCGCGGCACCGCTTCTGCGCGCAATGCGGGGGTGACACGAGACTCGCCAAGGGCGGCTGGCAGCGCGACTGTACCGCCTGCGGGGCAAGCCATTTCCCGCGCACCGACCCGGTCACGATCATGCTGGTCGAGCATGAGGGGCGGCTGATGCTGGGGCGCGGTCTCGGCTGGCCCGAGGGCCGCTTCTCCGCGCTCGCGGGTTTCGTAGAGCCGGGCGAGAGCATCGAAGAAGCGGTTGCGCGCGAAGTGCTCGAGGAAGCGGGCGTACGCGTGCGCGACGTGACCTATGTCGCGAGCCAGCCCTGGCCCTTCCCGAGCCAGCTGATGATCGGCTGCCATTCGCATGCCGACAGCGACGAGCTGACCATCGACGAGACCGAGATGGCCGAGGTGATCTTCTTCACGGGCGAAGAGGTCGAGGGGGCGCTGGCGGGCGAGGGCCCCTTCGTCGCCCCGCCGCCGCATGCTATAGCGCATCACCTGATGCAGTGGTGGGTGAAGCGATGAGCGAACCGAGAACCTTGCGGATCGACATCTGGTCCGACGTCATGTGCCCCTGGTGCCTGGTCGGCTGGGGCAATCTGCAGAAGGGTCTAGAACAGCTCGAGGGAGAGATCGAGGCGGACATTCGCTGGCATGCCTTCGAGCTCAACCCCGACATGCCGCCCGAGGGCGAGGAAAGCACCGCGCATATCGCGCGCAAATACGGCTCGACCCCCGAACAGTCGAAGGCGGTGCAGGGCCGGATGCGCGAAGCCGCGCAGGGCGCGGGCGTGTCGCTCGATTACGAGGGACCCGATCCCGAACCGCAGCGCTGGATGTGGAACACTTTCGATGCGCACAAGCTGCTGACCTGGGCTGGCGAGGAACACGGCCCGGCGAAGCAGACCGAGCTGAAGCTCGCGCTGTTCAAGGCGCATTTCAACCAGCGGCGCAAGATCGCCGACCACGCGGTGCTGCTCGACGTGGCGGACAGCGTAGGGCTGGATCGGGCGACGGCGCAGGCTGCCCTCGCGAGCGAGGAGATCGCGCACAAGACCCGCGCCGAGGAACGCGCAGCCTGGGACCTCAACATTTCCGGCGTGCCCGCGATGGTGGTCGAGAACAAGTTCATGATCCCCGGCGCGCAGCCGCCCGAAGCCTATGTCACCGCGCTGCGGCGGGTGGCGGAGAAGGTGGCGACGACAGCAGGCTAGGCGGTATTTTCGCTATCGACCCGAAGGCCGACTTATTCCCGTCAAAAATACAGGCCTAGATACATTAAGGTCAGACCATAGGCGTTTACGGTCATGTGAGCGATCACTGGTACGAGCAACTTGCGACCGTTCCAGAGATAGAGCAATCCAAACGACAGGCCAATCAGCCCGGTCGTGATTACCCCTGCTAGCCCTTGGTAAAGATGGCTCAGGCCAAACACTGTAGCTGACAAGAGGACCAGCCAGATTGCGGCACGGTCTCCGAATATCGCCGCTCCCCAGCCCACCACAAAGCCGCGGAAAACCAGCTCTTCTGCTATTCCGCCAAAGAGTAAGCCAAGGGTGAGAAGAAGAAGGAAATTGACGAGATCGCCTTCAACATGACCTATTCCGGCGAGTTCGATCTCGTGGCCTGTCAGTTGTTCGATAAGCGGCTCGATGAGGACGTGAGATGCGACAGCGATGAGCAGACCGGCGCCAAGACCATAGAGTGCTTTCCGGAAGGGGTGGCCTTGTGAAAGCGCGAGCGTCGGTGTCCTCGACTGGGAAACAAAAATAAGAATGAGAATGACAATCGCGAGGCTGACGAGCACGCCCAGCCCGGGAACGGCAACAGCCGGCAGTAGAGGAAGTAGGCAGAGGAAGCCGTAAAGCCGATCACTTCGCTGCATTTTCCTCCTCCCAAGGCTGTCAGATTTGTATAGCCGTTCTCTGATGCTGCGCAAAGAAGGGCCGCTTGATCTTGGTCTCATGATCTAGGGGTAGTGTCCGCTATCCACCCGCCATCGGGCGTTAGCTACCCCCGCTAGATCAGCCCGAGGCGTTCGAGCTTGCCCGCCAGCTTGCCGGGCAGGGCGTCGCCGATGTCCTCGCCTTCCGCCAAATCGCGCGGGGGTTCGCCCTTGAGGTAACGCCAGCCCTGGTGCGCGCGCTTGGGGCGCGGGTGGACGCGGATCAGTTCGGGCTTGAGGTCGATCGACCAGCGCCCGTCCCTGGTCTCGCTGAAGCCGATGATCTCGCTCCGCGCGACGATGGCGTGCTGGTGGATCCAGAACAGCGAGCCGCCGATGCACTGCTCCCACTTGGTCGGGCGATAGCGCGTGGTGAGATTGGGGCTGCGCCGCTGCGCATACCAGCTTTCGATATCGGCATAGCTTTGCGCGCCGAAGGCGATCTTGGTCAAATTGAGCGGCATGGGGTGGAGATAGGCGAAACGCGCGAAAGCTCAACTCCCCCGTCACCCCGGACCTGATCCGGGGCTGGTGCTTCTTTTCGTCGGGTGCGCGCGAGGCCAAGCAGCCCCGACCCCGGATCAAGTCCGGGGTGACGTGATGAGGGTTGGCGAGGTCATCGCTTTCCTACAGCGGGCGGGTTGTCGCAGGATGCCCGAATGCGCGCTTCTCTTCCCCTCAACCCCCCGCATTTCCACGGTTTCGTGGCACATCATCCGCCCGCAGCTTTTTTCGCATTGGACCGTGTAACATGCGGTCCATGTGTAGGATCGCTATCCGGCGATCCCGCTTGCCACGGCGAGGCCGAGGAAGGCGAAGAAGCCCATCGAATCGGTGATCATCGTCACGAAGACGCTGCTCGCCACCGCCGGGTCCTGGTCGAGCCGGTCGAAGGCCACGGGCACGAGCACGCCCGCCAGCCCCGCGGTGACCACATTGATCACCATGGCGAGCGCGATCACCGCCCCGAGCGTGGGAGTAAAGATCAGCCCCGTGGCCATGCCGATCAGCGCGGCGATGGTCACGCCGTTGAGCAGCGCCACACGCATTTCGCGCAGCAGGATACGCCGCGTGTTACTGCGCGTCAGCTGGTTGGTGGCGATCGCGCGGACGGTCACTGCCATGGTCTGCGTGCCGGCATTGCCGCCGATGCTGGCGACGATCGGCATGAGCACGGCAAGCGCGACCAGCTTCTCGATCGCCGCGCCGAACATGGCGATGATCAGCGAGGCGACCAGCGCGGTGCCGAGATTGGCGACCAGCCAGCGCACGCGCGCCGAATAGGCCTCGCGGATCGGCTCGTTGATGTCGCCGTCGCCCGCGCCCGACATGAGCAGCGCGTCCTCGCCGGCCTCTTCGGAGATGATGTGGACCACGTCGTCGACCGTCATCTGGCCGACCAGCCGCTCGTTCTCGTCGACCACCGCGGCGCTGATGAGATTGTACTTCTGGAACATCAGGCCGACCTCTTCCTGGTCGAGCGTGACGGGGATCAGCGTCTGGTCGCGCTTCATTACATCGGCGAGCGCAACCGCGCGCGGGGCGCGCAGCACCCAGGAGAGCTGGCAGGTGCCGACCGGGTGGTGCTTCTCGTCGACCACGAAGACTTCGAAGAATTCGTCGGGCAGGTCGCGCCCGTCGCGCAAATAGTCGATCAGGTCGCCGACCGTCAGGTGCTCGGGCACCGCGACGAATTCGCGGCTCATCAGGCGGCCGGCGGTTTCCTCGGGATAGGCGAGGGCGGACTGGATCGCGATCCGGTCTTCCAGCTCGACCTCGGCCAGCACGGCGCGCTGGTCGGCCTCGTCGAGATCCTCGATCAGCTGGACCGCGTCGTCGGTCTCGAGCTGCTCGACGATCTGCGCCACCGCCCCGGCGGGCAGCGCCTCCATCATGTCCTCGCGGACGTGGTCGTTGAGCTCGGCGATCACCTCGCCGCTCATCAGATCGGTGATCGCCGCGGCGAGGACCGCGCGGTCCTCCTTGTCCATCAGCTCGATAAGGTCGGCGATGTCGGCCGGGTGCAGCGGTTCGACGAGGTCGTAGACCGCCTGCGCGTCCTCCTCCTCGAGCGCATCGGCCACGGCGCGGACGAACTCGGGCTTGAGGATGTTCTCCTCGTCCATCCGCTCGTCGTCGATGCGGTCGTCGGGACGGCCTTCCTCCACCGGCGGTTCCGCCAGCATGACGTCGTCTTCGTGGAGGGGCGTCTCGTCGGACATATCGTCGCTCTAGGGAGCGGGCTTCGAAAAGCAAGCCGTGACACCGGCGCTATCCCTGCTAGAGAGCCACACAACAACCCGCCACCGCTCACCCCGAGCCTGTCGAAGGGTGCACGTGCAACGCAATCCACCCTGCTTCGACAAGCTCAGCATGAGCGGGGACCTTGCCAATTGGAGACAGAGCAATGGCCGACACACTGACCTTCACCCTCGATACCGGCGACGGCGAAAACAAGGACGTGGTGATCAAGCTGCGCCCCGACCTCGCCCCGGGCCATGTCGAGCGCATCACCACGCTCGCCAGCGAAGGCTTCTACGACGGCGTCGTCTTCCACCGCGTGATCCCCGGCTTCATGGCGCAGGGCGGCGATCCGACGGGCACCGGCATGGGCGGCAGCGACAAGCCCGACCTCAAGGCCGAATTCAACAGCGAACCGCACACCCGCGGGACCTGCTCGATGGCGCGCACCCAGGTGCCCGACAGCGCCAATTCGCAGTTTTTCATCTGCTTCGACGATGCCGAATTCCTCGACGGCCAGTACACCGTCTGGGGCCAGGTCGAGAGCGGCATGGAACACGTCGACGCGCTGCCCAAGGGCGAACCCCCGCGCGAGCCGGGCAAGATCGTCAAGGCGACTGTTGGCTGAGAGTATCGTGAGTCCCCGCGAAGGCGGGGACCTCGGTCCGCAAGGGCGATGCCTGTGGCCTGAGACCCCCGCCTTCGCGGGGGATCATGACGTGAAATGAGAAGATGAAAC
This sequence comes from Qipengyuania sp., assembly GCF_964227205.1. Lineage (GTDB taxonomy): Bacteria > Pseudomonadota > Alphaproteobacteria > Sphingomonadales > Sphingomonadaceae > Qipengyuania. The sequence goes on along the minus strand of NZ_CAXQVB010000001.1, from coordinate 94,942 downwards.
CGACCACTGCCCCCAGGACCTACCGGGTCAAGAGCTTCGGCTGCCAGATGAACGTCTATGACGGCGAGCGCATGGCCGAGATGCTCGGCGCGCGCGGCATCGTGCCTGCGGCCGAGGGCGAGGATGCCGACCTCGTCGTGCTCAACACCTGCCACATTCGCGAGAAGGCGGCGGAGAAGGTCTATTCGGACATCGGCCGGCTGACCAAGGGTAAGACGCAGGACAAGGCGCCGATCATCGCGGTCGCGGGCTGCGTCGCGCAGGCCGAGGGCGAGGAGATCATGGCACGCGCGCCGGCGGTCAGCATGGTGGTCGGCCCGCAGGCCTATCACCGCCTGCCCGAAATGCTCGACAAGGCGGTGGCGGGCGAACGCTCGACCGATACCGACATGCCCGCGATCGCCAAGTTCGCCGCGCTGCCCGAGCGCAGGCGGACCAATCCGGCGAGCTTTCTCACCGTGCAGGAAGGCTGCGACAAGTTCTGCACCTATTGCGTGGTACCCTATACGCGCGGCGCCGAAATATCACGCCCCTACAGTGATTTGGTCACCGAAGCGCGCAAGCTGGTCGAAGCCGGCGCGAAGGAGATCACGCTGCTCGGGCAGAATGTCAGCGCATGGTCGGGCGAGAACGATAGGGGTCACAAGGTCGGCCTTGCGGGCCTGATCCGCGATCTCGCGCAGGTCGATGGCCTCGCGCGCATCCGCTACACCACCAGCCACCCGGCCGACATGGATGACGATCTGATCGCCGCGCATGGCGAGATCGACAAGCTGATGCCCTTCCTCCACCTGCCGGTGCAGGCGGGCAGCGACCGCGTCCTGAAGGCGATGAACCGCAGCCACACGGCCGACAGCTATCTCCGCCTGCTCGAACGCTTCCGCGCCGCGCGGCCCGACCTCGCGCTGAGCGGCGACTTCATTGTCGGCTTCCCCGGCGAGACCGACGCCGAATTCGAGGAGACGCTCGCGCTGGTCGATGCGGTCGGCTACGCGCAGGCCTTCAGCTTCAAGTATTCGCCGCGTCCCGGCACGCCCGCCGCAACGATGGAGGGGCAGGTGGCGAAAGAGGTCATGGACGAGCGCCTCCAGCGCCTCCAGGCCGCATTGAACCGCGACCAGCTGGCTTTCAACGAGGCGAGTGTGGGCAAGACCTGCGAGGTGCTCGTCGAGCGCAAGGGCAAGCATCCCGGCCAGTGGCTCGGCAAGACGCCCTGGCTGCAGAGCGCCTGGTTCGAAGGCGATGTGGCGATCGGCGACCTGGTGCAGGTCGAGCTGGTCGAGGCGGGACCCAATTCGCTCGCCGGCCGCCTGCGCGAGCGCGTGGCCGCCTGACCTTTGTCCGTCATCCCAGCGCAAGCTGGGATCTGTATCGGCCCGGCGCCTTGCCTCGAGAGATCCCTGCGTGCGCTGGTATGACGAAGGGATGGCAAGGTAACTGCTGCGTGACTTTCCACCGCCATCATGCGGTGGCCAACTTGTCTGGCGCGCGAGGAGGCCTACATTCCGAGTCGGACAGGAAAGGAGCATATGGCTCGCAAACCCGCATCGAAGGATTCGCAGTCCTTCACCCCGCCGCCGTCCCCGCAGCGTGAAGTGCGCCGCGCACAGGTCGATCTCAGCTTCGACAACCAGAGCCTGCTCGGCGCGCTCTTCGGCCAGTTCGATGCCAATCTCGTCCAGGTCGAAAACCGCCTCGGCGTATTCATCGCGGCGCGCGGCAACGAGCTGCATATCGAAGGGCCCGAAGACAGCGTCGCCCGCGCGCGCGACGTGCTCAAGGCGATGTACGACAAGCTCGCCATCGGACAGGATCTCGATCAGGGCGCGATCGAGGCGCTGATAACCATGTCCGACGAACCCACGCTCGACGGGATCGTCGATGCCGAGCCGGGCAATGGCAAGGGCGGCCCGCCGATCATGATCCGCACGCGGCGCAAGACGATTGCCCCGCGCAGCGCGATGCAGGCGACCTACATGCGCAGCCTCGCGCGCGACGACATCATCTTCGCGCTCGGCCCTGCCGGGACGGGCAAGACCTATCTCGCGGTGGCGCAGGCGGTGGCACAGCTCATCACCGGCAGCGTCCAGCGGCTGATTCTCAGCCGCCCGGCGGTCGAGGCGGGCGAAAAGCTCGGCTTCCTGCCCGGCGACATGAAGGAGAAGGTCGATCCCTACCTGCGGCCGCTCTACGATGCGCTTTACGACTGCATGCCGCCCGAACAGGTCGAGCGGCGGCTGGCATCGGGCGAGATCGAGATCGCGCCGATCGCCTTCATGCGCGGGCGCACGCTGGCCGATGCCTTCGTCATCCTCGACGAAGCGCAGAACACCACGCGCGAGCAGATGAAGATGTTCCTCACCCGCTTCGGTCAGAACAGCCGCATGGTCATCTGCGGCGACCCGCGGCAGGTCGACATCCCCGGCGGCGACGGCATGAGCGGTCTCGCCGATGCGGTTGGCAAGCTGGAGGGCGTCGAAGGCTTCGGCACGATCCGCTTCACCGCCGCCGACGTGGTGCGCCACCCGATCGTGGGACGCATCGTCGAGGCCTACGAAGGGCCGAGTTCGTGACCAGCCCTTGCTCGTCACCCCCGCGCAGGCGGGGGTCCCGCTAGCTCTCGGCGTGACTTTCGAGAAGGGCGGCTACGTCTACATCATGGCGGATCGCTATCGCGGCACGCTGTACATCGGCGTGACCGCAGACATAGCCGCAAGAACGGTTCAACATCGCGCAGGGAAGGGTGGGGGTTTTACCGCTCGCTACGATCTGACACGGCTTGTCTATGTCGAACACCATGACGATATCGAGGATGCTATCGCCCGCGAAAAGGCGATGAAGAAATGGCGTCGCGACTGGAAGATCAAGCGGGTCGAGGGAATGAATCCCGAATGGGATGACTTGTTCGACACGCTGAACATGTGAAAGTGGAGCGGGATCCCCGCCTGCGCGGGGATGACGAGGTGGAATTGGCACTGGATATCGACATCGATGGCTGGCCGTCGGGCGAATGGGCCGCGCTGGCCGAGCGCGCGCACGCGGCGACCGCGCAGGTGGAACCTGCAATCGCCAACCCGCGCCTGTCCGCCTCGCTGCTCTTCACCAGCGACGAGGAGGTCCATGCGCTCAACCGCGAATGGCGCGGCAAGGACAAGCCGACCAACGTGCTGTCCTTCCCGATGCTCGAGCGCGACGACCTACTTGCCCTGAGCTCCGACGGTCCGCCCGAATTGCTCGGCGATCTCGCTTTGGCCTTTGGCACCTGCGCGCGCGAGGCGGAGGAGAAGGGCGTGAGCCTCGCCGACCACGCCGCGCATCTGATCGTCCACGGCCTCCTCCATCTCGCCGGTCACGACCATGTCGATTCGGATGAGCAGGCCGAGGCAATGGAAGCGCTCGAAATCGCGGCGCTTGCAAAACTGGGCCTCGCCGACCCATATGGGGATCGCAACTGACTGGAGTGCATTGTTAGGGCCATGCCCGATTCGTCATCACCCGCGGGAGACGCGGAGAGTAGCAGCGGGCTGATGCTCGCGATCCGGAAATTTTTCGACCCCGATTACGGCGACCGCTCGCTGCGCGCGCAGCTCGAAGAGGCGATCGACGAGCACGAGGGCGAGAATGGCGACCAGGCACCGAGCGATGGGGCGACCGGCGACCTGTCGCTGGTCGAGCGTCAGATGCTGCGCAACCTGCTGCATTTCTCCGAACACGACGCCGACGACGTCGCCGTGCCGCGCGGCGAGATCATCGCGATCGATGCCAAGGCCAGCTGGGACGATCTGGTCGAGGCCTTCGCCGAGCACGGCCATTCACGCATGCCGGTCTATCGCGACCAGCTCGACGACGTGATCGGGATGATCCACATCAAGGACGTCTTCACCATCCTTGCGCGGGGCGAAACCCCGCCGGCGGACTGGACCGTGCTGATGCGCCAGCCGCTCTACGTCCCGCAGACGCGCAACGCGCTCGACGTGCTCGCCGACATGCGCGCGCAGCGCATGCATCTGGCGGTAGTGGTCGACGAATTTTCGGGCACCGACGGGCTCATCACGATCGAGGACTTGGTCGAAGAGATCGTCGGCGAGATCGAGGACGAACACGACGAGACGCCCGAGGAATGGATCGTCGATATCGGCGAGGGGATGTGGGACTGCGACGCCCGCGCCGAGCTCGACGATGTCGCCGAACAGGTCTCCCCCGCATTGGCCGAAGTAGAGGAATCGGTCGACACGCTGGGCGGGCTCGCCTTTGTCCTCGCCGAGCAGGTGCCGGCGGTCGGAAGGGTGCTCGAACACCCGAGCGGCTGGAAGATCGAAGTCACCGACGCCGACGAGACGCATGTCAAACGCCTGCGCCTCCATTCCCCCGAGGAGACCGCGACCGCCGTATGACGGCAGTTGCAGATTTTCGCACATTCCTGCTCGACAGGCGGGCATTGCGTCCATAGCGTGCAACCCACATGGCGACCCGGCGACTTCCTCCCCTGCGGGCCCTCGAGGCTTTCGTTCGCACCGTGCGGCTCGGCTCGGCGAGGGCGGCGGCCGACGAGCTCGGGCTGAGCCCTTCGGCGCTTTCGCGGCGGATCGGCAACCTCGAGGAATTCGTCGGCAAGAAACTGTTTACCCGCGCGCGCCAGGCGATGCAGCTGACCGACGACGGCCATGCCTTCTACGAGGCGGTCAACCCGCAGCTCGAGGCGCTGGCGCGGGCGGTCGAAAGCCAGTCGGAAAACCTTTCGGTGCTGCGGCTGCATCTCGGCGTCCTGCCGCTATTCGGGACGCAGCGCCTGTTCCCGAAGCTCGGCGATCTGCGCGAACGGCATCCGCTGCTGCATATCGACATCGATACCGGCGCGCATCTGGAAGACCGCGTGGGCGACGTGCTCGACGCGGCGATCATCCTCTCGCGCGGACCCTCGCGCGGGCTTCATGCGGTGCGGCTCGACTACAACAAGGTCCACGCGATCTGCAGCCGCGAGCTGGCCGACAAGATTGGCCCCGTGCCCGATGCGGAAAAGCTCGCGCGGCAGACCTTCCTCATCCACAACGAGCTCTCCGAAAGCTTCACCGCCTGGCGGGCCGAGATCGGCATGCCCGAGCTCGAACCGGCGGCGATCGACCATTTCGATTCGGGCCAGCTGATGCTCGAAGCTGCCGCGCAGGGCCTGGGCATTGCGATCATGCATGACGATCACATGCGCCGCGCCGCCGACGGCAGGCTGGCGACGCTGTTCGATGTCGATGTCGAAAGCCCCTACAGCTACTGGTTCGTGTGCAAGCCGACCGCGCTGGAAGAACGGCCGGTGCGGCTGTTCCACGACTGGCTGGTGAAGGCCGGGCTCTAACCGGCTTCGGTATCGGCCGGCTTGGGCCGGTAGCGTACCGCTTCGACGACATGCTGGAAATCGCGCAGCGGCTTGCCGAGGTTTGCGACGAGCCGTTCCTCGATTTCCTCGCGGGCCTTGGCGGCAATGGCCTTGCGACCGCGATATTCGACCGGGCTGAAGGGTTCCAGATAGTAGAGCGTCAGCGCGAAGCTGCCCCTGCGCGCCATGACCCGCATGGCGTTGTGAAGCCCGCTTTCCTCGCCCACCCAGGCGATTTCTTCCGAATGCGCGCCGTAATCGAGCACCACCGGCTGGACCATCACGCCCGGCGGCGGCGGTTCGAGCACCGAAAGCATCGAGCTCTTGAACGGCAGCAGCGAATGCCCGTCGGTGACGGTGCCTTCGGGGAAGACGGTCACCGACCAGTTGTCGGCAAAGGCTTCCTTCAGCGCATTGATCTGTTCGGCCACGCCCATCCGGTTTTCGCGCTTGACGAAGACCGTGCGGTTGAGCCCGCATAGCCAGCCGATCACCGGGACGTCGGCCAGTTCCTGCTTGGCGACGAAGGCGGTGCCGCTGGCCCCCGCCATGCTGAGGATATCGATCCAGCTGATGTGGTTGGCGATGAAAAAGACGTCGCGTCGCAGTGGCGTACCGACCACCTTCAGCCGCGCTCCGACGATCCATGTCGTATAGCGCAGGAACAGCATCGGGAAGGGCGAGCCATAGGCAAAGACGCGGTAGAGATAGTGGAGCGGCACGAACACCAGCAGCAGGATCAGGATCGCGAGCGTACGCAGGATGAAGCGCGCCCAGCCGGCGCCCGACAAGGCGACCTTCTCGCCCCGCGCCGCAGCCAGCCGCCGCGCGGTATACTTTGCGAGCCGGCGCTCAGCCTTCGCGGTCGAGGCGGACGCCATAGAGTTCCAGCCGGTGATCGACCAGGCGGTAGCCGAGCTTCGCGGCGATCTGCTTCTGCAGCGCCTCGATCTCGGGGTCGACGAATTCGACCACCTTGCCCGTCTCGACATCGATCAGATGGTCGTGATGCGCCTCGGGCGCCGCTTCATAGCGCGCGCGGCCGTCGCCGAAATCGTGCCGGTCGAGAATGCCGGCCTCCTCGAACAGGCGCACGGTACGGTAGACCGTGGCGATCGATATTCCCGAATCGATCTTGTTGGCGCGTTCGTGGAGCAACTCGACATCGGGATGGTCGTCGCTTTCCGACAGGACCCGCGCGATCACGCGGCGCTGCTCGGTAATCCGCAATCCCTTGTCGGCGCAGAGCTGCTCGAGGTCGATCTTCTGGTGCAATGTGGGTTCCCGCATGAAAAACGCCCCGTACCCTTATCGGGCCGGGGCGTCTTCCTCAAGGCGAACCGATGGGCTTTAGGCAGCCTTCTTGTTGCGACCGCGCTTCTGGCCGGGCTTGCGGCCGAGGCCGATCTTCACCGCGAGGTCGCGGCGGGTCGCGGCATAGTCGGGGGCGACCATCGGATAGTCGGCCGACAGGTTCCAGCGCGCGCGATATTCTTCGGGAGTCAAGTCGTGCTCGGTCGAGAGATGCCGCTTGAGCATTTTCATCTTCTTGCCGCAGTCGAGGCAGACGAGATGGTCTTTCTTGACCGAAGAACGGATCGAAACGGCCGGGTCGGGGACTTCTTCCGAAGCTCCGCCAGCGGTGCCGAGGCCCGAAAGCGCCGAATAGACGTTCGAGATCAGCGTCGGTACCTCGTTCACATCTACGTTGTTGTTGCTCACATGTGCAGCGACGATGTCCGATGTCAGGGTGATCAGCGTCTCGGTCATGTCGGTCTCGAAATCTTCCATTACTTGCCCTTTTGAATTGAGGGATGTCATTCGCGATACGACCCGCTCTAGGTTGCATTGTATAAAATCGACAAGAAAATGCAACGAGGGTTATTACGGATTATTTCTGTCGCGTTCTTACAACTTTCGCGCGAATGTAATCGCGTCGAGAGGGGTTCCGTCGAGCGTGCGATAATAGTTCGCCCGCCGCCCGATCGGCTCGAAGCCGCAGCTGCGATAAAGGCTCTCCGCCGGGTTGTTCGCCCGCATTTCCAGGAAGATACGCTCTGCACCCGCCTTGCGGGCATGGGCGGCGAAGCCTTCGATCAACCCGCGCCCGAGCCCGCGGCCGCGGCGGTCGGGGTGCACCCCGATCAACAGCAGTTCTTCTTCACCGGGAGCGCGACGGGCGAGGATGAAACCGGCGGCTTCGTTCCCGTGTTTTACTTCACCACCGGCCGCATCGACAAGGATCGCGTAAGTATGGGGCATGGCCAGCGAATTGGCGACCTGCTGGCGCGTCCATGCTTCGCGCCAATGCGGGTCGAAGGCTGCCTCCATGACCGCCATCAGCTGGTCGAGTTCGTTCATCGCCCGGGTGGCCTCGCATCGGGCGGGCGGCCATAAAGCGGTGCGAGCTCGGCGCGCAGCAGGCTTTCGGGCAGCGCCAGCGCATGGCGGGCGTCGGGCAGGCGGACCGAACCCGGCGACACGGCGGTTAGCTGGCCGAGTTCGATCGCTTTCGATCCGGCGAGGATGGCCGACACGCCGCGCCTTGCCGCTGCTTCGGGTGCCAGCGAGGCAAGGGGCGACGCGGGCAGGCCCTCGGCGTCGAAATCCTGTACGAACCACTCGCGATGGCCGCCGGTCATGCAGACCGTCGCGGCGACCCGCCGCTCCGCCTGCGCCATGGCAGCGACCAGCGCGAGTGTGGGATAGCCTCGCACCTCGGCCTGCCAAGCTATGCCGAGCGCCCGCGCGACCGCGAGGCCGATCCGCACGCCGGTGAAGCTTCCCGGTCCGAGCGAGACGCGTATTTGCTCCGCGCGGCCCTTGTCGGGCAATTCGGCGATCATCGGGACGAGCCGTTCGGCGTGACCACGGCCCAGCACTTCATGGCATGCGCCGAGCGGCACGCCGTCCTCGAACAGCGCGACCGAACAGGCCTCGGTGGCAGTTTCTATGGCCAGGATACGCATGATCGCGCACTGCCCCAGCCGGGGCGCGGCTGCAAGTCAGGCGATGCGGTTGAAGCGGTCGAAATCGGGGCGCGGGCTGCGGTCGAAGATGCTCTTCGGATCGCCATAGCCGATCGAGCAGATGAAATTGCTCTTGTGCTTCGGATCGTCGCCGAAAAACTCTTCGTCGACCGCGGCATTGTCGAAGCCCGACATCGGCCCGCAATCGAGGCCGAGCGCGCGCGCGGCGAGCATCAGATAGGCGCCCTGGAGCGAGGAATTGCGGAACGCGCCTTCCTTGCGGCCTTCTTCGTCGCCCTCGAACCAGCTCTTCGCGTCGGTATGCGGGAACAGCCAGGGCAGTTCCTCGTGGAAATCGATGTCGTATCCGATGATCGCGGTGACCGGAGCGGTAAGGATCTTGTCCTTGTTCGCCTCCATGGCGTGCGCGGCGAGCCTCGCCTTCGCTTCGTCAGATTTCACCCAGACGATCCGCGCGGGCTGCATATTGGCCGAGGTCGGCGCCATCTTCATGAGTTCGTAGATCGCGTGAACCTGCTCGTCGCTCACGGGCTTGGCGAGCCAGCCATTGTAACTGCGCGCCTCGCGGAAGAGCTGGTCGAGGGCCTCGGCGGACAGCGCCGTGTCGTGAAACTGCTTGGTCATGGAAATTCCCGGTCTTGAAAACGGTCGGTCAGGCGGCGCGAACTTCAACGACCTCGGGGACATAATGTTTCAGCAGCCCCTCGATTCCGTGCTTGAGGGTTGCAGTGGACGAGGGGCAGCCCGAGCAGGCGCCCTGCATCTGGAGGTGGACGACCCCGTCGCGAAAACCGCGATACTGGATATCGCCGCCGTCGCCGGCCACGGCCGGGCGCACGCGGGTCTCGAGCAGTTCGTTGATCTGCGCGATGATGTCGGCGTCTTCCTCGCGCTCCTCGACCGCCATGCCATCGTCTTCGGGGGGAACCGAAATGCCGCCGGCCGAGCCGGGGGCGAACAGCGGCGCCTGCGACACGAAATGGTCGAGCAGGATCGCCAGGACCTGCGGCTTGAGATCGGTCCAGCTGACGCCGGGGGCTGCGGTGACGGTGACGAAATCGCCGCCGAAGAAGACGTTCTCGACTTCGCCCGTGTCGAAGATCGCCTGCGCCAGCGGGCTGGCCTCGGCGGCTTCGGGCGTGGCGAATTCGCGCGTGCCCTGGCCCATGACCTGCTGGCCGGGCATGAATTTGAGGCTCGCGGGATTGGGCGTGGTTTCTGTCTCGATGAACATGCTGGCGATGTAGGGAGCGTGCGAGGCATGGGCAAGGAAGGAACGCTTGTCCTGCCAACATTCACCTAGCCTTCACTCATTGCCCGCCTATATGCCCTGCATGACACAAATCCCGCGCGCCCTCAGGCGTCTCGCGCTCGTCCTCCCCGCCGCGCTGCTCGTTCCGCAGCCCCTGCTCGCGCAGGAACCGGCTACGCCCACGCCGCAGTATCTTACGCCCGAAGGGGGCACGCCGTGGATTTACGAAGGCAGCGACGTCCCGCGCGACAAGGAGTGGATCTTCGGCACGCTGCCCAACGGGGTGCGCTATGCGGTGCGCAAGAACGGCGTCCCGCCCGATCAGGTCTCGGTGCGTGTGCGCATCGATGCGGGATCGCTATACGAAGAGGATTCCGAGCGCGGCTATGCGCACCTGCTCGAGCACTTGCTGTTCCGCGAGAGCAAGTATCTCGGTCCCGCCGAGGCGATCCCGACCTGGCAGCGGCTGGGGGCGACCTTCGGCAGCGATACCAATGCCGAAACCAGTCCGACGCAGACGGTCTTCAAGCTCGACCTGCCGAATGTCGATTCCGCCAAGCTTGCCGAGAGCATGAAACTGCTGTCGGGCATGGTTCGCAGCCCGGTCCTGAGCGATGCCAACGTCAGGGCGGAAGTGCCTATCGTGCTCGCCGAAAAGCGCGAACGCGGCGGCGCTGCCGAACGCGCGGGCAATGCCAGCCGCGAAGTGCTGTTCGCCGGGCAGCGGCTGGCCGACCGCGTGCCGATCGGCACCGAGGCATCGCTCAAGGCGGCAACCGGGGCCAGCGTTTCCGCCTTCTACAAGCGCTGGTACCGCCCGGAGAATACCGTGGTGGTCGCTGCCGGCGATATCGATCCGATGCAACTCGCCGCGGAAATCGAGCGGTGGTTCGGCGACTGGAAGGGGCAGGGGCCGATGACTCCGGCGCCCGATTTCGGCGATCCGGTCGCACCCGCGGGGGCCGATCCGGCCAATCCGGTGGGTGAGGTCGGCGTGGTGGTCGAACCCGACCTGCCGCGCTCGTTCAGCTATGCGGTGATGCGCCCCTGGCGCCCGGTGCAGGATACCATCGCCTATAATGAGGGCCTGCTGCGCGATGCGCTGGCGCAATCGCTGATCAACCGGCGGCTCGAATCGCGCGCGCGCGCTGGCGGCAGCTATCTCTATGCGCAGGTCGCGCAGGACGACGTCAGCCGTTCGGCCGATATGACCTTCGTCAATTTCGCGCCGCTGACCGGCGACTGGAAGGCTGCGCTCGACGACGTGCGCGGGGTGATCGCCGATGCGCTGGCGACACCGCCTTCGCAGGAAGAGATCGACCGCGAGCTTGCCGAGTTCGAGATCGTCTTCAAGAGCCAGGTCGAACAGCAGCGCGTGCTGCCCGGCCCCCGGCTGGCCGACGACATCGTCAATGCGGTCGACATCCGCGAGGCGGTCGCCGCGCCCGATACCGTCCTCAAGGTGTTCAACTCGATGCGCGCTAAGGTGACGCCCGAAAGGGTGCTGGAGCATACCCGCGCGCTGTTCTCCGGTGCGGTGATCCGCGCCGTCTATATCACGCCCGAGGCGGGCGAGGCGAGTGAGGCGGAGATCCGCGCGGCCTTGCGCGAGGACGTTGCCGCCGATGCGAATGCGCGCGTTGCAGCGCAGGCGATTTCCTTCGACGACCTCCCGCCGGTGGGGCCCCCCGGCGAGATCACCGCGCAGGGACCGATCGGCGTGCTCGATATCGAACAGGTCGACTTCGCCAATGGCGTCAAGGCGATCCTGTGGGCGAACGATGCCGAACCCGGCCGCGTGGCGGTCAAGGTCCGCTTCGGCGCGGGCTATCGCGCGATCGAGCCCGACCAGGCGGTCTACGCCAATCTCGGCTACGCAGCGCTGATCGGTTCGGGGATCGGCGAGCTCGACCAGGAACAGCTCGACCTGCTCTCCACCGGCCGCAAGTTCGGCTTCGATTTCCAGACCGGCGACGGCGCCTTCAGCTTCTTCGCCCAGACGCGCGAGCAGGACCTCGAAGAGCAGCTCTATCTCTTCGCCGCCAAGCTAGCGATGCCGGGCTGGGACCCCAGGCCCGTGATCCGCGCCAAGGCTGCGGGCAAGCTCGCCTATGAAAGCTATTCGGCCAACCCCGGCGGCATTCTCAAGCGCGATCTGGAATATTTGCTCAACGACGAGGATCCGCGCTTCCGCACGCCGACGCCCGAAATGTTCGACGCGGCGACGCCCGAAGGCTTCCGCAAGGTCTGGGAGCCGCTGCTCGAGCAGGGGCCGGTCGAAGTGCTGGTGTTCGGCGAATTCGACAAGGAGGCGACGATCGAGAGCCTGCGCCGAACCTTCGGCGCGCTGGCTCCGCGCGCAACGCCCCCTGCGGCGGTGCTCGACCGGGTCAGCGAGTTTCCCGACGCGGGCGAGACGGTCGTCCGCCGTCACCGCGGCGATGCCAACCAGGCGGCGGCGGTCATCGCCTGGCCGACCGGGGGCGGGGTCGATGACCTGCGCGAATCGCGCCGCCTGGAAGTGCTCGCCTCGGTCTTCAACAACCGGTTGATGGAAGCCATGCGCGAGCATGCGGGGGCAAGCTATGCCCCGGTGGTCCGTTCCGACTGGCCGAGCGATGTCGAGGGTGGCGGCCGGATCGCCGCGATGGCGCAGCTGCGACCCGAGGATGTGCCCGTATTCTTCGCCGAGGCCGAACGGATTGCCAAGGATCTCGCCGCCGCGCCGGTTGGCGAGGATGAATACAACCGCGTGGTCGAACCCCTGCGGCAATATGTCAGCCGCGCTTCGACCGGGAACCTGTTCTGGCTCTACCAGCTCGAGAATGCGACGGTCGAGCCACGGCGGATCGCGCTGCTGCGCTACCTGCTGGCCGACTACACCCAGACCCCGCCCTCCGAGTTGCAAGCGCTGGCGCAGAAATATTTCGGCTCGCGCGCGGGCTGGCGCCTCGCGGTGATTCCCGAAGGGCAGGAGCTGGCAACCGCGGTGGTCGAAGGCAAGGCGGCAGGCCGCTGATACGGTCACTGCAATCGGGTTTTTAAGCTGGCCAAGCAAATGCTGCTTGCGACATGATGCATGCTCGTCTGCTAAAGGCGGGCATTCAGGCGCCAACTCCGGCGCCGCAAACGGAAGAGACGATGGCGACCAATTGGGCACCCGATAGCTGGCAGGGACACGAGGCACGGCACCTGCCGACCTATCCCGACGCCGCGGCTCTCGCGGATGCGATCGGTTCGCTAGAAACGCACCCCCCGCTGGTGTTTGCGGGCGAGGCGCGCGCGCTCAAGGCCGACCTTGCCGAAGTGGCCGAGGGTCGCGCCTTCCTGCTCCAGGGCGGCGACTGCGCCGAAAGCTTCGCCGAATTCCATCCGAACAACATCCGCGACACCTTCCGCGTGCTGCTGCAGATGGCGGTGGTGATGACCTTCGCCAGCAAGAAGCCGGTGGTGAAGGTCGGCCGCATGGCAGGCCAGTTCGCCAAGCCGCGCAGCTCGGACACCGAAACGCAAGGTTCGGTGACGCTGCCAAGCTATTTCGGCGACAACATCAACGGCATCGATTTCGACGAGGCCAGCCGGACCAACGATCCGCAGCGCATGGTGCGCGCCTATTCGCAGGCCGCCGCGACATTGAACCTGCTGCGCGCCTTCGCCACCGGCGGCTATGCGAACCTGCGCCAGGTCCACCAGTGGACGCTCGACTTCATGGGCCGCAGCCCGTGGGCGGACAAATTCTCCGACATCGCCGACCGCATCGGCGAGGCGCTCGATTTCATGGAAGCCTGCGGGGTCGATCCGCAGGTCCTGCCGCAGCTTCAGCGCACCAGTTTCTACACCAGCCACGAGGCGCTGCTGCTCCCCTACGAGCAGGCGCTGACCCGCCGCGACAGCCTGACCGGCGACTGGTACGACACATCCGCACACATGGTCTGGATCGGCGACCGCACTCGCTTCGAAGGCAGCGCGCATGTCGAATTCGCGCGCGGCATCGGCAATCCGCTGGGCATGAAATGCGGGCCAAGCCTCGAAACCGACGCGATGCTCAAGCTGCTCGACACGCTCAACCCCGCGCGTGAGCCGGGACGGATCACGCTGATCAGCCGCTTCGGCCACGACAAGGTCGAAGAGGGCCTGCCGCGCCTCGTACGCGCGGTGAAGGCCGAGGGACATCCGGTGGTGTGGAGCTGCGACCCGATGCACGGCAATGTCGTGAAATCGGACAGCGGCTACAAGACGCGCCCCTTCGATCGCATTCTTTCCGAGGTGAAGGGATTCTTCGCCGTCCACCGCGCCGAAGGCACGCATCCCGGCGGGATCCATGTCGAGATGACGGGGCAGGATGTGACCGAATGCGTCGGCGGCGCCGTGGCGATAACCGACGAGGCGCTCAAGGACCGCTATCACACGCATTGCGACCCGAGGCTCAATGCGGCGCAGTCGCTCGAACTCGCTTTCCTCATCGCCGAGATGCTCAACGAGGAGCAGGCGGTGCGGCAGGCCGACGCGGCCTAATCGAAGCCGCCGAAAGCGCGGTGAACTGGTACAGGGAACCCGTGCAATGCCTCGGCATTGATCGCAGGAATGCGACACATACTCCTGTTCGGACACGGCTTTTCTACGCCGGGCTTTAAACGGTCACGGAATTGCGCCATGGTGGGCCGTGGTCGCCAATTTCCGGCGACCGCTACGAAGGGGGGATGGCGATGACCCGTGCCCGGCCCGAATCCCGGCCTGCGCCAGGCCATTCACTCGAGGCTCGCTACGAGGCGGTCCGGCGCTTGAGCGAGGCTCTGGTGCAACCGCTCAACGAAGCCGACGCGACCTTGCAGTCGATGGAGGATGCGAGCCCGGCCAAGTGGCATCTCGCGCATACGACGTGGTTCTGGGAATCCTTCCTGCTGCGCGACCACCGCGACGGTTACCGGCTCTACGACGAAAGCTGGCCCTTCGTGTTCAATTCCTATTACGAGGCCGAGGGCGAGCGGATCGCACGCTTTTCGCGCGGGATGCTGTCGCGCCCGAACCTTGCCGAAGTGCTCGACTGGCGCGCGCATGTCGACGAGGCCATGGCCCCGCTGTTCGCGCGCGATGACCTTGCGCCGCTGATCGAGCTTGGCCTCGCCCACGAGCAGCAACACCAGGAGCTGCTGCTGACCGACATCAAGCATGCGCTGTTCCAGAACCCGTTCGGCGTGGCGATGTGGGATGCGGCTCGTGACACGGGGCGGCCTGGCGCAGACGGCTGGCACAGCCACCCCGGCGGGATCGCGCGGATCGGCCACCAGGCGAGCGGCTTCGCTTTCGATAACGAGGGGCCGGCGCACCGCGTCCTGCTCGAACCCTTCGCGCTGGCCCGACGGCTCGTCACCAATCGCGAGTGGGATGCCTTCATCGCCGATGGCGGATACGACACGCCGACGCTGTGGCTGTCCGACGGCTGGGCCTGGGTGCGCGAGAACGCAATTCGCGCGCCGCTCTACTGGCGCGAGGGCGAACATTTCACCCACTGCGGCTGGCAGGAACGCAAGCCCGACGCGCCGGTCGCGCATATCTCCTACTACGAGGCCGATGCTTTCGCCACCTGGGCTGGTAACCGTTTGCCGACAGAGTTCGAATGGGAAGCCATAGCCCGCGGCCAGGAAGGGGAGGCACCGGCACATGACCCGCGTGGCGGCAACCAGCTCGACGACGCCGCGCCGCCGCTGCCCTGCGGCAGCGAGGGACTGTTCGGCGACTGCTGGCAGTTTACCCGCTCGGCCTATCTGCCCTATCCCCGGTTCCGGCCCGCCGCCGGCGCGGTGGGTGAATACAATGGCAAGTTCATGAGCGGGCAGTTCGTGCTCAAGGGGGCCAGCTGTGCCACGCCGCGCGGCCATTCGCGCCCCAGCTACCGCAACTTCTTCTACCCTCACCAGCGCTGGCAATTCACCGGCCTCCGGCTGGCAAAGGATTTGTGATGAGTAACGACACCGGAATTGCCCTGGTCGATCGCGACGAAGACGGTGTCGACCGCGCCTTTCGCGCCGATGTGCTCAAGGGGCTGCGCCAGCGCCAGAAGGCCGTGCCCGCCCGTTGGTTCTACGACGACGAGGGGTCGCGCCTGTTCGAGGCGATCACCGGGCTCGACGAATACTATCCGACGCGCGCCGAAACCGAGATTCTCGAGGCGCGCGGTGAGGAATTTGCGAAACTGATCGGTCCCGACAGGGCGGTGGTCGAATTCGGTTCGGGCAGTTCGGTCAAGACCCCGCTCCTGCTGCGCGCGATCGATCCCGCCGCCTATGTCCCGCTCGACATTTCGGGCGATTTCCTGCGCGAGAGCGCAGCCGGGCTGGCGGAGAAATTCCCCGGCCTGCCGGTCCATCCGGTCGAGGCCGATTTCATGCGGCGCGTGGCGCTGCCCGAGGAAATCGAACCGCTCAAGAAGCTCGGCTTCTTTCCCGGTTCGACGATCGGCAACATGGTGCCGCGCACCGCAGTCGACCTGCTGCGGTCGATGCGCGCGACGCTCGGTGCCGACGAGGGCGAGAGCCCGCTGCTGCTGATCGGCATGGACCTGATCAAAGACCGGGCGATGCTGGAAGCCGCCTATGACGATGCCGAGGGTGTCACCGCAGCCTTCAACCGCAATCTCGCCACCCGGATCAACCGCGAACTCGACGGTACCATTCCCGAAGACGCGCTCGAACACCGCGTGGTGTGGAACGATGCGATGGCGCGGATCGAAATGCATCTCGCCGCCACGCGCGACATCGCCTTCGAGGTGTCGGGCGAGCGCTTCGCCATGCGCAAGGGCGAGACGATCCATACCGAAAACAGTCACAAGTTTACCCGCCGCAGCGCCAACCTGCTGCTGCTCGCAGGCGGCTGGACCCCCGAGAAGCGCTGGCTCGACGCAGACAATCGCTTCTCGCTCACGCTGGCCCGAGCGACCGAACAGCGCGAAGCGCCCTAGCGGCACTGAAGCGAATTCATGGACGCGTCACAGGCGCGTACCTATATGGTCGGCATGGAACTCGAGCTCGTCTTCAGCGCTGCAGCCGACACCTTGCGTGCAATCCCGCGCTCCGAACTGCTGATCGCGGCGGTGGCGGCGATGGTGGTCGGCTGGATCGGCGCGATTCTCGCCAAGCGTTCGGCGCTCGGCGGGTTCCTGCGCACCGCCAGCTCGCTCGCGCTCGGTGCGATCCTGCTCGCGGTGGTGCTCCAGCTGTCGCGCTTCGATCCGCGATTCGATGTCGCCGTCCCGCAGATCGGCCTTCCCGAACAGGTCGTCGAGGGAGGCGAAACGCGCATCCCGCTGTCTGCCGACGGCCATTTCTGGGTTCGCGCCGATGTCAACGGCGTGCCCGGCAATTTCATGATCGATACCGGCGCCACGCTGACCGCCATTTCGGCGCCGCTGGCCGAGCGTGCCGGCCTCGAACCGCGCCGCGGCGGCATCCCGATCATGCTCGGCACCGCAAATGGCACGGTGCAGGCGCATGTCGCCACGGTCGACCGCCTGACCTTCGGCAATGTCAGTGCCAGCGGCACCGACGCGGCGATCGCCGAGAGCTTCGGCGACTTCAACGTGATCGGCATGAACGTACTCGCGCGGCTCGGTTCGTGGCGGGTCGAGGACAATACGCTGATCCTGGTTCCCAAGGCCGAGGATACGATTTCATAGTCTCCGCGGTTTGACCGCAGCCTCCGAGCCGCTAGGTCGGTTGGCGATGGACGGTCCGACCACGCTTCCCGCTCCTCCGCCGCTCGGCGCGCTGCTTGCAGCCGGGCCGCTGGCGCTGTTCATCGATTTCGACGGCACGCTGGTGGAAATCGCCGCCGATCCCGATGCCATCGTCGTTCCTCCCGCGCTGGTCGAAGGGCTCGAGGCGCTGCGCGACCGCCTCGGCGGACGGTTGTCGCTGGTCAGCGGGCGCGCGCTCGACGATATCGCCGGGCACCTTGGGCCGCTGGCCTTGGCGCGCGCGGGGTCGCACGGCCTTCACCGCGTCCATTCGGACGGTCGCCTCGCCGGAACGGTGCCCGAACCCCTGCCCGAAACGGTCGTGACCCGATTGCGCCAGTTCGCGCAGGACCATGACCTGCGCTACGAAGCCAAGAGCCATGGCGGGGCGCTGCATTATCGCCGGCGCCCCGAATGCGCTGAACTGGCGCAGGCCTTCGCTGCCTCGCTTGCCAAAGAACACGGGCTCGCAGTCAAGCGCGGCAAGTCCGTAGCCGAATTGGTCCGGCAAGGGGCGAGCAAGGAGGGCGCGGTTCGCGCCTTCATGAACGAGCCCCCCTTCGCCGGTGCGATGCCCGTCTTCGTCGGCGACGACGTGACCGATGAAGACGGCTTCGCCGGGGCCCAGAGCTATGGCGGTTTCGGCATCGCCGTGGGCGAACGGCCGAGCGCGCGGGCACGATACCGGCTCGACAGCGTTGCTGCAGTGCACAACTGGTTGGAGATATGATGCAGGCTGATCTCGAGCTTTCCCCCATCGGCAATTGCCAGGTCAGCGCGCTGGTCGACCGCGAGGGCGGCTTCGTCTGGGGCTGCGTTCCCCGGGTCGATGGCGATCCCGTGTTCTGCTCTCTGCTCAACGGCGCTACGCGCGACCGCGGAATCTGGCGCTTCGAACTCGACGACCAGACCAGGGCAACGCAGCGCTACGAGCGCAACACCGCGATCCTCATCACCCGGCTCGAGAGCGCAGACGGGAGCGCAGTGGAGATCCACGATTTCGCCCCGCGCTTCGAGCGTTCGGGCCGGATGTACCGGCCTCTCGCTTATGCCCGGATCGTTCGCCCCGTGGCAGGCGCGCCGCGGATGCGCGTGGTGCTGGCGCCGATGAAGGAATACGGCGCCGGAATGGCCGCGACCACCAACGGCACCAATCACATCCGCTACCTGATCGGCCCGCAGGCGCTGCGCCTCTCGACCGATGCGCCGGTCGGCTATGTTCTCGAGGGCCGCAGCTACCGGGTGGAGAGCGACCAGCATTTCTTTCTCGGGCCCGACGAACCCTTCGTCGGCAATATCCGCAGCGAGGTCCGCCGGATGGAGGCGATGACCGCACGCTATTGGCAGCACTGGGTTCGCGGGCTGCATATCCCGCTCGAATGGCAGGAAGAAGTGATCCGCGCCGCGATCGCGCTCAAGCTGTGCCAGCACGAGGAAACCGGCGCGATCGTCGCCGCGCTGACCACCTCGATCCCCGAAGCGCCGGGCAGCCAGCGCAACTGGGATTATCGCTACTGCTGGATCCGCGACAGCTATTACACCGTCCAGGCGCTCAACCGGCTCGGCGCGCTCGACGTGCTCGAAAAATACCTCGCCTATCTGCGCAACATCGTCGACCAGGCCCGCGGCGGGCAGATCCAGCCGCTCTATTCGGTGATGGGCGCCGAAGAGCTGCATGAATACGAGGCGACCCACCTTGCCGGCTATCGCGGCATGGGGCCGGTGCGCGTGGGCAATGCCGCCTACAAGCAGGTGCAATACGACTGCTACGGCCAGATCGTCCTCCCGACGGCGCAGGCCTTTTTCGACAATCGCCTGCTGCGCATGGCCGACGAAACCGATTTCGCGCATCTCGAAGAAGTGGGCGAGGCGGCCTGGGCCAAGCATGACAAGCCCGATGCAGGCCTGTGGGAATTCCGCACCCGCCAGGAAGTCCATACCTATTCGGCGGTGATGTGCTGGGCGGCCTGCGATCGCCTGGCGAACGTGGCCGCGCGGCTGGGCAAGGGCGACCGGGTAACCTTCTGGAAGAAGCGGGCCGAGGCGATCCGGGCGAAAATCGAAGCCGAGGCCTGGAAGGAGGATGGCCAACATTACGGCGCCAGCTTCGAGAACGGCTATCTCGATGCCAGCCTGCTGCAGATGGTCGAACTGCGCTATCTCAAGCCCGACGACGAGCGCTTCCTCAAGACCTTCGCTGCCATCGAACGCGACCTGCGGCGCGGCGACCACATGCTGCGCTATGCCGCGGAAGACGATTTCGGTGCTCCCGAAACCGCTTTCAACGTTTGCACCTTCTGGCTGATCGAGGCGCTCGGCCTGGTCGGGCGCAAGGACGAGGCGCGCGATATCTTCGAGGCCATGCTCAGCCACACCACGCAATCGGGCCTGCTGAGCGAAGATCTCGATTACGAGACCGGCGAATTGTGGGGGAACTTCCCCCAGACCTATTCGCTTGTCGGTATAATCAATTGTGCCGGCCTGCTGAGCAAACCATGGAGCGAAGTCCGCTGACTTGCGATCCCCGACTTATTGTTATTTCCAATCGCGTAGCAGTGCCCAAGGCGCGGGGTGCCGCCGGGGCGCAAGGCGGCCTTGCAGGCGCGCTCCACGCCGCGCTCAAGTCGCGCAGGGGCTTGTGGTTCGGCTGGTCGGGGCAGGAAAGCGAGAGTGGCCGCACCGGTCATATCGATACGCAAACCAATGACGGCGTGACCACTGCCACGATCGACCTCTCGCAGCGTGATATCGACGAATATTACAACGGCTATGCTAATGCGACCTTGTGGCCGCTGTTTCACTTCCGGCTAGACCTGGCGCAGTACGAGGTCGAGACTGGCAAGGGTTACGAGCGCGTCAACGAGCGCTTCGCCGAATTGTCCGCGCCGCTGATCGAGCGCGACGACGTGGTATGGGTGCATGACTACCATCTCATCCCGTTGGGCGAGCGGCTGCGTTCGCGCGGGCTGAAAAACCGGATCGGATTTTTCCTCCACATCCCCTGGCCGCCGACGCGGCTGTTCGTTTCGTTGCCCTATCACGAGCGGCTGGTGCGAACGTTGCTCTATTACGACGTGGTGGGCTTCCAGACCGAGGAATGGCTCGACAGCTTCCTCCACTATTGCGAGCACGAGCTGGGTGCTGAGATCGACCCCGCCAGCGGCAAGGTCAGCTTCGAGGGACGCACGACCATCGCGCGGGCCTATCCGATCGGTATCGACTGGGACCATTTCTCGCAGCTCGGCGAAACCGGCGAGGCGCGGCAGGCACAGCAGCGGCTGATGAGCTCGACCCGGCGTCGCACGGCGATGATCGGCGTCGACCGGCTCGATTATTCGAAAGGCCTTCCCGAACGGATCGACGGCATCGGGCGCTTCTTCGACAAGAATCCGGACCGTGCCCGCGACCTTGTCTTCATCCAGATCGCGCCGCCAAGCCGCGAGGATGTCGACAGCTATCAGAAGATCCGCACCGAGCTCGAGCAGAAATGCGGCCAGATCAACGGCGCCCGCAGCGAGGTCGACATGGTGCCGATCCGCTACGTCAACCGCGGTTACAGCCATGCCGAGCTGTTCGGTTTCTTTCGTGCCGCCAAAATCGGCCTTGTCACCCCCTTGCGCGACGGGATGAACCTCGTCGCCAAGGAATATGTCGCCGCGCAGGATCCCGAGGACCCCGGGATCCTGATTCTCTCGCGCTTCGCCGGTGCGGCGGCACAACTCCCCGATGCCGTGCTGGTCAATCCGCACAGCCCTGACGATATCGCCCATGCCATCCGCACCGCGCTCGACATGCCGCTGGAGGAGCGCAAGCGACGCTATGAGGCGATGATCGCCACCGTGCGCGACGACAATGTCCAGGACTGGACGGCAAACTTCCTGCGCGATCTCGGCACTGCCTGAACCGGCCATGCGCGATTGCGCTTGTCACACGCCGCTGCCACGCTCGCGCGCATGATTCGCGACGCATTTCTCGACACACAGGGCATTCACAATTTCCGCGATTACGGCGGCTGGCAGACCCAGTCGGGCGGCACCGTCCGCACCGGGCTGCTCTATCGCTCGGGCCACCATGTCGAAGCGACCGACGAAGATCTTGCCGCGATCGCGCCGCTCGGCATCCATACGGTGATCGACCTGCGCGGCGAGAGCGAGCGCTCTGCCCATCCGTGCCGCCGGGTCGAGGGTTTCGACGGCGAGGTGGTGTTTTACGAGGGCGAGACTACCAGCAGCCCGCCGCATATGGATATCGAACCCGAGATGACCGCGAGCGATTTCGCGCGCGAGCGGATGCTCGCGGT
Organism: Qipengyuania sp.; assembly: GCF_964227205.1. Taxonomy (GTDB): domain Bacteria; phylum Pseudomonadota; class Alphaproteobacteria; order Sphingomonadales; family Sphingomonadaceae; genus Qipengyuania. The sequence continues at coordinate 73,300 of NZ_CAXQVB010000001.1, read as the reverse complement.
CTATACTCGCATGCCCGACAATCCGGCGATGATCGACATGTTCGGTCGCTACCTTACTATTCTCGCCGAGCGAGACGGGGCGAGCCTCGTCCATTGCTATGCCGGCAAGGATCGCACGGGCGTGGCGGCGACCATGCTGCTCCATATCCTCGGCGTGTCGGAGGACGATCAGCGGCGCGAATTCCTGCGCACCAACGAAAGCCCGACCTTCGATATCCTCGCGCGCCAGTCGCTCCCGGGGATCGAGGCACGGCTCGGACGCAAACTCGACGAGGGCGCCGCCAGGGACCTGCTTGGCGTGCGCGAGGAGTATCTCGACCGCTATCTCGAGATCGCGAGCCAGCGCCACGGCAGCTTCGACGGCTACCTCGAAAAGGCGATAGGTGTGGATGACGCCTTGCGCGATGCGCTGATTGAGCGCTTCGTGGCGTGACTCTCGCGCCTCGGCTTCCCATATAGCCGCGACACTTTTCAGACTGACGGATTTGACGACATGGCTACCCATCGCACCAAGATGCTCATCATCGGCTCGGGCCCTGCGGGCTACTCCGCCGCGATCTACGCGGCGCGTGCGATGATGGAGCCGATCGTGGTGCAGGGCCTGCAACCCGGCGGCCAGCTGACGATCACCACCGATGTCGAGAACTATCCCGGCTTTGCCGACGTCATCCAGGGCCCCTGGCTGATGGAGCAGATGCAGAAGCAGGCCGAACATGTCGGCACGCGGATGATGTGGGACACGATCGTCGACGTCGATCTCGCGGGCGGCTCGCCCTTCCGGGCGGTGGGCGACAGCGGCGATGAATATGTCGCCGACGTGCTCGTCATCGCCACCGGCGCGCAGGCCAAGTGGCTCGGCGTTCCGGGCGAGATGGAACTGGGCGGCAAGGGTGTATCGGCCTGCGCAACCTGCGACGGGTTCTTCTATCGCGGCAAGAAGGTCGCGGTGATCGGCGGCGGCAATACCGCGGTCGAGGAAGCGCTCTACCTCACCAACCATTCCGACGACGTGACGCTGATCCATCGCCGCGACGAGCTGCGCGCGGAGAAGATCCTGCAGGAGCGCCTGCTCAACCACCCCAAGATCAGCGTGATCTGGAACAAGACCGTCGACAGCTTCGAGGCGGGCGACACCGGCGCGCTACACCATCTCAACCTGCGCGACACGGTGACCGGCGAAGCCAGCACGCTGGAGGCCGACGGTGCCTTCGTCGCCATCGGTCATGCCCCGGCCACCGAGCTGTTCAAGGGCAAGCTGCCGATGGACGAGGGCGGCTACCTGCTCACCGAGCCTGGCTCGCCCAAGACCGAGGTTCCGGGCGTGTTTGCCGCCGGCGACGTGACCGACAAGGTCTATCGCCAGGCGGTCACGGCGGCGGGCATGGGGTGCATGGCCGCGCTCGATGCCGAGCGTTTCCTGGCGCATCTCGAAATCGACGCCGATGGCCACGCCCATGAGGTCCAAGCGGCGGAGTAGGCACGGAGCAGCGATGGCCCCGCACGGGCGGGGCCCTCGAACCGCAAGTGCCTTGATGCTCTGGTCGACGCCCCGGCCCCCGTGCGCGGGGGCAGAGACAGCCTCAGAGGGGAATGTCGAAGGCGAAAACCGCTGCGTGGAAGATCAGTGCGATCAGCACCAGACTCGACAGCGCGAAGAGAATGAACCGCACCATCACCACATTCGCCGTCACCTGGACGAGCGAGTGGATGATCCTGAGGCCCACATAGATCCACGCCAGCAGCGCATTCATCCCGTCGCCCTGACCCGCCAGAGCCAGCACCAGGCAGACCGAGTAGAATACCGTCGGCTGTTCGTGCAAATGATTGTAGTTATGGGCTTTCCACTGCACTTCCGCCGGCAGTATGGCATCGAGATCCGTGCCTTTACCGCCCTTGATCTGCGAGATCGGCGGGAGTTGGTCGGACTGTGACATCGCCGGAATGCGGGTGGCGTACATCCACAGCCACATGACCATGGTCCACGCCAGCAGCGCGACGACGGGCTGAAAGATTTGCGATTCGATCATCGGGATCATCCCCATCAGGCCGGCGCGAGGCCGGGGTCGTTGAACAGTGTCAGCGCGATGGCGCGCCAAGCGAGGTAGGCCAGCGCCAGCGTACCGAGCAGGAACAGCGGAAAGCGGACCGAGACCTTGTTGACCGTAGCCTGCCAGACCGAATGAACGATCCTCAGCCCGACGTAGATCCAGGCGAACAGCGCATCCATGGCGCTTGCCCCCATCAACGCGATGATGACGACCGCAGCGTAGAAGATCGTGGGCTGTTCCATCAGGTGCGCGTAATTGTGCGCCTTCCACTGAACCTTGTCGGGCAACACGCCTTCGAGATCCTGGCCGCGCCCGCCGGGCTTGGCATTCTTGAGGTCCATGCCGCTCTTGGACATGGCCGGAAAGCGTGTGAACGCCGTCCAGAACAGCATGACGAGCGACCACGCCACGAGCACCGCCGCCGGTGCGAGCATCTGGGCTTGCATTGGTGAATTCTCCCCTCTCGACCCTCGGCGGCAGAGTGCTGCGCGCCGCGGCCGTTGTCAAACGATCCTAAGGAGCGGTCAGCATCGCGGCGAAACTTGCTGCATCGGTATTGCCGCCGGTCAGCATGATTACCGTGCTTTCGTCGAGCGGGACCTTGCCCGCCAGCGCCGCTGCCAGCGCCGCAGCCCCGCCGGGTTCGACCACCAGCCGCAATTTGGCAAAGGCGAAACGCTGGGCAGCGCGCACCTCTTCGTCGGTTACGACAACGCCCGGTTCGGCGCGGCCCTGCAGCACCGAAAGGTTGACCGGCTTGGTCGCGTCGGGCTGGAGCGCGTCGCAGATGGTGGCTGGCGGGCTGGCCCCTACGCTTATGATTTCGCCCGCGGCGAGCGATTGCCCGACCATATCCCAGCCTTGCGGCTCGACCACGTGGATCGCGGCTTCGGGGCAGGCGAGGGCGAGGCCCGCCGCAAGTCCGCCACCGCCGCAACAGGCGATGAAGCGCGAAGGCGTGCGACCGAGCTGGCCTTCGGCCTCGATCCCGGCACTGCCCTGGCCCTCGATCACCCAGGGATCGCCGAAGGCATGGACCAGCACCGCACCGCGCTGTTCGACCAGTTTCGCCGCGACCTCGTCGCGGTCCTCGCCGGGGCGGTCGTAGAGCACGACTTCGGCACCCAGCGCTCGGGTCGCCTCGAGCTTCACCTGCGGGGCATTGCGCGGCATGACGATGGCCGCCGGGATGCCGAGGCGCTTTGCGGCCCCGGCCACGCCCTGCGCATGATTGCCCGATGACACCGCCACGACACCCCGCGCCCGCTCGGCTTCGGTGAGCGCGGAAAGCCGGTTCCAAGCCCCCCTGACCTTGAACGCGCCGACCGGTTGAAGCACCTCGGCCTTGGCCCAGCACCGCACGCCGTCGATGGTCACCGGGAGCAGCGGTGTGGGCGGAAGAATCGCCGCGATCTTGTCTGCGGCATCGAGGACCCCCTCGCGGGTCGGTTGGCGGATATCGTCTCGGATCATTTGGCGGCCTTAACGCATTTCGCTAGGGGAGCGCGCAAGATTCGAATTCGGAGAATACACACATGTCGACAGTCCTCGTGATCGGTGCCGGCGGCGTCAGCTCGGTCTGCGTCCACAAGATGGCGATGAACAAGGATATCTTCTCGGACATCCACCTTGCCAGCCGCACCAAGGCCAAGTGCGACGCGATCGCGGCGAGCGTGAAAGAGCGTACCGGGGTGGAAATCAGCACCTACGAGATCGATGCCGAAGAAGTCCCGGCGATGGTCAACCTGATCCGCAAGGTCAAGCCGAGCCTCGTCGTCAACCTCGCGCTGCCCTACCAGGACCTGCCGATCATGGATGCCTGCCTCGAGGCAGGCGTGAGCTATCTCGACACCGCGAATTACGAGCCCAAGGACGAAGCCAAGTTCGAGTACCACTGGCAGTGGGCCTATCACGACCGCTTCAAGGACGCCGGGCTGATGGCGCTACTCGGTTCCGGCTTCGATCCGGGCGTCACCAGCGTCTTCACCATGTGGCTCAAGAAGCACAAGCTGAAGACCATTCGCCAGCTCGACATCCTCGATTGCAACGGCGGCGATCACGGCCAGGCCTTCGCCACCAATTTCAACCCGGAAATCAACATCCGCGAAGTGACCGCGCCTGCGCGTCACTGGGAGAACGGCGAATTCGTCGAGACTCCGGCAATGGCCAAGAAGGTCGAATTCGACTTCGAGGGTGTCGGCCCCAAGAACATGTACATGATGTACCACGAGGAGCTCGAAAGCCTCGCCAAGTTCAACCCCGAAATGGAGCGCGCGCGCTTTTGGATGACCTTCGGCGACGAGTACATCAAGCACCTGACCGTGCTGCAGAATGTCGGCATGACGCGGATCGACCCGGTCAAGTACCAGGGCAAGGACATCATCCCGCTGCAGTTCCTCGCCGCGGTCCTGCCCAAGCCCGAAACGCTCGGCGAAACGACCAAGGGCAACACCAATATCGGCGTCATCGCGACCGGCGAGGCACTCGACGGCTCGGGCGAGAAGACCTTCTACATCAACAATATCTGCAGCCACGAGGCGGCTTACGAGGAAACCGGCAACCAGGCGGTTTCCTATACCACGGGCGTGCCCGCCATGGTCGGCAGCGCGATGATGGTCACCGGCAAGTGGAACGGCGACGGCGTATTCAACATGGAGGAAATGGATCCCGATCCCTTCCTCGAAATGCTCGGCGAACACGGCTTGCCGTGGCAGGTGAAGGAGCTCGACGGCCCGGTCGAGTTCTAGTTTTGCAGCAAGTCGCACCCATTGCGAGCGATGCCGGGCGACCCAGGTCGACCCGATCCGGGGCGCCCGCGCGCCTGAGGATCCTCGCAATGGCTGCCTTGCTCGGCGCGGGAGCATGCAGCTCGCCGGCGCCGCCCGAAAACGCGCCGCGAGCCGAGGTCGATGCCGACTGGGCCAGGGTGCCCGAGGGTACCGCCTGGGGCGAGGTGAGCGCAGTCGATATCGACAGCCACGGGCATGTCTTCGTGCTCCAGCGTGCCGGGCGGGTGTGGGAAGAACCGTTCCCGTCCGATCCGATCGAAGAGCCGGTGGTCTTCATGTTCGCGCGCAACGGCACGCTGCTGGGACGTTGGGGGATAGGCGAGACGGTGATGCCGCACGGGCTCTCGGTCGACGAAGCCGACAAGGTCTGGATCACCGACGTCCAGCGCGAACAGCTGCTGCGCTTCTCGCACGACGGCACCCTCGAGATGACGCTGGGCGAGCGCGGCGTTGCGGGTGCCGATCATACGCATTTCGGACGGCCCGCCGATGTCGCTTTCGACGGCGACAAGGTCTTCGTCGCCGACGGTTACGCGAATTCGCGGATCATCGTCTTCGACCGGCAGGGGCACTATCTCACCCAATGGGGGCACGAAGGTTCGGGCAGCGGCGGGCTCGCCATTCCGCACTCGGTGGCGGTGAAGGACGGCAAGGTCTATGTCGCCGACCGCGAGAATGCGCGAATCCGGATCTATAGCAAGGCCGGTCGCCTGCTGAAGAGCCTCGACACGCCCGGCTATCCCTATGCGGTCAAACCGCTGGGGCAGGGCTATTTCGTCTCGCTCGAAGGGCGCGACGCGGGCGAGCGTTCGGGCGCCATCCTCCGCGTGTGGCGTCCCGACGGGACGGTCGAACGCATCCTCGATGCAGGCGGCAAGGGCCCGACCAAGGGGCACGACCTTGCGATCGGCGCAGACGGCACAATCTATCTCGCCGATGTCGAGGGGCACCGCGTGCTCACCCTCGAACTGGCGCAACAAGCGAAAGACGATTGATGGAAACCAAAGCCGGCGACCCGGGCGCCTTCGTCCATTTCGACCTGGGCCGCGTAAGCAGCCCGGCCTTCGTGGTCGATGCGGCGAAACTGCGCGCCAATTGCCAGGTCCTGGCCGACATTCGCGACGCGGCGGGGATCAAGATGCTCGCCGCATTGAAGGCGTTCTCCATGTGGTCGGCCGCGCCGATCATCGGCGAATATCTCGACGGCGTATGCACCTCGGGCCTGTGGGAAGCACGGCTGGCGAGCGAGTTCTACGACGGCGAGATCGCTACCTATTCGGCTGCGTACAAGCCGGAAGAACTCGAGGAAGTCCTGCGGCTTTCCGACCACGTGATCTTCAATTCGCCCGGCCAGCTCGAGCGCGCGTCGCTGATCCTCGAACAGGCGCGCGCTGCGGGGCAGGATTTCGATGTCGGCCTGCGCATCAATCCGATGCACCCGACCGGCGAAGTACCGCGCTACGATCCCTCGAGCCCCGGCAGCCGCCTCGGTTTCCCGCTCGACCAATTGACCCCCGAGATCATGGCGCAGGTCGACGGCATCCATTTCCACAATCTGTGCGAGCAGGATTTCGAACCGCTGCATCAGACCTGGGACAAGGTGTTCGACGCAATCGAACCGTGGTTCGGGCACCTCAAGTGGATCAACATGGGTGGCGGTCACCACATCACCCGCGCCGACTACCAGCGCGAGGAGCTGGTCGAGTTCCTCAAGGACGCCAAGGACGATACCGGCGCCGAAATCTACCTTGAACCGGGCGAGGCGGTTGCGCTCGACGCGGGCATCCTCGTCGGCACGATCCTCGACACGGGCTACAATGAAGTGCCCATCGCGGTGGCCGACGTTTCGGCGACCTGCCACATGCCCGACGTGATCGAGGCGCCCTATCGCCCCGCCATGCTGGGCGAGAGCACCGATCACGAAGCGCCCGCGGTGCGCATCGGCGGCCCGTCGTGCCTCGCGGGCGACGTCATCGGCGATTACCGCATTCCCGGCGGCGCCGAGGTGGGCAAGCGCTTCGCCTTTCTCGACCAGGCGCATTACTCGATGGTCAAGACCAACACCTTCAATGGGGTCCAATTACCCAGCATCTACCTGTGGGACAGCGAGACCGACCAGCTCGAGCTGGTCAAGGAATTCGGCTACGAGACCTTCCGCGACCGGCTGAGTTGATCGCGCGGCCGACCTGCGGAACGCTCGGCCTCGCCAACCTTTGTTCCTGTGAAAACCGACAAGCCGCAGGCGCCGAATCCGCTTGCGTTCTTGCGCATATCCCCTATGTGCGCCGCTCCGCTGCCCCAAGGGGACTCGAACCGCAAGGCAGCCTTGTCTGAAACCTAACCGTTTTGGGGGTCCCTTGAGTTGCCGCATTTTCCTGACGCCCGGTCCGTAGTTCGCGCTCTCGCGCCCGACGAACCCGTAATCCTGAACCGCCCGCACGCTGCTGCGCGCGCGGCCCGTTTCTTCGTCGAGAAGTTCCCGGGCAAATCGCTCTATGCGGTCAAGGCCAATCCCTCGCCCGATCTCATCCAGATCCTGTGGGACAACGGCGTGACGCATTACGACGTTGCCTCGATCGCCGAAGTGCGCCTGGTGCGTGGCGTACTGCCCGATGCCGTGCTGTGCTTCATGCACCCGGTCAAGGCACCCAGCGCGATCCGCGAAGCCTATCACACGCATGGCGTCAAAACCTTCAGCCTCGATTCGGTCGAGGAGCTCGAGAAGATCGTCGAAGCCTGCCGCAACGAAGACGGCGAACCGGCGCAGGACCTGCGCCTGTGCATTCGCCTGCGCGTGTCGAGCGAATATTCCGAACTCAGCCTCGCGTCGAAATTCGGCTGCGACCTGACCGAGGCGCCCGAGCTGCTCCAGACCGCACGCCAACATGCCGACTGGCTCGGCGTGTGCTTTCACGTGGGCAGCCAGGCGATGACGCCGTTCGCCTATGTCCAGGCGCTCGAGCGCGTGCGCATCGCCATCGGCGAGGCTTCGGTGGTCATCGACATGATCGATGTCGGCGGCGGTTTCCCGTCGGTCTATCCGGGCATGGAGCCTCCGCCGCTGGAGGACTATTTCCAGATCATCCACCAGAATTTCTACAATCTGCCGATCGCCTACAACGCCGAGCTGTGGTGCGAGCCGGGCCGGGCGCTGTGCGCCGAATATTCGTCGCTGATCGTCAAGGTCGAGAAGCGCCGCGGCGAGGAACTCTATATCAACGACGGCGCCTATGGCGCACTGTTCGATGCTGCGCATGTGGACTGGAAGTTCCCGGTCCGCGCGCTGGAAGACGACCTCATCAAGCCAGAGATGGACTTCGCCTTCTACGGCCCGACCTGCGACGATGCGGACTACATGCAGGGTCCCTTCGGCCTGCCCGAGGACATCCAAGCCGGCGATTTCATCGAGATCGGCATGCTCGGCGCCTATGGCGCGGCGATGAAGACCGACTTCAACGGCTTCGGCGCCGCGGAGCGGATCGTCGTCACCGATGAGCCGATGGCGAGCCTTTACGACGGCAGCCGCCAGCGCCCGGCGGCGGACAATGTGGTGAGCCTGCGTTAACCCCTGGTGCCGGAACTTTGCTCACAGTCGTCGGTTGACGCAGCGGGGTGAGTAGGTTCCGGGGGTTAAATGGACGGCATCAAGCATGGTCTATCCGACGAGGTTGTTCGGCGCATGGGTATGCTGCCGAGCTTCTTCTCCGATGGGCCGAGTCCCTTGGTGACGGGGGAATTGTGGAAATTCGCCTGCAGCGCCTATCTCGACAATCCGCTTCCCGCCGAGTTCAAGGAACGGCTTTTCGTCTATCTGTCGCGCTTTTGCGAAGCGCGGTACTGCCTGATCCGCCACGTCGGTTTCCTTATCGGGGAAGGGTATGTCGCGGGCGATGCCGGCATTCAGCCCCACAGCGTAGACGACGTCATCGAGCTGTTCGACATCGCTCTCGATCCGGGTGAAACGGATGTCGAGGACGCCACCCGCAGGCTGACCGGCTTGCCCGCTGGAACTGCCGGGCTGGCACGCGGCAGCGAAATAGAGCGCGATATCTTCTACCTCGCCGGAAGATTATTCGAGAATCCGCGTAATTCACAGGAAATCCGGTTTGCGCTCTCTCATGCGCTGGGCGTTGACCGGTCGGAGTTCCTGCTGGCTTTGCTCGCATTCGTCCGGACTGCGCATTACTGGACCGTCCTGCATCCCGAGATCCGGACTGAACCGGACATGGAAGAGGTGATGGCAGAAAACCCACACCTGGCCGACCTGATGGTCTCAACGAATACCGGTGCCACGATGGATAGCGGGGCACGCAAGCTGGCCAGCGAATTTTCCGAACTCGTCGATCTGCGCCACGAGCGTGAACAGCTCAAAATGGCCATTGCCGAACGCGAGAAGGCGCAGGACAAGCTGGTGGTCCTCAACCGCGAACTCAACCACCGGGTGAAGAACCTGTTCGCCCTGATCCGCTCGATGGTGCGCCAGAGCGCGCGCAGTGAAGAGGATGGCAGGATCGATGCGGAAAAGCTTACCGCCAGGATCGACGCGCTGGGCCGATCACACGCGCTCACCATCGAGAATGAAGAACTTCAGCCCGTGCCGCTCAAGGGCCTGGTCGAGACCGTCCTTGAACCGCACAGCCAGCCTGGCCGCAGGATTTATATCGAGGGCAGCGATGTCCTGGTACCGCGTACAGCACTAACCCCGCTTGGCCTGATCCTCCACGAACTGGCGACGAATGCGGTGAAGTATGGCGGCCTGTCCATCGAAGCCGACGCGTCGGCCAAGGTCGAAATCTCCTGGGAACAGGTCGACGGCGGGGTGACCCTACGCTGGACCGAGGGGCGGGGTGGTATGGCCCCACCGGAAACGGTCAGATCGGGTTTCGGCAGCCGCCTGAAGCGGGCCTGCGCTACGCAGCTGGGCGGCCCGATGACGCGGACCGCCAGTCCCGACAAATTCGAGGTCGAGTTTTTCGTCCCGACGGTCGAAGATCGCGAACACGAGCCTTCGGGCGCTGGCGACATGGAAGGAATATCCTGATGAGCGAGAGGTTGCCCATAGGAGGGACTGGTTCTCCTGCCGCCGGTCCTGTCACGCTGGAAGGCAAAGACATTGTCCTTGTCGAAGATGAAGCGCTCATCGTCATGGATTTGGCAGACGAGATAGAGCGTGCCGGGGCGCGGGTAGTGGCGGAATGCGCCACTGTCGATGAAGCACTTGGCGCAATCGCAACGGTCCAATTCGATGCTGCGGTTCTGGATGTGGACTTGCGCGGGCGCGACGTCTTCCCAGTGGCCGATCGGCTGATCGAACTGGGCAAGCCCTTCCTGTTCCACACCGGACATGCCACGCGATACGATCTCGAGGGCCGTTATCCCGACAAGCCGGTTTGCGCCAAGCCGGTGGCCGGGGAAGCCCTGCTGCGCGTGCTGGCGGGGCTGGTCGGCTAAAGCCTATTCCGCGAACCCTACGAAGCGCGCGGCTTCGGCCACGCTCTTCCTTTCGCTCACCACGGCATTGGCGGGAAAGCTCTCGTCGGGCCAGCCCATAGCGACGGCCTTCATGATGACCTGATCATCGGGAATTCCGGCATGCTCGCGCACGACGGGGCTTTGCATGATACCCTGCGAATTGATCACGCAGCCGAGCCCGCGCGACCACGCGGCGTTGACCAGCGCGGTGGTTACCGCACCGCAATCGAAAGGCGTGTCGTCGCTGCCCGACAATTCCTTGTCATAGGCCACGATCACGCAGACCGGCGCGTCGAACTGGCGGAACCCGCGCAGCACCCAGTCCTGGCGGCCTTCCTTGTCGTCGCGCTCGATCCCCATCGCGCCGAACAATTGCTTGGCGACGCCGACCTGGCGTTCGCGGTGAACGCCGCCAAAGGGCTCGCCCCGACGGAATTCGCGGCTGTCGGGCACGCCCGCGAGGATGTTTTCCGTATTGCCCTTGCGGATCGCATCGAGCGGTTCGCCGGTGATGACGTGGAAATGCCACGGCTGCGTGTTCATCGAGGTCGGCGAGCGCATCGCCATGGTGAGGATTTCCTCGATCAGCTCGCGCGGTACCGGCCTGTCGAGATAGCCCCGGATCGAGCGGCGGCCCATCACCACCTCTTCATAGGTCATATCCGGACTGCCGCTCATTCTCGCTCTCTCCCTTGTTCGGCAGACAGGGGTAGCGCAGCGAATCGGGCGCGCAAAATCCCTTACGGTAAAGCGGGCAGGCAGGTGCCGATTGCTGGGCTGGGGAAGGTCCGGCAGTCGAGGAACACCGCCTCGCTGCCGCCCGCGCTCGCGGCGAGATAGCTGAACCGCAGGCTCCGTCTCGCGGCATCGGTCAGCGGCAGCGCGGCGGGAATATCCGCGCTCGAACTCCAGCCTTGCACCCGGCAATAGCCCTTGCCGCGACACAGGCCGCGCGCGCGCTCGACCAGTGCAGCGGGCGAATCGCCCGGAGCGACGAGCACGAAATGCACCCCCGCGCCGGGCGAGGGGGGAACGGTGGCGGCGGTTTCGGGGGGGCGCTCGACTGCCGCGCTGGTAATGCTGCGCACCGCCTCGCCGCTCTGCAGCAGTGTCGGCAAGGGATTGGCGGCGGCGACTGCGAGTGCGGTTTCGCGCAGGCGCAGCGGGTCGGGTTCGCCCCCGGCATAGCGTGCCGAGAGCGCGGTGCGGCTGCCCCAGAAGCCACGCCAGCGGAAGAACAGGTGCGCGCCGACCTGCGCCACCTTGTCGAGCCGGTCGCTCCACCAGGGATAGACGTAATCGGCGTGGAAATGGGTGGCATTGCCCACCGCGGGCTCGATCGCGCCATCGAGCAGGGCCTCTGCGCGGCGGCGTGCCGACGACCACGCCGTGTCGGAATAGCGTCGCGCCAGCGAACCGTCGCAGGTGAAGCTGAACTGGCAGCCGGTGGGGCGCTGCGAACCTTCGAACACCGCGCCGCAAACCGTCCCGGCGAAGGCGGGGTGGCGCACGCGGTTGAGAACGACCTGCATCACCGCGCGCTGGCCGAGATCGTCGCCGCCGGCTTCGGCCATGCCCGCCAGCGCCAGGCAGTCGCGCGCGCGGCTACGGTCGTCGGCGCTCCCGCGGAAGGTGAAGGGCACGGCTTTGCCGGGGCCGACCGAAGCGAAAGCCACTGCCGCATTGCGCGTCCGCGCATCGGGTTCTGCCAACTCCGACAGGACGACCGTATCGTCTCCCGCGGCAGGCAGATCGGGTACCGGGATGGCCGGCGCGTGGGTGGAGGTCCCGGTCTCCGGCGCTCGCGGAACGGAGGCCCGGTCATGCCCGAACAGGAACAGAAGCACGAAAGGCAACACCACGAGCGCGGCGAATGCCAGCAGCGGCAAGCCATCGTGCCCGGCATGCGGTGTCGAACGCGGATCGTCCATCTGGCCTATCTATACCGAAATAACCCGGCTGCCAGTGCTTGGGGAAGCCGGGGTCGGCGCCTGCTACGCCGCCTTGGCGAGGTCGAGGTCCATCCGGTCCCAGATCTCGACCAGCGCGGCGACGAGATCGTCCATCATTGCGGGCGAATGCGCCGGGCCGGGGGTGAAGCGAAGGCGCTCGGTCCCGCGCGGCACGGTGGGGAAGTTGATCGGCTGGACGTAGACGCCGTATTCGGCGAGCAGGATGTCGCTGATCTTCTTGGCGCGCACCGGATCGCCCACCATCAGCGGGACGATATGGGTGACGCTGTCCATCACCGGCAGTCCGGCATTGCGCATCTTCTGCTTGAGCAGCGCAGCGGCTTCCTGCTGGCCGTCGCGTTCGACGCTGCTCGACTTGAGGTGGCGCACCGCCGCGAGCACGCCCGCGACGAGCGCGGGGCTGAGCGAGGTGGTGAAGATGAATCCCGGAGCGTAGCTGCGGATGCAGTCGACGATCTTCTTGTCGGCCGCGATATAGCCGCCCATCACGCCGAAAGCCTTGCCCAGCGTGCCCTCGATGATGTCGATCCGGTGCGCGGCTTCGTCGCGTTCGGAAATGCCGCCGCCGCGCGCGCCATACATGCCGACCGCGTGGACCTCGTCGATATAGGTCAGCGCATTGTATTTCTCGGCGAGGTCGCAGATCGCGTGGATCGGGGCCACGTCGCCATCCATCGAATAGACGCTTTCGAAGGCGATCAGCTTGGGCGTTGCCTCATCTTCGGCCGCGAGCAGTTCCTCGAGGTGCTCGAGGTCGTTGTGGCGGAAGACGCGCTTTTCGCAGCCCGAATTACGGATGCCCGCGATCATGCTGGCGTGATTGAGTTCGTCGGAAAAGATCACGCAGCCGGGCAGCAGCTTGGCCACGGTCGACAGCGTCGCATCGTTCGAGACATAGCCGCTGGTGAACAGCAGCGCGGCATCCTTGCCGTGGAGGTCGGCGAGCTCTTCCTCGAGCTGGACGTGGTAATGCGTGTTGCCGCCGATATTGCGCGTGCCGCCGCTGCCGGCGCCGACATCGTGCAGCGCCTCTTCCATCGCGGCGATGACCTTGGGGTGCTGGCCCATCGCGAGATAATCGTTCGAACACCACACGGTGACCGGCTTGGGGCCATTGTGCCCGGCGAAGCAGCGCGCATTGGGGAAGGCGCCCTTGTTGCGCAGGATGTCGATGAAGACGCGATAGCGGCCTTCCTCGTGCAGCCGCGAGATCGCTTCGTCGAAAATCTGGTCGTAGTTCACTGGCGTATTCGCCCGTCGCTGCGCCGCCCGTCCGCGGCTGTCCAATGCCCTTCGCCCTAGTCGAAACGGTTGCAAATCGCCACTGCGATCTTTGCGAGCCATTCGCAGGTCAAAAGGCGCGCAATTCGCCGATCCCATAGGCCTCGAAGGCGGGCGCGAGGCGGCGAAAATCCTCGATCGGCCCGGTGGTTATGGCGAAGTCGGGTGTGGTGCGTTCGAAAACCTGCCCCTCGGTAAGCTGCGCGATCCGCCGCGCGATGCCCTGGGCCCCGTGGACGAAGGCGATCTCTTCGCCGAAGGCGGCGCGCAGTTCGTCCTCGAGCAGCGGGAAATGGGTGCAGGCGAGCACGATCGTGTCGATCTCGCGCCCGTGCAACTGGAGCATCAGCCCCTTGGCAGCCTCGGCCACATCCGCGACCCGCACGCTCTCCCCGCGCAGCTTGGCCTCGGCCAGCGGAACCAGCCCGTTGGTGCCGTGGCGCAGCAAGCGTTTGCCCACCGCGAATTCGTGCTCGAGGTCGTCGACGTATTTCTGCCGCATCGTCGCTTCGGTGCCGAGCAGACCGAAGACCCCAGTTTTCGTCATTGCCGCGGCAGGCTTGATTGCAGGCACGGTGCCGACGATCGGTGTTTCGAGCACGTCGCGGACCATGCCCAGCGCGATCGTGCTGGCGGTGTTGCAGGCGATACAGATCAGGCGCGGCTGGTAGCGTTCGGCCATCCGGCCGAGCAGGCCGGCGACGCGCGCGGCGATCTCGGCCTCGCTCTTCGCGCCATAGGGCAGGCCGGCCATGTCGGCGGCATAGATCACCGGGGCTTGCGGCAGAAGCTTGCGCAATTCGCCGAGCACTGTGAGCCCGCCGACGCCCGAATCGAACAGCAGGATGGGGGAGGAGGATGCGTCCAAAGTGGATTTTCCGTGCGGCCTGAGCTTGTCGAAGGGCCGTACTACCTTTTAGAGCGCGTTCAAGGAGGAAGGGCGCACCGCATGCCGTCCGCCCCAAGACCGGAGATTGCCGTGAACGAACTTTTTGCAGCACTGCTCGGCTATGCGATCGGCTCGATCCCGTTCGGGCTGCTCCTGACCAGGGCCGCGGGTATGGGCGACGTGCGCCAGATCGGCTCGGGCAATATCGGCGCGACCAATGTGCTGCGCACGGGCAACAAGGGGCTCGCCGCGGCGACGCTGGTGCTCGACCTGCTCAAGGGCCTCGCTCCCGTGGTCATCGCGGGCCAGATCTGGGGCGAGGTCGGACAGGCCTTTGCCGCGGGTGCGGCTGTGCTCGGTCACTGCTTCCCCGTCTGGCTCGGCTTCAAGGGCGGCAAGGGCGTGGCGACCAATGCCGGGGTTTCCTTCGGCCTCGCCTGGCCGCTGGGCCTCGCCTACGCCTTCGTGTGGCTGAGCGTGCTGGCGATCTTCCGCGTGTCCTCGCTTGCCGGCATGGCCGCCGTGGTCGCGGCGGCGGCGGCCGCGCCGCTGTTCGGCTATCCGCAGTTCTTCCCCGTATTGGCCGCGATCGCGCTGCTGATCATCTATCTCCACCGCGCCAATATCGCGCGGCTGATGAAGGGCGAGGAACCCCGGGTCGGCGGCAAGAAGGAATGAGCGGCGCGGGCCCGCCCGCGCTGTCGCAGGACGAGGCCTTCGCCCGCATCCGCCTGCTACGCTCGCCGCATGTCGGGCCGGTCAGCTACGCCATGCTGTTGCAGCGCTTCGGCAGCGCCGGAGAGGCGCTCGCCGCGCTGCCCGAGCTCTCCGCGCGGGGAGGGCGGCGATACCGCGCCTGCCCCGCCGATACGGTTGAGCGCGAAATCGAGGCGGTACGCATGGCGGGCGCCAGATACCTGTTCCACGACCAGCCGGGCTATCCCGCGCTACTCCATCAACTCGAGAGCGCGCCACCGATCCTCACCTGGCGCGGCGATCTGGCGCTGGCGGCGAAGCCCTGCGTCGCAATGGTCGGTGCGCGCAATGCCAGCGCGGCGGCGGTCAAGCTGGCGCGCGATTTTGCAAAGGGGCTGGCCGAGGCCGGTTTCATCGTCGTTTCGGGCCTCGCACGCGGGATCGACGGCGCGGCGCATGAGGGCGCCTTCCCAGGCACCATCGGGGTGATCGCCAGCGGGATCGACATTGCCTATCCGCCGCAGCATGCCGAGCTGCAGGAGCGGATTGCCAGCGACGGCCTGCTGTTCGCCGAACAGCCGCCGGGCACCGAACCGCGCGGCAGCCATTTCCCCAGCCGCAATCGCATCATCGCCGGGCTTGCCGCAGGCACGCTGGTGGTCGAAGCGGCAATCAAGTCGGGCAGCCTGATCACCGCCCGGCTGGCGGGCGAGGCGGGGCGCGAGGTCATGGCGATCCCCGGCAGCCCGCTGGAAGCGCGCAGCCACGGCTGCAACCATTTGATCCGCGAGGGCGCGGTGCTGGTGCAGAGCCCGGACGACGTGGTCGAATTGCTCTCGGGCTTCGACGGCCAGCCCCGCTCGAGCTTTCGCGAGAGTGCGCCCACGTTCGATTTCGATCCCGGCGAGCTGGCCGATGCCGAACCCGCCGAGGTCGCCGGCCTGCTCACCACCGCCCCCGTCGCGGTCGACGAGCTTATCCGCCAGTCGGGCGATAGCCCCAGTGCGGTGCAACTGGCGCTGCTCGAACTCGAAGTCGCCGGAAGGCTTCAGCGGCACGCCGGAGGGCGCGTCAGCCTGGCCGGCTGACCTCCCGGAACGCGCTCGCAAGGGGCGATCCGGGCGACCGCAAGATTGACGCAAACATGCAAGCGCGCCTGTCGTTTCTGTCATATGCTCGGCCTTCGGGAGCGGACGATTCGGTCGGCTTCCCGTCACCAGATTTGAAAGCGGGCACCCCCCAACGGCGCTCGCGACGGGCCGCCTTCGTACCTCCTTACGGGCGGCCCGTTCCTTTTTTTGTCGCTTGACGGGCTTTGGACCCGGTCCCCATTTTCGCGCGTATACGCACGTACACACGTAAGGGACTGCCTTTTCCACCATGCAACTGGTCATCGTCGAATCGCCGGCCAAGGCGAAAACTATCGAGAAATACCTCGGCAAGGACTTCAAGGTCCTCGCCAGCTACGGCCATGTCCGCGACCTGCCGCCCAAGGATGGCAGCGTGCGTCCCGACGAAGGCTTCGCGATGGACTGGGAACTCTATCGCGACAAGCAGAGCCGCTTCAAGGAAATCGCCGACAGTGCCAAGAAGGCCGACCGCCTGATCCTCGCGACCGACCCTGACCGCGAAGGCGAGGCGATCAGCTGGCATGTTCGCGAGCTGCTGCAGAAGCGCAAGGCACTGCCCAAGGACGTCGAGCGCGTCACCTTCAACGCGATCACCAAGCAGGCGGTGACCGATGCGATGAAGGCGCCGCGCGATCTCGACCAGGATCTGATCGACGCCTATCTCGCGCGCCGCGCGCTCGACTATCTCTACGGCTTCACGCTCAGCCCGGTGCTCTGGCGCCGCCTGCCCGGCGCCAAGAGCGCAGGCCGGGTGCAATCGGTCGCGCTGCGGCTGATCGTCGATCGCGAGATCGAGATCGAACGCTTCCGGGCCGACGAATACTGGTCGATCATCGCCAAGCTACAGCACGACGGCACCGAATTCGATGCGCGGCTGGTCAAATATGACGGCAGCAAGCTCGACAAGCTGACGCTCGGCAATGAAGGCAGCGCCATGGCCGCCAAAGCGGCGGTCGAGGGTGCGAACTTCACCGTCGAAGAGGTCGAGACCAAGCCCTTCAAGCGTAATCCCGCGCCCCCGTTCACCACTTCGACGCTGCAGCAGGAAGCCGCGCGCAAGCTGGGCTTTTCGGCGAGCCACACGATGCGGCTGGCGCAGTCGCTCTACGAGGCCGGCGCGATCACCTACATGCGTACCGACGGTGTGAGCATGGATGGCAGCGCGATCGCTGCCTGCCGCAAGGCCGTGGCCGATCGCTATGGCGGCCACGCGCTCCCCGATGCCCCGCGCATGTACAAGACGAAGGCCAAGAACGCGCAGGAAGCGCACGAGGCGATCCGTCCGACCGATTTCAATCGCGACCGCGCCGGCTCGGGCGACGAGGCCAAGCTCTACGACCTGATCTTCAAGCGCGCGATGGCTAGCCAGATGGCCGCCGCCAGCCTCGAGCGCACCACCGTCACCTTGCGCGATCCGACCGGGCGGCACGAGCTGCGCGCCACCGGCCAGGTGGTCAAATACCCGGGCTTCCTCGCGGTCTATCAGGAAGGCCGCGACGACGCCGAGGATGACGAGGACGGCTTGCTGCCGACGATCTCGAAGGGCGATGCACCGCTCAAGCGCGGGGTCGAGGCCAACCAGCACTTCACCCAGCCGCCGCCGCGCTTTTCCGAGGCGAGTCTCGTCAAGCGGCTCGAGGAACTCGGCATCGGCCGTCCCTCGACCTATGCCAGTACGATCCAGACGCTGCGCGACCGCGCCTATGTCCGAATGGAGAAGAACCGCTTCTTCGCCGAGGAATCTGGGCGCCTGCTGACCGCCTTCCTCGAACGCTTCTTCCCGCAATATGTCGCCTTCGATTACACCGCCGGGCTCGAGGACGAGCTCGACGTGGTCTCGGACGGCAAGGAAGACTGGAAGACGCTGCTCGAGGCCTTCTGGCGCGACTTCAAGCCCAAGACCGAAGAGGTGATGGAGAAGAAGCCTTCGGAAGTAACCGAAGTCCTCGACGATTTCCTGTCGGACTACCTTTTCCCCGAGCGCGCCGACGGCAAGGACCCGCGCCATTGCCCGCTGTGCGAGAGCGAGGGCCGCGAAGGGGGCAGGCTGGCGCTGCGCGGGGGCCGCTATGGCGCCTTCGTCGCCTGCGCCAACTATCCCGAATGCAAATACACCCGCCAGTTCGCCAAGCCCGGCGGGGCCGACAGCGAGGATGGCGCCGATGACGGCGTGCTCGGCAAGGATCCCGAAACCGGATTGCCGGTCGAGCGCAAGAGCGGGCGGTTCGGCCCCTATATCCAGCTGGGCGAGGGCAAGGAGGCCAAGCGCGCGAGCATTCCCAAGGATCTCGACGATTTCGATCTCGAATGGGCCCTGAAGCTGCTGAGCCTGCCGCGCATCGTCGGGACGCACCCGGAGACCGGTAAGGAAATCGAAGCCGCAATAGGGCGTTACGGCCCCTATCTCCGCCACGATGGCAAATACGGCAAGCTGCAGAGCACGCGCGATGTGTTTGAGGTAGGCATGAATCGTGCGGTCGACATCCTTGCGCAGGCCGCCAATCGCGGCGGCGGGCGCGGCAAGGCCGAACCGATCAAGACGCTGGGCGAACACCCGACCAGCGGCGGCGAGATCAAGGTCATGCCGGGCCGCTACGGCCCCTATGTGACCGACGGCACGACCAATGCGACGATCCCCAAGGACATGAAGCCCGAGGACGTCACCGAAGCGCAGGCGATCGAGCTGATCGACGCCCGCGCGGCCAAGGGCCCGGCGAAAAAGAAGAAGAAGGCCGCGCCCAAGAAGAAGGCTCCCGCCAAGAAGAAGCCAGCAGCGAAGAAGAAGGCCCCGGCGAAAAAGCCCGCAGCGAAGAAGGTGGCCGGCTGATGGCGAAGGACCGCTTCGAGCGCCACAAGCAGCCCTGGACCGGCGAGGAAGCGGGCCAGCTCCGCACGCTCGCCGCCAAGGGCAAGGGGCTCAAGGAAATTGCCAAGGCGCTGGGTCGAAGCGAGGAATCGACCAAGGACTTCGCCAAGAAGAACAAGATCGGCATCGCCAAGAAGCGGTAAGCGAGCGCTCGGCCCCGACTCGCGCGGTTCCGCCATCTGGCTGGCCGCCGACGCCAGCGCAAAGCGGAGCGAGCCGATCAGCGGCGATGACGCCGGAGGTATTAGCCAGCGCGAAGGAAGCCGATCTGTAAGACCCGATCAGGGGTCGCACCCGGGCCCCCTTAACGCTTCTTTTGGCCTTGCGTGCCACAATCCTGACATGCGTCTGGCAACCATCACAAATGCCGCTTACGGCGCGACGGTCGCGCTAACCGTCGTATCCGGCGTAATGATGCTGCTGGCCTCGAACGCGCATGATCGCGAGCGTGCCGCGGTCGAACAGCGCTATCAGCTCGACAAGGCGACCTCGCGGCTCGGCATCGACATCTACGCCATGAGCGAAAATGCGCGGCAATACGTCAACACCGGCGACGAGACCTATGCCATCGTCTACCGCCGCGACGAGGAAGAACTGGCTTCGGTCGAGCGGCGGATCGAACACATCGGCGAGGCCGGCGCCTCGCGCGCCGAACTGGCCACACTGGCCGAGGCAATCCGCTGGGCGGATTCGCTGCATGACGAACAGGTCGAGGCGATGGCCGCCTACCGGCAGGGCGACGAGGAACGCGCCCGGCGGATTCTGTTCGGCCCCGAATACGAGCGCGAGCTCAACCGCGCCGAAGTACTGGTCCAGCGTTTTCAGGACCTGCTCGATGCGCGGATAGCGAGAGTGGTCGAGGACGCGGCGGCGGTTGCGGCTACCTGGAAACTGCTCGCGGAAATCGTTCTTGCGGTCACCGGTCTGTTGTTCCTTTGCGTCCTGTATTTCGTGTTCAAGCGCCGTGTCCTGCATCCCGTGGTCCGGCTGAGCGATGTGGTGAGCAGGCTTGCCGAGGAAGACTACGCGACCGAACTACCCGAAGTGAACCAGATCGACGAGATCGGCGATATGGCGAAAGCGATCCGCGTTTTCCGCGAAAACGGGCTCGCCCGGCAGCGCCTCCAGGCCGAGCGCGATGCCGACACTACTCTACGCGAACTGCTGTCGCGCATGACCCAGCGCATGCAGAGTTGCGATACGCTCGAGGATTTCAAGGATGTGGTGCGTCGCTTCCTGCCCGAGATCGATCCCGGCCGTGCGGGGCGGCTGTACTTGTTCGACGAGCATCGCAACGCGATGGTCGAGGCTTGCACCTGGCAGGAACCGGTTCATTCACAGGGGGAATTCGCGCCGTCCGCCTGTTGGGCGCTGCGACGTGGTCTGCCGCACCGACCTGCGAGTGGCGGAGTCGATGTGCCTTGCCAGCATCTCGCATTGGCTGAGGGGCAGCTTCCCGATACGCTTTGTCTACCGCTGATGGCGCAGAACGAGACGCTGGGCCTGCTCTACCTCGAAGTCCGCGCAGACCAAGCCGGGGTGGTCCCGACGCCCGAGAACTACATCGACATGCTCGCCGAGAACATCAGCCTGTCGCTCGCAAACATCAAGCTGCGCGATGCGCTGCGCAGTTTGGCACTGCACGATCCGCTGACCGGATTGCCCAATCGTCGCAATTTCGAGCGTGTCATGGAGGGCTTCCGCGCGGGCCAGGCAGATGGCTCGACGCAGTTGAGTTGCCTGATGTTGGATGTCGATCACTTCAAGAACCTCAACGACCGTTTCGGTCACGCGGCAGGCGATGAAGTGCTCCGTGAACTGGCCGGGGTCCTGCAAGAAGCGACGCGCGAACCGGAATTCGCGTTCCGCTACGGAGGTGAGGAATTTGGCGTACTCTTGCCGGACCTCACCTGCGAGCAGGCGGCCATCCGGGCCGAAGAAATCCGTTCGCGCATCAGCGATCTGGACGTCCAGCATGCCGGCAAGATGCTCGGCAAGGTCACAGTGTCGGTGGGCGTTGCCAGCGTGCCGCAGCATTGCGACCTGAGCCGACTGGTCCAGACGGCCGATGCCGCGATGTACCGAGCGAAAAAGAGTGGGCGCGATTGCGTCGAAGTCGCACGGATTCGCGAAGAGGGTTTGCAGCTCCGCTCGCAACGGGGGTGAACGCGAACGCCTGCGCTCCGCGATGCGTTTCATAGGGTGTCATCACGGGAGGCTCGAGCGGGCAACACGCTGGTGTCCGCTTCCGTTTCAGCCTGCCAGTGGCATGGTGGCTACAAACCCGCGTACCCCACCGCCAGGCTCACCGAAAGGACCGTCATGCTTGCGGCGAGGGCCGCTGCGGCCGGGCGGGCCTCGCGCTTGCCATAGACCATGGTCACGCCGAGCTTGACGGTCATGTTCGCGAGGATCGTTCCGGCGATGGCGAGCGCGGCGAGGCGCGGTGCGATCGTGCCTGGTTCCAACCCGCCTGCGGTGACGATGGCCGCATCCACATCCATACTCCCCATGAGCAGCAGCAGGATGGCGATACCCTGTTCGCCGAATTCGCCCTGTGCCCAGCGGGCGGCGACTGCGGCTACTGCGACGAAGGCGACAAAGGTCAGGGCGGGCAGCATGGCGATGGGGTTGCCGGGCGGCGCCGGGCCAGTCGTGCTGGGGGCTTTGCGGTACAGCCAGTAACTTGCTGCAAAACCGGCGATCAGCGCGGGCGCCACCACCACGACGAAGGGTTCGAGCAGGCTCGTTGCGAGTATTGCGACGAGGATGATGACGCGCAGGTACATGACAGCGCTGGCCAGTGCGATCCCGGCGTTCTCCGCTCCGCCGCCCATGCCCGAACCAAGGCGCTGGGCGAAGGAATGGGTCACGGCAGTGGAACTGTAGGCCCCCCCGATCACTGCGGTGGCGATCGTCCCCCGGCGCGCGCCGAACATGCGGTTGGCGACGTAACCGGCGAAGGAAAAGCCGGTGACGATGACGACCACCAGCCACAAGACCCGCGGCTCCCACGCGCCGTAGGGGCCATAGCGGCCTTCGGGCAGGAAGGGGAATACCGCCAGGGCTATGACGGCATAGCGGGCGAAGGCCTTGATGTCGGCCTCGTCGAGCGCGCCGACCCAGCGATGGACCTCGGCGCGCAGTGCGAGGATCAATGTAACCACTGCCGCACCCGCAACCGCCAGCGCCTCCTCGCCGATCCCCGCGAGGAACCCCAGTCCGAGCGTCACCATGGCGGCCACCGCGCTGGTCGCATCGGGCCTGCCGGAGTCGAGTATCGAGCGCGAATAGCCGATCGCCACCAGCATGGCGGCGACCGCGACAACGATGCCCGAGACGATGACGTACCCCTGAAGGCTGATGATACCGCCGAGCCCCGCCGTCATGCCGAGCAGGGTGAAGGTCCTGATGCCGGCAACCCGCATGCCGGGGGTTTCGCTGCGCAGCTTCCACCCCCGCTCGATCCCGATCAGCAACCCTACCGCGAGCGCTGCGGCCAGTTGGGGCAGGAAATGGGACGCAAGCATCTCCAGCGGAAAAACTCCTAGCTTAGCTCTTCCAGTCGAGCCCCATTTCCTCGAACATTTCCTTGTCCTCGCTCCAGCGCTCGTCGGTCTTGACGTGGAGGAACAGGTGGACCTTCTGGCCGAGCATTTCGGACAATTCCTTGCGCGCCGCCTCGCCGATCGCCTTGATCCGGCTGCCGCCCTTGCCGAGCACGATGGCGCGCTGGTTGTCGCGCATCACGACGATCTGCTGGTGAATCTCGAGGCTGCCATCGGGGCGCTCGATATATTTCTCGGGCCGCACCGCGGAATCGTAGGGCAGTTCCTCGTGCAGCTGGCGATAGAGCTGTTCGCGGGTAACCTCGGTCGCCAGCAGGCGCTCGCTCGCATCGGAGACCTGGTCCTCGGGATACATCCACGGCCCCTCGGGCATCATCGCGGCCAGCGCGTCCTTCATCTCGGGCACGCCGTCGCCGGTCAGTGCGGAGACGAAAAACACCTCGGTGAATTCGACCTTGTCGCCCAGCTCCTGCGCCAGCGCGAGTAGCGGCTCCTTCTTGGCGACATCGACCTTGTTGAGCACCAGGATCTTGCGTTCGGGGCGCTGGGCGATCTGTTCGATCAGCGGTTCGAGCTCGTGCCGGCGCTGCTTGACCGGGTCGACCAGCAGCAGCACCGCATCGGCGGCCTCGGCGCCTTCCCAGGCGGCGCTCACCATCGCCCGGTCTAGCCGCCGCTTGGGCGCGAAGATGCCCGGCGTGTCGACGAGGATCATCTGCGTTTCCGCGTCATCGCCGTGGTGCAGCGCGATGCCCATCATCCGCGCGCGCGTGGTCTGCGCCTTGGCCGATGTAATCGCCACCTTCTGCCCGACCAGCTGGTTGACCAGCGTGCTCTTGCCCGCATTGGGCGCGCCCAGCACGGCGACGACGCCGCATTTCGTATCTGTCATTGGCTCACCTGTATGTGCCGGTCCGCGCGCTGGGCCTTCGCCAGGCTCAGGCCGAGCGGATGCTTGTCCGATCTTTCCCGATCCCGCTCATCCCGAACCTGTCGAAGGATAGTCGCCCGGGTCACCCGTATTTCTCCATAAATTCGCGCGCCGCCTGCTTTTCGGCTTCCTGCTTGCTGCCCGCGGTGCCTTCGGCCTCGCCGACCTTGTGGACTTTTACCCGTACGGTGAAGCGCGCCGCATGGTCGGGGCCCGAGCGGTCGACCAGCTCGTATTCGGGCGGGCGGCGCTGGTTGCCCGCAGCCCATTCCTGCAGTGCACTCTTGGGGTGCTTGGCCTTCCCCGCGCCGCTTTCGAGTGCAGGGCGCCAGAGCTGGCGGACGAGATCGCGCGAAGCCTCGAAGCCATTATCGAGGAATTGCGCGCCGAGCAGGGCTTCGATCACGTCGCCGAGGATATTGTCGCTGTCGCGCCCGCCGTCGCTGCTCGCCTGCTTCGAGATCCGGATATGCGGCGGCAACCCTATCCCGCGCGCGATCTGGGCGCACATTTCGCGGCTCACGATGGCGTTCAGGCGTTGCGCAAGCTTGCCTTCGGGGGCTTCGCTCTGTGCATAGAGCCACTCGGCGATCGCGAGCCCGAGTACGCGGTCGCCGAGGAATTCGAGCCGCTCGTAATCCTGTTTCTCGCCCATGCTGCCATGCGTCAGGGCGGCAAACCACAGTGCCTCGTCCCCGACCGTGAAGCCGGTCTCCTCGAGCCATTCGCGCGTCTCGGGCTTGAGCGCACTCATATGTCGCTCCCGATCCGGTCCCAGCGCGCGGCGGTGAACCAGGTCCACGGCTTGATCCATTCGACGCTGCCGTCGCTCGACCACAGTACGCGGCTGGCGCGGCCGATGAGGAGGTCGGCATCGACCAGCCCGACGCCGCCATCGGGCACGGCGGGATAGCGGCTGTCGAGCGAGTTGTCGCGATTGTCGCCCATCATGAACAGCTTGCCCTCGGGGACCACGACGGGGGCGGTGTTGTCGGGATCGATTCGCAGCGGGAGGCCGTTCCGGTCGAGTGCGATCCCGCCCGAACCGTCGGTAAGGAAGCGCGGGCCGACGGTGCCGAAATCGAGGGTCATGTAGCTCTTGCCCGAGGGCAGCGTCTCGCGGAACTGGTGGTAGCGGCAGCGGTCGCCGTCGACCACCGCGCCGCCATCGCGGCGGCAGCCGGTGTTGGCGCTCATTGGGATGTCGATAGAGCCCGCGTCCTCGCGCTGCAGGGCTTCGCCGTTGAGGATGACGACACCGTCCTTCACCGCCACCGTGTCGCCCGGCAGGCCGATCACGCGCTTGACGTAGTCGGCGCCGGTCACCGGGTGCTTGAAGATCGCCACGTCGCCCCGCTCGGGCAGATGCGCGAGGACCCGCCCCTCGAACAGGGCGGGTGAGCCGGGGAGCGAATAGCGCGAAAAACCATAGGGCCACTTGGCGGCGACAAGGTAATCGCCATTGCGCAGATTGGGCAGCATCGATTCGCTGGGAATGGTGAAGGGCGAAAAGATGAAGCTGCGGAATATCAGAACCGCGATCACCAGCTTGGCGACGAACCACAGGAAGCTGCCGAGCGTTTCCTTCTTTTCGGGTTCGGCCATCGCGGAATCGGGCGAATTCGTATCCAGCGCTTGCTCTGTCATGCGGACTTCTCAATCATTGCGGAGTTCCCTAGTCGCGCACCTGCGCACACGAAAGGATTTTTGAACGATGACACCTGCCGCCGCGATCTGGGACAAGCTTGCCAACCTGCCGCGCCCGACGCTGGGCGAGCTGTTCAGTGCCAGCCGCGATGGTGGCGAGGGGGTGGACGAGCCGGGCGGGGAAGAGCGTGTGGCCATGCTTTCCGGCCGGATCGAGCTGGGCGCGGGCGCCGAGGATGGCGGCATCCTGTTCGACTGGTCGAAGACGCATCTCGACCGCGCGGTGATCGCGGCGTTCGAGGAGCTGGCCGACGCGATGGATTTCGCCGGCATGCGCGCGAAGCTGTTCGGCGGCGAGGTGGTCAACCCGACCGAAGGGCGCGCCGCCGACCATGCGACTTTGCGCGGCACGGGCGATGCGGCCAAGGTCGAGGAAGCGATGGCGCTGATCGACCGCATGGGCATGCTGGTGGGCGCGATCCACCAGGGCGCGCTGGGCGAGATCGAGCACCTCATTCACATCGGCATCGGCGGCAGCGCGCTCGGCCCCGCACTGGGCGTCGATGCGCTCAGCCGCGACCTCTCCTATTGCGACGTCCATGTCGTCTCGAACATCGACGGCGTCGCGCTGGAAGAGGCGTTTTCGAAATGCGACCCGGCCAAGACGCTGATCGCGGTGGCGAGCAAGACCTTCACCACCATCGAGACCATGACCAATGCCGAAAGCGCGCTCAAATGGCTGCGCGACAACGGCGTGAGCGACCCGGGCGGCCGCGTGATCGCGCTCACCGCCAATCCCGAAGGAGCGGTCGACTGGGGCGTGGACGAGACGCGCATCCTGCCGTTCCAGGAAAGCGTCGGTGGGCGCTATTCGATCTGGTCCTCGATCGGTTTCCCGATCGCCATGGCCGTGGGGATGGACGATTTCCGCGCCATGCTCGCCGGTGCGAAGGCGGTGGACGAGCATTTCCGCGACACCGACGGCGTGGCCAACCTCGTGCTGCGCGCGGCCTTCGCCGATCTCTACTACACCCGCGTGCGCGGCTGCCAGACGCGCGCCGTCTTCGCCTATGACGAGCGCCTCGGCCTGTTTCCTGACTACCTCCAGCAGCTCGAGATGGAATCGAACGGCAAGCGCGTCACCGCCGACATGCAGCCGGTCGACGGGCCGACCGCGCCGATCACCTGGGGCGGGGTGGGGACCGATGCGCAGCATGCGGTGTTCCAGCTGCTCCACCAGGGCACGCATCTGGTGCCGGTCGATTTCATCGCCAGTGCGGCGCCGGGCGACGACCTCGACCCCGCGCATCACCGCATCCTGCTGATGAACTGCTTTGCCCAAGGCGCTGCGCTGATGGCGGGCAAGGCGGGCGAGGACCCGGCGCGCAACTACCCCGGCGACCGGCCCAGCGCGACGATCCTGTGCGACGATCTCGACGCCGCTGCGCTCGGCGCGCTGATCGCCTTCCACGAACACCGCACCTTCGCCAATGCCGTGCTGATGGGCATCAACCCCTTCGACCAGTTCGGCGTTGAACTGGGCAAGGCGATGGCCAAGGCGATCGAGCAGGGCGGCGAGCAGTTCGACGCCAGCACCGAAGCGCTGCTGGCGGCGGCAGGGCTGGGTTAGGAATCGTTTTCCCCCGCGCGGCGGCGTGCTAATCGGCGGTCATGGACAGGGATCGGACCAGCGGTGACGCACAACTGGCTGCAATCGTGCAGCATTCGAGCGATGCGATCGTCTCGAAGGATCTCGACGGCGTGGTGCGCAGCTGGAATGCGGCGGCCGAGCGGCTGTTCGGCTGGAGCGCGGAAGACATGATCGGGCAGTCGATCCGGCGGGTGATCCCGGCGGACCGGCAGGACGAGGAGGATGCCATCCTCGCCCGCATCCGCGGGGGCGAGATCGTCCCGAAGTTCGAAACGCTCCGTCTTCACAAGGACGGGACGGCGATCCCGCTGGCGGTCACCGTCTCGCCTATCCGCGACGCGCAAGGCCATGTCGTCGGTGCCTCGAAGATCGCCAACGACTTGCGCGAAATGGTCGATCTGCGGCGCGAGCTGCGCGAATCGCAGCGGCAGTTCGAGGCGCTGGCACAGAACATCCCGCAGCTCGCCTGGATGGCCGACAGCAAGGGCTGGATCTACTGGTACAACCAGCGCTGGTACGATTACACCGGGACCACGCTCGAGCAGATGCAGGGTTGGGGCTGGAAGGCGGTCCACCACCCCGACCACGTCGATCGCGTGGTCGAGCGTATCCAGCATGCCTGGGACACGGGCGAGGACTGGGAGGACACCTTCCCCTTGCGCGGCACCGACGGCAATTTCCGCTGGTTCCTCTCGCGCGCCAGCGCGCTGAAGGACGAGGACGGCAAGGTCGTGCTGTGGTGCGGGACCAATACCGACGTCACCGAGCAGCGCGAGGCGAACGAGCGCATCGGCCTGCTGATGAACGAGGTCAACCACCGCGCGCGCAACATGCTTGCCACCGTCCAGGCGATCCTGCGCCAGACGATGCGCGGATCGGACAGCGCTCTGCTGGAGACGGTCGACCGGCGGATCGCCGCACTGTCGGCGAACCACGATCTGCTGAGCGACCAGAACTGGAGCGGGGTCGTGCTCCGCGATCTCGTGGCCTCGCAGGTCGGCCATGTCGGGGAACTCGCCCACGGGCGCATGGCGCTGAGTGGTCCGGACCACCTGCGGCTCCAGCCGCGCCCGGCCGAAGCCGTCGGCCTCGCGATCCATGAACTGGCGACCAACGCTCTCAAATACGGCGCCCTGTCGACCCCCGAAGGCCGGGTGACGGTGAACTGGTCGGTCGAGGGTAGGGGCGAGGACGCGCTGTTCCGGATGGAGTGGCGCGAACGCGGCGGGCCGCGAGTCGAACCGCCCAGCCGTTCGGGCTTCGGGTCGGTGGTCATCGCGCGCAACCCGCGCATGACGCTAGGCGGGACGGTCGAGTGGAACCCTGAACCCGACGGCGTCGTATGGACCGTCAGCGCTCCGGCCAGCGACGTGGTGCTCGCCTAGCCCCGCGACGAGGAGCTTGGCCCTGGTTTGGTGGATGCCGCGGGGCAAGGCGGGCTGACGGCCCTTTCCGCGGCCGGCGTTTCTCCGCCGAAAGGCCGGTGGTCCTAGGGTTACCAATTGACCGGCAGGCAAAATCGGGCAGTCTCTCGGGCCGACGAAATGTCTGAGGGGAGAGGTTCGTCATGGCCGAACGGACAGATTTGCTCATCGCCTTTCGCGCGAGCTTCGACCGAATGGAACGCGCGCGTGCGGGCTGCGATGACCTCAATGAAATCCGTCATGCGGAGCGCAACTTCTACGCCAATGCGGAGAGTCTCGCTCGTCTGGTTCCCCGCCTGATCGACTCCTCTCCGGCCAAGCAAGAGCGAGCGCCAGCCGGCCTGTTGTTGCGGTAGGACAGGAAATCGGGAATTCGGGTGACCCGTCCCGGCGGGAATGGTAAACTGTGCCCATGAAACAGTGGTTCGCCCGCCGTTATCTCGATCTGCTCGGCTCGATTTACATCTATAACGAGCATCGCGGCTATACCGCGCTCGACCGGGTGCTCGAGGCGGTGCGCGCCAAGCATCCCGAGGCGACCGAGCTGATCGCCGCAGTCGAGAAGCACCGCGCCGACGAGCGCAAGCATTATTGCATGTTCAAGCGCTGGTTCGAGCTGCGCGGGCAGATGCCGATCGCGCTCGACCGCATGTTCGGCCATATCGACCGCTTCATCGAAATCACTTTCGGCTGCACCATCGACAGCCTCGATACCGATGCGATCATCGCCAGCGACGATCTGTTCGAGCGCCTCTGCCGGGTCATCTCGCTGACCGAGAAGCGCGGGCTCAAGCAGGTCGACATCCTGCTCGCGCATCCGATCGTCAGGCAGGACAAGGCGCTCCATCGCATCTTCGAGGTCGTCCATGTCGACGAGCCCGACCATTTCCTGCCCTATGACAAATGGCTCGCCGAGAACCAGCGGCGCATGCCCAATGCTTGGGAGCGGTGGATCGACCGGCTGATCCATTCCGAGCTGCTGTTCATCAAGCTGCCGCTGCTGTTCCTGTGGTTCGGCGCGCCGCGGCTGACCGAATGGCGCGACGCGGGCGAGGATAATCCGCGCCCCGCGCCCAAGGGGCTCGCCGCCGCCTAGGCCGCGCCCGTTTCCATGATCGCCCGCTTCTTCAAGCGCCGCGTCGGCGGCATGCTGGTCCGCAACACGGTGGTCAGCACCGGCGTGTTCCTTGTCGGGCTCGGCGTGCTGTGGCTGCTGGTCGAGCGTGCGGGCGTCGATGCGGTGCTTGCGACGGCGCTCAGCTTCCTCATCGCCAATTCGATCCACTATGTCTTCGGGCGCACCTGGATCTTTGCCGGGACCGACCGCAGGCTCTCGACCGGCTATGCGCTGTTCCTGATGAACGCGGTCGTCGGGCTCGCGGTGACGGTCGGGCTGTTCTGGGTGCTGACCGCGTTTACGCCGATGAACTACCTCGTCGCGCGGGTCATCGTTTCGGTCTTCGCCGGGCTGGCCGTCTTCGCGCTCAATGCGACGGTCAATTTCCGGCAGGTCTGAAAAGGTCTCAGACCAGCGCAAGCGCCAGTCCGCCCGCCGCGCAGACGGCCAAAACGCGCAACACGCTCCATTTCCGGCCAAAGGTCAGTGCAAGGGCGAGGGCGGTCAAGGCGGTCGCGCGCCAGTCGAGCGGAAAACCGGGCTGGTCCGCGGGAAACAGCACATGAAGGCCGAACCACAGCGCCAGGCTCGCGATCACGCCGACAACCGCCGCCGTCACCGCGGCGAGTCCGGCGCGCAGGCGCGGCGCGCTCTTCATGCGCTCCATCCACGGAGCGAGGGCGAAGATCCACAGGAAACACGGAGCGAAGGTCACCCATGTGGTGAGCCCCGCCGCCAGTATGCCGGCCACGAGTGGGGTGAAAGGTTCGGGCATGCGCCATCCGGCGAGGAAGCCGGTAAATTGAGTGACCATGATGAGCGGGCCGGGTGTTGTTTCGGCCAGCCCCAGCCCGTCGGCCATTTCGCCCGGACCGAGCCAGCCGTATGTGTCGACCGCCTGCTGTGCCATATAGGCGAGCACGGCATATGCGCCGCCGAAGGTCACCACGGCGAGCTTCGAGAAGAACAGGCCGACGTCCCACAGCATGTGGTCTGGGCCGAGCGTTGCGAGGACCACCCCAAGGGGCGCGACCCAGATCGTGCCCCATGTCGCGACCGCGTGCAGGCTGACGCCCCACGGTTTGGGGCCCTGCGGGGCGCTTCCGGCCGGCGCGACTCCGAGCCAGTGGGGGTAGGTGGAGCCGACGGCCATACCCAGTGCTAGTGCGCCCAGTACCACCAGCGGGAAAGGCAGGTCGAGCGCGGCGATGCCTGCGAAAGCGACAATGGCCATCGCCCAGCGCAGAGGCGTGTCCAGCGCCCTCCCGCCGATCCGCACCAGCGCCTGGACGACGATGGCGAGCACCGCTGCCTTGACCCCCAGAAACAGCGCCTCGAACCAAGCGAGGTTCGCAGCGAGTGCATAGAGCACCGAAAGCGCCAGCATCACCGCCGCTCCCGGCACGACGAACAGCAAGCCTGCAGCCACGCCGCCGCGGACGCCATGCAGGCGCCAGCCGATCCAGGTCGCCAGCTGCTGCGCTTCCGGGCCGGGCAGGAGGTGGCACAAGTTGAGCGCCTCGAGGTATTCCTCTTCCGCGACCCAGCCGCGCTCTTCCACGATCTCGCGGTGCATAAGCGCGATTTGACCGGCCGGGCCGCCGAAGCTCAGCCAGCCGATACGCCAGAAGGCCTTGAGCAAAGCGACGAACGAGGGAGCGGGTGTGTTCACGAGCTCAGACCAGCACGAAATACATCGCCGCCAGCGCGCCCATCACCGCCACGCCGGCAAGGCTCAGCACCTTCATCGCGGCGCCGGGTCGGGCCTCCTCGGGCATGGCGCAGCGCGTCACCACGAGATAGTTCAATAGCGCGAGCAGCGGGGCGACGACGAAGGTGGCGCTGGTCACGAAATCGAGAAAGGTCGTAAACTCGCGCATCAGCGTGAACAGCACCACAATCGCCAGCGCGGCGAGCACGAGGCAGCTCGCGACATATTCGGTGCGCGTGCCGGTTTCGTCGTTCCCGCCGCGCAGCACCTCCATCGCGGCGGGCAGCGTGCGGGCATAGGCGTCGATCGCGGCGATCACCGTGGTCAGCATCACCGAAAGCGCGGCCACCGCGGCGAGCGCGGCGGCGGTCGGCCCCAGGGCCTCGCGATAGAGACCGACCAGCTGGCCCGCGAAGCCGGGGGCATCGGGCAGGGGGGCGATCGCCTGCGCATGCATTACGCCTGCGCCCATGATGCAGAAGCAGACCGCCATCGTTGCGGTCATGACATAGGGCCACAGAAAGCTCGATCGAACTTGAACTATCGACGGGCGCGCGCCTTCGGGCAGGCTGCGGTCGGCCTCGACCTTCCACAGCGAAAGCGCCACCGACACGTCGACCGGGTTTGGCATGAAGCCCGCCAGCGCGACGATGAACAACAGCGCCTTCGTCTCCCCGGTCCAGGAGATGTCGGTCAGCGTTCCCCATTCGACGCGCGGTAGCACCATCACCGTGGTGAGGACGGTCGAGAGGACGAGGAAGGCGAGCAGCACGGCATTGACCCGGTCGAGCAGGCGATACCCGCCCACCAGCAACAGCAGCGAGGCCAGCGCGAGCACGAGCGAGGCCATGACCGGCATCGGCAGCAGGGGCCCGAAAAGCGTCGCGAAGATTCCCGCCGTGGCCGCCCCCAGCGCCGCCCAGACGATCGGCACCAGCGGGATCACCGCGATCAGGAACAGCCAGACTGCCCACGCTCCCAGCTCGCGATAGCCCGACAGCAGCGAGCGCCGCCGGACATGGGCGTAATCGATGCCGAAGCGATAGGCGGGGTATTTGAGCACATTGGCGAGGACGATGACTCCGAGCAGGGCGACCCCGAACATTGCCCCCGCGCGAGTCGACTGGACGAGGTGCGAAGTGCCGATCGCCGCCCCGGTGAAGATCAGCCCCGGCCCCGCAAGCCGGCGCAATATCGCATTCTGCATTGCGCGCCGGCCTCCCCGCACCGGCAGGCCGGATGTGCGCTCGCCCGGCCCTGCTGTCGAGCGAAAAGCCGAGGGTGGCAGGACACGGGAACAGGCAGGTGCGATTTTCGCGATTGTTCGCGGGGCCGAACCGGCGCATGGGCGGGGCGACCATGACCGACAATGCGCCCCCATCGCCGCCCCCGATCGACCGGATTCAGGAAAACCTCCTCGCGCGCAGCGAGCGCCGCCTGCTCACCTGGATCTGCGCGCGGCTGCCCGCCTGGGTGAGCCCGGACATGATGACCTTCCTCGGTATGGCCGGGGCGGTGATGGTCTTCGCCGGCTATGTTCTGAGCAATCTCGGCGAAGACTGGCTGTGGCTCGCCATTGCCGGTTACGCAGTGCAGTGGCTGGGCGATTCGACCGATGGCAGCCTCGCGCGCTTCCGCAAGATCGAGCGACCGCGCTATGGCTATTTCCTCGATCACAGCTGCGACGGGCTGGCGACCACGCTGGTGCTCGCGGGGATCGGCTTGTCGCCCTATGTCCAGATGGAAGTCGCGCTGATCGCGCTGGCGGGCTACCTGCTGCTGTCGATCCACGCTTTCTTGCGCGTACGCGTGCTGTCCGAGATGAAGCTCTCCTACCTCAATGCGGGGCCCACCGAACTGCGCTTCCTGCTGATCGCCTTCACGCTCGCCATGATGGCGTTCGGCGCGAGTGGGGAAGGCTGGTTCGGCCCGGTGTCGGGATTCGACTTGTTCACCGGGATATGCGGCACCGTGATGATCGTGCTGTTTACCCAGGCGACCTGGTCGACTGCACGCCGGCTGGCGGCGGAAGAGCCCTCGCGCAATGGGGAGTGGCGCGCGCGCCATTGACTTTTTGCACTGCAGCATCCATCTGGCGCCCATCGAAGCGCGCTAGCCAGCGTGAAGCGGCGATTGAGAGACATCCATCGCCCCGGCCGCGCCTCGGTCCATTTTTCCCAAGACTTCCCTTTTCACGCGGGTGGTTATCCAACCCCGCGACCGCGC
The DNA here is from genome assembly GCF_964227205.1 of Qipengyuania sp. GTDB lineage: Bacteria > Pseudomonadota > Alphaproteobacteria > Sphingomonadales > Sphingomonadaceae > Qipengyuania. Next base: position 39,880 of record NZ_CAXQVB010000001.1, on the reverse strand, counting down.
GCCGATTCCGGCTGCGCGCCGCATATTGAATGCGAGTATTCATGACTCAGTTTTCCGAAGATCTTCGTTTCGAGGATTTGGGGCTGTCACAGCCCGTCCTCCAGGCCCTCGACCTCAAGGGCTATAGCGAACCCACGCCGATCCAGGCGCAGGCGATCCCGCCCGTGCTCGAAGGGCGCGACCTGATGGGTATCGCGCAGACTGGCACCGGCAAGACCGCCGCCTTCATGCTGCCGAGCATCGACCGGCTGCGCGAGGCCGACAGGCAGACGCCGTTCAAGTCCTGCCGCATGCTGGTGCTCGCGCCGACGCGCGAACTCGCCGGGCAGATCGCCCAGAGCGCCAAGGATTACGGCGCGCTTGCGGGCCTCAAGGTGCAGTCGATCGTCGGCGGCACCTCGGTCAACAAGGACCGCAACAAGCTCCACCGCGGCACCGATATCCTCGTCGCCACGCCGGGGCGCCTGCTCGATCTGATCGACCAGAAGGCGTTCAACCTCAACGGTGTCGAGATCCTCGTGCTCGACGAGGCCGACCAGATGCTCGATCTCGGCTTCATCCATGCCTTGAAGCGCATCAGCCAGCTGGTGCCCAAAGAACGCCAGACGCTGTTCTTTTCCGCCACCATGCCGCGTTCGATCAAGGATCTCGCCGCGCAATACTGCCAGTCGCCGGTGCATGTCTCGGTCACGCCCGAAAGCACCACTGCCGAACGCATCGACCAGTATCTCTTCATGGTCCAGCAGGACGAGAAGCAGACGCTGCTCGAACTGATCCTGACCGAGCGCCACGAGGTGCCCGGCGAATTCGAGCGCGTGCTCGTCTTCGCGCGGACCAAGCACGGTTGCGACCGGATCGTGAAGAAGCTCTCGCAGCGCGGCATTCCGGCCAATGCGATCCACGGCAACAAGAGCCAGCCGCAGCGCGAACGCGCGCTGGGCGAGTTCCGGAGCGCCAAGACCCCGATCCTGGTGGCGACCGACGTCGCCGCGCGCGGGATCGACATTCCGGGCGTGAGCCACGTGCTCAATTACGAGCTGCCAAACGTGCCCGAACAGTACGTCCACCGCATCGGCCGCACCGCGCGCGCCGGGCGCGACGGCATCGCCATCGCCTTCTGCGCCGAGGACGAGCGCGATTACCTCAAGGACATCCGCAAGAAGACCGACGCCGAATTCGAGCGGCTCCCGCTGCCCGACAATTTCCGCGCCGTGGTCGAGGGCGTCGGCCCGACCAAGCGCGAACAGAAACCGCGGCTGGCCAAGCCCAAGGTTCGCCCTGCAGGCGATGCCGCGGCGAAAAAGGCCAGGCCCAAGAACAAGCATCCCAATCGCGCCGGCGCACCCAAGCGCGACGGGGCGCCCGGCGGGCGGCCGGGCGGCAATCGCAATCGCAGCCGCAACCGCAGGCGCGCGGGACGCTAGGCCTCGACGGTTGCCCTGAGCACGCTCGGTCGCCATATCGCGCGCTCGCCACAGTGGGAGCGCGTGCATGGCCGAGGATTACGACTACGACCTTTTCACCATCGGAGCCGGCTCGGGCGGCGTGCGGGCATCGCGCGTGGCCGCGGCGCATGGCGCGAAGGTCGCGATCGCCGAGGAGTTCCGCGTTGGCGGCACCTGCGTCATCCGCGGCTGCGTGCCCAAGAAGATGCTCGTCTACGGCGCGCATTTCGCCGAGGATCTGAAAGATGCGCAGAATTTCGGCTGGTCGACCCAGAATGCGACCTTTGACTGGATCACGCTGCGCGACAACGTCCTGAAGGATGTCGACCGGCTCGAGGGCGCCTATACCGACACGCTCGAAAATCACGATGTGACGATCTTCCACGAACGCGCCGAAATCACCGGCGCGCACGAGATCACGCTGGCCGGCGGCAAGGTGGTCACCGCCAAATACATCCTCGTCGCCACCGGCGCGCGTCCGCAAATCCCCGATGTCGAGGGCGCGGAACACGCGATCACCTCCAACGACGCCTTCCATCTCGACAAGATCCCCGAAAAGATCATCATCGCCGGCGGCGGCTACATCGCCAATGAATTCGCCGGTATCTTCAACGAGTTCGGCAGCAAGGTCTGCCTGGTCAACCGCGGCGACCAGCTGCTGCGCAGCTATGACGAGGCGCTGCGCGAGCGGCTGCTGCTGATCTCGATGAAGAAGGGCATCGATTTCAAGTTCGACACTGTCTTCGAATATATCCGCAAGACCGACGACGGGCGGTTCAAGGTCAAGCTGTCGACCTGCGACGAGGAAGTCGTCGACCAGGTGATGTTCGCCACCGGCCGCAAGCCCAACACCGAGGGGCTGGGGCTGGAGAAGGTCGGCGTCGAGCTGGGCGAGAAGGGCGAAATCAAGGTCGACCGTTTTTCCAAGACCACTGTCGACCACATCTATGCCGTGGGCGACGTGACCGACCGCGTACAGCTCACCCCGGTGGCGATCCGCGAGGGGCAGGCCTTTGCCGATTCGGTCTTCGGCGGACACGATCCGGTCGCAGTCGACCACTCCTGCATTCCCAGCGCGGTATTCAGCCACCCGCCGATCGCGGCGGTCGGCATGACCGAGGGCGAGGCGAAGAACAAGCTCGGCAGCGTCAAGGTCTACCAGTCGGACTTCCGCCCGATGAAGAACGTGCTCGCGGGCCGCGACGAGCGAAGCCTGTTCAAGATGATCTGCGACGGCGACAGCGGGAAGATCGTCGGCATCCACATGATCGCGCCCGATGCCGCCGAGATGATGCAGGCTGCGGCGATCGCGGTGAAGGCGGGGCTCACCAAGGCCGATTTCGACGCCACCACCGCGATCCATCCGACGATGGCCGAAGAACTGGTGCTGATGCGGTAATCCACCGCCACCTCTCGCGAGCGAGAGCCCTCTGGCGATACGAGAGGCCCCCGCCAGTCGAACTGCCGGGGGCCAGGGGGGAGAGAGGGAAAGGCGGGCTTTTCTTCGGGGGGTCTCGAACGCTGCTGCGGGTTTCGATCAGGCTGCGAGCAGGGCCATCGGCGAGATCGAGGCAGCGACGGAAATGGTCAGCAGCGACACGAAGGCGGCTGCGACGAGGGCGGAGGTGTTGGTGATGGTCATGGCGTAACTCCTGGTGTTCGGTTTCCAATCGGGCGGTGGAGCATTCCATCGTCGTGCATTCTTGATACGTCCCGGCGGGTGGTCGCGCTAACACTGCTCTTGCGTTCCCGTTATGCATAATTGCATAACGACGTGGAGGCGGAGGACGGCGATGTTCGACTGGAACGACCTACGATATTTCCTCGCGGTGGCGCGGACCGGCAGCACGCTGGCTGCCTCGAAACAGCTCAGGGTCAGTCAGTCGACCGTATCGCGCCGGATCACGGCGCTCGAGACCGAAGTCGAGGTCTCGCTCTTCATCCGCAAGCCCTCGGGCTACGAACTGACCGAGCGCGGGCGGGCGGTGCTCGCATCGGCCGAGGCCGTCGAAGCGGCAATCCTTGGTTTCAGCGACGGCATCGCGGCGGAATCGCGCCGACTATCGGGTACCGTCCGGCTCTCGACCGTCGAATCCGCCGCCAATGCCTGGGTGATCCCGGCCATCGGCCTGCTGCGTGCCGAACATCCCGAGATCCGCGTCGAGCTGCTGACGAGCGAACATTATGTCGATCTGCTGCGCGGCGAGGCCGATGTGGCGGTCCGCTTCGGCCCCCGGCCGACGCAGGAATCGCTGATCGCACGCCACCTCGTCGACATGCTCGAAGGCTGCTACGCGACGGTCGAGATGGTCGAGCGGCTGGGGTTGCCGGCGGACGTAGCCGATCTCGCGCGCTATCCGCTGATCGCCTCGACCGACGCCGACAGCGTGACCAACCGCTGGTTCGCCGAACATGTCCCCGATGCCGAGATCGCCCATCGCGCCAGCTCGATGTCGAGCATCATCGCGAGCGTGCGCTCGGGCCTCGGCGCCGCGATCCTGCCCTGCATGATGGCCGATGCCATGCCGCGCCTCGTCCGCCTGCTTCCGCCGATCGACGAGCTCACGACGCCCGGCTGGATGGTCACCACCGACGAGGCGCGGCGCCAGCCGCATGTCCGCGCGGTAATCGACCGCGTGGTCGAGCAGATCCAGCGGACGCTCGCGCAGCGTCCCGTACATCTCTCGACGGTGCAGGCCGCCTAGGCTGCGGGGCGCAGCCGCTCCACCGCCAGCATCTCCGCTTTCACTCCCACCGCGCGCAACTCATCCGGCCAGGCACCGCCCGTCGCCAGCGCCTCGACCGCCAGCGCCATGGCGGGCGAGGTCTGGAGGCCGAAGCCGCCTTGCCCCGCAAGCCAGAAGAAACCCGGTGCTGCGGGGTCGAAGCCTGCCACCGGCAAGCGGTCGGGTGCGAAACTCCTCAGGCCCGCCCACTTGCCTGCGAGGCGCGGGATCGAAAGCGTGGTCGCCTGCTCCACCCGCCAGGCGGCGAGCGCGATATCCTCTTCCTCGGGCTGCACGTCGCCGGGTTCGCTCTCGCCTTCGTCCATCGGGCTGGCAAGCAGGCGCCTGGTCCCCTCGGGCTCGATGTAGAAGCCCGGGCCGGCGGTCTTGGTGAAGGGCCAGGCGGAAACATCCATCGGCACGTCGAAGGTGATGACGGTGCGGCGCAGCGGGCGGATGCCGATCGGCGCGATGCCCGCGCGCCGGGCCACCGCATCCACCCATGCACCGGCGGCATTGACGACGACCCGCGCGGCGTGGCTGGCGCGCGGCGTCTCAACGATCCAGCACTCGCCGTCGTGCCGCATCGCCGTGACCGGTGCAGCGGTGGCAAGCGTACCGCCCGCCGCCAGCAGCGCCTTGCGGTGTCCTTCCAGCAGGGCATGCGCGTCGAGCTTGCGCCCCTCGGGATCGAGCAGCGCGCCGGCGATCCCGCCTTCGTCGTCGCGCAGGATGGGCACGTGCTCCTGCGCCTCGGCCACCGACAGCCGCTGCAATTGCGGCGCCCACTCGCGATAATCGGCTTCGAGCCGGTCGAGTTCGGCCTGCTGCCCCTCGAGCGCGACGAACAGCGCCGGATGCACCCGGGCGCCCGGTTCTGCGAGCAGCGGCAGGCTCGCTGCGGTCAGCGCGCGCACCAACCAGCTCTCCATGTCGAAATGCGCGAAGGCGGCGCTGCGGCCCGAGGCATGCACGCCGGGAGCATCCTCGGCCTCACACACCAGTGTTGTGCCATGCCGCGCCAGCCGGGCCGCCGCCGACAGTCCGGCGATCCCGGCACCCACCACGAGGAAGTCGACCTGCTTCATGCGCGCTCCGTTGCTTGAGGCAACCAATCCTCCTAACCTCCCGCGTGACAAATGACAGGGGGAGCGAGGCGATGGCCGGCACAGTACTGGTAACCGGCGGCACCGGCTACATCGGCGGTGAGGTGATCGACCAGCTGCTGGCCAAGGGTTACAGCGTCCACACCACCGTCAGGAACAAGGCCAGAAGCGAACCGAAATTGCGTGCGCGCTGGGCCGATGCCGGGGATCGGTTCGAGGTTTTCGAGGCCGATTTGATGAGCGATGCCGGCTGGGCCGAGGCCAATGCCGGCTGCGATGCGGTGGCGCATGTCGCCTCGCCGTTCCCCCTCGGCGTGCCCAAGGACAAGGACGAGCTGGTCCTGCCCGCGCGCGAGGGCACGCTGCGCGCGCTCAAGTTCGCGCAGGAGGCGGGGATCGCGCGTTTCGTCCAGACCAGCAGCGCGGCGGCCATCGCCTACGGCCAGCCGGAAAAGGACCATTTCACGCATCTCGACTGGACCGATCTGACCGCCGGCGTGCCGCCCTATATCGAGAGCAAGACGGTGGCCGAACGCGCCGCGCGCGACTGGGTGGCGATGCATGCGCCGACCATGGCCTTCTGTTCGGTCAACCCGGTCGCGGTGTTCGGTCCGGTCTATGACGACGACATGTCGACCAGCGTCGAACTGGTGAAGAAGATCATCGACGGATCGATCCCGCTGATCCCCGACATGGGCATCTGCGTGACCGACGTGCGCGACGTGGCCGAGGCGCATGTCCGCGCGATCGAGGCACCGGCCGAGGCGGTCCGCGGAGAGCGTTTCCCGACCTCGGAGAAATTCCTCTGGCTGCGCGAGATGGCCGATGTGGTCCGCGCGCGCGTGCCCGAACATGCGGGCAAGGTGCCCAGGCGGCCGATGCCCGACTGGCTGGTCAGGCTGCTCGCGCTGTTCATGGACGAGATGAAACAGATCAAGGGCGAACTCGGCAATATTCGCGACGTCTCGGGCAAGCATACCGAGGAAGTGCTCGGCTTCCGCTTCATTCCGGCGGAACAGACGCTCGAGGATACCGTTCGCAGCCTCGTGGAAAAGGGAATCGTGAAAGCCTGATGGACATCAAAGGCAAGCGCGTGCTCCTCACCGGAGGCACGGCGGGTATCGGCGAACAGATGGCGTTGCAGCTCAAGGCCAAGGGCGCCGAGGTGATCGTTACCGGCCGGTCGCTCAAGCGGCTCGAGGCGATGCGCAAGGCCGGCTTCGAGGCCATCGAGGCCGATCTGCATACCCCGCTCGGGGCCGAGCGGATCCTCCATGCGCTGGGCGATCGCACGATCGACGTGCTGGTCAACAATGCGGGGCAGGGGGTCGATCACGATTTCCGCGAGGAAGCGCCCGATCCCGATGCGGCGGACGACTGCATCTATGCCAATCTCAACACGCCGATCCGGCTGATCACCGCGCTGGTCCCGCGCCTGAAAGAGCGGCCGCAAGCGGCGATCGTCAACGTCACCAGCGGACTCGCCATCGCGCCGCGCGCGGGCGGGCCGGTCTATTGCGCGACCAAGGCGGCGCTGCGCAGCTATACGCAGGCGATCCGCGCGCAGCTGGCCGACACCCCTATCGCGGTGATCGAGGCGTTGCCGCCGGTGGTCGACACGCAGATGACCGCCGGGCGCGGCAACCGGAAGATGCCGCCCGCGGAATGCGCCCGGCAGATCATCCATGCGCTCGAAAAGGGGCAGCCCGAAGCCAATGTCGGCATGGTCAAGGTGCTCAAGGCGGTCCATTCGGCCTCGCCCGCGCTGGCACGCAAGGTGATGCTGCGGTTCTGATCGGGACGCCGCCGCCCTGTGCATTGCCTCTCTCGCCCAGTCTCGCCACAAGGCGCATGAAACGAATCGCTGACGGGAAATCCACATGAACATGCTGGCGTCGCGCGGGCAGCTGCGCGCAAGTTTCATTCGCTGGGCGCTCTTCACCGTCCCGCTGGTCGTGTTGCTCGGCTTCCTTGCCGGCCAGCTCGGCAGTCCCGACACCGCCTGGTTCGCCAGCCTCGAAAAGCCGGCGATCTTCCCCGAGCCCAAGTGGTTCGGAATCGTCTGGACGGTGCTCTACGTGATGATCGGCTTTGCCGTGGCGATCGTCGCCTCGGCCTGGGGCGCGCGCGGGCGCAGCGCGGCGCTGGGCGCCTTTGCGGTGCATTTCGTCCTCAACCTCGCCTGGAGTTACGTCTTTTTCGGCGCGCAGCAGATCACCGGAGCGCTTTACCTGCTGGTCGGCATTGTCCTCACGTTGCTGGTGGTGATCGCGCTGTTCTGGCGTGTCCGCCGGGGCGCGGCGCTGCTGCTGCTGCCCTATCTCGTCTGGGTCTGCTTCGCGAGCGTGCTCAACTACCAGTTTCTCCAGCTGAACCCGGGTGCGGACGGCGGCGAGATTCCCGACGGCGCGGTCGAGCGGGTAAGGATTTGACTTTTGGTTGCGTGCGGTCAGGACCTCCGTCCTGACCTTTCGGCACCGGCCCACTCCCCACCCGGCCACCCACGGCACGGTATGCTAAAGGTAGCCGGGTAGGGGAGTGGGCCGCAACAGCCGCAAGCTATCGACGAAGGTCGGTAGCGCACCGGACAAGAGCTCTGGACAAAATCGCCGCCGCAAACCATTTGGACGCCATGCAGAGCCAGAACCCCTTGATCGCCGACTTCGTCAAACTCGCCAATTCGGCGGCCGGAACGCTGGCCGGCATGGGCCGCGAGGCACGCGATGCGGCGCGCGAACGGGCGAAGGAAACCTTCGGCGGCATGGATTTCGTCAGCCGCGAGGAATTCGACGCGGTCAAGGCGATGGCGAGCAAGGCGCGCGAAGAGGCCGAAGATCTCAAGGCCCGCGTCGCGGCGCTGGAAGCCAAGATCAAGTGACCCGCGCCCCTGCCGCAGGGTAGGGACGCGATATGCAGCTCACCGCACCCGCCATCCTCGTCGCTGCACGCCCGCATGGCGAGACGGCGGTGATCGCGCGGCTGCTGACCGAGGCGAACGGGCTCGTCGCCGCCTATGTCGCGGGCGGGCGCGGGCGGCAGCTGCGTCCCGTCGTCATTCCCGGAAACGTGGTCCAGGCCGAGATCCGCGCGAAATCCGACAGCCAGCTGCCCTTCGCACGGATCGAACTGGTGACCAGCCGCGGGCCGTGGCTGGGCGAGCCGCTGCCGTCCGCCGCCATTGCCTGGGCGACCGCGCTGACCGCCGCCGCGCTGCCCGAGCGCAACCCCTATCCCTCGCTCCATGCCGCGCTCGGCGGTTTGCTCGACGCGATCTGCTCGGCGGGCGCGGCGCGCGACTGGGTCGCGGCGCTGGCGCTCTACGAGGCGCTGCTCCTGCGCGAGCTCGGCTATGGTGGAGAGCGGCCTGCGATAGCGGACCTTGGCCAGGCTCTGGAAATTCTCGACCGCCAGGAGCCGCTTATCGCGCGCTACCTGCTTGCCGACACGCGCGCCGACGTCCTAGCTGCGCGGCAACTCCTGAGGCAGCGACTGGCACGGATGGTCTCCTAGACCAGTCATTGCGAGGAGCCGAAGGCGACGAAGCAATCCATGGCGCTTCGTCTGCCGCAAGCTCCCGGTCCATGGATTGCCGCGCGGCTGCGCCGCTCGCAATGACGAGGTATGGTGTGAAGATAGCAGTTTTCCCCGGCGACGGGATCGGTCCCGAAGTGACGGCGCAGGCGCTGCGCGTGCTGGATGAGCTGTCGCTCCCCGGGCTGACGCTGTTCGAGGGCGATGTCGGCGCCGTCGCCTATCGCCGCCACGGCCACCCGCTGCCTGGTGAGACGCTGGACATGGCCCGCGCCGCCGACGCCGTGCTGTTCGGCGCGGTGGGCGATTTTGCCTGCGACGACCTCCCACGCGACCTGCGGCCCGAACAGGCGATCCTCGGCCTGCGCCGTGAACTCGGCCTGTTCGCCAATCTGCGCCCCGCGGCGGGCTTTCCCGGGCTCGAGCACCTCTCCTCGCTCAAGCCCGAGGTCGCGCGCAGCATCGACCTGCTCGTCGTGCGCGAACTCAATGGCGACGTCTATTTCGGCGACAAGGGCGAACGGATGAGCGAGGGCGGGCGCGAGGGCTGGGACGCGATGTCCTATAACGAGGCCGAGGTGCGCCGCATCGCGCACACCGCCTTCCGCGCCGCCAGGGGGCGGGGCAAGAAGCTGACCAGCGTCGACAAGGCCAATGTCCTCGAGACGAGCCGCATCTGGCGCGAGACCGTGAGCGCGGTAGCCGAGGACTACCCCGAGGTCGAACTCGAGCACATGTATGTCGACAATGCCGCCATGCAGCTGGTGAAATCGCCCGGCCAGTTCGACACCATCGTCACCGGCAACCTCTTCGGCGATATCCTTTCCGACCAGGCGAGCGCCTGCGTCGGCTCGATCGGCTTGCTCGCCAGCGCCAGCCTCGGCGAGCGGCAGACCGAGTTCGGCACTTTCGGCCTCTACGAGCCGATTCACGGCAGCGCGCCCGACATCGCCGGGCAGGGCAAGGCCAACCCCGTCGCGGCGGTGCTCAGCCTCGCCATGCTGCTGCGTCACTCGTTGGGGCGCGAGCAAGACGCCGCGCGGATCGAGCGCGCGGTCGAGGGCATTCTCGCCGATGGCGTGTTCGGCGGCGATCTCGGCGGCAGCGCCTCGACCAGCGAGATCGGCGATGCGATTGTTAGGAAGATGGTAACCACATCTTGAGGAATGGCGCCTAACCGGGTCATGCAATGGATATGACACCGCAGACGCAGCCCGACGCGGCCTCCGCGCCCCTTGCCAGCGCCCGTCCGCTCGAACTGGCGATCATCCTGCCGACGCTCAACGAGCGCGACAATCTCGCGCCGCTGGTCGAGCGGATCGAGGGGGCGCTGGGCACCTCGGGCTGGGAAGTGCTGATCGTCGACGACAATTCCTCCGACGGCACCAGCGACGAAGCGCGCCGGATCGCTTTGACCGACCCGCGCGTCCGCGTGATCCAGCGGATCGGTCGCCGCGGCCTTTCGAGTGCCGCAATCGAAGGCTTCTGCGCCACCGCCGCCCCCTATGTCGCGGTGATGGATGCCGACCACCAGCACGATCCCCGGCTCCTCGTCGACATGCTCGCCGCGGTGAAATCGGGTGAGGCCGATGTCGCCGTCGCCAGCCGCTTTGCCGAGGGGGCGAGCATGGAGGAATGGGGCCGGCCCGACCGCGAGAAGCTGTCGAGCGTCGCCAACATGCTTGCGCGCAAGCTCACCGGGGTCGAACTGAGCGACCCGATGAGCGGCTTCTTCCTGCTGCCCAGCGCCACCGCGCGCGCCCTGGTCCCGGGGCTTTCGGGGATCGGATTCAAGATCCTCCTCGACCTGCTCGCCACGTCCGAAACGCCGCTCAAGGTGAAAGATTTTCCGATGAATTTTTCCGCCCGCCGCTCCGGCGAATCGAAACTGGACCGTGCCATCGCGCTCGATTTCCTCGCCGGCCTTTACGACAAGAGCTTCGGCCGCGTGATCCCGACGCGGTTCGCGCTGTTCGGCACGGTCGGGGTGATCGGCATCGGCGTGCACATGGCGATCCTCTATGCGTTCCTGCTGCTCGGCGGGGCCGATTTCAGCTGGAGCCAGGCGGTCGCGACTTTCGGCGCGATGAGCTTCAACTTCTGGCTCAACAACTTCCTCACCTATCGCGACAAGCGGCTGAGCACGCCCAAGGGCATCTTCTGGGGCTGGGCGAGCTTCATCGTCGCCTGCTCGATCGGCGCCTTCGCCAATGTCGCGGTGGCGACGACGCTGCACGATCGCGGGCTGCACACGATGGCCGCCGCGCTGGTCGGTATCGGCATCGGTTCGGTGTGGAACTACGCCCTGTCGAGCCGCTTCGTCTGGGGCAGGTATTAGGTTTTGCGCCGTGCGGTCGGGACCTCCGTCCTGACCTTTCGGCACCGGCCCACTCCCCCACCCGGCCACCCACGGCACGATACTGGTCGGGTGGTCGGGTGGGGGAGTGGGCCGGTGCAGCTGCAAGCTAGCGACGGACGTCGCTAGCGTACCCGAAAAGCGCCTATCGCCAGCTGTCGAGCCAGGTCCACACGGCAAAGCTGTCCGGGCCTTCGAGCGGTGCGGCGCTGAGGATCGGGTAGAACCACGCGAACATCAGCACGCTGCCGATAACGGGGGCAAGCGCGGTCTTGCGCCAGCCATTGCGCCACAATGCGTCGCCGGCGAGCGCCAGCGCGGCGAGCAGCGCCATGCTCGGCAGCGCGTAGTGATAATAGAACTGCACCGGCTTGGCGGCGACAATCCAGAAGCCGAGGCTGGCGGCATAGAGCACCGTCACTGCCAGCGCGGCCCAATGGCGGCGGATGACACCGTGCCAGGCGCACCAGGCGAGCGCGGGCAGGCCGAGCGCCATGGTCAGCGGATTGCCGATCAGCATGATCCCGCGCTGTACGCCCGCAACCGGCTCGTAGAGGTACCAGATCGAGCGGACATTCAGGACCCATTGCTCCCAGCTCGACTGGTAGGGGTGCGGTTTCAGGACCTGTTCCTGTTGCGAGAGCATGAACTGGTGGTGGAACGCCAGCCCCTCGGCGATGGGGTGGATGCGGAAGAAGAAGGCGGGGAGGAAGGTCGCGGCATAGACCGCCAGCGGCACGATGCCGAGCCATAGCGCGGCCTCGATCAGCGTGGTCCCCGGCACCGGCGCGCCGCGGCGGCTGCGGAACAGGCGGCGGCGCCCGGCCGCCGCGCGCGCGAAGAAGAAGGCGAGGCCGGGCAGCATGGCGACGACCAGCGCGTTCCACTTGGCCCCCATGGCGAGGCCCAGCGCAATGCCCGTCAGCGCCAGCCGCCAGCGGCCCTGCTCGGGCTGGCGGACCGCGGCGGCGAACTGCCAGGCGGCGAGCGCGAGGAAGGCGAGGTAGAAGATATCCAGCATCGCGATGCGCGCATGGACGAAGAGGTGGAAACCCGTCGCCAGCAGCACGCCATAGGCGAGCGTGGCGAAGCGGCTGAGCGTGCCGAACCACAGCGCGCGCATCGCGGCAAACAGCGCCAGCGTGCCGAACAGGCTGGGCATCAGCCGCCAGCCCCAGGGGTTGTCGCCGAATGCCGCGATACCGAGCGCGAGCAGTTCCTTGCCGACCAGCGGATGTTCGCGATTGGTGAATTCGCGCAGGGCCAACAGCTCGCGTGCGGCGGGCAGGTAATGGATCTCGTCGAAATAGGGGTGGGTGACGACGGTCAGGTAGGGCAGGCAGGCGAGCCAGAAGACCAGCGCCAGCGCGGCGCACCAGCGTAAGGGATCCCTCGGTTGCTCGGGCGCGCGGCTCATCGCCGAGCGGCTTAGAAAGGCCGCACGCCCGCTTCAAGTGCTAAGCTTCGGGAGCGGAGCGCTTTTCCAGCCAGAACAGGCGGGCGACCATGGCGAGCAGGCCGATGCTGGCGGTCGCGGCGACAAACAGCAGCCACAGCGGCACCGCCATGCCCTGCGCGCGGGCGCGCGGCACCACGAAGAAACAGGCGGTGCCGAGCGCGAACAGCAGGTCCCACCACACTTGCACGCCCCACAGGTTCGACGTGTGGTTGAGCCACACCGGCATGACGCCTTCGCTGGCGATGGTCACCGCAGTGAAGGCGCCGAAACCGGCTGCAAGCATAGCGGCGAGCAGCGGACTGCCCGTCTCTTCGCGGGCGGTCAGGATATAGGCGAGGGCGGCCAACGCGGCCACGAGCCCGGCGAGGAAGAGGATTACGTGCGGTGTCATGAGGGCAGCCTTCCGATCTGTATGTAGCGAGTGCTACACTTGTAGCGATTTGTAGCACTCGCTACAAGTGGTGGATGTCGCTCGCTCGCATGTCCCGCGAAACGCTGCTGCCACTGCTCGCCGCGCATGTGATGGAGCACGGGCTCGCAGATGCCTCGCTGCGCCCGCTCGCGAAGGCGGCGGGGACCAGCGATCGCATGCTGATCTATCATTTCGGCAACAAGGACGCGCTGGTCGCGGCGCTGCTCGAATATCTCGCCGGCCTGTTCGCTGCCGCACTCGATTCCGCTTTTCCGCAGGAGCGCAGCGCATCGCGCCGTGCCTGCGCGGAAACGGTCTACACGATCACCGGGCGTCCCGAGTTTGCACCCTTCTTCCGCGTCTGGTGGGATATCGTCGCGGGCTGCTCGGCCGGGAATGGCGCCTATCTCCACGCGGCAGGCGCGATGATGGACGTGTTGCTCGACTGGGTGGTCGACCACTTGCCCGCGGACGATCCCGACCCGCGGGGCGGCGCGCGCGCGGTGCTGGCGGTGATCGAAGGCGCGCAGATGCTGCGCGCGGTCGGCCGCGGCGACGTCGGCGAAGCGGGGCTTGCCGCGCTGGAAGGCTGAGCCGCTTGCTGCGCCCGCGCGCCGTGCTATCCCGCTGCCCATGAAGAAGACCACCGGCATGGACCGCTCGATCACCAGCGCATGGCGCCCCGCGACGCAGGCGGTGCGCGGCGGCACCTGGCGATCGGAGCATGGCGAGACGAGCGAGGCGCTGTTCCTCACCTCGGGCTATACCTACGACGACGCGCAGACGGTGGCCGACCGCTTCGCGGGCGAGGCCGAAGGGATGACCTATTCGCGCCTGCAGAACCCCACCGTCGCCATGCTGGAAGAACGCATCGCGCTGATGGAAGGGGCCGAGGCCTGCCGCGCACAGGCGAGCGGGATGGCGGCGATGACCACCGCGCTGCTGTGCCAGCTCTCGGCCGGCGATCACGTGGTCGGCGCGCGCGCCGCGTTCGGTTCGTGCCGCTGGCTGCTCGACCACCTGCTGCCGCGCTTCGGGATCGAGACCAGCGTGGTCGACAGCGCCGACGATCATGCCTGGGAGGCCGCGATCCGGCCCAACACAAAGGTGTTCTTCTTCGAGACTCCGGCCAACCCGACGCTCGACGTGGTCGATCTCACGCATGTCTGCGGGGTGGCGAAGGCGCATGGCATTACCACCGTGGTCGACAATGCCTTCGCCACCAGCGCGCTGCAGAAGCCGATGGAGTTCGGCGCCGACGTGGTCGCCTACAGCGCGACCAAGCTGATGGACGGGCAGGGCCGGGTGCTGGCAGGCGCGGTCTGCGGTTCGCAGCAGTGGATCGACGAGGTGCTGCTGCCCTTCCAGCGCAACACCGGTCCCAATATCGCGCCCTTCAACGCCTGGGTGGTGATGAAGGGGCTCGAAACGCTCGACCTGCGCGCGCGGCGGCAGAGCGCGAACGCAGTCGAACTGGGCCGCTTCATCGAGCCGCGCGTGCCGAAAATCCTCCACCCCGGCCTGCCGAGCCATCCGCGCCACGAACTCGCAACGCGGCAGATGGTCGCCACGGGTCCGATCTTCGCGCTCGACGTGGGCGACCGCGCGACCGCCTTCGCGCTGCTCGACGCGCTCGAGCTGGTCGACCTGTCGAACAATATCGGCGATTCGCGCAGCCTGATGTGCCACCCGGCAAGCACGACGCATGCCGGGATGACGCAGGAGGATCGCGATGCCATGGGCGTGACCGAGGGCCTGTTGCGGATCAATGTCGGGCTCGAGGATGTCGAGGACCTCAAGGAGGATCTCGACCGCGCGCTGACGGCGGCGGGGCTCTAGCGCCGCCAGCCGTTGCGGATCGCGATCCGTTCCAGCTCCTTGCCCAGCGCATGCGCGCTGCCCATGGCGATCGGATAGCGCGCGTCGTCGGTCAGCGCGCCGTGGACGTCGAGCCCCGCGCCGCCGACCAGCGCCATCAGCAGCCCCTCGTCGCGCGTCATCCCCGCCGCGCAGCAGGGCGCGAGCAGGATCCTGCGCCGCGAACTGCGCGAGAGATCGAGTACCAGCGCGCGGGCCAGCACCAGCAGCTTGCGGAAATCGGTCCCCGCCGCGTCGAGCGCCAGCAGGCTCGCACGGGCATCGTGCAGCCCGTGCGCGGCCAGCCGCCGCAGGATCACCAGGCCGAGCGTCTGGTGGCGCCGCGCGGGCAGCGGCAGGTCGAGGGCGGACGAATCATGCGAATTGGCCATGCGATCTCCTTGGAGGTCCATCGTATGCTATTGCAAATCATTCGCAAGGAAAGAGTCGCGGCTTTCCCCCCCGGTGCCGCGTTCGCGCTAGCGACCGCGATAGGGTTCGCATGCCACCCCGTCGTTGTCGCGGTCGAGCGCGGGGCGATAGCCCGGCTGGCCGCGATAGATCGGGGCGGCGCCCGCCGCGCGCGCGGCCGCGCAATTGGGGAAGTAGACATCGCCCCGCAACTGGGCGGCCGGGGCCTGCTGCGTCGGGCGCCGGTTGCGGTGGCAGTGATAGCCGCCGGTCTTGCGGTTGTTGTGGCATCCCTCGGCGTTGAGCCCGCCCGGATGCGCGAACGCGGGAGGCGGTGGGCCGGCGAATAGCGCCAGCGGAAGAAGCAGCGCGATGGTTTTCATCCTCGCATCTCTGGCGGCAAGACGTTACCCGAGGCAAAAGAAGGAGGGTAAATTGACCGAGCCTACCGTCGAATACATTTTCGATTTCGCCGCGCCCAACGGCTATCTCGCCTGGTACCCGCTCAAGGACGTGGTCGCGCGCACCGGGGCGCGGCTCACGGTCACGCCGGTGTTCCTCGGCGGGATGCACAAGCTTACCGGCAATGCCCCGCCGATGGTCCGCGATGCCGGTGTGAAGGGGAAGGTGGCCTATGCCGCGCTCGAATTCCGGCGCTTCCTCGATCGCCACGGCATGGACCGGTTCCACATGCATCCCGCGCTGCCGTTCAACTCGATCCTGCTCCAGCGCGTGCTCGTCGCCGCGCGGGACGAGGCCGAGCGGCAGGCGATCGTCGAGGCGCTGCTGCCCGCGGTGTGGGAACGCAACATCGATTGCGGCGACGCCGGTGCGGTCGGGAGCGCGCTGGCCCAGGCCGGTCTCGATGCCGAGCGCCTGCTCGCCGCGACGCAGGATGCGGGCGTCAAGGCGCGGCTAGCCGAGAACACCGAGCACGCCGTCGGACGCGGCGCCTTCGGCATCCCGACCTTTTTCGTCGATGGAGAAATGTGGTTCGGCAAGGAACGTCTCGGCCAGCTCGAGGAATTTCTCGCCGGCGGCAAACCCTGAACCGGCGCGCGTCCATCTGCGCCAAGCGCTTGTTTAACCGCGCTGAATCGCCCGCGCTTGGGGGATAAGTGCAACCGACGGGTTGCGTGGGTCCACGGCCCCTCTACATTGGTAGGGTGATCAAGGAACTTTTCCAGCATGCCGCCATCACCCACGGGATCACCGTGCGCGTGGCGGTGAACTTCCTGCCCGAGCAGTCACGGCCCGAGGCGGGCAAGTGGTTCTGGGTCTATCACATCCGCATCGAAAACGGTTCGCACGAACGGGTCCAGCTGCTGACCCGCCACTGGCGGATCACCGACGGGCGCGGGCTGGTCAACCATGTCGACGGCGAAGGCGTGGTCGGCGAACAGCCGGTGCTGATGCCCGGCCAGAGCCACGATTACGTCAGCGGCTGCCCGCTCGATACGCCGCATGGCTCGATGGAAGGCTTCTACACTTTCCATGCCGAGGACGGCTCGCCGCTCGAAGTGCGGATTCCCTTCTTCCCGCTCGCCGCCCCGGCCACCGCTACCTGAACCTTGTCAGCGCATCGGCGCGAGGTCGGATTCGCCCTCGGCGGTGATTTCGCGACCGACGGCTTTCTTGGCCTTGGCCTCGAGTTCAGGCGTCAGCTTCGTCGAGCGTCCTAGTATGGCGTCGCCCGTGCCCATTTCGCCATTGGCCTCGATATCGGCGAGCAACAGCTTCATCTCGGCGATTTCCTTGATCTGCGCCTCGATGATGCTGTCGGCCAGCTTGCGCACGCGCGGATCGCTGATCCGGGCACGCTTGCTGGTCAGGATGGCGATCGAATGGTGCGGGATCATCGCTTTCATCCAGGCTTCGTCCTCGATCGTCTGCTGGCTGCGAACCAGCCACAGGAACAGCCCGCCGAAGACGAAGGCGGCGGCGAACACCAGCAGCTTGACGGTGCGCGACTGGTACATCCCCCACATGAAGCCGAGCATCACCACGATCATCGCGCAGCCCATCAACAGCGCCATCCACATGCGCGTCTGGCTGAAGAAGGCGTGGTCGATCGCCCAGCTGTTGAAATAGGTCAGCACGAACATGGTCACGACCGAGGTCGCGATCATGGCGAAAAAGGTGGTCCATTTGCCATGCCCACCGTGGCTCTGAGAGCTATCCATCGAAGTTCCCCTGTGTTTTCCCGACCAACGGAAGACACGAGGGGGCGGTTCCGAATTAGAGGTCCTGGTCCTCGCTCACACCGGAGAAGTCGAACCTGCCGATCTTGATCTTCGGCTTGAGGTCGAGCCATTCGGCGAGGATCTCGAAATCGAGGGTCGCGGGGTAGTTCGCCAGCGCGGCGCGGCTTTCGTCCAGGCGCAGCACCAGGCTCTTCTTTTTGCGCCGCAGCGCACTGGTGGTCAGCGAGACCTTGCTGCCGCCGCCCAGGCGCCGCGCGAGGCGGAAGCCGAGGCCCCAGGTCATGCCTTCGCGCAAATCGTCGTCGCTGGCGAGCTCGCGCAGTTTGGTGGGCAGTTCGGTGCGGCCCATGCTGCCGAACAGCGCAGCGCAGATCATTGCCCGCCCGCGCGCATCAAGATCGATCCAGCGCTTGCCCAGCGACCATTCGACCGCGTGGCTGACCCGCAAATTGGGCTCGACGCGCTGAAGCGCGCCCGACAGTTGGGCGGCGGCGAGCCGAAGCCGCTCGTTCACCCTTCCGTCGCCATCGGCGAGGTCGACCGTCCAGGCGACAAGCAGTGTCGCCTCGGTGATCGACGCATCGCGCGGCGCGGCATAGGCGGTGACGCCCGCGAGGAGCGGATCGGCCTGCATCTGCGCCGGATTGAGTCGCGAATAAAGCAGGCCTTCGCGGATCCCCCACGATGAAAACACCAGCTCGTCGGGGCCTATCTCGTCGAGCAGCGGGCGCAGCAAGGCGGCGGCATCGGGCAGGTAATGCGCGCGCATCGGGGTGATACCGCTGATCTCCATCAGATCTTCGGGCCTGGCGCCGACGAGTTCCTCCGCCAGCCGCCGCGCATCGTCGGGCAGCAGCGTGAAGCCGTGCGGATCGGTCAGCGGATAGTCGGACGAGCGCATCGCATAAGCGGCAAGCGCGCGCCATGTGCCGCCGATCATATACATCGGCCCGGGATGCGCCGAGGCCCAGCCGACCGAAGCGAGCTGATCGTGCACCGCAACCTCGAAAGCCTTAGCCCCGGCTTCGCGCAAGGCGGGCAGGCGCAGCGTGCCGAGCCTGAGGCTCGCGGCCTCGTGGCACGTGTTGTCGGCCACCGAGACCAGTTCGAGGCTGCCCCCGCCGAGATCGGCCACCACACCCCGCGCGCCGGGGAAGGCACCCAATGCGCCCATCGCCGAGGCACAGGCTTCCTCTTCGCCCGAGAGCAACCGCGGCGCGAGGCCCAGATCGGCCACGCGGCCGAGGAATTCGGCGCCGTTTTCGGCATCGCGCGTAGCGGCGGTGGCCACCGTCTGGACATCCTCGATCCCCAGATCGCCGAGGATCAGCGCGTAACGTGCGAGCGCGGCCAGCGCCTCGTCCGCCGCTTCTTCGGGAATACGCCCCGTGTCCGAAAGGTCGCGGCCGAGCCGGGCGGCCACCTTCTCGTTCCACACCACTTCGGGCGCCCGACCGGTGCCTTCGTAGATCACCATGCGCACCGTGTTCGAACCGATATCGATCACCGCGCGCGGGGGCTGGATCAGCCGCCGCTGCCACTTGGCCGAACGCGATTTGTTCACCGCGCCCGATCTTTCAGCGTCAGGCGGGGGACCTCGTGGTCGGCCAGCGCCGCGCCGCGTCCCGACAGCGAGGGATTGGCCATGAAATACTGGTGGCAATTGAACCCGCCTTCGCCCTGTCGCAGGCGGTGGTACTGGCCATCGGGTTCGAGCTGCCAGCTCTGTTCGGTGTCGAGGATATTAGCGAGCATGACCTGCCCCAGCACCTGGTCGTGGACGGTCTTGTTGGTGATCGGCACCAGCACCTCCACACGGTGTTCGAGATTGCGGCTCATGGCATCGGCGCTGGTCAGGAAAACCCTGGCCTGGCGGCTGGGCAGCGCCTTGCCGTTGGCGAAGGCCCAGATGCGCGAATGTTCGAGGAAGCGCCCGATCACCGACTTGACGCTGATGTTTTCCGATATCCCCGGCAATCCGGCGCGAAGCGAGCAGATCCCGCGCACCACCATGCGGATTTCGACTCCGGCCTGGCTGGCTTCGTAAAGCTTGTCGATCATCGCCTTGTTGGTGATCGAATTGAGCTTCACCCAGATCCCGGCGGGCTTGCCCGCGGCCGCATTCGCGATTTCCCCGTCTATCAGCTCATAGAGCTTTTCCTGCAGCCCGATCGGCGACACGGCGATCTTTTCGAGGTCGTCGGGCTCGATATAGCCGGTGATGAAATTGAACATCTTGGCGGCATCGCGCCCCAGCGCGGCATCGGCGGTGAAGAAGCTCAAATCGGTGTAGATCTTGGCGTTGACGGGGTGGTAGTTGCCGGTGCCGAAGTGGCAATAGGTGCGGTAGCCGTCCTCCTCGCGGCGGACCACCAGGCTGACCTTGGCGTGGGTCTTCCAGTCGGTGAAGCCGTAGATCACCTGCACCCCGGCGCGCTCCAGCTCGCTCGCCCAGTGGATGTTGCGTTCCTCGTCGAAGCGGGCCTTCAGCTCGACCACGGCAGTCACCGCCTTGCCGTTCTGCGCCGCCTCGATCAGCGCCGCGATCACCGGCGACTGGTCGCCCGCACGATAGAGCGTCTGCTTGATCGACATCACCGCCGGATCGCGCGCCGCCTGGCTGAGGAAATCGACCACCACGTCGAAACTCTCGAACGGGTGGTGGATGACGATGTCCTTCTCGCGGATGGCGGCGAAACAGTCGCCGTCATGCTCGAGGATGCGTTCGGGATAGCGCGGGGCGAAGGGTTCGAATTTCAAATCGGGCCGCGCTTCGTTGCAGATCGCGGCGAGGTCGGCGAGGCCCAGCATGCCGCCGGTCTTGACGATCATCGCCTCCTCGACCTCGAGCTGTTCGCGCAGCAGCGCTTCGGCCACTTCGTCGCAATCGTCGTCGAGTTCGAGCAATACCGTGCGCCCGCGGCGGCGGCGCTGGATGGCGGTGCGGAAATAGCGCACCAGGTCCTCGGCCTCCTCCTCGACCTCGATGTCGCTGTCGCGAATGACGCGGAAGATACCGTCGCCGAGCACCTTGAAGCCGGGGAAGAGCTGGTCGGCGAAGCGTGTCACCAGCTGTTCGATCGCGACATAGACCGCCTGCTCGCCGGGCACGCGCACGAAGCGCGGTGCGCCGCTGGGGATCAGCACCATCTCGATCAGGTCGGCCTTGCGCTTGCCGCGCTTGAGCCGGAAGATCACCCCGATCCCCTGGTTGGCGACGAAGGGGAAGGGGTGGCTCGGGTCGATCGCCTGCGGGGTGATCAGCGGCAGGACGTCGCTTTCGAAATAGTCGGCGAGCCATTGCTGCTGGCCCTTCGCGAGATCGTCGATCGCCGAGATCAGGATGCCTTCCTCGGCAAGCAGGGCGCGCAGCGTGTCGAGGCTGTCCTGCTGGCGGTCCTCGAGCGCGGAGACCTGTTCGCGGATCGCCTCGAGCTGCTGGCGCGGGCTGGCGCCGTCGATGCCCTGCGTCTCGATCCCGCGCTGGACCTGCCCTTCGAGCCCGGCGATGCGGACCATGGTGAATTCGTCGAGATTGCTTGCCGAGATCGACAGGAAGCGCAGCCGTTCGAGCAGCGGGTAGCGGGTGTTCTCGCTCTCGGCGAGCACGCGGCGGTTGAACGACAGCCAGCTCAGTTCGCGATTGGTATAGCGATCCCGCGGCGCGGCGGGCGCTTCGGGTCCGGCGTCGTTGGCCGGGATGCTGCGGGATGCTTCGGCGGTCATGCGGGCGTGCTTTCGGGCATGGTCCTCGATTATGACGGAACGGTTACAATGTGGCTGCGCGAACGGCTATAGCAAAGCATTTGTTTCGACGAGCGAATTGGGTGGATTGTTAAACGCTTGTCGGAAAGCGAATTTTCTCCAGCGAAGCTTGCATGCAGCGCAGTGGCGGGTAGATTGTGCGGGTTCTCAGGGGGTTGCCTACAGTGTCTCTATTCCGGTCGCATTGCTGCCAGGCTCTGGCCTGCGCGCTTAGCCTTGTGCTGGCTCCAGCCGGCCTTGCCGCTCAGAATGATCCGCCGCCGCAGATCGATGCCGCAGGGCGCCCGGCCAAGATTCCCGTTGCGGCCTTCGCCGACTGGCTTGTGCTTGATGGCGCACGCCTTTCGGAAACCGGCCGCCGGATCGCGATCGGCGAGATCACCGACGGAAAGCAGATGGTCCGCATCTACGACGCCGATACGCTGGCGCTCGAAAGAGTGGTCGACGCAGGGAAACACGACGATTTCAACTGGTTTCGCTGGGCGGGGGACGACCGCCTGCTGCTGTCGGTTACCTACGAGACCGAGAACGCCAATTACTGGGCGCGGATGTCGCGGCTGCTGGTCTTCGACATGGCGACCGGCAAGATGGCGTACGCCGGGATGAAGAAGGCCTCGGTCGACGGTGATTCGGTGGTCTATGTCGACCCCGCAGGCGAATATGTTCTGCTGAACTATCAGAATCAGGCCCGGTTCGAGGCCGAGGTGTGGCGTGTTCCGCTCGATGGCAGCGCGATGGAGCGATCCGAGCGCGTGGTCGACAACCAAGGCGGTGTGCAGCTCTGGTTCGCCGACAGCGATGGTGTGGTCCGGCTGGGCATGGGGCGCACCAGCCGCGGATCGATCGTCGTGCTCTATCGTGGAGGTCCCGACGAGGAATTCGAGCGGGTTACCAAGATCGCGCGCGACGACGAGGATACGCTCGAAATGTGGGATGTCATCGGACTGCGGCCCGGAAGCGACATCGGCTACATGCTCCAGCCGTCCGAGGACGGTCGCGAAATCCTCCACGAGTTCGATTTTCGCACCGGCACGGCCGGATCGGTGGTTTATGAAGACGAGCGGTGGGGCGTGGAAAGCGTACGGCTCGACCGCCAGGGAAATCCGGCCGCGGTGACGATCCGGGACGACCGCGTCCGCCAGCTATGGCTCGACAAGGACATGGCCGCGTTGCAGGACAGCCTCTCGCAGGCTCTCGGCGGGCACAGCGTCAAGATCACGTCCAATGCCGGCGACAAGCGAATGCTGGTCCTGCAGACGGGACCCGACGATCCGGGCGCGCTCTATGTCTTCACACCGGCGGAAAAGCGGCTCGCCTTCCTCGCCAATCTGCGCCCCGATATCGACTTCCGCCTGCTTTCGCGCGGTGCTGCGCACGATATCGCGACGCGCGACGGGCTGACCATGCGCAGCTATCTGACGCTGCCGCGCGGACGCGGCGAGACCGGCCTGCCGCTCATCGTCATGCCGCATGGCGGGCCCTATGGCATCCGCGACGATCTCGAATATGATGACTGGGTGCAGCTCTTCGCCAATCGTGGCTACGCCGTGCTGCAGCCCAATTTCCGCGGCTCGGGTGGCTTCGGGGCGGACTTCGAGGAAGCCGGCGATGGCGAGATCGGCCGCAAGATGCAGGACGATATCGACGATGCGACGCGTTGGGCAGTG
Source organism: Qipengyuania sp. (assembly GCF_964227205.1). Classification (GTDB taxonomy): domain Bacteria; phylum Pseudomonadota; class Alphaproteobacteria; order Sphingomonadales; family Sphingomonadaceae; genus Qipengyuania. The sequence goes on along the minus strand of NZ_CAXQVB010000001.1, from coordinate 16,941 downwards.
GCGCAGGGCTACGCCGATCCCGAACGCGTCTGCGTGGTCGGCGCCAGCTATGGCGGTTATGCCGCGCTGTGGGCGGTCATCCGCAATCCAGAACTCTACCGCTGCGCGGCGAGCTGGGCGGGCGTGACCGATTGGGACGCGCTGCTGCTCTATGACCAGGGGAGCATGACCCGGCGCCACTATTCCGAATCGTGGAAGCCCAGGATACGCGGCAAGGAATCGGGCTTCGATCTCAGCGACGTCTCGCCCATGGCCCAGCTCGGTCGGCTCACGCGGCCGGTGTTCCTGGGCCAGGGCAAGGACGACTCGCGCGTGCCCTATTCGCAATATTACCGGCTGGTCGAGAAGGCCGAGCGGCTCGGCGTCCCCCTGGACACACTGGTGCTCGAGGACGGGCACACGCCGGTGCGCAAGGGCAATCACGAGAAGCTGCTCAACGCGATGGTCAGTTTCCTCGAGCGACACAATCCGCCCGATTGAGCGGGCCGCGCGCGGGAGCATTTTCGATGCCGCTTGCCATAGGCGACTTGTGCCGCAGCGCAGCATTGCCTAACTCGGCCATGCGATGAAGCGTACCCACCTGCCTCTCAACGCCCTGCGCGTTTACGATGCCGCCGCGCGGCACCTCTCCTTCACCCGCGCCGCCGACGAGCTGGCGGTGACGCCCGCCGCGGTCGGCCAGCAGATCCGCGCGCTCGAGGACCATCTCGGCACGGTATTGTTCCGCCGCACCAGCAAGGGGCTCGAGCTGACGCAGGAAGGCGCCGCCGGGCTCGACGCGCTGCGCGAGGGCTTCCTCAAGTTCGAGGAAAGCGTCTCGGCGATGCAGGCGGGGCAGGCGAGCGACAGCTACACCATCGCCTGCCCGCGCGAATTCTACGCGCAATGGCTCGCCCCGCGGCTGGCGAAATTCGGCGAGGCCAATCCCGAGATCCGCTTCGCCTTCGTCGCCGACGAGAATGCCGATTTCACCGAGGCCAATCTCGATTGCGCGATCCGGCTGGTCGACGGCCCGGGCGAATTGCAGGGGATCGAACTCGACGAGGCCCGCCGCGTCACCGTCGCGCGCCCGGCCGAGCATGGCGGCGCGCCCGACAAGTGGATCGACTGGGGCCTGCCGCTGCAGGACGGCATCGCCGCGCATGTCACCGTGTCCAACGCCGGCCAGGCGCTGTCCTCGGCGCTCGCCGGGCTGGGCAAGGCGATCCTGCCCGAACTGCTGGTCAAGGAAGCGCTCGACGCCGGCCTGCTCGAGGTGCTCGACGGGCCGCACACCGGCACGCGCGCCTACTGGCTGGTCGCGCCGACGCCGCAATGGCGGACCAAGAAGGTCAAGGCGCTGGTCGCCTTCCTCTCCGAATAGGGGCCCGGCTCGCGCGCGCTACCCGGCGGGCGAATCGAAATGCGCGAAGATCGCCGCCAGCCCCGGCGGGTCGCTTTCCTGCCGCAGCCGCGCCAGCGCGGGCGCGACCTCGAGCAGATATTCCGCCTGCGGCCCGTCCTGCGCAACATGGCGCCCGCCGAGCCGCCGGATGAAGCCGCGCGCGGCCTCGTTCTCGGCCAGCACATGCGCGCGAAACGCCTCCATCTGCCCGTCCGCCGCATCGAGCAGCAGCGTCGCGGCGAGCAGCCGGCCCACGCCCATGGCGTGATAATCGTCGACCACGCCGACCGAGAACTCGGCCTCGCGCTCGCCCGCACTGGGGCGCATCGCGTGGACCGCGCCCATCACCGGCTCGCCCGGCTGCGACATGTCGATCGCGCCCCAGGCGAGGTGGAGCACGCCGTCGACGTCGAGCAGCCGCTCGATCACCCAGTCGGGCGGGCTCGCCCCGCCGGAGAAGAAGCGCAGATAGCGCGAGCGCGGGCTCATCCGCGCGATCCCGCCGCGCAGCCGCTCCTCGTCATCGGGCCCCATGGTGCGGATGCAGATGTCGCGCCCGTCGGCGAGCTGCGTGACGATCGAGGACGGCCCGCAGCTGCCCTGCGAACGCAGCGATATCGGGCTCCCGGCAGTATCGGCCATTCTCGCACTCCATCGCGCAACTCGCCCCCGCGCCGCGCAACCTAGGGGCTTTCGCGCCCCCGCGCCAGTATCGCCGCACGGCATACGAACCCACGAGCCCCCGCACGCGCGGCGCGCCTACCAGTCGATTCGCTCCTGCAGATCCTTCAGGCTCCAGCGCGACAGCATGAACAGCCGCGTCTCGCGCTCCTCCTCCTCGGGGGTGCGGGCGGCGGCGGCCTCGGCGGCGAGCCGCGCCTGCTCCTCCTCCCACTCGGCCTCGGCCCGCTCGGCTTCCTCGAGCCGCGCCTCGCGCTCGCGCTCGCGTTTCGCGTCAGCCGCATCGCGCTCGCGGACATAGTCGGCCATGCGCGCGGCGAAATCCGCTTCCAGCTCGGCGCGCACCGCCTCATAGGCGGGCTGGCCGGGGGCGAGGGCGCTCGCGCCATAGGTCTCGGGCAGGCGGTTGCGCAGCAGGAAGCGCAGCAAATTGTTGTCGGGCTTGTTCCACAGGCCGAGCAGCTTGCCGCCCGAGACGAGCGGTGTGGGCGTGCCGAGCATGGCGCGTTCCATCGCCACGTCTTCCAGCCGCTGCACCCCGCGCGCGAGCGCCGCGTCCCACGCTGCGGCAAAGCCCTCCGCGCCGGGGCGCGCACGCAGCTTGTAAAGCGCCTCGAGGCTCTTCCCGATATGCCGCGCGGCGACCTTGACGATGCCGGTGGCGGCGAGCGTGGCGACGAAGCGCCGCTGGAGATCGGGCGTGATCGAATTGCGCCGCGGCTGCCGGTGGAGGAAGGGGGTGAAGGCGAGCAGCGGATCGTCCTCATCGGGCTCGTCGGCGGTGAAGGCGACCGCGGAGGTCGCCTGCCGGGCGATCTTGCGGGAAGGGGTGGGGTGGTCGGACTTGGGCATGACCGTGCACAGGATGCACATTCCCGCTGAGTAGGAAAATGGTTTCTAGCCTGATGCCCAGCGTTTGGATTTGGAGCCGACAGCGGCAGGCGTGCCGCGTCATCGACCAAAACGAAAAACTACGAAATAAGAAACCATTGGATGTATGCCCGCACCCGCCCGTACGTTTCTCTCCTGCGCCCCCTTGTAAACCCGCCTCGGGCACCCCATCTGATATTCAGCTACCAGTCGCGATCGACGGTCCCGAGGGCCAGTTGCCCTCCCTTCTTTCCATTTCGCCTCTTAGCCTCCGCGCACAAGCGGTCGCTTTTGAGCGCCTGCGCGAAATCGAAGGAACTCCACCATGTCCCATTATGGCAACATCAAGAGCTACGACACCGGCAAGGGTCGCGGCACGATCTCTCCCGAAAAGGGCGGCGAACCGCTCGCTTTCGTGAAGGCGGACCTCCAGCGGGAGGCTGCCGAGCCCAAGGTCGGCCAGCGCTATGGCTATGAAACCCGCCAGGTCGGCGGCGGCAAGCCGCAGGCGATCAACCTGCGCCAGCAGGAGCAGGAGCAGGTTCGCCAGCAGGGCGAGAAGATCGCCGGTCGCCAGCAGGCCCACTAATCCATCCCCAACCGTGATGGCCCGACCGCGCCGCGAGGTGGCGGCCGGGCCGTTCCCGCATCCTCTCAACCCGGAAGGGACGCACCATGGACCTCAACGAACTGCTTCACCAACACCAGGCCTCGGTCATGCGGGCGGGCATGGCGGGCGACGACGACGCGCGCGACAACCACTTCGCCAAGGTCGCCGAATATGCCGAGCGCGTGCGGCAATTGCGGGAGTTACGCCAGATGCCCGATACCAAGGCCCCGCTCGCCACGCCGGACACCATCATCTACGGAACCTATGCGGGAGATCCCGCACCTGCGCCGGCAGAGAAGGCAGTCGATTCGTGGGAAGGCGAGGGCGGCGCGCTCGATCCGACCGAAGCGCCCTTGCCCGATGGCGTCGCCGTGAAGCTGGTGCGCGAATATCACGTGGGCCCCTATGTCTACACCGACCTCGGCCTGGCGCTGGCCGAGCACATGCGCCAGCTGTCGCAGGAGCCGGACGAGCGACCGGCTTGACCCCGCACCCCCATCCCTCTATGTGCGCGCCCATCCGGTGTTGGACCCACCTCGCGTGATTCCCTCACAGGGCAGATAGAGCTGAACATTGCCGGTCATGTCCCGGGGCCTGGTGCGCATGCACTCGGGCTCTTTTCTATTGCAGCGGAAACGCTGGGGGCAGCCGTCAAAGTAACCCGGTGGCCGTGTGGGCCGATGGGTGGAGTGGATTCAGCTTAGACGTCATTCCAGCGAAAGCTGGAATCTCGTGCCGCAGGCGCCACGCTTGTGGGCAGCGATCCCAGCTTTCGCTGGGATGACGGGCTAAGCCAGTCACACCATCCCCGAACCCGCTAGTCGTCACCTTCATACGGTGAAGAGAAAGAACTCATATGCCGACGATCAACCAGCTGGTCCGCAAGGGCCGCGTTCCGCAGAAGGCCAAGAGCAAGGTCCCTGCGATGGAGCAGAACCCGCAGAAGCGCGGCGTCTGCACCCGCGTCTACACGACGACCCCGAAGAAGCCGAACTCGGCGCTGCGCAAGGTTGCCAAGGTCCGCCTGACCAACCAGCGCGAAGTCATCTCCTACATCCCGGGCGAAGGCCACAACCTGCAGGAACACAGCGTCGTGCTGATCCGCGGCGGCCGTGTGCGCGACCTTCCCGGCGTGCGCTACCACGTCCTGCGCGGCGTGCTCGACACGCAGGGTGTCAAGGACCGCAAGCAGAGCCGCTCGAAGTACGGCGCCAAGCGTCCGAAGTAAGGGGTTTTGTTGGGTGCGCTGACGACGTCCGTCGTCAGCTACGGCACCGGCCCGCTCCCCCACCCGGCCACCCAAGGCATTATCCTTATAGGGTAGCCGGGTGGGGAAGCGGACCGGCACCGAAGCCCAAGAGTTCTAACGCGGGGCCAGGCCTCTCCCCCGCCCGGACACCTACCTGAGGTAGGATCTGGGTGGCCGGGCGGGGGAGAGGGCTGGAGCCGCAGGGCGCTCACGGAGGTGAGCGACCACTCCGAAGGAGTTAAACGAAATGTCACGTCGTCGTCGTCCCGAGAAGCGGGAAATCCTGCCTGATCCCAAGTTCGGTGATCAGGTCCTGTCGAAGTTCATGAACAACCTCATGTACGACGGTAAGAAGGCCGTCGCCGAAGGTATCGTCTACACCGCGCTCGACACCGTCGAAGCCAAGGCCAAGGCGAACCCGGTCGAGCTGTTCCATGCCGCGCTCGACAACATCAAGCCGCAGGTCGAAGTGCGCAGCCGCCGCGTCGGCGGTGCGACCTACCAGGTGCCGGTCGAGGTCCGCCCCGAGCGTGCCCAGGCGCTGGCCATCCGCTGGCTGATCACCGCCGCGCGCGGTCGTCCGGAAACCACCATGGCGGCCCGCCTGTCGGGCGAGCTGATGGATGCGGCCAACAACCGCGGCAATGCCGTCAAGAAGCGCGAAGACACGCACCGCATGGCGGACGCGAACCGCGCCTTCTCGCACTACCGCTGGTAAGCGGGAGAGTTTCGGGCCCTTCGCCCTTCGCCCGCTCATCCTGAGCCTGTCGAAGGATCGAAGGGTCTCGAAACTGTCGCATCAATCCCTACATGGGGGCCGGGTTCGCCCACCCCCGAAGATCGAGGAATTCCACATGGCCCGCGAATATCCGCTGGAGCGGTACCGCAATATCGGCATCATGGCCCACATCGATGCCGGCAAGACCACCACGACCGAACGCATCCTCTACTACACCGGCAAGTCCTACAAGATCGGCGAAGTCCACGACGGCGCCGCGACGATGGACTGGATGGAGCAGGAGCAGGAACGCGGCATCACCATCACCTCGGCGGCGACGACCACCTTCTGGTCGGCCGAGGACGGTGAAGGTCCCAAGCACCGCATCAACATCATCGACACGCCCGGACACGTCGACTTCACCATCGAAGTCGAACGCTCGCTGCGCGTGCTCGACGGCGCGGTCGCCGTGTTCGACGGCGTCGCCGGCGTCGAACCGCAGTCCGAGACTGTCTGGCGCCAGGCCGACAAATACGGCGTTCCGCGGATGTGCTTCGTCAACAAGCTCGACCGCACCGGCGCCGACTTCTACTATTGCGTCCAGTCGATCATCGACCGCCTCGGCGCGACCCCGCTGGTCCTCTATCTCCCGATCGGCGCGGAAAGCGACCTCAAGGGCGTGGTCGACCTCGTCAACATGCGCGGCATCGTGTGGCAGGCCGAAGACCTCGGCGCGAAGTTCGACTATGTCGACATCCCCGCCGACATGGCCGACAAGGCTGCCGAATACCGCGAGAAGCTGGTCGAGACCGCCGTCGAACAGGACGACGAGGTCATGGAAGCCTATCTCGAAGGCAACGAGCCCGACGCGGCGACGCTCAAGAAGCTGATCCGCAAGGGCACCATGGCGCGCGATTTCGTGCCCGTGCTGTGCGGCTCGGCGTTCAAGAACAAGGGCGTCCAGCCCCTGCTCGACGCCGTGGTCGACTACATGCCGAGCCCGCTCGACGTTCCGGCGATCAAGGGCGTCAAGCCCGACAGCGACGAGGAAGACACCCGTCCGTCGTCGGACGATGCGCCCTTCGCCGCGCTCGCCTTCAAGATCATGAACGACCCGTTCGTCGGCTCGCTCACCTTCACCCGCATCTACTCGGGCCAGCTCACCAAGGGCTCGGTTCTGAACTCGGTAAAGGAAAAGAAGGAAAAGATCGGCCGCATGCTGCTGATGCACTCGAACAACCGCGAGGACATCGATGAAGCATTCGCCGGCGACATCGTCGCCATCGCGGGCCTCAAGGAAACCACCACCGGCGACACGCTGTGCGCGTCGAACGCCCCGATCATTCTCGAGCGGATGGAGTTCCCCGAGCCGGTGATCGAGCTGTCGGTGGAACCCAAGACCAAGGCCGACCAGGAAAAGATGGGCGTCGCGCTCAACCGCCTGGCCGCCGAGGATCCGAGCTTCCGCGTGTCGACCGACCACGAATCCGGCCAGACGATCATCAAGGGCATGGGCGAGCTTCACCTCGACATCCTCGTCGATCGCATGAAGCGCGAATTCAAGGTCGAGGCCAATGTCGGTGCGCCGCAGGTGGCCTACCGCGAATATCTCGGCAAGCCGGTCGACGTCGACTACACCCACAAGAAGCAGTCGGGCGGCTCGGGCCAGTTCGGCCGCGTCAAGGTCAAGGTCACCCCGGGTGAGCGCGGCCAGGGCTTCGTCTTCGAAGACGAGATCAAGGGCGGTAACATTCCGAAGGAATACATCCCCGCGATCGAGAAGGGCATGCGCGAGCAGGCCGAAAGCGGTCACCTGGTCGGCTTCCCGATCATCGACTTCACCGTCACGCTTTACGACGGTGCCTACCACGACGTCGACTCAAGCGCGATCGCGTTCGAAATCGCCGGTCGCGGTGCGATGCGCGAAGTGGCCGAGCGTTCGGGCATCAAGCTGCTCGAGCCGATCATGAAGGTGGAAGTCGTGACCCCCGAGGACTATCTCGGCGACGTCATCGGCGACCTCAACTCGCGTCGTGGCCAGATCCAGGGCACCGACAGCCGCGGCAATGCCCAGGTCGTCGAAGCCAACGTGCCGCTCGCGAACATGTTCGGCTACGTCAACGAACTGCGCTCGTTCACTCAGGGACGAGCCCAGTACTCGATGCAGTTCAGCCACTACGACGAGGTCCCGGCAAACGTTGCGGCCGAGGTCAAGGAGAAGCTTGCGTAAGCGAGCTTTGAGGTCTAGGGGCGGCGCCTGATTCCGCGGGCGCCGCTTCCTCCCCGCAGAAATCCCAATTTTTAAGACAGAGGTTATTGGAAAATGGCGAAGGAAAAGTTCGAGCGTAACAAGCCGCACGTCAACGTCGGCACCATCGGTCACGTTGACCACGGCAAGACCACGCTGACCGCGGCGATCACCAAGGTTCAGGGTTCGGCCGTCGATTTCGCAAACATCGACAAGGCTCCCGAAGAGCGTGAGCGCGGCATCACCATCTCGACCGCGCACGTCGAATACGAAACCGACGCACGTCACTATGCGCACGTCGACTGCCCGGGCCACGCCGACTACGTCAAGAACATGATCACCGGTGCCGCCCAGATGGACGGCGCGATCCTGGTCGTGAACGCAGCCGACGGCCCGATGCCGCAGACCCGCGAGCACATCCTGCTTGCCCGTCAGGTCGGCGTCCCCGCGCTGGTCGTCTACATGAACAAGGTCGACCAGGTCGACGACGAGGAAATCCTCGAGCTCGTCGAACTCGAAGTTCGCGAACTGCTCAGCTCGTACGACTTCGACGGCGACAACATTCCGATCATCAAGGGCTCGGCTCTGGCCGCTCTCGAAGGTCGCGATCCGGAAATCGGTGAAAACTCGATCAAGGAACTGATGGAAGCCGTCGACACCCACATCCCGACTCCCGACCGTCCGGTCGACAAGCCGTTCCTGATGCCGATCGAGGACGTGTTCTCGATCTCGGGCCGCGGCACCGTCGTCACCGGCCGTGTCGAAACCGGCGTCGTGAACGTTGGCGACGAAGTCGAAATCGTCGGCATCAAGGACACCCAGAAGACCACCGTCACCGGTGTCGAAATGTTCCGCAAGCTGCTCGATCGCGGCGAAGCCGGCGATAACATCGGTGCCCTGATCCGCGGCATCGGCCGTGAAGACGTCGAGCGTGGCCAGGTCCTCGCGAAGCCGGGTTCGGTTACCCCGCACACCGAATTCAGCGCCGAAGTCTACGTCCTGTCGAAGGACGAAGGCGGCCGTCACACGCCGTTCTTCGCGAACTATCGTCCGCAGTTCTACTTCCGCACCACCGACGTGACCGGCGAAGTCATCCTTCCCGAAGGCACCGAAATGGTGATGCCGGGCGACAACGTGACGATCAACGTCAAGCTGATCGCACCGATCGCCATGGACGAAGGCCTGCGCTTCGCTATCCGCGAAGGCGGCCGCACCGTCGGCTCGGGCGTGGTTGCTTCGATCACGAAGTAAGCTCGCACAAGCGACTGCACAGCTTTGGCCCGCTCCTCGTTACGAGGGGCGGGCCTTCGCTTTTTATGAAGGCATTTGCCGGACCGCGCGCACGGTCCGTCGCGCCTGGTTTTCGGCTTTTGCATCGGGGCGGAAATCGGGGGTTGCCAGCCGGGGCTCTGCTCCGTATATGCGCGCCCACAGACAGGGATTCGCGTCCCCGTCGCACAAGAATTCATGGAAGGTCGCCCGATCCGGGAAACCGGGCCGACTAGGGCGGGCCTTTCTTTTTTGCGGGTCTGAAACGGCAACGGACAAGGCTCGCTTGGCTCTTTCGCATCGGTGTAGGTAATGGAAGCTCAGAATATCCGCATTCGCCTCAAGGCGTTCGACCATCGCGTTCTCGACCAGGCAACTGGCGAAATCGCAGACACCGCGCGTCGCACGGGTGCTCTTATTCGTGGCCCCATTCCCATGCCGACGCGTATCGAGAAGTTCACCGTGAACCGCGGTCCGCACATCGACAAGAAGTCGCGCGAGCAGTTCGAGGTGCGCACCTACAAGCGGTTGCTCGACATCGTGCAGCCCAACGCCCAGACCGTCGACGCGCTGATGAAGCTCGACCTCGCAGCGGGCGTGAACGTCGAGATCAAGCTGGCCTAAGCCGCTGATCCGGTCCCCGGCAGGACCTTAAACGGGCCGGAAGTTCAGGGGCGCTCGATAGCCCCGTCGGTCCGCAAGGTCCGGCAAGACATCGGGATACCGCCGGATCTGATCCGGGCCTGCGTCCCCCGTCTCGCTTCCAAGGCTTCATGCTGCGGAGGCACTCAGCCCGGACGGGGCGACGCATCACAAAACGGGCTGGCAAGCACCTCGGATGGGCCGGGGTGCCTCTGTTTAGGAGTTTTACGATGCGCACTGGCGTTATCGCAAAGAAAGTCGGGATGACCCGCCTCTTCCAGGAGGACGGTCGGCACGTGCCGGTCACCGTTCTCGCGCTGGAAAACTGCCAGGTCACTGCTCACCGCACCGAAGATCGCGATGGTTACTTCGCAGTCCAGGTCGGTTCGGGCGAAGCCAAGCAGAAGAACGTGAACAAGCCGCAGCGCGAAGCCTTCGCCAAGGCGCAGGTTCCGCTGAAGATGAAGGTCGCCGAATTCCGCGTCGACACCGAGGAAGCCCTGCTTCCCGTCGGTGCCCGCATCTCGGCCGAGCACTTCGTTGCCGGCCAGAAGGTCGACATCACCGGTCACACGCAGGGCAAGGGCTTCGCCGGCGCCATGAAGCGTTGGGGCTTCGGCGGTCTGCGTGCCACCCACGGCGTTTCGCTCTCGCACCGCTCGCACGGTTCGACGGGTAACCGCCAGGATCCGGGCCGCGTGTTCAAGGGCAAGAAGATGGCCGGCCACATGGGCGACCGCCAGCGCACCCAGCAGAACCTCGAGATCGTGCGCACCGACGCCGATCGCGGCCTGCTCTTCGTCAAGGGCTCGGTCCCGGGTGCGAAGAACGCCTGGCTGCTGGTTAAGGACGCGGTCAAGATCGACCATGCCGACCTGCCGTTCCCGGGTGTGATGTATCGCAACCGCGACGAATTCGAGCATCAGGAAGCTGATGCCGGTCTCGTCGAGAGCGCTGCCGAGCATGAAGTTGGCACGGAAATTTCCGCCGAACAGCAGGAAAAGCTGCTGAAGGAACAGGAAGCCGGTGCCGACACCGAAACCACCACCGATACGCCCGCAGCCGACACCGGCTCGGACGAGAACAAGGAGGGCTGATCCGTGAAGGTGAAGGTCCAGAAAATCGACGGCAAGGCGTCGGGCGACATCGAACTGAACGATGACGTGTTCGGTCTCGAGCCGCGTGCCGACATCCTGCACCGGGTTGTCACCTGGCAGCTCGAAAACCGCCGCGGCACCGCTCGCCCGACGCGCGAGCGTTCGGACGTTGCCCGCACCGGCAAGAAGTGGGGTCGCCAGAAGGGCGGCGGCACGGCTCGTCACGGCGACCGCGCAGCCCCGATCTTCATCGGCGGCGGCAAGGCCCACGGTGCGCGCAAGCGCGACTTCAACCCGTCGCTGAACAAGAAGGTTCGTGCGCTCGGCCTGAAGATGGCTCTCTCGACCAAGGCCAGGGACGGTCTCGTGATCGTCGACAGCCTCGAGCTCAAGGATGCCAAGACCAAGGCTCTCGTCGCAACCTTCGGCAAGAACGGCTGGAACGGCAAGGTCCTCGTGATCGACGGCGAAAGCGTCAACGACGGTTTCAGCAAGGCTGCCCGCAACATCCCCGGCGTCAACGTGCTGCCGGCGGTGGGTGCCAACGTCTACGACATCCTGAAGCACGACACGCTGGTCCTGACCAAGGACGCGGTCGAAAAGCTGGAGGCCCGTTTCAATGGCTAAGAAGCAGGAAGTGGAAGCGCGTCACTACGACGTCGTGCTCGCACCGCACATCACCGAGAAGGCTACGCTGGCGTCGGAACACAACGCCGTGGTCTTCAAGGTCGCGGGCGACGCCACCAAGCCGCAGATCAAGGAAGCGGTCGAGGCGATCTTCGGTGTCAGCGTCACCGGCGTGAACACCATCAACGTGAAGGGCAAGACCAAGCGCTGGAAAGGCAAGCCTTACAAGCGCGTCGACCAGAAGAAGGCCGTGGTCACCCTGAAGGACGGCGACTCGATCGACGTCACCAGCGGTATCTGAGGGGCTAGAGAGTAATGGCACTCAAGAACTACAAACCTACGAGCCCGGGCCGTCGCGGCCTGATCCTCGTCGACAAGTCGGGCCTCTACAAGGGCAAGCCGGTCAAGTCGCTCGTCGAAGGCAAGCGCAAGACCGGTGGCCGCAACAACAAGGGCCACGTCACTTCGCGCGGCATGGCCGGCGGCCACAAGCAGAAGTACCGCTATGTCGACTTCAAGCGTCGCAAGTGGGACGTCGAAGGCACCGTCGAACGGCTCGAATACGATCCGAACCGCACCGCTTTCATCGCGCTGGTGAAGTATGACGACGGCGAACTGGCCTACATCCTTGCTCCGCAGCGTCTCGCTGTCGGCGACAAGGTCGTGGCCGGCGAAAAGGTCGACACCAAGCCCGGCAACGCCATGCTGCTCGGCCAGATGCCGGTCGGCACCATCTGCCACAACGTGGAAATGAAGCCGGGCAAGGGCGGCCAGATCGCCCGCGCAGCCGGTTCCTACGTTCAGCTGGTCGGTCGTGACCGCGGCATGGTCATCGTGCGTCTCAACAGCGGCGAGCAGCGTTACCTGCGCGCCGACTGCATGGGCACCGTTGGCGCCGTGTCGAACCCGGACAACCAGAACCAGAACCTGGGCAAGGCCGGTCGTCGTCGCTGGATGGGCATCAAGCCGCTCACCCGTGGTGTCGCCAAGAACCCGGTCGACCACCCGCACGGTGGTGGTGAAGGCCGCACCAGCGGTGGCCGTCATCCGGTGACCCCGTGGGGCAAGCCGACCAAGGGCGCCCGTACCCGCAAGAACAAGGCGACGGACAAGATGATTATCCGTTCGCGCCACGCGAAGAAGAAGAGGTAATCCGACATGGCTCGTTCCGTCTGGAAAGGTCCGTTCGTCGAGCTCAGCCTTCTCAAGAAGGCAGAGACCGCCCAGGACGCCGGTGGCGCCAAGCCGATCAAGACCTGGTCGCGCCGTTCCACCATCCTGCCGCAGTTCGTTGGTCTGACGTTCAACGTCTACAACGGTCACAAGTTCATCCCGGTCTCCGTTTCGGAAGAAATGGTCGGCCACAAGCTCGGTGAATTCGCGCCCACGCGCACCTTCCCGGGTCACGCCGCCGACAAGAAGGGTAAGCGCTGATGAGCAAGCAGAAGGCACCCCGTCGCGTTGCCGACAACGAGGCGCTCGCCGTCGGGACCACGATCCGTGGTTCGGCGCAGAAGCTCAACCTCGTCGCCGGCCTGATCCGCGGCAAGAAGGCCGAAGAGGCCATGAACATCCTCGCTTTCTCGAAGAAGGCGATGGCGAAGGACGCCAGCAAGGTACTCGCTTCGGCGATCGCCAATGCGGAAAACAACCACAACCTCGATGTCGACGCACTGGTCGTTGCCGAGGCTTCGGTGGGCAAGTCGATCACGATGAAGCGCTTCCACACCCGTGGTCGCGGCAAGTCGACGCGCATCCTGAAGCCGTTCAGCCGCCTGCGCATCGTCGTCCGCGAGCAGGAAGAGGCGTAAGATGGGCCATAAGAGCAACCCGATCGGTCTGCGCCTGCAGATCAACCGCACCTGGGACAGCCGCTGGTACGCCGAAGGGCGCGACTACGCCAAGCTGCTCAGCGAGGATGTCGAAATCCGCAAGTACATCGTCGAGAACCTGCCGCAGGCAGCGATCTCGAAGGTGGTCATCGAGCGTCCGGCCAAGCTGTGCCGCATCTCGATCTACGCAGCCCGTCCCGGTGTGATCATCGGCAAGAAGGGTGCGGACATCGAGAAGCTGCGCGCCAAGCTGTCGAAGATGACCGAAAGCGAAGTGAAGCTGAACATTGTCGAGATCCGCAAGCCGGAAATCGACGCCAAGCTCGTCGCCCAGGGCATCGCCGACCAGCTGATCCGCCGTGTCGCTTTCCGCCGCGCCATGAAGCGCGCCGTGCAGTCCGCCCTGCGTCTGGGTGCCGAAGGCATCAAGATCACCTGCGGCGGCCGTCTCGGCGGTGCGGAAATCGCTCGCGTCGAATGGTACCGCGAAGGCCGTGTGCCGCTGCACACGCTGCGCGCCAACATCGACTATGCGGAAGCCGAAGCGCTCACCGCCTACGGGATCATCGGCATCAAGTGCTGGATCTTCAAGGGCGAGATCATGGCGCATGACCCGACCGCCCAGGACCGCCTGATGATGGAAGCCCAGACCTCGGGCGTCCGTCCGGCGCGCTGATTGCAGGATTAGGAAAGAACCATGCTGCAACCGAAGAAAACCAAGTACCGCAAGGCGTTCAAGGGCAAGATCCATGGCAACGCCAAGGGCGGCACCACGCTGAACTTCGGGTCGTACGGCCTGAAGGCGATGGAACCCGAACGCATCACCGCGCGCCAGATCGAAGCCGCGCGTCGTGCGATCACCCGTCACATCAAGCGTCAGGGCCGTCTCTGGATCCGCGTCTTCCCCGACGTGCCGGTGTCGAAGAAGCCTGCCGAAGTCCGTCAGGGTAAGGGCAAGGGTTCGATCGAATACTGGGCCGCTCGCGTGAAGCCGGGCCGCATCCTGTTCGAACTCGACGGCGTCGCCGGCCCGCTGGCCGCCGAAGCGTTCGAGCGCGCAGCGATGAAGCTGCCGATCAAGACCAAGGTCGTCGCCCGCATGGGTGACACCGCCCACCTGGGAGGCGAATGATGGCCAAGATTGAAGACCTGCGCCAGAAGTCGGACGACCAGCTGGCCGAAGAGCTGACCACGCTGAAGCGCGAGCAGTTCAACCTCCGCTTCCAGGCGGCGACGAACCAGCTCGAGGCTCCGGCCCGCATCCGCGAAGTCCGCCGCACGATCGCCAAGATCAAGACGCTGCAGACCGAGCGTTCGCGTTCGGCTGAAGCGAAGGTTTAAGGAGTAGACCATGCCCAAGCGTATCCTGATCGGGACCGTCACCTCCGACAAGACCGACAAGACCGTGACCGTGCTCGTCGAGCGCAAGGTGAAGCACCCCCTCTACGGGAAGATCATTCGCCGCTCGAAGAAGTACCATGCCCATGACGAAAACAACGAGTTCACGCTCGGCGACGTCGTGCGCATCGAAGAAACCAAGCCGATCTCCAAGACCAAGACCTGGCAGGTGATCGATCGCGTTACCGCAGGTGGCACGCAGGCTGTCGAGGCTGACCTCGAAGTCGAAGCCGCCGGTAACTGAGCTTTTTTGACGTAGGAACTGCCGGACTTGTTCCGGCAAGCCATTGAGAAGGAACCGGATCGATGATCCAGATGCAATCCAATCTCGACGTCGCGGACAACAGCGGCGCCAAGCGCGTCCAGTGCATCAAGGTACTGGGCGGCTCGAAGCGCCGGACTGCTTCCGTCGGCGACGTGATCGTGGTTTCCGTCAAGGAAGCCCAGCCGCGCACCAAGGTGAAGAAGGGCGATGTCCATCGCGCCGTCATCGTGCGCACGAAGAAGGACGTTCGCCGCCCCGATGGCAGCGTGATCCGCTTCGACAGCAACGCCGCGGTGCTCGTCAACAAGAACGAAGAGCCGATCGGCACCCGTATCTTCGGCCCGGTGGTGCGCGAACTGCGCGGCCGCGGCTTCATGAAGATCATCTCGCTTGCTCCGGAGGTGCTGTAATGGCCGCCGCTAAGATCAAGAAGGGTGACAGCGTCGTCGTCCTGTCCGGCAAGGACAAGGGCAAGACCGGCACCGTCGCGAAGGTCATGCCGAAGGACGGCAAGATCGTCGTCGAAGGCGTCAACATCGCCGCCCGTCACCGCAAGCCGACCCAGCAGAACCCGCAGGGTGGCATCGACCGCTTCGAAGCGCCGATGGCCATCAGCAAGGTTGCGCTGGCCGATCCGAAGACCGGCAAGGCCACCCGCGTCCGTTTCGAAGAGAAGGACGGCAAGAAGGTGCGCGTTGCCGTGAAGTCCGGGGAGACCATCGATGGCTGATTACACGCCCCGCATGAAGCAGCGCTACGACGAGCAGATCGTCAAGGCGATGACCGAGAAGTTCGGCTACAAGAACGCTCTTGAAGTCCCCAAGCTGGAAAAGATCACGCTCAACATGGGCGTCGGCGAAGCCAGCCAGGACAAGAAGAAGGTTCAGACCGCAGCCGAGGAAATGGCACTGATCGCCGGCCAGAAGCCGGTCATCACCAAGGCCAAGAAGTCGATCGCGCAGTTCAAGCTGCGTGAAGGCATGCCGATCGGCTGCAAGGTCACCCTGCGCCGCGAACGCATGTACGAGTTCATGGATCGCCTGGTGACCGTGGCCATGCCGCGCATCCGCGACTTCCGCGGCCTCAACCCTAAGTCGTTCGACGGCCGTGGCAACTATGCCATGGGCCTGAAGGAACAGATCATCTTTCCCGAGATCAGCTACGACCAGATCGACAAGGTCCGGGGGATGGACATCATCGTAACCACGACGGCGAAGACCGACGAGGAAGCTCGCGAGCTTCTGAAGCTGTTCGGTTTCCCGTTCCCGGCTGAAAAGTCGGAAGAGAAGGAGGCGGCGTGAGCCGCTTCCGGATCGCAGGATAAGGAAGGAACTTAAGTCCAATGGCGAAACTGAGTTCGATCAACAAGAACGAGCGTCGCAAGAAGCTCGTCAAGCAGTATGCGGAAAAGTTCGCGAAGCTGAAGGCTATCGCTGACGATGAAAGCCTCGACGAGACCGAGCGCCTGATGGCCCGGCTCAAGATGGCGGAACTGCCGCGCAATGCGAACCCGACCCGGGTGCGCAACCGCTGCTCCACCACCGGCCGCCCGCGCGGCTACTACCGCAAGTTCGGTCTCAACCGCATCGAACTGCGCGACCTCGGCAACAAGGGCCTGATTCCGGGCCTGACCAAGTCGAGCTGGTGAGGTAAAGACAGATGGCTATGACCGATCCCCTGGGTGATATGCTCACCCGTATCCGCAACGGCCAGCAGGCGAAGAAGGACAGCGTCCTCTCGCCTGCCAGCAAGCTGCGTGCAAACGTTCTCGAAGTGCTTCAGCGCGAAGGCTACATCCGTGGCTACAGCGATGATGCTTCGGGCAAGCATGCACAGCTGCGGATCGAACTGAAGTATTTCGAAGGCGAACCTGCGATCAAGCATGTTGCCCGTGTCTCCAAGCCTGGCCGCCGCGTCTATGCGGGTTCGAAAGAACTCCCCGTAGTGCGCAACGGCCTCGGCATCACCATCGTCTCGACGCCCAAGGGTGTGCTTTCCGACGCGGAAGCGCGCACTGAAAACGTCGGCGGCGAAGTGCTGGCGGAGGTGTT